>NZ_CP150159.1:927500-4135482 GCF_037963555.1 Bacillus sp. PS196 | reverse complement strand
CTTCCGGCACGTCCCTCCTTTTCTTAGAAAATGGCGTCTTTCTCTGTTATAGAACACAAAAAAAGAGCAAATGGCGCTTACCATTCGTACACATTAAATGTTGAAAACATATAATATAGTAGATAAATAGCTTTTCGACAAATTTCACAACTTGTGGACAACCTTCTACACAAGCTGTGTGAAATCAATCCACAACTTATCCACACTTTGTGGATAAAGAGGAAAGGTAGGATTAGTAATCAAGAGTTAAAACACAAATATAATACCAAAATAAACGAGAGCTTGCAATGGTTGTCACAATCTTATCCACAAAGCGGACAACCTGTTGAAAAAACCTTGTCCACAGGGGTTGGTAATGTGAAAATGTTGTCGATAACCTCTGTGGATACTAAAAAAAGCCGAAAAAGATATCCACATGCGTGATTTTAGGGGCAAATTGTTTGAATTTGTCTTTTTTCCGTAAAATTAAGGAATCTAAAAAATAAGGTTTCGAAAGTTGAAAAGGTATGGTATCCTATTATGGTTGCAAGAAATAAAAGCACTAGTGAAGTTGACAATGAATAGGTAACGCAAATATAATAAGTAAGACTGTCTTTAACAGCTATTCCTCGAGGGAGGTGTCATAAATGAAAAGAACATTCCAACCGAATAACCGTAAACGCAGCAAAGTTCATGGCTTCAGAAGCCGTATGAGTTCAAAAAACGGTCGTCTAGTTTTAGCACGCCGTCGCCGCAAAGGCAGAAAAGTATTATCAGCTTAGGCCACTGAATAATGTCAGTGGTCTTTTTTCACGTTATGGGAAAAGATAGATGTGATGCGTAATGAACCGGGGCATGCTTCCTGGTTCAGATGCATCTCATGTTCATAATAAATTTTAAAAGTTTCTGCCAGCCAGTATCGGAGTGAGTCATTTGAAGAAGCGAAATCGTTTAAAGAAAAATGAAGATTTTCAAAAAGTGTTTAAACATGGGACATCAGTTGCAAACCGCCAGTTTGTCTTATATACGCTTGATCAGCCTGAAAATGATGAACTGCGTGTCGGGCTTTCCGTCAGCAAAAAAATTGGCAATGCTGTGATGCGAAATCGGATCAAACGTTTGATTCGGCAGGCCTTTCTTGAGGAGAAAGAGAGACTGAAGGAAAAGGATTACATCATTATTGCCAGAAAACCGGCGAGCCAGCTGACATATGAGGAAACGAAAAAAAGTCTGCAGCATCTATTCAGAAAGTCTTCATTATATAAGAAATCTTCGTCAAAGTAGGCATCACCACTGCTTTCTTACAACTTTTAAAAGCGCTTCCTTTCTGGTTGATCAGAAAAAGACACCATTTAAAACTGAAAGATGCTAAAATACATACAAGTATGCTTTGCAATAAAAGAGTGTAAAGATTAATTATAGGAGGAAATGTTGTTGAAAAGGAGAATAGGGTTGCTATTAAGTATGGTTGGCGTATTCATGCTTTTGGCTGGATGCTCGAGTGTGAAAGAGCCGATCACTGCAGATAGTCCGCATTTCTGGGACAAGTACGTAGTATATCCATTGTCTGAGCTCATTACGTATGTAGCGAAATTGACGGGAGATAACTACGGGCTTTCAATTATTCTAGTTACCATTTTAATTCGTTTATTAATTTTACCGCTGATGATTAAGCAGCTGAGAAGTTCGAAAGCGATGCAGGCTTTACAGCCGGAAATGCAAAAGCTTAAAGAAAAATACAGCTCAAAGGATCAAAAAACGCAGCAAAAGCTTCAGCAGGAAACAATGGCGTTATTCCAAAAGCATGGTGTCAATCCATTGGCGGGATGTTTCCCGATTTTGATCCAGATGCCGATTTTAATTGGATTCTATCATGCGATCATGAGAACCCAGGCGATTTCAGAGCATAGCTTCTTATGGTTTGACTTAGGAGAAAAAGATCCTTACTATATCCTTCCTATCGTTGCCGGTGTCGCTACATTTGTTCAGCAAAAACTGATGATGGCTGGCAATGCGCAGCAAAATCCGCAAATGGCGATGATGCTTTGGATTATGCCAATTATGATTATCGTATTTGCGATCAACTTCCCGGCGGCTCTTTCTCTTTATTGGGTAGTCGGTAACTTGTTTATGATTGCGCAAACTTTCCTCATTAAAGGACCTGATATTAAAAAAAATCCTGAGCCGCAAAAAGCCGGAGGAAAGAAAAAGTGAGGAATGTGACTGCTGCAGGGCGAAATGTCGATGAAGCAGTACAGTCCGGATTGCAAGAGCTGGGATTAACGAAGGATAAGGTAGAAATTACTGTTATTGAAGAGGGAAACAAAGGGTTTCTCGGCATTTTCGGCAAAAAGCCTGCGATCGTAAAGCTGGTTGAAAAGATTGATCCGATTCAGCAAGCGAAGTTATATCTTCAAACGATTGCCGAAGCCATTGCCGGGAAGTCTGATGTGACTGTTCAAGAAAGCAAAAAGACAGTGAGATATCATATAACAGGTGAAAAGGCAGCATTGTTGATTGGGAAAAGAGGACAAACCTTAAACGCCCTTGAAACTTTGACACAGCTTGCCCTTAACCGTTATCCAGGCCAATATAAAAATGTGACGGTGGATGCAGAAAACTATCGTTTGAAAAGAAAAGAAACACTGAGCCAGCTGGCCATCAAGCTTGCTGACCAGGTTTTGAAAACGAAAAAATCCATCCAGCTTGAGCCCATGCCGTCCAGCGAAAGAAAAATTATTCACGATACTCTTTCTGGATATGCAAACCACCAGATCAAAACATATTCAATGGGTGAAGGCGAAAATCGTCATCTCGTTATTTCCCATAAAAGATAGCATAAAACCGAAGTCCGATAAAAATTGGATTTCGGTTTTTTTGTATCCGAAAAATCCACTTTTCCTAGTAATATCAAGGTTTTGCCGTTTAAGTTTTTTCTTTTTAGGTGTATCCTGTTGATAAAAAGGAAGTTCAGGAAATAAAATTAATTGTTATTCACATGTGGATAAGTTAAAGTAATAAGGGACGAATTTCTATTTCTGTGGATAACAAATCTTCCACTTCGAACCAAACTATGTTATCTTTTAGTTTTGGCATAATAAAAATTTTTTTATATAGATGAAGTATAAGTAAAGAGAGGTGAACAACATGGATACAATTGCGGCAATTTCCACACCGATGGGAGAAGGCGCGATTGCGATTGTACGGTTGAGCGGACCAGAAGCCATTCAAATCGCAGATAAAATTTATAAGGGACCGAAGGGGAAAACACTCAGCTCGGTCGAATCACATACGATTCATTATGGTCATATCGTAGACAGACCTTCGGATCGTGTCGTTGAGGAAGTAATGGTATCAGTGTTAAAAGCGCCGAGAACTTTTACACGGGAAGATGTTATCGAGATAAACTGTCACGGGGGAATTGTGACTGTGAACCAAGTGCTTCAGCTCGCATTGAGAGAGGGAGCGAGACTGGCAGAGCCTGGCGAATTTACGAAACGTGCGTTTTTAAACGGCCGAATCGATCTTTCACAGGCGGAAGCGGTTATGGACTTAATCAGAGCGAAAACGGACCGGGCAATGAACGTTGCTATGAATCAAATGGAAGGGCGTCTTTCTGCTTTGGTGCGCCGTTTGCGCAGTGAGATTTTAGAAACACTGGCCCATGTTGAGGTGAATATCGATTATCCGGAGTATGATGATGTAGAGGAAATGACGCATCAGATTTTAGTCGAAAAGGCAACCGCCGTGAAAAAGGAAATTGAGACGCTGCTGAGGACTTCTGAGCAAGGAAAAATCTTACGTGAAGGTCTTTCTACCGTCATTATCGGCCGGCCAAACGTAGGAAAATCATCTCTTCTGAACAGCTTCGTTCATGAGGCAAAAGCCATTGTAACCGATATTCCCGGAACGACACGGGATGTGATTGAGGAATACGTGAATGTAAGGGGCGTCCCGCTTCGTCTGGTTGATACAGCAGGTATTCGTGAAACAGAGGATATTGTTGAGCGAATCGGTGTTGAACGTTCTCGCCAGGTTCTAAAGGAAGCGGACCTGATTTTACTTGTGCTTAATTATAGTGAAGAGCTTTCTGATGAAGACGTGAAGCTTTTTGAAGCCGTTGAGGGCATGGATGTTATCGTGATTTTGAATAAGACTGACCTTGAGGCGAAGATTGACACTGAACGTGTCCGTGAGCTTGCCAATGGACGTCCAGTTGTTACGACATCTCTTTTAAAAGAGGAAGGCATCAATGATCTGGAAGAAGCGATTCAATCACTGTTCTACACGGGTGCCATTGAAAGCGGTGATCTGACTTATGTCAGCAACACACGTCACATCTCTATTTTACAGCAAGCAAAACGCGCCATTGAAGATGCGCTTAGCGGCATCGAACAGGATGTCCCGATCGACATGGTGCAAATTGACCTTACAAGATGCTGGGAGCTTTTAGGGGAAATCATTGGAGATTCTGTCCACGAAAGCTTAATTGATCAGCTCTTTTCACAATTCTGTTTAGGAAAATAATAAAAGGAGGAACTAGAATCATGGGGTATGAAGCAGGCCAATACGATGTGATTGTGATTGGCGCCGGGCATGCCGGTGTTGAGGCTGCCCTCGCATCTGCACGCCAAGGCGCCAAAACGCTTGTCTTGACCATCAACCTAGATATGGTTGCATTTATGCCATGTAATCCGTCTGTCGGCGGCCCCGCAAAAGGGATTGTCGTCCGCGAAATTGACGCGCTCGGCGGAGAAATGGGAAGAAACATCGATAAAACGCATATTCAAATGAGAATGCTGAATACAGGAAAAGGTCCTGCGGTTCGTGCATTGCGTGCGCAAGCAGACAAATTCCAATATCAGCACGAAATGAAAAATACGCTTGAAAAAGAACCAAACTTAACATTGCTGCAAGGAATTGTGGAGCGGCTGATCGTTGAAGACGGCGAATGCCGAGGCGTTATTACACAAACCGGTGCACATTATCGTGCGAAAGCAGTTGTCATGACGACAGGGACATATTTAAGAGGACGTATTATTCTTGGCGATCTGTCTTACTCAAGCGGCCCAAATAACCAGCAGCCTTCTATTAAGCTTTCTGAGCATTTGGAGGAACTTGGTTTTGACCTTGTTCGTTTTAAAACAGGTACGCCGCCTCGCGTTAAAAGCGACACGATTGATTACAGCAAAACGGAAATTCAGCCTGGTGACGATGTGCCTCGCGCTTTCTCATATGAAACAGTGGAATATATCACAGATCAGCTCCCTTGCTGGTTGACATATACAAGCCCTGAGACACATGAGATTATTGACAGCAACCTGCACCGTTCACCGATGTATTCCGGTATGATCAAAGGTACGGGCCCAAGATACTGCCCATCCATTGAAGATAAAGTTGTCCGTTTTAATGATAAACCGCGTCACCAAATCTTCCTTGAGCCGGAAGGCAGAAATACACAGGAAGTCTATGTCCAAGGTTTATCTACAAGTCTTCCAGAAGACGTACAGCAAAGAATGCTTGCAACGATTCCTGGACTTGAAAACGTGCAAATGATGAGAGCCGGCTATGCGATCGAGTATGATGCAATCGTACCGACACAGCTCTGGCCGACACTTGAAACCAAAAAAATCACAAACCTTTACACTGCAGGCCAAATTAACGGAACATCCGGTTATGAAGAAGCTGCGGGACAAGGGATTATGGCGGGAATCAATGCAGGACGAAAAGCGCTTGGAAAAGAAGAAGTAATTCTAAGCCGTTCTGACGCCTATATTGGTGTTCTGATTGATGACCTTGTGACAAAAGGTACCAATGAGCCATATCGTCTTTTGACATCACGTGCTGAATACAGATTGCTGCTTCGCCATGACAATGCTGATTTGCGTCTGACAGAAATCGGACACCGCATTGGATTGATTTCTGATGAGCGCTATGCGGCTTTTGAGAAGAAAAAAGCGGCGATCGAGGCGGAGAAAAAACGTCTTCATTCTGTAATTATCAAGCCGTCTCCGGAAAATCAAGAATATATCCGTTCTCTTGGCGGAAGCGAATTGAAAGATGGAGTTCGCGGCACAGACTTGATGAAACGTCCTGAAATGAACTATGAAACAGTCACAAAACTGGCGCCGCCAGAAGTGCCGGTTCCTCAAGACGTGGCAGAACAAGTAGAAATCCAAGTGAAATATGAAGGATATATTGAAAAATCTCTTCAGCAAGTGGAAAAACTGAAGAAGATGGAAAATAAAAAAATTCCAGACCGAATTGATTATGACGCAATTAAGGGGATTGCGACCGAGGCGCGTCAAAAACTGAAAAATGTACGGCCTTTGTCTGTTGCCCAAGCTTCCCGCATTTCCGGTGTAAACCCGGCGGACATTTCAATTCTATTGGTGTATTTAGAGCAGGGACGCATTGCGAAGATAGCCGAATAGAAAGGATGACGGCATGAATATTGAAGAATTTACTTCTGGTTTGGCGGAAAAAGGGATCTCCCTTTCTCCCCGTCAGCTAGAGCAATTTGAGCTGTATTACGACATGCTGGTTGAATGGAACGAAAAAATCAATCTGACTTCAATAACAGAGAAAAAAGAAGTGTATTTAAAGCATTTTTATGATTCCATTACAGCTGCTTTTTATGTCGACTTCAATCAGGTGAACACGATTTGTGATGTCGGAGCGGGAGCGGGTTTTCCAAGTCTGCCGATAAAAATATGCTTTCCGCACCTCAATGTCACAATCGTAGATTCACTGAATAAACGGATCACGTTTTTAGAAAAGCTATCTGAGGCTTTGCAATTGGAGAATACAACATACTGCCATGACAGAGCTGAAACGTTCGGGCAACGGAAAGACGTGCGTGAAAGCTATGATATTGTGACAGCGCGAGCAGTTGCGAGATTATCTGTTTTGAGTGAGCTTTGCTTGCCTCTGGTGAAGAAAAACGGTTTATTTGTTGCTTTAAAAGCCGCATCAGCGGAAGAAGAACTGAATGCAGGCAAAAAAGCAATCACGACGCTTGGAGGAGAACTTGAGAATATCCATTCTTTTAAGCTGCCTATTGAAGAAAGCGATCGTAATATTATGGTGATACGCAAAATAAAAAATACACCTAAGAAGTATCCAAGAAAACCGGGAACTCCTAATAAATCGCCAATTGAAGGGTAATTTAGACAGCCTGATATGACAATACCATCATATTTTCATCAAAATTGATGGATGTACAGCAGGAAAAACCATGAGAAAATAGAATTATAAAAATGGCAGTTTTTAAAGGTGGTGTAGGTACATGAAGCATTCATTCTCTCGTTTCTTCGGGCTTGGTGAGAAGGAACAGGAGCCGGAGATTGCTGAACATGATACAAACAAAGAAGAGATTCTGGAAATACCGGTAAATGCTATCGTTCCCAACCGTTTTCAGCCACGCACCATTTTCTCAGATGAAAAAATCAAAGAGTTAGCAATGACCATTCATACACACGGCATTATTCAGCCGATTGTTGTTAGGCATACAGAAGAAGAAGGCCAATACGAACTCATTGCAGGTGAAAGACGCTGGAGAGCGGTGCAATCGCTTGAGTGGGAAAAGATTCCGGCAATTATTAAGGATTTTTCCGACACGGAAACCGCTTCTGTGGCGTTAATCGAAAACTTGCAGCGGGAAGAACTGTCTTCTATTGAGGAAGCGCATGCTTATGCTAGGCTGCTTGAGCTGCATGATTTAACACAGGAGGCACTCGCACAGCGCTTAGGAAAAGGGCAGTCTACAATCGCGAATAAGCTTCGGTTATTAAAGCTGCCTCAGCCGGTCCAAGAGGCGATTATGGAGAAGAAAATCACCGAGCGCCATGCCAGAGCGCTGATTCCGCTGAAACAGCCTGAGCTCCAAGTCACACTGCTCACAGAGATTATTGAGAAAAGTTTAAATGTAAAGCAGACGGAAGACCGCGTGGTGAAAATGCTGGAGCAAGGCAAGAGAAAGCCAAAGCCGAGACGCAAAGCATTCAGCAGAGATACAAGAATTGCGATGAACACGATTCGCCAGTCACTATCAATGGTGGAAGACAGCGGTGTAAAATTGAATACAGAAGAAGAAGAATTTGAAGAATATATTCAATTAACGATTCGCATACCAAAATAGAAGCTCTCCTGAAAAGCAGGAGAGCTTTTTATATTTTCAATAAAAGGTAATCACTTACTTTTAGTGAAAATTATTATATTAGAATTCTTTTCTTTGAGTTTGTGGATAAACTCTTCAGATTTTTGCGGTGAAATTACTGCATGTCCCCATCCCCCCTGATAATATATTGTGATGGCATGGCGAGAGCCGATCAGACGAAAACCGGACCATAGTTTCTTTTTTTGAACGACTTTATCGATGTTTTCATAAGGAATTTGATGTTTGATCAATCCGGCTTTAATGATCAGATGGTGTTCCTTCAATACATATTTTAGGTCAATAAAGCTCCAAATGATGAGTCCATTTAAAAGAGTCAGCAGAATAAAAATGATCCAGCCGGAAACTCTCATATTTCCCAGCACAAAAGGAACAATGGCATCTGCTTGTATCAGTAATATGAGAAACACAACCATCAGCGTAACGGGTACATCTCTCTTCGTTTGATAAACCATTTTCTCACCATCCTGTTTCCACGTTCTGTACTGTGACTTCTTCTTTTTTTCTTTAAGAAATTCCTTTTTTAAGTCAAAAAAACATAGAAATTGCAGAATTTATAAGAGAAAGCATAAAGCGTGCTTGAATTTTCAATTATTTCCCTTCTGATTCGGAACAAAATGATGAAAAAAATGAAACGCTTTAATCTTTTTTTGATAGAATAGAAGCAAGATAGTACATGTTCATGTGAAAGTAGGTGACATCGTGGGAAAAATCATAGCAATTACGAACCAAAAAGGCGGGGTCGGCAAAACAACGACGTCTGTCAACCTTGGGGCATGTTTGGCTTACATAGGGAAAAGGGTTCTGCTGGTAGATATTGATCCGCAGGGAAATGCGACAAGCGGATTAGGAATTGAAAAAGCCGATGTAGAGCAGTGTGTGTACGATATTTTAGTAGATGATGCAGATGTAATAGATATTATTAAAGCAACGACAGTAGAGAACTTGGATGTGATTCCTGCGACGATTCAGCTTGCAGGGGCTGAGATCGAGCTGGTTCCTACAATATCAAGAGAAGTGAGATTGAAGAGAGCGCTTGAAGCAGTAAAGCAAAATTATGATTATATTATCATTGATTGTCCGCCGTCATTGGGCTTGCTGACGATTAACGCCCTTACTGCCTCGGATTCCGTTGTGATTCCTGTACAGTGCGAATATTATGCCTTGGAGGGGCTCAGCCAGTTATTAAATACAGTACGTCTTGTGCAAAAGCATTTGAATACTGATTTAATGATTGAAGGTGTATTGCTGACAATGCTTGATGCCCGGACAAACCTTGGCATTCAAGTGATTGAAGAGGTTAAAAAGTATTTTAGGGATAAAGTATATAAGACAGTTATTCCGCGTAATGTCCGTCTGAGTGAGGCACCGAGTCACGGAAAACCCATCATTTTATACGATCCGCGGTCAAGAGGTGCGGAAGTATATTTAGATTTAGCAAAGGAAGTGGCTGCGAATGGCTAAAGGCCTTGGAAAAGGGATTAATGCGTTATTTAATCAGGTCGATTTGTCTGAAGAGACAGTTGAAGAAATTAAAATTGCCGATTTACGCCCTAATCCTTATCAGCCAAGAAAACACTTTGATGACGAGGCATTAGCTGAACTAAAAGAATCTGTGTTGCAGCATGGCATTCTTCAGCCGCTTATCGTCAGAAAATCTTTAAAAGGCTATGATATTGTTGCGGGTGAACGGCGTTTTCGAGCGGCAAAGCTGGCAGGTTTAGATACAGTTCCGGCCATTGTCCGTGAATTATCAGAGGCGTTAATGAGGGAAATTGCTTTATTAGAAAACCTTCAGCGTGAAGATTTATCTCCGCTTGAAGAGGCTCAGGCATATGACTCCTTGTTGAAACACTTAGACCTCACGCAAGAGCAGCTTGCCAAACGTCTTGGGAAAAGCAGACCGCATATTGCGAATCATTTAAGACTGCTGACACTGCCAGAAAATATTCAACAGCTTATTGCCGAAGGCACGCTTTCTATGGGACATGGACGCACGCTTCTTGGCTTAAAAAACAAAAATAAGCTTGAACCGCTGGTACAAAAAGTGATTGCGGAGCAGCTCAATGTTCGCCAGCTTGAGCAGCTGATTCAGCAGTTGAATCAGAATGTTCCACGTGAAACAAAGAAAAAAGAACCTGTGAAAGATGCGGTTCTAAAAGAACGAGAATCCTATCTCCAAAATTATTTTGGAACAACAGTTAATATTAAAAGACAGAAGAAAAAAGGCAAAATCGAAATTGAATTTTTCTCTAATGAAGACCTTGACCGGATTTTAGAGCTTTTGTCTGAACGAGAATCATAAATGAAAAAACCATCTTTCAAACGAAGATGGTTTTTGTTTTATATGCGCCCAGTGAGCCTTTGCAGTGGATTAATGCGTTCTTGCCTCCACTCTGTCCGATCTGTTAAACTCAAACCTTCTGCTAGAACATTTGCCATATTCATGACCAAGTTGAGTCTAGTATTTTGCAATACAAAATATTCCATAAAACCGCTCACATTCACGATTCCGTTAATATGAAGATCTCCCACTTCAGGTAGGTCTTTTTGTACACCGGCTCCGGGCTTTAATGGCCCGTCCCCGATTTGAAATGAACCCACACTCTTAACGCGGCCTAAGCATGCATCGACTGCTATAACAAATGGGTTTTTATGTAATTTATGAATGTCATTGATTTTATCCTTCATGTTCACAGCATGGACGGGGTCAGATAAGGTTCCGTAGACATGGAATCTGGTGAGCTGCATCTGTTTGAGTTTCATTCCTACGAGCGGGCCCAATGAATCACCGGTTGAACGGTCTGTTCCGATACAAACCACGACAATTGGTTTGCCGGCAGTTTTACGTAAGGATGAAGAAAGGATGGTTTGGATTTGTTTTGCTGCTGCAGCATCTGTATGTGAAACATATTGCTTTACTCGTTCCTGAGAGGAAAAAAGCCCGCCTTTTCGATTCATGGGTTTCACTTCCTTGTTATAGTAGGTAACAGAATTGCTATGGTGTGTAGTTATGTAAGCTTGTTTACAGTATATCCAGCAGTATGATTTTTTATGCTTTGTGTATGGCACCGGAGATTTTAAAAAAAGTAGAGGGCATGATATGAATGGTTAGTGGGCGATTACAAGTATTGTCCCCCATTGCCTCGATCATGATCAAGCAATGGTCTGTTTATGAAACACTTGAATAGGTAGGAATGGTTAGAAAAAAGTGAAGAGTGAAGTTCACTTCTTCATTCCGCGGACAAACAAATAAATATCTCTTTTTAGACTGCCATATTAGCAGTCTTTTTTTTATGTGTATTTCGTATGATAATTTCACCTTGTATTTAAATGTCTATGAAAATATGGCATGTTTGCTTTCTTTTATTTATATAGTAACAATAACGGGAACAAGCTGAACTTTGTCTATGAGGTGATAGTGTTGTGGAGAGCCGGAATGAAGTGGATGCTGCTCATATTAGGGAGCCTGATCGGGGCCGGATATGCGAGCGGTCAGGAGATATGGCAGTTTTTTGGGGCTGAAAGCGGACTTGCTATTGTGCTGTTTACAATCATGTTCATTTTCTCGTCTTATATTGTGATGAAAATCAGTTTTAAGGTTCAATCCACTCATTTTCTGCCGGTTCTGGAGCATTTAATGGGGCCATGGCTGGCGAAAATTTATGATGTCCTCATCATTTTTTATTTGTTTTCGACGACTATGGTGATGATTGCGGGAGGCGGTGTGACCCTGCAAATGTACAAGCTTCCTTTCTGGTGGGGAATCACGCTGATTTGCATCGTGACAGTGTGTTTGTTTTTGTGGGATGTGAAAGGAATATTATCTATAAATAGTATTTTGATTCCTGTGTTAGTAGCGGGGCTTTTATATGCGCTGATCTCCTTTCAGAGCACACATCACCATACGTGGACGATTGATTTGTCCCAGCAGTATAACTGGCCTGCGAGCATTACGTTTACCTCTTTAAACATCCTTTCAGTTGTTGCGATTTTATCCTCTGTTGGGAAAGAGATGAAAGGGCTCGGAGAAGCAAAAATCGCAAGTGTGGCAAGCGGTCTTATTTTTGGCGTGATCTCATTTGTTTATAATGAAACGTTGGTGGAGCTGGCGGGCTCCCTTTCTCAGTTTGAAATACCGCTGTTTGCCGTTCTGGAGGGTGCGCCTTATTTCCTTTTTTTATGTATGACGGCGGTGCTGTGCCTGGCGATTTACACGACGACGGTAGCTGGTTTGCTGGGGCTGTCCAGCCGGCTGATGGCGTTTATTCATATGCCTAGATGGATGATTGTGTTGATTTTGTTAGTGTTAATGGTACCTTTTACTTCTTTCGGATTTTCTGATTTGATCGCGTTCTTGTATCCGATATATGGGATGCTCAATTTGTATTTGTTAGTTTGTCTGCTCTTATATCCTATTTTGAGTAAATGGAAATAAGAGGATGTATTTCTTTTCATTTATCTTGATTGCTCTTATGATCAGTTTTTTTGTACAATAGATACAGCAGTTTAGGAAAAGAGGTGAAGGGTCTTGGCGGATAAAGACTTTGGCCTGAATGATATCGTAGAAATGAAAAAACCGCATCCATGCGGAGCGAACAGCTGGAAAATTATACGCATGGGAATGGATATTCGAATTAAGTGTGAGGGATGCTCTCACAGTGTTATGATTCCGAGAAGAGAATTTGAAAGAAAACTAAAAAAAGTACTAGTCAAGCATGAGGAGCCTACTTCATAAATAGGCCGACACTCATGCTTTTTCATATAGAAGGTAAGGAGAAGACGGCGATGAGCAAAGTGCATCAGTCGGCATGTCCGCTGAATTGTTGGGACAGCTGCGGCTTTTTGGTGACTGTTGATGATGGAAAGGTAACAAAAGTGGACGGAGATCCAAACCATCCGATTACGGAAGGTAAAATCTGCGGCCGCGGCAGAATGCTTGAGACAAAAACAAATTCTCCTGATCGGCTTCGCTATCCAATGAAAAAACAAAATGGCGAGTTTGTGCGGATTTCTTGGGAGCAGGCACTTGATGAAATTGCCGATAAACTTCGGGAAATCAAGGAAATGTCGGAGACGACTGCTGTTTTGCACAGCCATGATTATGCGAATAACGGTCTGTTAAAAGCGCTTGATCAGCGTTTTTTTAATGGATATGGAGGCGTGACTGAAATCGTCGGAAGCATATGCTGGGGCTCCGGCATCGAGGCGCAAAGCTGGGATTTTGGCCGTTCGTACGGTCACGGCCCGCTTGATATTTACAACAGCAAGCATGTTGTTGTGTGGGGAAGAAATGTATCCAGAACAAATATGCACTTATACCATCACTTGCAGCAGGTGAAAAAGAAGGGCGCCACGATTACGGTGATTGATCCGATCTTCAACCCGACTGCTAAGCTTGCTGACCGCTATATCTCTGTAAAGCCTGGAATGGACGGCTGGCTTGCGGCAGCCGTTTTGAAGGTTCTGATTGAGACGGGAAGAACGGAGGAAACGTTTATTTCTGAGCATTCTGTCGGTTTTGATGATGTGAAAGAGCTTTTGAAAACTGTTTCTCTGGAAGAGTTTATTGTGAAAACAGAAACTTCTATGGAGGACCTGGAGTATCTGGCCGCTTTGTATGCTGATGGTCCGGTGTCTACTTTTATGGGGCTTGGCATGCAGCGTTATAAAAACGGCGGGGGAACGATTCGTTGGATTGATGCACTTGTTGCGGCAAGCGGAAATGTCGGAATTAAGGGCGGCGGCGCGAATTTCGGAAATGTCCAGATTGGCGAGAGCTTTGCAAAAACAAAGCTGACGCTGCCGGAATTAAAAACAACATCACGTTCTTTTTCAATGATGACGCAGGCTGAAGAAGTGTTGACCGCTGCTGATCCTGCGATTGAGATGATTATTGTGACGTGCGGAAATCCGCTGACTCAGGTGCCGAATACAAATAAGGTGAGACAAGCTTTTGAAAAGGTTCCAATGACGGTCGCGATTGATTCTATTATGACGGATACCGCAAAGCTGTGCGATTATGTTTTGCCGACTGCCACTGTTTTTGAAGAAGAAGATATCTACTATTCCAGTATGTATCATCATTATGTTCAGTACGGGAAGAAGCTTGTGGAGCCGCAGGGTGAAGCGAAGTCGGACAGCTGGATCTGGTCAGAGCTTGCAAAACGTCTTGGGTTTGGCGAGCTGTTTGAATACAGCACTCAAGAATTTTTAGAGATGGGGCTTTCTTCATTGGAAGCAGAGGATGTGACACTTGAGCGTTTAAAAGAAAAAGGCCACCTCCCTCTTCCAGTAAAACAGGTGCCGTGGGATGATTATCAGTTTTTGACGCCGAGTGGAAAATTTGAATTTACTTCGTCGCTAGCTGAGCAAAAGGGATTTAGCGGCTCGCTTCAATTAAATGTGCCCGAAGAATCTGTTTTCCATAATGAGGAGTTAGCTGAAAAGTACCCTTATACGCTGTTATCCATTCATCCGCAGCGTTCCAACCATTCACAGCATGTGCCGTTTATTGAAAAGCTTCAGCACGTTCAGGTCGATATTTCTCCAGATATAGCGGCTGAGCAGGATCTTCAGGATGGAGACGAAGTTGTTATCTTTAATGACCGCGGACGCTTGAAGGGCAAGGTGAAAGTGATGAAGCAGGCTCATGCGAAGACGATTAATATAGATGAAGGCATGTGGGCTGCTTTTGGAGGGTCAGTCAATGCACTGACAAATGATACAAATTCTGATAATGGAATGGGAAGTACGCTTTTTGACTGTTTAGTAGGCTTGAAAAAAGCATAATCAAAGGGATTGGCAGGCTGAAAATGCTTTTTTGTCAGCTTGTCTTTTCCAGTGAACCTCCTTATAATTGCTCTAGGTTCAAAATACGTTCATACAATGACGGTTTTATATAGAGGAGATGAAAGAATGGCTTTAACAGCTGGAATTGTTGGTTTGCCAAACGTCGGAAAATCAACACTATTTAACGCAATTACACAGGCCGGTGCCGAATCAGCCAACTACCCGTTCTGTACAATTGATCCGAACGTGGGAATTGTAGAGGTGCCAGATGATCGTCTGCAAAAGCTGACTGAGCTGGTCAACCCGAAGAAGACTGTGCCGACTGCTTTTGAATTCACTGATATTGCAGGGATTGTAAAGGGCGCATCTAAAGGAGAAGGACTCGGCAACAAGTTCCTATCTCATATTCGCCAAGTTGACGCGATTTGCCACGTTGTCCGTGCTTTTTCCGATGACAACATTACACACGTTTCCGGAAAGGTTGATCCGATTGATGACATTGAAACGATCAACCTTGAGCTGATCCTCGCTGATATGGAAACGGTTGAAAAGCGGATTACACGCGTCAGCAAGCTTGCGAAGCAAAAAGATAAAGACGCTGTATTTGAGTTTGAGATTTTATCTAAACTGAAAGAAGCGTTTGAGAGTGAAAAGCCTGCTCGATCTGTAGAATTCACTGAAGAGCAGCAAAAGCTTGTGAAGCAGCTCCATTTACTGACTTCGAAGCCTATTTTGTACGTGGCCAACGTAAGTGAAGATGAAGTTGCTGATCCATCTGGCAATGAAAATGTAGCGAAGATTCGCGAGTACGCTGCCGGCGAAAACGCAGAAGTTATCGTTGTATGTGCAAAAATCGAATCTGAAATCGCTGAGCTTGAAGGCGAAGAAAAGCAAATGTTCTTGGAAGAGCTGGGCATTCAAGAATCAGGTCTTGATCAGCTGATCAAAGCGTCTTACTCTCTTCTCGGCCTCGCAACATATTTCACAGCCGGAGAACAGGAAGTCAGAGCTTGGACATTCAAAAAAGGCATGAAAGCACCTGAGTGTGCAGGAATTATTCATAGTGACTTTGAGCGGGGCTTCATTCGTGCTGAGACAGTTGCTTATGAGGATCTTCTTGCGGGCGGCGGTATGGCAGGAGCTAAAGAGGCAGGAAAAGTCCGCCTTGAAGGGAAAGAATATGTGGTCCAAGACGGAGATGTTATTCATTTCCGATTTAATGTATAGGATGCAGTTGTAAAGGGACAAGAGCTTTGGTATAATATAAAATTGTGAGTAATAGAATTATTGCTCCTTGCCCATTATGGGCCGCTTAGTCCAAAAGGAGGTGCAAACAGATGAGAAAGTACGAAGTTATGTACATTATCCGCCCAAACATTGACGAAGAGTCTAAAAAAGCAGTTATCGAGCGTTTCAACAACGTTCTGACTTCTAACGGTGCGGAGATCACTGGAACAAAGGATTGGGGTAAACGTCGTCTTGCTTACGAAATCAACGATTTCCGCGACGGTTTCTACCAAATCGTAAACGTTCAATCTGACGCTGCGGCAGTTCAAGAATTTGACCGTCTAGCTAAGATCAGTGACGATATCATTCGCCACATTGTTGTTAAAGAAGAAGAATAAGCAATTTTGAAATATATAATGGTAAAAGGTGGTCTTTCTTATGCTTAACCGAGTTGTATTAGTCGGAAGACTGACAAAAGACCCAGAGCTTCGTTATACGCCAAACGGTGCGGCTGTTGCTACGTTTACTCTTGCTGTGAATCGTACATTTACGAACCAGTCCGGAGAACGTGAGGCCGATTTCATTAATTGTGTCACTTGGAGAAGACAAGCCGAAAACGTTGCAAACTTCTTGAAAAAAGGAAGCCTTGCAGGCGTAGATGGCCGTTTACAAACAAGAAACTATGAAAACCAGCAAGGACAGCGTGTCTTCGTGACAGAGGTCCAAGCTGAAAGTGTTCAATTTCTTGAGCCGAAAAACGGCGGCGGTTCTGGTTCAGGTGGATACAACGAAGGAAACAGCGGCGGAGGCCAGTACTTTGGCGGAGGCCAAAATGATAATCCATTTGGGGGAAATCAAAACAACCAGAGACGCAATCAGGGGAACAGCTTTAATGATGACCCATTTGCCAACGACGGCAAACCGATTGACATCTCGGATGATGATCTTCCATTCTAATGTGATTATCGCCTAAAATGAAAAAGAAAGGAGGGAAATGACAATGGCAGGAGGACGCAGAGGCGGTCGTGCGAAACGCCGTAAAGTGTGTTATTTCACTTCTAACGGTATCACGCACATCGACTACAAAGATGTAGATCTTCTTAAAAAGTTTGTTTCTGAGCGCGGTAAAATTTTACCACGTCGTGTAACTGGAACAAACGCTAAATACCAACGTAAATTGACTGCAGCGATCAAACGCGCACGTCAAATGGCTTTACTTCCATACGTAAGCGGTGAGTAAGCTGATGCGTAAAGAGCAAGGACCTTCGGGTTCTTGCTCTTTTTTATAGGGGGAGGATGAAACATGAAGTTGATTTCATGGAATGTAAACGGCCTGCGGGCTGTGATGAGAAAAATGGATTTCCTCTCTTATTTGAAAGAAGAGGATGCAGATATTATATGTCTTCAGGAAACGAAGATACAGGACGGCCAGGTTGATCTCCAGCCTGAAGGCTATCATGTGTACTGGAATTATGCAGTGAAAAAAGGATATTCCGGCACAGCTGTTTTTTCTAAGCAAGAACCGCTGCAGGTCATCTACGGTATCGGAGTAGAAGAGCATGACCAAGAAGGCAGAGTGATTACGCTGGAATTTGAAAACGTGTTTGTGATGACTGTTTACACGCCCAATTCCAGAAGGGGGTTAGAGCGGATTGATTACCGCATGCAATGGGAAGAGGCTTTATTGTCTTATATTCTTGAATTGGATCAGAAAAAACCAGTGATTTTATGCGGTGATTTGAATGTTGCCCATCAGGAGATTGATTTGAAAAATCCAAAGGCGAACCGGAATAACGCTGGATTTTCAGATCAAGAAAGAGGGGCATTCACTCGTTTCTTAGAAGCTGGCTTTGTTGATTCTTTTCGTCATGTTTATCCTGATCTTGAAGGCGCTTATTCCTGGTGGTCGTATCGTGCCGGCGCCCGGGACAGAAATATTGGATGGCGGATTGATTATTTTGTTGTTTCTGAAAGACTTAAGGAACAGATTGAAGATGCCAGCATATCAGCGGATGTCATGGGTTCCGACCATTGTCCTGTTGAACTTATCATCAATATATGATGAGATAGCAGTAAGGATTTTACACTTACTGCTTTTTTTATATGAAAAAGGAGAAAGAGATGGCAAATATAAAAGAGATCGCAAGACTGGCAAATGTATCTGTTTCGACTGTCTCGCGTGTATTGAATCATCATCCGTATGTGTCTGAAGAAAAGAGAAAGCTTGTTCAACAAGTCATGAAGGATTTGGATTATACACCAAATCGAACCGCAATCGATCTCATTCGCGGGAAAACCCATACGGTCGGTGTGATTCTGCCTTATAGCGATCATCCCTGCTTTGATAAAATCGTTAACGGAATCACCAAGGCGGCTTTTCAGCATGAGTATGCAACGACCCTTCTCCCCACCAATTATAACCCCGATATTGAAATCAAATATTTAGAGCTGTTAAGAACGAAGAAAATAGACGGTCTCATCATTACTTCCCGCGCCAATCATTGGGACAGCATTTTAGCTTATCAGGAATATGGGCCAGTCATCGCTTGTGAGGATACCGGAGACATTGATGACCCTTGTGCTTTTAATGACAGAAAAGCTGCTTATGCAGAGAGCTTTCGCTATTTAAAGAGCCGCGGGCATGAGAATATTGCTTTTACGTGTGTCAGAGAAGCTGATAGGAGCCCGAGCACGGCTGATAAAGCTGCGGCCTATAAAGCTGTCTGCGGAAGGTTGGAAGACCGCCATATGCTGTCCGGATGCAACGATATGAATGATGGTGAGCTGGCAGCTGAACATTTTTATATGAGCGGGCGGGTTCCGACTGCTATTTATGCAAATAGTGATGAAGTGGCAGCTGGAATTCATCTATTTGCCAAAAAGAGTAATTGGGATGTTGAAATCATAGGCGAGGGGAATACTTCTATCAGCCGTGTTCTTGGTTTTCCGTCGCTTGATTTGAATCTTGAGCAGCTTGGCATCGCAGCATTTTCTCTATTTTTGCAGGATGAACCCGCTGATATCAAAATTCAGCATAAATTTAAGAAAAAAGCTTGAACTGAAATGCATTTCATACCTTATAACTTCATTGAAGGCGAAGGAGGAGGAAGAAATGCATATTGAACATACAGCGGTCTGGGTCAATGATTTAGAGCGAATGAAATCTTTTTATGAAACGTATTTTAATGGCGAAGCGAATGATTTGTATCATAATGAGAAAAAAGATTTTAAGTCTTATTTTATTACGTTTGATTCCGGAGCAAGGCTGGAGATTATGAAAAAAGGGAATGTGACCGATCCGTCCTCACAAACAATGACAGGCTGGGCACATATTGCCTTTTCCGTTGGGAGCCGGGAGAAAGTTGACGAACTGACTAATCGATTGAAGGCGGATGGTTTCGCAGTAGTTAACGGCCCGAGGACAACAGGAGACGGCTACTATGAAAGTGTGATTGAGGATGATGAAGGAAATTTGATCGAGATTACAATCTGACATCTGGAGTGACTTACATGCTGAGGACAGAAAAAGAAAAAATGGCAGCCGGAGAATTATACAATTCGGAAGATCAACAACTATTACTAGAACGCAAACATGCGAGACAGCTGATTAGACAATATAACGAAACACCGGAAGATGATGCAGTGCGGACGGAGCTTTTGAAGGAGCTGCTCGGTTCGGTTGGGGATCAAGTCACGATTTTGCCGACATTCCGCTGTGATTATGGCTATCACATTCATATCGGAGATCATACATTTGTTAATTTTGACTGTGTCATTTTAGATGTGTGTGAGGTGCGTATCGGCCGTCATTGTTTGATTGCGCCAGGTGTACATATCTACACGGCCGGTCACCCTCTTGATCCGATCGAAAGGAAATCCGGGAAGGAGTTCGGTAAGCCTGTGACAATTGGAGATCAAGTTTGGATTGGAGGCCGGGCGGTGATTAACCCGGGAGTGACAATCGGTGATAACGCAGTGATTGCTTCTGGATCTGTTGTCACTAAGGATGTACCCGCTAATACTGTTGTAGGCGGAAACCCCGCGAGGATTTTGAAGCAATTGTAATGAGATCAGTGCGGCAGATCCGCACTGACTTTTTTAAATCTGTTTCGCATTCGTATTAGGACCGAAGAAGATTAACAGCAAGGAGCATGCGAGCCAGCAGCCCCCAATAAATAAGAAGACGCTGATATAGCCGAGCTGAACGGCAATAAATCCGACAAGCAATGAGCCAAAAATGTTTGAAAAACGGCCAAGACCATAGGCTAAACCGCTGCCAGACGAGCGGTATTCAGTCGGATAAGGTTCAGATGTATAGGCGTATAAGTTCGAGGTAAAGACCCGTTCTGTGATATTCACGATAAAACCAAATACAATGATCATGATGGGAATAAAAGTCATACCATATAAGAGCCCGGCGATGGCCGTCAGAAACGCACTCGCAGCTAAAATCCATTTTCTTTGAAATCTTTCAGAAATCATGGAGCCGAGCAGTGCGCCAAGCGGAGCGCCGACGGAATGCAATACGTTATACCACAATGTATTTTCCATGGTGACACCATTGCTTTTTAACAGGCTTGGAACCCATGAGGCAAATCCGTAAAACCCAAACGTTTCAAAAATCCATACAGCAGATAATACGATGGTGATTTTGAGGTTTCTGCCTTTCAATAAGCCTGCGTAACCCGTATGCTGCTTAACAGTTTCGCTTACTTTAGGCTGGGATGCTGCCGGAAGCGGGCCTTTCTCCTTTTCAACCTGTGCCTCAATTCGGTTGAGGATCGCATCGGCTTTCGCATATTCCCCCCGATTTTCGTGCCAGCGAGGTGACTCTTCCAGACGGCGGATGAAGAAAAAATAAATAAGGCCGACGGCACCCCATACAAATACTAGCCTCCATCCCCATGAACCAAGAGGAATGACAAAGGCAGACACAATGTTGGTGATCGGAACCCCGATCAATCCAATCATGGCACAAAAAGAAATATATTTTCCACGTACACTTGAAGGGAAAAATTCCGCCAAATAGCTATTCGTAATGACCATGGCGGCTGCAACGCCAAATCCGGTGAGAAAACGGAATGTCATTAAAGATGGAATGTCCCATGCCGCAGCATTGCATAGCGATGCGATTGAGAAAACAAAGACAAATAGATTTAAGGCTTTTTTGCGGCCGATTCGATCGGACAGCCGTCCGCCCAGTGAAGCGCCTAAAAACATGCCTAAAAACGAAGCAGCCGTTACGTTAGCAATAGTTGAAAGCGGGATGCCCCAATGCTCGATCAGTGCCGGCGCTACATTGCTGAGGGTAAATAAATCTGCGAGATCAAAGAAATAAACAATGCCGAGAGCGGTTAACACTTGGAAATGAACGCGTGAAATCGGAAGGCGGTCTAAACGATTCGCTGCGTTTGAGAAAGGATGTGTATTCTTTTGTTTGAAGATCGTATTCATAAAAAACCCCCTTTTGAGTAGTAAGAAAAGACTGAAAATTCCCCTCTTAGGACTATTATAAGTATCTTGGTTCATTGGCAACAGAGTTCAAATCACTAGATGGAAGAACTAAATTCACACTTTATATTTTAATTTTGCTTAAAAGATTTCCAAAACAGTAGATTCATAGACCAATTTATGCAAATATATAGTAATATTCTCATTGAAAGGAAGAGACATAGAAGGAATGAATTCATTTATCCGTCCTATAGAAGGAAACAATACGTTGTGGAGATATTTTTTCGCTTTTTTGGTGATGGTAGGGTTATATGTATTCGGGAATATAGCTTACCTTTTCGCTATACTGTTCACGGTTATTGTGAATCCCAATATCACGTTTGATTTGGATGAAGCTGTGCTGAGTGATCCCCTCGTAGATCTTTATTTGTCGCATGTGATTTATTTATTCGCCATTCCGGGAGTTTGGCTGGCTGTGCGCTTTATTTTGAAGCGGCCTTTCCGAACTGTGATTACACCAAATTCAAAGATGAATTGGCGGAGAATTTCCTTTGGCTTTATTGCTTATTTCTTGCTGATGATCGCCGTACAATTGATTGATTTTGCGATTCATCCTGATAGCTATTCAATGCAAGAGTTTAATGCCTCACGCTTTATCTGGCTGCTAGCGGCTGCCCTCATTTTGGTTCCGATTCAGACATCAGCTGAGGAACTGTTTTTCAGGGGATTTTTGCTTCAAGCTTTCGGGAGATTGACGAAAAATCCTCTATTTTTGACACTGATTGTCGGAGGATTGTTTGGCGTATTGCATTTTGCGAATCCAGAAATGAACAATGGCGCTGTCTGGGCAGGAATTGAGTATTTAACATTTGGTTTTGTGTGGACCTATTACACGATTAAAACTGGAAGCATCGAAATATCACTTGGCGCCCATGCCGCGAATAATATGTTTTTGTGTATGTTTATTACAGAAAAAAACAGTGTGTATGGAGGAATTCCTTCTCTCTTTACGGTTACGCGGGGGAACCCGATGTGGGAGGCTTTCTTTACGATAGCGGTCAATCTTGTGTTTGCGGGGATCGCTTTATGGTACCATAAGAAATCAAAAAGTAAGCAGCAAGGGTCTTAATCCCTGCTGCTTATTAACGTTTGGATGGCTTCTTCGATATTCGTTGTCGGCTGCTGGCAGGCGAAGTTTTCACAAATATACACGGTTGTTTTGCCGTCTATGATGCGGTAGTCTGCCGCGAATGGCGCAATGTCTTTGCATTGATCAGGATGCTCTGCTACCAGAATGGAGTCGTTAGGCTTAAAGGCTTTTTGGAGCTCTGTTATGATTTGTTTTCTGGCTGGATCGTCTGCACTTCCAAAAATCACGATTTCTTTCTTAGGCATCAGATGTCTTAATACACTTTGCATAAAGAAAGCATGGCCGCTCGGATACGCGTCGATGTCTGGCTTGAACACGGAAAACATCGTTTCTGCTTTTTCAATTAGTGATGAGTCGCCTGTGACTTGCCCGAGACGCAGCAGCTGAACAGCCGCCACACTGTTTCCGGAAGGCACGGCGCCGTCGTACACTTCTTTTTCCCGGACGATTAAGGCCTCAGCATCGTGTCCGGTGAAGTAGAATCCGCCATGCTCCTCATCCCAAAATAAGCTGATCATATCGTCTGTCAGTTTCTTCGCTTTTTGTAAAAAAGATAGATCAAACGAAGCTTCATAGAGATCCAGATAAGCCCATAGGAGAAAAGCGTAATCGTCGATAAAGCCTTTGTTTTTCACTTCGCCGTCTCGATATCGGACCATTACACGGCCGTCGATGATTAATTTGTTTTCAATAAATGTGATGGCGTCTTTCGCTAGGCTGAGATATTTCGGCTCCTGGTATACCTTTGCCGCTTTCGCAAGACCCGCGATCATCAGCGCGTTCCATGAGGTCAGCACTTTATCATCGACATGCGGATAGGTTCTTTCCTCGCGTGTCTTCAAGAGCTGCTGTCTTGCTTCTTCGAGTTTGAGACTGAGCTCTTTTTCGGTTAACCCGGCATCCTCTTTGATTTGTTCTCGCTTTGTGTGAATGAGGTTAGGAATATTTTTGCCTTCAAAGTTTCCTTCTTCAGTGATGTCATACACTTGGCAATACAGCATTCCGAGATCGTCTCCGAGCGTTTTTAGAATCTCTTCCTTTGACCACATGTAGTACTTTCCTTCTTCTCCTTCTGTATCCGCGTCTAAAGCAGAGAAAAAGCTTCCGTCTTCATGAGTCATTTCCCTCTGAATGAACGTAATGATCTGTTCACAAATCTCTTTATAGCGGCTGTTTTGCGTGACCTGATAGGCTTCTGTATAAGCGGTCAGCAGCAGCGCATTGTCGTACAGCATTTTTTCAAAGTGGGGAACGAGCCACTCGTCATCGGTCGAATAGCGGGCGAACCCATAGCCGATATGATCGTAAATGCCGCCATTCGCCATGCTGTCCAGCGTTTTCGTCACGTTGTATAAAGCGTTCTCCTGCCCCGTATTGTGATGATAACGAAGCAAATACATCAGCATATGGGGCATCGGAAATTTCGGTGCCTGCCCGAAACCGCCGTAGATCGTATCAAACCCGCTGGCAAGCTGCTGGAATGTCCGGGAAATCGCTGACTCGCTAAGGCCTTCGCCTGATTTGGCGGCTGTTTTGGTCTGCAGATGTTTAGCGGCGTTCTCCGCAATATCCTCGACATGCTCACGGTCGTTCGCAAACGTCTCAGACAGATGCTCAAGCACATCAACAAAACCGGGACGATTGAATTTGCTCGTCTTTGGAAAATATGTACCCGCGTAAAACGGCTTCTGATCAGGCGTGATAAACACATTCAGCGGCCAGCCGCCCTGCCCGGTCATCAGCTGGCAGATTCTCATATAAACAGAATCCACATCCGGCCGCTCTTCCCGGTCGACTTTAATCGCCACAAACCGTTCATTGAGAAGACGCGCGATTTCTTCGTCTTCAAAGCTTTCGTGAGCCATAACGTGGCACCAATGACAAGTCGAATAACCGATGCTGACCAGAACCGGCTTGTTTTCGCGTTTTGCTTTTTCAAATGCTTCTTCTCCCCACGGGAACCAGTCCACAGGGTTGTGGGCGTGTTGGAGTAAATAAGGAGACTTTTCAGCGATTAATCTATTGGGTTTACTTTTATTTGGCATGGGATCACCTTCTTTCATTATTTTTTTAATCACCAATACTTTACCACAAATCTGTTTTTAAATTCGTTAAACACTGAGGTGTACAATTATTTGTGATTGTAAAATAATATCCAATAAAAGGATAATAAAAATATAATAAATTAACTACAGCATGAAATAATATAGGAGGAAAATTTATAACTGAAAGGAGTATAGTATCTTGAATAATCTAAGTGTTACGCTTACTCAAAGTACTATTGAGAATTATTTAAGAGCACAATTAGCTAATATTGCATTTCAAAATGAAGAGGAAACTTTATACGATGATAATGGAATTAAAATAATAGCTAATGTCCATGTAAGAAAAATTGGGTTTGATGATTTTGTTTTAAGTCCACCGAATACTTTTGAAATTAGGAGGCTTAGTGTTGTATTTGAAAAGCTTAATATTGTTGTAAGTGCTGATTTACCAGGATTTAGTGATAGACAGGTGATCGATATTCCTGATTTACCTGATATACGAGATCCGTTTACAGGAAGAGTAATTGTTGAAGGAAGAGAAGTTCCGGACATTGTTCTGTGGGATGTTAATTTATTTGGAGAAGACGAAGACATTAAATTAACATTAGGACTTGAAGAAATTGTTAAACCAGTCTGCTCTGCAAGTTTTAATTTTATTATTAATGGTTTTAATGTGTCGTTAGGTCTTAATGATTTTGAGATGAATGATTTTGTAATTCCAGAAAGTATAGCTGACACAGTAAAAAATAATATTATAGAAGAGGTTAAGAAAAAAATAAGAGAAGCAGTTGGTAATAATGACTTTGGGAAATTGATTGAAAAAATTGGTGATTTATTAAAGTTAATTCCTATTCCAGATATCACGGGGTTGATTATTGAAAAGGTTGTAAAAAGTGACCAATTTGAGCAATTTGTAGCTAAGGAAATAAGTTCAAAACTAGGAGAATACGTTCTATATATGCCTCAGCAGTTTAAACTTGGTACTGAATCATCACCAATTGAATTAAGTATAAATCCTCCGACTGTAAATGTAATTGAGAATAACCGAATTACAATTAGTGTAGATGTGAATGAGTTATAATATTAAATAAAAAGCTCCTTAGTAATAACTAGAATCCATTTTGATTAGTTGATCAAGGTGGATTCTAGTATGTTATTCCAGAGTTCCAGTCCATTCATAAACGCTTAAACCTTGTTTTTTAATCAAGATTTGTTGTTCGATCTTTGATTACTTAGGGGAAATCTTAAATGTCCAATCAGATTTAAATTCTCTCCCATTGTACTCTTTATTTTTAATTTCCTCTATAAAATGGAGATTAACAATTGGTGTACCATCATCAGTAATAGTAATATCTTTAATACATTCTATAATTAGTCTGCATATACAATCAGTGTCTAAATTAATAATTGTTGATAAGATTTCTTCAATATGTTCATCAGTAGAAAACCACTCGAAAATTTTATAATGTTGGTGGGATAAGTGTTCTTTAAACTCTTCTATTTTTTCGTTCGACCAATCCTGTAGGCAATCATACAAATATTGATACGATGTCGTTGAAAAGAATTTCTCGATCGGGTCTTGATTTAAATCTTTAGGGATATCAGAAAAAGACCATTTTAAGAAGTTACGTATTCCATTACTAAGACTTTCAAATACATCGCTAAAAAACTCTCCCTTATCTCTATAAAGCAAAGCAGTCTTGTTTGTAACCTTATCGATAATAAAATAGCTAATCAATGGATCTTGCCAAATAGGAAATTTTGAATTGATTGTGGGGCGAAAGAAGTAATCTGCAGGTAACTCGAATACTAAATTTATCCGCAAAATTTGTTCTAATGTTGGAAAAGCTCTCCCCTCAAAGTAATCATCTATTTTGTGATCTTCAAATCCAACAAGTCGCCCAAATTCCAATTTATTATATTTGGTTTGGGTGTAATATAACCAATTAATTTTGTCTGAAAATACATTGGTCGTAAATTTAAAATCCCCTCTTAAATAATTCATTAATATTCTTCCAAAATCGTTGTCATAACTGTCTTTATTTCTTTTTAAAATTTTCAAGTCTCTTTCTTTGAACTCATATTCCTCTTGTTCGCGAGTCTGCTTCATAATTCTTTCAAGGTCTTCTTTATCAGCTATAACACTTTGTGTGTTTCTTCGGACATAGGGGAAATTTGCTTGAACGATGGTTCCTTTTTGCCCTGTTAAATCTTTAGGAGATAAGTTTACTTTTTTTGTTTTAGGTATATATAAAATACCTAAAACTTTAGTATCACCTGCATAATCATGTTTAAAATAAAGGAGTTTTACATCTATTGAATAACCTAATGTGGTGCGAATTTTATTACCGAGTTCGGCTTCATCTATTTGATTTGTTACTCCCACGAGTTCATGATCTTTATCTTCCACCCCTAAAAGTAGATACCCTCCTTCAGTGTTTGAGAAAGCCAAAATATCTTTTAATAACTGATAAAAGTCTTCATTAGGCTTTAACTTTAAATCTCTTTTAAAATCCCAGTAGTTATCTTCTCTCCCCTTTGATAAATACTCAAAAAAAACATCCTTACTAATCATTTTTTATCTTCTCTCCTTATGATTTAACTAGAAAAGCCAAATGCTCTTCTAACGGTTTAATATTCTTAATATATTTGTGTCAAGCCACGAAAGTCTTGTAACCGCAAATTAAACCGCAAGCGCTAGACTAAATGTACCTTTTTATATTAATAATTGTAAATGGTTTTTTGATCTGACATAATACAATTAATGTAAATATTCTAAAAATTTTGTAAATCTGTGGGGTGAGATTTGCTTGGATCATACATCTATAAAAAAAGAAAGGATTCCGTATGAAATTTTAATATCTAAGTTGAATTCATGGTATACCACCATAAAGAAAAATATGATTGAAGAAGCCCAAAAGAAGAAGTCGGAAATTGAATCTCTTTTAGAAGAAGTTGAAATGAAGCAAGATGTCCTTCTATATTATCAACTTTTAGATTTTAGACATGAACTAATGCTAATTTACTTGAGATCGAAAGACGTTGAAGAAGTGAGGAATACTTACGAAATTTTGAAAGAAAAAGAAGGCAGTTTGTCAAAAATGCTTGAGTATTATTTCTTCTTTTTCATGGGAATGTACGAATTTAGAAGAAAAGAACTTGTTTCTGCAATTAATGCCTATAGTTTAGCTGAAACAAAATTATCAGAGATTGAAGATGAGATTGAACGTGGGGAATTTTATTTTAAAGTATCAGAAGTATATTACTATATGAAACAAACCTATTTTTCACTGAGTTATGCAAAGAGAGCTATAAAGATATACCAGAAATTTGACATTCATGACGAAAGAATACTTCATTGCAGGTTTATTGTAGCTGGAAATTTAATTGATACTTTAAATTACAATAGTGCTATTAAGGAATTGAAAAAAGGTTTACAGGATGCTTTTAAAATCGGAAAAAAATATCTCATTGCAACATTTCATATGAATTTAGGTATTGTTTATAGGAGTGTTGGTCAATATGATTTGTCGATTCAAAATCTCATGAAGGCCTTGCAAGTTTTTCAAGAGGAAAAGCATATTTTCATGTCTAAAACTTTATTTAATTTGTCTCATGTATTGGCACAAAAAGGAAAGATGAATAAAGCGCATGTTTATTTTGAACGAGGAAGTGCGATTGTTATACGTAACAATGATTATGAATACCAAGCCAAGTTCAAATTGCTAAAGGGACTATATTTTTCCGATGAAGATGTTTCTTTAATTAATGAGGCCTTAGAATACTTTCAATCAAAGAAATTATTTGCTGATATTGAAGAATATGCTCATGAAGTTGCGAGTTTTATTATGAAAAAGGAAATTCTTCGCTCTCTAACGAATATTATCGTAAGGTAATAGCAGCCAGAAACGAAATTCGAAAAGGGGAGATTATTCATGAAGAAAAAAATGATTGCCTTATCAATGACAATTTTAATGGGGATGACAGTACTGGGCTTATCCTTTAATTCAGATACTTTTGGTCATCAAGCTAAATCTGAAAACGTAATTAGTCTTACGTCAGATCGGCTTGGAAGCTAAAGTCAACCCACTCGTTTTTTCGTGAGTGGGCTTTTTCTTTATATAGAGATTTCGCATACATGATTAATTCCTGTTTCCATTCGGTTTCTTGACAGAAGTTTTAATTGTGAGTGTTTGTGCTGTATGACATGTGTAGGTAGATTGAAGAAAGATGCTAGTTGATGGATTGTTAAGTTTTGTATTTCGAAAAAATGTTCTTTTAATAATTTGTAAGTTTGTGGGCTTTAAAGAATTAAAATAAGGTTGTAGAGCAAACTCTACAACCTTATTTATTGTATTCGATCGTAGCCCATCCTATGTATTCTTTTTCTGTGTTTGGTAAAACAGCTGCTCGCAGGTAAAAACGATGTTTTCCTGATTCTTTTGCTTTAATCCAAGAGCATGTATCAGTTTTATACGCATAGTTCCATGAACTGCCGACTGATTTCCATTGAGAGTCGAACCACCCTGTTGATTTTTCCAAATATATATTAATTCGGGACTTCTGAGCCCATTGTATTGGTTCAGTTTTGACTCTGGCCTTTTTACCTTTATCTATGTTGATATGTTTACCGTATACTCCACCATAAAATTCGTATTTATTGGTGTATGAACCGGCCAGCGCACTAACTGGAAGCAAGAGACAGAATCCGATAACTAAAGCTAGAGCCCCTTTTTTTGCAACATTTTTCACTTTTACATCAACCTTCCTTTTATGTATAATATACTTTATTATAATAATATATGACTAATAAATCAACAAAAATTGGAAGGGGATTTTAAATTGACAACACAGACATTACCAATGGTTTTATTATTTTTAATATTTATTATTTGTGAGATTGTTTATTTGATTATCAAAAAGTTTGCTCTAAAAGAAAAGTTGGCATCCAAACGTACCTTTATAACCTCTATATTTATCTTTTATTTTTTAATGTTACTTAAGCTGGTCTTTTTCCCAATAACGTTTGGACCCATGGCAAGAGAAATGAGTTTTCCATCGGAAGCTTATTTTCAATTCATTCCTTTTAAGACAATTATGTTTTACGTCTCTCATCTAGGGCTTAATCAATTAATACAGTTTGTTGGAAATATTCTATTGCTTGCTCCGTTAGCGCTATATCTAAATACTCTTTGGAGAATAAGTATAGTGAAAAATATTTTTATTGCTTTTCTCTCACCTTTATTAATTGAAACAATTCAAGGAATAATAAATTCGATAACTGGCTACCCAAATAAAGTATCTGATATTGATGATGTGATTAGTAATGCAGCTGGGTATCTATTAGTCCTAGTATTTGTTCCGATTTTTATAAAGATTTATAAAAGTATGTAGTTCAGTGACTGATTGTTAAAGAAAAACCTTTACATAATATGGACGACTAAAACGAATTGGAATTTTTTTCTGCGTTAATAAAGGATTGTTTAACAAATGTTAAACAATCCTTTATAATTTGTCATAAAGTTCACTTATTGCATTATTCATTTATCAATTCTATCTTTAATGATGGCGGTTTTTTGCTACCTCCTTTAGGATAATGCCATATCACCTTACTTATAAATGATGTTAATCCTTCATTTAGTTTCGTATCATCGAGCTGTTTCCAATGGTTAAGAAAGTGATCTAGTCGCTCAACGAGGGATTCTTTTGCCCTTATCTCATCTTCATGTGTTATGTTTTCTGTTTCTTGTAATTCTAATTGAAGCTTATCTAATTCTCGTGAACGTATTTTTTTTCTTTCTTTAAATTCTTCTAAACTAATTAAGTCTTCCTCTAATTGTATTTGAAGCATTTTCAGTGCTTTTTCAACTTTCTTCATTCGTTCTTCAATCATTTGTATTTTGATTGCCTTAGAATCGAAAGGTTGGGATTCCTCTTTTGAATTTTTGAGTTCAGCAATTATTTAACGGGTATTACGATTGTAGGCGGTTTATTATCTATCGGCTTCTTAGACCATAGGCTGCTGCCTATTGACGTTGATCACTCTACCTATTTGTATAGCAATATGCTCATACTTTTTGCAGGAACCATTGTTATTTGTTGGCTAGTAATCTTGAATGTATATAAACGTTCGCGGAGGCATCGCTAAATGAGTGAAAGGATCAATCTTGTGAAAGTAATCCAAGGTTGATCCTTTTTTGTAAAATGAATAAACATGGCATCAATAGCATGTTCTTTAGATTAGCCATCGTTAGCTATACCCAATAGATACGAGAACAGGCTTGTTTTCGCGTTTCGCTTTTTCATATGCTTCTTCTCCCCAAGGGAACCAGTCCACAGGGTTATGAGCATGTTGAAGTAAAATAAGTAGACTTCTCAGCGATTAATCTATTGGATTTATTGTTATTGGGCATAGGATCACCTTTTCGTTTTTTTATAAACACAAAACTTAGCCGATTTACTTAAAAGAGGGAGAATGAAATATACTATAATGTTTAATTATGTTAATGCGTCCTTTCCAGTCTTCTTTTCTTTTAATACAAGAGAATGGATATTTTTAGCTCTGTTAAAATTTGATGTTGATAATTCAATAGTATTAAGGAGAACCCATTGGATTCCCCCTTTAGTTCAATAAGAAAAATAACTGTCGAGTGTTACCTTACAATGTATATTTTGGAGGGAAAGATTTTTTTAGCCATTCCAATGATAAACGATTTGCACAACGCCAGAGGAAAATGTTCTTGTATTCACCATTTTTAAATTTATCCTCTGTTTTACATCAATAAACAACGGTTTTCCTTCTCCCAAAACAACAGGGTGAATAGATAATCTAAATTCATCAACAAGCCCCAAATTTATAAAAGTTGTAATGAGACTCGCTCCACCATAAAGCCAGATGTCTTTACCGGGCTTTTTCTTCAATTTAATTACTTCTTCAAGAATATTATCATTTATAAATATGGCTTGATTATCAATCTCATTTTGTGTTCTGGAAAAAACATATTTCTTTTTACTATGAACCAATTTCCAAATTTCCTTTTCTGTATCAGGGTCTTCATTTTTTGGAATATATTGTCCCCATAAATCGTAGCTTTTTCTGCCATATAAAATAGTATCAATTTGATTTAAGAAATCAGTAAACCCCATATCAGGGTCCATAATGCACCAATCAACTTCTCCATTTTTCCCTTCAATAAAACCATCTAAAGTAACTGCTAAATCTAAAATGATTCTTCTCTGTTTTAAGTTATTTGTCATAACTATTCATCCTTTTCCATAAGAAGTTGGTAGAAATTCTTCTCCCACTCTCGCACCAGATAGACTAAGTTGCGTTTATGGACTGAGTGAAGAACAGTATCCTAAAATGAAAGTGCCCACTACTTTTCGCAGCTTGATTAGCCGGAACACTCTTTATCTTCACTTGGTTAAATGAAAGCTCTGCTCGATTAAGTTATAGATTTCGCCTTCTGGATCTGTCCGTTCTAAAACAATTGAAATCCAATGTTCCTTATCCATATGATATCCGGGTAAGATATTTTCCCCGTTTCTTAAGCTATCACTTATTTCAGGGGGACATTTTAGATTTAGAATATCTATTTCGCCATGACCATCCAAGCCTAATTTTTCTGGGAGAACATTCATGATAAGACCGTACCATTTTTTGTTTGATGTATGTCTCAGAGAAGCATAGTTTGGGTATTTCACCCACGGGTAATCAGGCGATGTACCGTATTTTTCTTTGACGTGTTTAAAGATATCTTCTCTTGTTAACATACTCAATCACTCCTTTATTCACTCTACTTTCTTCTTGAAAAAGTCAAAGAGCGATCCTTGGTTGTCCTTTGGATACTTCAATAGAGATGTCATCAATGGCAGAAGCTGTGTCAAAGCTTCCTCTCTCCACGGATACTAGTCAACAGGGTTGTGGGCGAGTTGAAGGAAGTATGATATTTCTCATTGAGTTTATTGTTAGTGGGCATAGGTTCATCTTCTTTTCTCTTGTTTCTATTCCTTTTTACTGTACCACAAGCCTCTGTTGAAATACCCCATTAAGACAGTGAAATAGAAAAATCGCTATATATAAAAGGTAATGGATGCTGTTCTTTTAAAGAGTGCCCTTTTGGAAGCTGTTATCGATCGAAACGAGTATGCTAATATAATCTCGTTTAGGAGGGGATTGATATGATCAAGAAAATGACTCAAATGAATTTGAAAGATTTCAATAAACCAAACGAACCTTTCGTTGTTTTTGGGAGAATGATACCTACTTTTGAAAACGGTGTTTGGACATATACTGAGGAACGATTTTCTAAACCTTATTTTAAACAATATGAAGATGATGAAATGGATGTTAGTTATATTGAAGATGAAGGGAAGGTTGTCTTTTTATATTATGTTGAAAACAACTGCATCGGCCGGATTAAGATTCGTTCTAACTGGAATGGGTATGCACTAATAGAGGACATTGCCGTTGCAAAAGACTATAGACAAAAAGGCGTTGGAACAGCATTATTACATAAAGCGATTGAGTGGGCAAAGGAGAATCGTTTTTGTGGTCTTATGCTTGAAACACAAGATATTAATGTTTCAGCTTGTCGTTTTTATGCCAAACATCACTTTATAATAGGTGCAGTTGATACGATGCTTTATTCCAACCTTCCAACAGCAAATGAAATTGCGATTTTTTGGTACTATAAATTTTAATTTATCATAAAATTATTGAACGAAACGTAGCTTGTTTTGCGTTTCGTTTTTTCAAAGAAGAGGTTTTTTAACCCCTTCTTTTTTTTGATAAGAATTGTTTTTCCACAATAGGCATAAAAACGTGAAGGATCATTCCTCCCAAACAGACGGTTAATAGGGTTCCGATGCCGATAGGGCCTTTAAAGATGATGGCTAATACTAAGAAAAGAGCGTATACCAATGTTCTTGAAAACAAGATTGTTCTTTTGGAGAGATCTCGGATAATAAGTGTTAAATGATCGATGGGTGTTGATGCGAATTTCGTCTGAAGATAGATGGCTGTTCCAAGGCCGATGAGCACCAAACCAATTCCGAAACAAAACAGTTTGCTTAACAACGCATTTAGATAGATGGTGTTTTTTACAACAAACAACCATAGGTCAATGCCTATTCCAGTAATGAATGCTGTAATTAAGCCTAGCAAAATAGGTTTTTTTCTCGTTAATATAGCGTTGCAGATTAAGAGGATCACAGAAATAAGGACCTCCCAGCTCCCTACGGTAAGACCGATTTCTTTTGACAGACCAACCAAAAGGGCATCGAAGGGTGATGTGCCCAGTCCTGATTGTATGGTTAAGGAAATGCCCAAACTTAATATGAGTATGCCTAATCCGTAAAAAATATATTTCATGTTAAATCCGCGATATGTCTTTTGTCATCAAGACATGAGGGATGCCGTCTTCCATAAATGCCTGTGAAGAAATCTGGTAGCCCAGTTTTTGATAAAAGCCTGTTGCTTGTGTTTGACCATGCAGCTTACATGCAGTCAGTCCTTTTTCTTTTATGATTTCTTCTAACCCGCTTACGATGACTTTCCCCAATCCGTACTTACGGTAAGGTTTTAGGATGCAGATTCTTTCCAGCTTTGCTGTATGGTCAACGATGCGCACACGGCCCGTGCCGACAGGCTGATTCTCATGATATACCAAGACATGCTGGCATTGTTCCTGGAGCGTATCAAATTCATCGAACTCTTCGGATTCCGATACATGTTGCTCCTCAATGAAAACCGTCTTTCTAATATTCAAAGCTTCATGTAAATCAGCTTCAGTTGTTATTCTTTTTATATTCATTATGAATCAATCCTTTTCTGATATTAGTCTGGACTGTACAGCATGCATGTGGTCTTATAATAGTAAGGTTAAAACATTTTTGTTGTAATTGCAACAAAAATACGTGAGGGGTTTTAGGAATGAATGATATTTTGCGTGAGATCGGCATGATAGCAAGAGCGTTGGATTCCATAAGCAACATCGAATTTAAAGATTTGGACTTAACAAGAGGGCAGTATCTCTATCTCGTACGTATATACGAAAATCCGGGAATTATTCAAGAAAAATTGGCGGAAATGATAAAAGTGGACCGGACAACGGCCGCGCGGGCCATTAAGAAGCTGGAAATGCAGGGATTTATTCAAAAACTGCCAGATGAGCAAAATAAAAAAATAAAAAAACTGTTCCCGACTGAGAAAGGGAAAAAGGTATATCCATTGTTAAGAAGAGAAGGAGAACATTCCACGGAAGTGGCCTTGTCCGGTTTTACTTCAGAGGAAAAGGAAACCATTTCTGCACTCCTTCATAGAGTGAGGAAGAATATAGAACGTGATTGGGAATATGTGAAGAAGGGGAACAAAAGGGATTATTAATGGACAATGTTAACAAGGCAGCTGATGCTGGCGAAAATCGGCGTCTCCTCCTCAAGAATTCCAGTCCGCTGGAGTGTGGGACCATTTTCAAGATAATCTGCCTTGAAAATAGGCCGTTCACTTCTGTTTTCTTTTGAACTATCAAAAAAATCTCCAAAGGGAGTGGTTTGCGTGAACTTGAGACAACTATCAGAACATGTCTATCAATGTGAATTTGAGCTTGATGTGCCTCTTCGTATTCCGGTTCATACCTGGTTTATCAAAGATGGTGATGATGTTTATATTGTTGATACGGGAATAGAACGTTTTGCTGATGCTCAAATTAGGGCAGCGTTAGCGATCGGCAATCCAAAAGCCATTTTGCTTACCCATGGCCACAGTGATCATATCGGAGGTGCATCAAAATGGTTAGAGAGATTTGATATTCCGATTTTTGCGCACCAGAAAGAACTAAAGTACATCAATGGGGAAGAGCCATATCCGAACAAAAATGAAGTGGAGAACACAGGGGTAGCCCATATTGTCCAGCCGCTGACGGAGCAAACGCTTGCTCACCTGCCTCTGAAATACTATTTAACACCTGGCCATTCTCCGGGGCATGTCGTGTATGATCATAAAATCGATCGTACTCTTTTAACGGGTGACCTTTTTATCACAAGTAAGGAGGATTTACACCCACCTATAAGAAGATTCAGTGTTGATATAAATGAGAACATCGATAGCGGTGCGATTATAGATCAAATCAAACCAACGCTCATTTGCTCTTCACATGGCGAAGAAATTCTTTATAACGAAGAATTGTATAAAAACTATTTGGTAAGGTATAGGGATTAATGGAAGTGAAAAACATAAGCTGAAAGTTCTTCAGCATGGTGCAGTCCTTGATCCGATTTACTCAAAAAGAAAAAATGGCAGCTGCCTGCCGCCTGTGTCTGGCCGTGCAGTTTGAAGGCAGAAATGCCTTGTTCTTTCACAATACGTTCTAATGCATCGACGATCACTTTTCCCAAACCGAATTTGCGGTAAGACTTCAGAATGCAGATTCGTTCCAGTTTCCCCGTGTGGCCAACGATACGGACACGTGCAGTGCCAACAGGTACATTCTGATGATAAGCCAGGATGTGCTGACAATCACCGTGGAGTGTATCGAACTCATCGAATTCATCCGAAATGGGACAGCCTTGTTCCTCTACAAATACTGCCTTTCTGATTTCAAACGCTGTATGTAAATCCTGTTCTGACGTGATTTTTTTGACATTCATGTTTGAATCCTCCCTACTCAGAAAAATGGCTGATCACATATTGTTTAAAGGTCTCAGCAACCGGTGATAAAAACCTGCCTTTTATCCAGGCAATTCCTATGACACGCTGACATACCGGCCAGCTGACGCGGATTTTGGTGATTTTGCTTTGGTCTAAGCCTTTCAGGTCTGGGAGAATAGATATGCCCAGACCGGCTGCCACAAAACCTGCGGCAGTAGCTGCTTCTTCTCCTTCAAACATAATGTTCGGCTGTATATCGGCCTTCTCAAACAGCTCATCGACCGTCATCCGAAGCGCGTAGCCTTTTTTCAATAAAATAAAACGCTCCCCGGCAATCTCATTCAGGGTAATGCTTTCGCGACTGGCTAATGGATGATCATTTGGCACAAATACAAAGAGTTCTTCACTCCACAGCTTGATCCATTGGATCGGATTTTCAGGCTTAATCGAAGCGAGGAGACAGAGGTCCAGATCTCCGGATTTTAATCGTTCAAGCAGCCAATAAGAGTGGTTTTGCTTCAGCTGGAAGGCAATGTTGGGGTATTCCTGCTGAAAGGAGCCGATGAGATCGGGCACGAGCGTGGTGCCTAATGTATGTAAAAAACCGAGAGAGACTACGCCTTGGTCTGGCTTTAATAAGGCTTGGATTTCTTCTTTTCCTTCGGTATACTCCTTCATCATCGCCTGAACCCGCCGTAAAAAAATGTGTCCGTATTGATTTAAGCTGATGGATCGTCCTTGCCTGTCAAATAGCGGGACGCCCAAATGATTTTCCAGCCTGGCGATAGAGCGTGAAAGCGCAGGCTGTGTGATGGAGAGGCTTTTTGCGGCTTTCGTGACGTGCTGCATCCGGGCCAGTGTTTGAAAATATTCAAGTTGTTCCCATTCCAATTATCATCCCTCCTTTATTACATGTAAGCATGAAAACGATATTTTATATGCATTATACAACATATATCAACGGTGCTAAGATAATAATATAAACAGACTCGAGGATGTTTGAATTCGGAAGAAATAAAGGATGATTGTTTATGAATGGCAGTGCTCCACAACATGATGAGGGACCGATAAAGTCCCGATGACATACATTCGAAAAGGCACACCGGTTTTTCGAAAAATTACGTTTGCTTTCTTCGCTGCGGGTTTCAATACATTTGCGATTCTATATTGCGTACAGCCGCTCATGGAGGAATTCACGCGGGAATTTCATGTAACGCCTACTGCGGCGAGTCTTTCTTTATCTGTTACCACAATGCTGTTAGCTGTGAGCATGCTTGTCTCTGGTTCATTATCCGAGGTGTGGGGGCGCAAGCCGATTATGGGTATTTCCATGCTGGCCGCATCGGTTCTCTGTCTGGCATCGGCCTTTAGTCCGAACTTTCATACGCTGCTCGTATTGAGAACCATTCAAGGCGTTGCGCTCGCAGGCCTTCCGTCGATTGCGATGGCTTATCTCGGGGAAGAAATTGAACCCGGAAGTCTTGGGTCGGCGATGGGGCTGTATATCAGCGGAAATGCAATCGGCGCCGTTTTCGGAAGGATCGTTTCCGGGCTCCTGAGCGAGTACTTGAATTGGCATATGGCGATGGGGGCAATTGGTGTCATTAGTTTGATTGCTAGTATTATATTTTGTATGAATTTGCCGCCATCCAGGCATTTTACGCCAAGAAAATTGAAGCTCGGGAAATTGGGAATGTCTCTGATCGGCCACTTGAGGGACCGTAAACTATTCAGCTTGTTTCTCATTGGTTTTTTGCTGCTTGGAAGCAATGTTGCCTTGTTTAATTACATTGTGTATGTGCTGTTGGGCCCGCCGTATTCGCTTAATAAAGCATTTTCCAGCTGGATCTTTATTGTGATGATTGTAGGCATTTTCAGCTCGTCTTTCATTGGAAGAATGGTTGATCGGTATGGCTATCCGAAAATATTGGTGATGAATATTTTCATCGTCATTGCAGGTGCGTTATTTACGATAAACAATATGCTGGCAGTGAAAATTCTGGGAATTGCACTCTTTACATTCGGTTTTTTCGGAGGGCATTCAGTTGCCAGCAGCTGGGTGGGCAGGAGAGCCCTTCATAACAAAGCACAGGCTTCATCGCTGTATTTGTTCTTTTATTACGCTGGTTCAAGTGTTTTCGGAACAATCGGAGGGCTATTCTGGTCTGGTTTTCACTGGCTGGGCGTTGTCGGTATGATCACCTTCATGCTGCTGTTTGCGTTATGGCTGTCGGGATACTTGGCAAGAAGTGCGAAAGTGCCGGATAAAAGGAACGAAAAAGGATTGAATTGATCAGTAAAAAAGGACCGTTAGCGGGTCCTTTTTTATTTCCAATGGGCAGGGATTCGTAAAGACAGCGGCAGCTTTGTGTTCGAATCGCCGTTGGCGGCGTTCACCTGTGCCTGTGTCAAAAAGATGCTCCCGGTCAGGTCGGCGCCGCTGAGATCAGCGTCTCTCATATCTGCACCGATAAAGTCTGTCATTCTCAAATCGGCATTTCTCAGATCGGCGGCTATGAGCAGCGCCCCTCTTAGATTTGCTCCTCGCAGATCAAGCCCTTTCAGTTTCGCGCCGATCAGGACACTTCCCCGGCTGACCTTTTTCGGGAGTTTTGGATGGCGGGCTTGAGCACGCACCAGCTCACTTGTTTTTAACAGCCATTCATTGACCTCAGCTCGATGCTCGTCCACCTGCAGTGTCAGCAGGCGTTCTTTGCTGAGTCTGGTGAGCTTTTCTATTTTTTCGAAACTGGTTCTCAGTTCGGGATGAATCGGCTTGGCTATATCTATAGAAAGAGCTTCATGTAAATACCAGAGCATTTCGTGCAGCTGCTGCATGATAGGAAAAACGTCAAACATCTGGTTGGCCGTTTCGGGGCTGCTTCGCCAATCCTTTCCCTCATAAGTGATTTGGGATACTTTTTGGCCGGCGCCAAAGCATTCATATGCAGAGCAGCCTCGAAATCCTTTTTCTCTGAGATCTTTATGTATAGAACATTGATAGTTTGATTGTAAGTTGCGGCAAGGTGTGCCCCCGTCTTTATCAAAAGCAAAATCTACCGACTTCGCATAAGGCAAGGCGACACAGCACAGGCCAAAACAGTGCTGGCAATCCGCACTTAAATCATGATGTATATTGTCATGTAACGTTACTTCCGCAGACAATAATGTCCACCCCTTCACTTGGGTACTTTGTTAAATATATCTATTTGATTATATAGGAAAATAGGATACTTTTCATTTTGTTTTCACGGTTTCAGTGAACTAACGATGTATAATATATCCAATCATGATGATTGGGGGAATTCATTTGGAACAGCAATTGAAAGACATCATCTCTGCGTGTGATTTGGCAATCCAAAATGAAGATTTTGATACACTGATGAATTATTATTCGGAAGATGCCATTTTAGTTGTGAAGCCGGGCATGATCGCGCGAGGCAAAGAAGAAATCAAAAAAGCGTTTATCACGATTGCAAACTATTTCAATCATCATATTGTCCCGACACAAGGGGAAATGATCCTGTTGGAAGCAGGTGACACGGTACTCATCCTTTCTCAGACACTGCTTGATTCGGATAAAAAGGACTCCGAGTATGCGATGGAAAGAAGGGCGACCTATGTATTTAAGAAGAATGCGCAAGGCGAGTGGCTTTGTGTAATCGATAACTCTTATGGTACGGATTTAATTGGTGTGTAAGATATGTCTTTGATGTGCCATTCCTGCATATAATGATTCATTCAGCTGATTAGGGAAGGTGACACAATTGAATGTGTATGACATCAGAATGGCTCCTTATTGGTTTTATGAAAGCAGAGGATTTGTTCAACATCCATACGTATTTCGGCAGCCCGTCTCCTCACGTGCAATCATTGCATCTACCCGCGGCGATGTAACGGGAGACGGCGTTATTGACGAGGTCTTTCTAACTGGAAATCAAATGCCCGGCAGCCCGTTATGGAGAGATATCACATTGGTGATCCGTGATGGCAGAACCCATCAGGAGCAGCAGATTCAGCTTCAAAACAATATGGGATACAATCCGTCACTTTTTCTGGGGGATATGACAGGCGACAAGATTGAGGATGTGGCAGTGGTAATGGATACAGGGGGAAGTGGCGGTGCTATTTATGCATATGTGTTTGCCTATCTAAACAGGCAGTTCCGGCGAATTTTCAATTCAGATGTATTGAATGATGAATTAAAGTACAGTGTGAGGTATCAAAATCAATATAAAGCGAGCGTCATCAGTCATCAGCAAAACGAAACGTATATCCTCGACCTTACTTACAAAGGCAGGGAATATTTGAATGAGATTTATAACAGCCAAGGTGTGTTAAAAATGCCGATAGAAGGATGGGTGAATCCTTTATCGGGCTTGTATCCGGTTGATTTTGACAGAGACGGCGTATACGAATTATTGGCGTACCAGCGGATAGCGGGAAGGTATAACGCCGACTCATTGGGATATGTTCAAACCGTATTGAAATGGAACGGACGGCGTTTTGCCGTGGACCGGCAGAATGTTTCGATTGTTGGCGGGGCTGTCTCGTAATCCTGATGGCTGTCACCCTATAAAGGGTGACAAAACACTACAGGTGTTCTGCAACGACAACCAAATAATAAGATAAACCGGTTTGCTGCTCTTCTAACATTCCTCTATGGAAATCATCTTGCATAAAAAAACGTGTTTGTTTTACGTAATCTTCTTTACTTGTCGGATGCCCGTTCTGATTTAGGAACTTAAGATGATTCATGACATGCTCTTGCACGGAAGGGTCATGATACGTTACACCATTTCTTAAAAAATCAGCCATCCTATCAAGAAAATGTTTAGCCTCTATTGCCATTTTGTTCATTTCATCGACATTGATTGTATGTGTATCCAATTCAAAATCGTAACGCTCTTTTAAATACCCATTTTGTTCTGCTAAAGATTGTTTCCATTCTTCAGCGCTTTCAAATCCTTTAAACATTACCTTATGATCCATGTTTTCGCCTTTTCTCGTGTATTCTAAAGATGTGTTGACTGTTTGAATGAGACGCTGATACTTTTCAATTTTCTTTTCAAACAGCTTTTTTTGTTTTTCTAATGTACTTGTTCTTTCAGCATCCTCATTTAATAATCTTTTGATTTCTGACAAAGGAATATCTAATTCTTTGTAAAAAAGGATTTCCTGCAGTCTTTTTAGTTCGTCAGCACCATAGTACCGATATCCGGCTTCGCTTATTTCTTTTGGGGCTAGCAAGCCGATTTTGTGGTAATGATAAAGCGTTTTGATTGTGACATTCGCAATATTGGATAGTTCTTTTACTGTTAATTTCACCATCCGACTCCTCCTTTCTTCTTTCACTATGAGGCCTTACCTTTGGTTGGAGTCAAGGATAAAATGGTGGTGTTTTCGTCCGAAGACAGCCTAGTGAATGTGGGAGAAAGAAAATAACACCTGGCGGATTCAAAGAAAAGAGTGCTTTTCAGCAAGCACTCTTTATTCCAGTTTAATTCGTTTTACATCACCTAAAACAAACACATAAAAAACCAATCCCAGCAACAGCACAAAACCAGCTACCAGAAAGCTGAGGGTAAAGGAGCCTGTCACATCAAACAAATACCCTGTCAGTGACGCCGCAATAATGCCTCCGAACAGGTTGTTTGCGAGATTCACCATGGAGCTCAGCATGGATACGGAACCGATCGGCGCGAGTTCTGCGGAGATGGACCAGCCGACCGGAGCGGTTGCGGAAATTCCGGCGAGTCCGATGGAAATGCAAATAATCGCTACGGTAATATTGTTCGTCAGAATGGAGCCTAAAAAGAAAAAGCCAAAGCTCATTCCGACTATGATTACGGTTCGGTACACCTTGGTGTTAGAGTAGCCTTTCTTAATAAAATAATCGACGAGCCAGCCGCCGACGGCAATTCCGGAAATGGTTGAGATCAGCCACGGCACTGCTGTAAATAAACCGGACGACATGAGATCCATACCGTATGTATGTTTAAAGAAAGTCGGAAGCCAGGTGAGCAGCAGGTTGAATGTATACCCGTACCCTGTAAATCCGATCATTAAGCCCCATACTTTCCGATTGGTGAAAAGCTTTTTTAAAAGCGGGCCCGTTTTGTAAGGGATTTGCTCTGTTGTAATGGCATTGTGTTTTTGAATATAGTTTAGTTCACTTTTAGAAATGCGTTTGTGCCGTTCAGGCTGTTCATAATACTGCCAGAAAAAGATCGTAAACAGTACATTGATGCATCCAATCGTCAAAAAAGCGACGCGCCAGTCAAATGTTGTGACAAGAAACGCGACCAATGGCGCGCCGATTACATTTGAAAACTTGGCGGCCGAATCGAACAGTGAGTTTGCCAATCCCCGCTCACTTGGAGGAAACCAGAGAGCGGTTGCCTTAGAGGCAGCAGGGAACGCAGAGGCGCTCGTCAGCCCAATGAGAAACCGGAACAGATACAACAGCAATTTTCCTTGCAAAAAAGCAAGAAGAATCGTTAAAAAGCTCCATATTGTCATTCCAACCCTCGTGACCCATGCGACCCCAAAACGGTCCAGCAAACTTCCGACAGGCAGCTGCATCAGTGTATAGGAATAGGTGTAAATGGAAAACACGATGCCGAGTTCAGTTGCAGTAAGGTGAAACGAATCTTGTATCGCAGGGGCCGCTACCGAGATGGCCACTCGGTCAAAATAATTAAGAATAATAATGCCGCTAAGTAACGAAGATATGTACCATCTGGTATGCCCAGGCCGTTTCACGCGCTCTTGACTCATGATGAAAACCTCCTCTGTCATAGCATGATCTCCTGATGGAAAAACCATTCAAATTTTAAATACCACAGCGCGCTTTTATATAAACGGCAGGAATTTGACTGGAACAGATCGGTGCTTTAGAATGAAAGTAATAAAAATGAACACTCCAAAGGGGAGTAGCTTTCACAGTAAAGTCGTCATTACGGGACAAGTTGTCCTCGGCTTTGCTGGCAATCTCATTTGTTAGCGAGACCTTTGCCAAATCTGATTTGGTGAGGGTCTTTTTGTTTCAGGAACTTCACCAAATTGGTGGAGTTTTTTCATTTTTACCAAAAAGGGAGAGGAGCATCAGAATGTCTAAGCTGAAAAAGTGGCTGAAGCGTGAATTGGTGAGGAAAGGGCTGCCGTTAGCGAAAGAGAAATTGATTCCGATCTTAAAAGAAAAAATGAAAAAGAAACGATGAGGGGGCTGAAGATGAAGATCATTTTGACAATACTTGCCGGAGTGGGACTTTTGAGTGCAGGCGGATGCGGCATGCTTGATCAGGTGAACGACGGATTGAACTATACGAGTGAAGCAGCGGGGTATGTGGAGAAGGTGAAGACATTTGCAGAGGAAGCGCCTGAATTGGCTGAGAAAGCTGTAAATGACACCGAGGCGAAAGAAAAACTTGAAGCACAGCTTGAGTCGATTCAGAAGGATGCCGCTGATTTTAATGAATTAACGCCGCCTGATGCCGCAGCGGAGATTCATCAAACCATTCAGGAGCATAACGAAACCTTGCAGAAAAGCGCTGAAGAGGTGTTGAAACAAGCCGAGGAAGGCAAGGTATCGCTTAAAGAATTGGAGCAGTCAGACCTGGTCCAAAACGCAAAGCAAATTACTGATGTGATGGGACAAATTGAGAAGCTGGGTGAATAAGAAAAAGCATCCCGATGCGGGATGCTTTTTGCTTATTCAGCCATTGCGTCTGTTAAGACAGGAACGACTTGTTTTTTACGGGAAACAACGCCTTTTAAGAGGGCTGTGTTGTTTTCTAATGTAACGTTGAACGCTTTTTCCACTTTCGCTGCTTCGTTACCGATTGCAAGAGCAAGTGAATCATTTTCTAAGATATCAGTGATAACGAGAAGGAACAGATCAAGATTCTTCTCAGCCACAACTTTTGAGATCACAGCTTCTAATTCAGCTTGGCGTTTTTTTACATCTTCAATGTCCACTGTGTTTACTTGTGCGATTTCGACTTTCTTGCTGCCGAGCGTAAATTCTTTCGCATCAAGAGAAATGAGCTCTTCCACTGTTTTTTTGCTTAGATCAGCGCCTGCTTTCAACATGTTCAAGCCGTATTCTTCAGCATCTACGCCAGCGATCTCCGCAAGCTCTTTTGCTGCTGCTACGTCTTGGTCCGTGCAAGTTGGAGATTTAAATAACAGGGAATCAGAAATGATCGCAGACAGCATAAGGCCGGCAATTTCTTTCTCGATTTTCACGTTATTCTCTTTGTACATTTTGTTTAAGATGGTAGCCGTACAGCCTACAGGCTCAGCACGATAGTAAAGCGGCTCAGCTGTTTCAAAGTTAGCGATGCGGTGATGGTCGATAACCTCTAAAACCTGAACCTCTTCAATGTCTTTGATGCTTTGCTGGCGTTCGTTATGGTCAACCAGGATAACGGCGTTTACTTCGTTTGCAGCTGTTTCAACAAAGCGCGGGCTTTCTTGTTTGAAATAGTCAAGCGCGTATTGTGTTTCGCCGTTGACTTGTCCGAGACGGACAGGCTCAGCATTGAAGCCGAGTTTGTTTTTCAAATCAGCATAAGCAATCGCAGAACAAATCGTATCTGTGTCTGGGTTTTGGTGTCCGAAAATAAGTATCTTTTCCATGATAGCTCCTATCCTTTTTTTAAGTAGTGTAATCTTTATATAGTTTAACACGTCTTGCTGCAGGTGTAATCATGCAAACCCTTAAAAATTGATGTGAATAAGAAGCATTTTCTTTGAGCTAAGGAGAAAAGGTGTGTAAAATACTGGGTAGCTTAGTTGCGAAATGTAATGTAGTATCAAAAAAGGTACTATTGGAGGGTCAAGAATGAGTGGAAAAAAGAATATATACCCGAACAAAGAAGGCTGTCCAGTTGAATTTACTCTAGATGTCATTGGCGGAAAGTGGAAAGGAATTCTTTTTTATCACATGATAGATGGCAAGAAACGATTTAATGAGTTTCGGCGAATCTGCCCGAGTATTACTCAAAGAATGCTTACTCTTCAGCTGAGGGAGCTGGAAGCGGACGGCATCGTGCATCGTGAGGTTTATCAACAGGTGCCGCCCAAGGTTGAGTACTCTCTGACGGAATTCGGGCGAACGCTTGAACCGATTGTTTTGCAAATGAAAGAATGGGGAGAATCCAACAGAGACGTGCTGGAATCTTATCGTTCGAACGGCTTACTGAAGGATCAGCAGAAATAGCAGCAAAGGGAAAACTCCTTTGCTGCTTGTTTTATTTCATTGAAATGGCTCTGTTGGCGTTTCTGACATCGTTTTTCAACAGTTCAGAAAGGTTGTAAGACGGATAATATCCATGCTGATACATGTATCGATAAACTTGGGCGTGCAGCTGGATGGCAGCATTCAGCTGTTTGACCAGTACGTTTCTTAATTGAGGTGTTGCTGTTTCTGTAATTGCGATGGCATAGCTGCGGACAGATGTTTTAGCAAAACCGAGCAGGTCACCGCTGTAAAATGGGTTATCTGCGCGTTCTTCTTCCTCATCTTCTCTGTGCGGAGCCTGTGGAAAGAACGGAAGAAGCTCTCTCAAATTTTGCTCAATGCTCTGAATAGACACGTTATAAAGCTGTCTGAGCTGAGGGTCTTTTACTTCTCTTATCATTTTCTTCAGTTTAATGAGTCCGTTTGATTGAAAAGCAACCAGCTCGTGCATTTCTAATGTTTCATGCCAAGCCAATGTTCTGCGTTCATCCATGTGAAAATTCTCCTTTATCGATCAGATTCCATATCAGCATATGCCCAACGCTCAATGTTGTTCATGATGTTTTGAAGTTTTTAAAAAGGGAAATTCACCTTATATAGGATACGGGTTGAGAACATGCACAAAGAGGTGAAACACAATGTGGGACATGATAAAGAACTTTTTCTTGTTTAGCAGCGGCGTTCTGCAAGCAACAACCCTTTTACTGGTGATCTTAATTTTTATGTATGTCAGAAAAACGAAAAAGAAAAACAAGGAATCTTCTGGCTTTATGGATGATAAACATTAATTGTGATGGGCATTCTTTTCAAAGAATGTCTTTTCATTTTTCATGTTTCACATGAAACATTAGCGTCATTTTACTTGCGATTTGGACTTATGTTAAAATATAAAAGTAAAATTTAGAGATGATATAAAAACATTCGGTGTAACGTATGTTGCAGCGATGAAAAAGAGCAGTCGTTTATGCTGCTCTTTTCTATTCGTATGTTCAGGATGATACGAGGTGACTAAGTGAAACAAACGAGAGCTTTAATGGAAGGTGCTATTTTAATCAGTCTGTTTGCGATCATCACGCTTCTGGTCGTTTATGTTCCTGTGATTGGAACAATTCTGTTATTTGCACTGCCGCTGCCAATGATCTTGTATACGATCAGACATGGATTGAAGCTAGGGATATGGATGGGCGCTGTCAGTCTTCCGGTTGTTTTTATTGTCGGGTCCTTTAACGGGCTTATTGTAGCTTTTATGTCAGCTTGCGCCGGCATTGCCATGGGACATTTTTTCAAAAGGAAAGAGCCCGGGCACGCCATTATTTCGGGCGCTCTTATTTATATGCTTAGTATTGTCTTCTATTTTGTGATAAGCATTCAGTTTTTGGGTATCAATATCATTGATGAGGCGATGACACAATACCGGCAATCTCTTGATATGGTAGAAACTGTAGCGAAGCAGTCGGGCAATGCTGGACAGTTTGAGAAGCAATTAAAACTGATGGAAGAACAATTGGGTATCGTTCAATATCTTTTTCCAACAGCTATTGTGATGGTAGGAGTTATTTTTTCTTTCCTCAGTTACCTTATCGCTAAGCCGCTCTTAAGGCGATTCTCCCCCGATATTCCTAATCTAAAGCCTTTTAGAGAGTTGAAGTTTCCGCAAAGTGTTGTAGTACTGTATTTGATTATTGTCATGCTTTCATTTTTGCCTTTAGAAAAAGGCCAAATGCTGTACTCTATCGCTTTAAATGGGGAGTTTATACTCGGGTTTCTGATTTTCATCCAAGGTTTATCATTTATCTTTTTCTATTGCCATAAGAAACAATATCCAAAGGCTGCGGCTGTGATTGCTGTCATACTTGGATTTGTGCATCCGGTCTTCATGGCAGCCATTCGCATTTTAGGCGTTTTAGATATGGGCTTTCATATAAGGAATAAGGTGAAGTGAACATGAGTTTTACTCACATGGTGGGGAGTGATAGAAATGCCAAGCTTTTATGAAAAACCGCTGTTTCGGTATCCCATCTATGCATTGATTGCTCTGTCAATTATTACAATCCTCATCAGCTTTTATTTTAACTGGATATTAGGAACCGTCGAAGTGCTGCTGCTGGCAGTTATTTTGTTTTTTATTAAGCGTGCTGATTCTCTTATTCGACAAGAGATTGATGCTTATATTTCTACGTTGTCCTACAGGTTGAAAAAAGTCGGTGAAGAGGCATTGATGGAAATGCCGATTGGAATCATGCTTTTTAATGACCAATATTATATAGAATGGGCAAATCCGTTTCTTTCCTCTTGCTTTAATGAAAGCACTTTAGTGGGGAGATCACTTTACGATACTTGTGAATCGGTAGTGCCGCTTATCAAACAAGAGGTGGAATCGGAAACGGTTACATTGAATGACCGCAAGTTTAGGGTTGTCATCAAACGGGATGAGCGTCTCTTATATTTCTTTGATGTAACAGAACAAATTCAGATTGAAAAGCTATATGAAAACGAAAGAACCGTCCTGGCATATATTTTCCTTGATAACTATGATGATGTGACACAAGGATTGGATGACCAGACGAGAAGCACGATGAACAGCCAGGTGACATCTTTGCTGAACGCTTGGGCGCAGGAGTACGGGATCTTCTTGAAAAGGACGTCTTCAGAACGCTTTATTGCTGTACTTAATGAACACATCTTAACTGAACTCGAAAATTCGAAGTTTTCGATTCTTGATGAAGTGCGGGAAAAAACCTCGTTTGACGGTGTAGCGCTGACGTTAAGCGTCGGTGTCGGGGCTTCAGTCTCTTCCCTGAAAGAACTTGGCGATTTGGCGCAATCCAGCTTGGACTTAGCACTGGGACGCGGCGGAGACCAGGTAGCCATTAAGCTGCCAAACGGCAAGGTGAAGTTTTACGGCGGTAAAACAAACCCAATGGAGAAACGAACAAGGGTGCGGGCCCGCGTGATTTCTCACGCCTTAAAGGAAATCGTCACCGAAAGCAGCAATGTGATTATCATGGGGCATAAATTCCCCGACATGGATTCTATCGGCGCAGCGATCGGGATTTTAAAGGTGGCTCAGGCAAATAACAAAGATGGTTTTATCGTGATTGACCCAAACCAAATCGGATCAAGTGTGCAGCGTTTGATTGGGGAAATCAAAAAATATGAAGAACTGTGGTCAAGATTTATTACGCCTGAAGAAGCAATGGAAATTTCCAATGATGACACACTGCTTGTGATCGTTGATACACATAAGCCGTCACTCGTCATGGAGGAACGGCTGGTCAATAAAATTGAACATATCGTGGTCATCGACCATCACCGAAGAGGTGAGGAGTTTATCAGAGATCCGCTGCTCGTTTATATGGAACCATACGCTTCTTCCACAGCGGAATTGGTGACAGAGCTGCTTGAATATCAGCCGAAGCGCTTAAAAATCAATATGATTGAAGCAACAGCCCTATTAGCTGGTATAATAGTGGATACAAAGAGCTTTTCTCTCCGCACGGGCTCGCGGACTTTTGATGCGGCTTCTTATTTAAGGGCAAAAGGCGCCGACACGGTGCTGGTGCAGAAGTTCCTGAAAGAAACCGTTGATTCCTATATTAAACGGGCGAAGCTGATCCAGCATACGGTCCTCTATAAAGATAACATAGCGATTGCTTCTCTTCCTGAAAATGAAGAGGAATACTTCGATCAAGTGCTGATTGCGCAGGCTGCCGATTCGCTGCTGTCGATGAGTGAGGTTGAGGCTTCATTTGCGGTGGCGAGACGGGATGAACAAACGGTTTGTATCAGTGCGCGGTCGCTTGGCGAGGTAAATGTTCAGATCATCATGGAGGCCCTGGAAGGCGGAGGGCATTTAACAAATGCGGCGACTCAGTTGTCCGGCATTTCAGTTTCTGAAGCGCTGGAACGGCTGAAGCACGCCATAGATGAGTATTTTGAGGGAGGCGTACAGAGATGAAGGTTATTTTCTTACAAGATGTAAAAGGAAAAGGAAAAAAAGGCGAAGTCAAAAACGTAGCAGACGGTTATGCGCATAACTTTCTAATTAAAAAAGGCCTCGCGGTTGAAGCGAACGCGTCAAACATCAGCGCGCTAAACGGACAAAAGCAGAAAGAGAAAAAAGAAGCCATTGCTGAGCTTGAGCAGGCTAAGAGCTTGAAAGAGACATTAGAAAAACTGACTGTTGAGCTTAGCGCAAAATCAGGTGAGGGCGGCCGTTTATTTGGCTCAGTGACAAGCAAGCAAATCACTGAACAGCTCCAAAAAGACCATAACATTAAAGTAGATAAGCGGAAGCTTGAACTGCCGGACGGCATTCGTGCATTAGGATATACAAACGTGCCTGTGAAGCTGCATCCTGAAGTGCAGGCTGTGTTAAAGGTACATGTAAAAGAAGAAGCTTAATAGAAAAGAGGCTTGGATTCATCCAAGCCTCTTTTTTATTCCACGAGATAAAGAGTTTGCTGGCTTTCTCCGCCAGGTCCTCCTCGCATTCCCTGCACGCTGTTCGTGCTGCTGGAGGAACCGCTGTACTCGTCAGATGTTATTTCTTTTCCGTTTTTCTTAATCCAGGAAACAAGTTCGCTGTTGCCTGAGTTGTTTTCTGACAGAAGGAAGTATTTCACTTTGCCTTCTTTGATCAGTTTTTTCAGTTCCGACACACTCAGAATGGGATCCGTGCCGTTAAATCCGCCCATTGCCATAACAGATTCATTTTCGTAAATGATGTATGGCGCAGCTGTTACGGTTGTCAAAGTAGCAAATAAGTATTCTTCGCCGGTATTGTGTTTTCTCAGATAGGACAGGAGCCCGCTGTCGACCTCTGAAGAGAACATGTTCCCGCCGTTTGCTGAGCCTTTGAGCTGCGGGCCGGATTCAGGAAGGACGCTGTTGCCACCGTATAGAAGCGGCGTTGCTGACCAGTAAACAGGTGTGAGAAGCAGAACGCACAAGCTGATGATGGTCAGCAGCTTACTGAACGGATGGCTGCGTTTAAGCATCAGAAGTGCAAGGGTGATGCCCAGCCCTAAGAGCCCCAGGACATACATCCATACACTGCCGATTTGGCTTGTATAAGCGCTCAGAATATACATCTGAAACACGGCTGTGATCAAGACGGCTGCCGGCAGAAGATAGCTGGACCAGTCTTTATTATTTTTGTATAAGCGGTGCATCGTATACCATCCGATACCAGAAAGGGCGGCAATCGGCGGTGCCAGCATAATCAAATAATACTGGTGGAAGAATCCTGCGATGCTGAAGAAACCAGCCACGGGAACAAGCCAAGCCGCCCAGAATAGCGTTTCTTTCATTTTAGCAGCATGTCCGCGGCGATCACGGTACCAGCTGACGATTGCGCCCAGTAATCCGATCAATGAGAATGGAAGCATCCAGCTGATTTGGCCGGAAAGTGCTGATTGGAAAAGACGAAGCGGGCCAGGATCACCGGTGCCGAACATATTCATGCTTTTTCCGCCGCCAGGCCCTCCATTTCCAGGCCCGTTGCCACCTGTGGGAGGTGTGCCTCCGCCTCCATTGAGAGCGCCGGTTTGTCCGTTAGGCGGCTGAGGCGCCTGTGAATGGTTTCCGAATGATTGATTTCCGTTCTGAGAAAAAGATGAACCGTTGCCATTTGGCGCTTGCATGTTGTCTTGATTCTGCATGTTCCCTCCGCCAGCAGCATTCATATCACCCTTTGCAAGGCCCGTAGTTTGCCCAAGCAGACGCTCTGTGCCGTTGTAGCCAAAGGCCAGTTCTAGCACTGAGTTAGTCTGGCTGCTTCCTACATAAGGCCGGCTTGAGGAAGAGGCTGAATCCACTGCAATCGCCCATGAGAGTGAAAGGCCTGTCAGAAGGACAAGAGACAGAAGCAGGGACCCGATTTTTTTCTTCAGAGAAACCCGAGATGCAATCAGGTAGAATAACACAAATGCAGGCAATACCATAAACGCTTGCATCATCTTCATATTAAAGGCGAGCCCAATCAGGGCAAATGCTGTCAGCAGCCAAACCAGCTTACCTTGTTTTACTGCCCTAAGCAGACAAGCTGAACCGAGCAATAAGGTAAAAACAAGCATGCTGTCGATATTGTTTGTCCGGCTGACAGCTACTGCGATAGGGGTCAGTGCCATGACAAGTGCGGCAATGCGGGCCGCTCCAATTCCAAAAGTCGGCTTAATCATTCTGTAGAGAAGGAATACAGACCCAACTCCGGCAAGAGCCTGGGGAATGATGACACTCCACGTGTGAACACCGAAAATCAGTGCGAAAATCGTTTGAATCCATAACACGACAGGAGGCTTATCTACTGTCACAAATCCAGAAGGGTCAAATGACGCATAAAAGAAATTATGGAAGCTTTGCGTCATGCTTTTTACAGCCGCCAAATAGTACTGGTTTGCTGTATCATCCTGCCAAATGTGATACGTATTCAAAAAAGCTGCTGCCAGCAAAATAAGAATAAGGGCTGCGTCGAATCGTTTGGTTTTCATCGTTTTTCACCTCTTTATGGTGTCTCATTGTAAAAAACAAATATGAAAAACTTATGAATAAACCATAAATATTCAAAGAAAAAAGCGGAGATATCTTCCCCGCTTTATGCTGAATTTCTTTGTTTTTCTGACTGGAAAATGTATCGATCTCGTCCGGCTCCCTGTCCGGCTGCTCCCATTACGATCAGGGCAGCAATGAGAAGCACAATCGGCATCGTCCAAGAATGCGTCTGGTCAAAGAGATAGCCGACAAAGATTGGCCCGACTGCTGCCAGCAGGTAGCCGAATGACTGAGACATGCCTGACAGCGCAGCGGCCTGTTGGGCATTTTCACTGCGGAGACCAATCAAAGTGAGCGCCAGACTAATGCTGGAGCCTTGTCCGATACCGATAATGATCATCCAGATGGCAAGCAATGTATGGCTTCCGCCCGCTAATAATCCGCAAAGGCCGATCAGATAAACTGAGGCCAGCGCCGCAACGATACCGCGCTGCTGTTTCACACGGTCAGCTAAAACTGGTGTCAGAAAAGTGGAAGGCAGACTCGCAAATTGCATGAGTGATACCATCCATCCGGCTGTTGCCGTATCAATCCCGTGTGAACGGAGGATTTCAGGAAACCAAGCGATGCTGCTGTAAAATAAAAACGATTGCAGGCCCATAAAGATGGTGACATACCATGCCATTTTGGAAGCCCAAATGGAACTGGATTGCAGCTTCATTGTCTGGTTTGCCGTATCTCGATGGCGCAGCTGAGGTATCCAGATCAGCAATGCAAGCAAAGCCAGCCCGCCCCATAAGAGAAAGGCTTGTTTCCATCCGCCATTCATCTGGGTCGCTAAAGGAACGCTGACACCTGATGCTAAAGCTGCGAATATATTCATTGATGTCGTATACAGGCTGATCATGATCCCTGGCTTTTCAGGGTATTTATGTTTGATTAAGCTTGGCAAAAGTACGTTACCAATCGCAATCCCGACTCCGATAAGTGCCGTTCCGAAAAACAAAGCGGCAGTATAGCCGGTAGAACGAGTCAAAACACCGATAAGCAGTATCACGAGACCTAGCCATAAAGTTCGCTCATTTCCGAGGCGCTGTCCAAGCTTAGGTGCAAGCGGAGAAAGAACTGCAAACGAAAGCAGTGGCAGTGCGGTCAAAAAACCGGCTGCCCCATTGGACATGTGCAGCTCTGCCCGGATAGAGCTGATGACCGGACCGACTGAAGTGATCGCGGGCCGTAAGTTAAAGGCGATAAAGATAATGCCGGTGATCAGCCAAAATGATTGGATTTTTTTATTATGTGGATGTGGCAAAGCAGTTACTCCTCTTTTCTAACATATACATGATATTATCCCGAAACAGGTAAGCAAGTATGTGAATGAAGGCTATGATTTGTCCTCTTTTTGCAGTTCAGCCATTTTGGCAAGCAGAATATGCTGAGGCATATGCATGATCTGTTCAAGCGGCAGATTCAAGGACTCTGCAAGCTTTTGTGCAGTTTCAGCAGAAATTTGCAAAGGTCTCACAAAAGATCCCTCCTCTCTTCTGTCCATTGTACAAGAATCAGATGTGAAATGTAAGAAGATGTCACAAAGGAATAGAGCAATCGGAAAATGACCGTTATAAAAGAGGTAAGGAGGGTTCTTATGCACGCACCGTTATCCTTATTAAAACAAATGCTGAAGGAACACCAAATAGACACTGAAAAAGCTGTCACTTTCGAAGAATATATAGCAATGAGGCTAAAGCTTCAGGAGCTGATGGAGAAATTTGCTTCGATCGGGGAGTGGGATCTGTATCAAAAAGCGGCAGATTTGATGATGCACATAGGCATCCAATGGATGAAATAAACCGATAACCGCTAAAAAACCCTCGCTGCAGCGAAGGCTTTCATTCATTAAAATGAGTGTTCTTCTTCCACATTTTTAAACTGGTCATAAATTACAAGCTTAGACGGACTGTTTTCCTTAGCCACCTGTTTGGCTTTTTCAATAGCGGCGTCTTTAGACGTATACAAAGCTGTCGGCGCTACATTCTCCACCTCAATAAACCAGCCGTCCGCATCAACATTAGGTGTAATCGCATATTTCTTTATCATCTTTCATTCCTCCCTCATGTTTTATTGCATTTTTCCCGCCTTGTTACTGTCCGAAACGATCCAATCTGCTAACTGAAAAAAACAGGAAACAGACAATTTTTCTATTTTTTTTCTGTAGAAATGGTAGAATGGAGGTTGGAGATTTTTTAATGAGAGGACGGTGCTTAGCATGACAGACCTTCTGAATGACCGGCTTCCTCCGCAAAATATAGAAGCCGAACAAGCCGTGTTAGGCGCTATTTTTTTACAGCCGTCTGCTTTAACACTGGCTTCAGAAGTATTGATTCCAGATGATTTCTATAGAATGTCCCACCAAAAAATCTATAATGCGATGCTGGTGCTCGGTGACCGAGGTGAACCGGTTGATCTGGTGACGGTAACATCAGAGCTTGCGAACACAGACCTGCTGGAAGAAGTAGGCGGCATTTCATATTTGACAGATATCGCAAACTCGGTGCCGACAGCGGCTAACATAGAATATTACGCGAAAATCGTTGAGGAAAAATCGATTCTTCGCCGATTAATCAGAACTGCGACAACGATTGCTCAAGACGGGTATACCCGTGAGGATGAGGTCGAGGATTTACTAAGTGAAGCGGAAAAAACGATTATGGAAGTGGCACAGCGCAAAAACACGAGTGCCTTCCAAAATATTAAGGACGTCCTTGTCCAGACCTATGATAATATCGAACAGCTTCACAATCGAAAAGGTGATATCACGGGAATTCCAACAGGGTTTACGGAGCTTGACCGGATGACTGCGGGTTTCCAGCGCAACGACTTGATCATTGTGGCTGCCCGTCCGTCAGTAGGGAAAACAGCCTTTGCCCTGAACATCGCACAAAACGTGGCGACAAAGACCGATGAGAGCGTAGCAATTTTCAGTCTTGAGATGGGTGCAGAGCAGCTCGTTATGCGTATGCTCTGTGCCGAGGGAAATATCAATGCCCAGAATCTCCGTACAGGTAACCTGACCGAAGAGGATTGGGGCAAGCTGACGATGGCAATGGGAAGCCTATCGAACAGCGGGATTTACATCGACGATACACCGGGTATTCGAGTGAGTGAAATCCGTGCCAAGTGCCGCCGCTTGAAGCAGGAAAGCGGGCTGGGCATGATTTTGATCGATTACCTGCAATTGATTCAGGGAAGCGGTCGTTCAAAGGACAACCGTCAGCAGGAAGTATCTGAAATTTCCCGTGAACTGAAGTCGATTGCGAGGGAGCTGCAAGTCCCTGTTATCGCGCTTTCTCAGCTTTCCAGGGGTGTTGAGCAGCGTCAGGATAAACGTCCGATGATGTCTGATATCCGGGAATCAGGAAGTATCGAGCAGGACGCGGATATTGTCGCGTTCCTTTATCGTGATGACTACTATGACAAAGAAACCGAGAATAAAAATATTATCGAAATTATTATCGCCAAACAGCGTAACGGCCCGGTAGGAACCGTGTCTCTTGCGTTCGTAAAAGAATACAACAAATTCGTCAACCTGGAACGGCGTTTTGATGACGCAGGCGTTCCGCCCGGCGCATAAGCCCCAAGAGCAGCTCTTGGGGTTTTTTTCATTCGAAAGATGGAAGAAATACCGTTCGCTCAGCGGATGAAAATTTGAAAGCGTTTTAATAAAATGGTGCAAAAAGGAGATGGTAACAATATGGGAAAGCGTTTTTCGTCTTTTCACGCAGCACAAATCCGAATTGCGCGTCCTACGGGCCAGCTTGATGAGATTATTCGTTTTTACGAAGAGGGACTGTGTTTGAAACGAATAGGAGAATTTTCACAGCATAACGGGTATGACGGTGTCATGTTCGGCCTTCCTCATGCCGATTATCATTTGGAATTCACCCAGTATGAAGGTGGAAGCACTGCCCCCGTTCCCCATCCCGACAGCCTTCTTGTTTTTTATGTGCCGAATGCAGATGAACTGGCAGCGATCACTTCAAAGCTAAAGCACATGGGCTATCAAGAGGTCGAATCAGAGAACCCGTACTGGAGCAATGGGGGCGTGACGATAGAGGACCCGGACGGCTGGCGGGTCGTTTTTATGAATTCAAAAGGGATATCAGGCAAGTGATTCTTTCTTATGCTAAAGGATGAAAGTTTCGCAAGCTTTTTATGACAAAACCGTGAGAAAACGCTTATAAAACGAATGGAAGCGAACGAATATAGATTTACAATAATTTAATGTTCGGATTTACAATTGACTTTCTGTTTCTTCACTGATAAACTTGATTTGTTTGAATAGAATCGTTTTGAAAGGTTAACGGAGGTGCACGGACATGTCTTCAGTAGTTGTAGTAGGTACGCAATGGGGCGATGAAGGAAAAGGTAAAATTACAGATTTCCTATCAGAAAATGCAGAAGTGATCGCCCGTTATCAAGGCGGAAATAACGCAGGGCATACAATCAAGTTTGACGGAATCACATATAAGCTTCATTTAATCCCGTCTGGAATTTTCTATAAGGATAAAACGTGTGTAATCGGAAACGGAATGGTTGTAGATCCGAAAGCATTAGTCACAGAGCTTGCGTATCTTCATGAGCGCAACGTGAGTACAGATAACCTGAGAATCAGCAACAGAGCTCACGTGATTCTGCCGTATCATTTGAAATTGGATGAAGTGGAAGAAGAGCGTAAAGGGGCTAACAAGATCGGCACAACGAAAAAAGGAATCGGCCCTGCTTACATGGATAAAGCAGCCCGCATCGGAATTCGCATCGCGGATCTGTTAGACCGTGACGCGTTTGCGGAAAAGCTTGAGCGCAATCTTGAAGAAAAAAACCGTCTTCTCGAGAAAATGTACGAGACAGAAGGGTTTAAACTTGAGGATATCTTAGACGAATATTATGAGTACGGCCAGCAGATTAAAAAATATGTTTGCGATACATCTGTTGTCTTAAACGATGCTCTTGATGAAGGGCGCCGTGTATTATTTGAAGGCGCACAAGGGGTTATGCTCGATATCGACCAAGGAACATACCCGTTTGTTACGTCATCTAACCCGGTTGCCGGCGGTGTCACGATCGGTTCTGGTGTCGGCCCGACCAAAATCAAGCACGTTGTCGGTGTATCAAAAGCATATACGACTCGTGTCGGCGACGGTCCTTTCCCGACTGAGCTGAAAGATGAAATCGGCGATCAAATCCGTGAAGTCGGACGCGAATATGGAACAACAACAGGCCGCCCGCGCCGTGTCGGCTGGTTTGACAGCGTTGTTGTCCGCCACGCCCGCCGTGTGAGCGGAATTACAGATCTTTCTCTGAACTCAATTGACGTCCTAACAGGAATTGAAACGTTGAAAATCTGTGTGGCATACCGCTACAAAGGCGAAATCATTGAAGAATTCCCAGCAAGTCTTAAGGCACTTGCTGAATGTGAGCCGGTATATGAAGAAATGCCAGGCTGGACTGAGGATATTACAGGTGCGCAGAGCTTGAGCGAGCTTCCGGAAAATGCGCGCCATTATCTTGAGCGTGTGTCTCAGCTGACAGGCATTCCGCTTTCTATTTTCTCTGTCGGTCCAGACCGCTCACAAACAAATGTCCTTCGCAGTGTGTACCGTGCGAACTAAATAGAATATGTCTGCAAGCCCCTATTTAAGGGGCTTGTTTTTGTTTGAAAGCCGCATATAAGTTGGTCTGAGAAAAAAATATGAAAAAAAACCAAAAAAGTTATTGCCACTTCTATTTGTTCGTGATATTATAAATCTCGTTGTTACGGAAACTGCTTCAATAGAGTACGAGATAAGAACTAGATCTAAGTCGTTTGCTCTATAGAAATTCCGACATCTTTAAGAGCCATTAGCTCAGTTGGTAGAGCATCTGACTTTTAATCAGAGGGTCGAAGGTTCGAGTCCTTCATGGCTCACCATTTCGTGAAGGCCCGTTGGTCAAGCGGTTAAGACACCGCCCTTTCACGGCGGTAACACGGGTTCGAATCCCGTACGGGTCATTGATTTACTTTAGCGTTATTGCTAAATTCCTTATTTGTCTGTGAGAGCTGACACGACAGCTCTCCGGGCAATTACTGTAAGGTCCGGTAGTTCAGTTGGTTAGAATGCCTGCCTGTCACGCAGGAGGTCGCGGGTTCGAGTCCCGTCCGGACCGCCATTTTACTTTACTTAGTAGAGAAAAATAAAACATTTGGCTCGGTAGCTCAGTTGGTAGAGCAACGGACTGAAAATCCGTGTGTCGGCGGTTCGATTCCGTCCCGAGCCACTTACCAAACGCATCTGCAATCGTAGGTGCGTTTTTTCTTTTAGGAAAAAGGCAAACATGAGGAGTGTTATAATAGAAGAAAAAGGGAGAACCGGCCCTGCGGCCGGTTCAAAGAAGAAGACGTCATTGATAAAGACGCACTCCGGTGAGGGGAGGTTTCAATAAAGTTATCTTTTTTAAAAAAAGTTGACCAGCATGACAATAGATAAACAACTGGCGATAAAGGTGAAACATGTGTTTTTTTTCTAAACCTTTATTTTTTTTATCTTTTGACCTTAAACCGTTATAATAGACAAGGACCCATTCTTTACATGGGCCATAAGTGATGAAACGAATGTTATATAGATGAAATGAAGTCATTCGGCAGGAGGAAAATCAAAATGATGGATAAAAAGATCCTTGTAGTAGATGATGAAAAACCGATTGCAGATATATTGGAATTTAACTTAAGAAAAGAAGGCTATGAAGTGCACTGTGCCCACGACGGAAACGAAGCCGTTGAAATGGTAGAAGAGCTTCAGCCTGATTTAATTCTTTTAGATATTATGCTCCCGAATAAAGACGGCGTTGAAGTATGCCGCGAAGTCAGAAAGAAATACGATATGCCAATCATTATGCTGACGGCTAAGGATTCAGAAATTGACAAGGTTATCGGGCTTGAAATCGGTGCCGATGACTATGTCACAAAACCATTCAGCACACGCGAGCTCTTGGCGCGTGTAAAAGCGAACCTGCGTCGCCAGCTGACGACAGCGCCTGCGGAGGAAGAGCCTTCCTCTAACGAGATTCATATCGGCTCTCTCGTCATCTTCCCTGACGCGTACGTTGTTTCAAAACGAGACGAAACAATCGAATTGACTCATCGTGAGTTCGAATTGCTTCATTATTTAGCAAAACATATCGGACAAGTGATGACCCGTGAACATTTGCTTCAAACCGTTTGGGGCTATGATTACTTCGGCGATGTCAGAACGGTTGACGTAACAGTCCGCCGACTTCGTGAAAAAATCGAGGACAACCCGAGCCATCCAAATTGGATCGTCACACGCCGCGGTGTAGGTTATTACTTGAGAAACCCAGAACAGGACTAATGCCCATATGAATAAGGTTGGTTTTTTTCGGTCGATCCAATTTAAGATTACCTTGATTTATGTGCTTTTGATTATCATTGCCATGCAAATCATTGGTGTGTATTTTGTCAATCAGGTAGAGAAGTCGCTGATCAGCTCTTATGAACAATCGCTGAATCAGCGAATCGACAACCTTTCTTATTATATCGAACAAGAATATAAGAGCGATAACGACAGTACCGTCATAAAGGATGACGTCAGCCGTATTTTGAATGACTTCACGAAAAGTGATGAGGTTCGGGAAATTAGCTTTGTAGATAAAAGCTATGAAGTGGTCGGTTCTTCAAAGCCGTACGGTGAGGAAGTGGCTGGGAAACAAACGACCGATCTGATTTTCAAAAGAATTTTTTCTACCAAACAGTCGTATTTAAGAAAATATTATGACCCGAAAAGCAAAATCAGAGTTCTTATTTCCGCGAAGCCCGTCATGACTGAAAACCAAGAGGTTGTCGGCGCGATCTATGTTGTCGCGAGTATGGAAGATGTCTTTAATCAAATGAAGACGATCAACACGATACTGGCGTCCGGCACAGGTTTGGCACTTGTTTTGACGGCTCTTCTCGGTATTTTTCTGGCAAGAACCATTACCCATCCGCTTTCAGATATGCGAAAGCAGGCGATGGAGCTTGCGAAAGGGAATTTCTCTAGGAAGGTTAAAAAGTACGGGCATGATGAAATTGGGCAGCTGGCCACAACGTTTAACCACTTAACGAGAGAGCTTGAAGATGCCCAGGCGATGACTGAAGGAGAACGCAGAAAGCTAGCCTCTGTCATTGCCTATATGACAGACGGCGTAATCGCCACAAACCGAAATGGAGCGATTATTCTCTTAAACAGCCCGGCGCTGGAGCTGTTGAACGTTTCACGTGAAACAGCCTTAGAAATGCCGATTACGAGTTTGCTGGGGCTTCAAGAGAATTATACTTTTGAAGATTTAGTGGAGCAGCAGGATTCTATGCTGCTTGAAATTGAACGCGATGATGAATTAACGGTGCTTCGCGTGAATTTCTCTGTGATTCAAAGGGAACACGGCAAAATTGATGGTTTAATCGCTGTCATTTACGATGTAACCGAACAAGAGAAAATGGATCAGGAACGCAGAGAATTCGTTGCGAATGTATCACATGAGCTGCGGACGCCGCTTACGACAATGCGCAGCTATTTAGAAGCGTTAGCTGAAGGCGCGTGGGAAAATAAAGACATTGCTCCGCGCTTCTTAATGGTGACGCAAAATGAAACAGAGCGTATGATCCGGCTTGTCAATGATCTGCTTCAGCTGTCGAAATTTGACAGTAAGGATTATCAATTTAACCGGGAATGGATTCAGATTGTCCGGTTTATGTCGCTTATTATTGACCGTTTTGAAATGACAAAAGAGCAGCATGTGGAGTTTATCCGCAATCTGCCGGACAGAGATCTGTACGTCGAGATCGACCAGGATAAAATTACGCAGGTGCTCGATAATATTATTTCTAACGCTTTAAAATATTCACCGGAAGGCGGACATGTCACGTTCTCGATTGATGTCAATGAAGAGGAAGAACTTCTCTATATCAGCGTGAAGGATGAAGGGATCGGCATTCCGAAAAAAGATGTCGAAAAAGTCTTTGACCGCTTCTACAGGGTGGATAAAGCGAGAACGAGAAAACTTGGCGGCACCGGTCTGGGATTGGCGATTGCCAAGGAAATGGTACAGGCGCACGGCGGAGATATTTGGGCGGACAGCATAGAAGGAAAAGGCACGACGATTACATTTACTCTTCCATATAAAGAGGAACAAGAGGATGATTGGGATGAAGCGTGAAAATATAAAAACGATATTACTTACGGTACTCGTCGTCATCAGTCTTGTTTTTACATGGGGGATATGGACGTTCCAGCCAAACTTTTCTGAAGGCTCATCCTCAACAGAGTCTACTGTTCGTGTGAAACATAAAATCGAAAAAAACACCCAAAAGCTGTCTGAAACGGTAAGGCCAAGGGACATGTTTATCCATGATGACGGCGCTCATTATAAAGTGGATGACAATGCCCTCTATGAAGAAATTTGGTCTGACTTGCCGCATTGGGATGTGAAAGGAATTAAAGATATTTCGGATCAGTATGACAAGGCTGGATTCAAAAGCTGGTTTTATGGAATAGGCGGTTCTGAAGCCAAGCTTGACTTGCAATTCAGCGATACGATTCCGATTGATATTTTCCAAACGCTGTTTAAATGGTCTAATCAGTCGTTTGAATACAGTTCGTTTGACCATATTCTGATCCCGTTCAATGAAACAAAAGCGAACAAGAAAATCTATTTGGTGTCATACAGCAAGCAGCTCATTCTTGAAGTGACGGTTGAATCAGCAAACTACCGGAACATTATGAACGACTTGAAAAACAGGCAATCAAATATGCCGGCGTTCAGTTTGTTCTCCATTGGCTCAAAGAAAGAGTTCTTGCTGCCGAACAAACCGCTTACGATGGACAAAAAAGAATTTGTCACAGAATCGATTAAAACAAATACCTTTAAGCAGGCTTTGTTTAGCGATCCGAGCATCGTAAGGGAAGATTCGAATTACAACAACAGAAATGTGCTGACAGATGGGATCAGCCGTTTAGATGTGAATCTAAGCCAGCGACAGGTGCAATTCCAGCAGCGCAATTTGGTGCAGAGCACATCCTATCAAACAGGTGAGTTAATCAAAAAGAGCCAAAAATACCTTGAGGATACCGGAAGCTGGACGGATCACTATCAATTTTTCAGTATCAATGACAGCCAGCAGCTGAGTTTCTATATCTTTATGGATCAGATCCCGGTCATTAACAGCACCGCCAAACCTTTCGGAGCGACATCGGCGATTACGGTGCAATGGGCGAATGATGATATTCTCAGCTATAAGCGGCCGAATTACAGTCTCGGAACGAATCCAATTAAAACAAGTGAAACAGAGCTCATGAGCGGCAGCGAAGTGAAGATGCTGCTTTCGAAACAAACCGCTTATGATACGGACAAAATTGATCAGATCTTCCTTGCTTATCAATTGGTATCAACATCAACCAACGATGATCCTCTCGTTGAACTGGAACCGGTTTGGGCGATGAAAGTAAATGGAAAAATTGTGCCGATTACAAAGGATTTATTGAGGAAGGAGGGGGCTAACAGTGGAGTGGAATAAGACAAAATCAATCTTCATCGTTGCCTTCCTCATTTTAGATATTTTCTTAGGCTATCAGTTTTTTCAAAAATGGCAGGCTACCGGCAAGGAATATGAAGTCATTAAAAATGATGTCGAGCATGACATGAAGGCCGATCATATCACGTATGAAGGCTTGAATAAGGAAGCGACAGAAGGCTATCGGATCACGGCAAATCAAAAAGCCTTCACCAAGGAGGAAATTGAGGCGCTGAAGGATCAAAAGCCTTTGATGGACATGCCTAGTGATGATCATAAAGTAACGAGCCTGAAAATGAAGTTTGCAAATCCAATAGCCCTATCAAAGAAGGATATCGAGGACGATGCTCAGGCACTTGTTTCTTCAAAGATTCAAGATGGCGAAAAATATAAGCTTTGGAAGGTTAATAAATCGAAGAAAGAAATTATTTTCTTCCAAACGTACGAAGGCCATTATATTTACCAAAAGACCGATAATCCCGCTAATATGATCGGGCAAGTGGTATTGCACTTAAACGGTAAAAACGAGGTTGTGTCGTACGACCAGACAACGCTTGAGACCTTCAAGCAAATCCAGAAAGAAAGCTTAATTACTGAAATGGATGCGGTTGAGCTATTGTACTATCAAAATCAATTAAAAGAATACAGCACTGTGAAGAGCTGTAAATTCGGCTATGTAGCACAATATCCGCTGACAAGTACGCAGGTGCTGGCGCCGGTATGGAGAATTACGGTCGAGTACGAGAAAAAAGTGAACGGTGAGAAAAAGACAGTACAAGAGTATTTTACTGTGAATGCTTTGGAGAGTACGATTTTAGATACAGATCAATGAAAATAATGGAGTGAGACAAACATGAGCTTGCAATTTAGCGTACTTGCGAGCGGGAGTACGGGAAATGCGTTTTACCTCGAAACAGAGGATCACGCATTTTTAGTGGACGCCGGTTTGAGCGGAAAAGCCATGGATGGGCTGATGGCGCAGATCGGGCGTAAGCTGGATGATGTAGACGGCATTTTTGTGACGCATGAGCATAGTGACCATATTAAGGGCCTTGGTGTCGTCGCCAGAAAGTACAAGCTTCCGATCTATGCGAATGAGAAGACTTGGAAAGCGATGGAGAATCAAATCGGCAAAATTGACACCGATCAAAAGTTTGTATTTCCGATGGAGACGGTGAAGTCGTTCGGCGGACTTGATGTTGAATCGTTTGGCGTCTCCCACGATGCGGCGGAACCGATGTTTTATGTATTCCATTATAACGGCCGAAAGCTCGCATTAATGACAGATACGGGATATGTCAGCGACCGGATGAAAGGCATTATCCGTTCAGCGAATGTGTTTGTGTTTGAAAGCAATCACGATGTCGGTATGCTGCAAATGGGGAGATACCCATGGAGCATTAAGCGGCGGATTTTAAGTGACGTCGGGCACGTGTCAAATGAAGATGCTGCCTTGGCGATGACGGATGTCATTGGTGATGAGACGTCTCGTATTTACCTGGCGCATTTGAGCCAGGACAACAACATGAAGGAGCTGGCAAGAATGTCTGTACAGCAGACATTGGCTTCTAAAGGATTTGTGACGGGTGAGACATTTGACTTATACGACACTGATCCGAAGAAGGCCACTCCGCTTTGCGCTGTATAATTTTTCTATGTAAATCATGACTATTCTAGGAGTTTCTAACCCACAATATAACCATATTAACGTTCTTGGAAAGGATGGAATATGGTGGATTACGAACGTGAGGAAGAACATACTACTCCTGAACAGCCAAAGAGAAGCAAAAAAGGATATTTTCTTTCGAGTCTGATTGGCGTGATTGTCGGTGCCGTATTAATGGCGTTTATCATGCCGTACCTTTCAAATGAAGGGCTAGATACAGGCGCCTTAGATCAGCAGCAAAACAACAATGGCCGGGAATCAATCAGGACGGTGAATGTCAGTGTCAACAATACGGTCACCAAGATTGTCAGCAATGTGTCGCCCGCCGTTGTGGGTGTTGTGAACATCCAAAAATCAGATATACGGGGAGAGAGCGGCGAGGCTGGGAGCGGCTCTGGCGTCATCTATAAGAAAAATGACCATTCCGCTTATGTCGTGACCAACCATCATGTCATCGAAGGCGCTTCCCAAATTGAAATCAGCTTGAAAGACGGATCGCGTGTATCAGCTGATCTTGTCGGCAGCGACCAGCTGATGGATCTGGCCGTTTTACGGGTGAAAAGCGATAAAATTAAAGCAGTCGCCGATTTCGGAAATTCAGATAAAGTGAAGTCTGGGGAGCCGGTTATCGCGATCGGGAACCCGTTAGGCCTTGAGTTTGCAGGCTCTGTCACACAAGGCGTCATCTCAGGTACGGAGAGGGCGATCCCAGTGGATTCAAACGGTGATGGACAGCCTGACTGGAACGCAGAAGTCCTGCAAACAGATGCGGCCATTAACCCTGGGAACAGCGGCGGTGCTTTGTTAAATATGGATGGGAAGGTCATTGGCATCAATTCAATGAAAATTGCCGAGTCGGCGGTTGAAGGGATTGGCCTGTCGATTCCATCTAAGCTCGTGATCCCTGTGATAGAGGATTTAGAGAGATACGGAAAGGTCAAACGCCCGTTCCTTGGCATTGAGATGAAATCCCTAAGCGACATCGCAAGCTATCATTGGGATGAAACATTAAAGCTTCCTAAGCATGTTACCAATGGAGCGGTTGTGATGGGTGTAGACGCCTTTTCACCTGCCGGAAAAGCGGGGCTGAAGGAACTGGATGTCATCACGGAATTTGACGGATACAAAGTAAATGATATTGTTGACCTGCGAAAACGGCTTTATCAGAAAAAAGTCGGTGACCGGGTGAAGGTGAAGTTTTACCGCGGCGGAAAAGAAAAATCTGTAGACATCAAGCTGTCCTCCGCAGACCAATTAGGCAGTTAATCAAAACAGTCTGGCATCATTTGCCAGGCTGTTTTGATATGCAAAAAAAAACTGAACGGGGGTCACGCCCGTTCAGTTGAAAAGGATATATCGAATATGAAGAAAAATACAAGATGGTTGTTACACGTGAAACAGCAAATAGCAGTTAGCTGCAAATACTTCCGTTCTCAGCATTCACTTTAATGGTTTGTACCGTGTGGTTGCTAGCTGTGATGGTCATGATATACACATAGGTGCCATTTTCTTTCTTCAATGCAGAAGATGTGACGGTGCCTTTGCATTTTTTCAACGCAATGCTTTGTGCTTTTGCTTTTGTAATCGCGGCTTGTTTATTTTCAACGTGATGCTTGACGATTTTTCCGCTGCTGCGGTTAATGTTAGAGGTGTGAATTTTGCCATCCTCACCAAGCACTTTAATGACATAGACATAAACGCCATCTGCTTTCTTCATTTGTGCTGATTGAACTGCGCCTTTGCACTTCTTTAAAGCGACAGTTTTTGCTTTAGAGAGCGTAATAGAAGCCTGCTGCTGGGTTTGAACTTTAGCAGTGTCCTCTTTATGCAGAACAGCCGCGTGTGCGGATGATAAAGAACTGATTGAAATGACCGCACCTAAAGCAGCTGCAGGTAATATTTTCATATTCATTTGTAGGTCCTCCTTAGAAAAAGAACTGAACGCGGGTCACACACGTTCAGTTTAAAAGAGTATTTAGAAAAAGGTAGACATGAACTTAGAACTTTGTATTAAAACAAGACTGGTGTTATACGTTGAATTTCAGTTATTTTACTGCTGGCAAGCAGTTATTTTATTTGCAAATGCTTCCGTTTTCAGCGTTCACTTTCACTGTTTGTTCAGTGTGGTTTTGGGCAGTGATTTTAATCACGTAAACGAATGTTCCGTTTTCTTTCTTCAAATCAGTAGATTTCACTGTGCCTTTGCATTTATTTAGTGCAATTTGATGTGCTTTTGTTTTTGTAACGGCTGCGTTTTTCTTTTGCACTTCTTGTTTTACGATTTTACCGCTGTCACAGTTGACATGAATTTTATGAGTTTTTCCATCTTCGCCAAGCACTTTGACAACGTAGATGTATGCGCCGTTTTCTTTCTTCAATTCAGAAGATTGAACTGCGCCTTTGCATTTGTTGAGTGCGATTTGATGCGCTTTTGTTTTAGAAAGATGTGCTTGTTTCTTTTGCTCGTGTTTTGCGACTTTGCCGTTTTCTCCATTGATATGGAGCGTGTGAAGGCTTCCGTCTTCACCCATTACTTTCACGACGTAAGCGTAAACACCGTTTTCTTGCTTCAGCTCAGAAGATTGAACCGCACCTTTGCAGTTTTTCAAAGCGATCGATTGGGCTTTTGTTTTGCTGATATAGCTTTGTTTCTTTTGAACATCATGTTTCACAACTTTGCCGCTGTTGCAGTTGACGTTCATCGTATGCTGTTTGCCGTCCTCACCGAGAACTTTCACAACATATACGTATGTGCCATTCACTTTCTTCATTTGGGCCGTTTGAACAGTACCTTTGCATTTGTTCAACGCAACCTGTTTTGCCTTTGCTATTGTGATGGAAGCCTGTTGCTTCGTCTCAACCTTCGTTGATGTATCATCCTTTTGAATGACAGCGGCGTGAGCAGAAGTGAAAGAACTGATTGAAATAATCGTTCCCAGTGCAGCTCCTGATAAAACTTTAGTGATATTCATGTGAGATTCCTCCTTTATTTCATTGTTGGCTGTACCAACTAAGGCAATTGTATAGGCCGAAGCTGAAAATCAAATGAGGGCTGGCTGAAAACTTGCTGAATTCAGCTGATTTTTAGGGAAGATTCAGTTTGTTTTCAGTTAAAAACGAATAATAGGAGGGGAAGGGAAAAAACTAATCAGAGGTTTATGCCAACTAAGGAGAGAGCACAGCATGAATAGGATGAAAGGCATCAAGATTTTGCTCGTGGACGATGAACCGGCGATATTAGATTTTTTGACAATGGGTCTTGAAAATGAAGGCTTTGAAGTGAAGACAGCAGCTGACGGAATGACAGCGATGAACACCGTAAAGACATTTCAGCCGCATGTGGCCATCTTGGATGTGATGATGCCCGGAATGGATGGACTGGAAGTATCGAGGATGATGAAAAAAACCGGCCATACCGCCGTTATTATGCTTACGGCCAAGGATGAGGTGGGGGTTCGGGTAAAAGCGCTGACAGAGGGCGCTGATGATTATATGATCAAACCCTTCAGCTTTGAAGAGCTGCTGGCGCGAATCTATGCGAGAATTCGGGATCACTTTCCCAACTTGTTTGAAGAATTCGCGCTCGGTCCGTTTCGAATTGATGATCGGCGCAGAGAAATCCGCTATCAGGAAGAGGTGCTCAAGCTTTCAGCAACAGAATACGAGCTTTTAAAGTTTTTGGTGCTGAATCACGGCCTTGTGCTCAGTAAAGCAAGGATTCTGGATAAAGTATGGGGGTATGATTTTTACGGAGAAGAGAATATTGTTGAAGTGTACATTCGTTCCTTGCGGGAAAAATTGAATGACAAAAAGCATGAAGTGATCCGAACGGTTCGGGGTGCGGGCTATCGGGTGGATATTGAATGAAAAAACGATTCAAAACACTGCGCTTTCAGCTTTTATTCCGTTCATTATGCATTCTCGTTCTTCTATTGGTGTTTGTCGGCGCTATGCAATATGTGTTTGGAAAACGCCTCTTATATGAAAACCGAGCTGTCAGCATTCAAAGTTATATCAACTCAACGGAGCCAACCATCTGGAATAATATTAAAACATACAAAAGCCATCCCGACAGCTCGGAAAAGTCAGATGGTGCTGTCCGTCCCGCCTTTATCTATCCGGGCGTGACCATTGTTTTTATCGATAAGAAAACAAAAGACAGTACGGTATTGTCGACCGATCCATATGCGGGAGCACCGCCAACAGTGAAAAAAAGTGTATATGATGAGGCATTAAAAGATACGATGGCCTTGCATTACAAAATCACGAAAAATGAATCCGGCGAGGAAGTGCTGATTGTGTTTCAGGCTATTACTATTGATGGAAAAGAAGCAGGCGTGATCCAAATGAGTACTTTAACAGAACCACTGAAGGACGTACTGCTCCGGCAAATCAGCATTTATTCCACGCTCTCGCTGGTTGCGCTCCTGCTCGGGCTTTTCACGTTCTTGCCTGTGGTCAGACATACGCTTAAACCGTTATCACAAATGGTACATATGATGGGAGATATTAATGCAGGAAATTTGAATAAAAGGCTTCCTGTATATCAAAAACAAATCGAAATTGATACGCTTGCCATTTCGTTTAATCGCATGCTGGAGCGGATTGAAACGTCATTTAAAGCAGAAAAAGAGGCGAAGGAGCGCATCCGGCAATTTGTATCAGACGCTTCACATGAACTGAGGACACCTTTAACGTCGATACACGGCTTTATCGAAGTGCTGCTGCGTGGCGCCGCGCTTCAGCCTGAGCAGAGAGATAGGGCGCTGAATAGTATGTATGAAGAGTCGAAGAGAGCCACTCGGCTGATAGAGGATCTGTTGTTTTTAGCAAAAATTGATCGGGTGCCGAGCTTTGAAATGAAGAGAGGAAATCTCGATGCGCTCATAAGGGAGATGGAGCCGCAGCTCAGTCTGCTTGCGAAAGAAAGAAGGCTGCAGCTGTGGCTTGAGGATGATGCTGAAGCGGTGTTTGACAGAGATAAGATGAAACAGGTCATTTTGAATTTGGTTTATAACGCGGTGCAGTATACAAATGAGAAAACCGGTGCCATCACCATCTCTCTGCAAAGAGGCAGTGACGGCGTGAGGTTGATGATAGCGGACAACGGCACAGGCATCGCGCCGGAGCATTTGCCGCATTTATTTGACCGGTTTTACAGGGCAGACCCATCCCGCTCCCGAAAATATGGAGGTTCGGGATTAGGCCTTGCCATAACGAAATCGATTATCGACAGTCACAATGGGACGATTGAAGTGAAAAGTGAAATCGGCAGAGGCACTGTATTTATGATCAGGCTTCCTGCACCAGTTCATTCGTCAGATGAGTGAGAAAATTTCTTCAGCCGGTATTGAAGGCTTTGTCTGCTGATGCCAAGTTCCTGAGCGGCTTTCGAGATGTTATGGCCGTGTTTTCTTAACACGTTCTCTATCACATATTTTTCGAAGCTTTCCATTTTTTCTTTTAAGTCCGCGGCCGGCTGGTGTCTTGGTGTTTCAGGCTCTGGGATGTCAGCCGGCTTGATTTTCATGCGGTATTGATAGGGCAGATGGGAAGCCGTAATCGTTTGCTCGTCCGTCATGAAATTCATTGCGCCTTCGATCATATGCTCAAGCTCGCGAATATTTCCCGGCCAGTCATAAGAAAGGAAAAATTGCTTCACGTCATCGCTGATGTGTTCAACATTCATTTGGAATAGATGGTTGTTTTTCTGGATGAACTCCGATGCGAGAAGCAAAATGTCTTCTTTTCGTTCCCGAAGCGGCGGGATGATCAGTGTGACGACACTCAGCCTGTAATACAAGTCCTTCCGCATTCGTTCGCCTGCAATTGCATCAATTGGGTCTTCATTCATCGTGGCAATAATACGTACGTCAATCGGTGTATCCTTTGTCGAACCGATGCGCCTGATTTTCCGTTCTTGAAGGGCGCGTAGCAGCTTCGCCTGAAGGCTGAGATTCAGCGAGTTGATTTCATCTAACAGCAGCGTCCCGCCGTGGGCTTGTTCAAACAGGCCGGGCTGGTCGACAGCGCCGGTAAACGCGCCTTTTTTCGTTCCGAACAAGATGCTTTCCACAAGGCTGTCTGGCAGTGCCGCACAGTTTTGCGAAATAAACGGGCCGCCAGAACGATCGCTTCCATTATGGATACTTTGCGCGAACAGTTCTTTTCCCGTGCCGGTTTCGCCTGCTAGAAGGACAGATGATGACGTACGGGTTGCCCGCTTGGCGTTTTCGATGACGTCTTGAATGGCCGGACTGGTGCCGAGAATACTGTCAAACGTATAGGTTGTGCTGCCTTTTTTGTTCATATTCTCCCTGATCAGCCGTTCAAGCTTTGTCACATCCTTGGCAATTTCAACAGCGCCCCTGATTTTGCCGTCTTGGACGATGGGATATGTATGATTGATCGTCGTAATTTCCTGGCCTTTATTATTGAAATAGCTCTGTTTGACGTTTTTAATCGTCTTGCCTTCCTGAAGAGCCTGTACCAGTGTGCTGTCCTGCTGCTTTGAAAACATAAACACATCCATCAGGTTTTTATTCAAGACGTCATGCTTCTCCATATCTTCAATCTGCATCATTTTATTGTTATAAACGATTGTGTTTCCATGCTCGTCTACCACGTGCAGGCCAACATCGATTTCATCTAAAATGCTCTGAAAAACCAATGTGAGGAATTCGCTGTCTTTGACCACTGTATGAACCTCCCTCAGTTTTCTTAATATTGCTTCTATTTTATAAAAAAATGGAGAGGATATGCAAAAGAATTTTGCACTTGCTGGAATTTTTGCTCGAAATATCAGAATGTTTTTGCACCTTGTCCTCGAAAATTGTAGAAAACACACGAATTCTTGATTTGGCACAGAACTTGCATTTATATAAAGGGAAAGCAGGATAACATGTTGAAACAGAAAACAAGGGGGAATTCAAATATGCCAGCTTTATCTAAATCTAAAGAAATTATTGATCAGACGTCTCATTACGGAGCCAACAATTATCATCCGCTCCCGATTGTTATTTCTGAAGCGCTGGGTTCTTGGGTAAAGGACCCGGAAGGCAATGAATATATGGATATGCTGAGTGCTTATTCTGCGGTAAACCAGGGGCACAGACACCCGAAAATCATTCAGGCATTAAAGGATCAGGCTGATAAAATCACCCTCACGTCACGCGCGTTTCATAACGATCAGCTTGGGCCGTTTTACGAAAAAACAGCTAAACTGACAGGCAAAGAGATGATTCTGCCGATGAATACAGGAGCCGAAGCGGTTGAATCCGCGGTGAAAGCGGCGAGACGCTGGGCGTATGAAGTGAAGGGAGTAGCTGACAATCAAGCGGAAATTATCGCATGTGTCGGGAACTTCCACGGCCGCACGATGCTGGCGGTATCTCTTTCTTCTGAAGAGGAATATAAACGAGGATTCGGCCCGATGCTTCCGGGAATCAAACTCATTCCTTACGGCGATGTGGAAGCGCTTCGACAGGCCATTACGCCGAATACAGCGGCATTCTTGTTTGAACCGATTCAAGGCGAAGCGGGCATTGTGATTCCGCCTGAAGGATTTTTACAGGAAGCGGCGGCGATTTGTAAGGAAGAGAATGTCTTGTTTATTGCGGATGAAATTCAAACGGGTCTCGGACGTACAGGCAAGACGTTTGCCTGTGACTGGGACGGCATCGTCCCTGATATGTATATTTTGGGCAAAGCGCTTGGCGGCGGTGTGTTCCCGATCTCATGCATTGCGGCGGACCGCGAGATCCTAGGCGTGTTTAACCCTGGCTCACACGGCTCAACATTTGGCGGAAACCCGCTTGCATGTGCAGTGTCTATCGCTTCATTAGAAGTGCTGGAGGATGAAAAGCTGGCGGATCGTTCTCTTGAGCTTGGAGAATACTTTAAAAGCGAGCTTGAGAGCATTGACAACCCGGTTATTAAAGAAGTCCGCGGCAGAGGGCTGTTTATCGGTGTGGAATTGACTGAAGCGGCACGTCCGTATTGTGAGCGTTTGAAGGAAGAAGGGCTTTTATGCAAGGAAACGCATGATACAGTCATTCGTTTTGCACCGCCATTAATCATTTCCAAAGAGGATTTGGATTGGGCAATAGAGAAAATTAAGCACGTGCTGCAAAACGCATAAATCCGCACCATGGCGGGATATTCACTTCGTTTGTATAAATTTACAACAGAAAAATCAGCACTCCCTATTTGCTCAGCTACAGTATTTTAGTATAATGTATCTTTATGAGAAGAAGTGAATTTTATATTAAATAGATAGAGACTCTTTGGACAGCAAACTGGGATAGCACCATGCAGATGTTCCAGCTTAGATCCAATACAAGTTGCTGAAGGGGTGCAGAAAGTGAATACAAACCAAGATAACGGAAATCAGCTCCAGCGGACAATGAAATCACGCCATTTGTTCATGATTTCATTGGGCGGAGTGATCGGAACCGGTTTCTTCCTTGGAACCGGGTTTACCATTAACCAAGCGGGACCGCTCGGCGCGGTTCTGTCCTATTTAGTGGGCGGCTTTATCATGTTTTTGACCATGCTCTGCTTAGGAGAGCTGGCAGTCGCCTTTCCTGTGTCGGGGTCCTTCCAGACCTATGCCACGAAATTTATCAGCCCGGCTTTCGGGTTTGCGTTCGGCTGGCTGTACTGGCTCGGCTGGGCGGTTACATGCGCCATTGAATTTTTATCAGCGGGGCAGCTGATGCAACGATGGTTTCCGCATATAGACGTGTGGATCTGGTGTCTGGTCTTTGCGGCACTGATGTTTATTCTAAATGCGATCACCACAAAAGCCTTTGCAGAATCAGAATTCTGGTTTTCAGGCATTAAAATTTTGATTATCCTTTTATTTATTATTCTCGGCGGAGCTGCCATGTTTGGCCTGATTGATCTGAAGGGCGGAGAGCAGGCGCCGTTTTTGACACATTTTTATGAAGACGGGTTATTTCCGAACGGCATAAAGGCAATGCTGATTACGATGATTACTGTGAACTTTGCGTTTCAGGGGACTGAGCTGATCGGGGTTGCAGCCGGAGAAAGTGAAGACCCTGAAAAAACGATTCCGCGGTCCATCAAACAGACAGTATGGAGAACGCTTGTGTTCTTTGTGCTTTCAATCATTGTCATTGCCGGCATGATTCCGTGGAAACAGGCTGGAGTTGTGGAAAGTCCGTTTGTTGCCGTATTTGAGCAAATTGGAATCCCATATGCTGCTGATATCATGAATTTTGTTATTTTAATCGCACTGTTATCTGTTGCGAATTCAGGTTTATACGCATCAACACGTATCCTGTACGCGATGGCGAATGAAGGACAGGCCTTTAAAGCGCTCGGCAAAACAAATCAGCGCGGTGTGCCTATGTACTCGTTAATCGTAACGATGGCTGTGGCCTGCCTATCACTTCTGACAAAGTTTGCGCAGGCTGAAACTGTATATATGGTACTGTTATCTTTGGCGGGCATGAGCGCGCAGGTCGGCTGGATTACGATCTCGCTTTCCCAAATCATGTTCAGACGCAAATATATCCGTGAGGGCGGGAAGATAGAAGATTTGAAATTTAAAACACCGCTGTACCCGGTGCTTCCGCTGATCGGCCTAACGTTAAATACGGTCGTGCTCATCAGTCTTGCATTTGATCCGGAGCAGCGTATCGCGCTGTATTGCGGCGTACCGTTTATGGTCATTTGCTACATCATTTATCATGTCGTCATTAAAAAACGCCAGCAGGCAAATCGTCAGCTAGAGCTTTAAAAACGTTGTCCGCAAGTCATCTTTGTTATAACCCGCATAGGACATTATCTTAAATGTTGAGGTGGAATCACAGATGGATAAAACGATTTCGGTTATTGGAATGCCAATGGATTTAGGACAAGCACGACGCGGAGTGGATATGGGCCCGAGTGCCATCCGGTACGCTCATCTGATCGAGCGGCTGTCAGACATGGGGTATACGGTTGAAGATCTCGGTGACATTCCGATCAACCGCGAAAAAATCAAAAATGACGAGGAACTGAAAAACCTGAATTCCGTTTTGGCGGGAAATGAAAAACTCGCGCAAAAGGTCAACAAAGTCATTGAAGAGAAAAAATTCCCGCTTGTCCTGGGCGGTGACCACAGTATTGCGATCGGCACGCTTGCAGGCACAGCGAAGCATTACGATAATCTCGGCGTCATCTGGTATGACGCGCACGGAGATTTGAATACACTTGAAACTTCACCATCGGGCAATATTCACGGCATGCCGCTCGCGGTCAGCCTTGGCATTGGCCACGAGTCACTGGTTAACCTTGAAGGCTACGCGCCTAAAATCAAACCGGAAAACGTCGTCATCATTGGCGCCCGGTCACTTGATGAAGGGGAGCGCAAGTACATTAAGGAAAGCGGCATGAAGGTGTACACAATGCACGAAATCGACCGTCTTGGCATGACAAAGGTCATTGAAGAAACCCTTGATTATTTATCAGCATGTGATGGCGTCCATCTGAGCCTTGATCTGGACGGGCTTGATCCGAACGACGCACCGGGTGTCGGAACCCCTGTCGTCGGCGGCATCAGCTACCGGGAGAGCCATTTGGCTATGGAAATGCTGTATGACGCAGGCATCATTACCTCAGCCGAATTCGTTGAGGTTAACCCGATCCTTGATCACAAAAACAAAACAGGTAAAACAGCAGTAGAGCTCGTAGAATCTCTGCTAGGGAAGAAGCTGCTGTAATAAGAAAACCCCCGCACCCGCGGGGGTTTCAGCGTGTCGACAAACCCTCGCATTCGTTGTCAGGCCTGCGCTTCGGTGCTCACGAATTCCAAACATTCGCTGCGCTCCAATGCTCGTTCTTCCTAGACTTCAAGGGTTTTCAATCACGCTGAAAAAAAGATGAAAGAATCCTAAAACTACAAACCGTTTTAGGATTCTTTCGTTAAATTGAACCCCCGCACCCGCGGGGGTTTTTCATTTATCCAATCATTTTCTCAGCGACTTTCATTTCCTGTGAATGGGTTTGATGGTCTGCAATAAACCAACCTGATAAAATCACCGCTGCGACGCCTGCGCCAATCAGAAATCTTTTCATTTATATAACCTCCGTTCGTTTAATCAGTTCTTCAATCTGTAATGCTTCATAAAAAAAGTGGGCAGCTTCTTTGTAAAGCTCAAGTTCCCTATACCGTTCGCCAGCCAAAATGGAAAGTTCTCTTACACTGTCATACTCTTTCTCGGACAACAAGTCATCCATATGTTGTTTGCATAAGTGAAACGTTTCCGCATGACCCCCTTCTGCATAAATGGCATATAAAATGTCTATTTTTGCCTCACATATTCTATTCGGCTCAGCAGTCAATTTTTCCTTCACTTCTTGGTAATAAGATAAGGCCTGTTCTTTCTTTTTGATCTTAAACAGCTCTCGTATCAGCAAGTAGACAGAATGATAATAATAGGCGGAGCGGGCATACTCATCGTTCCGTAGAGCCTCCTCTAATTTCGAAACCGCTTCTTCTGATTTGCCGCTTTGCGCATGAAGAAGGCCGAAGTTATGCAAAAGCTGGGCTTCAAAAAAATGATCCTCTAATTCACTCGTGATCCGAATTGCTTCGTCCAAATAAGCCTCAGCTTCTTCAAACTGGCTCATCTCTGTAAAATTGCCTGACATGGTAATCAGTGCTGAAGCCAGCTTCTTTTTATAATCTGTCTCTTCCCTGAATGTTTTGACTGCTTGCCGTGTATGATTGAGGGACACAATATTTTGTCCCAGCTTATAATAGAGCTTACCGACCTTCAGGTGAAATTCGGCTTTTTCAATCGGATCGGGAATGTTGTCGAGATACTGCTCTGCATCTTTATACAGCCCAATGGCAATGTCATAATTATTTTTATAGGCCTCATACATGCCTTCAAACAGAAAAAAGTAATATTTCAGCATGTCAGACGTAGCATTCATATGAGAAGGCTCCTCATGCTGAAAGCCCTGTCCTCTCGCCTCGTGAAGCAAAACCTTGTGGCGCAGTTCCAATAAGGAGAAGTAGGCAAGCACCTCCTGATCCTCTTCCATGTCATCCAATAAAGGCTTCACTTCTTCAAATAAACGGGAGGATTCTTCAACTTCATGTTTCTTGATGGCAAGGTACCAATCGTTGAGCATGCTAGCGATTTCTGCGGGTGCGATCTTATTCATGTGAAACTCCTTTCTCTAGTGACTTATCAATCTCAGTTGCTTATTCTGATAGTAACACCTCTTTCTATTTTATGTAAAATCCTCTAGTCAATATATGAAGGAGAGATGATATGACAATCATGCTGACCCCAATGCAGTCAGAAGAATTTCGGTCTTATCTCACATACACAACAAAGCATTACGCGGAAGAAAAGGTAAAAGCGGGAACATGGCTGCCTGAAGATGCACAGCTTTTGTCTAAGCAGGCGTTTACTGATCTGCTTCCGAGAGGGCTGGAAACACCCCATCACCATTTGTGGAGCCTCAAGCTGAATGAAAAGGATACCGTTGGCTGGCTCTGGATACATGCTGAACCGGAGCATCCGCAGCAGGAAGCGTTTATTTATGATTTCGGGTTATATGAACCGTATCGGGGAAAGGGCTACGCAAAGCAAGCATTGGCGGCATTAGATCAAACGGCACGCAGCATGGGAATCCGCAAGCTGTCCCTTCATGTCTTTGCCCATAATCAGACGGCGCGAAAGCTATATGAGCAAACCGGATTTCAAGAAACAGACGTAGTGATGAGCAAGAAGCTTTAACGAAAAGGGCCGATAAAGGCCTTTTTCTGTAAATGATTTCTAAAAATTCTGTAAATAACCTAGTTACTTTCCTTATTTTCCTAATATAATGTGGGTGAGGAAATTACCTTTCCTACACTCACAAGAAAAGAGGAGATGTAATGAAGTTGAAGAAACGAGTGTCGATGTTTTTGGTAGCGCTTACAATGTGTGGCGGCCTGTTTGTTTCTCCCGCCAAAGCCGTAAAGACCACAAATTATGCTGAAGAAATTGCCGCACTGCAGCCAGGCACGACACCGGAAGAAATCATGAAATCTGCCAGCCAGATTGCCAAACAGCAGCACGTAAAGCAGGACGTTATCCTAAAACAGTTCTATAAGGAAATCACGGCTGATAAAGCAGAAGGAGACCGGCTCGCCAAGGAAAGCGGCATGTCTATCATGGGCGGGTCGTCCGGCACGAAAAAACTCCCGACAAGCGCGAAAGGCAATATCTATTACACGAACTCCTACACAGCCTACTACAATCATGGCCACGTCGGCATGTACTCCGCTGCTGACAAAATTGTTGAATCTGTCCCGGGCGACGGCGTCAGGCAGATCGCTTATAATGCCAGAGACGTGGAAGACAACTCCATTGTGCAAACCGTCAGCGTATCCTCATCTCAAAAAACAGCTGCTGCCGACTGGGCGGTATCAAAAGTCGGCGACCCATACTCATTTAACTTCGTCAATAACAGAAATACCGGCCATGACGGCGCCAAAAACTGTTCAAAGCTCCTATGGTCTGCCTTTTTGCTAAAAGCAGGGATTGATATAGACAGCAACGGAGGCTTAGGCGTGTATCCGCGCGACATCACAAGTTCTTCGTATACGACAACTATCATGACCATTTACTAAGGAGAAGGCTATGAAAAAGTGGATGATTACCATCGCCATGCTGATTCTCGCAGGAATCGCACTATTTGTCTTCATTTCTCCTCTCAAAAGCCATAAAACCGTAAGTCAGCAGGATCTCAGAAACCCCGATTTCCTGGATGACAAAGAAGTCCTGCTGTATTTTTCATCCTCTGCAGATCAAGATGCATTTGGCGGCGGGAAAAGCTACGCCCTGTTTATCAGCCAGGACGGGACGCTGTCTTCCTTTAAGATGAAGGGCCTTGAGCTGGGCTCAGCCGAGGTTCACGGCGACAGTGTGATGCTGGAGGACAAAAACAAAATTTATACGATCAAAAACGGTCTGCGCTCCCATAAAAGAACCTATCAGCACACAGGCGACAGCGCAGACTTTCTGCAAAACACGGACGGCTTTTACACCTTATACAACTCCGGCTACGACAAAAAGAAAGAAGGATACCGCTCAGAGCTGTACCGCCAAATGGACGGAGAGTGGAAAAAAGACGTCATCCCCTACTACATCCGAGCCTCCGGTTTTCATGACGGCGCCATTTACGCACTCGTCCCGACAGCTGACGAAAAAGGCTATGAGCTCCTTCAGATTCAAGCGGATCAGAAGAAGCTCACTTATCACACGATAACGGAATGGCAGTACCGGGAAGGAGCCTCAGTCGAATCCCAGCTTGCCGTGGACGACCAAGCTGTGTATGTCATGGTTCGCGGCCAAAAAGCCCACAATCTCTATCAAATGGTCAAGATTAACAAAAAAAGCGGCAAAGTAGAGCTGCATGACATCGCCGAATACAAAAACGACGAACAAACGATATACAGCTCCATGCCCTTCAGCTTTAAAAACAGCTTTTTCCCTTATGACGGGAACCTGTATTTCATTGACGGCTTCGGAAAGGTACACAAAATTGATGCCAAGACAGGAAAAACAAGCATCGCCTTCACCTTTTCCCAGGACAAAATGAAAGCCGATTTCAAAGAAATCACCCAAAAAGGCAGCAGCCTCTATTTCTTCACATACACGTATAACAAGCCTGCCTACATTGAACAGTACAGCCTGAAAACCGGAAAGAAAATGAAAGAAAAAGAGATTGGGAAGGTAAAGGATGTCGTGACGCCGAAGAGTCATTTGAAGCTGTATGATGTTGAGGTGATGAAGAGGTTTTAGGGCAAGGAGGGTAGTATGGGAGCCATCGCCGTTTTATTTATCGTTTTTGGTTTTCCGCTCATCGCAGGTGTATTTGGTATAGCGGGTCATTTTTTATTTAAGAGATTTTGGGTGGCACCGCTCATCGTCCTTATCGCGAGCTTGATATTGTTAGTTACGTTAGCTTCGGGCAATAGCTCATTCATGTTTTGGGTTGTTATATATACGGCGATTGCGTTAGTAACCAGTATTGTCACATTATTTCTCAGGAAATTTTTTAATTGATCTCTAATTATAAAGAGACTGGTGTGAAGTCTCTTTTTTTGTTGAACCGAAGTTTGCAGAGATTTTGGGTATGGTTTAGAAACGAATCTAAAGGAGGGATTACATGCGCACCAAACGGGTTATTCTTCTGGCAGTAATGATCAGCCTGGTTTCGGCCATTACTGTCTTCCTGTTAAATGGATGTAAAGTCGACTTCTTAGACATCGGCGGAACCATTATTGGCTGCTTTCTTGGCATATTTGTTGTTATAAGAACACAGAAAAAACAGTCGTGAGAAAGGGAAAGAGTCATGCCGAACCGAAGTCATGTTCAAGGACGGAGAGTCCAAACACATGAATGGGGGGAATGGCGTTGACAGGAAACAAAACGGTTGTGTACAAAGGCAAAGGGACTGTAGCGGTGGAGGATATCGGTTATCCGGAGTTAATCTTGAGGGACGGGCCTGGCGTCCCAAAGGCGAATGTGAATCGAAAATGTGAGCATGGGGTTATTCTCAAAGTCATTACAACCAACATATGCGGAAGCGACCAGCATATGGTCAGAGGCCGCACAACGGCGCCAGAAGGCTTGGTGCTCGGACATGAAATCACCGGAGAAGTCATTGAAACGGGGCGTGATGTCGAATTTATCAAAAAGGGCGATATCGTATCCGTTCCTTTCAATATTGCCTGCGGACGCTGTGTGATGTGCAAAACGCAGAAAACGCATGTGTGCCTGAATGTCAATCCGGATCGGCCGGGATCTGCTTACGGCTACGTCGATATGGGCGGCTGGATCGGCGGCCAGTCTGAATACGTCATGGTGCCATACGCTGACTTTCAGCTTTTGGTATTCCCTGATAAAGAACAGGCGTTAGAAAAGATTCTCGATTTGACCATGCTGTCCGACATTTTCCCGACCGGCTTCCACGGAGCTTACACAGCGGGCGTGCAAACAGGTTCAACCGTTTACATCGCGGGAGCGGGTCCTGTCGGCTTGGCAGCTGCACACTCCGCTCAGCTCCTTGGTGCCTCTACCGTGATTGTCGGAGATCTGAACGAAGACAGACTGGCACAGGCGAGAAGCTTCGGCTGTGAAACGGTCAACGTACAAAAACACGACCGCCTCGGCGAGCAAATTGAACAAATACTAGGTGAACCGACCGTTGATGCCGCAGTGGACTGTGTCGGCTTTGAAGCATCCGGACACGGCAATCAAGGTGAAGCGCCTGCCGCCGTGCTGAACTCAATCATGGACGTCACCCAGGTCGGAGGCAGCCTTGGCATTCCAGGCTTATACGTGACCGAAGATCCCGGCGCAAAGGATGCGGACGCCAAAACAGGCTCACTAAAAATCCGCTTCGGTCTCGGCTGGGCCAAAGCCCACACCTTCGTCACCGGACAAACGCCCGCCATGACATACAACCGCAATTTGATGAAAGCGATTCTGAGCGGTAGAGCGCAAATCGCAAAAGCAGTCAACGCCACCGTCATTTCTCTGGACGACGCGCCAAAAGGCTACAGCGACTTCGACAAAGGCGCAGCCAAAAAATTCGTCATTGACCCGCATGGAACACTGAAGTAAAAGAAAAAGCCGGACGTTCTCAGAACGCCGGCTTTATTGCTGGTAATCCGTTTCTTCAAAGCGGTTTCCCTTTTCATCCTGTACAATGAATTCCCCTTCGATTTTGTCCAGTCCAATCAAAATATAAGGGTTTTTCTCATTTGCCGTAGGAGCAGGTTTTCGTTTCACAGTTACAATCGTTTCTTTAGGTGAGAATTTGACACCTGACACCTCAAGCTTCTTATCTTTCTCGCTGCTTCCGAGAGACACAATAACCATCTTTCTCCCTTCTAAAATGGTGAAGACTTGATATCCTTTTACATCATCATGCATTTGAAGGTAATTAGCGTATATTTCTAAGTCTGGACTGCCTTCACCGATTCGATCCTTCTCCAACACCCAATAAGACGGCTGACACCCAGCAAGCAGCAGCATGATCACAAAAAGCCAAACCCATCTAAAGCGCAAATGCAGACCTCCCCACACATCGGTTACATCCAAACTAACACACGAGCGGAATAGAGTCATCAACAGCTTGTTTGTCGAATTGTGGATAAAACTCAGCCCGAAGCACTACTAACATGTGAATAAATAGGTTATATTGAGAAGAGAACAATTGTAAAAATGGAAGAAAACATCGGAGGATTTGAACATGAAACAAACGTATTATTCCTGTGAAGAACACATCGAAACCGTGCTGGATATGTACATAGACGATCACGAGCTGCCACCCGAAATCAGAAAAATCGAACATACTAACAGTTTATCCACAGCCTGTGAATTATGTGGAGACCCCGCAGTATATATAGTGGGGAACGAATGATCTTACACAAAATACAGAAAAGATATCCACAATTGTGGACAACATATATGAATAACTTGTTTTTAAAGTGGGGATGACCTGTGAATATCAATATTGTGACAATCGGAAAACTAAAAGAAAAATACCTCAAGCAAGGCATTGAAGAATACACCAAACGACTTTCGGCCTACGCAAAAATCGACATCATCGAACTCCCGGACGAAAAAGCGCCGGAAAACCTAAGCGACCAGGACATGAAAATCATAAAAGACAAAGAAGGCGACCGCATCCTATCCAAAATCAGCCCCGACGCCCACGTCATCGCCCTCGCCATCGAAGGAAAAATGAAAACATCCGAAGAACTAGCCGATACAATAGATAGGCTGGCTACATATGGAAAAAGCAAAGTCACCTTCGTCATCGGCGGATCACTCGGACTGAGTGACGCGGTGATGAAGCGAGCGGATGAAAAGCTGTCGTTTTCGAAAATGACGTTTCCCCATCAGTTGATGCGTCTTATTTTAGTGGAGCAGATTTATCGGGCTTTTCGGATTAATCGTGGAGAGCCGTATCATAAGTAAGTGAGGTTTTTTATATCATTAAATCCATTAGAAAAATTATATAAAAAGTAATTTATTGTTTACTAAATTAGTTTTACAATAAAATTAACAATTTATTTAGACAGGAAGTGTTTAAGTGGCTTATTCAGATTGGAAAGAAATTAAAGTAGATGTTTCGGATATATTACTTGATTATGAAAACCCTAGAGTTTTCATAGATGATTCTACACAAGAAAATCTATTAAGATTCTTAGTAGATGAAGATGAATCAATTGAATTAGCTAATCAAATATATTTAAATAGAGGATTACCTTTAGCTGAAAAACCGGTTGTAACTTTAGAACAGGACAAGTATATTGTTTTAGAGGGTAATAGAAGAATTTCTGCATGTAAATTATTGCTCAATCCTCAATTACTTACGAATAAAGAGACAATTAAAATACCTAAGATAGATACTGAGATGGAAAACTATCTCAGGAATTTTCCGGTTGTTTTAGCTCCAGATAGAGATTCTGCAGAAGCGTTTATCACACTACGCCATTCTGGAGATAGAAGTGTAAAAAAATGGTCTACTATAGCTTCTACTAAGAGGTTTGTTAATAGATATAGAAAAGGAGAGTCTATTAATCATATAGCTAGAGTGCTTAATGAAAAAAATGCCGATGTAAGAAAAGGTATAAGATTTTTCTTTTTCCTTGAGTTTATTAGAAATGAGATAGAATGGAATGAAGAAGATAAACAAAAATTAGAGATTTATAAGATGGAAACAACAAAGTTAGACAGATTTTTGCCATTTTCAAAAAAGGCTAAAGATATTTTGAAGATTGACTTCACTCCCGACCAATATATAAAGACTGAGTTACCTATGGAAATATTTAAAGCAGCTCTGAAAAATATAGTTAGTCGAATTTATTTAAAAAATGAAATTGACACTCGTACAAATATGAATGTTGTTTTTAACTCGGAAATTATAGAAATGTGCAAATTACCTTTAATGAATAAAGGAGATGGTAATACCACTGTAAATGAATCTATAGGAACAAAAGGAACAGGTTCAACAGCAGGAACCGAAGAAGAGCCTATAGGAGCAAAAGGAACAGGTTCAACAGCAGGAACTGAAGAAGGACCTATAGGAACAAAAGGAACAGGTTCAACAGCAGGAACTGAAGAAGGACCTATAGGAACAAAAGGAACAGGTTCAACAGCAGGAACCGAAGAAGGACCTATAGGAACAAAAGGAACAGGTTCAACAGCAGGAACCGAAGAAGGACCTATAGGAGCAAAAGGAACAGGGCCAACAGCAGGGACCGAAGAAGGACCTATAGGAGCAAAAGAAACAGGGCCAACAGCAGGAACCATTAGGTCGGCTAATGACGTAGGGAGGTATGTTAACCTTACAGGAGCGTACCCATTTACGAATAAATATCAAAAAAATAAAAGAATCAATACGTTACTTAAAGAAATAAAGAGTAGTAAATATAAAGAAAATAGAATGGGTTCTATGTACCTAATACGATCATTGCTTGAAACATACACTCATGAGTATATAGATTACTTTGTTAAAGACGATATGAAAGAGTACAGAATAAAAGGGGTCGCCAGGGAAAGAACAAAGCGCTCTCAAAAATTAAGAGAGCTTATATATAATAATATTAAAGATCATCTGAAAAAATTCTATCCACAATATGAAGAAGAGATTGAACTTATAGAAATTACTTTTACTGAAAATAATAATGCAGCTGCTACTAGAATTATTAATTTCTATATCCATTCTCAGACCCAGGTGCCTGATTATCAGGAATTATTGGATGCTTGGAAAAAAGTATCAACGATTTTAAAGTGTTTGGATGAAATTTTATTCACCAATATGTCCTTGTTGGACTAGAAGGAGGAAGGACAATTGCCAAGGACACTGTCTCCACTTAGATACCCGGGGGGGAAAACTCAATTATATAAGTTTGTAAAAAATTTAATTGAGCAAAATAATATTTACTTGCCGATTTATGTTGAACCTTTTGCTGGTGGGGCAGGATTAGCAATTGAATTACTATTAAATGGCGATGTAGATTCAATTATAATTAATGATTTTGACAAATCAATATATAGTTTTTGGAGTTGTATTCTTTATGATACAAATAATTTTATAAGTTTAATTGAAAATACTCCAATTAATATAGATGAATGGGAAAAACAGAAAGAAATCTATAATAATCAACTAAATTACAGCAAACTCGAAGTGGGTTTTGCTACCTTTTATTTAAATCGAACTAATCGTTCTGGAATAATTAAAGGAGGTCCCATTAGTAGAAATGATAGTGGGAAATATAAATTAGACTGTCGTTTTAATAAGGTTGATTTAATTAATAAGATCAGACGTATTTCATCAGTTAAAGAAAAAATTAACCTTTATAACCATGATGCAATACATCTAATAAAACACGTTCTTCCTAATTTTCCAAAGAATCGACTTTTTATATTTTTTGACCCCCCTTATTATAAGCAAGGAAAAAACCTGTATACAAATTTTTATGATCATGATGACCATCAAGAACTTTGTTACGAAATTAAAGGAATATCTGATAGCCATTGGATAACAACCTACGATTTTAATGAGGCTATAGCTGATCTATATAAGGATTTGCCTAAAAAGGTGTATCAACTTCATTATTCAGCAAATCGGAAAAGAAAAGAAAAAGAATTTCTATTTCATAACTTAAAAACCAAAGTAGATTCATTTGACAAAGTTCAATTTTTAGAATATTAGTTGAGTTGGTCGGTGGAATGACCAACTCTATTTAAAATATGATTTATTTTTTAAAAATTAAGTTTGAAGAGGAGATAGATTAATAATAAAAAATTCTTAAGAGGTCAGAAAAACGTTCATCTTAGTGTTGGAACAAAGCGCTCTTTATGCGGACAGTTAATGTTATTTTTGGCCGAGGAAAAGCTAACAAATGTTTCGCTTCTTATTTTGTGATGTGGAATAAATCGATAGTGGAAATAAAAGGGTGTAAACTACTGTGAACTAAGAGGGAAAATAGAACAGAAAATCTAATTGTGACTAAAAATAAAAAATAGAATCAGTCTTTTAGAAAGATTAATAGCTTTAACAAAAGAAACTTTTTACGATGTTTGGTCTCATGGTGGAAAGACATTCCATGATATGTATGTAGATACTTTTTAAGAGTGTTTTTGTGACGTGAATATTTTAAGAAACTTTGTTGATATTAAGTAAGTATTACATAGAAGGAAATTTAAAGAGAAAAGAGCAAATATTTTTGTAGTACTACTGCCTCAATAATGTGCTCTAATATTTTGCACTTGTTACTGCTATAGTACTTCGAGTTTGCTTTTATTTTATGACTATGGCAAAGATCAGCAAACCTGTTAAGTGTATGGATTTTAGTTGTAATTTGACATTTTCTCGTAATTTTTCTTTTAGAATATGACCGATAAGAAGTCTTTCACGGTAGCGTGTTTTATTAGTTTCGCATAGTAGTACTTATGGTGTTTAGAACGTCCCTAGCTCTCAACGCTTACTATGTCATGCAGTGTTCTCCATTCACAAATTGTATGGTGGGAATGCCGAAGTATTTCCCTAGTTTCCTTCTGAAAATATGTTTAGTTTTCCATCTTTTAAATACCATTTTAATCCATGAAAAAACTCCCCCAAGACAAACAGATTTTTTTCATCTGTCTATCTTTAGGGGATCATATCTTAATCTCTGAACCCCACACCCCTCACTTCATATACCGATACTCCCGCAAACTCTCCAAAATAGCAACCTCCTGAAGCAGCTCTTCACCAACATTCGTTTCCTTTACTTTCTTCCGCTCAAGTTCTTTGTCCACTAATCGTTTCACCGTTAAGACGTCGGTTCCGGTGCTTAGGACTTCTGCCTTGGAGTTGAAGTGTTTATGGGCGACGAGCTGCATGCCGTAGGAGTTGTATAGCAGCGTGTAGCCGGCGATGCCTGTTGTGGATTGGTAGGCTTTGGAGAAGCCGCCGTCGATGACGATCATTTTTCCGTTTGCTTTGATTGGGTCTTCTCCTTCGATTTCTTTTACAGGTGTATGGCCGTTGATGATATGGCCATGATCTGGATTGAGGCCGAATTCTGCCAGGATGTTTCGGCAGGTTTCCTCGTCTTCGCGTAAATAATAATACGGGTTTTTCTTTTCTTTATGCGTTTCCTTCTCTTTAATGAAATAGCGCTCAAATGTTGTCATGGCGCGTTTTCCAAAGAGGGAGGAATACTCTCCTGTCCATAAATACCAGGCCATATCTGTCGCCAGGTCATCGGTTTCTTCCGGGTGGGCAAACGCTTCTCGTAAGAACCGTTCAAATACATCGAGCAGCTCACGGCCCGCATAGGCTTTATCCTCAATCATCATCGTTTCCATATTGCCGTTTTCATCAACTGGAATACAGCCATGAATTAACAGGTTGCCGTTATATTTTAAATAAAGGCTGCCTTTTTTCATCATAAAATTCATATGTCGGCCCAGCTTTTCGGAATGCTGGACAGAGAATAGCAGCTTGTCTATGACTTCTGCTTCTTCTTCTAATAGCTGATCTGGCTGCTCCGGATTAATCGTCGCAAAGCAGGTGTTTTCCAGTTGATATGTTTTTCCGTTCAGCGTGATTTCATTTTTGTCATAGTCTATTTTCTCTAATAACAGCCGCTCTTCCATATTAAAGTTCGGCCGTCTCTTGATAATCGGGCTCTCAAGCTTGAATTGGATCATCGCAATCGCTTGATGGATTTTGGTGATTTGCTTAATCTCATCCTCTGGCCTGTTGTCGTCTGCTTTTGGACGGAACGCTGGATTATCGTCATAATATTTTTCGGCCAGGTTCAGCAGCGGTCTCAGATTGATGCCGTACACATCCTCAATAATATCCAGGTTGTCGTAGCGGGCACAGATGCGGATAATATTGGCCAGGCAGACTTTAGAACCGGAATAGGCGCCGATCCAAAGGACATCGTGATTTCCCCACTGAATATCGACAGAATGATAGTTGATCAGTTCTTCCATAATTCTATCCGGCTGCGGTCCGCGGTCGTAAATATCGCCGACCACATGCAGATGGTCGACCACCAATCGCTGAACGCTGTAAGCAAGACCGGTGATCAGCTTATCGGCTTGGCCAAGTTCAATGATCTGATCAATGATTTCGGAGTAATATTGCTCCTTGTTGCCAGCTTGTTCTGTTTTGTATAACAGCTCCTCCGTAATATAAGCAAATTGGGCAGGCAGTGCTTTGCGCAATTTGGAGCGGGTATACTTGGAGGAGCAATATGAAACGAGCTTAATCATTCGATGAATCGTTTCTTTATACCACTCGTTTAACGCTTCTTTCGCATCAAAGTCATGTTTGATTAACTTCAGTTTGTCTTCCGGATAGTAGACCAATGCTGCTAATTCATCGATTTCTCTATCGTAAATGACACCGCTGAAAATGTCGCGTATCTTCTCTTTGACTCGTCCTGAACCATTGCGCAGCACGTGCTGGAATGCCTGATACTCTCCGTGCAGATCACTGACAAAATGCTCGGTGCCCTTTGGCAGGTTCAATATCGCTTTCAAATTGATGATTTCTGTTACCACTTTTTCTTCACAATCGTATTTTTGTGCGAGTAGATCTAGGTACTTGCTTTCCAAAACCGTCCATCCCCTTTTTAGAATAAACCCCTATTTATGAGCATGTGCATGATAAGGTGAATTTAAAAGTATGACATTATTTTTAAACATTGGACCTTTATATGATAGTACCGCATAACTGCTTTTATAGACAATTAAAACGAGAGAAAGAGGTGCCAAATGGGGTAAGCAAGAGCTTAAAACAGCTTTTCATTACAGGTTGGTTTAGGGTAAGATTGTTTGCCTCATTTCATCCACTTAAAATCTTTATATCCCTTAACTAGTGTAGTCAATATTGATGTTTTACTTTTCATTACGAAGCTTTAAATCAAACTATGGCCTTTCATTCGGTATAGCTTAGAGGGGCTAGAGGACTATAGGCTTTATATACCAAGAATAGTGACATTTTTCAGATTTTTTAGGTACAATATATTGACATGTATTGAATCATATAGAATAATTGGTTTATATTAGAAAAGGAGGAGGGATAATATGAAAAAGGAAAACACTAACAATGAGACTGTGAAAAACTTAGAATTTAAGGGTCTATTAGATGAATCACAAAAGTTAGCAAAAGTGAATGATCTTTGGTATTTTGTAAAATCAAAAGAAAATCGCTGGATTCTTGGAAGTGGTCATTAATTAGAGGGGTACAAAGGAGAGTCTAACTCTCCTTTACCATTTGTTGGGGGATATTTCATGTATAATAAAACAGTATCAATCAATTTAGATTCAAGGTGTAATGCATCCTGTGACCATTGTTGTTTTTCTAGTTCACCAACTTCAACAACCAGGATGGAAAAAGAATACATAAGAGAGTTAGTAACTGAATTTGCAAAAAACAAAACCATTCAAGTGATTTCTTTTACAGGTGGGGAAGTTTTTTTAGATTATAAATTTTTAAAAGAACTAATGGAAATCATTAAACCATATGAAAAACAAATAACGTTGATCTCTAATGGATTTTGGGGTTTGAGCAAGAAAAAGGTCCAGGAGTACTTTCATGATATGAATTCTTTAAATGTGATAGCACTGACTATAAGTTATGATGAGTACCATGCTCCATTTGTCAAGTCTTCCAGTATTAAAAACATATTAGAACATAGCAGGAAATACCCTGATATCGATATTTCTCTTAATATGGCAGTTACCAAAGACAAAATGTCCAACCATATTTTAGAGGAATTGGGGGATTCAATCTTAGGTGTAAAGATAACAAAATTTCCAATGATATCAGTTGGCGCTGCTAAAACCAGAATTAAGCAAGAAAACATACATAAATTTTACAGTCTTGAAGATGAAGATTCCTTACATTGTCCCGGATATGACATTGTATATCATCATGATGGAGAAATTTATCCATGTTGTTCCCCTGCTATTTTTGAAACGAAAATAACCCTAAGGGAAGAATATAACCAAAGTTTCGAAAGAACCGTGGAAAAGTTAAATTCCAATTTGCTATTATTTATTCTTAGAAAAGAAGGATTCAAATGGTTTTTGAATATTTTAAAAGAGAATAACAAGATAGAGGAATTTGACATTCCTTATGAATTTTCCTCTATTTGTGGAGTTTGTGGTTCCTTATTCAACTCTGCAGAAAAAATAAACTACTTCTATCCTTATATGGAAAAATACTATAATGAAAATTTTAAAGTATGAAGATGAAAAATATGAAGTGCTTGTGCAAAACAACGTATTTATAAAAGACAAAAAAAGCGGAGAATACTATAAAAATAGTTTAAATTCTCTGTCAGATGAACAATTATTACGTTTTAAAATATATAAAGAGAAAGTATCACCAAAGTTTTTTTATCTGTTCTTATCCTTTACGGCTCTCATGTTCATATTAAATTATATTCATTTAATAAAATTGCAAAATGGATTGTCCTCAGTATTTTACGGCTGGAAAATGTGGATAATTATAGTTATTTACTTTATAATGAATATAGTGCTTCATGAACTGGGACATATTTATTCCTTAAAATTTTTCGGGAAAAACTTTGATAAAGTGGGATTCAAACTGAATTTTTATGTATTTCCTGCTTTTTATGTCCAATTGAATGAAACCTACATGCTATCAAGAAATGAAAAGATAATCGTTCATTTATTTGGCTTGTTTATCAATTATCTTTTAATAAATACATTAGAATTAATAAATCAATTTACATTTTCCAGTGAAGCATTAACTATGGCATTTATGCTTTTCTCGTCTACTTTATTGTGGAACTTAATTCCAATATTGAATTCTGATGGTTACAAAATTCTTTTAGCTTTTCTGAGCTTAGATGAATATAGCCGTTTTAAGACAAATCATTGGTTAGTTCTTACGATTCAAATTATAGGGATTGGCCTTGCAGTGAATTCAGTTGTACATTGGATATTATATATTGTAAACTAGAGTAAAAGATCTCCAGATTAGCCATCCAAAAACATTTCTTGCGCTTCCGGATCGGAAACGAAAGAGGTACCTCAAAAGCTTAGACATTAGTAACAAATCACAAGGCAGAACATTTTATTATTATGCAAATATTTCCTAGGAGTATGTATATGAATATAGCGAATTACACTTTAAAAGTGAAAGGCAAAACGTTACTTCAGGACACCGACTTGCATTTTTCGAGCGGGAAAATTAATCACGTTGTCGGAAAAAATGGAGTCGGTAAATCACAGCTTGCTAAAGACTTTTTGTTGAATAATAGCAAAAGAATCGGCAGAGATATTCGTCAAAATGTTTCTTTAATATCCAGCTCGTCGAATATACCTAATGATGTTTCTAAGGACTTTTTATTACACTTTTTGAGTAAAAAATTTGATGCAAAAATGATAGATAAAATCGCACATTTACTTAATCTGGATAATATTGATGGAAAAGTTCTGATCAAAAATTTGAGTGATGGACAAAAGCAAAAATTAAAATTGCTCAGTTTCTTATTAGAGGATAAAAATATTATTGTTTTAGATGAAATAACGAATTCATTAGACAAAAAAACGGTTATAGAGATTCATGGCTTCTTAAACAAGTATATTCAGGAGAACCCCGAGAAGATTATCATCAACATTACACATGATTTGTCTGATTTAAAGGCGATAGAAGGGGATTATTATATATTTAATCACCAAGAAATTCAACAATATCATTCAGTGGATAAATTAATTGAAGTGTATATAAATGAGTAATAAAACAGTGGGGGCTTGAGATGAAATTAGAGTTTAAAAAGAGTATTAGCAACAAAGTTATCATTATTTTAGGAGCAATGTTTGTATTTTTATTTTTGCTGGGTTATTTTTTACTTGTTGGAATTGATAAAGTCAGCAATGTTACACCTGAAATGTTTTTCTTTAGCTCCTATACTGTTGCGACCCAGTTTGGTTTGATGTTATTTTCATTTGTTATAGCTTTCTTTATTAATAGAGAGTATTCAAACAAAAATATTCTCTTTTACAAGTTAATTGGAGAGAACATCTATACTTTCTTTTATAAAAAGATAGCTGTTTTATTTTTAGAATGTTTTGCATTTATAGCGCTAGGCCTGCTAATCATATCGTTGATGTACCATGATTTTTCGCATTTTGCATTATTACTTTTTTTATTTTCTGCAGTTATACTGCAGTATATTCTAATTATCGGAACGATAAGCATGTTATGTCCTAATATATTAATTAGTATAGGTGTCAGTATCGTTTATTGGATGACTTCTGTTATCTTAGTAGCTATAAGCAATAAAACGTTTGGTTTCATTGCTCCTTTTGAGGCAGGTAACACTATGTATCCTCGAATAGAAAGAGTGCTGCAATCTGATAACATGACACTTGGGAGTAATGATGTTTTATTTATTATTTTGTATTTAGTTTCAATTATTATCATAAATGCGATTATCCTTCGCTTTTCTAAAACTAGATGGATCAAAATGGGCATTTAATAAAGGAAGCTACTTCACAATGAAGTAGCTTTTTATGTGCACCTATATATCATTAACATCAAGATTAATGCATGTGACTGGCTGAGTTTGTTAAGGGAAGGATGTTTTTCTGTTTGCATCGCCCAAACTATTATTGTTTTTCTTTCACCATCTTTACAAAGAGGAAAAAGATAATGAATACGATAAAGTAGTTCATTGGATTCTTAATGATGCTCATCTCTAGTGAAATTTGTAAGAGTATCCAGAGCGCAAAGATGGCTAGTATGGCAGGAATGATAATTTTGTACATGTCGACCACCTTCCGTAGTGAAGCAGCCCTATAATAAAAAACTATTAGCCTGCACCACAAACTGCGACTGCTTATAATTATACGAAATCTTCGAGTAATCAAACGGCTGCCCATTTGTCAGGTGAAAAATACTTTCTATATACAGCTTCGGCAGTCCAGCCTCTAATCCCAAATATTCCGCTTCTTCCTCATTAAGCTGGCCCACGTGCAGAAACAAATCAGAAAAACCAATCTTCAACCCCAGTCCTTCCCGGATGTAATGGAAGATGGAGTGGGAGACGATTTCGTTGTTTAAATACGTCACGATGGATTTGGTGTAATAGGATTCTTCGTAGCAAAGGGTCTGGCCGTTGATGTAGCGGACCCTTTTGACATAGTAGATGTCCTCGTCCATTCCGATGTTCAGGTTTTCCGCCGCTTCCGGTGTTGGCTTTCTCACGTCCAGTTCGATGACTTTTGAGGTGACGTTGAAATCCTCGAGATCTTTTTTAAATCCCTGATTCGACAGAAGGCTGATATAGCCTTTTCGTTTATGTTTTCTGACGAAAATGCCGCTTCCTCTGACCTGAAAGATCGCGCCTTTTTGCTCTAATAGCTCGAGGGACTTTGTGATGGTGCTTTTGCTGACTTCAAACTGGGCCATGAGGGTTTCTAGGACTGGCAGTTTGTCTCCCTGCTGAAGCTGGTGTTCTTCTATATATGTTTCAATTTCCGTTGCGATTTGCTGGTATTTTAACATACGCATTCCTCATTTATTCGTTTAGTTTCACTTGTCAAAATTATAGCATAAACCGCTTACAATGATAGTTAGTGCGTAAATATTTTGTTTTGGCATTGATAAATTATACCGGTACAATTATAATGAAAGCGTAACCAAAACAAAGGGGTGGGTGAAAATGTCGGGGAAAGTGAGAGATTATACGAGACTAGCAAAAGACATTTTAGAGGCCGTAGGCGGGGAAGAGAATGTGATTGGGGCTTCTCGCTGCGCTACCAGACTTCGATTGGTGCTGAAGCGGTCTACCCCTAAAGCGAAGGATATCGTGAAATCGATGCTACCATCCCGGCGTCATTACGGTTGTCATGGTTGCGCCTACAAAGCATGCGATTGGCCTGCGTTCAGCGTCCGGCGTCGAATTGCTTGCGCACATCGGGCTGGATACGGTGACATTAGGCGGCACGCCTTTTTCCTTGAAGGTAAAAGAAGGCGATACCGTCAAAAAAGGCGAAGTGCTTGTTGAGTTTGATAAGCTTTCATTGAAGAGATTGAGGAAAGTGCATTACATCAAAAAATATTTACAGTCGTAAGCTGAGGAGGAATTAAACATGGGAAACATGCCAAAGGATTTTTTATGGGGCGGTGCTTTAGCTGCCCACCAATTTGAAGGCGGATGGAATCAAGGCGGTAAAGGGCCGAGTGTCGTCGATGTGATGACAGCGGGTGCGCACGGCGTGCCGAGAAAAATCACTGACACGATTGAAGAAAACGAATTTTATCCAAACCATGAAGCCATTGATTTCTATCACAGATACAAGGAAGATATCGCTTTGTTTGCGGAAATGGGATTAAAATGTCTGCGGACGTCCATCGGCTGGAGCCGGATTTTTCCGAAAGGCGATGAGGCTGAACCGAACGAAGCTGGTTTGCAGTTTTATGATGATGTGTTTGATGAATTGCTGAAGCATGGGATCGAGCCGGTCATTACCCTGTCTCACTTTGAAATGCCGCTGCACCTGGCAAGAGAATATGGCGGCTTCAGAAACCGGAAAGTCGTGGACTTCTTCGTCAACTTCGCAGAGGCTTGCTTTACCCGTTACAAAGATAAAGTGAAGTACTGGATGACATTTAACGAGATTAACAACCAAATGGATGTGAACAATCCGTTGTTCCTATGGACGAATTCAGGTGTTGTGGTTGACGAAAACGAAAACGCCAAGGAAGTCATGTATCAAACGGCGCACCATGAATTAGTGGCGAGCGCATTAGCTGTGGCAAAAGGAAAAGACATCAATCCAGAGTTCCAGATCGGGGCCATGGTATCACATGTGCCGATTTATCCTTTCTCCTCCAATCCTGAAGATGTGATGCTGGCTGAAGAAGAAATGAGGCAGCGCTATTTCTTCCCTGATGTACAGGTTCGCGGTTATTATCCAAGCTACGCGTTGAAGGAATTTGAACGCGAAGGCTACAACATCACATTCGAAGACGGCGATGATGAGATTTTGAGAAACGGAACCGTCGATTACTTAGGCTTCAGCTATTACATGTCAACAACTGTTAAAAGCGATGTGAAAAATGATAACACTGGCGATATTGTAAATGGCGGCTTGCCGAATGGTGTCGAAAATCCGTACATCACTTCGAGTGACTGGGGATGGGCGATTGATCCAACCGGGCTGAGATATACGTTAAATCGTTTTTATGACCGATACCAAATCCCGTTATTCATCGTTGAAAATGGCTTTGGCGCAGTGGATACGCTGGGGGAGGACGGCAAAGTTCATGATCCGGAACGCATTCAATATTTAAAATCGCATATTGAAGCATTGGAAAAAGCGGTCACTTACGACGGTGTTGATTTAATCGGCTACACGCCGTGGGGCATTATTGATATTGTCTCCTTCACAACTGGCGAAATGAAAAAACGCTACGGCATGATCTATGTTGATCGTGACAATGAAGGAAACGGATCCATGAAGCGGTATAAGAAAGATTCCTTTGAGTGGTACAAAAATGTCATTCAAACAAATGGCGAGGAACTATAAGAAGCTGGCCCGAATCGAGCACTTTTACCGGAGTGCCTGGTTCGGGTTTTTGATATGATCCGACCCGATATCCAATAATGGGAATAGATTACTAGCGCTGATTGTATGTTATGATTTCACCTGTAAGATCCTTTTTTGTATAATTTAATATTAGAATGGAAGAAAGGGAGAGAGTTTGTGAGTAAAAAGGGATGAAAGCGGGTGTCCGGCTGAAGTTTTAAGATCATGATAGAGTTCCCTAAGCAAATCTCCTGAAAAAAATTTGGCGAGGAAGGGGCAACATCACATTGAAAAACATTTTAATAAGAGCTGGCATATCACCATTTGATACATTTAATGCAGCTGAAATGATTGTTCGCAACTCCATTGGCGGCAACGTAGGAAACCTAGTATATGCCTACAGTGTGTTTCGCACGCTGATGACAGAAGGAACGACGATTACTCCTGATTATTATCGGATTAATCCAGCGGATGCTGAACAAATTAATAAAAATTATGATATGTATATTATTCCGCTGGCAGATGCATTCCGCGAGGATTTCGTGCCTTCTTTACGGAAATATACCCAATTAATTAAGAAACTAACCATTCCGGTTGTTGTGATTGGTGTTGGTTTGCGGGCTCCGTTTGAACCAAAATTAAATGAAGGTTTTCCTTTTGATGAGGATGTAAAAGCGTTTGTAAGTGCTGTGCTGGAGAGATCAAATATGATCGGTGTCCGGGGTGAAATTACAGCGAAATACCTTTCCAGATTAGGCTTCCGTGAAGGCATTGACCATACGGTGATTGGGTGTCCTTCTATGTATGCGTTTGGCAGAGAACTGAAGATAAGAGAAACTAATATCACAACAGAATCTATGGTGACGGTTAACTCATCAAGGCTGTCTCCAAAGCATGTGCTGGACTTTATTACGAGAAGCATGAAAGAGTTCCCGAATCATTACTTTATCCCGCAATGGCGAAAAGAAATGATTCTGACGTATGCGGGTGCGCCTGCGCTAGCGAAGCCTGCTGATAATTATCCGGTCAGCATGGAAGACCCGGCTTATCAGAATGATAGAGTCCGATTCTTTTTAAATGTGCCGACTTGGCTGGATTTCCTGAGAAAAGCTGATTTGAGCTTTGGCGCAAGGCTGCATGGAAATATCGCAGCGACGATTGCCGGTACACCGAGCCTGTTGCTTCCGAAAGATGCCAGAATGCGTGAATTAGCTGAGTACCATCAATTAACGCATGTCATGGCAAATGAGATAACCGATCAGACAAAACTGTCAGAATTAATTGAAACACTTGATTTTCATCAGCCTGAGAAACGGCAAGCGCAAAACTTTGACCATTTCATCAGCTTCTTGAATCAAAATGAATTAGACCATATTTATAAAGAGAAAGCGATTCCTGATACCGTTCCTTTTGACGAAAAACTATCTAAGACGAAGCTTCTTCCGCCTGTGACTACAGTTAGCGGCTGCAGTTCCACAGAAACAGCGAAACGCTGGGAAGCGCTGATGGCATTAGAAAATGCCAAAAAGGAAAAAACCATTAAAGATCTGAAAAAAAAGGTCAAAAAGTATCAGGGCACGTTAAATAGAAAATCAGTGCGTATCGCTTTAAAAACAGCAAATATGCTGAGTGTGAAGTGACCATTCACTAACATTACAACTATATTACAGTTGTATAAAACTTGCAATATTTTTGGAATAAAAAAGAAAGCCGCAATGCTGCCAATCTGGCAATATTGCGGCTTTCTTATATTAGTTACGGATTAGGTAATCAAACGCGCCGAGGGCGGCAGTTGCACCTGATCCCATAGAAATAATAATTTGGTTGTACGCACTGTCTGTGCAGTCGCCGGCAGCAAATAAGCCTGGTACGCTTGTTGCGCCGTGTTTGTCGACAATGATTTCGCCCATGCGGTTGCGTTCAACCGTTCCTTCTAACCATTCTGTGTTTGGCACGAGACCGATTTGGACGAATACACCTTGAAGTTCAACGTGTTTTTCTTCGCCTGTTTCGCGGTCTACATATGTGATGCCGTTAACGCTCTGATCACCTGTGATTTCTTTTGTTTGTGCGTTTTTCACGACAGTAACGTTAGGCAGGCTGTAGAGACGTTTTTGCAGGACTTCGTCTGCTTTCAGTTCCGGCGCGAACTCTAGCACAGTAACATGATTCACAATACCTGCTAGATCAATCGCTGCTTCGATACCAGAGTTTCCGCCGCCGATTACCGCAACGTCTTTGCCTTCAAACAATGGCCCATCACAGTGCGGGCAGTATGCGACACCTTTGTTTTTGAACTCTTGTTCACCGGGGACGTTGACATTGCGCCAGCGTGCACCTGTTGAAAGGATCACTGTTTTACTTTTCAGGACAGCGCCGTTTTCGAGTTCAAGTTCGAACAGATCTTTTTTCTCAAGGCGTTTCGCACGCTGAAGGTTCATGACATCAATATCATATTCCTTCACATGCTCTTCAAGACTTGCCGCAAGCTTCGGCCCTTCCGTCGCTTTGACGCTGATGAAGTTTTCGATGCTCATGGTGTCGAGAACCTGTCCGCCGAAGCGTTCAGCGACAACCCCAGTGCGGATGCCTTTACGTGCAGTGTAGATCGCTGCACTTGCACCAGCAGGTCCGCCTCCGACAACAAGAACGTCAAACGGCTCTTTGTCAGCAAACTCAGATGCATCTGCGCCGCTGCCCATTTTCGCAAGGATTTCTTCAAGCGTCATACGGCCGCTTCCGAAGGATTCGCCATTCAGGTAAACGGTCGGCACTGCCATGATGTTTTTGCTTTCAACTTCTGCTTTGTATGCTGCACCGTCAATCATCGTGTGCGTAATGTTCGGATTCAGCACGCTCATCATGTTTAAAGCTTGTACAACATCAGGACAGTTGTGGCATGTCAGGCTGATATAAGATTCGAAGTGGTATTCACCGCTGATCTTCTTCACCTGATCAATGACTTTTTGGTCCACCTTAGGCGGTCTGCCGCTCACTTGGAGCAACGCCAACACTAATGATGTGAATTCGTGGCCCAGAGGGATACCAGCGAAAGTTACGCCAGTGTCTTCTCCGACACGATTGACACTGAAGCTTGGCGTTCTGTTTAATTCAGCTTTTTCAACTGAAATTTTCGATGACATGGAAGCCAGCTCATCAACGAGAGCCAGCATGTCCTTTGAAATGTCATCTTCGCCTGCGCTAACTTTGAGAACAATGTCATTCTCAATTAGCTGCATATATTGATTTAATTGTGCTTTGATATTTGCATCAAGTACCAATTGAATGCACTCCTTAGATTTTACCTACTAGATCAAGGCTAGGTGTAAGAGTTTCTCCGCCTTCTTCCCATTTCGCCGGGCAAACTTCACCTGGGTTTTGACGAACGTATTGAGCTGCTTTTACTTTGTTTACAAGGTTGCTTGCGTCACGGCCGATACCGCCTGCATTGATTTCTACAGTTTGGATGACGCCGTCTGGATCGATGATGAATGTTCCGCGGTCAGCAAGACCAGTTTCTTCGTCAAGAACATCGAAGTTGCGAGAGATTGTTTGAGATGGGTCACCGATCATTGCGTAAGTGATTTTGCCGATTTTTTCAGAGCTGTCATGCCAGCCTTTGTGTACGAAGTGAGTATCTGTAGAAACAGAGTATACTTCAACACCTAATTCTTTAAGAGCAGCATATTGTTCTTGAAGATCTTCAAGCTCAGTTGGGCATACGAAAGAGAAATCTGCTGGGTAGAAGCAGAATACGCTCCATTGGCCTTTCAAATCTTCGTTTGTTACATCGATGAATTCACCGTTTTTGAATGCTTTTGCTTCGAATGGAAGTACTTCTTTACCGATTAAAGACATAATGTATATTCCTCCTAAAAATGTATTAGAAAGCATATTCGCTTTCAATAATAATTCTAATTATATATGAATTATTAATTAATATATATTTTTTGTCAAGCGATAACCTACTTTTTTTCAACTTACTAAAGGTGTGACAGGTAGGATTTAGGTATTTCTTTTATAACAGATGAGATGATTGATATGGGTTGATTCTCAATTAGACAAGGTTTTCAGGGACTTTTGTAAATCAGAATGACAGGCCGTTTTGGCATTTGAACATTTTATGACACCATGGGCAAGGGCAAAGGACAATGGCCAAGAGCAGAATAGAACGGAACAGCAAGCTGCTGTCACCTGATGATGGGGATTGTTTCTAGCTATTATTGTATCACTGTTTATGATATTTAAAACATAACTTATGCCTTCTGTTGTTTGGGATAGAAGAAAAAAACACGGTTCAGTTGAAAACTGACCGTGTTTCTGATGACAGGTTATTCAGACCAATTCGTATGGAAAACGCCGTCCATATCAGTCCGTTCGTACGTGTGAGCGCCAAAGTAATCGCGCTGCGCCTGCAAGAGGTTCGCATTGGAACGCCCTGTGCGGTAGCCGTCGTAATAAGAGAGCGCGGTAGTTAAGCATGGGAAAGAGATTCCGGTGCTGATACCCTCGCAAACGACTTTTCGCAGGCCTGTTTGATAGGCATGGAGCTTATCTGTGAAATAAGGCGCAATCAGCAGGTTAGCCAGATTTGGCTGCTCACTGAATGCTTCGCTGATCACGTTTAGGAAATCAGCGCGGATGATGCAGCCGCCTCGGAAAATCAAGGCAATGTCTTTGAGCGGCAGATTCCAGCCGTAAAGCTCAGATGACATCTTATATTGGGCAAAGCCTTGTGCATAGGCGCATACTTTCCCCATGTAAAGAGCCTGTCTGACGTATTCAATCCAGGTGTCTTTATCCAAGTGTTTTTCTTCGGATTCCGGGCCTGCTAATACGTCTTGAGCTGCCATCCGTTCTTCTTTTAAGGATGACAAGTAGCGGGCGAACAAGGACTCTGTGATGATCGTGGACGGGATGCCGTTATCAATCGCCTGCATGCTCGTCCATTTCCCAGTGCCTTTTTGTCCGGTTTTATCAAGGATGACATCGATCAGAGGCTGTCCTGTTTTTTCGTCTTTTTTGCGTAAAATCTCAGCTGTAATCTCTATTAAATAGCTTTTCAGCTCACCTTGATTCCATGTTTCAAAAATAGATGCAATTTCATCTAGCGGCAGACGAAGCGTTTCTCTTAGAAACGTATACGCTTCTGCAATCAGCTGCATGTCTGCATATTCAATGCCGTTGTGCACCATCTTTGTAAAGTGCCCTGCCCCTTTTGGTCCGATATAGACACAACAAGGGTCATCTCCGACTTGAGCTGCGATTTTCGTCAGGATAGGAGCGGCTTTCTCATAGACGTCGCGATCTCCGCCCGGCATGATGGAAGGCCCTGTTAATGCACCGACTTCACCGCCGGAAATGCCGACTCCCAGGTAGCCGATCCCTTTTTCCTTCAGCTCGTCATATCTTCTTTCTGTGTCTTCATAGTGGGAGTTTCCTCCGTCCATGATGACGTCGCCTTCTTCAAGCAAAGGCTTTAATGATTGGATGACGGAATCTACGGGTTTTCCCGCTGTGACCATCAAAAAGATTTTTCTTGGTTTTTCTAACGATTGAACAAAGTCCTCAAGCTCGTAATACGGGCTGAGAGATTGTCCATCCAGCTTTTGGACAAGCTGGTCCGTTAAATCTCTGGTGTAATTATAGACAGCGACGTTTTCACCTTTATTTGCCATGTTTAAGGCGATGTTGCTTCCCATTACGCCTAAGCCTATGACACCAATCGTATTGAACATGTGTTACAGCTCCTTCTTAATTTCATACAACTAAACTTAACAATAAAATGAATCCCAGTCCAGCAACGGAAATAATGGTTTCCAGCAATGTCCATGTGGCGAATGTTTCTTTCATGCTTAATCCGAAGTATTCCTTGAACATCCAGAAGCCGGCATCATTGACGTGTGAAGCGATGACACTTCCGGCGCCTGTTGCGAGCACGACTAACGCCAGGTTAACATCAGAATGGCCCAATAACGGGATGACCAGACCTGTTGTGCTTAGTGCGGCAACAGTCGCTGATCCTAGAGAAATGCGCAGGATCGCTGCGATGAGCCATGCCAGAATGATTGGCGATAATGCCGTTCCTTTGAATAAGTCTGCTACGTAATCGCCGACACCGCCGTTGATCAGCACTTGTTTGAAGGCGCCGCCTCCTCCGATGATCAAAAGCATCATGCCGATTTGTGAAATGGCAGTTGAACAAGAATCCATCACGGTTTTGACTGGAATGTTGCGCTTGATGCCCATTGTATAGACTGCGACCAATAACGAAATAATCATAGCAGTCGATGCGTTTCCAATCAATCTGATAAAAGCTAAAACTCCGTTATCTTCAAACCCGATTGTTTCTTGAAGCAGGTCGATAATGGTCGCGACCGACATGATGATAATCGGGAGCATTGCAGTAAAGACACTGATTCCAAAGCCGGGTGTTTCTTCAAGGTTAAACGTTTTTTGTGTGCCGAGTGATGCAATATTGCCGTTTTTCGCAAATGATGCAGGAACGATTTTTTTCGCAAACTTTGTAAATAACGGCCCTGCGATGAGCACTGTCGGAACAGCAACGATAAAGCCATACAGCAGCACTTCTCCAATGTTTGCGCCATACTCACCGGCGATCGCCGTAGGTCCCGGGTGCGGCGGCAGGAAACCGTGTGTGACGGATAGTGCTGCGACCATCGGGATTCCGAGAAATAAAATAGAAATCTTCAATTCCCTTGAAATCGCAAAGACAATCGGAATTAATAGAACCAGTCCTACTTCAAAAAATAACGCAATCCCAATAATAAATGAGGCAATGACAACGGCCCATTGAATATTTTTCTCACCGAATTTGTTGACGAGCGTCATCGCAATGCGCTGTGCGCCTCCTGAATCCGCGATCAGCTTGCCCAGCATCGCACCGAGTCCGAAGATGAGCGCGATGTGGCCAAGAGTCCCCCCTATTCCTGCTTCGATGGAGCTGACAACTTTATCGAACGGCATCCCGAGTGCCAGTGCCACGCCGAACGATACGACCAGCAGGGAAATAAATGTGTTTAATTTTAAGCCCATAATCAGAAATAGTAATGCTAAGATCCCAAGTGCAACGATGATTAACGGCATGGTAATGCCCTCCCCTTCATGTCATGTACTATTTGTGTGTGATTAAGCCCCTCTGATAATCTGCAATTTGTGTATATTGATTTTCTAATAATCTTGATAGATTGATGAAAATCGGCATTAATGTTCTGTATTCCTTGGCTGAGTCTTCGATCGGCGTATGTCTGTATGTGCTGCCGATCATGTCGGACACGGCGTCGAATGAGTCAATTTTTCCTGTTGCATACAGGCCTAAAATGCAGGCGCCGAGACATGAGCTTTCGTAGCTTTCCGGAACGACAACCTCTGATTCGAAGATATCCGACATCATTTGGCGCCAAACCTCCGACCTTGCAAAACCCCCTGTCGCTTGGATGCGGGTTACCGGGCCATCCATGCATTCAGTTAACGCCAAGAACACCGTGTACAGGTTGTAAATGACGCCTTCCAATGCCGCGCGTATCATATGCTCTTTCTTATGCGACATGGTCAGGCCGAAAAATGAGCCGCGTACATCCGGATTCCACAACGGAGCGCGTTCTCCGGCGAGATATGGGTGGAACAGCAGACCGTCAGAACCGGGTCTGACGCGTTGGGCAATTTTCGTCAGCACGTCATATGGATCAATGCCCAGCCGTGTCGCTGTTTCGATTTCGGAGGAGGCAAACTCGTCTCTGATCCAGCGAAGGACGATGCCCCCATTGTTCACAGGTCCCCCAATAACCCAATGCTTGTCCGTCAAGGCATAGCAAAAAATTCTCCCTTTTTCATCGGTTTGCGGCTTGTCAATAATCGTCCGGATGGCACCGCTTGTACCGATGGTGACGGCGATTTCGCCCTTTTTAATGGCGTTGACGCCGAGGTTGGACAGCACGCCGTCGCTGGCGCCGATGACAAAAGGCGTTTCCGGATCGATTCCCATTTGGATCGCTATTTCCGGGCTGCAGTGCTGAAAGATCTCGGTTGTCGGCACGAGTTTGGATAAGTGATCCGGCGTGATGCCTGCGATGCGCAGTGCCTCTTCGTCCCAATCCAAGCCTTTCAGGTTCATCATGCCTGTCGCTGATGCCAATGAGTAATCGATGACATACTCATTGAACAGCTGTTTAAAAATGTATTCTTTGATGCCGATATATTTTTTTGTCTTGGAGGCGATTTCTTTCCGTTCATTCGTGATCCAGGCAATTTTACTTAACGGTGCCATCGGATGAATCGGTGTTCCCGTACGTTTGTACACCTCATGTCCGTTCAATTCCTCTTTGATCTTATGCGCCCAGCCTTCACTTCTGTTGTCGGCCCATGTGATGCATGGCGTCAGCGGCTTGTCATTTTCGTCGATTGCAATGACGCTGTGCATGGCGCTGCTGAACGAAATGAAAGAGATCTGTTTTTCGGGATGCTGTTTTGTAATTCTCGCTGTTGTATGGATGACTGCCTGAAATATCTCTTCCGGGTTTTGTTCAGCTGTTGAGATGTCCGGTGTATAGAGCGGGTAGCCGATGCTTTCTTTCTGTACCACATCTCCGTTTTCACTGAACAGCACAGCTTTTGTGCTTGTCGTGCCGATATCGATTCCTAACATATAACTAGTCATTGCTGTATTCAGCTCCTTTTGCCAGCATTTGTTGTGAGAGCCATAGGTCTTCTACCTTATCCTGCACATCATCAAAGTTTTGGTGAAGAGACTGAATCATCAGCGCCCTATCCTTTGTTTTGATGGCTTGAATATAAAGCTCGTGGTTATCTAAAATCCTTGTGAAGTCTTCATACTTTTCCTTTAACCGTACCCGCATCGATAAAAGAATAAAGCTTTCCATGACGGGTTTTAGATTGTTCCAGATCATCTGAATGTATGAATGATCAATCGCTCGGATAATGGTTTCATGGAACAGCACATCTTGAAATGAAAATTCGTCAGCGTCCTCATATTTGATTGAGACTTTCATCATTTCAAGAATTTTGCTGAGATCCTTAACTAAAGGCTCAATGTCTATTTTGACAAGCCGTTCAAAGACAAATGTTTCTAATAGTAACCGCACATCATAAATTTCCGTGATTTTCTTCTCAGTTAAACCAATTACGACCGCTCCCATTCGTTCTAAGCGGATGATTTTTTCGGATGCGAGAATTTTTAGCGCTTCGCGAACCGGCGAACGGCTTACTGAAAACTCGGCGGCGATTGTATTTTCTGATAAAATGGTACCGCTTTCAATCAGGCCTGAAACGATCCGCATTCTCAGCTCGTATGCGACACGAACTCCGGTTGACGCTTTTGAGAGCCATTTTGCGGGATACAACAGGTCTTTGGAGTCTAGCATACACTCACCTTCCTCACTCAAGAAGTATACTTGTATACAAGTATGATAACGTGAATATTTCTTTTATGCAAACACTTTCATTTCTAATTTTTAATAAAATTTTTCCCAATCATTATGGTATTTATTTCTAAATGGAATATGGTACATTGGAGATAACTAGCATAAGTGAATCATGTTTTGAAAGAGGCGATTTGGATGAAAATCATCATTGCACCTGATTCTTTTAAGGAAAGCTTATCAGCTCTGGAGGCAGCCGAAGCGATAGAAAGAGGTTTCAAATCGGTCTTTCCGGGTGCTGATTACAGAAAATTGCCGGTGGCGGATGGCGGCGAGGGAACCGTTCAATCTCTGGTCGATGCGACCAACGGAAGGATCATAGAGCAAGTTGTCACAGGGCCGCTGGGGGAACCGGTGAGAGCTTTCTTTGGCATGATGGGAGATGGGAGAACAGCTGTGATTGAAATGGCTGCTGCTTCAGGGCTGCATCTGGTGCCTGTAGATAAGCGAAATCCGCTCATCACTACAACAAGGGGAACGGGAGAATTAATCGGGGCAGCTCTTGATGCAGGAGCGGAGCGTTTGATCATCGGAATCGGCGGAAGCGCCACGAACGACGGGGGAGCCGGGATGATTCAGGCATTGGGCGGAAGGCTTCTTGATAACTCAGGCAGCGAGATTGGCCCGGGGGGCGGCGCGTTATCTCAGCTTGCATCAATAGATGTGAGCGGGCTTGATTCCAGATTGCGGGATGTCAAACTGGAAGTTGCCTGTGACGTGGACAATCCGTTAACAGGACCAAAGGGTGCTACGGCTGTTTTCGGACCGCAAAAAGGCGCGACGGCCGACATGCTGGATGTACTAGAACAGAACGTAAGCCATTTCGCTGATATGGCAGAAAAAGAGCTCGGATCAACCTTCCGAGATACAGAGGGCGCCGGTGCAGCGGGCGGTCTTGGATGGAGCCTGCTGACTTATTTTCAGGCTGACCTGAAAAGAGGCATTGATATTGTCCTTGAAGCGGTTGATTTTGAAAGTATCGTTCAGGATGCAGATCTTGTGATTACCGGCGAGGGACGGATCGACAGCCAAACGGTTCATGGAAAAACGCCGATCGGCGTAGCCAAGGCGGCTAAATCATACGATGTGCCTGTCATCGGTATTGCGGGATCAGTATCACGTGACAGTGATGCCGTCTATCAACACGGAATCGATGCGCTTTTCAGCATTGTCCCCGGAGCCGTGCCGCTAGAAGATGCGTTTGAACATGCCGCGGAATATATGGAAAGAACGGCGCGGGACATTGCAGCGTCTATCAAATTGGCGAAAACGATGTTTTTGATATAGCCGGTGCACATGCCAATGCATAGCCATCCTTCTTTTTGGGTAGAGACAGTTAACACACAATGAGGAATTCATCCCAGAAGGAGGACGCAGATATGACTGTACAAGAAATCAAAGGAAAAAAACTAGTAAAAGGCATTGCGCCAAATGTGGAGCCGGAAGCTCTGTTAAATGATAAACGAAAAGTATTTTTGTTTGGTTCCCCTAGTTACACAAACATTGGCGACCAAGCGATTGCGTATGCGGAAGAGAAATTTATCAAAAATCATTTTCCGTATTATGAATACATTGAGATTATGGATTATGCGACGGATGAGGGCATTGAACTGGTGAAGGAGATCATTCGTGAAGACGATATTGTCTGCTTTACAGGCGGAGGGAATTTAGGAAACCTTTATCTCGATATTGAGGAAGACAGAAGAAAGGTCTTTTCAGCATTTAAAGACTACAAATCAATTTCTCTGCCACAATCCGTTTATTTTGAGGATACAGAGGAAGGACAGAAGGAAAAGAAAAAAACACAGGATGCGTACCATCAAAATACAAACTTAACGATTGCTGCGCGTGAGACGCAAACACTGGATGTTGTGAAAGAGACCTTCAACTCCAATGTGATCTTTACACCGGACATGGTGCTTTCCTTGGATATTGTGCCGCGAGAGCTCGAGCGGGACGGCGTTCTCTTTATTTTAAGAGCGGATAAGGAGAAAGTGACTGACGAAGATTTTATTTCACAGATGAAGAAATGGGCAGGAAAAACAACTTACACAGAGCGTACCGATACGGTGCTGGATACGGTAGACACCATCGATTACGCTGATCGTGAAAAGCATTTTATGGAGATGCTGGACCGCATCGGCTCCAGTAAATTGGTGATTACCGACCGCCTTCACGCGATGATTTTCTCGATTATCACCAAAACACCTTGCCTTGTCTTTGGAAACAGCTATGGCAAAGCCAAACATTCATACCGGGATTGGCTTGAAAGCTTAAACTTCATTGAATACACGGATAAGAATGATGTTGAGGAGCTGGAGCGTATGATTGACCGCCTGCTTCAAGCAGAACCGAATGACGTTGATTTATCTAAGGATTTTCAGCCGCTGATTGATTTTTTTGCTTCTTAAACGAAAAAGACTGCCCTCCCCCGGGGCAGTCTTTCTTTGTTAAATATGAAACAGCCAGACGACGAGCGGGCCGAAGAATGAGCCGAGCACCGCACAAAGCGTCATGGAGACGGAACTCATGGATACGGCCAGTTCCCCATATTCCAATGCTTTGGAGGTACCCAGTGCGTGGGAGGCGCTGCCTAATGCAATGCCTTGTCCAAGGGAGCTGCGTATGCGAAGCCATTTTAGGAAAAGCGGCCCGAGGATGACGCCTGAAAAGCCCGCAATCATGACAAATACGACTGTCATGGAAGGGACGCCGCCAAGACCGGCGGCGATCTGAATAGCGACAGGTGTTGTGATCGACTTTGGCAGAATGGATAATAAGAGATCATGATCAATCCCGAATGCTTCTGCGAAGATCAGCCCGCTGATCATTCCCATGCATAATCCGACCAGGACGCCGCCTAAAATGGGAACACAATGTTTGACAATGATATGCCATTGTTTATAAAGCGGATAGGCCAGTGCCACGACAGCCGGCCCAAGCAAAGAATTGATCCATTTCCCCCCGATCATATAGCCTTCATAGGAAACATGGAACATCATCAAAACCGCTACAATCAAAATGGTCGTTGTCAGAACGGGGATCAGAAATGGAAGCGGGAATCGCTTATAGAGTTTGACCATCGCTAAATAAGCGGCAACTGTTAAAAGAATTATAATGATCGCGATACATGCTTGCTGCATTTCTCTTTCTCCTCCCGTTTTTTTGCTTTTTTCTCTAATAGCTGGCTGGCGAATCCAGCCGCAATGATCGTGACGATGGTGCTGAGAACGACTGTAATCAGCAGCATCAGGCCATTGAATGAAATGAGAGACGGGTAGTTTATCACTCCTGTCATTGCCGGGATGAACAACAATGGAAGGAAGGATAATAAAAACCCTGCTCCGTCTTCAATGATGGAGACGGGAACAATACGGAGGCCCAAGCAGATCAGAAGCAATACCAATCCAACGATGCTTCCTGACACGGGTAAATGAAACAGATGCTGAATGGCTTCCCCGATCATAAAAAATACATATAATATCAACACTTGCAAGATAATTCGTATGACTTTCACATCAAGTGCTGCTCTCCAATCAGAACAGCTTCCTCCTTTCTGGTGCTTGCTTCTAGGATGGTTCTGAGGAATCGCTTTACTTTCTTTTTATATGATTGTACTATACAAGTATAATAATTGATTTAGTCATATAACGACTTGTATTTATTCAGTTAATGTACATTTGTATTATACAAGTATATATGATGTTGTCAATGCCGGAGATTGGAATAGGGAGCGAGAGCGATTGCAAAATCAAAATCCAGTTGAATTAATTGAATATGAGCTGACGACTTTTATCAGGAGAGCTGTTTATCTGGATCAATCAGAGAAAAGAACAGGGAATTTGGAGAGATCTTCGTACTTATTACTGAGACAATTGGATGAGTTTGGGCCTGCTCGTGTTAAGGAATTGGCAGAATCGTTTAAGCTTGATATTTCTACTCTTTCAAGACAAGCAGCTGCATTAGAGGCAAAGGAGCTCATCTATCGTTTCTCAGACCCGTCTGATGGGAGAGTCAGCCTGTTTACCATTACAAAACTCGGCAAACAACTATTAAAAGCCGATCAGCAAAAGCGCCTTGAACGTTATGAACAGATGCTGAAAGAATGGTCAACACAGGAAAAAGAGATGTTCGGCGAGCTGCTGCAGCGTATGAACAAGGCTTTTATCGATTAACAGCTGAAAAACCCATGGTTCGCTGGAACAGCATGGGTTTTTCTATCATGGTCAGAGATTATCTGCATCGTTTGGCGGCAGCCCAAGCCACTAGTCCGGCAACAACAGCCGCCGATACAATGGGGCGCTTCGTCGATTTTGTGTAGTAGCTTCTTGACCTCATCCATCCTTTATTTGTGCCTCTGTCATGCATACCGCAGCCCGCATCATAAAGAGCGCTTTCTTCTCGCGGTTTGGACGGTCTTTCGGCATGCTGGCTGTGATACATGATTTTTTCCATCAGTCTGTCGGTCAGACGAGGGAAAAGCGCGCCCAGCATGGCGATGGCTTTGGCCTGTGAGCCGATGTACATGTCGCGCTTAGGGTGTTCGGCGGCAAACAGGATCGCTTCGGCGACTGCTTCCGGTGGATAGATCATGGAGCGGTAATGAGCCGGCTGTTTGTCGAGGTAGCTGTGCGCATGCTCGTTATAAGGTGTGTCAATTCTGCCCGGGTGGATGAGCGTTACCGAGACTGGCGCCTGTTCCTTTTCAAGCTCCATTCGGATGCTTTCCGTCCAGCCGTGAAGCGCAAATTTGGCAGACGCATATGTGGATTGAATGACTGTTCCCCTGTCTCCGAACAGGCTTCCTACATTAATGAGTGCGCCCGGCACACCTCTGCCGGTGTAGTGTTTGACAGCCGCTCTTGTTCCGTAAACAGGTCCCCAGAAATTTGTGTCGAACATGCGCTTCATGTCTTCGACGGTGACGTCCATGGCATGTCCGAAAGTAGAGACGGCCGCATTGTTGACCCATGTGTCAAAGCGGCCGAATGTGCTGATCGCGGTTTCTGCGATGCGGTTGACGTCCTCTTCTTTTCCGACATCCGCCTTTACCCATATGGCGTCGTGCCCTTTTTCCTTAAGTTCATCAGTGAGCTCCTTCAGCGCGTCTTCATTTCGCGCTGCTGCCACGACCTTTGCGCCTTTTTCAGCTGCCATTCGTGCCGTGACAAGTCCGATTCCGCTTGAAGCGCCGGTAATGACGATCACCTGATCCTTAAGCTTTTTCAGTTTGAGCTTTGTTTTTATGGCGGGGTTTTGTCGTTCAAGCTGTTCTGTATTTGTGACTGAATGATCGATTGTCATTGAGAGATCCCTCCTAGACGCTGTTTTTGTACATTACCCCATCCGGAAGGGTCTTACCCCTTTTGACAATCACAGGGTTCTTTTTTATATTATATAAGTCGCTCTACCATACCTAGGAGGGAATGTTTTAATGACTAGCAGAGGAGATTCACGTGAAAAAATCCTTCACACGGCGTCACGTCTGTTCCAGCTGCAAGGATATCACGCGACAGGTTTGAACCAGATTGTAAAAGAAAGCGGTGCTCCTAAGGGATCGCTTTATCACTTTTTTCCGAATGGCAAAGAAGAATTAGCAATTGAAGCGGTTACATATACAGGTAAGATCGTTGAACATCTGATACAGCAAAGCATGGATGAATCCTCTGATCCTGTTGAAGCGATTCAGCTTTTTATCAAAAAAACAGCCAGCCAATTTGATAACACAGAAAGCATTAAAGGTATTCCAGTCGGTTTGCTGGCGAGTGAGACAGCGTTAATCAGTGAACCGCTGCGGACGGTTTGCATGAAGGTGTTTAAAAGCTGGGAAGCGGTTTTTGCCAGAAAATTAATGGAAAACGGATTTGCAGATGAAGAAGCAAATCAGCTTGGAACGCTGATTAATTCGATGATTGAGGGCGGCATCATGCTTTCGTTAACGAATAAAGACAAAACGCCTCTTCTTCTCATTGCCGAACAAATACCAGTGCTGGTGAGAAAAAAAGGGTAGCATTTTGTTATCCTTTCTCCTACAATTATATAGAACGGTCTAGACAAATAAATGATAATATATAGACTGGTCTAAATTGGAGGAAGCGATAATATGAAAACATTATGTACACATTCATTGCCTAAAGAAAAAATGCCTTATTTGCTCCGGAGCGGAGAAGGCGAGCGCTATCTGTTCGGCAGACAGGTTGCCACGGTGATGGCGAATGGGAGGAGCACAGGTGATTTGTTTGAGATCGTGCTTCTTTCCGGGGGAAAAGGAGATGCCTTTCCGCTTCACGTCCACAAGGACACACATGAAGGAATTCTCGTTTTGGACGGGAAACTGGAACTGACACTTGATGGTGAACGCTATTTATTAATATCAGGTGATTATGCGAACATTCCGGCGGGAACACCGCACAGCTACCGGATGCAGAGCCACAGAACAAGACTGGTATCTTACACGATGAAAGGAAACGTAGCGCACTTGTATTCCGTTATTGGGAATCCGTATGATCACGCTGAACATCCGCCGTACGCAAGCGAAGAAGTCTCAAACGAGCGATTTGCAGAAGCAGCCGCTGTAGCGGACATTGTATTTCTAGATGAAGAAAAGCCTGCATGTTCGGCCAAATTAGCGGAACTTACAGAGCTGCCAGATGGAGCGGTTCCATACGTTCTTGAATCTGGAGAAGGAGATCGCCTGTTGACTGGAGATCAGCTTCACCGCATTGTGGCTGCACAAAAAAATACAGATGGCCAGTTTATCGTCGTATCCTCTGAAGGCCCTAAAGGTGACCGAATCGTTGATCACTACCATGAACATCATACAGAAACATTTTATTGCCTTGAAGGTCAGATGACGATGTGGGCAGATGGCCAGGAAATTCAGCTGAATCCGGGAGATTTCCTGCATGTCCCTGCAAATACCGTTCACTCCTATCGCCTTGATTCTTACTATACAAAGATGGTGGGCGTATTGGTTCCTGGTTTATTTGAACCGTTTTTCCGGACGTTAGGCGACCCGTATGAAGGCCACATCTTCCCATGTGAGCCTCAGGCTTTGCGCTTTGATCGCGTTTTGCAGAATATCGAAGCATTAGATTTAAAGGTGATGAAACCATAAAGATGACAAGATTGTAAGGTTTTCATGCCGGCCTGACACCTAAATCGATGTTTCCGCGCTTCATTTTTTCATACCCTTAAGGTACAGAAAAAAGGAGCGTGATGGCTATGTCTTCATTACAGCCGACTTTAACAAATGAGCGGATCGGTGTGCTTGATGTGCTGAGAGGAATGGCGATTTTCGGCATCTTATTTGTCAATCTGGCACATTTCAGTTATCCGGATATGTATTTGTCTATGCTTGGAAAAGAGAATTTTTTCATGGATAAGTGGTCTGAAGCTGATTTTGCCGCCGCAGATATACTGAAATTCTTCATTCAAATAAAATGTATTTTATTGTTTTCCTTTTTATTTGGATTTGGCATGGTTGTCATGATGGAGAGAGCAGAAAACAAAGGGAAACGGTTTGTTCCGTTATATGTGAGAAGGTTAATGGCGCTTCTCTTGTTTGGAACGATTCATGCCTTTTTGATATGGGACGGAGATATTTTAACAGAATATGCCCTGCTCGGTTTTGTCCTGCTCTTGTTTCGAAAAGCAAAGCCGAAAACACTGCTGATATGGGCGGTCTCTTTGTATCTTTTGTTTTCCATTCCGTTCATGTTGACAAGTTTTGATCAATCAAACGGACAGGAATGGGTACAAGCGGTAAAACAGCAGGCAAAACAAGCGATTCATGTTTATGGAAGCGGCAGCCTGAAGGACATTGCAGAACAGCGGATCCATGACCGTCTTGTTTATATGTCTTCGAATGGCATGCTTACGTATAATCCGCTCAACTTCTTCTTTGCATCCATTCCATATTTCAGCATGTTTTTGCTGGGAGCTGCGGCAGCGAAATCTCGGTACTTGCATGAACCAGAAAAGCATCGCAAAGGATTAAAACGATTGTGGATGGCTGGGCTTGTCATCGGCATCGGCGCCCAGGTGCTGTACAGTGTAACGGATAAAGAAATATGTTTGCTGATTGGCGCGCCTTTCCTCATGTTTTTCTATGTTACAACGGTTGTCTATCTTTATCATAAAACAAGAGTGAGAACAGTGCTGCAATCATTCTCCGCTGTTGGGAGGATGGCATTTACCAATTATCTGATGCAGTCTATTGTATGTACTTGGATTTTTTATCATTACGGCTTGGGCCTGTATGGAAAAGTGTACCCTGCTGCCGGTGTGCTCATTACAATTGCTGTTTGTGCCGTTCAAATGGTCTTCAGCCACCTTTGGCTTCGTGTCTTTCGGATGGGGCCGTTTGAGTGGCTGTGGAGAAGCGCTACGTATCTGTCGTGGCAGCCTATTGTAAAGAAAACAAAAGTCTAGATGCCTATTGGCGTCTAGACTTTTTTCTATTATTTATACACGACACGTGTTTTGCAAATGATGTCATGCAGGCCTTTTTTCTCTCCAAAGGCGATCATGATAAACCCGATATAAAAGATGATTCCAGATAAGATATAGGCAAAGTAACGGCCAATTCCCTGTCCGACAGAAACCCGTTCACCTTGTTCATTGACCACTTTCAGGCCAAGAATTTTTTTGCCAAGTGTGCCTTGCATTTTAGAAGCTGTGAGCAGCCCGTAATATAACACGCTGATGACGATCATGATCAGCATAGTAGGCAAAAATGCAAGCGTCATGTATTTCACTAAATACTCTTCTTCCGTCATGTAAGGGTTTGTTGCCACAGCCCCAGCTACAAACACAGAATTGATAATAAATAGAATAATATAACTAGGAACAGATACAATAATGCCGTCAATAAAATAAGCTAAAAAACGAATCCAAAATCCTGCTGGTTTTTCCATGTATTTTTCTCTCTCCTCTGAATTAATCTGGAATAGTATACTTTGAAAAAGAAGTACATGCAATATGGTATGGTGATAAAATCCTGATATTACAGAAAAATGAGTCTTTTATCCTTTGTTTTTACTATATAAATATACTAGAAAGAAGCATAGCAATTGTGTATGTATTCTGGAATTTTTTAAAAATATAATGAATATAACATTCAACTTACTTATAATAAAAAAGGTTAATATTTCTATTAAAGGAGGAGTTTGATGTCAAAAAAAAATAGCGTGGCGATCATGACAACCATTTCTGCGTTTCTTTTTTGCGCCGTGATTGTGGCGGCTTCACTTTCGCCGCTGGCCGGAACGGGAGCGGCGGCCAATCAGTTTAATTCAGCTGGCATGTGGTCAGCTGTCGGTATGATCCTTGTCTTGTATTTCATTCCATTTCTCGTTTATATGCTCGGAGTCGATGCAATGAGGTATGTCATGGCGGTGCTTTGCGGCTTCGGGCTTTTGATTCATTTGTCTTCGGCCGGTTTTATCTTGATGTTTAGTTTCTTTAGTGACCATCTGCTTTCTGAGGTGATCTTTGTTTTGGGAGTTAGTCTCGCTGCGGCTGCTGTCAACGTCATTTGGTTTGTGGCTGCATTTCGATCGGGTGCTGAAAAAACGTCCGTGAATACTCTTACATAGTTTTCTAGTTTGTGATGTTTTTGTGAAATAGATTTATAAAATGGATGAATATGTTATGATGGTCACAAATTAGAAGTTACATATAATGGGGGTCTCAATGATGGTCAAGTCATTTCGTATGAAAGCTTTGATTGCGGGAGCTGCGGTGGCGGCGGCTGTTTCGGCCGGCGCTGTTTCTGATGTGCCCGCTGCCAAAGTGCTTCAGCCGACAGCTGCTTATGCGGCGGAAACGGTGTTTTCTCAAAATAATGGAGCATCTGGCTTTTTGCCAGGAAGATATGATGTACAAGCGATGGCGCCTGCCATGTTTAACTGGTCACGCGAAAGCCGGTTCGCCGGAAATACAGACGGGACGCTGAAATGGCAAAACGACATCAGAACGACTCCGCAAAATGGAGCGGGGGCTGTGATTGACGGAGACGGCACAGTATATCTTCATTCCAGAGACGGGGAAATGAAAGCCTTTAATCCAGACGGCTCAGTCAAATGGGTGACGAGCAATCTTGGAAAAACATATACGCAATCTCCTGTACTTGGGACCAACGGCGTTATCTATTTGGCATCCTATGACAAAAAGATTTATTTTATTGACAAAGAAACGGGAGAAATTTTAACAACGGTTCCGTTAAGCGGCGGGCCAAGCTCTGAAACGGTGATCGGTTCAGACGGGACGTTGTATTTCTCAACACTTGATAATTATGTTCACGCGATCAAACCGACGTCAAAATCAACCTGGACAGAGCGCTGGAAGTTGAAAACAAATGGTGTCGTCAGCTCTGTGCCGGTGCTTGCCAAAAACGGCACCGTGTATGTCGGCACATATAATTACGTGTTTTATGCGATCAACTCCGGAACCGGACAGGTGAAATGGTCCAGAACGACGTCAAATGCGTTTAAAGGATATCCGGTGATTGATAAGGACGGAAACATTTATGCCGGCAACCAAGATGGACAGCTGTATGCTTATACATCAACAGGCAGTTTGAAATGGACATTCCCGCTAAACGGGTTCTCCAGCTCATCTCCTGCGATTGATCATAATGGCAATATCTACATCGGCTCAGGAAGCGGCGAGCTGTTTTCCATCAGCAAAAACGGGGATATGAACTGGTCATTCTACACAGACGGCCCTGTCAGAACGGCGCCGCTGATTGACGCGAAGGGAACGGTTTATTTCGGGTCAGATGATATGAAGGTTTATGCGGCAGACGCAAACGGCAATGAATTATGGAACTATCAAACCGACAGCAACGTCGTGTCTTCTCCTCAGCTCGCTGAGGACGGAACGCTTTATATTGGAAGTTATACGAAGCTGATGGCTTTTGGGAAATAGTAAAACAGGCTGGCGAGGTTAACTCGGCAGCCTGTTTTTTTGATCAATCAAGATATTTATTTTTATAGACAACCTTTGTCCCGCAAATATAATCATGTAATGCCAGTTTAGAGGGAAAGGCCGCCATGATAAAACCGATATATAAGATCTTAGATAATGTGTAAGCGAAGAAACGGCCGAAGCTGTGCCAAAAAGAAATACGCTCGCTATACTGATTGACAACGATGATGCCCATGAGTTTTTTTCCCAATGCTGCTTGCATGTTTGAGGAAGTCAGCAAGCTATAGTAAAGAATAGCGAAAATAAATATGATGGCCAAAACAGGGATTGTGCCATTGATCAACATGAAAAACTCATATTGGGCTTCTGACATGTGTGTACCTGCTGCATCAATGAGTGGCAACACAATGAAGGTGTTAATGAAAATCATAATGAAAGAGAATATAGCTATAATAAATACATCAATAATAGAGGCGGCTGCCCGAATCCAAAATCCAGCTGGTTTTTCCATGTATAATATTCTTTCCTTTGAAGTTTTCTGGGATATTATACGTTAGGGGCTGCAGGGTTTCAATGAGATAGACTAGAGGAATTTGGTCTCGTAGTAAAAATGGTATTTTATCACTTTTAATCTCTTTATTTAGGTGATATAAAGATAAAAAAAGAACCTGCAAGATGATGCAGATTCTCTTCATTACGATTATTCAGCGGCTTGAATAAATACACCCTTCTCATGAGAAAACTCTTTGAATCCGTATACCCCATGATAGGAGCCGATTCCGCTTGTGTTGACGCCGCCGAATGGCAGGTTGACGTCACTGAAATGGACGACGACATCATTGATGGCGGCATTTCCTGATGTCGTGTGCTGAAGGACGTTGTCAATCAGGTCTTGGTTTTTGCTGAACACATAAAGTGCAAGCGGTTTATCGCGGTCATTTACGTAATCGATGACCTCGTCGATGTCTTCATAGTTCATCATTGGCAGAATCGGTGCGAAGATTTCCTCCTGCATGATTTTCATGTCAGGCGTGACGTTTTTCAAAACGGTTGGCGAGATCGTGCGGTCGCTGGCATCAAATACGCCGCCGAACACCACTTCCGCCCCTTTTTCGATGGCATCGTCGAACAGATCTTTGACGCGGTTGAAGTTGCGGTCATTGACGATCTGCGTAAATTTGCTGCGGTCTGGGGTATGATCATCCTCCATAAATCCAGCGTTGACGACTGTTTGTAAAATCCCCGCGAACCTGTCCTGAACGTCTTTTTTAATGAACAGGTAATCAGGTGCGATGCAGGTTTGGCCGGCGTTTACGAATTTCCCGACGGCGATCTTTTTCGCTGCGTCCATCAGATCGTATTCACTGTCAATGATCGTCGGGCTCTTGCCGCCAAGCTCAAGTGTGACAGATGCCAAGTGTTTGGCAGCCGCTGTCATGACAATTTTCCCGACATTTGTGCTTCCAGTGAAGAAAATATGGTCGAACGGCTGATCAAGTAGTTCGGTTGCCACCTCAACCTCTCCTTCAAAAATCGCGACTTCTTTTTCATCAAAAGCGTCTCTTATTACTTTAGCAGCAATGTTGCTCGTGTTCATCGTGAAATCGGACAGCTTCACAATCGCGCTGTTTCCGGCTGCGAGAGAAGCGGCAAGCGGCGCCATCGTCAGCATAAACGGATAGTTCCACGGGCCGAGGATGAGTGTGACGCCTTTAGGCTCGTACATAAGAATTCCGTTTGCGTCAGGGCTTAACGATGAACCGACTTCTTTAGGCGCCATCCATTGTTCCAGGTTATTCATATTATCTCTAATCGCTTTTTTTGTTCCTTCGATTTCCGCTTTTTTGACTTCGTGATATGGTTTGCGGACGTCTTTGCGGATCGCTTCGATGATTTCTTCTTCATGGGCGATGACGGAATCTAAAAAGCGTTGAAGCTTTTCTCTCCGCTGTTCCGCTGTTGAAGCGCGCAAGGCTTTTTGCTGTTTTTTCTGAAGCTGAAAGACACGCTGGATGTCGTCCTTTACTTGCTGTTCCATTGTAAAATCCCCCTCATTTGCTTTCTTCTTTTCTCGGACCTATTATAAGGTGGTACCTTTTCTGTAAGAAAGACAACGGTGAACCATCTATAAGTTACCGTACATATATCTAAGATCTGTCTAATGATTGGAGGTGTCTTTTGTGCCGGAATCTGCCGAAGCTCAAGTGAAAGAGGCGCTGCTGGCTTTATTGAAAGATAGAGATATTCAACACATCACAATGAAAGAAATCGCTGAGAAGGCCAAAGTGAGCCGCGGATCGCTCTACCTTTATTATGAGGATAAGTTTTCAATCATTGAGGATGTGATCGAAGACATGAAGGAAGGACTGGGCAAAGCGCTTTTTGACGCCTTCAGTCATATGGATACCCTTCATTTGAACAAAAAACGGCAAACGGTGCATCCGACGCTGTCCTTTGTTCATGAGCATCGTTCCTTTTTTTCTGTGATGATGAACAGAGGACATTTTCATCGTTTTTTTAAGGATGTGTTTCAGCAGGATGTGCTGCTGGCTCCGATCCATGTGAATTTAACGCCGATTGAACGGGACATTTATGGACATTATCGGGCCTTGTACACGTACGCGATTATCCTGTATTGGCTGAATGAGGATGCGGCCGCGTCTCCTGAAGCCATCAGCCAGAAGGTATGGGAGCTTGTTTCTCAAAAGCGGTTTTATTGGCTGTTTGGAAAAGCTGTGCCAGGAGAGCGAGAGAAGGAGAAGCAAATCGACAGGCGGGTGGTTCGAACGAGAGAGGCGCTGCAGAAGGCATTTCTGGATGTATTGGCGGAGAAACAAGACTACGCGGGCATCACGATTTCAGATATTACGCGTAAAAGCAATATCCGCCGTGCAACCTTTTATGATCACTATGCCAATAAGGAGGAATTGCTCCAAACCATGATACAGCGATCATGTGCGGAGATCATTGATCACCTGACGATTGCCTCCAGCCCGAATGAATTTTCCTTAAAGGAAGCGGAGAAGGCGCTCGCCATTCTGCTTTGTCAAACATGCCCATTGTCCATTTTCTCAATCGGGAATGGGGTGTTCCTCATGTGATACCTGATATGTTCAAAGCGCTGGAATCGTTTTATCTGCATCAGCAAACTGATATTCACGCAGAGAAAAAGCTTTATGCCCATTATGTATCCGCAATGATTATCGGGTTGCTTTTGTATCGGCTGGATGAAGGAAAGGCGCATCCGCCTGAAGTGCTGGCGAGGGAATTTTTGCAGTTTTTGGATGTGAAAAAGTATAAGGTTGTATTGCTTTGAAAGACAAAAAGAGAGGGACATCCCCTCTCTTATTTCGTTTCTTTCTTCCATTTCTCATCAATCAGCATTTTCCCTGGCCATGTGTATGCCATGATGCCGCCGTCTGCGGTGATGTCCTCTCCTGTGACGTATGAGCTGTCGTCTGACGCGAGAAACAGGGCCACTGTCGCCATTTCCTTCGGCTGGCCGAGGCGGCCGAGCGGCGTGATCCATTTGTTGGCTTCGCGGAATTTTTCACCCATTTCCTGTTCTTTGGTGCCTGCTAATTTGTCAATCAGCGGTGTTTCGATCGTGCCCGGTGAGATAGAATTGACGCGGATGCCGTTTCGAGCGTAATCAATCGCCATCGCTCTAGTCAGGTTCGTGATCCCGCCTTTTGCAGCATTGTAGCCGGAGCGGTCGAGATCCGCGGCCCGGCCTGACATGGAGGAGGTATTGATGATGGAGCCTCCTTTTTCGAGCATGAGCGGAATCAGATATTTGCTGCAAAGGAACGTGCCGCGCAGGTCTACGGCGATAATGCGGTCAAACAGGTCAACCGGATATTCGTGCACCTTTCCGCCTTCCTGATCAACGCCGGCATTATTAAACAGTATATCAATCGTTCCGCATGCATCCTTGATTTGATCAGCAAATGCTTTCACACTGTTTTCATCTGACACATCGAGGTGAAAGGATTCTGCCTGTCCTCCGTTTTTTCTGATTGCGTCAACTGTTTCCTCCATTTGATCTTTATTGATATCTCCGATGATCACACGCGCGCCTTCATTGGCAAAAACCTCTGCCGTCGCTTGCCCAATGCCTGTCGCGGCGCCTGTGATCACTGCTGTTTTGTTTTCAAGTCTTCCCATGATACGAGACCTCCTTTTTCTATTTGTCTTCCCGCTATGTGCAGTGATAAACATGCGAGAAAAGAAAGGCCAGCATATGTTAAGATGAATTAGAAATTGTTGGGAGGTTTGTATGTTTGAAGGTACAGCATAAGAAGGAGCTCAAGTTTTATTGCTTCATTACCATTCCATCTGCATTTGTTGTGCTGACTGTCATCTCTTTTTTATTGCAAGAGATTACGTTTCCGGTGACTGCAAGCGCATTTCTGAATGCTTCATGGCATAATCTATTGTTTTTAATACCGTTCGGTTTGTTTTTCTACCCGGTGCATATATGGATGAAGCGGGAGTTTGGCCGCTGGAATGACACAGAAAAAAAGAGAGGATGATGAAGCCTCTCTTTTTTATGAGAATGAGTGAGAAAAAGAGTGAAAACAAATCCAACTAATGTTAAATTTACATATATATGCATCTATCAATCTAATTGACAATTGTCATCTTATGTGATAAATAGATGCTGAAAAGGGTTTACATAATGGTAAAGGAGCGATCAAGAGTGGCAAAAAAAGAGTTTAAAGCAGAGTCTAAACGCTTGCTGGATATGATGATTAACTCCATTTATACCCAAAAAGAAATTTTCCTGCGCGAGTTAATCTCCAATTCGAGTGATGCGATTGACAAAATCTATTACAAAGCGCTTACGGACGATGCGCTTACGTTTGATAAAGACAGTTACTACATAAAGGTCGCAGCTGACAAAGATGCGAGAACATTAACCATCTCTGATACGGGGATCGGAATGACAAAGGATGAGCTTGAACAGCATCTTGGAACAATTGCAAAAAGCGGTTCCCTCGCGTTTAAAAAGGAAAACGAGCTGAAAGACGGACATGACATTATCGGGCAGTTCGGTGTCGGTTTTTACGCGGCATTTATGGTTGCCGATGTCGTGACAGTCATCAGTAAAGCGCTTGGCAGCGAAGAAGCTTATAAATGGGAGTCTGCGGGTGCAGACGGCTATACGATTGAACCGTGTGAAAAGGATTCTGTCGGTACAGACATTATCCTGAAAATCAAAGAGAACACAGAAGATGATAGCTATGACGAGTTTTTAGAGGAATATCGTTTAAAAGCGATCATCAAGAAGTACTCCGACTTCATTCGCTACCCGATCAAAATGGATACAACCATTAATAAGCCGAAGGAAGGCAGCGAAAATGAATTTGAAGAGGTGCAGGAAGAGCAGACGGTCAACAGCATGGTGCCGATCTGGAGAAAAAACAAAAGCGAGCTGACAGATGAGGATTATGAAAAATTCTATGCTGAAAAGCATTACGGGTTTGATAAACCGCTGACACACGTTCATATCAGTGTGGATGGAGCCGTTCGCTACAACGCAATTCTATTCGTCCCTGAAAACATGCCGTTTGACTACTATTCCAAGGAATATGAGAAAGGCTTGGAGCTGTATTCCAATGGCGTGCTGATTATGAATAAGTGCGCAGACCTGCTACCGGACCACTTCAGCTTTGTGAAGGGCATGGTCGATTCTGAGGATCTATCGCTGAATATTTCCAGAGAAATGCTGCAGCATGACCGCCAGCTGAAGCTGATCGCGAAAAACATCAGCAAGAAAATCAAAAGCGAGCTGCAAAGCCTGTTGAAAAAAGACCGCGAGAAATACGAGACGTTCTACAAGTCGTTCGGCAGACAGCTGAAATTCGGCGTGTACAATGATTTTGGCGCGAATAAGGATCAATTGAAGGATCTCCTCTTATTCTACTCTTCAAAAGAGAAAAAACTGGTCAGCTTAGACGAGTATGTTTCCAGAATGCCAGAGGAGCAGAAATTCATTTATTACGCGACCGGTGATTCTTACGACCGCATTGAGAAACTGCCGCAAACGGAAATGGTGGCGGACAAAGGCTATGAAATCCTCTACTTTACTGAGGACATCGATGAGTTTGCAATTAAAATGCTGGCTTCTTATCAGGAAAAAGAATTCAAGTCCGTATCAAGCGGAGACCTTGGCATAGACACGGATGAGGATCAAAAGCAGTCCGAGGAAGAGGAAAGCAAGTATAAGGATCTGTTTGAGGAAATGAAAAACATTCTGTCAGACAAAGTGAAAAACGTCAGAATCTCAAAACGGCTTAAATCACATCCAGTCTGCCTTGCTGCTGACGGCGAAGTGACAATTGAGATGGAAAAAATCTTAAATGCGATGCCTGACAGCCAAAATGTGAAGGCGGAAAAAGTGCTGGAAATCAACCCAAATCACGAGGTATTCCAAACGCTGCAGGACGCGTTTGAACAAGATAAAGAGAAGCTGAGCCTGTACACAAACCTTCTGTACAATCAGGCGCTCCTCATCGAAGGCCTGCCGATTCAGGACCCTGTGGAATTTACGAACAATATTTGCAAGGTCATGGTGTAAACAGAAAAAGGAATCGTCCCATAAGGAGACGATTCCTTTTTTTATAATGTACGCTCATTCAGCACTTGGTTTTGGGTGCTTTTCTTCTTTTTAAACCGTTTTTTCAGGCTTGCTTCAATTTCTTCCAAGCTTTTCCCTTTGGTTTCCGGTACCATGTAGAACGCGAAGAAAAATGAGAGAAGACAAATGACTGAGAAAACCATAAAGACCCATGCGATGCCCATCGCGCTTAGCATCAGCGGAAAGACAAGCGACACGATCAGGTTAGCCGCCGATAACACCAAAGTCGTGAACCCTGTCGCGGCTCCGCGTGCTTTGGACGGGAAGAGCTCAGGCATGAGCACCCACACTACCGGACCCCATGTCGCCTGGTAAAAGACGATATAGACACCTAGAAAGACTACTGTCATCCACGCTGTAGATGCGGAAAGCCCCAGTGTCAGGAGCACGCCTGATAAAGCAGCAAGGCTCAGTGTGATGCCGACACTTCCCCAGATCAGAAGTTTTTTGCGGCCGACACGGTCAATTAAGATCATGGCAGTGATACACATGATGACGTTGAGGATGCCGATTCCCATTGTGCCGAGCGCCGAAGCTGATGTGCCAAGACCGGCCTTCGTAAAAATGGTTGGCGCGTAGTAGATGACCGTGTTAATGCCGACCGCCTGCTGGAAAATGGCAAGGCCGACGCCAATCAGAAGCATGGGGCGAATCCATTTGGCTTTCAACACGCTGAGTGTCGTTTCTTTTTTCTCCGCTTCCCCTTGCTTCATCTCTGCCAATTCCATTTCGATGTCTTGGGGATCATGAGTGATGTTCATGATGCGTCTCGCTTCTTCTTCGCGGCCGCGCTTCACGAGCCATCTTGGCGATTCCGGCATGAACGCGATGCCGATTAATAGAAGCACGGCAGGCACTGCAGCCAGACCGACCATCCAGCGCCACGCTTCAAACGGTGTGAACAGGTAGTTAACGATATAGGCGAGCAAAATCCCGGTGACAATCATTAAGTTGTTCATTGTGCCGAGTGTCCCGCGAATTTTCGTCGGTGCCATTTCGGAAAGATACACGGGCACAAGTGCCGTTGAACCGCCGACGGCCAACCCGAGTATCACCCTAGATGCAATCAGCATGCCGATTGTTTGAGAAAATGCGCAAGCGAGCGCGCCGATAATAAAAATGATGGAAAGGACAAATACAACCTTTCTCCTGCCCCAGCGGTCTGAGCATGTGCCGCTCAAGGCAGAACCGAAAATCGCGCCAAGGAGCAGCATGCTGACAACCAATCCTTCTGTCAATGTCGTTAAAGGAATATCGTTATTGATAAACAGGAGTGCTCCGGAGATAACACCTGTATCGTAACCATATAGCAGTCCCCCTAAAGCGCCGAAAAAGTAGATCATATATTTCCTTGTGTCTTTCTTCACAAATGTCTCCTCCTCAGTTGTTGAGCCAATGAGTATCTAAAATGTATAACAAAGTTAATAGATTAGTACCCATTTCCTATCTCATTTGAAACATTTGTTTTGAACAAACGGAAACGTTAAAGCCAAAAGAGATGATCACAGATCCGCTGAGTTTAGGAAAAACGAAATAACTTTATGCTCAGAGAAACCATTAAAAAAACCTTACCCGCGCGGAGTAAGGTTTTGATTAAGACATTTTTATTCTTCTGCTTCGTTGACGAAAACCAAGGCGGAGAAGCCTTTTTTCTTATCAAATTGCAATTCAACGACGGTAACGTCCGGATTGAAGTTGTGGTATTCCTCTAAGAACTGAATAATGCCTTCTGAAATGTCATCTGACATAAGCTGCTTGTGGTGCAGGCCAAATGTAGCTTCAGCGAAGAACCCTGTACGCTTGTTATAAGATAGCTCCTTTACTTCAACGTCTTCAGGGTAGATATCTTCTTCATTGGAAATATACACGCAAATTCCGTCTACAATTTCTTGCTCATTTAATATTAATCTCATCGCCTAAAATCTCCTTCTGTACGTCTTCGGTGCTTTAAATGCGCGAATCAATGCGATGACAATGATTAAAATAATGATCAAAGCAATGATATCAACGATCCAGGCAATGGGTGAAGCGCCATACGAAACATAACCTGGGCCTCCGACTGGATGATAGGTGTAACCCCATGGGTGCATCATGCTGATCATGAACATACCCATTGTAAATCCACTATAATATCCAAACCATCCTGATGGCGCGAAACCTGCGTGATAGTAATGATTGACTGAAACATATCGTCCGCCAACATAGGCTTTAGACGTTTTTCCGCTGTATGTCTTTCCGGTTACTTTTGATGTAGCGCCGGAAAAGGTGCCTGACGATTTTTTAGAGCTTGATGAGCTTGCCTTTTCCGAAGGCTTCTTTTTAAGCGAAATCGATGATGATGAATCGTCAGGCGTCTTGGATTTTTTGCTAGAAGAGCTTGATCCTGAGCTGTAGCTTGATTTCGGGCTTGATTTATAGCTTCCGCTGTATGACGAGCTTGAACTTCGGCTGCTGTAACTAGATGATGAGCGGCCGCTAAAGCTCTTTGCATGAGAAATCGTTGATGGCAGCAGTACACCTAAAGCAACGGTTACTGCAACTAAGGCTTTTACATATTTAAGTTTCATTCTGTTTCCTCCATAGACCATCGAAATGGTCCGCTATTCTGACCAGCAAATAAAAGAAGCTGGGTCAGCTTTATTTCATATGAGCTAGATGATATGAACGTTTCATACTTTTGCTTTCTCAATCACTTTCTTTCTGAGATAAACTACCTTTATTTTATCGGATTTATGGCTCATTTTGTAAGGTTTTGCTTCAAAATCAGTTATTTAGGAATTTATCGCACAAAAAAACAGCCTTCTCCATTGGAGAAGGCTGTTTTCTTCTTATGCGAACAGCTTATCAATAAATGAAATATCCTCTTGAGAAAGCGTCACGTCGGCTGTTTTGATGTTATCAATCAGCTGATCGGCACGTTTTGCTCCCGGGATTAAAATATCAATTTCCGGTCTTGCCAAATACCAGGCCAATACGATGTGAGGGATATCCACGTTGTGTTTTTCGGCAATCGGCGCAAGCTTGTTGACCTTTCTGATATTTTCTTTGAAACGCTCGCCCTTGAAGTGTTCCTGTTCGTTTCGCAGGTCGCCTTCTGGGAACGTTGTATCTTCTGTATACTTTCCTGCCAATAAACCTGATACGAGAGGGAAGTAAGGGATAAATGAAATATTATGCTCCTTCGTATACGGGAAGAATGTTTTTTCTGCTTCACGGTTTAACAGGTTGTATTCGCCTTGCAATACATCTACCAAACCGTCTTTGTTTGCTTCTTTCAATTGCTCTAAAGAGAAGTTGGATACACCGATGGAACGGATTTTTCCGGCTTTCTTCATCTCATTCAGCGCGTTAACGGCTTCATCCTTAGGCGTATGTTCGTCAGGGAAGTGAATGTAGAACAAATCGATATAATCGGTATTCAAGCGCTTCAGGCTTTCATCAACTGATTTTTTAAGAAATTCTGGTGAATTATCAAAGACAAAGTCATTGCCCTGTTTTCTGTGAGCGGCTTTTGTCGCGATGACAACATCTTCACGGTTGAATTCACGCAGCACTTCACCAATTAATTCTTCGGAACGGCCGATCCCGTAAATATAAGCGGTGTCTAACATTGTCACGCCATTACGGATCGCCTCGCGCACCAATTCTTTTCCGGTTTCTTCATTTAGGTTCGGATAGAGGTTATGTCCTCCGACAGCATTTGTTCCTAATCCGATAGGGAATACCTGCAAGTCTGATTTTCCGAGCTTCGCTTTTTTCATGATCTGCCTCCTAGAATAAAATGGATGATAGACTCTCAACACTATTGTAAACGTTAGGCCAGATGAATGCCGATTTGATGCTCATTGCAGTACTGCGTGTACTCGTCGTCTAATGGCTGAGAGGTCACAATGCAATGCAGCCTGTCAAACGGCGCATATGTCAGAAGCGTTGATTTTCCGAATTTAGAATGGTCAGCCAATAGATACACTTCTTTTGCTTTTTCCGAAATCCTCTTTTTAATTTCATACTCCAGCAGATCCGAGTTGGTCAATCCGTGTGTCAGCGTCGTTCCGGTAGCGGACATAAAGGCTTTGTTGATATTGTACTTATCAAGCATAGCCGGGTCGTCCATGCCGACAAAGGAGCGGGTTTTTCTCTTATAGTTGTTTCCGATAATGATTAAGTTGATATTCTTCAAAGCTGACGCCGCATTGATAATGTCTAAACTGTTGGTTAAGATGGTGACATTTTTGGCTGGATCAAGCGTATCAAGAATAGACTTTGTCGTCGTTCCTGAATCAATGAAGACCAAATCGTGATCTTCAATAAATCGGGAAGCATAATGGGCGATTTTTGTTTTTTCATCCTGGTGCTGAATGGTGCGATTTTCAAAAGGAACTAATGCGGTTTTTTCAATAGATGTTACGCCGCCGTATACTTTTTCAATCGCACCCTTTTCTGTTAGCTTGTTGATATCACGTCTTACTGTGTTTTTGGAGACATTGAACACCTGGCACAGCTCATCTAAGGAAACAGTGCCATGCGATAAAATGTACTCCTCCATTTCCTGAATCCGCATCAGTTTCATATAAAAAACTCCTTCTTGAATCTTTACGTAACATAAATATATAATAAAAACCAAAAGTTAATCAATAGTTGCTTAAAAAATGATAACATCGGTGTATATCTTTTGCAAGATTGGACGGCCTTCTCTTACCTCTCTTACTTGATTAAAAGATTAATATAATAAAAATAATGAAAAAATGTAGTGTTTATGATTGACTTATGGGTATTATGCGATTAAAATATAACCAAGAAATGACCAAAAAGTAACCTGTTGTGCATGAAATGGTTGCTTGTATGTAAATATGCATCCGCCATTTATTTTTTTGGTTTTTTTGAAAGCGTTTAATTCTTGGCTTACTGAAAAGTGGATATTGATATGAATCTATCCTGAACCATCCATACAAGTGTATGTGTTTACTAATGAAGGAGGCAATAAGAATGGCAGAAATCAGAAAATTAAAAAACTACATCAACGGTGAATGGGTTGAAAGCAAAACAGATCAATATGAAGATGTCGTCAATCCGGCGACGAAAGAAGTGCTATGCCAAGTGCCGATTTCTACAAAAGAGGACATTGATTACGCAGCGCAAACAGCGGCTGAAGCATTTAAAACATGGTCAAAGGTGGCGGTTCCTCGCCGCGCCAGAATTCTATTTAACTTCCAGCAGCTGCTGTCCCAGCATAAAGAAGAACTGGCTCATCTGATTACCATTGAAAACGGAAAAAACACAAAAGAAGCTTTAGGTGAAGTGGGACGCGGGATTGAAAACGTAGAGTTCGCCGCTGGAGCACCTTCCCTAATGATGGGTGACTCGCTTGCTTCCATCGCAACGGACGTTGAAGCGGCCAACTACCGCTACCCAATCGGAGTTGTCGGCGGAATCGCGCCATTTAACTTCCCGATGATGGTCCCTTGCTGGATGTTCCCAATGGCGATCGCACTCGGCAACACATTTATTTTAAAACCATCAGAGCGGACACCGCTGTTAACAGAGAAATTGGTTGAGCTTTTTGAAAAAGCGGGCCTTCCGAAAGGGGTATTCAACGTCGTATACGGTGCGCATGACGTTGTGAACGGCATCCTCGAGCATCCCGAAATTAAAGCGATTTCATTTGTAGGCTCCAAGCCAGTCGGCGAATACGTCTACAAAAAAGGAAGCGAAAACTTAAAACGCGTGCAATCTCTGACTGGCGCGAAAAACCATACGATTGTCTTGAACGATGCGAATCTTGAAGACACGGTCACAAACATCGTCGGAGCTGCCTTCGGTTCTGCCGGTGAACGCTGCATGGCTTGTGCGGTTGTGACAGTTGAAGAAGGAATCGCCGATGAATTTATGGCGAAGCTGCAGGAAAAAGTGGCGGACATTAAAATCGGTAACGGCCTTGATGACGGCGTGTTCTTAGGACCGGTGATTCGCGAAGACAACAAGAAGCGCACGCTCAGCTATATCGAAAAAGGTCTTGAAGAAGGTGCCAGACTCGTATGTGACGGACGTGAAAATGTGTCAGACGACGGCTACTTTGTCGGCCCGACGATCTTTGACAATGTCACAACAGAGATGACGATCTGGAAAGATGAAATTTTCGCTCCGGTCTTATCTGTCATTCGTGTGAAAAACCTGAAAGAAGCGATTGAAATCGCCAATAAGTCTGAGTTTGCGAACGGCGCCTGCTTGTTCACATCCAACTCAAACGCAATCCGCTACTTCCGTGAAAACATTGATGCGGGGATGCTAGGAATCAACCTTGGGGTGCCGGCTCCAATGGCGTTCTTCCCATTCTCAGGCTGGAAATCTTCATTCTTTGGAACGTTGCATGCGAACGGAAAAGACAGCGTCGACTTCTATACACGTAAAAAAGTGGTAACGGCAAGATATCCGGCACCTGATTTCAACTAAACGACGAACAGCCGAACGGCGTCCATGTGCGCTGTTCGGACTCATTCTGCCAATAGAAAGAGGAGGGCTTCTCTATGAGTTATTTGTTGCGTAAGCCGCAGTCGCATGAAGTGTCTAATGGGGTCAAACTCGTGCACGAAGTAACGACATCCAACTCTGATCTCACTTATGTAGAGTTTAAAGTGTTAGATCTTGCATCAGGTTCAAGCTATACAGAAGAATTGAAAAAACAAGAAATCTGTATTGTGGCGGTAACGGGGAAAATTACAGTGACAGATCATGAGTCGACTTTTGAGAATATCGGCACGCGCGAAAGCGTATTTGAACGAAAACCGACAGACAGCGTCTATATTTCAAATGACCGTGCATTTGAGATCACAGCGGTCAGCGACGCAAGAGTGGCGCTTTGCTATTCTCCATCGGAAAAGCAGCTTCCGACAAAGCTGATCAAAGCGGAAGACAACGGAATTGAGCATCGCGGGCAATTTTCAAACAAACGTACTGTTCATAACATTCTTCCGGATTCAGACCCTTCAGCTAACAGTCTATTAGTCGTTGAAGTCTATACGGACAGCGGCAACTGGTCCAGCTACCCGCCTCACAAACATGACCAAGACAACTTGCCGGAAGAATCTTTCTTAGAAGAAACGTACTACCATGAGTTAGACCCGGGACAGGGCTTTGTGTTTCAGCGCGTATACACAGATGACCGTTCTATTGACGAGACAATGACTGTGGAAAATGAAAACGTTGTCATCGTTCCTGCGGGATACCACCCGGTAGGCGTTCCGGACGGATACACATCCTACTATTTAAATGTCATGGCAGGGCCGACGCGAAAATGGAAGTTTTATAACGACCCGGCGCATGAATGGATTTTAGAACGCTAACAAGTGAGGAGTGGCTGTTTACGATGAAGTATACATTCAATGAAGAGAAGGCTTTTGATATTGTTGCCATCGGCCGGGCATGTATTGATCTGAACGCAGTCGAATACAACCGCCCAATGGAAGAGACGATGACATTTTCCAAATACGTCGGCGGTTCACCTGCGAATATCGCGATCGGCAGCGCGAAGCTTGGCTTAAAAGCGGGCTTCATCGGCAAAATTCCGGATGACCAGCATGGAAGATTCATAGAGTCCTATATGAGAAAGACCGGCGTTGATACAACACAGATGGTTGTTGATCAAGATGGACACAAAGCAGGCCTTGCATTTACAGAAATCCTCAGCCCTGAAGAATGCAGCATTTTAATGTATCGCGATGATGTGGCGGATCTTTATCTTGAGCCTTCAGAGGTAAGCGAGGACTATATCGCAAATGCGAAAATGCTGCTTGTTTCCGGGACAGCGCTCGCCAAAAGCCCGTCACGGGAAGCGGTATTAAAAGCTGTTCAATACGCGAAGAAGCATCAGGTCAAAGTGGTGTTCGAACTGGATTACCGCCCGTATACGTGGCAGTCATCAGATGAAACAGCCGTTTATTATTCTTTGGTTGCCGAGCAGTCTGATATCGTCATCGGCACACGCGATGAATTTGATGTGATGGAAAACCGCACAGGCGGAAGCAATGAAGAATCCGTCAATCATTTATTTGGCCATTCAGCCAACCTCGTTGTCATCAAACACGGCGTCGAAGGCTCTTACGCATACAGCAAATCCGGCGAGGTATTCCGCGCTCAAGCGTACAAGACAAAAGTGCTGAAAACCTTTGGGGCCGGTGACTCCTATGCGTCAGCCTTTATCTATGGCCTTGTCAGCGGAAAAGACATTGAAACGGCATTGAAATACGGCAGTGCTTCAGCCTCCATTGTGGTGAGCAAGCACAGTTCGTCAGAAGCGATGCCGACTGCGGAAGAAATCGAACAGCTTATTGAAGCACAGTCATAATTGAAAAAGATCGAGTAAAGGTGGGATCGTTTGTGGGTAAGAAAATTCGCTTAACAACTGCGCAGGCGCTGATTAAATTCTTAAACCAGCAGTACATCCATGTAGATGGAAAGGAAGAGCCTTTTGTCGAAGGGATTTTCACAATTTTCGGTCATGGAAACGTATTAGGGATCGGGCAAGCGCTTGAGCAGGATGCAGGCCATTTGAAAGTCTATCAAGGGAAAAATGAACAAGGAATGGCGCATGCGGCCATGGCGTACAGCAAGCAAATGCTGAGAAGAAAAATATATGCAGTGTCTACATCCGTCGGACCGGGAGCGGCTAACTTGGTGGCGGCAGCCGGCACTGCATTGGCAAACAATATCCCAGTTCTCTTGATTCCGGCAGACACATTTGCGACAAGACAGCCAGACCCTGTACTGCAGCAAATGGAGCAAGAATACAGTGCGGCGATTACGACAAACGATGCATTGAAGCCTGTATCGAGATACTGGGACCGCATTACGCGCCCTGAGCAGCTGATGAGCAGTTTGCTGCGCGCGTTTGAAGTCATGACTGATCCGGCAAAAGCAGGTCCGGCAACGATTTGTATTTCTCAGGATGTTGAAGGGGAAGCATACGATTTTGATGAAAGTTTCTTCGTCAAACGGGTTCACTATATTGATCGCATGCAGCCGAGCGAGCGCGAGCTTCAAGGTGCGGCGGAGCTGATTAAATCCAGCAAAAAACCTGTGATTCTCGTCGGCGGAGGCGCAAAGTATTCCGGTGCGCGCGATGAATTGGTTGCCATTTCTGAAGCCTATAACATTCCGTTAGTTGAAACGCAGGCAGGAAAGTCTACTGTTGAGGCAGATTTTGCGAACAACCTTGGCGGAATGGGCATCACAGGTACACTTGCGGCAAACAAAGCAGCCCGCCAAGCTGATTTGATTATCGGCATCGGCACAAGGTATACAGATTTTGCGACATCCTCTAAGACCGCTTTTGATTTTGATAAAGCGAAGTTTTTGAACATTAACGTCAGCCGAATGCAGGCGTATAAACTTGATGCATTCCAAGTGGTGGCGGATGCGAAAGTGACGCTTGGCAAACTGCACGGCTTGCTTGAAGGCTATGAGAGCGAGTTCGGCACAACGATCCGGGAGCTGAAGGACGAATGGCTAGCTGAACGCGAGCGTCTCAGCAAAGTGACGTTTAAGCGGGAAGCATTTGATCCGGAAATCAAAAATCATTTTTCTCAAGAGGTCCTGAATGAATATGCTGACGCGTTGAATACTGAGCTTCCGCAAACAACGGCATTGCTGACAATCAACGAGACGATTCCTGAAGACAGTGTCATCATCTGTTCAGCAGGCTCACTCCCAGGAGATTTGCAGCGTTTGTGGCATTCTAATGTTCCGAATACGTATCACCTGGAGTATGGGTATTCTTGCATGGGCTATGAAGTGTCCGGGACACTCGGTCTTAAACTGGCCCACCCTGACAGAGAAGTGTATTCAATCGTCGGAGACGGCAGCTTCCTGATGCTTCATTCTGAATTGATCACGGCGATTCAGTACAACAAGAAAATCAATGTGCTGCTCTTTGACAACTCAGGATTCGGATGCATCAACAACCTGCAAATGGATCACGGCAGCGGCAGCTACTATTGCGAGTTCCGCACAGATGACAACCAAATCCTGAATGTCGATTACGCGAAAGTCGCTGAGGGATACGGCGCGAAAACCTACCGCGCAAACACAGTAGAAGAATTAAAAGCGGCGTTAGAGGATGCGAAGAAACAGGATGTATCAACATTAATTGAAATGAAGGTGCTGCCTAAAACAATGACGGACGGCTATGACAGCTGGTGGCATGTCGGGGTGGCAGAGGTATCTGAACAAGAAAGCGTTCAGAAGGCATACGAAGCAAAAGAGAAAAAGCTGGAATCTGCGAAGCAGTATTAGAGGGGAGGCACCAAGATGGGCAAAAATGAAATCCTGTGGGGAATCGCTCCCATTGGGTGGCGGAATGATGACATGCCTGAAATTGGAGCGGGAAATACACTTCAGCATTTGTTAAGTGATATCGTTGTCGCGCGTTTTCAAGGCACGGAGGTCGGGGGCTTTTTCCCCGAACCTGCCATCCTGAACAAAGAGCTGAAGCTTCGGAACTTACGCATTGCAGGAAAGTGGTTCAGCAGTTTTATTTTGCGTGACGGACTTGGTGAAGCGGCAAAGACATTTACCCTGCATTGTGAGTATTTGCAGCAAGTAAACGCGGATGTCGCAGTTGTCTCTGAACAAACGTACAGCGTGCAAAGCTTGGAGAAAAACGTGTTCACAGAGAAGCCGCACTTTACGGATGATGAATGGGAGCGGCTTTGCGAAGGGCTGAATCACCTTGGCGAAATTGCCGCTCAGCATGGCTTGAAGCTTGTCTATCATCATCATCTCGGCACTGGTGTCCAAACAGCGGAAGAAGTGGACCGCCTGATGGCAGGAACTGACCCTGCGCATGTACACCTCCTCTATGATACAGGCCATGCGTATATTTCTGACGGCGATTACATGGGGATGCTTGAGAAGCATATCGGCCGCATTAAGCATGTGCACTTTAAGGATGCCCGCCTGAATGTCATGGAACAATGCAGGCTCGAAGGACAATCGTTCCGGCAATCATTTTTAAAAGGCATGTTTACGGTTCCCGGTGACGGCTGCATTGACTTTAGAGAAGTATATCAGCTGCTGTTGAAGCACAGTTATTCCGGATGGATTGTCATTGAAGCTGAACAAGACCCCGATGTTGCAAACCCGCTGGAGTATGCATTGATTGCGAGAAACTATATTGATCAGCAGTTGTTGGATCTGGCTTAATGGGGAATGAACATATGGGCAATACCAATGGAGATTCAGCCTTCAATAAACGGACAATCGCGGCAGCATTGGCCAACTATATTGATGCCGGTTCAATTGTGGCAGGCTCCGCCGGTTTATCATTATGGGTCAGTTACCTTAAGCTATCCGATACGCAAATCGGGCTGCTCGGCGCGTTGAGCGCAAATGCGATTTCTGCCGCTGTCGGCGCGCTGCTTGGCGGGTTTCTGGCTGATAAAGTCGGACGGAAGGCTGTTTATACCAATAGCATGCTGGTTTATGCACTAGGGATTTGTTTGGTTTTGTTCGGGGTTAATTTCCCCATGTTGTTAAGCGGTTACATCATTATCGGTTTATCAGTAGGAGCTGACATAACCGCGTCATGGACCATTATTGCGGAAAATGCGCCAAAGAAGAATCGGGCCAGGCATTGCGGCGTAGCACAAGTCGCTTGGGCCGCGGGCGCTGTCGTTGTACTGCTCCTCTCCGTACTGGCCGGTGACTTGGGACTCTTGGGGAATAAAATCGTATTTGCCCATCTGCTTGTGATTGCGCTGATTACGTACATCCTGAGAATCAGGCTTCCGGAATCAGACGCCTGGCAGACAAAAAATCAGCCGGAGGATGCTCAGGCAGAGAAGCCGGCTGTACTGCATAAGACATCGTATTTTGATTTGCTCAAGCCTATGTATCTCAAAAGCATCCTGTTTTTGATGGGTGTGTACTTGGTTTGGAACTTAGCCGCCGGAGTCATGGGCTTCTTTATGCCATACATTTATCAGCAGGTCGGCGGTGTATCTGCCAACATGGCCAACCTTTTGCAAATGGGGCTGTTTATCTTCACAGGATTGGGGGTCGCCTTGATCTTCATGCCCTTTGCCGACAAATATAGAAAAACCGTATTTGGAATCGCCGCTTTCATGGCGGTGATCGGGTGGACACTGTTTCTGCTGCCAGTTGAAGGCCTGCCGATTCTGCTCCTGTTTATTGTCGTGATCGGCATCAATAACGGAGCAGGGCAGCAAGCGAACTATCAGTTATGGGCCAGCGAAATCTTTCCTACGCAATATCGTGCTTCCGCACAAGGGCTGATGTTTTTCCTTGTCCGTATTTCAATAGGGATTTGGAGTCTGTTTGTCCCAATGATTATCACCAATTTCGGCATTGGAACGATGGCTGCAATTCTTCTCGGATGTGTGACGGCCAGTATGATCATCGGGCTGCTCTTTGCGCCGAATACGTCTGGCAAGTCGCTTGAGCAAATTCAAGAGGAACTCTACGGATCTCCTCAGAGCCAAGTAAAGCAAGAAACAGAAAGCAAAATTATGTAATCAACAGAAGGAGTGGCTGTCAATGAGTTTACGTATTGGCGTAATTGGAACTGGAGCAATCGGAAAAGAACATATTAACCGCATCACGAACAAGCTGTCCGGAGCGGAAATTGTAGCTGTAACGGATGTTAATCAAGAAGCTGCACAAAAGGTCGTTGAGCAATACCAATTAAACGCGACGGTTTATCCGAATGATGACAGCTTGCTTGCAGACGAAAATGTAGACGCTGTTTTAGTGACAAGCTGGGGGCCTGCGCATGAGTCAAGCGTGCTGAAAGCGATTAAAGCCCAGAAATATGTGTTCTGTGAAAAACCGCTCGCGACAACGGCTGAAGGATGCATGCGAATCGTCGAAGAAGAAATCAAAGTGGGCAAACGCCTTGTTCAAGTCGGCTTCATGCGCCGTTATGATAGCGGTTACGTACAGCTGAAGGAAGCACTCGATAACCATGTGATTGGCGAACCGCTTATGATTCACTGCGCGCACCGCAACCCGACTGTAGGAGATAACTACACAACCGATATGGCCGTAGTCGACACGCTTGTTCATGAAATTGATGTACTGCACTGGCTCGTCAACGATGACTACGAGTCCGTTCAAGTCATCTACCCGAAAAAATCGAAAAATGCGCTCCCGCATTTAAAAGATCCGCAAATCGTCGTGATTGAAACAAAAGGCGGTATCGTCATCAATGCTGAAATCTATGTGAACTGTAAATACGGCTATGACATTCAATGTGAAATCGTCGGAGAAGACGGCATCATCAAGCTTCCTGAACCATCAAGCATCAGCTTGAGAAAAGAAGGCAAATTCAGCACAGATATTTTGATGGATTGGCAGAGACGCTTTGTCGCTGCGTACGATGTGGAAATCCAAGACTTTATTGATTCGATTCAAAAGAAAGGCGAGGTCAGCGGACCGACGGCATGGGACGGCTATATTGCTGCTGTCACGACTGATGCGTGTGTAAAAGCCCAGGAATCTGGACAAAAAGAAAAGGTTGAATTGAAGGAAAAACCGGAATTCTATCAATCTTTTACAACAGTTCAAAACTAAAAAACAGAGGAGTGAAAATATGAAGTTAGCATTGGATCCATCCATGTATCGTGATGATTTAACTTTAGAGGAAACGGTCTATAAAACGGCGGAGCTTGGCTATGAATATATCGAATTGTCTCCGCGCGAGGATTTTTGCCCGTTTTATAAATATCCGAAAGTCGATTCAGCAAAGATCAAACAATTAAAGCGCCTTTTAAGAGATACAGGTGTTAAGCTTTCATCGCTTCTTCCTCTTTACCACTGGGCGGGTCCTGATGAAGACCGCCGGCAGGCAGCGGTGCGCAATTGGAAACGGGCAATCGAAATTGCGGTTGAACTTGAAGTGGATTTGATGAACAGCGAATTCAGCGGTTCAAAATATGATCCTTTAACAAGTGAAGAAAAATTTATCAAATCCATGGATGAGCTTCTGCCAGTCTTTGAAAAAGAAGGTATTAAACTTAATCTTCAAGCCCACCCATACGATTTTATCGAAACGCACAAAGGTGCGATGGATATGATCCGTGCGCTTGACAAGGATTGGATCAATCTTGTCTACTCGACTGCGCATACGTTCTTCTATGATGACGGCAAAGGCGACATCGAGACCATGTTTGACGAAGCCGGCGACCGCCTCACACATGTTTTATTTGCAGATACCTATAATCATAAAGCGGCTCATGGCCTTCGCTACATCGTCAATCCGCCTGACGCGAAAGTAACGGTTCACCAGCATTTGGACATTGGCCAAGGCGAGGTTGATTTTGATACGATTTTCAGAAAACTGAGAGAGATGAAGTTCGACGGAATTGCGACGAATGCCGTATTTGCTTGGGTCGATGAAAGAGCGGATGAATCAAGCCGATTTATGCTTAAGAAAATGAAAGAAGAATTAGGTCTGGCATAAGCTGAGCATGGAGTTCGGCGGGATATGGCGACAGCCTTCCTGCCGAACTCCCTTCATATCTAAAACGCAGATGGGGGAGTCTGGCATGAAACTTTGTTTTAATGAAGCGACAACATTGGAAAACTCAAACCTTAAACAGGATTTAGAACTATGCGAAAAGCACGGCTATGATTATATTGAAATCCGCACAATGGATAAGCTGCCGGAGTACTTAAAAGATCATTCATTGGATGACCTTGCGGAATATTTTCAAACCCACCACATCAAACCGCTTGCCTTAAACGCACTCGTTTTCTTCAACAACCGTGATGAAAAGGGCCACAACGAGATCATCACTGAATTTAAAGGCATGATGGAAACATGCAAAACCCTCGGTGTGAAATATGTGGTGGCCGTTCCGCTTGTGACAGAGCAGAAGATTGTAAAAGAAGAGATCAAAAAGAGCAGTGTAGACGTGCTGACTGAGCTGTCAGATATCGCGGAGCCGTACGGCGTAAAAATCGCGCTTGAGTTTGTCGGCCATCCGCAATGTACGGTCAATACGTTTGAACAGGCGTATGAGATTGTAAACACAGTTAACCGTGACAATGTCGGGCTTGTCCTTGACAGTTTTCACTTCCATGCAATGGGTTCAAATATTGAGAGCTTAAAGCAGGCGGACGGAAAGAAAATCTTCATCTATCATATTGATGATACAGAAGATTTCCCAATCGGCTTTTTAACAGATGAGGATCGTGTATGGCCGGGACAAGGGGCAATTGACTTAGATGCCCACTTATCAGCACTGAAGGAAATCGGCTTCTCTGATGTTGTTTCGGTTGAGCTCTTCCGGCCTGAATACTATAAGCTGACTGCTGAGGAAGCCATTCAAACAGCGAAAAAAACAACAGTGGATGTCGTATCAAAATACTTCAGCATGTAATGGATAAAGGAGGGGTGAATATGGCTTTTGTATCGATGAAAGAGCTTCTTGAAGATGCAAAGCGGGAGCAATATGCAATTGGCCAGTTTAATATCAACGGCCTGCAATGGACGAAGGCGATTTTGCAGGCGGCGCAAAAGGAGCAATCACCGGTCATCGCCGCGGCTTCCGATCGCCTGGTCGACTATTTAGGCGGATTTAAAACGATTGCCGCCATGGTCGGCGCGTTAATAGAGGACATGGCGATTACCGTTCCGGTCGTGCTTCATCTCGATCACGGCAGCAGTGCGGAACGCTGCAGACAGGCCATTGATGCCGGATTCAGCTCAGTGATGATTGACGGCTCCCATCAGCCGATTGACGAGAATATCGCGATGACAAAAGAAGTCACCGATTATGCCGCAAAACACGGCGTGTCAGTAGAAGCCGAAGTCGGCACGGTCGGCGGAATGGAAGACGGACTGGTCGGCGGGGTCCGCTATGCGGATATCACGGAATGTGAGCGGATCGTTAAAGAAACCAATATCGACGCGCTGGCCGCCGCCCTCGGCTCTGTACACGGCAAATATCAGGGTGAGCCGAATCTCGGATTTAAGGAAATGGAGGCTATCTCCCGCATGACTGATATTCCCCTCGTTCTTCACGGGGCATCCGGGATTCCGCAGGATCAGATCAAAAAAGCCATCACGCTCGGCCACGCGAAGATCAATATCAATACGGAATGTATGGTAGCGTGGACAGACGAAACACGCCGCATGTTTCAGGAAAACAGCGATCTGTACGAACCGCGCGGCTATTTGACACCCGGCATTGAAGCCGTGGAAGAGACAGTGCGAAGCAAAATGAGAGAGTTCGGATCAGCCGGTAAAGCAGCTAAGCAGCAGGTCGGCTAAAGAGACCAGAAACCGCCGAGATGGCGGTTTTTTTGTGCGGTGTTGCGTCCATACGCCCAAAACGATTATGATGATGGCAGCAGTGTAAGAAACGGGAGTGGTTCAGTTTGAATAAAATCATGATTGTGGAAGACAGTGAAGACATTCGCGGACTATTGCAGAATTACCTTGAAAAATACGGATATCAAACAGTGGTCGCCGCGGATTTTACAGCTGTTCTTGATGTCTTTTTGCGGGAAAAGCCCGATGTGGTGCTGCTTGATATCAATTTGCCGGCATATGACGGATATTATTGGTGCCGGCAGATCCGCCAGCACTCCACAAGCCCGATCATCTTTATTTCTGCCAGAAGCGGGGAAATGGATCAGGTGATGGCGATTGAAAATGGGGGAGACGATTATATCGAAAAACCGTTTTCTTATGATATTGTGCTGGCGAAAATCAAAAGCCAGATCCGGAGGGCGTACGGGGAGTACGCCGCAAAGCAGGGAGAGAAAGTGGTTGAATATGCCGGCGTTCAGCTCTTTGTGGAACGGTTTGAACTGCGTTTTCAGGATGAAAAAAGCGAGCTTTCTAAAAAAGAAAGCAAGCTTTTGGAAGTGCTGCTTGAGCGGGGAGAAAAGGTGACGAGTCGGGACCGTCTCATGGAAAAGACGTGGGACACCGACATATTCATCGATGATAATACACTTAACGTGTATATCACGCGGCTCAGAAAAAAACTGCGGGAGCTGAATGCGCCTGTTTCTATTGAAGCGGTGCGGGGCGAAGGCTACCAGCTGAGGGCGCAGTCATGAAGCTGTTTCTCCGGTCTCATGCAGTGCTGATTCTGCTTTTTTTCCTTCAAGGGCTGTTTGTCTTCTTTTATTACTGGTTTGCGGGTCTGCATTCTTTTTCTCACTTGTTTTACATATTGGGCGTGCAGCTTCTTATTTTGGCGGGTTATCTTGCCTATCGCTGGTACAAAGACCGCGGCGTGTATCATTGGCTCAGCTCGGGGCAGGAAGGGACGGATATCCCGTATCTCGGTTCTTCAGTGTTCTGTTCAGAGCTGTATGAAAAGCAGATGGAGCTGATCCGGCTGCAGCACCAGAAGCTCCATGAGACCGAAGCCAAGCTTGACGCGCGGGTGACGTATATGAATCAATGGGTGCACCAAGTGAAGACGCCGCTGTCGGTCATTAATTTAATCATTCAAGAAGAGGATGAGCCCGTTTTTGAACAAATCAAAAAAGAAGTCCGGCAGATTGAATTCGGGCTGGAGACGCTTCTTTATTCTTCAAGGCTCGACCTGTTTGAACGGGATTTTAAAATCGAAGCGGTTTCCCTGTCCGAGCTTCTCCAATCAGTCATTCAAAGCTATAAACGATTTTTTATTCAATATCGCGTTTATCCGAAAATGAACGTTTGCGATGATCATCAGATTTACACCGATGCCAAATGGCTCAAATTTGCGATTGGCCAAGTGGTCACAAATGCGGTCAAGTATTCAGCGGGCAAGAGTGACAGACTTGAGCTGAATGTCTTCCGCGATGAAGACAGGACGGTGCTTGAAGTCAAAGATAACGGTGTCGGGATTCCCTCGCAAGACATCAAGCGGGTGTTTGACCCTTATTACACGGGTGAAAACGGGCGGCGTTTCCAAGAATCTACGGGAATCGGCCTCCATCTCGTCAAAGAAATTACAGATAAGCTCAATCATACGGTGGACATCAGCTCGTCTCCCGGTGAAGGGACATCAGTTCGATTTTCATTTCTTACAAAAATGTAAGGCTGCGTTAAGAAAACAACATAGCCCGCTTTGTTTCCCCTTGATAACATGGATTTATGTCAAGGGGATTTTTATGTTGAACGTCCCGGCACTACATGAAAGCAGCCCAGATCAACAAGAATAAAACCATAAGGAGGATTTTCATGGCGAATATGCTTGAAGTCAAACATATAAATAAAACCTATAAAGGACAAGTGTCCTATCAGGCCTTAAAGCAAATTTCATTTTCAATAGAAGAAGGCGAGTTCACGGCGGTGATGGGGCCGTCCGGGTCCGGAAAAACAACGCTTTTGAATATCATTTCAACGATTGACCGTCCAGATTCAGGCGATATCCTGATTCACGGAGAAAACCCGCATCGCCTGAAGCGGACAAAGCTCGCTCATTTCCGCCGCAAGCAGCTCGGATTTGTGTTTCAGGATTTCAACCTTCTGGACACGCTGACGATCGGTGAAAATATCATGCTGCCGTTAACGCTTGAAAAAGAAGCGCCGTCTGTAATGGAAGAAAAACTGCACGGCATCGCGGCAAAGCTCGGTATCGAAAACCTGCTTAACAAGCGGACGTTTGAAGTATCCGGAGGCCAGCGCCAGCGGGCCGCCATCGCAAGAGCGGTCATTCATAAGCCGTCACTCATTCTGGCCGATGAACCAACTGGAAACCTTGATTCCAAAGCGACAAAAGACGTCATGGAAACGTTGCAGAGCCTGAATCGGGATGATCATGTCACGGCTTTGATGGTGACCCACGATCCGGTTTCGGCAAGCTACTGCCGCCGCGTCATCTTTATAAAAGACGGCGAATTGTTTAATGAGATTTACCGCGGGGAAAACCGCCAAGTCTTTTATGAACAAATTCTTGATGTGCTGTCTATGCTGGGGGGAAACGCAAATGACCTTTCTTCAGTTCGCTTATAAAAACGTCACGAGAAACAAAAGGGCCTATCTTGCATTCTTTTTAAGCAGCGCCTTTTCCGTTTTGATTTTCTTTACCTTTGCGATGTTCCTGTTTCATCCGGCATTAAAGGAAGGCTACCTGAATAACATCGCCAAAAAAGGCTTAACCGCCGCGGAATGGATGATCTTTGTTTTTTCTTTCTTATTTGTTCTGTATTCGGTTAATGCATTTTTGAAATCGAGAAATAAAGAATTCGGCATTCTGCTCATGCAGGGCATCACGCCGGGGCAGCTGAGAAAGCTCATTACTGCGGAAAATATGATCATCGGCGTCATGTCAATTGCAGCCGGTATTATCGGAGGATTCATTTTTTCAAAGACGTTCTTTACGGTCGGCGCTTATATTTTAGAAATGGACGCGCTGCCTTTGTATATGCCTTGGAAAGCGCTCGGTATTACGGCCTGCGGATTTCTGCTCTTATTTTTCTTTTTATCGCAGTTTACGATCCTTTTTGTCAGATCAAATACGGTTATCAAATTAATAAAGGGCACTGGCAAGGTTAAACCGGAGCCTAAGCCGTCCGTGCTTCTGTCCTTATTCGGCATCGCCTGTCTGTGCGGCGGGTACGGCATGGTTCTTAAAGGCAATGTCCACGGGGCCGAACCGTTTATCATTTTACTGCTCACCGTCATCGGAACATATTTCTTTTTCAGCCAAAGCAGCATATGGATTCTGCGCGCGCTGAAGAAGTGGAAAACCTTTTATCTGCGCGGGAAAAACGTCATTTGGGTTTCTGACCTTGTCTATCGTCTAAAAGACAACGCCCGCCTGTTCTTTATTGTCAGCATTATTTCCGCGGTTGCGTTTACTGCGACAGGCGTGCTCGCAATGTACAAATCGACCGTCGGGGCGGAAGAGTCCGCTTATGAAATGGAGTATTTATCTTACAGCAACAATCCAAAAGAACAGACTCATTTGAAAGATATTGACCATGAACTGAAAACACACGGCTTTACGTATAAGAAAGACAAAATAGATGTTTCCTATGTTCGCTATCAGGAAGGAGAAACTGTTCCCCCTGTTTACATGATCAGCAAATCGGATGTATCAAAATACTTCCATGTTAAGCTGAGCGGCCTGAAAAATGATGAGGCTGTCTATTTCCCGGGAACGTATGACCGCAATTTCAAAAACGAAGCGCCGGATCAGCTGAAGCTGCTGAACCAAAAAGGGGAGCTGTCTGATCAAAAACTGTCGGTAAAAGAAGTCAAAAAACCGCTGATCTCATTGAATGCTATCATCGCGGTGAATGATCAAACCTTTGATCAGCTGAAATCACTCGGTGATAAAGCGTCATTATACGGCTACAGCTATGATCATTGGAAAGACAGTCTTGAGATCAGCCAATCCTTGCAAAATGAGATTTACGGCAATTATATCGACGTGCATTCTGATTTTGCTTCAAAAGCGGGGACTTACTATGATACGGTGCAGCTGCCGAGCCTGAGTTTATTTATCGGCCTGTTTATCGCAATTGTATTCTTTGTCGCGGCAGCAAGTTTCTTATATTTCAGGCTGTTCACTGATTTAGATGAAGACCGGGAGCGCTACCGTTCACTGGCCAAAATCGGCCTGAGTGAGCGTGAAATGGCACAAAGCGTGACAATACAATTGGCGATTCTTTTCTTCTTTCCATTTGTCATTGCCGTCATGCATACACTGTTTGCCTTGAGAACATTGGCTGTGGAAGGCTATTCTGATGTCGCGGGGCCGCTCAGTCTCACCATCGGAGGGTTTTTCATTTTTCAGCTTCTATTCTTCCTCGCGGTGCGGTCAAGCTATTTGAAAAAAATGAACAAGTAAGGGGAGTGCAAAGATGAAAAAAGCAATGGCAATCCTGGCCGTCTTGGCGGCTGCTGCCGTAATATGCGGGCTTCTCTTTTTTCATAACGATGTTACAGACAGATTTAATCCGTTTATTCACCAGCAAGATGTCTATGTGCAGATTGATCGAGATGGCAGACATCTTAGTCCGGGCGGTACTGAATATACATTAGACGGATATAATGCATCCGGGAAAAAAGAAGAAGTGACCTTTTTCGCCGGCAAAGAGCTTCGGAAGAACGCGTATTTGAAGGTGAAGGCGAAAGGAAAGTATGTCGAGACTTGGGAAGAAGTCAAGTTTGAAGATATGCCGGACTCCGTACAGTCAAAATTAAAGTGAATCATAAAAAACGGCACAGCGTCATGACTGTGCCGTTTTTTTATTTTTTATTTTCTTCGGCCCGTTTGATCAGCATGTCGGTGATGATATCCACCTGTTTGCTGACAGAAATCGGGTCGTACGGGTAGAACGAGTCAAAGTCATTGATAAACACGCGATTATGTTTAACAGCGTCAAGATTTTTCCAAATGGAGGAATTCTCCAGCTTGTCGAGTGTTTTGCTTTCGCCTTTCGGGTTGTAATCCGTAATGAACATATAATCTGCGGCATACTCAGGAATAACCTCTTGAGAGAGCTGTTTCATCTCTCCTTTTTTGATGACATCTTGCTCAATTTTTTCAGGCGCTTTTAACCCAAGTGCATTGTATACAGCTTGGCCGCCGCGTCCGCCATTGTCATTGAACACCCAGAATTCGCCCTTGTCTGTGTTTTCATAAATGCCGAAGGTTGCATCTTTGTCGATGACGCCGGCAATTTTCTTCTTAGCTGCTTCCGCTTTTTTGTTAAAGTCAGCCATAAAGGATTTTGCTTTGTCTTTCGCTCCGGCGATATCTCCGAACATGCTGACTGTGTCTTCTACGTTTTTCGCTGTGTTATAAGGTATGACAACAGTCGGAGCGATTTTCTTTAATTTATCAACATTCTCTTCATTCATGACAACAATTAAGTCAGGCTGAAGCTCCATCACTTTTTCAACGCTGATTGGATCACCGACATCCTTCACATTTTTCAGCTTTGATTTTAAAAACGGATTATCAAATGACCATGAGCCTGAGCCGACCACATTGGCCCCGACAGACAGCAATTCACCGGCATAAAAATCAGTGACGATGCGTTTCGGATGTGCAGGAATGTTGACGTTCCCTTTTGGTGATTTGTATGTTCTCATTTCTGTTTTTTCGGAAGCAGAATCGCTTGAGCTCCCTTTAGAAGCCGTGCCGCTGCAAGCGCTGACAAACATGAGAAGCAGCACAAGCATGCCCACGAGCAATATGTTCTTTTTCATCAAGAACCCTCCCACTATGTATCTCAATAGATTAGTAATGATTATCATTATCAATTAATAATATAGCAAGAAACCTGTTCTCCGTCTATCACTATTTTTAAGGGAGAAAGTTTTTCCCGTTTATGGGTGACGCGGTGTGCCTAATCGATTATTATAGGTAAATAGGAGGAGAAAAATATGGGAATTACAAAAAGAGGTGCCGCTTGGGAATGGCTGCATAGCTGGTGGATGCTGTTTATTTTCATGCCTTTTGCCATTACCAGTTTTTTTGCCTTTTTATTTATTGGCATCAAGGTTAGAAATAGAAAGTGGATCATGTACGGCATCATTTATTTTTTCATTTTTGCGTTTGGTTTTGTTTTGCCCGATCTGCCCGGTGTTTTTATTGTGGTCCCGTTATGGGCGGTAACCATTATTCATGGATTTAAAGTGCGCCCGCTGTATTTGATTCAGCTGGATGTCTACAAAGATCATGTGGAGGCGCGGGCTTTTGCCGAGGCAAGAAGTGAAGCCGAGAGCAGATTTCATGCACCGAAACAGTTTATTCAGGATATACATATTCGCAAAGAACAGTAAGAAAAAAAGCTCAACACTCGCATTGTGTTGAGCTTTTTATATGTTACTGCTGGTAGGATTGCTGCTGAAATGTCGTGTTTTGGCCGAATGGAAGTGTAGACACATTCGTATTCATGACGCTGGATTGTCCAGTAAGTTCCTGTTGCATTTGGTTGCACATGTTGACAACCTGCTGGCACTTTTGAATCGCCATGTCATGCCCGTGCAGTGCTTGCTGAATGAGCTGCTGAGCAGTTTGGCGGCATTGGTTCAGCTGCTGCAAGCCGTGTTGTGTATTATGCATGAATGATCCCTCCATGTATCGATTGACGTGAGTCGGTATTATCATGCAACTGAAATGAAAAGAAATTCCGTCAAAGAGGAACTACAATTATTTTCCTCAGCCCCTCTATCTTTGAATGAAAACGGTAAAGATTGTATACTGGGTACAAACCCTTTTTATGTAAATGTTCCGTTTTAACATATAAGAAATGCGGAAAACGAAACCCTGAGATGGGAGAATCGTATTCCGCTTTTTTTCTTTGTTTCGCTCAGAAACCGCCTTCCCCTGCAGTAAATGGGATATTCAGCCGGTTTTCTACTGTACGGAGGCGCTGATTGAGCCGATTTAGGCGGCGTGTATGGCGTTCAACAGCCTGGCTTAACTGATTGACCTGTTCGGCAATCCGTGCAATTTCCCGATTTTGACGGCGGTCTTCGTTTGTCAGACGGGTTAATTCTCTTGACTGCTGTTCATTTTGCCGTTCAAGTGCTGCGATTCTTCTTTCCAATGCCGGCTGTCTGTCCATTTGGTATGGATCGTATACATCCTGCTGCGGATAAGGATTGTACTCATAGTGGCTATAGTAAGGTTCCTGCTGAGGCAGCTGAGGGCTGTAATATTGATAAGGGTTCATGTGATCAGTCTCCTTGTGGGTGAATTCCTTATAACTTATGTAGTCATTGGCACAGTGGCACGGCATTCGCCCAAAAAAGGAGGAAAGAATGGTGATCCCCTTGAGAAACAAATATGGCATTTTGTTTTTAATTGCTGTATGCATCATGGTATCGGGCTGCCAGCAGCAAAAAGAAGAGACGCCGTTTTATTACGGAACGTGGGATGAGGGGCGTGCCCCCGGGCCAACGGACGGTGTGAAATCAGCAACAGTAACATTTACCGAAGACGAGGTTGTGGAAACCGAAGTGATGGAAGGAAGAGGAGAGGTACAGCTGCCTTTTATGGCATACAAGGTGATTTCCCAAAGCACTGACGGGTCTATCGAGATTCAGTACCTCGGCCCCTATTATCCGCTCAAAAGCACGCTGAAAAGAGGAGAAAACGGGACATTGATATGGGAGCAAAATGGCCAGACAAAAACGATGACAAGAATCGAATCAAAGACCGGCAGGGAGGAGAAAGATGAGAAATCAAAAAGCTGAAAGACTGGTGGCAGCGGGGCTTGTTTTACATATCATTCAATGGATATTTATATTATGGGCTTTTCTCAAAGTCAAACATTTATTTAGTGACTATACGATCTATAACCCTAATGTCATCAGCGGCTCCATGCAGTCCTTATCGTTTATACAAATGATGCGCGCTATGATGTACTCAGGGGCAATCGTGAATTATGTATTGTTTTTTGCCCTTGTATTGCTGATTTATGGCATAGTGCTTCATGCCATCCTGATTGTTCTGGAAATGGCGGCTTACGTCATGATCAGACGGAATCCATCATCTTCATGGGGGTTCTTTTTCATCGCGGCGGGTGTGAAGCTTGCCATCTTGAATATAACCGGCATTCCTTTTCTAGCTGCCGGCTTTCTGCTGATGAAACAGAAAAAAGCAGAAAACGGCGTCAAGGCAGAAAGAAAGCGGAAACCGCGCTTGCGTATCCGAAGACAAGGGCGGCGTCTAAACAGAATCCGGAGAAAACCATCTCTTCCGGTTGAATATCAAAAAGAAAAAACGATATGATGGGACTATAGCCTGAAAACGACATGAAGGAGATGCAGGATGTACAAACTAATTGCAATTGATATGGATGGAACACTTTTAAATGATCATCATGAAGTAACAGAGGAGGTCCGCGACGCCCTTCACGCGGCAAAAGCGGAAGGTGTCAAAATTGTGCTTTGCACCGGCCGGCCTATCGGGGGTGTGCAGAGATATTTAGATGAACTGAATTTAATTGAAGAAGGCGACTATGTTATTGCGTATAATGGAGCACTTGTTCTAAATACGCATACAAATGAAGTGGTCTCGGAGCTGTCTCTCGGTTATGATGATTTGACTTCATTATATGACCTGAGCTTAGAGCTGAAGACGCCGATGCATTTCTTTGACTCATCTAATTTGTATACGCCTAACCGGGACATTAGCGAATTTACCGTATACGAATCCTATGTGACACAGGTGCCGCTTCATTTCCGCAAAATTGACGAGGTGCCAAAAGATATCCTCATCCCGAAAGTGATGTTTATTGATAAACCGGAGAACTTAAGCCGCGTCATTACATCGATTCCGAAAGACGTGAGAGAAAAATATACAATGGTCAGAAGCGCGCCTTTCTTTTATGAAATTCTGCACTCGGAAGCCAGCAAAGGAAATGCTGTACGCCAGCTGGCTCAGCTGCTTGGAATTGAACAGGCGGAAGTCATGTGCATAGGCGACAACGGGAACGACCTGACAATGATCGAATGGGCGGGCTGCGGGGTTGCCATGGCAAACGCCATCCCAGAAGTATTGGAAGCAGCAAACTTTCAAACACGCTCCAATAATGAACATGGTGTTGCGCATGCGATTCACGAGCTTGTTTTGGCTAAATAATAAAAAATCCAGCCTTCTAAAGGCTGGATTTTTTCGTTTTATTTGATGTAATGTCAATTCTTTGACGAATCGATTTGACTTTCGTTATGCTGATAAAACCAATTCGTTCACAATATGTATGATATTAATCTGAATTGAAAAGGGGACTGATCAAATGTGCACAAGTCTTACATTGGAAACTGCTGACCGGAATCATTTATTGGCGAGAACAATGGATTTTGCATTTCAGCTGGGGACGGAGATCATTCTCTATCCGCGCCGTTACAGCTGGAAGAGTGAAGCTGACGGAAAGGCCCATCAGACACAGTACGCATTTATCGGTATGGGAAGAAAACTTGGTAATATTTTATTTGCAGACGGCGTTAATGAAAACGGTTTATCGTGTGCTGCACTTTATTTTCCTGGCTATGCGGAGTACGAAAAAACGATACGGGAAGATACCGTTCACATTGCCCCGCATGAGTTTGTGACATGGGTGCTGTCAGTCTGTAAGTCTTTGGAAGACGTAAAAGAAAAGATTCGATCTTTAACGATTGTAGAGAAAAAATTAGATCTATTGGATACAGTTTTACCGCTTCACTGGATATTGTCAGACCGGACGGGCCGAAGCCTGACGATAGAACCAAGAGCAGTCGGCCTCAAAGTCTATGATAATCAACCTGGTGTCATGACGAACAGCCCCGACTTTATATGGCATGTAACCAATCTGCAGCAATATACAGGAATCAGACCGAAGCAATTAGAGAGCAAAGAGATGGGCGGATTAGCCCTTTCTGCTTTTGGCCAAGGCTTAGGAACTGTTGGTCTGCCGGGGGATTACACACCGCCTTCCCGGTTTGTCAGAGCTGTTTATTTGAAAGAACATCTAGAGCCGGCGGCCGATGAAACGAAAGGTGTAACAGCCGCTTTTCAAATTATGGCAAATATGACGATACCAAAGGGCGCAGTGATAACGGAAGAAGACGAAATTCATTATACGCAATATATTTCCGTGATGTGCAACGAAACTGGAAACTACTATTTCCACCACTATGACAATCGGCAAATCCAAAAAATGAGTTTATTTCATGAAGACCTAGACCGCCTTGAGCCTAAAGAGTTTTCTGCTAAAGCAGAAGAAAGTATTCTAGAACTTAATTAAGATTCCATTAGCTGATTTCGGTATGAATCCGGGATCAGCTTATTTTTTATGTGATGTCTCAGCTTCTGAATGAGTGGGAAAATGGACCGTTCTTCGACGGCGACCACGCGCGTTTATTAGCAAAGAGCAAAAGTGGCGGCAAAATGCGTATGGTCGGAAGTAGAGATAAGGTGCAAGCTACATTTATATAAAACTTTGGATCAAAACGGGTCTCAGTATCAGACTGGTTTTGCCAGTATACAGGTTGCACAAATGCCGCCCCATGATCCCGCGAGATTCTTTTCAGCTTAAAAAGAAAAATTTAATCTTAACTCATTGACAAACGTCCAAGACAAAGGTACATTTTGATTTATTCATATTAAACGACTAGGAATATAGGAGTTTATTTTTCGGATTATTCAGCCTAAAAACATGATAAAAGGAGTATCGTCATGACAAGCAAAAAGAAACAAATCAAATTAGGGGTATTTTTAGCGGGTACAGGCCATCATGTTGCGTCTTGGCGGCACCCGGAAGCGCCGTCAGATGCGAGCATGAATTTGGATTATTTTAAAGAGCTTGCGAAAACAGCGGAGCGAGGCAAGCTGGATATGCTGTTTTTAGCGGACAGCCTTTCAATTGACAGCAAATCACATCCAAATGTATTAACAAGGTTTGAGCCATTCACCCTGCTCTCTGCTTTGGCGCAGGTCACATCAAAAATCGGACTGACAGCAACAGCCTCCACTACATACAGCGAGCCATTCCATATTGCCAGACAGTTTGCGTCATTGGATCATCTCTCCAATGGCCGTGCCGGATGGAACGTCGTCACTTCATCTATTGAATCAACAGCACTGAATTTCAGCGGTGAAAAGCACCTTGAACACCATTTGCGCTATCAGCGGGCAGAGGAATTTGTCGAGGTTGTAAAGGGGCTTTGGGATTCATGGGAAGAGGACGCCTTTATCCGTAATAAAGAAACGGGTGAATTCTTTGACAAAGAAAAAATGCACGAGCTGAACCACAAAGGAGAATATTTCTCGGTTCGCGGACCTCTGAACGTTTCAAGAACCCCGCAGGGCCAGCCGGTCATTATCCAGGCAGGATCATCAGGAGACGGAAAAGCGCTGGCTGCCAAAACAGCCGAAGTGATCTTCACAGCACAAAACCACCTGGAATCAGCTCAAGAATTTTATCAATCCATTAAAGAACAGGCTGCGGAATTCGGACGTGATCCAGAAAAAATCGCCATCATGCCGGGTATTTTCCCAATCATTGCCGATACAGAAGAAGCAGCGCAAGCCAAATACAAGGAGCTTCAAGATCTGATTATCCCATCTGTCGGTCTGCAAATTCTCCAAAATTACTTGGGCGGAATTGATTTGTCAGCATATCCGCTTGATGGGCCGCTGCCGAAGCTTGACGCAGAAGCTTCCAATGCGGTGAAGAGCCGCTTCAAGCTTGTTCAGGAAATGGCTGAACGGGACAATATGACGATACGAGAGCTTTACAAATACGTTGCAGGCTCCAGAGGCCACCATATCTTCGTCGGCACGCCGGAGCAGCTCGCCGACAAGATGCAGGAATGGGTGGATACGAAAGCGTGTGACGGGTTTAACATCATGCCTCCGCTTCTTCCAGAAGGAATTGAAGTGTTTGTTGATCAAGTGGTTCCGATTTTACAGGAGCGCGGCGTGTTCAGAAAAGAATATGAAGGCACAACATTACGAGAGCACTTCGGTTTGGAAAAGCCGGTAAACCGCTATGCAAAGTAAGGAGGAACGCTAGATGAAGCCACGATACCGCCTTGCAGTTGAACGTGATGCCGAACAGCTTCTCGAGCTGACATTGCGGGCTTATGAACCGATTCGAAAGCTCGGCATTCGTTTTGCTGCCGCTCATGCGGATTTGGATTTGGTGCTGAAAAATATTCGGGAAAATGCTTGCTACGTCATGGAAGAAGACGGGCGGATCATCGCGACCATCACCTTGAGAATGCCTTGGGGAAAACAGCCGGGACCGTATGGCGTTCCGCATATCTGGTGGTTTGCTGTGGACCCCGACACCGGAAAAAAAGGAATCGGAACAAAGCTGCTTCAATGGCTGGAGGAAACAATCCTTCGCGATACGTTAAAGGTTCCGTTTGTCTCACTCGGAACAGCGGATAAGCATCCGTGGCTGATTGAGATGTACGAACGAAAAGGATATGTCCGCTCAGGTGAACAAGACCTTGGAAAAGGGCATATCACAGTCTATATGAAAAAACAATTGCGACATGATCTATAAAAATAGAAAAGGCGGGAAAATCAAATGAAGATGAAAAAATGGACAGTGCTGGTCGTTGCTGCATTATTAGCGGTGCTCTCAGCTTGCGGCAATGGAAACAGCAGCAGTAAAGAGGATGACAATGTGCTTCATGTCGGTGCGACAGGACAAAGTTACCCATTTGCTTATAAAGAAAACGGAAAGCTGACAGGTTTTGACGTGGAAGTGATGGAAGCAGTCGCTAAGAAAATTGACATGAAACTGGACTGGAAGCTGCTTGAATTCAGCGGGCTGATGGGAGAGCTTCAAACAGGCAAGCTTGACACCATTTCTAACCAGGTAGCTGTGACAGACGAACGTAAGGAAACGTATAACTTTACGAAACCATACGCTTATGCGGGAACACAGATTGTCGTCAAAAAAGACAATACAGACATCAAATCAGTAGACGATTTGAAAGGCAAGACAGTCGCAGCCGTTCTCGGTTCAAACCACGCGAAAAACCTTGAAAGCAAAGATCCTGATAAAAAAATCAATATCAAAACGTACGAAACACAAGAGGGTACGCTGAAGGATGTTGCGTACGGCCGTGTAGACGCTTATGTCAACAGCCGCACTGTGCTGATCGCGCAAATCAAGAAGACCGGTTTGCCATTAAAGCTTGCAGGAGATCCGATTGTTTACGAACAGGTTGCATTCCCATTTGCCAAGGACGATGCGCACGACAAGCTCCGCAAAAAAGTCAATAAGGCGCTAGATGAATTGCGTAAAGACGGAACACTGAAAAAACTCTCTGAAAAATACTTTAATGAAGATATCACAGTAGAACAGAAGCATTAAGAAACGGCGGTGACTCACCAGAATGAACACGATTGATTGGGAATTCATGATATCAGCGTTCCCGACTTTAATTCAGGCCCTTCCGATCACGTTGTTTATGGCCATAGCAGCTATGATTTTTGCCATTATCGGAGGACTTATTCTCGCACTCATCACAAAGAACAAAATTCCAGTGCTTCATCAGCTGTCAAAGCTGTATATATCCTTTTTCCGAGGCGTGCCGACACTGGTGCAGCTGTTCTTAATCTATTACGGGCTGCCGCAGCTGTTTCCAGAGATGAGCAAAATGACAGCTCTCACAGCTGCCATCATCGGGTTAAGCTTAAAAAATGCAGCATATTTGGCAGAAATCTTCCGGGCTGCCCTCAATTCTGTTGATGACGGGCAACTGGAGGCGTGCCTGTCTGTCGGTATGACAAAATTTCAGGCATACAGACGGATTATTTTGCCGCAAGCGATCCGAAATGCGATCCCGGCAACGGGCAATACATTTATCGGGCTCCTGAAAGAAACGTCACTGGCCTTTACATTAGGGGTCATGGAGATGTTCGCCCAAGGGAAGATGTACGCTTCAGGAAACCTCAAATATTTTGAGACGTACTTGGCGGTTGCGATCGTCTATTGGATTCTTACCATGATCTACAGCATGTTGCAGGACTTGTTTGAACGTGCCATGAGCAAGCCATACCGGACTTAGAGGTGAAATCAGTTGATAACAGTAAAAAATATTCGCAAAGCGTTTAAAGATCTCGTCGTGCTCGACGGAATCGATCTAGAAGTGAAACGCGGAGAAGTGGTGGCAATCATCGGTCCGTCCGGTTCCGGAAAATCAACGCTTCTCCGGTGCTTAAATTTATTAGAGCGTCCGGATCAAGGACTTATTGAAATCGGAGAAGCCAAACTGAACGCGGAAAAGTTTACACGCAAGGAAGCATATCGGCTTCGCCAGCAAACGGCCATGGTCTTTCAAAACTACAATCTGTTTAAAAATAAAACGGCTCTGCAAAACATTACAGAAGCTTTAATCGTGGCTCAACATAAACCACGCGACGAAGCGAAACGTATTGGAATGGAGATTCTGAAACAAGTCGGTCTGGAGCATAAGGCTGACAGCTATCCGATCACAATGTCCGGCGGCCAGCAGCAGCGAATCGGCATCGCCCGGGCGCTTGCGGTCAATCCGCATGCGATTTTGCTGGATGAACCAACTTCAGCGCTTGACCCTGAGCTCGTCACAGGGGTGCTTCAGGTCATCAAGTCCATTGCGGAAAAACAAACAACGATGATCATTGTTACACACGAAATGGCGTTTGCAAAAGAGGTTGCTGATCAAGTGATTTTTATGGCAGACGGCCATATTATCGAGCAGGGAACGCCAGAGGAATTGTTTGACCATCCGAAAAACGAACGGACGAAACGATTTATCAAGCAGGTGGGAGAGCCTGCAGAGCTTATATAAGAAGGGGAGAAGAACAATGGCCGACAAAGCGTTTCATACCCGTTTAATCAATATGCGGCGTGATCTTCATGAACATCCTGAGCTGTCATTTCAAGAGATTGAAACGACAAAAAAAATCCGCCGCTGGCTTGAGGAGGAGCAAATCGAAATACTTGATGTTCCTCAATTGGAGACTGGTGTGATTGCAGAAATCAAAGGACGGGAAGACGGCCCCGTGATAGCAATACGAGCGGACATTGACGCGCTCCCGATCCAAGAACAGACGAATCTCCCATTTGCATCTAAGGTTGATGGCACAATGCATGCGTGCGGACACGATTTTCATACTGCTTCTATTATTGGCACAGCGATTTTGCTGAATCAAAGAAAGGCCGAGCTGAAAGGTACAGTCCGCTTTATCTTTCAGCCGGCCGAAGAAATTGCAGCAGGAGCAAGAAAGGTCATAGAAGCTGGCGTACTTGATGACGTTTCCGCAATTTTCGGCATGCACAATAAGCCGGATCTGCCTGTCGGAACCATTGGTGTAAAGGAAGGTCCGCTTATGGCAAGTGTTGACCGGTTTGAGATCGTCATCAAAGGGAAAGGCGGACACGCCGGCATCCCGAATAACAGTATTGATCCAATCGCTGCAGCCGGACAAATCATCAGCGGGCTGCAATCTGTGGTCAGCCGCAATATCAGCTCACTGCAAAACGCAGTCGTCAGTATCACAAGAGTACAGGCGGGCACCTCGTGGAACGTAATTCCAGACCAAGCTGAAATGGAGGGGACGGTTCGAACCTTTCAAAAAGAAGCGAGGCAGGCTGTTCCGGAGCATATGAGACGAGTGGCTGAAGGAATTGCAGCGGGCTATGGGGCACAAGCAGAATTCAAGTGGTTTCCTTATTTGCCTTCCGTTCAGAATGACGGCACATTTTTGAATGCGGCATCCGAAGCTGCGGCACGGCTTGGCTATCAAACCGTTCACGCTGAGCAGTCTCCGGGCGGAGAAGACTTCGCTCTGTATCAAGAGAAGATTCCGGGATTTTTTGTCTGGATGGGAACGAACGGGACGGAGGAGTGGCATCATCCGGCCTTTACACTGGATGAAGATGCCCTTACGGTTGCCTCACAATACTTTGCGGAGCTGGCGGTTATTGTATTGGAGACCATCAAATGAGCAAACAAGGGCTGACAGCAGGTCTTGCAGAGGCTGTGAGAACGTCACAACCTGAGCATTCAGTTGACGCGATTCGCAAAGCAAAAAAAGGATTACTTGATTTTACTGCCGCTTCATTCGCAGGAAGAGAAGATAAAGGAATTCAAAAGCTCCTCCGTCTGATAGAGGATGAAGGAGGCCGGCCCCTTGTTCCTATTATCGGACAGGGCAAAAAGGCCGCGCCATTACAATCCGCGATGCTGAATGGATTTATCGCCCATGCATTGGATTTTGATGATGTCCACTCCGATGTAAGAGGACACCCCAGTGCAGTCATCGTGCCGGCCCTTATTGCATCTGCCGCTCGCGGACATGACGAGCGGCTTCTTGGCGCTTATATTGTTGGTGTTGAAGTGATGGCACGGCTGGGAGAATCAATTGGCAGCCGCCACTATGAAAAGGGCTGGCATAATACAGGAACGCTTGGTGCCATCGCTGCTGCCTGCGCCGTAGGTTATGCTGAGGAGCTGACTCAGGAAGAGCTGGAAAAAGCAATTGGTTTTGCGGCTACGCAATCTGCTGGGATGAGGGTGCAATTTGGAACAGAAATGAAACCGCTGCACGCCGGTTTGGCGGCTCAGGCTGGCTTGCTGGCCGTTAAGCTGGCCCAATCAGAATTTGGCGGGTCCCGGACGGCACTTGATGGAGAAACTGGTTTCTTCAGTCTGTACGGTGACGTTGAAAAAGCACAACATACTTTGCTAAACGATTGGGGGGCACCGTGGAGAATTGTGCAGCCGGGTCTATGGTTTAAAATCTATCCATTTTGTTCCGCAGCACACCATGCTGCAGATGCGGTACGAAAGCTTATCTCCGAAGAAACCATTTCTGCTGCCAATACCGAACGTATTGAAGTGATCTTTCCGCCAGGCGGAGATGCTGCATTGACGGAAAGATCTCCGAAAACTGGAGAGGAAGGCCGTTTCAGCGTTGAATATGTGATTGCTCTTGCCTTGCATGGACACGACCTGACCGTTGAACATTTCAACAGCCAGCCGATCCCAAACGGCATTCAAACGACAATAGGGCATATTCAGCGCGTATATGACAATGCTATTCAGCCGGCTCCTCATGCCGTTCCAAAAGGCCGTTTCACGATTGTCCGGGCCTATTTATCAGACGGCCGGATTTGCGAAGCGCGTGTGGACTGCCCAAAAGGGGCGCCAGGAAATGAGCTGTCGGAAGAAGACATAATAGAAAAATTGACATTAACGGTCCCGCAAGAAAAAGCGCGGAGCATCATAACAGCCGTTGAAAAAGCCGATATAAAAGAATTTTTAGCTCATATTGAATAAGATCAACTCTATTCGATGATTTCAGATGATATGATAAAACCAATCATACGTTTGAAAAAGGAGAAAACCATGACGGTGAATGACGCGGTTGTATTCATTTTGGCTGCCTTTTTACTATGGGGAGCGGCGGATTATTGTTTGGGAAACAGATGGGGGCTAGGCGAGCGGTTTGCGGACGGCTTTAAGGCTATGGGGCCGCTGGCGCTGTCCATGATCGGAATTGTGTCGCTGGCGCCCGTGCTGGCAGCAATCTTGATTCCCATTGTTGCTCCGTTTTACACAGCGATTGGCGCGGATCCTTCTTCCTTTGCGAACACCATTTTGGCGATTGATATGGGAGGATATGCGCTGGCTGGAGAAATGGCGAAAGATCCGCAGGCCGGGCTGTTTTCATGGGTGTTTTTAGGAACAATGATGGGGCCGGCAATCGTCTTCACGATTCCCGTCGCTCTTGGCATCATCGAAAAAGAGGATCATCCGTATTTTGCGAAAGGCATATTAATCGGGCTGTGCACAGTGCCGATCGGTTGCTTAATCGGCGGATTATGCGCAGGCTTTGACATCGGCATGATAGGTAAAAATCTTCTGATCCCGAGTCTGTTATCTGCTGTCATCGCTTTTGGGTTATGGCGATACACCGACAGAATGATTCAGTTGTTTCATCTCTTCGGGAAAGCGGTCAGTATGGTTGCGATTATCGGGCTTGCAGCTGTTTCTGTTGAAACGATGACCGGCATTGTGCTGATTCCGGGAATGGAGAATGTCGAGACAGGGATACAAACGACAGGGACCATCGCCATTGCTCTGGCAGGGGCGTTCCCGATGACGGCATTTATTACAAAAACCTTTAAAAAACCGCTTCAGGCTCTGGGGAAATGCCTTCATTTAGATGAGACAGCAACAGCAGGCTTAGTGACCTCTTTGGCGCATCATATCCCAATGCTGGCTTCATTAAAGGATATGACGCCGAGAGGAAAGGTCATCAATGTCGCGTTTGCGGTCAGCGGCGCCTTTGTACTCGGCAGCCATCTCGGTTTTGTAGCTGGAATGAAAAAAGAAATGGCGGCGGCCATGATCATTGGGAAATTAGCAGGCGGAGTCACAGCTGCCGCAGCGGCTGCTTGGATGACACCTGCACAATCAGCTAAACAGCAAAAACGTATCTCAGCCAGCCATAGCTGAGGCAGAAGCTGTTTCAACTTTGTCCAATCGGGAATGTTACAGTAAAGATTTCTGTGAAAGAGGGTTGGACACATGGCGGTGAAAGACCGGTACATGTCAAAAATAAAACAGGAAACCAAGCCTTGGATCAAACGATTCGGGAGGCTTGGTTATTTTGCATTCGGCGGCGTTTTTATTCTGCTTGGGGTTTTGGCTTTTATGACGGCTGCCGGGGCAGGCCGCGCCAAAGATTCGAGCGGAGCTCTCCAAACGCTATCACGCATGCCGTATGGGTCACTATTGCTTTTTTTAATAGGCATCGGCCTTATCGGCTATGTAATCTGGATGGTGTTAAGTGCGATCAAGGACACGGAGGGGCACGGAAACAGCAGGCGAGGCCTGTCACGGAGAATAGGAAACTTTTTCAGTGCCGCCGTTTATACATCCATCGCTTGGAATGCCTTGCGATTTGTGTTTGGCCAAGGGGACGGCGGCACTTCAGAACAGACGTGGTCCGCTTATGTATTGGCGCAGCCGTTCGGCCAATGGCTCACAGGGCTTACGGGTGCGGGTTTTATCGTATTTGCGATTATTCAATTTATGAAAGGCGTTCGGGCTGCTTTTATGAAAGAATTCGATACATCAAAAATGAACAAACAGATGATATGCATCACGAAAAACACCGGGCGCGCAGGCAATATCGCCCGCGCCATTATTTTCTCAGCCATCGGCTATTTTCTCATCAAGACAGCCATGACCGCTGATCCTGACGATACAAGAGGTTTTGACGGTGCGCTCGCCGAACTCGCGCAGCAGCCGCATGGCAAATTGATTCTGTCTATATTGGCATTAGGCCTGATCCTATATGGAATGTACGCCATTATGAAAGGCATTTATCAGCATATGACCTGGGAGAAATAAGCTCTGGGCAGGTCCGCGCCCAGAGCGTTTATCAGTTTCTTAGAAATCAGGTGGATGAAAGCCGGCGCCAGCCTGTATAATAAAAGCAAATCAAAAGCAGTTTTATCAGGACTGATCCACAGGGAGGTGCAGAATGGATCGGGAAAAACAACAATTAAGCATAGAAGCGGCAAGGCTTTACTATCAGTCTGACTACAGTCAGCAGCAAATTGCTGAGCAGCTCAACATTTCAAGGCCAACCGTTTCCCGGCTGCTGCAATATGCAAAGGAAAAAGGGTATGTCCAGATTCGCGTCATGGACCCTTTTGAGGATTTGGATGCGCTCGGTTCCATACTTGAAGAGAAATACGGGCTCCTTGAGGCGCATGTTGTGTTTTCCCCGACACCCGATTATGCAGGAATTACACATGACCTAAGCCGCTATGGTGCAGAATATATGCATGAAACGGTAAAAGACGGCGACATTGTCGGCGTCAGCTGGGGAACTACCATGTATCAAATCGCGCAAAATATGCAGCCGAAGCAGGTAAAAGGCGTCGAGGTCGTCCAGCTGAAAGGCGGCATCAGCCATTCCCGGGTAAACACGTATTCAGCTGAAACGATTCAGCTGTTTGCAGAGGCTTTTCAAACGATGCCGCGCTATCTTCCGCTTCCTGTCGTGTTTGATAATGCGGATGTGAAGCGAATGGTGGAGAAAGACCGCCATATTGAGCGGATTATTGAGATGGGCAAGCAGGCGAATATCGCTCTCTTTACGGTCGGGACTGTCCGTGATGAAGCGCTGTTGTTTCGGCTCGGATATTTTAACGAAGAAGAGAAAGCCCTGCTGAAAAAACAGGCCGTCGGGGATATTTGTTCACGCTTTTTTGATGCGAAAGGGAATATTTGCAGCAGTGCCATCAATGACCGGACCATCGGTGTTGAGCTTGAAGACCTCAGGCTGAAGGAACGCTCCATTTTAGTTGCCGGCGGAAGCAGAAAAGTATCTTCCATTCACGGAGCATTAACCGGAAAATATGCCAACGTTTTAATCATTGACCAGCATACCGCGAGGGCGCTTGTTAATGATTTGTGACACGTTCAAACCTTTCGTTGAACAAAATTTCAATTACCAATTTACATATGTTCAAAAGTCGGTTATGCTAAAAAATATCTTAACAAAAAAGGAAGTGTGCGAAGGATGTCATTAGCCAACATAATTGATCATACAGCTTTGAAACCGCATACACAAAAAGCGGAAATTCTAAAACTAATTGAAGAAGCGAAAACATACAAATTTGCTTCAGTATGTGTCAATCCGACATGGGTGGAGCTTGCTGCAAAAGAGCTTAAGGGAACTGGAGTCGACGTTTGTACGGTCATCGGCTTCCCGCTCGGTGCCAATACAACTGAAACAAAAGCGTTCGAAACAAAAGACGCCATTTCAAAAGGCGCCACTGAAGTGGATATGGTCATTAATATTGCCGCTTTAAAAGACAAGGAAGACGATGTGGTGGAAGCTGATATCCGCGGTGTAGTGGAAGCTGCAGCCGGAAAAGCGCTTGTCAAAGTCATTATCGAAACGTGCCTTCTGACTGATGAAGAAAAAGAACGTGCATGCCGTTTAGCGGTGTCTGCGGGAGCCGATTTCGTAAAAACATCAACAGGCTTTTCTACAGGCGGCGCAACGAAGGAAGATATCGCCTTAATGCGCAAAACAGTAGGACCTGATATCGGCGTGAAAGCATCTGGCGGCGTCAGAACGAAAGAAGATGTAGACACAATGGTAGAGGCCGGAGCAAGCCGAATTGGCGCCAGCGCAGGTGTTTCTATCGTAAAAGGAGAAAATGCATCAGGCGGAGACAACTATTAAGAGCTGACGGAAGGCAGACTGCTTTCCGTTTTCTGAGGAAACAGTGATTGTAAGCGAATACAAATAAAGGAGAAACACATATGAAGTATTTGATTGGGATTATCGGTTTAATCGTGTTTTTAGGCCTCGCGTGGATCGCGAGCAGCGGCAAAAAAAGAATTAAGATCCGCCCAATTGTTGTTATGCTCATTTTGCAATTTATTCTTGGCTACATTCTCCTCAATACCGGAATAGGGAATTTCCTCGTGGGAGGATTTGCAAAAGGATTCGGTTATCTGCTTGAATACGCGGCAGAGGGAATTAACTTTGTGTTTGGCGGCTTGGTGAATGCGGACCAAACGACATTCTTTATGAATGTTCTCTTGCCAATCGTGTTTATTTCCGCTCTGATCGGGATTCTGCAAAAGTGGAAAGTCCTCCCGTTTATTATTAGATATATCGGCCTTGCCCTCAGCAAGGTAAACGGTATGGGAAGATTGGAATCGTATAACGCAGTGGCTTCTGCGATTTTAGGGCAGTCAGAAGTATTTATCTCCTTGAAGAAAGAACTCGGTCTTTTAAATCAGCAGCGCTTGTACACGCTTTGCGCATCTGCGATGTCAACTGTATCAATGTCGATTGTCGGCGCGTATATGACAATGCTGAAACCGGAATATGTTGTAACAGCGCTGGTCTTGAACTTATTTGGCGGTTTCATAATTGCTTCTATTATTAATCCGTACGAGGTTGCAAAAGAAGAGGATATGCTTCGTGTTGAGGAAGAAGAAAAACAATCTTTCTTCGAAGTGCTCGGAGAATACATCCTTGACGGTTTCAAAGTAGCGGTTGTCGTCGCTGCGATGCTGATTGGATTTGTCGCGATTATTGCATTGATCAATGGCATTTTTAATGCAGTATTCGGTATTTCGTTCCAAGGCATTCTTGGATATGTGTTTGCTCCATTCGCTTTTCTTGTCGGTATCCCATGGAATGAAGCTGTTAATGCGGGAAGCATTATGGCAACAAAAATGGTATCGAATGAATTTGTCGCCATGACGTCGCTTACGCAAAACGGTTTCCATTTCAGCGGCCGTACAACAGCGATCGTATCGGTATTCCTTGTGTCATTTGCGAACTTCTCCTCAATCGGAATCATTGCCGGTGCCGTAAAAGGACTGAATGAAAAGCAAGGAAATGTCGTCGCTCGTTTCGGCTTGAAATTATTATACGGTGCTACGCTTGTCAGCTTTTTATCAGCAGCAATTGTGGGCTTGATTTACTGAACTTAATCGAAAAGGATCGGTGACCAAACATGAGAATGGTAGATATCATCATCAAAAAACAAAACGGAAAAGAACTCACCACTGAAGAAATTCAATTTTTCGTGAACGGCTATACAGACGGAAGCATTCCTGATTATCAGGCAAGCGCGCTTGCTATGGCGATTTTCTTCCAGGATATGAGTGACCGTGAACGCGCGGACTTGACGATGGCTATGGTGAACTCCGGTGAAACGATTGATCTTTCTGCCATTGAAGGAATTAAAGTGGATAAACACTCCACTGGCGGCGTTGGCGACACGACAACACTCGTTCTCGCTCCGCTTGTTGCGGCTCTTGATGTGCCGGTTGCTAAGATGTCCGGCCGCGGCCTCGGCCATACGGGCGGCACGATTGATAAGTTAGAGGCAATCGCCGGCTTCCACGTGGAGCTGACGAAGGATGAATTTATTAAACTTGTGAACCGCGACAAGGTTGCGGTCATCGGCCAAAGCGGCAATTTAACGCCGGCTGATAAAAAACTGTACGCGCTTCGTGATGTAACGGGAACGGTCAATTCCATTCCGCTCATTGCAAGCTCGATTATGAGCAAAAAAATCGCTGCCGGGGCGGACGCCATCGTGCTTGACGTAAAAACGGGAGCGGGCGCCTTCATGAAAACAGAAGAAGACGCAGCTGAACTTGCCAAAGCGATGGTACGCATCGGAAATAACGTCGGCCGTCAAACAATGGCTGTCATTTCAGACATGTCCCAGCCACTCGGCTTTGCGATCGGAAATGCGCTTGAAGTCAAAGAAGCGATCGACACGCTCAAAGGCGAGGGGCCTGAGGATCTTCATGAGCTTGTCTTAACGCTCGGCAGCCAGATGGTTGTGCTTGCGAAAAAAGCCGATACATTGGACGAAGCGAGAGCGAAGCTGGAAGAAGTCATGAAAAACGGCAAAGCACTTGAGAAATTCAAGGATTTCCTGAAAAACCAAGGCGGCGACAGCTCAATTGTTGACGATCCGTCTAAGCTTCCGCAAGCCGCATATCAAATTGATGTGCCTGCCAAAGAAGCGGGTGTCGTCTCTGAAATCGTTGCGGACGAAATCGGTGTCGCAGCGATGCTGTTAGGTGCCGGTCGCGCCACAAAAGAAGATGAGATCGATTTAGCCGTCGGCATCATGCTCCGCAAAAAGGTCGGCGACAAAGTAGAAAAAGGCGAACCGCTCGTGACGCTTTACGCCAACCGCGAAAACGTTGATGAAGTCATAGCAAAAGTCTATGACAACATCCGCATCGCCGCGGAAGCGAAGGCGCCGAAGCTGATTCATACGTTGATTACTGAATAAAAATAAAGCACATCCCATCCTGAGTGGGGTGTGCTTTTTTGATTACAGGATGTGATCAGCCTGATATTCCTCTTGGCTGATTTTTTTCGCTTTTGTAACATTTCTTTTGATATGATAGATCAGATAGCAAAGGATGATACAAGGAACTCCGCAGAAAAGTGCGATTCTTTGATTGGGATCAAAAGCAAGACCGATACAAGAAGCAGAACATAATAAGAGAGCGGCTATAGGCATAAGAGGATAAAGCGGCGTGCGAAATGTCAGATCTTTTACATTCCCCCCTTTTTTCAGAAATCTCTTTCGAAACAAGAGCTGGGACAAGGCAATGCTCATCCAGACCACGACTCCTGCAAATCCAGCAATTGCTACCATCACCACATAGACAGTTCCAGGGGCCACGATACTGGAAACGAGAGATAAACAAGATACAGCCATACTGATCATTAAGGCATTTAAAGGAATGCCTTTAGATGTCACTTTCTTAAAACGGGAGCTGATCATGTTTTCATTTGCTAAAGACCACATCATACGGGTCGAAGCATATAAGCCTGAGTTGGCGACAGACAGCAAGGCTGTTAATATCACGAAATTCATAATATCAGCAGCGTAAGGGATTCCGATCTCCGCAAATACGGCTACAAACGGGCTTTCAATCACGCCTGCGTCCTTCCATGAAATCAACCCGGATAATATGAAGACAGCGCCAATGAAAAAAATCACGGTTCTCCATGCGACATTACGGATGGATCGCGGTATATCCTTTTGAGGATTTGCTGATTCTCCTGCTGTAACGCCGATTAACTCTGTACCAGAAAAGGCGAAGCTCACAGATATCATCGCGATAAAAACGGCGAGAAAGCCATTTGGAAACAGCCCGCCATGATCTGTGAAGTTTGACAACATAGGAGCATCCGCCGTTCCGTTTAAAGAGATCAGGCCAAACATGGCGGCTCCTCCTAAAATGATAAATAAAATAATGGTGACAATCTTTACGCTGGAAAACCAAAATTCAGTTTCCGCAAATAACTTAACTGAAAATGCGTTGCATATAAAAAGAAGGGCTGCAAAAATCGCACTCCACATCCATACACTGCTGTCAGGGAACCAGCGCTGCATGAGAATACCGGATGCGGTAAACTCAGAGCCTACCGTCACCACCCAATTGATCCAGTACATGATGCCGACCATAAAACCGGTAGATGGACCGATAAATGTTGTAGCATATTTTTGAAAAGAGCCGGTCACCGGCATGGCAACCGACAATTCGCCGAGACATTGCATGACGAGGTACATCATCAACCCGCCGATTACATAAGCGAGTATCGTACCGCCGGGTCCGGCTTGATGTAGCGTATAGCCCGTACTGAGGAAAAGTCCTGTGCCTATGACGCCTCCCAATGAGATCATAAATAGGTGCCTGCTTTTCATTGTGCGTTTTAGCTGTTGGCTGCTGTTCTCCTGAAGATTCACTGTCTCGCCCTCCTTTTAGCTGCCATTCCTTAGGCAGATGAGTTTCTTATACCCAAAATACAACCTGCCAGAAGATCACTTGAATGGGGAGAGTTTCTTTCCTTTTAATGCGTGTAACAGAACATGAGCTGCAGCTCTGCTTGTCATATCTCGAAAATCGAGGGTAGGATCGACTTCAACAATTTCAATCCCGGCAATATTGGGCTGTTGTGCGATGTACTTGACTGCTTCAAGCAATTCGTCTGTATAGAGGCCGCCCGGGCCAATCGCTGGACAGCCGGGTGCATGGGACTGGTCTAAGACATCCATGTCAACAGATATAAAAATGAAATCTGTTCTATCTTGAACAACAGGCAAAATCTCTTTTATCGTTGGGATTAGTCCTTTTTCGCGGATCATGTCCATCGTGTGAATGTTCACGCTATGTTTTTTTGCATATGCTTCATAGGCCTGGCTGTTGCTGAATTCTCTGATACCCAGCTGGATCAAATGTTGACCTTCAATGATCTCTTCATCCAAAAGGCGGCGGAAGGGGGTGCCGTTTGTCGGCCCCCCGTCCTCCGTATTGCGAACATCGTGATGGGCATCAAATTGAATCACTGCTGTCGTTCCTTTTGTTTGTGCTATCGCTTTTATTGTGGAGTAGCTGATAGAGTTATCTCCCCCAAGTATGAGCGGCACCCAATCCGGATGGTCCGAAAGCAGAGCGTGCATGGTTTGGAAAATGTGATGATGTGACTTTACGATATCAGTGACATGAATATCGATATCCCCCAGATCATATAGAAGCTCTGATACGACATGCTCTCCAAGCTCAGCAGAATAGGCTGATGAATGTTTCAGAGCCTGGCGTATTGTTCCGGGTGCAAAGGAAGCGCCTGAATGACTGATGGAGGATTTTGATAGGGGGACACCTATCAACGCCGGTCCCTTAATGTCCTGGCCGTCCCATGTTGCGATCAGGTCGCTCATTTTTGTGACATCCCGGTCTTTAAACGAAGATCCGGCCTCTCTGAGAAAAGGGTACTTATCCAAGAATGGCTCCCTCCCTGTTGACAACAATTGTTCCGTTTTTCATGACTTGATGTACATGATTGACCCCGTAGTGATACGGAATATACATATAGTTCGAGGCTTGCCAAATGACTAGATCAGCTGAGCGGCCGACTTTGAGCTGACCGGCTTCCTCTCCTTTCCCTATGGCGTATGCGGCATTGACTGTGACCGCATGCCAAATTTCTTCTGCAGTCATTTTCAGATGAAGCGCGGCAATGGACATAATCAGCTGGATATTTTCAGTCGGCGAGCTGCCAGGATTAAAATCCGTTGCCAAGCTGACACCTACACCTTCATCAATCATAGCTCTAGCCCTGGCGTATGTGCTTTTGCCAAGATAAAATGTCGTGCCCGGCAAGAGGACGGCGATCGTTCCTGCCTCAGCCAATTTCTTTATGCCTTCGTCCGATGCACCTACCAAATGGTCGGCTGAGACGGCCTTTAGCTCACCTGCTAATTCAGCGCCTCCAAGCGGATCGATTTCATCTGCGTGTATTTTTAATCCGAAGCCTGCCTCAGCTGCTTTTTGTAAATAACGGCGGGATTGGCTGACTGTAAAAACGCCTGTTTCTGTAAAAATATCAGCAAAGCTGGCGAGCTCCTGCTCTTTGATTTCCGGCAAAAGGGAAAGCATTTGATCCAGAAATTCATCTGGATCGTTTTGATATTCGGGAGGAATCGCATGGGCTCCCATAAATGTGGAAACAAGGTCAACAGGCTGGCTTTCATGCAGTTTTTTTGCGACACGCAACTGTTTGAGCTCTGTCTCTTTTTCCAAGCCGTAGCCGCTTTTCACTTCTGCTGTGGTTGTGCCGTAGGACAGCATTTTTTGCAGATGAAAATGGGCTTTTTGCAGCAGCTCTTCTTCTGAAGCCGCCCTGGTATCCTTGACTGTAGACAGAATCCCGCCGCCCTGCGCCAGAATATCCAAATATGAAATGCCCTGAAGCTTAAGGTTCATCTCCTTTTCACGAGATCCGCCAAATACAAGATGGGTGTGCGGATCAACGAGGCCAGGCGTTACAAGGCGTCCCGAACAGTCAATGATTTCGTCTGCCTCGTAACCGGCTTCAGCCCCTTTTTGTCCGGCGAACACAATTTTCTGTTCATGGATGCCGACAACAGCGTCTTCGATCACATGAAGATCCTGCATGCTTTTGCCTGCCCGCGGACCGCTGCTTTCCATCGTCAAAAGCTGACCGATGTTGATGAGAATCGTATCAATTTGCTTTGGCATGTCATCACTCCTTTATTTTTGCATCGGCACGATAATGTCCTGTTCCTTCGCTACTTCAACGGCACGTTCATAACCCGCATCCGCATGACGGATAATGCCCATTCCTGGGTCGCTCGTTAAGACCCGCGCGAGCCGCTCGTCAGCCAGCTCACTTCCATCGGCCACTGCAACCATGCCGGCATGCAGGGAATAGCCCATTCCGACGCCGCCGCCATGGTGGAAGGAAACCCAGCTTGCACCCGCCGCCGTGTTGACAAGCGCATTTAGCACAGCCCAATCACCAACAGCGTCACTTCCGTCTTTCATCGCTTCTGTCTCCCGGTTTGGAGAGGCGACAGACCCGCAGTCCAAATGATCTCTCCCAATAACGACAGGCGCTTTTAGCTCCCCGGTTCTAACCAGCTCGTTAATGGCGAGGCCCATCTTTTTTCGTTCTCCATATCCAAGCCAGCAAATACGGGACGGCAAGCCTTGGAAGGTGACTTTTTCCTGTGCCATATCAATCCAGCGGTGAAGGGCTTTATTTGTCGGGAACAGCTCTTTTAATAACGCATCCGTACGGTAAATATCTGCCGGATCTCCGGAAAGCGCCGCCCAGCGGAACGGCCCTTTTCCTTCACAGAATAAGGGGCGGATGTAGGCAGGGACAAACCCCGGAAAATCGAAGGCATTCTCCAGCCCTTCATCCTTTGCGACTTGCCGGATATTGTTGCCGTAGTCAAATACAATAGAGCCCTTTTGCTGAAAGGCCAGCATGGCTTCGACATGTTTTTTCATGCTTTGCTTCGCAAGGCGCACGTAAAGCTCTGGAGTGTCTTGACGCAAACGGTCAGCTTCATCAAGGGAATAGCCCTCGGGAACATAACCGATTAAAGGGTCATGGGCAGATGTCTGATCTGTCACAATATCAATTTTGACGCCTCGGTTCAACAGTGTGTGATGCACCTCAGCTGCGTTTCCGAGAAGTGCAATGGACAAAGGTTTTCCTGCCAGCTTTGCCTCTTCAGCCCAAGCTAAGGCTTCCTCAATCGATGCTGTTTTTCGATCGCAGTATTTTGTTTCGATCCGCTTGTCGATGCGTTTCTCGTCAACCTCGACGGCAATCACGACGCCTTCATTCATCGTGACTGACAGCGGCTGGGCGCCTCCCATTCCGCCGAGACCCGCTGTCAGCGTCAACGTTCCTTTTAAGCTGCCCCCGAAGTGCTGTCGCGCCAGCTCAGCGAAGGTTTCATAGGTTCCTTGCAATATGCCTTGTGAGCCAATGTAAATCCAGCTGCCAGCCGTCATCTGTCCGTACATCATTAACCCTTTTTTCTCAAGTTCGTGGAAATGCTCCCAGTCTGCCCACTTCGGAACAAGAACAGAATTTGCTAGGAGCACGCGCGGGGCCTGCGGGTGTGTACGGAACATGCCAACGGGCTTTCCGGATTGCACGAGCAATGTTTCATCATTTTTTAATGTTTTCAAGGAATGCTCAATGGCGTGAAAAGCGTCCCAATCCCGTGCGGCTTTGCCAATCCCGCCATATACGATGAGGTCCTCCGGCTTCTCGGCGACTTCTGGATCAAGGTTGTTTCGAAGCATCCGAAGCACTGCCTCTTGCTCCCATCCTAAGCATTCAAGCTCTGTTCCTCTGTTGGCACGGATTGATTTTTTTACATCAGTCATATGTTCATCCCCCTTAGTTCTTTATTCTGATGATCAGGTATTAAAGATTCTTTCTTCAGCCAGTCAGTCAAGCGTTCAATGTCATAGGAAAAAACACGGTCCTGCTGAATGGACGGCACGATTTTTCTCATTTCCTGAAAAAGCTGTTTCGTATAGGACGCTGCATGTTCTATGCCTCTGTATTCAACAGCCTGCAATGCGCAAATCGCTTCGATCGCAATGACTCTCCTTGTATTTGCGATCACCTGATAAGCATGCCGAGCGGCGATGGTTCCCATGCTGACATGGTCCTCTTGGTTGGCGGATGACGGAATGGAATCCACACTTGCAGGATGGGCCAGTGTTTTATTTTCAGAAACGAGTGAGGCCGCGGCGTACTGCATGATCATTGCACCGGATTGCAGACCGGGATGAGGGCTCAGGAACGGCGGCAGGTCATTCAGCTGCGGATTCACAAGTCGTTCGATCCTGCGCTCTGCGATATTCGCAAGCTCTGATATTGCGATTTTCAGAAAATCCATGGCAAAGGCGATCGGCTGTCCGTGAAAGTTTCCGCCGGAAATCACTTTGTCACCGTCATTGAAAATGAGTGGATTGTCTGTAGCTGCGTTCATTTCAATCTCTAATTTTTCTTTGACATAGCCTAGTGTCTGCCAAGTCGCACCGTGTACTTGCGGAATACAGCGCAATGAATAGGCATCCTGAACCCGCAGTTCTCCCTGGGAGGTTGTCAGGCCGCTGTCAGATAGATAAAAGCGAATTCGTTCTGCGACATCGATCTGCTCCTGATAGCCGCGTGCTGAGTGAATATCCTCGTCAAATGCATCGATAATTCCCCGCAAACCCTCAATCGTTAAGCTGGCAATGCGTTCTGTTTGATAGGCTAGTTTCTCAGCTTCAATGTAGGCGACCACTCCCATTGCAGTCATGGCCTGAGTCCCGTTAATCAAGGCAAGCCCTTCCTTGGATGTCAGCGTTACCGGTTGAATACCTGCTTTTTTCAAGCCTGCCATTGCCGGCATTCTTTCCCCCTCAAAAAAGACTTCTCCTTGTCCGATCAGCGCAAGCGCCAGGTGGGAAAGCGGCGCCAGATCTCCGCTTGCGCCAAGTGATCCTTGCTGGGGGATGACAGGATGGACGCGTTTATTTAAAAAAGCAAGCAACTGCTCGATCAGCTCAGCGCGTACACCGGAAAAGCCTTTTAACAGCGCATTGGCGCGCAAAAGCAGCATTGCCCTGGAAACACACTCAGGAAAAGGGGCGCCGACTCCGCAGGCATGAGAAAGGATTAAATTCAGCTGCAGCGCCGCCGAGTCTTCTTTCTGAATCAGGACATCGCTGAATTTGCCAAATCCGGTGTTGATGCCGTAGATTGTCTTTTCGTCGCGTACAATCCGTTCCACTGCCGCTCTGCTTTTTTTCACGCGCTCCATACTTTCCTCAGAAGCCGCTGCCTCCTCAAAATCAAACAGCACACGAGCGACGTCGGCTGTTGTCAATGAAGTACCGTCTAAAGTCACCATAAGCCCAACTCCTTTTTCTTTACTTTGGTAAAGCGCCCATACAAAAAGGAGCTATGCTGTGAACATCTGTTTTCACGCATAGCCCCCTATCGTCTAAGATCTATGGGCTGTTTCATATGTGATTAATTCCAACACCGAATGTCTCGTGCTCAAGACCTTTAATCGGCGCCCCGATTGTTCCGTAAAGCGAGACAGCAATCCAATCGCCTTCCGCTTCACTTTCATAAGGATTTCCCCTCAAAACGGCAAACCTCAAGCCCACCGTCCGAAGCAGCGATCCTAGCAGCATTTCACCTCTGGTCACGCCATGCAAAGCCTCCATCGTCGCATGATAAAGCGCATGTGACTCCCGATAACCCTCAGATTGAATGACACCACTCTTTTTGGAAGCGGTTTCAATTGCGGCTACTACTTTATGCGCGTCCATTGATCCTACCTTGCCAAGACAGACCTTCCATCCGTCTCGCTCCAGCTCCTCAACCTGCGTACTTTCTTCCGCCTCATTCAGCAGCAGGAGAACAGACAGCCGTCCGATCCGACGCTCTTTATGCAGTGTCATATGAATCACTCAATTCCTAAAAATTCTGATAACTATTAACTGAGTATTATATTAATTGGTTCAGCAGCAGAAGTCAAAAGGTTTTTTACAGTCTTTAACAAGTTAGATTGCTATTGTAATAGCGTGACACAGAAAGCAGCACATTGCACACGAATACCCAGACAGAAGTGCAAGCGGCCGCTGTCATATTGCTGACAATGAGAGGTAAAATGCCAAAAAGAGGCGAAGTTGCCGGAGAAAAGTCGACGACTTTACAAGACCGGACAAAGCGTTCATTACGTACGCAAATGAAGAAACAGAAGTAATTGAAGAAGGAGAAACGGCAAAAGGGTTGAACTATGAAAAGAGGATATGCAAGCAGCAGTTCTGTGCCAAACAGACATCAGTCTGACAATGTAAGAGAACAGTGAGAAATCACCTATCTGTTTGAATATGAAAACATTCGGCTGTTTTAATAGGCCGGTGTTTCTTCATAGAGAAATGTAAGCGCTTAAAAATTTAATAAAAAAGAGAGGCGAATTGTTTAGATGTTCAACCGATTGTTTCATGTATGTTTTCTTGCAGCTCTTATCATGGCCTTCACCCTGCCAAACTCCGCCAATGCACAAAAACCCGTATTTAAAGAAGTCAGCGTTCATGATCCTTCCATCATTGAAACAAATGGCACCTTTTATGTTTTTGGATCTCATCTCGCTTCAGCAAAAACAAATGACCTCATGCAATGGCAGCAGCTGACCACCAGCGTAAGCAACGACAACCCACTTATCCCGAATGTCTATAAAGAATTAAAAGAAACCTTCGAATGGGCGCAATCCGATACTCTTTGGGCGGCTGACGTCACGCAGCTGGCGGACGGCAAATACTACATGTACTACAACGCCTGCCGCGGCGACTCACCAAGATCCGCCATGGGTGTTGCCGTTGCTGACAACATCGAAGGCCCATACAAAAACAAAGGCATCTTTTTGAAATCAGGAATGGAAGGCACAAGCAGCGATGGAACACCGTATGACGCAACCAAACACCCGAATGTCGTCGACCCGCATACCTTCTTTGATAAAGACGGCAAGCTGTGGATGGTGTACGGATCATACTCAGGCGGTATTTTCATACTTGAAATGAATCCGAAAACGGGCTTCCCGCTTCCTGGACAGGGATACGGGAAAAAACTGCTCGGTGGCAACCACAGCAGAATCGAAGGCCCGTATGTTCTCTACAATCCAGACACCCAATACTACTACTTATATCTGTCATTCGGCGGCCTTGATGCAACAGGCGGCTATAACATACGTGTGGCCCGCTCCAAGAAACCAGACGGTCCTTACTATGATGCAGAAGGCAATCCAATGCTCGACGTCCGCGGCAAAGAAGGCACATTCTTCGACGACCGTTCCATCGAACCATACGGCGTCAAACTCATGGGCAGCTACACTTTTGAAACAGAAAATGAAAAAGGCACCGGGTACGTCTCACCAGGCCACAACTCCGCATACTATGACGAAAAAACCGGGCGTTCCTATTTAATCTTCCACACCCGCTTCCCGGGCAGGGGTGAAGAACACGAAGTCAGAGTCCACCAACTGTTCATGAACAAAGACGGCTGGCCGGTAGCAGCGCCATATCGTTATGCGGGCGAAACACTGAAAGAAGTAAAGCAAAAAGATATCACAGGAACATACAAACTCATCCAGCACGGAAAAGACATCTCAGCCGACATCAAAAAAACCATCAACATCCAGCTCAACAAAAACCACACCATTTCCGGGGAAATGACTGGAACATGGAAGAAAACCGGAAAAAATACAGCTGAACTTATGTTAGCTGGCAAGAAGTATAATGGCGTATTTTTACGCCAGTGGGATTCGGTGAGAGAGAAGAACGTGATGACATTTAGTGTGTTGAATGGCAGCGGTGAGGCTGTATGGGGATCTAAATAAGATGGAGAAGCGCCTTCTAGAGAAGGCGCTTTTTTATGAGCTTTATTGACTATAAGAAATGGTTGAGCGAGAGAAAAAACAGAAGTGATAGCGGGGTTCAAGACCTAAACGAAAAGTCCCCATCATGATGATTCTCCCTCTTACAAAGTTATGAAATTGAATTTTTAGCTATTTAGAACCGGGATAAAGTTCCTAAAGACAATCCTTTTTACCTATTTATCCAATATGACCCATCATGTAATATGAAAATAGTCTGTATTGTAAAGAATTGACACAGTTTGATAGAAACACGAGGTGTTGCGGCATGCATAGTGAAATGTTGTTACATTCGGTAAAAGCCGACTTACATGAAAAGCAGGAACAGATCCATCAATTAAAACGAGTGCTGCACGAAATTAGGCAAATCAAACACGATTTCTCTGAGGCCCAGCATCTCATTCACCGGCCTCATCTTAACCGGGAGGCATGGAGAGGAACACATGCTCAGCGGTTTGAAGATATTCGTGAAGGAATGAACAAAGCATATCAGCAAATCAAAAGCGATCAAGTCAGCGGAATCATCGAAAGCATAGAAGGAAAAATCCACTCATTAGAGGGCGATGTCTATTCCATAAGACGCCAAATTACGAGGATAGAGCATGAAATAGAGAAGGAAAAACATAAAAAGTGAGGTGAGCACAAATGGCACAGGAAATTAAAATGGTGTATGGCACAGTGAAGCAAGGGCTTTCTCAGCTCAAGAATTCAGCTGCACTCAAGTCCTCCTTGCCCGGCCATCTCTCAGGCAGAAACCATTTGAATGTTGTGAATTCCATCGAGCAATTAAATAAGGACATCAAAGAGCTCACTGAAGCATATGCGTCTGTTCTGGCCAAGCATATCGCACAAACGGAAAGCGCGGTAAACGCCATGAAGGAAACGGACGAAAACATATCATCTTCCATGAAATAAAGCGCGGGAGGACAAGGGATTGAAAACATTAGATGTCCACGCTCTTCACGAGGGCATTCAGCATACGATTGAGAAACTGGACAAGCAAAAACAACAGCTGGAGAAGCTGGAAAAAAGCGTTGAGCATCTGGCAGGCATGAAGGATGCGCTGAAAGGAAAAGGCGGAGATGCCATCCGGACCTTTTACGAGGAGTGCCACAAGCCTTTTCTCCTTTTCTTTGGCATGTTTATCGACGAATACAAAAAAGTGCTGAAACAAACACAGCATGCGATTTCCTCTGTAGAATCTGACTCCCACGGCATGATCGCAGAGGCTTTTCTCTCACACGATGCGAGACATGGGGTCAAGCATGCACGAGAAGTGACAGAGCAGCTCACTGACGCAGTCAATCGCCAAACATCAGCCATCGATCACATCGTCAGCCTGCCGACAGTCAATGATTCCTTTTTTCGGATGGAAACAGAACAGGCTGAGCGACTGATTTCGGACACCCTGAATAAGCTCTTTCAATTTGACGGCCAGCAAACCCAAGCACTAGAAACCGCAAAATCAGATTTTCAAACGATGAAAAAATACATTGATCAGCTCGAAACCATGTACACCGGCCCGAAAATTGAAATCACGGGCTACAAAAGCGGCTCCATCCTGAAATCACAGGAAGAAGAAAACATCAACCAAACCTTCGGCGCGATTAACCCGCAAATGAAGCAGCCGGATGATTCACCGATGGAGATGATGCTGAAGAAAATAGAGAAACATAAGCAGTCCAACGTTGATATCGTGATGAAGGATGGCAAACAACAGAAGATCGAGCGTGAGATTCATGCTGATGACAGTAACGTAACTGTATTACAGAAAGAAGCAGCAGCTCACCCGAAAGTCTATGGAGACATACGGGTGATAAATGATAAACTATATAATAATAAAAGATTAAAAAAGATAGATACGATAGAAGTGATTGACGAACTAACTCGCAATACTGCAAGCATCGACTATGTCGGCGGCAAATATTATGTTTATGAAAACGGCCAGATCGTAAGAGAATTCTATGCTGGAGGGAAAAAGCGGCTAGAAGAAGTGTCTTACATACCAGAGGATAAAGTAGGCGGAGCTAAGTCACTGGATTCATTTTTGGCTGGAACGCAGTATGAATTTATTGAGTGGGTAAGCCCTCAGGGTGCTGTTAAAAAATTGGCGGTCCGAGGCGGGAAGCGTGTTGTCACAGATGTGGCTAAACATGTTGCGGAGAAGGAAAGTAAGGGTGAGGTTAATAAGGTTGCTTCAAAGGGTGCGAGTGAAGGTAAGAAATTGGTATCTTCAAAGACGGTTATTAGCTCAGATATGGAAGCGAAAATATTGGAAGGACAACGTAAAGTTCCAAAAAATATTTTAATAGGTGGACATTCCTCAAGTATAAACAACGCTAATGATAATTTCGCAGTGGAAGTACTATCTACTAATGCAGATGGGACGAAAAGTGTTATGTTTACTAAGCAATTTGTAGATGGTAATATTTCTAAAATTAAAAAGAGTACATTATTTCCGGAATCGTGGAATGATGATCAGATTCTTAAGAGTATTATAGAGGTTGGAAATACACCACCTATATCTACAAGGTTGAGGGATAGATCAACTTGGCATAGAGCATCAAAAAATGGAGTGGAAATAGATGTTATCAAAAATGGTGACGAGGTAACTAGTGGTTACCCAACAGGAAAGGTAAATGCGCCTCGTCCATCAGGTTTTTGAGATGTAAATTGAAAGGTGATAAAAAATGTATAGAGAATTAGATAATCTTTTATCTGCTGAAACAACTGAGGACTCATGGTACGATGATGGTTGTATAATTGCAAGTGATATATTGTCAGACTTTAGAGCAGATGATTGGGGAAAATTAAAAAACGAAGCACTTACTAAACCTTTGGAATGGCAAAAAAAACTGGCATACTGTATGGATAATAACGGAAGTTCACATGAATTTTCAATATTACTATCACTACTTAGTATTGATAATGAAGAGCTATTTGAGGTATGCATAGATTCTCTAAGAAGCTTTGTGACTCCCGAGAGTAAACAAATGATATTGAACGATCCATCCATACTTCAGAGAATAAATGATAAGTTGCCAAAAGCAAGTGCCCCAGTAAAGAAAATACTTGAAGACTTCCTTGAGAAGGTTCATTCTTAATAATTTGTTATAGAATTGTTTATACAACAATGCTTAAAAGTCAATGATAACTTTTTAAAGCTTATTCTCACACAGTGGTGTGAAGTGGAATAAGCTTTTCCTATTGCAGGATCAGCTTATAATTTTAAAGACTCAGGTAAAATAACCACATGGAAGAGATAGATGGTGTATACAGTTGAGATAATCAAGAAAAACGAATTTGAATGTAACTGGATTACATTGTTTATTAGTAGGCAGTTTAAGTTAATTTCTTCACAAGAAGTAACAAATTATGCGGTTAATTATCTAGTGAATAATCCTAATATTAAAGATGAGAATATCTTTGAATTGGCGTGGGAACAAACTGAAGAAAGAGCAGATGCATTATTAGACCACATAGTCTCTAATAGCCGTTCTGAAGTCTTGAATAGAGAGTATCATAAGTGGTTATACACTGTTTTGAAGAATATATAATAATTCTTCTGATGATAGTATGTTTAGCGACATTGAAAACATTGTTTATATGTTTAACACAACTGAACATATGAACAATTTTTTTAGAACTGTATCGCCTGTTTTCTATTATCCTTCTGATTTGAAATATACAGTAAAAGAACTACTGAAAGAATTTTTGGAAACTGAGAGGAAAATAATTTCTAATTAATTATGATTGGGAAATACTCATTATATTGCTTGCGTTACCTCACACCATCTACCGGTGAATAAGAAATAACGGAGATAGTATATTGCTCAGATATAAATATGCAATTGAATATATAGATGATTATGATGAAGTCATTTTGGATTTGGAAAAAGAGAAAATACTTAAAAATGGTTACCTTATTAGTAATTCGTTAGGATCTGATATATTTAGTGATTTCGATAGCATAAAGGAAGAAATTGAACAATTATTAAAAGTATTGTCTGGGGAATTACCAATATTCGAAAGTGGCGGGAATTTAAATTTAATTAGTTCTGATAAACATAAAACAGTGATTGAAGATATTTTCGCAGATGAAGATGAAGGAGATTGTATATGCACAATAGAGACGGTGGAATATACCAAGATCATTTTAATCTGGGCAAAAGAAAGTATTAAGTACAAAAACAAAAGAGACGTTCTATCAGCAGAAGAAGCTGATGAAAGAATAGGTTGGATAAAAGAAAAGTGGAGTGAATTGAATTTTACTAATTGAGGAATAAACAGTGGCGGTATACATTTTATTACTAAAAGAATATGAAGATAATGAAACTGTGGTTTACAAATTGGGGCCTCATGAAAATACTATGGGCAAAATGAAATTAAATAAAATAATTAGGGAATTTTCAGAGTTAGAAGAAATTAAAGACTTCCCGTCAACATTTTATTTTGATCGAGCTGCACATAGATTAGCAGTTTGTTTAGTAAAAGAAGAGGGTGTATTTCCAGTAAAAACGGCTTTTGAGTCTTAGCAAATAATGAAGCTTTTATTGACAACAATGCCCTTCAAGGTTTTAACGCATTCAATATAATAAAAATCAAAGAGGTTCTCCTATGATATATAAAGCACTTATTAAAGGACTTGATCCACATATAGAAGAGGAAGTGATACTCGAAATTGAAGGGGTTGAATTCACAGGTTTTTCATCTGTCTGTCCTTATGAAATTGAAGTGGGGAAAAAATATCCTGTGTTAGTTGGTTTTACGATTTTGGATGAGTTAGTTATTCGTGAAAGTATAGAAAAAACAAAAGAATTAGAACGGATTGGTTTAGGATATCAATATTATATTAGGGGGGTTTTACAAGAGGATTCAATTGATGCAGGAATCGTTCTTACTGATGAAGATGAGTATTTTTCTGAATATCCTTATTTAATTGGGAAAAATGTTGAGATGAAGGTTGACAGGATAAGTATAGAATTTTTAAGGGAGGCTGTTTAAATATAAAAAGTAAAATGATTATAAAAATGGAAACTTAAATTTTTTTATGAGAAGGCTTTGTTCTTGGACATAATCAGAAAAAATTATGAAGGAAACCTTGATTGACACTGCCATAAATAATAGCTGAAGAAATACATAAGGTGATTGTAGAGAGTGAAGAAGATAGATGAGAAATTTTTATTGAGAAAAATAAATGAATCATTATTAATCATTCAGATTGTTTTGCCCCTAGCAGGAATAGTTCTAACTATCACGACAATATGGTTAGCAAATACCAATCAAGTTAACGATATAGAGTTATATGTAATTGCTGGTTTTTCATATGGTGTATTTTTCTTTTTGTTCCCTTTAGGTATTTATATATTTAGGAAAAGAATACTTATAAAAAAATTAAATGATTTAGACGGATATCAATAAGTTTCTAATACGTGAACGTACAGTTTAAGAGCCATTGGGTTGAAAAAAATCTATTCAAGAAAGTCATCCGGGAATAGGGTTTGAAACTATTATTAGAAGGTCATTTGAAATTATGTTAAAAACATTAGAATGTAGAGATAAAAAGCCTATGAAAGTAGAATTTGATGTCTATACACCAATTAATATAGAATTTGGAAATTGGGATATATCAGAAGATAAAACGGTATACTGGAGAACCGGAGATTTTAAAAAATCATTAATTGAAATAGGATTTGCACAAAAAACAGGAGAAATTCGTTCTATTACATTAACTCTGTGTGAAAGTGTTTATAAATCTAAAGAATGGAATATTGAAAACATTGAACCAATAAAAGGGGTTCCTGTTCTTAGCGTAGACCGACAACGGAATGAAACGTATATCGATGAAAAAGGAATATTAAACGTATATATAACAGATAAGACAGTTTATATTCAATTTTCAGCTCATGAGATAGAAGCTCTTATAGAAAATAATCACGTATTATTTTGTTTGGATTGTGATGACAATATTTGTGGTGTCATTATAAACGATGTAGGAGATAATGAAATCAACATATTAGAACAGGCATTAAAATAATAATAAAGAAAAACCTTGAAGAGTAAACCTTTCAAGGTTTTTGACAATTATCATCTTTTTCTAGCAACAACAAATAAAAAGTTAAGGGGCAGTTTAAAAATGTTCACTACTTACAATGAATATGATTTATTAGAACTGTTTGATAGCGAGCCAATAATCGTGGTGAGTGACCCCCTTGCAGAAATATTTATGTACTCTATCCAAGATATGTAAGGCTTTAAACTGATTCTGACAATGGATGTATACGCTTTGGAGTGCAATCTAAGTCTCACCTTCAATGAGTTGCTTGTTTTTGAATCTAAGTTTATAAATGTTACTCAATTAAAGAGATGTAATTCTGATCTATTTATATATATTCATAACGAACCAAAGGTAAAGGTTATATTTAAAAAGCAACTTGGAATTATTTTTGTTTAATGACATATATGAAAGCAAGGATGTTAGAAATTAAAAATCGCTTTAAATACTTTCAAAGTACATCATGTAAATGACGATTAGAAAACTCTTTACGTTGGGTTGAAGCAAGGGTGGATAAACAAAATTGAAGTAATGAATTATGCTGTTGAATATTTGATGAACCATCCCGGTGTACAACGAGAAGAAATTCTAGAACTGGCTTGGGGAGACAAGGATGATATTGAAGAAGCCATTTTGAATATATTACGAGTTGAAGAAAATAGTTTCTATGCTATTGAAAAAAGAAAATGGAGATATGTTATTCTTCTTGAAGTAAAATCAAAGTATAGTGATCATGGAATTGAACTTTTGAGCAAGCTTGCGGAAGTTTATGCAGATATGAATTACCCTGAAGATATGGCGGGTTTTATTCATTATCATCCTTTTAATAACGGATGTAACTCGCATTTACATTCCTATGAAAAAAATATAAATAGATTATGCAATTTGTTTCAAGATTTTTTAGTAAGGAAAAAACAAAATATACAAAATGGCTTACCGTTATAAAAAATAGTCCTTATTGAGCAATCACCTTAGTCAACACCAAAAAATGAAAGCGTTGACATCCCGCGAATCTAGTGCTAAAGTATATCCTACAAACAAATAAAACGACCCGTCAGGATTGTTACTGTGAAAGCAGGCAAAACCTAAATGGTGCAGGTGCAGGAGGAGACTCTCGCAATCTGTGTCATTTAGGTTTTTTTTATTCTCTTTTAGGAGGTGATGCAGCATTTGATACAAAAAAAGCTGGAAGAAAGGCGGCCACCTTTCTCCCAGCAGTCCCCCCATAAAAAGGAGGTATACACATGGATTATGATAAATTATCGAAGGACATATTACAACTCGTAGGCGGTGAAGACAACGTTCAGCGCGTGATTCACTGCATGACGAGGCTGCGTTTTAATCTTCATGACAATTCGAAGGCGGATCGCAGTCAGCTGGAGCAGCTGCCTGGAGTGATGGGCACCAATATCAGCGGCGAGCAGTTTCAAATCATTATCGGAAACGATGTGCCGAAGGTGTATCAGGCGATTGTGCGGCACAGCAATCTCAGTGATGAGAGGAGCGCTGGTTCATCCTCTAAGAAAAAGAATGTGCTGAGTGCGGTCTTTGATGTGATTTCTGGTGTGTTTACCCCGATTCTGCCTGCGATTGCGGGAGCGGGGATGATCAAAGGGCTTGTTGCGCTGGCAGTTACGTTTGGCTGGATGGCGGAGAAGAGCCAGGTTCATGTCATTTTGACGGCTGTCGGTGACGGTGCGTTCTACTTCCTGCCGCTCCTGCTAGCGATGAGTGCGGCGAGAAAATTCGGAAGCAATCCGTACGTAGCGGCAGCCATTGCGGCGGCGATTCTGCATCCGGATTTGACAGCCCTGCTCGGTGCGGGGAAACCGGTTTCCTTTATCGGGCTTCCTGTAACCGCTGCCACTTATTCGTCAACGGTCATCCCGATTTTGCTGGCGATTTGGATTGCTTCGTACGTAGAAAAATGGATTGACCGTTTTACACACGCATCTCTCAAATTGATTGTGGTTCCGACGTTGACATTATTGATTGTCGTGCCGCTGACATTGATTACAGTCGGTCCGCTTGGCGCTATTTTAGGAGAATACTTGTCTTCTGGGGTCAATTATTTGTTTGATCATGCAGGGCTTGTGGCGATGATTTTGCTGGCGGGTACATTCTCTTTAATCATTATGACGGGCATGCACTATGCCTTTGTGCCGATCATGATCAACAACATCGCTCAAAACGGCCACGATTATTTACTGCCGGCTATGTTTTTGGCGAATATGGGGCAGGCGGGAGCATCATTTGCCGTCTTCCTTCGCTCCAGAAACAAAAAATTTAAATCACTCGCGCTTACCACAAGCATCACGGCGCTGATGGGGATCACAGAACCTGCGATGTATGGCGTGAATATGCGATTGAAAAAGCCGTTTGCGGCCGCTTTGATTGGCGGTGCAGCCGGTGGCGCGTTTTACGGCATGACGGGTGTTGCTTCCTATATCGTCGGAGGTAATGCAGGTCTCCCGAGCATCCCTGTCTTTATCGGCCCAACGTTTATTTACGCGATGATCGGCCTTGTGATTGCGTTTGCGGCGGGAACAGCAGCTGCGTATTTGCTTGGATTCGAGGATGTGCCTTCTGACGGCAGCCAGCAGCCGGGCAGCAGAGAGATCATTCACAGCCCGATTAAGGGAGAAGTGAAAGCATTAAGCGAAGTCAAAGACGGAGTGTTTTCTGCCGGGATCATGGGAAAAGGATTTGCCATTGAGCCTGAAGAAGGAGAAGTTGTTTCGCCTGTTCGTGGAAGCGTTACCACCGTTTTTAAAACAAAACACGCAATTGGCATTACGAGTGATCAGGGAGCTGAAATACTCATACACATTGGATTGGACACAGTGAAGCTGGAGGGGCAATGGTTCACGGCTCACGTCAAAGAAGGCGACAAGGTCGCACCGGGAGATCCGCTCGTGTCCTTTGATCTGGAGCAAATCAAAGCCGCGGGATATGACGTCATTACCCCGGTGATTGTGACCAACACAGACCAATATTCGTTTTCGCCGGTGAAAGAGATCGGTAAAGTGCAGCCAAAAGAAGCGCTGCTTGCTTTATCTTAAAAAACTGATGGGGTGATCAATATGAGTTCAAATGCAAAACGATTTCCAGAAGGATTTTTATGGGGCGGCGCAGTTGCTGCCAACCAAGTGGAGGGTGCTTATAACGAGGGTGGTAAGGGGCTTTCGACAGCTGACGTATCGCCGAACGGGATCATGTCTCCATTTGATGAATCAATGACTTCCTTGAATCTGTATCACAACGGGATTGACTTTTATCATCGTTATAAAGAGGATATCGCCTTATTTGCAGAAATGGGATTTAAGGCGTTCCGCACATCGATTGCGTGGACGAGAATTTTTCCGAATGGCGATGAAGAGGAGCCCAATGAAGAAGGCCTCAGCTTTTATGATGATCTGTTTGATGAGCTGTTAAAGCATCATATTGAGCCTGTCGTAACCATCTCTCATTATGAAATGCCGCTCGGTTTAGTGAAAAATTATGGCGGCTGGAAGAATCGCAAAGTCATAGAGTTTTATGAACGCTATGCCAAAACGGTCTTCAAACGCTATCAACACAAAGTGAAGTATTGGATGACGTTCAATGAAATTAACGTGGTGCTCCATGCGCCATTTACCGGAGGCGGTCTTGTTTTTGAAGAAGGAGAAAACAAATTAAACGCGATGTACCAGGCGGCACACCACCAATTTGTGGCCAGTGCTCTTGCTGTCAAAGCGGGTCACGACATCATTCCTGATTCGAAAATCGGCTGTATGATAGCGGCAACGACAACCTATCCGATGACTTCTAAGCCGGAGGATGTCTTCGCGGCAATGGAGAATGAGCGCAAAACACTTTTCTTCTCAGATGTTCAGGCAAGAGGCGCATACCCGGGATATATGAAACGCTATCTGGCAGAAAACAATATTGAAATTGAAATGGCTGAAGGCGATGAAGAGCTCTTGAAAGAACATACGGTGGATTATATTGGATTTAGCTACTACATGTCGATGGCGGCGAGCACAGATCCGGAAGAGCTTGCAAAATCAGGGGGCAACCTGCTGGGCGGAGTCAAAAACCCTTACCTCAAATCATCAGAATGGGGCTGGCAGATTGATCCGAAAGGCTTGCGCATCACGCTCAACACCTTATACGACCGTTACCAGAAGCCGCTGTTCATCGTTGAAAACGGCCTTGGCGCTGTAGACAAGGTTGAGGATGACGGCTCAATTCAGGACGATTACAGAATCAACTATCTGCGTGATCATTTAATTGAAGCGCGCGAAGCCATTGCGGACGGCGTTGAATTAATCGGATACACATCATGGGGGCCAATTGACCTTGTCAGCGCATCTACTGCGGAAATGAAAAAGCGCTACGGCTTCATTTATGTAGACCGGGACAATGAAGGAAATGGAACATTTAACCGCATCAAGAAAAAAAGCTTCAACTGGTATCAGCAGGTTATCGCCACAAACGGAGAGAGTCTCTGACAATTTTTTGAAAACTCATGCGCTTCAATTGACAATAACGAAATGCAGGCGGACAATAAAAGAGAAAGATGAACCACCCACAGTCCGAAAGGCGGGAAGAGCATGTTTAACAAAATGTTAGTAGCGATTGACGGATCAGACATGAGTGCAAAAGCGCTTGATGCCGCAGTGCATTTGGCAAAAGAGCAACAAGCGGAACTAAGCATTCTTCATGTGGGGAGAGAAGCCGTCGTCACGACTTCTTCTCTGACGGGAATTGTCTATGTGCCTGAACACTTTATTGATGAAATCAGGAACGAGGTTAAAAAAGAGGGCCTGAAAATCCTTGAGAATGCAAAAGAAAAAGCAGCCGAAAAAGGCGTTCAAGCTGAAACCATTTACGCTAATGGCGAGCCGGCGTATGAGATACTAAATCACGCAAAAGAGAAAGGCGTCAGCCTGATTGTAGTTGGCAGCCGGGGGATCAGCGGCCTGAAAGAAATGATGCTTGGAAGCGTCAGCCATAAAGTGTCTCAATTATCAACATGCCCGGTTTTGATTGTTCGATAGATTTGTAAAAAAGCGCCCTTGGGCGCTTTTTTTTATCTATTAGAAAATGTAACTAATAATATATCTCGATGTGCACCATCTCTATTGGCAGTGCCGACCGGTGTAACCGCATGAAAGACCTTTTGCCCGAGAGCAAGTGTCTCAAGCGGGTTTGTCAGCCGCAGCACTTTATCAATTTGCTTAACAGACGGAGCAATTAAGTTATCTCCTCCGATAGCATCTTCGCTCAGCTGAAATAGATGGACGAAAACAAGCGGTTCATCGTCACGATGCAGCCAAATGGGTGAGCTGTATGAAGGCGCGTCAGGTGTCACTTGATATCTGACTTGGTGAAGCCCGACGATCACTTCTTTCTCCCAATCTACAAAATCGGTTTGGCGGGCCATTTCTACATTTGAATGTATCATGTGCCGCGTTACAGGATGCTGTAGAAACTCATCTGATATTTTTTCAAATTGTCTGACGATACCGCCATCATCATAATTATATTCTTTTGATTGGAAATATCCATTATCCGGATCTAATTCAAGAGTGTCGGAGTGAGGAGCCAAAATGTAGCGGGAATGCGCTCTGTAACGGCCGCCTCCTTTAGGATCAGCTTTCAAAGCATCATATGTAAGCTGTAATTTGCGGACTGCGGCGTCTGTAGTTTTTTGCCGGTAGAAATCTGCTGGGATATACGAATAGCCGTTTTCCTTTAAAAAAGAAGCATATTTAGTAATATCGGATGTCAACTCTTTTTGTACGTTTGAAACTTGAACCATATGAATCTCTCCTTAAAAAGTAGATGATTTTTTTAGTAATTTCCTGTATGATAGAAAATGTGGAAAATAGAGGATGTAGTGCGATGCTAAATTATTTGTAATATATTGTCAAATAATAATACTCAGATTATTACAAATTACCAAAATGAAAAAAGGCAGAATGTAAAATGATGAAGAAAAAGAATATAATGATAACTGGGGCAAATAGCGGAATCGGCTTTGCAGCGGTAAAGCAATTTTTAGCAGAAGGCTTTCGGGTTGTAGGAGTAGATATTCAAACGAATAAAATGTCAGAATTTATAGTAAACAGTGACTTTTACATGGAAAAAGCAGACTTGTCTGATGTTCAGCAGGCGGAATCTTTGATGCCAAAGCTAGAACAAAGCCAATTGATTCCGGACATCTTAATTAATGCAGCAGGGATAAGGGAAATCACCCCTGTTCTTGAATTATCAGCAGAATCATTCAAAAAAGTAATAGACATTAATCTCACGGCAGCCTTTATTCTTTCTCGGGACGCGGCAAGGCTGTGGTCAAAGCTGGGGAAACGAGGGTGTATAATCAACATCGCCTCTGTGTCCGGGCTGATGGCAGAGCCTGCGCGGGCTGCCTATGTGTCTTCCAAGCATGCGATCATCGGACTGACGAAGCAGCTCGCTATGGAGTTCGGATCAAAGGGGATCAGGGTGAATAGCATTTCGCCGGGCGTGATCCAAACAGAATTAACGGAAGAGTATTTTCAAGACGATGAAATGGTTCAGCTGATCAAAGATAACCATGCCCTTCATACGTGGGGGCAGCCGAGTGATATCGTTTCCTGTATGAAGTATTTGGCTTCTGATGAGGCGCACTTTATTACAGGTTCAAACTTTGTCATAGACGGCGGCTGGACGGCCGGCAAGAAACTATAAAAAAGGAAAAGCACCTTGCAGTTGGGGTGCTTTTCCCTATACATAATTGGAGGTAGAATACGCTTGATGCAGCAAGATCTCTCAATCACACCAAAACAAAAATCAACAGCCGTAATCAAAATGGTCATCTCTATGGTGATTTTCGGCTCCATCGGCTTTTTCTCAGAGCATACCAATCTGCCGTCATTTGAATTGGTCTTTGTCCGCTGCCTTTGCGCGACGCTGTTTTTAGGCCTTTGCTGGCTGGCGTCCGGCCAGTATAAAATGGAAAAATGGAGCAAGAGAGACGTGCTGCAAACATTGGCGTGCGGTTTCTTTCTTGTATTCAACTGGGTGTTCTTATTTAAGTCTTTTGAAGAAACGTCCGTTACAATTGCCATCTCCGTTTATCATCTAGCGCCGGTGCTTGTTCTTCTTCTGGGGAGCTTCTTCTACAGAGAGAAATTAAATGTGATCTCCGTCAGCTCCATTATCATCTGCTTTCTGGGAACTGCGCTGATTTCCGGGATTAACGGCAGCACTTCATTGACACAGCTGATGGGATCAGGGATCATATGGGCAGTTCTCGCCGCACTGTTTTATGCGTTCACCACTTTATTGGGAAAAGGCATTCACAATCTCAGTCCTTACACGACCACCTTCTTGCAGACGGGTTTAGGGGTTATCATCCTGATTCCGTTTATTCACTTTGGCGCTTTTGCTGACCTATCTCAGGGAAACTGGATTATGGTGGTATCTACCGGCATCATCCATACGGGTATTGTATATTTGTTGTTTTTTGACAGTTTGCGATTTTTATCAACGAAATTTATTTCAATCATTGTATTTCTCGATCCGGCTGTCGCGATTGTGCTCGATACCGTCTTCACAGGCTTCCGCCCTGACCTCTATCAAACGCTTGGCATCGTGCTGATCTTTGCGGGCATGGCCTTGACGCTTGTCAGGAGGCAGGGGAAGGCGAATGTGACAGCTGAGGGTACGGAGATTGAACAAATGCAATAATGGAAAATGTAAAAAGGCCTATGCGGCCTTTTTTTGATTCTTAAAATAACATAAACATTCCAGAAAAATATTGTAATCCTATTCCAATGAAGCTAACATGTTAAATCAATAATACAGTTATTTCAAATTCTTGGTGCAAAAAAAAGCTTTCTCAATTAGTAAAAGGAAAAGTGAATGTACTATTTTGATAAAATATCAACTCTTAGACTATGATTGGCTTGAAAAAAATATAAAACAATAGAGCATATAATATATTGAAAACTTAGTTAGTATTAAAAAGCGATAGTAATGATTATATATACTCTGCAAATTTAAAAACTAAGACGAAACGGTCGTGAGACGGGTATGGATTCTGTCGGATAAAGAGCCGGACTCAGAAGCATTTGATCAGCTCGCGATATCCGAAGAAGGTTTTTTGGTTGGGACGTTCAATTGTTACAGTGCAGACCTTAAGTCGTCTCTTTATTTGATTTCTGCCGATGTGAGTCAAGAGATGAAAGAGATAACATGCTGTGACTCGAACGGTGAAGCCCTAGATGTTCAACAGCTGAAACTGACAAGTAACGCTGTTTACGCAGTGACCTCATCTGGTGTTTATAAGCAGGATATCCAATAAGGTGTAGGGATGAGATTATGATGAATTGGCGCGCTTTAAGTCAGACAAAACAAGACCGCATCTGGTCAGAAGTGAACAAGATCATAAAATGGAAACCCGGAAGCAGATGTCATCACATCATCCCGCCTGATCCATATTAAGTGTTTGATATTTCAAGCGTGATGAGCGGTAAAGCCAGTAATGATGATGTGGTCAGAGTGCTGAATGATTTAGAGACTTCGATTTTAAAAGCATTTCAATCATGTACTGGAAAACACGATGTGATGTACGCATTAGACTGGCAGCATGACGGATATATCTTTAGCCCTCATCAGACAATGCCTCAGGATGAATTTGGCGAATGGCCTGTTCCCGTATTTCCAAATGAAGACTATTATTTCTTTTTTCATCAGGACTTCTCTTGGGGACTTTTGGGAGACCCTTGGAAATGTACAATCACTGTATTTGGTGAAGAGCTGTTGGAGGCGATAGATAATGATCCGCCTATCCTGTTTCAAGATAAATGAGTTTGTTGTGGAGGGAGAGGATCAACGTGCTTCAAAAGCTGAAAAAAAGACAGCGAGAGCTTGAAGAAAAGCCGTATCCTGATGAACTTTACGGATTTGAAGCAGACATCTATGAGTTTTTTATGCTTGTTGATGGCAGTTTGGATTATGTGCTGGCGAATAAAAGGATGCCCCGGCAACAGCGGCGTTCGTTGGAGAAAAGCTTTTTTGAGCTGTATCCTGACATACTTCCGGATATGATCAAAAACGATAAGGATCTGTATCATCACATTCTCTTGTATGAACAAGTCAGACAAGAGATTTGCGTTGCGCTATCCAACTGATAAGGGGAAGATTTTATGGAAATAACCTCTATAAGCAGTATCGGAAATTTAGATATGGTCGATCTAAAGCCTGACCAAATTGTTATGTCGTGTGAACTTGAAGATGCAGAGTCGTTTTATCGTGTATGGCAAGGGCTTGCCTATGAGCGAATTATGATACAGGTGATAACGACTGGTTCATTTATAGAAGACCTATCCAAGTACTTTGAAGGTTATGCTTACAAGGTGACGAAGCTGGCGAAACGAGAATTTCATTTTCAATCTGTATTACAGAAAGCAGACCGGGACATTGCAGGCTTTCTCTTTCTGTTAGCTTCTATCAATGACGATGTTTTTCTGATCACTGATCCTCAACCGGATAAAAGCTATTTTTCCGATGGGAAGCTCCAATGCCTAACAGACTCAGGCGAACTGATCATGTGGTTTGAATATGATGCTGCGGAGATCTATATGGTTGGAGGTAACTAAAAATAGGAGGAATTCATTTGAATATCACACAATACGAGAAATTGAAAAAGCATCTTTCTGATGAGGATACAGGTCCATTTACATTAAACGAGTTTTCTTTCTATATGAAAGAAGATGATCGTTATATTCATATTCCTGTGTTTGAATTAAAACTATCTGCTCAAACCTGTGACATTCAATTGCGGTTTAAAAACATTAGTGCATCAAAGCTGGATGACCTTGAATCCATCGATGTGGTTGAGTTGGAGATTGAACCGACTGACGATCAATGGGAAAGACTCCGTTATTATGTGTATGATCAAGAAGATCAGATGAGTTTCTATTGCGGAGGGTGGGATGTGATCAAGTGTGACAAGAAGTCACACTGATTTTTCCCACTTTCCAAGCGTTCTTGCTTTTGTTGCCGCATATGTCACGAGAAACGGAAAAGTCACAACCAGGAAAGCCAAAGGCACCCAATTTGATAATCCTGTTACATAATGGAGTGCAATTGACAAGAGAGTCAGGAAGCTCAAGGTGCAGGTGACGTTTCGAACGTCTTTTTCGCTTCTTTTATATTTCTCTCTCATGGTGGATTGATCACTGTATATCGGCGAAGTCCCGGGCTCAGCCGAAAAGATATGCATACCTTGTGAAGAGCAAACATGTTCCCATCCGGCCGCTTCAAACATCACGGTGTATTCCGCCAAGCTTTCTTCCTCAACATCATGATAATCAATACTGTAGATCAATTTCCGCGGCTCAGCTTTTCTAAGCTTATACCCCATAAACGCAAAAGAATCGAGTACCCAGCCTTTGCTGGCCATATCACTTAGTCTCTTCATATCCTTTTCTTCTGAAAAGGCCAATCCTTCAGACATCATAAATTTTTTCTGTTTCATGATGAATCCCCTTTCAATTGTTGAAAAGCACGTTGACCGTGTTCAGCCATCACTTTTCTGCGCTGAATTTCTTTTTTGAGTAGTTCTTGGCCGTGCAAGGTGGTTTGGTACACTTTGCGGCGCGGGTTGTCATTGTTGACTAGCTCAATGATCCCTTCTTGCAGTAATTTCTTTAACAATGTATATAAGGTAGCCGGGCCGATCGTAAAGGAGTCATCGGTCATGTCCTCAATCTCCTGCATGATCGAATATCCGTGTTTTGGCTCCAGCAAGGTTAAGACAATATAATAGGCTGGATCGGTAAGCTGATCCATTTCCTGCGGACGCTGCTTTGGCAAGTGTTCACCTCATTTCCTATATCAACAAATGATATATCATATATTGATATAATAAAATTTTCCTTTTTGTTTGTCAACGCAATTTTTTTCTCCCTTCAGTCATCATAAAGAAACAATCATCGAGTATGCATTAATGTATGCGTTTTCATAGAGGGGGAGTCTTGATGAAAAAATGGATGGCAGCGGTTTTTGTGATGATGCTGATGCTGTGTTTTGGCGGGAATGAGAGTGTGAAGGCAGCGGAGCCGAAGGTGTATCAGTTTGACTTTGGAAGCGGTTCAGTGGAGCCTGATTATATTGGTGTCAGGGCGTCTGATCGGTATGACCGATCAAAGGGCTACGGTTTTCAAACACCGGAGAATATGAGGGATGTGGCGGCATCCGGGACTGGTGTGAAGAGTGATGCGGTTCAGTTTTTAGCGTATGGGACGAAAAGCAATAACACGTTTAATGTGGATCTCCCGAATGGGCTTTATGAGGTGAAGGTGACGCTTGGCAATACGGCAAGGGCCAGTGTGGCGGCGGAGGGCGTGTTTCAGGTCATTAATTTGACAGGGGATGGCGCGGAGGATACGTTCCAAATTCCCGTCACCGACGGGCAGCTGAATCTGCTGGTGACAGAGGGGAAAGTTGGCACCGCTTTTACGCTTAGCGCCTTGAAAATAAAGAAATTGTCTGATCAGCCGGTGACGAACCGAACCATTTATGTCGGCGGCGACTCGACGGTGTGCAATTATTATCCGCTCAACAGCAGCAAGCAGGCGGGCTGGGGGCAGATGCTGCCTCACTATATCGATAAACACACCTTTCAAGTGAGAAACATGGCGTCCGGCGGGCAGATCGCGAGAGGGTTCAGAAATGATGGACAGCTTGAGGCGATCCTGAAGTATATTAAACCGGGAGATTATTTTATATTGCAGCTTGGCATTAATGACACAAATCCGAAGCATAATGAATCTGAAGCGGAGTTTAAAGAGATGATGCGTGATATGATTCGTCAGGTAAAAGCGAAAGGAGCGGACGTCATCCTATCAACGCCTCAGGGCCGGGCAACCGATTTTACTTCTGAAGGCATCCATTCGTCTGTAAACAGATGGTACAGGGCCTCTATTTTAGCTTTGGCCGAAGAGGAAAAAACATATCTCATTGACTTAAATGTCCTCAGCTCGGCATACTTTACATCGATCGGTCCGGAAAGAACACTCGGGCTTTATATGGATGGAGATACGCTGCACCCGAATCGCGCGGGGGCCGACGCACTGGCGCGATTGGCTGTTCAGGAGCTAAAACGCCAGGGAATCGCTGGCTTTTAATACATCATTTTTCGACAAAACACATATGCCTTGGTCAATTAGAGTATAATGAGAACATCTGCAAGAGACAGGAGTTTATACATGAGTCATTTTAAAAACTATCAAATCAGTCATGACATTTTACGAGCATTGGAAGGACTAGGATATACAGAACCGACCAAGGTGCAGCAGAGTGTGATCCCCGCTGCCCTTGAACGAAAGGATCTTGTCGTCAAATCACAGACAGGAAGCGGGAAAACGGCTTCGTTCGGGATTCCTCTCTGTGAGCTGGCGAATTGGGATGAAAACAAGCCGCAGGCGCTTATTTTAACACCGACCCGTGAGCTTGCGGTGCAAGTAAAGGAAGATATCACGAACATCGGACGATTTAAACGGATCAAAGCGACAGCCGTATTTGGAAAATCCTCCTTTGATAAACAAAAAGCTGAGCTTAAGCAAAAAAGCCACATTGTTGTCGGCACGCCGGGACGTGTTCTGGATCATATCGAAAAAGGCACGCTGCCGTTGGATCGTCTCTCTTATTTGGTCATTGATGAAGCGGATGAGATGCTGAATATGGGCTTCATTGAGCAGGTGGAGGCGATTATCAAGCATCTGCCGACTGAGCGTACGACGATGCTGTTTTCGGCGACGCTTCCGCAGGATATCGAGAAGCTGAGCCGTCAATATATGCAAAACCCCGAGCATATCGAAATCAAAGCGGCCGGGCTTACCACAAGAAATATTGAACATGCGGTGATTCAAGTAAGAGAAGAGCATAAATTTTCATTGCTGAAAGATGTGCTGATGACGGAGAATCCCGACAGCTGCATCATTTTCTGCCGAACGAAGGAGCACGTCAATCAGCTGACCGATGAATTGGATGACTTAGGATATCCATGCGATAAAATTCACGGCGGAATGATTCAGGAAGACCGATTCGACGTCATGAATGAATTTAAACGTGGCGAGTACCGTTACTTAGTGGCGACGGATGTCGCCGCGCGCGGGATTGATATTGAAAATATCTCCCTTGTTATCAACTATGATCTGCCGGTTGAAAAGGAAAGCTATGTCCACCGCACGGGCCGAACGGGACGCGCAGGGAACAAAGGAAAGGCCATTTCGTTTGTCACGGCCTTCGAAAAACGGTTTTTAGCCGACATTGAAGAATATATCGGATTTGAAATCCAAAAAATAGAAGCACCTTCTCAAGAGGAAGTGGCAAGGAAGAAACCAGAATTTCTAGCTAAACTGAATGACCGTCCGGAAAGCAAAAAGGACAAAAGCGAAGAGCTGAATAAAGACATTATGAAGCTGTATTTTAACGGCGGAAAGAAAAAGAAAATCAGAGCCGTTGATTTTGTAGGAACGATTGCCAAAATTGACGGTGTGTCAGCTGACGACATCGGCATCATCACGATCATGGATAACGCCTCATACGTTGAGATTTTAAATGGTAAAGGCCCTCATGTTCTCAAAGTGATGAAGAACACAACCGTCAAAGGGAAAAAGCTGAAGGTGAATAAAGCGAATAAATGATGAATGACCTGCTCCCAGTTAAAGGGGCAGGTCATTTTGCTGCTGGCTGACATCGGCGCTGGTCTCCTCCGGAACAAAGGCAAGAATCACAATACCAATTACAAACAAAATGATCAGACTGAACACCGCAGTCGAGGATTTCCCGGTCAGCTGGGCGGTCACGGCAATGAGCAGCGGCCCCATAATTGAGGCGAATTTTCCGAAAATGTTGTAAAAACCGAAGAATTCATTGGCGTGGCGCTTTGGCACAAGCTTGGCGAAATAGGAACGGCTTAGGGCTTGAATACCGCCTTGCGAGGTGGCGACAAGCATAGCCAGTATCCAGAAATCAAGCGTTGTCTCCATAAAATAGGCATACACGCAGACGATCATATAAATGACGATCCCGACGTACAGCATTGTCTTCCCCGTGAAGCGTTCTGCCAGTTTTCCGTATACAATCGAAAACGGCGCGGCGACTACCTGGGTGACAAATAGGATGATCAGAAGGCTTGAGGAGCCGATCCCTAAATCTGATCCATAGGATGTCGACATCGTAATAATCGTGCCGACTCCGTCGATATAAAAGAAATAAGCGAGCAAGAAGAGGAAAAGTGCCCGGTATTGTCTGATCCGTTTCATCGTTTGGCCGAGCCGCTTAAAGCTGTTGATGACAATATGAGGTTCTTTTTTGATGTAATAGCGTTGATGGACATGTTTAATCATTGGGATGGTGAACAGCCCCCACCAGGCAGCCGTTATGAAAAAGGACAGCTGGCTTGCGGCCGATACAGACACTGGAATCGTCTCTGCTTGCGCGAGCAGGATGACAGCAATACTGATGATAAATGGAATCGTGCTTCCGATGTATCCTAAGCCAAAACCCCGTGCCGAGACGAGATTCATCCGCTTCTCAGTCGTGACGTCAACGAGAAAGGCATCATAAAACACATTGGCGCCGGAAAAACCGATAGCCGATATCGTATAAAACAGCAACAATAGCAGCCAATGTTCACTAGGGATAAAGGCGAGTATCGCGGTGCTGGCGACACCGGCTGACACAAAGAAACCGAAGAACTTTTTCTTGCACCCTTCATAGTCGGCGATTGTGCCTAAAATAGGGCCGAGCATCGCAAGAATAAACGTTGAAATCGCAATGGTATAGCCTAAATAGGCAGTCGATTGAGCGGCGCTGACACCGCTTTCCGCAGCTGCCGATTTATAAAATAACGGAAATACCGCGGTGGTCACGACAATTGAGTAAGCAGAATTTGCCCAGTCATATAATACCCAGCTGTTTTCTTGTTTCGTAAAACGTTTCATCATCAGAGCTCCTCTCCGGTAACGATACTTCTATTGTACGAGAAATGGGCCTGAAAAGAATGGAATGCACGTCAATTTTTACAAAATATTTATGTTTTTTCGCTTCAAATCATACTTTTGATTTATTGCTGGGGTTAGGCGCATCTGGTACCATTCAACTATATTTTATGGTATTTTCCAGAAGGGATTCAGCAGAGAGGAGACAGAGCATGAGGCGAATAGGCTTGTGTATAAGCCTGCTGGTCACAGTTCTTGTGATGAGCGCATGCGAAAGTGAAGGTGAGGCTCAGATGTTCGCAGACTGTGATCAAAAGACGGTAAAACAAACCGCAGCCAAACCGATGAGCAGTAAGAAAAAGCAGGATTTCCAAGCCCTCGCAAGCGACAGGCAGCTGGCCATTGTGTTCAGTTCCATGATACAAGTGAGCGAAGCATTTGATTATGGAATCGGCAATCCAGAATACTTCGTGCGAATCAGCATGACTGAAGAAGAAGCAGACATTGCGAAGGAGAATCTCGAATCGATTAAGCTTGAGAACAAATCGCTCAAAAAACAAAACAGCGAGGCGGTTGCCTTGCTACAAAAAACGCGTAATCAAGACATGAGCCGCATCGAAATTCAGCAGCTGACAGAAAATAGAGCCGCTTTTTTTGAGGCCGCAGACAGTATGATCAAACTCATCGGCCAAGTCACACCGAAAAACGCGAAGAAGACAAGACAGCAGCTGGATCAGCTGAAAAAACAATATACACAATACAGCGCTGAAAGCATTAAAATCATGAACAGCATTGTCAAAAAGCAGAAAGCTGACAAGGCATCATTTGAACGCCATCTGGAGGCGCTGCTTCAAAAACAGCCGGGGCAGCAGGTACGGAGTGAATTGTACTGACCAGCTTCCGTCTTTCCCTGATGATATTGACCTAGTACAAAAAGAATGTACAATCAAGATATAGTCTGTTCTTAGTTGATTGGAGGGACATGCCATGAAAATTGCGAAGGTGATCAACAATAATGTGATCAGCGTGGTCAATGAACAGGGGAAAGAATTGGTCGTCATGGGCAGGGGGCTCGCGTTTCAGAAAAAGTCCGGCGATGATGTCGATGAAGCCCGCATTGAGAAAGTGTTCACGCTCGATAACAAGGATGTATCAGAAAAGTTCAAAACCCTTTTGTATGATATACCGATCGAGTGTATGGAAGTATCCGAAGAGATTATCAGCTACGCAAAATTACAGCTCGGCAAAAAGCTCAACGACAGCATCTATGTGTCGCTGACCGACCATATTAACTTTGCCATCCAGCGCAACCAGAAAGGGCTTGATATCAAAAACGCCTTGCTGTGGGAAACAAAACGGCTGTACAAAGACGAATTTGCGATCGGCAAAGAAGCGTTGGTTATGGTAAAAAATAAGACTGGTGTGTCTCTGCCAGAGGATGAAGCAGGCTTTATTGCTCTGCATATTGTAAATGCCGAGCTGAACGAAGAGATGCCCAATATCATCAACATTACAAAAGTCATGCAAGAGATTTTGAGTATTGTAAAATACCATTTTAAGATTGAATTCAACGAAGAATCGCTTCACTATTATCGGTTCGTCACCCACTTAAAGTTTTTCGCGCAGCGTCTATTTAACGGCACTCACATGGAAAGCCAGGACGATTTTTTGCTGGATACAGTGAAAGAGAAGTATCATCGCGCGTATGAATGCACGAAGAAAATCCAAACCTACATTGAGCGGGAGTATGAGCACAAGCTCACAAGTGACGAGCTGCTGTATTTAACCATTCACATAGAAAGGGTAGTTAAACAAGCATAATGAGAGCGCTGACATTTTTGTTTCCTTGTGTTCACTTTTTCTTACATTCACATATGAAAATGGCAGGATTGTTACTGATAAAGCAGGCAAAACCTAAATTACAATGAGTGCGGATCATCTCTGTCTGTGCTGATGGTAATTTAGGTTTTTATTTTTTTCAGAGGGAAGATGATGATAGTTACAGGATTCAAGTCAGTAAGATTCGATATTATCATTATTTTGACCGATGTTCCCTTTTAAAAGAATCATGTAAGATCAACATAGAAAACGCTTTCAATGAAAGGGGAATGCCAATATGCCTTATCTGAAACGAGTGTTGCTGCTTCTTGTCACTGGATTGTTTATGAGTTTGTTTGCAGTCACTTCTACTGCCTCAGCTCAAACAGGTGGATCGTTTTTTGACCCTTTTAACGGCTATAACTCCGGTTTTTGGCAAAAAGCAGATGGTTATTCGAATGGAAATATGTTCAACTGCACGTGGCGGGCTAATAACGTATCAGTGACGTCATTGGGTGAAATGCGTTTAGCGCTAACAAGCCCATCTTATAACAAGTTTGACTGCGGGGAAAACCGTTCTGTTCAAACATATGGCTATGGACTTTATGAAGTCAGAATGAAACCAGCTAAAAACACAGGGATCGTTTCATCGTTCTTTACTTACACAGGTCCAACAGATGGAACTCCTTGGGATGAGATTGATATCGAATTTTTAGGAAAAGACACAACAAAGGTTCAATTTAACTATTATACAAATGGTGCAGGAAACCATGAGAAGATTGTTGATCTCGGGTTTGATGCAGCCAATGCCTATCATACTTATGCATTCGATTGGCAGCCAAACTCTATTAAATGGTATGTCGACGGGCAATTAAAACATACTGCAACAAACCAAATTCCGACAACACCTGGAAAGATCATGATGAACTTGTGGAATGGTACGGGTGTCGATGAATGGCTTGGCTCCTACAATGGTGTAAATCCGCTATACGCTCATTATGACTGGGTGCGCTATACAAAAAAATAATGCCAAATGTGAAAGAGCCTGCTGCAATATAGCAGGCTCTTATGATTGTAATGAGGAGTTGTTGGCATGAATCTTCTATTCACTCATAATATCCTATTTGATCTTCTCCCCTCTGTACTCAATGCTACGATCAAGCTCATACATTTAGAAAGAAATAATCCCAATCAAAAGTGCGGCAATCGTCATCACAATCGTTGTTCCCACGGCCCATTTAATAGTGAATTTTTGATGGTCGCCAAAGCTGACGCCTGCCATTCCAACCAATAGATAGGTGGAAGGCACAAGCGGGCTGAGCAGATGCACAGGCTGCCCCAGCAAGGAGGCCCTTCCGATTTCAGCGGCGTCTATTCCGTAAGCGGAAGCGGCTTCGGCGATGATGGGAAGGACACCGAAGTAAAAGGCGTCATTCGACATGAAAAAGGTGAATGGCATGCTGACGATCGCAGTGATCAACGGCAGGTGCGGGCCCATGGCATCAGGGATGAGTGAAACGAGAGAATGCGCCATGGCATCGACCATTTTTGTGCCGGAGAGAATGCCTGTGAATATGCCCGCAGCAAACACCATTGAGACAACGTTTAACGCATTACCCGCATGCGCCGAGATTCGTTTCTGCTGCTCTTTGACATTTGGATAGTTAACCATCAAGGCAACGGCGAACGCAGTCATAAAAAGAACAGGGAGCGGCAGCAGGCTGGTGATCAGTGCGGCCATCAGAGCGACAGTCAGCAGCAGGTTAAACCATTGAAGAGCGGGACGCTTGAGCGGTGCGGCCTCCGGATCGGAAGACGGTGCGTGATCAATCGAAATGACGCCGAGCCGCTTCCGCTCTTTCTTTCCGAGGATATAAGCAACGGCGATCACCCAGAGAATGCCGGCGATCATAGCGGGAATCAGCGGCGTGAAAACCTCTGACGTGTCCAATTTTAAGGAAGCCAAAACCCTCGCAGTCGGCCCGCCCCACGGGATAATATTCATAACCCCCGAACCGAGCATCGCTATTCCCGCTAACACCAAACGGTTCATGCCGAGCCGTTTGTAGAGAGGCAGCATCGCTGCAATGGTAATCATATAGGTTGTTGTCCCATCTCCGTCCAGCGAAATGGTCATGGTCAGAACCGCTGTGCCTACGGCGATTTTTAACGGATCTCCTTTGACAAACGATAAGATTTTGGCAATGAGAGGATCAAACAGGCCTGAGTCAATCATAATGCCGAAATACAGGATGGCGAATAACAGCATGATACCGGTAGGGGCGAGGTCTGTAACGCCCTGAATCATCATCTCGCCGAGATCTTTGCCAAATCCGCTGATCAGGGCGAACACAATAGGAACGACAATCAAAGCAATAAGAGCGGAAAGCCGGTTAGACATAATAAGGTACATAAAGACAATCATCATCACAAAACCGAGTATGGCAAGCATGATATGACCTCCCCTATTCAACAGCTTTTTTGGTAAGCGCTTCCATTCTTTCTTTCTGTGAAGAAGGCTTATTTCAAATGTGTATGACCGCATATTTATATGTAGACCAAAAATCCTAATGAGCGGATTAGCAGTTTATATGAAGAACGCCACGGGTAAATGTGCTGTAGAATGTTTCGTTTTAAAAAGGGGGAGCAGACATGAGTGATGACCAAAACAAACGTGTAAATGAACACTCAAAGGACGAGCAGCTTGAGCAGTACAGGACCGATAACAGCGGGAAGAAAATGACGACAAACCAAGGCTTGCGAGTGTCAGAGGATGAGCATTCGTTAAAAGCCGGGGTTCGCGGCCCGACGCTGATGGAGGATTTTCACTTTCGGGAGAAAATGACGCACTTTGACCATGAGAGGATTCCGGAGCGCGTTGTGCATGCACGCGGGTATGGCGTGCATGGCTTTTTTCAGGTTTACGAACCAATGACAGAATATACACGGGCCAAATTTCTTCAGGACCCTTCGGTGAAGACACCGGTATTTGTCCGTTTCTCTACGGTTGCGGGTTCTAAAGGCTCCGCAGACACGGTGCGGGATGCCAGAGGCTTTGCGACAAAATTTTATACTGAAGAAGGAAACTATGACCTTGTGGGAAATAACATTCCGGTGTTTTTCATTCAAGACGCAATCAAATTTCCGGATTTGGTTCATGCGTTTAAGCCTGAACCTCACAATGAAATGCCTCAGGCAGCGACTGCTCACGATACGTTTTGGGATTTTGTCGCCAATAACCCTGAGTCGGCTCACATGGTGATGTGGACGATGTCAGACAGAGGCATCCCGCGCAGCTACAGAATGATGGAAGGCTTCGGCGTTCACACGTTCCGTTTTGTCAATGAACAAGGAAAGGCACGTTTCGTGAAATTTCACTGGAAGCCGGTGCTCGGCGTGCATTCTCTCGTATGGGATGAAGCGCAGAAAATTGCCGGGAAAGATCCGGATTTCCATCGCCGTGACCTGTGGGAAACAATTGAAAACGGCGGCAAGGTTGAATACGAGCTCGGCGTGCAGATGATTGATGAGGAAGATGAATTCAAGTTTGATTTTGATATTCTTGATCCGACTAAGCTGTGGCCGGAAGAGCTTGTGCCGGTGAAGATCATTGGGAAAATGACGCTGAACCGCAACCAGGATAATGTGTTTGCGGAAACAGAACAAGTCGCATTCCACCCGGGAAATGTCGTGCCGGGCATCGATTTTACAAATGACCCGCTATTGCAGGGGCGACTTTTCTCTTATACGGATACACAGCTGATTCGTCTTGGCGGTCCGAACTTCCATGAGCTTCCGATTAACCGGCCGGTATGTCCATTCCATAACAATCAATACGACGGTTATCACCGGATGACGATCAATAAGGGACCTGTCGCTTATCATAAAAACTCTCTGCAAAACAATGATCCGTCGCCAGCGACAGCTGAAGAAGGCGGCTACGTCCACTATCAGGAAAAAGTCGAGGGCAAAAAAATCCGCCAGCGAAGCGACAGCTTCAACGATTATTACTCACAGGCGAAGCTTTTCTGGAACAGCATGTCTCCTGTGGAGAAACAGCATATCATTTCTGCTTTCTGCTTCGAGGTCGGGAAGGTCAAAAGCAAAGACGTACAGCGGCAGGTCGTTGATGTCTTCAGCAATGTCGATGCAGATTTAGCAGAAGAAATCGCCAAAGGAGTAGGCGTGGCGGCGCCCGCGAAGCGTAAAGCATCTAAAGAAATTCTTACTTCGCCTGCGTTAAGCCAAGCCCGTACAGTGAAAACCGCGTCAACAAGAAAAGTCGCTGTACTCGCCGGAAACGGATTTCATGAAAAAGAGCTGCAAACAGTACTGGAAGCCTTAAAGCAAGAAGGAATCACAGTGGATATCATCAGTCAAAATCTGGGGTATATGACAAGCGGCAGCGGACAGCAGCTTGAGGCCAACGGCACGTTCCTGACGGTTGATTCTGTTCTGTATGATGCCGTCTATGCCGCAGGAGGACTGGAGTTAAAAGACAACAAACAAGCGATGGCGTTTATCAGAGAAGCTTACAATCACTACAAGGCGATCGGTGCGGCAAATGAAGGAATTGACCTTCTTCAATCCTCTGTCGGGACAACAGAGGGGCCAGGCATCGTAACGGCTAAAGATGAACCTGACTACACCGCTTTCAGCAAGGCATTTATCGATGCGGTTGCTGCTCATCGCCATTGGGATAGACGAATTTGATCGGCTCCTGTATCTTTAAGGAAGATACTTTTCATAAGGAGCATGACAAATGAACGAAAAACAGCTCGCTGAAGCTTACGAACGCGATGAAAATATGATGATTTTGGTGTTTGCCCAATGGTGCGTGAACCATGATCTTGATCCGATGGAGCTGTACGCCAAAGCGTATCCGCAGCAAAAGCTGAATGAAAGCTTGAAAAAAACCATGGACGATCTTGTCGTGCCAAAACACGAAGCAGAGCACATTCCGGACCAGACTGTCATTGCGGTATTAGAGATGTTCGGAAATACAGATTTGGCACAGGCCGTTCATGAAGCGATTTCTGGGCGCAAACAGTAAAAAAAGAGACATCCTGTGTCTCTTTTTTTATTGGAAAAATCATGCTGTTAGACCTAGAAACTTCTTTCAATTTAATCAGTCTATAAAAGTGTGTATTGCTTAAATAAGGGAATGTTAAACAACGACATCAAAGGAGGAGATCGTATGAAATGGAATAACATGCTGAAAGCAGCGGGGATTGCAGTCTTGCTTTTTTCCATAGTTGCATATGCGGCCCCATCTCTAAAAGCAGTTCAAACGAAAACACCGACTGTCAGCACCCATACGTACAAAAAGATCAAGGAGTTAACGTATCCACAAGTGCATCACGTCGGGGATGCCGCGTTTGAAAAGAAAATCAATCAAGAGCTGAAAGCCTACATTGAACAATCGTATCAGGAATACCTGAAAAACAAAAAAGCAGGCGAACAGCAGGGCTTTAAAACGGAATATCAAACATCCTTCAGCGTCAAATACAATGCGGCAGGCAAGCTCAGCATTCAAACACTCAATTATATCTATTCAGGGGGCGCCCACGGTCTAACGTCTGTCCAGTCCTTCAACTATGACTTGAAAGCACAAAAGCGGGTGACGCTGGATCAGATTCTGAACACCAAAACAAAAGTCAGCAAAACGAGAGATTATCTATATAGCTATATCAAAAAACACGATGAGCTGTTTTTCCCTGATGTTAAGAAAGAGGATATAACCCTAAACAAAGACACAATGTTTTACTTTACGGCAAACGGGATCGCCATCGTCTTTGGCCAGTATGACTTGGGGCCTTATGCAGCGGGAATCCGGAATTTGCAGGTGCCAGCCTCTATTTATCAATAATGAAAAGAGCCATATCCGAAAAGGGATATGGCTCAATGTTTCTACCACACAAACAGGCCGACAATCGCAGCACTTAATAAAGATACCGCAATTCCGCTGACGAGCAGCTTCCACACGTTTTTCCCGATGACCGTTGACTTTTCTCCGTCAAGGATCGAATTGTACGTGCCGTAAATCATGCCGACCGTACTGAAGTTTGCAAAGGACGTCAGGAATGTCGTCGCCACCGCAACGGTGTGAGGCGGAAGGGATTTGAGATTGTTTTTCAAGTCAAGCATCGCAACAAACTCGTTCGTTGCTAATTTCATGCCCATCAGCTGAGCAACATACATCGCATCGTGCACTGGCAATCCAAGCAGGAATGCGAACGGACTGAACAGGTAAGCAAAAATCGTCTGGATGGTCAGGCCGTGTACGAAAACGCCAAGAATGCCATTAACTGCTGACGTTAATGCGACATATCCGATCACCATTGCCAAAATAACGATCACCATGTTCATGCCGACAAGCATACTGTTAGAAATCGTAGAGAAAAAGTCTTTCTTCTCTTCTTTAGGCGGTGTATAGATGATATCTTCATCCTCCGGCACGTGAACAGGATTCAGCAGGTTTGCGATAATCAGCGCGTTTAAGCAGTTCAAAGGAATCGCTGTAAACACGTATGTCGCGGGCACCATTGACAGATAAGATCCGATAATGGAGCCGCTGATGCTGCTCATGCTCATTAAGCCGAATGTGAGCAGGCGGTTGTTGCTTAAAACCGTTAGCTGCTGGCGGATAACCGCAAGTGCTTCGGTATTTCCCAGGAACATCATTTGAATAGAGAAAAAGCTTTCTAATTTCGGCAAGCGGGAAGCCTTAGAAATCACCCATCCGATTTTATCAATCAGCCAAGGCAAAATGCCGAAATACGTTAAAATATCAAAGAATGTGACGATAAAGATAATTGGAAGAAGCGCACTAAAGAAAAAGTCTACTGTTTCATTCGCCATCACTGACGGAAAGGCAAACGCGATACCGTCACTGGCGCAAGCAATCAGCCAAGTGAAGAAATCACCGATTTTACCGATGGCCCAGCTTCCGACTTTTGTTCCCAGCATAAACCAAGTAATCAGCAATTCCAGAACAATTAACGTAATGATCGGGCGCCACTTGATTTTCTTTTTCTGCGGAGAACATAGGAATACAACTGCCATAATCACAATGAGACCGACAAGGTTTAGTAAAAAGTACATGATAGCAACTCCTATGAGGGTTATTATGGAAACAAAAAAAGCTCTTATCCTTCACAAATTCTGGAAGTGCAGAAAGTGTGAAAAATAAGAGCAAACAGAAAAGAACTTGTCCTTTTCAACTCGTTCAAATTTATTCAAACTTTCTTGTAGTCTAGTTTTTTACGGTTACTAGGTAGAAACAATCAGACCATATTACTGATCATATACAAGAATGTCTTTTTCTAAGATGATAGCAGTATTTTATCCTTTCACTTTTTGAAAATCAACCTTTTTAACTATTTTCACAATAATAAAATTTATATTCTAAAATGAGAAAATAAAGGAAAAACATGCTGGATTGCTATGCTGATATGATGTTGGCGGGATACCAGCATGTCAGTACTGATTTTTCTTCACTATAAGGTTCCAGCTCCTGGAGATTTGTTGTATGATGGAAATGGGGAAACCTATACAGCAGAAAGGGAGTTTTTTTCATGATTATCCAATTCATTCGTTATAGATAATGACAGGTGTAGACAAACTGCCAGACCTGGCCAATTTTTGAGATAGGCCTAGGTTTATTTGTCTATGCCTTTTTCATTTATCTAAAAATGAATGAATGGGGTGTTTTTTATCATGAAGCGAACAGTTGATTTCAGCATGTTTCGATGCCCGCTCTGCGATTCTTCTATGGATGCGGCATCAGGGAAAAGCTTGATTTGTACAGAACGAGGACATACATTTGATCTATCTCGGCACGGCTACGTGAACTTTCTGACGAAGCCGGTCAAAACCAGTTACGGTGCTGAGCTTTTTGAAGCGAGGAGCAGGCTGATTGGAGAATGTGGTTTTTTTGACCCGCTCCATGATGCGATTGCAGAACTCATCAGTCATCCCACATCTGGTCATGAGGCATTCACCATCCTGGACAGCGGTTGCGGTGAGGGTTCTCATTTGAATGCGCTTTGCGGGTTTGATTATGCAGGGAAAGCAGCGATAGGAACCGGCATAGATCTTTCGAAAGATGGGATCTTAAAAGCTTCTAAGGCATTCAAAGATCAGATGTGGGCGGTTGCCGATGTGGCGCGTGCTCCTTTTCATGATCGCCAATTTGATGTTGTTCTGTCTATTTTTTCGCCGTCCAATTATGCAGAGTTTCATAGACTGCTGAAGAATGATGGCATGCTCGTAAAAGTAGTGCCGCGAAGCGACTATTTAATAGAATTAAGGCAATTTTTATATACTGATTCACCAAGGCGCACGTATTCCAATGCGGCAGCTGTTGAGCGTTTTGCAGCAAATGCAGCACACAGCCGTCCTGTCAGGCTGCGCTATGTTAAAACGCTTGACCAGCAGGCGATCCACTGGCTTCTCAAGATGACGCCGCTTGCCTGGTCGGCGCCGAAAGATCGAGTCAGCCTCCTGAAAGAGATGAAATCAGCCGATATTACGGTTGATGTTGATATCCTAATAGGAATGAAATGAATGGCAGAGGAAAGCTCCGAAAAAAGGAGCTTTCCTTTTTTAATCGGAATAGTTGGCCCACGCTTCTCGTACATATGGAAAGGGGACGGAAACAGCCGATGCGGACAGGTTTATGTAAACGCTTTCTAGTTCGCGGAAACGGGGGATGTGTGTGTGGAACTGATCATCATTCTATTGGCGTTAGGTTTGCTGATGTTTACGGCGTATCGGGGATTTTCTGTCATATTGTTTGCGCCGATTTGCGCGTTATTCGCGGTGCTGCTGACAGATCCAAGCCATGTGCTTCCTTTTTTTTCATCAATTTTTATGGAGAAGATGGCGGGTTTTATTAAGCTGTATTTCCCAGTGTTTTTGCTCGGTGCCATTTTTGGAAAGGTCGTTGAAATGGCCGGGCTTGCGGCATCAATCGCGAAAACAATTGTCCGGCTTGTCGGGGCAAAAAGAGCGATACTTGCCATTGTGCTGATGGGTGCTGTCTTGACGTACAGCGGTGTCAGCCTGTTTGTTGTCGTATTTGCCGTATATCCTTTTGCGAAAAACATGTTCCAAGAAGCAAACATACCAAAACGCCTCATCCCGGGAACGATTGCTTTAGGTGCTTTTACGTTTACGATGGACGCACTTCCGGGGACGCCGCAAATCCAAAATGTCATTCCGACGTCGTTTTTCAAAACAGACATTTATGCCGCCCCTTGGCTGGGCTTGATGGGCGCAGTGATTGTGCTGGCAGCTGGGATGCTCTATTTGGAATCAAGGCGGAAAAAAGCGCAGGCATCTGGCGAAGGCTATGGCGGTTTTGATTCGCAGAATGCTCCTGCTCCTGAATCGATTGAGTCCGCGGCTGAACCGGACAAAAGCCCGATTCGGCACGCGCTTGCCTTTGTCCCGCTTATTCTCGTCGGTGCAGTGAATAAATATTTCACCATTTACCTGCCAAAGTGGTATCCGAATGGATTTGATTTTTCTTCCATAGGATTAAAGGAGTTCGGCAGGCTTGATATTTCTTCAGCAGCTGCTATTTGGTCGGTGGAGATTGCTTTAGTGATTGGCATCATCACAACGATTTTATTTGATTGGAGAAGTGTGTTTGCCCAATTGAAGGAAGGGCTGAATGAAGGGATTGGCGGCGCCTTGCTGGCATCTATGAATACGGGTGCCGAGTACGGGTTCGGCGGCATTATCGCCGCGCTGCCGGGGTTTCATAAGCTGAGCAGCGGTATTTCACATACTTTTACCGATCCGCTTGTAAATGGCGCCGTTACGACAACTGCGTTGGCGGGAATCACCGGCTCGGCTTCAGGAGGAATGGGCATTGCGTTAAGCGCGATGTCAGAGCAGTACTTACAGGCGATTCAGGCTTATAATATTCCGCCGGAGGTGATGCATCGAGTCATTTCAATGGCATCAGGCGGGATGGACACACTGCCGCATAATGGCGCCGTCATTACGCTTCTGGCTGTGACGGGACTGACTCACAGGCAATCGTATCGCGATATTTTTGCAATCACGCTCATCAAAACGGCTGCCGTATTTGCTGTGATCGCGATTTACAGCCTGACTGGTCTAGTGTAGAAGAAAACGAAAGGGGCATCAATATGGGAAAAGTGCTGTCATCAAGCAAGGAAGCTGCGAAATTGATTCATGATGGGGATACGCTGATCGCGGGAGGGTTTGGGCTGTGCGGCATCCCTGAACAGCTCATTTTGTCTATAAGAGATCAGGGAGTAAAGGATTTAACCGTTGTCAGCAATAACTGCGGAGTCGATGACTGGGGGCTTGGTTTGCTTCTGGCTAACAAGCAAATCAAGAAAATGATCGCTTCCTATGTCGGTGAAAATAAAATTTTTGAGCGGCAGTTTTTAAGCGGAGAGCTTGAGGTCGAGCTTGTTCCCCAAGGAACGCTCGCTGAGAGAATTCGTGCAGGCGGTGCAGGCATACCGGGATTTTATACGGCGACAGGCGTCGGCACCTCCATAGCCGAGGGAAAAGAACATAAAACATTCGGCGGCCGGACTTATGTGCTGGAGCGAGGCATTACCGGCGATGTGGCGATCGTCAAAGCGTGGAAAGCGGACACCATGGGCAATTTGGTTTTTAGGAAAACGGCGAGAAATTTCAATCCCATTGCCGCCATGGCAGGCAAGATCACGATTGCCGAGGCGGAAGAAATCGTGGAAGCAGGAGAGCTCGATCCAGATCATATCCATACGCCGGGAATTTACGTACAGCATGTCGTGCTTGGCGCGAGCCAAGAAAAACGGATTGAAAAACGAACAGTTCAGCAAGCATCGGGAAAGGGTGAGGCCAAGTGAAGGAAGCGAGAAAACGAATGGTCAAACGGGCTGTACAAGAAATCAAGGACGGCATGAATGTGAATCTCGGGATTGGCATGCCGACGCTTGTCGCAAATGAGATACCCGATGGCGTTCACGTCATGCTTCAGTCGGAAAACGGCTTGCTCGGAATCGGCCCCTATCCTCTGGAAGGAACGGAAGACGCGGATTTGATCAATGCGGGAAAGGAAACGATCACTGAAGTGACGGGCGCCTCTTATTTTGACAGCGCTGAGTCATTCGCGATGATAAGAGGCGGGCATATCGATTTGGCTATTCTCGGCGGAATGGAGGTTTCGGAGCAGGGGGATTTGGCCAATTGGATGATCCCGGGCAAAATGGTAAAAGGGATGGGCGGCGCCATGGATCTCGTCAACGGGGCGAAACGAATCGTTGTCATCATGGAGCACGTCAATAAGCATGGTGAATCAAAGGTGAAAAAAACATGCTCTCTTCCGCTGACAGGCCAGAAAGTCGTACACAGGCTGATTACGGATTTGGCTGTATTTGATTTTGTGAACGGCCGCATGACACTGACGGAGCTTCAGGATGGTGTCACAATTGAAGAGGTTTATGAAAAAACAGAAGCTGATTTCGCTGTAAGCCAGTCTGTACTCAATTCTTAATGGGAAGGTGTTTGACATGAGAAAACAAGTCGCTTTGGTGACAGGGGCTGCCGGCGGAATCGGATTCGAAATCGCAAGAGAATTCGCCCGGGAAGGTGCCAGCGTCATCGTTTCAGACCTCCGTCCGGAAGCATGTGAAAAAGCAGCCTCCAAGCTTGCAGAAGAAGGCTTTGACGCGGCGGCCATTCCGTATGATGTGACAAAGGAAGCGCAAGTTGCTGATACGGTGAACGTCATCCAAAAACAATACGGCCGCTTGGATATTCTGGTGAACAATGCCGGTATTCAGCACGTCGCTCCGATTGAAGAGTTTCCGACAGACACCTTTGAACAGCTGATCAAGGTCATGCTGACGGCTCCCTTTATTGCAATGAAGCATGTTTTTCCGATCATGAAAAAACAGCAGTTTGGCAGAATCATTAATATTGCGTCTGTTAATGGATTAGTGGGCTTTGCAGGGAAATCCGCTTATAATAGCGCCAAGCACGGCGTCATTGGACTCACAAAAGTAGGGGCGCTGGAAGGCGCGCCCCACGGCATAACAGTCAATGCGCTCTGTCCGGGTTATGTCGATACCCAGCTTGTACGCAATCAGCTTAGCGATCTATCGAAAACTAGAAATGTCCCTTACGACTCTGTACTTGAACAAGTCATTTTTCCGCTTGTGCCGCAAAAGCGACTGCTTTCCGTCAAGGAAATTGCGGATTATGCCGTGTTTTTGGCAAGCGAGAAGGCGAAGGGCGTCACTGGGCAGGCTGTCGTCCTTGATGGGGGCTACACCGCACAATGACATAAAAAACACACTTGCTCCGCTAGGGAATCAAGTGTGTTTTTTCTTTGCTTATTTCCAAACTTCATTAGCGATCTCAACAACATGGCGGAGCTTCGCCCATTGCTGTTCTTCAGTCAGCTTGTTGCCTTCCTCAGTTGAAGCGAATCCGCATTGAGGGCTGAGGCAAAGCTGGTCTAAGCTTACATAACGGGACGCTTCTTCGATACGGCGTTTCACGTCATCCGGATTTTCAAGCTCGCCGAATTTAGATGTCACTAAGCCAAGAACAAGCTGAAGATCAGACCGTTTTACGTAACGGAGTGGCTCAAATCCGCCTGAGCGTGAATCATCATACTCTAAGAAAAGTCCGTCAAGATTCAAGCCATCAAAAATGGTTTCGGCTGCTGCGTCATAGCCGCCTTCCGCTGTCCAAGTGGACTGGAAGTTGCCGCGGCAAATATGCATGGTTACCGTCAAGTCATCCGGGCGGTCTGCAATCGCGTCGTTAATGGATTTCGCAAACAGCTGGCGAAGCTCGTCAGGCGTTGTTCCGAACGCTTCGATTTGTTTTAAGCCTTTTTCAGATAAGAAAACGGCCCACGCTGTATCATCAAGCTGGAGGTAGCGGCAGCCTCTGTCATAAAACGCTTGAATCGCTTTTTTATATGCTTTGGATACATCATGCTGGAAAAGGTGATAGTCGTTTTTGTATGCACCTTTTTCCAATTTTCCGCGGAAAAACAGCATATTCGGGCTTGGAATCGTCATCTTTGGCGTCGCGTCACCGGCAATGCTATGGAGAAATGAGTAATCTTCAAGCATTGGGTGAGTTGAAAAGTCGATATCACCTGTGACTTTAATGCCGCGTGCTTTTGTCTGTACGTTATGGAATTGAATGCCTTGCTCAGGAGTAAACGGCTCAACGCCATCTAAGTTTTCCAGGAAATCAAAGTGCCACCATGCTCTGCGGAATTCACCGTCTGTCACGACGTTCAGGCCGGTTTCCTTCTGTTTTTCCACAATGCGGATAATTTCATCGTTTTCGATCTGGCGAAGCTGCTCAGCCGTAATATCGCCGGCCGCTTTTTGCAGCCGCGCTTTTTTAACGGGCTCAGATCTCAACAGGCTTCCGACTTGATCCGCGCGAAACGGCGGTTTTTTTCTTTGAAGTGATTTTTGTTCTGCGGGTGTTGTTTGTTGTGACATGTTGTCCATTCCTTCTTTCCATTCAAATGTAAAAAAGCTCTTCCTTTGGATAAGGAAGAGCTTGCGTGACAATCTCAACCTTATCTTCAAGAGCAATCATTGCTCTAAAGGATTTAGCACCATTCTGTTAAACAGCGGTTGCCGGGTATCGCAGGGCCAGTCCCTCCACCTCTCTTGATAAGGAAAACCTTTTTATGAAATTTTCTGATAGTATCTATTATTCACACATTTTCTATTTCTGTCAATGATAGATTATCTCCACACATCGTTGGCAATGTCGATGACATGGCGAAGCTTTGCCCATTGCTGCTCCTCTGTCAGAAGGTTGCCTTCTTCTGTAGAGGCGAAACCGCACTGCGGGCTCAGGCATAGCTGGTCCAAGCTGACAAAACGCGCGGCTTCATTGATACGGCGTTTCACATCCTCAGGATTTTCAAGCTCGCCGTATTTCGATGTGATCAAGCCGAGCACAATTTGCAGATCCTTGCGCTTCACAAAACGGAGCGGATCAAAGTTTCCGGAGCGGTCATCATCGTATTCCAAGAAAAGGCCGTCAAGGTTTAAGCCGTCCAAAATCGTTTCCGCTACAGCGTCGTACCCTCCTGATGCCGCCCAGGTTGAACGGAAGTTGCCGCGGCAAATGTGCATTGTGATCGTTAAATCGTCAGGCCGGTCTGCGACGGCATCGTTAATTGTTTTGGCAAATATGGCTGGCAATGTTTCTGGATCGCCGCCGAGCGCCCGGACAACCTCTCTGCCTTTTTCCTCAAAGAAGAGAGACCATGACGTATCATCGAGCTGGAGATAACGGCAGCCAGCATCATAGAAGGCTTTGATTGCTTTTTTGTACGCTTGGGCCAGATCATGAAAGTATTCCTCTTGATCGTCATAAATCCCTTTATCCGCCTTTTCGCCAAAAAACAGCATATTTGGGCTGGGAATGGTCAATTTTGGCGTCGCGTTACCAGCAATCTCATGTAAAAATTGATAATCAGCAAGCGCTGGGTGGCTCGTAAAATCGAGTTTTCCCGTCACTTTGATGCTGCGCGCTTTCGTTTTTGTGTTATGGAACTGAATTCCCTCAGCCGGGATGAACGGTTCCACACCGTCAAGCCCTTCCAGGAAGTCATAATGCCACCAGGAACGTCGGAATTCCCCGTCTGTTACCACATCGAGACCGATTTCTTTTTGTTTTTCCACGATGCGGGTGATCTCTTGATTTTCGATATCACGAAGCTGTTCCGCTGTCATCTCACCAGCCGCTTTTTTTTGCCGGGATTCCTTCACCGGAACGGAACGAAGCAAACTGCCGACATGATCGGCGCGGAAAGGTGCTTTGCGTTGTTTTTCTGTTTTTTGTCCTGCAACATTCGTTTGTTGAGCCATGTTATTCGCCTCTTTTCTGAAATATTGAGCATGTAAAAAGCTCTTCCTTTGTGTAAGGAAGAGCTTGAACGATCAAATCTCCGCCTCATCTGCAAGAACGCAATGTTCTTAAGGATTTAGCACCATTCTGTTTGAAACAGCGGTTGCCGGGTATCATAGGGCCAGTCCCTCCACCTCTCTTGATAAGGTACAACTTCATATTCAGATTTCAATTATCTTAATATTATTACTTTTGGATCAATTGTCAATGCTTTTTAGAAAATACTTTCATCTTCATCGTTATATAAAACCATATCAAGCACGATAGCGATGGCAGTGCAAATCAGAACATCTCCCTCGTTTGCAATCTGCAAGTGATAGGAATCACCCCAACTGAGCCACTTTTTGCTCACTGACATCCGGACATTTTCCCCGTCCGTCAGCTGGAATTCATCCCTCCATAAATCACCATCGATTTCCCAGTTAAGCCCGGAAATCACAAATTTCGGTTTGAAAAACGTTACTTTCTTCGTTACCTCACAAACTGTTTTCCCGCCAATTGAAATCTCATAGCGCGGCAATAAAGACATTAGTTTTTGTTCTATGGAAACGAGCGTTTTCCCAGATGAGTCTGTCATTTGTAATGAGTCTCCTAACGAGAAAAAACGCCCCTCCACCTTGAATGTTTCTTGTTCATCCCGGTCATAAATGTGAAATGCATCTTTAAATGAGAACATTTTTTGTTTCATAAATAACTCGATCATTGCTGAAGTCTCCTTTGGGTTTGCCTTGTATGAAATTACGGATAGGTGGCGAAAAGGTTTCAGGCTCTAAATCAAACCAATTTTAAAAGGCTGCGTGATTCAGCAGCCTTTTCGTTTGAAATATAGAATTAGGAAAGATGCATCCGGCGTTTTTGGCGGATGGCGTCAAGGTCGATTAGGTTGTTGTGATGAGGTGCGGCTGCTGGCAGAGGGCTTGTCTTTTGCGGTTTGCGGCGATTGTCCTTGCTGAAAGAAAAAAGAAGATAGCCGCATAATGCGATGATAATAAATAGGATCATATTACATACCTCCCAAAAAAGTTTTGGTACTCTCTATTGTACGGATAAAATGCCAAAAAGTATTCAAAAAATTCTAAATCAATAAATAACAAGAAACTGTCCCTCTAAAACAGTATTACCTGATGACCTGAAAATAGTCTTGAATTACGCTGTTTGCTCTTGTTGATGATTGGTTCTATAGTTACTATCGACGATAAAATAAATTCCTTTATACAACTTTTAACCTAAGTTTACGTAATTCGAATTACCTGTTTTTGGGTGCTGTTTTCTTGCTTGTTTGGTTTATACCCTATTTTGCGGAATTGAACACAAAAAACCCAAATTACGGAGCATTTGGGCGGTACGGGTGAATACGGATTGTATTTTGGGGATTTGAATGTTTTATTTGAAGAAGCGTTTGAACATTTTTCTGATTTTTTGAAATGGGCTGGATTTCTTTTGCATGTTAAGCGGCCTGGAAATGATCCATTTTTTCAAGAGACTCTTTGCGGCGATTGCATGTTTTGTCATTGTTTTTCCTCCTCATTTGTTGATACTTGTTTTACGGAGGACGCGTTTAAAATGTTTCATTTTCACACAAAAAAACCAGTCCTTTTTTGGACTGGCTTTTGGCATTATGCTTGCGCTTCAAACTGCTTTGCGATCTCAACGATGACATTTACAGCTTTGACCATGTTATCAACTGAGATGTATTCAAATTTGCCGTGGAAGTTTTCCCCGCCGGTAAAGATGTTTGGCGTCGGAAGCCCCATGTAGGATAGCTGCGATCCGTCGGTGCCGCCGCGGATGGGGGAAATCTTCGGTTCGATGCCGAGGTTTTCCATCGCTTGCTTTGCAATGTTGACGATTTCGATGACAGGTTCAATTTTCTCTCTCATGTTGTAGTATTGGTCGTTCATATCCAACAGAATCCGGTCTTGCCCGTATTCGTTTTGAAGTTCTTCAACGGCACGCTTCATTGTTTCTTTTCTGTTTTGGAAATTCTCTTTGTCAAAGTCTCTGATAATGTAGTGGAGCTTTGTTTCCTCTACGTCTCCTTGAATCGACAGCAGGTGGTAGAAGCCTTCATAGCCTTCCGTATACTCAGGCGCTTCGTCTGCCGGCAGCAGGCTGTTCAGCTTCATCGCGATTTTCGCAGAGTTGATCATTTTCCCTTTAGCTGTTCCGGGATGTACGTTGTTGCCTTTAATCGTAATTTTTGCGGCAGCGGCATTGAAGCTTTCATATTCAAGCTCGCCGAGCGGGCCGCCGTCAACCGTGTAGGCAAAGGATGCATTGAACCGTTTCACATCAAATTTGTGCGGCCCTCTTCCGATTTCTTCATCAGGCGTAAAGGCGACTCTGATTGTGCCGTGCTTGATCTCAGGGTGTTTGATGAGGTAATCCATGGCTGTCATGATTTCAGCGATACCGGCCTTATTGTCTGCGCCGAGAAGGGTGGTGCCGTCTGTGGTGATGAGTGTATGGCCCTTATAGCCAGACAGCTCAGGGAATTGATCAGGTGACAGAGTGACCTGCAGCTGTTCGTTAAGAACGATGTCTTTTCCATCATAGCTTTCGATGATTTGCGGATTCACGTTTTTGCCGGTAAAGTCTGTAGCGGTGTCGACGTGAGCGAGAAAGCCGATTGTCGGCACGTCTTTTTCAGTATTGGAGGGAAGAGTTGCCATGACATAGCCGTTTTCATCAATGGCTGCATCCTGCATGCCGATGGACTTCAATTCATCAACGAGCATGTTTCCTAATGTCAATTGGCCGGGTGTGGAAGGACAATTCTCAACGGATTCATCGGACTGTGTGTCGACTTTTACATATGTAGTAAACCGTTCAATGATTTCTTCTTTCATTTCCAATCATCTCCTTTGTCTTATTTTAGCATGGCGGGATGAGAGATTTCTATTGCACAATACCGTTTCGAATGGCAAAAACGACTGCCTGTGTCCGGTCTTGGGCATTGCATTTTTGCAGGATGCGGTGCACGTGGGTTTTCACAGTGCTTTCACTGACGAAAAGCTTTTCAGCAATATCCTCATTTCTCAGTCCGTAGGCCATTTGCTGAAGAACCTCAAGCTCTCTTTTGGTGAACGGCTCTGCCAGTTCTTCGGCATAAGGCTGTTGCTTCGCTCGAAATGTCTCACTGATAATTTTAGCAGCTGTGACTGTACGGAAAATCGCCTCGCCTCTCGCCGCAGCGCGAATCGCATCTATCAGCTCTTCAGGAAGTGTATCCTTCAGCAGATAGCCGACTGCGCCCGCACGGATGCCTTCAAATACGAATTCTTCCGTGTCAAAGGTGGTTAAAATGACTATCTTTGTATCTGGAAGTGCGGACATAATGTCTTTCGCCGCTTCGATGCCTGAGCAATGCGGCATCTGGACATCCATGAGGATGACATCGGGTTTTGTTTGTTTTGCGAGTGCTATAATATCGTGACCGTCGCCGGCCTCGCCAGAAACCGTCATATCCGGCTGTGCGTTGATGATGTAGCGGAAGCCTTCACGCACAAGCGGCTGATCATCGGCAAGCGCGACGCGTATGTTATCTTTGTTCATCTTTTTGCTCCTTATGCGTTGTCATGAGCGGCAATGACAGCTCAATTTTCAGGCCGCTCGGCTGTACGGCACTGAAAGTAAGGGAACCGCCTGCTTTTTCTGCGCGCTCTTTCATTCCTGTCAGGCCAAATCCATAAGTAAGGCTGCCGGTGAATTGTCCGTCGTCGGTGATTGTGACATAGAGATGGGACTTGTCATTAGAAATGACGGCCTCCGCATGAGAAGCGTCAGCGTGACGAATGATATTGGTCAGCGCTTCCTGCAAGATGCGGTAGATCGTTTCGCTCACGTTTGGAGGCCAAGACTCTTCTGACAGTCCGGCAGTATCTAAAGAAACGTGCAAGCCGCTCCGTTCCTCCACTTGATGAATGAGCCCCCGCAAAGCGGTAAGCCCCACCATCGATTCACTACGGCCCATTTGGTGAACGACAGACCGCACTTCTTGAAGACATTCCCTGGCGACACTCAGTACATTTTGAATGACTTTTTCTGAATCCTCCTTGCTGCTTTTAAGGATATAGGGAAGGGATTGAAGCTGAACAATCACAGAAGTCAGCTCGTGACCGATGCTGTCATGAATGTCACGGGCAATTCTTGTACGTTCCTCAAGGACCGCGTACCTTAATGAAAGAACAGAAGCCTCCTGCAACTCTGCATGCGCTTTCTGGAGTTCTTTATGAGCATGTTCCAGCTGCACATGCATTTTTGCCAATTCAGCATGATTCCGTTCAGCCTCCCTTCTCGCTTCTCGTCTGAAACGCATGGAGGAGAAGAAGACGTAGAGTCCGATCATGATCGAGATGTTGCTGATGATGGTATTCAAGCTTCCTCCATGTGAGGATAGGAGTAATATGTTGCCTCCAATTAAACATGCTGTGAAGATCAAGGATAGCCGTGAAGGGAGTCTAAAGGCGGCATATATCATTAAAAATACAATCAAAAAATAGGCGGCACCCTGCTCTTGGCCGGAAACAGCCCAAAAGAAATCGGTCAGGAGCCAGAGTCCGATGAATATGCTCAAACTAACAGCAGTGGATACCACATAGGGAATGATCCAAATGAATGCTAAGTATACCGCAAATACAAATGCTAACAAAATGGGATCAGCCTTAGTTGGATGAGATAAAAATTGTATGCAATTCAAAATGAGAATAAGGCTCGGCACAAGCTTCTTGTAGTGCCGAGCCGGAGATTGTCCGTTCATGCTGGTCCTTCTTTCAGTTATTGAATGGATACTTTGCCAGCGGTCAGCCGTCTGTAAGCTTTATAAAGCATGATGTTACGGGCTGTGATGGTGCCGAGGGGAACGAAGAACATAGAATGAATAATGGCAATAAACATCTCGTTGCTATCAGGCAGCCATGTTCTCGCGGCCATGCGCAAAGAAAGTATCACTAGAATGAGAATAACACTTCCAAGGGAGCCGCGTGAAGTGACCTTTCCGGTTTCCGGGTGAATCCGCACGTTTACCATCTTTCCAATGCCAAACCCGCAGACCAGCCCGATCAGTAATAAAATGCCGCTGATCGCCACATGTAATACGGAATGAAAATACGCCGGCTGAAACGATGCAGATACGCCCCATAAGAGCAACAGCGGAATGATCAGCAACTTCCCGGGCTTTACCGTTCTTTCTCGATACATCGATAAAATAATAAGAATCAATACAATAAAAATATAAGGGCTCATCGCCATGTCATCAAATCCTTTCTGCATTAAGCATAGCGAAAATAGGAAAGAAAAACGTCAACCGGCAGATTGATTTTTCAGCTCTATACTTGCTCGCTGCATAAAGGTATGAAAATGCTAATAATATATGAAGAAACTATTAATAAACGATTAAACTTCTTAAAAATGGATGTGGACCGGTTCTAAACACTATATAATGAAAACAGGTCATTTTTTAGGAGGGTTTACATCATGGCAATACTTGTTACTGGCGGTGCCGGGTACATTGGCAGCCACACATGTGTTGAACTATTGAACAGCGGCTACGAGATTGTTGTTCTTGATAATCTGTCTAACAGTTCGGCTGAGGCGCTGAACCGTGTAAAGGAGATTACAGGAAAAGATTTAACGTTCTACGAAGCGGATTTATTGGACCGGGAAGCGGTAGATTCCGTTTTTGCGGAAAATGAAATCGAAGCTGTGATTCATTTTGCGGGGTTAAAAGCAGTCGGTGAATCTGTGGCGATTCCGCTCAAATATTATCATAACAATCTGACAGGAACGTTTATTTTATGCGAGGCCATGGAGAAATACGGCGTTAAGAAAATCGTATTCAGTTCATCTGCGACAGTGTACGGCGTTCCGGAAACATCGCCGATTACGGAGGACTTTCCATTAGGTGCGACAAATCCTTATGGGCAGACGAAGCTCATGCTTGAACAAATATTGCGTGATTTGCATACAGCCGACAATGAGTGGAGCGTTGCGCTGCTTCGTTACTTTAACCCGTTCGGCGCGCATCCAAGCGGACGGATCGGTGAAGACCCGAACGGAATCCCAAATAACCTTATGCCGTATGTGGCACAGGTAGCAGTCGGGAAGCTCGAGCAATTAAACGTATTCGGAAATGACTATCCGACAAAAGACGGGACAGGCGTACGCGATTATATTCACGTCGTTGATCTCGCAGAAGGACACGTCAAGGCGCTGGAAAAAGTATTGAACTCTACAGGAGCCGATGCATACAACCTTGGAACAGGCACAGGCTACAGCGTGCTTGAAATGGTCAAAGCCTTTGAAAAAGTGTCAGGGAAAGAGGTTCCGTACCGTTTTGCGGACCGCCGTCCGGGAGACATCGCCACATGCTTTGCAGATCCTGCGAAAGCCAAGCGGGAACTGGGCTGGGAAGCGAAACGCGGCCTTGAGGAAATGTGTGCTGATTCCTGGAGATGGCAGTCTTCTAATGTGAATGGGTATAAGAGTGCGGAATAAGAATGGAGGCCTTCTCAATAGAGAAGGCCTTTAAAGAACAAGGGTGCCTGAACAGGCACCCTTTTTAGCTGTTATTTGATTTTCACAATAACATCATTACTGAATTTTAGTTTCCAAGTGCCTTTTGCATAAGCTTCCTTGTCAACTTCAAATGCTTTTACACCTGTTACTTTAATATTAGGATTTAGATCACTCAAAATTTTAGAGTTATCAACTTTTGTCTCAGTTGCATAGTTTACAGAAGCATCAATATCAGAATCATAAGAAGTACCATCAGCATCAACTAATTTAACAGTTGGAATTGAAAAAGAGCTAATCGGTTTTTTAGATACGTTTTTAATTGTATATTGAACAGCTACAATAGTACCTCCCTCAGATGCTTTCTTTTCAACATATTGAGTACCGACAGTATCTCTGTCCTCTACCTTCGTAACTGTCACTTCAGTTTTTTCAGTTTTTACAGTATCACCGATATTGTATGTTTTTTCAGTTTCTGCTTTGCTGCTGCTTGATGTTTTGGAAGTGGCTTCTGAACCGCCTCCGCCAATCATATTACCGATAATAATGATGACAACAACTGCGAGAATAAACGTAATGATTTTATGTCGCATAAAAAAGTTACGTTGATCCTTACCGCAGTTAGGACATTTTTTTACACCCTTTGCAATTTCTTGACCGCAAGCTTTACAGGGTACTAGTTTTCCTGCCATTATATTTCCTCCTATGTAATAAAATGTACGAAACATATGTACTATAATGCCTATATTATTTCACTTAGTCAATATAAAATTATGAATTTCTCATAATTATTATCATTTATAGTTAAATTTACTTGTAAAATATATGCTTTTTTTCTTATCGGTTATATCTGTTCTTTTTTAATAGATAAATCATTTTTTCTTCCAGCTTATCTGATGAAAACTCCGCAAATACCCCTTGAACCAATTCGAACCGTCCCTTATAATGCTAATATTGGAAAGTGAAAAGGATATGATAAAAACAGTGGTTTTCTAGGGTTCCGCAATGCAAATTGGACTGTGACCGAGAGAAAACACATAGCAGCTTGGCTGTTATGACACGGTGGGATAAAAGCCCAGGAGTTTCTGCTCTTTTTCGAGAGCGTTCTCCTGGGTTTTTTTATTTGCTAGAACAGAACAATGAGAAGGAGTGTTTTCGTGATGAAAAAGAGAATGTTGGATGTACTTATGCTTGTGATTGGCGCTTTTTTCTTCGCGCTTGCGGTTAATTTATTTGCGATTCCCAATGATCTTGGGGAAGGCGGAGTCACTGGGATTACGCTGATATTGTATTATCTGTTTCAATGGTCTCCTGGTGTCACGAACTTTATCTTAAATGCGTTTTTGCTTTTAATCGGCTACAAGTTTCTGGATGGAAAAACAACGGTTTATACGATCATTGCGGTTGCGGCAAATTCGCTTTTTCTTCATCTGACACATGGGTGGAGCATTCCGTCTGATGAATTGATCATTAATGCGATTTTCGCAGGTGTATTTGCGGGAGTCGGGATCGGCATGATTATCCGGGTCGGCGGGACGACAGCCGGTTCCGCAATTTTGGCCAGAATTGCTAATAAATATTTAGACTGGAATATCAGCTATGCACTCTTGTTTTTTGATTTAATCGTAGTATTCAGCTCTTATTTTATTATTGGTGCAGAAAAAATGATGTTTACGATCGTGATGCTGTATATCGGTACCAAAGTGATGGACTTCATTATTGAAGGTTTGAATACGAAAAAAGCCATTACGGTCATTTCAGAAAATAAGAGTGAGATTGCAGAGCAGGTAAATACCTTGATGGATCGGGGCGTGACGATTTTATCAGGGAAGGGAAATTATACGGGCCAGTCAAAAGAGATTTTGTATATCGTCATTAACAAACAGGAGCTGTCTATGCTGAAAAAAATCATTAGAAGCTGCGACAAAAAAGCGTTTGTGATCGTACATGACGTACGCGATGTGTTTGGCGAAGGGTTTGTGGATATATCTAAATAAAGAAAAATCCCTCTGTACTTGAAACAGAGGGATTTTTTCATTTAGAACGGATATTTGCGGTATTGCTTCTGTATCGAAATCCATTTCGTCACGGTAAATTCCTCGACGACCCACGGATTGCCGAAACGGCCGACACCGCTTGCTTTGTTTCCGCCAAAGGCAATATTCGGCGAATCATTGACGGACTGGTCGTTGACATGGGTCATGCCGCTGTCAATTTGCAGGGCGAACTTTTCGCCTTTTTCTAAATCAGAAGTGAAAACCGCAGAGCTGAGGCCGTATTCAGTATCATTTGCCATGTCAATCGCTTCCTGGTCGTTGCCAGCTTTAATAATGGTTGCGATTGGGGCAAACAGCTCCGTTTGGGCAATTTTGCTGTTGTTGTCCGCACCGACAAAGACGTACGGCGTCAGCACGTTTCCGACGCGTTTTCCTTCAACCGCAAGCTCAATGCCGTCTGTCTTTGCCTGCTCAATGATCTCCAGTGCTTTCTTGATTTGGCGCTCGTTGATCAGCGGGCCGACAACGGTTTTCGGATCGGTTTGATCGCCGTACGGAAGCTGTTTGACACGGGCGGTGAATTTTTCTACAAACTCATCGTATACATCTTGATGAACGATGATCCTGTTGATAATCATACAGATTTGTCCCTGGTGAATAAATTTTCCGAAAATCGCGGCATCCACAGCACGATCGACATCCGCATCTGAAAGAACGGCAAATGGATTGTTGCCGCCGAGCTCAAGTGCCATTCGTTTGAAGGCGCGACCGGCGATTTCACCGATGTGGCGCCCGACTGCGGTTGATCCCGTAAAGCTGATTAATCTCGGGATTGGATTGGTGAGCATGCCGTCCCCGATTTCCTTTACATCCGTCAGCATGACGTTAAGGACACCGGCAGGAAGACCGGCGTGTTCAAACGCTTTCGCAATGATGGTCCCGCCGGAAATAGCAGTTTGGATATCAGGCTTGTGAACAACGCTGTTACCCAGCGCAATTGCGGGCGCAATGGATCTCATGGATAGATTCATTGGGAAATTAAATGGAGAAATCGATGAAATGACACCTAGCGGAAGGCGGTAAATCTTATTGGTTTTCCCTTCAATGTCGGATGGCACCTCTTTGACGCCGCCTAATTCACCAGTATACGTCATGGCTTCATCTAAAATCGCAATCGTTTGTTCCAGCTCGATTGTTGATTTAATGATCGTTCCGCCAGTTTCGCGGGCAATCATCAAAATGATGTCATCACGGTTTTCCTGTAAATAGCCGCGCGCTTTTTGCAGGACGGCTTTTCGGTCTTCCGTTGTGCTCTTGGCCCACTCTTTTTGGGCTTTCTGTGCAATGTCAAACGCATCCTCTAGCTGTTTGCCCGTTGCCAAAGATGCTGTTGTGATCACAGACTGGTCATACGGATTCAAAATGTCCTCCGTACGTTCGCTTTCTCCCTCAGTCCATTTTCCGTTGATAAAACTTTTGTTTAACGTTTCGAAACTCATAAGATGGCCCTCCTTTTCCCTTTCAGTTTCTCGTCTATCTATACCGGATATACTCTTTTTTAGTGGAGAACATGTGTGTTTCGCCTTATACTGAATATACAGATCCTTACATAAAGAGAGGAGACTCTATGAAATCGCTGCTGGCTATTTATCCCGGTTCGATTGTGTCTGAGGAGCTTTGCATAAGGGAAGGCTGTCTATGTTTTTTTGATGAGAGCAATCAGAGATATATCTCCATTCCGAAAACAGAGATCAGTGAAAAAGAAGTATTGGTGCTGCAATCATTTTTGACGCCTGCGGATGAGGGCAATCAACTGTCTATGAAATCACCTGAGGAAAACAAGTGGTTTTCGTTCCTATTTTCCAGAGGGGAATTGCCGGCGTACATAAAGAAACGGACGAGATTTGTTCACTTTCATTTATTCGGCAAAATAGAAAGGACGTCCTTTACAGAAGCGGTTCGCCATTTTTGGCCGGTGTCTTTTGTGATTGTGTGGATTCATGAGGACAGAGGCGTGATTGTCGAGCAGGAAAGTGAAGCGGCGGCGAAGAAGGGCGAACTGGAATCGCTCGCAAAAGTTCTTGAAAGTGATTTCTACTTCAGTGTCCGTTTTTATGCCGGAAGATTTTACGAGCCGGATGAGTGTCTGCGAAAACATTACACTCGTGAACAGGCGTATTTCCTGTTTGCTGAAAAAAGGCTGCCTCAGGTGCAGAGTGTGACCTTTGAGATGATCTTTCCTTTTCTATTATTAGAAACAGAAAAAGATAAACTGGAAACGCTGCTCTCTGAAGAAGCTGAGCTTTTATTTGGAAGTGAAGCTGAGCTAAGGAAGACCATTAAGCTGTTTATTGAAAACAACTCAAACGTCACATTAACAGCGAAAACGCTGCATCTGCATCGCAACAGCCTGCAATATCGGATTGATAAATTTATTGAGCGGTCAGGGATAGATATCAAATCGTACAAAGGCGCGCTTCTTGCCTATTTTATCTGCCTGCAAAATGAAAGTTCAGAATAAATTGGAAATATGCACGAAAAATGGCTGGGTGATTTTATGAACGCTGCCCATTTTAGCGAGAGGGAATTGCTGTTACACTCAACATAAGAAAACGTTTACAATAACAAAGGGGGATGTTAGATGGCTGAATTGCGGATGGAGCATATTTATAAATTTTATGATCAAAAGGAACCGGCGGTTGATGACTTTAACCTTCATATTGCCGATAAGGAATTTATCGTATTCGTCGGCCCGTCCGGCTGCGGGAAATCAACGACGCTGCGAATGGTCGCAGGACTTGAAGAAATTTCGAAAGGCGATTTTTATATTGAAGGAAAACGGGTCAATGATGTAGCGCCAAAGGACAGGGATATCGCGATGGTATTTCAGAACTACGCGCTCTATCCGCATATGACGGTCTACGATAATATCGCGTTCGGGCTCAAGCTTCGGAAAATGCCGAAGCCTGAAATCAAAAAAAGAGTAGAAGAAGCCGCTAAAATTCTCGGGCTGGAGGAATATTTGCACCGTAAACCGAAAGCGCTGTCAGGCGGACAGAGACAGCGGGTTGCGCTGGGCCGGGCAATCGTGCGGGATGCAAAGGTGTTCCTGATGGATGAGCCTTTGTCAAACCTGGACGCGAAACTGAGGGTGCAAATGCGGGCGGAAATCATTAAGCTCCACCAGAGACTGCAGACTACTACGATTTATGTGACGCATGACCAGACAGAAGCGCTGACGATGGCGACACGGATCGTAGTCATGAAAGATGGGAAAATTCAGCAAATCGGGACGCCGAAGGATGTATACGAGTTCCCTGAAAACGTCTTTGTCGGCGGGTTTATCGGATCACCGGCGATGAACTTTTTCAAAGGGAAGCTCACGGATGGCTTAATCAAAATCGGTTCTGCGGCATTAACCGTCCCGGAAGGAAAAATGAAAGTGCTGCGTGAAAAAGGCTATATCGGCAAAGAGGTCATCTTCGGCATCCGTCCTGAGGATATACATGATGAATTGATTGTCGTCGAATCATATAAGAACTCTTCGATTAAGGCGAAAATCAATGTTGCAGAGCTGCTCGGTTCTGAAATCATGATTTATTCGCAGATCGACAACCAAGACTTTATTGCGCGGATCGACGCCCGCCTCGATATTCAATCGGGCGATGAACTGACGGTTGCATTTGATATGAATAAAGGCCATTTCTTTGACAGTGAGACAGAAGTGAGAATCCGATAAGATCAAAAAAACCGGACATGGGGATGTCCGGTTTTTTGCTATTGAAAATTTCAGAATCAAACCGATGAAAAAGGAGGAAGAAATAGACAGAAAGCAGGAGAACGATGAAACGATTGTTTTTAAGCATCTTTCTTTTGGGCAGCTGTTTGGCTCTTGCGGCTTGCGCTGATCAAGAAGCGAATGTAGAGCAGCCGATGCCAAAAGCGGAACAAAAGAAACCGGAAAAAAAGGCAGTACAAGTTCAGAAAAAAGAAGACGATACATCCGCATGGATCAAAACAGAGAAACCGGCAAAGCTGCCGATTTTGATGTACCACAGCATTTCTTCAGGAAACAGCCTCCGTGTGCCAAAGAAAGAATTCGAGGCGCATATGAAGTGGCTTCATGTTAACGGCTATCAGACATTAACGCCGAAAGAGGCATATCTCATGCTGACGCAGGATAAAAAACCGAGTGAGAAGTGCGTGCTGATCACATTTGATGACGGGTACACCGACAATTATCAAGATGCGTATCCGGTGCTGAAAAAATACGGGATGAAGGCAACGATTTTTATGATCGGCAAAACTATCGGACATAAGCACCATCTGACAGAGGACCAAATGAAGGAAATGGCACAGCACGGCATATCGATTGAAAGCCATACGATTGACCACCTTGAGCTGAACGGATTAACGCCTCAACAGCAGCAAAGCGAGATGGCGGATTCGAAAAAGCTGTTCGACAACATGTTTCATCAGCAAACCACCATCATCAGCTATCCGGTAGGGCGCTACAATGAGGAGACGCTGAAGGCCGCTGAAAAAACAGGCTATCAAATGGGCGTGACGACAGAACCAGGCGCGGCTTCAAGAGACCAGGGAATGTATGCCCTCCATCGTGTGCGCGTGTCCCCAGGCATGTCAGGCTCGGCTTTTGGTGCGTACATCGAATCAATGAAATAAAAAAAGGCGGCGTTTAATCGCCGCCCCCTCCGCCGCCACAGCCGGAATCGCTGAAACCTCCGTCACTGCTGCATCCATCATGGTATGAGCCGTTGTCTGAATAACCGAAATACCCGCTGTCCGCCTGCTGGCGGCTTTTATTATCCGATGACTGCGGCTGAATGACTGAAAGAAAAACAATAATAGCTATTATCAATAAGATCACTATCACTTCTGGTCACTCCCTTTTTTCACCATATCTGTTATACGGATGAAACGCTGACCGGTTTCATTTCAAAGTGATTGATTCTTTCAGGCGGTCTCTGAGCCAGCGCTTTAGCACCCCACGTCCTTTGTTTGACAATAAAGTGCCGACACGCCAATACATAGGGGGATGAGGAGCGAACTGAAAATCAATCAATCTGAAAAACCAGCTTTTATCACGGGTGAGAGAGTCAATTTGAAGCTCGTCTTCACCTATTTTAGAGCTGTAGGCACTTTGTTTCTGTATGTCCTCATCCTGCCGAACCGCCAAGATTTTCAAGGCTTCAGCCATTTGTTTGTAACCGCCCTCCAGCAATGATGCGCCAAGATTGTCAGCACGCACCTCCATCCATTGTGAACAAAAGGATTGATAGAGCTGGAATAGGATAATGATTGCCATAATGAAAGCCCAAAGCACAATTTTGTGGGCCTCGGGATGGGTGATATGCTGCTCAAACAAGAGGAAAATCCCAACGACAGCTCCAAGAAATAGAAAACGCAAAAGCTGTGATGACAGAACGTCACGTTTTTTGATATGAATTGCCTCATGGGCCAGAATGCCTTCAATGACACGCTGTGGAAGTGTTAGTGTGGCGCTTGTCAGGATGACCATTGACCTCCCGACATTCATGCCTACTGCCATTCCGTTGTAATCATCACTCTCCGTTTCGTATATGCGGACATGGGAAATGCCGGCCGATCGGAAAATCTTATCGGCCGCTGCCTGTACATGCGGATGATGACAAGGCTTGGCGTCCATCGCCGCCCGCAACACACGGTCTGACATATACATGTTGAATACCCAATACAGGATTACGGCAACAGCCATGACCCATGGAGAGGCGTGTAATGCGTATAACGCGAGCACCAATAAGGCGTAAGCGGATACCCCTTTTACGCTGGCGGCAAAATAAAGCTTACCGAGCAGCCGCTTCACATTTTTTCGATGATAAAACGGCAAAACAGAAATCACATTGTCCACATTGTTTTTTGCATCTGTGTATTCCTGAAGAATTGTTTTCCATTTTTGCGGTTCCTTCACCGTCAGAAACAGTGTTTCGCCGGGAAGAGACAGTTTAATGACTTGCTGAAAGCTTGTTGTCAAATCTAAACGTGATGAATACATCGTCAGAAGCGGATGGAGCTTTAAGAGATCAGCTGTTGATTCAAGCTGAATGTCCTTCAAATCGGAAAGCGGGTATGTACGGGTTTCATAGTGTGAGCTGATATGCAATTTTTCTAAGGCTGCTGAATAAAAAACCTTTACGCTGAAAACATTCAGTATACGCTTCACCAGTGCCCCTCCGCCGGAGATCATGCCGAGAAGGATCACATATTTGAGAGGGCTTGGGTCAGGTCCATAGATGAAAAAAATAACAGCCCCTGCAAACACAATGGCGGTCAGCGTAATGTCTGACAGGAGACGTGTTTTGTTTCTGGCCAGCTCGATTTCCTGCCAGTCTCCCGAAGGTTTTTCCACACGCTCTGAAACAATGAGATCCATTGCGGTCCAATAGCAGTAGAACATTGTCGCGAGTGAGACAATGCCGTCCATGAATGAGAGATGAGAGAAGATGTAAACTGCAGCGCCGACCCATAGAACAATATCAATCCAGAAGTCTATGGCCGGAATGAGTTTTGCAGCTAGGGCTGATATCAAATAAAATCCCAGCCCGAGAAGCATAAAGAGAAATAGATGAGTTCCCATAGGCATGCCAGATTCCTTTCTATCTAGTATTTCCAACTATTACTATAGCATGGGATGGGAACTTGCAAAAATATGGACATGCAAAAAAGCAAGCTCTTTCGTTTGACGAAGAACTTGCTTGCGGGGATCAATAAAACTGGTGCAGCAGCAATAAGGTTAAGGATACTGTGATCGCTCCCCCGATGCGGGTAGATACCTGGGCGAACGGCATCAACTCAAGCCTTTCAGCGGCGCTTAAAATGGCAACGTCACCCGTACCGCCTTGTCCAGAATGGCACGCATTGATAATGGCGGTTTCAATCGGATACATGTTCAGCCATTTTCCAGTGAAGAAGCCAACGGCCATCATGGTCACAACGACAGACAGAATCGTAATAATATTACTGAGGTTAAAAGCGGCGACAAGCTTGTCCCACGGCGTCATGGATACCCCAATCGCAAAGAGAAGCGGGTAGGTCACAGCTGTTGAAAAAAAGCGGGACACTCCAAACGCGCCATTTTCAATTGAGGCAGGCACCAATCTGAACAGCTTGATTAGAACAGCCAGTAACAGCATGGCAACGGGTGCCGGAAAACCGAAAAAATCGTGAGCGAGCATGCCGACTAAGTATAAAGAAACAGCAAGGATACCGCCTGACGCAAATAAAGAAAGGTTGAACATTTGTTGTCCGCTTTGTGATTCCTCCAGCGCAGGGGACTCTTCTTCGGAGCGGTCCACTTTGCCGTTGCCTGTCCATTCCGGTTTTTTCTTTCCGATTCGGTTCAGCAATCCCGCTAGAATAATCGCGCACAAGCTGCCCAGCATAATCGATGGCAGAACAAGTGCAAACGCTTCCCCTTGAGAAATGGGCATGATGTCAGAATATCCGATGGACAGCGGTATAGCGCCTTCTCCTACTCCTCCAGCCATGATCGGAATGACAATGTACAGCAGGGTATGCTGAAATCCGAGTCCGAGCAATGTCCCGACAGCCAGTCCGACAATAGCGGCTGTGACAGAACCGACAATAAGCGGAATAAAGATTTTCATAAATGCTTTTACGAGTGTTTCTCTTTTCATGCCGAGGATGCTTCCAACGACAATGCCGGCGATAAACAAATATAGAAAGTTTGAGTTTTCTGTAAATTCTGTGGTGGATTTGACGATATCATTAGGCAGAAGGTGATAGTACACGACAGCGGACGGAATAAAAGTAGCTAGGATGGCCGGGCCGCCGATAGAACGAACAATCGGTATCGATTTGCCGATTTGGGCAAAGGTAAACCCGAAAAACGCCATGACGGCAATGGATGTCAAAATGTCACTTTTTACATCGTGATGCATAACAAAAACAGTGATTAATATAAACAGCAAGGCATACACAGGAAGCGGTATGATGCCTACTTTTATATTCATGGCTTTCGCAAACCAATTCTCTTTTCGAACCCCTTCGTGAATTGTATCCGTTTGCAATTGCATGTGTGTTTGAAGCTCTCCCATTGAAAAACCTCCCCTATTCTTGATGCAGTGAAATTGTTCACTATGTTAAGTATACTAAAAAATTGAAATTATTAATATATTAAAAATTTACTATTCAACTTTTCTCCACTTGCCGGTTCAAATGAAAAGAGGCATCCTGCCTAAAATCTGTTTATGACGGAGTGCGGAGAAACGAGTGCTGGTGCAGGGCAAGCATTTTGTTCGCAAGGAACGATGTGTTGATGTACGATAATAAAGGGTCATTTATCCTAGCAGCCGACATAAATAAGCAACAAAATAGACAAAAATCCGTCACATAGTGCGGGACTTTTTAGGTATTTTAGGCTTTATTTTTGAAATGAATCGTTGTAAAGTACTTAATATGAACCAGTCAGAGGTTGTGTCATTTGGTCAGTCTGGCAATCTTGCCTCATATTGGACGACTTTTTGACACATTTGTGAAATATTGAACAATATTTTTTTCGTCTATTTTGTGAATTACTGATCAAAGTCTCGGTTCTATTTGTGAAGTAGTGAGCAAATTAACAGTTTTAACCGGAAATGGAGGAGAAAGCATGAGTGAATTGGTATTAGCCCGCATACAATTTGCATCAACAACGTTGTTTCACTTCTTGTTTGTGCCGATGTCTATCGGGCTTGTGTTTATGGTTGCGTTGATGGAGACTCTTTATCTTGTAAAGAAAAATGAGCTGTATCTCAAAATGGCAAAGTTTTGGGGACACTTATTCTTAATAAATTTCGCAGTCGGTGTTGTAACAGGGATTTTGCAAGAATTCCAGTTTGGACTGAACTGGTCTGATTACTCCCGTTTTGTCGGAGATGTATTTGGTGCGCCGCTTGCGATTGAAGCATTATTGGCGTTTTTCATGGAGTCTATTTTTATCGGATTATGGATTTTTGGCTGGGACCGCCTGCCGAAGAAAATTCACGCTCTCTGCATATGGCTCGTATCATTCGGAACGATCATGTCATCTTTCTGGATTTTAACAGCAAACTCCTTTATGCAGGAGCCGGTCGGCTTTACGATCAAAAACGGCCGCGCGGAAATGAATGATTTTGGCGCGTTGATTACAAACCCTCAGCTTTGGGTTGAATTCCCGCACGTCATTTTCGGTGCGCTTGCCACTGGAGCTTTCTTTATTGCCGGAGTGAGTGCTTTTAAACTGCTGAAGAAAAAAGAAGTGCCGTTCTTTAAGCAATCTTTTAAACTCGCAATGATCGTCGGCCTTTGTGCCGGTCTTGGCGTCGGCCTTAGCGGACACATGCAGGCTGAGCACTTGATGGAATCACAGCCGATGAAAATGGCTGCCAGTGAAGGCCTATGGGAAGACAGCGGTGACCCTGCTGCTTGGACCGCTTTTGCGACGATCGATACAAAAAATGAAAAAAGCTCAAACGAAATCAAAGTTCCTTATGCCTTGAGCTACTTGGCTTATCAGAAATTCAGCGGAAGTGTCAAAGGGATGAAAACCCTTCAGGCTGAGTACGAAAAAATATACGGAAAAGGCGACTACATTCCGCCAGTGAAAACGACATTCTGGAGCTTCCGCATCATGGTAGGAGCAGGTGTTGTCATGATTCTTGCTGCGTTAGGCGGCCTTTGGTTAAACCGCCGCAAAAAGCTTGAAAACAGCAAATGGTATTTGCGCATCATGATTGCTTTGATTTCCTTCCCGTTTCTTGCGAACTCCGCGGGCTGGATTATGACAGAAATCGGGCGTCAGCCTTGGACGGTCATGGGCTTAATGACAACCGCTCAATCTGTGTCGCCTAACGTAACTGCGGGCTCCCTGTTATTCTCAATCATCGCATTCGGTGTGATGTACATGATTCTTGGTGCACTGCTTGTCTTCTTGTTTATCCGTGAGATTAAAAAAGGTGCGGAGCATGATAATCATCATGATGTGCCTGTATCAACAGATCCATTTAGTCAGGAGGTATACCATGGCATCTCTTCATGATCTTTGGTTTATACTCGTTGCTGTATTGTTTGTAGGATTCTTCTTTTTGGAGGGCTTTGATTTCGGGGTCGGCATGGCGACCCGTTTTCTTGGCCATAATGAATTAGAACGCAGAGTGCTGATCAACACGATCGGGCCGTTCTGGGACGCGAATGAAGTGTGGCTTTTGACTGGCGCAGGCGCCATTTTCGCGGCATTCCCAAACTGGTATGCAACGATGCTGAGCGGTTATTACATTCCGTTTGTCATAGTGCTGCTTGCGTTAATGGGCCGCGGGGTCGCGTTTGAGTTCCGCGGCAAGGTGGATCATTTAAAATGGGTAAAGGTTTGGGACTGGGTCGTTTTCTTCGGCAGTCTGATTCCTCCGTTTGTGCTTGGTGTGCTGTTCACGACATTATTCCGCGGGATGCCGATTGATGCCGACATGAACATTCACGCACATGTATCTGATTATATCAATGTATATTCTATACTTGGCGGTGTGACGGTAACACTTCTTTGCTTCCAGCATGGATTAATGTTTATCACGCTGCGTACGATTGGTGATTTGCAAAACCGCGCCCGGAAAATGGCGCAAAAGATAATGGGTGTTGTTTTTGTAGCGGTTCTTGCCTTCGCGGCCCTTTCTGCGTATCAGACAGACATGTTTACACGCCGCGGCGAGATTACCATTCCGCTCGCTGTTTTGATTGTCATCTGCTTTATGCTCGCGGCTGTATTTATTCGTAAGAAAAAAGACGGCTGGACATTTGGGATGACAGGCGCTGGTCTGGCGCTGACCGTGGGAATGATCTTTATTTCCCTATTCCCTCGTGTAATGGTCAGCTCGCTTCATAGCGCATACGATTTAACAGTAGCTAACGCTTCTTCCGGAGATTATTCGCTTAAAGTCATGTCAATTGCAGCATTAACGCTATTGCCGTTCGTCATCGGCAGCCAGATCTGGAGCTATTATGTCTTCCGGAAGCGCGTCAGCCATAAGGAGCCTATGACTTATTAATGGGAAAAGACCTGTTTCGATATAAAGGAATGAAGCGGATTCTCACCTTGATTACTTGTTTAACGATGATTCAGACAGCCGCCATTATTATGCAGGCAGAGTGGCTGAGTGAGGCCGTAACCGGACTGTTCAACGGGAAGGGCATTACCTCCCTTTTTCCGATGATCGGCTTTTTCCTCATCGCTTTTATCGCCCGGCACGGGGTGACGGTGGCGCGACAGAAAATCGTCTATCAATACGCCGCCCGGACAGGAGCAGATTTGAGGAAAAGTTTTCTTGATCAGCTGTTCCGATTAGGCCCCCGCTTTGCAAAGAAAGAGGGGACGGGGCAAATGGTGACGCTGGCGATGGAAGGCATCAGCCAGTTCCGCCGCTACCTGGAGCTGTTTCTGCCGAAAATGGTCAGCATGGCGATTGTGCCTGCGGCAGTTGTCATTTATGTGTTTTTTCAGGATCGGACATCAGCCATCATTTTAGTCGCTGCTATGCCGATTCTGATTATCTTTATGATTCTCCTCGGCCTTGTCGCGCAGAGAAAAGCGGATCGTCAGTGGAAATCCTATCAGAGACTTTCCAATCATTTTGTTGATTCTCTTCGCGGGCTGGAGACATTGCGTTTCCTAGGTTTGAGCAAGTCACACAGCAAAAATATTTTCTATGTGAGTGAGCGGTATCGCAAGGCAACGATGAGCACACTCCGGGTGGCGTTTTTGTCATCATTCGCCCTCGATTTTTTCACGATGCTGTCGGTGGCGACAGTCGCAGTATTTCTGGGCCTGCGCCTCATTGACGGCGATATTTTGCTTGGCCCTGCTTTAACGGCGCTTATTCTGGCGCCTGAGTATTTTTTGCCGGTGCGGGAAGTGGGGAATGATTACCATGCAACGCTGAACGGCCAGGAAGCAGGAAAAACCATTCAAGAGATTTTGTCGCAGCCTGGTTTTAAAGAAGAGACGCCGCTTCAGCTTGAGGCTTGGTCCGATCAGGATGAGCTGAAGCTGTCAGGCGTGTCAGTCGGCCGTTCGGTGTTTGATATTCATCTCTCATTCAAAGGCAAGAAAAAAATCGGCATTATCGGTGCAAGCGGCGCCGGAAAATCAACATTAATTGATATTCTCGGTGGATTTTTAGAGCCGGATGGCGGGATGATTGAGGTTAATGGTACAAGCCGGTCCCATTTGCAGGACGGCAGCTGGCAGAAGAACCTTCTTTACATCCCTCAGCATCCGTACATTTTTGATGACAAGCTTGGGAACAACATTCGCTTCTACCATCCAAGCGCTTCGGCAGAGGATACAGCCCGTGCTGCTGCTGCGGCGGGACTGGCGGAGCTGGTGGATAGCCTTCCTGAAGGATTAGAGGGGCGGATCGGGGAAGGCGGCCGGGCGCTCAGCGGCGGCCAGGCACAGCGTGTCGCGCTGGCCCGCGCCTTTTTGGGAAACCGTCCGATCCTGCTGCTGGATGAGCCGACCGCCCATCTTGATATCGAAACAGAATATGAAATAAAAGAAACGATGCTGGATTTATTTGAGGATAAGCTCGTCTTTCTCGCGACTCACCGCCTTCACTGGATGCTCGATATGGACGAAATTATCGTGCTTGACGGGGGCAGGGTTGCGGAAATCGGGACTCACAATGAACTGCTGGAGAAAAACGGTGTGTATACCAAACTCGTGAAGGCACAACTGGGGGAAAGAGCATGAAGAAAGAAGAATGGATTTTGCCGTATATCAAGCAAAATGCCCGCCTGTTCGTTCTGGTTATCTTTTTGGGTGCGGTGACGATTTTTTCTGCTGCTTTTCTCATGTTCACCTCAGGTTTTTTGATTTCTAAAGCGGCGACAAGGCCGGAAAACATTCTGCTCATTTATGTGCCGATTGTCGCTGTGCGCACCTTTGGGATTGCGCGCTCTGTGTCGCGATATGTGGAACGGCTCGTCGGCCATCACATCATTTTGAAAATCGTATCTGACATGCGCGTCCGCCTTTACAATATGCTTGAGCCGGGTGCTTTGATGCTGCGTTCCCGTTTTCGCACGGGGGATATGCTCGGCATTTTGTCTGAGGATATTGAGCATTTGCAGGATGCTTTCTTAAAAACGATTTTTCCTGCGATCTCAGCCTTGCTCCTGTATGCTGTGTCAGTGATAGCGCTCGGCTTCTTCTCTTGGCCGTTTGCCATATTGCTTGCGCTGTATTTGTTTGTTCTTGTTGTATTGTTTCCGGTTGTGTCTTTGCTCGTGACGAGAGCGAAGAATGCGAAGCTGAAAAGCGGACGGAATGTGCTGTACAGCCGTCTGACAGATGCTGTGATGGGTGTCAGCGACTGGATGTTCAGCGGACGCCGGCATGCGTTTATTGATGCCTATGAAAAAGAAGAACATGATTGGTTTGAGCTTGAACGGAAAAAACAACGCTTTACAAGATGGCGGGACTTTGCCGCGCAATGCCTTGTCGCCGGTCTTATTTTGCTGATGCTGTTTTGGACAGCGGGACAGCAAGCGGACGGCGAGCTCGCTAAAACGATGATTGCCGCTTTTGTGCTAGTGGTGTTTCCGTTGACGGAAGCCTTTTTGCCGCTTTCGGATGCCTTAGGCGAAGTGCCGGGCTATCAGGATTCTATCAGACGCATGAACAAGGTGACTCCTCAGCCGGAGGCGTTACAAACTGAATCAGGGGATCAAATGCTCGATCTTCAAGATGTCACCCTGGCCTTTCGTGATGTGACGTTTTCTTATGACAACAGCAGCAAAGTGCTTGACAACTTTTCCTTTACGCTGCGCCAAGGAGAAAAAATGGCGCTGCTCGGCCGAAGCGGCTCTGGGAAATCAACATCGCTTGCATTAATCGAGGGCGCCTTGAAACCGGACTCCGGTTCTGTAACGTTAAACGGAGTGGAGACAGCGCTGTTAAAGGATCAGATTGCGGATGCGGTGGCCGTGTTAAATCAAAAACCGCACCTGTTTGATACAAGTATTTTGAACAACATCAGGCTCGGAAACGGAGAAGCAAGCGACGAGGATGTGCGCCGCGCCGCAAAGCAGGTCAAACTGCATGACTACATTGAGTCATTGCCTGACGGATATCATACCTCTGTACAGGAAACGGGCATCCGTTTTTCCGGTGGAGAGCGCCAGCGGATCGCACTTGCGAGGATTTTGCTGCAGGACACACCGATCATCATCCTCGATGAGCCAACAGTCGGCCTCGATCCTATTACCGAACGTGAATTGATGGAAACGGTGTTTGAGGTGCTGAAAGGAAAAACGATTTTATGGATTACCCACCATCTCGCGGGAGTGGAAGCGGCTGATAAAATCGTATTTCTCGAAAACGGCAAAACAGAAATGGAAGGAACCCATGAGGAGCTTCTGGCGGCAAACGAACGGTACAGCCGCCTGTATCACCTTGATGTTCCTGTAAAATAGAAGACAGCCCTAAAAGGCTGTCTTTTTTGTTTGAAAAAGAAAAGGGACAGGAAAAATAGGAAAAGAAAGCAGAGGAGGGATAGAGATGAATGTTCCATATTGGACGGAAGAGCATGTAAGGGCCACGCTTCCTAAAAGAGATGCGGAGAGCCATAAAGGCACGTACGGTACGGCTTTGTTGCTGTCTGGAAGTGACGACATGCCGGGGGCAGCGCTGCTTGCAGGGCTTGGGGCCATGCGGAGCGGTCTCGGCAAGCTTGTCATCGGTACATCAGAAAGCGTAATCCCGCTAATTGTTCCTGTTTTGCCCGAGGCGACCTATTGGCGTGACGGCTGGAAAAAGGCGGCGGATGCTCAGCTTGAAGAGACGTACCGAGCCATTGCCATCGGATCGGGCCTTCCGCAAACGGAAAGCGTACAGCAGGCAGTCGATCATGTGCTTACGGCTGATTGTCCTGTTATTTTGGATGCCGGAGCGCTGGCGAAGCGCACATATCCGAAACGGGAGGCCCCCGTCATCCTCACGCCGCACCCGGGCGAGTTTTCCCGAATGACAGGGGTGCCCGTGAACGAATTGCAGAAAAAAAGAGCGGAATATGCAAAGGAATGGGCGGCTCAGCTGCAGACTGTCATTGTGTTAAAAGGAAACCAAACCGTCATCGCGTTTCCTGATGGAGACTGCTGGCTCAATCCAACCGGAAACGGGGCGCTCGCCAAGGGCGGAACCGGTGACACGCTGACGGGCATGATATTGGGGATGCTCTGCTGCCATGAAGATCCAAAGCACGCCATATTAAACGCGGTCTATTTGCATGGTGCGTGCGCCGAGCTCTGGACGGACGAGCACTCCGCTCATACGTTGCTCGCTCATGAGCTATCTGACATCCTGCCCCGCGTGTGGAAACGTTTTGAATGATAAAAAAGCTGTCTTCAGAGAGAAGACAGCTTTTCTTGATACCCCGCCCGTTTTTTCAGACGCGGTTTCATTAATACATAGTAAAGCACAGAAGGCACGGCCAAGCCGATAATCCATGCGATGTCCCCGCCGCCAAACATTTTGGCAAGCGGTCCGATGTAAAAGCTTGTGTTGATAAACGGAATTTCCAGCAAGATAGACAGAACGAACGCAATTGTGGTGATCCAATTGACCTTTCCATAAGGCCCGTTTACGTCGAACATGGCTTTGACTTGATACTTTCCGTGGCGGACGAAGTAGTAATCGACTAAATTGATTGCCGTCCACGGAATTAAGAAATAACTGATGAAAAAGATAAAATTCAAAAACAGTTCCATAAAATTGCTCTGTCCCAGTAGGCTTAAGACTGTGCCGACAAGCGTGACACCCAGGATCATGATGATTCTGACTTTGGGCGTGACTTTTAATTTCAGAAACGGCTCCAGCGTTGTTGTCGTGGACATGAAAGCCCCATAAAGGTTAAAAACATTGATTGCCATTTGCCCAAATAGCACAATGATCAGCATAATAAACGAGAAGGGACCGAACAATTGGACAATCTGGCTGCCTGAGTTTGCCGTAAAGTCAGGAAGTGAGGTTGTCAGCAATGCGCCGAGCAGCATCATCCAGATGGAGCTGACAGATGTACCTGCATAGCTGTACCAAAATGTTTTTGAAGCCGGTGTTTTAACTGGCAGATATCTTGAATAATCGGCAACATACGGCGCGTAGGCAAGCTGCCACGTCGCAACTGCGCTGACTGCCACCAAGAAAATTGGCAGATCAATCGCTCCGGGAATCCAGCTGCCTGCTGGAATCGGCAATTGAAAAATGAGAATCGTTGCAGCAAAAAATACAGCAAAAGAGGTCCAAGAAAGGATTTTTTGCATTTTGTGAATCAAATCATGGCCGAAAATGGTGAGTAAAAAACATACGGCGCTTAAGCCTATAATGCTCCATGATCCCGGGATGGGAACAAAGCTGCTTAAGGTTCCGGCCGCCAGAATCGTGCTGCTTGCGAAGAAACCAAGGTAGATAAACATGACTAAGAAGAGGGGAAGAATCGCTCCGATTACGCCGAATTGGGCACGGCTTTGAATCATTTGCGGGATGCCTAGCTGAGGGCCTTGCGCGGAATGAGACGCCATAAATATGGCACCGATTAAGGTTCCGCAAATAATAGCGGCAACACTCCAAAACAGATTAAGTCCCATTGCAACGGGAATCGTGCCGGTCACTAACGTGGTGATATGCATATTAGCCCCGAACCATACGGGAAATAAATCTTTCGCTTTACCATGTCTTTCTTCATTCGGAATATATTCAATCGTTCGCCTTTCTACTTTCAATGCATCGTCCTCCATATTGGATGTTTTTTTGAAATCGACATAAAGTCATAGCTTAACAGACTATAAGAGGGTTTACAAATAAGGATATGCAGCCAAACGGCCGGGAAGCCTGATCTGTCAATAGCTGAAAAGAATTGTAAAAAAGATGAACGCTTTTGAATCCGGTGTCGTCTCATAAGGCAGAAAAACAAAAAAGGGGGGATCACGGTCATTGGATACACATGAAGAACAGCGGCTGATCCAGCAGGCGAAAGAGGGAAACGACGAGGCGTTTACAGCCCTTTTCCACTATCACTATTCTTTCTTATATAAATACTTGTTAAAGCTTTCCCTTCACCCCGATCTCAGCGAGGAACTTGTTCAGGAAACCTTTCTGAAAGGGTACATCCATTTAAGAAGCTTTCAGGGCCGTTCAAAATTCTCCACATGGCTGATCTCCATTGCATCGCGGCTCTATCTCGATCACCAGAAAAAGAGAAAGAGAGAATGGAAACGGAATCAGACAGTTACGGAGGAAACAATCCGCAAGATCAAGTGGGACGTGTCGGCGAAAGGGGCAGAGTGGAGCGAAACGCTCGATCTGTTTTCAAAGCTGGACCCTAAACTGCGCACACCGGTTTTATTAAGGCATTACTACGGCTATACCTACGCTGAAATCGGGGTGATGCTTCAAATCAAAGAAGGCACTGTAAAGTCCAGAGTTCATAAAGGGCTCCAGCAAATCAGAAAGGAGTGGGACGATGAATAAAGAAAAGCTTTCTGATCATTTAAAGTCAGAATGGAAAAAAATTGATCAAACAGCCAATCCCTCTATACCGAATCAAAAAGAACTGCTTCACCAGCTGTCACAAATGAAAGCTGAATACAGAAAAAAACTTCTTCAAGAGATCATTTTATTTGTATTCTGCGCGCTGATGGTTGTGAGTGCTGCAATCTTAGCTTTCACTCAAGCTCCTGCTGTGTTTATTGTGCTTCAGGTTTGTGTGCTTGCGGTGCTGCCGATTTTGATTGCGGCTGAGAAAAAAAGGCATCTCGGCGAATGCGAGGTGAAACGCGGATGACACAAACAGAAATTATCATAACGGTTGCGGCTTGTCTCATCGTATTGGCGCAGGGAATCTTTTTATTTATTGATGCGAAAAAACGTAATCACATGGCATGGGTTTGGGGGATTGTCGGATTGATTCAAGCACCGATGCCTCTGATTTGTTATTACTTTTTTGTCATTAGGCCGGATCGGAAGAAAAGGGGGATCAAGCAATGAATATTTCTTGGGAAATGATTTTGCCGCTGATTGTATTACAGCTGGCTTTGGCGGTGTTTGCCCTTATCAGCTGTATAAAAGAAGAGCGGACGAACGGGCCAAAGTGGATGTGGGCTGCAATCATCGTATGTATCAATATTATCGGGCCGATTTTATTTTTCACCGTCGGCAGAAAGCAAAGGTAAGCCGATATGCTGTCTATTGAATCATTATGCAAATCGTACAGGCATCATGAAGCTGTAAAGAATATCAGTTTTCACGTGAATGAAAACGAGTGTGTCGCGCTATTAGGTCCCAATGGAGCCGGCAAAACCACGACTCTGCAAATGCTGGCCGGTCTGCTTTCGCCAACCTCCGGAAACATTAAGCTGTTAGGAGAAAAAAAGCCGGATCGGCGTTTGATTGGGTACCTCCCGCAGTATCCAGCTTTTTATTCCTGGATGACCGCAAATGAATTTTTGACATTTGCGGGGAGACTGTCCGGCCTTTCGAAGAGAAAATGCCAAGAGGAAATCGGCGAGATGCTGGAATTTGTGGGTTTGCACGAAGCGGCGCACAAAAAGATCGGGGGCTATTCAGGAGGCATGAAACAAAGACTCGGTCTGGCACAGGCACTGCTCCATAAACCGAAGTTTTTGATATTGGATGAACCGGTGTCTGCGCTTGATCCGACAGGACGGTTCGAGGTGCTGGACATGATGCGGGAGCTGAAAAAGCATATGGCCGTTCTGTTTTCTACACATGTTTTGCACGATGCAGAACAGGTGTGTGATCAAGTGGTGATTATGAAAAACGGTGAGATTTCATGGAAAGGCGAGTTACAGGAGCTGAAACAACAGCAGCAAACGAACGTTTTTACCCTTTCAGTGAAAGAGAAGCTGGAAGGTTGGCTTGAAGAGAAGCCTTACGTCTCAGCTATTGTCTATAAGAATCCGTCCCAAGCGGTTTTCGAGCTGCCTGATATACACGCTGGCCGGTCATTATTAAGTGACTGTATCCGAAAGGGATTGACCGTCACCCGCTTTGAACAGAAAACGGAGTCTCTAGAAGACGTCTATCTAAAGGTGGTGCACGCATGAAGGTGATGATGGCGCTTTTGCAGAAGGAGTGGCTGGAAGGATGGAAAAGCGGCAAGCTGATTTGGCTGCCGATTGCGATGATGATCGTCGGGCTGACACAGCCGCTGACCATTTATTATATGCCGGAAATCATCGCACATGGAGGGAACCTTCCTGACGGCATGAAAATTAGTTTTACAATGCCCTCCGGGTCTGAAGTGATGGTCAGCACGCTTTCTCAATTCAACACGCTTGGCATGGCTCTGGTCATCTTTAGCGTGATGGGCAGTGTAGCCAATGAAAGAAATCAAGGGGTAACAGCGCTGATTATGTCGCGGCCTGTGACGGCAGCCCATTATATTGTGAGTAAATGGCTCATCCAAAGCGTGATCGGCATTATGTCGTTTGCAGCTGGATACGGGCTTGCTTATTATTACGTCCGGCTGCTGTTTGAGGACGCATCATTCAGCCGCTTTGCCGCAAGCCTTGGCCTTTACGCTCTTTGGGTGATATTTATTGTGACCGCCGGCCTTGCCGGAAGTACGATATTCCGGTCTGTCGGAGCAGCTGCGGCTTGCGGGATCGGGCTCACAGCAGCTGTTTCCTTTGCTGTTTCACTATTTCCAGATGGTGCGAAGTGGCTTCCGGCCGAGATTTGCAAGCAGGCGGAGCATATCCTTCTTCATGGAGAGCGGGCAGATTTTTTCGGATGGTCACTCACTTTCTCCATTCTGTGCATCATGCTTCTGGCCGTGTTTTCTGTGTGGCGCTTCCGGCGGTATAAAAACTATTAATTGATCATGTTACGTTTTTGCGCGAGCATCACAAAAAAGGCGGCAAATGCCAGAGACCCGGCTCCATAAAAAACTCCCGCAAGCCCGACAAGCTGTGCGATTTTTCCGGCAAGAAGGGGACCGAGGAAGATGCCTAGCGCATAAAATGATTGATAAAACCCCATCACTGACATTTTTAATCGGGCAGAACTGATTTCGACGACATGGCTTAGCAGCAGAGGAAAAACGAAGCCGAGCGCCAGTCCGATACAGGCGTGTGTGATGCAAACCGTGAACAATGCAGCTGAAAAAGGAACGTATAGCAAACAGACCCCGGTGACAGCGAAACTAATGAGCATCACGGAGTAAGCGATACGGCTTGTAAAGCGCAGAAACACAAAGCTTAATGTGGCGGCTGCGTGTGGGAGGAAAAAGGCGCTCATCACCCAAAGAAGCTCCGCGTCGCCCATTCCGAGCTGATTCATGTAAAGCGGCGTAAAACCAAACACTGTGATAAATAATACGGCATGGGCCGTCATAGACAGGATGGTGAAAAGCTTCAGCTTTGGCAGCCGCAATGTATCTTTGATGTACTGATTGACACGAATGGTGCCACGGTTTGCGGGAGGAGCAGACGGATCCTGAATAAAGCAGCAGATCACCAGACCTGCGGCAGAAGCTGCCAGCGCCATCCAAAAAGGAACCTGCCTCCCTAAATGGGCTGCGGCGAGCCCGCAGAACACAATGCTGGCAAACTGAGGCATGACGGTAAAAAACTGCATGATGCCCATTGCTTTTGATGCATTGCCATTGTCGAAATAATGTGCGTATAAAATGGTCGCCATCACCCACGTAGAAGCAGTGATTCCCGCGAAAAGCCGGGCGGCCAGCACGAAGAAGAAAGAATCAAACATCAGAAAAAGCAGGCTGCTGAGGACGGAAAAGCCGAACCCGGCAATTAACAATTGCTTGCGCAAGGAAAACAGGATGTCTGACAAAAGGCCGAGCGGGAATCGCAGAAGGATTTGCGTGACCCCGTAGCTGCCGAGAATGATGCCGATTGCGCCATATGAAAAGTGCAGATCCTCCAAATACAGACTGAATACAGGAACGTAAATATAGCCTGAAAACCAGAAACAAAATACCATGCATAAAAAAACGGCGTGATCTAAGGCGCCGATTGTTTTTTTCTGAGGAATCAAGTCCTGCTGTAATTCCATCGTATCTCTCCACCCCTTTCCTTCCAGTACAACACAATTGTTGAAAGCGTTTCAATAGAAAAATAAAAAAACAGGGCTTCAAAAAAAGCCCTGTTCGCTGTTGTTAATACGGATCAGATGGATGGCTCTCCTGTTCAGCCTGCTTTGCAGCCTGTTCCGTTTCAGTTGTGCCGATCGGCCCGTTGCTGTTGTTTTCGGAAACCTTTTTTAGCCCTTCTGCTACACGTTTTCCGTAGTCAGGATCAGCTTTTGTGAAATTCTCAATCATTTGATCCTGAATTTCTTTTCGGCACGTAGAAAGCGTATTCACCAAATTCGTAATCAATTCGTTCCGCTCAAATTCAGTAAATCTCCGGTACGTTTCTCCAGCCTGTCCGAAGTTGTTTGTTCTGTCAATCGCTTCACGCTTTACATCACCTTCGACATGCGGCGTATGGTCTTTTCCGTCCTGCTTCGCTTCCTTCAGCCCGCCCATAATGGATGGCTCATAGTTGACGTGCGGGTTTTGTCCTTCTGCTCTATCGACCCGATATTGCATTTGCCCGCCTTCCTGGTTGGTGGCGACATGCTTTTTCGGCGAGTTGATCGGAAGCTGCAGGTAATTTGCGCCTACACGGTAGCGCTGCGTATCAGAGTAGGCAAACGTACGCCCCTGGAGCAATTTGTCGTCTGAAAAATCAAGCCCGTCGACAAGCACTCCCGTTCCAAATGAAGCTTGCTCCACTTCCGCATGGTAGTTTTCCGGATTTTTGTTCAGAACCAATTTGCCGATCGGTTTCCATGGGAAATCGTCTTTATACCACAGTTTTGTTGGATCAAGAGGATCAAAGTCCAGTTCAGGATGCTCATCATCGCTCATGATTTGAGCATATACTTCCCACTCTGGATAATCGCCATTTTCAATCGCGTCATATAGATCCTGTGTGGCATGGTTAAAGTTTTTCCCTTGAATCTCTTCTGCTTCCTTCTGTGTCAGGTTGCGGATGCCCTGCTTCGGTTCAAAATGGTATTTCACGAGAACGGCCTTGCCCTCCTCATTCACCCATTTATAGGCATGTACGCCTGAACCCTGCATTTGCCGGTAGTTGGCCGGAATGCCCCAAGGCGAAAACAAGAAGGTGATCATGTGTGTCGCTTCAGGAGATTGAGAAATGAAATCGAAGATACGTTCACCATCCTGGATGTTTGTCACTGGATCAGGCTGAAATGCGTGTACAAGATCCGGAAATTTCAGCGGGTCGCGGATAAAAAAGATTTTCAGGTTGTTTCCGACCAAATCCCAGTTTCCGTCTTCTGTATATAGCTTTACAGCAAAACCGCGCGGGTCTCTCAATGTTTCAGGCGAGTGTTTTCCATGATTCACAGTTGAAAAACGGACAAATGCCGGTGTTTTCTTGCCTTTTTCCTGAAAGAGCTTGGCCCTTGTGTATGTTGAAATCGGTTCGTCTCCGAAGCTTCCGTACGCTTCAAAATATCCATGTGCACCTGCTCCCCTGGCATGAACAACCCGCTCTGGGATGCGTTCCCGGTCGAAGTGGCTGATCTTTTCGAGAAAATCATAGTTCTCAAGTGTTGTAGGCCCTCTATTCCCGACGGTTCTCACATTCTGGTTGTCAGTAACAGGATGCCCCTGCCTATTCGTTAAGGTATCCTCTGACTCGTTTTTCCCGGATGTCTTATGAGAAAACGCTTCCTCGCTCCCTTGGGCATTTGATTGGTGCTGCTTGTTTTGATGATCATCTTTCAATGGTTGGCCCTCCTTTTTTGAACGGTAACAATATTCCCTGAATGGAAAGATTTTAAAACAGCCGTTTTTTTTGATCTGCTTCGGGAATGGTACAATGTACAAAAATCGGTAAAAGGAGAGGTCGATTCGTGACGAGAGAAAAAAATCCGCTGCCCATCACGTTTTATCAAAAAACCGCTCTTGAGCTTGCCCCATCGCTTCTGGGCTGCCTTCTTGTAAAAGAAACAGACGAAGGCACAGCGTCAGGCTATATTGTGGAAACAGAGGCCTATATGGGGGCTGGAGACAGAGCGGCCCACAGCTTTAACAACCGCCGGACGAAGCGGACTGAGATCATGTTTGCAGAAGCTGGGCGGGTATATACATACGTGATGCACACCCATACATTGCTGAATGTCGTTGCGGCGGAAGAGGATGTCCCGCAAGCAGTATTAATCAGGGCGATTGAGCCGCATGAAGGCCAGCTGTTAATGGAGGAGAGAAGGCCGGGCAGGAGTCCGAGGGAATGGACAAACGGACCAGGAAAGCTGACGAAAGCGCTTGGCGTCACGATGAATGACTACGGACGCTGGATCACGGAACAGCCGCTTTACATCGAAAGCGGGTACACACCGGAAGCAATTTCAACCGGCCCGCGCATCGGCATTGACAACAGCGGGGAGGCACGCGATTATCCATGGCGTTTCTGGGTGACGGGAAACAGGTACGTGTCGCGTTAGCATGTTTAAGGAAGAGGCAATCAGGGGAATGGTTGAGAAAAAAGAAGGGAGAATCGGAGCTTTGAAAAAGATGATCAAAACCGTTATCAAATGGGCGCCGGTCATTTACCCGATTGTTCGAAAAATCATGAAGGACCGCAAGGCGTCTAAACAAAAGAATATGTCCGCATCTAGAACAGCCGGCTGATCCCGGCTGTTTTTTTATAGGTCAGTTTTCCCTCTAGTCCTCCGGATGTTCATTGACTTGCCATTCTCTCCATTATAGAATTTATATACATTTCGCATCCCTTCATCATCCTTTCTGCCTATTCACTGAATCCCTGCATCTACTAGTTAGGAGGTTTTTCTCATGCTTCATGGGCGACTACGTGATATTCTGCGCTTGCTGATGGCGGCTGAAGCCCCGGTGACAAGTTCGTTTTTTGCCGCGCAATTAAACGTAACGACGCGGACAGTCCGCAATGATATAAAGGAACTTCAAGGTGTGCTAAGCGGCCACGGTGCCTTTGTACAATCTGTAAGAGGCTCCGGCTACAAGCTCCGCATTGATGACGAGCAAGTATTCAGAACACTGCTGCAAGATGAATTTCAGCAAAAAAAGGGCCTGCCGGTATTGCCGGAGGAGAGAATGGCCTATCTTATGAAACGTCTGCTGCTGGCGGACCATTATCTCAAGCTCGATGAACTTGCTGAAGAACTATTTATCTCAAAATCTACACTCCAAACGGATTTAAAGGAAGTAAAGAAACGTCTGCTGCCTTACCGCATCGTCATGGAAACACGTCCGAATTACGGCTTCAAGCTGCGCGGGGACGAGGTGCAGATGAGGTACTGCATGGCGGAGTACATTGTTGATGAAAGAGAAACGGAGATAGATGTTTTAAATGAAAAGGCTGATATTTTGCCAAAAGAAGAAATTGAGATCATCCGTTCCGCCATCTTGAAAAAAATGAAAAACGACCGCATCCCTCTGTCCAACATGGGACTGAATAACCTCATTATCCATATCGCTATCGCCTGTAAACGGATCAGAACGGAAAACTATGTTTCTCTTTTCCCGAAAGATATGGATCATATCCTGCATCAAAAGGAGTACCAGGCTGCAGAAGCCATCGTAAAAGAGCTGGAATCAAAGCTTTCCGTTACGTTTCCGAAAGACGAGACGGCCTACATCACCATGCATCTCCTTGGCACAAAACGAATGACACAATCACAATGCGGAGAGGACACATTTTCAATAGAAGAGGAAACCGATCAGCTGACACTTGCCATGATCAAAGCTGTTGATCGTGAACTGAAGCTTGGCATCCTGCATGACAAAGAGCTGAAAATCGGCTTGGCACTGCATATGAAGCCGGCGATCAGCCGCAACCGATACGGCATGAATCTTCGAAATCCGATGCTGGCAGCGATCAAGGAACATTATCCACTCGCTTTTGAAGCCGGGATCATTGCCGGAATCGTGATAAAGGAACAAACGGGTATTGAGATTCATGAAAACGAAATTGGATATTTGGCTCTCCACTTTGGCGCCGCGATTGAACGAAAAAAAACAGAAAGCCCGCCGAAACGCTGTATCATTGTATGCGCATCGGGAGCCGGAAGCGCCCAGCTTCTGCGCGAAAAACTGCGTTCCCATTTCGGCAAGCGGCTCGATATTCTTGGAACGGCTGAGTATTATAGTCTTGATCAAATGTCCTACGAATCAATTGATTTTGTCATCAGCACCATTCCGATTAAAAAAGAGCTCCCTGTACCAGTACTGAAGGTTAACACCATCTTAGGCGGAACTGACTTTACAAAAATAGAATCTATTCTGAGTGATGAAAAGGAAAAAGCCAATCGCTACCTAAAAAAAGAACTCGTTTTTTTTCAGGAGGATCTGCGCTCAAAAGAAGAAGTGATTCAATTTTTAGGGCAGAAAGTGGTCGAATGCGGCTTTGCCGATGAAGAAATCATAGATTCCATTTTTGAAAGAGAAGACATGTCGCCAACGTGTTTTGGCAATCTTGTTGCCATCCCGCACCCGCTTGTTCCGCAGACGAAAACAACGTTTTGGGCCGTTTGTACGCTCAAAAAACCGATCGATTGGGAGAGTCAGCGAGTTCAATTTGTCTGTCTGCTTTGTGTCGAAAAGGAGAACAAAGCGGATTTACAAAGCATGTATAAACTGCTTGGCAGCATTTTGGATGACCCGGCGGCGATGAACCAGCTGATCAAATGCCGTTCATATCAAGAGCTTTCGGATGTGTTTGACCAAAAAATGCTGAGCTGACAGCCTGTATATACCTTTTTTCCGTTGCCTGCGGAAAAACCCTGAGTGTTTATGAAAGCGATTTCATAATATGATGATAGCAACAGCAGGACATTACAAAATTGATCAAACTCTAGGGGGTCTTTTACATGAATATATTACTCGTTTGTGCAGCAGGCATGTCTACTAGCTTACTGGTGAGCAAGATGGAAAAAAGTGCGCAGGAACAGGGAAAAGACTATACCATTTGGGCAGTTTCAGGCGATTCTGTACAAAATCATATCGATAAAGCGGATGTATTGCTTCTCGGTCCGCAAGTCCGTTACATGCTTCCGCAGCTCAAAAAATTAGGAGAGTCAAAGGGGGTTCCGGTAGACGTCATTAATACCGTCCATTATGGAACGTGCAATGGGGCGGAAGTGCTGAAATCAGCTGAACAGCTTGGACATGTGTCATAGAGAGGGGCGGGCTATGTGAATAAAGTCAATCAGATCTTAGAAGAAAAGGTCATGCCTATAGCGGGAAGAATTGCGGGACAGCGTCATTTGCAGGCGCTGCGTGATGGTATCATCCTCACGATGCCCCTGATTATCATCGGTTCCTTTTTCCTCATCATTGGCAACCTCCCGATCCCGGGATACGCTGAGTTTATGGCAAAAACGTTTGGCAGCTCCTGGTCTGAAAAACTGGCCTACCCAGTCGACGCGACCTTTGAAATTATGGGTCTTGTCGCCGCGTTCGGCATTGCCTACCGGCTCGCCGAGAAATACGGTGTTGATGCCTTGTCGGCCGGAGCCATTTCCCTTGCGGCATTTTTATTAGCAACACCTTATCAAGTGCCGTTTATGCCGGATGGCGCGACGAAAGAAATCATGGTTGGCGGCGGGATTCCGCTTTCGCTCATGGGAAGCAAAGGCTTATTTGTCGCCATGATTATCGCAATGGTGTCTACAGAGATTTACCGCCTTATTATCCAGCGCAATTTAGTCTTCAAAATGCCGGACGGTGTCCCGCCGGCGGTAAGCAAGTCATTTGTCGCGTTAATCCCCGGCTTTGCCGTCATCTTCCTAATTTGGGCAGCCCGGCTGATTGTTGAAGCGACACCGTTTGAAAGCCTTCATAATATTGTAAGCGTTTTATTGGGGACTCCGCTTTCCATTCTGGGAGGAAGCCTTGGAGGAAGCCTTGTCGCCGAAGCCGTCAAAATGCTTTTATGGGCCTGCGGCCTTCACGGTGCAAACATTGTTGGCGGCGTCATGGCACCGATTTGGTACGGCGCAATGGATGCCAACCGGATCGCATTCCAAGCCGGTGAGGAGCTTCCTAAGATTTTCACCCAGCAATTTTTCGATATCTGGGTCAATATTGGCGGAAGCGGCGCCACATTGGCACTGGTTGTCACGATGTTCCTGCGCGCCCGAAGCAAACAAATGAAGCAGCTCGGGAAGCTTGCGGTCGGCCCGGCCATCTTCAATATTAACGAACCGATTATATTCGGAATGCCGATCGTCATGAACCCAATGCTCTTACTTCCGTTTATCATCACGCCGCTTGTCACAGTGACACTCACGTACATCGGAATGAGCACCGGCCTTGTCGCCAAACCGGCGGGTATCGCAGTGCCGTGGACCATGCCGCCGATCTTTTCAGGCTACTTGGCGACAGGAGGAAAAGTCTCAGGCGCGGTCATGCAAGCCATTAATATTGCCGTGTCCTTTGTTGTCTACTATCCATTCTTCAGAATGTGGGATAAGCAGAAGCTGAAAGAAGAAAACGATCTGGAGCTGGTCCAAACGCCTGCAGCATCAGATGACAAAGAAGCGGCTCTGTAGAGAAAGGAAGTGAATCGCGTGAATGAGGAAATGGAACAAATCATTTTTCAAATCATCCTTCACGGAGGAAACGGTAGGAGCTCCGCAATGGAGGCCATTGCCGCTGCGAAAAGCGGTGACGCAGAAGAAGCGCGGAAAAAGCTTCAAGACGCTGCTGAAGAATTGTCAAAAGCCCATCATTATCAGACAGAGCTGATCCAAAATGAAGCGGGCGGAGAAAAGACGGAAATGACGCTTCTGATGGTTCATGCACAGGATCATTTAATGAATGCAATGACAGTGAAGGATATGGCTGCAGAGATCATTGAGTTATATGAAAAAATCACCGAGCAAAGGGGAGCAAGCATATGACAAAAGGATTGAAGATTGTAACGATTGGCGGAGGTTCAAGCTATACGCCCGAGCTAGTGGAGGGGTTCATTAAACGGTATGATGAGCTGCCTGTCCGTGAATTATGGCTTGTCGATATCCCCGAGGGCGAAGAAAAGCTGAATATTGTCGGCACACTCGCCAAACGGATGGTTGAAAAAGCTGGCGTCCCGATCGACATTCATCTTACGCTCGACCGGAGAAAAGCGCTGAAAGACGCAGACTTTGTCACGACCCAATTCCGTGTCGGACTTTTGCAGGCAAGAGCAAAGGATGAGCGCATTCCGCTAAAATACGGAGTGATTGGCCAGGAAACAAACGGCCCGGGAGGCCTGTTTAAAGGATTGCGCACAATTCCGGTCATCCTTGAGATCGCAAAGGACATAGAAGAGCTTTGCCCGAACGCCTGGCTTGTTAACTTCACAAACCCTGCCGGCATGGTAACAGAAGCCTTGCTTCGCTACTCCAACCTGAAGAAAGTCGTCGGTCTCTGTAATGTTCCAATCGGCATCAAAATGGGCGTAGCCAAAGCGCTTGATGTAGATGTGGACCGCGTAGAAGTCCAATTCGCCGGACTGAACCATATGGTATTTGGGCTGGATGTTTTCTTGGACGGCGTAAGTGTGAAGGAGCAAGTCATCGAGGCGATGGGCGACCCGAAAAACGCGATGACAATGAAAAATATCTCAGGCGCCGAATGGGAACCGGATTTCTTAAAAGCGCTCAATGTCATCCCTTGCGGCTATCACCGTTACTATTTCAAAACAAAAGAGATGCTGGAGCACGAACTGGAAGCATCACAAACGGAGGGCACCCGCGCAGAAGTCGTACAGAAGGTCGAAAAAGAGCTGTTCGAGCTTTATAAAGATCCGAACCTTGCGATCAAACCGCCGCAGCTGGAAAAACGGGGCGGAGCTTACTACAGTGATGCAGCATGTAACTTAATCAGCTCCATTTATAATGATAAACATGACATTCAGCCGGTGAACACAATCAATAATGGTGCAATAGCGAGCATTCCAGACGATTCCGCAGTTGAAGTGAACTGTGTGATGACGAAAACTGGCCCTAAGCCAATTGCTGTCGGCGACTTGCCGGTGTCTGTCCGTGGCCTCGTCCAGCAAATCAAATCCTTTGAACGTGTCGCGGCAGAAGCGGCAGTTACAGGTGACTACCAAACTGCACTCCTTGCCATGACGATTAACCCGCTTGTCCCGTCCGATACTGTGGCCAAACAGATTTTAGACGAAATGCTGGAGGCGCACAAAGCGTATCTGCCGCAGTTTTTCAACAAAATTGAAGCGTAAAAAAAGCCGGCCTGTAATGGGCCGGCTTTTTTCTTACTTGCTTTCAGTCAGCGCTGCGACTTCGGTCGTCCATCCGAATTCGTCTGCGACAGCGCCTTTTTGAATGCCTGTAATCGTGTCATATAGTTTTTTTGCGATTTCTCCTGTTTCACCGTTGTTGATCGAAAGTGTTTCATCCTGCCAGATCAGCTCGCCGACTGGGGAAATAACAGCTGCTGTACCTGTTCCGAAGGCTTCTTCCAGGATGCCGTCTTTATGGGCTTGGATGACCTCATCGATCGCAATTTTTCGTTCTGAAACTTGAAGGCCCCAATGCTTAAGCAAGGCGATGACTGAATTGCGCGTAATGCCTTCCAGGATGCTTCCGTTCAGCATCGGCGTTACGATTTCACCGTTGATTTTGAAGAAGATGTTCATGCTTCCGACTTCTTCGATGTATTTCTTCTCAATGCCGTCCAGCCAAAGCACTTGGGAAAATCCTTTCTCTTCGGCGACCTGCTGCGCTTTTAAGCTTGAAGCATAGTTTCCTGCGGTTTTGGCATTTCCTGTTCCGCCTTTTACCGCACGGACAAATTCACTTTCAACAGCGATTTTGACCGGCTTAATGCCTTCTTTGTAATAAGAGCCGACCGGAGAAAGAATGATCAAGAGCTTATACGTATGAGATGCCGCAACACCAAGGAAAGGCTCGGTTGCGATGATGAACGGACGGATGTAAAGGGACGTGCCCTCCGCATTTGGAATCCAGTCTTTATCAATTGCGACAAGCTGCTTTAAGCCTTCAAGAACCTGTTCTTCATCAATTTGCGGGATGCAGAGGCGGTCGTTTGATTGATTCAGGCGTTCCATATTTTTTTCCGGTCTGAAAAGCAGAACATGGTCATCCTCTGACACGTAAGCCTTTAACCCTTCAAACACGGTTTGGCCGTAGTGATAGACCATTGCGGCCGGATCCATTGATAAGGGCTGATAAGGAATGATTCTTGGATCGTACCAACCTTTATCTGCGGCATAGTCCATTACAAACATGTGGTCTGTAAACACTCTTCCGAACGAAAGCTGATTTGGGTCTGGTTTCGGTTTTTTTGTTGATGTCAATTCAACGCGAATCGTTTGTTTAGTCATGGTCAATCTCCCTGCTGTTAAATTGTTTATATTATCAAACTTATTTGAAAATAATTATATTCTATTGTATACCTTCAACAAATAATCGCAATAGGTTTGCTCAAATTTGTAAGAAATTCATATGAAAAAAGCAGGAGAAATTAATTCTCCTGCGTGTTCATATGCTCGAATAACCTGTCATAATCGGCGCGAGTGGCATCCCGAAGACCTTCAACACGTTCATTTGTAATCTCCTGTTTGCCTTCCTTCAAGCCGTCCAAGAAATATTGAACATATTCTTCAGATGAAATGCCCCGGTACGTCAGGCCTTGTTTATCGCGTGATTTTTGGTTTAAGCCCGTGTCCACCATAGGCGGTGCCATTTCAATCACTTCCACGCTCGTGTCGCGGAGCTGGTGTCTGAGCGTAAGCGAGAACGAGTGAAGTGCTGCTTTTGTTGCGCAGTACACCGGATAAACAGCTAACGGGTTAAACGCAAGCCCGGATGTGACCTGAACGATTGCCGCTTCAGGCTGCTTCATCAAATGAGGTGTGAAAAGGGCGGATAAATGGACAGGCGCTTGGAAATTAAGTTCAATTTCATCACCGTCCACAAAAAGATCCTCTGTCCCTTTTTTAAAGTCAATTTCCTTTTGAATGCCGGCGTTGTTGACGAGAACATTCAAGTTCGGATATTCCTTTAAAGCCCATTCATACAATGCTTCCCGCTGCGAACGGTCTGCAACATCACATTGCTTTGTATGGATGTTTGGGAGCTGCTGCTTCGCTTCTGCAAGACGTGCTTCGCTGCGTCCGCAAATGATAACTTCATTGCCGAGCTCCAGCAGGCGCTTGGCCAGTTCAAGCCCGATGCCAGCAGAACCCCCTGTGATTAAAACCGTATTGCCTGTCATCTTCATTGGATGTAACACCTCTTAATTAAGTTGGCTGTGATTCCTTTGCTATTTCAAATCTTAGCAGGAAATATGCAGCCGCGTCCTATGAGATGCTCAGGATGAAGTGACTTTTCCGGTTTTATAAAATTCGTCAATTGCTTTATCGACATACACCCAGCCTTTCCAGCCGATGTGAATGGTGTCTTTCATGAAATACGGGTCATATTCATGCCCTGAGAAATCAGCAACCTGGAAGCCCTTCGCTCTGATTTGTTTATTTACCTTTTTGTAATAGTCAGTGCGTCCTTTTTTCGGGAAGCCCGTGTAATCGTACCATTTCCCGTTAACAGGAATGGTGACAAACATAGGCTCTGCGCCCGCATCCTTCAGGATATCGAGCATCATTTCAAAGTCGCCATATTCCGGTGACACCGCATACGATCTTCCTTTGTTTTTCCCTTTCAGCTTAGGCACTTTCGGCTTCAGCTTTTTATAGACAGGGTTGTCGATGTGAAAATCGTTAGAACCGGAGTGGCGTTTGCCCGATTGATCCGCTAGTTTATTCAATTCAGACCATGACTTATCCTTTACTGACTGCGAGATATAGCGCTTTGGCCCGGATGATTCTGTCGTTGAATAATACAGATCTTTCTTTTCCAGCATGCTGTAATACACTTTCGCCGCCGGCTTCAGCGCGTTCACTTTCCACGTCTGGCCGTTTACCATTGCTTTGTACAGCTCAGAAAGAATGGCATCGTTTTGCACAGCCTTAAAGCGAAGCATGCGTTTCATCATTTTCTTTTTAATTTCAGGGTCGATCTGATCGTTAAATGCCAAATCAAGCCCTTGCAGCGCAGAATAGTTCGGCGCGAAATGCTGTTCATCAGACCCGCGCTTAATAAACCATTGCGGAGACACGATGAATACGATTTTTTTGCCCTTCAGCTGATCCATATGGGCAGCGAAGTTTAAAGAATGAATCAATGACTGGGATCCGCCTTTGCCGACAAGGTATGGCGTGAATCCCTCATTGTTTACCTGAAAATAATTAGATGGGTGGAACTCGTCCAGCCGAGAAAGCTCAGAAGACCCGTAAATCGGAAGATATGTCGGATCTTTGAGCATCTGATCTTGTAAATATAGCCCTTGAAACATACTCGGATTCAAGGCTGTTGCTGACTCTTTCACACGCTTATCGGTGATGAAGCCTGTCAGCCATGAAGATGGAATTGCGATGGCGCCTGCGAATAGAATAAACGCCAAAATAATTGGACCGAAAAAACGCTTTTTCATTATTTCAACTCAGACAGCTGATTTACAATGTTGTTAGGTGTATTCCAAACGTCCCGGTCAAATTCAGTGATCGGCACTAAAATATCAAAACGGTTTTCAATCGCAAGCAGCAATTCTACTGTTCCAAAAGAATCAAGCAAACCTTCTTCAAAAATTTCAATATCAGGATTTTCCTTTACGATGTCATCCTGGCAAACCTCTGCTAAAACGTCTAATACCTCTTGTTTAAAATCCATAGCTTTCTAATCTCCTTTAATGGTGGTGATGAAATGGTTTTCCTGAGAAAATATAAAACCCGAAGCAAACGAAATGGAATGTGATCACAATAGCGAGAATGGTTGTCCAGCGGTTGGACGGCAGCCATTTATATTTCTTATTCCACTTCTCAAAAAAGTTGTAACATGTCATCAGCACGGCATGATAAAGGCCGTAGATGATATATTGCGGCGCGAGCCCGTGCCAAACCCCCATCAGCATAAACAGCAGGAAATACCCGATGTTTGAGACGGCCATACGGTTTTTGATCCACTTTTTCTTAGTCATCCAAAATACGAATCTCATAAACACATAATCTCTGAACCAAAATGACAGAGACATATGCCAGCGATTCCAGAAATCTTTAATATTTTTACTGATAAACGGTTTATTAAAGTTTTCTGGTGATTTAATGCCCATAATGTAGCTGACCCCGACGGCAAACATCGTGTAGCCGGCGAAATCAAAGAATAAATACATGCTGTAGCCGTACATGTACAGCAGGTTCCCAAGAATCTTATTGTGCGTGATTGCGGGAAGATTCATGATGAAGTACGTATTGATCGCGTAGCCGATAATAAATTTATACAGGAAACCGATGAAGATTTTATGGATTCCCGTATACAACAGGTCGGCGTATTCTTCTTTCGTCCAAGCCTTCTGTTCATCCTTGACGAACCGGCGGTATCTGTCGATCGGGCCGGAGGAAATCGTCGGGAAAAACAGGATGAAATACAGCAGGCGGTGCAATGGCAGCTGTTCTTTCAGCAGTCCGTCTCTTGCTTCCATAATCAGCTGAACGCCTTTAAAGGTTAAATATGAAATCCCTAAAAAGCTGATCAGGTTATGCGGCGGATGATGCGGCTGCGGGTGTGAAAGAAACGGCCATATTTTTGACAGAAATAAAGGCAGAATCGACGCGATAACAGCCCCGCAGAAGACAAAGCCGCTGTTCGCTTTCTGCCGGTATGCCAGATAGCCGCTGATCAGGAGCACCTGCCATATTGTAAACAGGCACAGCGCGATGACCCCGTGTAAGTCGTGCGAAAAAATTAAAGCCAATATAATGATAGATATGAACATGTTGTATGCTTGAAATCTTTTTCCGTTTAAGCCGAGAATGATCGTCGGCAGAAGAAGAATGCCAAGCAGTATAAAGAATAAAAACGAGCTGTAAGGCGTCATACAAGAACCTCTTCGCCAATGCGTTTTCGGTCAATTTTGCCGTTAGCCGTCATTTGAATGTGATCCTGATAGATAAATTTTCTCGGGATCATATATGCCGGAAGAGAAGCGGCAAGCTCTTTTTTAATAGCGCTTGTCAGCTGGAATTCCTTCTCAAACTCATGCTCCTCAGGCACAATAGCAGCGATCAGGTACTCAACTGTTCCGTTTGGCTGATAAGGAATCACGACAGCAGAACGAACGTACTGTGACTGTCTGACATGGAACTCGATTTCCTCCAGCTCCATTCGATAGCCGTGAAGTTTAATCTGAAAATCCAAACGTCCTTGGCAGAAAATCTGACCGTCTTGAATAAAGCCGGCATCGCCAGTTCGGTATGCCCACTGGCCTTCATGAGAGAAAAACGCTTTTTCCGTCAGCTCTGGCTCACCAAGGTAGCCTCGGCTTACACTCGGCCCTGCAATGACGATTTCTCCTTTTTCTCCATCAGGAAGCGGCTGTCCCTCTTCATCCATAATGAAAATGTTCATATCTGGTTTGGCGAAGCCCACTGGAAGCGATTCGCTGCGGCTGATGACGTCATCCGTAATTTCAACCGATGTGACAGCCACTGTCGCTTCAGTCGGGCCGTACGTATTAAAAATCTTCGCTTTCGGAAAACGCTCAAGCAGCGCTTTTGCCACAGAAACCGGAAGAACCTCTCCGCAAAACATAAATGTGTCCGCATGAGGCAGCAGATCCTGTGAAAAACCCGGATCCATCAGGCACATTTGCACAAAGGAAGGTGTTGACGTCCACACATTCAGCCCGGACTTCTTCAGCTCTTCAAATAAGACTTTCGGCTTGTTCACAGCATCCTTTGTCACGCAATGTAAAGTCCCGCCTGATTGAAGGCACGGATATAGGTCCATGACAGACAAATCAAATGAGAACGGCGCTTGGTTTAAAAATATTTTTCCTCCGCTGACTGGAAAGTCTGCACAAATCCAGTCTGTGAAGCTTTGAAGGTTCGCAGCGGAAATCTGCACGCCTTTCGGATTTCCTGTGCTTCCGGAAGTGTAAATGATATAAAACGTTTCGTGTTCTTTGACCCATTGATCTTGGCTGACAGAGCCGCCTTCGTTTTCCAGCAGTTCTTCCGCAGAAACTGTCTGAATCTGCTGGCCGACTGCATCAATTGAGAGTCCTGCTGCATGGATCAGCAATTCTGCTCCAGAGCTTTCGATAATTTTCGCAATCCGTTCGGACGGAATAGACAGGTCAACCGGAATATAAGGATGTCCCGCTTTGACACTTCCCAAGAAGGAAACAAGCATGTGCGGCTCCATGTGGCCGTACACAAGGATAGGAGATTTCTTTTCCCCAGAAATGCGTTTTTGGATCGCGGCAGCCGCGCGGTCAGACTGCTCCCATAATTCCTGATACGTGAGCGACTGGCCTTGAGAGCGGAAGGCATCGGTTTGCGGATAAGTTTCCGCATGTGTTTGAATAGCATGTAAAAGTTTCATAGTTATTCTCTCTCCAATTAGAAATCGTTATAAATATATGAACCGGTATTCGCGGTGTGAAAACCATACATAAAAAACAAAACAAGCAGTATCATCAAATAAAAGCCTGTATGACATGTCCACTTGACAGCGGGTTTTTCATACAGCTGTTTCATTAATTGCAGCATATCAAAAATTCCCTTCCCGTTTTTTCGACAATCACATGATTATTTGACGATCAGATGCTCAAAAAGTTTCATTTTTTCCCTAATCTCCCTCAAATTAATATATCGGCGTATGTTTTTGAAAATGAATCTTTATACCTGCAAGGGCAAGAATGGAATGTTTCGAGCTGATTCATAATAAAGGAAAAGATACCTGGAGTCAAAAGATCTTTTTAACTTTTAAAAAGTGTAATGTACTTAAAAAAATTTTTCTGTACCTGTTCGTTCAAGTGAAAGCAGAAACCTAATGAAATCAGGGCGAGAAGCGTATAATAAGAAAGAAAACGCCTTCTTGCGGTATCTTGTGAAATAAGGGAGAAGTCATTATGATAGATAAGGAAGCAAAAGGAGTTTTTTATTAAGCTGCCGGCTGAAAAAAAGTAAGCCTTTTAATAGAAAGGAAGAGGAAGATGAACCAAACAAATAAGGGTGAGGGTCAGACAGCGCCGCAAAAAGAAAGCATGGGGCAGATCCTTTGGCAGTTAACCCGTCCTCATACGTTAACCGCATCGTTTGTGCCTGTGCTGCTCGGAACCGTTTTGGCGATGTTTTATGTGAAGGTTGATCTGCTGCTGTTTTTGGCTATGCTGTTTTCTTGCCTATGGATCCAGATCGCGACGAACTTATTTAATGAATACTATGATTTTAAACGCGGATTAGATACAGCAGAATCAGTCGGAATCGGAGGGGCAATTGTACGCCACGGAATGAAGCCTAAAACGATTTTGCAATTAGCTCTTGCCTCATACGGGATTGCCATTTTGCTCGGTGTCTATATTTGTGCGAGCAGCAGCTGGTGGCTTGCGCTGATCGGCCTTGTCGGCATGGCGATCGGCTATCTGTATACAGGCGGGCCGCTGCCGATTGCGTACACGCCGTTCGGTGAATTATTCTCAGGCATTTGCATGGGTTCGGTGTTTGTGCTGATTTCGTTTTTCATTCAGACAGATATGATCAACACGCAAAGCATTTTGATTTCCATCCCGATTGCGATTCTTGTCGGCGCGATTAACCTGTCGAACAACATTCGTGATATTGAAGAGGACAAAAAAGGCGGACGCAAAACATTGGCGATTTTGATGGGGCATAAGGGAGCTGTTACTCTGTTAGCTGCGTCGTTTGCCGTCGCTTATATCTGGGTTGTCGGCTTGGTTATTACCGGTGCCGCAAGCCCATGGCTGTTTGTCGTCTTTTTAAGCGTGCCTAAGCCGGTTCAAGCAGTGAAGGGCTTCGTCCAAAAAGAAATGCCGATGAATATGATTGTCGCAATGAAATCAACAGCCCAAACAAATACATTTTTCGGATTCCTGCTCTCGATCGGATTATTGATCAGCTATTTCCGATAATAAAAAAGACCGCTCGTTTCGTGCGGTCTTTTTTTGTTACAATCGACTGCATTTTGTAAAAAAATTCATAGAACCTTGCAGCAGACAGGGACGTCTAGTACATGGACAGCGGATAAAGTTCCGTTAAAGGAGATGACGAAAATGGATTTATCTGTAACACATATGGACGATTTAAAAACAGTAATGGAAGATTGGAAAAATGAATTATTAGTTTATAAATTTGCGCTAGATGCGCTCGATACAAAGTTCTCAATTATCAGCCAGGAATATAACCTCATTCACGGACACAACCCGATTGAACATACAAAATCCCGTGTCAAAAGCTTTGAAAGCATCGTGAATAAGTTAATGAGAAAGGGCTGTGAGATTACGACGAAGGAAATGAAGGAGCATATTCACGACATTGCCGGCGTGCGCATCATCTGTTCCTTTATTTCTGACATTTATAATGTCGTGAATGTGTTGAAGCAGCATGAAGATTTGAGAATCGTAAAGGTAAAGGATTATATCCAGACACCCAAACCGAATGGCTATCGAAGCCTGCATTTAATCATTGAGATGCCTGTGAATTTAACGAACCGTGTGGAATACGTCAAAGCAGAAATTCAAATCCGGACAATCGCGATGGATTTCTGGGCGAGCCTTGAACATAAAATTTATTATAAATTGAACAATGACGTTCCTAAGCAATTAACAGATGAGCTGAAGGAAGCCGCGGAGATTGCCCATTACCTAGATGAGAAAATGCTGGGGATTAAGAAAGAAGTGGATTGATAACAAAAGCGAAGCCTGACAGGGTTTCGCTTTTTTTCTTTGCTTGCTAGTACTTTTTATACCAGTATAAACTCACTTCTGTTTCCATGATTGAACCTGCTTTATCATGCATGGGAAAGGAGGTAAACATGAACCATTCCATTTCATTATCGAGAGGTTTGATTTTTCTTATAGCGGTGACTAGCGGGTTTACGGTAGCTAATGTCTATATCAATCAAACATTGCTTGTCAGCATGGCAGGCACGTTTCATGTGACGCCGGCACAAGCTGGGATGATTGCTACATTGGCGCAGATTGGCTATGCGGCGGGGAACCTTCTGCTTGTTCCATTGGGAGATCTTTTTGAACGCCGCCGCTTAATTGTGAGCCTGCTATTCTTAGTGGGGGTTTGTTCGGCCGCTTCAGCGTTAGCTGTAAGCTTTCCATGGCTAGTCATCACAAATTTATTATTGGGATTCTTCACGATTATTCCTCAAATCCTTGTGCCGTTTGCGGCAGGTTTAGCAAATGACAGGAACAGAGGAAAAGTACTCGGAAACGTAGCCATCGGCTTGGTTTGCGGAATTTTAGGGGCGAGAGTGGTCAGCGGGGCGATAGATGCCCATTATGGCTGGCGGGTAATGTATTGGATTGCCTGTGCAGCAGCCGTCATCATTATGTTGATCATTCACTTCTGCTTTCCGAAAAGCAAAGGGACACATGCATTTCATTACGGAAAACTCATTTCTTCATTATTTCCGCTTTTGATCAAGGAGAAAGTGTTAAGAAAAGCATGTGTAAACCAAGGCTTCATGTTCGGCGCCTTCAGTTTATTTTGGACGACGTTAGTGTTTATGGTGAGTGAACCTCCATTCTCGTTTGGCAGCCAGACTGCCGGAACAATCGGTTTGGTGGGAATTGGCGGGGCTTTTGCAACTCCGCTGATCGGCCGGATTATTGATCAAAAAGGAGCTGCTTTTTCCAACAAGCTTTGTATGTCTTTTACCTTATTGTCATTTGTTTTATTAATGGCAGGCCAGACTTCATTGATTGTGATTGTATTGGGCGCTTTATTCATCACCATGGGCATTCAGGCGAATCAGGTGGCGTGTCAGGCGGAGATTTTCCAATTGTCGGCTGAAATGAGAAGCAGATTGAATGGCCTCTTTATGGTCAGCACGTTTTTAGGCGGCGCCTTGGGATCGTATGCAGGAGGTGCAGTCTGGATGCTGTTTCATTGGAACGGTGTTTGTATTCTGGGGATGATCATGGTCGGTATTGCCTTCAGTTCAAGGATTACCATAAATCGTACTACTAAAAAAGCGATATTGGAAGGGAGATAGAAGCTGGTGCGAACAAGTGAACATTATAAAAAAGGGTTAGATATTCTGAAACAAATTGATGAGGAGAACTATGAAGCGATCGTGGGCAATTTTAAACATTCCATCGCTCCGGACCTTGGTGTGCTTGCCGTGGAGTTTAACTACGGTCAGATTTTTTCAAGACCAGGTCTTGATCTGAAATCCAGATTATTAGCAACCGTTGCTGGATTGACTGCATTGGGCAATACCCAGCAGCTAAAATTCTATATTAACGGAGCCCTGAATGTCGGATGGACACAAGAAGAACTCATAGAAGTCATGATGCAGATGATTATTTACTCAGGTTTCCCGAATGCACTGAATACCATTCTTCCTGTGGCCGCGGAAGTATTTGCAGAACGAAACAAATAATATAAAAACCTTCTCCTTTTTATGTAGAATACTAATAGGAAATTCTATGCAGAAGGAGAGTGTGTATGTGGACAGTATGGCAGAAAAACGGAAAGAGCTAGGGGAGTTTTTAAAACTGAAAAGGGCACAGCTTTCTCCGCAAGAGTTTGGATTGCCTATGGGCACCAGAAGGAAAACAACAGGCTTGAGAAGAGAGGAATTGGCCCAGCTGTCCGGTATAGGTGTCACATGGTACACATGGCTGGAGCAGGGAAGGGATATTCGGGTATCGACACAGGTACTGGAAAGCATATCGAGAGTGCTCAAATTGAATTATGAGGAAAAACGTCATGTCTTTCTGTTGGCTGACCATCATGTTCCTTTAGATGATCAGGATGAAGATAATAAGAGCCTTCCTCTGGCTGTGCGGCACTTTATTGATCATTTAACCAATTGCCCTGTTTATGTGACTGACGAAAAGTGGGACGTTATTGCTTGGAACACAGCAGCTTGTGCTGTGTTCGGCAATTTTGGCCAAATGGGCAGTAAGGAAAGGAACGCCATATGGCGATGTTTCACCTCGAAGGAGTATCGGAATCTGCTTGACGACTGGGAAAGCCACGCCAAAAAACTTATCGCACAGTTTCGATCGACAGCCAGCCGGTTTCTTGGGGAAGCATGGATAAAAGAGTTGATCGATGAGTTAACTGAAAGAAGCCCCGAATTTAAAAAATGGTGGAACCACCACGAAGTATTAGGCACACACGCAGGAGAAAAAGTACTTCATCACCCGGCAGCCGGAAAAATGGTGATGGAGCATATGACATTACAAATATATGACTCTCCTGATTTGAAACTGACCATTTATCGCCCGTTAGAAAAAGAAAATACAGTTGATAAACTGAAAGCTTTACTTATAGACGGCTAAACAGCTGATCATTATAAAAAAGACGGCACCCAAGTGCCGTCTTTTTTTATTTGATATCTTCAAAAATGTCAGATGCTTTCGCCTTCATTTGTTTCTTAATGGTTTTCGGTTTCTTCTCTTTTTTCACAGCCTCATAGACTGCGGCTGTCACAAGATCGCCTGCTTGCTGGAGGCGTTCTTTGCTGATATGTTCGATCGAGTCTTCAGGGGTATGATACCACGGCTCAACTTCTTCTGTTTCCGGGTCTCCCCAAATAAAGTTGGCGGAATCAATGCCGGCTTCGTGGAATGGCACATGATCAGATGATCCTCCCTGTGTCAGAGACAGGCTGTCAAATCCAATTTTTTCAGCAGCCGTACGGCTGGATTCCCAAACATAGTTAGATTGGCCGTCCAATGTGTTGACATACAGCTCAGACGCTTTTTCCCAGCTTGTGCCTACCATATCTAAGTTGAAGTTCACTTCGCTTCGTTTCAGCTCTTTTTCTGATAGATGATCTACATAGTGGGAGGAGCCGAGCAGGCCGAGCTCTTCGGCGCCGAAAGCGATAAAGCGGATTTCTTTATCAGATGGAACGCTTTTTAAGACACGCGCCATCTCCAGCATAACAGAGGTTCCTGAGCCGTTGTCATTTGCTCCGGGCGAAAAAGGAACACTGTCGTAATGGGCCGTCACGTACACAATGTCTGGATGTTTGATGTTCTTTGGTTTTTTGATTCCGATGATGTTCTGAGAGGTTTGGTTTGTGAATGCTTTTAGTTTTAAGGTGGCTTCTTTTTGCTGGGTAAGTGCTTCGCCGTCTTCTTTCTTAATGCCGACGACCGGAATGCCGACTTTATTTCCCGACAGGTTTGGCGTCATAGGCACGAGGCTTTCTTTGTTGTTATAAATGATGACAGCTTTCGCTCCGGCGGCTTCGGCATTTTTGGCTTTCTCGTAATAAGTCAGGTCTCCTCTGGAAATCAAGGCGATTTTGCCCTTGGCGTCAGCGGTAAAGTCCTTTTGATAGCCCAATCCCGCATTGTAAAGCGGGGCCGTCAGCCCTTGTTCTTCAGTCGGAGCTGAGCCGGACGCCGCTTGGAGAAGAATATCGCGTCCTGCTGAAGACAGTGTTCCCTCAAGCCGGTCAGGAATGTTGAATCGTTGAACCTTCACATCAAGCTTTAATTTTCTCATTGATGAGGCGATCAATAGGGCACTCTTTTTTTCAGCTGCAGTTCCGGCTATTCTGGGGCCGATTGCTTCACTTAGCTGAGAAATGGTAGAGTACGCATGCTTTGCTTTGAATGGAAGCTCGCGCTCGCTATTTGATATTTGTACAGCGTGCGCGGCAGGGGTGACACTCTGTGCCGGCAAGAGCAGTGTGCCGGCAGTTAAAACAGCCATCGTCATGACAGTCAAAAGCTTTTTCATCAAAAATAAACCTCCCCTAAATGTATGGTTGGGGAATATTTCGGGATGCTAAAGGAGTTTCCTGCAAGATGAAGAGCGTTTTTGAAAAGACAGTGCTTTATACCTGCAAAAAACGCTTATGAATGAAGGGTCATAAGCGTTTCGGAATATCAGACTATTGGAGCTTTAAAAACTTGCGTTTGCCGACTTGGATGATCATATTCTCTCTTATCTCTGCTTTGGCGTGAACATCTGTTATTTTCTCTCCGTCGATGCGTACACCTCCGTTTTGAATCATGCGGCGCGCCTCGCTCTTCGAAGAGAGGAGTTTTAGCTTGACGAGCAGATCAATCATCGCTATCGTTTTTTCGCCTTTCCAGTTTACGGCCGGTATATCTTCCGGCAGGCTGTTTTCCTGAAAGACTGTTTTAAACGAGTGTTCGGCAGCTTCTGCTGCTTTCTCTCCGTGATACATTCGGACGATTGTTTTGGCTAAAAGCATTTTGGCATCACGCGGATGAACGGCGCCGGTTTCTAAGTCTTTTACGAGCTGTTTTTTTTCTTCAAGCTCTAAGTCTGTCGCCAAGTGGATGTATTTTTTCATCAGGCTGTCGGGCAGTGACATCGTTTTTCCGTACATGTCGTTTGGATGTTCGTTAATACCAATGTAGTTGTGTTTCGACTTCGACATTTTCTCGACGCCATCCAAGCCTTCCAAGAGCGGCATAAGGATGACGACTTGTTTTTCTTTGTTGTATCGTTCTTGGAAATGCCGTCCCATGAGGACATTGAAATGCTGATCCGTTCCGCCTAATTCAATATCACTTTCGAGAACGACAGAATCATATCCCTGCATCAATGGGTAAAAGAATTCATGCAGTGAGATTGGTTTTTGCATGGCGATGCGTTCTTCAAAGTCGTCGCGCTCCATCAGGCGGGCTACTGTTATTTTCCCTGCTAATTCAATGACATCTTCCAGATTCAATGTTTTCAGCCATTTTGAGTTGTAGTGAAGCTCGACTTTTTCTGGATCAAGCACTTTTCCGAATTGCTCAAAGTAGGTTTTGGCATTGTGCTGAACTTCTTCATCAGTCAGTTGCTTTCTGGCTGCCGATTTTCCGGTCGGATCACCAATTTTTCCTGTGAAATCCCCAATTAACAGCTGGACAATGTGGCCGTTTTCTTGAAATTGGCGAAGCTTATTTAACACCACCGTATGGCCCAAATGTACATCCGGTGCAGACGGATCTAATCCGAGCTTAATTTTAAGCGGCGTGCCCGTGGAAATTGATTTCACGAGCTTTGCCTTTAATTCCTCCGGCGGTATGACTTCGTGGGCGCCTGTCATGTATAGCTGTAGCTGTCTTTCTACCTCTTTTTGCTGTGACGCTGTGAGCTGCTCAAATGTTCTCATCATTTTTCCTCCTTTTTTACAAACACAAAAAAGAGCCCATCCCGATAAGGGACGTGGCTCAATGCACGCGGTACCACCCTGGTTGAAGACATTGTCTTCCGCTCATTCGAATAACGGTTTCCCGTTCTTTGCTACTTTTAAGGTTCACAAAGAAAGCTCGGGGAGGTAATTCACGTTTGCTGTGTGCCGGCTCGCACCTTCCGCCGGCTCTCTGAAACAGGGAGACAAACCGCTACTGGATTCCCGTCAAAGCTTATGTTGTATGAAGATTGTCAGCTACCTTTCTAAGCAGCCCTGTCAATATTTTCTGTTCGTCCTTCGTCATTCCCGCAATGAGCTCTGTTTCCCCTTTGTGAAACACCGGGTAGAGTTCTTCGATCGCTTGTTTGCCGGAATCGGTGATAGAGACAAACACGAGTCGCCGATCTCTTGTGTCGATGCTTTTACGGCAAAAATTCTTTTTTTCGAGCGTTTTGATCACGTTGCTTGCTGTAGCTGTAGATATCCCTGACAGCTCAGCGATTTTTCTCGTTTCGAGCGCTCCCCATACCCATAGATCATAAAGAATGGAGAAAGCGGTCCAAGAAAGGTTATAGGAAGAAAGAACCTCAGTCTCCATTTTGACACGGAGCCTTTGTGCAGACCGATACAGATTCGTAGCGATCGAAATGGCTTCCAGGTTGAGTGACTCGACGGGCATTTGTTTGAGCTTAGAAAGTGTATCGTGTTCTTCCTTCCGAAGCTGCTGATGTTGATGTGAACGTTCCATTTTTTAGGCCTGCCTTAAATTATCAGAATCATTAGCTATGAAACGAATTGTAGCAGAGTCTGGTGTGAACTTCAAGCCCATATATCGGTTGAATAAAAAAAGCCCAAACAACGCCAAAATAAACAAAAAACCGCAAACGGGGGTGCAGTTTTGCAAAAATATGTTCAATCCGTCTATAAACATGATCCGTTTCATCTATTTTCGACAGAGCATGTAGTGACGTTAGCGATTATCGCCCTTTTGGCCATTCTGTTGTTTTTGTTCCAAGAGAGGGTCAAGCAGCCGAGGGCCAGCCGGTTTTTGCGTTCTCTGTTTGTGTTTCTTTTGCTTGGTTCGCAAATCGGCTATCAAATATGGATGGTCGCCACGGGCAGGTGGTCGGTGCGCACTTCATTGCCTCTCCAGCTTAGTGACCTGTCGGTATATTTGTCAGCTATTATGTTAGTGACAAAAAGCAGAAAGCTGTTTGTATTTTTGTTTTTTGTCGGCGTCGGCAGTTCGATTCAGGCTCTTGCCACTCCTGACCTCGGTATGTTTTCATTTCCGCATATACGATATATCCTCTTTTTTATTTCTCACGGATCTGTGTTTTTATCCTGTCTGCTGATGGCTGTGATTGGCACCTACAGAATGGGCCAGCGCTCATTATGGGTGACAGTCCTGCTTGTTAATGTGTACGGCGTCTGTATTTTCCTGATTGATCGCTGGCTTGGCGCAAATTATATGTATTTGACGAAAAAACCGGGCGGATCCTCTCTCTTAGATGTTCTCGGACCATGGCCGTGGTATATCGTCTCGGCTGAAGCCATCACAATCGCAAGCTTTTTCATTCTTTATTGGCTTTATCGCATCTTCAAAAAATGACACCTTTTTTGTTGTATCACACATTCTGTTTAAAAAAATGTCGGAGAACGTGTTTATTTTTTTGAAAAAGGGTATGTAACTTGTACAACAAAAAGGGAGATGAATACCATTGAGGAAAGATGAAATCATGCATATCGTATCATGCGCAGATGATAATTATGCTCGTCATTTAGGTGGGATGTTCGTTTCTTTATTGACTAACATGGATCAGGAGAGAGAGGTAAAATTATACGTCATTGATGGCGGAATTAAGCCTGATAACAAAAAAAGACTGGAAGAAACCACTTTGAAATTCGGAGTGCCGATTGAGTTTTTAGAAGTGGATACCAAAATGTATGAACATGCGGTAGAGAGCAGCCATATTACAAAAGCCGCGTATTACCGCATTTCGATTCCCGACTTAATTAAGGATGAAAGCATCAAACGAATGATTTACATCGATTGCGATGCGCTTGTCCTAGAGGATATTTCTAAGTTATGGGACTTAGACATTGCGCCATACACCGTAGCCGCTGTTGAGGATGCGGGGCAGCATGAACGCCTGAAAGAAATGAACGTCACTGATACAGGGAAGTATTTTAACTCAGGTATCATGATTATTGATTTTGAGTCTTGGAGAAAGCAAAACATCACAGAAAAAGTCATCAACTTTATCAATGAACACCCAGACGAAGACTTTCTTGTGCTGCATGACCAAGATGCACTGAATGCGATCTTGTATGATCAGTGGTATGAACTTCATCCGCGCTGGAACGCTCAAACCTATATCATGTTAAAGCTGAAAACCCCATCGACTCTGTTAGGGCGGAAGCAATATAATGAAACGAGAGAAAACCCGGCAATCGTGCACTTCTGCGGCGGAGAAAAGCCTTGGAACTCCAATACAAAACATCCGTATCGCGATGAGTATTTCCATTACATGTCCTATACGAAGTGGAATACGATCAGCAACCCGGCGATCAACCAATAATACAGATATAAAAAAACGCTTTTGAGATGATCAAAAGCGTTTTTTGTTTGTCTCAGCGTGCGACTGACCGTTGGTAGAACCGCTGAATATGCATGGCGATGTAGCACAATTCTTTTTCAGGAAATTCAAAGCCGTATTCCTTCTTCACAAAGGTGCCGATGCTTAGGGCACACAGGAAGGCATCCTTAAACTTCTCTTTAATGATGTCGATCATTTCTGCGTCCAGCTCGTAAATGGATTCGCCTGCTTTGATATGCTGAATGGCAAAGCGGAGATGGGTCACAAGCCGTTCATAAGAGATGGTATCTTCAACGATATTAATAGACAGTTGAATTTCGATAATCTCGATAATATCACGAATCATTGTTGTAATATCAAGCGTTTGTGTCATATCGCCGGCATTGTTTCTTGCTGTGTGGATATGCATGGCGATATTGCCGATTTCATCATCAGGAATGTGAATCCCCAGTTTATCTTTAATCAGTGTTCTGGCCCATAAGCCGATCTGGAACTCCTTTGGATAAAGGACTTTGATTTCATTCAGCAGCGGATTTTTGATAACCATCCCATTGCTCAGGCGTTCAATCGCAAAAGAAAGATGGTCTGAAAAAGCGACATGAATGCGCTCGTTGATTTTGATGTTCAGCTCTTTTTCGGCATGAGAGATAATTTGCTCAGAAATCTGAATGTGGTCTTCAGGCAATGTTTCTAAAATCTCTTCGAACTGCTTATAGTCAGGTGTATCTTTTCTGATAAAGGTTTTTTCTATTTTTGACGGATCGACAATATCATTCTTCTTTTTGTTAAACGCAATTCCTGCACCCAAGAGAATCTTCTCTTCATTTTGATCCTTTACGACGATAGCATTATGATTTAAGATTCTTTTAATTTTCATAGCTTTTTTGTCCTTTCATCCCCCGTTTTATGAATGAAAACGAATAAATCCAGTTATTCTGTCTCTTCTTTAAACCCGAGAAACAATGTAGCTATAAAAGCAGAGACGGCTGCGATCAAGAAACCGATCATATAATGAACAAAATTAGCGGCGCCAAACGGCAGCACGATTGAAATCATCGGAATGCCTGTCAGCCCGTAGGAATTTGCCACAACTTGTACCGCAACCACGTATGCTCCGCCAATAGCACCGCCGATGGCTGCTCCGATAAAGGGACGGATCAATTTGAGATTTACCCCGAATACAATCGGCTCAACAATGCCTAAAAACGCGGTCAGAGAAGCGGGGAGCGCAATTTTTTTCAGGCTTGATTGTTTCGTTTTGAGGAATACCGCAAGCCCCGCTCCGCCTTGGGCCACATTCGCCATCGACCATATCGGCACTAAAAAGTTGACACCGACATGCGGATTAGCAAGCAGCGTTGCCTCAATTGCATAAAAGCTATGATGCAATCCAGATAGGACGATGGTGGAGTAGATGCCGCCGAAAAGAGCTCCGGCGGCAATGCCGGCGTGATCATAAATATAGACGATCGATTGTGTCATGATCTGGCCGATGATGGACGCGGCGGGATTCATCACAATCAGCGCGAGGCATCCTGTCACCATGACCGTAATAAAGGGAATGATCACGACATCAAGCGACTTCGGCACAATCGATTTTAATAGCTTCTCAATTTTGCTCATGACAAAAACGGAAAGAAGAATCGGTATCATGGAACCCTGATAGCCCATCATTGGGATATGAAGCCCCCATATGTCTAAAGAAGACGGGGTTTTGCTGCCGAGCATAGACGGGTCCAGCAGATCAGGATGCGTCAAAAGCCCCGCGATCACTGCCCCTAGGTATGGGTTGCTGCCAAATTGCCGTGCGGCACTGAAGCCGACTAAAATCGGCAGTAAAATAAAGGCTGTGCTGGACACGAGGTCGAGCATTTTAATCCATGGGCTGCCGGCAGCGAACCAGTGAAACACCTTAATCATGCCGATCAGCCCCATGAGCAGGCCGCTTGCTGTTATTGCCGGAATAATCGGCACAAAAATATCGGACAGTGTTTTCGCAAAAGCTGCGGCAGGGTTCAGCTTCCGGCTGGCTTTTTTCTGGTGGACAGGTTCTTCAGAAGGCGCGTTCTCCCATACATGAACGACTTCTTTATATATTTTGTTGACGACGCCTGCTCCGAAGATAATCTGGAAAAGCCCATAGCGGAAAAAGGTGCCCTGCACACCTTGCAGGTTCTCAATGGCATGTATATCAATTTTCGTCTCGTCCTTTACATCAAAACGAAGACGGGTCGTACAATGGCTGATGCTAATAATATTGTTTTTTCCTCCTGCGAGCAGCAATAATTCTTTTGCAATCTCTTTCTGCAAGCAATCAAAACCTCCTTTGCTGAAGAAAAGTCGGCTTGTTCATCGTATCAAATGAAAAGTTGACAATCAAAATGAAAAAAGTGAGAAATACCGGCTGAAAATGACAAAAATGCCCGCGTCGACGACGGAGCATGAGAATAGGGGTTGTCCAAGGCGCCGTTATGAGCCCAACACGAAAAGAAGAGTTAAAATGCCCTGCTTTTTAGGCACTAATACTCCCTTTGCATCATTGGGTCTTGCCTGCCTGCCCAGTCACAATCCCGCCATATGTGGTGATAACTGTAATAACGTTCATTTTATGCTGTTCACGGCTGTATAGCAATAGTATGAAAAGCCTGTACAATGGATGGGAAAAAGGTTGTGTGTGGTGTTCTTAGAATGTAAAAAACCTTTAAGACTTGGAATGCAAATCTTAAAGGTTTTTGGTTACTTTTTCGGTTTGACGGCGTTCAGCCGTTTTTGCAGCTTTGTTTTTTCATTGGATGCTTTTAATTGATTCACTGCAGACTGAGCGGATGTCTTTGATTTCTTTGTTTTGTCTTTTTCCGCTTTCTTCACTTTTGCCTTGGCAGTTTCCACTTTTTTTGCTTCAGCCGCCGCCACCTTTTTCTTCACTTTGTCTAACCGTTTTTGCAATGCCGTTTTGTCCTTGCCTGCTTGAAGCTGATTGACGGCTGATTGTGCTTTTGCCGCATTTGCATCAGTTGATTTCTTTTCAGCCGCAGATACGGATTGCTGTGCCGTCTTCAAATTGGTGCTCTTCACTTTGTTAAGGCGTTTTTGCAGGGACGTTTTTTCTGAACTTGCAGGCAGCTTGCCAATTGCTGATTGTGCGCTGTCCACATCTGTTTTCTTTTTGCTTTTTTCCGCTTTCGCAACTTTGTCTTTCGCTTGCTTTGACGCGATGTATCGTTTTACTTGGTCTAAGCGTTTTTGAAGGTTCTTTTTGTCTGTTCCGTTTGGCAGCTTGTTGATGGCAGTTTGTGCTGTATCAACGGTTTGCTGTGTTTTATATTTTTCTGCCTTTGCGACTTTGTCTTTCGCATCTTTTACATTTCTGTATGACTGTACTTTATCCAGTCTTTTTTGCAGGGCAGTTTTGGCGTCGGAGCCCGGCAGCTGGCTGACGAGTTCTTGCGCTTTGTTGATATCGGTTTGTGCTTTTGTTTGTTCCGCTTTTTTCACCGCTTGCTCTGCTGCCGCGTACGCTGAATCTGTTGCCTGTGCTTTATATTGGATTAAGCCGTAGCCAAATTGCTGATCGCGGCCTGCGGTACCAAGATCAACGATGTTTTTCCGCATTTCCTCGCGAAGCTGGACGTTTGTCTCGGCAGGATCACGCTGTTTTAACAAGGCAAACATGGCTGCGGCGTGCGGTGTCGCTTGGGATGTTCCGCTTCCTGTTGCATAATACTGGTTTAAGTAAGTGCTTGTGATGTTTGTCCCCGGTGCTGAAAATTCAACTTCATCTCCAGTTGTTGAGAAGGAGGCAAGCTGATTCTTTTCGTTTGTTGCTGAAACCGCAACGACACTGCTGTATGCCGCCGGATAATTCACTGGCTTGCCGTTTCCGTCGTTACCGCTTGCGGCAACAAGCAGAACACCTTGTTCATATGCTTTGTTCACGGCGTCATGAAGGATTTTGCTGTCTGACGTCGTGCCAAGGCTCATATTGACGATGTCCATCCCGTTTGCGATCGACCAGTCAATTCCTTGGAGAAGGCTTTGAAGATCCCCCGAGCCGTTCTGATCAAGCGCTTTAACCGCGTATATTTGTGCTTCCGGTGCGATGCCGTCAATTCCGTAGCCGTTATGCTTGGCTCCGATAATCCCTGCGACATGTGTTCCGTGGCCGTTATCATCTTTGTAAGAAGAGGTATAACTGACAGCTGAATACCCGCCGGCAATCGACAGGTCATCGTGGGGGGAGATCCCGCTGTCAATGACGGCAATTTTGATATATTTTCCTGTCAGTCCTGCCTTCCAAGCCTGTTTCACCTGAATGGGCTCAAGATTCCATTGCTCAAAGTTGTCAGAGGTGTCAGTGCCGTCTGACAGCACTTTGAAATCCGTGCTGTCTGCTGCGGTAAATGATACGTTGTTTTCTACATACAAAATATCAGGATCCTGCTTTAATTCTTTTACTGTCTCCTGGTCTGCTGTGACCGCTACCGCGGGAAGATGTTTATACTGCTGTTCAACATCAGCATCACTGTCCAGGATGGTTTCCTTTCCGGCCTTGTTTTTATAAACCACAATAACCTCTTTCTCACTGTTGTTTTGCGCATGAGCGAGAGGGCCTACGGCGAGAAAACTGAAAAACAGAGTGACTGATACAACAAGTTTGCAAGACATGTTTTTCATGATTCATCTCCTTTTTCTATGATGTTTGATATATATATCGGAGAAAAAAGAGAGATTAATAGTTAGGATTGTTTGGCAAAATGCAGATTTTTTCCGCAGGAAGAGGAAATTTTCCAAATGAATTTGTAAGCGTTTTCAAAATAAGATAAAGAAAACATTGCGGAGGTTGTTCACAAAGCAATGAGAAAAGGGGGCTTTTAAGATGAGCACATTCACTCGGGTGATGGAGGAAAAAATAATGCCTGTCGCCGGGAAAATTGCCGGGCAGCGGCATCTCAGCGCTTTGCGTGACGGAATTATCCTGACCATGCCGCTGATTATTATCGGGTCTGTCTTCTTGATTTTAACGAGCCTGCCGATTCCGGGGTATGCTGATTTCATGGCGAGTGTGTTTGGGAACGAGTGGGCCGATAAGCTCGGATATCCTGTTAACGCTTCGTTTGATATTATGGCGATGATTGCCGCTTTTGGGATCGCCTATCGGCTGGCAGAAAGCTATGGTGTCGATGCCCTTTCTGCCGGAGCGATTTCAATTGCCGCATTTCTGCTGGCAACGCCGTTTGAGGTGCCGTTTACACCGCATGGCTCAACGGAGTCCATCATGGTAGGGGGCGGAATCCCGATCACGCTGCTCGGCAGCAAGGGCTTATTTGTCGCCATGCTGATCGCCTTGTTTTCAACCGAAATCTATCGGTACATTATTCAAAAAAATATCGTCTTCAAAATGCCAGACGGTGTGCCGCCTGCGGTAAGCAAATCGTTTGTCGCGCTGATTCCCGGCTTTATCATTGTGTTTCTCGTGTGGCTGGCGCGTCTTCTGATTGAAATGACACCTTTTCAGAGTCTGCACAATGTCGTAGGAGACCTGCTTGGCACACCGCTTTCCATCCTTGGCGGCAGTCTCGGCGGAAGCCTGATTGCTGAATTTGTACAGATGCTGCTTTGGTCGTGCGGGATTCACGGGGCTTCCATCATTGGCGGAATCATGTCGCCGATTTGGTACGGCGCGATGGATGGCAACCGTCTTGCCTTCCAAGCGGGCGAGGCGCTGCCGAGTATTTTTACGACTCAGTTTTTTCAAATTTGGATCAATGTCGGCGGGAGCGGAGCGACACTGGCGCTTGTCCTGACGATGCTTGTCCGATCTCGCAGCAAACAAATGAAGCAGCTTGGCCGATTAGGGATTGGGCCCGCGCTTTTTAATATCAACGAGCCGATCATTTTCGGCATGCCGATTGTCATGAATCCGCTCCTTATTGTCCCATTTATCATCGCACCGCTCCTCACGATTACGGCGACTTATATCGGCATGAGCACCGGGCTGGTGGCAAGACCGGCCGGAATCGCGGTGCCGTGGACGATGCCGCCGCTCATATCAGGCTACCTGGCGACAGGCGGAAAGGTGTCGGGCGCCGTTATGCAGCTGGTAAACCTGCTGATCACCTGTGCTATCTACTATCCTTTTTTCAGAATATGGGATCATCAAAAATGGCGGGAAGAGAGTGCGGTTGAATCTGGGGATAAAAATGTGTAGTGATGTAAGTGTTTAAATAATAAAAAAGCAGCGTTATGCTGCTTTTTTATTACCGCTGAAAGAACTCAATCCACTCACCATCAGGGCCTTCGATATAGAAATAACGGTATCCGTTTGGAAGTGTTGTGATCTCCTCGTCGATAAATTTCGCGTTCATTTTTTCCGCTTTTGTATATTCAGCCGCGATGTCATCAGTCAGCAGGGCAATGTGGTGCACTTTTCCTTCAGCGGGAAGCTCGCTGCTGTAGCCTTGAATCAGTTCAATTTCTGTTTCCGGTCCGTCTTCAAAGCCAAGAAATGCAAGCTCGATTACACCGTTCGTGTGAGTGATGCGATCCTTCAATTTCATGCCGAGTACCTCTTCATAAAATGTGATGGACGCGTTGATATCTCTTACCATGATGCCTGTATGGTCAATTCGTTTTGCCATGCTGCTCCTCCTCGTAACTCTTTTTGTCTATCGTAGAAAAACCTTTCCTTTCTGTCAATGCAGACATCTTGGCGTTTTGTGGTACGATAAGAGAAAGCAAACGGAAAGAGGACGACATATATGAAGCTACTCACCCTAAAAAAAGCACACGCTGCCAAAATCAAAAAAGGCTATCCCCTTATTGAAAAAGAAGCTCTCGTAGGGACTGCGGGGCACATGAAAGAAGGAGACCTCGTTGATATCGTGTCTGAGAGCGGCGAGTTTCTCGCGCGGGGCTATTATGGCCTGCAAAACAAAGGGGTCGGCTGGACGCTTACCCGCAATAAACATGAACAGGTTGACCAGGCATTTTTTCTCACCAAATTAACAAAAGCGGCCCAAGCGCGCGCCAAACTATTTGAGGCTCAAGATACAACAGCTTTCCGCCTGTTCAACGGTGAGGGCGACGGTGTCGGCGGCGTCACCATCGACTATTATGACGGCTACCTGCTGATTCAATGGTACAGCAAGGGGATTTACACCTTTAAAGACATGCTGATTTCCGCATTGGATGAGATGGATCTTGATTATAAAGCGATTTACGAGAAGAAACGCTTCGACACGGCTGGACAATACGTTGAAGATGATGACTTCGTGAAAGGGAGAAGGGGCGAGTTCCCGATCATCATCCAGGAGAATGGCATTCAATACGCGGTGGATCTGAATGAAGGCGCCATGACGGGCATCTTTTTGGATCAAAGACACGTGCGCAAGGCGATCAGAGACCGCTATGCAAAAGGGAAAACCGTTTTAAATACATTTTCTTATACGGGTGCATTCTCCGTGGCAGCGGCGCTTGGCGGAGCGGAGAAAACAACAAGCGTCGACGTGGCAAACCGAAGTCTGGCCAAAACGATCGAGCAATTCAGCGTGAACAAGCTGGATTACGAAGCGCACGACATTAAAGTGATGGACGTGTTTAACTATTTTTCATATGCTGCAAAAAAGGATTTGCGCTTTGATCTGATTATTCTCGATCCGCCTTCCTTTGCGCGCACAAAAAAACGCACCTTCAGCGCGGTCAAGGATTATAAAAACCTGCTGAAGGAAACGATCGCCATCACTGCTGACAAGGGTGTCATTGTTGCCTCTACAAACAGCAGCGCCTTTGGCATGAAGAAATTCAAAGGCTTTATCGATGCCGCATTTAAAGAAACAAACGAACGCTACACCATCATTGAGGAATTTACGCTGCCGGAGGATTTCAAAACGATTTCGGCATTTCCGGAAGGCAACTACCTGAAAGTGGTCCTTCTGCAGAAAAAATAATGAAAAAGCTGCCCTGTTCAGGGGCAGCTTTTTTTATGTAGAAATGATCTGCTGGACGCGGCCGATGCGGCCATCTTCAAGACGGACTTTAATGCCATGCGGATGAAAGCTTGATTTCGTCAAAATATCCTTCACTGTCCCTCTCGTCAGTTTTCCTGTTTTTTGATCTGCTTTCAATACAATATCAACCTGCAACCCTTTCGAAATGCTGTTTCGCTCTTGCCCGTTCATAACGCACATCCTTTCTTTTGTTCATTATAGTCATTATGGTTTAAAAGTAACAGCCGGCTGATGAAGTGTATGTTTGTTTTTTTCAGCCTTCATTAAATATAATGTCAGGCCAAAGCCTGCTATGCTCAGAATGCCAAAAAGCAAGTAGACCGCGAAAATCGACACGTAGTCAAAAATGTACCCGCCTGCAAATGTGCAGAACCAGTTGCCGAACCCGTTGCCAATGGCGGCGTACATGGTCAGCGCCGTCGCTTCAACGTGTCTTGGGGTAATCTTTTTTACATATTGAAGCGCCGCCGGGATAAATAAACCGATGGCCACTCCCTGAAGAAAGACCGTCGCATAAATGATCCATAGTGAAGGCGCCGTGAAATAGAGCGCCCACCTGAATAATGAGACTCCGCCTGACAGCATAATGACGTTGAGCAGCCCCATTTTATCTATAAATGTTTGGGCGAATCTCATAAATGGAATTTCTGAAATGACACCGATGAAAAATAAAATGCCGATAGCGGAAAGTGACGCGCCGCTTTTGTCCAGAAAAAGACTGAAATACGTATTGTTCGCTAAGTTTGGAGCAAATGTCGTAAAGGTGATGATCATAAAGATGAGGAAAGTTTTGTTGCTGATAAGCTCCCGGAATCCTTTGCGGATATTGACCTTTGTTTTTGTTTTCTGCTGGCCGGGCATTTGTGAAGCCAATATGGCAGCAATGCACAGAAAGGCACAGCCAAAGATAAAGATCACGTGAATGGGGTACAGCTGGTTCGTCACCTGTCCCATGGCAAACACCGCGACGCCGAAGCCGAGAGAACCAAACAGGCGGATTCCGCCGTAGTTGCCGTTTGTTTCTTGTGTGTACCTTAGTGAAATGCTGTCCGAAAGTGGAATAATCGTGCTTTGAAAGGCTGCAAAACAGGCCGCAATCAAAATAAACAGAGGGAAACTGTCAAATGCAATATAGGCTAATCCAATGATGCCTGTGATTGATGTGCAAACCGCCAGCAGGCCTTTCGTTTTTTGCGTATAGTCGCTCAGCATGCCCCAAAACGGCTGAAAGAAAATCATCACAATCGGGCCCAGTGACATGATCAAGCCGACCTGTGATCCGCTTAAATGCTGTTCCTTCGTTAAATACATACTGAGTAAGGGAATCATGCTGCCCGTACCGAGAAAAGCAAACAAATAAAATCCTTTTAACGCGGCATAATGCCGTCTCACCTGCAAGTTGTGCATCAAGGTGCCTCCTTTGGTATCCACAAATTACATTATATTGTAATTTGCGAGCTTTTCAATAAGGGGAAGCACATAAAAAAACTGCCCTCGAGAGGACAGTTTTTTACATAAATGAAAGTAAAAACGGCGCCGCGCAAAGCGTCATAATCGCAGCTAAGATCATCGATACGCTTGAAATCGTGCCGGACACAGAGCTGAGCTCAAATGCCTTTGACGTTCCCGCTCCGTGTGCGCTTGTGCCGAGCAGCACGCCCCGCGCGATTTCGTTATCAATACGGAAATAGCGGATGACCATCGGGCCGATCACTGTGCCGAGCAAAGCGGTTAAAATCACAAACACGGCTGTGACGGCAGGCATACCGCCGATCATTTCAGATACGTTCATCGCGATCGGCGTTGTCACTGATCTCGGGACGAGGCTGTCAATCAAGCCTGTGCCAAGGTGAAGCCATTTCGCAATAAGAGCGGTTGAAATAATCGCGATGCACGAACCGACGGCCACATTCAAAATAATTTCCACTGCGTATTTCTTTAAAACAGGGAAATATTTATATAGCGGGATCGCGAATGCCACGGTGGCCGGCTGCAGCATATCGGTCAAAAATCCGCCGCCGAGATTATAAGACTCGTACGGGACATTCACCAGCAGCAGCAGACCGACTAACACAGCGGGCGTCACCAGTAGCGGCGACGTATAAACACGCGGAAAGCGTTGATAGACCTTTTTTGCTCCTAAATACACCAAAACCGTTAAAAACAAACTTACAATTCCGATGAACACGTATGCTTTTTCTCCTTTCTTTTTGCAATGAGTTGTGTAAGCGTACCTGTAGACACCATCACGACAAACGTGCTGATGATGACAACGAGCAGAATGCTGACACCAAATTTCGACATAATGTCTCCGTATTCAATCACTCCGACGGCAGACGGGATAAAAAATAAAAGCAGCTCCCCGAGAAGCCACGCTGCACCAAGCTCGATCCATTCAAGCTTGATAATGTTAAAGTGTAATAATGTGAAAAGAATCACAATCCCTATTATACTGCCGGGAATATTTATATGAAGAAGGGCTGTCACCCAATTAATCAGCCGAGCAAATATAAATAACAGAGCGATTTGAATAACGGTTAGCAACAGTTTTTTCATATTGATGCCTCCCTTATATACTTATTGTACATAAGGTCTCGCTATAGGTAAAATATATATTAAGAATAAGGAGTATTCCTTTTGTCTATAGAAAGGGTGAAGCACATGGATATCCGCCATTTAACATATTTCTTGGAAGTCGCCCGTTTAAAAAGTTTTACGAAGGCTTCCCAATCCCTTTATGTTTCTCAGCCGACGATATCAAAAATGATCAAAAATTTAGAAGAAGAGCTAGGAATTGAACTGTTTTACCGAAACGGCAGGCAGGTGGAACTGACTGATGCCGGTCATAGCATGTATGTGCAGGCGCAGGAAATCATTAAATCATTTCAAAACCTGACGTCAGAATTAAATGATATTATGGAAGTCAAGAAAGGGCACGTACGGATTGGACTGCCGCCGATGATCGGATCGGGGTTTTTCCCGAGAGTGCTCGGCGATTTCCGTGAAAACTATCCGAATGTCACCTTTCAGCTAGTCGAAGACGGTTCTATAAAAGTCCAAGAAGGTGTCGGGGACGGCTCTCTTGATATCGGCGTTGTGGTCCTTCCCGCAAACGAAGATATCTTTCATTCGTTTACAATCGTAAAAGAAACCTTAATGCTTGTCGTTCACCCTTCCCACCGGCTGGCTGATGAGAAAGAATGTCAGCTGCGTGAGTTGAAGGACGAGCCTTTTATTTTCTTCAGGGAGGATTTTGTCCTGCACAACCGAATTATGACGGAATGTATCAAGGCTGGGTTCCGGCCCCATATCATTTATGAAACATCACAATGGGATTTTATTAGTGAGATGGTATCAGCCAACCTTGGGATCGGGCTTTTGCCGGAACGGATCTGCCGCGGCCTTGACCCGGAAAAAGTGAAAGTCATTCCGCTTGTCGATCCGGTCATCCCTTGGCACCTCGCCATTATTTGGAGAAAGGACAGGTACTTGTCGTTTGCCGCCAGAGCTTGGCTCGAACATACGAAATCGTATTTATGGGACCCGAAAAAAGAAAGTAAAGGATGATGCAAACATGGATGCACAATCAGCAGCAAAATGTCTTACTGCTGTCCGCCGGCATAGCCCACTGGTGCATAGCATAACCAACAATGTCGTAACGAATTTCACAGCAAACGGCCTGCTCGCGCTCGGCGCATCGCCCGTTATGGCGTACGCAAAAGAAGAGGTCGCCGATATGGCGAAAATTGCGGGTGCACTCGTTTTAAATATCGGAACGCTGAGCAAGGAGTCAGTCGAAGCGATGATCATCGCGGGAAAATCAGCCAATGAACATGGCGTTCCCGTCATTCTTGATCCTGTCGGTGCCGGAGCAACACCGTTCCGCACTGAATCGGCACGTGACATCATTCGTGAGGTGCGCCTTGCTGCAATCAGAGGAAATGCGGCGGAAATTGCCTATACCGTCGGCGTGACCGATTGGCTGATCAAAGGTGTTGATGCGGGTGAAGGCGGAGGCGACATCATCCGGCTGGCTCAGCAGGCGGCACAAAAGCTAAACACGGTCATTGCGATAACTGGTGAAGTTGATGTCATAGCCGACACGTCACATGTATACACCCTTCATAACGGCCACAAGCTGCTGACAAAAGTGACAGGCGCCGGTTGCCTGCTGACTTCCGTCGTCGGTGCGTTTTGCGCTGTGGCAGAAAATCCATTGTTTGCTGCTATTGCGGCCATTTCTTCGTATGGGGTCGCCGCGCAGCTTGCCGCACAGCAGACGGCTGACAAAGGCCCTGGAAGCTTTCAGATTGAATTGCTGAACAAGCTTTCAACTGTTACTGAACAAGACGTCCAAGAATGGGCGGCTATAGAAAGGGTGACTGTCTCATGACTCGTATTTCTCGGGAAATGATGAAAGAGTTATTATCTGTTTACTTCATTATGGGGTCAAACAATACGAAAGCCGATCCTGTTACAGTTGTACAAAAAGCGTTAAAAGGCGGTGCCACCCTGTACCAGTTCCGTGAAAAAGGCGGGGATGCGCTGACAGGAGAGGCTCGGATTGAATTTGCTGAAAAAGCGCAGGCAGCTTGCCGTGAAGCTGGTATTCCGTTCATTGTCAATGATGATGTGGAATTGGCTCTGAAGCTGAAAGCTGACGGTATCCACATCGGCCAGAAAGACGCAAATGCGAAAGAGGTAAGAGCTGCCATAGGTGATATGATTCTCGGCGTTTCTGCCCATACGATGTCTGAGGTGAAGCAAGCTGAAGAAGACGGAGCCGATTATGTCGGGCTTGGGCCGATCTATCCGACTGAAACGAAAAAAGATACGAGAGCGGTACAAGGGGTATCTCTTATTGAAGCAGTGCGCCGCCAAGGCATCAGCATTCCAATTGTCGGCATCGGCGGCATCACAATAGAAAATGCCGGACCTGTTATCCAAGCGGGGGCCGATGGCGTCAGTATGATCAGCGCCATCAGTCAGGCGGAAGATCCTGAGAGTGCTGCACGCAAGTTTCGTGAGGAAATTCAAACATATAAAACAGAAAGATAATCGTTCATCTTCCTTCAAAAGGCTGTTCTGTAAAAGGACAGCTTTTTTGCTCTCCATCAAGGTTTTCAGACCTTCAAATTTTAATTGACAAAGGACAAGAACTGGCTATGATTATGTTATACAATGATAATCATTTTCAATTATAGGAGGAACATGATGGCTCGGGGGCTGGCACTTATTCTATTCAGCTTGTTGATGGTTTTCGGTTCTGCGGCACATGCGGAAGATGATCCGATTGCCGCATTAATTCAATTAAACAAGCAAATGATCAAATCCGTAAAAGACGGGGATATGGATTCGGCACAACAAACGTTTGAAACCTTCAAAGCGAAGTGGAAAAAAGAAGAACCTTCTATTAAGAAAGAAAACCTTTCTTCTCACAGTGAAATGGACGCGAATATCGCGATGATTTCTCTTTCTTTTATCAATCAAGACGCAGGCAAGCTCAAAACACAGCTTGAAGAGCTTTCGTCTCATTTAGAAACCTACCAGCAGGCTGTCATGCTGAAAAAGACATCCTCAGGTCAATCAAGGGCGTCCTTAACAGCCTATATACAAAGCTTGAAAGACACAAAACAGTTCATAGAAAAAAAACAATTGGATGAAGCGTCATCCGCAATCGACAATTTAGTTACATCCTGGCTCGCCGTAGAGGGAGACGTCGTGTCCCAATCGAAAGAAGCCTATACGACATCGGAGGAAAATCTGGCACTGATGAAGGCGGAGATCGGCAGCCATCCCGAAAAGGTATCAAAGCAAATTGACGAAATGATTCAATTGCTCGAGCCGATCGCTTCAAGCAGCTACAGCTGGTGGGATGCGGCGCTGATCCCGATTCGTGAAGGAATGGAGGCCCTCCTTGTCATCGGAGCGCTATTAACCATGACAAAAAAAGCGCGGGTTACGCGTTCCTCGACATGGATCTGGGGCGGGGCGTCCGCCGGCATGGCTGTTTCCTTAGCAGCCGGCATCGGTGTCACGGTTCTGTTCTCCTCCAGTGTATTCGGAGAAAACAATTTCTTGCTTGGCGGCGTTACCGGCGTACTGTCTGCTGTCATGCTTTTGTATGTCGGGGTGTGGCTGCACAGAAACGCCTCAATGGATAAATGGAGAGAAAAAATCAATATCCAGAAGTCACAGGCACTAAAAAAACGAAGCCTGCTTTCCTTTGCGCTCATTGCATTTCTGGCAGTTGTAAGAGAAGGTCTCGAAACGGTCATCTTTTTCATCGGGCTTGTCGGGAAGCTCCCGCTCACTGAACTGATCGGCGGAACTGCCGCAGGGCTTATCGTTCTCGTCATCGTCGGTGTTCTGATGATCAAGCTCGGAATGCGCATTCCATTGAAGCCGTTTTTTCTTCTATCAATGGCGGTTGTCCTGTATATGTGCGTGAAATTTCTCGGAACCGGCGTTCACAGCCTTCAACTGGCGGGCATTCTTCCGTCTGATGCAGAAAGCTGGCTGCCGTCTGTATCGGTGCTAGGAATTTATCCGTCTGTGTACAGCACGATTCCGCAAATGTTGATTTTCCTCTTTTTACTGATTGCGCTTGTTTCAGAAGCGGCAAAACATTTTACAAACGGAAAGGAACTGACAAAATGAATTTCACAAAAATCGCTGTATCAGCCGGATGCATCCTTGCGCTGTGCGCAGGCTGCGGAGCCAACGACACATCTTCAACTAAAGAAAAAGCTTCATCTGAAAAAAGCGGGGTCACTAAAGAAATCACCGCATCCGTAAATAAAATGGAAACCATCATTTCCAAGCTGAATGACTCAGCGGAAAAAGGAGACCAAAAAGAGATTGAAAAGAAGGGGAAAGAGTTAAACAGCTACTGGCTTTCCTTTGAAAACGACATTCGCAGCGACTATCCATTCGAATATACAGAAATCGAAAAGCATCTTCAGCCAATCTACACAGAAGCGCAAAAAGACAAACCGGATACAGCAAAAATCAAGACAGAATCCGAGTCACTGAAAGCGTCCTTAGAAGACCTGACAGAAGCGAAGAAGAGCGGCAAAAAGGCTAGCGATCAGCTGGCAAAAGCAGCGGATGAATATAAAAGCTATGTCAAAGAGCAGAGCGATCAGCTTGTCAAAGCGACTGAATCATTTACAAGCGCTGTGAAATCCGGCGATATCGAAAAGTCCAAAACGTTATATGCGAAAGCGCGTGTTTATTACGAGCGAATCGAACCGATCGCTGAAAGCCTCGGAGATCTTGATCCGAAAATTGACGCCCGAGAAAACGATGTTGAAGAAGGAGACAAATGGACAGGCTTCCATAAGCTTGAGAAGGCCATTTGGAAGGATCAAGATATTTCCGGGGAAAAGGCAACAGCTGACCAGCTTCTCAAAGATGTAAAAGAGCTTGACGGTTCAATTCAATCACTGAAATTAACCCCTGAACAAATTGTAGCAGGCGCGATGGAGCTTCTGAACGAAGCCGGGATTTCGAAAATCACGGGAGAAGAAGAGCGCTACTCACGAATCGATTTAGTCGACCTTATGGCAAATGTGGAAGGCTCCGAAGCCGTTTATCAAACAGTGAAAAGCGCGCTTGTAAAAGATCACTCCGACTTGACGGAAAAACTGGATACGGAGTTCAGCGAATTTGAAGTTTTAATGGCAAAATACAAAACAAATGATCAGTCCTATACGTCTTATGATAAATTAAGTGAAAAGCAAATCAGAGAGCTGAGCACAAAGCTGACGACTCTTTCTGAAACCATGTCGAAGATTGCGAATGTGCTATAAAAGGAGTTTTGTAACAGCATGAGCGATGAACAAAAAAAGCCAGAACAAATTCACAGACGGGACATTTTAAAATGGGGGGCAATGGCGGGGGCAGCCGTTGCGATCGGTGCCAGCGGACTCGGCGGTCTCGCTCCGCTTGTTCAGACTGCGGCTAAGCCATCGAAAAAGGATGAAAAAGAGGAGGAGCAGATTGTTCCGTTTTACGGAAAGCATCAGGCCGGAATCACAACTGCCCATCAGACGTATGTCTATTTTGCTGCACTGGATGTAACAGCAAAAGACAAAAGCGACATCATTACATTATTTAGAAACTGGACAAGTCTCACACAGATGCTGACGTCTGGCAAGAAAATGTCAGCGGAGCAGAGAAATCAATATCTGCCGCCGCAGGATACAGGTGAGTCTGCTGATTTATCCCCTTCCAACTTAACGGTCACATTCGGATTTGGGCCTGGCTTTTTTGAAAAAGACGGAAAGGACCGTTTCGGGCTGAAAAGCAAAAAACCGAAGCACCTAGCCGCTCTTCCAGCGATGCCCAATGACAACCTGGATGAAAAGCAGGGAGGCGGGGACATCTGCATTCAAGTGTGTGCAGACGACGAGCAAGTGGCGTTTCACGCGCTGCGTAACCTGCTAAATCAAGCGGTCGGCACTTGTGAGGTCCGCTTTGTGAACAAAGGCTTTTTAAGCGGAGGAAAAAATGGTGAAACACCGCGCAACCTCTTCGGGTTCAAAGATGGAACAGGCAACCAGAGCACGGAGGATGACAGCTTGATGAACTCGATCGTGTGGATTCAGTCTGGTGAGCCTGACTGGATGACGGGCGGCACCTATATGGCTTTTCGGAAAATCAAAATGTTCCTTGAGATATGGGACCGCTCTTCCCTCAAGGACCAAGAGGATACCTTCGGCCGCAGAAAAAGCTCGGGGGCGCCTTTTGGGCAGAAAAAGGAAACAGATCCCGTGAAGTTGAATCAAATTCCGTCTAATTCACACGTCAGTCTAGCGAAATCTACGGGAAAACAAATTTTGAGAAGAGCTTTCTCTTACACAGAAGGGCTTGATCCGAAAACCGGCTATATGGATGCAGGTCTTCTGTTTATCAGTTTTCAAAAAAATCCCGACAATCAGTTTATCCCGATGCTGAAGGCTCTTTCAGCAAAGGATGCGTTAAACGAATATACACAAACAATCGGTTCTGCTTTATACGCATGCCCAGGCGGCTGCAAAAAAGGAGAATATATTGCCCAGCGTTTGCTGGAATCATAAAAGAAGCCTAAATCGGCTTCTTTATTTAAAAAACAGTTGTAACTTTAATTGTTACAGTTTAAAATCAATTTATACGAAAGGAGATTATCATGACAGTACACATTAAAGTTTATTCAGATTACGTCTGCCCATTTTGTTTTGTTGGAAAAGCCGCTTTTGAAGAAGCGATAAAAGGAAAGGATGTTGAAGTCGAGTGGATGCCGTTTGAACTGCGCCCAAGTCCATCTCCTCAGCTTGATCCGGTCAATGATCCTTCCAAACAGTACATGTGGCAGACATCAATTCAGCCAATGGCGGAGAAATTAGGAGTTGAGATCAATTTTCCAAACGTCTCGCCCCATCCGTATACAGACCTCGCGTTTGAAGGCTTCCATTTTGCGAAGAAATACAATAAAGGACATGAATACAACACCCGTGTCTTTCAGGCGTTTTTCCAGGAGGGCCAAAATATCGGCGACATTGACATCTTGACGAAGCTCGCTGAGGAAGTGGGATTAGACGGTGCAGCATTCAAATCAGCACTGGAAACAAGAACATATCAGGACGTGCAGCGCCAAGCCTTGAAGCACGCTTATGAAGAGGCTGACATCACAGCCGTTCCAACCTTTATTATTGGCGACACTGTAATTCCAGGTGCTGCCGGCAAGGATGTATTTGAAAAAGCGATTTCTGAAGAACAGAAGAAAAGACAAGGAAAAAGCTCTCTATAAAGAGAGCTTTTTTTATTCCTGTTCCATATGGACGCCAGTATGCGCCTTCACCTGTATTTCTGCAAACGTATCTTCATCAATTGTTTTATCAGACGACAGCACCGTTCCGAGCCACGCGCCGAGAAAGCCGAGCGGGATGGAAATAATTCCTGGATTAGACAGCGGAATGAGCGGATCACCGGTAAAAATAGCACCTCCGGCCGGGTCCCACACACTAGGGCTCATCGATACCAGCACAAGCGCGCTGATCAGGCCTGTCAGGCTGCCCCATAAAGCGCCTGAGGCATTGAATCGTTTCCAGAAGACTGTAAACACAATCAGCGGAAGGTTTGCGCTGGCGGCTACCGCAAACGCGAGTGCAACAAGGAACGCCACATTTAAGGATTGTGCAAAAATCGCAAGGAGTATCGAGAGTACTGACACGGCGACAGAAGCCCATCTGGCCGCTTTCATTTGTTCTTTTTCAGTTGCTTCTCCCTTTCTGATGATCTGGCTGTAAATATCATGGGCAAATGCTGAGGCGGCAGACAGCACCAACCCTGTCACGACAGCCAAAATGGTGGCAAAGGCGATGGCTGATACAAACGCGAACAGAAAGTCTCCTCCGAGCGCTTTTGCTAAAAGCGGAGCCGCCATATTTCCCGCTTGATCAGCCGCTGTAATCGCGTCAAAACCGACAAATGCCGCGGCACCAAAGCCGAGAAACACCGTCATAATGTAAAACACACCGATAATCCATGTCGCTGACACAACGGATGTACGGGCCGTCTTGGCATCCTTAACGGTATAAAACCGGATCAATATATGCGGAAGCCCGGCGGTTCCCAGCACGAGTGCCAAGTTTAACGACAAGGTCTCAAGCGGCACCTTGTATTTATTTCCTGGATTCATAAAATCAGCGCCAAGCGGAGTAGCCGTTTTCATCTGTTCAAACATGGTATTAAGGCTAAAGCCGAATTTCGAAAACACGATAATCGAAATCACGAGTGTGCCGGCCATCAGCAAAACGGCTTTAATAATTTGAACCCAGCTTGTCGCGATCATGCCGCCAAACACGACATAAATGGTCATCAGCACTCCGACGATGAGGACAGCCATAGTATAATCCAGCCCTAGAAGCAGTTTGATCAGCGCACCCGCCCCCACGAGCTGGGCGATCATATAAAAAGTAGAGATGGCAATGGTATTGAGAGCCGCGACACCGCGGATTTTCTTTTCTTTAAAGCGAGCGGCAATCATGTCTGCCATCGTGTACTTTCCAAGATTCCGAAGCGGCTCCGCCACGATGTACAAGACAACGAGATAAGCCACCAGAAAACCGATGCTGTAAAAGAAGCCATCAAATCCATATAACGCAATCATTCCGGCAATCCCGAGAAACGAGGCGGCAGACATGTAGTCACCGGCAATTGCCAGTCCATTCTGAACGCCGGTGAGCCCGCCGCCCGCCGTATAAAACTCACTCGTCGTTTTCGTCCGCTTCGCGGCAAAATACGTGATAATAAGCGTCAGGCCAACAATCGCCAAAAACAATAAAAAAGCAGTCATATTCATGTCTGTTCACCCTTCAGATTCTCTTTTAAAGCGCTTACATACCGATCGAAATGAGCGGCTCTCCGGGAATACACAGTACTCAGTATCCAGGTCATAGCGAATTGGGCGATGGCGAACAGCCAAGCCCATGAAACAGCTCCAATGGCCGGTGCATTCAAAAAGGTGAAATAAGATGTCAAAACAGGGAGTGAAAAATAAAAAACAAAAAAGAAAATCGCAGAAGGAACAATAAAAGCGCGTTTCTGCTTTAAAAAAGCTTGAAAAGACGGCGTTGCAGCAATCTGTTTATAATCAGCTTTGTACATGGATTTCCTCCTTTTATTCGCTAAACGTAAGCAAAAAGGTACACCAATAGGTATGTACTGAAAGTCCGATTTATGCGTTGAACAATATCTGGAGGATGAAAAAAGAAGGAAGTCGTGAAGAGGTGAACACAGTGGTCTAAAGACAGGCGAAGGTTTTCAAGCTCGGCCGTGTATAAACGAGTTTGCTTTCAAAACCTCACCGAATGCAGCTTGTTCTCAGCAAAGCTGCTGTTTACCAGAGCACGGTTATCATGTTCGCATCACCTCTTTATGACAATGCATGTGCCAAGAGGTGATCGCATCACCGGCTGTCTGTCGTAGTTAGCTGACACACCGTTTGTCCTCAAGCTCAGCGCAGCGATTTGCTTTTGAATAGAGGATATGGTGAAAACTCAGATCAGGTGATAGAAAAGCCAGAGGTAAATAGATCCGCCTGTTCGGACTAGTCTTGCCGGACGGTTTTTTTGTGGTTTTTCTTTCTCGATGCTGTCTCAGATTCTAAAAACTGCCTCACATCATGAATGCCTAATCCAATGGATCTAGCTTCTTGAATTAACATATGCCAACCTTTGTCCAAATCTTTTTTAACATGAGTTTTCATAGTAACCTCCAATTGTATAAAATGTTTTCCTGCAACATGCGGGCAATAAAAGACAAGCCAGCGCGATGATGAGGCGAGTACAACAAATTTCACACATAGTTGCTCGGTGTTCACAAACTGAAGGAAAAACCACCTACCTATTCCCTAAAAAAATGACTAATATAACCAATGGACCTTATTTATAATAATAAACAATTAAATACTGACTGGATAGTATGTAAATGAAAATAAATCATTTAGCCTATTAAAAATGACCCCTGGGAAACCGAATAGCATAACCGTTCAAAGAAATAAATACCGCTAAAGATTGATCCGGTGTAAGATAAGGGTAATCATTACCGCCAGGAGAAAAATATGAAAAAAAACAAATTTCAAATTAAAAGAGAAGCAACATTTGAAAGTTTTATAGACGCTGGCGTGAATTTGTTGATTGACCGAGCGTATGATCCGGTTTCTGTAGAAGATATCAGCAGAGCCGCCGGGTACAGCAAAGGAGCATTTTATGTTCATTTTGTCAGCAAGGACGATTTTCTGCTGTACCTTCTCGAAAAACGTCAGATGAAAAAAAAGATCATTATAGGGTATCTTGATCAAATGGAGCGGGAGTCAGTGAAATCGCTGACATTGGACGAGGCTGCAAAACACGCTGCAGAACTGCTTTATTCCTATTACATAAATAAGCCGTCGTGGGACATCACCTCGTTTGCCATGAACATGCCGACATATAAAGTCTTAAAGAAATGCAAGGCCTATGTCCGGCTGTACGAATTGTGGGTGGAAGAAAATGTGTTATATATTAAGTGGCTGAAGGAGAGAAAGCTGATTGACGCCTGTATTGATCCTGAATATACGGCTAAAATAATATGTGCAGTCCTCGACGGAATCATCAAACAATCATATGTATTGGGCCAGCCAGCCACCTTCCGCAGCTTTTTAGACGCACTCTCGGTATTTTTTACTTTAGACAGAGAGCACGAGACGCCAAGAATTTTGAAAAGTTTTTCGGAAAGCGAGGAACATCAGTGAAGTATAGAGAAATAATTATGTATATCATTATGGGGGTTTTCACAACCATTGTGAATATCGCCAGCTTTTATATATTGGTAGAGATCATGAATGTGGATTACAAAGCCGCCACTGTTGCCGCTTGGATTTTGTCCGTGCTGTTTGCTTACATAACAAATAAATTATATGTGTTTCAGCAAAAAACACATGATCTGCAGAGCCTGCTGAAAGAGCTCACTGCTTTTTTCAGCGTTCGGGTCCTGTCTCTCGGCATAGATTTAGGCATGATGATCATTCTTGTCAGCCAGTTCAATACAAATGAAACCTTGGCCAAAATACTCGACAACGCGGTCATTGTTGTCGTCAACTATGTTGCGAGCAAATGGCTCGTCTTTAAAAAAACAAAAGAAGAAGGGGTATGAGAGGACTGCAGCATATGATCTGCCGTTTTCTATGAAGAAATAAGGGGAATAAAAAATAAAAACCAGAAAGGTGATTGCACATGCGGGAAGAGCTAAAGGGGATATTTGCAAGTGTATTCGGAGAAAAAGAGGGGTTACGGTTTTTTTTCGCACCTGGAAGAGTGAATCTGATTGGAGAACATACAGACTATAACGGCGGGCATGTCTTTCCGTGCGCGCTGACAATGGGTACATATGCTGCTGTTGCAGAAAGAAACGACGGGCTTGTCCGGATGTATTCAGATAACTTTAGAAACGCAGGCATCAAGGAATGCAGCCTTGACGACATTCGCTATCAAAAAGAAGACGACTGGGCGAACTACCCAAAAGGCGTGATTTATGAATTTCAACAGAGGGGATATGCAGTTCCCCATGGCTTTGACATTGTATTTTCAGGGAATATTCCAAACGGGGCGGGGCTGTCGTCTTCCGCTTCTATTGAACTGCTGATGGGGGTCGTGCTCCGAAGCTATTTTCATCCTGAAGTAGATGCGCTTGAGCTTGTGAAAATGGCGCAGCATGCGGAAAACCATTTTATCGGCGTCAATTGCGGAATTATGGACCAATTTGCAATTGGAATGGGGAAAAAACATCATGCGATGCTGCTGAACTGCGACACGCTTGACTATGAATATAGCAAACTCAATGTCTCAGGCCTCGCGCTGGTCATCGCGAACACGAACAAAAAAAGGACATTGGCTGACTCAAGCTATAATACGAGACGCCAAGAATGCAATGATGCATTGCTTGATTTGAAAAAAGGCCTCGATATTGCCGCACTGGGCGACATCAAGCCTTCTGATTTCGATGCGCATTCCAGCCTGATCCAAAATGAAACGAACAGACGCCGGGCAAAGCACGCTGTATACGAAAATCATCGTGCTATTAAGACGGCCCATATGTTCAAAGAGAACAATATAGATGAAATCGGGCAGTTAATGAAGGAATCCCACCTTTCATTGAAGGATGACTATGAAGTAACATGCCCTGAACTTGATGAGCTTGTGTTTGCGGCATGGGATCACGAAGGTGTAATTGGATCAAGAATGACGGGAGCAGGCTTTGGCGGATGCACCATCAGCATTGTAAAAGATGAGTTCGTTGATGATTTTATTCAGAAGGTTGGAGACAGATATCAAGAAAAAACAGGGCTCCGAGCGGACTTTTATGTCGCGGATATCGGAGAGGGAGCGAGAGAACTAAAGGGGGAGTGACATATGAGTATTATTGAACATCTGGAACAGCTGCTTGAGTATGGTCTGGAACGAAAATTGATTTCGATCTGGGATCGGGAATATACGAGAAACCGTCTTTATGAAGCGCTGGGCATCACACATCCCGAGCCGATCTCCAGCACCAGCATCAAGCAGTCACAAAGCCTGCCGGACTTGCTAGCTCCCATCTATAAATGGGCTGCCGAAACCGGCCGAATGGAAGCGGATACAGATACGTACCGTGACCTGCTCAGCGCAAAGCTGATGGGCTGTTTTGTGCCTGCCCCGTCCGAGGTCATTCGCAAATTTGAAGAGACAAAAGCATTATACGGCCCAAAACAGGCGACAAAGGAATTCTATCAATATTCAGAGGATGTCTATTATATACGGACTGACAGAATCGCCAAAAATGTTCATTGGACGGTGCCGACCGAATATGGCGAGCTGGAAATGACTATTAACCTATCAAAGCCTGAAAAGGACCCGAAAGCGATTGCGGCTGCAAAAGAGCAGGAACAGACAAATTATCCGATGTGTTTGCTGTGTAAAGAAAATGTCGGCTTCGAGGGAAGCGTGAATCATCCAGCCCGGCAAAATCACAGAATCATTCCGGTCATCCTTGAGGACGAACAATGGTTCCTGCAATTCTCGCCATATGTCTATTATCCGGAGCACTGCATTGTCTTAAAAGGTGAACATGAACCGATGGAGATCAGCAAAAAAACATTTGAAAGGCTGCTGTCATTTCTTGGCCAATATCCGCATTATTTTATCGGTTCAAACGCGGATCTGCCGATTGTCGGCGGCAGCATCCTAAGCCATGATCATTTCCAAGGCGGCGCGCATGATTTTCCAATGGCACGTGCAGAAGCGGAAGACGTTTATGAATTAAATGATTATCCCGGCGTGTCGCTGGGCTTAGTGAAGTGGCCGATGTCTGTGCTCAGGCTCCAAGGAGACGAACCGGGTCATGTCGCCGAAGCTGCTGATCATATCTTCCGCACGTGGCAGACGTATTCCGATGAAAAAGCCGGCATTGCCGCCTATACAGGCGATACGCCCCATAATACGGTCACACCGATTGCGCGGCGCAGGGGAGACTTGTACGAACTCGATATCGTACTGAGGAACAACCGGACGGATGAGGAGCATCCATTAGGAATATTTCATCCTCATCAAGAAGTCCACCATATTAAAAAAGAAAATATCGGCCTGATTGAGGTCATGGGATTGGCGATATTGCCGGGCCGCTTACAGGAGGAAATGAAAGAAACGGCAGCGGCGCTATGTTCTGCTGATCCGAAAACAGCTTTAGAACAAAATCCGCTCACGGCAAAGCATAGTGAATGGGCTCTTCGAATGATGGAAAAAAGAACCATAACAAAAGAGAACGTAGATCTAGTCATAAAAGAAGAGCTGGGACATGTATTCGCGCGCATCCTTGAACACGCCGGTGTATTTAAGCAGACAGCAGAGGGAAAACAGGCCTTCAGAAGGTTCATCGATCAGTTGGGCGCCAAACCAGTCAAAAGCCTCAACCGCTAGGGTTGAGGCTTTTTCGATTTTTATGGCAAAACAAACACCCAAAGCGCTGACGCTTCGGGTGCTGCTGCTTTTATCCTCTTTTTCTGGTTAACAGGCTTACTAGAAAGACAACAATGGCTGCGCCGATTACCGCTGGAATAATGGCAAATCCGGCTAGGTGCGGCCCCCATGTTCCAAGCAGCCCGTGTCCGATCCAGGCGCCTATAAGACCTGCGATCATAGACCCGATAATTCCTCCGGGCATATCTCCTTTTACAAACAGGCTTCCAAGCCATCCGATAATAATAGCGACGATAAGTGAAATAAGAAAACTCATCATGCAACACATCCTATTTTTTATTTATTTGCTTATATCATTCCTCTTTTTTGTATAAGATAAACAACTGGATGCTCTCATAAAAAAATGCGGACAATTCAGAGCATATTGGCTCTTCATTGCGCCTTTTCTTTCAATATTTGATGCGTTAAAATGGTAACCGTGTGAAAAGATGCTAGGCAAGGAAAAAATAATTCCTATCTAGAAAGTTTAACAAAATGAAATTTTTGATTGACCTAAGTTTTTTATTGTGGTAAACCTTAATTTGTCAGAATTAGTTCTTCATCATCTTTCTTTACTTTATATGCGGAAATAACTAGAAACTTTTCATCTTAAGCGATAGATGTGAATAAAGTTGGAGCAATTTTTGTCGATTTTATGACATTTAAGCGAAAATGGGATGAAGTTTATAAAAAAATAAAGCTAATAAGTGAAGTTTTTGATAGCATAACAAAGTAGAGAAAAGATTTTGAGGAAGTATGCACTTCAGATTTATTACATCAATAGGAAGGATGGTGATCTTCTTGTTCAGAGCATTAAAACCGTTGCTTGTATTAGCGCTGTTAACTGTGGTTTTCGTCCTTGGGGGATGCAGCAATGCTTCAGTACTAGATCCGAAAGGACCTGTAGCTGAACAGCAAAGTGATTTAATCCTGTTATCTATCGGATTTATGCTGTTTATCGTCGGGGTCGTCTTTGTTCTATTTACCATTATTTTAGTAAAATACCGCGACCGTAAAGGCAAAGATAATGGATCTTATAACCCAGAAATTCACGGTAACACGTTTTTAGAAGTAGTCTGGACAGTGATCCCAATTTTAATCGTCATTGCACTTTCTGTGCCAACAGTACAGACGATATATTCGTTAGAAAAAGCTCCTGAAGCAACAAAAGACAAAGAGCCTCTTGTTGTTTATGCTACTTCGGTAGACTGGAAATGGGTATTTAGCTACCCTGAACAGGATATTGAAACGGTCAACTACTTAAACATTCCTGTCGACCGCCCGATCTTGTTCAAAATCTCATCTGCAGATTCAATGGCTTCGCTATGGATTCCTCAGCTTGGAGGGCAAAAATATGCGATGGCAGGAATGCTGATGGATCAATACTTACAGGCTGACAAAGTGGGTACTTACGAAGGCCGCAACGCGAACTTCACAGGTGAACATTTTGCAGACCAAGAGTTTGATGTGAATGCAGTCACAGAAAAAGACTTTAACAGTTGGGTGAAAAAGACTCAGAACGAGGCTCCTAAGCTGACAAAAGAGAAGTATGATGAATTGATGCTTCCTGAAAATGTGGACGAATTAACGTTCTCTTCTACTCACTTGAAATACGTTGATCACGGACAAGACGCTGAGTACGCGATGGAGGCGCGCAAACGCCTTGGCTATCAAGCCGTTTCACCGCACTCTAAAACAGATCCGTTTGAAAACGTAAAGAAAAACGAATTTAAGAAGTCTGATGATACAGAAGAATGATATTGATCAGGAAAGGAGGAAGCCTGCATGAAATTCAAATGGGACGAATTTTTCGTAACTGGTGACCCATTAATTCTGGGCGCACAAGTTTCCATTGCGCTTTCAACCATTGCCATTATTTTTGTACTGACTTACTTCAAAAAGTGGAAATGGCTGTGGTCTGAATGGATAACTACTGTTGACCATAAAAAACTCGGAATCATGTACATTATATCTGCTGTAATAATGTTATTCCGCGGCGGTGTCGACGGTCTGATGATGCGTGCCCAGCTAGCGCTTCCGAATAACAGTTTTTTAGACTCAAACCACTATAATGAAATTTTTACAACTCACGGTACAATCATGATCATCTTCATGGCGATGCCGTTCTTAATCGGTCTTATTAACGTTGTTGTGCCTCTTCAAATCGGTGCCCGCGACGTTGCGTTCCCTTACTTGAACAACCTGAGCTTCTGGACGTTCTTTGTAGGGGCGATGCTTTTCAATATTTCTTTCGTTATCGGAGGTTCTCCGAACGCAGGCTGGACGAGTTATATGCCGCTTGCAAGTAACGACATGAGCCCTGGGCCGGGTGAGAACTACTACCTCCTCGGACTTCAGATTGCCGGTATCGGTACCCTGATGACAGGGATCAACTTTATGGTAACAATCTTAAAAATGAGAACAAAAGGCATGACATTAATGCGTATGCCAATGTTCACATGGACAACACTGATCACAATGGTTATTATCGTGTTTGCTTTCCCTGTACTTACAGTAGCATTAGCACTTTTATCATTTGATCGTTTGTTCGGCGCTCACTTTTTCACATTGGAAGCAGGCGGTATGCCGATGCTTTGGGCTAACTTGTTCTGGATTTGGGGACATCCTGAAGTATATATCGTTATTCTTCCGGCGTTTGGTATTTTCTCAGAAATCATCTCAAGCTTTGCAAGAAAACAATTGTTTGGTTACAAAGCGATGGTTGGTTCTATTATCGCCATCTCTGTATTGAGTTTCTTAGTTTGGACTCACCACTTCTTCACAATGGGGAACAGTGCGTCCGTTAACTCATTCTTCTCAATTACGACAATGGCAATCTCAATCCCAACCGGGGTTAAAATCTTTAACTGGCTCTTTACAATGTATAAAGGCCGAATCAGCTTTACAACACCTATGCTGTGGGCGCTTGCGTTCATTCCTAACTTCGTTATCGGCGGGGTTACAGGGGTTATGCTTGCGATGGCAGCAGCGGATTATCAATACCATAATACGTACTTCCTTGTATCTCACTTCCACTATGTGCTGATCGCGGGTACTGTATTTGCTTGTTTCGCCGGATTTATTTTCTGGTATCCAAAAATGTTCGGCCACAAGCTGAACGAAAGAATCGGAAAATGGTTCTTCTGGATCTTTATGATCGGGTTCAATATTTGTTTCTTCCCGCAATATTTCTTGGGGCTTCAAGGCATGCCTCGCCGTATTTACACATACGGACCGAATGACGGCTGGACAACATTGAACTTTATCTCAACAGTCGGAGCTTTCATGATGGGTGTAGGATTCTTAATCCTTTGCTATAACATCTACTACAGCTTCCGTTACTCTACTCGTGAAATCAGCGGAGATTCATGGGGTGTGGGACGTACGCTTGATTGGGCGACTTCTTCTGCGATTCCGCCGCATTACAACTTTGCGGTGCTTCCTGAAGTCAAATCTCAAGATGCATTCCTGCATATGAAAGAAGAAAAAACTGAATTATACCCTGAAAGTAAATTCAAGAAAATCCATATGCCAAGCAACTCAGGCAGACCGTTCTTTATGTCTGTTGCCTTCGGTCTTGCAGGCTTTGGACTTGTCTTTGAATGGTACTGGATGGGCGTAGTCGGATTGATCGGAGTCCTGCTCTGCATGGTTCTGCGTTCATTCGAATACGACAACGGCTACTACATTAGTGTTGATGAAATAAAAGAGACGGAAAGAAAGATTTCCGAATAAGGAGGCGTGAGTTATGGAACATGCAGAACACGGCAATTCTAACGCGCCTATGGAATATCAATCTGAAACCGGCAGACTTAATATTCTCGGGTTTTGGATCTTTTTAGGGGCAGAAATTGTGTTGTTCTCAACACTATTTGCAACCTTCTTCGTTCTTAAAAACAGAACAGCTGGAGGTGTCTTGCCAGACGAACTATTTGAAGTCAATCTGGTAATGATTATGACGTTCTTGCTGCTGATCAGCAGCTTTACCTGCGGGATCGCTGTTCATGAAATGCGCCGCGGAAGTTTAAAAGGCGTAGTCATTTGGACAATTATCACTCTTCTTCTCGGGGCCGGCTTCGTCGGATGCGAGATCAACGAGTTTGTTCACTATGTACATGAAGGAGCGGCTCTCAGTACAAGTGCGTTCTGGTCTGGATTCTTTGTTTTACTTGGAACTCACGGAACTCACGTAACAATCGGGATTTTCTGGATCACAGGAATTCTGATTCAGTTGAAGAAACGCGGCTTAACCCCGCAAACTTCATCTAAAATCTTTATCTCAAGCTTGTACTGGCACTTCTTAGATGTTGTATGGATTTTCATCTTTACAGGTGTCTATCTCATGGGATTGGGGGGTCTGTAAAATGGCAAACAAATCTGCTGAACACAGTCACTTTCCATGGAAACACATTGTAGGTTTTATCCTGTCTATCGTTTTGACCCTGCTGGCTCTATGGGTTGCAGTGTATACTGACCTGAGCTCATCAGCAAAACTTTGGATAATCTTCGGCTTCGCCTTCATTCAGGCGGCGCTGCAGCTTCTCATGTTCATGCATATGACAGAGAGCGAAAACGGCACGATCCAAGTCGGAAACACGCTGTTCGGATTCTTTGGCGCGATCGTTATCGTACTTGGATCCATCTGGATTTTCGCGGCTCACTATCACCATGGTGACCATATGGACGGAAATCCTCCTGGAGGCGCTGAACACTCAGAGCATTCAGGCCATAACGAATAATACAAAAACCCTCTTCATTGGAAGAGGGTTTTTTGCTGTCTTCAGCTGCTTCGCTTTCTGCGAAGATACGGAAGGCCGTAAATGATAAATGCGGCGATATGAGCGACAATGACGTTAACGGCAAACAAGATAATCATGAGAGTGTGTCCAAGTGGAGAAAGGCTTTCTGTTGCGTAAAAGAAGAAGAATACCCACATTAAAATGATTGGCGGAATAGCTGAGAGTGCGACTTTTTTGTTATCAAGCCAAATAAAGAGAGGCGTTGCGCTGGCAACCAATAAGTAAGCAAAAAACATGTCCATCATACCCGTCTCCTTTCATTTTGTGATAACGTTTACAAAAATGAAATAGAGGAACTGAGTTGTGTCTGTTTTGTGATTGTTTTTTGAACATTCTGTTACAATTATTATACCATGTTTTCCAGAAATTGATACGTGTTTTTGCAGAAATGGACTGGATCTATCGTCTTATTTTTTTCGTTTAATGTGCTAGGAGAATGTATGGGCATGGGGCTCTGAATTTTTAGCTGTTTCTTATGAGGTATCACATTATTTGGGAACATAACACATTATCGCATTCGTTTTTTAACAAATTCTTTTGGTATGGCGTTTTTTTCATTTGAAAAGTTTTGTGTCAATCGAAACATTTCGGTTTATGATACGTCATATTTCGTGTAGCTGAAAAAGTGCCGCAAATGCTGAAAAAACATAAAAGGAAGCGAGCTTCACGTGTCATCTTGAACGTGGTTCATGTATAATAAACATTAGTGATTTTCCGATGAAAATGTAAGGCGGGATAGAATGAGTCGATATAAGAAACAGCAAAGCCCCTTTTATCAGGGGGATTTGATTTTTATATTTGGTGTGTTTTTTATTATAAGCGTAGTATCAATTTATGCTGCCGGTCAGTTTGGGCAGTATGGGAACACGGATTGGATTCAGCAAATTGTGTTTTATCTTTTGGGGGCTGTTGCCATTACAGTTCTTTTGTACTTTGATTTAGAACAGCTTGAAAAGTTAAGTTTATATATTTTTATCATTGGTATTTTATCTTTGATTATTCTTAAAATCAGTCCCGAGTCTATTGCACCTGTTATTAAAGGGGCAAAAAGTTGGTTTAGGATCGGTAGAATAACAATACAGCCGTCAGAGTTTATGAAGGTTGGTTTGATTATGATGCTTGCTTCAGTTATTGGAAAAGCTAATCCTAAAGGAGTTCGGACGCTTAGGGATGATATCCACTTGTTATTAAAGATTGCGGGTGTCGCAGTTATTCCTGTAGGTCTTATCTTGATGCAGGATGCTGGGACTGCGGGAATATGTATGTTTATCGTTCTTGTAATGGTTTTTATGTCAGGTATAAATTGGAAATTAATTGCGATCATAGCTGGTTCAGGTATCTTACTCATTTCATTAATTTTATTAGTAATGATAAACTTTCCTGACGTTGCTAAATCAGTTGGAATACAGGATTATCAAATTAAGCGGGTCACTTCTTGGGTGTCTGCTTCAAATGAGACACAGGAAGATTCAAATGACAGCTGGCAAGTTGACCAGGCCATCATGGCAATAGGATCTGGTGGTATTTTAGGTAATGGTATTTCTAATTTGAAGGTTTATGTTCCAGAGAGTACGACTGACTTTATCTTTTCTATAATAGGTGAGTCATTTGGCTTTATAGGCTGTGCAATTGTTGTCATCATGTTCTTCTTTTTAATCTACAGGCTTGTCGTTCTGATAGACAAAATACATCCGTTTAACCGTTTCGCTTCTTTCTTTTGCGTTGGCTATACGGCGTTAATTGTGATCCACACATTCCAGAATATCGGAATGAACATCGGCATTATGCCTGTTACCGGGATTCCGCTGCTGTTTGTCAGCTATGGGGGAAGCTCGACACTTTCCACGTTAATCGGATTTGGAATTGTATATAATGCAAGTGTGCAGCTGACGAAATACAGAAGTTATCTTTTTAATTCTTAATATGCAGACAGCCTTTACAGAGGCTGTCTTTTTTTGTGCAGAGCATTTCGCTTTTGAGATCACTTTTTTTCGGATATGATAAAAAGTGATAAGGAGGTTTTTGTGATGAATAACACAATCGAAACCATTTTGAATCATCGGTCAATCCGGTCTTTTACTGATCAGCTTTTGACAGCTGAAGAAATTGATACATTAGTGAAAAGTGCGCAGGCTGCGTCTACATCCAGCTATGTGCAGGCATATTCGATTATCGGGGTTTCTGATCCTGAGAAAAAACGTGAGCTGTCCGTGCTTGCTGGGAATCAGCCTTACGTTGAGAAGAACGGACACTTTTTTGTATTTTGTGCGGATTTGTACCGCCATCAAAAACTGGCTGAGGAAAAAGGTGAACATATTTCTGAGCTGCTCGAGAATACAGAAATGTTTATGGTTAGCTTAATTGATGCGGCGCTGGCAGCGCAAAATATGAGCATTGCCGCTGAATCCATGGGGCTTGGCATTTGCTATATCGGCGGCATTCGGAATGAACTGGACAAGGTGACAGAGGTGCTGCAAACGCCTGACCATGTGCTCCCGCTTTTCGGACTGGCAGTAGGCCATCCTGCGAACCTTTCCGGCAAAAAACCGAGATTGCCAAAGCAGGCCGTTTATCATGAGAATACGTATAATGTGAACACAGACGATTTCCGTCATACTATGAATACGTATGACAAAACCATTTCTGATTACTATAGAGAAAGAACAAACGGGCAGCGGGAAGAAACGTGGTCCGATCAAATACTGAACTTTATGAAGCAAAAGCCGCGTACGTATTTAAATGACTACGTGAAAGAAAAGGGCTTTAATAAAAACTAAAGCAAACCTCTCCGTCTGGAGGGGTTTTTATGTTTCACGTGTAACATATTCCGACAAATAGGGACAGGCTTTCACAAATAAATGGCGAATGATAGGGGACACTGATAAGCAGTGTGAGCGGCTTTGGAGAAAAAATAGAAGATCAGTGATACGATGAGGATGAGGTGGTAGGGATGGTTTCATTAAGTATATTAGATCAATCTCCAGTATCAGAGGGCAGCAATGCTGAAACGGCCTTACAGCAAACCGTTGCGCTTGCCCAAGCTGCTGAGGACCTTGGATATAAGAGATTTTGGGTTTCTGAGCATCACTTTTCAAAACGGCTGGCAGGGTCCAGTCCTGAGGTGCTAATCAGTCATATAGCGGCGAAAACAAAGCGAATCCGTGTTGGATCAGGAGGAGTTATGCTGCCGCATTACAGTGCTTATAAAGTAGCTGAAAACTTTCGTGTTCTGGAGGGGCTGACACCAGGAAGAATTGACCTGGGGCTTGGCAGAGCACCGGGGGGAATGCCAATTGCATCATGGGCGCTGAATGACGGCGGTAAGCGCAATGCTGATCAGTATCCGCAGCAAATCAAGGAGCTGACCATGTATTTGCATGATTTGGCGGATGATAAACACCGTTTTCCGAATCTGACCGCTGCGCCGCATATTTCAACGGCTCCGGATGTGTGGCTGCTCGGCTCATCTGGAGAAAGCGCGCTGCTCGCAGCTGAATCTGGCGCTGGCTATATGTTTGCCCATTTTATCAATGGAGAGGGCGGAGAGGGTACTGTCAGACAGTATAAGAGGAGATTCAAACCATCTGTGTTAGGAGATACGCCTCGAGCGGCAGTTGCTGTTTTTGTTCTTTGTGCTGACACGGAGGAGAAGGCAGAGGAGCTTGGGGCTGTGCTTGATTTTACACTTTTGGCGGGAGAGCAGGGTATTCCTTTAGAGGGAGTTCCTTCGTATGAAGCTGTTCGGAAAAATACGTATTCTCCTTATGAACAGAGACGAATTGCTGATAATCGAAATCGAATGATTGTCGGTACGAAAGAACAGGTTAAGGAGCGGCTGCTAGCTTTGAGTAAAGCGTATGAAACAGAGGAAATCATGGTGGTGACCATCACACATCATTTTGAAGATAAGCTCCGATCGTATCGATTATTGCAGGAGGCGTTTGCTGACTGATCTTTAAAAAGCCCTGCCGATTCGGCAGGGCTTTTTCTTATTCAACAGTGAAAGGTTCTTCGGTCAAAACCTGGCTTGACTTGCCTTTGTTCGCGGCATATGCGAGCAAGTAATACTCTCCGGCCGGAAGTTTGGTTACGCCATTAATCGTGCCGTCCCAGTCAAAGTACTGGTAACCTTTATCTTGGTTTTTATAAATGCCGGCTTGGCCTGCGAAATCAAGGTTGCTGTCATAGACGAGGAACGCCAACTCTTCCGCTCCCGCAGGAAGGTAGGTTTCAATTTGATAGGTACCTTGTACAGACCCTTCGCTGACAGAGACAGATGTGACTCTCGGATAATCGGGCTCTTTCACAATCAGCAATGTAGGTACCTTAGCGACCGTTTTTCCGCCTTCTCTGACGATAACCGTTCCTTCATAGGTGCCAGCTTTTGTTTTCTTCGTATTGACCTTTACTTTTGCAGTGGCTTTCCCGGTTTGATGTGCCGGAATCACAACACGGCTTGTGCCGGATGTGGAGATGCCGCTGCCATTAAATGAGTATTCCAGTGTGTATGATTTTCTAATGGAAGATTGATTTTCAATCGTAAACGTTTCTTTTTTCGTTTCGTTTCCGTTTTCCTTCAAGAACGTGCCGTATGAATAGCTTCCAGGTGAGACGAGCGAATCGGCTTTGATTGCGTTCATGATTCTTGCGCTGCCTGCGCCTTGAGCGTTATGCGGATATACTTCCCCATCGCTATCCTTTAAAGTGACAGCGGTATTCATGATGGCGGCTTTAATCTGTTCAACGCTCCACTTTGGTTTGGCTTGTTTAATAACGGCAACCGCTCCGGCAATATGAGGCGATGCCATGCTTGTTCCTTGTTTTGATCCGTAGCCGTATGGATGGTCAGGATCGTGTGTTGGGATCGTGCTCACGATATTGACCCCTGGCGCCGAAATATCAGGCTTAATCATCCACGTATCCATAACAGGGCCGCGTGATGAGAAATCAGCCACTTGTTCACCGAGCGCTTTTGAGACCGTCAACTTGAATGTTGTTTTTGTCTCACCAGCTTTCAGGGCGCTGACGAGTTTTTCGCCGTCTTCTAATGAAAGCTTAATCGTTGGGACAGACATGCCTGGCACATTGGCTTCAATTTCTCCAGAGAGGTTGTTATACACAACCATGCCGATTGCACCGGCTTTTTTAGCGTTATCCGCTTTATCCACAAATGCAATGCTGCCTCGTTTGACAACGGCGACTTTGCCTGTCAGGTCTTTCCCTTCAAAATCCTTTGCTTCGCCGATTCCCGCTTCGACAAGCTCAACTTCTTTGTTATTGAGCGCTTTGACTTCGTCCTCCTTGTTATAGCCCATCACTTTTGCTGAAGAGTAGGAGCCGAATGTGACGGCGTATTCATTGAGCGGCAGCTGAGTCGCACCGACAGAAATCGCTTCTCTTGATGTGCCCGGCGATCCGACTGTCCAGCCGTTCGGTCCGCTGTTGCCGTTTGAGGTAACAGCGACAACGCCTTCTGACATGGCCCAGTCAAGCGCTGTGCTTGTCGCCCAGTCCGGGTTGTTTAAAGAGTTTCCGAGAGACAGGTTCATCACATCTGCTCCGTCCTGCACTGCACGTTCCACGCCCGCGATGACGTTTTCCGTTGTGCCGCTTCCGCCAGGCCCTAACACACGATAAGCAAGAAGTGTTGCATCAGGCGCTACGCCTTTAATTGTTCCGTTTGCAGCCACAGTTCCGGCTACGTGTGTGCCGTGGTCAGTCGCTCCGCCCCTCGGATCGCCTGTTGGTGTTTCTTTTGGATCGTAATCATTGTCCACAAAATCGTATCCTTTATATTGTCCAAAGTTTTTCTTCAGATCTGGGTGATTGTATTCAACCCCAGTGTCAATAATCGCCACCTTGATGCCTTTTCCTGTGTAGCCTATATCCCATGCATCGTTTGCTCCGATATAAGGCGCACTGTCATCCATTTGCGGAGATACGGCGTCTTCGGAGATTGTGACGTCTTTATCCTTCATATTGTCTGTTTTATATGTGACGTTCGGGTACACTGCCTTAACGTCTTTTACCGCGAGAAGTTTTGGAATCTCATTAGCTGGAAGCTTCATAGAGAAGCCTGAGAATACCTGCTCATATTCCCGGTTTACTTTTCCGTTTTTCACCGCTTTGATTGCTTTGTTTTTTGCTTTTGTGCGAGCGGTTTTCAGCTTGCTTTTCGATTGGCTTTCTCCCGCTTCCTTCGCTTCTGCCAAGGATTTTTCTTTTAATTCCACTATAACGGTTGTTTTTTTGCTTGTCGTCATGTCGATATCACCGAATACCTCGGCTTTTTCCAGATCAGCCGACGTTTTTGAAGAAGCCGGAGCTGCCTTGATTCCCGTAATACCTGTGGATAACGCAAAAAGTAAGACGAAACTTACAAGCAGAAAGCGAATGATCCCCTTTTTCAATGTGTTTCCCCCTTTGTATTTAGAAAAAATGTGAAAGATCTAGTATATATTTCTTGAAAATTCAAAAAAATCCTTGTGTCATTTGGACCATTTATTGGATTTTGTTTGTGTATAACGAAGGAGTTATACACAGAACCCTGTGTATAAGTGAATAAACCTGTGTATATATATAGTTAGGAATATACGTTCGTATACAAAATATAGATAGAGTTTGTGGACATGTGGACATCTCTTGTGATTAAGTTGTTCTTATCTTTGGGATAACTTGTGTATAAAGTTTTCAAACCGTTCTCCAATTTTCATTTCAATTCTTTCAGCTTTCAACAAAACTTCTAAAAACTAGTTGGTTTTTTCACTCATATTGTGACAAAGAATTCTCTTTCCACGGTCTATCATAGAGTCATGAGTTTTGCTAGAGCCGCTAGTTTGCGAGAAAAGAAATCGGCCGTCTTTTCTTGCGGGCTGCGGCTGAGAAAACGGGCTGCTAAAAAGGCTGCCTGCCAAAAAGAAGCGGAGGGATGTTTTTCTATGAAACGTTTGCTTGTATCTTTACGGGTGTGGATGGTCTTTTTGATGAACTGGGTGACGCCGGACAGAAAAACTGCGGCTGCCGCGGTCTATTCGGCTCAGCGTACATACCAAAGAAAGGCGGCTGTGCAGGCCGCAGGACTCGTTTCGTTTTATGAGTGGCGGATGGCTGTGAATGAGGAAGAAAAGCAGAAAGCGAAAGCCGCCGCGCTTTATAAAAGAAGATGTTTGCAAGCCTTCAAGGAATCGCCAAAGCAGGAGAGAGCGGGCCCGCATCTTTACATGGCGGTCAAAAGGAGGTAAAATCCCAGTCAAAAGCAAATTGGCGGGAGAGATAACCTCTTGAAAATCTATAAAGTATTAAACAACAATGCGGCTTTAATAAAAGAGGATGATCAGGAAAAAATCGTGATGGGACCGGGAATCGCTTTTCAAAAAAAGAAAAATGATCTCATCCCTATGAATAAAGTGGAAAAGATCTTTGTCGTGCGCGACGAGAATGAAAAGTTCAAACAAATCCTGCAAACACTGCCGGAGGAGCATATAGAAATAGCTGAGGATATCATCAGCTATGCGGAAGGAGAGCTCGCGGCGCCGCTGAGCGATCACATTCATATCGCGCTTTCTGACCATTTGTCCTTTGCGATCGAAAGGATTCAAAATGGGCTGCTTGTGCAGAATAAATTGCTGCATGAGATAAAGGCGCTCTATAAAAAAGAATATGAGATCGGCCTGTGGGCGATCGGACATGTAAAAGAGACATTGGGCGTGTCTCTGCCTGAAGATGAAGCGGGTTATATTGCCCTTCACATCCATACGGCCAAGATGGATGCGGAGAGCATGTATTCGGCGCTGAAGCATACGACCATGATCAAAGAAATGATAGAGAAAATAGAACAATACTTTAATCGAAAGGTGGATGAAAACAGCATTTCCTATCAACGCCTTGTCACGCATTTGCGATACGCGGTCAGCCGGTTGGAATCAAATGAAGCGCTCCATCGTATGGACGAGGAGATGCTTTATTTCATCCAAAAAAAGTATTCATTCGCCTATCAATGTGCGCTGGAGCTGGCGGAGTTTTTGAAAAATGAATATCAATTACATTTGCCGGAATCCGAGGCCGGCTATATCACGCTGCATGTCCAGCGTCTTCAAGATCTCTCGGAATAACCGCTTTGACTTGCAGGGAGTGATCTCTGGAAGTTTTTTTATTGATCAGGATTCAGTGTGTAGTACATCCAGCCCATCATAACTATTCCCGCGGTCAGATTGCCGAGCGTAACGGGGATTAAGTTTCTGACTGCTCCCATCAGTGTCACTGTATCAGGGTGCTCGATCAAAAGCGAGATGGCGAATGTGCACATATTGGCAATGCTGTGTTCAAAGCCGGAAATAAAGAAGCAGAAAACGAAAAGCATCATGGTAAAAAGCTTTGCTCCTTCCCCTTTGAGAGACATTGGAATGAAAAAGGCGAGGCACACAAGCCAATTGCACAGCATTCCTCTGAAAAACAATTCGGAAGCCGGCGGCTCCATTTTGTGCTCTGCCAAATGAATCAAAAAGGAATGAACAGAAGGCTCCTCAAAAAGTCCCGTCGCGCTGATCAGGATGGCAAACAGAATGGCGCCGATTAAATTGCCGGCATAGCTTGACATCCACAAGTGCAGGGTGTCGCGCCAGCTGATTTTTTTCCGGAGCGCGGTATAGGTGAAATAAAAGGTGTTGCCGGTAAATAAATCTCCGCCTCCGTAAGCAATCATCAGAATAGCGGCCCCGAAAGTGACAGCGGCAGCCGGAAAGGCAAACGGAGAATCAGCCATAAAGAAATAGCTGCCTGTTTTGCTTGCGGCTGTAATGCCAAAACCAATAAACATACTGGCCAAAATGGACCGAAGCACATAACGGATTTTGCTTGAAGTGAATATGTTTTGTTTTTTCAAAGCATACTGTTCAACCTTTTGTAATGCTTGAGTTTCCATTGTCTTTTCCTGCTTTCTTTCATGATTGAGCATAGTATAGCACGATATTGTGAAGTATTTCACAATTAATTTTTACGAATTTTTGTCTACATGTTTTATCAAACTATTTAACTAAAAAAATAGTTGACGAAAACGCTGTCATGATTTATGATGAAAGCGTATTCTTGATCTGAATAAGCGGGATTGTGACTGGTAAAGCAGGCAAGACCTAAAATTTGCGTAAATGAAAAAGGATCGCTGTGTCCTTTATTCGTTGGCGAATTTTAGGTCTTTTTTGTTTAAATAAAAGGGGGAGAAATAGATGGATTACAAAGAGACTGCAAAACGCCTCATTGAGCTTCTCGGAGGGAAAGAAAATATTATCAGCGCGGCTCATTGTGCAACAAGACTGCGTTTAGTGATGAAAGATGAATCAAAGATAGATCAAGCACAAGTAGAAGAGCTTGATGGCGTCAAAGGGGCTTTCAGCAGCTCTGGCCAGTACCAGATCATTTTCGGAACAGGCCTTGTGAATAAAGTATTCGATGCCTTTGCTAAAGAAGCTGATATCGAGCGTGAAGAACACGTAAATCATCAGGATGCGGCAAAAGAAAAGCTGAATCCCGCTGCGAGATTTGCGAAAACGCTTTCTAATATTTTTGTTCCAATCATCCCGGCTATTGTAGCCAGCGGCCTATTAATGGGATTGCTGGGTATGATCAATGCGTTTCATTGGATGAGCAAGGATTCTGCAGTTTTTCAGCTGCTTGATATGTTTTCAAGTGCAGCATTCATTTTCTTGCCGATTCTAATCGGAGTAAGCGCTTCAAAAGAATTTGGCAGCAACCCGTACTTGGGAGCGGTCATTGGGGGAATCATGATTCATCCAAACCTTTTGAATCCATGGGGTTTGGCTGAAGCGACACCTGATTATATGCATCTTTTCGGATTTGATATCGCGCTTCTAGGCTATCAGGGAACTGTCATCCCTGTTCTGCTGGCGGTTTATGTAATGAGCAAGGTAGAGAAATGGACAAGAAAAGTGGTTCCGCATGCGGTAGACTTGCTTGTTACACCTTTTGTTACTGTAATTGTCACCGGGTTTGTTGCTTTTATCGCGATTGGCCCTCTGGGCAGAGCGCTTGGCTCCGGCATTACGGTTGCTTTAACTTATGTATATGACCATGCCGGTTTTGTGGCAGGTTTGATTTTCGGGGGCACGTATTCACTCATCGTGCTGACAGGTGTTCATCACAGCTTCCATGCGATTGAGGCGGGGCTTATTGCAGATATAGGCAAAAACTACTTGCTGCCGATCTGGTCAATGGCGAATGTCGCACAGGGCGGGGCAGGTCTTGCCGTCTTCTTTATGGCGAAAAAGGCAAAGACAAAAGAAATCGCGCTTCCGGCAGCATTTTCCGCTTTTCTCGGCATTACTGAGCCCGTCATATTCGGAGTCAATCTTCGCTACCGAAAACCGTTTATCGCCGCGATGATCGGAGGCGCATTGGGTGGAGCATATGTCGTCTTTACACATGTAGCTGCAAACGCTTACGGGTTAACGGGAATTCCGATGATCGCCATTGCTGCGCCGTTTGGCATGGGCAACTTGATCAACTATCTGATTGGCATGGCGATTGCGGCAGTGTCAGCGTTCATTGCAGCATTTGTCATGAAGATTAATGAGGATGAGGAGAGGAAAAAATGACAGCACATGACCAGGAGCTTCGTCGCCGGGCTTATGAAGAAGTGGAGAAAAAAGAGCCCATCGCTAACAGCGATCCGCACCGCCAGCATTTTCACATCATGCCGCCGGTTGGGCTGCTGAATGACCCGAATGGCGTGATTTATTGGAAGGGCAGCTATCATGTATTCTTTCAGTGGCAGCCGTTTCAGACGGGGCACGGCGCAAAATTTTGGGGGCATTATACGACACAGGATGTTGTGAATTGGAAGCGGGAAGAGATTGCGCTGGCTCCGAGTGATTGGTTTGATAAAAACGGCTGCTACTCGGGCAGCGCTGTCACGAAAGACGATCGGCTCTATCTGTTTTACACAGGAAATGTCAGGGATCAGGATGGAAATCGGGAAACGTATCAATGCCTTGCTGTTTCTGACGACGGGCTGTCCTTTGAGAAAAAGGGTGTCGTCGCCCGCCTTCCGGAAGGATATACGGCGCATTTTCGCGATCCGAAGGTATGGGAGCATGAAGGCACATGGTATATGGTGATTGGTGCGCAAACAGAGAATTTGAAAGGGCAGGCTGTATTGTTTGCTTCTGATAACCTGATAGAGTGGAGATTTCTTGGCCCGATAACCGGCGCAGGCTTCAACGGGCTGGACGATTTTGGATACATGTGGGAATGCCCTGATTTGTTTTCCCTTCAAGGATCGGACGTGCTGATTGTTTCGCCTCAAGGGCTTGAGGCTGACGGTTTCCTTTATCAGAACGTATACCAGTCAGGTTATTTTGTCGGGCGTCTCGATTATAACAAGCCTGAACTGAAGCATGGTGATTTTAGGGAACTTGATCAAGGTTTTGATTTTTACGCGCCGCAAACACTTGAAGATGATCAGGGCAGACGGATTTTGTTTGCATGGATGGCTGTGCCTGACCAGGATGAAGGATCTCATCCGACGATTGACTATCACTGGATTCACTGCATGACGCTGCCGAGACAGCTGACGCTTTCAGGCCAGAAGCTGATTCAGCAGCCGCTGCCTGAGCTAAAAGCCATGCGCAGAAATGAGAAAAAAATACACATCAACATGCATGGATCATCTGGTACACTTCCAGTGGAAAAACCTGAAAGAGCTGAGATTCTGCTGGAAGACATTCATACGGAGTCTGGCTTTTCAATCAGTATCCGCGGAACGGCTACGTTTTCCTTCCATAAAGACGAGGGGATTGTTACGCTGGAACGAACGAGCTTTGACGGAAAAAGAACAGAAGCGAGACATTGCCGCATCAAGGACTTGCATACCGTACACATGTTTTTCGACGCGTCATCTGTGGAAATCTTTATCAATAACGGAGAAGAGGTCTTTAGTGCGAGATATTTTCCTTTCCCGGGAAATCATGAAGTAACAGCCAGTTCGACCGGGAAATCTGAAATGAATGTCGGAATTTGGACACTTATGTAGAAAATCCTTCTATTTTCTTATGTGAAATCTGAGCCATCTGTGCTATTCTTCAACGATAACCTACTATTTTTTTCTGTAAAAGGAGTTGTTTTCTTGAATATACATGAACAGAAGATAACACCGGAATGTTTGGAAAAGGCTGCTAACCAAGTTGAAGATAAGCGGGAAGAATATAAGGATGTGCTGCTTCAGCTGAAAAAAATGCTTGGCGGAACAACGCCGCACAGTGAAACGGCGGAAATTCTCACGCGGGCATATGAACAAATGAAGGAATATGCACTTTTTGTTCAGTCGATAGAAACATTTTTGAGGAAATCTGCAAACAATTTAAAAATCAAATAAACAGGCTGCCGATGGGATCGGCAGTTTTTTCTGTGAAAAGTCTTCGGTGATTTAAAAAGGGCTGCCTCTTTGTAAGGCAGCCCCTTTTGTTTATGATTGTTGATTCAGGCGCAGTGCAGAATGCTTCGTAGGACCAACATACTGGTTTAGCGGGAAGGATTCTTTAATGGCCGCTGTGATGAATTCTTTCGCTGCGTAAATGGCTTCTTTGACTTCCGCACCTTTGGCGAGCTCCGCTGTCACGGCTGCTGAGAACGTACAGCCTGCGCCATGTGTATAAGGCGTATCGATCATTTCGCTTTCAAGGACTTCCGCTGTTTCTCCGTCATAGAGAACATCAACGGCTTTCACATGTTTGAGTTTGCCTCCGCCTGTAATGACGACATATTGAGCGCCGAGTGCGTGAATTTTTTTCGCGGCTTCGATCATATCGTCAACTGTTTTTAGTTCATCCATGCCGCTGAGCTGGCTGGCTTCAAACAAGTTTGGCGTAATGACAGTGGCTAGCGGAGCCAATTGCTCACGCAGGGCTTGGGCGTGCTCCGGATAAAGGACTTCATTAGCACCTTTGCAAACCATAACCGGGTCAATTACCACATTTTTTAATTGTTTTTCTTTGATCGTTTTTGCTGCAAGCTCGATAATATCAACGGTTGGCAGCATTCCTGTTTTCATGGCGTCCACACCGATGCCGTCCGTAATTGTTGCAAGCTGGGCGCGGATTGTATCAGTATCGATCGGGAATACCTGATGGTCCCAGCTGTTGTTTGGGTCCATCGCAACGATCACCGTTAAGGCGGTCATCCCGTATACGTTTTTTTCTTGAAATGTTTTTAAATCAGCTTGAATCCCAGCACCGCCGCTGGAATCTGAGCCGGCAATGGTGAGTGCTTTGTGCATAGACATGTCTTGAACCTCCATCATGTTTTGTCTTTCATTATAGTTAGATTTTCTCTGTATCACAATATAGAAGATCTATAGGAATCATTTGACAATCTCAACGGGCTTTCGTAAAATGCTACATAAGAAAACTAGGTAGGGGTTTTGAGATGTTAAATCGTGAGCTGGTTAAGGGAAGCACGGTTATATTGGTATTGACGCTTCTGAACGAGCGGCCGATGTACGGCTATGAGCTTGTAAAAGAAATGGGAAGCCGCAGCGGAAACGAGCTGCAGATGAAAGAAGGGACCTTGTATCCTTCTCTTCACAAGCTTGAACGCCAAGGATATATTTCTTCCTACTGGGAGAAGCAGGAGAAAGGACCGGACCGCAAATATTACCGGATTACAGACGAAGGCAAAGAAGTGCTGGCGGAACGCACGAAGGAATGGAGCGTATTTTCAGCCATGATGGACCGAATACTGAAGTGGAGCGGACAAAATGGATAAAGAAACATATGTATCCGAAATCAAAAGCGGGCTTAAAGGGCTTCCTGAAGGCGAGGCAATGATAGAAGAGATTGAGAGCCATATTGAACATCATCTGTTTTGCTCTTTTCAGGAAGGAAAGAGTGAGGAGGAAGCTATGCAGACTTTATTGCAGGCGTTTGGAACACCAACTGACATTGTTTCTTCGTTTAAGAAAATACAGCCAGTAACGTTCCGTGCGTTTTTGATGTTCCATCTTTTCTGTAACAGTGCCCTATTCGCTGTCGGCATTGCGATTACAATAATGCATGTATGGCTTGAATCACCGTTTGTTCAAGCAGTATGGAAAGGCATTTCTGTTTCTGTTTGGCTGATCTTAGCTGCATATATGATCTACTGGGTGCTGATTGGGTATCAAGGCGTGAAGGAGTTTGGAAAACGCGGAGAAAAGCTTGTTCTACATACGATTCTGATCTCAATGGTGCCAAACGTCATTTTTATGCTTGTTTTTCTATTCAATGTAATTCCTGCTGCGCTGTTTCAATCCTTGTTGACACCTTGGTTTGTTGGAACTTGTGCTATTGCAACGCTGTTATTTCCGTTATTTGGCCGAATGGGCTGTTATATTGGCAGGCGTCAGCTTGCCTGATTTTTTAGGTATATACATAGAATTTCTATGTAAAGGATGTGTATGTCGTGAGGATTAGCTCTTGTTTATATGGTTTTGTAGCTCATGGGGCAGTATTTTTGTTTACTGGTGGCTGCATGCTCTTGGCTATGGCAGCCAGCTTGCCTTTTGTTTTTCTGCTTGATTGGCTGCCTGATGTCGTCTTTACAGCAGGTGCCATTCTTACGCTGTTATGTTCATATGCTTATGTCTGGTTTTGGGCGGTCCGATTTGCATATAACCAGAAAATGCGCCTGTTTGAGGTTCAATTGGGGTCCTTTGTGGTGCTGGCCCTCATGATATCTTTGATTTTATTGGATGGATCTAGTATGAAAGACATCATGATGAATTGGGACGATACAGGCTGTGCTTTTGTTCCGCCGGCTTTTACATTTTTGTGTCTTTCTTATGCACTGGTGCTGCTGCCGGTCTATCAATCTAAGCTGTGGCGTCTTATCCTTCCGAATGGCGTCCGCCTGAAAGATCTCTTTCATGTCTTTGGAAATCTGATGCTGATCATGGTGCTTCTGATCGGAGCCACTTTGCTGTTTCTATCATTGTAGTATGCCGTTTCAGTAGGATATTCCCACTGATCTCCCGTCCAATATATGTTTTAATAGTACATGACTATGAAAATGAGAAGGAGAGCATCATGAAGATTTCTATCGTAATTGTGACCTATAATCGGATTCCGGCTTTGTGTGAGCTTCTGGAGTCGATTTCCCGCCAGACCTTGAAGCCGTATGAAATTATTATTGTGAATGATGCCGGGGAATCGGTCGTGCCAGTCAAAGCACTGTATCCGGAGCTGCCGATTGCTGTCATCAATTTAGAAAAGAACTCGGGGCATGTGGCTGCGAGAAATGCCGGTGTAAAAGAGGCGTCTGGCGATTGCATTATGCTGTGTGATGACGATGATTTCTTTACGCCAGGGCATATCGAGAAAATGGCAAAGGAAATAGAAACGGCAGACTTCGTTCATTCTGATGCGGAAATAGTTTCGTTTGAAGAGAAAAACGGAACAAGGTATCCAGTGTCACGGAAATTGTTTGCTTATACCGCTGACTATGAGGATATGAGAGTGTTCTCTACATACGTGCCGTCGGGCAGCATGTACAGACGTTTTCTGCATGATGAAATCGGGTATTTCGATGCTGATGTGCACAATTACTGGGATTGGGATTTTTATCTGCGCGCAGCCAAGGATTACCGGGTGAAGCGTGTCCCTTGCGCCAGTGTGATTTATGCCTTCAGTGACGCGGGAGACAATCAGTCTGCGGACCTTGGCGCCAAGCGGAAGCAATATTTGGATCGTTTAAGTGAAAAGCACGGACTCGGGGAGCTGCCGACGAAAAACTTTGCCGTCCTGCTTGAAGAGCCTGAGATGAAGAGGCGGGAAGCAAAAAGTGAAATGGTTTGGGATGGCGAGCCTGTCTATTCCAGACTTCATCGTTCGTAAGGGGGCCTGAATCTTGAAACAGCTTTTACAAGACAGCTGGTGGAATCAGCTAAAGGAAGAGTTTGAGAAACCGTATTATCAAGAGCTCAGAGAAATGCTGAAGCGGGAATACGCGGAGCAAACGATTTATCCGGACAGCCGGGATATTTTCAATGCGCTGCATTATACATCATATGATGATGTCAAGGTCGTCATTCTGGGACAAGATCCGTATCACGGGCCGGGACAGGCTCAAGGTTTAAGCTTCTCTGTAAAGCCCGGTGTAAAGCAGCCGCCTTCGTTAAAAAATATTTTTCTTGAACTGCAGCAGGACATCGGGTGCAGCATCCCGAATCACGGGTCGCTTGTCAGCTGGGCAAAGCAAGGCGTTCTTTTGCTGAATACTGTGCTGACAGTAAGGCGCGGACAGGCGAATTCCCATAAGGGGAAAGGCTGGGAGCGACTGACAGACCGGATTATCGACGTGCTGAATGAAAGGGAGCGGCCGGTTATTTTTATTTTGTGGGGACGGCATGCCCAAATGAAAAAAGAACGGATCGACACGTCCAAGCATTTTATCATTGAATCGACGCATCCCAGCCCGTTTTCTGCGAGAAACGGATTTTTCGGGAGCAGACCGTTTTCCCGGGCGAATGCCTATTTGGAGAAAATGGGAGAGGCGCCGATTGATTGGTGTATTAAGGATTTGTAAAAAGCGCAGGTGATCTGCGCTTTTTTATTTGAGTATTTTTCGAATCATTCGCAGCCCGTTTTTGGAGGAAGGATAACGAAATGCGAAGTCGAAGCGGTTCGTTTGTTTGACGACGCTTTTTTTGTGCGTGAATGTGTTAAAACTGTCAAACCCGTGATAGCTGCCGATGCCGCTTTCCCCGACGCCGCCGAATGGCAAATACGGCGTCGCAACATGCATTAACGTATCATTGACACAGCCCCCGCCAAACGACAGATTTCCTAAAACAGCGCGCTCAATTTCTTTGTTTGTGGTGAAGAGATATAGGGCGAGCGGCTTAGGGCGCGATTGGACTTTCTCAATGACTTCCCCAATATTGCGGTATGTAAAGAGCGGAAGAATCGGCCCGAAAATCTCCTCCTGCATCACTGGAGAGTCATCCCTCACTTGTTCGAGAATGGTCGGCGCAATTTTGTGATGATCAGGATCAGATTGTCCGCCTGTGAGTGGGATGCCGTCATTCAGAAAGCTGAGCAGCCGCTGATAGTGCCGTTCACTGACGATTTTGCCGTACTGCGGATTCCGTTCCGGCTGAGGGCCGTAAAATTCTCTGATCGCACGCTTCATTTCTTCTGTCAGCTTCGTTTTGATGTCCTCGTGGACAAATAAATAATCCGGTGCGATGCAGGTTTGTCCCGCATTTGTAAATTTCCCGAAGACGATGCGTTTGGCGGCAAGCTGAATGTCAGCATCTTTATGGACGATGCAGGGGCTTTTGCCGCCGAGCTCCAAGGTTACGGGAATTAATTGTTTGGCGGCGGCCTCCATGACGATTTTTCCTACAGCTACACTGCCTGTAAAGAAAATGTAGTCAAAGGGCTGCTGTAATAATGCTGTGCTGACATCGGGCCCGCCTTCTGCCATAGCGACATAATCAGTTGGAAAAACGCTGCTGATGAGTTTGGAAAGAATAGCAGAAACAGCCGGCGTATATTCTGATGGCTTGAGAACGACCGTGTTCCCCGCCGCAATGGCTCCAATCAACGGAGAAAGCGCCAGCTGCAAGGGATAGTTCCAAGGCGCAATCACCAAAACGGTTCCATACGGCTCAGGAATGATGATGCTTTTGGAGCCTAGATGAGTCAACGGCGTTTTGACTCGTTTCGGCTTGGACCATTTTCTCAGCCGTTTCATGACAAAGCTGATTTCCTCCAAGACGATTCCGATTTCTGTTGAGTATGCTTCTTGCTCGGATTTGTGGAGATCCTGGTAGAGAGCGGCTATGAGATCGGCTTCATGAGTTCTGACGGCTTGTTTCAGCTTTCGCAAAATGTTCAGTCTCGATTCAAGCGGTCTCGTATGTCCCGCCGCAAAATAGGCTTTATGCTTGCTGATGATAGAGGGGATGCTGTTCATTCCGTTTCTCCTTTTTGTAAGGTATGGTGATTTATTATGTGAAAAATCTCTTCTGCTTGTCAATCGCGCAAGGTTTGTCAGAAAAAATAACAAACTCATATCTGCGTTTTCAGCAGGAATTTGATAAAATGCAGGAAGACAACATTTATTTTTTTGGAGGGTGCTTCATGAACATTCATATATCTGCTTTGATCCAAAAGATGGAAGAAGAGCTAAAAAAAGCAAAAACGGCTGAACGGGATGAGGAGCTGAAGCGTTATGTAGCGGTTGTCCGTTCTCTGTGTGATGTCGTGCTTGATCAGCCGGAGAACGTGAGCGCGCCCCGCATACAGCCGAGCGTTACGCCAAGTCCTGCCGCGCCGCCATCGACAGACCAGCTGATGATGGAAAAAATGATGGGGAGCGCGGGATTAAACAAATATCGAAAGCAAGAAAAAGAAAAGCAGGAAGAGGATGGAAATGGAGAGTCTTTATTTGATTTTTAAAGAGAGAGGTTGAGCTTACGTGAAATTGGTTCTTGGCGCGCTGCAATGGACAGCGTTTATCATTGCTGCGGCGATAGTTGTTCCGGTGGCGGTTGCCCAGTCGTTTCATCTGGATCACTCAGATTCTGCAAGATTGATTCAAAGCACTTTTTTTGTACTGGGAATTGCCGCCGTCATTCAGTGTTTGAAAGGCCACAGACTGCCGATTAATGAAAGCCCAGCCGGCTTGTGGTGGGGAGTGTATACGATCTACGCAGGGCTGACGGGAACTGTGTTTGCGACATATGGAGACACACTGCGGGGTTTGCAGGGAGCTCTTCTTGTAAGCGCTGTATGTTTCTTTTTGTTAAGTGTTTTCAAGGTCATTGACAGACTTGCAAAATTGTTTACTCCGGTTGTAACGGGCGTCTATTTATTGCTTCTTGTCATGCAGCTGAGTCAGCCCATTATAAAAGGAATTCTCGGAATCGGTTATCGACAGGACGGGGTGGACGGTCTTGTATTTGGCCTGGCGCTTGTTGTGATCGCTGCCGCTTTTATAATGACAAATTCGAACATCATGTTTTTTAAGCAATATTCTATTTTATTAGCCTTGTTCGGCGGGTGGGTGCTGTTTGCGGCTGCCGGAGCCGCAAAGCCGATTGAAATGCCGGACCGGCTGTTTCAGCTGCCTTCCCTGTTTCCTTTTGGGACCCCGTTATTTAACAGCGGCCTGATCACCACTTCTATTTTTATTACCATCTTGCTGATCGTGAATATGCTGGCGAGCATGAAGGTCGTGGACATCGCCGTGAAAAAATTCAGCAAACAGCCTGATGGAAAGCATCATGAACGCCATGCCGGTTTTGCCGCTTCATTCAGCCATCTGCTTAGCGGTTTGACGGGAGCTATTGCGCCTGTTCCGATTTCGGGAGCCGCGGGTTTTATTGAAACGACCAAAATGCCTTCTAAAAAACCGTTTATGCTCGGCAGTATTCTGGTTATCGTGATCAGCGTAATCCCGTTTTTTATGAATACGTTTGCGAGCCTGCCGTCACCCGTTGGATTTGCGGTGAATTTTGTTGTGTTCTCCGCAATGGGCGGTCTGGCCTTTGCCGAATTTGATTCGTATGAGAAAGAAGAATCAAAAAGGGTGAGGTCTATCATCGGTATCTCACTGCTGACAGGGGTCGGTATCATGTTTGTTCCTGAAACTGCGTTAAAGGGATTGCATCCGGTATTTATTTCTCTATTAAGCAACGGGCTCGTATTAGGGACGCTTGCTGCAATAGCAGCTGACCAGTTCCAGCTTTGGCGCAGGAGAAAATCCGACAATCTCGTGTCAACGGAGAACAAACATTGAATTTTGGTGCAGGTGCGATAAGATAAATGATATGAGTTTAACGAAAAGGCGGGAGAGATAGATGAAAGTTTTTATCATATTAGGGGCCATTAACGCCCTGCTTGCCGTGGGACTCGGAGCATTCGGCGCTCACGGATTAGAAGGGAAAATACCTGATAAATATCTTCAGGTTTGGCACACAGGCGTGCAGTATCATATGTATCACGCCCTTGGGCTTTTCGTTGTCGCGTTTCTGGCTGATAAATTATCCGGCATAGGCAGTGTCACGACAGCCGGCTGGCTGATGTTTGCGGGAATTGTGCTGTTTTCCGGAAGCTTATATATTCTAAGTGTGACGCAAATCTCCATTCTTGGAGCGATCACCCCGCTCGGCGGTGTGGCGTTTATTATTTCTTGGATTATGATCGTTGTCGCAGCCGTCAAATATCTATAAACAAAAAAGCCAATCCTCATCATATGAGTGATTGGCTTTTTTCTTATCTTGGCGAATAGGACGCCATGGAATATGGATACGTATAAGCAATTTCTTCATCAAATGTAATGTAATCGAGGTAGATTGTCAGGAGCAGGTAGCGTGTTCCTGATTTTGGGTCGCTGATAATAATATGATCCCGGCCCGCAGCTTCGATGACGCCGCGAAAAATCTTCGAGCCCCATTCCTTGCTGTTTTCAAATGTCATATAAATGGTGGCCGTTTTCCCCCGATTCAGGCGCAAAATATTCTCGATGTAAGATTCCTCAACAGGCAGCATGCCGGGAACGCTTTGGCCCGGTCCTGACGGTGTAGGCCCCGATGGGATTTGAAAACCGCCGCCCTGCTGCTGGCCCGGGAATCCAAATCCCTGCTGTCCTTGTTGTCCTTGCTGCCCCTGCTGCATTGGCATCATTGGCTGCATCCCCATTGTCTGCATTTGTGAGCCTTGGCCTTGCTGCGGGTACGGGTTGGCGCCAAACTGAGGCTGATACCCCTGCATATTATCAAATCCCTGCATTTGCTGATATTGATTTTTTTTCGGTTTCATATCGTTCCTCCTTTTTATGAAAACCATTCAACATGTTCTGGATGTATAGGTGAACGCTCCGCGATGACTCACCTCCGATGGAAAACGATCATAGTCGCTAGTGCGATTTTTATCTCTTTCACCTTATGAGGCTGATGCTTGGATTATGCTGAAAAAGAACAGCGGACGAATCAGATTTCGCTATGGGCAGCCGCTGTTTTTCATAGACATACACAAACTTTTCGCATATTGGTTTGTATCCCTAGCGCAACTTGAGCATAAGCAACATAAGATAACGATAGTTTCAGGTGTGAAGTTCCAAGAAGGAGGTGTAGGATTTGCCGAAAGTATCAGTCATTATGACGAGCTATAACAAAAGCGATTATGTGGCAAAGTCCATTTCTAGCATACTCTCACAAACGTTTTCAGATTTTGAATTGTTTATTATGGATGACAACTCCAATGAAGAGACGCTGAATGTAATCCGTCCTTTTTTGAATGATAACCGAGTGCGTTTTTATCAAAGCGATGTATCTGGAGTGAAGGAAAGAACAGAAAAAACGAGATACGCGGCACTGATCAATCAGGCGATTGAGATGGCGGAGGGTGAATATATCACCTATGCGACGGATGACAACATCTATATGCCGGACCGCCTCCTGAAAATGGTGCGGGAGCTCGATACCCATTCTGAAAAGGCTGTGATTTACTCAGCCTCCAAAACCTATCATTTAAACGAGAATCGCGACATTGTAAAAGAAACTGTCAGGCCTGCCGCTCAAGTGACATGGAACGCGCCGTGCGCAATTGATCATTGCTCGGTGATGCACAGGTATTCGGTGCTTGAGAAGGTAAAGGAGAAGTTTGGCTCCTATTGGGATGAAAGCCCGGCGTTTTACCGTATAGGAGATGCCCGGTTCTTTTGGAGAGTCAATCATTTTTATCCGTTTTACCCACTGGATGAGGAGCTGGACCTGAATTATATTACCGACCAATCGATTCACTTTCAGCTGTTTGAATCAGAAAAAAATGAATTTGTCAGGAACCTTCCTCCGCAGCGAAATTGCCGAGAGCTGCGTGAATCATTAAAAAAGCTTGGAATGGGGTGAGAGCTTGTCGGCCTATTTAAGCAATTATTGGGTGCTGTACCGGAAGTACGTGGAGCTTTTTGACAAACTTCGCTACAAAGGGATTCCGCTTGGGCTTATCAGTAATTTTTATCAATACATCAGCCCTGAGCTGAGGGTGATGATGGAAGAAGAACCGGAATTATTCGGATCGGTGGATCAGCATATCGATGAGGGACAGATTCAGCCGTTTTTTGAAGAAAGAATCCAAAAAATCGTTAAAACAAATGACAAACCTGTTAAAGGGAAAGTCATTTTGCACTTTGATTACCTGCGTTTTTCAAACGGAAATTACTATCAATTTGATCCTGAAAAAACGGCTGTTTTGGCCAGATGGAGTTTGCCGCATTATTGTGATCTGCCTGTAATTAGCAAGCGGGAGATAGCGGATTCATGCCAAAAAGGCGATTCGAAGCAGTATCTCGAAACAGCCTGTTCGCTTCTCGCCCCTTATGATGATCACCCGGCATTTGGTGATCAAGCGTTTCGCGACCGGCTTTTCAAAGATATTCCTTTATTTATAGAGGCCATTGATACAGTTGATGCGCTGTTTGAACAGGAAAAGATTTCAGCTGTTATTGTCGGAACGGCAGAAGACATTTACAGCAGGGTGCTCGCTCTCATGTGTCAAAGAAAAGGGGCCGTCAGCATTTGTCTTCAGCATGGCGCATTGATGGGAGATGAAGCCTTCATTCCTGTTTTTACAACCTATCAAGCTGTTTTTGGTGCGTATGAAGCAGAGTGGTTCATACGAAAAGGCTGTAAACCCGAGCAGATTCTCGTAACGGGACATCCCCGGTTCGATCAGATTTTTAACAGAACGCCTATGGATATGTCCATATTCTATCGAAAACTTGCTTTTCAGCCGACTAAAAAAATTGTGCTCATTGCCACTCAGCCCTTTTCAGAAGACTTTTATTCCGGTGTGCTGCAGGGGCTTTCTGATCAGAAGCAGCTGCAAATCATTATCAAACCCCACCCGTGGGAAATCGGAAAAAACAAGCTTGATCTGTATCACGAGGCGGCGAAAAAACATCAAGCATGCAGAGTCATCAAAAAGGAGCTGGAGCTTTATGATTTGCTGCCGTATGTTGATGCCGCAGTGACGCAAACCTCGACAGTCGGTCTTGAAGCCATGCTGTTTCAAAAGCCTGTGCTGATCGGAAAATCGTCCGGAAATCGCTCGTATCCGTATTATGAGTCTCTTGGCGATTTTATGTTTGACCAGCCGGATGAACTGGCGCACACCTTGGTTGAAGTTCTTCGAAGTCCCGACGTGCATCAAAAAGCAGAAGAGGCGCGCCTGGCATTCATAGCGGCTAATTATCCGGTGGCAGAATCAACAAATGCTTTATTTGCGGAACTGAAAGCCAAAACAGGGGTTGATTACAGGCGGGAAGATACTGAATAAAATGATAGGAGCGCAAAGAAATGGTGCAAAAGAGAAATCATTTTCTCCCTTACTCATTGCCGTTAATCGGTAAGGAAGAAATTCAGGAGGTTACAGAAACGCTTGAATCGGGATGGCTCTCTAAAGGCCCGAAGGTTCAGCAGTTTGAAAAAGAGTTTGCCGCGTTTGTCGGGGCGAAGCACGCCGTGGCGGTGAATTCATGTACCGCAGCTTTATTTTTGGCTTTGAAAGCAAAAGGGATCGGGCCCGGGGACGAGGTCATTACCTCTCCGCTTACGTTCAGCTCGACCGCCAATACGATTATTCATACGGGAGCGACGCCTGTGTTTGCGGATATTGACCAAAACACGCTCAATATTGACCTGGTAAAGCTTGAGGCGGCCGTCACACCGCGAACGAAAGCAGTTGTGCCCGTCCACTTTGGCGGGCAGTCCTGCGATATGGATGCAATATTGGCTATTGCCCAAAATCATGGTTTATTCGTGCTGGAGGATGCGGCACATGCGGTATATACGACTTATAAGCAAAGAATGATCGGTTCTATCGGGGATGCAACGGCATTCAGCTTTTACGCCACCAAAAACCTCGCGACAGGGGAAGGCGGCATGCTGACGACTGATGATGAGGAGCTTGCCGATAAGATCCGGGTGCTAAGCCTTCACGGCATGAGTAAAGCCGCATGGAACCGTTATTCTTCAAATGGCAGCTGGTACTATGAAGTCGAATCGCCCGGCTATAAGATGAATATGTTTGATTTGCAGGCGGCCCTCGGACTTCATCAGCTGAAACGGCTGGATGATATGCAGAAACGGAGAGAAGAGATTGCCGGCCGCTATCAAACCGCTTTTCAGCAGATTCCTGGGCTGATCACGCCGTTTGTCCATGATGACGGCAGGCACGCCTGGCATCTATATGTTCTGCAAGTTGATGAAAAAAAGGCCGGAGTTACGCGCAGCGAAATGATTACGGCTTTAAAGGATGAATACAATATCGGCACTAGCGTTCATTTTATTCCAGTACACATTCATCCGTATTATCAAAAGCAATTTGGATATAAGGAAGCGGACTTTCCGAATGCCATGAATTACTATAAACGAACCCTTTCTCTCCCGCTCTATCCATCAATGTCTGACGACGATGTAGATGATGTCATTGAAGCTGTGCGGGATATCGTAAAAGGGGCTGATTAAGTGTATACGGTAAAAGAAAATGTTTCCAAAGAGGCGATTGAGGAATTTCTCCAAAGCAGAAAGCTTACACTGGATGTTCCGTATCAATTTTCCCTCGGCCTTTTTGAAAACAGCAGGCTCCAAGGCGTATTGCTTTACGAAGATTCTTTGTGGGAAAGCAAGGTGCTTCAGAAGAAAGTCATGAACGTCAAACTTCTTGCCGCAAATAGTACCGGGCAGCTAATGAGGCTGTTTGAAGCTTTTTATACTGTACGCCAAATGGATGAAACGGATTTTATCTTTGTCCGCGTTCCGGCTGAAGACATCGGAGCCGCGCATGTGATACAGCAGCAGCCATCCTCTTACTTTGTCGGGAGTTTGCTGAAGCTGGCGATGCCTCCGTCTTTTTATGACAAAACACCGCCATTTTTTGAACTGGGCCCACCTGAGCCCGGAGACACAGAAGCGATATGTGAGCTGGCCCGAGACTCGTTTACAAAAAGCAGATATTTTCAGGATCCTCATCTCAGCCGCGATGCAGCAAACAAAATATTTCAGGAGTGGACACGAAACAATCTGAATGGAAGGGCGGCGGTCAATATTGTCGCTAAACACAATGGCGAGGTCATCGGCTATCTTCAGGGCTTATCAAGAGATGATGAGTGCATTCTCGATTTGATGGCTGTAAAGCCGGGATTTGAAGGGAAACGTATTGCGTTTCATTTATTGGCGAATCTCATAGAACAACCGGAGACCCAGAAGCATAGAACGGTAACAGCGGGGACGCAGCTTCACAATGTAAGGGCGATCCGCCTTTATGAACGAATGGGCTTTACCGCTGAACAATCGTATTACTATTATCATATTTGGCCGGGCAAGGAGGCGAAATAATGGCAGCGTTTCAGATCGCGAATAAAACTGTAGGCAAAGACTCTCCTGTTTTTATTATTGCTGAGGCGGGGATTAATCATGACGGGAAGCTTGATCAGGCTTTTGCGCTGATAGACGCCGCGGCGGAAGCGGGAGCGGATGCCGTGAAATTTCAAATGTTCCAAGCTGATAGGATGTACCAGAAAGATCCTGGTTTGTACAAGACGGCAGCGGGCAAGGACGTCTCTATTTTTTCTTTGGTTCAATCTATGGAAATGCCTGCTGAGTGGATTTTACCGCTATTGGATTACTGCCGCGAAAAGCAGGTGATCTTTTTAAGTACGGTATGTGACGAGGGGTCAGCTGATCTGCTTCAGTCTACCTCGCCGAGCGCTTTTAAAATCGCATCCTATGAAATTAACCATCTCCCGCTGCTCAAATATGTCGCCCGGCTGAACAGGCCGATGATTTTCTCGACAGCCGGAGCTGAAATCTCTGATGTTCACGAAGCTTGGCGCACCATCAGGGCAGAGGGAAACAATCAAATTGCCATAATGCATTGTGTGGCGAAATACCCAGCACCGCCGGAGTACAGCAACCTCAGCGTCATTCCGATGCTTGCCGCCGCTTTTCCTGAGGCAGTAATCGGCTTCTCCGATCATAGCGAGCATCCGACAGAAGCGCCATGTGCCGCGGTTCGGCTCGGAGCAAAACTGATAGAAAAGCATTTTACGATCGATAAAGATCTGCCGGGTGCCGACCACTCGTTTGCATTAAATCCGGATGAATTGAAAGAAATGGTCGATGGCATCAGGAAAACGGAAGCTGAGCTGAAACAGGGGATCACAAAGCCGGTCTCTGAAAAACTGCTTGGCAGTTCATACAAAACAACAACCTCCATCGAAGGAGAAATCAGAAACTTTGCATACAGAGGCATTTTTACAACAGCTCCGATTCAAAAAGGTGAAGCCTTTAGTGAAGACAATATCGCAGTGCTTCGGCCCGGACAAAAGCCGCAGGGGCTGCACCCGAGATTTTTTGAACTGCTGACCAGCGGTGTTCGGGCTGTAAGAGACATTCCGGCCGACACAGGCATTGTCTGGGATGACATTTTACTGAAGGACAGCCCGTTTCATGAATGATATTCTCTTTATCATTCAGGCAAGAATGGGTTCAACAAGGCTTCCGGGAAAAGTGCTTCGGCCGCTCGGATCGAATCGTTTACTTGACATTCTCGTTCACCGTGTCCGGCAAAGCGCGTTTTACCAAAAGGATCAGGATAATCTTGTCATCGCCACGTCTGACAAAGAAACTGACGACATATTAGAGGCGCACTGTATCAAACAAGGCTTTCGTGTTTTCCGCGGGAGCGAAGAACGTGTCCTCGATAGGTTTGTGAAGGTCATAGAAGCTGTTAAACCGTCAGTCATTATCCGGTTAACGGGTGATAATCCGTTTGTCGATCCGGAGCTGCTCGATGTAATGATTAAGGCGCATTTTGATCAAGGATCGGATTATACGTATATCCTGAATGCCCCATTAGGGATTTGCGGCGAAGTGGTCAACGCCAACCTGTTAATTGACATCAGCCGTATTCAGAATATGGAGGATCAATATCAGGAGCATGTCACGTTATATATAAGGAATCATCCAGCTCTTTATCGTGTGCAGTTTTTAGAGGCGCCGGAACGATTTCGCGCCCCTCGATATCGGCTGACCATTGATACAAAGGAAGACTATGAATCAATAAAGGCCCTCTATCAAAAAGCAGGCGAGCGCCCCGATGTATCCGCCTCAGAGCTTATCACCCTTCTGAACCGGAATCCCGATGCGGCAATCGAACGAGAGGCTGAATAGCCATGCGTGTTGGGATCTTCGCAGACGGCGGCTATGAAAAGGGAATGGGCCATGTTGTCCGGATGAAGAGACTTGCGGAGGGGCTCAAACAGCGATGCTTGATTACGTTTTATACGAATCAGGAGTCTGAAGCGTTTCTTCATGAAGAGCATTGGCGTGTCATCGTAAAGCCGGAGCTGCAGCAGCACGAATTTATTCTCCGGGAAATAAAAAGCAAGAAGCTTGATTTGCTTTTGTTTGATATTCTAGGCGCGCCTGCAGAGCTGTTAAAGAAAATAAAGACGGAGACAGATGCGAAAATTGTTCTTTTTGAAGAGAAAAACGGTAAATCGATTCAATATAGTGACGCAGTCATTAACGGAATTTACGGTCACATCAGAAGCAGGGTGTACGTTCAGGGAAACACACGCATCTATGAAGGTCCGGACTATCTTATTCTTCACCCCGCCTTTCAGGCCGCAAGAGAGGATTACACACTTAAGAAAGACTGCCGCAATATCCTTGTTGCATTAGGAGGAAGTGATCCGAAGCAGCTTATTTTTAAAGTGCTGGCTGCCGCTGATCAAGTCCCCGACATAAAAGACAAAAACATGATGTTTGTAATGGGGAGCGCTTCACCGCATCAAGAGGCAGTCCGAAGGCGGATCGAAAAGAAGCCGCAGTACAAGATGATCGAACAGACAAATGATATGGCAGGTTTGATGAAACAAGCGGACGCAGCCATTGTCGCCGGCGGCATCTCTCTATATGAAGCCATTTGCATCGGCGTGCCGTGCCTTGTTCTTTCTCAGGTTGAGCATCAAACGGCTACAGCCAAAACATTTGCTGACCAAGGCGCCGCTCTTGATCTTGGATTGGGTGAGCTTGTACCGGATGAAACACTCATCTATCAGATGTCACGCATTATGAGCAGCTATCCTCTTCGCCTTTCTTTGCACAAGGGAGGAAGGCCGCTCGTGGATGGCAAAGGCATTATGCGGGTAACAGCTATTCTTCAAGATTTATATGAACAAGAGATATAAAAATGCATGTAAGGAAGTGTTAATGTGAAAGGTGTTATTTTAGCCGGAGGAAACGGCTCACGCCTTATGCCCTTAACGAAAGCCGTCAACAAGCATTTGCTTCCTGTAGGCCCGTATCCGATGATATACTGGTCGATTATGAAGCTGGAGGAAGCCGGAATAAAAGACATTTTACTCATCAGCCAAAAGGAGCATATGCCGCAATTTTACAAACTGCTTGGGAACGGGGAAGAGCTTGGCGTTACTATCACTTATCAAGTACAGCCGGCAGCATCGGGCATTTCGGATGGGCTGTCTTATGCAAAGCGCTTTACGAAAAAAGAGTCTTTCATTTTATTATTAGGTGATAATATATTTGAAGATTCATTAAAGCCTTATACAGAACGCTTTGAACAGCAGGGGAAAGGAGCAAAAGTGCTTCTGAAAGAAGTTGATGACCCGGAACGTTTCGGGATTGCTGAGATTGATGAGAAAAACAAGCGGATTCGTTCCATCATCGAAAAGCCCGAACAGCCACCGACCAACCTTTGTGTTACCGGCATTTATATGTATGATGCAGAGGTGTTTTCATATATTGAACAAATATCACCATCAAAGCGCGGCGAGCTGGAAATCACCGATGTGAATAATCTATACATCGAAAACAGCCAGCTTACGTATGATGTGTTATCAGGCTGGTGGGTAGATGCCGGAACTCACGAATCGCTTTATCTCGCTTCCCAGCTTGTACACCAGGCTCTACGGAAAGGACAGGACGAAAAGTGATGGCAAAATCATATTTAATTACAGGCGGGGCCGGCTTCATCGGGCTCACGTTTACAAAGCTCATGCTGAGGGAAACGGATGCGCGCATTACCGTTTTAGATAAACTGACGTACGCCAGCCACCCGGAGGAAATGGAAAAATTACAGCAAAACAGCCGTTTTCGCTTTGTAAAAGGGGACATCAGCGTTCAGGAGGATATCGACCGGGCGTTTGACGAGACCTACGACGGCGTCATTCACTTCGCAGCAGAATCGCATGTGGACAGAAGCATTTCCCAAGCGGAGCCGTTTATCACCACAAATGTCATGGGGACATACCGATTGGCGGAAGCGGTCTTGAAAGGAAAAGCCAAGAAGCTGATTCATATTTCAACAGATGAGGTGTACGGGGATTTAAAAGCGGATGATCCCGCGTTTACAGAAACGACGCCGCTTTCTCCTAATAACCCATACTCAGCCAGCAAAGCAAGCTCAGATTTGCTCGTGTTGTCTTATGTGAAAACCCACAAGCTTCCGGCCATCATTACACGATGCAGCAACAATTACGGACCTTATCAGCACAGCGAAAAAATGATTCCGACGATTATCCGTCATGCGAAGCAGGGCCTACCTGTTCCGCTGTATGGCGATGGACTCCAGATCCGAGACTGGCTGTTTGCGGAGGATCATTGCCGCGCAATCAAACTGATTTTAGAAAAAGGAAACGACGGCGAGGTGTATAACATCGGCGGCGGAAATGAACGCACGAATAAAGAGCTGGCGAGTGTCATTTTGAAACATCTGGGCTGTGAGGAATTGTTCGCCCACGTGGAAGACCGAAAAGGGCATGACCGGCGCTATGCGATCAATGCATCAAAGCTGAAAAATGAACTGGGCTGGCGGCAGGAAGTGACGTTTGAAGAAGGCATTGCGCGTACGATTCAGTGGTATACAGACAATGACCGATGAGAAGGTGATCTGATTGACAAAGGTATTGGTAACTGGGGCGGGAGGACAGCTTGGCTTGGAACTATGCCGCCAGCTGAAGCAAGCCGGATATGAGGTCATTGCGTTAACAAAGAAGATGATGAACATTGCTGACCAGCGCTCAGTACGGCATTCGTTTGGCCATTATCAGCCGGATATCGTGGTCAATAGCGCCGCGTTTACGTCGGTTGATCAATGCGAGAAAGAGCTTGATAAAGCGTACTTGATTAACGGAATCGGCGCTTATTATACAGCGCTTGAGTCAACCCGCATCGGAGCTCAATATGTTCATATCAGCACGGACTATGTATTCAATGGGAAAGGAACCCAGCCATATAGGGAAGACGATCCCCTCGATCCAAAAACCATTTATGGCAAAAGCAAAAGGCTCGGAGAAGAACTGATACGATTAACGACAAAAGACAGCACGATCATCAGAACATCGTGGGTGTACGGACATGGCGGCAGTAATTTCGTTGAAACCATGCTGAAGCTTGCTGAAACGAAACAAGAGCTTCGGGTTGTCAGCGATCAAATTGGTTCGCCGACTTATACGAAGGATTTAGCAGAAGCGGTCATCAAGCTGTTCAGCCATCCGCCGGGCATCTATCATGTCAGCAATTCAGGCATATGCAGCTGGTATGAGTTTGCGACGGCAATTATGGAAGAAAGCGGGCTGGAAACAGCCATTTTGCCTGTAACGACAGAGGAATACGGGAACAAAACGCCCCGCCCGGCATACTCTGTGCTGAGCCATCGGGCTATTGAAGAAGCCGGCATCCGCCCCCGCCACTGGCGGGAAGCGTTACGAGAGTATTTGCAGGAAAGGAGCAGTGCGTGTGATTGATGGAGTCAAGGTGAAAAAATTGATGAAGCATAGCGATGACAGAGGCTTTTTTGCTGAGCTGGTCCGGGACGATGAGAATCTCCTTGAGCATTTTGGGCAGGCCTCTTGGTCGAAAAGCTATCCGGGTGTGATTAAGGCATTTCATTATCATGAGAAGCAGGATGATCTCTGGTTCTTCCCAACCGGCCACGCTCAGGTTGTCCTATACGATCTTCGAGAGGATTCAAAGACAAAAGGAGAAACGGACGTCTATTATATGGGCGAAGACAACCCGATGCTGTTATTAATCCCAAAAGGGGTGGCTCACGGATATAGAGTGCTGGGAGAGACGCCGCTGACAATTATCTATTTTACCACCATGTCGTATAACCCGGATCAGCCTGATGAAAAAAGAATTCCGTGGAATGATGAGACGATCGGTTTTAACTGGAACACTGAATTCAGATAAAAATAGGAAGGTGATCAATCGAAGAGCAGAGGCATCTTCGACTTTTTTTGCCCTTTTTTAAAATAGGATAAAAGGTAGAAAATGTCGGGCAGATGTTACTAGAAAAAGAGAGAGAAATCGTCCATTTGAACCTTGTATAAACAGGAAGGAATTCTCATTGAATTCCAAGTGTTAATATTCCTTAAAAAACATTTACTTCCATGGAAAATGATGATAGATTAATTTTTAAGAAAAAGAACTGGTAATTCGCGAATTATGAAAAAGCGCTTTTTCTGCAGAGGACGCTCTGGCCAAATTTCAACAATCAATTAGGGGGAAATGTCATGCTAAAAAGAACTTCATTCGTATCTTCATTATTCATCAGTTCAGCTGTTTTACTATCAATCTTACTTCCTTCGGGCCAAGCTCATGCACAGTCTGCATCAATCGAGGCAAAAACAATTAACAGCACGAAAGAGTGGACCACTTCTGATATTGAAGTGACATATAAACCAAATGCGGTGCTTTCTCTCGGAGCGGTAGAATTTCAATTTCCTGACGGGTTTCATGCTACGACAAGAGATTCAGTGAATGGAAGAACACTGAAAGAAACACAGATTTTAAACGATGGAAAAACAGTCAGACTCCCGCTTACGCTTGATTTGTTAGGCGCATCCGAATTTGACCTCGTCATGGTGCGCAAAACGCTTCCTCGCGCAGGCACTTACACGATTAAAGGCGATGTAGTAAACGGTTTGGGAATCGGCAGTTTTTATGCTGAAACGCAGCTGGTGATTGATCCCCGTTAATCGATAGATTTGTAGTCAGAGACTGAGATGTTTTCAGTCTCTTTTTTTTGTGGATTCAAAAGCTGGTACGGATCTTGCATGATGATAAGGGTGAATCCGATGCAGAAAGGAATTGGCGGGCTGATTTTTTAAAGCGCTTACATTAAAGCCGGCCAAAAAAACAATGAGGTGAAAAAGATGTCAGCAAAGCAAGTCTCGAAAGATGAAGAAAAAGAAGCTCTTAACTTATTTCTGTCTACCCAAACAATCATTAAGGAAGCCCTTCGGAAGCTGGGTTATCCGGGAGATATGTATGAACTCATGAAAGAGCCGCAGAGAATGCTCACTGTCCGCATTCCGGTCAAAATGGACAATGGGAGCGTCAAAGTGTTCACAGGCTACCGGTCACAGCACAATGATGCTGTCGGTCCGACAAAGGGGGGCGTTCGCTTCCATCCAGAAGTTAATGAAGAGGAAGTAAAGGCATTATCCATTTGGATGACGCTCAAATGCGGGATTGCCAATCTTCCTTACGGCGGCGGGAAGGGCGGTATTATTTGTGATCCGCGGACAATGTCATTTGGAGAACTGGAAAGGCTGAGCAGGGGGTATGTCCGTGCCATCAGCCAGATCGTCGGTCCGACAAAGGATATTCCAGCTCCCGATGTGTACACCAATTCGCAGATTATGGCGTGGATGATGGATGAGTACAGCCGGCTGCGGGAATTCGATTCTCCGGGCTTTATTACAGGTAAACCGCTTGTTTTGGGAGGATCGCAAGGACGGGAAACGGCGACTGCACAGGGCGTCACGATTTGTATTGAAGAGGCGGTGAAGAAAAAAGGGATCAAGCTGCAAAACGCGCGCATCATCATACAGGGCTTTGGAAACGCGGGTAGCTTCCTGGCCAAATTCATGCACGATGCGGGCGCGAAGGTGATTGGGATTTCTGATGCCAATGGCGGGCTCTACAATCCGGACGGCCTTGATATCCCTTATTTGCTCGATAAACGGGACAGCTTCGGTATGGTCACCAATTTATTTACTGACGTCATCACAAATGAGGAGCTGCTTGAAAAGGATTGCGATATTTTAGTGCCTGCCGCGATCTCCAATCAAATCACAGCCAAAAACGCACATAACATTCAGGCGTCAATCGTCGTTGAAGCGGCGAACGGACCGACAACCATTGATGCCACTAAGATCCTGAATGAAAGAGGCGTGCTGCTTGTGCCGGATATCCTGGCGAGTGCCGGCGGCGTCACGGTTTCTTATTTTGAATGGGTGCAAAACAACCAAGGATATTATTGGTCAGAAGAAGAGGTTGCTGAAAAACTGAGAAACGTCATGGTCAGCTCGTTCGAAACAATTTATCAGACAGCGGCAACACATAAAGTGGATATGCGTTTGGCGGCTTACATGACGGGCATCAGAAAATCGGCAGAAGCATCGCGATTCCGCGGATGGGTCTAATTTGAGAAGCCTCCGCAAAATAATTTTGCATTTGTTTTTTGCGTAAAGAGCAAAAATCGCAAAATAAATTTGCGTTCAAGATCGGAAAAAGAGAAAGGTGATCACCTGTTAGACAAATTTCTGTTCGATTCAACAAGTTTTTTCAGCAAAAGACAAGAAAATGGCATGATTCTTGCATTTTTATTCATATGCGAAGATATATTTCATAACACGAGGGGGACTACATATGACAGTCACATACGCGCACGAACCATTTACCGATTTTACGGAAGCAAAGAATAAAACTGCATTTGGGGAGTCATTGGCCTTTGTAAACACTCAGCTCGGCAAGCATTATCCGCTTGTCATAAATGGAGAAAAAATTGAAACGGACCGCAAAATCATTTCCATTAACCCGGCAAATAAAGAAGAGATCATTGGGTACGCGTCTACAGCGGATCAAGAGCTTGCTGAAAAAGCGATGCAAGCCGCATTGCAGGCATTTGATTCCTGGAAAAAGCAAAGACCGGAGCACCGCGCGAATATTCTCTTTAAGGCAGCGGCTATTTTGCGCAGAAGAAAGCATGAATTTTCAAGCTATCTTGTGAAGGAAGCGGGAAAACCGTGGAAGGAAGCGGATGCGGACACGGCTGAAGCGATAGACTTTTTAGAGTTCTACGCGCGCCAAATGTTAAAGCTCAAGGAAGGGGCTCCGGTGAAGAGCCGTGCTGGCGAGTTCAATCAATATCATTACGAAGCGCTTGGTGTCGGCATCGTCATTTCTCCATTTAACTTCCCGCTCGCGATTATGGCGGGAACAGCGGCGGCAGCGATTGTGACAGGAAATACGATTCTCTTAAAACCGGCTGACGCAGCCCCGGTAGTGGCAGCAAAATTTGTCGAGGTCATGGAGGAAGCGGGTCTGCCAAACGGCGTTCTGAATTACATTCCGGGAGATGGAGCGGAGATCGGTGACTTCTTAGTTGAGCATCCGAAAACACGGTTTGTCTCATTTACAGGTTCCCGTGCAGTCGGCTGCCGGATTTATGAGCGAGCCGCCAAAGTGCAGCCGGGCCAAAAATGGCTCAAACGGGTAATTGCTGAGATGGGCGGAAAAGACACAGTGCTTGTCGACAAGGACGCTGATCTTGACCTTGCTGCATCCTCTATCGTGTACTCAGCATTTGGATATTCAGGACAGAAGTGTTCTGCGGGCTCCCGCGCGGTCATCCATCAGGATGTGTATGATGATGTGGTGGAAAAAGCTGTGGCGCTGACCAAAACGCTGACTGTCGGCAATCCAGAAGATCCTGATACGTATATGGGTCCCGTGATTCATGAAGCATCCTACAACAAAGTGATGAAATACATTGAAATCGGCAAATCTGAAGGCAAGCTATTGGCCGGCGGAGAAGGCGATGATTCAAAAGGCTACTTTATTCAGCCGACGATCTTTGCAGATGTTGATGAAAACGCCCGCTTGATGCAGGAAGAAATTTTCGGCCCAATTGTTGCGATTTGCAAAGCGCGTGATTTCGATCATATGCTGGAGATTGCCAATAACACGGAATACGGATTAACAGGTGCGCTTCTGACGAAAAACCGTGCGCACATTGAACGGGCGCGCGAGGATTTCCATGTCGGAAACCTATATTTTAACAGAGGATGTACCGGAGCAATTGTCGGCTATCAGCCGTTCGGCGGTTTTAATATGTCAGGAACAGACTCAAAAGCAGGCGGTCCCGATTACTTAATTCTTCATATGCAAGCCAAAACAACGTCCGAAGCTTTTTGATTTGAGAGAAATAAAATCGTGCGATTCTTTAGCGGATCGCACGATTTCAACTTTTTGATCAGGAGGACAATTTATGCAGTATACAAAAATCAGTCACATGAATCCGGCTGAAAGAGTGGAGGCGCTGACAGCATCTCTGGTCAGCCTCAGCAGTGTGAACGGCACCGTTGGAGAAGGGACAAAAGCAGATTTCATCAAAGAAGTGATCACGAGCTATCCTTATTTTCAGGAAAACCCCAGTCATGTGTGGGAACAGGCCATTCCCAATGACCCATACAATCGCAAAAATATTTTTGCGTTTATTAAAGGACATGGAGAAAGCCGAAATACAGTCATTTACCATGCCCATCTGGATACAGTTGGAATTGAAGATTTCGGCCCTTTAAAGGATATCGCTTTTGATTGTGAGAAATTGGCCGAGTATTTCAGCCGCTATGAGTTCGATCAGGATGTTCAGCGGGATGCCAAATCAGGCGATTGGATGTTCGGAAGAGGATCTGTTGATATGCAAAGCGGCATCGCCGTGCATTTAGCCAATCTCCTGCATTTTTCGGAGAACCTTGAGACGTTGCCGGGAAATGTATTGTTTATGGCCAATCCCGATGAGGAGAGCCAGCATTCGGGCATTCTCGCCAGCATTTCAGAGCTGAACCGGTTAAAAAAAGAAAAACAGCTTCACTATTTGGCTGCTATTAATACGGATTTTATTACCCCGCTTTACGATGGTGATCAGACAAGATATATCTATACCGGAGCCGCGGGAAAACTGCTGCCTTGCTTTTACATTTACGGGCGGGAAGTCCATGTTGGCGATACACTGGCAGGGATTGACCCGAATTTCATTTCATCTGAAATCACAAGCCGTCTCCACAATAACATCCATCTGGCAGAAAAGGTTGAAGGGGAGTTGGTTCTGCCCCCATCCTGTTTGTATCAGCGTGATAACAAGGAATCCTATAATGTGCAAACGGCTGTCAGCACCAGCTTGTATTTCAATTGTTTTATTTATGAAAGAACAGCAAAAGAAATGATGGATTTGCTTATTGAAGTCACTGAGGAAGCATGCCAGGAGACAGAACAAAAATTATCAGATTATTATGAAGAATATGTAAAAAGAGCCAACCTGCCAAAGAAACATTTATCATGGGGCATTCAAGTGTATAGCCTGGAGCAATACTTAGAAAAGCTGAGAAACCGGGGGATAGATCCCGAGCAGTGTATCGAGCAGACATTCAAAGCCAACGAGCACCTTGAACTTCGCATGAGATGCTTTCAGGCAATCGAAGAGCTTCAAAAGCTTGACCCCGATCAAGGCGCAAAAGTCATTCTATTTTACGCACCTCCTTACCTGCCGCATAACTATTTGAAAGAAGATAGCGCAAGAGATCAGCTTTTGCAGCATGTGATTAAAGAAGCGGCTGACAAAACCGCTGAATCGACAGGCGAAACATTTGTCTTCAAAAAGTTTTTCCCCTACTTGGCAGACGGCAGTTTTTTATCACTGCACGAAACCGATGGCGAAATTGATTCTTTTATCAGGAACTTTCCTGGGTGGAATATGATTGGGACCATTCCGTTCAAAGCTATACGCAAGCTGAATATTCCATCCATTAATATGGGTGTGTACGGAAAAGACGGCCATAAATGGACAGAACGAGTCTATAAACCGTACACATTTCATGTATTGCCTCTCCTCATACAGCAAACCACCGTTCACCTTTTGCAAAGCTACCGGATGACCATCACGGCAAAAGAACCAAAGGGGGAAGGATGATGCAGAATCATAAAAATGAATTGCAGCGCAGCATGAAAAGCAGGCATTTGTTTATGATTGCTTTGGGAGGGGTGATTGGCACTGGGCTGTTTCTAGGCTCTGGCTTTACCATTAGCCAGGCGGGACCGCTCGGCGCCATTGCCGCGTATATCATCGGCGGATTTTTAATGTATCTCGTCATGCTTTGTTTAGGAGAATTGGCTGTTGCCATGCCGGTGGCAGGATCGTTTCAGGCCTACGCCACTAAATTTCTGGGACCGTCGACAGGCTTTATGATTGGCTGGCTGTATTGGTTCAGCTGGGCGAATACAGTGGGGTTAGAGCTGACGTCAGCAGGCATTTTGATGCAAAGGTGGCTGCCCTCCGTTCCGATCTGGATATGGTGCCTCGTGTTCGGCATCGTCATCTTTTTGATTAATGCGCTCTCTGTCAGAAGCTTTGCAGAAATGGAATTTTGGTTTTCAAGCATCAAAGTGGCGGCGATCATATTATTTATTGTGATTGGCGGAGCCGCTGTGTTTGGCTTGATTGACTTTAAAGGCGGACAGGAGACACCCTTTTTGTCTAACTTTATGACTGATAGAGGACTTTTCCCTAATGGGGTGCTGGCCGTTATGTTTACGCTGGTCATGGTGAACTTCTCGTTCCAGGGAACGGAGCTTGTCGGCATTGCGGCAGGGGAAAGTGAAAGCCCGGAAAAAACACTGCCAAAGTCCATTCGAAATGTCATTTGGCGCACGCTGTTTTTCTTTGTGCTCGCTATGTTCGTCTTGGTTGCCATCCTTCCGTACAAAACGGCGGGGGTGATTGAAAGCCCATTTGTAGCGGTACTCGATCAAATCGGCATCCCATTTTCGGCAGATATCATGAACTTTGTCATCTTAACAGCCATTTTATCTGTTGCTAATTCGGGGTTGTATGCGGCGTCGCGTATGATGTGGTCACTTTCATCAAATCAAATGGGTCCATCCTTTCTCACCAGACTGACAAAAAAAGGCGTGCCGATGAATGCCCTGCTGATTACGCTAGGCATTTCAGGCTGTTCGCTGCTGACAAGTGTCATGGCCGCAGAAACAGTGTATTTATGGTGTATCTCAATCTCGGGCATGGTCACAGTTGTCGCATGGATGTCCATTTGTGCGTCGCAATTTTTCTTTCGCAGACGTTTCCTGGCAGAAGGCGGAAATGTGAATGATCTGGAGTTCAGAACGCCGCTTTATCCGCTAGTCCCGATTCTCGGATTTTGTTTATATGGCTGCGTGTTGATCAGCCTTATTTTCATTCCGGATCAAAGAATTGGCTTATACTGCGGTGTGCCGATCATTATTTTCTGTTATGCATACTATCATCTAAGCATCAAAAAGCGTATAAATCATGAACCGATTGAAAAAAAGCAGACAGAGGCGCAATAGAAAAAGCTCTCCGGGAGGCCGGAGAGCTTTTTTTACGTGTTACATCCTCATGTATTTTTAGAATGAAATATAGAAATATATAATGTGATTTAAATGAAAATAATAAAAGTTATAAAGATTTCGTTCGAATTGTAAATAGTGAAAAAACAATGCTAAACTATAATACAACTTTATGATAAGAAGATTATGGAAGAGGTGTTTGAGAAAGAATGAACAGCAATCAAAACAATGACATCAAAACAAAACATCATTTTCCGTTATTGTTGGCACTGGCTTTAACGATGGGGGTATTTGCAGCCGGATCTGAAGAGCTTGTGATCTCACCGCTGCTGCCGGATTTAGCAAAAGCCTTCAGCTCAGATGTCAGTGTCCTTGCATTATCTATCAGTATTTACGGCATTATGATTTTTATCGGTGCGCCGCTTTTGGTTCCATTAGGCGATAAATACTCCAGAGAACGGAGTTTATTGGCCGGGCTTATGATCTTTATCATAGGAACGGTGATATGCGCTTTGGCTCAAAATATTTTTTTCTTCTTTTTAGGCCGGGCGCTTTCGGGATTGGCTGCGGGAGCGTTTGTTCCGACCGCTTACGCAGTTGTCGGTGATCGTGTTCCTTATACATACAGGGGCAAGGTGATGGGACTGATCGTTTCAAGCTGGTCGCTGGCGCTGATTTTCGGAGTGCCGCTCGGATCATTTATCGGCGGCGTCCTGCATTGGAGATGGACGTTTTGGATTTTCGCCTTGATGGGCGTTTTAGTTGTCCTGCTGATTCTCCTTGAAATGCGCCGCCATGCCCAACATAAAAACAGCGGCAAGGAAGAAATAGAAGAGCCCGCAGGAACATTCCGGGATGCGCTGAAAGTCCCTCGTGTACCTGTTTATATCACGATAACCTTCTGTAATATGATTGGTTTTTACGGTATGTATTCCTTTTTAGGCACCTATCTTCAGGACGTTTTTACCGGAGGAAACACGGCTGCGGGCTTATTTATCATGATTTATGGAATCGGGTTTTCCATGAGTGTGATTACAGGAAAGATAGCCGACCGCATCGGAAAAATGCGCTCCCTTTTGATTGCGCTGGGGGTCATCAGCGTTCTGCTGGCGTGTTTACCATATGCGCCGGCGTCTATGTTTCTGTTAATCACCAGCCTATTTATTTGGGGATTAATGCAAAGTTTGACGGTGACGCTGCTCAGCACCATTTTGAGTGACTGCTCAGAGCGTCATCGCGGAAAAGTCATGGTGTTTTACAGCCTCGCCTCGAATCTGGCCGTGACATTAGGTTCTGCTTTAATGGGACCCGTATATGTGTCATACGGCTATGCAGCTGTCGGATTGATTTGCGCCGCCATCACAGTCCTCGGATTTGTGCTCAGTGTATTCGCATATAAAAAGTACGGCAAACTTGAGCAGAAGGCCGATCAGTCCTTATCTCAATAAACAAAGTTTCTAAATTCCTATAATTAAAAACCCTTTTTAAAGGGTTTTTTTGTTTGTATGGGAATAATTATCAATATTTTCAAAAAACATTGACAGTTCAATTGCCGCTGGATAAAATTTACTTAAAATTTTAAAAGATTGGTTGGTGCTCATGATTATATTGGATAATAGCATTCAGACAAAAAAAAGAACTGATTCACTATCCAAACTCATTACAGTCAACACGCTCGGCCCTGAGGGGACAAGCAGTGAGTACGCAGCAAAGCATTTCATTTCCAATTTTACTCTTCTACAAGGGCTGAACAGTAAATTGTCCTTGCATGATACTTTTGAATCTTGCATCGAAAGGACGCTCCAAAGCCCGCTGGAATATACCATCGTCCCACATGCTTACGATGGCATTAAGCATTTCTACATGAGGCCGGATTTGCAGCTATTGCAGATCTTCAGGTGCGATACACCGATGTACGGCCTGGCTGTTCGTCCTGATTTTGAATTCAGAGACGATATGCTTGATACATCTGTTATTGTTTCACATCCTTCACCTATTAATTTAATAAAATATTTTACCCGCAAAGATGTTCGTTTCAAACTAGTCAATTCAACCAGTCAAGCCGCAAGAAAAGTAAAAGAAGGTTTGTATGACATTGCCTTAACCAATGAGCTTGCACGGCAAAAGTACGGGCTAACCTTTGTAAAAACATTCAAAAGCATTCCAATGAGCTGGTCATTATTTGGAAAAGGAGACGTTGATGATGAAAACTAAAGAAGATATGCAGGAGCTTTATTTCCCGACACCGAAATTAATTGAATGGGAAAACGGAGTGAGGCAGTATTCAACCGTACGAGGGGATACTGAGGTATTAATGTCTTACGTCCCGCCGCATACCAATGTTGAACCCCATCAGCATAAGGAGGTCCAAATCGGCATGGTCGTTTCTGGCGAGCTGATGATGACTGTCGGAGATGTGACAAGAAAAATGACAGCCTTGGAATCTGCCTATATCGCGCCGCCGCATGTGCCTCACGGGGCAAGAAACGACACAGACCAAGAAGTGATTGCTATTGATATCAAGCGGCTGAAAGCTGATGAAACATATACAAGTCCTGAGGACTACTTTTTGGATATTTTCAAAACAAGAGACCTGCTGCCGGGCATGGAAGTCACGTTCTTTGTTGAGGATTGGGTAGAAATTATGCTTGCCAAAATCCCTGGAAATGGCGGAGAAATGCCTTTCCATAAACATCGGAATGAACAAATAGGCATCTGCATCGGCGGCGGCTATGACATGACGGTCGAAGGCTGCACAGTCGAGATGAAATTCGGCACAGCCTATTTCTGTGAGCCTCGCGAAGATCATGGTGCCATCAACCGTTCAGAAAAAGAATCAAAATCGATTAATATCTTCTTCCCGCCGCGCTATAACAGGGCAAAAGCAAAAAAAATGAAGGCGGATGAATGATCATGAACCTCACCGATAAAACCGTCCTCATAACAGGAGGCGCATCAGGCATTGGTTATGCTGCGGTTCAGGCTTTTTTGGGCCAGCAGGCCAATGTGGTTGTGGCGGATATTGATGAAGCGCAGGGAGAAGCAATGGTACGAAAAGAAAATAATGACAGGCTGCACTTTGTGCAAACGGACATCACAGACGAAGCTGCCTGCCAGCACGCTGTTGCATCGGCGGTTCATACATTTGGCGGGCTCGATGTCTTGATTAATAATGCAGGCATCGAAATCGTGGCGCCTATTCACGAGATGGAGCTCAGCGATTGGAACAAGGTGCTGCAAGTCAATTTGACCGGCATGTTTTTAATGAGCAAACATGCACTCAAGCATATGCTGGCCGCCGGCAAGGGCAACATCATTAATACGTGCTCTGTCGGCGGACTCGTGGCATGGCCTGATATTCCTGCTTATAACGCCAGCAAAGGCGGGGTTTTGCAGCTGACTAAATCAATGGCCGTTGATTATGCGAAGCATCACATTCGCGTGAACTGCGTATGCCCGGGGATCATCGACACACCGCTGAATGAAAAATCATTCCTTGAAAATAATGAAGGCACACTTGAAGAGATCAAAAAAGAAAAGGCGAAGGTAAATCCGCTGCTGAGGCTTGGGAAACCTGAAGAAATCGCAAACGTGATGCTGTTTTTAGCCTCGGATTTATCAAGCTATATGACCGGAAGCGCCATCACCGCAGACGGAGGATACACCGCACAATAGAGAAGGAGTGTTTTACATATGGAGAGAAAAACAGTATTGGTCATCGCTGATCTTGGAGGCTGCCCGCCGCACATGTTTTATAAAAGCGCTGCTGAAAAATATAACCTGGTCAGCTTTATTCCAAGACCTTTTGCAATTACAGCCTCCCATGCAGCATTGATTGAAAAATACTCGGTCGCGGTCGTAAAAGATAAAGACTATTTTAAGAGTTTAGCTGATTTTGAGCATCCTGACTCCATTTATTGGGCGCATGAGGATCATAACAAGCCTGAGGAAGAGGTCGTCGAGCAAATCGTCAAGGTTGCCGAAATGTTTGGGGCGGATGCCATCACAACAAACAATGAATTATTCATTGCTCCGATGGCGAAAGCCTGTGAACGTCTGGGCTTGAGAGGTGCCGGCGTGCAGGCAGCCGAAAATGCCAGAGATAAAAATAAAATGAGGGACGCTTTTAATAAGGCCGGAGTCAAATCGATCAAAAACAAACGAGTCACAACTCTTGAAGATTTCCGTGCTGCTCTTGAAGAGATCGGCACACCTCTTATCTTAAAGCCTACATACTTAGCGAGTTCTATCGGTGTAACGCTGATTACGGACACTGAGACGGCAGAAGATGAATTTAACAGAGTCAATGACTATCTGAAATCAATTAACGTGCCAAAGGCGGTTACGTTTGAAGCGCCGTTTATCGCTGAAGAATTTTTACAGGGTGAGTACGGAGACTGGTATCAAACAGAAGGGTACTCCGACTATATCAGTATAGAAGGCATCATGGCTGACGGTGAGTATTTCCCGATCGCCATTCATGATAAAACGCCGCAAATCGGGTTTACAGAGACATCCCACATTACGCCGTCCATTCTGGATGAAGAGGCAAAAAAGAAAATTGTCGAAGCTGCCAAAAAGGCAAATGAAGGGCTTGGCCTGCAAAATTGCGCAACACATACAGAGGTCAAGCTAATGAAAAACAGAGAACCGGGTTTAATTGAATCGGCAGCCAGATTTGCCGGCTGGAATATGATCCCTAACATTAAAAAGGTTTTCGGCCTTGATATGGCGCAATTATTATTAGATGTCCTCTGTTTCGGAAAAGATGCCGATCTGCCGGACGGATTATTGGATCAAGAGCCTTACTATGTCGCCGACTGCCATTTGTACCCGCAGCATTTCAAACAAAATGGCCAGATTCCAGAAACCGCTGAGGATTTGGTCATTGAAGCGATCGATATTCCGGACGGGCTTTTAAAAGGGGATACTGAAATCGTTTCTTTTTCGGCCGCAGCACCAGGCACTTCAGTTGATTTGACATTGTTTGAAGCTTTCAATTCCATTGCTGCATTTGAACTGAAAGGCAGTAATTCACAGGATGTGGCTGAATCAATCAGACAAATTCAGCAGCATGCGAAGCTGACGGCAAAGTATGTGCTGCCAGTATGAAACAGCTGAAACCCAACTCTAAATACTTGCTTTACGGGCAGGCGCTATCGTTCATGGGAGACTATTGTGTTCTCCCTGCCCTGCTCATTTTGTCTACATATTATCACGATTATTGGGTGACGTCCGGGGTCATCGTGGTCAGAAGCATTCCGATGGTGTTTCAGCCGTTTTTGGGTGTTCTGGTCGACCGGTTAGACAGAATTAAGATCATGCTGTGGACGGATATCATCAGAGGCATCATCTTTTTGGGGCTCACATTTCTTCCAAAAGGCGAGTATCCGCTGATTTTTCTGGCCCTGCTGTTTATTACTTATGGAAGCGGCGTGTTTTTTAATCCCGCCCGTCTCGCTGTCATGTCGTCCTTGGAATCAGATATTAAAAGCATCAACACGTTATTTGCAAAAGCGACAACCATCTCCATTATCGTCGGGGCGGCTGCCGGAGGGCTCTTTCTGTTAGGCGGATCTGTAGAGCTGGCTGTTGCCTTTAACGGTGTGACATACCTGGTTTCGGCATTTTTCATCAGCCGTATCAAACTGCAATTTGTGCCGATTCACTCTGAAAACATTAAAGAGGCCTTTCAGTCTTTTAAGGAAGGACTCAAGGAAATCAAAACCAATGCATTCGTATTAAACGCCATGTTTACGATGATTACAATGGCTTTGCTGTGGGGAGTTGTGTACAGCTATTTTCCGATTGTCAGCCGCTTTCTGGGTGACGGGGAAATCGGCAACTTTATCCTCACATTCTGCATCGGCTTCGGCGGGTTCATCGGAGCGGCGCTTGTCAGCAAATGGGGCTTTAACAACAATAGAGGCCTGACGTACTTTACCGTTTTATCCATTGTCTCGCTGGCGCTGTTTTTATTCACGCCGATTTTCGCTGTTTCTGTCATCGCGGCGATCCTCTTTTTCATCGCGATGGAATACGGGGAAGTGCTTGCAAAAGTGAAGGTTCAGGAAAATGCGGCAAACCAGATTCAAGGGCGCATTTTTTCAGTGGCCGAAGCGTCTATCGGATTATGCATTTCTATTGGTTCAATGTTCATTAACATCCTAAGCGCTCCGGTCATTATGGGGCTGATTGTCGTGATCGTATGCGGTTTGTTTTTGCATACGAAGCTCGTCAACAAATCGTTTTTGGAACGGGATAACAAAACGGAGCAAAAAGGAGTCTTTTAGATGGAAATAACACCGTCCGATGTCATCAAGACACTTCCAAGGCAAGAGTTTTCTCTCGTTTTTCAAAAGGTAAAGGAAATGGAAAAAACGGGGGCCCATATCATTAATCTCGGACAGGGGAACCCTGACCTTCCCACTCCGCCGCATATTGTGGAGGCTTTGCGGGAGGCTTCTCTGAATCCTTCGTTTCATGGATACGGCCCTTTCAGGGGCTATCCTTTTTTAAAGGAAGCGATCGCTGCTTTCTATAAAAGGGAATACGGAGTGACAATCAATCCTGAAACGGAAGTCGCGCTTTTCGGAGGCGGGAAAGCCGGATTGTATGTGCTGACACAATGCCTGCTCAATCCGGGAGACATCGCTTTAGTCCCGAATCCAGGCTATCCTGAATATTTATCAGGGATTACGATGGCGCGAGCTGAGCTTTACGAAATGCCGCTGTATGAAGAAAATGGCTATCTGCCGGATTTTGAAAAGATTGATCCAGCCGTGCTGGAAAAAGCGAAGCTTATGTTTTTAAACTACCCGAACAACCCCACTGGAGCTGTGGCTGATGCGGCTTTTTATGCAAGAGCTGCTGCTTTTGCGAAAGAGCATAACATCCATTTGATTCATGATTTTGCATACGGAGCGTTTGAATTCGATCAAAAACCGGCCAGTTTTCTTGAGGCAGAGGATGCCAAAATTGTCGGAGCAGAGCTTTATTCATTTTCAAAAACATTTAACATGGCCGGCTGGAGAATGGCGTTTGCGGTTGGGAACGAAAAGATCATTCAGGCCGTCAATGAATTTCAGGATCATGTATTTGTCGGCATGTTCGGCGGGCTGCAGCAGGCAGCGAGTGCGGCGCTTTCTGGAGATCCGGAGCATACGGAATCGTTGAAACGAATTTATAAGGAACGAATTGACTTTTTTACGGCGCTTTGCGAAAAGGAATTGGGCTGGAAGATGGAAAAGCCAAAAGGAACCTTTTACGTATGGGCTGAAATTCCGAATACGTTTGAGACATCTCACCAATTTTCCGATTACTTGCTGGAGCATGCCCATGTCGTAGTCACACCGGGCGAAATTTTTGGAAGCAACGGAAAAAGGCATGTCAGAATCTCAATGGTGTCGAAGCAGGAGGATCTGAGGGAATTTGTCATGCGGATTCAAAAGCTGAACCTGCCGTTCGGGTCATTACAAGAAACATCCCGCTAAAAAGCGGGATGTTTTTATATGCTTTGCATGCTGCCGCCATCAGCGGAAATTTGCTGTCCCGTGATGTAGGAGGCTTCCTCAGAGGCAAGAAACGCGGCGAGCGCTGCGGTTTCTTCGGCTGATCCGACCCGTTTCATCGGAATCCCGGAAGCAATCTGTTCCTCTGCTTTCTGTTTGGATATGCTGTTCTTTTTCATCACATTTTCCACAAATTGATGATAACGGTCTGTAGCGATAAAACCAGGATTCAGACAGTTGACAGTAATGTTGTGAGGAGCAAGCTGGATGGAAATATTTTTACTGGCGTTAATTAAAGCGGCATTCATCATACTGTTTGTGAACATGTTGGCGCCGGGTTCTTTCCACAGATTTCCGACAATGTTGATGATTCTGCCAAACTCGTTTTGTTTCATCAGTGAGGAAGCACGCTTGATAGCGTCAATATAGGCAACGGTCTTTTGAGTGAACGTGGCCGTCATATCGTCTATATTGCAGTTATCAAATGTATCAGGCGCGCCACCCGGGATATTATTAATCAGAACATCAAGCCGTCCGCATTGAGATTCGATTTCCTGAAAAATGCCCGCTCTCGTATGCCGGTCAGACATATCCCCCGCAAGGACAATGACGCTCGCCTCAGGATGCTTGGCCAAAATGTCTTCTTTGACAGATTCAATATTATCCCAATTTCGTGAATTAATGACGAGGGAAAAATGCTGGTCTGCTAATTTCAGAGCGATTGCTTTCCCGATCCCTTGACTGGCTCCCATAACAAATGCGGTTCGTTTTGACAAATCACTGCACCCCTTTGAAAAAATTGGATTATTATCTACATCGTAAGAAAAAACGAAGAAAATAGCAAATTTTATTTAAATTCTGATAAAGGAGGATTGAAAAACTCCCGCCGGATAGGGCGGGAGGGGGATATTATACATATAGGAATTGAGGAAGTGTATCAAGCGAAAGGTGATTGCCGACAAAGAATGAACCAAATTCGCCATAGCGAGCGCTGACTTCGTCAAAACGCATTTCATACACTAACTTCTTGAATTGAAGGACATCATCGCTGAATAATGTAACGCCCCACTCGTAATCGTCAAAGCCGACAGAGCCGGTGATGATCTGTTTGACTTTGCCCGCATAGCTGCGGCCGATTAAACCGTGGCTTCTCATCAAGTTTCTGCGTTCTTCCATTGAAAGCATATACCAGTTGTCGTTGCCGGATCTTCTTTTATCCATTGGATAGAAGCATACATATTTTGATTCCGGCAGTTCAGGGTAAAGGCGAGCGCGCACATGCGGATTTTCATAAGGATCGCCGTCACCGCTTGCCAAGTAGTTGCTCAGCTCTACCACTGATACGTAGGAGTATGCCGGAATGGTGAACTCAGCAAGTCTTGATTTGTTGAATTCAAGCTCAATTTGATTTAATTCTTCCATTGTAGGACGAAGGATCATCAGCATAAAATCAGCTTTTTGGCCGACGATGCTGTAAAGAGTTTGCGATCCTTTTCCTTCTTTTTGGGCTACGCCCCATTTTTCAAGCAACCCAGTGAATTCATGTATGATAGATTGGCGCTCATCACTGGACAGAAGCTTCCAGGAAGCCCAATCCATTGTGCGGAAATCATGAAGCGCATACCAGCCGTCAAGCGTTTTTGCAGCTTCATTCGTCATTTGCTGTTCACTCATTTATCTTCACTCCCATTATCTTTTCATGATTGCCTTCACTATACCATAGTTTATCCGATTCTACTGTGGAGAAACCTTGAACATCCCTTCCGTATAACTCCATCAAAATAGAAGAACCTATAAGGGAAGATTGAGTCACTTAAATTAGTTAGAAAAATAAGATTTTTTTATGAAAGCGCTATAATGGAAGTTGGCTGTTTGAATTTGATTGGAAGAAGAGTATGCTAGTAAAAGAAAGCGTTTTTGTAACTTTTTGAGGAGGTTTTATTGTGGCAGATTTATTTTCAACAGTGCAAGAAAAAGTAGCTGGAAAAGACGTTAAAATTGTATTTCCTGAAGGCTTAGACGAGCGTATTTTAGAAGCGGTCAGCAAGCTTGCAGGAAACAAAGTGCTGAATCCGATTGTGATCGGCAATGAAAATGAGATCCAAGCAAAAGCAAAAGAATTGAACCTTACGCTGGACGGCGTTAAGATTTATGATCCTCATACATATGAAGGCATGGAAGACCTTGTACAAGCATTCGTAGAACGCCGCAAAGGCAAAGCGACAGAAGAACAGGCTCGCAAAGCGTTATTAGACGAGAACTACTTCGGTACAATGCTGGTGTATAAAGGCCTTGCAGACGGACTCGTAAGCGGAGCTGCTCACTCGACAGCTGACACTGTCCGCCCGGCTCTTCAAATCATCAAAACAAAAGAAGGCGTGAAAAAGACTTCAGGCGTGTTCATCATGGCTCGCGGAGAAGAGCAATACGTATTCGCAGATTGCGCGATCAACATTGCGCCTGACAGCCAAGACCTTGCCGAGATTGCGATCGAAAGTGCCAATACGGCAAAAATGTTCGACATTGAGCCTCGCGTGGCAATGCTCAGCTTTTCTACAAAAGGCTCAGCAAAATCTGATGAAACAGAAAAAGTAGCGGATGCAGTGAAAATCGCGAAAGAAAAAGCGCCTGAACTGACACTTGACGGCGAATTCCAATTTGATGCTGCATTTGTTCCATCTGTAGCTGAGAAAAAAGCGCCGGATTCCGAGATCAAAGGGGACGCTAACGTATTCGTATTCCCAAGCCTTGAAGCAGGGAACATCGGCTATAAAATCGCTCAGCGTTTGGGCAACTTTGAAGCGGTAGGACCAATCCTGCAAGGTTTAAATATGCCTGTAAACGACCTTTCAAGAGGATGTAACGCTGAAGATGTTTACAATCTCGCATTAATTACAGCGGCGCAAGCACTGTAATAAAAATGAAGACGATGGCAGCTCTCGACCGAGGGCTGCCTTTTTTGCGCTTCCGTATAGCCTTCTTTACCAAGACGGATGATATGAGTACAATAAAGAAAACTAATCATAACCATATATTTCATTAATGACAGGGGTGGGGTTTTTGTATTACGACGTGCTGAAAACGTTTATAGCGGTGGTAGAAGAAAAAAACTTCACAAAAGCGGCAGAAAAGCTGATGATCTCCCAGCCCAGCGTCAGTCTGCATATCAAAAATCTTGAGAAAGAATTTCAAACCGCTCTTCTGAACAGGTCGCCAAAACACTTTACGACAACGCCGACAGGAGACATTTTATATCAAAGAGCAAAGCAAATGGTGTTTCTCTACGAACAAGCCAAGGCTGAAATCTATGCGCATCATCACTATGTGAAGGGTGAATTGAAAATAGCTGCAAGCTTTACAATCGGTGAGTATATTCTTCCGCCGCTATTGGCCCAGCTGCAAAAGCTGTATCCAGAGCTGAATCTAGATGTCATGATTGGCAATACAGAGGAGGTCAGCGAGCGTGTGCGGATGCTTCAGGCTGATATCGGGCTGATTGAAGGACATACAAACGAGAATGAGCTGGAAATTGAACCGTTCATGGAAGATGAAATGTGCATTGCCGCTCCAAATCAGCATCCGCTCGCCGGGCGGAAAGAGATTTCGATCAGCGATTTGCAGAACGAAGCGTGGGTGACAAGAGAGAAAGGCTCCGGGACGAGAGAATATCTTGATCATGTACTCAGTTCAAATGGACTTCGGCCGAAATCAATGTTTACCATCAGCAGCAATCAAGGTGTAAAGGAAGCGGTGATTAACGGCATGGGACTTTCGGTTCTATCCAGAAGCGTGCTGCATAAGGATTTGATCCACCGCGAAATTTCAATTCTGCATATTAATAATTTCTCGTTAAAGCGCAAGCTGTCTTACATTCATTCTCCTCTCATGGAGAATACAAAAAATAAAGAAATTTTTATTACGATGCTGAAAAGCAATTATCAATCACAGCTGCTGAAATGATATAATAGTTTTCGTTCAATAAGCCTAACATGAAAGGGTTTTACATAGATGGCAAACCAACCGATTGATTTACTGATGCAGCCGAAATGGAGAGTCATTGACCAATCCAGTCTCGGCCCTTTATTTGATGCGAAGCAATCCTTCGCAATGGATGATACGCTGTGCATGTCCGTCGGAAAAGGCGTGTCGCCGGCGACAGCGCGCTCATGGGTGCACCACGATACAATTGTCCTTGGAATACAGGATACACGCCTCCCGTTTTTGCAGGATGGCATCTCCTTGCTGGAGAGCGAAGGATACCGTGTGATCGTACGCAATTCCGGCGGTCTTGCCGTCGTATTGGATGACGGTGTTTTAAATATCTCTCTCATATTCGAGGACGAAAAGAAAGGCATCGATATAGACAAAGGATATGAAGCGATGGTCGAGCTGATGAGACGAATGCTGAGACCGTATAACGCAAAGATCGAAGCCTATGAAATTGAAGGGTCTTATTGTCCCGGCAGCTATGACCTCAGTATAAATGGCAAAAAGTTCGCCGGCATCTCTCAGAGACGCGTTCGCGGCGGAGTCGCTGTTCAAATTTATCTCTGTGCAGATAAAAGCGGCAGTGAAAGGGCCGACTTGATCAGACGATTCTATCAAGCGGCGCTGAAAGACAAACAAAACGATAAAAAAGGCGTCTATCCGGAAATACGTCCGGAAACGATGGCGTCCTTAAGTGAGCTTCTGCAAAAAGACATCTCCGTACAAGACTTAATGTTCGCTTTATTGACGGAATTAAAAGCGTTAAGCACTCATCTTTACTCTGCCGGACTGTCCATTGATGAGGAAATGGAATTTGAGAAAAACCTCGTCCGGATGGCTGAGCGGAATGCAAAGGTATTTGGGTGAACGTTCTTCGCATGCCGGCTGTATATGCCGGCATGCATTTTTTATCACAAGCGGCATTTTACCCCAATAATCTTATTTTCTGATAAATCCTTCTTACATACAGATAACCACAGCAAAAAGAAAAACGATAAAATGACATCAGCATCCATATTAAAGGGGAGAGGCAGATGAAAGGGAATATTTACAGCCTTTTTGTATTGATTGCGGCTTTTTTCTGGGGGACCACGGGAACCGTTCAGGCATTGGCTCCAGAAAGCGCCACACCGCTGGTATTTGGGACGTTCAGGTTATTAATAGGAGGGAGCGCCATGCTGCTTGCGGTTTGGATCAGCCGAGAGCTTCACGTGAAAAATTGGTCATGGCCGCTCGTATTTTTAGCCGCTGTTTGTATGGCGTGTTACCAGCCGCTGTTTTTCACAGCGGTTAAAGAAACGGGAATTGCAGTGGGAACTGTGATTGCCATCGGCAGTGCGCCTATCATTGCCGGGACCCTCGAATGGGCTGTATTGAAGAAACGCCCGCGAAACTCCTGGTGGATTGCGACTGTGCTGGCTTTAGCGGGTTGCTGGCTTCTGTTTTCCGACAGTTCCAATGTTCGGATTGATGTGGCTGGTGTTCTTATGGCGCTTGGAGCGGGTGCTTCTTTTGCAGGCTATACGCTCATCAGTAAAGCGATGATGAAAACCCAGCCTCCGCGAGCGACCTCCGCCGTTGTATTTATGATCAGCGCCATCTTGCTGACGCCGCTATTATGGCAGTCAGATATCTCGTGGATATTGACCCCTAGAGGACTGGGAACAAGCCTTTACATCGGGTTAATTGCAACATGTGCCGCATACTTTTTGTTTGCGAAAGGGCTTACCGGGGTTCCGGCCTCGGCGGCGGTCACGCTGTCTTTAGCGGAACCGCTGACGGCTTCATTGCTTGGCGTGTTTTTCATAGGGGAAATGCTTTCGCCTTCCTCGTGGCTGGGCATTGCGCTTATGATGCTGGGGCTTTTGGTCATTTCTGCTGCGCCTCGGAAACAAAAAACGGCCGAGGCAGCTCACATGTCTTAATAGATTCACATAAGCTTGGCCTCATTTTACAAGAATAGCTGATCCGGCTGCAAAATGAGGAAATTCTCTTTTCTCAATAGAAAAGGGGATTTTGCACATGGCGAAAATCCCAAAACAGCTGCCCGTTTTGGGATTTTTCTATGTCATTCCGCTAATTTTTCTAAATTGCCGTTCCGGTCCATTTTGAAGGACGGAGAGGCATGTTCATCTTCTTCAAATAAAACTAGCTTTCTGGCTCTGTTCATAATTTTCACCAAGGTTTCATAATCTTCTTGGATCGTTTTTTGGTCTTTTTCAAGCTTTTGAACTTCTGCCTCTAGCTGCTCTGTTTTGTTTTGCAATTCCTGATTTTCTTTCTTTAAACGCTCATTTTCCATTTTTAATGCTGATGATTGCTCGTTATTGCCTTCGTAATTCTGCAGGAAGCGGATCACATCATTCATCGTCATCTCAGGTGCAGCTGCAGGCGTTTGAGGAGACAATAAGTGTGATAGACTAGCTAACTCTTCCTTAAAGCTTTCATCAACAAAAGGCATGTGTTCGCCAGACATTAAAGGTTGCTCATTTTCGACAGATGGTGTTTCCGTTTTAACCGGCTCTTCTGCAGCGGTTTCTTGAATGATTTCAGGATCAACGGCAGGAGGCTGATATAATAATCTTTTTTTCGCGGGCTGCCCGTTTCCGAGCGCTCTCATCCGCTGTTTTCGTTGTTTCTTCGCAAGCTGAAGCGCTTTTTCATATTGATGGCGGACCACTGCGTTCCATCTGAATCCGCAGGCTGCGGATGTCCGGTTTAATTTATCGCCGACTTCTTCAAAGGCGTTCAGCTGAGTGCTGCCCTCCCTCACATGCCGAAGCACTGTTTCGGCTAAAAGCAGATCGTTTTCCTCTGACCAAGCGTCTTGTCGCTGTTTTGTCATTTATCTCAACTCCCATTTTTCTTTTCATGGTATTAGAATGTCCAGGTTGGAAAATATTTATACAAATTGGCTGAAAGAATAGGAGATACGAAGGATGGAGCGGCTTGCAGGAACAGTCGAATCCTTGTAAAATGAAGAGTGATGTGATTTTTTTTGAAACGTGATTTTAGGTTATTCACATAGATGAACATAGAAATGAAGGGAAGCGTACGTCATGGCTAATGAATTTCGAGTGTGTGATGATTGCCAAGCCACTAATATCAAAACATTGCTGCCGCGTTTGAAAGAAGTGGACCCGGACGCAAAGGTTGAGGTAGGATGCCAATCTTATTGCGGGCCCGGACGGAAAAAATCATTTGCTTTTGTGAACAATCGCCCGCTGTCAGCTCCGACAGAGGATGAGCTGATTGACAAAGTAAAAAAGAAAATAAAAAAGTAAAAACATATTTTTTCTTAGCCTCGGCCCTTAGGTCAGGCTTTTTTGCTTCACAAGATGTGTTTTTCATGAAGATGGAACAAATCGCCGGGCAAATTCAAGGATGTTTTCAAAGAATAGAGTCGATATAATAGAAACACGGCTAAAAAAAAGAGGGAATGACGATGGCGTATCCAAATGGAAAATTATCAGAAGAAAAAGTGTTTAAAGATCCGGTGCACCGCTATGTTCATGTTCGGGACAAGCTGATATGGGATTTAATCGGAACCCGTGAATTTCAGCGTCTCCGCAGAATTAAGCAGCTCGGCACGACCTATTTGACGTTCCATGGGGCTGAGCACAGCCGGTTCAACCATTCTCTCGGTGTCTATGAAATTGTCAGAAGAATGGTTGATGACGTCTTTAAAGGCCGCCCTGAATGGGATGACAGTGAGCGCGAACTCTGTTTGGCCGCGGCGCTGCTTCATGACCTCGGGCACGGGCCGTTCTCGCATTCATTTGAAAAGGTCTTTCACCTTGACCACGAGGATTTTACAAGAGGTATCATTTTGGGAGACACGGAGGTTAATCAGGTGCTCAGAAAGGTGAGCCCGGGTTTCCCTCAGGATGTTGCTGAAGTCATTGCCAAAACATATAAAAACAAGCAAGTGGTCAGCCTGATTTCGAGTCAGATTGACGCAGACCGCATGGATTACCTCCAGCGCGACGCATATTATACGGGCGTCAGCTACGGCCATTTTGATATGGAGCGGATTCTTCGGGTGATGCGGCCGCGCGAGGATCAGATCGTCATTAAAGAAAGCGGAATGCACGCTGTCGAAGACTATATCATGAGCCGTTACCAAATGTACTGGCAGGTCTACTTCCATCCTGTGACCAGAAGTGCAGAGGTCATTTTAACGAAGATTCTTCACAGGGCGAAGCAGCTGCACGATGAAGGCTATGTCTTCACTCACGCTCCGGTTCATTTCTATTCTATTTTTGAAGGGAAATTGACACTGGAGGATTATGTAAAGCTGGATGAATCTATTATTTTGTATTACTTCCAGGCCTGGGAGGATGAAGAAGACGCGATTTTATCCGACTTGTGCCGCAGATTCATTAACCGCCAGCTTTTCCAATACGTTGAATTCAATCCGAATGAAGAAATGTCGGCTTATTTTGAGCTGACTTCATTGTTCAAAGAGGCGGGGATCGATCCGAGCTATTATTTGGTCGTTGATTCTTCATCAGATCTGCCATACGATTTTTACCGACCAGGAGAGGAAGAGGAGCGTCTGCCGATCCATCTCTTGACGCAAAACGGCCAAATTAAAGAGCTGTCCAGGCAGTCGGCTATTGTGGAATCCATCTCAGGTAAACGGCGGACGGACCACAAGCTGTACTATCCAAAGGACTTGATTTGTGACGGCTCTAAACATCCGGAAGCGAAAATGAAAATCCGGCAGCTGCTGGGACTGACATAGAAATTGGAAAGAAGGAAAAAGGAGATGTCGGGAATTTGTTGAAAGAACATGCAAAACTGATGAAGGTGTTCTCGGATTCTGGAGAAATCATCGGGCGAAAGAAGCTGCAGAAAATGATTTATATCGCCAAGAAAATGCAGTTTCCTTTCTATGAGAAATATGATTTTCACTTTTACGGACCATATTCAGAGGAACTGACGCTCCAGATTGAAGAGCTGTGCAACCTTGGATTTCTGCATGAGGTGAAGGAAAAAAAGGGCGGCTACTTTCAATACCGGTATTCGCTGACTGAGACAGGCTCCGCATTTTTAGACCATGCTGATCTGGACATGCCGGATATGAAAGGCTATATCGACAGTGTAAACAGCCGTTCATCACGGTTTTTAGAGCTGGTTTCCACGATCCTTTACTTTGACGGGCTTGAGGATGAGGAAAAGAAAGAAAAAGTCTTTACCATCAAAAGCAAGCAAAAATATACAAATGAAGAATATGACGAAGCGCTTCAATACATAGAGGAACTGAAGCAGATTTGTTAACCATACCAAGCAAAAGAAATGAATCGTTTCTTTTGCTTTTTTTATTGACAAAAGCTGCTAAGAGATTCATTATGGATAATAGTTATCCATAATTAATCAGGAGTGAATAGGATGAAAATGAAATCAGGAATGGAGCAGGCGGTTTCTGTGCTGCTGTTACTGTCACGGCTGCCTGTACAGGCTTCTTTGACGTCAGAGGCTATAAGCCAGCGATTGCGCGTGTCTCCGTCTTACTTGAAGAAGCTGATGAGAACATTAGTTCAAGCCGGTTTGGCAGAATCCTTACCAGGGACGAAGGGCGGTTTTACCCTGACGAAGCCTTTGGCGGACATTACGCTTTATGATGTTTATCAAGCGGTCGAAGGCAGAGGTTCGATGTATCAGGGGAAAGGCCTGCTGCAATCTGTATTTGAGGGTGAAAGTCACTGTGTGCTGGAGACAGTCATGGGGGAAATCGAGGATAAATGGTCCAATCTCATGAAAGAAGAATCCTTGCAGCATGTCATGGACAGGGTCGGGGAATTGTATGATCTTGAAAAAATAGATGATTGGGTAATCAAGCAAGTGAAAGGGCAATTGTAATGAAAAATAGCGGGTCTATACAAGAATCAACATCATCAACAGGCATATCCGTGCTGATCGTGCTCGCACTTGGTTTCCTCATGGCAACTCTTGATGTGACCGTTGTGAATGTGGCGATGGCTGATATGAAAAACACTCTTTCAATGTCACTTTCAGGTGTAACGTGGGTTGTGGACGGGTACATTCTTACTTTTGCGTCGCTTCTGCTGGCGGGCGGAGCCTTGGCCGACCGTTTCGGCTCGAAGACGATCTATATCCTGGGTTTAGCTGTTTTTGTTCTCGCCTCTTGTCTATGCGCTGCATCCTTTAATGGGCAGATGCTGATTGTCGGACGCCTTATACAGGGAATTGGCGCAGCTTTGTTTATGCCAAGCTCACTCAGCCTTTTGGCTGCCTCTTACCCTGATGAGCGGGCGCGGGCGAGAATGTTTGGACTGTGGGCCGCGCTTGTTTCCGCCGCTTCAGCCCTTGGGCCTTTTATCGGGGGCGTGCTGGTACAGTTGGCGGGCTGGCAGAGTATTTTTCTGATCAATGTGCCAATAGGGGCTGCTGCGCTCATTTCAGCTTACCGAATCCTCAGCCGCGTACCGGGAAAATCCGGCCGCGTGAACATCACCGGGCATCTGCTTGGCATGATGGCTCTCGGGTTTCTTTCCTATGCTTTGATACAGGGGCCTTCAGCGGGCTGGCGCTCGCCAGTGATTCTTGTAGCATTTACTGCAGCGATTTTGGCATTTGTGCTGTTTTTGCTGCGGGAAATTTCTGCAAAAGCACCCATCCTGCCGGCGTCCTTATACAAAAACGGCCGCTTCTCAGCTGCCCAATTTATCGGGTTTTTGCTGAATTTCGCCCTTTTTGGCGGCATGTTTATGCTCAGCCTTTTTTTGCAGGAAGCAGGAGGGGCAAGTTCCTTTATGGCTGGAGTGGAGCTGCTCCCGATGATGGCGGTCTTCGTGATCGGCAATCTGCTGTTTGCCCGTCTGGCGAATCGGTTTGAAGCCGGTCAGCTTATGTTTGTATCAATGGCGGTCAGCTGTATCATTGCATTGCTGTTGTTTGTGCTGATTTCTCCGGATTTTCCTTATTGGCAGCTGGCGGTGTTGATGTCTGTTATGAACCTCTGTACCGGTATTACAGTTCCTGCCATGACAACTGTGATCATGCAGGCTGCCGGGCAAAGACATGCGAATATCGCCGGTGCGGCGTTAAATGCAAACCGGCAAATCGGAGCCTTGGTCGGCGTAGCGATAACCGGGGTGATCATTCATCTGTCCGCCACTTGGTATGCTGGTGCCGGGTTTACGTTTTTGATGATGGGAGCGTCATACAGCCTCGCTGCATTGCTTGTATGGCTGTTTCTGGCTGCCCATAACGGGACTGCCGCGTCAGAAAAAATGTAAATCACTGATTGCACTTTGTGGGAATATATAGTAAGATATAAAAAATTATTGAAACAACAGGCACTGATAAGGACACGAGATGCTTTTTACGGTTTCCAGAGAGGGAAGGACAGCTGAGATCTTCCTAACGCAGGGAAAGCAGCTTACCGCCTTTGAGCCGTATCGGGGAAAACAAGTATCTGATACCGTCATGCTGCGTTACAGCATCTTTAAGCCGATCACCATGTGTAATTGATCGGGAATTTGGGTGGAACCACGGATGATCAACACATTCGTCCCTTTTAGAGGGATGGGTGTGTTTTTTTATATGAACTACATAAATGCGTTGAAAAGGACACGAATGATAGTTACGGTTTTCAGAGAGGGAAGGAAAGGTGAGAGCTTCCCAGCTTAGGAATATCATTTACCGCCTTGGAGCAGCATTGGGGAACTGAAGTATCCAATGCCGTCTATGCTGCGTTACAGCACCGAGCCGACAACATAGTATTTGTCGGGAACTTGGGTGGAACCACGGGTTAATCACACACTCGTCCCTATCTGTGGGACGGGTGTGTTTTTTTATGAATTGAATACATGCGATGAAAAGGACATGAATGATAGTTACGGTTTTCAGAGAGGGAAGGAAAGGTGAGAGCTTCCCAGCTTAGGAATATCATTTACCGCCTTGGAGCAGCATTGGGGAACTGAAGTAACCAATGCCGTCTATGCTGCGTTATAGCACCGAGCCGACAACATAGTATTTGTCGGGAACTTGGGTGGAACCACGGGTTAATCACACACTCGTCCCTATCTGCGGGACGGGTGTGTTTTTTTATATACAACAATGAATAAGGAGTGTTTTAAAATGAGTAAACATGTACACATTCAGCTTCCGGACGGACAGATCAAGGAATATCCGAAAGGCATCACAATCAAAGAAGCGGCTGGTTCTATCAGTTCCAGTCTGCAAAAGAAGGCGGCTGCAGGTCAGGTCAATGGCAAGCTTGTTGATCTCAGTTTCAAGCTGGAGGAGGATGCTGAGCTTTCGATTGTTACACTCGATTCACAAGAAGGCTTGCAGGTGCTTCGCCACACATCAGCGCATGTGCTGGCCCAAGCAGTAAAACGGCTGTACGGCGAAGTGTCATTGGGGGTAGGGCCTGTGATTGAAGACGGCTTCTACTATGACATGAAGCTGGGGAAAAGCTTGGCATCAGGAGACTTAGAGGCCATCGAAAAAGAAATGAAAAACATAATAAATGAGAACCTTGAAATCAAACGTATAGAGGTTTCTTACGAAGAAGCTGAAGAGCTGTTTGCACAAAAAGACGAGCGGCTCAAGCTTGAGATTTTAAAGGATATTCCGCGCGGGGAGGATATCACACTGTACCAGCAAGGGGAATTCGTTGACCTGTGCCGCGGGCCGCATCTTCCTTCTACAGGGATGATCAAGGCGTTCAAACTGACAAGAGTATCAGGCGCTTATTGGCGTGGAGACAGCAAAAATGAAGTCCTGCAGCGGGTGTACGGGGTTGCGTTTCAAAAGAAAAAAGATTTGGATGCGCACCTGCATATGCTGGAAGAAGCGGCAAAACGAGACCATCGCAAGCTCGGCAAACAGTTAGGGCTGTTTATGTTTTCTGAAGAAGCGCCGGGGATGCCGTTTTATTTGCCGAAAGGGCAGATTGTCCGCAATGAGCTGGAACGCTTCTCGCGTGAACTGCAAACAAATGCCGGCTACGATGAGGTGCGTACGCCGTTTATGATGAATCAGCGGTTATGGGAGCAGTCAGGCCATTGGGACCATTATCGCGACAATATGTACTTTTCAGAAGTGGATGATACAAGATTCGCAATGAAGCCGATGAATTGCCCCGGCCACATGCTCATCTTTAAAAACAGCCTGTATTCTTATCGGGATCTGCCGATTCGCATGGCGGAATTCGGACAGGTGCACCGCCATGAATACAGCGGCGCTTTAAACGGAATGCTTCGCGTTCGGACGTTCTGTCAGGATGACGCCCATATTTTCGTTCGGGAGGATCAGATTGAGAGTGAGATCAAAGAAGCGATTCGGCTGATTGATGAGGTATATCGGACATTTGGTTTCGAGTATTCAGTTGAGCTTTCGACTCGCCCGGAGGATTCATTAGGCAATGACAGCCTTTGGGAAGCGTCGGAACGTGCCTTAGCACGCGTCCTTGAGGAGCTTGGCCTCTCTTATGAGATCAATGAAGGCGATGGGGCGTTTTACGGGCCGAAAATTGATTTCCACATAAAAGATGCCCTGAAACGGAGCCACCAATGCGCGACTATTCAGCTTGATTTTCAAATGCCGGAAAAATTTGATTTAACATATATCAACGAACACAATGAAAAGGTTCGTCCCGTTGTCATCCACAGAGCGGTTTTCGGCTCAATCGACCGTTTCTTCGGCATTTTGATCGAGCATTACGGCGGGGCTTTTCCAGTCTGGCTCGCACCGCTCCAGGTTCAAATCATACCGGTTTCTCACGTTCACTTAGACTATTGCAGAAAGGTACAGGCGGAGCTGAAGCAGGCGGGGATAAGAGCCGGCATTGATGAGCGCAATGAGAAGCTGGGCTATAAAATCAGAGAATCGCAGGTGCAGAAAATCCCGTACGTGCTGGTGCTTGGAGATCATGAGGAGCAGGAGAATGCGGTAAACGTCCGCCGATTCGGACATCAGCAGAGTGAACACGTTCCTTTCCAAACTTTTAAAGATAAACTTGTCAAACAGGTGGAAAATCGAGGCATGTAGGATAAAAGCTGTGAATTCACATTTTGCTTTTTTGACTTTCCCTATTCGGAATCAGTAAAATAATAAGTAAATCATATCGTTCGTATGTTATGAATGCATCTCGAAATGGGGAAATTTACATGGACCATGACAAACTGGAAGCAAATTTGCTGGATCACGCACTTACAAAATATTTGAAAAGCACGAAGCAATTAGATGAAGCCACCGTTCCGAAACACGTGAATAATGTAAGAGGATTTATTCTGCGGATCATATACAGACATGGGAGCTGCACCATAAAGGATATTTTGAAGGAGGTCACACTGTCTCCCTCTGCCACGACCACAGCTCTGAATCATTTAGAGCAGGAAGGGTTTATTGAGAGATCCAGAAATAACAATGACCGCCGCACTGTATGGATTACGCTTTCTGAATCGGGCCGGGGAGCGGCTGAACAAATGATCGAAAACCGCCAGCAGCTGATTGATGGCATGTTTGAACGTTTAACAGCCGAAGAGAAAAAGACGTTCTTGGCGATTATTGCGAAGCTGGCTCAATAGGGATAATAAAAGCCGGTGCGCGAAGCGCCGGCTTTATAGAGATTATTCCATATCGCTCAGGCGTTTGCCTGCGACGGCATAATGGTCTTTTCTCATTTCTTCTATAAAGACAACAATTTTTTCTTCAGAAGCGCCAGTTGTTTCCTTTACGGCTTCTGTTACTTTCTCGACAAGATTGCGTTTTTGCTCGTCTGTACGGCCTTCGAGCATTTTGACAGTTACGTATGGCATGGGTGCTGAATCCTCCTTTATCTCGTTTCCTCTCTTTAGAAAAAGAGGCTTCTTATAGTATACTGAATAAAGTAAATTCTTGCATTTTGAGAAAGAGGGATATCTCACTTGGACCGCTTTTTATATTATCCGTTATCTTTAATGCCATACCTCGTCATCACGCTAATTGTGTCGTTTACGATGCACGAGCTTGCCCACGCTTATGTCGCATACAAATTCGGTGACGATACGGCGAAAAAACAAGGAAGACTGACGCTGAATCCCATTAAACACCTTGATCCGTTCGGAACCATTTTGATTCTGGTGGCCGGATTCGGGTGGGCGCGCCCCATTCCCGTGAATCGCCGCTTCTTTAAGAAACCCCGGCTTGCCGGTGTGCTCGTATCTATAGCCGGGCCCGTCAGTAACCTGATTCTTGCGTTTATTGGTTTCTTTTTGTTAGTGTTGATGCATGCGTACGGAATGGAAATGCTTGCGGCGTTCAGCACGGGGCTGGATCAGTTTTTTTCTATTTGGATACAGCTGAATCTTGTCTTGTTTTTATTTAATCTGCTGCCGCTTCCTCCGCTCGATGGCTATCGAATTATAGAAGATCTCGTTCCGCCGGGCGTGCGTGCCAAAATGACGCAGGCGGAGAGCTACGGCTTTATCGTATTTTTGGTGCTGTTTGTGACACCGCTCGGATCTTACGTGCTGTGGCCGATGCTCAATGCAGGAAGAGATTCGATTTTAAAGCTGTTTTCAGCGATATTTCAACCGCTTTTGTAGGAGGTAGAACTTCATGGAAGAAAAAAAGAAAAAATCAATCGGGTTTAATATTATCAAAAGTGATCCGACAGACGGACACGGCGGTTTTGGCGTAGGGGCACTCAGCCTTGATAACATTTCTCCCGTATTCGTTGATGTAGAGGAAAAAGAAGCGTTCGTAGACATCGGCGCTATGCATGCCCGCAGCACCGTTGAAAAAGGAATTAAATTTCTCCCGAATAAAGAAGAAGTGCCGAACGGAAAACCATACTGGCTTGTGTGGGTAACGATTGACAGAAAAGAAGAGGGGCCTTATTACGCTGGTGTGACAGCCTGTGAAATGACGGTCGACAGAAGCATCAGAAGAGGCTACAAGTCGCTGCCTGAGCATGTGAATTTGATGGATAAATCCATGAAACGGAAAATCATCGTTGATAAAATGGACGACAGCTCGAAGCGTGTACTAGGCGAATTTCTGAAAAAGCATGATCAGGGCCTATGGGACCGTTCATCAGATGAATTAAAAACAAGCCTGCTTCCGGAAGATAATTAATTTGTGAATTTTCTGTGAACTTTTAAAGTATTTGAGATATTTTTTGTGAACATTGAGTAAACTGTTGATACAGAAATAGGACATGGAAAATCCCGAGCCGAAACAAGACTCGGGGTTTTTCATTTTTAGGGGAATATGAGTCGGCGACTGGGAGATGAAAGCTGGCGTCGAAGAAATGAGAATTTCACCACTTTATCCCAAAACTGATTGTTCAGCTCGATTGTTTAACATTCTTCCATCGATTATGAAGGAACCATACGAATAACCCGGCCTCCGAGGAGCCGGGTTATTTTCAATGATGTCGCCCCAGCCATTTGTCCCACCACTTTTTCTCGGAAGCGGGCTTTTCTTTGGATGGAAGCCGGTCTTTTGTTTGTTTTGCGGGTTCTGCCCCGTAGCACATGTTTGCTGGTTCTGTGCCTTTCACAAAATATGTGTAATGCTTAGCGGCACAGCCGGGACCTGATGAGTAGCCTGTTTCCGGATCAATGTACACACCGGTTACGCCTTTTGGCGGCTTGAACGCGGTTTCTGGTTCGCCTTTGAGCGCGTCCTCCATGAAGTCCGCCCAAATGGTTTTAGCATAGCTTTTTTCTTCGACCGAGTCGATGGTGCTGTTTTTGTCATAGCCGGTCCAAACACCTGCGGCCAGCTTCGGATTGAAGCCGATCATCCAGCTGTCTGCGCTGGTGGTTCCTGATTTTCCGGCATACGTTCTTGTCAGGCGGTTGGCTATCGTTCGCCCCGTTACCGACGTATATCCATTTAAATCGGTATCAAACATGCCTGTCATCATACTCGCTGTGACAAAAGCGGCTTTTTCATCAAGCACTTGTTTATGCTGATTCGGGTTTTCGTACAGCACGTGGCCGGCTGCGTCCGTTACCCTTGAAATAAAAGTCGGTTCGATTTTCTTTCCGCCATTTGCGAGCATGGCATAGGCGTTGACCATCTCAATCGGACGTACGGGTTCGGTGCCGAGTGCCAGGGACGGCAGTGCTTGAAGATGGGCGGTAATGCCGAATTCCTTTGCCGTCTTTACAAGTTTGTTCGTGCCGAGAAAAAGATGCGTTTTCACAGCGTAAATATTGTCGGAAAGCGCCAGCGCCTGCAGAAGCGTAATCGGCTTGTTGGCATAGTATCCGTTATAGTTGCTTGGAGAATAGGTTTCTCCCTTTGCATCAATTTGAAACTCGGTTTCTTCGCTTTTCATCAAAGTGACTGGCGTAAATCCGCTCTGAATCGCTTTATAGTACAGCAACGGCTTGATCGTCGAAGCAGGCTGGCGCTTCGCCTGTGTCGTCCGGTCAAACGGGCTTTTTTGATAATCCCTGCCGCCGACAAGGGCGAGAACGTTTCCGGTGCGGGGATCAATGGCTGAAAACCCGACTTGAATGTCAGATCCCGCGTTAACCGTTTCGGTAATGGTCTCCTCGGCGATGCGCTGCATCCGTTTATCTACCGTTGTATAGACGTTTAACCCGCTCGTTTCAATTTGCTCCCGTGTCATGCCGAGCTTTTTTTCCAGCTCTCTCATCGCATTGTCGTAGAAATAAGGAGCCTTTCTCTTGGAAACTTGTTTATTCAAAGGCTGATAGGAAAGAGGTTCCTTGATCAATTCATCCGCTTTCTTTTGGCTGATCATCTGCTGCTTTTCCATCATCCGCACAATCGTTTTCTGGCGTTCCTTGGCCTTCGTCTCATTGACATACGGTGAATAGCCGGAAGGGCCTTTCGGGATTCCTGCCAAAAGCGCCGCCTCCGCATCCGTCAGGTTTTTGGCATGCTTGCCGAAATACAGGCGGGAAGCTGCTTCAATGCCGTAGGCGCCGTGGCCGTAGTAAATCGTATTTAAATAGCCTTCTAATATCTCGTCCTTAGAATAGTTTTGTTCCAGACGGATCGTGTAGAACGCCTCATTCCATTTCCGTTTCCACGTTTTGTCGTGTTCAAGGTATAAATTTCTGGCATATTGCTGGGTGATGGTGCTTGCACCCTGAACCTTGGCAAATGCTTTCAGGTCAGCAAGCGCCGCGCCGGCCATGCGTTTATAATCAAAGCCGTGATGATCGTAGAAATTCTGGTCTTCAATCGCCACTGTCGCTTTTACGATCGTCGGATTCATGTCCTTTAAGGGGACCCAATAGCGCTTTTCGCCGTAGTTCGTTTCCCCGAGCTTTGAGCCGTCACTCGCATACAAAATCGTGGATTGCGGCACTTGCACCGAGGGAGCGCCCTGGTATTTGGCTATCAAAATGACAGTCATAAACACGGCAGCTGCCGCCAAGGCCGCAAAAGCCCCTAAAAAGATAAAGGCGCGAACGGTTTTCAGCGTCAGTCTCAGCCGTTTATTTGTCATTGCATCCACAACGGGTTTCCCCCTTTTTTTATGTTTCTACTATTATGAGAAAAAAAGATCGTTTTTAAACATCCCAGAATAGGACGCATCTTTACTTTTTCCCCGCCATCCTCTATACTTTTTCCTTAGGTGAAAATGAGATTTCAACCGAGAATAAAAGCTGATAAGACGCTTACAATAAATGAATACAGCCTCGAAAGGGAGATGACAATTGAGCGAACTTTGGTACACAGAGAAGCAGACGAAAAACTTTGGCATTACGATGAAGGTTAACAAAACGTTACATACAGAACAAACGGAGTTTCAGCATTTAGAAATGGTGGAAACAGAAGAGTTCGGCAACATGCTGTTTTTGGACGGCATGGTGATGACATCTGAAAAAGACGAATTCGTTTATCACGAAATGGTGGCGCATGTGCCATTATTTACGCACCCAAATCCGGAGCACGTTCTCGTAGTCGGCGGCGGTGACGGCGGCGTTATCAGAGAAATCCTGAAGCACCCAAGCGTGAAAAAAGCGACACTTGTAGATATTGACGGCAAGGTGATCGAATACTCTAAAAAGTTCCTTCCTTCTATCGCAGGCAAACTGGATGATCCGCGCGTTGACGTGCAGGTAGATGACGGATTTATGCACATTGCAAAATCTGAAAATCAATATGACGTCATCATGGTAGATTCGACTGAACCAGTCGGACCGGCTGTAAACCTGTTTACAAAAGGATTCTACGCAGGAATCGCTAAAGCGCTGAAAGAAGACGGCATTTTTGTCGCACAGACGGACAACCCATGGTTTACACCGGAATTAATCACAAATGTACAGCGCGACGTGAAGGAAATCTTCCCGATTACGAAGCTGTATACGGCGAACATTCCGACATATCCGAGCGGTTTGTGGACATTTACAATTGGCTCGAAAAAATATGATCCGCTTGCAGTGGAAGACAGCCGTTTCTTCGATATTGAGACGAAATATTACACAAAAGATATTCATAAAGCGGCATTTGTTCTGCCGAAATTTGTGAGTGACCTGATTAAATAATGAAGGTATGGCGCAGGAGCGAATCTTGCGCTTTTTTACAGGAAAGCGAGGGTATTATCGATGAGATTTGATGAAGCTTATTCAGGAAAAGTATTTATCGCGAGCCGTCCCGAGTGGGAAGAGGCGGATGCCATTCTTTACGGCATGCCGATGGACTGGACAGTCAGCTATCGCCCGGGCTCACGCTTTGGTCCAAGCAGAATCCGTGAGGTGTCAATCGGCCTTGAGGAATACAGCCCATATTTAGACCGCGATCTGGCTGACTTGAACTTCTTTGACGCCGGCGACATTCCGCTGCCGTTCGGAAATCCGCAGCGAAGCCTGGATATGATTGAAGAGTACGTGGACAGCATTTTAGAAAAAGGGAAGTTCCCAATGGGTATGGGCGGGGAGCACCTCGTGTCATGGCCTGTCATTAAAGCGATGTACAAGAAATACCCAGACCTTGCGATTATCCATTTTGACGCACATACAGATCTTCGTGTTGATTATGAGGGAGAACCGCTTTCTCACTCCACGCCGATCCGTAAGGCGGCAGAATTGATCGGACCGCACAATGTGTATTCATTCGGAATCCGTTCCGGCATGAAAGAAGAGTTTGAATGGGCAAAGGAAAACGGCATGCACATCTCAAAATTTGAGGTGCTTGAACCACTGAAAGAGGTGCTTCCGAAGCTGGCGGGCCGTCCGGTTTATGTCACAATTGACATTGACGTATTAGACCCTGCACACGCACCGGGTACAGGAACGGTTGACGCCGGCGGCATCACGTCTAAAGAACTGCTTGCATCCGTCCATGAAATTGCGCGTTCAGAGGTAAACGTAAAGGGCGCTGATTTAGTGGAAGTCGCGCCGGTATACGACCACTCAGAGCAAACGGCAAACACAGCCAGCAAAATCATCCGTGAAATGCTGCTTGGGTTTGTGAAATAAGTAAACATCCAGACGATGTCTGGATGTTTTTTTATTCCCAGTCTTTACAAACATCAATCCATGCTTTTGAGAAAGAAAATTTCGGATAATTCTCCTCGATAGCTGAGTTTCTGCTGCCGCATGCGGGGAAAACAGTCTCAAACCGTTTCAGTGATACATCAAGATAAACCTCAGGATCATAAGCCAAACCAAAGGGGCAAACTCCTCCAATTTCATGGCCTGTCTGCTCCAGTACCTCATTAGGAGAGAGCATTCTTGCTTTAAAGCCAAATGTTTGCCTAAACGTTTTGTTGTCGATCTTGGCATCGCCGGCTGCCACAATCAGAATCGCCTGATATCCTTCCCCTCTGAAGGACAGGGACTTGGCGATTCTAGCCGGGTTTACGCCGATCGTCTCAGCTGCCTGTTCAACTGTCGCACTCGACGTTTCGAACTCCGTCACATCATTTTCTCGATTCCACTGTGTAAAGTGGGTTCTCACACTTTACAGAGACATGCTGCATTTCCACTCTCTTCAAGATTATTGAAAAAAATCATAGCATGAATTGGGAGATTGGGTAAAGAGGGGACAAAAAAAACCGCCGATGGACGGCGGTTAAATCATTCCTCGTTGTGCAACTTCAATTTGGTGTGTAGGTGCATTTGCAATAGTTGTTGCCACGAACACAGTGCTTAGAGCCAGACAAGAGAGTAATAGTTTAGACTTCAATTTCATACAAACTCACTCCTCCTTGAATAAGTTGCCTTACTTGTTCCACCTTCAAAAAATAAGCAGAAGCTTTTTGAAAATTTTTACGTTCATGATAATATTTTGCCACATCAATAGCGAAATCTTCAAGATCAGCATACAACATTTTACTTTCGAGAAAATCAAAAAATCCTTGAATTGCTTCTTCATCCGGGCCTGATAAGTATAAAGATTTCAAAAATTCAAACTCTGATAAATATATTACATCTCCGGCCTTTTGTGAATAAGCCATTCCCTTACTATGATATTCATGAGCTTTATCCATTTTTCCTAATTTATAATGGATCTGTGTAATTAAAAAATACGCTTGAGGTAAGGAAGGAAGAATATTTGATTCTTCAAAAACAGCTATTGCTCTTTTGAAATATGTTATGGCATCCTCATATTGGCTTTGGCTGTTTTTACAAAGCCCGATATTGTACAAAGTTCTTCCCATTAATTGGGGCTGCTTTTCAGCTTCTGCCATAGAATAAGCTTTTTGAAAATGTGAGACGGCATCCTCATACTGTTTTAAATCTAAAAAATTGGTGGCAAATAAAGAATGACACTGCAGCAATCTTATATTATAAGCTTCATTTTCTTTGTATATTTCATATGCTTGCCGTGCATAGTCCATTGAAAAATACGTTTGTTTCATATAGTAATAAGATTCAGACATCTTAAAGAAAAACTCAGCTTTCTCTATCCGATCCTTAACGAATATCAGCTTGCTTTCGGCCTTTTTGAAAAATTTAATAGCCGACAGATATTCCCGCTGATCCAGCTCATACATGCCTCTGAAGAAATTAAAATAGTACTCAAGCAGACCAGTTAAACGAGCCTGTTTTTTATCAATCTCAAGCAGCAGATCAGACAGTCTCGGCTGTTCCTCAATCCTCATTTTTTCTAACGGTTCAAGGTACTCAAGCATTAGGTTGTGCCGAAACTCCATCAGTGAATAGTACAAATGAAGGTCTTGATCTTCTTCCATTTGATCCAGCTCTTGCTTGATTTCTCGTCGCAAATATTCTGCATCGGGTATGCTGAATCGGCGTATGTACATATACCATTCGTTAATCTTTTCTCCGATGGAAGAAGAAGATATGACACCTGTCACGTTTGCAAATCCCTCCCTTCATAATTCTATATATGTCATATTTTATCATCAACATTCTTGTGAGAAGCGCAAAAAAACCGCAATTTTTTCTTTCGTTACACCGCATGTTTGGAGATATATTTTCAAAAAGAAGCGTTTACCCTCAGCAATTTGTACAAGCAAACACGTTAACCTTCCATATTCTGTTATATCTGCGTGAGCAGTGTATGTCTGAAAAGGAAGTGAAGGAATGAGAAAAAACAAGCTTTCCTTTAAAGAAAAAGCAGGAGCAGAACAAGAAGAATGCTTATGTTTTTGTGAGGGAGAAGCAAGCCGAGAAGCCATGTTTCAAGCGCCGATTGAATTACCTGAAGGGTTTGTCGTTGATCCGGCTGAAGCTGTTGCAAACGTGACGTGGAATGCAGACAGCCTTTCTTGTGTCAGTGACCGTTGCTTAATTCAAACGGGGCCAGAGCCTGATGAGGTCGGTGTTCAATTTGCAGTGCGCCTGCAGGGAACCGTTACGCTACTCGTCAGTGTCTCACCTGTGCGAAATCAATATGGACAAGGGGACGGGGCTGTTTCCGTCATTCACAATGCAGAAATCGATCAAGTCGTCTATTATTCCGATGAACCGGATGATTGCCCGGATATCAGTGACATCACGATTGAGAACCTTGTTGTTGTTCCGCCGTTTTACGGCAGTCCTTTATCGGTGACGGGGACGATTGTGCTTGTACCGGAGCCGGAACCCGTCTACGCGTTTACAGCGAATCCAAATGATCAATCAGTTTCTGTGATTGATACAAACACCCATACTGTTGTGACAACGATTGCTCTTCCGTACAATCCGGCAGGTATTGAAATTACGCCAGATAAAAGCGCTGTGTTTGTCTTACATCCCAACAATAATGTGATTTCTGTCATCGATTATGACACATTAACAGTGACAGCAACTATATTGCTGGATCAGCCGCCTCGATTGATTAGATTTATCCCTAATCATGAGTTTGCTTATGTTTTCACCGGTACTGCCATTTATGTGATTGGAATTGATACGTTGACTGTTGAGAGGTCTATTCCTGTAGAAGGTTTTGATATTGCAATTGACCCCAATGGGTTGTTCGCCTATGTTCTTAATTTTGGGTTAGTGCAAAAAGTGGACTTATCTACCGGTGAAGTCTTAGGAACGATTGAACGAGAGCTTATCGTATCATCCATAGAAACAGATTCTACGGAGCGGTATGCGTATGTATTAGAACAAGAATTCTTATTCAATTATTTGACGGTTATTGATTTAAATACGTTTACGATCAGGGATACCCAAGAGCTGGAGCCTGACGGGCTATATGTAATGTTTACGAGTGGATCAGAGGTGTATTTACATGACAGCTTCACTGGCAATTTATATTCTGTCAGTCCGAATGGAGCAGGTGTAATTGGAAATCTTCCGCAATCAGCAACAGACTATGCGTTTACCCCGAATGGCGATTTTCTGTATGCAACTCGTTTTATAGAGCAGAGCATCATTGTTTACAACACAGATGATTATTCTGAGGAAACTGTGATATCTCTTGGGGTTTCACCGGGTGCCATTACGATTTAACCGCTGCATGTTGTGCATTTCTAAAAGGACGTGAAATCATGAAAAAGAATGATCTTTCTGCTTTACAGGAAAATTGTTTCTGTTTTTGTGATGAGGAAATTAGCCGGGAAGCGCCGTTTCAAGTGCCGATAGATTTCCCTGAGGGCTTCAAGGTTGATACGGCCGAAGCGTCAGCGGCTGTTACATGGAGTACAGACAATTTGTCCTGTATCAGTGAGCCTTGCTTAATCCAGACTGGGCCGGAACCAGAAGATATCGGTGTTCGATATGCTGTGAGAGTACAAGGGACCATTACGCTTCTTGTCAGTGTGTCGCCTGTGCGAAATCAATATGGACAAGGCAATGGGGCGGTTTCTGTGATTCATACTGAAGAGATTGATCAAGTTGTTTATTATGCAGCACAGTCTGACCGCTGTCCTGATTTTAGTCAAATGACAGTGGAAGATCTGCTCATTGTACCTACGGCAGTCCGCTTACGGTGACCGGGACACTTGTTTTACCGCCATCACCAGACCCTCAATCGTATGTGTTTACTGCCAATACTGGAGACAGCACGGTTTCGGTTATTGATGCAGATTTAAACACTGTTGTAAAAACAATCCCTTTTTCTGACGTGCCAACTAATCTAGGCGTTACTTTCGATAAAGCATTCACGTATGTCCTCCATGGAAATACCAACCTTGTCTCAGTGATTGATAATAAAACATTAACCATCATAAATACCATTACTGTTGGAGGAGGGCCGAGAAAGATCGAATTTGATCCAACAGATGAGTTCGCATACGTGATGGCCGCCGGATCTATATATGTGATTAACACGGCCTCTCAATCGGTCATTGATGTCATTCCGATACCCGGCTCTTTAGACTTTGCTCTTGATCCGAATGGACAGTATGTCTATACCGCTAATGGAAGCAGTTGGTCGGTTGATAAATATGATGTAAATACTGGGCAGTTGGTAGAAAGTATCATAGATTCATTTGAATTTCCCAGTTTAATTGCAACTCCTTACGCTGGAAATTTTGCGTACGTGTTGAATGGTGAGTTGTGGCCGAAAGGTGTAACGGAGATTAGTTTGTCTCCATTAAGCAGGGGAGGGGACTTCAGCCGTTTATTTGAAACGCTGATGACGATTGTATTTTCTCTCGATAGTACTAGAGCTTATTTTCTAGAGCCATATAGTGAACCGTTTCTCATTAATAACTTATATGTAGTTAATACGGCCAGACAGAGGATCATTGCAAACGTGTCTCTCCCCGGCGCCTTTGACCTCGCCGTAACGCCGGACAAACAGTATATTTATGCGGCACAGCCCAACGACAATGCTGTGACCGTGTACCGCACAAGTGATTATACAGCCGTGACGGTGATTCCGGTTGGCGCGGGTCCGTCTGCGATTGCGATGTAGCTATTTTATAGATCAAGAGAAGCGGTGCTGCGATAAGAGAATCGTTTATAAATAAATGATCCGATTTGTTGGATGGCAGCCAGGATAATCAGAAACAGAAGTTCACTTATAGAGAAACTGAGCATCCACCAAATCCCGGCTGCTGCCAGCACTCCCGCAAACACTTTTCTGAACAGGCTGCCGTGCCGGAAAAGCTGCCGCAAATACGTTCGCATGCAAAACAATAAATATAGGATCAGTAGCATCGCAGGTCCTATTGAAAGGGCAGGGGGCGTGTGAAGGCGGAAAGGGACGGCTTTAACGATTTCGAACATGCAGCCGAATATGATGACTTGGCACAACACGGCAGCCATCACGTATGTTTGGCGGACGTGTTTATAGCTGTCACGCAGCGATTTGACGTCTTCTGCATATCGGCTGCACAAGTTGTGTTGCTGAAAGTCACAGCAGCTTTGATGAGACTGTGTGAGTTTCTGAAAAGCTGCTGTCATGTTTTTCACAGATTGGGTGACATAGTGAAGATAGAGAAAAGCAGGCAGCATCAAGAGGGCAGCGGTACAAGCCAGCAGTCCGAGACGCACAGCATCATTGTTGATCATCTGTACATATTGGGCGGCGGCTTCGGCAAAGGCCTGAACCCAGCCGAAGGAATAAGCCGCCATACCTATAAGCAGCAATAAAAGGGTAAAGACAGTGTTTTTTTTCATTGTCTGATCGCCTCTTTCTGAGAAATGTGAATGATCGCTTTGTTAGAAGATGCCATTGCATCAATGAGAGACAAGAAAACCTGCGCATCCATATCTTGAATGATGTGGTACATGTCAAGAAACGAGCAATCGCACCTGTCACACTCGGCTGCCCACTCGAAGCATTTACGCACATAATCGCTGTCATAAATGATCGCGTCTGTCAAAGAGTCCTTGCCGTATTGAAGCCAGGCGGCAACCTGTTCTTTCTTCTGTGTGACATAGTATGAAGCCACATCGATATAAGCTGAAGAATGGGTCCCTTGACTGTGAAGGATCAAGAAACCGCCATCCTCATAGATATAAGTCTCGGCTGACAAACGATCGATTTCTAGGCGGTACGTTTGCTGAATCTCTTGAAAAAACGGTGAATCTAATTGAAATAGAATACGAGCCGCGATATCCCAATAAAGCTTTATCGCCAACAGATCGTTTTGCCCGGGAAGTGCGCCGATCTGTAATCCGATCCATGTATCTTCCATCCGCTCCTCATCACCCAGCACCATTTTTTGTGAGAGGGCTGGAGGGCATGCCGGGATGATTTTTCTTTCAGCATGATAATCCGGACGCTTTTCCAGCTGGAGGTGAGGAGGCAAAAGCGTTTCTGTATTTTCTGAGCCCCCAATCAAAAACAGCGTCATCCGATGGGCTTGGTAGGCAGCCTTATAGGCTTTTTGTAAATCACTGATGTCCAGCGCCTCAATATCTTCGATTCTGCCTGCGGGGAAAACGGCAGCTGGTGAGGAGGGAGAAAGCATGCTGATCAGCTGATAATGATATGAGAGCTGATGGTTAAGGTGTGCTGTTTGAATTTCGCTTGTAATCACAGCTTTTTCCTGAGCGACAATCTTCTTGTCAAATGAGTGGTTCCATAAAGCATCAAGCAGGATGGGGATCGTTTGTCTGAGCCGATCCGGTAATGAGGTAAACATGAAATTGGTATCGGTGTAGGTAGTGAATGCGTTTAAAAGCGCGCCATGCGCAAAAAAATCACTGTACAGATTGCGGCCGTTATGCCAGAAGAGAAGATGCTCTAAAAAATGCGCTGTGCCATACGGAAGCAGTGTATCACCGGATTCTGCCCGTATACATACATCCCGGCTTCCAAAATCGATTTTTACATTGCACAGCCGCAGGTGGGCGCGGGGGAATTTCAATCTGAATATTTTTAGTCCGCTGTCTGTGTATCTGATATCGGTTCGTTCATCCAGTTGTTGAAAAAAGGCTTTCTTTTCCATCTCTTCATCCCCTTACTACATGAGCTCCGATATAATTGATGGTCGCTATGAATTGCAATACATCACGGCATGTAACCGCTGAGATGCCATCCAACAAGGCTTCTTTCGTGCAGGAGAAGCGGCGCAGGATCCCCATATAGGCCAATAGACCTTCGGGAGAATCGAATTGCAGCAGCAATTCATTGCGTAAAAACTGCTTTGCCTGTTCTAGTTCCCGCTCATCTGTATGAAAAGCTGAGACAGCTTCCAAAACGCGCGGGGGAATGTCTATCTCATGAAGCTGATCTGTACATATTGAAACAAGCAGCAAATTGTTCATGACATCGTAACGGGTGATAACGTGATAGACTGCCAGATCCTTCTCTCTGAAGTGCTTGAATAAAGCGGAATGGCCGTACTTTCCCAGTAATCCGTCTATTAGCTGTATTTTGATATAATCGCTGGCATCTTTCATCTCTCCGCAGTCAAATCCGAGTGTCAAGACGGAAGGACCTGCAGCGCTGCGTGTCTCTGTTTCAAAAACATGCCGGTTTACGGGTATTCTTTCGGACGTTACAGCGGACGTTTGCGGGGCATGTCCCCGAACATCACATGCTTGTACTTGTCCCAATATGTTCAGCTGTTTTTGCTGGGACACTAAATCAACGATAAAGTCCGTTGCGTCGAGAAACCGTTTAGGATGAATCGCCTTTATCCTGTCTTTCCGGCCAAACATGCCTGTGCCGTACATCGGGTTTCCGAAGACCTCCTCAGCCAAGCGCGCCGCCGAGTAGGAGAAAGGATCAGTGAATTTCTTTTCGATTCTCAGCAGCAGCTCATTCCTGGCCTTTTCAACTGCTTCGAATGAAAGAGAAGAAGGGAAAGACAAGTCTGCAAAAGTTTTCAGCAGGGCGTCAACATGAAGATTCCCGTTATATAATGGGTGAATCAAACGGGTCCCGCAGGTTTTCAGCTGCTGATCAAAAAAGAGATTCGCTGAGTATATGAAACGGCTGCCGGCAGCACAACCGAAAGCGTCAATAATTTGCTCCTTCAGGTATGCGGCGGCGCCGTAAAAATAAATTGTTTCTTCCTCAGGTTCCGCCGCGCTTTCGATTGGTTTCAGAAAGCTCGCGGCGATTGAAATAGTTGAAAATTGATGAGTCTTCAGCAGGTTAACTTCCAAGCCGTTCTCTTTTGCTTGTATCAAAGAAACCACCATCCTGTTTTTGCAGGTAATAGACTATGACCAGACCGGCTATCGGAATGACCGCCAAGGATACAGCGGTGCCGGCTAATGTGGCTAAGAATAGGGGAAGACAAAACAGATAAGACCGATATTTTGAGAAACCGCTCCATAGCTGCTGCTCCGTCTGCCAGCTGAAGGAGGGCCTTTTTTCATCCGCAGTTAACCTGATAAAAGCTCCCGCCAGCAGCAACTCAATGCACTGCAAAAAAGTGAGAACTGAAATCGGACGGCCGCTGATGAAACCCACAATCATCACGACAAGGAGAAATCCGCCTGCCAATAGGCCTGAATAAAAGCGATATTTCGCCCAAAACATCGTTTTCCGCTTGATCGGAAGCGTGATGAGCAGCATCCGGTCATTTTTTTCAATCGAGTACAAAAGGGCGATTGGCGAGCAGATGAGCAAAAGCGCGGAAATCACGATATAAATCACTTGCTGATTGAAGATGCCGGTATTCATCATCTGGAACGAAAAGAAGCCGCTGAACGCCGCCATTACCGCGTAATTTAACAGCATCGCTTTAGAAGAGATAAATCGGTTCCATTCTCTTTTGTAAAACGAAAATTCAGATCGCCGCATAAATGAATGCATCTTGCCCTGCTGCGGAGGCGCCTGCAGAAAGACAGGAAAGTCAATGATCACCGCCCACAGCATATGCACCGCGCAAAGCGGAAGCGTGGCGGCCGGCATCAAAGCGGCGCTGATACATACACAGGCGAATATCGCTGCATGCAGTAGAAACATCCAGTTCTTCTTTTTGACGAAGTGGTTGCTTAGCACAACTCCGAAAATAATGGAGTAAACGGTAAAAAACGAAAACCTGCCGAGCCAAAACAATGTTTGCGCCCCTGACAGCGTTCCGTTTCCAAATAAGAACAGCGGTAAAATAAAAAAGAATAAAGTTCTTCTCAAACAGGTATCGACAAACAAAACGACACTCTGGGCGAGCCAAAAGCTCCGTGAAGAAATCGGCAGCAGGCAGCTCAGTTTCATATAAGATTCCTTCCATTGAGATGTCACAGAAAGAAACACCATATATGCGTTCATTAAGAGAAGCGCGAGTATGATATACGTTTTGCGCAACACCGATTCATCAATGCCGGCCTGGCGGATCAGCCCGATTTCAAACACGGCCAGAATGACTAGGCCTGCGGCAATGCGGATGGCGTCCTTTTTCCCTTGCCGGCTGTAAAGCTGTTTGAACAGCAAAGACATAATGGGGATTATGTTATTCATGGCCGATCACCTCGAAAAATTCCCGCCGCAGATCGGTCTCCTCTCCAATCGGAATGACCTTTTGGATCTGTTTGTTGTGAAGAATAGCCGCATAATCACAAAATCTTTGCACGACATCGAGCAGATGAGAAGAAAACAAAATGGTCCCGCCTGCTTCACAGTACTCGCGCATTTTCTGATAAAAAACCTCTATCGATTCCACATCCAAACCGACGAGCGGCTCATCCAAAATAAACAGGGGAGCGCGCAGCAATAAGCCTGTCATCAATACAACCTTTTGCCTGTTCCCCAAGGACAGCTCCGAAATTCTCCTGTTGGTGTATTTCGAAAAATGAAAGGCCTCGGCCAAACTGGCAAACTGCTGCTCTGAAAAATCCTTTTGATAAAGCGAATGGACGAAAGACACATAGTCCTTCGCCGTAATTTCTGTAAATAGCAGCGGATAATCGGCGGCGAAGTAACGGTGAGTCTTCAGCTGATCTGATGTTTTCTGCGGCATGCCGGTCTCCGCTTCAATTCCGCACAGTGTAAAGCGCCCGCTGAAATTGCGGTTCACGCCTGTCAGCGTATTAATCAGTGTCGTTTTTCCGGCGCCGTTTACCCCAAGCAACCCGTAAACGGCGCCTTTTTCTAAATGTAAATCCACTTGTTCTAAGATGACGTTGTCCCGTTCATACCAAACGGATACATCGTGTATATCCAAAATGCTCATCGCGAGTCAGCCTTCCGCGCGCGCATCCCGAACAGAATGGCAATGGCAATGAAAATCAGCGTAAACAGATAATCGCTTTTGACAAAATAGACGACTGCGCCGATGACAAAGATAAATGAAAGGATATACAGTAAAATTCTTCTTTGTGCTGGTGACAAATCGTTTCCCTCCTAAATAAGCTGGACCACGTCTTCTAATTGTTCATTTTTCGCCCAAGAGCAAATGTTTTTTCGGTGATATTTGTTAGAGTTCAGCCCTTTTAAGTAACAGCCTCCGCAATAGCCGCTGAACGGGCATTTGTCTTTCATGCAATGTTCGCTGAACCGCGGCGCTTGCGCTTGCCACAGTTTATGGACGAGAGGGGAGTTAAAGATGCTTTCATAGGAATCATGAAAAATATTTCCCAATGAAAATTCCTTTGGAAAGAGGGCGCAAGGACGTACTTCGCCGAACGGGCTGATCACAATGGACTTCCAGCCAGCGCCGCAATTTGCCGCGCGTTTTCTCTCATAGGGAATAATCGGAATCAGATCTTTAAACTCATCAATCACATTTTGCTCGTATTCCATAAACTTGCGGTGCTGCTCGGCGTCTTTCGTTGGATGGACAATATCTCTGCCTCTTCCGAAATCATCAACCCAATTGTAAGAAAACGCCTTCGCCCCGAGATCCCGAACCTTTTGGGCCATATCGTGGATTTCCCACATGTTTTTTTCGAAGACAGACATAGCGACTCTGACAAATATACCGTGGTCACTCAACAATTTTATCGTTTTACAAGTTTGGGCAAAAGAGCCTTTTCTCCCTCTAAAGGAGTCATGGACCTCGGAATTGACACTATCAAGAGAAATGCCGACGATGATTTTTTGCTTGTAAGCCTTCAAAAGCTCCAAACTCTCTTTTCGCATGAGTGTTCCGTTTGTTAAGACAGCGACTTTTTTGAACTTTTTACACACATAGTCAAGAATCTCATTGGCGTTTGGATGGACAAAAATTTCCCCACCCGTGATTTCGCATGTCAATACACCGTTATCAAACAGCATATCAGCCGTTTTTTTGAATTGCTCAATCGACACGGTGCCGAGCGCTTCAGGTGAGCTTTCCAAATAACAGTGGGCGCATTTCAAATTACAGCGGTGCGTCAGTTCAAAGGTGGCGTGCAGGGGCATCGGAAATTCATTGCTTCCGCTCGTGGTGATTGTACGGCGGCTGGCCCGGTTTCCAAGCTGGATCACCTGCTTGTTCTGGAGCATGTTGAGCATGTCGTAATACCAATCTTTATGGTCTTCCGGTGATTCATCATACACTGCACATTGCTCAGCTAAAATCTGCTCAGCTGTTTTTTGGCCATCCATGCGCATGCAGAGCTCGTAAGCCGTTTTGTTGAGATCCAAATACTCAAAGTCAGAAATGGAGACATTATCGCGCAAGTAGTCGATTTCTAACACGCCGCCCTCAGGAAGCTGGTGAACTCTTACACTTTCATTAATAAATGGAAACATCTGCTCTATAAACAAAATACCATCCCCTATACATATGATTCAAATGAAAAACGGTTGTGTATGTATATCCAAGAGGTAGATTTTAGTTAAAAATTGTAATTTACTTAAAAAGGGCATAGTAGAATGACTATGCCCTTTTGGGAGATCCTTACCCCCATAGACCGAATAGACCTGTTGCACCGGCAATTTCAAAATCAGGGATAGGACCGTCCACTAGACAAGCGGCTCCGATCGAGCATGTTGCACAACCTTTGTTTTCTACAATGACAGCTTTTTTCATAATTGAATCCTCCCTTTTTTTGTTTTTCTAGCAGATCTATGTTGTACTTTTATCTTAAAACTATCAAATTACTAATTCAATACATATATTTTGAAAAAAATGTGAAAAGGAAATGATAGATTTCGGAAAAATGTAATATTTCCTAAAGGTAATTAGTGATATGATTTTCTCTTCTATATAAGGAAATGCTTTTTATGAGGTTTATCTTCAAATCTGATGAGCAATGATGGTAAGATAGAAGCAGTTGAAGTTTACAAACCGAATGATTATACTATTCAAGTCAAAGTGGAATGATGAAAAGGACGTGTCAGAATGAAGCAAGAGACACCGATAACACTCCATGTGAAGTCTGTGATCGAGGATGACGGAAACCAAGAAGTCATCGAATTCCGCACCACCGGATTTTACTATGTAAAACAAAATAAAGTGTATCTATCTTATTATGAAGAACACGACTTAGGCAAAGTCAAAACGATTGTGAAAGTAAGCGAAGGCGAAGTCCTGGTCATGAGGTCAGGCGCTGTCAAAATGAATCAGCGTTTCGTAACGGGAGCTTCCACAATTGCTAAATATAAAATGTCATTTGGTGAGCTTGAGCTGAAAACAAGCACAAAATCGATTCAATCTGATCTCGATGAAGAAAAAGGCCGTATCAGCATCGCATATGACATGCATGTCGGAGACGAGCAGGAGCATTTACATAATATGACGATCACGTATGAGGGAGGAACTCACGCATGAACATTGCGGAACAAATGAAGGACGTGCTGAAAGAAGAAATCAAAGCGGCCGTTCTGAAAGCGGGACTGGCTGAAGAAAGCCAGATTCCCAATGTTGTTTTAGAAACACCGAAAGATAAAACACACGGCGACTACTCAACGAATATGGCGATGCAGCTGGCAAGAGTGGCAAAAAAAGCGCCGCGTCAAATCGCTGAAGAGATTGTCGCTCATTTTGATAAAGGAAAGGCTTCGATTGAAAAACTGGATATCGCCGGCCCGGGTTTTATCAATTTCTATATGAACAATCAATATTTAACAAAGCTGATTCCGTCTGTACTGGAAGCAGGGGAAGCATACGGGGAAACGAACATCGGAAACGGTGAACGAGTTCAGGTAGAATTCGTATCAGCGAATCCGACGGGAGACCTTCACCTCGGGCATGCGCGCGGGGCGGCTGTCGGCGATTCCTTGTGCAACGTGCTTTCAAAAGCGGGTTACGATGTAAGCCGCGAATACTACATTAACGATGCGGGAAACCAAATCAACAATCTGGCGCTTTCTGTTGAAGTCCGTTACTTTGAAGCGCTCGGATTGGAAAAACCGATGCCGGAGGATGGCTACCGCGGCGAGGATATCATTGCGATCGGAAAGCGTCTCGCTGAGGAATACGGTGACCGTTTCGTTAACGAAGAGGAAAGTGAACGCCTCGCGTTTTTCCGTGAATACGGCCTGAAATACGAGCTGGACAAGCTTCGCAAGGACTTGGAAAACTTCCGTGTGCCGTTTGATGTGTGGTATTCCGAAACTTCACTGTACCAAAATGGAAAAATCGACACGGCGCTTGAAGCGCTCCGCGAAAAAGGCCATGTCTATGAAGAAGACGGCGCGACTTGGTTCCGTTCCACGACGTTCGGCGATGATAAAGACCGCGTATTGATCAAGAAGGACGGCACGTACACGTACCTGCTTCCTGATATCGCGTATCATAAGGACAAGCTTGACCGCGGCTTTGATAAGCTGATCAACGTTTGGGGCGCCGATCACCACGGCTACATCCCGCGTATGAAAGCGGCAATTGAAGCGCTGGGCTATGAAAAAGGAACGCTTGAAGTAGAAATCATTCAGCTCGTTCACCTTTACAAAAACGGCGAGAAAATGAAAATGAGCAAACGGACCGGTAAAGCCGTAACGATGCGTGACCTGATAGAAGAAGTCGGCTTGGATGCCGTTCGTTACTTCTTTGCGATGCGAAGTGCGGACACCCATATGGATTTTGACTTAGATCTTGCTGTATCAACATCTAACGAAAACCCTGTGTATTATGCACAATACGCGCATGCCCGTATTTGCAGCATGCTTCGCCAAGGGGAAGAGCAGGGACTTAAACCGGCGGCAGATCTTGATTTCAGCCATATTCAATCAGAAAAAGAATACGATCTGCTGAAAACGATCGGCGGCTTCCCAGAGGCAGTGGCGGAAGCAGCGGAAAAACGAATTCCGCACCGTGTCACAAACTATATTTATGATCTGGCTTCTGCTCTGCACAGCTTCTACAACGCAGAGAAAGTCATCGACCCTGAAAATGAAGAGAAAAGCCGCGCGCGCCTGGCTTTAATGAAGGCAACGCAAATTACGCTGAACAATGCGCTTCAGCTGATCGGCGTATCGGCTCCGGAAAAAATGTAATTACGATCAAAAGGACAAAGTCTTCGGGCTTTGTCCTTTTTTTATGAGAAAAACGTGTGATGTAATTCACAATCCTGTTTGCCGAGTTTTTGTATGATAAGACTGATTATTGAATCATTGAAAGGGGCAAGCCAAATGATCAACCGTCAACACATTCAATTATCGTTACAGTCATTAAGCTTGGTGGCAGGGTTTATGGTTTGGGTGCTGATTTCATCACTCATTTCCCAAATCACATTAGATATTCATTTAAGCAAGGGTGAGATTTCTTTGGTGACGGCAATTCCTGTGATCCTCGGGTCGCTTCTCCGCATTCCTTTAGGGTATTTAACGAACAGGTTTGGCGCGCGGCTCATGTTTATGGTCAGCTTCATCTTGCTTTTATTTCCTGTATTTTGGATCAGTATCGCGGATTCTCTGTTTGATTTAATCGCAGGCGGCTTTTTCTTAGGGATCGGGGGAGCGGTGTTTTCCATTGGGGTGACCTCCCTCCCGAAATATTATCCGAAAGAAAAGCACGGTGTCGTCAATGGGATTTACGGTGCAGGAAATATCGGGACAGCCGTTACGACATTTGCAGCGCCGGTTATCGCTCAAGCCGTCGGGTGGAAATCAACCGTGCAAATGTATCTGATTTTGCTGGCTGTCTTTGCCTTACTGCACGTATTGTTTGGCGACAGGCATGAGAAGAAGGTCAAAGTTTCTGTTAAGACTCAAATCAAAGCTGTTTACCGAAATCATGTGCTATGGTTTCTGAGCCTGTTTTATTTTATTACGTTCGGTGCCTTTGTCGCCTTCACTATCTATCTGCCGAACTTTCTGGTGGAGCATTTTGGGCTGAATCCTGCAGATGCCGGCTTGCGGACGGCTGGCTTTATTGCGGTTTCTACGCTGCTCAGGCCTGCGGGCGGATTCCTGGCTGATAAAATGAGCCCGCTCCGCATCTTGATGTTTGTTTTTGCCGGGCTTACATTATCAGGCATTATCCTATCGTTCTCGCCGACAATCGGCCTTTATACGTTTGGATCATTAACCGTGGCCGTCTGCTCAGGCATAGGAAACGGAACTGTTTTTAAACTGGTGCCTTTCTATTTTTCGAAGCAAGCGGGGATTGCCAATGGGATTGTGTCTGCCATGGGCGGTTTAGGCGGCTTTTTTCCTCCGCTCATATTGGCGAGTGTATTTCAGGCAACAGGCCAGTACGCGATCGGGTTTATGGCGCTTTCAGAGGTGGCGTTAGCCAGTTTTGTCCTTGTCATATGGATGTATTGGCAGGAAAGAATGAAAACACACACGGAGAGAAACAGCCAGAGCATCAACTAACACTGGGGCATTCACAAGATTGTTAGTTTTTTCTCGATGGGTACAAATCAATTCACGTTACAATAAACACACAACGTGACTTTCTTCGAGGTGAGCTCATGAATTTTCTCTCTGTTCGACCATCTGATAGTGATCTTATATCCAGCGATCTGCATGAATTGCTGGAATCGATCAGCACGAAAAGAAAAATGGAAAAACACACGTATTTGTTTCGAGAAGGAATGGATGCAGAAGAGCTTTATCTGATTCAATCAGGACTCATTGAAATCGGCAAGCTGACATCTGACGGAAAAGACCTGACTCTTAGAATCTGCCAAAAGCATGATATCGTCGGAGAATTAACACTTTTCACTGAAGAACCAAGGTATATGCTCAGTGCAAAAGTGTTAGAGGATGGCGAGGTGCTCGTCATTAATAAAAATAAGCTGGAAAAAGAATTAATCCAAAATGGCGCTTTGACATTTGAGTTCATGAAATGGATGAGCACGCACCTCCGGAAGATTCAGTCGAAAATCAGGGATCTGCTTCTTCATGGCAAAAAGGGGGCGCTCTATTCTACCCTTATCCGCTTATCAAACAGCTACGGAGTGGAGCGAAGCGACGGCATTCTGATTAACATTGTCCTGACAAATCAGGATTTGGCAAAGTTTTGCGCGGCTGCACGGGAAAGCATCAACCGTATGCTGGGAGATCTCCGTAAAAAAGGGGTTATTTCGATAGATGAATCCGGAAAAATTATTTTGCACAAGCGGGACTATTTACGATGTGAGATTGAGTGTGAAAATTGCCCGCTGGAGATTTGCAATATTGACTGAAAAAACAAGGACAGTGGTGTCCTTGTTTTTTTACCTTGTCATAAAGAGGCACATGACGGCAAAAAAGAAGCAGGCATTCACGATTTCCAGAATGCCAATCGTTTTCACGGGCCAATCCCTTCCATGAAAAAACCATGCCCGCAAGCTGCTCGGGATAAAAGCGAGAAACGCCCATCCTGCTCCGAAAAGAGCGGATAAAAAGGGGAGCAGCAGGTGATACCCCCATGACCAGTATGCAAATGCCCTGTTTTTTCTTTCACGAATAACCGATTTCACATAAAAGGAACTCCCGATAAAAAATAAAGCAGACTGCAAGAAAATAAACCAAGCCCAGCCGTCAAGGGTTCCCATCCCCAGCCAGCAGCTCGCAAACCCGCCCGAACAAAAGAACAAGACACCTGCAACATCATTCAATAAGGCTCGTTCGTTTTTTCTGCGGGCAAAATACATATGTATGAGAAATAGCGGCAGTAAAGAAACGCCCACCCAGATGAGAGGCGGCTTATGAAAGACCGAGATCATCAAAAAGCAGCAGGCGGGAAAACCGTAATAACACATCCACTTTTGATATGGTTTTCTTTGTTTCTTTTTTAAGGCAAGCGTAACGGGATAAACCGCTAAGTATAGGAAAAGCCAGCCTAGGAAGAGCGGAATATGCCAAATAACGGGGCCTCCCTTGACCATGCCGAGTAAAAATGGGATCAGCAGCATCGCCCACGCGCCGTGCTGCTTCGGAATCAGCGCCTTCATCGAAATCCTCCTTTTTTCTTTCATTATAAATGCAGTCACCCTCCTGATAAGTGACATTCATCATACAGGCTGTGAAATACATCACTGCTGTACAGGCTCAGTCGAGCTACACTAAAGCTATCCTTAGCACAGGAGGTTTTCCTATGAATCAGTGTGACTATTTATTATTTCTGAAACAACTTCCTATGTTTAATGAAGTGCCTCTATCCATTGTCGAAACCTTGCTGAAAAACGGCACGTTTATCCGCGGCTCATGTGATCAGTCTCCATCTTTTCTTCATTCTCAATCTGTTTATATTGTATTAAAAGGCAGTGTCCGTTTTATGGACACAAGGCTCCCTGAAGGGTCGAAAACCGTTGCGCTGTGGGAAAAAGGCGATGTGTTTCCGATTGATGAAAAAGGCGGGCTTTATTTATCGCCCTTTATCTCAGTCAATGCCACTTCAGACATTCTGATTCTCAACATCCCATATTACATATTTAAGAAAATGATGTCTTATCATCCGCAGCTGCAAATGAACTTTTTGGCTATGCTTCAGCAAAATGTTTTTTGTTCCTATCAATTATTTTTGCGGTATCTGCATACATCACAGGATGAAAACGCTGAGCCCGGTTCTTAAATAGAGCCGGTTTTTTTTGATCTTTGAATGAAAGGCGGCTAATGACCCAAGCGTCCTGCCTGAACGCAGCCTTCCTCACATCTTGTGAAAATCCTTCCTTCTCCTTTGTGTGAACATTTTGTGAAAAAAGCAGAGTGTGTGACATAGTTCACAAGAAAACACGCTGTCTCTGTTTATAGTGAACTTAGCATCACCTGACTCGGAAGGAGTGAACTCTCATGAAGAAAAAGAAAATGAGTCCGTTGTTTAGGAGATTGAATTATTTCTCTCCTATCGAACACCATTCAAATAAACATAGCCAAACTACCCGCGAGGATCGCGATTGGGAGAATGTATACAGAAACAGATGGCAGTACGACAAAGTCGTTCGCTCCACCCACGGCGTCAACTGTACAGGGTCTTGCAGCTGGAATATTTATGTGAAAAACGGAATTGTCACGTGGGAAGGGCAAAATTTGAATTATCCATCAACAGGCTCGGATATGCCTGATTTTGAACCGAGAGGCTGCCCGCGGGGGGCCAGTTTTTCATGGTATATCTACAGCCCGCTCCGTGTGAAATATCCATACGTGCGCGGTGTGCTGATCAATTTGTGGCGGGAGGCATTGCAGACGCATCAAAATCCATTGGAAGCCTGGAAATCGATCGTCGAAAACCCTGAAAAAGCGAAGTCCTATAAACAGGCGAGAGGGAAAGGCGGTTTTGTGCGCGCTGAATGGCCGGAGGTGCTGAAGCTGATTTCAGCCTCTCTGCTGTATACAGTGATGAAATACGGGCCTGACCGAAACGTCGGTTTTTCTCCGATTCCGGCCATGTCCATGATCAGCCACGCATCAGGCTCCCGGTTTATGTCGTTAATCGGAGGCCCTATGCTCAGTTTTTATGACTGGTATGCGGATCTTCCTCCAGCATCCCCGCAAATTTGGGGTGACCAGACGGACGTTCCGGAAAGCAGTGATTGGTACAATTCCGGCTATATTATCACATGGGGCTCCAACGTTCCGTTAACGAGAACGCCTGACGCGCATTTTTTGGCGGAGGCCCGCTATAAAGGCGCTAAGGTCATTTCGATCAGTCCAGATTTTGCGGAATCCTCAAAGTTCGCGGATGACTGGCTGAGTATTCGCCAAGGGACTGACGGGGCGCTTGCGATGGCGATGGGTCACGTTATTCTGCAGGAATTTTACGTGAACCAAGAAACTGAACGTTTTATTGAGTACGCGAAGCAATACACTGATTTTCCATTTCTCGTCACTCTGTCAAAAGAAAATGGCGTATACACAGCGGGACGGTTTCTGCATGCGAAGGACATCGGGCGGAAGACAAAGCATGATCAGTGGAAGCCTGCAGTTTGGGATGAACAGACAAGTTCATTTGCCATACCCCAAGGGACAATGGGCTCGCGCTGGGACGGGCAGCAGAAATGGAACCTGCACATGATTGATGAAGAAACCGGGGAACCGATTGAACCCCGTCTCTCTGTGCTGGGAATAGAGGACGAAATCGGCACGGTGCGCATCCCGTATTTTTCAAATGACGGAAACAAAGTGCTCGAGCGGGATCTTCCTATTAAAAAAATGAACCTGAACGGTGAAGAAACGTACATCACGACCGTGTTTGACTTGATACTGGCTAACTACGGCGTGAACCGGGGCATCGGCGAACGATCGGCTGTCTCCTATGATGATCCTGAGCCGTTTACGCCTGCCTGGCAGGAACAAATGACAGGAATCAAAAAAGAAGCTGTCGTTAAGATTGCCAGAGAGTTTGCCCAAAATGCGATCGATACAGACGGCCGGTCCATGATTATCGTAGGGGCCGGCATTAACCACTGGTTCAACTCCGACACGATCTACCGAGCGGTGTTAAATCTTGTTTTACTTGTAGGCGCCCAAGGCGTAAACGGCGGAGGCTGGGCCCATTACGTGGGGCAGGAAAAGCTCCGACCTGCTGAAGGGTGGCAGACGATTGCAACTGCAAAAGACTGGGAAGGCGTGCCTAAGCTGCAAAACGGCACCTCATTTTTCTACTTTGCGACAGATCAGTGGCGTTATGAGGACCAGCCGATCAGTGATTTGGCATCACCGATTGCTGCGTCATCCCGCTACAAGCACCACGCTGATTACAATGTGCTGGCGGCGCGGCTGGGGTGGCTTCCGTCTTACCCGACTTTCAATCAAAATGGCATCGATCTGTATAAAGAAGCTGAAAAAGCAGGGGCAGCAACACCCGAAGACGTAGGTGCGTACGTGGCCTCACAGCTTCAAGAGAAAAAACTGAAATTCGCGATTGAAGATCCTGATAATGAAGTGAATTTTCCAAGAAATCTCTTCGTATGGCGGGCAAATCTGATCTCAAGCTCAGGAAAAGGGCATGAATATTTTCTCAAGCATTTGCTGGGGACGACGAATGGCTTGATGAATGACGATAGCGACAGCATCCGCCCTGAAGAAATCAAATGGCGGGAGCAGGCGCCGGAAGGAAAGCTCGACTTGTTAATCAATCTTGACTTCCGAATGGCCGGTACGGCGCTGTATTCCGATATCGTGCTGCCGGCGGCGACATGGTATGAAAAACACGATCTCAGCAGCACAGATATGCACCCGTTCATTCATCCTTTTGCTCCTGCGATCTCGGCTCCGTGGGAATCGAAGTCAGACTGGGATATTTTCAAGGCGCTGTCAAAAGCCATTTCCGATCTGGCAGAAGAAGTCGATATGGAGCCCGTGAAAGAAGTGGTTGCGACGCCGCTCCTCCACGACACCATGCAGGAATTGGCCCAGCCATTCGGCAAAATCAATGACTGGAGCAAAGGCGAATGTGAAGCCATTCCGGGAAAAACGATGCCGAACATCCAAGTCGTTGAACGGGATTACAAACACATTTTTCATAAAATGACCGCACTCGGTCCTAACGCTGCTTTAAAGCCGAGCGGAACAAAAGGGATGAGCTGGTCAATAGCCGATGAATATGAATCACTCAAAAAGAGACTGGGAGAAATCACCTCAGACAGCGTGGCAAAGGGATGTCCAAATATAAGTGAAGCAAAGCAGGCGGCAGAAGCGGTTTTAACCCTATCATCCACTTCGAATGGAAAGGTCGCCGTAAAAGCATGGGAATCACTTGAAAACATCACAAACCTGAAGCTGAAAGACCTGGCGGAAGAGCGCGAGGAAGAATGCTTTACGTTCGAACAAATTACAGCCCAGCCGAAAACGGTTATCACGTCTCCGGCATTTACCGGCTCTGAAAAAGGAGGCCGCAGGTATTCGCCGTTTACGACGAATGTTGAAAAATTAATCCCGTGGCGGACACTGACAGGCAGACAATCCTATTATGTCGATCATGAACTGATGATGGAATTCGGTGAAACGATGGCGACATTTAAACCGATCCTCCAGCACCGCCCGTTTCTAAGCAAGCGGCCTGATCAAGAGGGAAAAGAAATCGTCCTTAATTATTTGACGCCGCATAACAAATGGTCCGTCCACAGCATGTATTTTGATTCCCTGCCGATGCTGACGCTGTTCCGCGGCGGGCCGACCGTATGGATGAATAAAGATGATGCAGAGGATACGGATATCAAAGACAACGATTGGATTGAATGCTTCAACCGAAATGGCGTAGTCGTCGCGAGAGCCGTTTTGTCTCATCGGATTCCTAAAGGAATAGCGTTTATGCACCATGCCCAGGACCGCCACATCAACGTGCCCGGCACGAAACTGACAAATAACCGCGGAGGCACCCATAACAGCCCGACAAGGATTCACGTCAAGCCGACACAGATGATCGGGGGCTACGCCCAGCTCAGCTACGGCTTTAACTATTACGGCCCAACGGGGAATCAGCGCGACCTGAATGTCGTCATCCGCAAGCTGAAGGAGGTCGATTGGCTTGAAGATTAAAGCGCAAATCGGTATGGTCATGAACTTGGATAAATGCATCGGCTGCCACACGTGCAGCGTCACTTGCAAAAACACGTGGACAAACCGTTCCGGTGCGGAATATATGTACTTCAATAATGTAGAAACAAAGCCGGGCATCGGCTACCCGAAGCAATGGGAGGACCAGGACAAATATAAAGGCGGCTGGACATTGAAAAAAGGAAAGCTCGAGCTGAAATCGGGCTCGAAAACCAATCGGCTTGCAGGCCTTTTCTATAATCCGAATCAGCCGTCAATTGATGATTACTATGAACCTTGGAACTATGATTATGAAACATTAACGAACAGCCCGCAGAAAAAACACCAGCCGGTAGCACGCCCGAAATCGTCCTTGACGGGGGATTTCATGAATATCGAATGGGGACCGAACTGGGAGGACGATCTCGCAGGCGGCCACATTACGGGACTTGAAGATCCCAACGTACAAAAGATGGAGGAATCGATCAAAACAGAATTCGATGACGTCTTTATGATGTATTTGCCCCGTATTTGCGAGCACTGCATCAACCCGGCATGCGTCTCATCCTGTCCATCCGGCGCCATGTACAAACGCGAGGAGGACGGCATTGTGCTTGTGGATCAAAACGCATGCCGTTCATGGAGATATTGCGTCTCATCCTGTCCTTATAAAAAAGTCTATTTTAACTGGCAAACGAACAAAGCGGAAAAATGCACACTCTGCTTTCCGCGTTTGGAGGCGGGACTGCCAACCATCTGCTCTGAGACGTGTGTTGGCAGAATCCGCTACCTCGGCGTCATGCTGTATGACGCGGACAAAGTGGAGGAAGCGGCATCTGTTGAAAATGAAAAGGATCTCTACCATTCACAATTGGACGTTTTTCTTGACCCAAATGATCCTGAGGTTGCCAAGCTGGCAAAAGAACAAGGCATTCCGGCTGAATGGATAGAGGCTGCGCAGCAATCGCCGATCTATAAAATGATCATTGACTGGAAGATTGCGCTGCCGCTTCACCCAGAGTACCGCACGCTGCCAATGGTGTGGTACATTCCGCCGCTCAGTCCGATTATGAATCTCTTTGAAGGAAAAGGCAGCCGGCAATCCGCAGAAGATATTTTTCCGGCTATCGACCAAATGAGAATCCCGATTGATTATTTGGCGCAGCTGTTAACAGCCGGTGATACGGATCATATTCGGTCAACGTTAAAGAAAATGTCTGTCATGCGCCAGTATATGAGAGCGAACCAGACGAATAAATCAATCGACCCGGAACTGATCTCCAGTGTCGGCTTAACAGAACAGCAAATTGAAGATATGTATCGGCTGCTTGCGATTGCCAAATATGATGACCGCTTTGTGATACCGAGCAGTCATCGAGAAGAAGTTTCAGATTTATATGCTGAACAAGGGAGCTGCGGCTTATCATTTTCAGGCGGCCCCGGCTCCTGTTTCTAACTTTTGATAAATGAGGTGTAACAAGATGAACACCACAGACCGGCAAATGACGTTCTCCGCTCTTTCCTCTCTTCTCTCTTATCCGGATGAAGAGTGGAGAGCCGAGATTCCCGATTGGAAGGCTCTTATCCATGAAATCAGCAACCGGCAAATCCGGGAGAAGCTGCTGCACTTTTTCGAGGCGTCAGCCAGCTTTTCACCGGAAGCGCTGATTGAACACTATGTCTATACGTTCGACTTTGGGAAAAAAACAAATATGTATGTCACCTACTTTAACTCGGGCGAGCAAAGGGAACGCGGCATTGAATTGCTGCATTTAAAAAACACATACGAGCAATCCGGTTTCCTGCCGACAGAGAAAGAGCTGCCTGATTATCTGCCGCTGATGCTGGAATTTGCTGCGGCTGCAGAAATTGAAGCAGCGAGAAGCGTGTTTGAGAAATATCTGTCCAATGTGAGGGAGCTGGCATCCCGTCTCGAAAAAAATGACAGTATATACGCTGAACTGCTGCACGTGCTGCTGGCCGCGCTTGAAAACATCGGCGTACGTGAAAGCGTTGAAGGGGCTGTTCAGGCATGAGCGGGCAGATCCTCTGGGGTATTATGCCATACATTGTATTGACGATCTTTATCGGCGGCCATATTTACCGCTACCAGCATGACCAATTTGGCTGGACGGCGAAATCAAGCGAGCTGTTAGAAAAGAAAAAACTTGCGGCGGGCAGCACACTTTTTCACTGGGGACTGCTGTGCGTTGTCGGCGGGCATGTCATGGGGATTCTGATCCCGGAAGGCGTGTATGCTTCCCTTGGCATTTCAGAGCATATGTATCACAAAATGGCGATTGGCGCTGGATTGCCGGCGGGCATTGCGGCATGTACCGGACTTGTCATCCTGACGTACAGAAGGCTGTTTGACAAAAGAATCCGCAAAACGAGCTCGCCATCCGATATCCTCACGCTCCTCCTGCTGCTGTTCATGATGCTGTCAGGCGTTGCGGCCACGTTTCTCAACATTGATTCGAAAGGATTTGATTACCGGACCACAGTCGGGCCCTGGTTCAGGGAAATCGTTTTGTTCAGGCCTGACGCCTCTTTGATGGAGAGTGTCCCGCTATGGTTTAAGTTTCATATTGTGATAGGATACGTCGTTTTTATCCTGTGGCCGTTTACGAGATTGGTTCATGTGTTCAGTCTGCCGCTCAAGTATCTGACCCGCAGCTACGTTGTATATCGGAAACGCTCGTGAAAATCCCCCTTGAAAGAGGGGGATTTTTCTGCCAAGGTAATGGCTGGGCGGCCGGGAATCCTGTTGTGTTTGTATTTGGAAATAACATCAAGAATAAAACGGATTTTACTCATTTTAAACCGGCGGAACAGCAGATTATGACTCAGCCTGACTAACTCCTTATACCTTTGTGATCAATATCCCGTTTTATATATTTTCTCTCATCAGAATGGGCATCAAATTTACTCTATCCACCGTATTTGCAGTCACAGCGCCGCCTTCTTTTCGGCGCTTGCCGGAGTGCTCAGCGGGTTCAGCCTGCCGCTCATGTTGTCACTCGGCGTTGCCAATAGTCTTGCTTTATTTCTGCAGAAACGATGCGGATGAATTCCGTGACAGTTAGTTTTCTCTAAACCTCTCCTCCTTTGGCGGAGAGGTTTTTTACTTACAAGGTTTATCGATTAGAAAAAAGAGGTAATACAGAGGTAATTGAATCAGATTGGAGAGAATCAGGATGCTGAAAAGGAGACTGGAATTTTTCTTTTTATATATGATGCTCATCGGGGCATATGTCATTTGGTTTTTTCCGGTTTCCAGACTTGAGTTTTACGGAGGATTGCTTTGCTATATAAGCATTATTTTGTTCAGCATCTATTCATTAATTCTTGAAAACCGCACCTCGCAACACACGCTGCTATGGATCCATATTCTTGTCTTTTTTCCAATCGCCGGCTACGTGTTTTATCTGTTTTCGGGACAGCTTTATGTAAAGGGAAAGCTGTTTAAGACAAAACGAATGTACAACAGGGAAAAGCTCAGGAAGCTGTTTGACAAGGAGGAAACGCCCGAAGTGACAGGGCTGAAGGACAATCAAGAGAGGTTCTTTACATATTCCATCAGGGCTGCCCATATGAATATCAATACGAAAAGCAACATCAAAGTGCTGAAAAACGGCGAAGAAACCTTCCCGGACATTTTCAAAGCAATGAGAAAAGCGGAATCTTACATACATATTGAATACTATATGTTTAAATCTGACATGCTCGGACGCGGCATGATGGATATTATGATGGAGAAAGCGCGCCAGGGTGTCGAGGTGAGGTTTTTATACGACGCGGCAGGAAGCATGAAGCTGGCAAGAAGAGATATTATGAGAATGAAACAAGCGGGGGTGGACATCGTCCCGTTTTCTCCGCTGAAATACGGGTTTTTCAACCAGAAGCTGAATTTCAGAAATCACCGGAAAATCGTGATCATCGATGGGAAAACCGGTTTTGTGGGCGGATTAAATGTTGGGAAGGAATATATCAGCAGAGATCCGTACATCGGATTTTGGAGAGATACACACCTGCGGCTTGAGGGGGAAATTGTGCAAACGCTCCACGCTATCTTTATGCTGGATTGGGAATATGTCTCCAATGAAGTGCTAATTGATCAAGAGGAGTACAATACCCCGGTTCCCGTGGAAGGAGGAGGCATTTATCAAATTGTCGCGACAGGCCCTGACATGAAGGAAAGCATGAGCGACCTTTATTATGAAATGATTTCTTCAGCGCAGAAATCAATATGGATCGCCACGCCCTATTTTGTCCCCAATGAATCCATTCGCACGGCGCTAAAAGCAGCGGCGACAAAGGGGGTAGAGGTAAGGGTTATGGTGCCGGAGAAGAACGACAGCTTTTTGACCCAATACGCGTCGAGGTCCTATTTCCCGGAGCTGCTCCTTGAGGGCATTGAAGTGTACTCCTACCAAAAAGGCTTCATGCATCAAAAAGTCATGATCATTGATGGCGATCTCGCCTCCGTCGGTACCGCGAATATGGACATGCGCAGCTTTCAGCTCAACTTTGAAGTGAATGTGTTCTTCACGGATGCCGAAGCGATCCGAACTCTTGAGGCCCATTTTGAAGAGGATATGCAGGAAAGTGAAAAGCTCAGCCCTGTCGGCTTTTATAAGAGAGGCGTGGCTGACCGGACAAAAGAGTCGTTTGCCCGCCTGTTTTCAGGTGTTCTGTAAGAAAAAAGAAATCTGATCTTTCAAAACAGCCCGTGTATAGTATAATTGAGAAATATTATCAGTTATTTATACATTGGGGGAAGATAGGGTGCTGCGGCAATTTTTTTCATATTATAAACCATATAAAACGTTGTTCTTTCTCGACTTTTTCTCAGCGATCGCGGGAGGTTTAATGGAGCTGAGTTTTCCTTTGATCGTCAATTATTTTATTGATACCTTGCTGCCGGGCAGGGACTGGGGACTGATCATCGCGACCTCAATCGGGTTATTTGCGGTGTACGCGCTCAGCTCGGCTCTTCAGTATATCGTGACCTACTGGGGACACATGCTTGGTATCAATATTGAGACTGATATGAGAAAGTCGCTTTTTGACCATTTGCAAAAGCTCTCGTTCAAATTTTACGACAACAACAAGACGGGAACGCTGATGTCGAAGCTTACGAACGATTTAATGTATATCGGTGAAGTCGCCCATCACGGTCCGGAAGACTTATTCATTGCGGTCATGACCATTCTCGGGGCGTTCGGAGTGATGCTGTTTATTAACTGGCAGCTTGCTTTATTAACGTTTATCATTATGCCGATCGTCATTTGGCTAGCGCTTTATTTCAACAAAAAAATGACCAAAGCATTTACCACGCTGAACAAGGATATCGGAGACTTCAGCGCGCGTGTAGAAAATAACATCGGCGGCATCCGGCTTGTGCAGGCGTTCGGAAATGAAGCGTTTGAAAAAGAACGCTTCGCCGTCAACAACCAGCGTTTTCGTGTCACAAAGCTTTCTTCCTACAAAATCATGGCGAAAAACGGGTCAATCAGCTATATGCTGACCCGGTTTGTCACGCTGTTTGTCCTTTTGTGCGGGACGTGGTTTGTCATTCGCGGCTCCTTATCGTACGGGGAATTTGTGGCGTTTGTGCTCCTGACAAATGTGCTGTTCAGGCCTATTGACAAAATTAATGCCATTATCGAAATGTATCCGAGGGGGATCGCGGGTTTCAAAAGCTATATGGAGCTCATGGAGACAGAGCCGGACATTCAGGATTCACCTGATGCGAGAGATGTTTCCGGCCTGAAGGGCAATATCCGCTATAAACATGTTTCGTTTGGCTATGATGACCATCACAATGTCCTCAATGACATCAACCTATCCATTCAAGCGGGGGAAACGGTGGCGTTCGTCGGTCCGTCAGGTGCTGGGAAATCAACGCTTTGCAGTCTGCTTCCGCGTTTTTATGAAGCATCGGAGGGCGACATTACGATTGACGGCATCAGTATAAAAGACATGACGCTTTCTTCGTTGCGCGGGCAGATTGGCGTCGTGCAGCAGGACGTTTTCTTATTCTCGGGCACGCTTAGAGAAAATATCGCCTACGGCCGACTAGGCGCATCAGAAGAAGACATTTGGCAAGCTGTGAAGCAGGCGCATCTGGAAGAGCTCGTCCATAACATGCCCGATGGGTTGGATACTATGATTGGCGAACGCGGCGTGAAGCTTTCCGGCGGGCAAAAACAGCGTCTGTCAATTGCAAGGATGTTCTTGAAAAATCCGTCGATCTTGATTCTCGACGAAGCCACCTCAGCCCTTGATACAGAGACGGAAGCGGCGATCCAAAAGGCGCTTCAAGAGTTGTCTGAGGGGCGCACGACGCTTGTCATCGCCCACAGGCTGGCAACAATCAAAGACGCGGACAGAATTGTAGTCGTCACAAACAACGGTATTGAAGAACAAGGCCGTCATCAAGACCTGATCGAAGCCGGAGGCCTATACAGCAGGCTGCATCAAGCGCAATTCGGGCAAATGGTGCATCGATAGGAGGAGAACATGGAAAGAAAAACTGTGCTGTACATTGCTGTTTCATTGGACGGGATGATCGCAAAAGAAGATGGAAGCATCGATTGGCTGGATGAATTTGAAGGTGAAGGTGACAACGGCTACAGTGATTTTTATCAGACTGTTGATACAGTCATTTTAGGGCGGAGCACATATGAGCACGTTAAAGTGCTAACACCGGTTTTCCCGTATCAGGATAAAACCTGCTATGTTTTTACAGGATCGCCCGACAGTTATCAAGATGAACATGTGACGTTTATCAATGAGGGAGCCAGAGCCTTCACTGCCCGTTTGAAACAGGAAAAAGGCTCAAACATCTGGATAGCTGGCGGGGCAGAGCTTGTGAATGACTTTATGAAAGAAGATGCCATCGACGAATTCATCATCACTGTTATTCCCGTCGTTTTAGGAAGCGGCATCCCGCTGTTTCACGAACTAACAAATGAAACAAAACTGCGGTTAAAAGGGACAAAACAATTTGGACAAGCGGTTCAGCTCCATTATGTAAGAGCATAAGAAAAAGGATAGACAGATGTCTATCCTTTTTTGTATGTAAGTTAGAGCGCTTCTCTCTCAGCAGGCTCGATGAGATTTTGGAATTTTTCAATGAGCTGTGATGCTTTTGTTCCTTCAACTACGATCAGATATTCCTTTTCATTATGAGCCATGCGGAACGTTTCAAGCTCAATTAAGCTTTTGATTTTGCACATCGTTTTCTTTGAATAAATATAAACCTCGTGGCTTCCGGAATGGCACATTTTATAAAGATGAATCAAATTTCTTAAAGTAAAGGCCTGTGCGGCTACTTTCAGAGACTTGATATTTTTCATGATCTTTCTCCTCCATCGATTGTTGTCTTATATAGCCTAAGTTCCCAAAGCTGACAAGTCGTAAACCTATTTTTGCACATTTATGACTTCCATTGCAGCGCACCGCCCCCGATGCGTTTGACACCGCGGATGGAGCTTAATTCATCCATCAAGCGGAGAAGCGCCTTGTCTTTCTGCTTTGCTTCAATCATGAAATCAATATTCGTTCCCCATTGCCTAAAGCGTTCCAACAGTGGCAGCAAAAAGTTGGCGTCAACATAATCGGCGTGGCTGCGTATCGCTTGCTCCGATTTTGGGGAAGACAAGTGAACCTTTGGCTGAAGGCCGATCCGCTCCCACGTTTTGATCATGCGGGGCAGTGCTACATTCAGGTCGGCGTGATCGTCTGGATTGGCGTAAAAATGATGAATGTCAAAGACAAACGGAACATCCTCCTGCTCACAGACCTGAAGCGTTTCTTCCGTTGTATATGTTTTATCATCATTTTCAAGTGTCATCCGCTCTTTGATCTCCTGCGGCAGCTGTTTTATATTTTGATGAAATTGTGCAGTGGCGGTGTCTTTATTTCCGTAAGCGCCGCCAATATGAATGTTGATAACGGAGCGATCAGCAATGCCCATGGCCTCAAGCATGCGGTAGTGATACGCCATATCTGTTACCGCATTTTTTGTGACGGATTCCTTCGGGCTCGTAAACAGAGTGAATTGATTTGGATGAAAGCTTGTTCGCAGTTGATGGGTTTTAACAAGCTCTCCAATCTCCCGAAACTCTTTTTGAAACGGTGTTACAAAATCCCACATCACGTCGGGATGCGTAGCCAGCGGCACAATCGAACTGGAAAAACGGTACAAAGGAATGCCGTGGCCGATGATATAGTGAAGGGTTCTCATCGTATTGCGCAAATTGGCTTTTGTCACAGTCAGAAGCGCTTCTTTTCTTTCAGTCTTTGAAAGCTTTGAATAACGCGCGAATGTCAATGTTTTAGCGGGAGACGCATCCCAAAGGCTCATCGCATTTGAAACGAACCCGAATCTGAAAATCATAGGAACTCTCCTTTATAAGAAATAAGATAATGCCCTGCCGAGCCATTCCGCCGGGCGCTGCCTGAATGTGCGCTTGCTGAAATCCTCCATCGTCAGCAGCTCCGACTTTTTCATATCCTCCTCAATCGTGGCATAGACTTCACTTGTAAACGCTTCGTCATCAATTTCAACATTCACCTCTTCATTTAAGAACAGGCTTCGTTTATCGAAGTTGGCTGTTCCGATAATGCTGAGATGGTCGTCTATGATGAGGGCTTTTACATGATAAAACCCTTGATAATAACGATAAATAAGGCAGCCGGCATCCAAGAGCTCCGAATAATACGTAAAAGCTGCTTCTCGTACCAGCGGATGGTCTGATTTCATCGGTACAATGATTCTCACGGATACGCCGTTTTTTCTTGCGTTAATAAGGGCCTCTTGAAGCGGTTTTGATGGAATGTAATAAGGCGTGCAAACCGTAAGGCGATTCTTCGCTTGGGCAATGTTGGCCAAGTATATGTTTTCAAGGGAATAACCGTCGGTCGCATATATCTTGTGAGAAATAGTCCCTTGCTGAAGCTTTGGCCAAACATCCGAACCCAGTTCGATTCCGGTATTTCGTTTTAGATCAGAAGCAAAAAGCGTTTGAAGATCATGTACGCCTTCTCCGATCATGCGCAGATGATAATCCTCCCAATTGCCGAACTTCGCCTTCTTTCCAAGATATTCTTCGGCGATATTAAACCCGCCGATATAACCGATTTTTCCGTCTATCACCGTAATCTTCCGGTGATTCCGTTTTTGCATGTGAAAAAAGAAAAAAGGAAAACGGGGACGATTCATCACATGGACATGGACGCCGGCATTTTTCATCGTCTGCAGCGCCGTTTTTTTAATTGCCCGGCAGCCCGCCCAATCCAGAAGCAAATAAACGGAGACGCCAGCTTGGGCTTTTGTTTTCAGCAAGGTATACATATTGTGGCTGACCTCATCATTTTTCATAATAAAAAACATCATGTGAACAGAAGAGGCGGCCTGGCGAATATCATTCATCATCCGCTCAACGAGATCAGCGCCGCAGTGGATCAATTCGATGTCACTCTTCTTTTTTGAAAAAACAGGCTCGTACGCCTTTTTTCTGTATCCGGTACGGCCCATGAAGATATCAAGCAGAATCAAGGCAAAGAAAATAACGACAATGATCATAATCACGATAAATACCTTCATACCGGCACTCCTTTCCGTAGTAAAGGTAGTGTGCCCGAACAGCAGGAATTTAATTATTGACTGAACACTCATTCATTATTTATCATAAAGATAATCTTATACAGATTCGGGGGTAGGGGATCGCGGTCTTTATCAGTAAAAAGGGGGAATTGGAATGAGCGGCTTTCTCATCGCAAATGCATTATTATTTCTGATTGTAACCGCTTACGCTGTCTATTTGTTTGTGTACTTGGTCAAAACGAGACTGGCCTACATCAAGCTCGGCCAGAAAGAACAATTTGATCAGCGGTTTAAGGAACGGCTTCACGCCATATGGGTGAATGTATTCGGACAGAAAAAACTGCTCAAGGACAAGAAAAGCGGAATCATTCACGTCATGTTTTTCTACGGATTTATATTGGTTCAGTTCGGAGCAATTGACTTTATCATCAAAGGACTGGCTCCCGGCCGGAATCTGCCGCTTGGCCCGGTCTATCCCGCCTTCACCTTTTTTCAGGAAATTGTTACGTTTCTCATTTTAATTGCTGTTGGGTGGGCATTCTACAGACGTTATATCGAAAAGCTCGTGAGGCTGAAACGCGGTTTCAAAGCCGGACTCGTTCTTATTTTTATCGGAGGGTTAATGCTGACCGTTCTGCTTGGGAACGGGATGAATCTGATTTGGCATGAGCATGGGCTTTCTTGGAGCGAGCCAATTGCCTCAGGTATTGCGTTTATGCTTAGCGGTGTCGGGAAAACAGGCGCGGCGGTGATTTTCTATATCGCATGGTGGATCCATCTCCTATTCTTGCTTAGCTTTTTAGTGTACGTGCCTCAGTCAAAGCATGCCCATTTAATCGCCGGCCCGGCAAACGTCTTTTTCAATCGAATGGAATCTGCCGGAAAACTTGAAAAAATTGATTTTACCGACGAAACGAAAGAAAGCTACGGAGCGGGAAAAATTGAGGATTTCAGACAGTCTCAGCTGCTTGATCTGTACGCGTGTGTCGAGTGCGGCCGCTGTACAAATATGTGTCCTGCAACAGGCACCGGAAAAATGCTTTCTCCGATGGACTTGATTTTGCGTCTCAGAGACCATCTCACGGAAAAAGGCGCTGCCGTCACCTCGCGCTCCCCATGGGTGCCCGCAGCAGCGTTTCGGCATACGAGAGGCAATCAGCTGGCTGCGGCGTCAGCGGGCAACGGATCGCAGGAAGCCGCAGCGGCGCTTGATTACAATCCAAGCTTGATCGGCGACGTCATCACAGAGGAAGAAATTTGGGCATGCACCACTTGCCGAAACTGTGAGGATCAATGCCCGGTCATGAATGAGCACGTGGATAAAATCATCGATCTCCGCCGCTACCTCGTACTGACAGAAGGAAAAATGGACAGTGACGCCCAGCGCGCAATGACAAGTATTGAGCGGCAGGGGAATCCGTGGGGACTCAACCGCAAGGAACGTGAAAATTGGCGTGACGAGGCGCCGGATGCTGAGATTCCGACTGTAAAAGAAATGAAAAAAGAAGGAAAAGAATTTGAGTACCTTTTCTGGGTAGGCTCCATGGGGTCTTACGACAACAGAAGCCAGAAAATCGCAATTTCCTTTGCCAAGCTGCTCAATCACGCGGGCGTGTCCTTCGCGATCCTCGGCAATAAAGAAAAAAATTCAGGAGACACGCCGCGCCGCCTCGGAAATGAATTTTTGTTCCAAGAGCTGGCTGAGAAGAATATTTCTGAATTTGAAAAAAATGATGTCAAAAAAATCGTTACGATCGATCCCCATGCATACAATTTATTTAAAAACGAATATCCGGATTTCGGATTTGAAGGCGAGGTTTATCATCATACAGAAGTGCTGGCCGAGCTTGTGAAAAACGGGAAATTAAAGCCGCAGCACCCGCTTCATGAGACGATTACCTTCCATGATTCGTGCTATTTGGGCCGGTACAATGAAGTCTATGATCCGCCGAGAGAGATTTTGAAAGCCATTCCGGGCGTGCGGCTTATTGAAATGGAGAGAAACCGGGAAACCGGCATGTGTTGCGGAGCTGGCGGGGGATTAATGTGGATGGAGGAAGAAACAGGAAACAGGATTAACGTCGCCAGGACAGAGCAAGCGCTCGCAGTCAACCCATCGGTGATCAGTTCCGGCTGTCCGTACTGTCTCACAATGCTTGGGGACGGCACAAAGGCGAAGGAAGCCGAAGACCAAGTCAAAACGTACGACGTCGTCGAGCTTCTGGCTCAATCCGTTTTAGGCGCTGATCTGAAAATGGGGGAGAAGCAATGAATTTTTCATTATCAGAAGAACATGAGATGATACGAAAATTGGTGCGCGATTTTGCGAAGCATGAGGTGGCCCCGACAGCGGCAGAACGGGACGAACAAGAACGCTTCAATCGCGAGCTGTTTCGGGAAATGGCAAATCTGGGGCTGACGGGAATTCCGTGGCCTGAAGATTACGGCGGAATCGGAAGTGACTATTTAGCCTATGTCATCGCGGTGGAGGAGCTGTCAAAAGTGTGCGCCTCCACCGGAGTGACGCTTTCCGCCCATATCTCTCTTTGCAGCTGGCCGCTGTTTGCCTTTGGGACGGAGGAACAGAAGACAGAGTACTTAACACAGCTGGCCCTCGGAGAGAAAATCGGCGCATTCGCTTTGACCGAAGCACGGTCTGGCTCTGACGCCGGCAGCATGAAAACAACAGCTGAACGAATCGGCGATGACTATGTGTTGAATGGTTCCAAAGTGTTTATCACAAACGGCGGCGTTGCTGATATTTACATTGTTTTTGCTGTCACCGATCCCGAGAAAAAGAAAAAAGGCATTACCGCTTTTATAGTAGAAAAGGATTTTGAAGGATTTTTTACAGGCAAGAAAGAAAAGAAGCTGGGCATCCGTTCTTCACCGACAACGGAAATCATGTTCGAAGATTGTGTAGTGCCCGTATCAAAGCGTCTCGGAGAAGAAGGAGAAGGCTTCAAAATCGCGATGAAGACGCTTGACGGAGGCAGAAACGGCATAGCTGCACAAGCCGTAGGCATCGCCCAAGGAGCGCTTGATGCGGCGCTTCAATATGCAAAAGAGCGAAAGCAATTCGGAAAATCGATCGGCGAGCAGCAGGGCATCGCTTTTAAACTCGCGGATATGGCGACAATGATAGAAGCTTCAAGGCTATTGACCTATCAGGCTGCATGGTTAGAATCATCGGGCCTTCCATATGGAAAAGCTTCCGCCATGTCCAAACTGATGGCTGGGGATACGGCGATGAAGGTAACGACCGAAGCCGTGCAGATTTTCGGCGGCTACGGCTATACAAAAGATTATCCGGTAGAACGCTATATGCGTGATGCAAAAATCACGCAAATCTATGAAGGCACTCAAGAAATTCAAAGACTGGTCATCTCCAGAATGCTCGCGGATTAACGGAAAACATCTCTCAGTCGGATCACTCTTGTAAAATTATTTAAATTAACGCTGTTAAGGGTAGCATATTCTGTTTTATTTTGTTTATAATGAGAGGTATGGTTTGTATAAGAACGATACAAAATCGCTTTCATTATTGATAAAACAGATACATATAAGTAATAGAAAGGGAGTGTCCGACCTTGGGTATCAAACAATATTCACAGGAAGAGCTAAAGGAAATGGCTTTAGTTGAAATCGCTCACGAATTATTTGAAGAACATAAAAAACCAGTTCCTTTTCAGGAGCTTTTAAATGAAATCGCATCTTTGCTCGGCGTGAAAAAAGAAGAGCTTGGAGACCGCATCGCTCAATTTTATACAGATTTAAACATTGACGGCCGCTTCCTGGCGCTATCTGACCAGACGTGGGGGCTTCGCAGCTGGTATCCGTATGATCAGCTTGATGAAGAAACTCAGCCGACAGTCAAGGCGAAAAAGAAAAAAGCGAAGAAAGCAGTCGAAGAAGATCTTGATCTTGACGAGTTTGAAGAGATCGACGAAGACGACCTTGATTTGGATGAAGTTGAGGAAGAACTCGATCTTGAAGCCGACGATTTTGACGATGAAGATCTTGACGAAGACGACGACGATCTTGAGATCGAAGAAGATATTGTTGATGAAGATGATGAAGACTATGATGATGAAGAAGAGGAAATTAAATAGTATCAGATTTCATCTTCAAAACGATCTTGACTTTCATAGTCGAACTATGTAGTATGTATTTTGGGCTCTTCAAAAACGAAGAGAGAACATAGTACGTTATGCTCCCTTTCAAGAAATTGAAAGGGAGCTTTCTTATTTTCACCCCTCATTTTTCTTATAAATCATTTAAAAGGCTAAATGATTTTTTATAAAATAGTACATTTTAAAAATGTAGCTAAGAGCGAAGAGAGGAGCAAACGAAATGACGAAATATATTTTTGTAACCGGGGGAGTTGTATCCTCACTTGGAAAGGGTATTGTAGCAGCTTCATTAGGGCGTTTGCTGAAAAACCGCGGACTGAACGTGACGATTCAAAAATTCGATCCATACATCAACGTTGACCCGGGAACAATGAGCCCGTACCAGCACGGTGAAGTATTCGTAACGGATGACGGCGCTGAAACAGACTTGGACCTTGGTCACTATGAGCGTTTTATCGACATTAACCTGAATAAATTCAGCAACGTGACAACAGGTAAAATCTATTCAACAGTTCTTAAAAAAGAACGCCGCGGAGATTACCTTGGCGGAACCGTACAGGTCATTCCGCACATCACAAACGAATTGAAAGACCGTGTTTACCGCGCAGGGAAAGAGACAAACGCAGATGTTGTCATTACAGAAATCGGCGGTACTGTCGGAGACATCGAATCACTGCCATTCCTTGAAGCGATCCGCCAAATGAAGAGCGATATCGGCCGTGAAAACGTAATGTACATCCACTGTACGCTCGTACCTTACATTAAAGCTGCTGGCGAATTAAAAACAAAACCGACACAGCACAGCGTAAAAGAATTGCGCAGCTTGGGCATTCAGCCAAACATCATCGTCGTTCGTACAGAAATGCCGATTTCTCAAGATATGAAAGATAAAATCGCGCTTTTCTGCGACATCGATACAAAAGCGGTTATCGAATGTGAAGATGCGGACAACCTTTACTCCATTCCGCTGGAGCTTCAAAAACAAGGGCTTGATAAGCTTGTTTGCGAGCACATGAAATTGGCATGCAAAGAAGCGGAAATGTCCGAGTGGAAAGAGCTTGTTAACAAAGTCAGCAATCTGTCTCAAACGATTACAATCGGCCTTGTCGGCAAATACGTTGAGCTTCCTGACGCATACATTTCTGTTGTCGAGTCTCTCCGCCATGCGGGCTATGCGTTTGACACAGATGTAAAAGTGAAGTGGATCAACGCGGAAGAAGTGACAGAAAACAATATCGCAGAACTCACAAGCGGAACAGACGGCATCATTGTGCCGGGCGGATTCGGAGACCGCGGTGTTGAAGGCAAAATCGTCGCGACAAAATACGCGCGCGAAAACAACATTCCGTTCTTGGGCATTTGCTTGGGCATGCAGGTGGCGTCTATTGAATACGCACGAAACGTATTGGGCTTAAAAGGCGCTCACTCAGCGGAAATTGATCCGTCAACTCAATACCCGATCATTGATCTTCTTCCTGAACAAAAGGATGTTGAGGATCTTGGGGGAACGCTTCGTCTCGGCCTTTACCCTTGTAAGCTTGAAGAAGGCACGAAAGCCTTTGAAGTGTATCAGGATGAAGTGGTGTACGAGCGCCACCGCCACCGCTATGAGTTTAACAATGAATTCAGACAGCAAATGGAAGAGCAAGGCTTCGTATTCTCAGGCACAAGCCCTGATGGACGCCTTGTTGAAATCATCGAGCTGAAAGACCACCCTTGGTTCGTGGCTTCTCAGTTCCACCCAGAGTTCAAGTCAAGACCGACAAGACCTCAGCCTCTATTCAAAGGCTTTATCGGAGCGTCTGTCGAAGCTGCAAATCAGAAGTAATAAAAAAGACTTGCCGTTTGTCAAAAGCGGGCAAGTCTTTTTTATTTGTTTCCGGCAAGTTCCAGCATGTACAATAAGATATTATGCATACTCTTGCAGAATTTCTTTTAGTGTAAACGATAAAGCGTGATAGACATACAGTGCAGTCATTAAAGAGGGAAACCCGTAACGGGTGCCTTCTTCATCAGGAACAAGCGGCATTTTTAATTTAGAATCAATATGCACATCACAATACTGTTCTATTCCCGCACTGTCTTTGGCTGCGGGCGATACGCATACGACTCCCGCACCTTTTTCATAAAGCTCTTTTGCGAGGGCCTGTTCTTCGGCTGTGCCCGTCCCTGAGCAAAACATCAGCACCCTGTCGCTTTCTGTCACTTCCTCAGCGCTTTCTGGAAAGGCTTTGACAGATGGGAAGGGTTCTTTGCTTTCGGTGGCCTCAAAAAAGACGCCCTGAAGCTCATTCGCTCCGTATAAATAAATGGAATGCCCGCTGATCACCGCTTGAGCAAGCAGCCGCGCCCCATCTTCAATCGCGTCAGATTCCTTATCCTGAATGCGGGAAAAAATACCTGTTAACTGCGTCGTGAATATTTTCAACATAAGTGAATCCTCCTTTATAACGTACAATATCAGTATACAACAAAAGAGAAAATGCTCAGAAAATGTCGTAAAGTAGACTATTATAATTAAAGGAAATAGGAAAATCAAACAGAATACATACAATACTGCTTACTTTTGACGAAAATCATAATATTGGGGTGTAAAATGATGAATGAAAAAATTTTAATCGTTGATGATCAATACGGCATTCGTATTTTGCTAAATGAAGTGTTCAATAAAGAAGGCTACCAGACGTTTCAGGCTGCGAACGGCCTGCAGGCGCTTGACATTGTGACAAAAGAACGGCCCGACCTTGTGCTTTTGGACATGAAAATTCCCGGCATGGACGGAATCGAAATCTTAAAACGGATGAAGGTCATTGACGAAAACATCCGGGTCATTATCATGACGGCATACGGAGAGCTCGACATGATCCAAGAATCGAAGGAATTGGGCGCTCTGACGCACTTTGCCAAGCCGTTTGACATCGACGAAATCAGAGACGCCGTCAAAAAATATCTGCCCCTGAAGTCTAACTGACAAAAAGAAGAAACAAATGAATCATGTCATTATGTTGCCGATTTGTCGAAAAGTTGGTATCCTAGTTATGGAGAAAAAGCGATCTGAGTATTTACATATGACAGCAATATATGGGTCATGCTAGGGTGGAAAGCTTTTTTCGCTAGAAGACAATCAGGCTACATAAGGAGGACATTCGACATGCCTTTAGTTTCTATGACGGAAATGTTGAATACAGCTAAAGAAAAAGGGTACGCTGTAGGACAATTTAACTTAAACAACCTTGAGTTTACTCAAGCGATTTTACAAGCAGCTGAAGAAGAAAAATCTCCAGTGATCCTTGGTGTTTCCGAAGGTGCGGGACGCTACATGGGCGGCTTCAAAACAGTCGTTGCTATGGTAAAAGCACTTATGGAAGAGTACAAAGTGACAGTTCCTGTTGCGATTCACTTAGACCACGGTTCAAGCTTTGAATCTTGTGCGAAAGCGATTCATGCAGGTTTCACATCTGTAATGATCGACGCTTCTCACCATCCATTTGAAGAAAACGTAGCAACGACTGCTAAAGTTGTTGAGCTTGCTCATTTCCACGGAGTATCTGTAGAAGCTGAGCTTGGAACAGTAGGCGGACAAGAAGATGACGTTATCGCTGAAGGCGTAATCTACGCTGATCCTAAAGAGTGCCAAGAGCTTGTTGAGCGCACTGGCATCGACTGCCTTGCACCTGCATTAGGTTCTGTTCACGGCCCTTACAAAGGTGAGCCAAACCTTGGATTCAAAGAAATGGAAGAGATCGGAAAATCAACTGGTCTTCCGCTAGTTCTTCACGGCGGTACTGGAATTCCGACTGCTGACATCAAAAAATCAATTTCACTTGGTACAGCTAAAATCAACGTGAATACTGAAAACCAAATTTCTTCTGCAAAAGCTGTTCGCGAAACATTGGCAGCTAAGCCTGACGAGTACGATCCACGTAAATACCTTGGACCAGCTCGTGAAGCGATCAAAGAAACAGTTATCGGTAAAATGCGTGAATTTGGTTCTTCAAACCAAGCTTAATTCAATTGGAACTTTTTATAGCCGCCTGACAGCTTGACAGGCGGTTTTCCGTCTATCTTTAGAAAGCGCAATCATATTCGCAGTTCAGAAAATTTCTTAATCAGGGAGGCTTTTTGAAAATGTTATTCTTTGTTGATACAGCCAATATCGATGAAATTAGAGAAGCGAATGAATTAGGAATTCTCGCCGGTGTAACGACGAATCCTAGTTTAGTAGCAAAGGAAGCTAACGTATCATTCCACGACCGTCTTCGCGAGATCACAGACGTCGTGAAAGGGTCTGTAAGCGCAGAGGTTATTTCTTTGAAAGCTGAGGAAATGATCGAGGAAGGAAAAGAACTGGCGAAGATCGCTCCGAACATTACGGTGAAAATCCCAATGACGTCTGACGGTTTAAAAGCGGTAAGAGCACTTACTGACTTAGGCATCAAAACAAACGTTACATTGATCTTCAATGCCAACCAGGCGCTTCTTGCTGCCAGAGCGGGGGCAACATATGTATCTCCATTCCTGGGACGTTTAGATGACATCGGCCACAACGGGCTTGACCTGATTTCAGAAGTTAAACAGATTTTTGACATTCACGGCCTTGACACGCAAATCATTGCAGCGTCAATCCGCCATCCGCAGCACGTGACAGAAGCTGCTCTTAGAGGGGCTCATATCGGCACAATGCCGCTGAAAGTCATTCATGCGCTCACTAAACACCCGTTAACAGACAAAGGAATCGAACAATTCCTGGCAGACTGGAACAAATAATGAAAGGGGCGGCAAACAGCTTTATGCCTGTTTGCCGCGGCCTTTGTATTTCACCGACCTGATACAGCGGATCTTCAGATGCTGACGCCGCTTTACAGAGAAGGAATCATTGGGCTGCAGAAGCTGATATCGGAATGAAGGGTATGCGTACTGCTTTTGCCGGATGACGACGATGTCTCTCGAGCCGGCGGGTCTCTGTGCATCTTTTGAAACCTGTACCCCCCAAAGCTTCGCTATTTTCTTCCTGATATTTTACAATGTGTTGTATTCTTTCTCTTCGAATTGGCTAGATTTTGGACATGAGCTTTATTTGCAGAGACAGAATAAAATGACATTTTATTTAGCTCCGCAGCTATCTTCTTATGGAAGGAGACTATCATGGAAAAGTTGAATATTGCCGGCGGTGACTCGTTAAACGGTACAGTACATATCAGCGGCGCTAAAAACAGCGCTGTTGCGTTAATACCTGCAACCATTTTGGCAAATTCCGAGGTGACAATTGAAGGGCTTCCAGAGATTTCAGATATTGAAACGCTGCGTGACCTGTTAAAGGAAATTGGCGGCAACGTGCATTTTGAGAATGGGGAAATGGTTGTTGACCCTACGTCGATGATCAGCATGCCGCTTCCTAACGGGAAAGTAAAAAAGCTTCGCGCGTCATATTATTTAATGGGGGCGATGCTCGGCCGCTTCAAGCAGGCGGTCATTGGATTGCCTGGCGGCTGTCACTTAGGGCCCCGTCCGATTGATCAGCATATCAAAGGCTTTGAAGCACTCGGAGCTGAAGTAACCAATGAACAAGGCGCCATTTATTTGCGAGCTGAAAGGCTGAGAGGCGCACGGATTTATTTAGATGTCGTAAGCGTTGGGGCAACGATTAACATTATGCTCGCCGCTGTTTTGGCAGAAGGGAAAACGATCATCGAAAACGCTGCCAAGGAGCCTGAGATCATTGACGTCGCGACATTGCTTACCAGCATGGGCGCCAAAATCAAAGGTGCGGGCACCAATGTGATTCGAATCGACGGCGTGAAGGAACTGCACGGCTGCAAGCATACGATCATTCCGGACAGAATTGAAGCCGGGACATTTATGATTGCAGGGGCTGCAATGGGCAAGGAAGTCATTATCGATAACGTCATCCCCACTCATCTTGAGTCGTTAACGGCAAAGCTGAGAGAAATGGGCTATCATATCGAAACAAGCGACGATCAGCTCCTCATTGTCGGCGGGCAGAAGAACTTAAAGCCGGTTGACGTCAAAACCCTCGTATACCCGGGGTTTCCGACTGATTTACAGCAGCCGATGACGGCGCTCCTGACAAGGGCGAAAGGGACGAGTGTCGTCACAGACACCATCTACTCGGCAAGATTCAAACACATTGATGAGCTGAGACGAATGGGTGCCAATATGAAAGTAGAAGGCAGATCTGCCATCATCACAGGTCCTGTCGAGCTTCAAGGCGCAAAAGTGAAGGCGAGTGATCTGCGTGCCGGAGCCTGCTTGGTGGTAGCCGGACTGATGGCTGATGGCGTCACGGAAATTACGGGACTGGAGCATATTGACCGCGGATACAGCAGCCTTGAGAAGAAGCTTGAGGGGCTTGGAGCGACAATTTGGCGGGAAAGAATGACTGACGAAGAAATAGAACAGCTTCAAAATTCATAATGGTTTCTTGTGAGAGGAGATCGTGTTGAAATGGAAAGAAGTTTATCAATGGAATTGGTACGTGTGACCGAAGCTGCGGCATTGGCATCAGCAAGATGGATGGGCCGGGGGAAAAAAGATGAGGCTGATGAAGCGGCAACAAGTGCAATGAGAGACGTTTTTGATACAGTGCCGATGAAAGGGACCGTTGTAATCGGTGAAGGGGAAATGGACGAAGCGCCGATGCTGTATATCGGGGAAAAACTCGGAAACGGGTACGGCCCTCGCGTTGATGTCGCAGTTGACCCTCTTGAAGGCACAAACATCTTAGCAAGCGGCGGCTGGAACGCGCTGACGGTGATCGCGGTCGCAGACCACGGCACTCTGCTGAATGCTCCTGACATGTATATGCAAAAAATCGCAGTCGGTCCAGAAGCGGTGGGCTGCATTGACATCGAAGCACCTGTCATTGACAACCTTAAAGCGGTGGCAAAAGCGAAAAACAAGGACGTTGAGGACGTCGTTGCCACAATTTTAAACCGTGAAAGACACGCAAAAATCATTTCCGAGCTTCGTGAGGCCGGCGCCAGAATCAAATTGATCAATGACGGCGATGTCGCAGGCGCCATCAACACGGCTTTCGACCACACGGGCGTTGATATCCTGTTCGGATCAGGCGGCGCTCCTGAGGGTGTGCTTTCCGCTGTTGCGCTAAAAGCACTCGGCGGAGAAATCATTGGTAAACTTCTTCCGCAAAGCGAAGAAGAAATCACTCGCTGTCACAAAATGGGCCTTGATTTAAGCAAAGTCCTTCGCATGGAAGACCTTGTGAAGGGTGATGACGCGATTTTTGCAGCTACAGGGGTTACTGACGGCGAGCTGTTAAAAGGAGTTCAATTCAAAGGCTCTGTCGGTACAACTGAAAGCTTAGTTATCCGTGCAAAATCGGGCACTGTTCGTTTCGTTGACGGCAGACACAGCTTGAAAAAGAAACCAAATCTTGTAATCCGTCCATAACAAACAGAAAAAGCGGGTGTGAGCCCGCTTTAACTTTTGCAGAAAAGCGTCAACTCTATCAATTCCGTGTCAAAACCTTATTTCAGTTGAATAATTTTTTGAAATAAGGTAAAAATAAAGAGTGCTGCGAATTTTTCTGCGTAATACCTTCTTTTAAGCACTAGGAAAGTTTCAATTTCTACCGCATACAGACGATATAAGTATTGATCTTCTCATGTTTTTGTCCTCGCTTCCTTCAAAACTCATTAAGACAATCCTTTTAACAAAAGCGCCGATCATGGGTGGAAGTGTTACCGATAGAAGTTCCTTTATGTTAAAAAAAGAATGTGCTTTGGCGGATGTTGTGCAAAAGCAGCAGATGACATGTTCAGAGTAAGATATTGACTATGAAAAGCGTGGTGTTTTTATGAAAGACGTATCTATTTCCTCTTTGGAAAATATGAAATTGAAAGAGCTTTATGAACTTGCAAGACATTATAAAATCTCCTATTACAGCAAACTGACAAAAAAAGAACTCATTTTCGCCATTCTGAAAGCGAATGCAGAACAGGAAGATCTGCTGTTTATGGAAGGCGTTCTCGAGATCATCCAGTCTGAAGGTTTCGGATTCCTGAGACCGATCAACTACTCTCCAAGCTCAGAAGACATTTACATCTCAGCTTCACAAATCCGCCGTTTCGATTTGCGGAACGGAGACAAAGTATCTGGCAAGGTTCGCCCGCCAAAAGAAAATGAGCGTTACTATGGACTTTTGCACGTTGAAGCAGTAAATGGGGATGATCCCGAATCTGCAAAAGAGCGTGTGCATTTCCCGGCTCTTACGCCACTTTACCCGGATCGTCAAATGGTGCTTGAAACAAAGCCGAACTTCTTGTCTACAAGAATTATGGACATGATGGCGCCGGTTGGATTTGGGCAGCGCGGATTGATTGTTGCGCCGCCGAAAGCCGGAAAAACGATGCTGCTGAAGGAAATTGCCAACAGCATTACAGCGAACCAGCCTGAAGCAGAGCTGATCGTGCTTTTAATTGACGAAAGACCTGAGGAAGTAACCGATATCGAGCGCTCTGTAGCTGGGGATGTCGTCAGCTCAACGTTTGATGAAGTGCCGGAAAACCATATCAAAGTGGCCGAGCTTGTGCTTGAACGTGCAATGCGTCTCGTGGAACACAAAAAAGACGTCATTATCCTGATGGACAGCATCACACGGCTTGCCCGCGCCTACAACTTAGTGATTCCGCCAAGCGGAAGAACGCTTTCCGGGGGGATTGACCCAGCGGCGTTCCACCGTCCGAAACGCTTCTTCGGGGCTGCGAGAAATATCGAAGAGGGCGGCAGCTTAACCATCCTTGCTACGGCTCTGGTCGATACAGGTTCACGTATGGATGATGTCATTTATGAAGAATTCAAGGGAACAGGCAACATGGAGCTCCATCTTGACCGCTCTCTTGCCGAGCGCCGCATCTTCCCTGCCATCGATATCCGCCGTTCAGGAACGCGCAAAGAAGAGCTGCTTGTGCCTAAAGAGCATCTTGATCGTTTATGGTCTATCCGCAAAACGATGTCTGATTCACCTGATTTCGCAGAAAAGTTCATGAGAAAAATGAAAAAAACCAAAACAAACCAGGAATTTTTCGATATTCTCAATCAAGAATGGAAACAGGCAAATCTATCATCTGCAAGAAGGTAAATTGTATTTGCAAAAGAAGTAAATCACTGATATAATTTTCTCATATGCGTTTCGGACAATGATCCGAAATAATAACTCTGTTTCCACACGGGATTCAGGGCGGAAGGAGATGGATACAATGAAAGCAGGAATTCATCCTAATTTCAAAAAAGCAACAGTTAAATGCGCTTGCGGAAATGAATTTGAAACAGGCTCAGTAAAAGAAGAGGTACGCGTTGAGATTTGCTCTGAATGCCACCCATTCTACACTGGCCGTCAAAAATTCGCTTCTGCTGATGGTCGTGTTGATCGCTTTAACAAAAAATACGGTCTTAAGTAATAATAGATTTCTCAACAGGCAAGCAGCAGTCTTGCCTGTTTTTTATATTGTCTAAAACACAGCTGGCAGAGAGAGGGGAGCGAAGCCTATGTACATAATGAAACAAAGCGGGTGGCTTGAGCTGATTTGCGGCAGCATGTTCTCGGGGAAATCTGAAGAGCTGATCAGAAGAGTGAAGAGAGCGACTTACGCCAAGCAGGAAGTCAGGGTATTTAAGCCTGTAATTGATAACCGATACAGCGAAGCTGCTGTTGTCTCCCATAATGGAACATCGATGACGAGCTATGCCATTTCGTCTGCTGCGGACATTTGGGATCACATCAGTGAAAGTACAGATGTGGTTGCGGTTGATGAAGTGCAGTTTTTTGATCAGGAAATTGTTGAGGTTTTATCATCTCTTGCCGATAAAGGCTACCGTGTGATAGCAGCAGGCCTTGATATGGATTTTAGGGGAGAGCCGTTCGGTGTCGTCCCGAATATCATGGCGATTGCGGAAAGTGTGACAAAGCTGCAAGCCGTCTGTTCTGTTTGCGGATCACCGGCGAGCAGAACACAGCGCCTCATTGACGGCAAACCTGCTTCTTACGATGATCCGGTCATTTTGGTTGGTGCATCTGAATCATATGAAGCAAGATGCAGACATCATCACGAAGTCCCAGGTAAATCTAAAAAATAGTCCAAAACATGGGTATAAAGATAGAATGCACCGGCTAAAAACACCGGTGTTTTTTTTATATTCTGATAATATTCAATTAAAAAATTTAAATAAGTATATTAAAAAATTAAGTAATTTTCTTCTCTTGAATTTTGATTTTGACAGGCATACAATAGCTTACGTAATGTAAATAGTTTTGAGACATTGTTCGAATAATTGTCACAAAGTCGCATAAAGATCATGATCGGTCATATTTTAGATGGGTTATTACTTAACTTGGTTAACTATTTCAAGAAAGAAGGAGATTTGCTTGAATAACATAAAAAAAACGAAAGAAGGCCACTTAGAAACACCTCTTAGAGGAAAAGAAGTTTTATCTATTCCTACTTTAAATAAAGGCGTTGCTTTTTCACTAGAAGAAAGACAAGAACTCGGCTTAGAAGGACTTCTGCCGCCAACTGTACTTTCTCTTGATCAACAAGCACAACGCGCGTACGAGCAATTCCAAGCGCAGCCTGACCGCCTTCGTCAAAATGTTTACTTAAGTGATCTTGCAAACCGTAACGAAGTTCTTTTCTATAAATTGCTGAAAAACCATCTTCGCGAAATGCTTCCTGTTGTGTACACGCCAACAGTTGGTGAAGCGATTCAGGAATACAGCCATGAATATAGAAGACCTCAAGGAATCTACTTGTCAATCGATAACATTGACGGTATTGAAAAAGCGTTTGAAAACCTTCATGCGACAGCAGGCGATATTGATCTTATCGTTGCTACTGACTCCGAAAGCATTCTCGGTATCGGTGACTGGGGTGTAGGCGGTATTAATATCGCAATCGGTAAATTGGCTGTTTACACTGCTGCAGCTGGTATTGACCCTAGCCGTGTTATCCCGGTTGTGCTTGATGTCGGTACGAACAACGAAAAACTTCTAAACGATCCTTTATATATTGGTAACAAGCATGAACGTGTTCAAGGTGAACGCTACGAAGCTTTCATTGACGCTTATGTAAAAGCTGCATTGAAATTCTTCCCTAAAGCGCTTCTTCACTGGGAAGACCTTGGCAACAAAAATGCACGCAACATCATGAAAAAATACAATCATGAAATCCTGACATTTAATGATGATATTCAAGGTACTGGCGCGATTACACTTGCAGGTGTGCTTGCTGCTATGAAGAAAACCGGCGCTTCTATTAAAGATCAGCGTGTTGTTATCTTCGGTGCTGGTTCTGCTGGTATCGGTATTGCTGACCAAATCCGTGACACAATGGTGCTAGCCGGATTATCTGAAGAAGAAGCTAACAAACGTTTCTACACACTTGATTACAGAGGCTTGCTGACTGAAGACATCGAAGGCATCCTTGATTTCCAAAAACCTTACCTTCGCAATGCGGATGAAGTGAAAGACTGGAAGCGCGATGAAAAAGGTCAAATTCCATTCGATGAAGTGGTTCGTCAAGCGAAACCAACAATCTTGATTGGTACTTCAGGGGTTTCAGGTGCATTCACAGAGGAAATTGTAAAAGAAATGGCATCTCACGTAGACCGTCCGGTTATCATGCCGATGTCTAACCCGACTCACCTTGCTGAAGCTGTTCCTGAAGATCTGTTCAAATGGACTGACGGAAAAGTGCTTATTGCAACAGGAAGCCCATTTGACAATGTAGAATACAACGGTGTTTCTTATGAAATCGGACAATCTAACAACGCATTCGCGTTCCCTGGTCTTGGACTTGGTTCAATTGTAGCTGAAGCGCGTATCATTACACCTGCTATGTTTGCTGCAACTGCTGATGCGATTGCTGAAATGGTTGATCTTGAAACACCTGGAGCAGGATTGCTTCCAAGCATTGATAAGCTTCAAGAGGTTTCTATCCAAGTTGCGATTGCCGTTGCTGAAGCAGCAATTAAAGACGGCGTGGCAAATCGTCAGCCTGAAGATGTGAAACAAGCGGTACTTGATGCAATGTGGACACCTGAATACAAAAAAGTCATCGCGAAATAATTAGCGAGTAAATTTTTCTGTCCGAGGGAAAGCTTTTTGTAAAGCTAAAGTATACGGACATAGGATTTGGAGGAGAATATTTTGAGCATCTTAGATATCTTAATCCTCCTGGCGCCGATCTTCTTTGTTATCGTGCTGGGTTGGTTTGCAGGACATTTTGGAAGTTATGATGCCAAGTCGGCAAAAGGGGTAAGTACGTTAGTAACGAAATACGCACTTCCAGCTCACTTTATCGCTGGTATTTTGACAACTTCCAGAAGTGAATTTTTATCACAAGTACCTTTAATGATTTCTTTAATTATTGGGATTGTTGGTTTCTATATCATCATTCTTTTGGTTTGCAGATTTATTTTCAAGTATGATTTAACGAACTCATCTGTATTTTCTTTGAACTCTGCACAGCCGACATTCGCATTTATGGGTATCCCGGTATTGGGAAGCTTATTCGGAGCGAATGAAGTTGCGATTCCGATCGCGGTCACAGGTATCGTGGTTAACGCGATCCTTGATCCGCTCGCGATCATTATCGCTACTGTTGGTGAGTCTTCTAAGAAAAACGAAGAGAGTGGCGACAGCTTCTGGAAGATGACAGGAAAATCAATCCTGCATGGTCTTTGTGAGCCGCTTGCAGCTGCTCCGTTAATCAGTATGATTTTAGTGCTGGTTTTCAATTTCACTCTTCCTGAGCTGGGTGTTAAAATGCTTGATCAGCTTGGAAGCACAACATCTGGTGTTGCTCTCTTTGCTGTCGGTGTTACCGTTGGTATTCGTAAAATTAAACTCAGTATGCCGGCTATCGGTATTGCGTTACTAAAAGTTGCGGTTCAGCCTGCGTTAATGTTCCTGATTGCTCTTGCTATCGGACTTCCAGCTGACCAAACAACAAAAGCAATCCTTCTTGTTGCATTCCCTGGTTCTGCCGTTGCAGCCATGATTGCGACTCGTTTCGAGAAACAAGAAGAAGAAACTGCAACTGCGTTTGTGGTCAGTGCGATTCTGTCATTGATTTCACTTCCAATCATTATCGCGCTTACTGCGTAACAAAAAAAGCTCCCTTTAAGGGAGCTTTTTGCTTTAGGTTTGAAATTTGAACAGTGACAGCAGCGGTTTTTTTCTTGTTTTGGTTTTTTCAGAAGCAGCAGCAGTCTCGGGGATCGGCTGAGCGGTGAATTCTTTCATTTGTGAGGTCAGTGATTGCAGATCTGCAAGAATATCATCGATTTCTCTGCGGTGCTGAAGCAGCTGGTAAGATACACCTTCATCGGCTTTTTGTTTCAGCTGGCGTTCCAGTTCCGACATCCTTGCCATCAATTCGCTTTCGTCCTGCCTTTGCTGTAAAAGGGTGTCCAGCTTTTGTTCAAGCTGCTCGATTCTTCGTTCTGTGTCGCTACTTGTTTTTTGGACAAGGAAGCCTGTGCGCTTTTTAGCGCTTTTCGGCAGATGAATATCCTGAATCGCCGTGCCTTCAGAGATTTGTTTTTGAACGGATTTTAGAACCTTCACGTCTTCTGCCGTGAACGAATAGTGTCCGAGCTCATTGCGTTCGGCCGGAAGATTCAGCTGCTTCACCCACCGCTGCACCGTTTTTGCGGAGACGCCGAGTTCACTTGCTACCATATTTGTATTCATGATCCCATACCTCCTTTTAAGCTAGGTATTCGACCATAGAATGCGGTTCCCTTCCCGTTAGACAAAACAAGAAAAGATTCGGCAAAGAAAGTGGGTATCTCCTTTTTTTCTTCAAAAACTGTTATTGTTCATACAGTTCTAATGGAAGCTGGTCAGGATCAAAAAAGAAGGTGAAACGCTTGCCGGTCAGCGGATCTGTTCTGATTGGCTCTGTTTCGATTCCTTTTTCATGAAGCTCCTGAACCGCCTTATCCAAGCTGACGACTGTAAAGGCGAGGTGACGCAGGCCTGCGGCTTCAGGCCGGGTTTGTCGTTCGGGCGGATCGGGAAACGAGAACAGCTCAATGACATACGAGCCGTTAAGCGACAAATCAAGCTTATAGGAGCCGCGCTCTTCGCGGTACGTTTCTTGAATCACCTGAAAACCAAGCTTATGTACGTAGAAAGCTTTCGACTTTTCGTAATCTGAACATATGATTGCAATATGATGTATGGATTTCAGCAACATCATCCCTCCTCGAATTCCAGTATAGCAGAGGGGGCTTTTCCAGCTGGGATTGAAATGCTTTTGACTGGGGTTAATCACTATACTATAATGAGAATGTTACGCACAGGAAAACAGAGGTGAAGACCGTGTTAGACCGTTTAAAATCAATTGAAGAACGATACGAAAAATTAAATGAGCTTTTGAGCGATCCAGAAGTAGTCAACGATCCGAAAAAGCTAAGAGAATATTCAAAAGAGCAATCTGATATACAAGAAACAGTTGACGTATATAGACAATACAGAGATGCGTCAGAACAGCTGGCTGATGCAAAAGCGATGCTTGAAGAGAAGTTGGACGCTGAGATGCGCGATATGGTGAAGGAAGAGATTTCTGAACTTCAGAAGGAAACGGAAACACTGTCAGAACGGCTGAAAGTGCTCTTGATCCCGAAAGATCCTAATGATGATAAAAACGTTATTATGGAGATCCGCGGAGCCGCGGGAGGCGAGGAAGCCGCTTTATTCGCGGGCAATCTGTACAGAATGTATTCCCGTTATGCTGAGCTTCAGGGCTGGAAAACAGAGGTCATGGAAGCGAATGTAACCGGAACGGGCGGCTACAAAGAGATCATCTTTATGATTACAGGAAGCGGCGCGTATTCTAAACTCAAATATGAAAACGGCGCCCACCGCGTACAGCGTGTTCCGGAAACAGAATCAGGCGGACGCATCCATACATCCACTGCAACAGTGGCATGTCTTCCTGAGGCAGAAGAGGTAGAGGTCGACATCCATGAGAAGGATATCCGTGTCGATACATTTGCTTCAAGCGGACCGGGCGGACAAAGCGTTAACACAACAATGTCTGCGGTTCGTCTGACTCACTTGCCGACAGGTGTTGTTGTATCATGCCAGGATGAAAAATCTCAAATTAAGAACAAAGAAAAAGCAATGAAGGTTCTCCGTGCCAGAATCTATGATAAATTTCAGCAGGAAGCCCAGGCTGAATATGATCAAACACGGAAATCAGCAGTCGGATCTGGTGACCGCTCTGAACGTATCCGCACATACAACTTCCCGCAAAACCGTGTGACGGATCACAGAATCGGTTTGACGATTCAAAAGCTTGATCAGATTCTTGAAGGAAAACTTGACGAAGTGGTTGAAGCGCTGATTGTTGAAGATCAGGCAAGCAAGCTTCAGCAGTCGGAAGGTTAAGATGAAGACGATATTCGAAGCCCTGAAATGGGCTTCTTCTTATTTAACCGAAGCGGGAAGAGAAGAAAATGCGGCCGAGCTCCTATTGCTTTATGATACCGGAATGGAGAGAAGCAAGCTGCTCGCAAGCTTACAGGAACCGATTGGTGAAGACGAACTGTATCGCTTTAAGCGTCACGTTGAGATGCATAAAGAGGGCGTGCCGGTTCAATACATTATAGGAAAAGAGTTTTTTTATGGACGGGAATTTATGGTGAATGATGATGTGCTGATCCCGCGGCCGGAAACTGAAGAAGTTGTCTTTCATTTGCTTGAAAAATATCGGAGTGTTTTTTCTGAAGACGGCAAGCTCGAAGTTGTTGACGTTGGTACAGGGAGCGGCGCAATAGCCGTCACGCTTGCGCTTGAAAACCAAAGCTTTTCTGTGTCGGCGGTCGATATTTCGAAAGAGGCGCTGCAAGTCGCCTCTGCCAATGCAGAAAAACTCGGAGCGAATGTGCGCTTTTATCAGGGCGATCTGCTTGAGCCTTTTATTAAGGCAGGAAAAAAAGTGGATATCATTGTCTCAAACCCGCCATATATTTCAGAGGAAGAAATGGCTGATTTATCGGAAATTGTCCGTTTTCATGAGCCGCTGCACGCACTCACCGATGGCGGAGACGGGCTGAAATTTTATAAGCGGTTTATGGAAGACATTCCGCTTGTTATGAAGGATAAAGTATTTGTCGTTTTTGAAATCGGCTGGAAACAGGGAGCGGCGGTCAAAGACCTGATCCTCAAGGCGTTTAAGGGGGCGGAAGTGGAAGTGCTGAAAGATATTAATGGAAAAGACAGAACCATATGCGCTCTGATTCATAAAAATAAATAAGCAGCTTGCTGGCGAGTGAATGGATCAAGCTGTTTAACACCAGCAAAGGGGATGTAAACATGAAAAAGGCCCTGACAGCAGGAATCCTGCTCATTGCGATTGAGAGCATGATTGGCACCATTTTTCCGCAGGCTCTTTCATATGAAGCGATTTTTGGCGTTGCGTCTCTCGTTTTAGTGGGGCTCGCGATCATTACATCGGGTTTGGCTGTAAGCGGAAGCGATCAGCGGGCAAACTACCATTCAGAAACCAAAGAAGGCCGTACATCTCGCATGAAAATGGCGGCCGCTTTCTTTGTTGCGGCGATACCTTCCATTCTATGTTATTTACTGACGATTTTGTTTTAATAAAAAAGGAAGCCTCTTAGGCTTCCTTTTTTTGCAGTAAAACAGAATCCCATATCCAATAGATAAGAGCTGTTAATACAGCGAAAAGATAAAAGGCTGTATTTTGAAACAGAGATTGTCCCGAAGGCTGAAGCACGCCGAAAATGATCGCGTTGGCAATAAAAGCAGCGGCAAGGTAATACAGCAGATACAAAGGGCTGAAACGTTTCGGCTTTTTATTCATCATGATTTGAAGCGGCAGTGCGAAGATCAAATAAGGAAACAGAAAATAAAATGCCATTGTGATGAGAGCGGCAATGATAAATGAATGAATATAAATTACTGAATAAAGAACGGACATCGTGAATGCTGATAACAGCACTGTATAATTGTATTTCATCTTAAACCTCCTAAAACACTATCGTACCATAAATAAGATTAACAGCTTGCTAGATTTTTTTCACCCTGCACGTTTATCCCAGGCTCTCCTTGTCCATAATAGGGCTAGAAACAAAGCACGGAGAGGAACGGTGGGGACCGATGAAAAAAACAGTAATCATTTGTATATATATCTTTCTTTTATTATCCGGAGCGCTCGTAGGGCTGGCAAAAGAAGAGACGGCACAAAAATCGGAAAATCAGCCGGTGGTCATACCTGATCAGGCGATTCGTTTGAGAATACTGGCAAACAGCGATAGTGATCAAGACCAGCAATTAAAACGTCATATAAGAGACGCGGTGAATAAAGAAATCACAACTTGGGTAAAGGATATTACTTCTATTGAAGAAGCGCGTCGCGTGATTCGTTCAAAGCTGCCTGAAATCAAAGCAATTGCAAAGGAAACAATGGAGAAAGAAGGAGCGAATCAGTCGATATCCGTTGATTTTGACAAAATCTCGTTTCCGACAAAGCTTTACGGCAACATGGTATATCCCGCTGGTGAGTATGAAGCGATTTTGATTACGCTTGGAAACGGAGACGGCGCCAACTGGTGGTGTGTGCTGTTCCCGCCCCTCTGCTTTCTTGATTTTTCTAACGGGGAAGCCGTCAAAGAACAAGAAGATAAAGAAGCCTCAAAAAAGCAGACTGAAAAAGTGCTTGAGGACGTAACCGCTAAAGCGGAAAAAGCCAAAAAAGAAGAGAACGAAGAAAAAGAAGACGGCACAGAAGTGAAATTCTTTTTAGTCGAATGGATTTCCGACCTTTTTTCCTAATCATCTGGTCTAAAAATAGATTTGCCTCATAGATTGGAAGAAAGAACGCAAAAACGGGGTGAACGGATGTTTTATCAACTGCGGGTGGCAAGGGAAAAAGACGGAGATGTGCTCGAGGCATTTTTAAAACAGGCGAAAACCAGCTATGAAGGTGTGAAAGAAGGCTTCACTCAATTTCTTATGCTGGAGGACAGTGAGAAAAACATTGCCGGATGCCTCGGTATTGAAAAAATAAGCTGTGACCAGGGGCTGCTGCGATCACTTGTCATATCGGACAAGCTTCACCAAGGCCATATCGTCACGCTTTTTCAAAGCATGGAGGTGCTGTGCGAAAAGCATCAGATCAAAACCGTGTACCTAGTAGCAAATCAGCATTCCTCTGCGGATTTTCTGACGGCCATGGGTTTTGAAAGAGCTGAGAGTGTACCGGAGGAGCTGTTTTCTTCTGATCACTTCTGTGAATCGCGGCAAACAGAAGGAGCCGTTTTGATGAAAAAAGCGTCTGGATAAGTGCAGTTTATACACATACTTATCCACTTCTTTATTAGCGTTGTCCACAATTTGTGGATAACGCTTGTTTTATTACAGGACATCTTTTATACTTTCAAAAGGATTACACGCGTAAAACAATCGTTTTATTGTTGTGAATAAGGAGTTTGGTCAGAAATGAAAACGAAAAGATGGTTTGTGGATGTAACTGACGAGTTATCCACAAATGATCCACAAATTGCACAAGCAGCCGCTTTGCTCCGAGAAAATGAGGTCGTTGCCTTTCCGACAGAAACAGTATATGGCCTAGGCGCAAACGCAAAAAATACGGATGCCGTCAAAAAAATATATGAGGCGAAAGGGCGGCCGAGCGATAATCCCCTGATTGTCCACATTGCGGATATCAGCCAGCTTGAGGATTTAACGGGCCCGGCGCCGGAAAAGGCGAAAACATTGATGAAACGGTTTTGGCCGGGAGCACTTACGCTCATACTGCCTTGCAAACCTGGTGCGCTTTCACCTCGTGTAACGGCAGGTCTTGAAACGGTTGCCATTAGAATGCCGGATCATCCGCTTGCCCTTGCATTGATTCGCGAATCGGGACTGCCGATTGCAGCACCGAGCGCCAATCTATCAGGCAAGCCAAGTCCCACAAAAGCAGAGCATGTGGCACACGACTTGGATGGCCGCATAGCCGGTATTATGGATGGAGGCCCTACCGGAATCGGGGTCGAATCAACCGTGCTTTCATGTGCGGACGACATCCCTGTTCTCCTGCGTCCGGGCGGCATTACGAAGGAACAAATTGAAGCGGTGATCGGGCCGATTCATGTGGATAAAGGGCTCAGCGACCAAAACGAGAAGCCGATTTCTCCAGGGATGAAATATACACATTATGCGCCGACAGCGCCGCTTGCCATTTGCGAAGGCAGCCCAGAGCGCATTCAGCATCTCATTCAAGAATATCAACAGGGCGGAAGACGGGTCGGTGTCCTGACGACAGAAGAAAACGCGGGCGTTTATTCCGCTGATTATGTGAAGAGCTGCGGAAGACGGGCTCAGCTTGAGACTGTTGCGGCAGGGCTGTATGATGCTTTGCGCAGCTTTGATGAGAATAAGGTGGACTTTATTATTGCGGAATCCTTTCCGGACACAGGTGTCGGTCTCGCTATTATGAACAGGCTGATGAAAGCCGCCGGAGGAAGAGTGATTCGCTGAAAGCAGTCAGATGTTCTAACCCTTTTTGGACACGCATAGGCTAAAAAAGCGGGGCGTGTCCAAGGGGGTTATTTATGTATGTCGGATTTGTTTATAGGCGAACTGATTACATTAAGCATCATGGCGTTTGCTTTAGGGATGGATGCTTTTTCTGTCGGCCTTGGAATGGGCATGGTCAAACTTAGAAAGAAGCAGATATTCTATATTGGTTTCATCATCGGCCTCTTTCACGTCATCATGCCTCTCGCAGGGATGGCGGCCGGTAACATGCTGTCAGGGCTCCTCGGCGTGTTAGCGGTTTATATCGGTGGGGCGCTGCTTTTTGTTCTTGGGGTTCAAATGCTTATGGCCTCTTTTAAACAGTCAGAAGAACGATTCATGTCACCGGCAGGGCCGGGCTTATTGCTGTTTGCCATCGGTGTCAGCCTTGACAGCTTTTCCGTCGGCTTGAGCTTGGGGATATACGGCTCGCATCCGCTCCTCACAATTACCCTGTTCGGGCTGTTCAGCATGATGTTGACATGGCTGGGCCTGCTGGTCGGAAAACAAGTGCAGTCATGGCTTGGCACATACAGCGAAGCGCTCGGGGGCATCATATTAATCGTGTTTGGATTAAAGCTGCTTTTGCCAATTTAATATACCAATAAAAGAAACGAAGTCGCCGTTTCTTTTTTCTTCATATATAATAGAGAAAAATAAGGGGTGACTGACATGGATATTATTTTTGTCTGTACTGGAAATACGTGCCGCAGCCCAATGGCTGAGGCGCTTTTTAAATCAATTGCAGAAATGGAAGGGCTGAATGTCAATGTCCGCTCGGCAGGTGTGTTTGCTTCACCTAATGGGAAAGCGACGCCTCATGCAGTCGAAGCGCTGTTTGAAAAACATATTGCCCTTAATCATGTGTCTTCTCCATTAACTGAAGAACATATGGAGTCGGCTGATTTGGTTCTGGCTATGACCCATCAGCACAAGCAGATCATTGCCAGCCAATTTGGACGTTATCGTGATAAAGTGTTTACGTTAAAAGAATATGTCACAGGCAGCCATGGTGATGTCATCGATCCGTTCGGCGGCTCAATTGACATCTATAAACAAACGCGAGATGAGCTTGAAGAGCTTCTTCGGCAGCTGGCAAAACAGCTGAAAAAAGACCGCAGATAAGTTGTCAGAAAATCTGTAAACAGGTCATTTGCAAATCCTGCGTGAAGGAGTAGAATATAGTGAAAAGCACATCATATGGTGTGAATCAAAGAGCGGACAGGCTGCGCGGTCAATAAAGCGGGCGGGCCGCATCACACACGCTGGGAGGAAAAGCAGATGAAAGTAGCCATTGCATCGGATCATGGCGGCGTTCACATTCGAAATGAAATCAAAGAGTTAATGGACGAATTGCAAATTGAATATATTGATATGGGCTGTGACTGCGGCAGCGGCTCTGTCGATTATCCGGATTATGCTTTTCCGGTGGCCGAAAAAGTGGTTAGCGGCGAAGTTGACAGAGGCATTTTAATTTGCGGGACAGGCATCGGCATGAGCATTTCCGCTAATAAAGTAAAAGGGATTCGCTGCGCGCTGGCGCACGATACCTTCAGCGCGAAGGCGACGAGGGAGCATAATAACACAAACATCCTTGCGATGGGTGAACGGGTGATCGGACCTGGTTTGGCTCGGGAAATCGCAAAAATCTGGCTGACTACTGAGTTTACCGGGGGAAGACACCAAACGCGTATTGGAAAAATTTCAGATTATGAAGAGAAAAACCTGTAGGGGTGCTGTTTAATGAATGAGTTGAAACAAACGTGGAAGACGATGCTGTCTGAGTTTCAGGACCAAGCGGAATTGAAACAAGATCAGCTCTTCGTCCTTGGATGCAGCACGAGCGAAGTGGCCGGCAGCCGGATCGGCACATCGGGCAGTGTAGATATCGCTGAAAGCATCTACAGCGGACTTGCTGAGCTCCGGGAAAAAACGGGAATCCATCTGGCGTTTCAATGCTGCGAGCATTTAAACAGAGCGCTTGTCGTCGAAGCAGAAACAGCCAAGCTGTTCAGGCTTCCAACCGTTTCTGCCGTGCCCGTTCCAAAAGCGGGCGGAGCGATGGCGTCTTATGCGTTTAAGCAGATGAAGTCTCCTGTTCTTGTTGAAGCCATTCAGGCTGACGCCGGAATTGATATAGGCGATACGTTTATCGGCATGCATCTGAAGCCGGTGGCTGTCCCTGTGCGTGTCTCTCAAAACAGCCTCGGTTCAGCTCATGTGACATTGGCGCGTACACGGCCGAAACTAATCGGCGGAGTGCGGGCGGTTTATGAGTGCGAATGAAAGGACTGCATAGCCAGTCTTTTCTTTTATTTTAAGACAGTGAAATAAATTCCGAACTTTAAATTAAATTTAAGTTATTAATATTCGTTTTTACCAATAAAAATTTAGATTTTTTAAAAATAATCTTTTACATCGGCCTTAAAAACCATGTACAATAGTGATGGTAAAAACAAAGAACAGGATACGGATAGGAGAGGATCTCGCTGATGAAACATTTACCTGCGCAAGACGAACAAGTGTTTAACGCCATTAAAAATGAGCGTGAACGCCAACAGACTAAGATCGAATTGATTGCTTCTGAGAACTTTGTAAGTGAAGCTGTTATGGAAGCACAAGGATCTGTTTTGACAAATAAATACGCAGAAGGATATCCGGGCAAACGCTACTACGGCGGATGCGAGCACGTCGATGTCGTTGAAGATATCGCCCGTGACCGCGCGAAGGAAATCTTTGGAGCGGAGCATGTAAACGTTCAGCCTCATTCAGGCGCACAAGCAAACATGGCAGTGTACTTCACGATTTTGGAGCAAGGCGATACTGTACTTGGGATGAACCTCTCCCACGGCGGCCATTTAACACACGGAAGCCCAGTCAACTTCAGCGGTGTTCAATATAACTTTGTTGAGTACGGCGTAGATAAAGAAACTCAATATATTGATTACGATGACGTGCGTGAAAAAGCCCTCGCTCATAAACCGAAGCTTATCGTAGCAGGAGCAAGTGCGTATCCTCGTACAATCGACTTTAAGAAATTCCGTGAAATTGCTGATGAAGTCGGCGCTTACTTCATGGTGGATATGGCACATATCGCAGGACTTGTTGCGGCAGGCCTTCATCCAAACCCGGTTCCTTACGCTGATTTCGTTACAACAACAACACATAAAACACTTCGCGGTCCTCGAGGCGGTATGATCCTTTGCCGTGAAGAGTTTGGCAAGAAAATTGATAAATCGATCTTCCCTGGAATTCAAGGCGGCCCGCTGATGCACGTTATTGCCGCAAAAGCTGTTTCATTCGGTGAAGTATTGCAGGACGATTTCAAAACATATGCACAAAACGTCATTTCAAACGCGAAACGTCTGGCTGAAGCCTTAACGAAAGAGGGCATCCAGCTCGTTTCAGGCGGAACTGACAACCACCTTATCCTTGTTGACCTTCGTTCGCTCGGACTGACTGGTAAGGTTGCGGAGCATGTACTTGATGAAATCGGTATTACGTCTAACAAAAACGCGATTCCATATGATCCTGAAAAACCTTTCGTAACAAGCGGCATCCGTCTTGGTACAGCTGCTGTAACCAGCCGCGGTTTTGATGGAGACGCATTAGAAGAAGTCGGTGCTATCATTGCGCTTGCATTGAAAAACCACGAAGACGAAGGAAAACTTGAAGAAGCAAGACAGCGTGTAGCTGCTCTGACTGATAAATTTCCTTTATATAAAGAATTAGATTATTAAGATCCTAAAACCCGCTTGGGCTTATGCCCGGCGGGTTTTTTGACGATGTTCTTGAAACTCAATGTCTTTTTTTGTAGAATCAATAGAAGTGTGTAATTGTTGATGGGACAATAAAAAAGGAGCTGAAACACAGTATGGGAAAGGTTTATGTATTTGATCATCCTTTAATTCAGCACAAGCTGACATATATACGGAATGAAAATACAGGTACGAAGGATTTTAGAGAGTTAGTAGATGAAGTGGCTACACTCATGGCATTTGAAATTACCCGCGATCTTCCTCTGGAAGAAGTGGATATCAATACACCGGTTCAGGCTGCGAAATCGAAAGTCATCTCAGGGAAAAAACTCGGAGTGGTTCCTATCCTCAGAGCAGGATTGGGAATGGTTGACGGCATTTTAAAGCTGATTCCTGCGGCAAAAGTGGGACATGTCGGCCTTTACCGTGATCCAGAAACCTTAAAACCCGTGGAATACTATGTCAAGCTTCCTTCTGATGTGGAAGAACGTGAATTCATCGTGGTTGACCCGATGCTCGCTACAGGCGGTTCCGCAGTTGAAGCCATTCACAGCCTTAAAAAACGCGGTGCGAAAAATATCCGTTTCATGTGTCTTGTAGCAGCGCCGGAGGGTGTGGAAGAATTGCAGAAGCATCATTCGGACGTTGATATTTACATTGCGGCGCTAGATGAAAAATTAAATGAAAAAGGTTATATTGTTCCAGGTCTCGGAGATGCGGGTGACCGCATGTTTGGAACAAAATAAAAAATGAAATCCCCAAAAGGGGGTTTCATTTTTTTATCCAGTTTTTTGCTATTCGGTGAATCTGTATACAATTATAGGTGAAAATGTGAACATTCTGTGGAGACGTAAAGTATAAAAAGTTTTTTAACTTTAAACAGATTGACACATGTTAGGGGCTATTGTATGCTAAACGAGGGTATTATGAGAAGGTTTTCATAGCTTTCATTATAGTCCTCATCCTCAATGTAAATCCTCTCAGCAAACCCGTATTATGAGGATTTATTTAAGCGAATGAAACAGCATCCCTGCAAGGCTTGCGGATGAATGATTTTTTCGAACAGGCCCGTTTTGCCGGTCAAAAAAGGTCTTCTACTAAGGGTTAACCGCTGATTTTTGCCGTATCCAAGCTATACATTATTTTTTCATCAGGAGACAGATAATTGATGGACGATCCCAAGCTTACATTTAGCAGACAACGCAAATATTTATTGTTCATTTTGGCAGTGTATGTACTGGGTTATGGTTTAACAGCGTATAAAACCGTTTTTTTAGGCCTTATTCTGGGAACTGTTTTCAGTTTGTTTAATTTTTTACTGCTCGTCAGAAGAATGAATGCTTTTGACAGAGCTGTTGAGAAAGGAAAGTCCATACGATCTCTCGGGAGCGCAGCGCGGTGGTGCAATGCGATTCTTGCTGTGGCTGTTGCCTATAAAAATCCCGAATACTTTCATATGGCAAGTACAGTTATTGGATTAATGACAATATACCCTGTCATTATGATAGATTCCTTTATCCAGCTTAAACGTTCATCAATGGAAGAGAGGTGAAAACCCTTTGAATCATGGTTACAGAACTATAGAATTTCTAGGTCTTACTTTTAATCTGACAAACATTCTGATGATTACTGTGGCGAGTGTGATTGTTTTATTGATTGCTATATTGACGACAAGAACGCTTTCGATCCGTCCCGGAAAAGCCCAGAACTTTATGGAATGGATTGTTGATTTCGTCCGCAATATTATTGGCAGTACAATGGATTTAAAAACAGGGGCTAACTTCTTGGCACTTGGTGTCACATTGCTGATGTACATATTTGTGTCGAATATGCTGGGGCTGCCGTTCTCTATTACAATCGGACATGAGCTCTGGTGGAAGTCTCCGACAGCCGATCCTGCCATTACATTAACGCTAGCCGTGATGGTTGTTGCTTTAACCCACTACTATGGTGTGAAGATGAAAGGGCTCAAGGAATATTCCAAAGACTATTTAAGACCTGTTCCATTCATGCTCCCGATGAAAATCATCGAAGAGTTTGCGAATACGCTGACTCTAGGTTTGCGGCTGTATGGTAACATCTTCGCCGGTGAGATTCTTCTCGGCCTGCTTGCGGGATTAGCAACAAGCCATTATTCGCAAAGCGTGGCTCTCGGTCTTGTCGGTACAATCGGTGCCATTCTGCCGATGCTGGCATGGCAAGCATTCAGTTTATTTATTGGTGCTATCCAGGCATTTATCTTTACAATGCTGACGATGGTGTACATGTCTCATAAAATCAGTCATGATCATTAAAACATTATATCCAAACGGATAACATTTTAAAGGAGGAACTTTTTCATGAATTTAATAGCAGCTGCGATTGCAATTGGTTTAGGCGCACTTGGTGCAGGTATTGGTAACGGTTTGATTGTTTCACGTACGGTAGAGGGGATTGCCCGTCAGCCGGAAGCAGGTAAAGAACTGAGAACTCTTATGTTCATGGGTATCGCATTAGTTGAAGCCCTTCCTATTATCGCTGTCGTTATCGCATTCTTAGCGTTCTTTGGCTAAGCATAAAAGCCTTATATGAACTAAAAATGGCGAAGATCATTCCAAGAGAACCTTCGCCATTGCTTTATGTCTGATAAGCATCCCGCCTTGCCGGCTGAAAAGAGACAAGTGCGGCTGCTGGATCAGCAAAGAAAAACCTGCAGAAGGGAGTTGCCGTAGTAGATGTCTCAATTACCACTTGAACTAGGATTGTCGTTTAACGGCGGAGATATCCTGTTCCAACTGTTAGCTATGTTAATCTTATTAGCGCTTCTGAAGAAATACGCTTTAGGGCCGCTATTAAACATAATGAAACAGCGTGAAGACCACATCGCTGGAGAAATTACGTCTGCTGAAGAAAAAAATAAAGAAGCGCAGCAGCTGATTGAAGAGCAGCGCGTTCTTTTAAAAGAAGCAAGACAGGAATCCCAAACTCTTATCGAAAACGCAAAGAAACTGGGAGAGAAGCAAAAAGAAGAGATTATTCAGGCTGCACGTGCAGAATCTGAACGTCTGAAAGAAGCAGCAAGAACTGAAATCGTGAAGGAAAAAGAACAGGCGGTTTCTGCTCTCCGTGAGCAAGTAGCGTCTCTTTCTGTCATGATTGCGTCGAAAGTGATCGAAAAAGAACTGGATGAACAAGCGCAAGAGAAATTGATCCAGGACTATCTTAAAGAGGTAGGAGAAAGCCGATGAGTGGATCAGCTGTCTCTAAACGATATGCATCAGCTCTTTTTGATATAGCCAATGAGTCCGCTCAGCTGAATCAAGTAGAAGAAGAGCTAATTGTTGTAAAACAAGTATTTCAAAATGAAAAAGCGCTTAATGATGTGTTGAACCATCCGAAGGTGCCGGCTGCGAAGAAAAAAGAGCTGATTCAAAATGCATTTGGCTCTTTGTCACAGTCCGTACTCAATACGATTTTTCTTTTGATTGACCGCCATCGTGCCGCGATTGTCCCTGAGCTCACAGATGAGTTTATCAAACTCGCAAATGTGGCCCGTCAAACAGAAGACGCAATCGTATATTCAGTGAAACCGCTGACGGATGCAGAAATGTTACCATTATCACAAGTGTTTGCAAAAAAAGCCGGAGTCGCTTCACTGAGAATCAGAAATGAAGTGCAGACGGATTTAATAGGCGGCATTAAAGTCCGCATTGGAAACCGGATTTATGACGGCAGCGTAAGCGGGAAGCTTCAGCGCATCGAACGTCAATTAGCCGGGGAAAATCGATAGAAGGGGTGAAACCTAAGTGAGCATCAAAGCTGAAGAGATTAGCACGCTGATAAAACAGCAAATACAAAATTATCAATCTGATATTGAAGTTCAAGACGTAGGTACAGTCATCCAAGTCGGTGACGGTATTGCACGTGTGCACGGCCTTGACAACTGTATGGCCGGTGAACTTGTCGAATTTTCAAACGGTGTTTTGGGTATGGCTCAAAACCTTGAAGAATCAAACGTAGGTATCGTCATCTTAGGACCTTTCAGTGAGATCCGTGAGGGAGACGAAGTAAAAAGAACAGGCCGCATCATGGAGGTTCCTGTTGGTGAAGAGTTAATCGGCCGTATTGTAAACCCGCTAGGCCAACCGGTAGACGGACTTGGCCCGATCCTTACAAGCAAAACTCGTCCGATTGAAAGCCCTGCACCAGGCGTTATGGACCGTAAATCCGTTCATGAACCGCTTCAAACCGGTATCAAAGCGATCGATGCACTGATTCCAATCGGCCGCGGCCAGCGTGAGCTGATCATCGGTGACCGTCAAACAGGTAAAACATCTGTTGCGATCGATGCGATCCTGAACCAAAAAGACCAAGACATGATCTGCGTATATGTTGCGATCGGCCAAAAAGAATCAACAGTCCGCGGCGTAGTAGAAACATTGCGTAAACACGGCGCGCTTGATTATACAATTGTTGTAACGGCGTCTGCCTCACAGCCGGCACCGCTTCTGTACCTGGCACCGTATGCTGGGGTTACAATGGCAGAAGAATTTATGTACAACGGCAAGCACGTTCTTGTTGTATACGATGATCTTTCTAAACAAGCGGCCGCTTACCGTGAGCTGTCCTTGCTTCTTCGCCGTCCGCCAGGCCGTGAAGCGTTCCCTGGGGATGTATTCTATCTTCATTCCCGTCTGCTTGAGCGTGCAGCAAAGCTTAGCGACGCGAAAGGCGCAGGATCAATTACAGCTCTGCCGTTCGTAGAAACACAAGCCGGAGATATCTCTGCTTATATTCCGACGAACGTCATTTCCATCACCGACGGACAGATCTTCCTGCAATCTGATTTGTTCTTCTCAGGCGTACGTCCAGCGATCAATGCCGGATTGTCTGTATCCCGTGTCGGCGGCTCAGCGCAAATCAAAGCGATGAAAAAAGTATCAGGTACTTTGCGTCTTGACCTTGCGTCATACCGTGAGCTGGAAGCATTCGCTCAATTCGGTTCTGACCTCGACCAAGCGACTCAGGCAAAACTGAACCGCGGTGCGCGTACAGTTGAAGTGCTGAAGCAGGATCTGAACAAGCCGCTTCCGGTTGAAAAGCAAGTAGCTATTCTTTATGCGCTGACAAAAGGATATCTCGATGATATTCCTGTGGCGGATATCAGACGTTTTGAAGAAGAGTACTACATGTACCTTGACCAAAACCATAAAGACCTGCTTGACGGAATTGCGAAAACAGGAAACCTTCCTGCTGATGAAGACTTCAAAGCTGCAATCGAAGGCTTCAAACGCACATTTGCACCAAGCAACTAACTCGAATGCTGATGAGAGAAAAAGGTTCTCTTTTTCTCTCTTTTTACGCAGATGAAGAGAAAAGGTGGTGAAATCTTTGGCCTCATTACGCGATATTAAGTCAAGGATCACGTCAACGAAAAAAACAAGTCAGATTACAAAAGCCATGCAGATGGTATCTGCGGCTAAGCTGAATCGTGCTGAAAACAATGCAAAATCATTTGTGCCATATATGGATAAAATCCAAGAGGTTGTGTCAAACGTCGGAAGAGTTTCCGGCAACGTGAAGCACCCGATGCTTCTCAGCAGAGAAGTGAAAAAAACGGCATACCTTGTCATTACGTCTGACCGCGGTCTTGCCGGCGCTTTTAACAGTTCGGTTTTACGGAGTGCTTATCAGGCCATGCAAGAACGTCATCAGTCTAAGGATGAGTATGCGGTGATTGCCATCGGAAGAGTGGGCCGTGATTTCTTTAAGAAACGGGAGATTCCGATCATTTCCGAGTTAACAGGACTTGGAGATGAAGTAACGTTTACAGAAATTAAAGATCTTGCCCGTCAAACGATTCAAATGTTTATAGACGGTGCGTTTGATGAATTGCACCTTGTTTATAACCATTTTGTCAGCGCCATTACTCAAGAAGTAACGGAGAAAAAACTTCTGCCGTTATCTGATTTGGGCAGCGGCGGCGGAAAAAGAACGGCGTCTTATGAATTTGAACCATCTGAAGAGGAGGTTCTGGAGGTTTTGCTTCCTCAATATGCAGAAAGCTTAATCTTCGGTGCGCTTCTTGACAGTAAAGCAAGTGAGCACGCTGCAAGAATGACGGCGATGAAAAACGCGACAGACAACGCGAAGGAACTTATCGATTCACTTTCGCTTTCTTACAACCGCGCTCGCCAAGCAGCCATCACACAAGAAATTACGGAAATTGTCGGCGGAGCAGCCGCTTTAGAATAGAAAGATTTTGTCAGGAGGGATAGCGATGAAGAAAGGACGCGTTAGCCAGGTATTAGGACCGGTCGTCGACGTGCGTTTTGAAGACGGTCACTTGCCTGAAATTTATAATGCGATTAAAATTTCACAGCCAGCTGCAAGTGAAAACGAAGTAGGTATTGATTTAACGCTTGAGGTCGCTCTTCATTTAGGTGATGATACAGTCCGTACAATCGCAATGGCATCTACGGATGGTGTTCAGCGCGGTATGGAAGCTGTAGATACAGGAGCGCCAATCTCAGTACCGGTTGGTGATGTAACACTTGGACGTGTATTTAACGTTCTCGGAGAAAATATTGATTTGAATGAGCCGGTTCCTGCGGATGCGAAAAAGGATCCGATTCACAGACAGGCGCCTTCATTCGATCAGCTTTCAACAGAAGTTGAAATTCTTGAAACAGGTATTAAAGTTGTTGATTTGCTTGCTCCTTACATTAAGGGCGGTAAAATCGGATTGTTCGGTGGTGCCGGTGTAGGTAAAACCGTATTAATCCAGGAATTAATCAACAACATCGCGCAAGAGCACGGCGGTATCTCTGTATTCGCCGGCGTAGGAGAGCGTACTCGTGAAGGAAACGACCTTTTCTACGAAATGAGTGACTCTGGCGTAATCAACAAAACAGCCATGGTATTCGGACAAATGAACGAGCCGCCGGGCGCACGTATGCGTGTTGCTTTGACAGGCCTTACAATGGCTGAGCACTTCCGTGATGTACAAGGACAGGACGTACTGTTCTTCATCGATAACATTTTCCGTTTCACACAAGCGGGTTCAGAGGTTTCAGCCCTTCTTGGCCGTATGCCTTCAGCGGTTGGTTATCAGCCGACGCTTGCAACTGAGATGGGTCAGCTCCAAGAGCGTATCACGTCTACGAACGTTGGATCAGTTACATCTATCCAGGCGATCTACGTGCCTGCCGATGACTACACTGACCCGGCGCCGGCGACAACGTTCGCTCACTTGGATGCGACAACAAACCTTGAGCGTAAATTAACTGAAATGGGTATTTACCCTGCGGTTGATCCGTTGGCATCTACATCACGCGCCCTTGCTCCTGAAATTGTCGGAGAAGAGCATTATGCGGTTGCGCGTGAAGTACAGTCAACGCTTCAGCGTTACAAAGAGCTCCAAGATATCATTGCGATTCTCGGTATGGATGAATTAGGCGAGGAAGACAAACTTGTCGTTCACCGCGCACGCCGTATCCAGTTCTTCCTTTCTCAGAACTTCCACGTGGCTGAACAGTTCACTGGACAAAAAGGTTCTTACGTGCCTGTAAAAGAGACGGTACAAGGCTTCAAAGAAATCTTAGCCGGTAAATACGACCATCTTCCAGAAGATGCGTTCCGTCTTGTAGGCCGTATCGAAGAAGTTGTTGAGAAAGCAAAAGAAATGGGTGTAGAAGTTTAATCTGGTCCTAGGAGGGTAAAAGCATGAAGACCGTTAAAGTCAATATCGTTACTCCCGACGGCCCAGTATACGATGCGGATATCGAAATGGTGAGTGTGAGAGCCGAAAGCGGCGATCTCGGTATTTTGCCAGGCCATATTCCAACCGTGGCTCCTCTTAAAATCGGCGCTGTCCGTCTGAAAAAAGACGGGCAGACTGAAATGGTTGCCGTCAGCGGCGGATTTGTCGAAGTCCGTCCTGATCAGGTCACCATCCTTGCCCAGGCTGCCGAGACAGCAGAAGGCATCGATAAAGAGCGCGCTGAAGCTGCACGCCAGCGGGCGCAGGAGCGTTTGAATACTCAATCAGATGATACTGACATTCGTCGGGCTGAGCTTGCATTACAGCGGGCTTTGAACAGATTGGATGTAGCAGGGAAATAAGAAAAAATCCTTCTCTTTATGAGAAGGATTTTTTTATGAACGAACAAGAGAATCAAACAGCGACAGCAGCGGGCGATCCTCTTTTTGGCGCAGGTATAAACCATCACAGGCATTCATTGTATGCCACGATTTGCGATGTCTTCTAAAGCCAAGTGTATAAGCGCCGTCTTTATAGGGATAAGGTTTTACAACCCATTCAGCATCTTCATGGCGGGCAATCACACAATCTATAAGATAAACACTGATCATTTTCTCGAATTCTTCAATAGGAAGATTCCAATCAGCAAGCAAAAGTTCTTGTATACTTTGAAAATAGAGGTTTTCAAGCTCTTCAAGGCTTTCTCTCGTATAGGTAAGAGAAATGTTAAAAAACTGACACAATTCATTCAGTTCTTCAATCTGTGACTGTCTATAATCATAATAGAATGCAATTGCTTCCCATTCCTGATCAAAAATTGGCAGGTCCTCACCATATTGCTTTTCAGGCTGAAAAAAAGAATGATTCACATTTGCCAGCTCCTTTCCAATAAAGTATACCATGTAAAAGAATCGCACTTTAAGCGGGGATTAGCCCTAGATTTGGGTGATTATTCCGTTCTGTATAAAATGTATCATCTTTATCTGTGCTTCTTATATAATAAGAAAGGGTATGAACGCAGAGAAAGGAGTGTAATAGATGAGTGTATTGGGACAGCAGGCTGCAATCGGCATTGTCGTTCACCTGTTTTTTATAGCAGTGACTTGGTGGGCGTTGCAAGCCGTCAATATAGATCCGTTAATAAAAAAAGGCAAAGTCGTGCAGGCAAGACTCCTGATGATTTTGCTGACAATCGCCATTGGAACGGCCGTTGCCAATTTCTTTTTAGATTACCTCAATTATTCACAGCAGCTTCCCTATCTATTTTAATAGGTTTTGAACATTATTATCATTAAATGGTTGGGAGAAGCGGGTTGAGGCGAATAGCTCGAGTTTTGACGAAGATTTTTACGTATGGCGCCTCTTGCCTCCGGTAAAACTGGGGATAAGGGGGAGAGATGAACATGAAGAAAAAACAAGTAAGCCACGCTATTATCATTTCCGTCATGTTAAGCTTCGTCATTGCTGTTTTCCATACCATTCATGCGAGTGAATTAACGCCGTTAGCAAAAATGGCAGAGGGGATGGAACGCCAAGATGTGTCAATAGATAAGTGGACATTGCATGCAAAACAAAACATGTCACTGACCGAAAAAGAATTTTATCAAAAAGTGCAACGTTTAAAATCAGAGTATCGTCAATATGATTGGGTGATTGCACGGGAAGATAAAATGATAAAGGCAATTGGCACATATACTGACAAAAAAAATCGTACTTCTTTTAGACTGCAGCTTGTCACAACCCTCAAAAAACACAATCCAACTTCGTATTTATTATATGAGCAAATGAGTCTAGAGACACCGGATAGCTGGAATGATACATATGAACAGTTTGAACGGGAGACACTTGGGATATTCCAAGAAAAAGTAGTTATTTTTACTTGTCTAAATGGTCACTTAGATGATAATATGAATATTGTTTTGCAAAAAAAAGCAAATCAGTTATTAAATGAATTTCAAGCAAGATCAGTAGAACATGTAGTTGAGCCAAATTTCGTTTCTATTTCTGCGTTTACAGATGAGTGGGAAGAGTACATTATGACCTCGAAACATAAAATGAATTTGCAAATTGCACTTAGAAGTGCAGGAATGGGCGGAAAACATACCGTTACGGTTGGCACACCAATCGTTACGACTGAATATTAATATAGAGAATTTAGGGACGCGGAGGGGAATACCTTGGAAAAAATCATCGTCCGCGGCGGTCAGAAGTTAAACGGCACAGTCAAAGTTGAAGGCGCTAAAAATGCCGTTTTACCTGTTATCGCTGCATCTTTATTAGCAAGTGAAGAAAAAAGCGTAATTTGTGATGTACCTACGCTCTCCGATGTATATACAATTAACGAAGTGTTGCGTCATTTAGGAGCAGATGTGCATTTTGAAAATAATGAAGTGACTGTAAATGCTTCATACGCTTTGCAAACTGAAGCACCTTTTGAATATGTTCGTAAAATGCGTGCGTCTGTGCTTGTCATGGGGCCGCTTCTTGCGCGTACAGGTCATGCAAGAGTTGCACTTCCGGGCGGATGCGCAATTGGTTCCAGACCGATTGATCAGCATTTAAAAGGTTTTGAAGCAATGGGCGCAGAAATCAAAGTCGGTAATGGCTTCATTGAAGCTGAAGTAAAAGGCCGACTGCAAGGCGCAAAAATTTATCTGGACTTCCCAAGTGTAGGAGCTACAGAGAACCTGATTATGGCAGCCGCTCTAGCTGAAGGAACAACAACGCTGGAAAACGTGGCAAAAGAACCCGAAATCGTTGATTTAGCAAACTATATCAACGGCATGGGCGGAAAAATCCGCGGAGCTGGCACCGGCACCATCAAAATTGAAGGAGTCGAAAAGCTTCACGGCGTAAAACACCATATTATTCCTGACCGTATTGAAGCGGGCACATTTATGGTTGCTGCTGCAATCACTGAAGGAAACGTATTAGTAAAAGGAGCGGTTCCTGAGCACCTCACCTCTTTAATTGCAAAAATGGAAGAGATGGGTGTAACAATTAAGGATGAAGGTGAAGGTCTGCGTGTCATCGGCCCGAAAGAACTTAAACCGATTGACATCAAAACAATGCCTCACCCGGGCTTCCCGACTGATATGCAGTCACAAATGATGGCGCTTCTGCTTCGTGCAAGCGGCACAAGCATGATTACAGAAACCGTTTTTGAAAACCGTTTTATGCATGCGGAAGAATTCCGCCGTATGAATGGTGATATCAAGATTGAAGGACGTTCTGTCATCATTAACGGTCCTGTACAGCTTCAGGGAGCTGAAGTTGCAGCGACTGATTTGCGTGCAGGTGCAGCGCTGATTCTTGCGGGGTTAGTGGCTGAAGGTCACACACGTGTTACTGAATTGAAGCACTTAGACCGCGGTTACGTTGATTTCCATCAGAAGCTTGCCGCTCTGGGCGCAGACATCGAACGTGTAAATGATGAGTCTGCTTCTGAGCAAGAGAATAAAGAAGTCGTTTCTGACTTAAATGCATAAACTTACTTGAAAATCAGTATGTCACTCTGGCATACTGGTTTTTTATTTTTTGTGTATTATCATCATTATGCGCAAAATAGCAAAAAAGAATACGTAAATGACAAATAAAGTTTCTGTCCAAAACGAGAGTCATATTAGCTTGTCCCTGCCCATAGACTAGACTAGAGTCGAATCCCGAGCAGGAGGCAGCTGAATATGAAACAATTCGCAATCACACTATCCGTACTATGTGCATTGATTCTCTTGGTTCCCACACTCTTGGTTATACCATTCCAGCATAATAAGGAAGCGGGGGCCAGCGTAGAATCAGAAAAGACAGCAGTCAGCACGAAACCAGCATCGAAAGGAGCAGAAACATTGAAAGCTTCACCTGTTTCTATTCCCGTCTATCGAACCGCAAATCAATCCGTAGAAGACATTCCGCTTGAAGAGTATGTGATTGGAGTCGTCGCCTCCGAAATGCCGGCAACCTTTGAATCTGAAGCACTGAAAGCCCAGGCCCTCGCCGCCAGAACATTTATTGTCAGACTGATGGTGTCAAATTCAGCGGTTGAGGCTCCTAAAGGCTCACTGGTGGATGATACACAGATGTTCCAGGTGTATAAAAACAAAGCGGAGCTGAAAAAACAGTGGGGCACAAGCTATGAGACAAAACTGAAGAAAATCACAGCTGCGGTAGCCAGTACGCAAGGCAAAATCTTAACGTACAACAACCAGCCGATTGAAGCCTCCTTTTTCTCCACAAGCAACGGCTACACAGAGAATGCAGAAGCATATTGGACAAGTGCTATCCCATATTTAAAAAGCGTCAAAAGCCCATGGGATAAAAAGTCTCCGAAATATAAGGAAACGAAAACCTTTACAGCGGCAGAATTTCAGCAAAAGCTTGGCGTCAAGCTGGATGGATCTAGCGCAGTAGGGAAGATTACCGGCGAGACACCGGGCCACCAGGTTGCAACTGCCGTCATTAACGGCAAGACGCTGAAAGGAAGAGACATACGTGAAAAGCTGGGTCTCAACTCCGCAGATTTTGAATGGAAGCGAAATGGAGACACAATTACAGTCACGACGAGAGGATTTGGCCACGGTGTGGGGATGAGCCAATACGGAGCGAATTTTATGGCGAAAGAAGGCAAAACGGTTGATGACATTGTAAAGTATTATTACCAAGGCACACAAATTTCTGAGGCAGATTCGTTTTTGAATAAATATATGGCGAAAAAGTAGAAAAAGACGCTCATTGGGCGTCTTTTTCTGTTCCTGAATATCTTTTATCTAAGAGCAGCTGAAACGGTTTAGAGGAGCTTCTGACCGTCTTTAAGGATCAGTCCTTTTTTCCTGATTTCAGGCTTTGAGATTGTGGTAAAGTCATCCACATTTGTCGACAGACTTCGACAGACTCATATAACGAAAGCCGAAAGGCGGACAATCTTCTCTTTTCATAGGGGCGTTAGGTGGAAATCACTAATAAAAACATAGGTTTCTATGCAAAAGTAAACAACAGCAATGGGGAAGCCCGCCCTATTTATTTCTCGGTTTTTGTTGATTACGATAGATTATGTTCAGCGTTGAACATCTGCACGCAGAAACAAATTGGTAAAGGGGTACGAACATGAAGAAAAGATTTTCACTGATCATGATGACAGGATTGCTATTTGGATTAACTTCACCTGCTTTTGCAGCTGAAAAGACAGAAACGGAGGCTAAAGCGCCGGCGAACGTGGCGGTCTTGCTTGATGCCAGCGGAAGTATGGCGAAAAGAATAGACGGTGTATCTAAATTTAATTCAGCCAAAAAAGAAATTTCAAAGTTTGCGAGCTCATTGCCAGAAGGAACTCAGGTGAAAATGAGCGTGTTTGGCTCTGAAGGAAACAATAAAAATTCCGGAAAAGTTCAGTCATGTGAAGCCATTCGCAACGTATACGGCTTCCAAAGCTTTAACGAGCAAAGCTTCCTCAATTCTCTCAATACAATTGGGCCGACTGGCTGGACGCCAATTGCCAAAGCGCTGAACGAAGCGAAATCTTCTTTTGACCAGCTTGATGCAAAAGGGGAAAAAGTGGTGTATCTGTTGACAGACGGTGAGGAAACGTGCGGAGGAAACCCGATTAAAACAGCAAAGGAACTGCAAAAAGACAATATCACTGTTAATGTGATCGGCTTTGATTATAAAGAGGGATACAAAGGCCAGCTGAACGCAATTGCGAAAGTAGGCGGCGGTGAATACTTCCCGGCTTATACCCAAAAAGATGTTGAGAAAATTTTCACTCAGCAATCACTAATGTTATCTAAATAAGAAAAAAGAGGCTGGTGATGGTCAGCCTCTTTTTGTATGTAACAAAAACTTCAAAACTAATTAGCTGTCTGCCTGTAGCATAGTAGCAGATTTCCGTTTTTCTGTCATAATCAAGGCGAAAAAAGAATGAATGATCACACAATCTGTTTATGCTTTCTGGGCGGAAATGGCTAAAAATGAACGGCATTTCAAGCGATTTTGGACAGATCGTGAAAGCAGCACAAAAGGCAGCATGTCCTATATCTTTTTGCATTTTCGTATTCTAGCATAAAGAAGAATCCAACATATAGTTGGAAAATATGAAAAAGAAAGGAAGTAATCATATGAAAAAATTGCTGGCTGCCGGTATCATTGGATTGTTGACTGTTTCCATTGCCTCCCCGTCTTTTGCCGCTGAGAAACAGGCTGATACAAATGTAGCTGTTTTGTTTGACGGAAGCGGAAGCATGGTTCAAAAAACAGGAGGAGAGCGCAAAATAGACATTGCCAAAAAATCAGTAAAATCTTTTGCCGAACTTCTTCCGAAGGATACAAATCTTATGCTTCGCGTTTTCGGGCATGCAGGGAACAATAAACTGTCCGGTAAAGCCCTTTCGTGCAGTACGACGGAAACCATTTACGGCCTTCATCCATATGAAGGGTCTCTGTTTGACAATTCATTGAGTGAGCTCAAGCCGACTGGATGGACACCGATTGCCAAAGCACTTGCAGACACAAGAAAAGAATTTGAAGCATTTGACGCAGACGGGAAAAACGTGGTGTATTTAATCACTGACGGTGAAGAAACGTGCGGCGGAGACCCTGCGGCAGAAATCGAAAAGCTCCGTGCATCAAATGTGGATACGATTGTAAACATCATTGGCTTCAACTTTGATGTCAAGGGTAATGAAGAGATGAAACAAGCAGCTGTCGCTGGCGGTGGAGAATATATTTCAGCGAACAGTGCGGATGAGTTCGAACAGGCTTGGGAAAAAGAAGCACAAAAATTTACTGAGTAAGGAACCTAAAGATCAGGCGCTCCCCCAGGCGCCTTTTTTTATTGGTTTAAAAACAATTTGGGCGGGAATGATACCCTAAAAAGGGGTTGAACATATGAAATTATTCGGAATGATTTTTCTTATAGCCACCGTTGCATTCATATTGCTTGGTGTTCTTCTAAAACTGGCAGCCTTCTTTTTTGTCAGCATTCTCACCTTGATCGCAGCTATTGTGCTGTTTACGGTTCTGAAAAAGAATCAGCATAATCAAACATAGAGTCCTTTATATAGAGGGCTCTCAGCGTGTCGACAAACCCCGCGTTCATTGTCAATGCACATTGGTAAAAGGAACGGCGGCTAAATGCTTAGGCGCCCTGCCTAAACACCGCCGTCATCACATCCTGTGAAAGCCCTTTATATAGAGGGCTCTTTTTGTGTCTCAGAATTCGACAAAATCCGAGGAGTGTGAAAAAATATAAAGGCAGGAACATTGCGGAGGGGAAGAGACATTGAACGATAAAGTAACTGCGGTCAGGGATGTATGGCGCTATGAACAAGGGGAAATAAGCAAAGTAGAAGACCGGATGGTGACGGAATTCCCTTTGACAGTGATACTGAATGGCAGTGAATTTGTGACGCTCGTTTGTACGCCTGAGCATATCGAAGAGCTTGTCATCGGATTTCTCGCATCAGAGGGTGTTATACGATTTCAAAAAGAAATTAAAAGGTTTACAATAGATGAAAGTCTCGGTTTTGTATATGTCGACCTCGTTCACCCTGAGACATTGGATCAAAAGGATTATACGAAACGGGTGATCGGCTCATGCTGCGGAAAGGGCCGTCATTTTTATTTTCAGCAGGATGTCAAAACAGCCAAGACGGCTGTCAGCCAAATCAAGATATCGCCTGAGGCATGTCTGGCGCTTATGAAAGACATGCAGCAAGGGAGCGGGACGTTTCAGGATACGGGAGGCGTCCATAATGCGGCGCTTTGCGACACAGAGAAGCTTCTGTTGATGCGCACCGATATCGGTCGGCACAACGCACTTGATAAACTATACGGACACTGCCTTCTAAACGGGATGTCCGTACGCGACAAACTGATTGTGTTCAGCGGCAGAATCTCATCAGAGGTCCTGTTAAAAGCGGCCAAAATCGGCGTGTCGATTGTCATTTCCAAATCGGCCCCGACGGAGCTTGCGATTCAAATGGCTGAAGAATTGAATATCACAGCGATTGGATTTGTCAGAAACGGATCATTTAATGTATATACACACCCTGAGAGAATCAGGGAGTAGGAAGGGGCTGTAGCTATGATTACAGAGTCGCGTCAGATGTTGGATAAAAGAAACAGACCGCTGAGAGACCTTCGCATTTCTGTTACAGACCGCTGCAACTTCCGATGCACGTACTGTATGCCCGCCGAATTATTCGGCCCGGATTATCCTTTTTTAAAGAAAGAGGAGCTGCTTTCATTTGAGGAGCTGGAACGGCTTGCGACATTGTTTGTCACAAGATTTGGCGTTGAAAAAATCCGCTTGACCGGCGGAGAGCCCCTCATGAGAAAGGATATGCCGGAATTAATCAAAAAACTGGCCCGCATACCGGGTATTCGTGACATCGCGATGACGACAAACGGATCACTGCTGCCTGTTTATGCTAAGAGGCTCAAGGAGGCTGGGCTGAAAAGGGTTACGATCAGCCTTGATTCTTTAGAAGACGAGCGTTTTAAGAAGATAAACGGGCGCGGTGTTTCTGTCAGCAAGGTGCTGGAAGGCATTGAAGCGGCGAAGCAAGCGGGGCTCGGTGTTAAAATCAATATGGTCGTTCAAAAGGGCGTCAATGAAAAAGATATACTGCCTATGGCCCGTTATTTTAAAGAAAAAGGGCATATCCTGAGATTCATTGAATTTATGGACGTAGGCAACACCAACCAATGGGAAAAGAAAGACGTCATGACAAAGGCGGAAATCATAGATTTGATCAATAAACACATGCCGGTTGAGCCGATAGCGCCTAATTATATAGGCGAAGTGGCTTCCAGATTCCGCTACTTGGACGGCTCCGGAGAAATTGGCGTCATATCATCTGTATCTGATGCATTCTGCGGATCTTGCAACAGAGCCCGTCTTTCTGCGAGAGGAGAGCTGTTTACCTGCTTATTCGCTTCAAGCGGATTTGACCTCAGAGCTCCGGTTCGCCAGGAATTAAGTGATGACGAACTATCAGAAATGATCGGGACAGTATGGAAAAATCGGATCGATCAGTATTCAGTCGATCGTACGCTATCAAAAGCATCTGGCAAAAAGAAAGTGGAAATGTCTTATATTGGCGGTTAATTTGAAGCCAAAAGCTTATCGGCACTGTCCGGTAAGCTTTTTTATTAGAATCCGAGTGCAAAAAATACGTAGAAAAACCGAAATATATAAGGATAGGCATAAAGAAGGAATCATTGTAAGAAAATTTAATTCCAAAGCCATACATTATGATAAAATATAACCAATTAGAAAATAGAAAGGGTTGGAGGGGCATGGCCGCGTACGAGATCCCGTCATCTCAAGTAGGAGTGAAAATCAATAAGTGGTATAAGCACATTTTAGCATTTCAAGTGGCTGATGCCGTAAAGCTGAAAGAAGAAATTGATCTAGATATCGAACAGATGGAAGAGGATCAGCTGCTTCTCCTGTATTATCAGCTGATCAGCTACCGGCACCAAATTATGCTGGATTATGTAAAGCCTGACCTGCACGAGGAATCTCAGCTTCAATATCGTGAATTGATCAAAACGCTGGAAAGCAATCAGGACAGCATCTCCGGATTATCTGAGTATTATTTTCACTTGTTTAGAGGAATGTACGAATTTGAACAGAACAATTACATCTCGGCTATATCCTTTTATCGGAAAGCTGAGAAGATGCTTGCGTTTGTAGAAGATGAAATTGAAAGAGCGGAATTTCATTTTAAAGTGGCGGAAGTCTTTTATATTATGAAGCAGACGCACTTTTCCATGAACCATGCCGTACAGGCGCTGGAGACGTATAAGGCTCACGATTTTTACAGAGTCAGAAGAATTCAATGCCATTTCGTCATATCAGGAAACTACATTGACTACAGAAATTATGAAAAAGCGCTTGAACATTTAGATGACGCGTATCGCCTTGCTTTATTGGAAGGACAGCCCCGTTTGATCGGATCAGCCCTTTATAATATTGGTAATTGCTATGATGACAAGGGGGAGCTGGATCAGGCCGCCGAATACTTTGAAAAAGCGCTTCCTGTCTTCGAGGATTATCAGCTGGAACAGCTTCCAAAAGCGCTCTTCAGCCTGACTCGCGTTCTTTTCAAAAAACAAGATAGCGAAGCCGCGATACGGTACTATGAAAAAGGGATTGCCATTGCCCAAAAACGAAACGACTTCTTCAGTCTGGCAAAATATAAATTTCTGCAGGCATTATATGTGGAATCTGTCAATTTGAATATGATTCAAGAAGTATTTGATTATATGGAAGAAAAGGGCCTGTATGTATATATTGAAGAATTTGCTTTAGATGCTGCCTCTTATTTCAGTCATCGCGAACAATATAAAGAAGCGGTGTATTTTTATGAAAAAGCGGTCAGCATGAGAGAGATGATTCAAAGGAACGATTGTTTATATGAAGTATGAGACAAAACCATCTGCTGGCAGATGGTTTTTTTTTATGCAAAAAAAGGGGAGCATCGGAACGTTTATTTCCGGGGAGAACAGGAAAAATCGCTACAGCACTGTTTTTTGAACAAAAGCCGTTTTGGGATGCAGATATGCATGTGAGGGGGAATTCAATGTTTGGTTTTAATGATATGGTGAAGTTTCTGTGGTCTTTCCTCATTGTTCTGCCGCTTGTACAGATTATACATGTTTCAGGGCACAGCTTTATGGCTTTTATTTTTGGCGGAAAGGGATCGTTGGATATAGGCATGGGAAAAACGCTGCTTAAAATTGGACCCATACGGTTCAGAACGATTTATTTTATCGATTCTTTTTGCCGGTACGGGGAGTTGAAAATTGACAATCGATTCTCAAATGCACTCGTGTATGCAGGGGGCTGCTTGTTTAACCTCATCACGATTTTTGCAATCAATCTGCTGATTATACACAGTGTATTAAAGCCGAATGTGTTTTTCTATCAGTTTGTCTATTTTTCTACGTATTATGTGTTTTTTGCCCTGCTGCCGGTCCGATATTCGGAGAAAAAGTCATCAGACGGGCTGGCGATATACAAGGTGCTCCGTTACGGAGAGCGCTACGAAATCGATAAATAACATTAGAATGTTTATTGCCTCTCAGATCGGGAAGTTAACAAGTACACACATAATTGAGAGGGGAGAATTAACATGGGTAACGATAGTGTAAAAGACAAAATGAAGGGCGGCTTCAATAAAGCCAAAGGAGAAGTGAAGGATAAAGTCGGAGATATGGCTGACAGAACGGACATGCAGGCTGAAGGCAAAAAAGATAAGGCAAAAGGCGAAATCCAAAAGGATATCGGGAAAGCCAAGGATAAATTTTCAGATAAAGATTAATCGTACGGAAGAGGCAGGAAACGAAATGTTTCTTGTCTTTTTTTTTTCGCTTTTTCTGATGTGAATAAATATAACAAAAAAAGAAGCTGATTTGGTCAAGGTAACTAAATTTTTTAAATATTCTTTGAATTAATAGGCCTCTTCTATATAATGATGACATAAGTTGTAAACTTTTATAACATCATTTGAAGAAATCAAACAAAGGGGTTTTGATGACGGAATGTACTGCACCGAAGAAAGTGTCGGAAGCCACGGGAGTGCGAGAAAACAGTTGATATCGACACAAGCGGGGATTCAGTGAAGGCCGGAATTCTTCACTCATTAAGAGGAACGGTGGCGATCAGCGAAGTGACCGTCCATGATGCGGAGTTAATGGCAATAGTCGGGTTCTCGGTATTGTGGAGGTCGGCGCCTCAGACTGGCCTCCATGCCATGCTTCCGGTTGCGGAGCAAAACAACGGGCTGCCATCAGGAATGTAACGTCTGGTTATGATCAATCGATGGTTTTGCACAGCGCCCGGGGCAGATTGTCGCTGTATTAGGCCGAAATGGAGTCGGCCATCCACTCCTAGGCCTGCTTCCGGCTAAACAGGGGGGCTATTTATTTTAATCAAACGTTTGTTCAAAGCGAAAAGGCGGCCAACAGCAGCAGCTTGCAATCGCCAGAGCGCTGATGGTAAATCTGAAAAATATTTTACTTAATAAACAATTGGAAGGAATTCAGATTTTAATTGTCGAACTAGTCAGATAAGTTATTATAGAAATTTCCAGAAAAAAAGACATTTGTTATCTTAGTCGAGCGCAGTCTGGAAAACGCGTTAATCTGTGCTGACTATCTTTCTGTAATCGACAGGGGAACGGTTGTTGACCATGGCAAGGCTGATGAAGAAACGGCATGCCGCTTTGAAAGGCATCTTACCGTATGACCCCCAGTCTCGAAGAAAGGGAGGTGATGTCCCGCCTGACTGTTCCGCAAATTCGCAGTAGCCGCATCTGCTTTATATGACAAAAGAAGGAGGACTACAGATGAAACTGACACCGGTTGAACAAGAAAAATTGCTCATTTTTGCAGCGGGGGAATTAGCCAAACAGCGAAAGGCGCGGGGCGTTCTGCTGAACTATCCTGAGGCTGCTGCTTATATCACCTGCTTTATTATGGAAGGCGCACGTGATGGGAAGGGAGTAGCAGAGCTGATGGAAGCCGGCCGCCATGTATTAACGGAAAAAGATGTGATGGAAGGTGTGCCTGAGATGCTGGACAGCATTCAGGTGGAGGCCACATTTCCGGATGGAGTAAAGCTTGTTACGGTACATCAGCCAATTTCTGCGGAGGTGAAGTCATGAAGCCGGGAGCATTTCAAATTGCTGAGGGAACCATTACGATTAATGAAGGGCGTGAGATACGGGAGGTAACGGTAAAAAACACCGGATCACGCTCCATTCAAGTCGGTTCGCATTTTCATTTTGCGGAGGCCAACGGGGCTTTATTATTTGACCGTGAGCTGGCGATCGGCATGCGTCTTGATGTTCCATCAGGCACGTCGGTCCGTTTTGAGCCGGGAGAGCAGAAAACGGTCTCACTAGTGGAAAACAGAGGACGCAAGACAATTAAAGGGCTGAACGGAATGGCCGACACGTTTATCGATGAACGCGGCAAAGAAAAAACGTTGGCCAACTTAAAACAAGCCGGCTGGATGGAGGGTGTAATCCGATGAAAATGTCACGGGAGGAATATGCGGAACTGTTTGGCCCGACAACGGGCGATAAAATCAGATTGGGCGACACGGATTTATGGATCGAAGTCGAAAAGGATTTCACAGTATATGGTGAAGAAATGATCTTTGGCGGCGGAAAAACAATCCGCGACGGCATGGGCCAAAACGGCAGAATCACAGGGAAGGACGGCGCTTTGGATTTAGTTATCACCAACGTCGTGCTATTGGATTACACAGGCATTGTCAAAGCGGATGTCGGTGTGAAAGACGGCCGGATTGTCGGTGTCGGAAAAAGCGGAAATCCTGATATCATGGATGGAGTCGATCCACACATGGTCATCGGAGCGGGGACAGAGGTGATTTCCGGTGAAGGCAAAATTTTAACAGCCGGGGGAGTGGACACGCACATTCATTTTATTTGTCCTCAGCAGATGGAAGTTGCGCTTTCTTCAGGTGTGACGACCCTTTTGGGAGGCGGAACAGGACCCGCTACAGGAAGCAAAGCGACAACATGTACGTCCGGGGCGTGGTATATGGCGAGGATGCTGGAAGCGGCCGAGGAGTTTCCGATCAATGTCGGCTTCTTAGGAAAAGGGAATGCATCCGATAAAGCGCCGCTGATCGAGCAGGTGGAAGCAGGCGCCATCGGCCTTAAGCTCCATGAAGACTGGGGCACGACGCCAAGCGCCATTAAAACGTGTATGGAAGTCGTGGACGAGGCTGATATTCAAGTTGCCATCCATACCGATACGATTAACGAAGCGGGCTTTTTGGAAAACACGCTCGACGCGATCGGGGACCGGGTTATTCATACTTATCACATTGAAGGGGCAGGCGGCGGTCACGCTCCGGATATTATGAAGCTCGCCTCTTACGCGAACATTCTGCCGTCATCTACAACGCCAACCATTCCTTATACCGTTAATACGATGGATGAGCATCTTGACATGATGATGGTCTGCCACCATTTAGATGCGAAAGTGCCTGAAGATGTGGCATTCAGCCATTCCAGAATCAGGGCGGCGACGATTGCCGCGGAGGATATTCTCCATGATATAGGTGCGATCAGCATGACATCATCGGATTCCCAAGCGATGGGGCGGGTCGGTGAAGTGATCATCCGAACATGGCAGGTAGCCGATAAAATGAAAAAACAGCGCGGCGCTCTTGCCGGTGAAAACGGGAATGACAATGTGCGCGCAAAACGGTACATTGCCAAATACACGATTAATCCGGCAATTACGCACGGGCTCAGCCATGAGGTCGGCTCGGTGGAAAAAGGGAAGCTTGCTGATCTCGTTCTGTGGGACCCGGTATTTTTCGGCGTAAAACCGGAACTGGTCTTAAAGGGCGGCATGATTGCACGTGCGCAAATGGGAGATCCGAACGCGTCCATCCCGACTCCTGAACCGGTTTTCATGCGCCAAATGTATGCGTCTTACGGAAAAGCCAACCGTTCAACCTCGATTACATTTATGTCTCAGGCAAGCATAGAGCGTGGTGTGGCGGAAAGCTTAGGGCTGGAAAAAAGGATTTCTCCAGTCAAAAATATCAGAAAGCTGAGCAAGCTGGATATGAAGCTGAATTCGGCTTTGCCGAAGATTGAGATTGATCCAAAAACCTATCAGGTCTTTGCTGACGGGGAGGAATTGTCTTGCCAGCCTGTCGATTATGTCCCACTTGGACAAAGATATTTCTTATTCTGATAAGACGCGGCCGGAGTGCATCCGGCCGTTCTATTGACTAAAAACGGTGCACAAAACCCGTGTATTTAGTGTATATTAGATGTTGACAAACGAATCAAATGTAACTATTATAGTTACAACGGTGGTGAAAAAACATGATTAACAGCCGTCTTGCTGTTGCCATTCATATTTTATCCCTCATCTCGATGGATGAAAAAACATCTTCAGAAATCATTGCAGACAGTGTCAACACGAATCCGGTAGTTGTGCGAAGAATGATCAGCCTGCTGAAAAAAGCTGATATTCTCACATCACGCGCCGGGGTGCCGGGTGCAAGCCTCAAAAAAGATCCTGCTGATATTTCTCTTTTAGAAGTGTACCGGGCTGTCCAAAAGCAAGAAGAACTCTTTGCGGTTCATGAAAACCCGAATCCGAAATGTCCGGTAGGGAAAAAAATTCAGAACGCTCTGGATGAAACGTTTGAAAGTGTGCAAAGAGCGATGGAAAATGAACTGGCAAGCAAGTCATTAAAAGATGTTATGAATCATCTCTTTTAATCAAAAGGGATGACTTCTCACCGCTAACATGTAACTAAAATTGTTACAAATAAGGAGGAAATGAAAAATGAAAATTGGTATTATCGGCGCAAGCGGGAAAGCGGGAAACGAGATTTTGAAAGAAGCGAAAACAAGAGGCCATGAAGTGACAGCCATCGTCAGAAACGCTTCAAAAGTGCAGGGGCAGGACGTAGCGGTTTTGGAAAAAGATGTGTTTGAACTGACTGCGGAAGACATCAAGCCTTTCGACGCAGTCGTAAACGCTTTTGGAGCAGCACCCGGCCAGGAACATCTTCATGTTGAAGCAGGAAGAGCACTCATCAACATCTTAAAGGACGCGAAGCGCACAAGATTGCTTGTTGTTGGAGGAGCGGGAAGCCTGTTTGTTGATGAAGCCAAAACAACCCGTTTAATGGATACGCCGGAATTTCCGAAAGAATATTTGCCAACTGCATCAAATCAAGGCGAGAACCTGAAAGATTTGCAGCAGACAGACTCCATTTCCTGGACGTTCCTCAGTCCTGCGGCATTTTTTGATCCGGCAGGAAAACGGACTGGCTCTTACCAAAAAGGAAAAGACAATGTCATCGTAAATGCAAAAGGCGACAGCTATATCAGCTATGCAGATTATGCCATTGCCGTGTTGGACGAGCTTGAACATCCCGAACACAAAAATGAACGCTTCACAGTGGTAAGCGAAGCGGAATAATAAAAAACCCGGAGCCAGCTCCGGGTTTTTCTCATTAATAAGTGCTGTACGTATCGCTGAAAAGGCCGTCAGCAATCCCAAGCATTAAAAAGATGAAGAAGGCGATAATCGCAAGAATGGATACAGCAATGCTTACGATCAAATAAATCCCTTGCATCTTTACGAATTTCGCGTAATTCTCCAGCATTAAGTCTTCAGACTGTCCGCTATTGTGTTCAGCCATTTGGCCTGCTTCCCTAGCTGACCTCATCAAAAAGATACCGGAAATAATTTGCAGTACGCCTGGCACGGCACCGATTAGAAAAATGAACGCGCCTGAAAGCGCGGTAATTGCGCCCATAATAATAAATAAAATGCCTGTAGCTTTTCCCCATTTCGAAATGCTGATGAGGGTTTTGTTCATTGTTTCAGGATTCATGTATACTGGCTCCCCTTTACAAAAAAATACTCACTTTTCTTTTATACACTATTTGTGAGAAGTTTTGTATATAGAAAATAACATTTTGGGGATTGACCCTAACGTTGCGTGATTGTTTACGATAAAAAAGAGGAGGTGTTATGTATGAAATATCAAGTTAAACAAGTGGCGGAGATATCAGGCGTTAGCATTCGGACGCTTCATCACTATGACAATATTGGGCTTCTGAATCCTTCAGCGCTTACTGATGCTGGGTATCGTTTGTACAGTGACGCAGACCTGGAAAGACTGCAGCAGATTTTATTTTTCAAGGAAATCGGGTTTCGTTTGGATGAAATTAAAGAGATGCTGGATCATCCGAATTTTGACCGGAAAGCGGCACTTCAGTCGCAAAAGGAGATATTGATGAAGAAAAAACAAAGAATGGATGAGATGATTCAAACAATTGACAGGACGCTTTTGTCCGTTGATGGAGGGGAAACGATGAATAAGAGAGATTTATTTGCCGGATTAAGCATGAAAGACATTGAAGAGCACCAGCAGACATACGCTGATGAAGTCAGAAAGCTGTATGGAAAGGAAATCGCAGAAGAAACAGAGAAAAGGACATCTGCATACTCGGCAGATGATTGGCGCTCGATCATGGCTGAATTTGATTCGATTTACAGACGAATTGCGGCGCAAATGAAGCATGGGCCCTATGATGCAGAGGTTCAGGCCGCAGTGGGGGCATTTCGCGATCATATTTGCCAATATCATTACGATTGCACACTCGACATTTTCAGAGGACTCGGGGAAGTGTATATCACTGACGAGCGATTTACCGATTCAATCAATCAATATGGAGAAGGTCTTGCCGCTTTTTTGCGGGAGGCGATCATCATTTACTGTGACCATCAGGAAAACCCCCGGCCGTAAAGGCTGGGGGTTTTCGCATCTTATAAGATCGGCGACAACAGCCGCGAGACGGATTCTTTTATTCGAATCCACAACGGGCGCTGCAGATACTCCTCATAGGTGAATTTTCTGGATACTAGCAAATCTTCTTTAAAAGTTGAAACCAGTTTTTTAGCAATGGTGATATCGTAAATAAATGCATTAACCTCAAAATTCAGCCTGAAGCTTCGGACATCAATGTTCGCTGTGCCGACTGAAGCGATTTCGTCATCCACCACGATGGTTTTCGCGTGAATAAAGCCGTTATCGTAAATATAGACAGTGGCTCCGGCTTTCAGCAGATCGCCGATATACGAAAGTGTCGCCCAGTATACAAAGGCGTGATCGGGCTTGTTCGGAATCATAATGTTAACGTCAATGCCCGAAAGGCAAGCGATCCTTAAAGCATCCAGCAGGCTTGCATCTGGGATAAAATAAGGTGTTTGTATCAAAATGGAACGCTTGGCGTTCGAAATCATTTTGATGTAGCCATTTTTAATTTGTTCCCATTCCGAATCAGGGCCGCTTGTGACAATCTGCATCCCGACGTTGCCTTTTGGGCCGTAATCAGGAAAGTGATTTGGAATATATGTCAGCGTATGGTGATGAGAAGCTTGGTTCCAGTCAAGGATGAACCGTGTTTGGATGGCGTGTACGGCCGTTCCTTGCAGCCGGATATGCGTATCCCGCCAATAACCGAATTTCGGATTAAGCCCTAGATACTCATCTCCGACGTTAAAGCCTCCGACATAACCGGTCATACCGTCTATGATCACAAGCTTTCGATGGTTCCGGTAATTCAGCCGCAGGTTAATCGGCCTGAGCTTTGACGGGAAAAAGACCTCCACATGCCCGCCAGCCTCGCGAAGCTCTTTAAAAAACTTTTTTCTCAGCGTTCTGGACCCGAGTTCATCATAAAGCACTCTGACCTGAACACCTTCTTTCGCCTTTTGGATGAGAGCGTCCCGCAATTTTTTGCCTAATTCATCGCCTTTATAAATATAATACTGTAAATGGATATGATCCTTAGCCTTTGAAATGTCACTCAGCAGCCGCTGAAATTTATCCCGTCCATCTGTAATGACGTCAACTGAATTATCCTCTGTAAACACAGCATGGTTATTCATAATCAGCATATAAATTAAATCTTTGTTATCAAAGGTTGCCCGGTTGTTAAACTGAAATTGCTTGGTTTCTAAATCTTCAAGCTGATGCTTCAGCAGCCTTTCAATTCCAATCTTTTTCCGGTCTTCCCATTGAAACAAATGCTTGCGTCTGAGATTATGGCCGAATAATAAGTATAAAATAAAGCCTAAAACGGGAATAAAGAAAAGAACAAGCAGCCACGCCCAAGATGCACTGGCATCGCGCCGTTCTTTGAAGATGACAATGATGGCCAAAAGAATATTTAAAATGAAAAAAAGTGATAAAAGGATGGAAGAAATACTCACTTTGTAACCCCGCTCATTCATATTTATCAAGAAGATTGCCATTAGTATTCCATGAATAACAGTGATCTGATTCCCATTACAAATTATAACACTCACATTTTAAAAGAATAAAGAGCGGCGATCCAGATTCTTCGTGAAAAATACGGGCAGATTTCTTTAAAACCAGCTTGCACCTGCGTTAAAATAAACACATATGTAACGTTCGTGAAGCTTGAAACATCAAATAAAGGGGGAGGATTATATGAACTTTTACAGAGTCGAACAAATGCCGGGGTTCATCAAAACAGAAATGCAAAAAATTCAAAAGGCCGTACAGCCTTTCATGAAAAAAACCGTCATTTACCGTTTTCTTGCTATTCCGCTTGCTGCATTCTCTCTCTTTAATTTAGCTGCTTTTCTATTTCATGCTTCAGCTGACAGGGAGTCCCTGATCAGCGCAGGCATATTCGCTATTTTGGCGGCGCTCGGGCTCGCATTTTTAAAAGAGGCAGGCTATCAGCATAAACAAATCCAAAAAACGGTTCACATCTATATGCTGAACAGGATCAAAAAGAGCGAAATCCTTTCAGAAGAGCGGAAAAGCTCCTACGCACGACAAATAAAGGAAGAGCCTTTTGCGATGCGGAGTTTTGTTGAATTTTTGACTGAGGAAGACAGACGCAAAAAAATGTATTAAAGAAGAGATGCACCCGGATTTCTGGGATTTTCCAGACGATCCGGGTGTGTTTTTTTGCATGCAGACACCCGAAATAAAAAGTGCGGTTTCGGATTGATTCCGACTTCATCCGTTTTTTTGATATTCATTTCTGGGTAACAGCGTTGCTTTGTTGATTTCCACTACTAGAGATGTCTATTGTATACTTGCTTCAGGATTTGGTGTTTACGCCGGCCTGCTTTGAATAGTCAAATAAAATAGGCATGGTTCCGTTTATATGGAACGCATGCCCTGTCCTGTCTCATCATTATTCAAACACCGGATCATCCTCATAATAATAGGAATCCGGATCTTCATACGAAGGCGTGTTCTCAAAAGCAGCAATGCCGATTACCACCAGCACGAAAATGGCTACAATGATCCCGATCAGGACAGTAACGATACTGGATGCTGCATAAAACAGCTGCATTTTTATAAATGTCCCGTAATTTTCAAGCATGCTTTCGCCAGCGCTGCCGGCTAGATTTCCTTCGGCTTCCGCGGCTGCTTTTGCTGAGCGCATCAAAAATACGCCTGATATAATGAGCAGCACGCCCGGGATGGCGCCAATCACTGTCATCAAAACAGACAGAGTGACAAGCGATCCCATAATGATTAACAAGATGCCAGAAATTTTGCCCCACTTGGCAATGTCGGATAGCGACTTGACAGCAGAGGCGCTCAGCTGGCGGGTCTCCTGTTCAACAGGTGCAGTCTCCTGTTCAGCGAGGCTATTTTCTTCATTATGATGTTCAATTTCGTTTTCATCTTTATCCAGACTAATCATGAAAGCTCTCTCCCTAAAATTTTTAAATCGTATCTTTTCCCGTCCATTTCGGCGATGCCGGGGAATAGTCCCCATTCTGCAAACCCGTGCTTTTCAAACAGCTTCAGGCTTGGTTTATTATGCCCGAAAATGAAGGCCATAAGTGAGCGGATGCCAAGATTCGGGGCAATGCGGAGCGCTTCTTGAAGCAAATATGATCCAACACCTTTGCCGCGGCATGCTTCGTCAATGTATATGCTGACTTCCGCTGTTTTATTATAGGCTGGCCTTCCATAAAATGTTTCAAAGCTGATCCAGGCAGCGACGTTTCCGTTTTCATCCTCGGCCACATAGAGCGGACGTGACTCTGTATGTCCCGAAAACCATTCCATCCGGTCTTCAGGAGTTACCGGTTCGGTATCGGCTGTTACCATTCGAGAAGCAATCGTTGAATTATAAATCGCCACAACAGCCTCCAAGTCTTTATGTTCAGCAAGACGCAATGTCATGTTCATACGTTTTTGGCACTCCTCTCAAAAAAATACATATTTTCGTTCAGTCTGTGCAAACTACATCTAAAAAAGTTTTTTTGGATAGGTTGTATATATTTTCAGAAAAGTGTTCAGAATGTTGCTGAGGTGATGAAACAATGAGAGAGGAAGAAAAGAAAACTTCTCAAGTCAAAAAACTTCAGCAGTTTTTTCGTAAACGCTGGGTGTTCCCTGCAATTTACTTAGTCAGTGCGGCCGTCATTTTAACAGCTGTCCTTTGGTATCAATCAGTATCAAATGATGAGGTAAAGGATCAGTTGGCTGATAACGGCGGAAACTCCGCATATGACAACAACGACGATGCAGTTGAAGTAGGAAAGTCAATGGAAAATGTCGCAATGCCAGTTGTTGATTCTGAAAACGTTTCTGTTGTGAAAAAGTTCTATGAAACCGATGCCGCAAAAGAAGAGAAAGAAGCAGCACTCGTTACCTATAATAACACGTACAGCCTAAGCAAAGGAATTGACTTAGCTGAGAAAGACGGAAAAGATTTCGATGTCTCTGCTTCTCTGAGCGGTACGGTTGTTAAAGCTGAAAAAGATCCAGTGCTGGGATATGTTGTGGAAGTAGAACATGCCGACGGTTTATCGACTGTGTATCAATCTCTTTCCGAAGTAAGCGTTGAGCAAGGTGACAAAGTAAAACAAAATCAAGTGATCGGAAAATCTGGCAAGAACCTTTACAGTGAAGACAGCGGAAACCACGTGCACTTTGAAATCCGTAAAGATGGGGTCGCAATGAATCCGTTAAACTTTATGGACAAACCAGTTTCTTCTATTGAAAAAGCAGCAGCAGCTGAAGAAAAAGCTACCACCCAAGAAACAGAGGAATCCATTCAGCAATCTTCCGAGAAAAAGGACGGATCAACTGAAAAAGGAACAGAAGAAAAATCCGGTGAGAAAAAGGATGATTCAACTGACAAATCTGGTTCCAAAGAAAGCAGCACAACAGAAGACACTGAACAGTCTTAATGAAGAAAACGTCTATCCTTGTGATGGGCGTTTTTTTCTGTTACTTTTTGCATAATGTCATCGTCTATGTAGTTACACATAGGCACGTTTGCTATAAAGGAGGTTATGCTGTGAATCGTCTATTGCTTGCGGGATGGACCCTGTTTATTCTGCTCTCTGTCTGTACGGAAAGCTTCAGCGGCATGGTCGTGTCACAAACGGTGGCTTTTCACTTTCAGCCGCACCCTGATATGTCTCGTTTTTTAGACATGGATTTTACAGAGCTTGCTATACCTGAAGCGCTTATTCAAAAAATCGGGCACGCGTTTTCCTTCTTTGTGCTGACCTATTTGCTGTGGAAACAGCGGGGCAGCATAAGATCAGCTGCAGCCGGCTCGTTCGCGTTTGCTTTTTTCACAGAAGTTCTTCAGCTCTTCTTCAGCAGGAATGGTTGTATCCGGGATGTGCTCATCGATGCTGTTGGAATTGGATTGTTTTATGGTTTATATGTGTTGGCGAAGCGAAGAAAACAAGAGATGTATGAGAAATATTAAAGCCGGCTGTCTTGATTTCAGACGCCGGCTTTTGTCTTTCTTAGAAATTTTGATCGGTTGGTTTTTTCGTCAGTTTATTGATAATGGCTTCATAGATCCTCACGACCAAATCGACGAACGGGCGAAGCAGATCTGAAAATCTAAAGAAAAGGAACCCGATAATGATGGCGACAACGAGGCTGCCCAATACATCTACCGGATAGTGATGTCCCACCCAAATTCTCGAAAAGCCTGTCAAAAGCCCAAAAATGACAAGCGGCCAGCCGATTTTGCGGTTTCTGAAAAGCATCGCAATAGAAATCGCTAATGCACCTGTCGTGTGGTCACTTGGAAATGAAGCATCCGCAGCATGCGGAATCAGTGTATGCACTGTATGCGCAACGAACGGGCGCGGTTCGAAATAAACAAGCGTAATCAAATAGTTGATCACAAGGCCTGCAATTCCTGTGATGCCTGCGTATAGCACATGTTTTCTGCTTTGTGTGTTCCCAAACAGCCAGATTGCCAATAGGATAAGGGCATAGGCGACAATGGCATATTCCGTGATGAAGACCATAATGGAATCGAGAACTGAATTGTGATGAGATAGTCCATGGATTGCTTTAAAAATTTCGTAGTTCAAATAATCACCTTTTACATTTTTATATTTAGTAGACTAATCTTACTCATGAAAAGTTTCAAATAAAAATAGAGATTGTCTGAAATAACGGCGCTTGAAGAGAATTCGAAGAGGAATCGCGGTTTCTGGGGGGATTCTGTGCACAAAAAAAGAGATCCGGAGTGTCCGAATCTCGTACCGATATTAAAGTGCTTCAGGTCCTTCTTCGCCTGTGCGGATGTTGATCGTATTGCTGATTTCATAGACAAATATTTTACCGTCACCCGGTGATCCCGTTTTCAGCACCCTTTTAGCGGTCTCAGTCACTTGATCAACAGGAACCTTGCTGACCACAATTTCTATTTTTAAACGCTCGTATACATTGCTTTCTATTTTTACCCCTCGATAGAGCTCCGTATGTGCTTTTTGAAGGCCGCAGCCGTGTACATTGGAGAAAGTCAGAGAGGTCACTCCGATTTTTCCGAGTTCCTGCTTCAGCTTTTCAAAATTTGCCGGACGCGTTACAATTTCTACCTTGAACATTTGACCGCTCATAGCGTCACTCCTCACATAGAATCTTGATATGCTTTTTCCCCGTGCATCGTTAAGTCAAGCCCAAGTGACTCTTCTTCTTCAGTTGCGCGAAGGGGAAGGAAGAGGCTTACAAATTTAATAATAACGAAAGTGACAATAAATACAAAAACATAAGTGGCGGCGATGGCGACGATTTGTTTCCAGATTAAGCTTGCATCACCGTAAAATAACCCATCTGCGCCCGCTGAGTTAACAGAGGTTGTTGCGAATAATCCTGTTGCGATTCCGCCCCATGTGCCGCCGATCCCGTGCAGGCCAAAGGCGTCAAGCGCGTCGTCGTATCCGAATTTCTTTTTAAGCGAGAATACTCCCCAGAAACAAACAGCTCCGCCGATGATGCCGATAATAATGGAAGCGAACGGTGTGACAAATCCGGCAGCCGGCGTAATGGCGACAAGCCCGGCGATTGCGCCAGATACCGCTCCGAGCATTGTCGGTTTTTTGTTAATGATCCATTCTACTAAGATCCAGCCGGCGATCCCGGCTGCAGCTGCGGTGTTTGTGTTGATGAACGCGTACATGGCTACACCATCTAAAGTCAAAGCGCTGCCGACGTTAAAGCCGAACCAGCCGAACCAAATCAAAGCTCCTCCTAAGAAGGTGTAAATGAGGTTATGCGGAGAAGACGCTGTGCCGTCTTTCCGTTTGCCGAGCACAATGGCAAGAACAAGTCCTGCCACACCGGAGGAAATATGAACAACATTGCCGCCAGCGAAATCGAGCGCTCCAAGCTGGCCGATCCAGCCGCCGCCCCATACCCAGTGCGCTACGGGTGTGTAAACCAAAGAGGCCCATAAAACCGAGAATAAAAGAAAAGCGCCGAATCGCATCCGCTCTGCGAAGGCCCCGGAAATAATCGCTGTAGTCAGAACGGCGAACGTCATTTGGAACATCATAAATAACGAGTGGGGGATGGTATCGCTGTAATCTCCTGGATCAAATCCGACCCCTTTGAGGCCTGCCCACTCCAGCCCGCCGATGATTGAATTGCCTGGTGCGAAGGCAAGTGTATATCCGAACAGCACCCAAACGATGGAAACGATGGCAATGGAAGAGAAACTGTGCATGGCAGTGCTCAGCACATTTTTGCTCTTTACCATTCCTCCATAAAATAACGCTAATCCCGGGGTCATCAGCCACACGAGTAAAGCGCAAAAGAACATAAAAACTGTATCGCCCATTTGCATGTCTCATTCCTCCGTATCTTTCAGAATAAAAAGCAATTATTATATTTCTTCATTATAGAGAAAAAAGAATGATAAAACATTTTCATGTAAGATTTCCTGACATAGTTTTTAAGGAATGTTATCGAGGGACGGAAAGGAAGGAGAATGGCATTTTTTGCGATATAAGACTTTGTATCTATAAAAGAAGCTATTCATATGAGCTGAAAAGGGAATTGACAATAATTGGAATACTCTATACTGTATTAAGTGTACTACATCAAATAATACACTGAGGGGGATGTATGATGAATAAAGGCGGCAGGCTGAGGAGAGCGGTACGCAAGTCGATTCCCGCGACGTTCCGATTGTTTTTAGCCTTTAATTTTTTCGTGTACGGTCTGGCGAAAGTGGTAATTGGCCAGTTTGGCGAGGTGACGCCTGAAATCGAGGCGGCTGCCGGGAAGGGGTTTACGATCGCGTGGACATTTTTCGGTTATTCTCATGTCTATGAACTGTTTATAGGTTTTTGTGAAATCCTGGCAGCTGTTTTATTACTGATTCCGCGAACGGCTGCATTAGGGGCGGTAATTTTTATGCCCATTATTGTGAACATCGTCTTGATTAACTATTGTTTTGATATTGGCGTGCAGGATCTTAGCACGATATTAATGGTTATGTGTCTCATCCTGCTTTGGGTGGACCGCCGCAAATTCATAGGCATTTTCAGGCAGGAACCGATAGACAGCAGGCAGGTGATGAAGCGATGACGCCCCTTATGATTACAGTGCTTGCCGGTTTGTTCGTATGCACAACCTGTTACTACTACATAAAAGAAAAATCATGAGACAACGCTCCTTCTGAGAATTTCACAAGCATCATAAAAGAACTTAGGCAGTGTGAAGAGTAAAATATGCAATGTGAGAAACACTAACAGTATCAGGAGGAGACGTATGATGAATACACTCAACATTGATTTTCAAAAAACAGCATTGGTTATCATTGATTTACAAAAGGGGATTGTGCCGATTGATCAAAGCGGCCAGGTTGTCCCGAACGCGAAAAAGCTCGTAGATGAATTTCGGAAACATAACGGGTTCATCAGCTTTGTAAATGTAGCCTTTCATGATGGAGCGGACGCCCTGAAGCCGCAAACGGATGAGCCTGCGCAGGGAGGTTCAGGGGAAATGCCGGCGGACTGGGCCGAATTTGTTCCGGAAATCGGTGTGCAGGATGGCGATTATACTGTGACAAAACGGCAATGGGGTGCTTTTTTTGGCACAGATTTAGACTTGCAGCTGAGACGTCGCGGCATTGATACGATTGTATTGTGCGGCATCGCAACGAATATCGGGGTGGAAAGCACAGCACGGGAGGCATTTCAGCTTGGCTATCAGCAGATTTTTATTACAGATGCCATGTCCACATTTAGCGATGAAGAGCATGAAGCCACACTGCGCTTTATTTTCCCGAGAATCGGTAAATCGCGGACAACGGAAGAGTTTCTGGAACAAGTGAAATGATGTTATCGAAAAAAAGCCGGGCTGTTTTTTTAACAGCGGTGGCTTCGGGAACAATGCTGAATCCGCTGAACTCGTCTATGATCTCTCTTGCGCTCCATAGCATCCAGCATGAGTTTCACCTCTCGTTTACAACGGTTTCCTGGCTGATTTCCTCGTTTTACTTGGCGAGTGCCGTAGCGCAGCCGGTTACGGGAAAGCTCGGTGATTTGATTGGGCGGAAACGCTTGTTTTTATTCGGGCTTATTCTTGTTGCGGTTTCTGCCATCGGGGCGCCGTTTGCGCCGACGTTTATGACATTATTGGTCATGCGGCTGTTTCAATCGGTGGGGAGCAGCGCGATTTATCCGTCAGGTGTCGGCTTGATTCGGAATCATATTCATGAGCGCCAAGCTTCAGCCTTGGCTGTACTCTCTATTTTTGCGTCCGCCATGACGGCGCTGGGGCCGACAGTCGGCGGTTTTTTGATTGTATGGGGAGGCTGGCCGGCGATCTTTATCGTTAATTTGCCGTTTATTATCCTCAGCTTCTTATTGGGCCTGTATATGTTCCCGAAAGATCAGAAAAAAGGGGCAGGAATCAAAACCATTATTCAGCAGCTCGACATTCTTGGAATTGTTTTATTTGCCGGGGGAATCATTTTCCTTCTATCCTTTTTGCTGTCGTTCAGCACGTCGCCGCATGCGGTTGAAGGTGTGCTTGGCTTGCTTCTGCTCTGTGCGTTTGTCTGGCGCGAGCTGAAAACGGATAAGCCGTTTATTGATGTCCGTCTGTTTAAAACACAGCGAAACCTGTCAGCCGTGTATGTTCAGTTTATTTTATTGAATGTTTTCTTCTATTGTTTATTTTTTGGTCTGCCAAGTTACTTTCAGGATGAAATGCATCTTTCTGTTCAAACGAGCGGCCTGTTTATGCTGTTTATGTCTGGAATGAGCATCGTTGTGTCACCTCTAACCGGCAAATGGATCGACCGATCTGGTGTCGTCAAGCCGATCTTTGCGGGAGCGCTTTTGATGACGGCTGGAGCCGTGCTCTTAACCATCTTTTTTATCAATGTCGAGACCATTGGGAAAGGCCTCATTCTATCGCTCTTGGGTATAGGCTACGGACTGGGAAATGTCGCGCTTCAGGCAGCGATGCTGAAAACGAGTCCTTCCAACATGGTAGGAACGACTTCAGGCCTGTTTCAAACCTGCCGTTACCTAGGATCGATTTTGTCTTCGGTGATCCTTGGCATTCTTTTTGGTAAAGAAATCACGGCAGCCCATTTTGATATGATGGGAATCATTATGACCATAGCGGGCGGAGCAAGCCTGTTAATGGCTGTGAGATTTGCTGCATTAATGAAAACTGCATCTTGAGAAAGAGACGGGCTCTGAGGTCTGTCTCTTTTTCTTGTTTAAGCTGTTCAAATACAAACGGGAAAATTGTATATCATAGCCAGTGTTATTGTCTGACCTTTCAGTTATATTAAGTGACATCTAATGTCAAAAAAAATAACATGTGACGACATATAGACAATATGGAAAGGGGAGCCGGCTATGAAATTAAAAGAGAGTCAGCAGCAATCCAACAGGCTGAGCAATGAAGATCTGGTGCCTTTGGGACAGGAAAAACGGACGTGGAAAGCAATGAACTTTGCCTCCATTTGGATGGGATGTATACATAATATACCGACATACGCGACGGTGGGAGGATTAATCGCGATCGGCCTTTCGCCTTGGCAGGTGCTGGCGATCATTATTACGGCATCGCTTATCTTATTTGGCGCTCTTGCCTTAAACGGCCATGCGGGGACAAAATACGGGCTGCCGTTTCCCGTGATCATCCGGGCTTCTTATGGGATATACGGCGCAAATATCCCGGCGCTTCTGAGGGCGTTTACAGCGATCATGTGGCTTGGCATCCAGACCTTTGCGGGCAGCACGGCACTGAACATTTTGCTTTTGAATATGTGGCCGGGCTGGGGGGAAATTGGCGGCGAGTGGAACATTCTCGGCATTCACTTGTCCGGTTTGCTTTCCTTTGTATTCTTTTGGGCCATTCATTTACTCGTATTGCATCACGGCATGGAGTCGATTAAACGTTTTGAGGTGTGGGCAGGGCCTTTAGTGTATCTGGTATTTGGCGGCATGGTATGGTGGGCCGTTGATATTGCCGGAGGATTGGGCCCGATATACTCTCAACCAGGAAAGTTTCATACGTTTTCAGAAACATTCTGGCCGTTTGCTGCCGGAGTTACTGGCATCATCGGCATCTGGGCGACATTGATCTTAAATATACCTGATTTTACACGGTTTGCTGAAACACAAAAAGAGCAAATCAAAGGACAATTTTACGGTTTGCCGGGAACATTTGCGCTGTTCGCATTCGCTAGTATTACGGTGACCTCCGGCTCGCAGGTCGCGTTCGGAGAGCCGATTTGGGATGTTGTCGATATTTTGGCGCGGTTTGATAACCCTTATGTCATCGTCTTGTCCGTGATCACGCTCTGCATCGCCACGATCTCTGTAAATGTTGCGGCGAACATCGTATCGCCCGCTTATGATATAGCGAATGCCCTGCCGAAATATATCAATTTCAAACGTGGCAGCTTTATCACAGCGTTGCTCGCTTTATTTACGGTTCCATGGAAGCTGATGGAGAGCGCGACAAGCGTGTATGCGTTTCTTGGCTTAATAGGCGGCATGCTTGGACCGGTGGCAGGCGTGATGATGGCCGACTATTTTATCATTCGCAAACGTGAGCTCTCGGTAGATGACCTGTATTCCGAAACAGGACGGTATGTGTATTGGAAGGGCTACAATTACCGTGCGTTTGCAGCCACAATGTTAGGAGCGCTGATTTCGCTGATTGGCATGTATGTTCCTGTATTGAAGAGCTTATACGATATTTCTTGGTTTGTAGGTGTGCTGATTTCCTTTCTTTTCTACATTGTTCTGATGCGTGTTCACCCGCCTGCATCATTGGCAATTGAAACAGTTGAACATGCGCAGGTCCGCCAGGCTGAATAAGATCTATTTAGACGGTATATTTTCATATTTTTGAAATGGTTTTCCATAAATAGAACATTTATAATGGTTTTAGAAATCTATTCTAAAACGAAATGGGAATCGAAAATGAGAAAATGGTATTTTATTCTTTTGGCGGGTGTTTTAACGTCTGTCATCCTCGCTTTCGTTTATGATAAGACAAAAGCGAATGAGGAAGGATCTGGGGATTATCTGTATGTTTCGCCAAATGGCAGTGATCAAAATGAAGGAACAAAAGAAAAGCCGTTTCGTACATTGGCACACGCATCTGAGAAGGCTGCTGCCGGCACAACGGTCATGATTCGGGAGGGCACGTATCATGAGACCCTTGATGTAAAGCACAGCGGTACGGACGGAAAGCCTGTCACATTCCGAAACTATGAAAATGAAAACGTCGTGATTAGCGGTGAATCCGTTGCGAACGCTGAATATGAAACACCGCTTATTCGTATTCACGATAAACATGACATTGCCATCAGCGGTTTAACAATTCAAGATCTTTCTGTTTCATCTGAGGAAGCAACTGCTATAGGGATTTATGTATCAGGGTCCAGCAGTCATATCGCCATTAAGGATAATCACATCCGGGGGATTAAGACAACAGCGGATGAAGGAAATGCTCACGGAATCGCAGTTTATGGGACTGGCAGCATGAAAGACATCCGAATCGAGGACAATACAGTTGAGAAACTGACGCTTGGAGCGAGTGAAGCAGTTGTGCTGAACGGTAATATCGACGGCTTCACAGTTGCAGGCAATGTGGTCCGCAACAATAATAACATCGGGATTGATCTAATTGGTTATGAGGGAACCGCGGATAAAAACGATTACGTGCGAAACGGAGTCGTAGAAAACAATACAGTTTATCAAAACTCGACTTACGGCAATCCTGCTTATGGAGATGAATACTCAGCGGGCGGGATTTATGTCGATGGAGGACACGATATCGAAATTAAGAACAACACAGTTTACGATAACGATATTGGGATTGAAGCAACGTCTGAACACAAAGGAAAGTATGCAAATGCCATTCAGATCACAGACAACAAAGTGTACAACAATGCGTACACCGGTATTTCAATCGGAGGATATGACAAAAAGCGGGGCGGCACTAGCAATTCTCTGATTGCCCGCAATATTATGTACCGGAATGACACAAAGGGACTGTACGGCGGACAGCTGCTGCTGCAGTACGATACGAAAAACAACACAATTGAAAAGAATATATTGACGGCCGGTGATTCCAGATTATTTATCGGAAACGATTTTACAGAAAATGAAGGAAATACGGTCAATCATAACGTGTACCACAAGGAAGCGGATCAAGACGGCATATGGATGTGGAAAAAGAAAGAATATGATTCATTTTCTTCGTATCGAAAAGCAACAAAAAACGATCAGCAATCCATTTATGCCGACCCGATGTTTCGTGATGAAGCGTCCTATGATTTTTCGTTAGATCCTGATTCACCTGCGCGGCCTGTCATTGAATAATTGCTATAAGCGGCGTTCTCTCGTTCAACCGAGAGGGACGCCGTTTTTTATATGCAAAAAAGACTGCCGGGATTTCCCGGCAGTCTGACAAGTTATTCTGCAATAGACACTTTTCCTTCAGCCTCAGCAGGTTTTTTCTGGCTCCACGTGTAGAGAAGCAGGGCAATTAAAACGAACAGCCCCGCTGTTAAATAAATGGCAGAGAAGCCGGCAGATGCTACAAACAATCCGAATACATAAGATCCTACAGCAATTCCGCTGTCAAAGAAGGTAAAGAACGTTGCCGTTGCAAAACCGGAGCGGTGAGCCGGAGATTTCTGAATCGCCAATGTTTGCATGCAAGGAACGATTGATCCGTAGCCAAGACCGATAACCGCCCCTGAAAGCAGAAGCATTAAGCCGCTATGTGTGAAGGACAGCATGCAGAGTCCAACAGAGAAAATCAGGATTGATGGGTAAATGACAATGCCCGGTCCGACTTTGTCGAACAATTTCCCTGTGAACGGGCGTGCAATCATCATTGTCACCGCAAAGCAAACAAAGAAATATCCGCTGATATCCGAAAGGTCAACTGATTTGGCGAATACAGACAGATATGATGTGACTGTTGAATAACAGAAAGAAATAAACAAACCGACCGTCGCAATTTTAAGTGCGCCCTTTTCAAACATATCCGAGAACGCAAAACGGAATACAGTCGTACCGCTGTCCTTACTTTGCGGCACTTTTATCAAGAACGAAACAAGTAAGCCCGCAACCATAAACAGCGCAAAGGCTGTAAAGAATACAGGAAAGCTTACCACTCTCATCAAATTCAGACCAAGGAAAGGTCCGATCGCCATAGCGAGGTTCATAGACATGGCAAAGTATCCAAGCCCTTCACCGCGCCGTTTGGCTGGAATAATATCAGCGGCAATTGCACCTGTAACAGTCGTTAAAATGCTGAACCAAATCCCTTGGAAGAACCGCAATCCGAGCAGCAGGGAAAAGTTATGAATCGGCATATACAGAAAAGATGATAGGGCGAAGAGCGCCATTGATACAATCGCCATTCTTTTCTTCCCGAAACGCTCAACGATGGCTCCGGAGAAAGGCCGTGTAATGATCGCAGACAGAAGGAACAGGCTGATTAAAAGCCCGCCTTGTGATTCTGTGCCGCCAAGCTCTTGCAGCGTATAGATCGGCAATACAGTTAAAAATGTATAAAAGAACACAAACACAAATAAATTGACAAGCAGGACCATAATAAAATCTTTGGTCCATATCGCATCCGCTTTTTTCAAATGTATGTCACTTCCTTATTTTCATTGTTGTAAAAACATGCGGAATAAATGAGAAAAAGCTTCTTTATCTTCATCCCGGAAATCAGCAAGCAGCTCTTCCTCGAATTTCAGCATTTTCACATTGATTTCTTCGTATTTTTTCTCGGCTTCTTTTGTGAGGACAACAAGTTTTTCCCGTTTGTCTTCACCTTGCCGTCTCTGAACCCAGCCGTTCTCCTCCAGGCGTTTGATCGTCCGAGTCACAGTCGGCGCTTCCACATTTAAATAGGACCAAATCTCTTTTTGAGTCATTGGTCCGATCGTACGCAAACAATATAAAACTGACCATTGAGATGAATAAAGGCCGAATGGCTCTAGCTGTTCATTGGCTTTCTTGGCAATCAGGCGGGCGCTTTGGTTGATTTGATGAATGAGGTGTCTGTTGACGTAGGACATGTCGGTCTCCTTCTAAAAAACTTACCTAAGTAACTAATTGCTTATTTCATTTTACAGGAGCGATCGATAGTTGTAAAGGTGAAAATTTAGTGACGCGAAATAGTTTGCTGAATCTGAAAAAGTTCGTTTCACCCCTTGTCCTTATTGAGTTTTTAGCATATTCCCAAAAGAATGCTAATACACTGTTACAAACCTAACAAAGAGAGTGTTTGAGGTGAGGGATCGTGGGCATATTTCACAAACTTACTTTTAAAACCATACAACGAAGAAGCGGCATAATGAACGACTCTTTACAGAATACGGATCTCATTTCACACTTCTCACATCCATTTTAGGGAGGTCGAGTGGTGTGCACGATTACATCAAAGAGCGAACAATCAAGATAGGGAAGTACATCGTGGAGACAAAGAAAACCGTTCGTGTCATTGCGAAGGAATTTGGTGTTTCCAAAAGTACAGTACACAAGGATTTAACAGAGCGTCTGCCTGAAATTAACCCCGACTTGGCAAACGAAGTGAAAGAAATACTCGATTATCATAAATCCATCAGGCATTTAAGAGGAGGAGAAGCGACAAAGCTCAAATATAAAAAAGATGAAATTCTCGAAGGAGAGCCTGTTCAGCAATCGTAATCACCTGGCATTGCCTTCTTGAAATCGTTCATAAAACATCCGCAAAAATTTGTAAAGAACTTATTGTGCTTCCAACTTTTTTTCTATATTTTATGATAATATATATAATTAGGGCACAATGTGGATATTTACTGTGAAACAGATTTTCAAGGAGGATATAAATAGATGTTTGCAAGGGATATTGGTATTGACCTCGGTACTGCAAATGTACTGATCCATGTTAAAGGTAAAGGAATTGTTCTGAATGAACCTTCCGTTGTTGCACTTGATAAAAACAGCGGCAAAGTGCTGGCGGTTGGCGAAGAGGCAAGACGAATGGTTGGACGTACACCTGGGAATATTGTTGCGATTCGCCCGCTGAAAGACGGAGTTATTGCTGACTTTGAAGTAACAGAAGCAATGCTGAAACATTTTATTAACAAGCTGAATGTAAAAGGCCTGTTCTCAAAGCCGCGCATGCTCATTTGCTGCCCGACGAATATTACATCCGTTGAGCAAAAAGCAATCAAAGAAGCTGCAGAAAAAAGCGGCGGGAAACATGTGTACCTTGAAGAAGAACCTAAAGTTGCCGCTATCGGCGCGGGTATGGAAATATTCCAGCCAAGCGGTAACATGGTTGTAGACATCGGAGGCGGGACGACGGATATCGCGGTTATTTCAATGGGCGATATTGTCACCTCCTCTTCTATTAAAATGGCTGGGGACAAGTTTGACATGGAAATCTTAAATTATATCAAACGCGAGTACAAGCTGCTGATCGGCGAACGTACTGCGGAGGATATTAAGATTAAAGTCGCAACTGTTTTCCCAGACGCACGTCACGAGGAAATTTCCATTCGCGGACGGGACATGGTTTCCGGTCTTCCAAGAACAATTACAGTAAACAGTAAAGAAGTTGAAGAAGCCCTTCGTGAATCTGTCGCTGTTATTGTTCAGGCTGCGAAACAAGTGCTCGAAAGAACACCGCCTGAACTTTCTGCTGATATTATTGACCGCGGCGTTATTATTACCGGCGGAGGCGCGCTCTTAAACGGCCTTGACCAGCTGCTTGCTGAAGAGCTGAAGGTACCGGTCCTCGTTGCTGAAAATCCTATGGATTGCGTAGCCATCGGCACAGGTGTCATGCTTGATAATATGGACAAGCTTCCTAAACGCAAACTAAGCTGATTTCACAAACCTCATTCTGAAAAAGAATGAGGTTTTTTTATGAAAAAGCCTTCACGAAAAGATGTTAAATGACGATAATAGGATAAAATACTGAGTTTTTATTATAGAACGAACGTTCCTATATGACAACTGGAAAAAATGCCATTTTTAGAGGTGGGAAATTTGTTAAAAGGATTATATACAGCAACATCCGCAATGATTGCCCAGCAGCGAAGAACGGAAATGCTTTCAAATAATATTGCTAACGCAAATACATCAGGATATAAAGCTGATCAAGGCTCTATGCGCGCGTTCCCTGAGATGCTGCTTAGCAGAATAGAATCAAAATCTCCGGCCGGGACATCAAGGACGGAAATCGGTTCCGTGAATACCGGAGTATATATGCAGGAGCTCAAGCCTCTCTTTACACAGGGAAGCCTGAAGTCCACAGACCAGCCTACAGACATTGCATTGATCGAAAATCAAGTTCCGATGAATGCGGAAACCAATGAAAAAGCTGCTCTGTTTTATCCGGTTCAAACAGCGGATGGAATCCGTTATTCAAAAAGCAGCACATTTTCACTAAATGAGAACAATCAGCTGACGATCAACGGACGCCCTATTTTATCGACGGATCGCCAGCCAATCACTGTTGATAATGAGAATTTCACTGTGTCTGAAAACGGTACTGTGACAACGAACGGACGCACAGCCGGCCAGATTGATGTCAGAATGGCGGAAGATGTCCGCAATCTCAAACGGGACGGAAATGATTTGTACAGCACGGCGGACGGTAATGATCTGCCAAGCGCAGCCGGAAATAATCAGGTATCTTATTCATTAAAACAAGGCGTCTCAGAGCTTTCAAACGTGGATGTGACAAGCGCCTATACAGAAATGACTGAAGCGTACAGATCGTTTGAGGCTAATCAGAAGGTTATTCAGGCTTACGATAAAAGTATGGATAAAGCAGCAAATGAAATCGGAAAAATTTAAGATAACGGAAGAAAAAACGGGGGATATCAACTATGCTCAGGTCAATGCTAACGGCATCAACAACCTTAAACCAGCTGCAGCAGCAGATTGACACAATCAGCAGCAACCTTTCAAACAGCAACACAACCGGCTATAAGGCAAAAGATACGAATTTTTCTGAGCTTGTCAGACAGCAATTCGATCAGGTTGATGAAAAAAACGAGGAAGTGGCAAAAGCCCGAAAAACGCCGCCCGGCTTGCGCCTTGGCGTCGGAGCGATGATGAATTCACGCCTAGTCTCTGATCAAGGAAGCATTCAGAAGACCGATCGCGATCTGGATATCGCATTTACGTCTCCATACCAGTATCTTCAGGTAAATGTAAATGGAAACCGCCAGTATACGAGAGACGGAGCATTATATTTAACGCCTTCAGCCAATAATGCCAACCAGCTGCAGCTCGTCACTGGAAATGGGTATGCCGTACTTGATGAGAACGGCAATACAGTGACCATCGACAGCTCAATGAAGAATATCACCATCAATAAGAACGGCACCTTAACCGCATCTGACGGAAACGCGGTTCAGCGGTTTAATCTTGGCGTTGTCCAAGTGAATAACCCTCAAGAGCTGAAATCCGAAGGGAATAACCTTTTCTCTATTGATAATGCGGCAGCTTTTGAAGAGCTGAACGGCGCTAATAGACAAAACATCGGCATGCAGCAGGGCTCACTTGAGATGTCCAATGTCGATATTTCAGAACAAATGACAGATTTGATCACGTCCCAGCGTTCATATCAGCTGAACAGCAGAACGATCACAATGGGAGATCAAATGCTCGGTTTAATCAATTCAGTCAGATAATAAGAAAATGGGCGTTTTTCAATCAGCCGCGCATGATAAAAAAAGCGGCTTTTTCGAAATCGTCCTTTTTTTTGTAGTATTCCGTAATATCTTCTAATAGCACTTCTAAATCCACCCACGCCTCGATTTTTTCTAATTCAAGCACATATTCGAGCAGCTGCTCATAAGGGTCTTCGGCTGATGTGTAGAGGGCTTCAAGCGTTTTTAATTTTAAATAAATGGTTTGAATGTCTACCTTTTCAGATAATTCTTTTCCTTTTTGAAGGACGGCTTTAGCTTCTGTGATGTTCCCTGTTTTAAAAAGCGCTCTGACAGACTCGTACACACAATGAAGATATGAGACTGGTGAATTCATTTCAAATTCTTGATTCTTTAATACTTTCCTAAAGTAAAGAAGCGCTTCCTGGTCTTTTTTCTCGGTCGCTTTTAAAAAGCCAAGGTTATAATAAGCATGGCATAGCAGGTTTTCGTCATGTAGTTGCTGGGTTTTCTTAATGATTTCTTTGAAAAGCTGTTCAGCTTTTTCATAGCGTTCTTGATCAATATAATTCACGGCGAGCAAAAGTTTACAGGTGATTACCTTTTTGATATAGCCGAATTGGTGCAAATAGATGTGTAATGCTTTTTTGACGTATTGGACGGAAAGCGGCGGTGATTTCATCAAGTAATAGGCGCCGGCGGTTTGATAATATAAATCAGCGGCTTCAAACGTATTGTGAATGGCGGCCAGGTACTGTTCAGCTTTTTTAAAATGATGTACTGCATGTTTCGGAGCTGTTTTTACCATCTCATATAACCCAGAGAAAAAATACAGATAATATTTCAATTCATCATCCATTTTGTCTTCCAGGCCATATAGGTCATCGAACAATGAATCGAGTCCGTTCTGGTTTTCAAAAAGCAGCTGATGGCGGGCCTGAAACAATTGATAACGCATCCAAAGTTTTGTGTTCTTTTTGATCTTCGGAAGGTGCTGGTCAATTTTCTCTTTCAGTGTGCAAACGTGATTCATTTTGCGTTTGCTCATTGCGGAATACCACTCGTCTAACATGTTTAGCATTCTTTTTTCAATAAACTTCGAAATCATTTTCCTACCTCTTTGCTATTGGTAAAATCTATAATTATCATATCATAACTTTTGACGGCTCTCATTGACAGTTGGTTACATTTTAGCGCGGTTGAAAAAGAGATTAATTCATAATATACTTTTCAAATGTACAGATTGGATCTTTGATGATTGCTATACATACTAATGCAGATGAAGGAGATGTCAAGACAATGCTTGATACTCAGCAAATTAAAGAAATTATTCCTCACCGTTATCCGTTTTTGCTTGTGGATCGGATTACGGAAGTTGAAGAGGGCAAACGGGCAAAAGGCTATAAAAATGTAACCGCTAATGAAGAGTTCTTTAACGGACATTTTCCTCAGTACCCGGTTATGCCCGGCGTATTAATCGTAGAAGCACTCGCTCAAGTCGGAGCTGTTGCGATGTTGATTAAAGAAGAAAACCGCGGCAGACTGGCTTTTTTTGCAGGCATTGATAACTGCCGCTTTAAAAAACAAGTCAAGCCTGGTGACCAGCTTCACCTTGAGGTTGAAATCATTCGTGCCCGCGGCACAATCGGGCGCGGAAAAGGCGTTGCCACAGTTGATGGCGAAGTCGTTTGCGAAGTAGAACTGACTTTTGCCCTCGGAGAATAATTGAAAAAAGGCAGATGGCCAGCGGCACATTTGTCTTTTTTTCTTTACAAATATAGAAAAGCAGGTGATTGTATGTGGAATGAATTTAAAGCCTTTGCCATGCGGGGGAATATCGTAGACCTTGCGATTGGTGTTGTGATAGGCGGCGCTTTCGGAAAGATCGTCACATCTCTAGTAAATGATATCATTATGCCTTTGGTCGGTTTGCTGCTGGGAGGGCTTGACTTTTCAGGCCTGTCGTTTACGTTTGGCGATGCTGTAGTGAAGTATGGCAGCTTTATACAGACGATTGTGAACTTCTTAATTATATCGTTCTCCATTTTTATCGTCATTCGGACTTTGAATGGGTTAAGGCGCAAAAAAGAAGCAGCAGAAGAAGAGGCTGCGGAGGAAGCGGTGGATGCGCAGGAGGAGCTGCTGAAAGAAATCAGAGACCTGCTGAAGCAGCAAGCAAAGTCGCCGGAATAAAAAAGATGCCGTTAGAAACGGCGTCTTTTTTTATCTCAATTTTCGTTTAGGTTCGTTCTGTGTCCTTCAGTTCTTTAGGGCTTCCTGTTGTTTCAGCGAGATGAATGAGCATTGAGACAGAGGTGCCTGCATCCGGAGTGCTGCTGATCATCAACTCGCTTCCGCAAAAATGTTTCAGCCGCTGATTGATATTTTTCAATCCGACGCTGCGATCAAAATCCGTTGATAAGAGATCTATTTGTTTTTCCGGAGTTATCCCGGGACCGTTATCCTCTACTTTGATGTAATACTCATTTTTGCTTTGTTTTTTAGCTGTCAGTTTGATCCATCCTCCGCCTCTTTTCTTGCTGACACCATGAAGAACGGCATTTTCCACCAAGGGCTGAATCATTAAAGGCGGAAGGATAAAGTCAATGTCTTCATCTATATCGAAAAGAACCTCAAGCCGATTACCGAATCGCGTCTTTTCTATAGAAAGATAGGAATTGATAATTGAAAGCTCATGTCTGAAGGAACTGATGGCTGATGTATTTTGAAAGTCAAAACTCATTCTTAAATAGTTGGTAAATTCCTCTGTTACCTCCCGGGCCTTTTCAATATCCAAATGAGTGAGAGAAATAATCGTGTTTAATACATTATAAAGAAAATGAGGCTTGATTTGCGACTGGAGAAACGCCATTTCCATTCTTGTGGCTTGATTTGCTGTATGTTTCATCATGATCAGGTTTTGAATACGCGCCATAAATTCAGAGTAATGATAAGGTTTTTGCAAAATGTCATTCGCTCCGGCATGAAAAGCCTTGTATTTGTCATGGCCGATAATGGCAGCTGTAATGATCAGAACCGGAAGATCCACCATGCTGAATCGTTCGCGAATTTTCATACAGACTTCGAAACCAGTCATATCCGGCATCATCAAGTCCAAAATAACCAAATCAAGGTTTGTGCAAGAGATGATTTCTAATGCTTCCTTTCCGTTCTTCGCAGCAATCACATTGTAGGGCACACCTTCAAGCATATCGGTTAAAATTTTTAAACTGTCAATGTTATCATCGACAATCAGAATGGTTGGAGCGTCAATATGCACAGAGTAATAAGGCGTGCTAAATGAGATATCTGATAGATCTCTCTCGGATTGTAATTCAGGAAGACGTTTCTTTGTTTCAGAGACAGATTCATTTTGGGCGATCGGCAAGGTGAAATGGAATGCAGAACCTTTTCCTTCTTCTGATTCGACCCAAATATCTCCGTTTTGGAGCTGAACCAGCTGTTTGACAATGCTGAGGCCAAGACCAGCACCATCGTCTTTATTCTTTTCGGCTTGCTGAAAAGACTCAAAGATGGTTTGGCGATCGGCTTCTGAAATGCCGCTTCCTGTATCTGCTACTGTCACTTTGATCATGTTATCGTTCAGTCTTGAAGCAGAAAGTGTGATTTGGCCCTCTGTTGTATATTTGATTGCATTGTCTACTAAATTGGTTAATATTTGGCGGAAGCGGTTTTCATCTGCGAGCACTAAAGGAAGATCGTCAGGGATATGGTTCATCATATTCAAGTTTTTATGTCTCGATAAAAGATTGTAGAAATTCATTTCCGAACAAACTAAAGTATAAATATCAACAGGAACCGGGTGGATTTGAAGCATGCCTTGCTTTATTTTTTCTAAATCCAGGATGTCATTTACCAGATTGGACAGCCTGTAGCCCATGCGGATGACGAGCTGCATGTTTTCTTTCTCTTCTTCTATCGTTCTTTTTCCTTTGCCGGCCAGCAGGGTCTGGCATATATTAATGATGCTGTTCAGCGGTGTTTTGAATTCATGTGATGTTTTGGCAATAAATTCATCCTTTAGCCGGTCAATTCTGAGCAATTTCCACGACAGCACTTCATTTTCACGGAATGCCCCGGCAAATTGCTGCGCCATCAGCAGAACGATCGCCAGTAAAGCGATAACTGTTGGCAATGAATAAATCGAATTAAAGGAAAAGGCTGTTTTGCCGCTATAAGCTGAAATGGTGGTTAAAATGACAAAAGCACTCATTGATATAGAGGCGATGGTCAGATACAGACTTCCTTCCATTTTGCGGATCGCAGCAATCGTAAAAATATATGTAATATAAACCAGAGTCGAGACGGCTAGCACAGAATGTAAGATGTACGAGGTATGGCCGATAAAACCCACGGTTAAAAAATCTGTGACTAAGACCAGCCCGGAAGAAACAGTGGCAATGCGAATAAAACGCTTTGAAACAATCCCTCTGTAAGCAAAAAAGAGATAGAGAAAAACCGCAATGCTGACGAGCACAGTAGAGATTGCCCTCAATGAATTTAGCAGTGAAAATGAAATTGACGGATAGAGGAGAAATATAATCCGCTCTTTTCCGATCATCAGAATAATGAACGAAAACAGAAGACACATAACAGAAAAAAACAACAAATGTTTATCTTTTTTTCTTTGCAGGAAAAAGCCCAGAAAATATAATCCGGTAATGAAAAAAGCTGTAATCATGATTGTATCATTAAGAAAGGAAATTTTGTTTTCCCGCACTATTTGCTCCTGGGTGCCAAAAGTAATTGGCTTTGCGATTCCCCATCCCGGCGTTTTTCCGAAGTTCGAAAATTGTACGACAAGTTCATTGTCACCCTTGTGAAGCGTAAAAAAGCTCGTATATGGGCGGTTTTGTGCCGCAAAATCAGGTTTATTTGAAGGGTTGCCGCTTTGGCCAATGAATTGTCCATTAAAATAGATGCGATTGGCACTGTAAATAAACGACGTGCTGATCCCAAAAACCTGATTGTCTTGCTTTGATCTGATGGTCAGCTTATACGTTCCGTAATCCACATTGATACCCTGCTTGGCTAGCTTCACATTGCTGGGGACATCAACGAAGAGAGGATCTTTTCCTTTTGCTGAAGCGATCTCTTTTGGTGACAGAATCTGATTTGGATACAATGTCCATTCTCCGTTCAGCTGTACATTCCCATCCTTCTGAAAATTCCACTTCTCCAGGTTCATGACCCCATGCCTTGCCGCAGGAAGCGTTGTTCCGGAAAAATGGTCAATGGCAATGAAAACCATAAAAAATGCAGCGTAACCGAAAATAATCGAAGTAAAGATGAATTTTTCTTTCATATTATAGCTCCTTTATTCAAGCAGGCTCATTCTAAATTCCTACCTTTTTATAAATATTGTAAGTGCAAAATTTCAAAAACTACAATAGAAAGAAAAAGAATCCAGATAAAGGGGTTATTTGTCATGATATAATAGAAGTTATTTACTGATATCTCGATTTTACATATAGGGTGGGATGTTTTGTGAAAGCGTTAATTGTTGATGATGAGCACTTGGCATTGCTTCATTTTAAGAAAATGCTTGAACGAACAAACGCCTTTCAATCTATTATGGCGTATCAAGATCCGGTTGAGGCCTTAGAGCATCCTGAGACTCCTGCTGTAGATGCGGTGTTTCTTGATATTGAAATGCCGGGGGTAAACGGCATTGAGCTTGCTGAGGCGATTCAATCGATGAATGAAAACATCCAAGTCGTTTTCATCACGGCTTATAATGAGTTTGCTATCAAGGCGTTTGAGCTGAATGCCATTGATTATTTGCTGAAGCCTGTCATATACAAGCGGCTTGAGACAACTGTTGAACGAATCAAAACGAATAATATGCTGAGACAAAATGCAGAAAATACCGAGGCGCATTTTTCCATCCAATGTTTTGGGAGCTTGCAGTTTCATCAAACCTTAAAGGATGTCAAAACAAGCATTCCAGTCAAGTGGAGAACGTCGAAAGCACGTGAAATATACTTATTTTTACTTCACAATCAAGGCCATGTGGTCAGTAAAGACATGCTAATCGATCTTTTTTGGCCTCATTACGATGTTTCAAAAGCAAGCACCCAACTTTACTCAACCATTTATCAAATACGAAAATTATTCAGCCAGATCCCTTTCAGCCAAACTATCGAGAAGACTGATACTGGATATATTCTTCGGCTTTCAGGCGCAAAAATCGATGTTGTCGAATGGGAAAAATCACTAAAAGGGGCGCCGCCGCTCAATACGGCTACATTACATCTGCACATGGATATTTTCATGTCCTATCAAAATCATTACCTAATGGAGCACGGTTATCTTTGGGCAGAACCGGAAAAGACGCGTCTTTCCCAGCTTTGGCTTGGAAAGGCCTATGAACTGATCGATTATCATATTCATGAAATGAACGATCATCAAGCGATGGACATTTGCCTGCAAGCCGAGAAAATTGAGCCATGCGATCATAAAATTATGCAATACAAGCTGCAGCTATTCAACAAAAACGGGAAGGTAGAAGAGGCGATAAAAGAATATCAGCGTTACAAACAAATGAAGGATCAAATTAATTAAAGAACTCCAAACCAGTATGTGTCGATTGCTTTTCGATGCACACTGGTTTTTTTGTGCACTTAAAGGGAAGGCCTTCGCCATATGTCTCCTGGGTGAAACTTCAACTCTCTCCAATTCACTTCAATCATACATGATTTCTGAGTTGTACAGAAATTGTATAGTTCCATTTCATACAATGTAGTTTGGTTCGGATGGTAAATCTTAGTTTTGAAACTCATTCGGTATTAGCAGTTCTTTTTGGGGGATGAGACATGATGTTATGGTCTCGCGGATCAATCGGCAAGTGAAAGATAGATAAGAAAGGGAGGAATGAAAAGTTGAGAACGAGGAGTTTTCCCTTAGGGCTGAAAAAAAGCGGGCGGATCGTTATGATCATAAGCCTTGCCATCTTTTTCTTCTTCAGCCAGATTGCCAGCTATACTCTTACGGCACAGGCTGTGGATGTAACGTCCAGTGACAGCCAATTTTTCGATTTGGTAACAGTTAAGGACGCCAAAGGCCAGATAGTTGACGGATCAAAAGGAAACGAACCGGCACTAACACCGGGGGACGAAGTGACACTGACATATGAATGGTCATTGAAAAAAGACAAAAAAGCAGATAGCGAACAGGATATCAATGTGGAGATACCTAAAAGCTTTACATTTGATAAAGGTGCTGAAGGTGAGATCAAATCTGCTGATCAGGTCATCGGCAGCTATCAAGTGCCGGCGGGCAGCAGCACCATGACAGTAAAATTAACAACTGCATCCGCGGATTCTCTTGATGCCAAGGGGACCATTACACTGCCAGCTAAGTTTACTGCAGATGTAAAAGAAGATGAACATACAGCAGCAGCCCTTTTTCAGCTAGGCGGAGGCAAAACCCAGCAGGTGATCATTCCTGTTAAGAAAGAGGAGACACCAGATGCCGAGGCGGAAGAGCCAAAAAACGACTCTTCTGATACTGCGGGTGATCAGGAAGGGAAAGATGACAAACCTGCACCTTCAGTCAGCAAGGATCAAAAAGAGGAAGAACAGCAGCCGTCAGATGACTCTAAGAGCGGCGAAGCCTCTAAGAGTGATGATTCAAAAAAAGTGTCATCCTCAAGTCAATCAGCTTTCAAAAGCTTGCAAACTGAAGAAAAACAAATCACGCAAAATATTTTAACTGGCGTGACGTTGACGGACGAAAACGGAAAGCCATATGACAAGGGCAATCGCGCCAATACGAATTCTCCGGTGAAAATTTCAATTGATTGGGCTATTCCTGACGATTTAGGAAAAACGATCAATGCCGGCGATAAATATGAATTTGATTTGCCTAAAGAATTTATTATGCATAATGACATTGTGAACCTGCCGTTAGGCGCCGGAGACACCACCTACGGGACATTTTCTATTGATACGAACGGACATGTGGTGATGACATTTAACGGCGAGGTAAAAGAAAGTTCTAATGTCAAAGGCACATTGGTTATCAATACGCAGTTCAACGAGAAAAAAATAACGGGTTCGACAACACAAAAGATTCCATTCCCTGTGAATGCCGATACTCCTGAAACAACAGTTTATTTTAAACCCAATGTGAGTAAAACCATTGATAAATCAGGTGTGCTGGATAAAGGCATCAACCCTGGTAAAGTAACATGGACGGTCGATGTCAATAAAAAGTTGGATCAAGTCAAAAATGCCAAACTCGCGGAAAGCCTTCCAGATGGCGTAATCTACCGTTCAGTTAAAGTGTATGAACTCAATGTGAACATTGATGGTTCTGTCAGCAGAGGAAATGAAGTTTCTTCCGGCTACAGTGTTGATTCAAAAGGAAATGTCACATTTGAAGGGACAATTGATTCAGCCTACCGCCTTGTATACGAAACCGACATTGACAATGGTGCGAAGCCGAGTGAAGGCGGAAATATAACGCTGACAAATAAGGCGGCATTCAGCGGAGACAACCTGGAACCCATTTCTGCAGAAGCCACTGTTGCAGCCAAGTATGGAAAAATGATCGCGAAATCATCGACCGGCTATGATGGAGAATCTCAAACATTCAGCTGGGCTCTTGCATACAACTACGGTGAGAAACAGATCGACCAATCCAAGGCCAGCATTAAAGATTCTTTTGGAACTGGTGATTTGCATCTTGTGAAAGATTCTTTGAAGGTTATTCCTATTACCTTTGGTCAGAATGGCAGCGAGCAAGCGGGCACGCCTTTAAAGGAAGGCGAGGACTACACGCTGATCGATAATGGAAGCGGATTTGAAATCAAATTTAATAAAAACGTAACCAGCGCTTACAAAATCATATATCAAACAAAGGTCAACAGCGGAGTGATCATTGATAAATCTACAACATACACCAATAGCGTTGTAACCGGAACAGGGGATTCAAAAGAAGCTTCTGGAATAGCCATTCAGCAAAATCTCATCAAAGGATATTCAAACGTTGATTATGAGAAGAAGACGGTTGATTGGACGATTACAGTTAATAAAAATAAATACTTGATGAACAATTGGACTTTGGATGATCAATTTGAAAGCGGCGGAATGGTTCTGCTTGATGAATCGTTCAAGCTTCAAGACACAACGAACAACAAAACATTACAGAAAGACAAAGACTACACGTTAACAAAAAAACCTGATCATAAAGGCTTTACTTTGGCATTGATCGGGGATTATGCAAAAACAGACAGTCAATTTAAGATCACTTATACGACAACATTCAATGCCGATTATTCTAACGAAAGCGTTAAGAATACAGCTCAGTCGACATGGACTGATCAAAACGGCACTGAGCGCACGAATAAGGTATCAAGCGGTTTTACGCCGAATCATCAGACTTCAAATAATGGGTTTAAAAACGGCTCATACAACGCAGTTTCAAAGGAAATCACGTGGAAAATCGGCGTCAACTATAACGGCGAGCCGACGAAAAACCCTTATATCAAAGATGCCATAACAGATCCTCAGCAATTTGTGCCGGGTTCAGTTGTCGTTAAGAGTTATACGATCAATAAAAACGGCTCGATCACAGAAGGAGACGCGCTTGATCCTTCCAAGTATGATGTCGAAGAGCCTTCTGCGAAAAATGAACGCACGCTGACGGTACACCTTAAAACAGGCGATTCTGTACCATATCTGATTGAGTTTAAGACATCACTCAAAGGACAGGTCATTGATCAGAATCAGTATACAAACAAGGCAACCTACTATAATGACGGCTATGCAGACCGCACGTTAACAGGCTCTGTTTCAGTTGCGAACGGAGGAAGCCTGGTTTTCAAAGGCGGCAAACAAAATGGAAGCTACATCGATTGGAACATCAATGTCAACTCCAGCCAATCAACGCTGGATGACGTAAAAGTTACTGACACGCCGGATGAAAATCAAATATTAGATGCGGATTCTTTTAAAGTGTATCAAGCAAAATATGATGAAAACGGAGTGGTCAAAGACAGCAGCGGAAATCTGACCGCGGGAGATGTCGAGCTTCAAAAAGACAAAGACTACACGTTAGACATCAAAACGGACAATACAACAGGTGAACAATCGTTTGTCCTGAAATTCATAGGCAGCTATAAGCAAATTGATCGCGCCTATGTGATCAAATACCGGTCTCTGATTAACATAGCCGGCACGAGCGGCCATGTTAAAAATAAGGTGTCCATTTCAGGAACAAATGTGAAGGAGCAGACTCAAGAAAACAGCAGCTCGATCTTTGTTGCCATTTCAAGCGGCGACGGTTCCGGATCCGGAGAAAAAGGAAGCCTGACGATTTTTAAGACTGGAGAGGACGATAAAGCTCTTGAAGGAGCAGAATTCCAGTTATGGTCTGAGGACTCCAAACAGCTCCTCCGCACTGGTACGACGGATGCCGGCGGGAAGCTTACATTCGGAAATATTCGCTACGGTTCCTATGTATTAAAAGAAGTAAAAGCGCCTGACGGATATACCATCAGTGATGCTTATGCAAAAGGAGTCTCTGTAAAGATAGACAGCAACTCCTCCAAGCCAGGAGCGCTGTACAAAGTCGTAAATCAACAGAACAAGGTGACGCTTATCAAACAAGACGAACAAAACAATCCTTTGGCGGGTGCTGTTTTTAAGCTGGAGAAAAAATCAAATGACGGCACCTATACTCTCATACGAACAGATATAAAATCTGATAAAAACGGAAAAGTAGAAATGAACGGTTTGCCGGCGGGCTACTATCGCTTGACAGAAACACAAGCTCCTGAAGGCTTTATCGTAAATACAAAAGCGATTCACTTCTCAATCGCAAAGAATGAAAAGAATCAAGTGTCTGACGTCAATTTGGGGGCAATGACCAATTATCAAGGAAAAGTCTCTCTGACGAAGGAAAATGCTGAAGGCCAGAAACTTGAAGGCGCAGTATTCAACATTGTCGATCAAGATGGAAAGATCGTTCAAGAGAAGCTGACTTCAGATAAAGACGGAAAAATTGAGGCTTCGGGCCTTGCACCGGGCCATTACGCCTTTGTGGAAACAAAAGCGCCAGCCGGCTATGTGCTGAATACAAAGAAAAAAGAATTTACCATCTCAGAATCTGCAGCAGGAAAGCCTGAAGCCGCAGATGCCGGAATCGCCGTTAACGATAAAGGCTCTGTTGAGCTGACGAAGGAAGATGCAGATGGCCAGAAGCTTGAAGGAGCCGTCTTTAAGATTATCGACAAGGAAGGTAATGCGGTTCAAGAAGGACTGACCTCAGATAAAAACGGGAAAGTCGCAGCTTCAGGCCTTGCACCGGGACAATACGCTTTTGTTGAAACGAAAGCGCCAGCCGGTTATGTGCTGAACACAGAGAAAATAGAGTTTGAGATCTCTGATTCCTCTGAAGGAAAGCCTGAAGCTACAGATGCCGGGATCGCCATTAATCATAAAGGCTCCGTTGAGTTGACGAAGGAAAATGCTGAAGGCAAGAAGCTTGAAGGTGCAGTATTCAACATTGTCGACGAGGAAGGAAATACGGTTCAAGAAGAGCTGACTTCCGATAAAGATGGAAAAGTAAAGGCTTCGGGCCTTGCACCGGGACGTTACGCCTTTGTTGAAACGAAAGCGCCAGCCGGTTATGTGCTAAACACGGAGAAAAAAGAGTTTACCATTTCTGAATCAGCAGCAGGAAAGCCAAAATCCGCTGATGCCGGGATCGTCGTGAACTATCAAGGATCGGTTCAGCTGACGAAGGAAGATCAGGATGGAAAAGGCTTAGCAGGCGCGGTATTCAAAATCACTGACAGCAATGGGAAAACAGTGAGAGACGATCTAGTCTCAAAAGAAGGCGGCAAAATTGAAGTTGACGGGTTAGCGCCGGGAAGCTATCAATTTATAGAAAAACAGGCGCCAGACGGGTATCTATTATCCGCCATCCCTGTGCCATTCACCATTAAGGCAGAAAACGGCGGCAAACCTAAACAAGTTGAAGTAACAGCGGTTAATACGAAGAACCGGGTTGTCCTCACAAAAGTGGATCAGCATGATCAACGTAAAGTTCTGCAAGGCGCAGAATTCAATTTGACAGACGCCAACGGCAAAGTGCTGAAGTCCGGTTTGGTTACCGATGACAAAGGACAAATCACGGTGCATGGCCTCAAAGCTGGCGATTATCAGTTTGTAGAAACAAAAGCGCCTAAGGATTATGAGGTGGACCAAACTCCTATATCGTTCAAGATCACAAACACAGACACGAAAACAGTCGAAATCACCGCGGAAAACATTTTGGCACCAGGTGACGTAAATGTGAAAAAAGTGGATCAAGACGATAAAAATACCGTTTTGGAGGGCGCTGAATTCAAGTTATTGGACGAAAGCGGCAAGCCTGTAAAAACTGACGGGTATGGAAAAGAGCTTTCTGAACTCTGGAAAACAGATCAAAATGGGCAGTTCACTGTAAAAGGCCTTGCGCCGGGAAGCTACCAGTTGATTGAAACGAAGGCTCCCGAAGGTTATAAACTTGACGAAACACCGATTGAATTCACAATTGAAAAAGGACAGTCAAAAGCTGTTGAGATCGTTGTTTCTAATCAAAAAGTGAAAACACCAACGCCTGATAAGCATGATCATCCTGATAAACCTGCACCGGGTGGAAATGGAAAAGATGATGGAGATCATCCGAATACCAATGGTACAGATGGCAGCTCGGATGGTCAGTCGAACACAGACAAAACCCTCCCAAAAACCGGAGATACAGACAGCATGCTGACAGCAATGATCGGTATCCTGCTGCTTATGGCAGGCGGAGGCTTAGCTGTTGCCTCAAGAAAGAAACAAAGAAAAGGATAAAGTTGAAGGCACCTGATCATCGAAGAATCGATCAGGTGCTTTTTTGAAAAGTGACACGAAGCGTTTTTAGAAGGATGCATAAGAAAGGGTTTTTTGCATGTACAAGAAAATGATCATTACAGTGTTCATCCTTTTCGGACTGCTGCTGATCTCTTCTCCTTATATCAAAGGTGGAATTATAGCTTATCTTAGCAAAAGCCAGAGTGAATCGGCCTTAACTGTGGAGCAGTTGAAAAAAAATAATGAGAGAGAAGCGGAATTTGAATTTGATTCAATCGAGCCGCCTGAGTTAATGGATGCTGTAAAGGCCGGCTTTGATCACGATCAAAAAGCGGTTATCGGGCGGATAACAATTAAAAGTGTCGATCTGGAGCTTCCGATCGTAAAAGGCACAACCAATGAAAATCTTTTGATAGGGGCGGCAACAATGCGCCCGGATCAAAAAATGGGTGAGGGAAATTATCCGTTGGCGGGCCATCATTTGAAGCAAAAGAATCTTCTGTTCGGACCTCTGGAAAACATAAAAACAGGTGCCCAAATTGTCATCACGGATTTTAAAAAGGATTATATCTATTCTGTAACATCTAAAGACATCATATCGGAAATGGGTGCAGATGTAATTGAGGAGACGAACAAAAAAGAGATTACGTTAATCACATGTGACAAGGCGGTCAAAACTGAAGGGCGCCTTGTTGTGAAAGGGGAATTGGTTGATTCTTTTGGCCATACAAATTAAATATGCAAGAGAGAAAGCACGAAAAGAAAAGCTGCCGTTCAAAACGGCAGCTTTTTTCATGCAGAACATATCTATTCAAAATGTCTATTGTGATGTTCTTCGGTTCTGTGTCTGTTTTGGGGAACATGCCCCCTCATATTTATAATTTTTGCTTAAATGCCTCAATGAGTTTTGTTCCTGTATAGCCCTCTTTTACAAGGGACTCGAGAATGGTTTCAGTGCCCTGCTGTTTTCTTGTGACCATTTGTCCGTAGAGTAAAACCTGGATGCTTTCTTCCAGCTTGACGATATTTTTCACTGCTGCTGTCAGCTGGGCGGGGCGATTGCTTTTTTTCGTGATCGTTACAAATACTTTGGCTTCAGATTGGCTGTTTTGAAGCTGTTCAAAAAAAGACAGATGTTCTTTCTGTACAAGCGCCTCAATCAGCCAGTGATTTTCACCGTCTTCTTTATTTATAATCAGTCCGTCAATAAGGGGAAACTGTTCAATTGATTGTTCTTCCTTGTCCACTCGTTCCACATTCAGGTCAACCAGTTTAAAGGTTTTCATTTCTTCTCACCCCGATTACTTCCAAAGTTTTCTTGCCTTCCATTATAACATAAACGTTTTCGAGGAAAAAATCCTGCAATGCTGGGGCTAAAGAATTTTGTATGAGCGAAACATTTAATAATTTCTATTTTTTCATTATACTGTAACTGACTATGGATTACGGAGAGATGTGGTATGAATCAATTTCATTTAAAAGAAATTTATATTGACGGCGTTCCTTCTGAAAGTCATTTGATTCAAAAGGAAGTAACATATATGTTAAGCCGTAAAGAAGTGTTTGAGGTTCATCTGAACAAAAAAGGAAGAATAAGTTTTTTATACGAAACACAAGATGGCATGGAGCAGTATAAAATCAAGCTGTCAATGCCGGAAAAAAAATTGAGCTTTCAGTGGTTTGCGTGGGATGGCTCTTCCTATGTGCGCATGAATACGCAAAACTGGCTGACAAAGCAAATCTTTTTCCGTTTTTTAAAAAGTACATATTTCTTCAAAGGAAAAAAGCAAAAGATGTTTTTAGCTGAAGGAAAAATGAAAACGAAAGATAAAAACAGAGGCTGAAAGCCATTTTTAAGCGTTTTTCTTTTCTTGTTGCATCATTTACAATACATACAACCGCAAGGAGAGGAGGAATCGCATGTTCAATCAGGTCATGCTTGTCGGACGTCTTACAAAAGATCCTGATCTTCGCTACACTTCCGTCGGTGCGGCAGTTGCACATGTTACGCTCGCGGTGAACCGCAGCTTCAAGAATGCTTCAGGTGAAATCGAAGCTGATTACGTCAATTGCACACTTTGGAGAAAAACAGCTGAAAACACGGCGTTGTATTGCCAAAAAGGTTCTCTCGTCGGCGTAAGCGGACGGATTCAGACAAGAAGCTATGAAAACGCGGAAGGCGTTAACGTGTATGTAACAGAAGTGTTGGCTGACACTGTTCGTTTTATGGACCCTAAACCCCGGGAAAAAGCTGCTGATTGACACCCCTGCTCCTCCCGTTATCTATCCATTCACTATTATCCGGATCTTCGCATCATCCCCTCAAAATTGACCAGTCGACCAGACTGGTTCTTTCTTTTTGCCTACTTAGGAAAAATTGGTTCTCTCGACGCATTTTTACTTAAAACCACTTATTAATGTTGAATAAAATCAAATAAAAACTTATAATTACTTATAAATGATTGCTGAGAAAAGGAATGAGGGCGTGTACCAAGAAGAAAGATTAGTAGCGATTTTGGATTTTTTAAAACAGCATAACCGAATTACAACGGAGCAGATCTGTACGCTCCTGCAAGTGTCAAGGGATACAGCGCGACGAGATCTTGTGAAACTTGAGGAACAGAATGCCATCATCCGCACAAGAGGCGGCGCCATTTTGCCGACTGTGCATCAGAAAATTCAAAGCTATTCCGGCCGCCTGAAAACAGTGTCTGAGGAAAAAAATAAGATCGGCAGGCTTGCAGCATCGCTTATTCATGATGGTGACCGGGTGATTTTAGACGCCTCTACAACTGTTCAAGCATGTGCAAAGCATTTGAATGCGGTTGATTGTACGGTAATCACCAATTCGATTAATCTTGCGGATGTGCTGTCCGATAAAGAGGGAATTGAAATTTATCTGCTGGGAGGCAAGCTGGAAAAGGAGCACCGCTTTCTGTACGGGTCCTCTGTGATTGAAAAGCTCTCAAGCTACCATGTTGATAAAGCGCTGATTGGTGTGGTCGGTATTTCCGAACATGGCATTACAATTGCACATGAAGAGGATGGCATGGTGAAGCGGAAAATGATACAGCAGGCAAAGCAGGTAATCGCGCTTGCAGACCATTCTAAGCTGGGCAGCACCAGTTTTTATCAGTATGCGGAGCTGAATGAAATCGACCTCTTGATTACAGACAGGCTGCCGAATCAGGCATTTTGTGACTTGCTTGACCGAAACGGCGTTGAGCTTCTCGTGACAGAGCAGGATGAAGGAAAGGACTGACAAACGTGAAATTAATTGCGATTGACTTAGATGGAACCTTACTCAACAGCAAGCATCAGGTAAGCTTGGAAAATGAAAACGCACTGCGGCAGGCGCAGCGGGACGGCATTGAAGTGGTGGTGTCAACTGGGCGCGCTCATTTTGACGTCATGTCAATCTTTGAACCGCTGGGGATCAAAACATGGGTCATCAGTGCAAACGGCGCCGTCATTCACGATCCCGACGGCAGGCTTTATCATCACGAAACGATTGATAAGAAACGGGCGTATGACATTCTCTCATGGCTTGAGTCGGAAAACTATTATTATGAGGTATTCACAGGTTCAGCGATTTATACGCCGCAAAACGGCAGAGAACTTCTTGATGTTGAGCTCGACAGATTCAGAAGCGCAAATCCGGAAGCGGATCTTTCTGTCCTTAAGCAGGCGGCCGAGGTGCAATACAGCCAATCGGGCTTTGCTTACATTAACTCCTTTCAAGAGCTGTTTGAAGTCGATCAGCCAATCGATTTTTACAATATTCTCGGCTTTTCTTTCTTCAAAGAAAAGCTTGAGGCAGGCTGGAAAAGATATGAGCATGCCGAAGATTTGACGCTTGTCAGTTCGGCTGAGCACAACTTTGAGCTTTCTTCCCGCAAAGCTTCCAAGGGGCAGGCGCTGAAGAGGCTTGCAAAACAGCTGAATATTCCGCTCGAGGAAACCGCTGCTGTAGGTGACAGTTTAAATGACAAATCGATGCTGGAGGCTGCGGGAAAAGGTGTAGCGATGGGCAATGCCCGGGAAGACATCAAATCGATAGCCGATGCGGTCACCTTAACCAATGACGAACATGGTGTCGCACATATGATGAAACATTTGCTGTAGGTATATGTGCTGCTCCAAAAGTGCATCCTGTTGATAACCGGCGTAACGGATTTTTTGAAATTCGGCGTGACGGCTATGAACGGAAAAAAGCTGGCTCTTTCAGAGCCAGCTTTTTTAGTCATGATCATTGCGCTGTTGCGCTTAATGTAAACAATTCTTCGAGCTCCTGTGTGGAAAGCTCGGTAATCCAGTTTTCACTTTGGATAATTTGATCGTTCAGGGTTTGCTTGGATTCAAGCATGACATCAATTTTTTCTTCGATTGTTCCCGTCGTAATCATTTTATGAACGTGGACAAAGCGCTCTTGGCCTATGCGGTATGCACGGTCAGTCGCTTGATTTTCAACCGCCGGGTTCCACCATCTGTCATAATGGATGACGTGATTGGCGGCGGTCAAATTAAGTCCGGTGCCTCCAGCTTTGAGTGAGAGAATCAGTGTCGGATATTCTTTCCTTTGAAATTTCTCAACGAGTGTATCCCGCTCTTGCTTGGAGAGACTCCCATTTAAAAATTGCACAGGTTCCCCGAACGTTTTTTCAAGCAGCCGCTTCATCATGTTCCCCATCTGAATGTATTGCGTGAAAATCAGACAGCTTTCGTTTTGGGCGCGGATCGCTGTCATCAGTTCCAGCAATTTTTCAAGCTTGACTGATCTGCCGGCCAGCAGCTCGGTTTGCTCTTCCTTTAAATAAAGCGCGGGATGATCGCATATTTGCTTGAGCCGTCCAAGCATGCTGAGGATCAGCGCTTTTCGCTGCATGCCGGTCAGGGATGTCATATGGTCAAAAGTGTCTTTGACGAGCTGCTCATAAAGGGATGCCTGCTCGGCTGAAAGCGGGATAAATTCTTTTTCTTCCAGCTTTTCAGGAAGATTAAGCGCGACCTCTTCATCCCGTTTCGTCCGGCGGAGAAGGAATGGCCGGATTAATTGCTGAAGCTGTCCGATTCTCTTTTCGTCCCGGTCTTTTTCGATCGGCAGCACATAGCGTTTATGGAAGCCGGTCAAACTGCCGAGGTAGCCTTTATTCATGAAGTCAAAAATAGACCACAGCTCAGTCAGTCGGTTTTCCATCGGCGTGCCGCTCAGCGCGATATGGTGAAGCCCCTTCAGCTTCCTGATTGCGCGTGACTGCTTCGTATGCGCGTTTTTAATATTTTGCGCTTCATCAAGGCAGATCGTGTTCCATGTCACAGAAGAAAGCTCTTCAGTATCGGCATGTGACAGACCGTATGAAGTGAGCACCACGTCTGCGTTTTCATAATGCGCGGCGAAATCATCACCCTTTGGCCGGCGCGGCCCATAATGGAGCGCGACAGACAGATCAGGGGCAAAGGTTTGAAGCTCCCGCTGCCAGTTGCCAAGTACGGATGTCGGCGCAATAATCAAATGAGGCGTTTTTTGCCGGCCGCTTTCCTTCACATGAAGGAAATAGGCGATCATTTGAATCGTTTTCCCAAGCCCCATATCGTCAGCCAGACAGGCGCCAAAACCGCTTTCCCGAAGAAACAGCAGCCAGTTCATGCCGTATTTCTGATAAGGGCGGAGCGTTCCTTTGAAAGAAGGACTGACTTCGTGCTCCGGCAGGTTTTCCGCGGCAGTGAGCTTTCGAATCAGTGACCTGAGCTGTTTAGACAGATCAAACTGAATGCCGGCGAAAGCGGATGTATCAATCAGATCCGAATCCTCAAGTCCGCCCTCCTGCTGATCCATTAGCTCACGCGCCAGAATATCAGACATGTGGAGTCCCTCTGATTCTGCTTTTTCCATCAGGCGTTTCATCTGTTTGATAAACTGCGGATCGATTTTAACCCATTGCCCGCGGATATTAACAAGGCGCCTGTTGCTGGCGACAAGCTCATTAAATTCAGCCTCAGTCAGTTCAATTCCATTTGTCGCAAACCGCCAGTTGAAATCAAGCAGTGCATTCATGCCGACAAATGACTCGCCGCGCGGGGAGGACGACACCTTTGCTTTCAGCATCATGTTGCTGTCTCTGACAATCTGCCACCAGGACGGCAGGAGGATTTCTACCCCCATATCGACAAGCGTCTCACTTGCTTCTGACAGGAAGATCCAGGCTTCTTCCTCCGAGATCAGCGTTGTCCCGGAATCAAACGACAGCCACGGAACCGTTCTGTGAAAGCGGTCCTGCTCACGCGCGATTTTATCGCTGTACGCCTGCCACGATTTTTTGAGGCTCTTCAGTCCGTCAAAGAATTCTACAGCGCCGCTCTTTTTATCGCGTAAAAACATCTCGATCTTCCATTCGTCTCCGTCAAAGTCTGGTTCATTTAAGCGCAAGCCGACAGTAAATGGAGATTGGTCGTCAATCCAGCCAATGCCTTCCAGAAAATCCTCTTCATCAAGAAAATGGCCGCGGAATGACGTAACCGCAGGCGATTTCTCCTTGATATGTTCCCATTTCTCCCGCAGGTCATCGTCGTATTGGATGTAATCCTGTACGGCAGCGGAAAACCATTCCGCAGTAAAGCCTTCCAGTATATTATCGCGGTCCTTCCAGCGAAAAACACCGTTTGTCCATGCGTCATAGTCAGGCATAAAATCGCCGTCCGCGATAAATTCATAGATGGTCGATGCCGCCTCGATCAGCGGCTCCGTTTCTTCTGTAAGCTGCACGGAGCTGAATGAGTTGAACGAGTTTTTGCCGAGAAGCTCTACAGTCATCCATGGAGATAGCAGGACAGCAGTCGTCCCGATGAAGCTGACATCCTCTAGAAAGGTTCCGTAAAATGAGGATTCATGCCATTGGAACAAATGCTTTTTCATATGGCTGTAGGGAAGAGGCTGCTCATTCTCATCAAAGGCTGAGAGCGTAAATGACCCATCTTCCATTTGTTCGACGTGGATGAGAATTTCTTTAAGACTCGCCATCAATCAACTTTCCTTTCTGCAGTTCTTCTTGAAGCGCGCGCAGGCGCTTGTAATGCGAGCTCAGCAGCTGAATATACCGCTCCCACATCTTCTGCTTTTTCGCTTTTTTGTACAGGGTGCGCAATTTTTTCAAATACCGGGCGGCTTCCTTGTACGAGCTGCGGTTCTTCTGATCAATGAAAAAAGCCACTTCTCTATGGTAAGCCGGTATAAGCGCCTCAGGGTCGCTCGCTGCAATTTCCTTGAGCATCATTTTATCCATTTCATTGATGGAAAAGCCGACAAGGCTATGAATTTCAATCCACTCGGCATAGCGTTTTTTTTCATATAAATGATGGCTGTATTCTGTGAACGTATACGGCAGACAGCCCGCGGCAAAGCGTTCAAACAGCGCTTGATCATTGGTTTGCTTCACATAGGCATTCAACAGAAGGAACAGCTCGCCGATCACATCGCGAATCTCTTTAAACGGCTTATCCAGCTTCGTATAACCCATCGCAATTGGCTCAATTTGCTGGTACCATGTTTTAAGCCGTTTCCAGTCCTTCTTGGCAGTCATTTCACTCAGCCATTGGAACGTATAAGGGAGCGCTTCCGGCGGGAATTGATCCGCTTCCGCAAAAATAACGTCATCATTCTTTTGCAGGAATTCCAAATGCAGGCGCCCGAATTGCAATTCGGGAGAAAAACGCCGTCCAGCTTCTTTTTTCAATATCTCCTGTTCGCGTGCCACCCATTTTGGCCGCGACAGCAGCGCACTCCAAATTTCACCGAAGACGCGGATGCGTTCATATTGGAAAATTTCTTCTTTCAACAGCAAAGGTCGGATAACATCCGGTGTTTTATCCAAAAACGGATCAAGCGCAAAAGACAGCGCGTACGTTTTTAATTTGTCAATAGAGCTGTAGATTGTATCCATCAGCTGTTCAACGTACGGATTGAGGGAATAAAAATCTTGTTCGGGGTTCAGCTTGCCCGCTTCAATCAATGTGAACATGCGAAGCCAAACCGCAATCGCGGAATGAATCTGATACAGGCTTTTCAGCTCCGGCTTGTTCGGCGCATGTTTTTTTAATGCGGACAGGTAGCCGTAATAGAGGCCCTGCATGTTTTGGCTGCCTTCTGGCGTACGTGCCTGCCAGAGAGAAAACTCTGAATCAAAAAAAGCAAGCCAGCTTGAAAGCGATTCTTCATTAGGCAGCACCTTTTCCTGAAACTGGCGGCGGACGAGCTCTTTGCTTTCCTCAAGCTTTTCCCTCTCCAGCCAATACTCTGTAAAAGTACCCACTCGCTCGAACATTGCATATACATATAAAAACACAGCCAGCATATGGCGGCAGATTCTTCCGGACGGACATGAACAGCCGCTTTTGACTATGACAAACAAGTTCAATGTGACCCGCACAGGCACAACATCCTGCACGTAAGCCGTAACTTCCGTCGGACTCACTGCTTGTAAACGATAGACTGAATCCTGCCGATATAAAATAAGGGCTTTTTTGATCAGCTGAACATTTTCCTCATTGTAAGGAAGAAGTTCTTTTAACTGTTCAGCAGATGCCAGCACATCGTCTTTGGAAATCATATTCTGAAGCATGATTATCGCTCCTAACCGAGTCACGTAATAAAAAGATCCAATTTCTCTATTATATCGCAACACATCGGCCTTAAAAAGTTTTTCCTAAAAAAGGACATAAAAAATGGGATGTGTCGAATGATGTATTAGAGATTGCAAATTGATAACCAGCATCATATAATAATCGTGTTTTCAACTTAATGGAAGCTGAAAGGAAAAAAAAGATGAGTGAAAAGAAATTGAATCAAGAAGAATTTCTGAAAATTTTGATGCATGCACATGAAATTGGTGAGCAGTCATCTGAGATGACGACGAAGGAAATGCTTGAAAATTTGATTTCTCATATTAAAAATGGATATGCAACATAAAAATCCCGCACGCCTTTAGCGGGATTTTTTTATGCGAGATTACGTGACTGCACGAATAAGAGAAAATGAGACAGCACTGTCAACACAGTAAATATAGCGCTTACATAAAAAAGAGTAACATATCGTTTTGTAAAAAATGTCGAATTATGTCACGTGAAAAGCTGGAGAAATGCGGTTTCAACGTTGTATAATCGTAAATGGAAAAGGATGTTATAAGAGATTTGGAGGTATCATGGGAGAATCTACTAGCTTAAAAGAGATATTATCAACGTTAACAAAACGCATACTTTTGATTATGATTGTAACCGCAGCTGCCACTGCTGCCGGCGGACTCATTAGTTTCTTCGCACTTACACCCATCTATGAAAATTCAACTCAGATTCTGGTCAACCAATCGAAAAATGAACGAAAAGAAGTTCAATTTAACGATGTCCAAACCAATCTTCAGTTAATCAATACGTACAATGTCATCATTAAAAGCCCTGCCATCTTAGATGAAGTCATTAAAGAAATGGGCCTGTCGATGACATCCCAAGAACTGAATGACAAAATTACCGTATCCAGCGAACAGGACTCCCAAGTGGTCAACATATCAGTCAAGGATGAAAACGCGGAAACAGCGGCTCATATTGCCAATACTATAGCATCTGTTTTTCAAGACAAAATCACATCCATTATGAATGTTGACAATGTCAGCATTCTGTCAAAAGCCGAGGTTTCAGAACATCCGTCCCCTGTATCGCCAAAGCCGCTTCTAAACATTGCCATCGCGTTTGCGGCCGGATTGGCGGGAAGCATCGGACTGGCCTTCCTGCTTGAGCATTTGGATAATACGATCAAATCGGAAGAGCAGCTCGAATCCTTGCTGGACATACCTGTTTTAGGGACAGTTTCCACCATTGCGAATGAGCAGAAAACAGCAAAGACCTTACAGGGTTTCCAATCTGAAAAAACGGGGAGTGGACATTTTGGCGCTTAGAAAAAGCAGAGACTCGTGGATGCGGAGAAATGTCATTGCAATGACAGAGCCGAAATCCTTGAACTCTGAACAATATCGGACGATTCGCACGAATATAGAATTTGCTTCAGTGGACCGGCAAATGAAATCAGTCATGATTACATCGGCTTGTCCGGGGGAAGGAAAATCAACAACGGCCGCCAATCTGGCTGTCGTATTCGCCCAGCAGGGAAAAAAAGTGCTCCTGATTGATGCTGATTTGCGAAAACCAACAGTACATACTGCCTTTTTTCTTGAAAATACGGTTGGCTTAACATCTGTTTTATTAAAGAAAAGCTCTATGGAGCAGGCTGTACAAGCATCGAATGAAAAACATCTTGACGTGCTGACGAGCGGCCCGATCCCGCCAAACCCGGCCGAGCTTCTCTCCTCGAAGTGGATGAAGGAGCTTGCATACGAAGCGTGTGCGGCATATGATATGGTCATTTTTGATACGCCGCCTATTCTTGCCGTAGCAGATGCACAGATTTTAGGCAACGTGGCAGACGGTTCTGTTCTGGTTATTTCAAGCGGGAAAACAGAAAAAGAACAAGCCGCAAAAGCGAAAGAGGCGCTTGAAACGTGCAAAAGCAAGCTCCTCGGGGCGATTATGAACGGCAAAAAGCTTTCGAAGCACTCTGAATACGGATATTACGGAAACAAGGACAATTTCATGCAAAATAAATAACGTGCATCGTGCCCGTTATTTATTTTTGCGAAAAAAGGGGCTAGGACATGATCGATATTCACTGTCACATTCTTCCCGCATTGGATGACGGGGCAGGTGATTCGGCCGACAGCATAGAAATGGCAAGAGCCGCTGTTCGTCAGGGAATCCGGACGATCATTGCGACACCTCATCATAACAACGGTGTGTATAAAAACGAGCCAGCCGCAGTCAGAGAAACAGCAAATCAGTTAAACAAACGTTTAATCAAAGAAGACATTCCTTTACATGTGCTTCCGGGACAGGAAATCAGAATCTACGGCGAGGTGGAACAAGACCTTGCCAAACAGCAGCTGCTTTCGCTGAATGATACAAAATATATCTTGATTGAGTTTCCGTTTGATCACGTTCCCCGATATGCGGAGCAGCTTTTTTATGATTTGCAGCTGAAAGGATATATTCCGGTTATCGCCCATCCTGAACGCAACAGGGAAATTCGCGAAAACCCGTCTTTGCTGTATCATCTTGTGGAAAAAGGAGCAGCATCTCAGATTACTTCAGGAAGTCTTGCGGGGACCTTCGGCAAGCAGCTGAAAGCATTTTCTCTCCGGCTGGTTGAAGCCAATTTGATCCATTTCGTAGCCTCAGATGCCCATAATGTGAAAACGAGAAATTTTCACACTCAAGAGGCTCTTTATCTTCTAGAGAAAGAATTCGGCTCGGAACTTCCTTATATGCTGACGGAAAATGCAGAGCTTCTCCTGCGGAATCAGACCATCTTCAGACAGCCTCCGCAACCGGTCAAAAGAAGAAAATTGTTTGGTCTTTTTTAACAGCCGATTCTCATTTCACCACTTTCTTTTTGAGAGCGATATAATAGTGTATTGTATGATTGAATCACATTTCAGAAATCTGTACAGGCTGTACCCGACAGGCTATGCGGGAGATCATTCGCATTCATGATAGGATGTTCTCATACGATATTACGGAAGCTGCAAAGCAGCAATTTAACTGTTGGAGGGAAACAATGAATATAACAGTCATCGGAACAGGCTATGTCGGTCTTGTGACAGGTGTTTCTCTTTCTGAGATTGGACATCATGTAACCTGCATTGATATTGACGCTCACAAGATTGATGAAATGAGAAAGGGCATTTCCCCCATATTTGAACCAGGTCTTGAAGAGCTGATGAGAAAAAATACAGCTGATGGACGGCTGAACTTTGAAACGAGCTATGAGAAAGGCTTGGCACAGGCAGACATCATTTTTATAGCGGTCGGCACACCGCAGAAAAGCGACGGGCACGCCAATCTGGAGCAAATTACAGATGCGGCCAAACGCATCGCAAAGCATGTCAAACGAGATACAGTCGTGGTAACGAAAAGCACAGTGCCCGTTGGGACAAACGATTTGATTAATGGACTGATCACTGAACATCTAGCGGAGCCTGTCAGTATTTCGGTTGCATCCAATCCGGAATTTTTGCGTGAGGGGTCGGCGATCTATGATACCTTTCATGGTGACAGGATCGTGATCGGGACGGCCGATGAGAAAACAGCAAATACGCTGGAGGAGCTCTTCCGTCCGTTTCAAATCCCGATTTACCAAACGGATATCAGAAGCGCCGAGATGATCAAATATGCCTCAAATGCTTTTCTGGCCACTAAGATCAGTTTTATAAACGAAATTTCGAATATATGTGAAAAGGTCGGCGCCGATATTGAAGCAGTCGCATACGGGATGGGACAGGATAAGCGGATCGGGAGCCAGTTTTTAAAAGCGGGCATAGGCTACGGCGGCTCTTGTTTTCCAAAGGACACAAACGCCCTCGTGCAAATTGCCGGCAATGTCGAGCATGATTTTGAACTGCTGAAATCGGTTATCAAAGTCAACAACAATCAGCAGGCGATGCTGGTTGATAAAGCGCTGAACAGGCTCGGCGGGGTGACGGGAAAAACGATTGCCCTTTTAGGCCTGTCATTTAAACCGAATACGGACGATATGAGAGAAGCGCCGTCAATTGTTATTGCAGACCGTCTCGCTGCGCTCGACGCCCGTATCAGAGCCTACGATCCCATTGCAGTTAGCCATGCAAAGCATGTTCTCCCGCAAGCTGTTGAATATAAAGAGACGATCGAGGAAGCTGTCAAAGGTTCTGACGCCGTCATGATTTTAACCGACTGGGCTGACATTAAACAATTTCCGTTAGCGGCTTATCGGGATTTGATGGAATCGCCGCTCATATTTGACGGCAGAAACTGCTACACATTGGATGAAGCTGCGGCTTCAGGAGTGGAGTATTATTCTGTCGGTCGGAAGGCGGTTGTTCCGTCAGGTGCAATTCAATAGATGAAAAAGAAAGGCTGGTTGCGCACCAGTCCTTTTTTTCATCTATTGCGGGGGGCTGAATACATTTGCTACTATTTAACTATTGTTTGGAAAATTATACAGAAGTAGGGCTTCTTTAAACAATCGTTTGAAAAACATTAGAAGAAACGAAGAAAACCAGAAAATAAAACCTTGGAGATGCCGGAAAAGGAGAGAATCTGATGAATCATCTGCCCGAAAAAATGAGACCGTACCGCGACTTGCTGGAGAAATCAGCGAAAGAATACGTGAAACTGAATGTGAGAAAAGGGAAAACAGGACGATATGACAGCAAAATTGCCGGTGATCCCTATTTCCCCAAGCATGAAACATACCCGACTGATGAAAATGGACAGCCGATGAAGCTTCTGGCACAGATTAATTTCTCACACATTCCCCAGCTTGACGGCTACCCTTCTTCAGGTATCCTGCAGTTCTACATTTCTGTTCATGATGACGTCTATGGATTGAATTTTGACGATCGATGTGAACAAAAGAATTTCAGAGTGATCTATTTTGAAAATATCGTAGAAAACGAAGACGAGCTTGTTTCTGATTTTTCATTTATCGGCACAGGCGAATGTGATTTTCCAATTTTATCAGAAGCGGCAGTCGAGCCTGTGAAATCTTCGGAATGGGTGCTGCCTACAGATTTTCAATTTGAGCAGTATACGGGCATGGAAACAATGGAGTTCTTTGGTCAGTTCGGCGAGGATGAAGGAGACATTTATAATGAACTGGCTGAAAACGGATTTGGCCATAAAATCGGCGGATACGCTTCTTTTACCCAGCATGATCCACGGGAATACGCATATAAAGAACACACCATCATGCTTTTACAAATTGATTCAGACGATGATATCGATTCAATGTGGGGAGACGTCGGCATCGCCAATTTTTTCATCACACCTGACGATCTAAGGAAAAAAGACTTTTCAAACGTTCTGTACAACTGGGACTGCAGCTAATACAAGCTTTTGATCCAAAGGGTCAGAAGCGGGGAATAATAGAAGCCAAAGACAAAATCAGACGTGATCGACCTGATGAACAATAAGCTCAGCACGGTAAGAGGCAGGCCAACAACATCTGCCTCTTTCAAGTGCCTTTATAACTATGACTTTAGGTGATTTCATTTTAAAAAACGTTTTCATTAGCTGTATAACGAACAAAAACAAGATCAAATACCTACATTTCAAGAGCGCTATATGCCTAAATTAAGCCATTTACCCTATTTAAGCCGCCTTCTGGCTATTTTAAAATATAATATATGGAAATAAAGTATGGAAAAGTCTATCTTCATCAGCCCCTCCATACGACTTTTTGAGTATTAAGAGGTGATTCAGATGGGTTATGAAAGTATGCTGGCGGATATCAAAAGTTCGCTCAACGGAAAAATTTCCGACGTGGAAGACAAGATCGAAAAGCTGAAAAAAGCAAAAAAGGACATAGACACGCTGCAAGAAGAGGCAATCACTGAAATCAAAGAAATTGTGAAACCTGAATTGGGCAAGCACTGGACGGGAACAAAAGCCGATGATTTCGACAAGGGAAGAGAAGAAGCGAAATCGGAAGCATCTAAGATTGTGAATGATAAATATAACGAGTATATGGCTTCGATTCAGATGGAGATTATTCAGTTGGAATCTATGAAATTTCTCTATGACAAAGAATTAAAGCTAGCGAATTTTGCTGGTCATACTCTTGCTAAGGGTGAAGAATTCTTGGAGGATGCTGTTAATCAAATTAAATCTATTAAATTGTGGTGATCTTTTTTATGTCAGAAATTAAATTGAAATACGATACTGTAATCAAAACATTAGATTCTGTCAAAGATGCGCTTGCTGACGTATCAATCGGCGCCGCGGGGTCCAATGGAAAAAACAGCCTCGATTATACGAAAAAATATCATGAGCGTGAGGAGAACATCAAAACCATGCTCGGAGATTACAAAAAAGCGGTACAGAAAAATATCGAGGATACAAAGGATAACGTAGATTCACTCAAAGAGCAGGACGAGGCGATAGCGGTAAAATAGAACAGAAAGGGCAGTGCGATGAGTAAAGTATTTGAATCAAAATCTTTAATCGAAGAAGCGAAGAGCAGAAAAAAGCAATATGAGACGCTTGAAGAGCAGCTGAATACGCTGAAAAAAGCGTTTCAGGGAGTTGCAGATTTAGGCGACAATTTTAAAGGAAAAGGCGCGGACAATATTAAAGATTTTTTTCAGGGGCAGGCGGAAATCGTAGACAGCTGGCTGACGCTTGTCTCTGCTCAAATTGCGTTTTTAAACGGCATTTCAGGAGATATTAAAGATCAAGAACTCAATGATTCATATGTGGAAACTTCATTTTTGGATCATGAGCTGCCCAATGGAGACCTGAAAGCCTCAGAGATAGTCTCCGCTCATAAAGAAGAAATCGATTCTATTTTGTCAGGCATCAGCGATATTATTGATCTCGACATGTACACGCTTGACGAGTATGCAGATAAGATGGGCGATGCCCAAAAAGTCAGACGTGACACGATCACAGCTGTCGATAAGCTTGATGAATCCCTGACCACTGAATATCAAAATTTAGAATCTCTGGACAACGCAGTGCTCACCAAATATTCTGTTCTCATGCAGGCCACCAGCAATGGGAAGAGCGCATCCCCTATGTACTATGACAAAAAAGCCTTCCACAGCAATGAAGTTTACAAAAGCGTGATTGAAGTAGAAAATCAAGGAACAACCTATATCGATGCAAAATCCCAGCAAGCAGAAGCAAGACGTCTCCAGGAAAAAGCCGAGGAAGAAGCAAACAAACCATGGTACGAAAAAACATGGGATGGAGTTTGCAACTTTACTGGAGAAGTCACTGGCTATTATGATTATAAAAGAGCAACTGAAGGCGTTGATCCGGTTACCGGAGAAAAACTCTCCACCGCAGAACGTGTGACAGCAGGAGCTATGGCCGCAGCCGGATTTATACCAGTCGTCGGCTGGGCAGGCCGCGCCTTCAAAGGCGGAAAAGCCATCTACAAAACCGGAAAAGCTGCTATCGCGGCTGAACACGCTTTAGATGCCTACAAAACAGGCAAATCCTTAGACATTCTCAAAATGACAGAAATGGGCGCATACGGCCTTGTTGCGTCAAACGGATTCTCAGAAGCCGTCACGGGACGGGATATGTTTGGAAACAAAGTGTCTGAGGAGAAGCGGAAGCAGGGGGCGCTGGAAGCTGTGCTGAGTTTGGTTGGAGCCGGTGCACTGGCGAAACATATTGATAAAGGCATCCCGCTTGCAACCCATTCAAAAGTCCAAAAAGCAAACAAAACACTAGAGAAAGTAAAACAATTCAAAGTCCCAACAAACGTCCGCGTGTACGCAGAACGCCCAGTAACTCCGGAGGGCTTCACATTCGGAATCCCGACAGTACGTGTAGATGTGGAAAAGACGGCTGTTAAGGATCTTGGGATTGTGAAGATGGTTAGTGATGGCGGTCGTAAGGGAAGCTCTCATAGTCCTAACATTTCTAAAAATCACGATAAAGTAGCGCACGATGGATATTATGGTCGTAAAGAATTTAGAACGATGCTTAATAATGCTTCGTTTACTCCGCATGGCCATAAACATGTTAAGGCTAAAACACCTGAAGAAGCAAAACGTTTTAGTATGACAGGTAAAAAAGCTGCTCAGTACTTACCAGATGTGAATAACAAAGCTTTAGAAAAAGAGGCACTTCTAAAAGGTCATATTATTGATAATGGAAATAACAACTATTATTTCATTTATGATGCAGGAAAAACAGTCGGTTATGATCTAGGTACACCAACAAGCTGGATTAGAGCGGAGTTTTCTGGTGGTGAATATCATGGTCATCCGATTGCTGGAAGTCGATTAGATAAGTATTTAAAACAACTTGGTATTGATAAGTAATAGGAGGCTTTTATGAGAAAGATAAAAAAAATGCCAGAAATAAGTTTACAACCCTTAAGGATTCCAAAAGGATGGACCATAAATCAAAACAGTTTTAGAGAAATTGATCCGAAAAACCTAGCACCAGACGATGAAAAATGGTTGTTTTTTTCACAAGATTTAATGCAATTAACATACTCTCGTAAAAATTACTTACTTGATTTAGGTTGGTATCCAGATGCGGATGCTAATGGATTTTATCAACTAGTTATGATGCAAAATGAGGATTGGGATCAACCCATATATGAATTTCAGACAAATAGCCATATTGAAATAGTTAAAAATATAGAATTTATATTAAACAAAGTTACGAATAATGAAATGTAGTTAAACATTTAATTAGAACTATTAATAAAGTTTGCAGAACCTGGAGTTGTAAGTTTTCAAAGTAAAAATGAATACAAAGAAAAACAGACACTAGTTAACAGGAGGTAGGATTGATTTTAGATGCATGTTAAACAAATACATTCTTTCAACCTAAACAGAGAAGAATTTGTAAAAACACAACAATCCCTTATCCATAAAATCAACCTATCCACCTCCATCAACCTAGACTCCATCAACACCTGCGCAGGCGTCGATCTCGCCTATTGGGAGCAGAACGGAGAACCATACGGAGTGTGCAGTATTATCGTGATTGACGCTGATACAAAAGAAGTCATTGAAAAAGTGCACAGCATGGGGAGAATCAGCGTGCCGTATGTTTCCGGTTTTCTTGCGTTTCGCGAGCTGCCTTTGATCATCGAGGCGGCGAAAAAGCTGGAGACGGAGCCGGATGTCTTCTTGTTTGATGGCAACGGATATCTGCATTACAATCATATGGGCGTTGCCACCCATGCGGCTTTTTTTCTGGGCAAGCCGACGATTGGGATTGCGAAAACCTATCTCAAAATCAAAGGCTATGATTTCGTGATGCCTGAAAATGAAGTCGGTGCATACACCGATATTCTCATTGACGGCGAGGTATATGGCCGGGCGCTGCGAACGCGGGGGGACGTGAAGCCTATTTTCTTGTCTTGCGGTAATTATATTGATTTAGACAGCAGCTATCAGATCACGATGAGCTTGATCAATCAAGAAAGCAGGCTGCCGATCCCTGTCCGCCTGGCTGACCTTGAGACGCATGTTTTGCGAACGTTTTATCAGAAAAATCACATGTAACACTTGGGGCTCTAAGTCATCAAGTGTTTTTTTGTATGTGTGTGCTTTCCTGGTCTCAAAAACCTTGTCGTCCTTGTGGAGAGGTTTTATTTGAATGTTTTCCGTGTCAAATCGATAAAAGCCTTTAATGGCGCAGACATCCATTTGTCCTTATGCCATGCTAATTGAGTGAAAACGGGGCAATCGCTCTGCCAATTGAGTTCTTTCATCCGGCCTGCTGCAATATCATCTTTTACTGTCATTTCAGGCAAGATTCCAATCCCAAGTCCGGCCATCACGCATTGTTTGATGGCTTCTATGCTGACGAATTCCAATTTGTTAGGATAGACACCGGAGTCATGCAAATTGTTCTCAAAGAGCGTGCGGTACGAGCAGCCGTCCTCTGTCAGCAGAAGAGTTTCGTTTTGAAGATCCTTCAATGTTATTGGTAAATCCGCAGGAAAAGGGTGGTCATTAGCAGCCACCATTTTGATCTCATCCTGAATCAAAGATTCAACGTGCAGTGCGTCTTCCATCCGGTTCACATCCAAGATGAAGGTGATATCAAGCTGGCCCTGTAAGAGCTGTTCTTTCGCTTGTTCATTGGAGATATATGGTTTGAATATGAGCTTTACTTGGGGAAAAGCCTGTTTAAATTCTTTTATGATAGGGGGCAGGCGGTATGTGCACTGGCTTTCTGTCGCCCCGATTTTTAAGGTTCCGGTTGTTTCTCTTACTTGATTTGTGGCCATTTTCGCTTCTTCTGTTAACGCAATGATCTTCTGTGCATAAGATTTGAACGTTTTTCCTGCTTCTGTCAAGATAAGCCGCTTGCCGAGCCGTTCAAATAAAGGCGTCCCAATTTCTTCTTCAAGTGATTTGATCTGAGAGGTAACGCTTGATTGTGCATAATTAAGCATTTTGGCGGTTAGGGTGAAGTTTACATGTTCTGCCGCCGTAATAAAGGTGATCAGCTGCTTCAATTCCACTTGTTCTCTTCCTTTCTAAATCGGTTTTAGCGATTGGATTAATCGAAATAATCATCTGTCTTGATTGATGAATCCATTATAAGATGAAGAAAATCATTCGTAAACAAAGGAGCAGATGCATCATGAAAATTGCGGTTATTAACGGCGGAACTCGGTCTGGCGGAAATACGGATGTTCTTGCGGAGAAGGCTGTTCAAGGATTCGATGCGGAGCACATTTATTTGCAGAAATATCGAATTCAGCCAATTGAAGATCTGCGTCACGCCCAAGGCGGCTTTCGTCCTGTTCAAGATGACTACGATTCTATCATTGAACGGATATTGCAGTGCCATATTCTTGTATTCGCCACCCCAATTTATTGGTTTGGCATGTCAGGGACATTAAAGCTGTTTATTGATCGCTGGTCACAGACGTTGAGAGATCCGAGATTTCCTGATTTTAAACAGCAAATGTCAGTGAAACAGGCATATGTAATAGCAGTGGGCGGAGACAATCCAAAAATAAAAGGGCTGCCGCTGATTCAGCAATTCGAACATATTTTTCATTTTATGGGAATGTCCTTTAAAGGCTATGTGCTGGGAGAAGGCAATCGTCCAGGCGATATTCTTCGTGATCATCAGGCGCTGTCCGCTGCGGGCCGCTTACTGAAAAGAAGCGATGCGATATGAAGTTTTTGCTGTCGGTCATTGCTGGCTTGCTGATTCTTGCACTCTATTTATTTTGGAAGGTCCAGCCTCCTGTTTGGATACAAGTTGAAACCAATTCGTCCGAGTTGAAGCAATCTGTGAGAATGGCAGGAACCACGCTGCAAGTCAAGCACATCATCAAGAGTGACGCAGGAGAAGAAACAGCTGTCATATCAAACGGCATTTCTGGGCCAAAATAAAAAAGCACCTGTCCAGGTGCTTTTTTCTATAAATGAGGGATCACAAGGCCCCCATATAAAAACGCCGCGATAATCAAAAATGCCGGATGCATTTTGAATTTTGTCATGGCAAGGAGCGAAATTCCCGCAATCACGATCGATTGGATCCAGCCGATCGCTTTGATGCCGTCTGCGCCGATTTGCCAGGTAAGAATGAGCATCATGACCGCGATGACAGGCTGGACGGACAGCGTCATGCCTTTGATGACAGGTGATTGGCGGAAGCGCTGGATGATGCGCAGCAGGACGATCAATGCGAGCGCCGACGGTACGACGGTTGCGATCAGGGCAATTAGGAAGCCGGGCCACCCGCCTGCGCTGTAGCCGACATACGCAGCGATTTTCGTGGCGATCGGGCCCGGCAATGCGTTCGCAAGTGCGAGCATATTTGAGAATTGATCGTTTGAGAGCCAGCTGTATCTGTTTACGACTTCTTCAAACATTAGCGGGATAGACGCAGGTCCGCCGCCATATCCCAGTAGGTTTGCGATAAAAAACGCCATAAATAAATAGATCGATATCATGAGGCTGACATTCCTTTATCTTTTGAATGTTTATTTGTGATTTTGTCTTTCAGTTTAAAATGAAACGCCCCGTACGCTAAGAAAATGATAATGACAAGGCCGGGATTAATCTGTAAAGTTTGCAGGCCGATAAAAGCGATGATAAAAAACAGGATGCCGGTGACCCAGCCGAAACCTTTAAGCGCTTTTTGGCCAAACTCGTACGCCATGATTCCGAGCATGACCGCAATTACCGGCGTGACGGCACCAATCATACCTGCAACAATTGCTGAATGGCTTAACACATTTACAGCCGCAAACAAGCCCACCATCGCAAGACATGTAGGCAGAATGTGGGCGAGAGTCGCCACAACTGCACCTAATGTGCCTTTTAGCTTAAAGCCCAGATAAGCAGCCATTTTGGTGGCAATCGGTCCGGGAAGCGCATTAGCGATTGCTAATATTTCTCCGAATTCATCATCGTCAATCCATTTATATTTATTGACCGCTTCATGGCGGATCAGCGGAATCACGGAAGGCCCGCCGCCGAACCCTAATATGCCGGTGCGAACCATTGCGGCCGTCATATCCCGATAAGGATGGTTTTTCATTCGTTTCTCTCCTTTACAGCTTCATTCCCATACGGCTTTTGTATCGTTTGATCAGCATCTGGCAATCAACACTGACGACGCCTCGCAATGGATACAGCCGTTTTGTTAAGAATTCTTCCATTTCTTGATCGTTGGCAAAGATCCCATGCATATGCAGCTTGCTTGGGCCTGTCATGTGATAAAGGCTGGTGACCGCAGGCTCTTCCTCAAGCTTAAGAGCGACCTCTTCTAAAAATTGCGGTTCTACCTCGACATTGAAAAACACGGAAACATGAATGCCGATTTTAGCGGGATTGATGACAGCGGTGAATTTTTCAATAACACCAGCTTCAATTAATTGGTTGATACGGGCCTGCACGGCGACCCGTGACAAATCGACTCTTTTGCCAAGATCCGTATAAGAAATTCTGCCTTCTTCATGCAAAATCGTGAGAATTTGTTTATCAGTCTCATCAAGTACAAGGTTGGGGATTTGATATTCATGACTCAATTGCTCCACCTGCTTTCGTAGCCTTTTAGCAATCATTTTATCATAAAAGTTACGTATCGAAATAATAATTTTCCATTTGTTTTCGAAATGAACGAAAAAATATCTTATTATTTGCGAAAAGAAGAAATTTCGTCAGTTTTTCTGCCGGATCAGTAGAAGTGAAAAATCAGGCTCCCTATACTGAAGAAAATTTCTTAAAAAAGGGGACTTGTGATGAACAAATCTGTCATCGGTACAAAGCAAATGGTCGTCAGTCCGCATTACCTCGCTTCTCAAGCCGGAAACCGCATACTGGATAAGGGAGGCAACGCGTTTGACGCCGCTGTTGCGGTGAGTGCTTGTCTTGCGGTTGTGTACCCGCATATGACCGGACTTGGCGGGGATTCCTTTTGGCTGACCTTTCACCAGGAAACAAAGGCAGTAAAAGTCTACAATGGCAGCGGCCGTTCAGGAAAAAACGTAACGAGAGATGTATATAAGGGAAAAAGCGCGATTCCGCTGCGGGGAATTGACAGTGCCATTACCGTGCCGGGAATGGTTGATAGCTGGGATGCGGTCCTGAAGGAGTACGGGCGTCTGTCTCTTGCAGATGTATTGGAGCCCGCACGCGATTATGCCCAAAATGGGTTTCCTGTATCAGCTGATCAGTGTCGTCACACAGAAAAGAATATTGAACTGCTGGCTTCCACGCCTTACACGGCTGACATCTTCACGAGAAGGGGCAAAGCACCTGTCCCGGGAGAGCGGTTTGTGCAAAAAGAGCTTGCAGACAGTCTGAACTTGATTGCTGAAAAAGGAAGAAGCGCATTTTATGAAGGAGATCTCGCTCAGCGGATTGTCTCACATTTACAGAATAACGGCAGTTACATGACAATCGATGATTTTAAAGCGCATCGGGGTGAGTGGGCAGCGCCTGTATCAAGTGATTATCGAGGATACAGTGTGTATCAGGCGCCGCCGAATTCTCAGGGATTTACCGGTTTATTAACACTGAACATTTTGGAAAACTATGATTTCACCCAAATCGAGCACGGTTCATTTGAGTATTATCATGTGCTTGTGGAGGCGCTGAAAAAGAGTTTTGTAGATCGGAATGCCTTTTTGACTGACCCTGCGTTTGCTGACATTCCGCTTGAAAGGCTTTTGGATAAAAATTATGCGAAACGATTGGCGGGAGAAATCGGCTATCTGGCAGAACCGGCAGAAAGCAGGCCGGTGGGAAGTGATACGGCATATGCGGCCGTAATCGATGCGGATGGCAACGCAGTGTCATTCATTCAAAGCCTGTACTTTGAATTTGGCTCGGCAGTCACTGCCGGTGATACAGGCATATTACTGCAAAACCGCGGATCATTTTTCTCACTGGATGAAAATCATGTCAACACGCTTGAACCGAGAAAGCGCACCTTCCATACGTTGATGCCGGCTATGGTCTGTAAAGGCGGAAAGCCAAAAATTCTGTACGGCACACAAGGCGGCGAAGGCCAGCCGCAGACTCAGACGGCCATCATTACCCGAATGCTGGACTACGGAATGCATCCAAAGCAGGCAATCAGCGAACCGCGCTGGGTATGGGGCAGAACGTGGGGAGAGGAATACGAAGGTCTCAGAGTCGAGGGCAGATTCACAGACGAAACAATCCAAAAACTGAAAGACAGCGGGCATCTCGTGGAGGTTGTCGGTGACTATGATCCGCTGATGGGACACGCGGCTGCAATCAAAGTTGATGAAGAAGGCTTTCTCCAAGGCGGAGCCGATCCTCGGGGAGACGGAGCGGCTGTGGGGATTTAAATAACTATAGGGTACAAATATAAATCAAAAGCACAAACATAAGGGAGACCTCTACAATGTGGTACATATACTGTTTATCTTCAGGTCTATAATGCCACTCCATAAAAATTCGTATTGAGTCAATCACAATAAAAAATAAAAGAAGCAAATATTCAACTGGAAAAAAGGAGAGTGAAAACACAAACAAAATAAGTAAAGTGATTTCGATCCATTTGTGTGTATTGCTGACATGCTTATATCGCCAGCCGGATTTATCAATACCGTATTTTTTCTTTATAAAAAATTGAGAGGCGAGACTGATGGTAATAGCGATCAGCATTAAAATCCAAAAGTTTGTCATTCCAATTCCTCCTAATCTACCTTTATACGAAGAAAAAGGAAAAACGTTTCATAAAAGAACACCCCGAGCTTGCTCTGGGTGTTCTTTTTTTTGATATTTTTTCAGTTATTTACAGGCGATATTTTGTAATCATAAGGTCTTTTTGACTAGTTTCTTCTATTTAAATAGTCCTTCTCTTCAGCTGGGACGAATCAGTGTGAATTCTTCCCCCAGCTTGGCATAGTGATTTCCCGCCAATCGTGAGGCAGGCTTTAATTCATCCGTTAAAATATATCCCTTTTCTGCATCATACACCTTTTCATCTAGGTGGAAGCAGACAACTCTTCCGATGAGCAGATCTGCTGTAGTGATGCCTTGATCATTGTCAAAGGTAATATGCCGCTCTAATTTGCACTCAAAGCGAACGCGGGCTTCCTTAATGCCGGGAACTGAAACAGCTTTGCTTTCAACAGGATGAAGCGAGGTGCGTGTAAGCTCGCTTTCATCCGGCCTTAAGCTTGCAGCTGTTTCATTGATATTTTCAATGATGGCTTCATCACTGACATGAACGACAAATTCTCCGTTCTCCACTGCGTTTCGTGCTGTATCTTTTTGGCGTCCTTCCGTCCTGTTAACAGAAATACTGAGAAGCGGAGGATCTGAGCTGACGACGTTATAAAAACTGAAAGGCGCGGCATTGACCGCTCCTCCTGAAGAAAGTGTTGTCACAAATGCAATGGGGCGGGGAATAACGGTACCTGACAATAGCTTGTATGTGTCTTTGGCACTAAGCTGATCAGCTTGAAATATGTACATAGCAACAACCGCCTTTATCGTTAGGATACCTTGATTATAACGAAATGGTTTAAAGGAAACCAAATGATGCGGGTTGCATATGTTATGTCATGACATATATCTAATACAGGGCAAATAAAAAAATAGGCTTCCGTACCTCCGCCGGCAGCCTATTGAAACAATGAAAACTTAGATTATTTGTATTTCTTTTTGACTACCCAGCAATTGCCGTCTTTCCAGTATTCTTTTTTGCTGTCATAATCATCGTGTCTTTTGTAGTCGTCGCAGTGGTGGTGCGGTTTTTTGTAGTATTTCTTATGGGAACGATAAGATTTTTTGTGTGTGCGGCATGACTTCTTATAGCTGCGAGATTTTTTCTTGTGAGAACAGTAAGACTTTTTGTAGCTGCGAGATTTTTTGTAAGAACGGCAAGATTTTTTATAGCTACGAGATTTTTTGTAAGAACGGTAAGATTTTTTATAGCTGCGAGATTTTTTGTGAGAACGGTACGATTTTTTGTGGCTGCGAGATTTCTTGTGAGAGCAGTATGATTTTTTGTGGCTGCGAGATTTTTTGTGAGAACAGAATGATTTTTTGTGACTGCGAGATTTTTTGTGAGAGCAGTATGATTTTTTATGGCTGCGAGATTTTTTGTGAGTGCGATGCGACTTTTTATGACTGCGTTTTTTTCCATGAGGCTCTTGGTATAAATAATCCTTTAAACCTTCTTTTTTTGCGGATTTCACCGCTTCTTCGATGTCAGAATGGGAATAGTGGCCCAATTTGAAATCCTCCTTTTAAAAATATGTTAAGGATGAAGATCCTTACTACCCTCATAGTACGCGCGGTTTTAAAAAGTGTATAAGTGTTCCGCTGAGATCTTATAAAAATAAAAGCCTAAAATTTGTAAGGAGGATTATGGATGAAGAATCAATCCAATTTACCGCTTTATCAGCTGTTTGTTCATCCAAAAGACTTGCGTGAATTAAAAAAGGATATATGGGACGATGATCCGGTGCCAGCTGTGATGAAGGTAAATCAAAAAAGGCTGGATATTGATATCGCTTATCGGGGATCACATATCAGAGACTTCAAAAAGAAGTCATACCATATTTCCTTTTATCAGCCGAAAACATTCCGCGGCGCGCGAGAGATTCACTTAAATGCGGAGTATAAAGACCCTTCCTTGATGAGAAACAAATTGTCTCTGGATTTTTTCTCGGAGCTAGGGACACTGTCTCCAAAGGCAGAGTTTGTGTTTGTAAAGATGAATGGGAAGAATGAAGGGGTTTATCTTGAACTTGAATCCGTAGATGAATATTATTTGGCGAAAAGGAAGCTGGCTGATGGCGCGATTTTTTATGCGGTGGATGATGATGCCAACTTTTCTCTGATGAGCGATTTAGAAAGGGAAACGAAAACATCGCTGGAGCTTGGATATGAAAAGAAAACAGGGACTGAGGAAGATGATTTTTATTTACAGGATATGATTTTTAAAATTAATACGGTCCCTAAAGCTCAGTTTAAGTCAGAAGTGACAAAACACGTGGATGTCGATAAGTATTTGCGCTGGCTTGCTGGTATTGTATTCACCTCGAACTATGACGGGTTTGTCCACAACTACGCATTATACAGAAGCGGGGAAACCGGATTATTTGAGGTGATTCCTTGGGATTATGATGCGACTTGGGGCAGGGATATCCATGGAGAGCGGATGGCTGCCGATTATGTAAGAATTCAAGGATTTAATACACTAACCGCCCGGATATTGGATGAATCCGAGTTTCGCAAGTCCTACAAGCGCCTGTTAGAAAAAACGCTCCAATCTCTTTTTACAATAGAATATATGGAACCGAAAATCATGGCGATGTATGAACGGATTAGGCCGTTTGTCCTCATGGACCCGTATAAAAAGAATGATATTGAGCGTTTTGACCGTGAGCCGGATGTGATCTGCGAGTATATTAAAAACCGTTCACAATACCTCAAAGATCATTTAAGTATTTTATGAATGCGTGAAAATGGGTATTCGCGGAAAAAGCGACAATTAGGCTATTGAATTAGTTCAACAAATAAATGTGACACGTATATATGCAGTATGTTTATCATCTATGTATAAGTGACTAGGAGGAATTTGAATGAGCAAGAGGAGAATGAAATATCATTCAAATAATGAAATATCGTATTATAACTTTTTGCACTCAATGAAAGATAAAATTGTTACTGTATATCGTGGAGGTCCGGAATCTAAAAAAGGAAAATTAACAGCTGTAAAATCAGATTATATAGCTTTACAAGCTGAAAAAAAAATAATTTATTATCAGTTGGAGCATGTGAAAAGTATTACTGAGGATACCAATAATAGCACCACAACAATTGAGACTGAGGAAATGCTCGATGCTGATGATTTTCATAGCTTAATCGGACATTTAATAAACCAATCAGTTCAATTTAACCAAGGGGGTCCGGAATCTAAAAAAGGAAGATTGGTCTGGCTGGGAGATGATTACGCTGCGTTAAACACAAATGAGGATGGGGTAGTGTATTTTAATATCCATCACATCAAAAGTATAAGTAAACACGAGCCTGATTTGAAAATAGAAGAGCAGACGCCAGTTGGAGTTTTGGAAGCTGATGATTTAAGCGAGGTTTTTAAGAGTCTGACTCATAAATGGGTTTCAATTAATCGTGGAGGTCCGGAAGCCATTGAGGGTATCCTTGTAGATAATGCCGACGGCCATTATACTATAGTGAAAAATCAAGAGGTGCTTCGCATCTATCCTTTTCACATAAAAAGCATCAGCTTAGGTCCAAAAGGGTCGTACAAAAAAGAGGATCAAAAAAATGAACAAAACCAGGAAGACAATAATGATAAGGACAGCAATTCGTTCATTTCTTCAAAATCATATAGCTCATCAAAATCATCTAAACGATCACTAAAATCTTCAGATTATCAATCATCCAAATCTGGTCGTTCGTCACGTTCAAAAAGTTCTTCAAAATCATCTAAACGATCACTAAAATCTTCGGATTATCAATCATCCAAATCTGGCCGTTCGTCACGTTCAAAAAGTTCTTCAAAATCATCTAAACGATCATTAAAATCTTCAGATTATCAATCATCAAAATCATCTAAACGATCACCAAGATCATCAGATTATCAATCATCAAGATCACCAGGTTATTCAAGTTCCTTCAAAAGTTCAGAAAAACAAAAGGATGATTATAGCTATGAAACGATTGTCAGAACGATAGACTATCACTGGAAACGTAAATTTTAATAGATAATGGAGGAGCATCAGATTAAGTGATGCCCTTTTTCAGTTAAAGGAGGAGAATCGTGAAAGGTTTGAATCAATTCCTTAACACAGATGTTGAGGTTGTCATTTCAGGAGATACAAGGTTTGTCGGCACCCTCATAGATACCGGACAGGATATTTTTGTTATTTTTGATGGCTGCAATTATCTTTATATTCCCTTGTTGCATCTTCATCAAATAAACAAGGCGAAAATAATGACCAGTACTGAGAAGCCATTTTTGATCAATCCGGAAGATCCATCCATAGAGGCAGAAACTCAAGCTTTTTCATATAGAAATACATTAAACAAGGTCAAAGGCCAGTTTATTGAAGTTTATGTAACTGGGGGTCGATCGATCCATGGGTATGTTACAAATGTTTTAAACGATTATATTGTATTTTTCTCACCCGTATTTAAAATACTTTTTATATCTATGCATCATTTAAAATGGTTTACCCCTTATTCAACTGAACAAACACCGTATACTCTTGACAACTCACAATTGCCGGTCGTGCCTTCCAAAGTTCCTCTTGTGCGTAATTTTGAGGAGCAGATCAAAAAAAATATTGGTGAATTGGTCATATTTGATATGGGAGAGGTGCCAGAAAAAGTTGGTCTATTAAAGGATGTCTCTAATAATATAATTGAGCTTATTAACGCAAGTGGAGAGCCAGTCATTTGGAAGTTAAATCATCTAAAGACAATGCATCTTCCCTAGTGTATACAAAACTGCCCTCTTGAATAGCAGAAGGCAGTTTTTCGTTTCATACTGTGCTAAAGAAATAACCAACTGATCCAAAAATATAAACATGTTAACGTAAAAAGAACAGTCAGCGGAATGATGATAATGGTCGTTTTTATATATTCGCCCCATGAAATACTTTCATCATGCTGTTTTAATATATGCATCCAAATAAGCGTTGCTAAGGTTCCCATAGGTAATAATAATGAACCGATATCACTGCCGATAATATTGGCCAAGTAGATGATTTTTGTTGCTGAAGGATTCAGGGTCATTTCAGTTAAGGTAAAAGTACTGATCATTAACGCTGGATGGTTGTTAAAGAGATTAGAAAAAACTGAAGTAGAGATACCTGATGCGAAAGTTGCATGGGCGAGGCTTCCAGAAACCACAGGTTCAAAATAATTCACAAGTAACTCTGTGAATCCAATATTATGCAGACCATAAATTAAGACATACATAGTAAAAGCGAATATAAAAATGTGCCAAGGCGATTTATATAACAAGTCTCTTGGGGAGGTTTTGAAATAAATCCATCTCCAGCTCAACAGGATAAAAGATCCGATGACAGCGACTAGAGGAACAGAAATACCGGTATATGATGCTGCAAATAGACTCATTCTGACGAGAAAAACAAATGCAAGCACAAACAACATGATTTTTGTTTGATTTCGTTCTGGTAAAGGAGCTGATGGCGAATGAAGAGGATGGTACCTTCTATGCCGCAGAGACTGAAAATGGCCCGGTATATCTGGCAGGCTTTTGGGAAGACGTTTATAAAAGAACATAAACAGTAGACAAGTCATAAAAATGAGTCCCATCATACTAGGGACAAACATCATGGCGGTGTGAAGATATAGATCCATTCCAATGATTTTGAGAGAAATTAAATTAACAATATTACTTACGCCAATCGGTGCGCTAGAGGCTGTGGCTATTAAAACACCGCTTAATAAATATGGGGCTTTTTGATGTTTTTTTAAACCTAAATATTTTAGTACAAGCAAAAGGATTGGAGTTGTGATCAAAATGCTCCCATCATTATTCAGGAAAATGGTCATGAGAAAGCAGAGCAAATTGGTTAGCCAAAAAAGCTTGATGCCTGAACCCTTGGATTGTTGGAGCAGTTTTGCAGCCACCCAATAAAAGAAACCAAAGCTTTCTAGTGCAATGGCCATAATCATAGTGGCAAGGATTGTAACCGATGCACCCGTGACTTTTGTTCCGATTTCCCCTAAGTCTGCCAATGACACACTTCCGCACAATAAAACCATTAAAGCGCCAAATGTGGCGGGGATAGCTTCATTTAGTCCTTTTGGTCTCCAGAAAATAAAAATCATTGTTACGAAAAAAGCGAGCAATGTGAATATGCCGGTGAACTCAATAATTTACTTCACCTCTCTATCTTTCATTTTTAAAATCAAACTAATGTCCTGCGCTTACTGATGTCCTTGCCAACTATTTGTACTGTATGTATACGTATACTGATATAAAGTTGTACTAAGCGATTATATTAAATTAATAAAAATTCCATAAGAATCCCAAAAGAAAAAAGAGATTGCAAGTATTGTTCATGTACCTGCATCACTCTCTTTAGTTCTTGTCTGCTGACAATTTGAAATATGAATAAAATGCTTTATAAGCGGATTATGATTGTCTTTGCGGTAAGCGATAACCCATTCTGCATTAAGCTGTATTTGGTCCATTTTTCGATAAGTAACATCCAAATTAAATAATTTTTTGGCTGAGGAAGGAACAAATGTCATACCAATTCCGGCACTGACTAAACCAATCACCATTTGATATTCTGTGGCTTCCTGGACAATGTTGGGTCTGAAGCCCGCTTGTTCACAGAACTGAATAAAATCCATGTATAGAGTAGGCCATGCTTCTTTAGCAACAGTAATAATTGGTTCATCTCTTAAATCCTCAATCGTAATTGATTCCTTAGAAGTCAATGGGTGTTGCTTAGGCAAAGCTAAAACACAAGGGCTGCTTTGGGCGGTTTCGATATGTAAAGCTGTATGCTGTAAGGGAGGATGAAGTATACCAATATCAATGTTGCCCTTTAGTAGCTCCTCCTGCTGCCTAGACGAGGATATTTCACGCAGTTCTATTTTCACAGATGGGAATTTTTTACGATATTCCCGGACAATCGGCGGCAGAAATTCATATGTAGCTGATCCGACAAAACCGATTACGAGAAGGCCTTGCTCGCCGCGGGCCGTCCGCTGTGCCAGTTCAATTCCTTGTCCGATTTGCATCAATGCCATGCGGCAATGATTTAAAAAGATTTCTCCTGCTGCGGTAAGCTCGACAAATCGTTTTGTCCTTTTCAGAAGCGTAACTCCGACTTCTTCCTCCAGCTGTTTGATCTGCTGGCTGAGAGGAGGCTGCGTCATGTTCAGCCGCCGGGCAGCCTTTCCGAAATGAAGCTCTTCGGCTACTGCGATAAAGTATTGAAGATGGCGAAGCTCCATTCAATATGCATTCCTTTCCATAGGTTAATAATTCGTATTACATATTAATCATAAGGCGAATCGATATTGGAGGTCAATTTCCAAAGAGTGTATAGTGAAACTTATCACAAGATATTTAAAATTTTACGTTTAAAATGCATAATAAGGAGTGAGGGTGTTGACAAAAGCAACAAAAGAACAAAAATCCCTTGTGAAAAACAGAGGGGCGGAGCTTGTTGTTGATTGCTTAGTGGAGCAAGGTGTCACACATGTATTTGGCATTCCAGGTGCAAAAATTGATGCGGTATTTGACGCTTTACAAGATAAAGGACCTGAAATTATCGTTGCCCGGCACGAACAAAACGCAGCATTCATGGCCCAAGCAGTCGGCCGTTTAACTGGAAAACCGGGAGTCGTGTTAGTCACATCAGGACCGGGTGCCTCTAACTTGGCAACAGGCCTGCTGACAGCGAACACTGAAGGAGACCCTGTCGTTGCGCTTGCTGGAAACGTGATCCGTGCAGATCGTTTAAAACGGACACATCAATCTTTGGATAATGCGGCGCTATTCCAGCCGATTACAAAATACAGTGTAGAAGTTCAAGATGTAAAAAATATACCGGAAGCTGTTACAAATGCATTTAGGATAGCGTCAGCAGGGCAGGCTGGGGCCGCTTTTGTGAGCTTTCCGCAAGATGTTGTGAATGAAGTCACAAATACGAAAAACGTGCGTGCTGTTGCAGCGCCAAAACTCGGTCCTGCAGCAGATGATGCAATCAGTGCGGCCATAGCAAAAATCCAAACAGCAAAACTTCCTGTCGTTTTGGTCGGCATGAAAGGCGGAAGACCGGAAGCAATTAAAGCGGTTCGCAAGCTTTTGAAAAAGGTTCAGCTTCCATTTGTTGAAACATATCAAGCTGCCGGTACCCTTTCTAGAGATTTAGAGGATCAGTATTTTGGCCGTATCGGTTTGTTCCGCAACCAGCCTGGCGATTTACTGCTAGAGCAGGCAGATGTTGTTCTGACGATCGGCTATGACCCGATTGAATATGATCCGAAATTCTGGAATGTCAATGGAGACCGGACAATTATCCATTTAGACGAGATTATCGCTGACATTGATCATGCTTACCAGCCTGATCTTGAATTGATCGGTGACATTCCGTCCACGATCAATCATATCGAACACGATGCTGTGAAAGTAGAATTTGCAGAGCGTGAGCAGAAAATCCTTTCTGATTTAAAACAATATATGCATGAAGGTGAGCAGGTGCCTGCAGATTGGAAATCAGACAGAGCGCACCCTCTTGAAATCGTTAAAGAGTTGCGTAATGCAGTCGATGATCATGTTACAGTAACTTGCGATATCGGTTCGCACGCCATTTGGATGTCACGTTATTTCCGCAGCTACGAGCCGTTAACATTAATGATCAGTAACGGTATGCAAACACTCGGCGTTGCGCTTCCTTGGGCAATCGGCGCTTCATTGGTGAAACCGGGAGAAAAAGTGGTTTCTGTCTCTGGTGACGGCGGTTTCTTATTCTCAGCAATGGAATTAGAGACAGCAGTTCGACTAAAAGCACCAATTGTACACATTGTATGGAACGACAGCACATATGACATGGTTGCATTCCAGCAATTGAAAAAATATAACCGTACATCTGCGGTCGATTTCGGAAATATCGATATCGTGAAATATGCGGAAAGCTTCGGAGCAACTGGCTTGCGCGTAGAATCACCAGACCAGCTGGCAGATGTTCTGCGTCAAGGCATGAACGCTGAAGGTCCTGTCATCATCGATGTCCCGGTTGACTACAGTGATAACATTAATTTAGCAAGTGACAAGCTTCCGAAAGAATTCGGGGAACTCATGAAAACGAAAGCTCTCTAGCACTCTGCGCATCACGACACTGTTTTATGAACAGCACTAAATAAAAGGAGTGAAGGGAAATATGAAACGAGAAAGCAACATTCAAGTGCTCAGCCGTGGTCAAAAAGATCAGCCTGTGAGCCAGATTTATCAAGTATCAACAATGACTTCTCTATTAGACGGAGTATATGACGGAGATTTTGAACTGTCAGAGATTCCGAAATATGGAGACTTCGGTATCGGAACCTTTAACAAGCTTGACGGAGAGCTGATTGGGTTTGACGGCGAATTTTACCGTCTTCGCTCAGACGGAACCGCGACACCGGTCCAAAATGGAGACCGTTCACCGTTCTGTTCATTTACGTTCTTTACACCGGACATGACGCACAAAATTGATGCGAAAATGACACGCGAAGACTTTGAAAAAGAGATCAACAGCATGCTGCCAAGCAGAAACTTATTTTATGCAATTCGCATTGACGGATTGTTTAAAAAGGTGCAGACAAGAACAGTAGAACTTCAAGAAAAACCTTACGTGCCAATGGTTGAAGCGGTCAAAACACAGCCGATTTTCAACTTCGACAACGTGAGAGGAACAATCGTAGGTTTCTTGACACCAGCTTACGCAAACGGAATCGCCGTTTCAGGCTATCACCTGCACTTCATTGACGAAGGACGCAATTCAGGCGGACACGTTTTTGACTATGTGCTTGAGGATTGCACGGTTACGATTTCTCAAAAAATGAACATGAATCTCAGACTTCCGAACACAGCGGATTTCTTTAATGCGAATCTGGATAACCCTGATTTTGCGAAAGATATCGAAACAACTGAAGGAAGTCCTGAATAAAAGAAAAAAAGAAAGCCCCTTTTAGCAGGGCTTTCTTTTTATTTGGCTCTTTTCCTGATTTTAGATAAAATAACATCAAAACAGTAAAGGTGTGGTCTGATGAAAATATTGGTTTTGGCAGTTCATCCACATATGGAGACCTCAGTTGTCAATAAGACGTGGGCTGAAGAATTGAGCAAACATGACAATATCACAGTACGGGATCTTTATAAGGAATACCCGAATGAAGCGATAGATGTTGCGAAGGAACAGCAGCTGTGCGAGGAATACGATCGGATTGTCTTTCAATTCCCGCTATATTGGTACAGCTCTCCGTCGCTCTTGAAAAAATGGCAGGATCTTGTGCTGACTTACGGCTGGGCTTTTGGTTCAGAAGGAAATGCCTTGCATGGCAAGGAGCTGATGCTGGCTGTATCAACAGGGAGCGAAGCGGAAAAATATCAAGCGGGCGGAGCAAATCATTACTCGATCAGTGAGCTATTGAAACCATTTCAGGCCACGAGTAATCTGATCGGCATGAAGTATCTGCCTCCATATGTGTTCTATGGCGTGAATTATGCAGCTGCAGAGGATATTTCTCACAGTGCAAAACGGTTAGCCGAATACATCCAGCAGCCTTTTGTTTAAAATACAGCCCTGTCCAACATACGGCAGGGCTGTATTTGTTTAAAAATCCGGCAGCTCAGACAGGTTATTTTCCTTGATGCCGTCCGGTTCACTTCGCAAAATGTCACGCCCGTATTTATGGAAGACATCAACATGAGCGAGTTTTCCTGATTTTGCTTCTGACAGCGCAGTAGGGTAGTCGAGCTCTCTTCCTGTATTGGTTTTCACTGCGATAATATTGTCTTCCTCATTTCTTCTAACCGCAATAATTTCTTCTTTTCCAGATGGAACATTTTCTTGATCGGCAGTTGTTTGCCGGGCTTTATACGATTCATATGCTGCTTCAAATTGATCCATATTTACACCTCCGCTTTTTAGCGTGAACAAAAATGTCGATGATCATGTAAGGTTTCGACACAGCATACGACAATATTTCCTGAGAAATATCTTGGGAATGTGACAAATCAATTCATAATAAAAGGGGTTCCGCATAAATGCGGAATCCCTCTCAGTTATTTTGTCATGTGTAAATCCTTTGTTTTCATATAACCTGTCGCACCGCCGTAATCAACGAATACCCAATCAAAATCAAAACCGCCTTTATTCGTTTTACTCCAGCCTAAAAAAGAAACGCTTGTGTCTGCTGGAAGAGTCTTAATGCTCTTTCCATCAGCGGATGTATATACTTTTGTTTTTGTTTTGGTTTTTACCGTTGTCGCTGCTTTTACAATGTAATGAGTGGAGACAAATCCTATTTTTCCGTTTTTATACTGAACCTTTGCCCAGTCAGCATTTGAGAAGGAAATCAGCTTTAGGCTATCTCCTAAGTGCAGCGTATCGGCTTTTTGGCTTGATGCGGAAGCCTTCGTTCTGACATTTAGAGCCTCTGCTGATACCAAATAAGAATCAATCGGATAACTGTATAAATCATCAATGCTTACCGTTGTTTCTGGCTGTTGAGCATGGATCGTGCCAGCGCCGCCAGCAGCCGCCGCAGTCATTCCAGCCGCAAGTGCTAATGTTGAAAATAGTTTTGTTGGTTTGTTCATGCCGTTCCTCTCCTCACGTAAGAGAAATAATTCATTCTATATCTCTATTCACGTTATCGCAGGTTCCTAAACATCAGACAATTATTTTTGTGTTTCTAGTTTGAGAGGCGCGGATATTGTTTTTTGCACTTTTTTCCCGTGCAAAATATCATCTGCTGCTTCTGTAGCCAATTTACCGATTAATTCAGGCTGCTGAGCGACGGTGGCTGACAGCTTTCCGTTTTTAATGGAAGCGAGCGCATCTTTATTGCCGTCAAAACCGATCACCAATATGTCTTTCCCCGAGCTGTTAATTGCCTCGAGAGCACCGAGCGCCATTTCATCGTTGTGAGCAAAAACAGCTTGGATATCAGGATGTCCCTGCAGCAGGTTTTCCATGACAGTCAGGCCTTTCGTGCGGTCAAAGTCAGCTGATTGTTTTGTGACAACTTGGAGTTTTTGGTCTGCGATGTTATGGAATCCTGAGCCGCGTTCCCGTGTGGCAGATGCGCCGGGGACGCCTTCAAGCTCTGCCACCTTTGCTCCTTTTCCAAGTTTGTCGGCAATAAACGCCGCGGCCATTTCACCACCTTTTACATTATCGGAAGCAACGAGGGTTTCAACTTTTCCTTGTTCGGCAGATCGATCGATTGTTACGACGGGCACACCGACTGCGTTTGCAGATTCTACTGCCGTTGAGATCGCCGAAGAATCAGTCGGGTTGATTAATAATGCATCAACACCTTGCTGAATTAAATCTTCCACGTCACTCGTCTGTTTCGATGAATCATTTTGTGCATCAACAATGATGACTTTCATTCCCCGTTTTTTAGCTTCTTTTTCGATACCCTTTTTTAATGAGACAAAAAAAGGATTATTAAGTGTTGAGACGGACAAGCCAATGGTGAATTCCTTTTTGTTCCCCGAGTTTGACGGCTTTGCCCATTGGGGAGGCTCAAGCGAACAGGCGGTTAACAAAAATAATGATAACGTTAAAATGACGGATACAGCCTTTTTCATGTGAAAACCCTCCTAAGCTGACTTCTTGCGGTCTAATAATACCGCAATTAAGATAACAATCCCTTTGACAACCAGCTGATAAAATGATGAAACGCCAAGCAGATTAAGCCCGTTATTAAGTGTGCCGATGATCAGGACCCCGATCAAAGTGCCGACAATGCGTCCGCGGCCGCCAGAAAGACTTGTCCCTCCTAAGACGACTGCCGCGATAGCATCAAGTTCGTACGATTCTCCCGCAGTCGGCTGGGCCGAATGCAGGCGGGAAGTCAATATGGCACCTCCAAGAGCGGATAAAAGCCCGGCTAAAGAATAGATCATCACTTTCACGCGCGTCACTTTGATGCCTGAAATGAGCGCGGCTTTTTCGTTGCCGCCGATAGCGTACGTTCGGCGTCCGAATGGTGTTTTATGAAGAAGCACCCAAAGGATGACAAAGGCAAGAACCATCGTAATTGCCGGTACAGGAATGCCTAAAAAGTAACCGCGTCCGAACATCTGAAAAGCGTAGTTTGTGCCAAGTCCGGTAATCGGATTTCCATCTGTATACACTAGCGTCAGTCCGCGAAACACAGTCATGGTCGCAAGCGTGGCGATAAAGGGCGCCATTTTTCCTTTAGTAATCAATAATCCGTTGATCATGCCTAGTACGGCACCAATGATACAGCCAAGGATGATCGCGAGAACCGGATCGACACCGGACACAATCATCCCCGCAACTAAAGCACTGGACAGGGCAAGAATAGCGCCAACAGAAAGATCAATGCCGCCTGTCAAAATGACAAAGGTCATCCCGAACGCGATTAATCCGTTAATGGCGACCTGGCGAAGCAGGTTTAAAATATTCAGCGGTTCAAGAAAGCTGGGATTTAAAATAGATACAATGATAACGAGAATAAATAAACCAAGAAACGGGCCGAGTTTTTGCATGACTCCGTCGAAGTGAATCCGTTTTTGTTCTGTTTGCAGTTGTTCCGTTTTCATATTACCGCCCTCCCGTGGCAAGTGTCATAATTCGTTCTTGTGTTGCTTCTCGCGCATGGATTTCTCCGCTGATTCTGCCTTCATGGACAACGATAATCCGATCGCTCATTCCCAGAATTTCAGGCAGCTCTGATGACACCATGATGATAGCGACGCCGCGTTCGGTCAGCTCATTCATCAGCGTATAAATCTCTCGTTTGGCGCCAACATCCACACCTCTGGTTGGCTCATCCAAGATAAGCACTTTCGGTCCGATGCCGATCCACTTGGCTATCACCACTTTTTGCTGGTTTCCTCCTGATAAATGGCGTGCGTGCGTTTCCGGTGATGCTGTTTTGATAGTGAGGCGTTTGATTAACAGATCGACAAATTCAGCCTCCCGCTTATGATCAATGAGACCCTTTGGTGAGAAGCTGGACAGATTGGGCAGGGCAATATTTTCGCGGATCGAGGTGTCGAGCAGGAGCCCTTCATCCTTGCGATTCTCTGTAATAAAGCCGAGACCTTTTTTCACGGCTTCCTGCGGGTTCTTAATAGCCGTTTTTTTCCCAGCGATCCATATCTCACCCGTGTCCAGCCTGTCAACGCCGAACAGCGCTCTCATCATTTCTGTCCGGCCGGCTCCCATCAATCCTGAAACACCGACGATTTCACCGGAACGAACATAAAAGCTGACGTCCTCAAAACTCCCTTTTACGGAAGCATTTTTCACCTCGAATACTTTGTCACCGAGAGAAGGAGTGCGTTTTGGATATCGTTCAGTCAGCTCCCGGCCGACCATTTTTTTGACGACTTCATCAAAATCAGTTTCTGAGATGTTTGTTGTATCTACCGTTTTTCCGTCACGCATGATGGTAATTCTGTCGCAAATCGCAAAAATTTCTTCCATGCGATGCGAAATATAGACAATGGAGACGCCGTTCTTTTTTAACGCTGTAATGACCTCGAAGAGCTTGCTGATTTCACGTTCAGTCAACGCTGCGGTCGGTTCATCCATAATGATGACCTCGGCATTTGTCATAAGCGCTTTTGCGATTTCGATCATTTGCTGCTGTCCGACGGAACATTCGCCGGCTTCTTGATCAAGAGAAAGAGAGACGGAGAGTTTGTCAAATTGCTCTTTTGCTAGCGCTTTCATTTTTCTTGTTTGTAAGACGCCCAGCTTGGAGGATATCTCTTTACCGATAAATAGATTCTCAAGAACGGTCATTTCCGGCCAGATATTCAATTCCTGATGGATAAAGGCTATTCCATGCTGTTCCGCTTCTTTTGGATTGGAAAAATACGTTTCGTTTCCGTTTATGCTGATTTGACCTTTATCTGCTTTGTGCAGGCCTGTCAAAATGTTCATAAGCGTGGACTTGCCGGCGCCGTTTTCTCCCATTAATGCGTGAACCTCGCCAGGCATGAGCTGAAAGGAAACACCTGACAGCACCTGGTTTTTTCCAAATGCTTTATGAATGTCTTTCATTTCAATCTGCATGTTTCATCCTCCTTTCTAGAAAAGCACACCCGCCTGCAGAATGCAGTTGGCATATGGTGTGAATTCTCCTGTTCTTATGACTGCCTTTGCTTCTTTTGTCAGCAGCTTAAACTCCTCGTGAGAAAGGTATTCAATCTCTTGTTCAGAGAAAAGATTTTCTAGAAATTTCGCATTCTCCTGATTGGATGCTTTTATGTCAGCTGCAGCAATGACTTTTTCGACCGCCATTTCCTCAGCCAGTACTGCCGCTGTATCTTGGAAAGCCGGAAGGCCCGGCTTCAGTGAAAGATCAATTTTCAAAACGCCGTCGGGAACCGGCAGTCCGGCATCCGCGATGACAATTTTATCAGTGTGGCCAAGGTCTGCTAAAATCTTGGCAAGATGGCTGTTCAGTATACCGTGTTTTTTCATGACAGCAGCTCCTCTACTTCATTTCTTGTCGGCATTCCGCCTTGGGCCCCGAAGGAACAGACAGAAAGGGAAGCGGCACGATTGGCAAACCGCAATGCGGCTTCAATATCTTTTCCCTCAGCCAGGGCCACGGCAAAGGCTGCGTTAAACGTATCACCGGCTCCGGTTGTATCAACGGGCTCTACAGGGAAGGACGGGATGAGCACTTCTTTGCTGCCAGCCGAATAGCGGACGCCTTGTTTTCCTTCCGTAATAAAGAGCTTTGCCGGATAAAGCGCCAAAGCTTCAGAAATGGTAAGCTCAGGGAATAAAATCGAAGCCTCGTGTTCATTCGGCGTCAGATAGGTGGCGTGATCAATTGTTTCCTGCTTGAGCGGGCGGGCCGGTGCCGGGTTTAGCATGATCGGAATATCGTGAGAATGGCAGTATTTGCACACCTCATCAACCGTTTCTTCTGGGATTTCCTGCTGAATCAGCACCATATCGACCTTTTCAATCTGTTCGAGCGCGTTTAACGCATACGCTGGGGTGATGTCATCGTTCGCGCCTTTGACAACGACAATGCTGTTGTCGCCTTCAGCAAGCACAATATGAGCGGTTCCGCTTTCTGTATGTGTAACCGGTTCCATATAGTTAGTGCAAACGCCGTTAGCTTTGAGATTATTCAAAATAGCTGTTCCATAATGATCGTCTCCGACCTTGCCGACCATAAACACTTGAGCCCCAAGTCTGGCTGCGGCAACGGCCTGATTTGCTCCTTTGCCGCCCGGCACAGTCTGAAATGACGTGCCAAGAACCGTTTCACCGGCTTTTGGGCGTTTGTCCGAGGTGACCACTAAATCCATAGAACAGCTACCAATCACACAAATATTACGCATCTTAATCTTCCTTTCTTGTCGTCTTTCTTCCTATATAGGTGACAGGCATTTGAATTGCCGTTTCTGCCAGAGGCTGTTTTTTGATGATACCCAAAAGCAGTTTGGCAGCTTCTCTCCCCATATCATATGCGGGCTGTTTAATTGTAGAAAGTGGCGGGAACAGAAGTCCGCTTTGCGGAATGTCATCATAGCCGATAATTTGAATGTCCTCCGGTACGTTTTTTCCGCGCCGCAATGCTTCATGTAAAACGGCAGCGGCTTGAATATCATTACTCGCGATCACACCATCTGTCGCTGGATAAGCGGCAAACAGCTCCTTCGCCATTGATTGTGCATCTTTAATTGAAAATGAAGCCGTCTCAATGACCTGAAAATCAACTTCAGCCTGCTTTAAGATTTCCAAAGCGCCGTTAAAGCGGTCTTGAGCGGTCGGCAGGTGAGCGGGTCCTCTCAAGAGCGTAATGCGCTGGCTTTTTCCGTGAATGATAGCCTGGGCGGCTAACTTTCCTCCTGTATAGCCGTCACTGGACACAGAAGGAGCCCCTTCAAGTGTTCTGTCCAGAAAAACAACTGGATAATTCATGCCGCTGTATTCCTCGAGATCCGGGTAATTCGTTGCGGCAATAATGCCTGCGACATGATTTTGCTTAAAGGTTTGAAGGTATTCAAGTTCTTTTTTCAATTCCTCGTCACTGTTGCCGAAAATAAGGCGATAGCCTTCCCGGTTCAATTCATCCTCCGCACCGCGGGCAAGCTGAGGGAAGAAAGGGTTTGTGATATCCGGGAGCAAAAGTCCGATCAGTCGGGATTCTCTTTTATAAAGAGATCTGGCGACTTCATTCGGGTAATAGTTCAGCTTCGCCATCGCCGCTATGACACGCGTTCGCGTTTCTTCGTGTACATAGCCGTTATCATTCAGGACGCGGGAAACCGTCGCAACTGAAACGCCCGCCGCTCCGGCGACATCTTTAATTGTAGCCAAAACAGCTCCTCCTTGTTTATGTAACCGTTTACATAGATAGATTATCATGAACAATCCGAAGTTAGCAATAAAAATATCAAAAGAAATCTAATTGTAAATTGTATATATAATTGAAAAATTTAAGGTTTTCACTCTTTTTTTGACAAAGTCTTCACAAATATGGATGAAGATTTCTTGAACAAATATTAAGTTTTATTAAAATTGTTTCAAAGTCATGCGTTTAGACCTGTAAATGGTGAGAAACAGAAAAGACTATCATCCCAGAAAATGTTTAATTATGTTAGAGAATTCGGACTCATATGTTTAGCGTTTTCATCTCGAACCTCCTTAGTCATTTTGGAATGGGCCTCATATTGCTTATTCCATGCAGAAAGGATGACATTATGACCTTGTCCTTAAGAAACAGGATAAAACTATTTTGTGTTCATAAGAACCGGAAACACGCATGATCGCAGGAGATGCTTGATAACACAGGCTGAAAAAAAGATTGATTTGAAATGCATATTAAACACAAACAGCAAGGTGTGACTATACGTCCAGAAGGATATCAGGGGAGAAATGAAAGCGCATTCTCTTCGATTTTTTAAAAAAGTGATAAGGTATAAGTCCTGCTGTTTTCCAAAAATAGAAAACAGTTTGTAGGTATAAAATCTCTTTCAAAAGAGAAGTTTGGCTTAGTCGATTAGGGAAGATTATGTTACATAATGCCGATTGAGAATTCATAGTGATTCTATATACTGATGAATGAATTTACAACAATATAGAAGGAGATGTCGAAAAGCAATGTGGTTACTCATTATAGCCTGTGCTGTCATACTGGTCATCGGAATATTAGAAAAACGACGACATCAGAAAAACATTGATGCCCTCCCTGTTCGGGTGAATATTAACGGCATCCGCGGAAAATCGACTGTGACAAGGCTGACAACCGGAATATTAATAGAAGCCGGTTACAAGACTGTTGGAAAAACAACAGGAACAGATGCAAGAATGATTTACTGGGACACACCGGAGGAAAAGCCGATTAAACGGAAACCTCAGGGGCCGAATATCGGAGAGCAAAAAGAAGTCATGAGAGAAACAGTAGAAAGAGGGGCTAACGCGATTGTCAGTGAATGCATGGCTGTTAACCCAGATTATCAAATCATCTTTCAGGAAGAACTTCTGCAGGCCAATATCGGCGTCATTGTGAATGTTTTAGAAGACCATATGGATGTCATGGGGCCGACGCTTGATGAAATTGCAGAAGCGTTTACCGCTACAATTCCTTATAATGGCCATCTTGTCATTACAGATAGTGAATATACCGAGTTCTTTAAACAAAAAGCAAAAGAACGAAACACAAAAGTCATCATTGCTGATAACTCAAAAATTACAGATGAGTATTTACGTAAATTTGAATACATGGTATTCCCTGATAACGCTTCTCTGGCGCTGGGTGTGGCTCAAGCACTCGGCATTGACGAAGAAACAGCATTTAAGGGAATGCTGAATGCGCCGCCAGATCCGGGAGCAATGAGAATTCTTCCGCTGATCAGTCCGAGCGAGCCTGGGCACTTTGTTAATGGGTTTGCCGCAAACGACGCTTCTTCTACTTTGAATATATGGAAACGTGTAAAAGAAATCGGTTACCCGACCGATGATCCGATCATCATCATGAACTGCCGCGCAGACCGTGTCGATCGGACACAGCAATTCGCAAATGACGTATTGCCTTATATTGAAGCAAGTGAACTGATCTTAATCGGTGAAACAACAGAACCGATCGTAAAAGCCTACGAAGAAGGCAAAATTCCTGCAGACAAACTGCATGATCTAGAGTATAAGTCAACAGATGAAATTATGGAGTTGTTAAAGAAAAGAATGCACAACCGTGTCATATATGGCGTCGGCAATATTCATGGTGCCGCAGAGCCTTTAATTGAAAAAATCCACGAATACAAGGTTAAGCAGCTCGTAAGCTAGGGGGAAATGCAAACATGTTCGGATCAGATTTATACATCGCACTAATTTTAGGTGTACTACTCAGTTTAATTTTTGCGGAAAAAACAGGGATCGTGCCGGCAGGACTTGTTGTACCGGGATATTTAGGACTTGTGTTTAATCAGCCGGTCTTTATTTTACTTGTTTTGCTAGTGAGCTTGCTCACTTATGTTATTGTGAAATACGGTTTATCCAAATTTATGATTTTGTACGGACGCAGAAAATTCGCTGCCATGCTGATAACAGGGATCGTCCTAAAAATCGCGTTTGATTTTCTATACCCGATTGTACCATTTGAAATCGCAGAATTTCGAGGAATCGGCATCATCGTGCCAGGTTTAATTGCCAATACCATTCAGAAACAAGGTTTAACCATTACGTTCGGAAGCACGCTGCTATTGAGCGGAGCGACCTTTGCTATCATGTTTGTTTACTACTTAATTTAATGTAAGGTGTGTCAAACGATGAAAAAAGAACTGAGCTTTCATGAAAAGCTGCTAAAGCTGACAAAACAGCAAAAAAAGAAAACCAATAAGCACGTATTTATTGCCATTCCGATCGTTTTTGTCCTTATGTTCGCTTTCATGTGGGCGGGAAAAGCGGAAACGCCGAAGGTCAAAACGTATTCTGATGACGTACTCTCAGCCTCATTTGTAGGCGATATTATGATGGGACGCTATGTTGAAAAAGTAACGGAGCAAAAAGGGGCAGACAGTATTTTTCAATATGTTGAACCGATCTTTAGAGCCTCGGATTATGTAGCAGGAAACTTTGAAAACCCGGTAACCTATCAAAAGAATTATAAACAAGCAGATAAAGAGATTCATCTGCAGACGAATAAGGAATCAGTAAAAGTCTTGAAGGACATGAATTTCACAGTTCTCAACAGCGCCAACAACCACGCAATGGATTACGGCGTTCAGGGCATGAAAGATACGCTTGGAGAATTTGCGAAGCAAAATCTTGATATCGTTGGAGCGGGATACAGCTTAAGTGATGCGAAAAAGAAAATTTCGTACCAGAAAGTCAACGGGGTAACGATTGCGACGCTTGGCTTTACCGATGTGTCCGGGAAAGGTTTCGCGGCTAAAAAGAATACGCCGGGCGTGCTGCCCGCAGATCCTGAAATCTTCATCCCTATGATTTCAGAAGCGAAAAAACATGCGGACATCGTTGTTGTACAGTCACACTGGGGCCAAGAGTATGACAATGATCCAAACGACCGCCAGCGCCAGCTTGCAAGAGCCATGTCTGATGCGGGAGCTGACATCATCGTCGGCCATCACCCGCACGTCTTAGAACCGATTGAAGTATATAACGGAACCGTCATTTTCTACAGCCTCGGCAACTTTGTCTTTGACCAAGGCTGGACGAGAACAAGAGACAGTGCACTGGTTCAGTATCACCTGAAGAAAAATGGAACAGGACGCTTTGAAGTGACACCGATCGATATCCATGAAGCGACACCTGCGCCTGTGAAAAAAGACAGCCTTAAACAGAAAACCATTATTCGCGAACTGACGAAAGACTCTAATTTCGCTTGGAAAGTAGAAGACGGAAAACTGACGTTTGATATTGATCATAGTGACAAACTAAAATCTAAATAAACGGAGTGATAAAGATGAAATTTGTCAAAGCCTTCTGGCCGTTTGTTGCCGTAGCTATCGTGTTCATGTTTATGTCAGCTTTTAAATTCAATGATCAGCTGACAGATCAGGAAAAACAGAAGATTGATATGGAAATGAATAAAATCCAGCAGCAGGAAGAACCGGTAAACGCCAATAAATAATTCAAAAAAGAGAGTGTCTGATGAGACACTCTCTTTTTATTTGCCCAGCATATTCATTCTGTAAAAATATTAAAAAGTCTCTTAACATATTCAAAAAAATACCGATGTTAAAACTGCAAAAAGAGGAGGAGATAATAAAAGTGAACACACTGGCAAACTGGAAGAAGTTTTTGCTTGTGGCGGTTATCATTTGTTTTTTGGTTCCAATTATGACAAAAGCGGAGATTGCGGAAGCTGATACATCATCAGAATTGATTGTCAGCGAAGCAAAAAACCTGCTTGGATATCAGTATAAATATGGCGGGGAAACGCCGAAAGAGGGTTTCGATCCATCAGGATTGATACAATATGTGTTCAGTAAGGCTGATATTCATCTGCCGAGATCTGTAAACGACCAGTATAAAATCGGAACAGCTGTAAAGCCGGAAAACCTGAAGCCGGGTGATATTTTGTTTTTCAAGAAAGAGGGAAGCACCGGCACTGTTCCGACACATGACGCCCTTTATATCGGAGACGGCCAAATGGTTCACAGTACACAGTCAAAAGGGGTTATCATCACCAATTACAAACAAAGCAGCTATTGGAGCGGAACTTATATCGGGGCGAGACGAATCGCTGCCGATCCGGCAACGGCTGATGTTCCTGTCGTTCAGGAGGCCGAAAAATATATCGGTGTCCCATATGTGTTTGGCGGAAGCACGCCGTCAGAGGGCTTTGATTGCTCGGGGCTTGTGCAATATGTGTTTCAACAGGCACTTGGCATTTATCTGCCGCGATCAGCCGAACAGCAGTGGGCAGTGGGCGAGAAGGTAGCCCCTCAGAACATAAAGCCTGGTGATGTCGTCTATTTCAGCAATACGTATAAAACGGGAATTTCACATGCAGGCATTTATGCAGGCGCAGGCAGGTTCATTCAGGCAAGCCGGTCAGAAAAAGTAACCATTTCCTATTTGTCAGAGGATTACTGGAAATCGAAGATGACGGGTATTCGCCGATTTGACAACCTGACAATCCCGAAAGAAAATCCGATTGTTTCCGAAGCGACGCTTTATGTCGGAGAAGTGCCTTACAAACAGGGCGGAGTAACACCTGAGACAGGATTTGATACAGCTGGATTTGTCCAATATGTCTACCAGAAAGCAGCTGGTATTTCACTGCCTCGATACGCAACAAGCCAGTACAATGCCGGAACTAAGATTGAGAAGGCGGACCTGAAGCCGGGAGACATTGTGTTCTTTCAATCAACAAGCTTAAATCCCTCCATCTATATCGGAAACGGACAAGTTGTTCATGTCACATTATCAAACGGCGTGACCGTCACCAATATGAACACGAGCACATATTGGAAGGATAAATACGCAGGAAGTATACGGGTGCAATAAAAGAAAAAGACTCCAATCTCTGGAGTCTTTTCTTTATGTATATTGTCCTGAAAGAAGCTGGTCTATAAAGTAGGCCACACCATTTTCATCATTGCTTTTTGTGACAAAGGTGCTTTTTTCTTTTAATTCATCAATCGCATTTTCCATGGCGATACGGTGCCCGGCGACTTCAAACATGGACAAATCGTTTGGACTATCGCCGATCGCATAGATATCCTGTGTTTCAATTCCGTATATGTCAGCGAGCTTTGTTAACGCGCGTCCTTTTCCTGACGAGGCCGGCAGGATTTCGATAATATGTTTTCCTGAAGAGGTTTGCGCCAGTTTTTTATGATGCTTCAGTTCTTCCTTCGCTTGTTTCAGCTTGTCCATATCAAAGGAGAAGCAAAGAAGCTTATAAATGTTTTCACCGCCGTCAAAAACCGATTCGATATGAGGGATTGGTTTAATGCCAAACTGTTTGAATTGAGTCATGGCTCCTTGCCACAAGTCATCCGTCTGCTCGTTTGGGTTTGCGCTCTTTAGAATGTCAAGCTCCGCGTGCAGCTTAGCTTCGCCGTCAAAAGGAGAAAGCAGATGGTCATCTGTATATACCTCAAAGTAAATGTTTTTTGAAAGTAAGTAATCAGCAATCGCTTTACCGGCTTCCTGATCCATTAATGTCCGGCTGATCAAACGGTAACCCGTGTCATGGATCGTGCCGCCATTAGCTGCAATGATAGGGATGTCCAAGTCATCCAGCAGCGCTTTTACATCAAATGTCGCTCTTCCCGTGCAAATGGTGACGAGGATGCCGGCATCAACGGCCCGCTTGATCGCCTCTCTGTTTTCCGCAGAAATGACGCTTTCTTTATTCAGTAATGTTCCGTCTAGATCAATCGCAATACATTTCATATGTAGGGGAACCTCCTTAAAAATGAAGCTGCTTCGTGTAGTATGTTCAGCTTGCCTGTGAAACATAATCCATATAAATTAAGGCTAAACGTTACTTTGATAATTTTCAACAAGGAAATATGTAAAACGGGATGGCGTAATCGCCATCCCGTTCATTATACACCTAAATCGTTTTGCAGCTCTTTTTTAACTTCCTGCAGCTTTTGCTGATTCAATTTGAAATAATAGACTCCGGCAGGTTCATAATCATAACCCGTCAGCTGAATAGACTCAACTGATTTCAATGAAGTGATGAACGGGAACAGGCCGATGGCATCTTTAAGAGATAAGTTCATTTTTAAATTTTGCCCCATCGTATCCACAATATCATCATAAGCCGGAATTGAGCTCAATGATTTTGATTTATCTATAATGGCGCTCAGCACTTCCATTTGTCTTTGCCCGCGTAAAAGGTCACTGTCCGCTTTACGTGTTCTTACGTAAGCGAGCGCTTCTTCCCCATCAAGCGTATGTGTTCCTTTTTGAAGAACGACTTTACCTTTTGTATCTTTTTTGATTTGCTGAATGACTTTATCGCTTTTTACAGTTACTTTGACGCCATTTAACTCGTTTACGACGTCTTCAAAAGCCGTGAAATTGCTTTCTACGACATAATCGACGGGAATATCCAGCATTTCTTCAACTGTTTTCACAGTCAAGTCAACGCCGCCGTAAGCGTGAGCATGTGTGAATTTATCATACCCGTGGCCTGGGATGTTTACATAGGCGTCACGCGGAATGCTCAGCATTTTAGCTGTTTTTTCTTTCCGATTAAATGTAACCAGCACATTCGCGTCACTTCTTGCCTGATCGACGGTCTCGCCGTTTTTCTCCCTGGCATCAATTCCTAAGAGCAATACAGAAAAAGAATCTTTTCCAGGATCAAATTCTTTGATCCGTTTTACAGATTGTTCTCCGCGTGCAAGGCTGACGTGAGCTTCCTTAGAAGCATTGTTCAGCTTTACAAAAGCATAGGCGCCGACAGAGCCTGCCGCAATGATTAAAAAAGCCATTAATCCGGCAACAACTTTCACCCATTTTTTTAGTTTTCTTTTTTTCTTTCTGCGCTGTGATCGTTCTTCCATATATCAATACCTCACGTTTCTTTAATATTTGAAGCGTACCATTCTATTTGCCATGGGGCAACTACTCGAAAGACATTTTTCGATAAATATTCCTATATTTATAAGTTCTTGTTTTTGAAAATTGATAACGATGATGTAATGAATCACCTTATATTGGACGCCGCAGCAGGTAAAATGTTTCGGCGACATTGAAAAAAATACAAGTAAATGATTGGAAAACTTATGATCAGCAAAATAAAAAGGTTTAATGGCCGGAAAAAGAGGCTAAAAGATTTCTAAAAAAATCCCACAGACAATGTCATTGCAGCTGATGGAGAAAGGGAGTCATCTTTATGAAAAAGCAGTCAAATATATGGCTTTATTTTTTCGGAGCTCTTGGAGGCGCGTTATATGGCTATGATACCGGAGTGATTTCCGGAGCTATTTTATTTATGAAAAAGGAGTTAGGCTTAAACGCGTTTACAGAAGGTCTTGTTGTCAGCTCCTTGCTGGTTGGGGCGATATTGGGCTCAGGAGCGGCCGGCAAGCTGACTGACCGTTTCGGAAGAAAAAAAGCAATTATGGCAGCCGCGCTGCTGTTTTGTATAGGCGGTCTTGGTGTGGCACTGGCCCCAAATACAGGAGTCATGGTGCTGTTTCGCATCATTTTGGGACTTGCAGTCGGAACATCGACGACAATCGTGCCCCTTTATTTATCTGAACTGGCGCCAAAACATAAACGCGGGGCGCTGTCATCACTGAATCAGCTGATGATCACGGTCGGCATCCTTCTTTCTTACATTGTCAATTACATATTTGCCGATGCCGAAGCGTGGCGCTGGATGCTTGGATTGGCTGCTGTGCCGTCATTGCTCTTGCTTATTGGCATTTTGTTTATGCCGGAGAGCCCGCGCTGGCTGTTCACGAATGGCGAAGAAAGCAAAGCGAAGAAAATTCTTGAAAAATTGCGTGGCACAAAAGATATTGATCAGGAAATACATGATATAAAAGAAGCGGAAAAGCAGGATGAAGGCGGTCTGAAGGAGCTGTTCGATCCATGGGTGCGCCCAGCGCTTATTGCAGGTTTGGGACTCGCTTTTTTGCAGCAATTTATCGGAACGAATACGATCATCTACTATGCGCCAAAGACCTTTACAAACGTCGGATTCGGAAACTCCGCTTCGATTTTAGGCACGGTCGGAATCGGCACAGTCAATGTTCTCATGACATTAGTAGCGATTAAAATTATCGACAAGATTGGAAGAAAGCCGTTACTGCTATTCGGGAATGCGGGCATGGTGATCAGCTTGATCGTTCTCGCTTTAGTAAATCTCTTTTTCGATAACACTCCGGCTGCCTCATGGACGACCGTCATTTGTTTAGGCGTGTTTATCGTTGTCTTTGCGGTCAGCTGGGGACCGGTTGTGTGGGTGATGCTTCCTGAATTGTTCCCGCTTCACGTCAGAGGAATCGGGACCGGTGTTTCGACCTTAATGTTGCACGTTGGGACACTGATTGTTTCATTAACCTATCCAATATTAATGGAAGCGATCGGAATCAGTTATTTATTCCTGATTTATGCCGCGATCGGTATCATGGCGTTCTTATTTGTCCGATTTAAAGTGACAGAGACAAAGGGAAAAAGCCTTGAAGAAATTGAGCAGGATTTACGGGACAAAAACGGACAGGGAGGAGCGGCCGGAAAACAGCAGACTGTCGGAACATAAAAAAGGGTGCGCGATCATGCGCACCCTTTTGATTGCTTACTTTCCCACCGTGCCAAAGTTAATGATTTTAAAAGAAATATCGTACTTAAAATCAGCCTCAGAAAATATTTCATCCCAATGCCCTTTTACTTTATTCCAGTAGTCAGGGTGTTGAATCCTTATGTGGTCTGATAAAAAGACCGGATCGGTTTTATACTCGTGCTGCAGTTTATCCATCACCTGCTTTACATCTCGTTCAAGCTTTTTTTCAAAAATGTTTTCCAGCCTGTGCAAATAACTTTTGCTAAAGGAGTTTTCATTCGGGTTTTGGTCTTCTGTCAGGATGCCCTTCGTTTTAACAGAAATATGAAAGACAGGCTTTCCGTTTTCAATGATAGGCTTAATTTTGGTTTTCGACTTTTTGATTTCAAACGTAATCGGATGTCCTTTATCTGTCGTCGGCATGACACCGCCTTGGATCGTCCCCATGACCCATGACAGTGTTTGGGTTTCATCAGCTGAAAGAAACCCAACGAGTTTATTGCTGCCCCTTTTGATAATGCCTGCTCCGTCATACTTGGCTTTTCCCTTTTCGTTTTTCACGGCTTGAATAAGATAACTGTACCCGTTCTGAGAGTAGACAGAAGCTCTTCCGATGCGCAGCGGTATCATAATCTTACCGTTATATCCGCTGTGAGTTGTCAAATCAATCAGTTTTTCGGAGGGCATCGGCTGCTGCTGATTGGGGTTTCCTTTTGTGAAAACATCAGCTGCATTCCCTCTGGCTGCCATCAAATAGCTGCTTCGCCGCAGCTCATCATCCCGGATAAAGTGGTTGAGGACTTGGTCTACATTTTGATTCCTCATCAGTTTTTCTCCCAGAAGGATCACTTTTAAATGATCGCTATAAACAGGAGGGTCCTTGATGGATACATCACTGACTGCTTCCAGAATCGTTTTCCCGTGGGACGTTACATTAACAAATTCGGGTTTTCCGGATGCTTGGCTGTCTTCGCTTTGGGGAAGAAGGTTTTGATACGTCAGTTTGTACTGGTGATCATTTGTCTCATCGATCGCCAGCCCTCTGGCGAAGGATAGTTGCTCGATATCTTTGACATCCCAGCAGCCGCAGAGGGCCAGCAGCATAAAAAACATGACGGAGAATTTTGATGCTGTTTTCATTGCAGCTGCCCCCTCCCTATTTTTTTCTGTATCCAGCTTAAAAACCAGACGAAGAATGGAATTGTAATCACAATTAAGAAAGCATATCCAAGAAGCGTCCCGTAATAAAACACGTCATTCAAGTCCTTGGGATACATCGTTATGAAAAACGTCGCAGCCAGCATTGCAGTCAGCAGCCATGCATTGTTTTTATTTTTTAGATGAAAGATTTCCGTTAACCCGATATGGGCGCCTTTAAAGGATCCGAGCATACAGGCAAATTGCTGGGCTGTCCAGGTCAGCTGTAAGAACAAATCAAATCGTTCAATAAAAATACCCGGAACCTCTAATGCGTGAATAAGGGAAATGGTCGGCCATGTCACCGTTTTTGCCTCAGCCACAGTCATACAGCCAATCACAATGAGCAAAGTAATGCTGTAGAACAATGTGGAAGTCGCGATGCCCAGAGCAACAGCCTTTTTCACTTGCTTTGGATCTCTCATAAAGGGGACCAGGTAAAAAATGATTTCAAATCCGGAGAAATATAATAATGTTTTTGGGAATAAAGAGAAAAAGCTTTGATAGCCTCCTTCAAATACCGGCCGGATAAAATCAAGCTGGAACAAGCGAAAGCTGAACATCAGAAGCATCATAAAAATAATAAGGGTTATAGGAAAAATATAAGCGTATACTTTTGCAATTGAATAAACGCCTCCGCCTACATGATAGATGGCAACTGCAAGAAATATAAACACCACAACTGCCATTGGCGTATTTTTCAACAAAAAGAATCCGACAACCTCTCCCAAAATCCGAGCTTGAAAGCAAACAATCCCAATGAAATATAGACAGATATATAAATTCAATAGAAAGCCGATGAATTTTCCAGCTACAATGCTGTTGAGCTTAAAAAGAGTTTTTCCGCTGTTTTTTTGAAGAAAAGGCAAAAAAAGCAGAACGATGATAATAAAAATAACGCCCTGGAGCAGTATCATTAGCCATCCGCTCGGACTGCCGGTTTCGGCGGCTGAGCGGGGAAGGGTCAGCACCCCGGCACCAATCAATGTGCTGCTGATCATAATGAGCGTCTGCATAAATGTCAGTTTATGCTCTGATTTCCTCATAGCCATCACCTTTGTCTGATGTTATCTTCGGGATCGTTTCGTGTCGGTCTTCTTTTTAAAAACATCGTGGGAATACGGATGACTGTGTCTTTCAAATCCTGTCCAGGCTGCGCCATGATCGGGATAATGTAATCCTGTCCAAAGCTTTTCAGGCGCATGAGATGGCCGATCACAAACAGATAAACCATTATAACGCCATACATGCCAAGCGCTGTTGCACTTATCATAACCCCGATCCGAATGATCCGCAGCGGAAAGTTATAGGCGTATGAAGGAACGGTAAAGGATGCCAGTGCTGTGACAGAAACGACAATGACCATAAGCGCACTGACAATTTGCGCCTGAACAGCTGCCTGTCCGATGACAACGCCGCCGATAAGGCCAATTGTCTGTCCAATCGGCTTAGGCAGCCTTAATCCGGCTTCTCGAATCAATTCGATCGTAAAGATCATGATAAAGGCCTCTACAAAAGGCGGGAATGGTACGTTAAGCCTGCTGCCTGCAATGGAAATGGCCATTCTAGTCGGCAATAGCCCGGTGTGAAAAGAAACGAGAGAAATATACAGACCGGGCAAATAAATGGTGATCAGGATGCTGGAATAACGAAGAAGGCGTACAAGTGACATTGGGATCCAGCGCTGGCTGTAATCATCGGGCGAATGAATAAATTCGTCAACCGTAGCCGGTACAATCAAAGCAAACGGCGTACCATCCACTAATATGGACACTCGCCCTTCTAATAGAGAACTTTCGACCCGGTCCGGTCGTTCTGTGCTTAATATTGTGGGGAAAATTGAAAATGGTTCGTCTTCAATCAGCTGTTCAAGCGTCCCCGATTCCGGCAAATTATCTATATTGACTGATTTCAGCCTTTTAAACACTTCTTTGACGACATAATCTGGGGCGATATCCTGAATATAAGCGACAGCGATTTTCTTTTTGGTCCTTTTTCCGAGTGTCATTTCTTTGATGACGAGATTAGGATCACTCGTCCGTTCACGCAAAAGCGCCGTGTTTGTCCGCAGCTTTTCAATAAATCCTATTTTAGGGCCGCGTTCCACGACTTCGGAGGAGGGTTCATCAAGACTGCGTGTTGCGACTGACTTTGTGTCGAAAGCTAATCCTCCGCGATAGCCATCAGCGAGCAAAATGGCTTGCCCTGAAAAAACGAGCTGCTCTATTTCTTTCATTGTAGAAACAACGCTGTGGTGAAAGCCGAAAAAAAAGGCGGATAAGTCTTCAATCGAGCATTCCTTATGGGCCAACGCCTCTTTTTGTAAAGGAGAAATGACGTATTGCGCCAGCATTTTATTCTCTGTCAGACCGTCAATATACAGTAAACACGCCTTTTGTCTGCTATCTCCGAAAGCAAATGTATAAAACATCATATCGTCGTTTTGTCCCAATGTTTTTTTCAGTGTGTCTAAATTGTTCTGGAGATCAGAGTCGATTTGCATAGTTTCTCTCCTTCGTAAACAGATTGACGGTTTTTATTAATTTGTATCAAAAAAGGAGAATTATTCTTATCGAGGAAAAGGCTGAAACAAAGCTTCTTTTCGACGTGATATAATAGATAGGAAGCGTTTTCTTTGAAGGGGTAATGAAAAGATGATGCTTTGTACATATGTTGTCATCGGAAAAAGGCAGCTTATACGGGCGTTTGTAAGAGGGGCGCACCGGGAAAATGATGATCAGTTATTTACAGGGGAGGGGTACGGATCATGACGCAATCACCGATTTTTCTAACGCCTGTGTTTAAAGAAAAAATCTGGGGCGGAACCGCTTTACGAGATAGATTTGGATACAGTATTCCTTCAGAATCAACGGGGGAATGCTGGGTCATTTCCGCTCATCCAAAAGGACCGAGCACTGTTGCAAATGGCCCGTATAAAGGAAAGACATTGATCGAGCTTTGGGAAGAGCACCGTGAAGTATTCGGCGGCGTAGAGGGGGATCGGTTTCCGCTTCTGACAAAGCTGCTGGATGTGAAGGAAGATACGTCAATTAAAGTTCACCCTGATGATTACTATGCCGGAGAAAACGAAGAGGGAGAACTCGGCAAGACGGAATGCTGGTACATTATCGACTGTAAGGAAAACGCAGAAATCATTTACGGGCATACGGCCCGCTCAAAAACCGAACTTGTCACAATGATCAACAGCGGTGACTGGGAGGGCCTGCTGCGAAGAATCAAAATTAAACCGGGTGATTTCTATTATGTGCCGAGCGGAACGCTGCACGCATTGTGCAAGGGGGCCCTTGTTTTAGAGACTCAGCAAAATTCAGATGCCACATACCGGGTGTACGATTATGACCGTCTTGATAGCAACGGAAGTCCGAGAGAGCTTCATTTTGCCAAAGCGGTCAATGCCGCCACGGTTCCCCATGTGGACGGGTATATAGATGAATCGACCGAATCAAGAAAAGGCATAACCATTAAAACGTTTGTTCAAGGGGAATATTTTTCGGTGTATAAATGGGACATCAATGGCGAAGCTGAAATGACTCAGGATGAATCCTTTCTGATTTGCAGCGTGATAGAAGGAAGCGGTTTGCTCAAGTATGAGGACAAAACATGTCCGCTCAAAAAAGGTGATCACTTTATTTTGCCGGCTCAAATGCCCGATTTTACGATAAAAGGAACTTGTACCCTTATCGTGTCTCATATTTAAACTTAATCTCACTTCGAGGTTAAGTTTTTTTATTAGAAAATGGAAGTGATTCACCTATAAATGAAGCATGCGCGTGCCGATAAATAAACTAGTTTTATATACTCATAGAATAAGAAAGAGGAGAAGGAATGAAAAAGAGACTAATCGCACCTATGCTTCTATCCGCCGCGTCCCTTGCCTTTTTTGCCATGTCTGGTTCTGCCCAGGCAGCCGCGTATACCGACTACTCACTATATCAAGTAGAGCCGTCGAATACGTTCAGTACAGAAAGCCAAGCCTCACAAGCAGTCGCCAAACTGGAAAAAGATACTGGCTGGGATGCATCCTATCAGGCTTCAGGCACAACAACGACCTACCAAATTTCCGCCTCAGGCATTCATAGCGAATCAGAAGCGAAAGCAATACTGAGCGGACTCGCCAAACAGACATCAATTACAGGAACGTCAAGTCCTGTTGGAAGCAAACAGCCATATGTCACCATCTCGTCAGGTGCCATCTCCGGAGAAAAACAGGCCAACACTATGCTAGCAAAGCTGAAACAGGAGACGGGAGTGGCTGGTGCTGTAAAAGCTTACGGAGCAGCTCAGCCCTATATGAACGTCATGACATCAGACATTGCTGATGAGACAAAAGTCAAGGCGCTTATCCAGAGCCTGGCCAAGCAAACGGGGATTAAAAGCTCGTATCAGCCCATCACACACACGGTGTCTGTCACAACCATTCAGTCTGGCACAATCGTGGGAGACAGCAGAGCTGCGCAGATCAAAAATGCCTTCCAAAAGGAATCCGGGCTGCATGCATCATTAAAGGAAACGGTGAAAGGACAAGCCTATTATACGTTCACAACTGCCGCTATTTCAGGTGAAGCGAATGCCAAAACTCTATTGCAGCAGCTGAAACAGAGCACTGGCATCACAGGCAGCTACAAGTCCATCAATCAAAAAACAACCGTTGAGTCATACAATGTCCAATCAGCTTATTTCAAAGGGCTGAATACAGTAAAGGACGCCATCAGCCAAATCAAGAAAAACACTGGCGTATCCGGCAGTTATCAACAGGTTGGAAAAAGCACATCATATACCGTGAATATGAAGGGTATAACAAAACAGCAGCTCCAAAAAATAGACACTTTCTTTAAAAAGAAAAAATGGCATTACACGTCATCCAGCGTCAAAAAAACGACAACGTCTGCAGCTTATCAAATCACGACGGCAAAGATTTTAGGCGAGCAGCAAGCAAACAAAGCAGCAGCCTTCTTTGCTCAGAAAAAAGTAAAAGCTGCAAAAACAGCAGCTGGATCAACAGCAGAAAATCAATATCAGTTCATCTCAGAAGAAACATCAGATCAAGCAAAAGTCACAAAGGGTTTGAACATATTAAAGAAAAATCAGCTAAGTGCTTCTGCGAAATCCGTCAAAAAACAAATAGCTGACACGTTTAAAATCACAACCGAATCTCTGCTTGATCAAACGAAAGTCAATCAGGCACTCACGTTTTTCAAATCGAATCATATATCAGTAGCAAGCCAGAAAACCGGTCAGACAGCTGCGAGCAGCTATCAAATCACAACTGAAGCTATCATCAGCCAAGAAGAGATTGACCGCGTTTTAACATTTTTCAAACAAAATCATATCGCAGTCACAACATCAAAAACAGGCCAGACTGCATATACACAATACAAAATCGTGACAACACAGCTTAGCAGCAAAACCGCATTGAACAATGGGTTAACCTATCTTAAATCGAAAAGTGTAACCCCGAGCTATACAACGAAAAGCAATACGCTTTATAAAATCAGCGTAAATGAGCAGTTCACAGGCAATGATACAGCTGCTGCGGCATCAACGAAGCTAAAACAATTATACGGATGGACATCATCTATCGTGAAGATCAAAAACGGCCCGCAAATCATGAAAACAAACTACAATCTCTCGCTTCGTGATATGGTCCAAAAACAAATGACAGTAAGTCCGCAAACAGACGGAGCGGCTTACGTATCGCTCACGTACATTAATACAGCAACATCAACTGTTACGGCTGATGTACTAAATATCCGGTCAACGCCGGAAGTCAGCCCGACAAACGTGATCGGCCAGTTTAAAAAAGGCGATAAAGTGAAAGTCATCGGACAGATAAACGGCTGGGCTAAGATCAATTTGGGCTGGCGAAACGCAAGCAGTGATGAAGTAGTTCAATACGTGGATCCGAATAACTTTTCCAGAGACAGCAAATACTACTTCCAATTTCTCAAGCTGTCACAGACAGCGGGTCTCAGCGTTACTGAGGTCAATCAGAAAGTGCTTGCGGGTAAAGGCATCCTGACAGGGAGAGCAAAGGCATTTATCGATGCCGCCAATCAATATAGCATCAACGAACTGTATTTAATCTCACACGCTCTTCTTGAAACAGGAAACGGGACATCCGCCTTAGCCAATGGATTAACCTATAACGGAAAAACCGTATACAACATGTATGGAATTGGAGCATACGACAGCAATCCGAATTACTACGGAGCCAAATATGCGTACGAGCAGGGCTGGTTCACACCTGAAGCGGCCATTATCGGCGGAGCTAAATTCATAGGCTCATCGTATATCCACAACACAGCTTACAATCAAGATACACTGTACAAAATGAGATGGTCAGCTACAGCGACACATCAATACGCAACAGACATCGGCTGGGCGTACAAACAAGTAAACCGCATGTACAGCCTGTATTCATTGCTGGACGGTTATACACTTTACTTTGATGTTCCGGAATATCAATAAAAAAAACACCTTTTGCGGCTGCAAAAGGTGTTTTTGATTTATCTTTTAAGAACTTTATCCTCTGATGGCTCTTCTTCCTGAGGGAAAACAATTTGATCGACGACTCGCTCACTTGCTTTTCCATCAAGATCATCGAAGAAATAATGAACAAATGAATCAATTTGCTCAAAGTTATACTTCTCTTCTTTAATGATCGAAATCATTTGCTCAGACGTTTTCGCAAGAGGGCCAGGAATAAAGTCAAAGTAATCGTAATAGAAATCACGTTTGCGAATATAATCATCTACATCATAGCTGAAGAAGATCATTGGTTTATTTAATAAAGCATACTCAAAGCAGACAGAAGAGTAATCCGTTATCAGAATATCTGTTACGAGCAATAGCTCGTTAATTTCCCTGAACGAAGAGAAATCATAAAAGAAATCGCTGTACTGATAAGGTATATTGGCATCGTTTCGTACGAATGGATGAATTTTGAATAAGAAGATATATTCATCCTTTAACTCTCGATACAGACGGTCAAAATCAAGCACTTCAAAAGGATAATGAGCTGATTGCTGACCGTTTCCGCGGAAGGTTGGAGCAAAAAGAATGACCTTTTTGTCCTTTAGAAACGGATATTCCGTGTAAAGGCGTTCTTTTACAAATGCCTTCTTCGCTTCATCAAAGAAAAAGTCTGTTCGCGGTACGCCCGTAGCAATGACGTTCTCAATGTCTACCCCAAAGCCCTCTGCGTAGTGCTTCCGTATATTTTCAGAGCTGACAATAACCTTCGTGTAGTTTCTATGGTTTTTCGAATGCGGTGACGGTCCTCCTGGCAGACCGATTCGGCTGTAGCCGAATGTCTTAAAGGCACCGACAGCATGCCACAGCTGGACAAGGTCCGCATTTTTACGGATTTTTAACGGATAAATAATCGGATAAAAATCATCTATAAAAATGATTTTGCTTGTCGCAAAATGATAAGCCATCGACATCAGTTCAGACAGGCTTTTTCTATCTCGAATACTGCTCTTTAAGAAAAATTTGAAATCAAAATTTTCTTCACGTTTCAGCAGCTCTTCATAAACAAATTCGAAGTTTCCTGTCATATCAAGCCGGCTGTCAGAAGCAAAGACAATTTTATTAGACTTAATTGGAAGCAGGCGGAATACATCATAAGCAAAATGGAATAAGCTTGTATTCAGCTTGCGCAAAAAGCGGTTTGCCTCTTTTCCAGTATCCAGCTCCAAAAGGCTCGGATCAATTTCCTGCAGTTTGTTGCAAGACAAATTAATCGTCTTTTCGCCCTCATCATAATTAACGATCAAATTGAACTTCATCAGCTTTTTAGCAGAATGAAATTCCATTTTTGTGGCATACACATCATTAGAAAGGAAATTACTTACATTTCCGACTGTATGCACTTCCTGATGTTTTACATTTTGGTCATCTACAGCTTCAATCTCGAGAAACAGCTTATACTCGCCCTGCGGAAGAGGTTTGTCATTCATCAGCTTAGAAAAGTTAATCTGCTGTGAAAATCCTGCCCACTTATAGGCTCCAGGCACATTTGAAGTATCAATTGACAGCTTATCTACCGGAACATCCCGCAGTGAAACAGCTGTAAATAAAACACCGTTGTTCACCAATAATAAACGTTTTCGAACCTGATCCTCTTTTTGAAGCGGCAGGCCCTTGATATACATATAACCCGCAATTTTTAGAATTGACCCATTCCAAGAAAACTCAGAAATCTTTCTGACAGGGACTTGCTGGTTTTCTTCAATTCGCTTCGTTTTATCAAATAGAGAAAAAACCCTGTTATCAGCTGGATGGACAATGACAGCTGCATTTTCTTTTTGCGTTTTCTTTTTTGATCTGAAAAGTCTGTTCTTAATCTTTCTTGCCAGCTTCACTTTGTACCTCACTTTCTCCTAATCGGCACCAGATGTTAAAAATGATGAAATAAAATCGGCCACCCGCTCTGAAGATTTGCCGTCCTGATGGGTGATAAATGCCTGTGAAAAATCTTCAATACGTTTCGTATCAGCCTCGTGATCACTCTCGATATCGTGTACAAGCGATGGAACGTCTTTCGAAATCGGCCCGGGTACAAACGATTCAAACGGGTAGTAGAAATCACGTTCTTCCAAGTAGTCTTCTAAATCCGGACAGTAAAAATACATCGGACGTTTCAGCAGGCTGTACTCGAAAATAACTGAAGAATAATCGGTTATCAGCCCATCAGAGATTGCCATCAAATCGTACAAAGAGTACGAATCAGTTAAATCCAGCACAAAATCATCCTCTTCCGTGTGCGCATGTTTGCGCATATACGGATGAAGATGGAGGATCACGACATAATCTTTATGGTTTAGCGCCGATTTTAATTGTAGCAGATCAAGCGGTATAGCGTCACCCTCTTGATGATGTCCGCTGCCTCGAAAAGTAGGAGCATACAAAAGCTTTTTTTTATGCTTCAGTTCAGGATAAACCCGATGAAACTCATCCAGTACAGTGCGAATATGTTCCTTATGATAAAAATAATCCGTTCTTGGAATGCCGAGCGGCAAAATCTGCTTTTGCTCCATTTGAAAGGCTTCGGCGAAATGCGGAACGGCAGCGGGTGCACTGACAATGGCATAATCATAGTTTGAATGCACGGGAACAATCTTCAAATAATCAGAAGAAGGGCCGAACGGCTTGTTCACAATGCTGTAGCCAAATTTTTTAAACGCGCCGCAAGCATGCCAAAGCTGGATGGCAACAGTTTCCTTTCGTTTTGGCACAACATACAAAGGAAAATAATAATCATCCAACAAAAGCACGCGGCATGTTGCAAGGTGATATAACGAGCTGAAAAGGTGAAGCAAATATGCAGCTCGTCCAATCAGCCCCTTATCCATCTTGCGGAACAGCAGGGTGATGCGAAGAGACGGATCTTGCTTCAGCTTTTCATAGACACCTTTAAAATTATCACTTAAATGATCCTCACGATAGGAAGCTATGACAATTTTGTTGTGCTGTACTGGTAATAAAGCGCTCAATAGTTTATAAGCAGTGCCGAATACTCCTTTTACAATTCGTGTAAGGAATGTTTTCACTGTTTAAATTTCCCATTCAATAACAGTTTTTCCCCAAGATGAAGTCAAATCTGCTTCAAACGCGTTTGTAATTTCCTCAATACTGCGTACCGGGAAGCGTCCGCCAACTAATGTTTCTAAATAATCAACGACTTCAGGGTATTGAGCTAAAAAGTCTACAGTACGGGCAAAATCCTCGCGTCCGCTGCGGCTGCTGCCGATCAGCGTAATCCCTTTTTCAAGCACCATTCTTGTTTCAATTTCAACAGGGTATTCAGACACGCCTAGGAGCGCTACACACGCTTCAGGATGGACATGGGCAATGATTTGCTCAATTGCGCTTTCGCTGCCGCGTCCGCCCACGCATTCAAAGGCATGATCAATTCTGACATCTTCAGGAATGTCGTTAATTTGATAAGCTGCATCAACAAAAGAAAAATGATCAAGCTTGTAAGGTGTTTTTCCGAAAATAAACACCTTGCTGTCTGGATATTTTTTCTTCAGTAGAAGCGTCATGATAAATCCGAGATTTCCGTCCCCCCAGACACCGAATGTATCACGCTTCTTATGCGCCATGCGCTCAAAGCGGGAAAGCGCGTGAACTGCAATTGTAATAAGCTCAGTGAAGGCTGCGACATGCGGATTAATGCTGTCTGGAAGCTCAACAAGCCGATCAGGCGCCATGAACATATAATCCTGCATAAATCCATCATAACCGCTTGAACGGAATCTGCTGGAACGCAGGTAATTCTCTGCGATGACTTCATGCTCTTCAACCGGTGTATTTGGCACCATAACAACCCGGGTTCCGACTTTAAATGTGCCTGTTGGATCAAACATGACTTTTCCGATCCCTTCATGGATCAGAGCCATCGGCAGTTTTTTGTCCATCGCTTCTTTGCCGCGTGAGCCAGTATAATAACGCTGGTCTGCAGCACAGATGGATAAATGGGTAGGACGGACGACGACCTTATCTGAATGGACAACTTTATCTTTATATGTCACTTCAAATTGTCGGGCAGAAACTAAACGATATGTTTGATTAATCATTGTGAAATTCGCTCCTGTAAAATGGCATTAGCCACTTTTAAGTCATATGGTGTCGTTACTTTAATGTTAAAGACTTCACCGCGGACCAGCTTCACTTTTTCACCCGCTAACGAGCAGATCTTGCAAGCGTCAGTAAGGACAGCTTTTTGCTCATCGGACAGTTTATTATAAAGCTCGACCAATTTGCTGATCCGGAAGCTTTGCGGTGTTTGCCCCTGATACATGTTATCGCGGACAGGGATATCAGAAATAAATTCCTGGTCTTCTGAAGCAATAATTGTATCAATGGCTGAGATAACAGTATCAACCGCGCCGTATTGAAGAACAGCATCAATGTTTTCATCGATAATGCGATGAGTGAGAAACGGACGCACAGAATCGTGAGTGATGATCACGTCATCATCCTGAATACCGAATTCTTTTTCAATATAGCGGATGCCGCTCATAATAGATTCATTACGGTCGCTGCCGCCTTCAACGACAATCAGGCGATCATCCTGCCCGATGAATTTCTTTAAAATGTCTTTTGTATGGTTAATCCACTCTTTAGGGGAGACGATTAAAATCTTATCGAAACGGTCATTTAATAAAAACTTTTCAACCGTATGAATGATAATTGGGCGTTTATTTAACGGCAAAAACTGTTTTGGCATATTAACGTTCCCCATGCGGGAACCTTTTCCACCGGCTAGAATCTCAGCATAAATCATAAAATGACTCCTTCCTTACTACAACTCATAATGTTTTATAAAAGGTTTTCATATTATTTGCAATACCGATCTCTATTATATATAAAGATCAGTTTAATTTCTCATTTACATAGCTTAAAAGCAGCTTGCTGGCATTCCCTCTCGAGTACAGATTCCATTCACGTGAAAAGCGCTCCACTTCAGATTGAAGCCTGTTCATATCTTTCAGCTGGTCCAAGAGCATTCCTGAATCATGGCAAGGAACCCCAGGGATTACATCTGTATAATGGCGGATTAAACCGCGGGTTCTGTTGTAAGCCTCCATATCATACGTATAAAACAAAATGGGTTTGTCCAGCAAAGCAAATTCAAAAGGGACAGAAGAATAATCTGATATTAACAGATCACTCATTTTTAAAAGGTCTGCAAGAGGGAGATCTGATACGTCTTTTATCCACGCACTATCCCCATGCAATTGAGCAGATTGCTTCATAACAGGATGAAGTTTTACTGCAAGTAAATATTCTCCTTTTAAATCATGCTGCAGCTGTTTTTCTGAAAACGGCAGCGAAAAGCTTTCAAACTGATGATCCCTAAAGGTTGGCGCATACAGGATGATTTTTTTCTCTGCTGGCAGGTGATATTTGCTTTTAAGGTCATTGCTGTTTTCTTTCACCTCATAGTAAGCATCGGTTAAAGGCACGCCAAACCGAAGAAATTTATCACCTTTTATATCGAAGAATTCCTTGAATATGTCAGCCATATGTTCAGAACCGACGACAATCCGGTCAAATGAAGCATACACTTTGCGAAAGCGTCTCACGTCAGCCCGCGAACGATTCTGTGTGTTGATATCCTTTAACCCAAATCGTTTAAACGCTCCATTCGCATGCCAAACTTGGATACACTCGATATCAGGTCTGCAGGTCAAAACGGTTGTCAAAACAAAATAGTTATCAACAATCACAGCTTTACTGCTCAGCATAGAAAAGACCGCTTTATATATATGAAGCGGGTGTTTTTCGTTAATAACTGAAACAGTAAGCTCAGGAAATTCTGTTTCCAGCGATTTGGCATGCTGGGTCAGAAGTACATGAATGGGAAATGAGTAGTGTCCCATCTGATATTCCTTTAATATTGCCCGGGCATTATCAGGAAAGGAAACAAGAAGGGTCACTTGACTTCCCGGTTTGACCCAAAACAGCAATGCGCCGATGACTTTGATGAACAAATAGTAAAAAAACGCAAACCAGGATTTCAATCTGTCATCAGCTCAAAACGGCTGCCGCGGATTGTCGGCAGGCACAGCGAAAGATTCATGCATTTCATTACATACCATAGCTCCTTTAAGGCCCATTACAGATGGCGTGATTGATCTTTGACCTGTCCCGTATATTGCGGCTTTGCTGAAGTTCGTTCATGTTTCAGCACGGCTGTAACATACTTAGGAATGCTAAGCATTCTTCTCCAGCGCGCAGGGTTTGTGATCAGCCTGTACATCCATTCAAGGTGAAAACGGATAAAAAATGAGGGCGCTCTTTTGACATTGCCGCTGAACACATCAAAGCTTCCGCCCAGCCCTACAGAAACAGCCTGAGGGAATAGATGTCGGTATTTATGGATAAAGAACTCCTGATTAGGATAACCTAAAGCAACAAATACCATGTCAGGATTTGAGGCTGCGATCTTGTCTGCCACCTCATGTTGATTCTTCACATAGCCGTCAGAATATCCGGCAATTTCAATCCCAGGATAATCACGTTCGACTCGCTCGATTGTCTGAGCAATCACATGCTTAGCTGCACCGTAAAAGAAAACCCGTTTTTTCTTTTGATCAGCCTTCTCAAGCAAAGACGTAAACAAATCATAACCGGCGATTCTGGATTGAAGCGGCTTACCAATTAGCTTGGAAACCAACACAACACCAATGCCATCCGGCAAAATAAAATCAGCAGATGAAAGAACCGCTTCATAACGCGGATTTTGCATCGCTTCAAATCCGATTTCAGGATTCGCTGTTACGATGAACGCACCTTTATTCTGGTCCAAAAATGACGTTTCTAAATGTGATACAAATGAAGTCAGTTCACCGTCTACAAAATCTAATTGATTAATGGGTTTCGTTTGCATCGTATCAACCCTCCTTTTCATCTATATGTCTATAAAAAACACGTGTCATTCGTATAGTTTGATTAAAGACTCTTTGTCTGAAAACATTTTACTCTATCTTACCACAAAAATCTTTAGGAACTTTTAACATTCACATTACAATTCCTTCACGTTTTGACGATGAATTAATATGAGGAGGGCGTACAAAATAAATGACGCAGCAGAAAGAAAATCGTTTCACTTAAAAACGCGACAAAAGATTCGATTTTTTCGAAAAAGAAAACTTGTTATAATGGGTATAGATAAGGCATTAGACCTGTAAAAATTATACATCAATACAACGATGATACCAAAAAATGCTGGTGATTGACATTTTTAAAGAGCCTTAACTTTTATAGGAACTTATGCTATTATTGTTCAATATTAATGGTACGTAAAAAATGTGTCGAAATTATAAACAATCTGTTAAGGTTTGTGGTTTTTTTCTGGTACTCTCAGTTGAAAACGGTTGGAAGGTGATGTTATCTGATGAAGAAAGTGATAACGTACGGAACATTTGATTTATTTCATTATGGACACATGAAGCTGCTGCAAAGAGCAAAAAATCTGGGTGATTACTTAATCGTGGGATTATCTACAGATGAATTTAATCTTCAAAAACAAAAAAAATCGCATCATTCCTATGAACATCGAAAATTCATTTTAGAAACAATTGATTTTGTGGATGAAGTGATTCCCGAAAAAAACTGGGAACAAAAAATCTCAGATATTCAAAAGTACGATATAGATACATTTGTGATCGGCGATGATTGGAAAGGGAAATTTGACTTCTTAAAGGAATATTGTGAGGTCATTTACCTTCCGAGAACAGAAGGCATTTCAACTACCCAAATCAAAAAAGACATGGCTAGTTTATAGAAGCACTAACTTAAAGAGGCTTGAAGTAATTCAGTTGCTTCTTTTTTTCTTGTTTGCTGAGATAAGTATTTAATTGTTCGACATTTAAGGAGTCTAAAATGAAATCAAAGATTTTAATGAAATATAGAAGTCTATTGGTCAGAGTATACTCAATTGCTTTTAGAACAATTGGGCTTTTGCCCAGGAATGAAAAATTAATCATCTTCGAAAGCTATTCCGGCAAACAATTCAGCTGTAATCCACGAGCAATTTTTGAGTATCTTGAGGAAAATAAAGATAAATATGATTACCGATTAATCTGGAGTATAGATAAAAGAAACAAAGATTTATTTGATAATTTAGATGTGAAATATTTAAAAAGATTCTCTCTCAAATGGCTATGGTATATGGCTACAGCGAAATATTGGATAACAAACAGCCGCTTGCCGTTATGGATCCCAAAACCGAGAAAAACCACATATGTGCAGACTTGGCACGGAACTCCCCTAAAAAAACTTGCAAATGACATGGACGAAGTACATATGCCCGGCACGACGACTGAACAATATAAAAAAAACTTCCTGAAAGAAGCTAGTAAATGGGATTATCTCATTTCCCCTAATGCATACTCTACGGAGATTTTTAGAAGTGCTTTTCAGTTTAAAAGAACCTTTATTGAATCTGGCTATCCGAGGAATGACTTTTTACATAAAGAAAATAAATATGAAGAAATGCTAAAAATAAAAGACAGATTAGGTATTGATAGAGATAAGAAAATTATTTTGTATGCCCCAACTTGGAGAGACAACTCATTTTATGCTAAAGGTAAATATAAATTTAATATGGTTTTAGATTTAGAAAGTCTTAAAGACCAATTAAGTGATGAATATATTCTTATTTTAAGGATGCACTATCTTGTATCTGAGAATATTAACTTAACTGCGTACAAGGGTTTTGCTTATGATTTTTCAAATCATAATGATATTAGAGAGCTATATTTAATATCAGATATATTAATAACAGATTATTCTTCGGTGTTTTTTGATTTTGCCGGTTTAAAAAGGCCGATCCTTTTTTATGTTCCTGATATTGAATTTTATAGAGATAAACTAAGAGGCTTTTACTATGATTTTGAAAAATGTGCTCCGGGACCTCTTCTTAAAACAACAGAAAAAGTAATTGAAGCCATACACAAAACAAAGCACTATAAGCAGGATGAAAACCTTACTTCGTTTTATGATCAATTTTGTTATTTGGAAAAAGGTGATTCATCTAAAAAAGTTGTTGAAGAAATACTTGGATAAAAACATTTTCTTTTAAAGGAGTACTTGAAATGTTGTTTTCAATTGTAATGCCTGTTTATAATTCGGGGTTATATCTAAGTGAAGCCATTGACAGTATCATTGATCAAACTTTTAATTTTGAAGAAAACATCGAAATTATATTAATTGAAAATAATAGTATCGACAATTCGAAAAACATATGTGAAAAATATGCAACAGCATTTCCGAATAATATAAAAATTATTTATCAAGATACACCAAATGTCAGTTTAGCAAGAAATAATGGATTAAAATTTTGTGAAAATAGTGAATTTATAGGCTTTATTGATTCAGACGACAAAATTTCACCAAATGCTATTGCAGAAGTATTAAAGTTTTTTAAAAAACATACCGATATTAATTTAGCGGTGCTGCCGCTATTTTTCTTTGACAATAAAAATGGAGAGCATTCACTTAATTATAGATTTAAAAGTAATAAAAACATTGTAAACATAACTGATAATTACTCTTCTGTTCACTATCACATTGGTGGAACATTTTTTCGGAAAAAAGCAATAGATCGTTTAGGAATTTCTTTTAATGAACAGATGGATTTTTGGGAAGATGTTTTATTTATTAATACTTTTTTAATTAAAGAACAAAAATATGGTCTTATTCCTGATGCTAAGTATTTCTATAGAAAAAGAAAAGAGGAAAATTCTCTCGTAGACACTTCATGGTATAAAAAAAATAGGTATACTTTTTTACTTAAAAATGGTTATGAGGAAATGATCAAAAGATCATTAGAGGAATACGGTGAGGTAATACCTTATATTCAATGCTTAATTCTAAATCATGTAAAGTTATTTATTATTCAAAAAAACAATAACTTGATTTATGAAGTACTAGATGAGACAGAACAACTGGAATTCTTCAGAGAATTATATAAAATTTTAAAATATATGGATGAAAAGTTAATTATCAATCAAAAAATGAAAACATACTTAAAAGAATATCTGATTTCATTTAAACGATGGGGTTATCCTGTTAATAAACTTATTCAAATAGGAAAAATTGAAAACGAAAAAGTTGTAATTACTTCATGGAGAGTCAATAAATTTTCTATTGAGCTAATTGTGAGTTTGAGTAATGAAGAATCTGCAATTAAAGATGAAAATAATGTTTACATCTCTTATGGAAAAAAATTCATAAGGGCCAAGTTAAACGAACAAACACAAAAGAATATTGTTATTTGGAAAACTACTGTTAGAGATAGAAAATATTCTTCTTACCAATTAAAAATTCCTTTAGGAGTTATTTTTTTTAGGTTTATAGTTGAAAAAGATAATCATTATGTTTATCTCCAAAAAGTCAATGTTTTAAATAAATTATTTAAGAGGTTAATACGAATCTAATTCTTTTCTATAAAACAAAATTCAAAAGGAGAATGAAAACTTGGAACAAAAGAATTTTTTCTTTTCTATTATAATGGCAATTTACAATGTTGAAGAATTTTTAGATGAAGCAATAACAAGCATAATTGATCAGGCACTTGATTTTGAGCATCATATACAGTTGATTTTAGTCAACGATGGAAGTGTTGATGCATCAGGGGAAATTTGCTTAAAGTATAAAGAAGCGTATCCAGAAAATATAGTCTTTATCGATAAGGAGAATGGCGGAGCAAGTAGTGCGCGTAATGAGGGTTTAAAATATGCCAAAGGTAAATATATTAATTTCTTAGATCCTGATGATACATTGTCCCCTTCGACCCTTTTAAAAGTATATGATTTCTTTGAAAAGAATTATTCTAAAGTCGATGTAGTTTCTATTCCAATGATGATGTTTGGTAAAACAAGTGGTCCACACTTATTAAATTATAAATTTGATAAAACTAGGCTAGTTCATATCTTGAAAGAACATACAGGAATTCAATTATCAGCACCAAGTTCATTCGTGAAAAAAGAAGCTGTTAAAAATCACTTTTTTAATGAAGATATGGCCTACGCTGAAGATAGTGAATGGCTGACTAAAATTATAATGAAGCGCCAAGTATACGGTATTGTGTCAGAAGGACAATATAATTATCGACGAAGAGAAGATGCGTCATCTGCAACTCAAACAGGTAAAAATGATAAAAAATGGTATGTAGATTATTTGAAGAATTTCTCTCGAGAATTAATTAATCATAGTATTACAACATTAGGATACGTTCCAAGATACATTCAGTATATGATTGCCTATGACTTGCAGTGGAGAATAAATATAGAAGACAGAACTGATGTTTTGACGGATAACGAAGTTGAAGAGTTTTTTGACTTGCTAGAAAGAATACTTGCATTTATAGATGACGACATAATCTTTGAACAAAAATCTCTAAACTTGCACAGAAAATATTTTTTAATCAAATTGAAATATCGAAATAAAAAAAATGTATTTAAAAAGATCTTTTTGAATCGTAATGTGAATTTATATTTTAAAGAGAAATTAATTAATTCTATGAGATATGAAGCTATAACAATGGAGCTATTAAGCATTGAAAAGGGGATTTTAACCCTTGAAGGTAATTTTGGTTCATTATTTGATGCCGCAGAATTAGAAGTGAAAGCATGTGTCAATGACAAAATATATCATGCCGAAAAAATTGATAGAACAGTACACAACTTATATTGCTTAAATAAGCCAGTTAAAGAGTACCTGGGCTTTAAGGTTGATATCCCAGTTGGTGAGCTTGCAAATAACTCGAATATTGAAATGATGATTTCATCAAATGGAAAACTAATAAAAGTAAAAATTAACTTTGGACGATTATTCCCGCTGGATAAACATATAGTTGATTTCTATACCAAAAATGGTATAGGGATTTATTTCGATCATAAACTTAATAATTTAGTAGTTCTAAAAGATAAAAATCAGATTATTAGAGCAAAAGAAAAGCGGGCTCAAAGACGTTTTAAGACCTTTAATAAAATAGGTGCTGAGAAAGCATCAAATGTAAGAAAGATTATGGAACACCTCTATAAAATAAAGAAAAATAAAAGAGTATGGCTTTTTATGGATAGAATCAACAAGGCCGATGATAATGCTGAAGCATTATTTGAATATGCAATGCAGCAGAATGACGGCATCAAAAAATATTTTATTATCAGTAAAGATAGTCCAGATTATAACAGGCTGAAAAAAATAGGACCAGTTGTTGCATACGGGTCACCTAAGCACAAATTCTTACATTTACTTGCCGATGAAATTATCTCTTCACATGCAGATGATTATGTAGTCAACCCGTTTGTGAATATGAGGAAATATTATAAGGACTTATTTAAATTTAACTTTGTTTTTCTTCAACATGGAATTACGAAAGATGATATTTCGGGATGGCTTAATAAGTATAAGAAAAATATTAGACTATTTATAACAGCCGCTCAACCTGAGTATGAGTCTATAATTAATGGTCATTATAATTATTCAAAAAGAGAAGTAATTCTAACTGGATTTCCTAGATTTGATAAGCTTGTTAATCATAATCATAAAAAGATATTAATTATGCCAACATGGAGAAATCATTTAGTAGGAAAAATAAATCCGCAAACAGGGAAAAGAGATTATTCACCACTCTTTAAAAACTCAGTTTATTTTAATGAACTTAATAATTTATTAAATGATGCTAAACTTATTAATGAGGCTAATGAAAAAGGATACGAGATCGTATTCTTCCCGCATCCAAATATTGTTCAGCAGTTGAAAGATTTCAACAAAAATAGTTCAGTGAGGATTGCGGACATTAATGAAAGTTATCGAGATCATTTCAATAATAGTGCGATTTTAGTTACAGATTATTCATCCGTTGCATTTGACTTTGCTTATCTTAAAAAACCTGTTTTTTACTTCCAATACGAAAAAAATCACTTGGAAAAAGGGTATTTTGATTACAATTCAATGGGGTTTGGAGAAGTAATTGCTGATAAAGATGCTTTAGTTGATAAGCTGATAAATTGTATGGAAAACGATTGTATAATGGATGCCAAATATATTGATAGAGTAAATCAATTTTATAAGTATACGGATAAAGAAAACTGTAAACGTGTTTATCAACAAATTATTAGTCTAGGAACTAATATTAAAGAGGGAATAAAGAAATGAAAAAAGTAGCGGTTTACGGTAGTTGTGTTACACGGGATAATTTTAACTCTCAATTTAATGCTGATTATAAAAATTTTTTTGATTGTGTATTGACCCAAAACCAATCGTCCATTATTTCAACAATGAGTAAACCTAACTACATTGTTATTGATAATGAGAACATGTCTAATCATGAAAAAAACACTTTAAAGACGGATTTTGAGAATAGCTTTCTAACCGAGATTAAATCTATTCAGCCAGATATATTAATTTTAGATTTTTTTGCAGATGTGCATTTTGGTTACGTGGAAATTTCTAGCAATCAGTATATTACAAATAACAGGTGGACACTTCCTAAAACAAATTATTATAAACTTTCAATTCAAAATAAAAAGCAAAGCTTTAATATTGAAGATCATTTTGAAAAATATTTTTCACTATGGAAACAAAAGTTTAATCTTTTTTATAACTATGTGAAATTAAATTGTCCCGATATCAAAATTATCTTAAATAGTGCAAGAAATGTTCATCATTTTTTTGATAAAGAAGATAAGAAAAAGTTGCTTATTAATGGAGGAAACATCAAGATAATTGATGTTGATTATTATAATAGTGTTTGGAGCAAATTTGATGCGTACGTGTTAGACAGCTTCAGTGATGTAGAGGCAATAAGTTTATTCGAAAATAAAAAATATAATTCATATGAAAACCATCCATGGGGCAAATTTTATGTTCATTATACAATGGATTACTATACCAATTTTTTGGACCAGTTAAAAAACTCAGTCTTTAAATAAATAGTATACGGAGGATTCATCGTGAAAATTGAGATAATGAACATTTCTGTAAATCTTAAAAATGATGGGTGGATAATCTTTGGTCATACACACAGAATCGAGGAATTTGAGGGCCTGGCTTTAAAATTAAAGACTAATAACATAGCCTTTGAGCAGCCTATTCAGATAAAGCTTCCTTATTCTTATATGCATAAGGAAGGTTATTTCTTATGTGAAGTGAAATTTGCTCATATAATAAAGTCGAAAAAACTCGCCTTCTCTAATGAGTGGGAATTGACAGTATTAAACCAAAATGCCCAATTACTAATTAGCTGTCTCGATGGTCAACACAAACTAGAAATAAAGCAACCAGATTCTTTGTATTTTGGGGCCTGCTCATTAGTGAATAATAAATTAGTCATTACAGTACAGCCTGACAATGCAAAATTCAGTATATTTAGTATTGAAGAGGGTAATTCACCTGACAAGCTTCATTTAAAACTTCAAATAAAGGGAGAGAAGCATAAATTATTTGAAAACAACGATTTACTATTCGTTCTTTCACGTAGGCCACATGGAACCCTTTATCAATTTCATGAAGAACAAATAGAACTTGGAAAACTGTCTCAAGCTGATGACCACTTTGAGGTTGACCTTGATTTATATAATCTTCCGGATAATATTATTGTTGACGATTCAAACATTTGGGATTTTTATATCAAATTAGACAATAATTCTGAATCTATTTTGCTTTCTTGTTTAGTTGATAAAGAATTGCCAAGTTCTCTTGATAAATTAAGTGCACTGAGAAGCCACCCATTTCATTATGTCAAATTAAACAAAACAGGAAGCAACTCATTATCTCTGCACACATATCGAAAAGATACAAATATTGCTCAATTAACCTCATTTGAAGAAAATGACAAGATTGTAAGGCTTTATATTAAGATAAATACTAAGATAAATTCACAATGTAAAGTAGTTTTTAGAAAAAGAGAGAAAAAAGGAAATGGTTTCGAATATTATTTTTCTCAAGAATACAGTCTTCTAAATAACGGTGATCGATTTTTTTGTGAGATAGACAAAGGAAATTTGTTAAAATTGCTAAGAAAAGATCATGCGAGTGTATGGGACGTGTTCATTTTAATTGATAGTAAAGACTATGTTTATATTAGCTGTAATGAAAATATTGAGACTGATTATTTTAATATAGCTGATGGATATAAAGTGAAGTTCTTTAAAAATGGTGGAAATCGATTATCTTTGTATATGCTTTTTGACTCAAATAAAGATGCAGATACACTTAATATAGCTGTTTTAGGTACTTGTTTTAGCAGAAATGCATTCAATTCGTCATCATTTTTTAACCCTGATTACAAAAAATTTTATAAATGTTGTTATACACAATTCCATTCATCAGTCATCAGTTTGATGTCTGATCCTGTAGATATAGATTTTAATCAATTTAATGATGTTAAAGAAAGTGATCGGCCATGGGTAGAAACGGATTTTAAAAAAGACTTCTTTGTAAAGTTGAAAGAAGCAAACCCTGATTACATTATTATTGATTTTTATTGCGACGCGAGTAAGCCGGTCATTAGAACTCAGGAAAATAATTATGTGACTTGTAACTATTTTATTGAAGTAAGTAAGTTCTTATCAAATTGGGATAACATACACATCATAAATCATCATGAAAATCAGAGGTATTTTGAGCTTTGGAAGAAAAATATTGGTAAATTTCTCGATAAGTTAAAAACCATTATTCCTGAAGATAAAATTATATTGAATAAGGGCAGATTTACCGAAACATATTATGGAATGGATAGTAAAATAAAAACATTTGATGATATTCCAATGATAAGGAGAAATAATTACTTTTGGGATAAATTAGATAATTATTTCCTGTCTATTGCCCCTTCAGCAAAGGTAATAGATTTGTCTGATACAAAGTTTATAGGAGATGAAAGATATCCTTATGGTTTATCTTATTCTCATTATGAATCAGATTACTACAGAGAATTTTTTAACAGATTATTGAAAATCACATCAGAAGACCAAATGAAAAATTAATTACATGAATAGTTCTAAAATAAGGTTGTTGTTATCTTATCTTTTTTTAGAACTATTCTTTTTATATTAGTTGTATATTGGATTTTTAAATTAACAAGTGGGTCTGTCGACTATTACATGAAAAATGAATGAATATCTGTTACAATATTCACCGGTGCTTTCAAATTTCTTTAACCGAAAGATCCAAAAAATCATTTAAGTCTAAGGAAGATAAACAATGAATGCATTAGTAAGAATCGTAAAAGAGCAAGTGACATCGTTTCCTTTAATTTTGCGCTTAGCTTCGTATGAGACAAAGTCTCAGTATCAGATGAATTATCTTGGCGTATTATGGCAGTTTCTCAATCCTCTCATTCAAATGCTGGCGTATTGGTTTGTATTTGGTATGGGGATTCGTAACAGCAAGCCAGTCATAACAGGTATTGGAGAAGTTCCTTTTATTGTTTGGATGTTGGCTGGTTTGATCCCGTGGTTTTTTATTAGCCCGACGATTTTGGATGGATCAAACAGTGTATTTAAACGGATCAATATGGTTGCGAAAATGAATTTTCCGATTAGTTCACTGCCTTCTGTAGTGATTGCTTCAAATTTATTTAGTTATTTTGTAATGATGGGTGTTTATGTCATTGTCCTTTTAGCAAGCGGTGTTTACCCTAGCTTGCATTGGATACAATATATTTACTATTTAATCTGCATGATTGTGTTTATGTTTTCATTTAGCTTGTTTAACTCTACAATCAGTGTGCTTGTCAGAGATTATCAATTTCTGCTGCAGGCCGTAACCAGATTATTGTTCTTTTTACTTCCGATTTTTTGGAATATCTCAGAGCAGCTCGGGAAAAATCACCCGAATCTTCTGCCTGTGCTTAAGCTGAATCCGATTTTTTATCTGATAGAAGGATTTAGGAACAGCTTCTTAGACGGAAAATGGTTTTTCCAAGACATGAAGTACACGCTGTATTTCTGGCTGTTCACATTCCTTTTATTGTTAGTGGGTTCTATTCTGCATATGAAATTCAGAGACAAGTTTGTTGACTTTCTTTAATACGTAAGGAGATTGTACGATGAAACTAAAAGTTTCGTTTCGAAATGTTTCAAAGCAATATCATTTGTATAAAAAACAATCGGACAAGATAAAAGGATTGTTTTTTCCGGCTAAGGATAATGGTTTTTTTGCTGTGCGGAATGTCTCCTTTGACGTGTATGAGGGAGAGACAATCGGCTTTGTAGGGATAAATGGATCAGGGAAATCAACCATGTCTAACCTGCTGGCTAAAATTATTCCACCGACCAGCGGTGAAATTGAAATGAACGGCCAGCCGTCGCTGATTGCGATTGCTGCCGGTTTAAATAACCAATTAACGGGCCGGGACAATGTCCGGCTCAAGTGTTTGATGATGGGGTTAACCAATAAAGAAATTGATGATATGTATGACAGCATCGTTGAATTTGCTGAGATTGGCGATTTTATTAATCAGCCGGTTAAAAACTATTCCAGCGGGATGAAATCGCGTCTCGGTTTTGCGATTTCCGTGCATATTGACCCTGACATTTTAATTATTGACGAAGCGCTTTCTGTGGGGGACCAAACGTTTTATCAGAAGTGTGTAGACAGAATAAATGAGTTTAAAAAGCAAGGAAAAACGATTTTCTTTGTCAGCCACTCAATCGGCCAGATTGAAAAGATGTGTGACCGCGTCGCTTGGATGCACTATGGCGAGCTTCGTATGTTTGATGAAACAAAAACGGTTGTCAAAGAGTATAAAGCGTTTATTGACTGGTTTAATAAGCTGTCGAAAAAAGAAAAAGAGACATATAAAAAAGAGCAAACGGAAGAGCGGAAGAAAGAAGATCCTGAAGCGTTTGCCCGTTTCCGCAAAAAGAAGAAAAAGCCGAAATCACTGGCTAATGCCATTCAAATTGCTATTTTGTCTATTCTGACTGTCTTCATGGCGGGAACGATGTTCTTTAATGCCCCGCTTCGTACAATTGCTTCGTTTGGCGCTATTCCGCAAAATGAAGTGAAGAACCATCATGGCGATGCAAAGGGCAAGTCAGAGGAACGCTTAACCGCAGTCAATAAGCAAGGGTTTATAGCAAATGAAAAAGCGGCTGCTTATAAGGATCAGGGTTTGAAACAGAAGGCTGACGTTACACTGCCATTCGGTACAAAAGTAACGGTAGCTGCAAAAGGCAAACAAGCAGCGAAAATAAAGTTTGACGAGCACTCTTATTATGTGAAACAGAGCGCTGTTGCAACTAACATGAAACACGCTGAATTGCATGCCGCTGCATTTACGTCTTATGTCTCGCAAAACGCAGCATCTTCCTATGAATACTTTCTGAAATTCCTAGGAGACAGCAGCACCAGCATTCAATCGAAATTGAATGGTTATACTGAAGGAAATACGGCTGACGGCAGAAAAACGCTGAATTTTGATTATGAAAAAATCAGCTATGTGCTGGAGAATGATAAAGCAACAGAGCTTATTTTTCATAACATTTCTCCTATCAACCCGGCGTCACTATCCTTAAGTGATAGCGATGTATTGTATGACAGCAGCAAGAAGCGTTTTCTAGTGAATACAGATGATCAGGTTTTTGCAGTTGATAATGAAGAGCATACACTGACTTTGATGTTGAAATAAAAAAAGGCTATTGGATGAATGTCCAATAGCCTTTTTGTTTAGATTTCTTCTTTGTTTAGTAAACCTTCCATAAATGGAACGAGCTGATCGCGAAGCTCTTTATCCTGCATCGCAAATTCTAGAGTTGTTGTGATAAAGCCGAGCTTTTCACCAACATCATAACGCTTGCCTTCAAAGTCGTAAGCAAACACTCTTTGAATTTCATTCAGTTTTTGAATGGCGTCTGTGAGCTGAATTTCTCCGCCGGCGCCAACCTGCTGCTCTTCTAAATACATGAAGATCTCAGGCGTGAATACGTAACGGCCTAAGATGGCAAGATTAGAAGGTGCTGTGCCTTTAGGCGGTTTTTCAACGAAGTTTTTCACCTGATAACGGCGGCCTTCACTTGTCAGCGGGTCAATAATGCCGTAGCGGTGTGTTTCTTCTTCAGGCACCTGCTGAACACCGATAATAGAAGAAAGTGTTTTTTCATATTCATCCATTAATTGGCGCAACCCTGGTGTTTCAGCCTGAACAATATCGTCTCCAAGCAGTACCGCAAACGGCTCATCGCCGATAAAGTTGCGCGCGCACCAGACAGCATGTCCGAGACCTTTAGGTTCTTTTTGGCGGATATAGTGAATGTCAGCCAGGTTAGAAGCCTTTTTCACTTTTTCAAGCAGCTCAGTTTTTCCTTTTTCTTCTAGGTTTCTTTCAAGCTCAGGAGAGTAATCAAAATGATCCTCAATCGCACGCTTGCTTTTTCCTGTTACGATAATAATATCTTCAATACCGGCTTCAACAGCTTCTTCAATTATGTATTGAATGGTAGGTTTATCAACGATAGGAAGCATTTCTTTCGGCATTGCTTTCGTAGCCGGCAAGAATCTCGTTCCGAGACCTGCGGCAGGGATTATGGCTTTACGTACTTTTTTCAATTTCAAAGCACCTTCCTTAAGAACAGATTTAGGGTCACTCTTTTGAATGCAGAGTATTTAAAATGTTTGAGTTTCTTTTCTCATCAATACCCTATTTTCATTCTGTTAAACACATTTAATCATATAAGAAAAACCAATATTAAACAAGAGTCAATTCAGTGACTTTGGGGTTGAAGAAATACAAAAAAATATCATTAATTGATAGATAAAACAGTTTCACCTGATCCGGTATTTCAAGAAATATAACAGCTTCTTCATCTCTAGAGCCTGCTCAGCAAAAGTGATATAATGTAGTTCTGAAAATGTGACTGTACGAATTTATTCGAAAGGTAATAAATAGATGATGACGATTAAGGTTTCTACTCCAAAATTAGCATTTGTTTGTCAAGAGCTGAATGCTGCAAAAAAGTTTAGTATCAATACGATCGATTGGAATTATCCAATGGAAATTGTCACTTTACATCATGAGCCCAATGGGCCTTCTTCTTTTAAAGATACTGCTGTTATTAATATGTACAGCTACTTTAAAGGTTCTGAACCTCAGAAAGATAAAATCAAGCATCCGATTGAACAAGAAGGTTTAACATATATTCAAGAACCAAATAAGCCAATTTATCGTTATTACAATAATGGACGTTATATCAAATATCAAAGGTTTACAGCATCAGGAGAACTTGCTGTTATTGATTACTTTAATGAAAGCAGGCAAAGATTTAAAAGGGAAGAATATGATTTGTCTGGATATGTACATAGCTTAATGTACATGGATCTGGACACTAACAAACCGAAGCAGCATCTTTATTTAAGGGCAGATGGCACTTGTTATATGACAAAATGGTATAAGAATGATGGAACAACTGAAAAAATTGTCATTTTTGACGAAAAAGAGAATATAGTCAGTGTATTGTATTCAGAAAATGAACTTGCCCGTTATTTTCTGAGCCGCTTGATAAAGGAAGCGGATTATTTATTTATGATTTCTGAAGTTGAGTTATATACTACATTAAAATCTCTTTCAGTTGAATATTCTTCCATGTATCTAGGTTTTATAGAGACGAATGAGATGTTGGAAAACCCTGAAAAGGAAATAGGCCACCTTGATGCTTTTGTGGTTCCTTCCTTGAAGAGATATCATGACATAATTAAAAATACGGGGCCTCGCACAAATATTTATTACGTTTCTGAAGAGCCGTTTACCCGCAAGCGTTTTGTGGACAAACTAATAGATCAGGTGCCATTTAATAATCAATTGAAGGATATGAATGTTGAGCTGTTAATGGCAGAATGGCAATCAAAATCCGATTTATATCTGTCAGCCAAGGTTGAATTTAAAGGCTGCATTCCTCCCCATTCTGTTGGCCGCCATAAAATGTATTGGAAATTAAAAAATAAAAAGAGCGGCACTGAAAGCACGTTTAACGCAAAAGTAAACAGCGAGGAAGAACTAATATTTACCGTAAGCGGTACACTTCGTGTTCACTCTGTATTAGATCAGTTGTCCACCATTGAATTGTATCTCTGTTCCGAGTGGGATAATAGCTTCTTTGCATCAGGTGTGCGAATAACCGATTCAAAGGAAATTCCATTATCAAAACAAAGTATTTCAGGCTGGCAAGTTACTTTAGAAAAAGAAAATAATTATTTGCGTGTTCAGACTGCCGAGGGATTTCGGAGAAAATTAATGAAACGGCTGTTTGTGAAAAAATAGCAGACAAGGTTTTACCAGAAGAAGGAGCTTGAAGATGAGAAGGATCTTTTCACTAATATATGAAATAGACATTGAAAAAGGCGGCATTACAAGCTCTATGATGTCAAGATCTTTTACATTTGCGGAGCGCGGCCATAAAATCGATTTGGTTACACTTGATTATAAAGACAATTATGATCAGATTGAGCAAGTGCTGAAGAGCGCTGGAAGGCTGCATGCTGATGTAAATATCCTCAATATTTATGATGACTATAAAAATCAGCATAAGCATATAAAAATTGGGGAAGTGCAACAAAGTTACTATGATCAAAATCGTAATCGCTTTGAAGAACCATATGCTGCGTATCATAATGAGGAAAAATTAGAAACGGAATACTTCAAGAATGGCTTATATATTAAAAAGAAAAAATGGGATGAGTCGGATAATCTTTTATATGTAGATCATTTCAATGAAAATATGCAAATGACAAAGCGAGAATTCTTTCATGGCGGTTATGTAAATAAAACTGTGATATTCGATACAAGAAGCGGAAAAATCAATCAAATTCACTACACAGCACCCGACGGTTTCTGTTATTTAACAGAATGGTACCATTTTAAAACAGGAGCCAGTCAAGGAGTTATGCTGTTTGGCCGTGATGAAAAGGAAGCTGTATTTTTCAAAAACAAGCACCAGTTTCATACACATTGGCTTGAAACGTTATGTGAGAAAGAAAAGGACCCTATTATCATCTGTGATGGAGTCGGAAGTGCTTCAAAAGTAAATGAAATGCGTGCAGGATTGGCAAAACGATTTTACTGTGTTCACTCAAATCATTTAGATTATCCTTATACGTTAGGCAGCAAAGTTCGAACCAATCATCAATATGCGATGGAGCATATTAAGGATTATGACGGGCTGATCGTATTAACGAATGAACAAAAAGAAGATATCATGAAGGATTTTGAGTCGAACAATAATATTTTTGTTATTCCTCATGCACCAAGAAGGCTTGAAAAATTACAAACGTATGAAAAGAAGAAAAACGAATTTGTCATGGTGGCCAGATATCATGAGGAAAAAGGGATCGATAAGGTCATAAAAGCAATGGGAATCGTAAAAAAATCCCGGCCGGATATTGTCCTGAATATATATGGCAGCGGTCCCGGCCATGAGGAATACCAGCAATTGATCGATGATCTTAAGTTAGATAATGTACATTTAAAAGGATATGTCGCAAATCCCGCTCCATTTTATCAGCAGGCGCTTGCCACATTATTAACATCAAAATTTGAGGGGTTTAGTCTCGCGATTTGTGAATCGTTTTCGTGCGCAACCCCTGTTATCAGTTTTGATGTGAAATACAGCCCGAGGGAGCTCATAAAAGAACACGAAACGGGAATGCTTGTAGAACCTGATAATATTGACATGCTTGCTGAAAGTATCATTTATTTGTACGACAACCCTGAGAGAGCCATTCAATATGGAAAAAACGCAAAGAACTTAATGGATACTGAATATAGTGAAGCCCGATTATTTGAAAGATGGGAAGAAGTATTTGAAATAACGAAATAGTACGTTTTTGCACCATTTTTGTTCATTATATGAGCTTTTGCGAATGAAATAGAAGCGGATAAGGATAGAGGTGTCATGGTGAAAATCACTGCAGCAGTACCCACATACAACTCAGAACATTTTATCTCCCGCTGCCTGGATAGTCTGGTTCAACAAACCATGCCGAATAATGAGTACGAAATTATTTGTGTAGATGATTGTTCACAGGATGGCACGGTTTCAATATTAAAAAAGTACAGTGAACAGTATTCTAATATAACGGTTATAGAACGAGAAAAAAATTCGGGAGGGCCGGGGGAGCCGCGAAACCAAGCGATACGTGCTGCGAACGGTGAATACATTTTTTTTATTGATTCCGATGATTATGTAGGGATCGAAGCGTTCGAGAGAATGTATCAATTTGCAAAACAGCATGATTCAGATATTGTGCTTGGGAAAATGGTCGGTGTAAACGGCAGATCGGTCCCGCAAGCTATTTTTAAGGAAACGAAACCTGAGGCGGATCTTGTAAAATCTCCGCTTGTTTACTCAATAGGACCGACAAAACTTTTTAAAGTCTCACTGCTTAGAATGCATGACATATATTTCCCCTCTAATATACAGGCTACAGAGGATCAGGTATTTGTCATGCAGGCTTATTTAGAAGCGGACAAAATTTCTGTCTTGGCCGATTATGATTATTACTATGCTGTACAGCATGATGGCGAGCATATGACGTTTGCATACGTTGCGCCTCAAAGCTACTATGGCGCAATGAAGGTAATCATAGATATGATTCGTAATAGCCGTCTTTCACATAATCGCAAAATGAAGTTTATGGCGAAGTTTTTAAATCGTCATTTTGATTTTTCCAGAACAACGGACTTTACCGTAACAATCGAGGACGAACGGGAGCAGCAAACATGGATGACAGAGCTGCATCATTTTGTTGAACAAAATATACCACGGGAAATTGATAAGCTTGTTCATTCTCATACGCGGTTAAAATTACACTTTGTACGCCATAATGACCTAAAGGGCTTAAAGCAGTTTGAATCTGATAAAGAAAATATGGCCCAATATACGTCAGTTAAAAATGGTCATATCATAGCAAACTATCCCAGCCTTATCTCATATCATTTGGCAGAGAATGAACGGATTGTTGATGACAGAAACAAAATCAGTCATTACGTGAGCGAATTTCAAATGAAGGACAACACTTTCACATTAAGAGGGTCGGTTACCCACACGGCTTTACAACCAGAGCATCAAGCTATGCAAACTTTATACGGCATTTGGGTGCACCGTGATAGAAAAACTGAAAAAATCATTTCTCCAGTGTATTCCAAGGACGGAGAATTTGAATTTCTCACGAAGTTTACTGATTTGGCTATTCATGAAGAAGATATTGGTGTTTGGGATTTCTTTATTGAATCGGGGATAGACGGCTATAAAAAACGCGTCCGAATTGGCAGCAGCAGAGAACCGTATCCTTATTCAAAACATGCTAAATATATTGGGAATAACGGGGAATATGCTTTCAGCGCACGGCCGTACTTTACTAAAACCTATGATAATTTGTCGGTGGATATCAGAAAGCAGGAAGTTCTGAAAGTCGAATTCAGAGATAATGATTCGGACCAGCATTTAACGTTCGTATTTCCTGGAAGCCAATTGTTTTTTCCGAAGCAATCTTTATTATTGCTCGAATGCAATAACCAAGAGTTTTTAATACCAATAAAAAATCAAATCAGTTCAGCTGATGGGACAGTGATACAGGTTGATCGGAATCTCGTTCAGCAAAAGTTTGCTCCGGCTTATTTACAAAACACCAATATTGTTTTATCCATTAATTCTTATAAAACCACATTGGTTCCGAAAAAGGATGTCAGTGTGTACTTTTGCAGTAAAAATATTGAAAAAAAGCTATGGTGTTTTAAAATAAAGAAGAAAGTAGATCTTTTTATACAATCGGACCAATCGAAGTTCTATCTAACAGCCCGTTAAACAAAGAAACCAGGTGACAAATATGAAAAAACTAAAAGTTATGACCGTTTTCGGGACCAGGCCTGAAGCGATCAAGATGGCACCGCTTGTGCTTGAATTGAAAAAATATCCTGAAATAGATTCCTATGTAACGGTAACTGCACAGCACAGACAGATGCTCGATCAGGTGTTAGATGCGTTTCACATCAAGCCTGACTTCGATTTGAACATTATGAAGGAGCGGCAGACACTGGCAGAGATTACGTCTAACGCACTTGTAAAATTGGATGAGTTGTTTAAAGATATCAAACCCGATATTGTGCTTGTCCATGGTGATACGACGACGACGTTTGCCGGAAGCCTAGCCGCTTTTTACCATCAAATTGCTGTCGGTCATGTGGAGGCGGGGCTCCGTACAGGGAATAAGTATTCCCCGTTTCCGGAAGAGCTCAATCGACAGATGACAGGGGCGATTGCTGATTTGCATTTTGCTCCGACAGGCCAGGCGAAAGACAATTTATTAAAAGAAAACAAAAAGGCCGACTCTATTTTTGTAACGGGCAATACAGCGATTGACGCACTCAACACAACGGTTAGGGATGGTTACTCACATCCTGTTCTCGATCAGGTGGGTGAGGATAAAATGATTCTCTTGACCGCTCACCGCCGGGAGAATTTGGGCGAGCCAATGGAAAATATGTTCAAGGCCATCCGCAGAATTGTAGGGGAATTTGAAGATGTACAAGTCGTTTACCCTGTGCACCTGAATCCAGTTGTCCGGGAAGCGGCTCAGAAGCATTTTGGTGATTCTGACAGAGTGCATCTGATTGAACCTTTAGAGGTGATTGATTTCCATAACTTTGCAGCGAAATCGCATTTTATATTGACAGATTCGGGCGGCGTGCAGGAGGAAGCCCCATCTCTCGGGAAACCAGTGCTTGTTCTGCGTGATACGACGGAACGGCCTGAAGGAGTGGAAGCGGGAACGCTGAAACTTGCAGGTACGGATGAGGAAAACATTTATCAGTTGGCAAAACAGCTGTTAACTGATCATGATGAGTACAAGAAAATGTCCCAGGCTTCTAATCCGTATGGAGATGGAGAGGCTTCCCGCCGGATTGTGGAAGAATTGCTGTTTCATTACGGGTATCGGAAAGAACAACCGGATTCATTTACAGGCAAATAAAAAAGAAGCTTTGCACATTGTGCGAAGCTTCTTTTTTGTTTTACTTTTCGAGGCTTTCCTTCAGCTCTTTTGTAATATCGGAAAGGGCGCTTTCATCAGCTTGGTAGTAGTAAATTCCATTGATTTTCGTGCCTGTACCTTTTAGTTCGTGCTGTTTAATATGTTTCCGCGCACCTTTGTAATCGGACTGGATATCCCACATGTTATCGAAGGTCAAGTTCGTTTTCACATTATCTTCAACAACTTTAAACATATCTCCGAATTTCGTGATGGAAGAAATATTAGCGCCTTTATTAATAATACCTTGGATAACTTGGCGCTGGCGGTCCTGGCGTCCGAAGTCGCCTCTCGGATCTTCTTTTCTCATCCGGGTATAAGCGAGCGCTTCTTTTCCGATCAGCGTGATTTCTCCTTTGCCGAACGAATAACCGTCATAACTAAACGCGAATGTGCTGTTAACTGTAATGCCGCCAAGTGTATCAACAACGTCTCTAAAGCTTTCCATGTTCACTTTCACAAAATAATCAACCGGAACATCAAGGAAGTTCTCAACAGTGTCTACCGTCATCTGCGTGCCGCCGAAAGCGTATGAATGGTTGATTTTATCCATTGTGCCTTTTCCGATAATTTTTGTATACGTGTCACGCGGAATACTGACCATGTCGGTTGTATTCGTTTTTGGGTTAACGGTCATATAAATGAGCGTATCGGCACGGCCCTTATCGCCGTCGCGTTCATCCACACCCATGATTAAGACGGAAAAAGGATCTTTTTTATTGATACTGACCTCTTTATCCCTCTTTTTCGATTTATCAATGCTTTCATGAATACTTGCCACGGTTGATGCTGCTTTATGCCATAAGTAGTATGCATAGCCGCCAGTTCCGAGTACAAATACGGCCACAATGGCTAAAATGACAAGTAATGCCTTTCTTTTTTTCTTTCTTTTTTCAGCTCTCATAATAAAGTCCTCGCTTTTTTGTAATCTAGTACGATTATAAGTTTCTTAATATTTGAAAACAACTAAAATTTGTCTGATTCTTTACAATAGACGGCTCCTTGTAACAAATGTTTCGGTATTTTAAGAAAATCCGCAAAAATTTTTCGTTGTTTTGAAAGAAATCTTAAAATAAGCTTAAAATTGTCGATAAAAAGTGGAGAGGTGATATAGGAATGAAAAAAATTGCTATTTTAATGTTCTCAATGCTGCTTCTTTTGTCTGCGTGCGGCACAGCTCAGAACTCATCAGGAGCAGAAACAAATTCAGACAGCCAGGATGCAGCTGCAGAAGAGACAGTAACGAAGGAAGGCACTTTTGCCGGTTTGGCAGACAGCCATACAATTGCAGTCACTATTGATGATAAAGAGACGTCGATTCAGGTTGGTTCAGACCTTCAGGACAAAATGAACAGCATTTCAGAAGGGCAAAAAGTTGTTGTCAAATATACAAAAGATTCAAATGGCGCTTTAATGCTTAAGGATCTTGAGACAAAGTAATAAAAAACTCTTAGGGGGTTCCATGTTTTGAAAAAAATGAAGCTCTTGCTTCTATCGTCAGTCACTGCGGCGGCTGTAGCATGTCCGGCGTTTATGCAGACTGCGAAAGCCGCTGATAAAACCATTTCGGTTAAGCTGAGTAATTATGTAGGCAGCAAATCAAGTTTGGATGTCGATATCACAGGCGGATATGAAATTCCCGGCTCAAGAATTGCGGATACGGAGCGATATGGAGGAGCAACCCGTTTTGATGTTGCCAATAATGTCGCCTCTGCCGGATGGACAAATCCAACGACTGTGGTCATTGTGAATCGGGATGCTTTTGCCGATGCGCTCTCAGCAACCCCGCTTGCCAAAAAGTACGATGCACCGATTTTATTAACAGACGCAGATTCGCTAACACCAAAAACAGAAAGCGAAATTGCAAAATTAAATCCTGACAATATTCTCATCATTGGCGGGACAATCAGTGTTTCTAAAAATGTAGAAAATACATTAAAAAAATATGGTTCTATCGATCGGATTGGCGGAGCAACCCGTTACGAGGTTTCTAAAAACATAGCCGATCGGATGGGGAATTACAGCCAGGCAGTAGTGGCCACAGGCATGGTCTTTACGGATGCCCTGTCAATCGCGCCATATGCTGCAATGAACGGTTATCCGATTTTACTTGCGGGAGACAATAACATCCGCAGTGATTACAAAATTCCAAGCAAGGTTACAATTGTCGGCGGTCCGTTGAGTGTCAGCACTGGTGTGGAAGCTGCATTAAAAAAGAAGGCAACTGTGAAACGGATTGGCGGCGTTTCACGATATGAGGTATCTGCCAATATCGTTAAAGAATTAAATATGAAAGCAACAAAGGTATTTATGTCAAACGGCCAAACATTCGCGGATGCATTAACGGGATCTGTGCTTGCAGCAAAGCAGGGAAGCCCTTTACTGCTGGTTGAATCAGGCAGCCTGCCGTCACCAGTCGCTGATGTAGTAGCGTCAAAAGGAACTCAGTCATTTGCGCTGCTTGGAGGAAGCATTTCCATCAGTGATACGCTAAAGAACAAACTGGCAGATACTTTTGCAGGAACTGGATATACAGTCAAGTTAACCGGCGGAAACCTAGTGCTTTATAAAAGCAGTACTGCAATCAAGACGCTTGGAACGTCTTTTACAGCACAGCCTAAAAAATATGCAACTACAAATTCTATCAGTCTGAACGGAACGCCATATCTCGGAAACATGAAATTTACAATAGAGTCAGGCAAATATGTTCGGCCAATCAATGTGAATATCCCCTTTGAAGATTATTTAAAGGGTGTTGTTCCTCATGAAATGCCGGCCAGCTGGCAGAAAGAAGCGCTTAAAGCCCAAGCTGTCGCAGCGAGAACTTATTCCATCAGTTCGGCCGGAAAAGAAGTACAAGACACCACCGCTTTTCAGGTATATGGCGGATATGACTGGAATTCAAAAACTTCAGAAGTGGTCGAAGCTACAAAAGGAAAAGTTTTGAAATACAATGGGAATTTGATTTCTGCTACGTATTCCTCAAGCAACGGCGGCTACACAGAAGCGAGCGGTGAGGTGTGGAGCAGCCAGCTTCCTTATTTAATCGCCAAAAAAGATACGTACGACCCGCAAATCAGCTGGTCTCTGTCTTTAAATAAAACCCAGCTTGATAAGAGCAGTCTGAATCTGAAAAGCCCGGGTTCATGGTGGAGCTCTAAAAATGAAACAAACTCATCATATTTGAGCGGTTTGAAAAGCTGGTTTATTAAAAATAAATACAGCAATGCCGAGTCTATCAAAATCACGAAAATATCCAGTGTGAAATTCAGCACGGAGAAAACTGCCGGTCAGCGGCCGGAAACAGCAAGCGTCACATTCTCATATTTCGTGAAAGAAAAATCAAATGGCTATATCCTGTCAAATGGAAGCCTCAGTGAAAAAACAGCAACAATTACTGTACCTGCAACAGAGCTGAGAACGATGCTTGGCGCTTCCAATATGAAGAGTACATATGCTTCTGTCTCAAGCAATACAAACGCCTTTCTCATTAGCGGTAAAGGATACGGACACGGCATAGGCATGAGTCAGTACGGAGCCAATGCCAGAGCAGCTGCCGGACAATCTTATACAACAATTTTAAGTTTTTACTATCCGGGAACAACTCTATCAAGCTATTAAAAGATTGTTAGAGTCAAAGGAGGCGAGATGCCTCCTTTGTTCGTTATTTGATTTATGAATCATTATGAATCTTTGGAGGGACTATCTTTGCGGATCTTTCTTAAAAGCATACCTATGCTGATACTAGGAGTCGTGTTATTTGTACCAAATGCGTTTGCGGCAAACTCTGTTACAAGGCTGGATGGAGCAAGCAGATATGAGGTTGCTGTGAATGTTTCAAAACAAGGGTGGAGCAGTGCGAGCACGGTTGTTGTGGCAAACGGAACAGCGTATGCAGATGTATTAACTGCTGCTCCTTTGGCTTATAAATACAATGCCCCGATTTTATTGACGGAATCATCTAAACTGACTGCACCGACGAAAGACAGAATCAGCCAGCTTAAACCGAGCAAGGTCATCGTCATTGGCGGAACGATCAGTGTTTCTAACAACGTTGTAAGCGACATTAAAAAATTGGGTATTTCCAATGTGGAACGGATCGGCGGAAGAAGCCGCTATGAAGTTGCTCAAAATATTTCTAAAAAATTGTCTTCAAATTCAAAAGCAGTAATCGCAAATGGAACGGCATATGCTGACAGTCTGGCAATCGGTTCTTATGCTGCCCGTAACGGTATTCCAATTCTTCTGACGACTGCAAGCTCTATTCCCGAACCAACGAAAAATGCGATGAACAGCAAAGGAACAACATCGACTATTGTGGTCGGGGGAGAAATCAGTGTCTCAAAAAGCGTTTACAGCCAGTTGCCATCACCAACAAGAATCGGCGGGAACAGCCGTTTTGAAGTGGCTGCCAACATAGCGAAAAAGTATTATTCTTCATCAAAAGCTGCATTTGTCAGCAATGGCTATCAATATGCAGATGCTTTAGCGGGTTCTGTGCTGGCGGCGAAGCAAAATCGCCCAATGCTATTTACTGACGCCGGTTCATTGCCGACTGCGACAAGAACAGTCATCGGATCAAATAGCAAGAATACCTTCACAGTTCTTGGGGGAACTATTTCAGTGACAACAAATGTCGTGAACCAGCTTAAAAATGTAATTGTAGGCAAAAAGGTATTTGTGGATGCAGGACACGGTGGTTATGACAGCGGCGCGGTAGGTAATGGTTTAAAAGAGAAAGATGTTAACCTTGCCGTTGCTAAGCTTGTAAACAGCAAACTTTCCAATGGTGGAGCCATTCCGATTATGGCCAGATCTACAGATGTTTTCTTAGAGCTTTCAGAGCGGGTTGCAAAAGCAAAAAGCAATAATGCAAACCTGTTTGTGAGTATTCACGCCAATTCAGCAACTCCTGCTGCAACAGGTACTGAAACCTACTATTATACAAAGTATGAGTCAGCGAATAGCAAACGGCTTGCGACAGAAATACAAAACAGACTCTATAAAGCACTCAATACTCAAAACCGCGGCGTGAAAATCGGGAATTTCCATGTCATCAGAGAATCAACGATGCCGAGCAGCTTAGCGGAGCTGGCGTTCATTTCAAATGCGAACGACGCAAGTAAGTTAAAGAGTGCTTTGTATCAAGAAAAAGCAGCTCAAGCAATATATGAAGGAATCATTGGATATTATTAGGGGATTAAATTAGTAGACATCAATAGCGGCTTGCCGGCAGAACCCATCAGGAATTGCCGGCAAGCTTTTTTATACGATAAAATGAGAAAAATTTTAAACCACATATGCTATGTAAAAGTTTAACAAAATTTAAGGTTAGGCCTATTCTTATTGACAGATGTTTTTGATATAATTATCAGGCAAAAATATAACCGATCCATTAGGGTAGTGAGGTAATCGATGAAAATAAGCATTGTTATCCCTGTATATAATTCAGAAGATCTTATTTCCGAATGTCTTGATAGCTTAGTTAACCAAACGATGCCAAAAGAGGATTATGAGATTATATGTGTCGATGATAAATCTACGGATTCATCTTTAGACATTTTGAATCGATATAAAAAGAAATATGACAATATTGTTGTTGTTGAAAGAACCGTAAATTCAGGCGGTCCAGGTGCACCGCGGAATGATGCAATAAAAATTGCCAAAGGTGAATACATCCTGTTTGTTGATTCCGATGACTATCTAGGCAATGAAGCATTGTTAAGATGGTACAATTTCTCAAAAGAGAATGATTCAGATATTACTTTAGGTAAGTTAAAAGGGATAAACGGCCGAGGTGTTCCCAAATCAATGTTTAAGGAAACAAACCCAGATGTTGATTTGGTTGATTCCAAAATTGTTTTCACATTGGGACCCCAAAAACTGTTTAAAGCCTCACTTTTAAAAGAAAATCAAATCATCTTCCCTACTCACATAAAAGCAGCGGAAGATCAAGTCTTCACAATGAACGCTTATTTAAAAGCAAAGAAGATTTCTGTTTCAGCTGACTATGATTATTACTATCTGGTCAAAAGAGACGGTGAACATATGAGTGTTGCTTATGTTCCCCCAGAGAACTTTTATGGAGCAATGGAAGATATTATCTCTGCTATCAAGGCTAGTGATCTGGAAGAAGCAAGAAAAACGAAACTGATGGCAGTATTTTTAAACAGGCATTTCGATTTTTCGCGGACAAAAAATGTCACAATAAAAATGAAGACAGATGAAGAAAGAGCTGAATGGTTTAAATATTTGTCCTCATTTATTCATGCAGTACCTGAAGAGGCTGACCAATTTGTCCTTCCGCATATCAAATTGCGGCTGCTGTTTATTCGGAATAATGATTTGCAGGGGTTAACCCAGTATGAGCGTGAAGAACAAGACATTAAAAAGTTCTGTGTTGTAAATAACGGGGATTTAATTGCACGTTATCCGAGCTTAGAACGCTATCCAATTTCTGAAGAGTTATTAAAAGTAAATTATAAAAATAAGCTTGAACATTATCTGCAGAATATTGAATTTAGCGATCACAGCCTCAGCATTCAAGGAACCATTAAACACAAATTGTTGGATGATGAAACGAATCAAAATCAATCTCTGACAGGAGTATTTGTTCATCGCGATACAAAGGCGGAAAAATACATTGCGCCGGCTAAGTATGAAAATTCAACATTTACATTTGAGTGCAAGTTTGATGAACTGGCATCTGCAGAAGAAGATTTAGGCGTTTGGGATTTCTTTATTGAATCGTCAATAGATGGCTATAAATTAAGGGCGAGAATCGGAAACAAGCGTGCTGCGTATAAGTATTCAACAAACACGATGTATTTAGGGCATAATGCGTTGTTTGTCTTCAGTGCAAGACCATATTTCACAATGAACTACGATAATCTTTCGATTGATATAAAGAAACATGCCTATACAGAAGCAGAACTTTCATATGAAACTGAATCAAAAGATTTATCATTTATTTTTAAAGATAAGCAAATCTGTTTGCCAAATCATTCAAAAATGATTGTGAATACCGGACAGTCTGAAATCTCATTACCGGTAAAACGTATAGAGTTAGAGCCTAATTGCACAAAATTGACGGTAAACGTGCAGAGTTTGCTTGAACAGCTAGCTCATGTAAAGAAAGAGCGATTAATTGAATTTGCGATAAACACTTCTCAAAATAAAATCAGTGCAAAAGTGGATAACCAAGCAATTGTCCTGGACACAAGGAATGTGGAACGAAAATCCATGTTATTCTTTAGTAAAATGGTTGAGGTTCAATACAAGCTGTTAACCTCTAAATCAAAGTTTTATTTTCAATATTAAATGCTTCACAACGAAAAGAGACAAATCAGTAAAATGATTTGTCTCTTTTTTTAAACAATATGCTTAATTTTAAAAAAAAGTGTCTAAAACAATAAAAAGTTTACGAATAAATGTCAGAAAAAATAACAAATTCACACTTCTTAACATACCATTTACATCCAATTAACATCCGTCTGCTAAACTGACTGGCATAGGTCATCATAACATCCCAAACAAATCGTGAGGTGTGTGTCAGTGAGTGCAGAGAAAAGCATGAATGTGAGTCGTGAATTCTCAGTTCAGCAAATACATTCTTTTACATTATCTGAAAAGACGGCTCGTTATTTGGCAATAAAGCGCGTAATGGATATTTGGTTTGCGCTCATTGGGTTGGCGATTGCGCTGCCAATGATTGCGGTATTTTCAATTTTGATTTGTTTGGAGACGCCGGGGCCTGCCATTTATACGCAGGAACGCGTAGGGAAAGGCGGGAAGCCATTTAAGCTTTATAAGCTTCGTTCCATGAAAATAGATGCCGAGAAGTCTGGGGCGGTTTGGGCACAGAAGCAAGATCCGCGGGTGACAAGGATCGGAGCTTTTATCAGAAGAACGAGAATTGACGAGCTTCCTCAGCTGTTTAATGTGCTGAAAGGCGATATGAGTATGATTGGCCCTCGTCCGGAACGGCCCGTATTTACGGAAAAATTCCAGAATGAGATTCCAGGCTTTACACAGCGTCTGGCTGTTAAACCAGGATTGAGCGGCTGGGCTCAGGTGAACGGCGGTTACGATATGACGCCGAAGGAAAAGCTGATATTTGATTTATATTACATTCGCAATCTGACTTTCACTTTAGAATTAAAAATTATGTTAAAAACTTGTAAAGTAGTTTGGACGGGTGATGGTGCAAGATAAAACGGAATGCCATTATTCACCATCAATCTGAGCTTAAAAAGAAGTAGGGAATATGATGTCAAGTATTACAAAACAAATCATGAGCGGTGCAAAGTGGACAAGTATTTCAACCATGTGTATTACAATCATACAAATTGTTCAGTTTGCCCTGCTTGGAAATATGATGACCTTAACAGAATTTGGGCTTGTCGGCATGATCACAACGGTTACAGTTTTCGCCCAGATTGTGCTCGATATGGGTTTTGGCGCAGCATTAATTCAGAGAGACGACGCGACGGAGCGCCAGCTGTCAACATTGTATTGGCTTAACATTATGACGGGCGTTTTGCTGTTTGTTCTTTTATATGTGAGCAGTCCTGTCATTGCGGGATTTTATCAAAGAGAAGAGCTGGTGTTTCTGGTTCGGATTCTGGCGATTATGTTTTTGATCGCGCCAATTGGACAGCAATATCAGTATATGCTGCAAAAGCAGCTGCATTTTAATACGTTAAGCAAAATAGAGATTTTTTCAAATGTATTGTCATTCGGATATTTAGCGATAGCGGTTTTTATGATGGATGCGATTTTGGCGTACGTGATTTCTCAAGTCCTGCTGCAGTCCAGTAAAGGGATTTTATATTGGGCTGTATACCGAAAAAAGTGGCATCCTGCTTTTGTTTTTGATTTGAGAGGCATGAAGGATTTCTTTTCTTTTGGAGCCTTTCAGCTTTCATCCCGTCTTGTGAACAGGCTGGGAGCAAATATCGACATGATTTTGATCGGCCGGTTTATTGGTGCTGAAGCATTGGGGATTTATAACCTCGCTTATCAGATTGTCACTATTCCGGTTTTGAAGATCAATCCGATTGTCACACGGGTGGCATTCCCTGTTTTCGCAAAAAACAAATATGAAAACAGCGCGATCAGAGAAGGCTTTCTGAATATGACAAAAATGCTGGCGCTTGTTTCGTTTCCGCTGTTAATCGGGCTCGTGTCTGTGTCAGACGCCTTTATCACAGCGGTTTTCGGAGAAAAGTGGCTTGCTGCTGTTCCGATCCTAAATGTTCTGGCGATTGTCGGAATACTAAGAGTGCTTATGAATCCAAATGGATCTGTGTTGCTGGCTAAAGGAAGAGCTGACTTAGCGTTTTATTGGGATTCCGGCGTGCTGCTGCTGTACGGATTATCACTGTTTGCAGCTGTACAGACGGGAAACCTGCTGACAGTCGCATGGGTGTATGCCATTATCAGCGTTGTTAATTTCCTGATCGGGCGCTGGCTTTTGGCATATGTCATCAAGCTTAACCTTTCAGCTTATTTCCAGTCGATTATGAAGCCATTTCTGATTACTGCGGCGATGGGCATCATCGCGTTTGGTGTAAGCCTCAGTACCGAACACTTCAGTATGCAGGCAGAAATGCGGCTGGCCATTTCAGTTGCGGCTGGGGCGCTGTGCTATCTCTTTCTTTTGGTAAAAGCGTACCCTCAAACGAAAAGCAAACTACTAAGAAAAGGACGTTTGTCATGAAGATTTTGTGGATCACAAGCGTATATCCGAGCAGTATGAAACCCGGTGAGGGTGTGTTTCATGAGACACAAGTGCAAGAGCTGCAAAAACTCGGGCTTGATATCACTGTGATATGCCCACGGCCTTTTCATTCAGCGCCTGTCCGCATGCTGAAAAAGACATATCGAAAAAAGGATGCCAGACCGGAGTATGAGATTAGAAAGGGAATACCGGTTTACCGGCCTTTCTATCGGGCAGTTCCCGGACAGCTGAAGTGGGCGCAGCCTCATCGGAGAATCGCATCAGCCGTTTTAAAAACCATGAAACAATGTGACCTATATCCGGATCTGATCCATGCGCATTTTGCCATGCCATCGGGCGGGGCTGCGGCAGTCGTGTCAGAGTCCGCGCAAATTCCTTATGTCCTGACCTTGCATGGCAGTGATGTGAATGTCTATCCGCATTATAGCAAAGGAGCGTTTAAAGCCTTCAAGCGTGCCGTAGGTTCTGCATCAGTTGTTTTAGCAGTCAGCCACAAGCTTCAGGAAGAAGCCAAAAAGCTTTCGGGCTTTGACAGCTCGGTTTTGCCAATCGGCATACAGCTCAGCCGTTTTCAGGAGAATGAGGAGACGAAAGAGGAAATCAGAAAAAGACTCGGACTCCCGCTCGATCAGCGTCTGGCTGTCTATGTCGGCCGGCTGGTCAGAGAGAAAGGCATTTTTGAACTGTCTGAAGCGATCGAATCGCTGCAGGACTCTCCTAAGGCAGTCTTTGTCGGGGATGGTCCCGCAAAATCGATGCTGACACAGAAGGGGCATATTGTCACAGGCCAAGTCCCGAATCATCAGGTAAGAGACTATTTACTTGCGGCAGATCTATTCGTACTTCCTTCTTACAGTGAGGGGATGCCGACTGTTGTGATTGAGGCCCTGGCGCTAAGGGTTCCTGTTATTTGTACGGATGTTGGCGGAGTGTCGTCTTTATTCGGAAAGCACCAACATCTGCTGATTAAACCGAAATCCGCTCAAGCCTTGGCAGAAGCGATCACTCGGTACGAACATGAGCAAATATGGAAGCCGGAAGTAGCAGATGACTTGTATGAAACCGTGCAGGCTCAATTTGACGCAGGAAAAAACGCCAAGGCCTTGCATTATCAGTATCAGACGGTCACGAAAACGTCCGTTTAATCGTAAGAAACTGCGACCAATATAAATAGGAAGATCATTTTACAGGAGAGGGATGAGCGCTGTGAAAAAAATAGCTGTAATTGGAACAGGTTATGTAGGACTCGTATCAGGCACTTGCTTTGCGGAGATCGGCAATAAAGTTGTTTGCTGTGATATCGATGAATCAAAAATCAGAAGTCTGAAAAATGGGGTAATCCCAATCTATGAACCAGGGCTTGCAGACTTAGTTGAAAAAAATGTGCTAGATCAGCGCCTGACCTTTACGAACGATATCCCGTCCGCCATTCGGGCCTCAGATATTATTTATATTGCAGTCGGAACGCCTATGTCCAAAACAGGTGAAGCTGATTTAACGTACGTCAAAGCGGCGGCGAAAACAATCGGTGAGCATCTTAACGGCTACAAAGTGATCGTAAATAAAAGCACAGTCCCGGTTGGAACAGGGAAACTGGTGCAATCTATCGTTCAAAAAGCCTCAAAGGGGAGATACTCATTTGATGTTGTATCTAACCCTGAATTCCTTCGGGAAGGGTCAGCGATTCATGACACGATGAATATGGAGCGTGCCGTGATTGGTTCAACAAGTCATAAAGCCGCTGCCATCATTGAGGAACTTCATCAGCCATTCCATGCTCCTGTCATTAAAACAAACCTAGAAAGTGCAGAAATGATTAAGTACGCCGCGAATGCATTTCTGGCGACAAAGATTTCCTTTATCAACGATATTGCAAACATTTGTGAGCGAGTCGGCGCAGACGTCTCAAAAGTTGCTGATGGTGTTGGTCTTGACAGCCGTATCGGCAGAAAGTTCCTTAAAGCGGGTATTGGATTCGGCGGTTCATGTTTTCCAAAGGATACAACCGCGTTGCTTCAAATCGCAAAATCCGCAGGCTATCCATTCAAGCTCATCGAAGCTGTCATTGAAACAAACGAAAAGCAGCGTGTTCATATTGTAGATAAACTTTTGACTGTTATGGGAAGCGTCAAAGGGAGAACCATTTCAGTTCTGGGATTAGCCTTCAAACCGAATACGAACGATGTGAGATCCGCTCCAGCGCTTGATATTATCCCAATGCTGCAGCAGCTGGGCGCCCATGTAAAAGCATACGATCCGATTGCTATTCCTGAAGCTTCAGCGATCCTTGGCGAACAGGTCGAGTATTACACAGATGTGTATGCTGCGATTGAAGACACTGATGCATGCCTGATTTTAACGGATTGGCCGGAAGTGAAAGAAATGGAGCTTGTAAAAGTGAAAAGTCTCTTAAAACAGTCAGTCATCATCGACGGCAGAAATTTATTTTCACTTGAAGAGATGCAGGCAGCCGGATACATTTATCACTCTATCGGCCGTCCCGCTGTTCGGGGAACGGAACCCTCTGACAAGTATTTTCCGGGCTTGCCGCTTGAAGAATTGGCTAAAGACTTTGGAAGCGTCAATTTATAAAAAGAAAAAGTGTTACTTGGTTGAAGCTGCCGGCTGCTAGGCTCGGCCGCCGGCTCCTGAAACATCAGGAAAGGGGTTAAACATGTGAGTATCAAACGATCAGCGGTCCATACGCTAGCGTTACTGGCCGCTGCTATATTTGGAGTCGTCCTATTGCTGGGAGCCATCCATAAAGATATAGGTTTCATGCAGATGGCTGCTGTGCTTGCGGTGTTGGCAATTGGCCTGTTTTTACTGACGCTTGCAACCGCATTTACAACAAAAGAACGGCTCTTTATGGCTGTAATCTATATTTTGATCGCCTGCACTTTTTTAAATAATGCATTTTTCGCTATTCATCTTGGATTTTTCAGTTTGTTCCTTTACCGGCTTCTGCTCATTGCAGCGGGTTGCCTTCATATTTTCGGCATGGTTCGGAATCGAACCCATATTGAAAGATGGCATGGGCTGCAAGTAAAAGGGATATTGCTCTTTTTCGCCTTTTGGTTTATATATGGCCTTGTTTCTCTGCTGTGGGCCAAGTCGGTAACAGTTGGCCTCAAGTATTTAGCCTTATTGGCAATGGGAATCTTCTTCATTTATCTTATTGTCATGTACGTGCAAAAAATGGAGCGGCTGATGATTATTTATGCCATTTGGCTGGTGATGACGGTATTTCTGATGATCATTGGTTTTTACAATCATATCACCCACCATCATCTTGCGAGTTCCACATTGTACAGCGGACCGGAGTATAAGCAGCATTATCCGACATCGGTCTTTTTTAATCAAAATGACTTTGCGACCTTTTTATCCATCAGCTTCTTTTTTTACATCACGATGATGAAAAACATTAAGAATGGATACATCAAGGCAATTGGCCTTGTGCTCTCGCTCTGTGCGTTGTATTTAATTTTTGCCACTGGTTCAAGAGCCAGCCTTCTGGGGATTTTTGCAGGTATTGCTGTCTACATCTTCATTGTATTGCCGCCTGTTTTAAAGAAAATGGCTATATGGCTGTCGGCGGCGGGAATTGCTCTTTTCGCAGTTCTTTTCGCCAGCAAAATCTATTCAAAGTTTTGGGAGCTGTTTCTGGCCCCGCAGACGCTGCATTCATTTCATGACAGGCTTCCATCAAATGTGGCTCGGGCAAATCTGCTGAAAAACGCTTGGCATTTTTTCCTTGATTCATACGGATTCGGAGTCGGAGCAGGAAATGTATCCTATTATCTTGAGCATTATGCTGTATATGATACTGACAATGTGGCAGAGGTGCATAACTGGCTTGTTGAAATTCTTGCTAATTTTGGCTTGTTCATCATGCTGGGATATTTGTCCGTTTATGCCTACCTCATATGGGTGCTTTACAAGTTTTATGAAAGAAAATTAGAAAATCAGTCAAAACTGATCACAGAAGGACTTATTACCGCTATGGTCAGTTTCCTGGTATCAAGTATCAGCCCAAGCTCTGTTTCAAATTTATTTTTCCATTGGGTGTTTATGGCGCTCGTCATCGCCGCCGTGAATGTGTTAAGGCGATCCAGACAAATGCCTGAGCCGATGTACAGATAAACAGACTACAAAAAGCAGGGAGACTTATATGAACGATATATTGATAAGAATAGCCCGTCGCATAAAAAAAAATATCATTTGGATCATAGCGGTGCCAATTATATTAGGTGCGGCGGGGTATATCCTGCCGTCACAGATCGCTGATCAAAAGAGCTATACAGCAGAAGATACTTTGGCTGTGGGGAGCTATGATCATCCAGTTTATAACAGCACAGAAGAGATTCCGCTTCTGCTTAAGAGCGACTCTTTTTTGAAGGAGGCGCTTCCTGATGAAAAGGATGAAGATGTAGCAGAGATCAAAGAGAAGCTTACAATCAAAACGGAATCCAAATCGTTACTGACTTTAAGCTATAGTGACGAGGATAAGGATAGAACGGAATCTGTCTTAAACGCCATATCCTCCACCTTCCTCAAAAACGATCAAAAGCTGTATGCAGAAAGAGAAGCCGTCATCCGCAGCAGCATAGACGCGCTTGAAGGCGAGTCGGTGAGCGAGGATTCCAAAGTGGATAAAGAGAGATTTTTGTATGAGCTTAAAAACACACAGCTTAACCTGAAAGCGGCAAGTGTTACTGATTCCGAAACCGTAAGTGAGACAGCAGGCGGCGGAATGTCTCCGAAAAAGAAAGCAGTTCTCGGCGTTATGATTGGCCTTACGATTGCCTTTATGTTCGTTGTCATTCCTGAATTTTTCAGGGAATCCTTTTAAAATCATACGATGGAGATGTGATCATGACCAATTGGAAACCTCTCGTATCTGTCATTACACCTTCCTATAATGCGCGTGACTATATTGAAGACACGGTTCATTCGGTATTAGATCAGAGCCATCCTCATTGGGAAATGATTATCGTGGATGATTGCTCAACGGATGGGACCCGCGACATTTTACAGCAGTATGAAAAAATAGACGAAAGAATTCATGTGGTGTATCTGGAAGAGAACTCCGGAGCTGCGGTTGCTCGCAACAAAGCGTTGGAACGCGCTCAAGGGCGCTACGTAGCATTTTTGGACAGTGATGACAAATGGAAAAAAGACAAACTGGAAAAGCAGCTTGAGTTTATGATGGAGCGCTCCTGTGCGTTTTCTTTCACGGGCTACAGCTTAATGGCGCAGGACGGGACCCCACTCGATAAATTTATTCATGCGCCGGAAAGCCTGACGTACGATGACGCCCTGAAAAATACAATTATCGGCTGCTTGACGGTGATGATTGACAGGGAGCAAACGGGACAGATCCAAATGCCGAATATCAGAACGAGACAGGACTTAGCCACATGGCTGTCTCTTTTAAAAAAAGGATTTACAGCCTATGGAATGAATGAATGCCTGGCTGAATATCGGCTTGTCAATAACTCAATTTCCAGCAACAAATGGAAGGCTGCGAAAAAAACGTGGTTTGTCTACAGGGAGATCGAACGGCTTCATTTTATGAAAGCAACATGGTGTTTTGTTCAATATGCAAAAAACGCGGTGAAAAAAAGATTATAGCCGCAAACAGAGAGAAAAGGTGATGAAGGTGGAAACAAAAGAAGCAATCATTCATGTCATCGTTGCCACTGCTGAATGGGGAAAAGACCAATTGAGATACAGAAGGCACCGGCTGGCAGAATTTTTAGCTGCTCAGGAGGAAACGAAGGAAGTTATTTGGGTATGTCCGGCTCCGCGTGCCCAAGGGAAAGAGTTTCAGGAAGTCCATTCTGGCATCAGGCAATTCGCTGTCAAAGACCTGCTGCAGAAAAAAATGTTTCGTTTCGGACGATATACAGATGTTTTTTACAGACATAAGCTCTCCCCATTACTCGATGAGCTTACACCTGCTTCTGCAAACGGTGAACGCTGCTGTTTATGGTACACGTTTCCCGGATTCCCGCTGCTGTCTTCGCTGTATCCTTGGGATCAGGTCATTTATGACTGCAGTGACTTATGGGCGGCGCCGATCAGCGGCCGATCAAATCTGCTGTCTGAATTCCGGCGAAAAGTCATTAAATCGGCAGAGCTGAGAATTATACAACGAGCAGATTCAATAACCTGTTCATCAGATTATCTTCACAAGGAAGTAGACAAAAAACTGACTGCAGGACGAGAAAAGGTTCATACTGTGGAAAACGGTGTGGAGTATGAGCTGTTTTCTGCAAATAAACAAGCTCCCGATCGCAGTATACTGCAGGGGAGAGAAGGAACAGTGTTAGGTTTTATCGGCGGAATTAAACCGAAGCTCGATTTTAAAATGATTGAAGAAGCCGCCCTGCAAAAGCCTGATTGGACATTTTTATGGGTTGGCCCGGATGCCACCAATGGTGACGTTTCGTTTCAAGAGCTGCTGAGGCTTCCAAATGTCATATGGACCGGCCCGGCAGATCCGAAAGAAGTTCCGCATTTTATGGAGCTTATCGACATTGGCATCATGCCATATAAACAATCACCGTATAATCAAGCTGTGTTTCCGCTGAAACTATTTGAATTTTTAGCGGCAGGGAAACCTGTCGTAGGCACTAATCTTCCGTCAACCTCAAAAATGCAAAAGCCGTATGTATACGAATATGTAGAAGGTGATCATCCAATCGATTTTATAGCAGCTTGTGAAAAAGTTCTCGGACAAAACGGAGACGAAACCTATAAAGAAATGCGCCGAAACATCGCTCGCACACAAGATTGGAATTGCTTATTTAGACAAATTATGAAATATACAGGGATTCAAAAACATGCGTAGTCCTATAAATTGGGATGCGCGTTTTTTGATTATACGTGTTTCTTTTTGATGAAGCTTGTTATAATAACTAAGGAGAAGGTATAATGGAAGGAACGGTTCTCTATATAAATAAAGACTTCATTTAATTCCAAAGGAGACTTCTTTATGCTTGACGAACGCATGATTCGCATTGTTGTTGCGTTTATTGTCTCGCTGCTGACAGTTTTAATCATAACCCCAATCGTAAAAAGGATTGCGATTAAAATAGGTGCAGTTGACCAGCCCAGCAATCGAAAAGTACATGACAAAATCATGCCCCGCATGGGCGGGCTGGCCATATTTATCGGGGTGGTTGCAGGCGTGCTTGCATCCGGTATTTACACAGAAACAAGGATGACGGCAATTACAGTCGGAGCATTCATCATTATTGTGTTAGGTATTCTTGACGATAAATATCAATTAAGTGCAAAGGTTAAGTTTTTGATTCAATTAGGTGTAGCCATTATGATTGTAAGCACTGGCTTAAAAATGGACTTTTTCTCAGTACCTTTTTTAACAGAACGGTTTGAGTTAGGATGGATGGCTTATCCGCTGACGGTATTATGGATTGTCGGCATCACGAACGCAATTAACCTGATTGATGGATTGGATGGCCTTGCTGCCGGTCTTTCTGTTATCGGCCTGTCAACGATCGCTGTCATGGCGCTATCCGGCGGAAAAGTGCTCATTCTGTCACTCTCATTAGTCGTTATTGCCAGCACGCTGGGGTTTTTGTTTTACAACTTCCATCCGGCAAAAATCTTTATGGGAGATACGGGATCACTTTTTTTAGGGTATAGTATCTCGATTCTTTCATTATTAGGCCTGTATAAAAGTGTCACATTGTTCAGTATCGTTATCCCGATTATCATATTAGGCGTCCCGATTTTTGATACAACTTTTGCTATCATCAGGAGAATATTAAACAAACAGCCGATTTCAGCGCCTGATAAGTCGCATATTCACCATAGACTGATGGCCTTTGGCCTTTCACATCGGATGTCGGTCTTAGTTATTTATTTAATTGGATTTATTTTCAGTATCAGTGCGATTGTACTTAAAAGTGCCACAATTTGGCTTTCTTTGTTTATTATCTTCATTTTAATTATTTTTATGCAAATCATAGCAGAAGTGACAGGACTCGTGAATGAAAAATTTAAGCCGTTTACAAAGTTTTATAAACGGCTGGTGAAAAGGAATTAAAAATTCCGGCTTATGTGCCGGAGTTTTTTTCTGCGCAAAAATGCCCGATCCTCTAAAAGGACCGGGCATTTTTTAATAGGATGAATCAGTTGTTGAATTCGTTGTACTGTTGTTTGAGCTTGTGCTGCTGTCATTCGAATAGCTGTTTCCGCTCGTCGTCCCGTCAGTTGTTGTGCCAGTGCTGCCAGAACTGCTTGAGCTGTCAGTCCCGTCTGTTGCATTTCCGGTACCGGAAATGCCAGTGCTTGTATCAGGAGTATAATCTAAATGCTCTTGAAGCGTTTTTCTGACTTTCTCGAGATTTGTAGCATCAGGTTCAAAGTAATATGTGTTGTTAGGCCCTAAATACAAATCAGAACCTGTAATGCTCAATGTGTCGATTTTTTTGCTGGTAAAGCCGCTGTAAATCTGCTGAAGCGCTAAACCTTCAGTAATGCGAATATTGGTTTCAACATTTTCGCTGGCTTTTTCTGCGATTTTATCAATTTTAGCAATGTTGCTTGCACTTGACATGCGGTCAATCAGCGCGTTTAAGATTTGTTTTTGTCTGTCATTACGGCCAAAGTCTCCGCGTTTATCCTGTTTTCTCATCCGGGCATATGCTAATGCTTCTTCGCCGTTCAAATGCATCTCGCCTTTTTTGAAGTAAATCCGTTTGCTTTCGTCTACATCACTTTTTTCATCGAAATCGAAAGGCACGTCAACATCAATACCGCCGACTTCATTAATCACATCTTTAAATCCGTCAAAATCAACTGTGACATATTTATCAATCGGGATTTGCAAGAAGTTTTCAACAGTTTCAACTGTCTCATCTTTACCGCCTTTGCTGTAAGCGGCATTGATCTTCGTCTTGCTTCCCGTTGTGTCACCAGCTAATTGCACACGTGTGTCACGCGGAATGCTCAGCATTTTCATGGTTTTATTTTTGGGATCCAGGGTAACAACAATAAGAGAGTCTGATCTCCCTTTTTGTCCTTTAGTCGCGTAATCCTCTATTCCCATAAATAAAATAGAAAATGGTTTTTTCTTCATGTCTACAACTTCGTTGCGAAGATTTGATTTATTCCCGCGGGATAGGGCATCGTACGATTCATCCGCAGCGTTAATGGTTTTATAAAGTTTATACCCGCCAAGCCCTACAACTACCAATAGTGCAAGGGCGAACAATAACATTATTCTTTTTAAAATTTTCCTGCGTTTGCTCTTTTTCTTTTTTCGCACACGCACTCTAACGCGTTCAGCCATTATTCAGTCTCCTTTATGTGATTGACGGCTTTTTCAAGATACGTCAACTCTCCCTCTTTAATATCACTCTTTCCATTTGTCAGTTCTGTCATCCATTCAGAAAAAGCATTTGTTTCCTTTTCTTCCACGTATGTTTCGAATTCAACATTTTCTGAATAATGGATTTCCTTTAACAGAAATTGTGACTCCCTTAATTCATTTTCAATCTTGCCAAGCCATGTGTAATCTGCAGAAGTATGCATGATTCGCATAAGCTTCCGTTCTACAACACCTATATGATTTAATCCTTCAGACACTGATTTCCCATAAGCGCGAATTAATCCGCCAGCACCAAGCTTAATGCCTCCGAAGTAGCGTGTAACGACGGCGCAAGTATCCTTCAGCCTGCGTTTTTTTAAAACCTCGAGCATCGGCACTCCCGCTGTACCGCTTGGTTCCCCGTCATCATTGGCTTTTTGGATATGATCATTCTCGCCAATAACATAAGCCGAGCAATTATGAGTCGCATTCCAGTGCTGTTTCTTTATTTTCTGTATAAATTCCTGTGCCTCTTGTTCGGTAGAAACACGGCTTAAATGACAGATAAAACGCGATTTTTCTATAACAATCTCGTGTTCTCCTGCTTCTTTCACAGTAAAATAGCTGTGCAGCATGCTAGCTGACCCTCCTGCTAAGCATAAAAGACTGCCTATACAATTTCGTACAGTCTTTAGAATTTTTGTGCGTATTTTGGTATCATAAAGAGTAGAGAGTATATAAAAATGTTTTTTTCTAGAATATACGCATTCTTTCATTATAATTCGACATAATTTGCAGATCAATTACATTTATAATAAAAATATATGACAACGCCGTGACGGAGGGAAATTATGAATAAAACAAAGATGGATTCCAAAGTGCTGGATTCTATTTTGATGAAGATGCTGAAAACCGTTGACGGGAGCAAGGACGAAGTTTTTCAAATCGGGGAGCAGTCACGCCAGCAGTATGAACAGCTGGTCGAAGAACTGAAACAAATTAAACAGCAGGTGTATGAAGTGATTGAGCTTGGCGATAAACTTGAAGTGCAAACTCGCCATGCGAGAAACCGTTTATCCGAGGTCAGCCGTAATTTTCATAGATTCAGTGAAGAGGAAATCCGCAATGCTTATGAAAAAGCCCATAAGCTGCAGGTAGAATTGACGATGATCCAGCAGCGTGAGAAGCAATTGCGCGAACGGCGGGACGATTTGGAGCGCAGATTGCTAGGGCTTCAGGAAATCATTGAGCGGTCAGAATCATTAGTAAGCCAAATTACAGTTGTGCTCAACTACTTGAATCAGGATTTGCGCGAAGTTGGACTGCTTCTTGCTGATGCTCAGGCAAAACAGGATTTCGGCTTAAGAATCATTGAGGCGCAGGAAGAAGAGCGAAAAAGAGTCTCAAGAGAAATCCATGACGGACCCGCTCAAATGCTGGCGAATGTTATGATGAGATCGGAATTAATCGAGCGGATTTTCCGTGACCGGGGCGCAGAGGACGGATTCCAAGAAATTAAAAATCTACGCCAAAATGTTCGGAATGCCCTTTACGAAGTGAGAAGGATTATATATGATTTAAGACCGATGGCCCTTGATGACCTAGGCCTGATTCCAACTTTAAGAAAATATCTATATACAACCGAGGAATATAACGGGAAGGTCAAAATACATTTTCAGTGCATTGGAGAAACAGAGGATCAGAGGCTAGCGCCTCAGTTTGAGGTTGCGCTCTTCAGGCTCGCACAGGAAGCTGTGTCTAATGCGCTAAAGCATTCTGAATCTGAAGAAATTACAGTCAAAGTTGAGATCACAAAGGATTTTGTGATTTTAATGATAAAAGATAACGGTAAAGGGTTCGACCTGAAGGAAGCGAAAGAGAAGAAAAACAAATCATTCGGCTTGCTGGGCATGAAAGAAAGAGTAGATTTATTGGAAGGAACGATGACAATAGATTCGAAAATAGGTCTTGGGACATTTATTATGATTAAGGTTCCGTTATCTCTTTGACTATGATTTGTAAAATAGAGCCAAAAGGCATATTGACCGAATGCTAGAGTATATAGAACAATAATACAAGGAGGCGTGGCTTGTGACTAAAGTAAACATTGTTATTATCGACGACCATCAGTTATTTCGTGAAGGTGTTAAACGGATATTGGATTTTGAACCTACCTTTGAAGTGGTAGCCGAAGGTGATGACGGGGACGAAGCGGCTCGTATTGTTGAGCACTATCATCCTGATGTTGTGATCATGGATATCAATATGCCAAACGTAAATGGTGTGGAAGCTACAAAACAGCTTGTAGAGCTGTATCCTGAATCTAAAGTAATTATTCTATCAATTCACGATGACGAAAATTATGTAACACATGCCCTGAAAACAGGTGCAAGAGGTTATCTGCTGAAAGAGATGGATGCTGATACATTAATTGAAGCGGTTAAAGTAGTGGCTGAGGGCGGATCTTACCTCCATCCGAAGGTTACTCACAACCTCGTTAACGAATTCCGCCGCCTTGCAACAAGCGGAGTTTCTGCACACCCTCAACATGAGGTTTACCCTGAAATCCGCAGACCATTACATATTTTAACTAGGCGGGAATGTGAAGTGCTGCAGATGCTTGCAGACGGAAAAAGCAACCGCGGTATTGGTGAATCATTGTTTATCAGTGAGAAAACCGTTAAAAACCATGTCAGCAATATTTTACAAAAAATGAATGTAAACGACCGGACGCAAGCCGTTGTGGTCGCCATTAAAAATGGCTGGGTAGAAATGAGATAGTATAATAGGAGACTTGCCTTTTACTAGGCAGGTCTTTTTTTAGGCTGCCGTTTCCCTTACAATAGAGTTATAAAGCAATAAGGCAGGTATCGAAGCTATGAATATTGCAGTCGTAACAGACAGCACGGCATATATTCCGAAAGAAATGCGTGAACAACATCAGATACATATGATCCCTCTCCAGGTTGTTTTTAGGGAGGAGACTTACCGTGAAGAAATTGAGTTGGACTGGAAAAGCTTTTATGAAGAAGTGAAAAAACATAATGAGCTCCCGACGACTTCTCAGCCGCCAATCGGCGAGCTGGTTGCGTTGTATGAAGAGCTTGGCAAGTCTTATGATGCGGTTATCAGTATCCATCTTTCCAGCGGGATCAGCGGAACATTCAGCAGTGCAGCAGCGGCTGATTCGATGGTCGACAATATTGATGTGTATCCATTTGACTCAGAGATCAGCTGCTTGGCTCAAGGCTTTTATGCCCTTAAAGCTGCTGAATTAATCAAAAACGGAGCATCATCGCCGGAAGATATTATAAAAGAACTGGAAGAAATGAAAAAAACAGTTCGAGCTTATTTTATGGTAGATGACTTAGCCCATCTTCAGCGCGGCGGGCGATTAAGCAGCGCCCAAGCCTTCATTGGTAGTCTTCTAAAGGTAAAGCCTATCCTTCATTTTGACAATAAGGTAATTGTGCCTTTTGAGAAGATTCGCACACGTAAAAAAGCAATTTCGCGAATTTATGAGCTTTTAGACGAAGATGCGAGTAAAGGGTTGCCTATGCGAGCTGCTGTTATCCACGCTAATCGAGAGGAAGAAGCAGCGAAAATCATTGAAGAGCTTTCTGCAAAATATCCTCATGTTGAATTTTATAACAGCTATTTTGGCGCGGTAATCGGCACTCATTTGGGTGAAGGTGCGTTAGGAATTTGCTGGTGTTTTAAATAAGGCCAAATCTCCGTTTTTAGAGCGGAGATTTTTTTATATTCTTATTTTAATAGTTGGACAGAAAATATTCATTCAGGCATACTGTTTCGAAAGGAGGCGTGCTATGTGAATGTGCCAGTTGAAAAAAACAGTTCCTTTTCAAAAGAATTGCAGCAGACGCTTCGAAGCCGTCATTTGCTCAGGACTGAGCTCTCATTTTCCGATGAGATGATTGAATGGCATATCAAGAATGGATATATCACTGCTGAAAATTCTATATCCATAAATAAACGGAGATATAGATGTAATAGGTGCGGACAAACTGATCAGCGGTATTTTTCTTTTTATCACTCATCTGGAAAGAATAAGCTGTATTGCCGTTCCTGTGTCATGATGGGCAGAGTGAGTGAGGAGGTTCCTTTATATTCATGGAAAGAGGAAAATGAATCAAACTGGAAGTCTATTAAGCTGACATGGGATGGCAAGCTTTCAAGCGGACAGCAAAAAGCCGCCAATGTTTTAATTGAAGCAATATCAAAAAAAGAAGAGCTCCTCATCTGGGCGGTTTGCGGCGCTGGCAAAACAGAAATGCTGTTTCCTGGTATAGAATCAGCGTTAAATCAAGGACTGCGTGTATGTATTGCAACACCTCGCACCGATGTTGTATTAGAGCTTGCTCCAAGACTCAAGGCTGCCTTTCAGGGTGCTGACATTTCAGCGCTTTACGGAGGAAGCGATGACAAAGGGCGGCTATCTCCGCTTATGATTTCCACTACGCATCAGCTTTTGCGATATAAAGATGCAATCGATGTTATGATCATTGATGAAGTTGACGCTTTTCCATATTCTGCTGATCAAACCCTTCAATTCGCTGTTCAAAAAGCAAGAAAGAAAAACAGCACCCTCGTTTATTTAAGTGCAACACCTCCTAAAGAATTAAAAAGAAAAGCACTGAACGGACAGTTACATTCAGTTCGCATCCCCGCAAGACACCACCGGAAACCTTTACCCGAACCGCGCTTTGTATGGTGTGGAAACTGGAAGAAGAAATTAAACCGAAATAAAATTCCGCCAGCGGTGAAAAGATGGATAGAGTTTCATGTAAAAGAAGGGAGGCCTGTTTTTTTATTCGTTCCTTCCGTTTCTATTCTGGAAAAGGCTGCTGCGTGCTTTAAAGGTGTTCATTGCCGAACCGCATCTGTGCACGCGGAAGACAAGCATAGAAAGGAGAAAGTGCAGCAATTCAGAGATGGTCAGCTCGATCTATTAATCACAACAACAATACTGGAAAGAGGCGTCACAGTCCCCAAGGTGCAAACGGGTGTACTAGGAGCGGAATCGTCTATCTTTACGGAAAGCGCACTTGTTCAAATTGCAGGAAGAACCGGCCGGCATAAAGAATATGCGGACGGCGATGTCATTTTCTTTCACTTCGGCAAAACAAAGAGTATGCTCGATGCAAGAAAGCATATAAAAGAAATGAATGAATTGGCAGCAAAAGTTGAATGTACAGACTAGCCATTATTTGAAAACGTGGTACAGTATACTCATATAACCGATGATGAGGAGCTGTAAAAATGCTTGTCAATTCAAAAGAAATCGTAATGAAAGAACTGCTCGACCGATATATGGACCAGCTTCATATGGCCTGTACTTGCCAAGTATGCCAAAACGATGTATTGGCACTTTCTTTAAACAAAGTGAGTCCATCCTACGTTACTGATCTTAAAAAGATCGCATATACGAAAGCTGAGCTGGTAGATAAACAAAAAAACACAGCAATGCTTGTCATTTTGGCTGAATCTGCTGCAGTAGTTTCAGAGAGTCCAAGCGATTTATGTCAAACGAAGCAGGAGGAGGCATTCATAAACTGATCTGTTTATTATGTGATTCGCAATTTTCTCAAGATGTTACATGGAGAGCCCTTTTTTTACTAAAGCCTGATGAAAAGGTTTGTTATTCTTGCAGAAGCAAATTAAAGAAAATCACAGGACATATCTGCCCCCTGTGCGGCAGACCTCAATCTGTTCATGCCGTATGCAGGGATTGCGAGGTGTGGAGAACAAGGAGCAGAGACAGTTTGCTATTGCGTCAAAACCGTTCAGTTTACACATATAATGATATGATGAAAGAAACGCTCTCCCGTTTTAAATTTAGAGGAGATGCAGAAATCATAAATGTATTTAAAAGTGATTTTTCTTCAACCTTTTCTAAGGTTTACCCCGATAAGCATTTTGTTCTTGTACCTATTCCGCTGAGCAAGGAACGGGAAGAAGAGCGCGGATTTAACCAGGCACAGCTCTTGGCAGAATGTTTAGACCGGCCTTCCCACCATCCCCTCATTCGCCTGAATAATGAGAAACAGTCAAAGAAAAAGAAAACAGAACGCCTGCTGTCAGAGCGCATTTTTGATACAAAAAATAATTCAGCAGAAGGTATGAATATCATTTTAATAGACGATCTTTATACAACAGGCGCCACCTTGCACTTCGCAGCCCGCTGCTTATTAGAAAAAGGAAAAGCCGCTTCAGTGTCATCTTTTACCTTGATCAGAAGCTAAATGATTCTGTTTTTATGCCGATATAATCACTAGAAATTGACACAGGCATATTATCTAATAAGGAGAAAAAAGATGGGAGAACTGGCTAATTGTCCGAAATGCAATGCTTTATTTTTAAAAACAAAGCTGCAAACTGTATGTCAGGCGTGTATTAAGGAAGAAGAAAAATCATTTGAGACTGTCTATAAATTTTTAAGAAAACAGGAAAACCGGCAATCAACTTTGAGCCGGATAACTGAGGAAACAGGTGTGGAAGAAGAGCTGATATTGAAATTCATCAGGCAGAAGCGAATTCAGATCACTCATCTTCCTAATTTGGCATACCCTTGTGAAAGGTGCGGGACATCGATTAGAGAAGGCAAGTTCTGCAAGGCTTGCCAGTCCGATATTAAGGATCAAATGGATCATTTGAACCACGAGGATGCTCTGAAAATCGAGAAAGAAAATAGTGAAAAAGACACATACTATGCCTATAATACCAAAAACAGCTGATTCCCTAAACTAACTGAAAACGCAGTCGATAAAAGGGTTAAGATTGTTTAAAGACTGCAACGGAAAGCGAGAGGAATCCTATGAAAATCAATCAATTTGGAACACAATCCGTTAATCCATATCAAAAAAATTATGATAAGCAAGCGGTGCAAAAAACTGCTGCACAGCCTCAAGATAAAATTGAAATTTCATCACAGGCTAAAGAAATGCAACATGCATCCGACGCAGTCACTGGTTCACGACAGGAAAAAATTGCGCAGCTTAAAGCGCAAATTGAAAATGGGTCATACAAAGTAGACGCAAATCATATCGCGAAAAATATGATTAATTTTTATAAAAAGCAATAAAAAAGGAGAAAGCCCATGTCAGCGAAGGCAATTATTGAACATTTGAAGCGACTTTGCGTTCTGCATGAGCACCTGCTCACGCTGTCTGAAGAAAAGACGGAAGCGCTCAAAGCCGGCAAAACAAAAGAGCTTTCTAACATTTTGACAAAAGAGCAAAAATATATTCAAGCAATCACGCAGACAGAAGATGACCGGATCAAAACAACTTCGGCCTTTCTCGGATATAGCGAAAATAATACTATTTCCGCATGTATCGCCAAAACCTCAGGCAGTGAAAAGGAAGAGCTGGAACAACTATACGAATCTCTTTCTCAAGTTCTCGGACGTCTGAAAAAGGTAAATGAGATGAATAGGCAGCTGACAAGAGACGCGCTGCAATTCATCTCTATTTCGTACGATATGCTGGTTCCTAAGGAAAATAACTTCAATTACAGCAAATCAATTAAAGCTGAGCTGCCGAAAAGCAGCCAAATGAAATTGTTTGATTCAAAAGCTTAGCAGAAAGGAATTCAGAAAATGACATCTACCTTTATGGGGCTTGAAACTGCAAGGCGGGCGTTAAGCGCTCAGCAGGCAGCTTTAAGCACTACTGCAAATAACGTGGCAAATGCCAATACTGATGGTTATACAAGGCAGCGGGTCTCATTGGAGGCAACGGACTATTTCCCTGCTGTATCTAAAAACGCAGAAAAAACAGCGGGACAAATGGGTACGGGCGTTCAAGGAAAATCAGTTGAGAGAATAAGAGATATCTTTCTTGACTACCAATACCGTCTTCAAAACAACAGTGCCGGATACTATGACACGAAGGCCAAAGCGCTGTCCCAAATGGAAGGCGTTTTAAATGAAACGGATGACAGCGGCTTGAACAGTGTGCTCAATTCGTTTTGGAATTCCCTGCAGGAATTATCGAATAATACAAATGAAGAAAGTGCACGTTCTGTTGTTGCTCGAAAAGGACAAGCTGTAGCTGAAACGTTTAATTATATTTCTGAATCACTTACAAATGTCCAATCGAATTTAAAAGCAGAGCTAAATACAACTGTGTTGGATGTCAATTCTCTGCTTTCTCAGTTAAACAGTTTAAATAAGCAAATTGCACAAGTAGAGCCGGTCGGGCTTCTTCCGAATGGCTTATATGACCAGCGAGATTTGCTGATCGATAAATTATCCTCAATGGTTGATATCAAAGTCAGCTACAACAAATCAGGCGGGAATGCACTTGCATCTGCTGAAGGAACTGTATCAATTGAAATCCTTGATAAAAATAAACAGTCGCTAGGAACTGTTTTGGACGGTAAAAATTACGAGGTTTCAGAACTTGCAGCCAACTATGATAATGAAACTGGGTTAGTATCAAGTATTTCAATCGGGGATACAGCTGTGCAGGCGGAGTCCTTTAGCAGCAAGGGATCCCTTTTAGGATTTATAGAGTCTTATGGGTATATAACAGCAGATGGCCAAGAAAAGGGAGTATACCCGGAAATGCTTTCTGATCTTGACAATATGGCGCTTGAATTCGCGAAAGCTTTCAATGAAGTGCACAGAAATGGTGTGACCAAGAGCGGTGAACAAGGCGGAGACTTTTTTGATTTTACTGGCGGTGAAACTGAACCTGCCAAGGGCGCGGCGGGCAAGATCAAAGTGGCTGACAGCATAATAGATTCAAAAGGCGCAAACATTGCTTTCTCACTGACTGGTGCAGCCAACGATAACGCAAATGCTACAAAATTAGCAAATGTTTTAACCGGTAAAATAACCATTAACGGTAAAGAAACTAGTGTTTTAGATTATTATGCGGGTCTGATTGGCGAGCTAGGGATCGAAGCTCAAGAGGCTAATCGACTGGCGTCTAATACAGAAACACAGCTAAATGATGCTGACATAAACCGTCAGCAAATGAGCGCAGTTTCTTTAGACGAAGAAATGACGAATATGATTCAATTTCAACACGCATACAATGCAGCTGCAAGAATGGTGACTTTACAAGATGAATTACTTGATAAAGTGATCAACGGCATGGGTGTTGGAGGAAGGTAGGTAGAGTCACATGAGAGTAACACAAGGCATGATACAGCAAAACTCACTGAGATATATCGGTTCGAGCTACTCGAAGCTGGATAAACTCCAGTCGCAGATTTCTTCAGGGAAAAAAATCTCAAAAGCTTCCGACGATCCTGTAGTAGCAATGAAAAGCTTAAAGTATAATACGCAACTGTCTCAAGTGCAGCAGTACAAAAGCAATGCTTCTCAAGCCTTTACCTGGCTCGAAAACACAGAAACAAACATTACAGAAGGAATTGACATCCTGTCAAAGGTCAGAGAATTAGCGGTTGAAGCTCAAAATGATACAAACGGCGAGTCGGAGCGGCAAGCGATTGGCGTAGAGGTAAAGCAGTTAAAGGAACAGCTTTTAAATATTGCGAATACACAAGTGAACGGCAGATATATCTTTAATGGCACAAATTCAGATAAGCCTCCGGTTACAGATAACGGAGACGGAACTTATACAATTTCTGATACAGCTGATGTCGTAGTCAATATATCAAATAATATGTCATTGAAAGTGAATTCAGATCCAAAGTCAGCTTTTGGAGGCACTTCTGAAAGCGGGCAGAATGTATTTGAAATGCTTGATTCTTTTGAGAAAGCACTAAATTCTGGTTCGCTAGATGGCATGGACAGTGTTTTAGATGATATTGATCATTTTTCTGACGGCATGAGCGCTGAACGATCTGATCTTGGAGCGAGATATAATCGTCTTGAACTGGTTAATACAAGACTGTCAGCGCAAGAAGAAACAGCTACCAAAGTGTTATCAGACAATGAAGATGTAGAACTGGAAGAAGTAATAACTGAATTTATTGCGCAGCAAAGTGTGCACAGGGCTACTCTGGCCGTTAATGCGCAAATTGTTCAGCCTACATTGATTGACTTTTTAAAGTAAGCGGCTCTTAGGAGTTCGCTTTTTTTATAGTTCAGGAGGTAGAGTGATGCAGATTCCCAGATTGATTATGCATAGTGTTCAAGGAAAAATTGGTTTAACAACGACGCCTGCCAGCTTAAAAATGGAGCAGCCTCAAGCTGATCTAGAGATCGAACAGCCGAGTGCGGAAATGGAAATATCGGTGACACCTGGAAAACTCACGATTGACCAGACACAAGCATGGGAAGAATTAGACAGAAAGCATGTTTTCAAGAGAATTGAAGAAGCCGCACAACAAGGGCATGAGGATGTAATGGAGGGAATAGCGCGTACTGCAGAAGAAGGCGACGAGCTTATGAGGATTGAAAATAAGGGGAACCCAATCGCTTCACAAGCAAGGAGGAACTCTGAAATGCACCAAATTCAATTAGGCGAAAATTATGCTCCTTCTCTATCTAGGGTGAAAATACAATATACTCCGTCACAGCTTGATGTTCAGATTACGCCGCGAAAGCCTGTTATTCAGGCTGAGCCGCATAAGCCAATTGTTGAATATACGCCAGGAAATGTTAAGGTTGACATGCTCCAATACCCTGATTTAAATATAGATGTAGAATACCCGAAAGAATCACCCGAAAAGTAAAAAGAAAAGGATCGTGAACAATGATCATTCATACGAAGTACCATGGCCAAATGAACATAAAAGAAGAACAAATCATTCTTTTTGAAAGCGGGATTCCAGGCTTTTTAGAAGAAAAACAATTTGTCATACTTCCGCTTTCAGAAGACTCTCCATTCGTGGCACTGCAGTCCGTCACTTCAGAAAATCTTGCGTTTATCGTCGTAAGTCCGTTTATCTTTTTTAAGAATTATGAATTTGATCTTGATGAATCAACTGCTGAACTTTTGGATATCGATAATATTCAAGACGTAGAAGTCATGACAATATTGACTATGGCAGAGCCATTTGAAAAGTCTACTGCGAATTTATTGGCTCCCATTATTGTGAATCGCAAGAACATGATGGCTAAGCAAGTCGTTTTACACGACTCCTCATATACGACAAAGCATCCGATTGGAGGAGAATCATGCTAGTTTTATCGCGGAAAATAAGCGAAGCGATTCAAATAGGTGCTGATATTGAAGTAAAAGTGATTGCGGTTGAGGGGGATCAAGTGAAGCTTGGAATTGACGCCCCAAAGCATATTGATATTCACAGGAAAGAAATTTATTTGACCATTCAGGAAGAAAATAACCGTGCAGCAGCGTTATCCAGCGATGTGATCTCCGCATTATCCTCACAAAAAAAGTGAGGATTTTTTAATTTTTGTATTAACAAAATCAGAGACAATCCGATATTAATGATGTAGCCGGGAGAGGGCAAAAATGGCTCCGCCGATTACAAAATTGAGGCACAAGGACGTGCCTAAACAACATATTCAGGGAGGAAATAAAAATGAGAATTAACCACAATATTGCAGCGCTTAACACACTGAACCGTTTGTCTTCAAACAACGGTGCAGCACAAAAGAATATGGAGAAACTTTCTTCAGGTCTTCGTATCAACCGTGCGGGAGATGACGCAGCAGGTCTTGCGATCTCTGAAAAAATGAGAGGACAAATCAGAGGTCTTGATATGGCTTCTAAAAACTCTCAAGACGGAATCTCTCTTATCCAAACAGCTGAGGGTGCATTGACTGAAACTCACTCAATTCTTCAACGTGTTCGTGAGTTAACTGTTCAAGCGGGTAACACTGGTACTCAAGATGCAACGACAGACCTTCAAGCCATTCAAGATGAAATTGATAACCTTCTTGATGAGGTAGATGGAATTTCTCAACGTACAGCTTTTAACGGTAAAAACCTTCTTGATGGTACGCAGACAAATGGATTCACTTTCCAAATCGGTGCCAACAAAGGTCAACAATTAACAGTTAACATTGGGGATATGAGTACTGCGGCTACAGGTCTTGACATGTTAAAAGCAGATTACAAAGTAACAACAGCTACGGCAGCTAACACAGATGCGCTTTTAACTAAAGTAGATTCTGCAATTAACAAAGTATCTTCTGAGCGTGGTAAACTTGGTGCGGTACAAAACCGTCTTGAGCACACAATCAATAACTTGAGCGCTTCTGGTGAAAACCTGACTGCTGCTGAGTCTCGTATCCGTGACGTTGACATGGCTAAAGAGATGAGCGAGTTCACAAAGAACAACATTCTTTCTCAGGCTTCTCAAGCGATGCTTGCTCAAGCAAACCAACAGCCGCAAAACGTACTTCAATTGTTACGTTAATTTTAAAAAAGACCTTGGCAACGCCAAGGTCTTTTATTTAATATTTCTAGCTCCGAATACTTCCCCCTTGCTGTCACTAACTCATGATATAATAACCGGATTCTCTACTAACTTTTTATAAATGTATTTCCAAACAAGAAATCTAAAACAGAAGATTTTTTTCCAAAAATATGTGTAATCTTATCTCCATTTAGTCGATATAAACGATAGATTGGGGCATAGGGGATGATCAATTGAACATTGAAAGGCTCACTACGTTACAACCTGTTTGGGATCGTTATGATACTCAAATACATAATCAGAAAGATAATGATAACGAGGTTCCTGTTCATCAAGTTTCAGATACCAATCTTGCTGAAATGGTGGGGGAAATGAACAAGCTTTTGGAACCTTCGCAAGTTCATCTGAAGTTCGAGCTTCATGACAAGTTAAATGAATACTATGTAAAGGTAATAGAGGACTCTACAAATGAAGTGATCCGCGAAATTCCACCAAAACGGTGGCTTGATTTTTATGCGGCTATGACTGAATTTCTTGGGTTATTTGTAGATGAAAAAAAGTAGAATAGGAGTGGTTTGAGATGGTCACAAGAATAACAGGTCTGGCGTCAGGAATGGATATAGATGATATTGTATCAAAGCTGATGCAGACAGAAAGAGCCCCGCTTGATAAGCTGAAGCAAAAAAAGCAGACTCTTGAATGGCAGCGTGACAGCTATCGTGAAGTCAATACAAAAATAAAAGAATTGCAAGATTATATGTCTAAAAATACGTTGACATATCCTAGCACGTATCAGAGCAAAACTGTGACAAGCTCTAATGAGTCTGTGTTAACTGCTACAGGAAGCGCAAGTGCACCAAACTCTTCTTCTACTGTTGAAGTGGCGAGCTTGGCAACCGCAGCAACGTATAAGGCAAACAATTATACGGGATACACTCAAGGCGATTACAATTTGGCATTTAACGTTGTAGCGCCTGGCGAAACAACGGCAAAAGCAGTGAACATTAGTGTGACGAGCGCCGATACGATTGATAATGTGATTTCTAAACTTAACAGCTCAGATCTAGGAGTATCAGCTTTTAAAGATAAAATTTGGAATGGTACAGAGTACGTAGAAACAATTGCGTTTTCTTCTAAAGCAACAGGTGCAGGGGGCAGCATACAGGCAGCAGACTCTGCTACAGCTGACTTTATGTCCGGCCAGCTTGGTTTTTCTTTGGATGCTGATAATAAGCTCACTGCTTACAAAGAAGGCACAAATGCCAAAGTAACAATCAACGGCTTTGAAATGGAGAAGCTGACAAACAATTTCACGGTGAATGGTGTTACTTACTCGATTAAAAATACAACTGCAGCCACAGGCCCTGTTACCACATCTGTTTCTACTGATGTTGACGGGATTTATAACCAAATCAAAGAGTTTGTAGATAAATACAATGAAATGGTTGACAGCCTGAATGAAAAGCTGAAAGAAGAAAAATACCGAGACTATACGCCGCTCACGAGTGAACAAAAAGAAGCGATGTCCGATAAAGAGGTAGAGCTCTGGGAGGAGAAGGCGAAAAGCGGATTGCTTAGAAATGATTCCAGCATCAGCACCGGCACGAACCAAATGCGGACTGACTTTTATACTCAAGTTAATGCGGATGGGAAAACCTATCAATTGACAGAATTCGGCATAACAACCTCAAGTGCTTACCAAATGCGGGGGCATTTAGAGATTAATGAAGACAAACTGAAAGCCAAAATACAAGAAGATCCGCAAAGCGTTGCCGCTTTATTTACAAGTGGGTCGAACAGCAGCGCCTATAGTGATAAAGGGATTATGAAACGCATCGGTGACACCCTAAAAAGTACGGTGAAGAGCATTGAAGCAAAAGCCGGCAACTCGACAATGGGAACCAATGATTATTCAATCGGTAAAAATTTAAACACGATCAGCACAGATATTACCAAAATGCAGGACCGGTTGACCACAATAGAAAACCGCTATTATACAAAATTCAGTGCAATGGATTCTGCGATTCAAAAAATGAACGAACAAGCGTCCTATTTATCACAGCTTCTTGTACAATAAATGTAATTTGGAGGATGACACATGGCGATCCAAAATCCTTATACAGCCTATCAGCAAAATTCAGTGAATACGGCTACACCCGGTGAACTGACGCTTATGCTGTATAATGGCTGTTTGAAATTTATAAGACTTGCCTCTCAGGCCATCGAGAATGATGATATGGAACGTAAAAATGAGAATCTGATTAAAGCGCAAAATATTATTCAGGAATTAAATTTTACACTTAACCGTAACATAGAGCTTTCCGCTTCCATGGGTGCGATGTACGATTATATGTATCGAAGATTGGTACAGGCAAATATCAAAAATGATACGGGCATGCTGGCTGAGGTTGAAGGCTATGTAACAGATTTTCGCGATGCTTGGAAACAGGCCATTCAAAGTGAGCGGAAGGACCGGCACGGATCAGGCGGGATCGCATGAATAACATAGATCAACTATACACTGAGACGAAGAGTATGTTGTCACACATACAAAATACGCCGGAAAGCGATGAGCTTTTAAAACAAATTGAAGACTTTGTGGCTAAACGGTCTGAACTGATTCAGGAGATATCTCTGCCGCTTTCAGAAGAAGAGCGAAAGCAGATGAAGCTTGTGCTGACATGGGATCAGCTTATTGTGAAGGAAATGGAACGACTGAAGCAGTCAATCGCAGCAGAACTTCAGCAGATGAAAAGAAAACGTGTGATGCATACGACGTATTTAAATCCTTATAACAACATTACGATTGACGGCACATATTATGACAAGCGTAAATAGGTGAGTGCCTTGAAGAGCATTGAAGATTATACGCTTTTATCAGCTTATTATCATCTTCTTTTTACCATTGAAGAAGGGTTGTGTTATTTGATAGAGGCTGAAGAGAATTTATCAAAAACAGAAGGGGATCGGATCTACCAAGATCTGATCCAAGCCTTTTTTTATTTGGATTCAACACATTCAACACTTCTCTTCATTATGGATTCACGGTGTGCTGAAATTTGTGTGAAAGCATTTGACCAAATTTTTGCGGAGTTTGATCAATTGGTCTCTTTCTCTTTTCCCTCTCATGAGTTCTGTGAGTATTTAAAGGAATATTTTCTGATTCATTATAGAAAATGGATGCTGTCTATTCATCAATGTATGGAACCCTTTTTAATCAATTAGGCGTGTTTGAGGTATTTGTTTCGTTCAATCAGCATATACATATACCTCCGAACCGCCAATAACAGAGCAAATACAAACAAAATTCGACAAAGTTCACTGAATTTTCACAAAAGATTTATGTTTCAGCAGGAATTGTAAAGGGTAAAAGAGAAATAGATACATATCCTTAATAAAAGGGAGGCGTTCTTTGATGAACTATAACATCAGAGGAGAAAATATTGAAGTGACACCCGCGTTAAAGGATCATGTCGAGAGGAAGATCGGCAAGCTGGAGCGCTATTTTGACCATAGCGTGGATGCCGATGTGAACGTCAACTTGAAGTTTTACAATGACAAGGAGTCTAAGGTTGAGGTTACGATTCCGATGACAGATCTGGCGCTTCGGTCCGAGGTGCATAACGAGGATATGTACAACGCAATTGATCTCGCAACAAACAAACTGGAACGTCAAATCCGTAAGCATAAAACGAAAGTAAACCGTAAATTCCGTGAGCAGGGCTCTCCAAAATATTTATTGGCAAACGGTCTTGGCTCTGATACAGATATTGCGGTTCAGGATGACATAGAAGAGGAGGAGAGCTTGGACATTGTCCGTCAGAAACGCTTTAATTTAAAGCCGATGGATAGTGAAGAAGCGATCTTGCAAATGAATATGCTTGGCCATAATTTCTTTGTTTTCACAAATGCGGAAACAAACCTTACAAATGTCGTGTACCGCAGAAATGACGGGAAATATGGCTTAATTGAACCGACTGAATAATGAAGAGAAGCCTTCCGTGATGTCCGCGGAAGGTTTTTGTTTTTCTTATTTGCAAATTCTTTGGAAATAACAAAAGGTATGATATGATAATGAGAGGTATACATGGACTAGTAAATTATTTATACATGCCTTTAAAATAGGCATGTGATGATAGAGGAGCGTTATAAATGCTTGGAATTTTAAATAAAATGTTTGATCCAACAAAACGTACGCTGAATAGATACGAAAAAATTGCTAACGATATTGATGCGATTCGCGGAGACTATGAAAATCTCTCTGACGACGCGTTGAAACATAAAACAATTGAATTTAAAGAGCGCCTTGAAAAAGGGGCGACAACGGATGATCTTCTTGTTGAAGCTTTCGCTGTTGTTCGAGAAGCTTCACGCCGCGTAACAGGCATGTTTCCGTTTAAAGTCCAGCTCATGGGGGGCGTGGCGCTTCATGACGGAAATATCGCGGAAATGAAAACAGGGGAAGGGAAAACATTAACGTCTACTCTGCCTGTTTATTTAAATGCGTTAACAGGTAAAGGCGTACACGTCGTGACTGTCAACGAATACTTGGCAAGCCGTGACGCTGAGCAAATGGGGAAAATTTTTGAGTTTCTCGGTTTGACTGTCGGTTTGAATTTAAACTCAATGTCAAAAGACGAAAAACGGGAAGCTTATGCCGCTGATATTACTTACTCCACAAACAATGAGCTTGGCTTCGACTATTTGCGTGACAATATGGTTCTTTATAAAGAGCAGATGGTTCAGCGCCCGCTTCATTTTGCGGTAATTGATGAAGTTGACTCTATTTTAATTGATGAAGCGAGAACACCGCTTATCATTTCTGGACAAGCTGCAAAATCCACTAAGCTGTACGTACAGGCAAATGCTTTTGTCCGTACGTTAAAAGCGGAGAAGGATTACACGTACGATATCAAAACAAAAGCTGTACAGCTTACTGAAGAAGGAATGACGAAGGCGGAAAAAGCGTTCGGCATCGATAACCTCTTTGATGTGAAGCATGTCGCGCTCAACCACCATATCAACCAGGCCTTAAAAGCTCACGTTGCGATGCAAAAGGACGTTGACTATGTAGTGGAAGACGGACAGGTTGTTATTGTTGATTCCTTCACGGGACGTCTGATGAAAGGCCGCCGCTACAGTGAGGGGCTTCACCAAGCGATTGAAGCAAAGGAAGGGCTTGAGATTCAAAACGAAAGCATGACCTTGGCGACGATTACGTTCCAAAACTACTTCCGAATGTACGAAAAACTTGCCGGTATGACGGGTACAGCTAAGACAGAGGAAGAAGAATTCCGCAACATCTACAACATGCAGGTTGTCACGATCCCTACCAACAGGCCTGTTGTCCGTGATGACCGCCCGGATTTAATTTACCGCACGATGGAAGGAAAGTTTAAGGCAGTTGCGGAGGATGTCGCACAGCGTTACATGACGGGACAGCCTGTTCTAGTCGGTACGGTTGCCGTTGAAACATCTGAATTGATTTCTAAGCTGCTTAAAAACAAAGGAATTCCGCATCAAGTGTTAAATGCCAAAAACCATGAACGTGAAGCGCAGATCATTGAAGAGGCCGGCCAAAAAGGCGCAGTTACGATTGCGACTAACATGGCGGGGCGCGGAACGGACATTAAGCTTGGCGAAGGTGTAAAAGAGCTTGGCGGGCTCGCTGTAGTCGGAACAGAACGACATGAATCACGCCGGATTGACAATCAGCTTCGAGGTCGTTCCGGACGTCAGGGAGACCCGGGGATTACTCAATTTTATCTTTCTATGGAAGATGAATTGATGCGCAGATTCGGAGCTGAGCGGACAATGGCGATGCTTGACCGCTTCGGCATGGACGACTCTACTCCAATCCAAAGCAAAATGGTATCTCGCGCGGTTGAATCGTCTCAAAAACGCGTCGAAGGCAATAACTTCGATTCGCGTAAACAGCTTCTGCAATATGATGATGTTCTCCGCCAGCAGCGTGAGGTCATTTATAAGCAGCGCTTTGAAGTCATTGACTCTGAAAACCTGCGTGAAATCGTTGAAAATATGATCAAGTCTTCTCTCGAACGCGCAATTGCAGCCTATACGCCAAGAGAAGAGCTTCCTGAGGAGTGGAAGCTTGACGGTCTAGTTGATCTTATCAACACAACTTATCTTGATGAAGGTGCACTTGAGAAGAGCGATATCTTCGGCAAAGAACCGGATGAAATGCTTGAGCTCATTATGGATCGCATCATCACAAAATATAATGAGAAGGAAGAGCAATTCGGCAAAGAGCAAATGCGCGAATTCGAAAAAGTTATCGTTCTTCGTGCCGTTGATTCTAAATGGATGGATCATATTGATGCGATGGATCAGCTCCGCCAAGGGATTCACCTTCGTGCTTACGCGCAGACGAACCCGCTTCGTGAGTATCAAATGGAAGGTTTTGCGATGTTTGAGCATATGATTGAATCAATTGAGGACGAAGTCGCAAAATTTGTGATGAAAGCTGAGATTGAAAACAATCTGGAGCGTGAAGAGGTTGTACAAGGTCAAACAACAGCTCATCAGCCGCAAGAAGGCGACGATAACAAAAAAGCAAAGAAAGCACCGGTTCGCAAAGTGGTTGATATCGGACGAAATGCCCCATGCCACTGCGGAAGCGGGAAAAAATATAAAAATTGCTGCGGCCGTACTGAATAGTTCGCCCCGGCAAGTTTACTGACCGCGGCGCCTGCAGGCGCCTGCGGATCTTTTAATGAGGTGAATGAAATGGAATTATCAGAAATCAGAGCAGAGCTCGAAAATATGGCTTCTCGTTTAGCGGACTTTAGGGGGTCTCTTTGACCTCGAATCAAAGGAGGCCCGCATTGCTGAGCTAGATGAACAAATGGCTGATTCGGAATTCTGGAATGATCAGCAAAAAGCTCAAACGGTTATAAATGAAGCAAACGGTTTAAAGGATTATGTCAATTCGTATAAAAAATTGAATGAATCCCACGAAGAATTGCAAATGACTCATGATCTTTTGAAAGAAGAGCCGGACACTGATCTCCAGCTTGAGCTTGAAAAAGAACTAAAATCATTAACAAAAGAGTTCAATGAGTTTGAGCTTCAGCTTCTTCTCAGCGAGCCGTATGATAAAAATAACGCGATTTTAGAACTGCACCCTGGTGCTGGCGGTACAGAGTCACAGGACTGGGGCTCTATGCTTCTTAGAATGTATACAAGATGGGGAGAGCGCCGCGGCTTTAAAGTAGAAACTCTCGATTACCTTCCAGGTGATGAGGCGGGAATCAAATCAGTGACATTGCTCATCAAAGGACACAACGCTTACGGGTATCTCAAAGCAGAAAAAGGTGTTCATCGTCTTGTGCGGATCTCACCATTTGATTCATCAGGCCGCCGCCACACATCTTTCGTTTCATGTGAAGTCATGCCTGAATTTAACGATGAAATTGATATTGATATTCGTACGGAGGATATTAAAGTTGACACGTACCGTGCAAGCGGCGCGGGCGGACAGCACGTCAATACGACGGATTCAGCCGTTCGGATTACTCACTTGCCAACGAATGTGGTTGTGACGTGCCAAACGGAGCGCTCACAAATTAAAAACCGTGAAAGAGCCATGAAAATGCTGAAGGCCAAGCTGTATCAGCGCAGAATTGAAGAGCAGCAGGCAGAGCTGGATGAAATTCGCGGTGAACAAAAAGAAATCGGCTGGGGAAGCCAAATTCGTTCTTATGTATTCCACCCGTATTCCATGGTAAAAGACCATCGGACTAATACAGAAATGGGGAACGTTCAAGCTGTAATGGATGGTGACATTGATACATTTATTGATGCCTATCTGCGTTCTAAGCTTTCCTAAGCTGAAAAACACACCTGATGCATATGGGTGTGTTTTTTTATTCCTCATATCCTTGATTTCACTGCTGCTTTAGCATATTACCACTGTATTTGGGTGTTATTTACATCTAATCAGGGAAGGATTAAAATGCTATCGGAGAGCATTGGAAGAAACGGAGGATATTTTTATGGATGTACGGAATAAAACATTGTGGATTTTGCGGGATTATGTATACATATTGATAGGAGCAGCGATTACGGCCGTGTCCTTTAATGTATTTTTGCTTCCGAACAAGATTGCCGCCGGCGGTGTCAGCGGGATCAGTACGATTTTACAATCATATGGTTTTGAAGCAGCGTATGTACAGTGGATTATTAATATCCCTTTATTTATTGCTGGCGTCATTTTGCTCGGTGGGAAATTTGGGCTAAAGACGCTTGCAGGTTCTGTGTTTTTGCCGCTAGTAGTGTTTCTGACAAGGGATATTCAGCCTGCCACTCATCATGAACTCCTGGCGGCGATTTTTGGCGGTGTCGGGATAGGTATCGGAATTGGTATTGTGTACTTAGGGAAAGGATCGACGGGAGGAACAGCCTTGGCTGCACAGATCATTCATAAGTACTCCGGTCTGTCATTGGGGAAGTGTCTCGCCATCATTGACGGAATGATCGTTGTTACGGCTATGATTGTATTTAATATTGAGCAAGGCTTATATGCCATGCTTGGCGTCTATGTATCCAGCAAAACCATTGATGTTGTGCAAGTCGGCTTTAATCGCTCAAAAATGGCACTCATCATTACAAAGCAGGAGCAGGCTGTCAAGGAGGCTGTCTTACAGAAGATTGACAGAGGCGTGACAAAAATTTCTGCAGTCGGCGGATATACTGACGATGACCGTCCGATTTTAATGTGCGTGGTTGGGCAAACTGAATTCACCAAATTGAAACAAATCGTCAAACAGATTGATGAGTCAGCTTTTGTAATTGTAGCAGACGCGAGCGAGGTGCTGGGCGAGGGTTTCAAACGCGCTTAAACGAGGTTATAATATGGAAGAGATCGTAAAGGAGTTGTGCTTCTCAACATGAAATCAAAGTTATCGATACTAATGATTGGATTTGCGCTTTCTGTTCTGTTGGCTGCCTGCGGATCAAACGATGCAAAAGAAGAGAAGACAGACACTGGCAGCAAGACGGAAGCCACTGCATCTGAAGGGGAAGAATTATATCAGCAAAGCTGCGTAGGCTGCCACGGCAAGGATTTAGAAGGCGTGTCAGGGCCTAATCTCCAAGAGGTCGGAGGCAAATACGATGAACACAAAATTGAAAGCATTATTAAAAACGGCCGCGGCAATATGCCAAAGGGGCTTGTAGATGATAACGAAGCCGCTGTTATTGCCAAATGGCTGTCAGAAAAAAAGTAAGATAAAAACATCCTTGCCGAGTGCTGGCAAGGATGTTTTTATGCCTTGACAATATGAATGAAAAGAAACTGTAATAGTATTATGTCTAAATTTGACGTATAATGAAGTGTATTGAAAAAGGGAACTTTCAGATTTTTCATCTTTTTACAAATGAATGGGTCATAAATTGTCGAATGCATTCGAAGAGTATGACCGTGTGATAGATAAAATGATATAAAAAGATTAGGTGATTTCATGATAGAGATGAAGGAAGTATATAAAGCCTATCCGAACGGCGTAAAAGCGCTCAATGGGATTTCTGTTACCATTCATCCCGGCGAGTTTGTGTATGTTGTTGGTCCGAGCGGAGCAGGTAAATCTACTTTTATTAAAATGATTTACAGAGAAGAAAAACCGACAAAAGGACAAATTTTAATCAATCATAAAGATCTCGCGACAATTAAAGAAAAAGAGATTCCTTTCGTGCGCCGCAAAATAGGCGTTGTCTTTCAGGATTTCAAGCTTCTTCCGAAACTTACTGTTTTTGAAAATGTGGCATTTGCCCTTGAAGTGATTGGAGAACAGCCGTCTGTCATTAAGAAACGGGTGCTTGAAGTGCTTGATCTCGTGCAGCTGAAGCATAAAGCGCGACAATTTCCTGACCAGCTTTCAGGCGGGGAGCAGCAGCGTGTATCTATTGCTAGATCAATTGTGAACAACCCTGATGTTGTCATTGCTGATGAACCGACAGGAAACCTTGATCCGGATACGTCTTGGGAAGTCATGAAGACGCTGGAGGAAATTAACAACCGCGGGACAACAGTCGTGATGGCGACACATAATAAAGAAATCGTAAACACCATGAAGAAACGTGTCATTGCAATCGAAGATGGTATCATTGTGCGTGATGAGTCAAGAGGGGAGTATGGTTCATATGATTAAAATTCTCGGGCGCCACTTGCGTGAGAGTTTTAAATCTCTCGGGAGAAACACATGGATGACATTTGCATCCATTAGTGCTGTAACCGTTACGCTGATTTTAGTCGGCGTGTTTTTAGTGATTATGCTGAATTTGAATAACATGGCCACGAATGCAGAAAAACAAGTCGAAATCAAAGTGCTGGTTGATCTGACTGCAGATCAGAAGGCACAGGACAAGCTTCAGAACGATATTAAGGAACTGAAGGGCATTCAGAGTGTCACTTTTTCATCTAAAGAAAAAGAGCTTGACCAGCTGGTTGATAGTTTTGGTGACAGCGGAAAATCCCTGACAATGAAGGATCAGGAAAACCCGCTTAATGATGCGTTTGTCGTCAAAACGACAGATCCGCATGATACGCCGAACGTGGCGAAAAAGATCGAAAAAATGGATCATGTTTATAAAGTCACTTATGGAAAAGAAGAGGTCAGCCGTTTGTTTAAAGTGGTCGGCGTTTCCCGCAACATCGGAATCGCGTTAATTATCGGCCTGGTATTTACGGCGATGTTCTTAATTTCCAACACCATTAAAATTACAATTTTCGCAAGAAGAAAAGAAATTGAAATCATGAAACTTGTCGGTGCGACAAACTGGTTTATCCGCTGGCCGTTTTTCCTTGAAGGATTGCTGCTAGGCGTATTCGGTTCTGTGATTCCGATTGCACTGGTGCTGAGCACTTACCAATACGTCATCGGATGGGTCGTTCCAAAGGTTCAAGGATCATTTGTCTCTCTTCTTCCTTATAATCCATTTGTATTCCAAGTTTCGCTAGTGCTGATTGCAATCGGCGCAGTAATTGGAGTATGGGGAAGTCTGACTTCCATCCGCAAGTTTCTGCGAGTATAAAGTGAAAAAGCCGTCCCGCTTTCGGGACGGCTTTTCATTTGCCTTCTTTTTCTTCTATGATTACATGAAATCTCCATCCTTTACATATACTATCTCTAGGTTTTGGTAAAGACAGTCTGGCATACAGGAGGAGTAAAGGATGAATCAAAAAATAATGGCTGTGATAGCAGCAGGGAGCATGCTGTTCGGAGGCGCCGGTGTATATGCGGGAATCAACCTGCTTGAGATGGATAAGCCCCAGACTGCAGCAGTTCCCGCGACGGCACAAGCTGACTCTGAACGGGATAAAGCTATGGACAAAATCGAAAAAGCGTATGAGTTAATTTCGAATGAGTACGTAGAAAAAGTAGATAGAGAAAAGCTGCTCGAGGGAGCCATCCAGGGAATGCTGTCTACGCTAAATGATCCTTATTCTGTTTACATGGACAAGCAGACAGCTAAGCAATTTTCTGATTCTCTTGATTCCTCATTTGAAGGCATCGGGGCTGAGGTTGGCATGGAAAACGGCAGAATTATTATTGTTTCCCCATTCAAGAAATCGCCAGCGGAAAAAGCCGGGTTGAAGCCTAATGATGAAATTATCAGCATCAATGGAGAATCGATGGCCGGCAAGGATTTAAACCACGCTGTGTTAAAAATAAGAGGAAAAAAAGGGTCCAGCGTTTCAATGAAGATTCAGCGGCCTGGAACGAAGAAGCAGCTGTCATTCCGGATCAAGAGAGCTGAGATTCCGCTCGAAACGGTTTTTGCATCAGAGAAAAAAGTACAGGGGCATTCTGTCGGATATATTGCCATCTCTACTTTTTCTGAGCACACCGCAGAGGATTTTGCAAAAGCGCTGAGGGAGCTTGAGAAAAAAGAAATAGAAGGACTTGTCATTGATGTACGCGGCAACCCGGGCGGATATCTTCAAAGTGTGGAAGAAATTCTTAAGCATTTTGTTACAAAGGATCAGCCGTATATTCAGATTGCTGAACGCAATGGGGATAAAAAACGTTATTTTTCAACATTGACCCATAAAAAAGCGTACCCTGTCAATGTGATTACGGATAAAGGAAGTGCCTCTGCATCAGAAATTCTTGCCGGCGCATTAAAGGAAGCTGGCCATTATGATGTTGTAGGCGATACGTCTTTTGGAAAGGGAACGGTTCAACAGGCTGTGCCAATGGGGGACGGCAGCAACATCAAATTAACGCTTTACAAGTGGCTGACGCCAAATGGAAACTGGATTCATAAGAAAGGAATTGAACCGACCATTGCGATTAAGCAGCCCGATTATTTTTCCGCCGGGCCTTTACAGCTGAAAGAGCCGCTTAAAGTGGACATGAACAATGAAGACGTCAAGCATGCGCAGGTATTGTTAAAAGGTCTCAGCTTTGATCCGGGACGTGAGGATGGCTATTTCAGCAAAGACATGAAAAAAGCGGTTATGGCTTTTCAGGATCAAAACAAGCTGAATAAAACCGGTGTGATCGACACTCGCACTGCAGAGACATTAAATCAGCAGATAGAAAAGAAAAAATCAGATGAAAAAAATGATTTGCAGCTTCAAACAGCATTGAAATCATTATTTGTCAATTAAAGGAGATGGTATTCCATCTCCTGTTTCTTTGTGCTTAAAGAGATTATGGATCATAAGTCACATAAAAAATGAGTTTTTGACAAGAAATTAAAAAAATTTTCACAAATAAACATTTATAAAGGACTGTTATTACCCGATATCAATATATGAGAGAGACTTTCTAACGAGTTAATATGCATTTAAAATGAAACTTTTGCAAGTTGCCTAGTCTTTGTTTACTTCATACAATATAAGAAGGTTCTAAAAAGAACAGTAATCAGGTTAATGGCAGCTGAACGACAGGTATTTAAAGAGTAACGTTAGCGAGAATGCTTGTTAGCACTCCAGTACTGCTGCTTATACTGGCCCGTGCTTATCTGTATAAAGAAAATGGGGGTTCACAATTGAAGAGGGCAAGTATTGTGCGTGAAAAAAAATATTATGAATTAGTGGAACAATTAAAAGACAGAACACAAGACGTAACATTTTCAGCTACAAAAGCACTAAGTCTTCTTATGCTGTTCAGCAGATATTTGGTCAATTACACCAATGTCGAATCAGTAAATGACATTAATGAGGAATGCGCCAAACATTATTTTAACTACTTAATGAAAAACCATAAGCGATTAGGAATTAATCTGACAGATATAAAAAGGTCGATGCATCTAATCAGCGGGTTATTGGATGTGGATGTAAACCACTATTTAAAGGATTTTTCACTATCGAATGTCACGCTGTGGATGACGCAAGAGAGATAAACTCTCCTGAGGATATCCAAGCCATTTAATATTTGATAGAATATGAGTAACATGTTTGGCTTGAGGCGGTGAGAGATAGTGTCTGTTCAATGGGGAATTGAACTGTTAAAAAGCGCGGGCTTGTTCTTCTTACACCCGCTTTTCTGGTTTTTTATCATCATAACCCTGGCTTTCGGCTATGTAAGAATCAAACGGGAACGAAAAACCTTTCATACAAGAATAGCAGATATTTATGATGATCTGAAATTTACATATACAAAGGGACTGATTCCAGGTCTTCTTTTGTCAGTTATTTTAGGTGGACTCGGAATATCGATTCCTCTCGGTTTACTTGCGATTATTGCCGTTATCACTGCAGCGGCAGCGTTCACTCTTCGCGCAAACTGGATGTCTGCTGCATATATCGTCAGTGTGAGTATGCTGATAGGTTTTGGACTGCAAATATATCAGGCGGAGCCCTTTCTAGAGAGATTTCCGCAAGGATTTGCAGTTGTTTGGCCGGCTGTGGCTGTGTTTCTAGGTTTGCTGATTATCACTGAAGGAGCGGTTGCTTATCGTTCTGCGCATGTGAGAACATCACCGGCACTTGTCGTAAGCAGCCGCGGTTTGCCGATCGGACAGCAGCTGGCAAACCGGGTTTGGCTTTTGCCGCTGTTCCTTCTCGTGCCCGGCAATGGTTTAGAATCGCACCTTAGCTGGTGGCCCGTGTTTACTGTTCCCGGCGGCTCATTTCATTTTCTATGGATTCCTTACTTTGTCGGATTTGGACAAAGGGTACAGGGATCGCTGCCTGAAACGAGTATAAGGATCACAGCGAAACGCGTTTGTATTCTCGGTCTTGCCGTCGCAGTTCTCGGTGCAGCGAGCTTACTGTGGACGCCGCTTGCGGGTGCAGCGGTCTGTACTGCTTTGTTAGGGCGCATTTTTCTGTCCATAAAGCAAAGAGTGAATGATAACGCGGCTCCGTTTTATTTCTCGAAAAGGGATCAGGGCTTAATGGTGCTTGGGATTATCCCCAATACGCCGGCTGAGGATCTGGAATTGAAAATCGGGGAAATCATAACGAAAGTCAATGGCATACCGGTTAAGAACGTTTCTGATTTCTATGAAGCGCTTCAGCATAACCGTGCATATGTAAAGCTTGAAATTATCGGTTTGAATGGAGAAATTCGTTTTGACCAGCGAGCTTCTTATGAAGGAGAACATCATGAATTGGGCATCCTCTTCGTAAAGGATGACCGTGAAGACGAAGCAGCCGCTTCTGGATCATAAAAGGCAGCTCGGCACCGCAGGAAGATGCGATGCCGGGCTGTTTTGTGTTACGCTGAGTTTTTTTCTATCCGTGCCGTTTCATCAGATTTGATGCCCAATGAAACAAAAACGCCGATGATGGATACAGCAAAGAGAATCATAAATAGGGTGTGATATCCCGAAATCAGACCAATTAAGGCTGATGAAATGATGCTTCCGAAATAACGAAAGGTCGAGAAAATCCCGGATGCCACTCCTGACATTCCGGGGTCTACTGTGGCAAGGGATGAAACCTGCATGCTGGTCAGGCCGACTCCGGAAGCGAGCCCGCCAAGGATAAGAGAGACCATGAGGAACAAGACAGAATGCGAGCTGCTTAACAGCAAAAATAATAGATTCGCACCAGCCATCATGGCAAATGAAAGAAAAATGATTTTTTTGGCTCCCCATTTGTGATGGAGCTGCGCGCCCACCCAGTTGCTGGCTGACATGAAGATCGAAAATACAGAAAGCGCCATCCCGCTGTTAGACGTATTAAGCCCAAATTGGTTCGTCATAAATAACGGCATAATCAATAAGACGGCATACATCATCAAATTGCTTAACAAGACTGATAGATTCGCATTTGTAAAGGTTGAGCTTTTAAACAGTGCAAAGTCAATGATGGGGTGCTGGGTACGTTTTTCTCTTCTGAAAAAAAGCGGAACAAAAAGAAGTATCAATACACTGTATACCGCATATCCCCATGGAGCCTCATTTTTCGTCAGCAGGATAATTGAAACGATGCTGCCTGCAAGCAAGAGAGAGCCGATGATATCCAGCGGCGCGTCAGATTTATTTTCTTTATATTGAGGAAACATCGTTAATGCCGTAAATAAAGCAATGGCGAGGAACGGGATGTTGACCCAAAAAATCGAATGCCAGCTGAAGCTGTCAATCAGTATAGAGCCGATAAAAGGCCCGAGTGCTGCACCAAGTCCCGCACCCAGTCCGAAAAATCCAAACACTTTCGGTAGGCGTTTTTCAGAAACAACATGCCGGATAATGGCAATGCTGTTTGGCGTAAGCAATGCCCCGCCGACAGCCTGCAATGCCCGAAAGACAATTAACAGGAGCAGACTCGGTGAAAGGGCGCAGCCTAGAGATGCGATTAGAAAAAGGCCGACTCCCCATAAGTACATTGTTTTATTGCCGTACATGTCACCGAGCTTTCCTGCAATCGGCTGTGTGACTGCCATCACGATTAAATAAACGGTAACCACCCAAGTGATGCTTGCGATGGACTCGTTATACGTATGGGAAATAGATGAGAGCGCGACCGCGATCATCGTTGAGTTAATGGGAACCAGAATGGCCCCCAATAATAGCGAGACGATCAGCGCCCATTCTTTTCTTGAGCTCATTGGGATCCTCCTTTTTATTATGCCAAGGAGTTAATCAGCAGAAATTCCTTTGACAAATAGAGCTGTGCTGTGCTCCAGCATTTTTTCCTGGGGCATTGATATGACCCGGTCTCCTAAGTGGAGACGGTGAATGAAATAACCGAAGATAATCGACATGAACACGTCGGCATGCTCCGCTTCATTTCCTGTCTGAATAACCCCTTTCTCACCCATTGTTTTGAGATAATCAACCAATAGCTGTTTCATAGATTGGGGATATTCAGTGACGTGGTTAATGACATCCTGAAACATGGCCGGTTCACGAAAGCTGATTTTAATGATATCTTTTCTATGTTCGAGCTCCTCCAAGAGACAGGTTCCGATATGAAGCAGGTCTTTATACAAATCCCCTTCTGTTTGTTCCAAAATGCTGCCTCTGTTTGAAGAATGCTGAGAAAGCAAAGCCTCAACTAGTCCTTGTTTGTTTTTAAAGTTCCTGAAAATCGTCGCTTCACTTACATTTGCTTTTTCTGCAATTTCTTTTGTAGTTGTTGCGCGATATCCTTTTTTGACGAGCAGCTGCATGGCAGCGTCAAGGATTCTCTTGTTTGTCGGTCTCAATACGTTTCACCTCACGAATATACTGGCAGGACAAGTATACACCCGCCCCGCTTGTATAAGAAAGAGGGGGACGCATCAGGACCGGCTGACAACTGTGATTTTGCCGCTGCTACCGTCAACAGTGATGATGTCACCGTCTCGCAGTCTTTCGGTTGCCGTGCGTGTGCCGAGAACGGCTGGAATGCCGTATTCACGGGCAATAATCGCAGCGTGAGACAAAATGCCGCCTGTGTCTGTAATTATCGCTTTGGCGTCTTGAAACAGGCTGGTCCATAGCGGTGTGGTCATCTTGCAAACGAGTACGTCCCCAGGCGCGAATTGAGAAAATTCATTGGCGTCCCGAATGATTTTCACCGGACCTGTTGCAATGCCGCTTGATGCCGCAATGCCAAAAATATGATTCTCTGTGTTTTTTTCATCCTCTATCACAGCGCCGACAATTTCTTCAGCTGCTTTGAGCTGTTCTTTTGTCGGGGTGCCGAGGTAGGCCGGGGCTTGGGCCAGCTCATACTCATGAAAAATCTGTCTGCGTTTTTCAGCCTTTTCTTGCAGGGATACAGGGTGAAGAAGCGCTTGTTCCACTTCGTCGTCATATAAGAACCAAAGGTCCTCACGATCTTGAATGACACCGTTTTCCGCCAGCAATTCACCTATCTTCAGCAGAAAGATTCTCGCCTTGGCATCCAGCATGGCGTCAATATAAAAGTGGTGATCATCTTTTATATTTGCAGAGTTCAGTGTCCATTGATAATACCGGTCAAATTCGGTGCGCAAACCGGGATCTTCTATGTTTTCCAAGAATTCATTGTATAATTTCTCTCGTTTTTCTTTCGTTTTCTGAAATTCATTGTCAAAATGATAGCCATTACGGACATAATTTTGAATATTGGCCAGAGCGAAATACGGATTTTCCACCCAGATTTGTTCAATCAGATCATGACTTTTAACAGATCTCCATCCGTATTCTTGCAAGAATTCATGGACGTTCTTCAGGAAGTGTCTTCCCGCATCTGTTTGTTCCAATTTCTCCTGGAGCTGTTCAGGCTTGTTGTTTTCAAAAATGGCCAGAAGGTTCGGGTTCTCCTGAACTTCCATAGAAAATAGCCATAAGCAACGGTCCGTTTCCAGTGATTTGTTCATTTTTCCTGTCAGCATCTCGTAAAAATGAGCGTTTTCGGACTCTCCTTGAATGTCCTGATACATCGCTTGCAGTTTGTTTGTTAAAAGGATTTGCGGGAAAACGATATTGAAGTGCTCTTCATAAGCCGTGAGATAAAAGGCCTTTAGTTTTTGAAAAGCATCCAGTGCGCTTTCTGCGTTATGCTCAGTTTGTGCGAGCTGGTCCAGTGTCCGGTAAAAAGGGAGGTATGTGTGATTGATGATGTCATACATATGCTCCGATAAAATCGGGAAAAGCTCTTTGCCGCAGTCTTCAGAAGGAGGCTGTTGCCCTCCTTGGTTTTTGGAATAAATATGTCCGCGATAAAGTTTTACTTCATCAACAACTACACCAATCGGAAACTTTTGCATGCTCTTCTTCAAGCCATATTCCAACGCAGGCACGATGAAGGATGAAAATAACGGACTCACCGGACCTTCAATATTAGACTCCATGTTAAGCCAGAAATCATTCATATCAGTGTCGGTAATCATGAAGCTGCGTTTTTCTTCTGCCGCCTTTTTGTCCTGATCAATGGTTGTAATCGGACGAGCTTGCAGAAGGTATATTTGATGATCAGCAATTCCAAATTCTATATCAACAGGATATCCGTACAGGTCTTCGGTTTTTTTTGTGATTTCAGCCAATTCAATCACTTGTTCATCTGTAAGGCAAAAACGGCTGCGCATGTCTTCACTCGTTTCTTTTTCAGTAATTCCTTCTGCCGCAGACTCCATGTAGATTTCCTTTGCACCTATTTCTTTTTGAATCTCAAACGAAGATTTTTTAACAATGAACGTGTCTGGGGTAACACTTCCTGAAACAACAGCTTCACCCAACCCGTAGCTGGCGCTGATTAAAAGCTCTCTATCATCATGGGTAACAGGATTGCGGCTGAAGATAACACCTGACATTTCTGAATCGATCAGCCCCTGAACGACTATACCCATTAACGGCTCTGCGATTTGATTGTTCATTTTTTTCTTATAGCTGCTGACCCGCCCAGAAAAAAATGAGGCCCAGCATTCTTTCACTTTAGCCAGAAATTCTTCCTCTGTTTTGATATTTAAGTAGGTTTCATATTGACCCGCGAATGAGGCGCCTTCTAAATCTTCCGAGGCAGACGAAGAACGCACGGCTACGGATCGATATGATTCTCTAAGCTTATAAAAGGAACTAGTCAGCTCATCTTTCAGCTCATCCGAAAATGTTCCGGAAATGATCCCGCCTTCGACGTTTTCACTAGTCTCTTGAAGCTGGTTGTCCTCCATAAAACGTGCGAGCGCATTCGTTTGAATAATAAACCCGTCCGGAACAGGAAGACCGTGTTTGGTCAATTTAATCAAATTCATTCCTTTTGCTCCAGCCAGCTGGCTGGACTCTTCTGCCTGGCGAAATAAAACAGAATACATATTTGAAACCCCTCTTTTCTTCATTCATTTTGTTTTTCTCTCTAGTCTTTTTATTGCGGAGCCTGTGTTTAAAAAATGATAGTAAACACTATCATTCAATTGTAGGTTTTCAGGAAAATGCTGTCAAACGCAGAAAGTCCTAAATAAAATGAATAGTTAAGTTGGTTATATTATCCTGAAAAATGCGGCCGTACTGGTACTGTATGCCTATTTTCTTTTATTCTCGGAATCTGGCGGCGGACTTGATGATGTAATAAAAAAAAGTGCCGCTGATTAGAACAGCGGCACCATGGAATAAGTTTTGACCGGCACCAAAATGCAAATATGGTGATTGATTTTGGCTGAAAAGGGGTATGGTGTAGTAGAGGGAGCGAATGCACGATTGTCCGATTCTTCATTTTTTACTATAATCAGATCAGATGAAGAATCCCTGAGGAGGGTTTTTGTTGATTACAAAAGCCGTTTTTGCATTGTTTTTCCCTTTTATGCTTGTTGTTCTATTTACTAGAGTCACCTTTAATCATTATGTGGCGATCGCTTTAACAGCTGCATTGCTGTTTGCCTCTTATTTAAAAGGCTATACAGAAACGTATTTTATTGTAGGATTGGATGTTGTGTCTCTTGTGGCTGGCGGACTGTATATGGCCAAAAAAGCTGCAGAGAAAAAAGAAGAATAAATCGGACATAATGAATATAAAGACTGAATACCTGCTTTTACGTTTTAAAAGCAGGTTTTTTATACACAAAAACAGCTGGAAATAAAAAACCACCGAACTTTAGTTCGTATTTTTAGTGATTTTGCTTTCCATTGTGTTACTATATCTATAGGAAGATTTCGTTAAAGAAACGGAGGCTTATTTTTGTGAAAGATCGCTTTGAGTTAGTCTCGAAATATCAGCCCCAGGGAGATCAGCCGAAAGCCATTGAAAAGCTTGTGAAAGGAATTCAGGAGGGCAAGAAGCATCAGACTCTGCTGGGTGCAACAGGAACTGGGAAAACATTTACGGTGTCTAATTTGATTAAAGAAGTCAATAAGCCGACTCTCGTGATTGCCCATAACAAAACCCTTGCTGGACAGCTTTACAGTGAGTTCAAGGAATTTTTTCCGAACAATGCTGTTGAGTATTTTGTCAGCTACTATGATTATTATCAGCCGGAGGCGTATGTGCCTCAAACGGATACATTTATAGAGAAAGACGCTAGTATTAATGATGAAATTGATAAACTGAGACACTCCGCCACATCAGCTTTGTTTGAGCGCAGAGATGTCATTATTATTGCGAGTGTGTCTTGTATATACGGCCTCGGTTCGCCTGAGGAATACCGGGAAATGGTCGTGTCACTGCGGACTGAAATGGAAATTGAGCGCAACGAGCTGCTCAGAAAACTTGTAGACATCCAATATGCCCGCAACGATATCGACTTTCAGCGCGGTACATTTCGTGTGCGCGGGGATGTAGTGGAAATCTTTCCGGCATCCCGTGATGAGCATTGTGTCAGAGTTGAATTTTTCGGTGACGAAATCGAACGGATTCGGGAAGTGGATGCGCTGACAGGAGAAATTCTCGGCGACCGAGATCATGTTGCGATTTTCCCGGCATCCCACTTCGTAACGCGGGCCGAGAAAATGGAGAAGGCGATTCAAAATATCGAGAAGGAGCTTGAGGAGCAGCTAAAGGTCATGCATGAAAACGGAAAGCTCCTTGAAGCGCAGCGTTTAGAGCAGCGGACAAGATATGATCTTGAAATGATGCGTGAAATGGGTTTCTGCTCCGGCATCGAGAACTATTCAAGACATTTGACGCTGCGGCCTCCAGGTTCAACGCCGTATACGCTTCTTGATTATTTCCCAGACGATTTTATGATCGTGGTGGATGAGTCGCATGTGACAATTCCTCAGGTGCGCGGCATGTTTAACGGAGACCAGGCGCGGAAACAGGTGCTCGTGGATCACGGCTTCCGGCTTCCATCAGCGCTTGATAACCGTCCGCTTCGTTTTGAGGAATTTGAAAAGCATATGCACAATATCGTGTATGTATCAGCAACACCAGGGCCGTACGAGATTGAACATACAGATGAAATGGTTGAACAGATCATTCGTCCGACGGGGCTTCTTGACCCGCTTATTGACGTCCGTCCAATCGAAGGTCAGATTGACGACTTGATCGGCGAAATTCAAGCTAGAATCGAGCGGAATGAACGGGTGCTTGTGACAACTTTGACGAAGAAGATGTCAGAGGATCTGACCGATTATTTAAAGGAAATCGGCATTAAAGTAAACTATCTGCATTCTGAGATCAAGACGCTTGAACGGATTGAAATTATCCGCGACCTGCGCCTTGGCAAGTACGATGTGCTTGTCGGCATCAACCTGCTGAGGGAAGGTTTGGACATTCCCGAAGTATCCCTTGTTGCGATTTTGGATGCGGATAAGGAAGGTTTCCTTCGTTCGGAGCGGTCGCTGATCCAGACCATCGGACGGGCAGCGAGAAATGCGGAAGGCCGCGTCATTATGTACGCCGATAAAATAACGAAGTCTATGGAAATTGCGATTAATGAAACAAAACGCCGCCGCGAGCAGCAGGAGCGGTTTAATGAAGAGCACGGCATTACGCCGAAAACGATAAATAAAGAAATTCGCGATGTCATTCGTGCCACAGTAGCAGCTGAGGATAAAGCGGAATACAAAACAAAAGCCGCGCCGAAGCTGTCGAAAATGACGAAGAAAGAACGCCAGAAAGTCGTTGAACAGATGGAGCATGAAATGAAGGAAGCCGCCAAGGCGCTTGACTTTGAGAGAGCCGCGGAGCTTCGCGATTTACTTTTAGAGCTAAAAGCGGAAGGATGATGAACAAATGGCTATGGATCGGATAGAGGTGAAGGGAGCCAGGGCGCATAACCTGAAAAATATAGATGTAACGATTCCGAGAGATCAGCTTGTCGTTGTCACGGGTTTGTCCGGGTCAGGTAAATCCTCCCTTGCCTTTGACACGATATATGCTGAAGGACAGAGACGGTATGTTGAGTCGCTGTCTGCTTATGCCCGCCAGTTTTTAGGGCAAATGGATAAGCCTGATGTGGATGCAATTGAGGGGCTCTCTCCCGCCATCAGCATTGATCAGAAAACAACAAGCCGCAATCCGAGGTCTACTGTCGGTACGGTAACTGAGATTTATGATTATCTGCGTCTTTTATATGCGAGAGTAGGGAAGCCTCATTGTCCGGAGCACGGAATTGAGATTACATCTCAGACTATCGAGCAAATGGTGGACAGAATTCTGGAATACCCGGAACGGACGAAGCTTCAGGTGCTGGCGCCGATTGTCTCGGGCCGAAAAGGCGCTCATGTCAAAGTGCTTGAACAGATTAGAAAACAAGGCTATGTCAGAGTCAGAATTGACGGCGAGATGGCTGAGCTTTCCGACGATATCGAATTAGAAAAGAATAAGAAGCATTCCATTGAGGTTGTCATTGACCGGATTGTCGTGAAAGAAGGAGTGGCAGCCCGGCTGTCAGATTCATTGGAAACGGCGCTCCGTTTAGGGGAAGGACGGGTTATGATCGATGTCATCGGTGAGGAAGAGCTGATGTTCAGCGAGCATCATGCCTGTCCGCACTGCGGATTTTCAATTGGTGAGCTTGAGCCGCGTCTGTTTTCGTTTAACAGTCCGTTCGGGGCGTGTCCGACGTGTGACGGTCTCGGAATGAAGCTTGAAGTGGATGCCGATCTTGTCATCCCCAACCAAGATTTGTCATTGAAGGAGAATGCGGTTGCCCCTTGGACACCGATCAGCTCACAATATTATCCTCAGCTGCTTGAGGCAGTCTGCACCCACTACGGGATTGATATGGATGTGCCGGTCAAAGATTTGCCGAAGCATCAACTGGATAAAGTGCTGTACGGCAGCGGAGATGACCTGATTTATTTCCGATATGAAAATGATTTTGGACAAATCCGCGAAGGTGAAATTCAATTTGAAGGCGTATTGCGCAACATTGAAAGACGCTATAAGGAGACAGGCTCCGATTTCATCCGTGAGCAAATGGAGCAGTATATGTCTCAGAAATCTTGTCCGACGTGCAAAGGCTATCGGTTAAAGAAAGAGGCGCTTGCCGTACTGATTGACGGCAGCCACATTGGGAAAATTACCGAGCTGTCTGTCGCCGACGCACTTGCCTTCTTTAAAGACCTTACCCTTTCTGAGAAGGATATGCAGATCGCCAATTTGATTTTGCGCGAAATTGTGGAGCGCTTAAGCTTTCTGGACAAAGTCGGTCTCGATTACCTGACATTGAGCAGGGCAGCGGGTACATTGTCCGGGGGAGAGGCGCAGCGCATCAGGCTGGCGACTCAAATTGGCTCGCGTTTATCCGGTGTGCTTTATATTTTAGATGAGCCGTCTATCGGTCTGCATCAGCGTGATAACGACCGCTTGATCAGCGCTCTGAAAAATATGAGAGACCTCGGGAACACGCTGATTGTTGTCGAACATGATGAGGACACGATGATGGCAGCAGATTATTTAATAGATATTGGACCGGGAGCCGGCATTCACGGCGGACAGGTGATATCTGCGGGTACGCCGGAAGAAGTGATGGAAGATCCAAACTCATTAACGGGCAGCTATTTATCAGGGAAAAAGTTTATCCCATTGCCTCCTGAAAGAAGAAAGCCGGACGGACGTTACATTGAAATTAAAGGTGCTTCAGAAAACAACCTGAAAAAAGTGAATGCCAAGTTCCCGCTTGGGACGTTTACAGCAGTTACAGGTGTTTCCGGTTCAGGAAAGAGTACACTCGTTAATGAAATTTTGCATAAGGCGCTGGCGCAAAAGCTTCATAAAGCGAAAGCGAAGCCCGGAAGCCATAAAGAGATTAAAGGTTTGGATCATTTAGATAAAGTCATTGATATTGACCAGGCGCCAATCGGAAGAACGCCGAGATCCAACCCTGCGACATACACCGGTGTATTTGATGACATTCGTGATGTATTCGCGCAGACAAATGAAGCGAAGGTCCGCGGCTATAAAAAAGGCCGTTTCAGCTTCAACGTGAAGGGCGGACGATGTGAAGCCTGCCGCGGAGACGGGATTATTAAAATTGAAATGCACTTCCTTCCTGACGTATACGTTCCATGCGAGGTGTGTCACGGCAAACGCTATAACCGTGAAACGCTTGAAGTGACGTACAAAGGAAAAAGCATCTCTGATGTGCTTGATATGACGGTTGAAGATGCTCTTTCTTTCTTTGAAAATATCCCGAAAATCAAACGCAAGCTCCAAACCCTTTATGATGTTGGTTTAGGTTATATTACGCTCGGCCAGCCGGCGACGACCTTGTCAGGCGGAGAAGCGCAACGCGTGAAGCTCGCGTCAGAGCTGCACAAACGCTCGACCGGACGCACGCTCTACATTTTAGATGAGCCGACGACAGGTTTGCATGTCGACGATATCGCCAGGCTTCTTGTCGTGCTGCAACGGTTGGTAGACAACGGAGACACTGTACTGGTTATTGAGCATAACCTTGATATCATTAAGACGGCCGATTACATTGTGGATTTGGGCCCGGAAGGCGGAGCCGGGGGCGGAACCGTTGTCGCGTCAGGAACGCCTGAGGAAATCACTGAAGTGGAAGAATCGTATACAGGCCGTTATTTGAAGCCTGTTATCGAACGTGACAAAACACGCATGAAATCGCTCTTGAAAGCGAAAGAAACAGCTACATCTTAAAACCCTCTGTTAAGAGGGGACAGCTTGTCAGCAAGTCCATCCTTGGGCTTAGCAGGCAAGCTTTTTCTTTACGGCATAATAGGTTTAGATTCGTCTTTGGTAAAATTTCTTTGGGAAAACGCCTAAACATTTACAAATTGCTGTCGATATATGAATTGAAAGGCGGATGATGATTTCCAAATTAAGCAGACAAACCCTATTAAGGAGCTTAAAGGCATCCTTAAGCAATAACTGAATCTACATAGGTTAGAAGCTTTATTGGAATCTGATACGCCAGAAATCAAAGAAAAGGAAGTCTTTGATTTCAAAAACATATACACATGGAGGTATTTTTCACATGAGAATCAACCACAATATTGCAGCGCTTAACACACTAAACCGTTTGTCTTCAAACAACAGTGCGAGCTCAAAAAACATGGAGAAACTTTCTTCTGGTCTTCGCATCAACCGTGCGGGAGATGACGCAGCGGGTCTTGCGATTTCTGAAAAAATGAGAGGACAAATCAGAGGTCTTGAAATGGCTTCTAAAAACTCTCAAGATGGAATTTCTCTTATCCAAACAGCTGAGGGTGCATTGACTGAAACCCATGCAATCCTTCAACGTATGCGTGAACTTACTGTTCAAGCAGGAAACACAGGTACACAGCAAACTGAAGATTTAACTGCAATTAAAGATGAAATGGATGCTTTAACTGAAGAGATCGATGGAATTTCTCAACGTACTGAATTTAACGGAAAAAAACTTTTAGACGGTAGTGAAACAGCAGGATTTACATTCCAAATTGGTGCAAATGCTGGCCAAAATATTAATGTTACAATTGGTAACATGGATGCAACAACTTTAGGAGTAAAAGGTATCGATGTTTCAGCAGATGATTTTAGTTTTGACACTGAGATTGTTAAAATCGATAGTGCAATTACAAGTGTTTCAAACCAACGTGCTAAACTTGGTGCGGTACAAAACCGTCTAGAGCACACAATCAACAACCTTGGTGCTTCTTCTGAAAACTTAACAGCTGCTGAGTCTCGCATCCGTGACGTTGACATGGCGAAAGAAATGAGCGATTTCACAAAGAACAACATTCTTTCTCAAGCTTCTCAAGCGATGCTTGCTCAAGCAAACCAACAGCCGCAAAACGTGCTTCAATTGTTACGTTAATTTTGAACGGCTATCTCTTTCTGATAGTTACAGCTTGCCGACAGAGTCCATTAACTGGATGTGCCGGCAGGCTTTTTTTGTTACAATCATTTTGTGACAGCCAGGGAATCACTTGTTTTTTCAAAACAAAAAAGGCAAGATATTGTCATCTAACCTTTAGCTTTGTTTCAGTTATAATGAATGATATGTTTTCCGCAATTACAAAGTCTTCTTATACAGCTGCTTACTTACACTCATTAAATCTTGAACAATATGCGTGTTGCTGCTGTCGAGCAGCACTTTTATATATTGGATATCGTGAGAGATCGGGAAGGGTCCGTGAATCTGCTCAAGCTCGGCGATCATTTCACGATTCATTCTTTTTTGTTCATGAATCAGCTTTAACACTGATTCTTGTGTTACTGTATAGTCACTGGGATCTTTCTCCATTGCTTGTCCAGCCTCCTTGGTTGCCGTAAGCTTTTTACATATTGTAATCGGTATAGCCGGAAGATTCTACTTCTAAAACTTTTTAAAATCCAATTTCCGTAAATCGGAGCATGTCTAAAGAATGAATTTGAAACCTGAAGAGATTTTAAACGTATAAATAAGTGAAACGTCCCTGATCTTTTGTCATGGACAATTCACAATAGGAGTGTGGAATGAATTGAACCGTAATCAAGCTATTATTGCATCACTTTGTTATTTCAGTGTGTTCATTGCGCCAATCATTGTGCCGATTGTCGCATATTTTGTTGTAAATGAGAAAGAAACAAAACGCCATGCGATACGCTCTCTTATTTCTCACATTGTTCCGTTTGTCGGCTGGCTGTTCCTTTTTATTGCTTTACTTGGCGGAGCCGTTGCGATTGATGGAGACAGCTTGCTTCCTGTATTTGTAATCATCGGGGGAGCGGTTATTTATTTCTTAGTTGTCATTGGCATTATCATTTGGAATGTGATTCAGGGCATTAAGGTCCTGCGTGCAGCATAAGTAGACAATGGGGAGGAGATCGTAATGAAGCAAGAAAAGGAACGAATCCTTAAGCTTGTTGAGGAAGGAAAGCTTACAGCACAAGAAGCTTTGACACTGATTGAAAAGCTTGACAGCGACTACAAGGAAAAAGAAGAGAAAATCACAGCGCTCTCAGTTCACGTTCATGACGAGGAAGAGCCATTTACAACGGCAAAAAAAGAAAGCGGCAAACCGTCTTTAGGAGCCAAGCTGTTTGACTGGATTGATTCTGCTGTGAAAAAGGTCAAGGAAGTTGACCTTGATTTAAACTTTGGCCATGCGTATGATGTTCAGCACATTTTTCAATTTAAAGATACTGACTTTTCCAGTGTTGAGCTGCAAATTGCCAATGGCAGCGTAAATATCGTCCCTTGGGAAGATGACGATATCAGAGCGGAATGCCAGGCGAAGGTATATCGCGCTGACAGCCAGGATGCGGCGAGACACGCATTTCTTCAGCATATTGAATGTGAAATCAAAGGTAATAAGTTTTTTATCCGTACTGAGAAAAAGACGATGAAAACGAATGTCACTTTGTATATTCCTCAGAAGGAGTATGATAAGATTCGGGTGAAGCTGTTTAACGGTCCAGTCAGAGGGGAACATTTACATGTAAAAGAGTTCTCAGCGAAAACGACAAACGGCGTGCTGTCGTTCTCGTATTTAACAGCCGAAAAAGCCATAGCTGAAACGGCCAACGGGCAAATTAAGCTCGCAAGCCACAGCTGCGGTACGATAGAAGCGGAAACCATTAACGGATTGATCGATCTCCGAGGGAAAAGCGAATCCATTGACGTTCAAAGCTTTAACGGAAATATTGCGATTAACGTAACAGAATCAGACTGCCGCTCCATTTATGCAAAAACAACGACTGGAAATGTAGAGCTTGCAATTCCGGACGATCTCGCAGTGAAGGCAGAGCTGAAAAGCAATCTTGGTACGCTGTCCCATGAATTAATGGATGTAGAGATGCTGAAGGAAAAAAATGATACGATTCAAAAAGAAATGATGTTCACTTCAAATCAGGCACATGATCAAAACATCACCGTCTTCTCAGAATCACTAACAGGCGCCATCAAACTAAAGTACTCACAGAGGTGATCGAATGAATAAGCTTTATCGCTCAGAAAAAAATAAGAAAATCGCCGGTGTTATCGGAGGTCTCGCGGAATATTTCAATTGGGACGCATCACTCCTCAGAGTCATAACTGTCATCTTAGCCATTATGACAAGTGTCTTGCCGGTTTTGCTCATTTATATCATTTGGATTTTTATCGTCCCGTCAGAAAGGGATATGAAATGACATGGTAAAATGGGCAGTCAGCATTTTAGTCAATGCATTGTTATTAATCGTCATTGATGGATATATTGACTCCATCCATATCAGCAGCATTGGGGCAGCGATTATCGCCAGCCTCATTTTATCGATCTTAAACGTGCTGATTAAACCGCTTTTAATTATATTTACACTGCCGGTCACCATGGTGACGCTTGGACTCTTCTTGTTTGTGATTAACGCCATCACGCTTATGATGACCGCGTCCATTATGGGTGACAGCTTTCAAATCGACGGCTTCGGCACAGCGATATGGGCATCCGTTATCCTGTCGGTCTTCCATTTGCTGATTCAAAAAGGCATTTTAGAGCCGCTTAGAAAAAAATAAAAAAAGCTGCCCGCAAAGGCAGCTTTTTTACATGTGGTGCTTTTTTTGTTTCGTGCGCTTCTGCGGCGAAAACATTGGCGGAAGAAGGCAAAAGCTCAATGCGGCAAATCCAAGGCCTAGGAGGCTAAAGGACATGGCAGACGGCATCATTGTGAGCAAGTAGGCAGATACCATCGGACCTGCTGCCATGCCTGTATATCGGATAAAGTTAAACATTCCGATTGCACTCCCTCTGTTGTGCTCAAATTCATTAGTAATCATTGTAGAGTACAAGGGAGGAATAACCCCCATCGAGATGCCAAACAGTGCCAGCGTCAGAGCCATGAGAACGAGAGAAACGGAATGTGTAACAGCAAATAAAATGATGCTGCAGGCGGCAATCACATTGCTTCCGATAAACAAGGTGTGCAGCCCGATTTTTGCCTGTATTCTTTTAAACAGAAACGTACCTGCAATCGTGCTCAGCGCCAGCGGCAAATATAACAGTCCTGCTATACCCACATCTATATGGTAATGCTCTGTCAGCAATATTGGGAGGTAGACAATTACTGCAAAATAAATGAAAAAGAGAACAAAACTTAAAGTCAAAATGACGTTCCCTGTTCGATTTGTAAATATTGATTTATAATGAGCGAACACATTGCCTTTGGCTTGCTGCATAGATTCAGTTGGAGAATCTTTAGGAAAGGTGATGCTGTTTGTCACCAGCAAAACGATAGAGATGGCCGCAAGTATCCAAAAAATCCCTTCGTATCCGGCTGCTCCGCCTATGAATCCTCCTAGAACTGGAGCAATAGCCGGTGCGACAGACAGGAGCATTTGATACGTTCCCATTGCACTCCCGCGTTCATTTCCTGTAAACAGCTGTCCGATCGTTGTGGCAGCAATAAGAGGCAGTGCTGCGGAACCGGCTGCCTGTATCATTCTGAATATCAGAAACAAGGTAAAGTCAGTAGTCACCGCACAGCCGATGCTGGCTGCTGCCGTTGCCAGAATACCGGTAATCAAGACGATCCGAGCGCCTTTAAAATCAATGATCGCTCCTAATATAATTTGCATTATTGCTGTCACAATCATAAAAACAGAGACTGACAGGTTCACCATAGCTGTGGAAACATGGAATGATTCTTTAATGATCGGAAGAATAGGTGAATAAATGTTCTGGCTTAAAGATGCAAAAAATGCACTGAAGCAAACAGTGTATAAGATCAATACTGCCTTTGATTTTGTATGAGCCAAAGTGTACACCGCCTTTTTGTTTACTTTACAGGTTTGTCCGGAGTCCCATCGGTTTGTTCTGCTTCAAGTGTTGACGTCAACTGCTCTAGAAACTTCAATACAGCCTTTTGTTCTTCTTGTGAAAATGAATCAAGGAATTGGTAAAAAGCCAGCTCCTTTTTTTTATGCAGTTTCTCATGTAAGTCGAAAATCCGTCTGCCTTTACGGGTTAATTTAAAATAAACTTCTTTTTTGTTATCTGTCAGCTGATAGCTGTTAATGAATTCTTCCTTGATCAGTTTTGTGCTGATTTTCGTTACATTCGCTTTCGATAAGTTCATTTTTCTGGCAATTCCGGCATTATTAATGGGTTCATGTTGGCCGATACAGTCAATGACATGTATGCTTGTCATGTTTTTAGGGATATCAATCACATCCTCTTCTGCGGCTTCCTTAAAAAATTGCTGAAGTGAAGTATTCGCTTTTTGTTCATTAAGGTGCAGCAGTCTCACGTATATGTCGTATATCATCTGTTTTGTCAAATCAGACATAGGCTACCTTCTTTCTTAGGAATAATAGTTTACGATGAAACAATAAAACAAATAGTTTACTGGTGAACAATTTTATTTTATCTTTTCTTGTTTTCATTGTCAATTGTTGGTGTTTAGACTATTTGTTGATATGTCATGCTGAATATGCGTGTAAAAAGTGTGTGGAAAATGTGATGTTTACATTTATTTTCAAATATTTGGGCACAGATCATATTGACGTTTGGAAGGAAAAGGGATAAAATGACTAATGTTTACTAGTAAACATTTATCATGATATGGGTATTGAAAATGATTATTAAAATCTTAAAAAACATTTGGAAACTTTAAGTGATGCCTGCCATTCGTCTTGTTCAGTTGATCTAGCTATTCCATCTTGTATTTGAGGGTGATGACTTAAAGCGGGATAAGTTTTAGGGGTGAATGAGATGACCGGAATGGTAACGGAAAGAAGGTCTGTGCATTTTATTGCTGAGGCATTAACAGAAAACTGCAGAGAAATATTTGAACGGCGCAGGCATGTTTTGGTGGGGATCAGCCCATTTAACAGCAGGTTTTCAGAGGATTATATTTACAGATTAATTGGATGGGCGAAAGCTCAATTTAAAAGCGTTTCAGTTTTACTTGCAGGGCATGAGGCGGCTAATCTTCTAGAAGCGCTTGGAACTCCGAGAGGAAAGGCTGAACGAAAAGTAAGGAAAGAGGTATCACGAAACAGGAGATTTGCAGAAAGAGCCCTTGTGGCTCATGGCGGGGATCCGAAGGCGATTCATACATTTTCTGATTTTATGGATAACAAAGCCTACCAGCTGTTGAGACAAGAAGTTGAACATGCTTTTTTTGAGCAGCCTCATTTTCGACATGCTTGTTTGGACATGTCTCGTGAAGCGATAATCGGGCGTGCACGGGGCGTCAGTTTGATGATGGAAGAAGTCAGTGAGGATATGCTGAATTTGGCTGTGGAATATGTCATAGCTGAGCTGCCGTTTTTTATCGGAGCTCCGGATATTTTAGAGGTGGAAGAGACGCTCCTTGCTTATCATCGTCCGTGGAAGCTCGGTGAGAAGATCAGTAACCATGAATTTTCTATTTGTATGCGGCCGAATCAAGGGTATCTCATTGTACAGGAAATGGCGCAGATGCTTTCTGAGAAACGGATCACATCTGAAGGATGATAGGGGGAGTAAAACATGAGCCAATCGATTAAATTGTTTAGTGTGCTTTCTGATCAATTTCAAAACAATCCATATGCTTATTTTTCACAACTGCGGGAGGAAGATCCGGTTCATTATGAAGAGTCGATAGACAGTTATTTTATCAGCCGCTATCATGATGTCCGCTATATCCTTCAGCATCCGGATATTTTCACGACGAAATCACTTGTTGAGCGTGCCGAACCAGTAATGCGAGGCCCTGTGCTGGCCCAAATGCATGGAAAAGAACACTCTGCCAAAAGAAGAATTGTAGTGAGAAGCTTCATCGGTGACGCACTGGATCATCTGTCTCCATTGATTAAACAAAATGCAGAAAACTTGTTAGCGCCTTATCTTGAAAGAGGGAAAATTGATCTCGTCAATGATTTTGGAAAGACGTTTGCGGTGTGCGTCACGATGGACATGCTCGGGCTGGATAAAAGAGACCATGAAAAAATCTCTGAGTGGCACAGCGGAGTTGCCGATTTTATCACGAGTATCTCTCAATCTCCTGAAGCGCGGGCACATTCGTTATGGTGCAGCGAACAGCTTTCCCAATACTTGATGCCGGTCATTAAAGAACGTCGCGTCAATCCGGGATCAGATTTAATTTCCATCCTATGTACTTCTGAATATGAAGGCATGGCGATGTCGGACAAGGATATACTCGCACTGATTCTTAATGTGCTGTTAGCCGCAACGGAACCGGCTGATAAGACGCTGGCACTGATGATCTACCATTTGCTCAACAATCCTGAGCAGATGAATGATGTTTTGGCTGACCGTTCGTTAGTTCCGAGAGCCATTGCGGAGACATTGCGTTATAAACCGCCGGTTCAGCTGATTCCGCGGCAGCTGTCCCAAGATACAGTGGTCGGCGGTATGGAAATCAAAAAAGATACGATTGTTTTTTGTATGATCGGTGCGGCTAACCGGGACCCTGAAGCATTTGAACAGCCTGACGTGTTTAATATTCATCGGGAAGATATTGGCATCAAGAGCGCTTTTAGCGGCGCCGCCCGGCATCTCGCTTTCGGATCCGGCATTCATAACTGTGTAGGAGCAGCTTTTGCCAAAAACGAAATCGAAATTGTAGCTAATATTGTGCTGGATAAGATGCGGAATATCAGATTAGAGGAAGATTTTTGTTATGCTGAGTCCGGTCTGTATACACGCGGGCCTGTTTCACTTCTCGTTGCGTTTGACGGGGCATAATAGAATTCCAAAGGTCTCTCCCATGCGGGTGAGACTCTTTTTACATATATTTGATCCACAAGTTGAAAAACGCAGTCACTGTTTTTAAATCATCAATTGAAAATTCATTGAAAAGCTGTTTATATTGCTCCTTTGCTTTCTCATGAAGCTGTTCATGTAATGCCGCCAATTTTCTGCCGCTATCAGTTAGCGTATAAAAAATTTCTTTTTTGTTGCCAGGCTTTTTTGTCACTGTAATGATATTGTGTTTCAACAAAGCATGAACCGCTTTTGAAACAGCGGCTTTTGAGATGTGTAAACGGGATGCTAAGAAGCTGTTGTTCACATTTTGGCTGGTATGTATGCAGGAAACAATGTGAAGCTGGGTCAAAGTCCAGTCTTTTTTGAGGTGATCGTGATGTTGTGAGGATATGCCAATGGATGGTATCTGCACCTTTTGCCAGACGCGTTTATCCCTTTTTAATGCGAATTGTTGTATAGCTTGAAATAATTCATCATGAATGCTGTTGTCCATCAATTTGCCTCTCTGATTTAATTGTTAACTGGTTAACTATCCTTAGTTTAATGGGTAATAGTGGAATTTTCAAGAGACAGACGTTTTTTGTTCTTTATGCACAAAAATGAACTCATAAGCTTCCCTGTTCAGACGCAAAATACATGAAAAGGGAGGTGCTTTGATGAGGAAATACACGGTTATTGCTTCTATATTATTGTCTTTTCTTTCCGTTTTGTCTGGCGGCCATCATGAATCGAAAGCTTTTCCTGTTGTTCAGCAGGAACCATTTCAGACGCCTCATTACATACCCTTGCTTGAAAATCCTCCTCAAATTGATGTGAAAGCTGAAATGAGAAGCAATCTAATGATTGAGGCTCAAGTTCGCGATAATTCGTATCAAGCATTTTCCGCCTTTCTTTTTTATAAACAAAGTAATGAGCTGGGCTACAAAATGGTGCCGATGGACCCGACCCCCGGAGCGGTCCGCAAGTTTTTGGCACAAATTCCGAAACGTTTGATTTGGAACAGCGAGCTTGAGTATTACATTGTGATGTCGAATGGGAAGCAGCGGGTGGAGTCGGAGATGAAGAAACTGAAGCTTGAAGGATACCAGGCTGACCTTGCCCATATTCCGGAGCTTCTGATCACAGAGCTGGCGGTTGATACGAAGAATATAGGACGTGCAGACGGTTATGAATTTATTGAGATTTTTAATACGACTGACAGAACGATTGATTTTAAAGACTACCATATCCGTTACCGCTACCCAAAAGAAGGGCCTGACTCCGATCTGATTTGGAGACCTGATGAAAGGATCTTGATACCATCCGGCGAAACGTTTGTCGTCTGGCTGAAGCCTGCCGGGCATCCAGAATTGACGTCAGAGGATTTCAATCGTTATTATCAGACACAACTAAAAGAAGGAAAAAATCTCGCGGTGATAGACGAGACAGAGGGTATGGCCAATACGAGGCCGCGGGCCGTTGTGATATCAACGAATACAGGAAAGGACATTTCGGTTGCGCATTATCGGAAACATGCGCTGCGCCGGCTGTCATCAGTGCTTTATAAGTATCCGCTGAACGGAACCGCAGAACTTCTGAACATTTCAATCGGGGAAAAGAATCCATCTCCCGGAACCGTATTACAGGCACAGGTGCCCGAGCAGAAACGGAAAATCAAGCTCGATAAAGAAAAGCCGGTCATTGAGGATTTAACTGACCGCAAGCCTGTCCGCCCTGCTGAAAGCATTGAGCTGCGGGCTGACATACGGGACCGAAGTCTAGTGAAAACAGCGGCCTTTTACTACCGGACGGATGAGAACAAACCGTTTAAGCGAATTCTTGCTGAAAAAGACCGCAACGATAATCTCTACCATTATATTGTGTATTCGCCTGAATTGATCGGGAAGGATCAGCTAGAGTATTATGTGGCGGCCGGGGACGGGATCAATGAAGCGAGAACGCCGGTCAAAATGATTGATATTAAACAAACAAGCAAGTCGCACGGTCTGCGGATGAATATTGAAAACAGAGACACGCTGTCGGGAACTCAATTTCTCAAAGCCACGACAGAAGGGCGAGCTGACCGCATTAAGCTATGGATTGACGGGAAAAAACAAGTGACAGAGCCCGCGATGGAAAAAGAAGTATATTTTGCATTCGATACGAGGAAAACGAACCTTTATTTTAAAAACGCGGTAACGATGGAAGGCAAAGTGCTAAAGGTGTTCGATGATACAACAAATAAATACCGCACCTATTCTGTTCCATTGCCAGAGACACTGCTTCGGAAAGGGAAGCAGCTGCAGCGTATTACGATACGATCGGGTTCGAAGGTGTCCCCGTTTGATACGGCTGAAAACCGTGATGACTTCTTAGTCAAAAACGCCCGATTGGTGTTATCGGATGGAACGGTGATCAGGGATCAGAGGGTGTCCCCTGAGAAGGAACTCTTTATTGGCGATAATCAGCGCTCGAATAAAAGCTGGCAATTTCAGTTCAATCTGCCTGACGGACTGTTTACATCACAGCTGCTGGAGTGGGATACATCAAAGCTTTCTGAAGGCGCTCACCATATTCAAGCAAGCGACGGCAAGGAAAATGTCAGCCTGGTTGTACGGGTAGATAATTCAGGACCTCACATTGAGCCGAATATCACCGAGGGGCAAACGTATAAAGGAAACCTTATCCTGCAGGCGGATATGTATGATAAATGGAGCAAAATTGAGGAAGCGAAGGCGTCGTTAGATGGAGAAAGCATTACACTCCCATATCATACGTCATCTTCTGACCTTTTGCCGGGAAAACATTCTCTAAAAGTGACAGCAACGGATCTCGCGGGCAATAAAACAGTGATTGAGAGGACGTTTAAAACCGAACGAGAGCATCCGGACCAGCCGGAGGTTATAGACAGCGAAGCCGACACGCATAAGGCTAAGCTTTCTGTACGGGTGAAAGATCCGACGAATGACGCCATGGATGTTGGTTTTTATAGGGGATTTCAATATACAGCGCGAAATCATGTAAAAATATTTAAGCACGCGTCACTGACTGAACCGCCGAAAAGCTTTGTGCCGGAAAGGGAGACCCCATTTACGAATAAAGAATTGGAGCGGGTATCTGCTGCTGATGGAAAAACAGTATCGACAGAAAACAAAGAGCTTTTCCCTTATCATCGCTTTGAAGTGACGGTTGATCCATCAATTGATGAGAATGATCTGGCAGAAGCAGTCTGGAAGGGCAGTTCTTTGCCGGGGAGAAAGGTGACGATGTATGCTTGGAATTATCGGACAAACGAATGGCAGCCTGTTGACAGCTTCGTCGCGAAGGATGACAAACCGTTTACGCTGAAAGCATCTGTGATTGCCGCCGATTTTGTACGGGAGTCGAAAATGAATGTGATTGTACAGGATGAAATTCCCCCTGCGAAGGATATGTACACATTTGTCTGGATGTCTGATACACAGTATTACGCCGAAAGCTATCCGCATATTTTTGATAAACAGACCGAATGGATAAAAGATAACCAAAAGCAGCTCAATATCAAATATGTGTTCCACACGGGTGATATTGTAGATGATTCCGCCGATATCAGACAGTGGAAAAACGCTGATCGGTCAATGTCCGTTCTGGATAAGAGCGGAATTCCTTACGGCGTGCTGGCCGGCAACCACGATGTCGGGCATAAGGACGGCTCCTACAGGGCGTTTGGCAAATATTTTGGCAGCGATCGTTTTGATAAAAAATTGCATTATGGCGGTTCCTATAAAAACAACCGCGGACATTATGACCTGATTTCTAGCAACGGCAATGATTATATCATGCTGTACATGGGATGGGGCATTACGGATGAAGACATCGCGTGGATGAATCAGGTGTTGAAGAAACACCCTGACCGGATGGCCATTTTAGCTTTTCATGAGTATTTGCTGGTCAGCGGAAACAGAAGCCCGATCGGAGAGAAAATATTCAAAGAAATCGTAAAGCCGAACCCGAATGTCGTGATGGTATTGAGCGGGCATTATCATAGTGCGATGAGAAAAACAGATGAGCTGGATGATGATGGTGATGGGAAGCCGGATCGTCTTGTGCATCAAATGCTGGCCGATTATCAGGGCGGGCCAGAAGGCGGTCAAGGGTATTTGCGTTTGCTTCAATTTGACCAAGCCAATGACATGGTGCACGTATCGACGTACTCTCCGTATGTAAAGGATAAGAACTACTATGATACGGATACCTATGGCAACAAGGATGAATTTTCCCTTTCGCTTGATTTGAAGCCAAGAATCAAAAAGGTGGAAACCGATTATTTTGAATGTAACGTATATACCAATGAAGAGCTCGGAAAACGGGAGCAAGTGAAGAGCGGGGACACAGCTGAATTCCGCTGGGATCATCTTGAACCGCAGTCTGTTTATTATTGGTACATTATAGTGGAAGACAGTTTTAACGGCAAAACGAAATCACCGATCTGGAAGTTCAAGACGAAAAAAGAGACATATCGTCCGGCACCAGACCAGTTTGATTTTCGCCATGTCTCCAATCCTTAAAAAGGGTTGGAGGCTTTTTTTTTATGAAAGACGATCCATATAGTGGACAAATGTATAACGGTCGCCTCTGTATACAGATTTTGCATGCTCAAAAGCAGTTCCGTTCTGCAGATATGTTGTTCGTTTGATTAATAGGACCGGCGCTCCCTTTTGAATACCAAGAATGTTCGCTTCTTCCGTGGTGGCAGCGCTTGGCTCAAGCTCCTGTTTTGCACGGGAAATCGGTATGCTGTTGTACCTTTCAATATGATCATAGATCGACGACTGAAAATGCGATTCGTTCAATTCACCCGCAAGCTCAAACGGAATATGTGAGGACTCAATCGCCATCGGAATATCATTTGCCAGCCGCACCCGAGTGATTTTATGGATAGAGGAGGGGTGCCCGCAGCCTAATATAGCCGCGAGTTCCTCAGTCGAATCAATAAGCTGATAATCAATGAGCCTGCTGCCCGGTGTCATCCCGCGGCTTTTCATATCCTCGGTAAAGCTTGTCAGCCCTTGAAGTGCTTGTTCCATTTTTGGCTTGCTGACAAAGGTGCCCCGCCCCTTCAGGCGATAGAGCAAGCCTTCATTAACTAAATTAGAAAGCGCCTGGCGAACTGTCATCCGGCTGATCCCGAATTGTTCGGCATATTCGCGCTCAGAAGGAAGAGGCATATCCGGCTGCAGCTCTCCGCTCTTAATTTGGTTTTTTAATTGCTCCATAATCTGGTAATAAATCGGAATAGGCGATTGTTTATTGATATTCATAAGTCAGCATGTTCCTTTCAAGGTCTTAATGACGCGGCTTCACGATCAATCAAAACCGTAACATCGGAATGCAGGTGCAAAGCAGATGCGGGAAAATCTTCGCTTATGTTTCCTTCTAACAGCTTACGAACAGCTTCCGCTTTGCTTTTTCCAGAAATGAGCAGCAGAATACGCTTGCTTGAGAGTATCGTTTGAATTCCCATTGTGAGTGCTTTTTTCGGCACGCTGTCTATGGAAGGAAAATATCTGGCATTCGCCTGGCGGGTTTGCTCATTTAATGTCACAACATGAGTTCGCGACTTGAAAGACGTTCCCGGTTCGTTAAAGCCGATGTGTCCGTTTCGGCCGATGCCGAGAAGCTGAATGTCAGTGCCGCCGAGGGAATCGACTAGCTGTTCATACCGTCTGCATTCGGCCTCCAAATCGTCTGCATTTCCATTCGGAATAAAATGCCGGCTAGGCTTGCTGTCGATATGCTGAAAAAAACGGTCGTTCATATAGAAGTGATAGCTGTTCGGGTCGTCGCTTGAAAGTCTGGCGTACTCATCCAAATTAACTGTAGTGACGTTTTGAAATGAGAGATTCTCAGTTTGGTGCAGGCGGATCAGCTCGCGATACGTGCCTTCCGGTGTGCCGCCTGTCGCTAACCCGAGAACGGCATCAGGTTTTTCCTTGATTGTATCTGCCGTTATTCTGGCTGCTTTTTGGCTTAGCTCTTCATACGTTTGACATTCCATTACTTTCATATCTGGTCAGCCTCCTTGGATATAAATGCAATGTTTCCGCGGCAAATGGTGAGAATCACCTCGCAATCACTGTTGACAATCACCAAATCTGCATCTTTTCCCACAGTTACACTGCCTTTTCGGTCAAAGATGCCCAGCTGTTTGGCCGCGTTTGCAGAAGTTATATTAGCTATATCCGTCCAAGAGCAATTTGTAAACTCACGCATATGCCGTGCGCCTTCGTTCATTTTGAGGATCGAACCGGCAAGGGTTCCGTCTGAAAGAAGAGCTGTTCGTCCTCTTACCGTCACACTTTGGCCGCCGAACTCATAAACGCCGTCTTTCAGGCCTTTTGCCCTCATGGAATCGGTAATTAAAATGAGCTTGCTGCTGCCTTTCGCCAAAAAAGCAAGCTTAGCCGCTAAAGGATGGGAGTGGATGCCATCGGCTATTAGCTCTGTCACAAACCCATCATGGGCCAGCGCCGTTCCGATCACTCCGGGCTCTCGGTGATGAAACGGGCTCATCGCGTTGTACAGATGGGTCATATGGCTCGCCCCTGCTTTTGCGGCATCCGACAGCAATTCGGAATCGGCATCCGTGTGCCCCATGGACGCGATAATCGATTCGTCTTTCAAATGGCGGATCAGTTCAAAATGCTGATCCTCCTCCGGCGCAAGTGTAACAATTTTGATCAGTCCGCCCGCCTCCTGCTGCCACTTTTTGAAAAGCACAACATCCGAAGGCCTAATCCACTCCTTTGGCTGCGCTCCGGCTCTTTTAGGCGAAACAAAGGGGCCCTCTAAATGAATGCCGAGCAGTTCTGCACCTAATAAAGAGGACTCTTCAGCCGCTTTCCACTCTCTTGCGTTCACCAAAGCTTGAGAAATGTTCCCATGCTCTTGGGTAATCGTTGTGGCTAAAAAGCTCGTCGTGCCTTCTTCGGGCAGTTTTGACGACATGATGTCGAGCGTGGAAAAGCTAGCATCCATTGTATCTGCGCCATAGCCGCCGTGGATATGAATGTCAATCATGCCGGGAAGCAAAACAGAATCCGCAGGTGCTTGAATCTCTTTTGAATATGACTCCTTGGGCCGTTCTGTTGAGACTGTGCTGATTTTCCCGTCATTGATTCCGACATAGCCGTTTTTGATTACTTCATTTTCTGTCACGATCGCAATGTCTTTGATAAGAAGACTCTCTGCCATAGATGATCCGCCTTTCTGGAATTTGAATACCTTTATTTTACTCTTTTTCAGACTAGTGATCTAGACCAGCTGAGGTGTTTTCCCCCCTTTTATAAAATCTGTTTTAGGTTCAAGCCCGAAAGTGATAAAATGAAAGTATTGTGAGCAAGCTCGGGGCAGCCCGGAACAGGAGGAACATATCGTGGCAAAGGTTCGCACAAAAGACGTAATGGAACAGTTCAATTTGGAATTAATCAGCGGAGAAGAAGGAATTAACCGCCCGATTACAATGAGTGACCTATCAAGACCAGGCATTGAAATTGCCGGATATTTTACATATTACCCGAGAGAGCGCGTGCAGCTTCTCGGAAAAACAGAGCTTTCTTTCTTTGAACAGCTTCCTGAAGAGGAGAAAAAACAGCGAATGGATTCTCTGTGCACTGATGTAACACCAGCTATTATTCTTTCTAGAGATATGCCCATCCCGCAGGAGCTGATTGACGCCTCCGAGAAAAATGGGGTGCCTGTCCTCAGATCGCCGCTGAAAACGACAAGACTGTCAAGCCGTTTAACCAACTTCCTTGAGAGCAGGCTGGCGCCTACCACAGCAATTCATGGCGTTCTTGTCGATATATATGGTGTCGGCGTGCTGATCACAGGAAAGAGCGGCGTCGGAAAAAGCGAAACAGCGCTGGAGCTTGTGAAAAGAGGGCATCGCCTTGTCGCCGATGATTGCGTTGAAATTCGGCAGGAGGATCAGGATACTCTTGTCGGAAACGCTCCGGAATTAATTGAGCACCTTCTTGAGATCAGGGGCCTTGGCATTATCAATGTGATGACGCTATTTGGCGCTGGCGCGGTCAGAAGCAATAAACGAATCACGATTGTCATGAATCTTGAACTCTGGGAGCAGGGCAAGCAATACGACCGGCTCGGACTTGAGGAAGAGACCATGAAAATCATTGATACAGAAATTACAAAACTGACGATTCCCGTCCGCCCAGGCCGAAATCTTGCAGTCATTATCGAAGTGGCAGCAATGAACTTCAGATTGAAGCGGATGGGGCTGAATGCCGCTGAACAATTTACCAACAAGCTGGCGGACGTCATTGAAGACGGTGAACAAGAAGAATAGGAGTTGGCGTTAAATGAATGAAGCGATAGAACCACTCAATCCGATAGCATTTCAGCTGGGGCCGTTAGCTGTCCATTGGTACGGAATCATTATCGGTCTCGGTGCTTTGCTCGGGCTGTGGATTGCGATGAGGGAAAGTGAAAAACGGGGGCTGCAGAAAGATACGTTTATTGATCTTGTCCTGTTTGCCATTCCGATTGCGATTATTTGCGCGCGAATTTATTACGTTGCCTTTGAATGGGATTATTATGCGGCACATCCGGGAGAAATCATTAAGATTTGGAAGGGCGGCATTGCCATTCATGGCGGATTAATCGGCGCCATTTTAACGGGATATGTGTTTTCGAGAGTGAAAAACCTTTCGTTCTGGAAGCTTGCAGATATTGCCGCGCCCAGCATTTTGCTCGGCCAGGCGATCGGCCGCTGGGGGAACTTCATGAATCAGGAAGCGCACGGCGAGGCTGTCAGCAGAGCCTTTTTAGAAAACCTGCACCTGCCTGAATTTATCATCAATCAAATGTATATCAATGGGCAATATTATCATCCTACTTTTTTATATGAATCACTATGGAGCTTTGTCGGCGTCATTGTTTTACTGCTGCTGCGCAGAGCGAATTTGCGTAGAGGCGAGATGTTCTTGATCTATATCATTTGGTATTCAATCGGAAGATACTTTATTGAAGGAATGCGGACTGACAGCTTAATGCTGACTGATTCACTTCGCATCGCTCAGGTGATTTCAATCGTATTGATTGTTTTGGCTGTGGCAGCCATCATCTTCAGACGCGTCAAGGGATACTCGAAGGAGCGGTACGCGGAGTAGATGTCAACAAAGGGGGATGAGGGATGAAGAAGATCTTTCTGGCCGGTCTTGCAGCAGGTTTTCAAACAACATGGACGCTGGGTAAAGTGATTTTCCCGGTAACGCTATTGGTCACTTTGCTTCAGCATACCCCTGTCATGGATTGGCTTGTACGGCTGATCACACCGGTAATGAGTCTCTTCGGGCTTTCTGGTGAAGCGGCCATTCCGCTTGTACTGGGAAATATGCTGAATCTGTATGCGGGAATTGCCGGGATTTTAACATTGGATTTATCTGTGAAAGAAGTCTTTATTTTAGCTGTTATGCTTTCATTCTGTCATAACTTAATTATCGAATCGACAGTTGCCGCAAAGGTTGGTATCAGAATTGGCGTCATATTGGCGGTGCGCATCGGTTTGGCCGCTGTGTCAGCCATCGTCATCAACCTCATTTGGCATGGCGGACAGGAAACGGCGCAGTACGGTTTTATCGCTGCGAAGAGCGCCGCGCCAGACAGCTGGCTAGGAATGTTGGCAGAAGCATTAACGAAAGCCGGACTTGGTGTTTTGCAGCTGGCGGCAATTGTCATACCGCTGATGATCATCATCCAGTTTTTAAGAGATTTAGGCTGGCTGCATCGGTTCTCCAGGTGGCTGTCTCCGTTTACGCAGCTGCTTGGCATGAATAAAAATACGTCTATGACAATGGTGGCGGGACTGACAATTGGTCTGGCCTACGGAGCGGGTGTCATGATCAAAGCTGTCGAGGATGACGGCGTGAGCAAGCGGGACATGACATTGGCATTTATATTTCTCGTTGCCTGCCACGCGGTCGTGGAAGATACACTTGTCTTTATTCCGCTTGGCATACCGGTCTGGCCGCTTCTTTTGATTCGTGTCACCACAGCAGTTCTGCTGACAATGGCTATTGCGCACACGTGGAAAAAATGGAAACCCTCAGCGGTTGGAAAGGAAGCAATATGAGTGACAAACAAGTAACGACGATTCTGTTTGATTTAGACGGAACGCTTATTAATACGAATGAATTAATTATCGCGTCCTTTTTGCATACACTGGAGCATTATTATCCGAGCAAGTATAAACGAGAAGATGTCCTTGCATTTATCGGGCCGTCTCTTTTTGATACGTTCTCTTCGATGGACCCTGATAAATGTGAGGATATGATCGCTATGTACAGAGCGTACAATCATGACATGCATGATTCACTCGTGACTGAATATGAAACGGTATATGAGACCCTGGATGCATTAAAAAAAGCCGGCTTTACATTAGGAATTGTGACAACAAAATTAAGAGATACTGTCAATATGGGCCTCAAGCTCACGGGAATCGGCGAATTCTTTGAAACAGTTGTCACCCTTGATGATGTGACGAATGCAAAGCCTGATCCCGAGCCTGTGCTGTTAGCGCTGAAACAGTTAGGAAGCAAGTCCGAGGAAGCCATTATGGTCGGAGATAATTACCACGATGTGCTGGCAGGCAAAAACGCCGGTACAAAAACGGCAGGAGTCGCATGGACGATTAAAGGGCCGGAAATGCTGGCGAAGCATGAGCCGGATTTTATGCTTGAGAAAATGAGTGATCTATTACAAATCGTTGGAGTGAAGTAATCTGTGAGAAAAACAGATCGTCATCCGGTCTCGGGGGCCAACTCACTGTGGCATGTCTATCAAACGGTACCTTTTTTAAAGGTCGTCAAAAATTTCATTGTCATTCAAATTGCGAGATATACGCCGTTTATAGGGATGAAAAACTGGCTGTACCGTACATTTCTGCGGATGAAGGTTGGAAAACAGACATCCTTTGCCCTCATGGTGATGCCAGATATCATGTTTCCGGAAAAGATCTTAGTCGGAACAAATACAATCATCGGGTACAATACGACCATTCTGGCCCATGAGTATTTGATTCACGAATACCGGATCGGCACAGTTCTGATCGGAGACGAAGTGATGATTGGTGCCAACACGACCATTCTGCCCGGGGTGAAAATAGGAGATGGCGCAGTTGTGTCCGCCGGAACGCTTGTCCATAAGGATGTGCCTGACGGGGCATTTGTCGGCGGAAATCCGATGAGGATCATCTATACGAAGGAAGAAATGCAAGAAAGATTGAAAAAGTCCGCTGAATAACATCAGCGGACTTTTTTTGTTAAAATTGAGTGTTGTTGTTTTCGTAAATATGCTGAACACCAATCCATTTTTGACCGACATTAGAGTAGCGTGTATTTGTCATTCTGACCGTGCTTGTTTTGCTGTCCGTCCGGAATATCGCTTCCTTCATGTTTGTGATGGTGCACTTATCGATGATCACATCAACGTGGAAGGTTGAACCGCCAAGCTGTCTTATGAACTTTCCGCCATTGTCTGCCGTGAAGTTTTTCACTGTGAATGTACTGGCTTTATTGATTTGGAATATCTTATCTGACGCTTTTTGAGCAGAACCGCCGTCGATCGTCACTTTTCCTTCCTTCTTCACCGTTAACGCATCCTCACCAACATCTTCCCATTTCACATTCTGAATGTTAACGTTTCCATAAGTGTGTACGCCATCAGCGGCAGGGGCGCCAAGCACCACATTTTTCAGGGTTGCACCATCCTCCACACGAAAAACAGGGTCTTGGTTTTCTGACTGGCTTCCGTCGCCTAATTCTTTCCCTGCCACAAACCGCTGTCCTTTCCCGTCATATGTTGTATTTTTTGGTACGATAATTGTTTCGTGCACCACTTTGTCTGCTGCAAAAGCGGTTGATGATTGAAACTGGCTGAACCCCATAACCAAACCGAACATAAATAGGATAGACACGAATTTTTTCAATGATAAATCCTCCCCGGATATCTTTCATTTTTTGCAAGAGAAGCGTCAGCGACTTGCACCGGCTTCTCTCACATAGATCGGGGCAAGGCTGAATCTGCTTTAATCATAAAAACAGACAGCCTGAAAGTAAAGACAATTTTGGATGATAAATGGAAAATGAATCGATCTTACCGATTGAAACAAAAAGCATGAATATTGTCGTATTTGCTCAGGATAGAGCATAGTGCGGCTTTCAGGTGTTTACTTTTGAATAACCACGGCCTGGCTGCCCATTTGTTTCCACGCTTTTTCAAAGCTTGTTCTATCGGTTTTTCTGTTTTTATAGCCATACGGATCATTGAGATACACATATTTATCATCATATCCCGTAACGGCGACGCTGTGTTCGCTGTACGTAATCTCTATCGTTCCGTTTGGCGTTTTCCATGTCTGCATGTTGTCAACTGGCGTAAAGTTGGCTGTCGTAATAACCCAAACTGGATTGCCTTTTTCAAGCTGTTCATAAACAGCAGAAATGCTTTTTCCAGTCAGGTCAAACACTTTGTCTCCTGCATAGGTTTTCGCCAGCTGATAGATCGGTCGATGGTAGACACCGAGACCAGGGCCATTCGCCATATCCCCGACAAATCCGTCATTCGGATCACCCTTTAATCCGCTGCTGTATGTCAAAGGCACTGTGGCAACCTGATTTGCCAGGGTGTTTTTTGTCACGTCGTATCCCGCGTAATTCAGCACCATTGCAAGGCTTGTTACTTCACAGCCGTTATAGAGCCGGGGTGCGTCCATTTGATTATAAAGGATGACATCCAGCGGTTTTGCGCTTCCCTTCAGCTCCTTTTTGCTATTCGCAGCTGAGTCTGTATCGCTATCAGAAACCACTTTTTTAAGGCTGTTCAAAAAAGGAATATCTATATCTTTTGCATCTATTTTAAGTCCGAAAAAAATAACGCCTGAAAGAATCATCAGGACACATAGAGTTCGCAGTGTTTTCATCTTTATCTCCTTGTTCTCTATTTGATTTGTATTATAGCATGCCAAACATAAAGAATTTGAGATATTACGTACCTTTAATACATTATTCATGATTTTTTCATAATGAGGAGAAGGATATTTGAACTAAAAATATCCTTACTGAAGTTAAGCGTTGATTTTCATTCTTTCATCTGCTAACATATTATCATATTAGCGAACTAAAGGATTCGGAATTTTCCTTCATAAGATAACAGCGGAGGTGCTCGGGTTGATGTTTATGTTTGAAAAACCGCACGGCATGAGAGATACACTGCCCGGTTTATACGAAACGAAAAAAAAGGTGAGACGATCGTTAACCGATTTGATTGATAAATGGGGATATCAATTTATGGAAACGCCGACACTGGAGTTTTACGATACCGTTGGCGTCCAGTCAGCAATTGAAGAGCAGCAGCTGTTTAAGCTACTTGATCAGGACGGCAAGACATTGGTGCTTCGCCCGGATATGACGGGGCCGATTGCAAGGGTAGCGGCATCGAAGCTTCTGAAACACGGTCATCCGCTAAGAGTCGGCTATGCGGCAAATGTATTCAGGGCTCAGGAGCGTGAAGGCGGACGTCCGGCTGAGTTCGAGCAGGTCGGAGTGGAGTTAATCGGTGACGGCACGACGAGCGCGGATGCGGAGGTCATTGCTTTAGTCGTCGGGGCATTAAAAAACGCTGGGCTGGCATCCTTTAAAATTGCCATCGGCCATGCCGGCATTGCGGATGCTTTGTTTGTTGAGGTGCTCGGAAACGTTGAACGAGCTGATGTGCTGCGGAGGTTCTTATATGAAAAGAACTACGTCGGCTACAGAGAGCATGTCAAGTCTCTCCCGCTTTCCTCCATTGATAAAAGCAGACTGCTTGAGCTCCTCGAATTGCGGGGCGGCATAGAAGTATGCGGACGTGCCGAGGAAATCGTCGATTCTGCGCAAGGAAAAAGCGTGGTTGATGAGCTGAAGGCGCTGTGGGGCATTCTTGAGGATTACGGATGTACGGAAAATGTCCGCCTGGATCTGAATATGGTCAGCCACATGAGCTATTACACAGGGATTTTATTTGAAGTGTTCGCCGAGAATGTCGGTTTTGTCATTGGAAGCGGCGGCCGTTACAACAAGCTGCTGGGCCATTTTGATTCACCTGCACCGGCAACAGGCTTCGGGCTTCGGATCGACCGGCTGATTGAAGCCCTTCATATGAAAGAAGAACCTTGTGATATAGACGCTGTTATTTTCAGCAAAGAGCAGCGGGCGCAAGCCATCGCTTATGCGAATGAAGAACGCATGAAAGGGAACAAAGTGGTTCTTCAAGATTTATCGGGAATAGAAAATATCGACCAGATGACAAAATCTTTTGTAAACGTCACTTATTTTATCGGTGCCAGAAAGGAAGAGCAAAATGGGTAAGTTACTCACAATGGCGATGCCAAAGGGCCGGATATTTGAAGAAGCGGCAGGGCTGCTGAGGCAGGCAGGCTACAGGCTCCCTGAGGAGTTTGAAGATTCGAGAAAACTGATCATCGATGTGCCGGAGGAAAATCTTCGTTTCATATTAGCGAAGCCGATGGACGTAACTACGTATGTGGAGCATGGCGTGGCAGACGTCGGAATTGCGGGCAAGGATGTCATGCTGGAGGAGGAACGCGACGTGTATGAGGTACTGGATTTAAAAATCAGCAAGTGCCACTTAGCTGTCGCCGGACTTCCGAATACAGACTGGAGCGGAGTAGCGCCAAGAATCGCGACAAAGTATCCGAATGTGGCTTCCAGTTATTTCAGAGAGCAGGGAGAACAAGTCGAGATTATTAAGCTCAACGGTTCAATTGAACTGGCTCCGCTCATTGGGCTTGCAGATCGGATAGTGGACATTGTTTCCACAGGACAGACGCTGAAAGAAAATGGGCTTGTTGAAACGGAGCACATTTGTGACATTACCTCTCGCTTTATTGTCAACCCGGTAAGCTATCGCATGAAAGACGATGTGATTGACGAAATGGCATCCCGCCTATCTCTCGTTGTGGAAGGAGAGACGGCAAAATGAAGATCAAAACCATCAGCGGAGCGGAACGGCTTTCTCTCAAGCGTTCCATCGATGCCGGAACGGAAGAGCAAAGAAAGACGGTCCGGTCCATTATAGAAGATGTTAAAGCAAACGGTGATCAGGCGGTTCGCAGCTACACGGCGAAATTTGACGGCATCGAAATAGACAGTCCGCTGGTCACAAAAGAAGAATTTGAGGAGGCATACACCTCACTGGATTCACGTCTTCTTCAGGTGATTAGGCAGGCAATCGAAAATATTAGGGAATATCACGAAAGACAGCTGCAATCCTCCTGGTTTTATCACAGAAAGGACGGCACAATGCTGGGGCAGAAAGTGACGGCGCTGGATTCCGCCGGTGTATATGTGCCGGGGGGAACGGCCGCATACCCTTCATCTGTTTTGATGAATGTGATTCCGGCGCTCGTAGCGGGCGTTGAAAGAATCGTTCTCGTCACGCCTCCGGAAAAAGACGGTCTGCTGTCTCCTGGAGTTTTGGTTGCTGCAGCCGAGCTGGGCATAAAAGATATTTACAAAATGGGCGGCGCTCAGGCGATTGCGGCGTTAGCATACGGAACAGAAACCATTGAACCGGTGGATAAAATCACGGGTCCGGGCAACATTTATGTCGCGCTTGCCAAACGAGAAGTGTTCGGCGATGTCGATATCGATATGATTGCCGGACCTAGTGAAATCGTCGTGCTGGCTGATGAAACAGCGATTCCGAGCGAAATTGCAGCCGATCTGCTGTCACAGGCGGAACACGATAAGCTCAGCTCATGTGTGTTTGTCACAGATTCCATGGCGCTGGCCGAGGCGGTTTCAGCCGAGGTGAGTAAGCAGCTGAAAACCTTGCCGCGAAGAGAAATAGCGGAAGCTTCAGTGAGAGATTACGGTTGTATATATGTGGCGGAAACAATGGTGGAAGCGATTAATACTGTCAATACACTCGCGCCAGAGCATTTAGAAATCATAACACAGTCTCCGGAAGCTTTGCTTGGCAGTATCAAACATGCGGGTGCAATTTTCTTAGGCAGATACAGCCCTGAGTCTGTCGGTGATTATTTTGCCGGACCGAACCATGTGCTTCCGACAAACGGAACAGCCAGATTTTCAAGTCCATTAAACGTAACTGATTTTCAAAAGAAATCGAGCATTATTTCTTACAGTCAATCAGCCTTTGAAGAACATGCCGAAAGCATCGCGGCTTTTGCCAGACTGGAAGGGTTAGAAGCCCATGCCAGATCAATTGAAGCAAGAGAACGGAGGATTTCTAAATGAGAAAAGCGGAACGCGTCAGGAAAACAAACGAAACAGATATTGAGCTGGCATTTACAATAGACGGCGGGGGACAAGCGGATATCAAAACAGATGTGCCGTTTATGACACATATGTTGGATTTATTCACGAAACACGGCCAATTCGATCTTTCCATTAACGCAAAAGGCGATGTTGATATAGATGATCACCACACGACTGAAGATATCGGCATCTGCTTAGGGCAGGCGCTGCTCGAAGCGTTGGGCGATAAAAAAGGAATCAAACGCTACGGATCGGCGTTTGTGCCGATGGATGAGGCACTTGCTCAAGTTGTGATTGATTTAAGCAACCGGCCGCACTTAGAAATGCGCGCTGATTTCCCGGCTGCTAAAGTCGGAACTTTCGATACGGAGCTTGTACATGAATTTTTGTGGAAGCTGGCGCTCGAAGCTCGAATGAACCTGCACGTCATCGTTCATTATGGCACAAACACCCACCACATGATTGAAGCCGTTTTTAAAGCACTGGGACGTGCGCTTGATGAAGCGACAACGATCGATCCGCGAGTTAAAGGAATACCGTCAACGAAAGGGATGCTGTAAATGATCGGCGTGATAGATTACGGAATGGGGAATTTATACAGTGTCTCAAAGGCGCTTGAACGTGTCGGCGTGCCGTATTTTATTTCTGAAAAGCCGGAGGAGCTGAAAGAAGCTGATGCCTTCATTTTGCCGGGAGTTGGTTCATTTGGAGACGCGATGGACAATTTGCGCTACACGAAGCTTGATCAATTGATTCACGATATGGTCTCAGAGGGAAGACTGCTTCTCGGGATCTGCCTCGGCATGCAGCTTTTATTTGAAGAAAGCGAAGAAAACGGCACCGCTTCAGGACTCGGGCTGTTAAAAGGAAAAGCAGTCAGGCTGAAAGCAGAAGATGAAAAAGGAAACAAGCTGAAGGTTCCGCATATGGGCTGGAACCTCCTTTCCTTTCATAACGAATCTCCGCTGCTGTCTGAAACAGAACAAGGCTACGCTTACTTCGTTCATTCCTATTACATTGACGGGATAGAGGAGAACGCGCTTCTGGCAAGCGCCGATTATGGTGTACGAGTGCCTGCTGTAGTCGGAAAAAGAAACGTCTTCGGCGCCCAATTTCATCCGGAAAAAAGCAGCACGGTCGGAATGTCTATTTTAACTCAATTTACGAAAATGGCAGCAGAACAGAAGGTGAAAAAATGAGTGCTTTTACATTATATCCGGCAATTGATATGAGAAACGGCAAATGTGTCCGCCTTGTTCAAGGGGATTATAATAAGGAAACGATATATGGCGATTCACCGTACGACATGGCTGAGTTATTTGCGAAAGAGGGTGCCGAATGGATCCATCTCGTTGATCTCGACGGGGCCAAAGAAGGGAAAAGAGTGAATGACCGCCATGTGATTGAGATTGCGCAAAAGCTGAACCTGAAAGTCGAAATCGGTGGCGGGATCCGTTCCGAAAAAGACGTCTATGAATATTTATCAGCAGGAGTCGATCGGGTGATCCTGGGAAGCTCAGCAGTTTCTAACCCTCCGTTTGTCAAAAAAATGCTGAAACAATATGGTGAGAAAATTGCAATCGGACTGGATGCGAGAAACGGTTTTGTTTCAACAGAGGGATGGCTTGAAACATCAACCCTTAAGGCAACTGAACTGGGCAAAGAGCTAGCCAATGAAGGTGCGGAAGTCTTTATTTTTACTGACATCGCGACAGATGGAATGCTGTCAGGCCCCAATGTTAAAAGCACGGTCGAGCTTGCTAAGGAAACGGGGAAATCGGTGATCGCTTCCGGCGGAGTCAGCTCCGTCGCGGATCTCGAAGCTCTCGCCCGCAATGAGGCGGACGGCGTCTCTGGAGCGATCATCGGAAAAGCGCTGTATACCAATCAGTTTACGCTGAGTGAGGCGCTTGAAAGGGTGAAGCGCAAATGATCACAAAACGGATTATCCCATGCCTTGATGTCAAAGAAGGACGCGTTGTCAAAGGAATTCAATTTCTCGAATTGAAGGATGCCGGTGACCCAGTTGAACTCGCCGAAGTGTACGACCGGGAAGGTGCGGATGAACTTGTTTTTCTTGATATCTCCGCCTCGCACGAAGGACGAAAGACGATGGTTGACGTTGTGGAGCAGGTTGCCGCGAAGCTTGCCATTCCGTTTACAGTCGGCGGCGGCATCAATCAGCTCAGCGATATGAAAACGATACTGCGTGCCGGAGCGGACAAAGTGTCGGTGAACACGGCAGCTGTTCTCCGCCCTGAGCTGATTACAGAAGGAGCCGAGTTTTTCGGTTCTCAATGCATCGTACTTGCCATTGATGCCAAGTATGACAAAGAATCTGACACATATAAGGTCTACACGCACGGCGGCAGAAAGAAAACAGATTGGGAGGTCACCGCGTGGGCAAAAGAAGGCGTCAAACGCGGGGCAGGAGAAATATTGCTGACAAGCATGGACTCCGACGGTGAGAAAAAAGGTTTCGACCACACGCTGACAAAGCTTGTTTCCGAAGCTGTCCCCGTCCCTGTTATCGCTTCAGGAGGCGCGGGAAACGCACAGCATATGCTTGAGGCTTTTACAAAAGGAGAAGCCGATGCCGCGCTGGCCGCCTCAATTTTTCATTATAAAGAAACATCGATTAAAGAAGTGAAATCATACTTGAAAGAGTACGGGGTGAATGTGAGATGAAACAGGCAGATGAACTGCGTTTTAACGAGGACGGATTAATTCCTGCTATCGTGCAGGATGCGGCAAGCAAAGAAGTGCTGACACTTGCGTATATGAACAAGGAATCGTACGAAAAAACGCTGGAAACGAAGGAAACATGGTTTTACAGCCGCTCACGCCAAGCGCTATGGCATAAAGGAGAAACCTCAGGGAACACGCAAGCCGTCAAAGGTATCCGGTATGACTGCGATCAAGACGCGCTGCTCGTACTCGTAGAACCGTCAGGCCCGGCATGCCACACTGGCAGCTACAGCTGTTTTACAAAGGAACAAACAGAAGAACAGGCCGCGGACCGATTCGGCATCATGAACGAACTGGAGCGGGTGATCGCGGAACGCCAAGCGGAAATGCCTGAAGGAGCTTACACCACGTACCTCTTCCGTGAAGGCGTCGATAAGATTTTGAAAAAAGTAGGAGAAGAAGCATCCGAAGTCATCATCGCCGCGAAAAACCGGGATCATGAGGAACTCAAATGGGAAGCGGCAGACCTGCTGTATCACCTGCTTGTCCTGCTCAGAGAACAATCCCTGCCGCTGGATGATGTGCTTGACGTATTGAAAAAACGCCATTCTGAGAAATAAAAGGATTGGAGCTGCTCATATGTCAGCTCCTTTTTTATGTATTTGTTTCAGCTGAACCATTTGTCTTGTCCTAATAGAAGAAATAAAAAAACCAATCGAATTTCCTATTTAACAAAAATTTCCCATGATGTAACATGACTTAGAATGAAAATCTCAAATGGATATCAGGTCTTTAGGATTATTTTATACAAACCGGTCAGGATAGTGAGGAAAAGACATAGTATGAAAAAGCGGCTGCTAATTATTCGAAAAATGAGGAGAGAATGGTGAACGAAAAAATTGATGAACTGAACAAAAGAGTTGGACGTTTAGAACAAGAACTGGAAAGTGTCAAAAGGGAGATCGCAAATCTCGCTGCTGGCAAGAAAGAACAAACAGTAGTCAAAACGGATGAGCACCCAAAAATCAACAAGGAAACCGAAGTTCCACAAAAGACGCCGGCTCCGCGAAAAGAGAACCGTACTTTAGAAAACATGGCGGGAAATTGGCTTCCGAAGATCTTTATTTTTGTTTTTCTTCTTGGTATGATTTGGGCATTTGTGGCAGCTGCAGAAAAAGGCTGGATCAACGCATATATGAGGGTAGGGGCAGGACTTATTGTCTCTATTGTGCTATATGTTCTCGGTAGCAGGTCACATAAGAAAAATGCCAGTGTATTGGGCAGTTCATTATTGGCGGGCAGTAATATTGTCTATATTGTTTCTTTGTTGCGGGTAACATGCTGTACCAGATTATACCGACGCCGCTTACAATGATCCTTCTTGCTGCAGGCGTTGCGGGCGGTGTGTACATATCAAGGAAATACCGATCACAAACACTGATTGCGATTATCGTCGCAGGTGTTTACTTGTATCCTTTTTTATTTGGCGGGAAACAAGGAAATGAATACATCTTTTATGTATATGAGTCATTGGTTTTCGCAGGCTTAATATATGAGACAGTTAAACAAAAGTACAGCGTAGCATGGAATATAGCTAACTATGCTTTCATATTAGCGATTTTTGCTTTCTTATCATTTACAGATGCGCAGGTGACGGGTTGGACACTTGCTGTATTTATCCTACAGCAGGCGATTACGATTCTATCAGCCTTACGATCGAACAGCCAATTTAAAAAAGCTGTCTATCTTACAGCTGTTACAATCGGAGCTCTTGTCGTTTTCATCACAGGGGTTGTCCTGTACATGAAAAACGATACAGTCTTATACGTCTTTTATACTGCTGCATTTGTGTTTTACCTGTTGTTAAGCTTATGGAAAAGTAAAGAATTTGCCGAAATCAAACATACGTTTTTTCTCATTTCTATGATTTATTTTAATGTATTGGCAGCGGATGCATTATCTGAAAATGTGATCTTGCTGTACATCATATTCACCTTACAAGGAATCATGATGTGTTACGTGTCATACCGCAAAAAAAGCTGGTTGATCGGCATTGCCGGAGTGATTGTATTATTACAGGCAGCCTGCGGCCTCATACAATACCCGGCACGTTCATTACACGTTCTCAGCATTGTCTCTTGGCTGCTGCTGATCAGCTCACTTTTTGGCGGCTATCTGTATTCGAAGAAAATACATTATAAACAAGTCACAACTGTTGTTTCGTCCGCTGTTTCATTACTGCTGCTTGTATTCTTCAGCAAATTATCCATATGGATGTCGGATAGGATTGACGGCGTATCAGTAAACGTAGGAGTATCCCTGTCATGGTTTATATTTGTCATTGTGATGTATGCTGTTTATTACGCAACCAAAGACAAGACATGGAACCGAATTGGGCTGATCTTTTTATTCATTACACTTGCCAAAATAATTTTAATAGATTCTGCTTCGATTGACATTGTTTGGAGAGCGGTCTTATTCATCTTGTTAGGAGTCATTGGCCTGTTTATATCCAGAGTATTTTATTCGAAAAGAGAGTAACAATCATGTCTGGTCAAGACTGCCGATAGAACGCGGCGGTCTTTTTTCAGTATGATTCTATATTGTAATACGGATAGAACTAAATAATCATGTTGTAACAATCTATCAGTTAAACGCGTGGAGGTTTGTCATGAAAAAAATCATCTTGCTTTGCTTCTGCTTATTACTTACTCTGACAGGCGGATGCAGTATGAACACCAATGAAAAAAACAACACAAAAGACAATAACACAGAAGCCTTAAAACCAAAAGATATGGATCCAAAAGACCTGCCGCAAGTTCTGGCATTTCAAGATGAGAAGACGAGAGAGTACATGGTGTCAACGAAGGAAGAGGAGCCGGGGTATTATTTGCTGGAGTCTAGGCTGAAAGGGTTTAGGATGTTGTTTCCGGAGGATGGCGAGTATCTTCCTAATTATTCCACATCAAATGGAAAGAATAGCGAATCGATAGGATTTCAAAGCTATAATGAAAAATCAAATATACTCTTAGATGCACAAATTAGCTACTATAACAAATCTTCTTTTATTAATAATCCAGAGACAATGTTGCGCCAAATTAGTAATGAGAATGGTTACAAAGGTGAATTTAAGAAAGAAAAAACTGACGGGAAAATAGTATATACTGCATCAAAAAAAAGCACTTTTAAAAACAGTGATCGTAAATACAATTATTCCTTTCGTTATTTTGGATATATAAAATCTAGTGATGAAGAGTACTTGGGAATAGTATATTCTTTTATAGTTCGTTGTAAAAAGGTTGATCAACCCTGTGCTTTGAATGGAGATCAAGCAAGAGAAAGAACTGATACTCTCATTCATTCTATTATCTTTTATAAGAAGAGGAGTAGAGATGGACAATAAGAATGTTTTCATGAACGAAAATATAAAGCTCTTTATAATTAACTCAGAGTATGACTATAAAGAAAAGTTTACACAGAATCACTTTTCAATTGGATCAGTAATATTGATTAGTTAAACCTATTGGAGGTTCGTCGTGAAAAAGACCATCTTGCTTTGCTTCAGCTTATTACTTGCCCTGACAGGCGGATGCAGTATGAGCGTCAGTGATAAATACACCACAAAATACAATAAAACAGAAGCCGTAAAACCAAAAGACATGGATCCAAAAGACCTGCCGCAGGTTCCGGCGTTTCAGGACGAGAAAACGAGAGAGTACATGGTGTCAACGAAAGAAGAGCAGCCGGGGTATTATTTGCTTGAATCTAAGCTGCAAGGGTTTAGGATGTTGTTTCCGGAGGATGCGGAGTATTCCGACTCAGAAACTTCAAAGACAAACGAGTCACTATTTTTTGATAGTTTTAATAAAAAAACGAATATAGTAATGAATGCTTCAGTTAAGTTTTATCAAAATGAATCGTTTATAAACGAACCGGAGAATATGTTGGATATTATTAGCGGTAAAAATGAATACAAAGGTGATTTTGAGAAATTAGAAACGAAGGATAAAGATATTTACTTTGCCTCAAGACAAGAAAACTTTGACAAAGAAGAGACACCATCTTATATCTTCCTTGGTTATATAAAATCGAAAAAACAAGATTATTTAGGGATGGAATATTCTTTTATGTTTAGCTGCTCCGCCAATGTAAATACATGTAAACAAAACCCGAAAGACAATGAAGAAAAAGTTAAAAAAATAATAAACTCTACTACCTTTGGCGAAATGTAAAGGAAAATACGAAGAAAGAGAGATATCTGCTCAAAGAAAAAGGCTTTTGATGATATAGAGGGAAAGAATAGTTTTTCTTATAGAGAATTAAGGGAAATAGAGTATTCGTTTCGATTCACCTACTATAAAGATGAAGAGGTTAAGTAAGAGCCGTATGATAAACGATTTTATGAAAAAAGAAATAGGTATTATGATGTGTTTGTGGTGTTTTGCTTGATTTGTTAGTGAAAGGAGATCAAAACCAAGTCGGATTTCCTATTTATCCAAATTCCACCATGATGTAACATAGAAAAGGATAAAATAATCACGTATTAACCAGGTCAATAGGATTATTTTCGGTATGAAAATAGAATTCTATTCTCACAAAACCCGTGGAGGTTCGTAATGAAAAAGATCATATGTATTTGCTTTAGCTTATTACTTGCCCTGACAGGAGGATGCAGTATGCAAGACAATGATAAAAACACCACAAATGACAATAAAACAGAAGCCGTAAAACCAAAAGACATGGATCCAAAAGACCTGCCGCAAGTTCCGGCGTTTCAAGATGAAAAAACGAGAGAGTACATGGTGTCAACGAAAGAAGAGGAGCCAGGGTATTATTTGCTTGAATCTAAGCTGAAAGGGTTTAGGATGTTGTTTCCGGAGGATGGGGAGTATGTACCTGATCTTTCAAGTAAAGGTGAAAATGAGGAAACAATAGTATTTGATAGTTTCAATAAAAAAACTAACATTCAATATGACGGGCAATTAGATTATCATCAAGAAAAAAGTTTTGCGAATGACAAGGATACAATGCTTGACATTGTAAGCGGCAGAAATAGCTATAAAGGAAAATACGAAGAAAGAGAGCTATCTGATAAAATTGTATATTCTGCTCAAAAGAAAAGCAGTTTTGATGATGTGGATGAAAAGAATAATTTTTCTTATAGATTTTTTGGTTATGTTAAATCTAAAAAAGAGGAATATTTAGGAATAGAGTATTCTTTTCGTTTTTCTTGCTATAAGGGTAAAGAGGTTTGTTCATTAAAGAAAGAAGAAGCAGAAAAAAAAGTTCGAAAAATAATTGATTCTATTACCTTTTTAAAAGTTAAAAAGGAGAAATAGAGAAAATGGAAAATAAGAATATATTTGAAAATGAAAATGTAAAGCTGCGTTTAATTGACTTGGAGTACGATTATAAAGAAAAATTTGCTTCTAATATTGAAAGTGAAATAAAGAGAGCTAAAACAGATTTTGAAGTCGAGGTGCGTCGAATATACAAAGAAGAAACACATCGAGATCTTCCAAAAAATCTGGAAATATACACATCTAATGAACTTATTAAAAAAAATTCGAAAATAGATACATCAATAAGAGAGTCCGGATATGATGGTACAGCTATTTATATTAAGGATGATAAACAACACGTTAATCAACTTCATATTATTTCAGAGGGGAGTGCTGATAACGAAGACTGGTCATACAATTTCTTTGGTCTCTTTTTAGGGATAGATGACAGCCAGTACCAAGCGACAAAAGAGTTTGTAAGAAATGCCAAAAGAGAAACAGAGAATTCTCATGATTTAAAGACCTTTGCTATGGGCCACTCACTGGCAAATAATAATCAGGTGATGGTTCAATTAATTGACGGAGAATTTGATGAGGTTTATGGGGTTAACGGAGCTCAAATAAGCGTTGACCACCTGCTAGCAACTGATTTGAATTTGAGAGATAGGCTAATGCATAAATTTCATATTAGACGCTTAAAAGATATAAATGATATCCCACCAGATAAGCTAAAAAAAGAAATCCAAAAATATTATGAAGACAAAGGCGTAACAGCAAACATCACCCAACGCATCTCAAAAGATGACCCGCTGTATGGAGTCAGCGGCAAGGCCGATTTCATTACATTCGGTGATGTGAAGATGGCAGATACAAATACAAGTGTAAAAGGCATCCGAAATATTATGGATGGGGTTCCTGACGAAGATGTGAGGTCAATTCAAAAATTCCTTCAAAAATATAAGGATGACTATGAAAAAGACGGCTTGAACGGTTTTATAAAGGCAGCCAGCGGGATAGACATAGACCTGATTGAAAAAGTGAAAAACACAGACGGCGCTTTAAAGAAAGTAAGTGTCCTATATGAGCATTTTGATGATGTTAAGCAAATGTATGGCCGAATAAAAGAGGAACTGCCGTCGTTTTTAGGTTTTCTTCATACCTTGTTGAGAAACAGCGGACCGGTCGTAGATCAGTTAGCTGAAAACGGTTATATTGATGAAACGCAAAAGAAAGTCATCAAAAAAGAATTAACGAATATTAATGCGAGTATGCGAGGCATAGAATCACGGTACGAACATTTCATTGACCATTTAAAGCATGGCCAATTTATGCAAGCTTTAAAAGACGTTGGTGAAATAGTGGACTATGTAAAATCAATTCTGTCCTCATTGAAAACACTCGACACAGAAACAAAAGACGCACTAAAACTTATCGTCGACGGCCACAGTATCGTTCAAATGCTCAACGCCTTGTCAAAGGAAAAAGGCTTCAGCTATAAAGGCTCCGATATTTATTTTACAGGGAAGAGCGGCTCGGGAGAAACGATTCAAGTCAATCTCTCATCCGCTGTCAGAATCTATCAAAACGGTATGAAAATCGTTGAAGATATGGAAGATGCGATTTCTAAGTACCAGAAGGTTTACAGTCAGGAAATCGATGAAGACTTCATAGACAAAAAGCAGGCGATCATCACGGCTATTCATCATATGGAAGAAAACCCTTCGCATTATGCCTTCGATCTTCAATTCCGGCTTGCAGCTGGTTTCAGCCACACATTCGATAAATTGGAGAAAATCTCAGTTCATGAATCATTCCACACAGGTGCGCTTCCTGCTAATGATGGAATTGTTGCTGAATTAAAAAAACAGACAACAGAAAAAAGAGATTTTATCAAAAATATCCGCGAGAGTATTGAAAAGCTGTTTGAAAAAGAAGAAATGATTTCTCAGTTATTTGATTTTCAGCCTTAGGAGGAATATGAAGAGTGACTTCCTTATTTTCAGAAAGTGAAACAGAAATTGTATCAACGACCTATATGTTTCTTACCCAAGATGAAATGAAGGGGAAAGCGGGCACCCTCAATCAACCGATCAACGACTTTCTCAGCCTGACAAAGAAATTTGAGTCTTCATTAAAAGAGGAAATCAAAGGGCAAAAAGGGTTGATTGTAAAAAAAATAAAAAAAGAGCTTGAGTCTAATAGCGAAAAACGAAAAGCTGCCCTTGAGATGATAAAAGAAGAACATACCGCAAAAGTTGATCGGTACAAAATGATAATAGAAGACCTGCGGCAGCAGGATGTAACATTGACTTACAGAAAAAAGAAGCCAGTGCTCTAACATAAAAAATCTCCTATTCAAACAATGAGTGGGAGATTTTTATTTTGATCACGGCAAAAATATACTGAAAAAGTCTTTCTCCATTGATATGATTGAGAAAGAGTAAAAATCATCCTTTTGCTATGACTTTTCACCTTTCTGAACGCTGAAACAGGAGGAAAATATATGCCAACCAAGAAACAAAAATCTAAAAGTAAATTGAAACCCTTTTTTGCCTTAGTAAGACGGACCAATCCTTCTTATGGAAAGCTCGCCTTTGCGCTTGCCCTCAGTGTAGTAACCACGCTGGTCAGCCTGCTCATTCCATTATTAACGAAGCAGCTTGTCGATGGTTTTTCTATGTCAAATCTGTCAGGCACGCAAATCGGTTTGATCGTGCTTGTGTTTTTCGTTCAGGCGGGTTTAAGCGCTTATGCCACCTATGCGCTTAACTATAATGGACAAAAAATCATTTCCGGGCTGCGGGAGTTATTATGGAAGAAATTAATTAAGCTTCCTGTCTCTTATTTCGATACAAATGCTTCCGGAGAAACAGTAAGCCGTGTAACGAACGATACGATGGTGGTCAAAGAATTGATTACAACCCATATCAGCGGATTTATTACAGGCATCATTTCTGTCATTGGATCATTGACAATCTTGTTTATTATGAACTGGAAGCTGACACTGCTTGTGTTAGTGGTTGTTCCGCTGGCCGCTCTTATCTTGGTGCCGATTGGACGGAAAATGTTCTCCATTTCACGGGAAACGCAAGATGAAACAGCCCGTTTTACAGGCCTGCTGAATCAAATTCTCCCGGAAATCAGACTTGTCAAAGCTTCAAATGCGGAGGATGTCGAATATGGGCGCGGGAAGATGGGGATTTCCTCATTATTTAAGCTTGGCGTTCGTGAAGCCAAGGTTCAATCGCTTGTCGGCCCGCTTATCTCACTCGTGCTAATGGCAGCGCTTGTCGCAGTGATCGGATATGGCGGCATGCAGGTATCTTCAGGCGAACTCACGGCCGGAGCGCTCGTGGCTTTTATTTTATATTTGTTTCAAATTATTATGCCGATGGGCCAGATTACAACGTTTTTCACACAGCTGCAAAAATCAATCGGTGCAACAGAACGAATGATTGAGATTTTGGCAGAGGAAGAGGAAGATACAGTGACAGGAAAACAAATTGAAAATGCACATCTGCCTATCCAGCTTGATCGCGTGTCTTTTGGATATAAGCCTGATCAGCTGATCTTAAAAGAGGTCAGCGCCGTCATTGAAGCAGGGAAAGTGACAGCGATCGTCGGTCCGAGCGGCGGGGGAAAAACGACGCTGTTTAAGCTGCTTGAACGCTTTTATTCTCCGACTGCAGGGACCATTCGGCTGGGGGACGAGCCGGTCGATACTTACTCGCTTGAATCGTGGAGGGAGCATATCGGGTATGTATCACAGGAAAGCCCGTTAATGTCCGGGACAATCAGAGAAAATATTTGCTACGGGTTAGAACGAGATGTGACGGATGCTGAGATCGAAAAAGCAGCGGAGATGGCATATGCGCTCAATTTTATAAAGGAGCTGCCGAATCAGTTTGATACAGAAGTGGGCGAACGCGGCATTATGTTGTCAGGCGGACAAAGGCAAAGAATCGCGATTGCGAGAGCGCTTCTCCGTAACCCAAGCATTCTTATGCTCGATGAAGCTACCTCAAGTCTCGACAGCCAATCTGAAAAATCAGTTCAGCAGGCGCTGGAGGTGCTGATGGAGGGCCGCACAACGATTGTTATCGCTCACCGCCTATCTACCGTTGTAGATGCGGACCAGCTTTTGTTTGTTGAAAAAGGGGAAATTACCGGTCGTGGAACACACCATGAGTTAATGGCTTCCCATGGTCTTTATAGGGATTTTGCTGAACAGCAGCTGAAAATGAATGCAGACTTAGAAAACAAAGCCGGGTAAATTTTGGTCGAATCAGCCAATAAAAAAGAGGAGGGATTTTCCCAATCCTTCCTTTTGAACTATTGAGGGGCTTACGATTTATGGTATACTACTGACGGTAATATTGTATAAAACGGAGGGTAGTTGTGGGAAAACACACTTCTGAACATAAAAATCACGCACAAATTGTCCAGCTGCTTCAAGATGGACAATATTTTTTTCATAAAGGCTTGAAAGCGTATAAAGAGCGCAATCTAAAACGGGCAAGCAAACTGATTCAGCGCGCGGTTCATTTGGAGCCGGAGGATTCAGAGATGCTTTCACAGCTTGCGGTCATTTATTCGGAAATGGGCCAGTATCAAGAGTCGAACGATCTTCTTGACTATATCATGGCAAATCTGGAGGCCGAAATGCCGGAGTGCCATTACTTTAAAGCGAATAACTTTGCCCATCTGGGGCTCTTCCAGGAAGCTTATAAAGAAGCGGCCGCTTATTCTGATGCGGACCCGGATGGTGAATTCGCCGAAGAAAACGATAGTCTGCTTGATTTGCTCGATTTAGGAGACGACGGCATTGAGGATTCGTTGTATGATCAGGATGAACTGCTGGTGAAACAGGATCGGGCAAAGTCATTGCTGGAAAGCGGCCAGCTTGCTGAAGCGGTTGCGGCGCTTGAGGAAATCACAGCTGAATATCCGGAGCTTTGGTCAGCATACAACAATCTCGCGCTTGCCTATTTCTATTCAGGAAACGTTGTAAAAGCGAAGCAAACCGCTTATGAAGTGCTTTCTCATAATGAAGGAAATCTTCACGCCTTATGCAATCTTCTCGTTTTCTACTATTATGAAAGAGAAGACGAAAAAGTGGCGGAATTGAGTGATCAGCTCTCCAATGTCTATCCGATGCTATTGGAGCAGCGTTATAAATTGGGTGCTACCTTGGCACTTGTCGGCCGCTACGAGATCGGATATAAATGGCTCAAATCATTATATAAAACCGGCTTTGAAGGTGACGACACCTTCTTTTACTGGCTTTCCTGCTCTGCTTATTTTACGGGACATACCGACTTTGCCGAGACGATCTGGAGAAAAGTCGAGTCGCAATATCCCGGCGAAGACCGCCCGGCGCCTTGGATTGAGCGGAGGGAAGCTCTTCCTTCATCTGTGGAACAGCGTCTCGCAGCCTATTATATCAGCAGCACAAAGGGAGAAACGGAGCATCTTGAAGCGGTGATACGCTCAAAGAGAATTACCGCTCCTTTTGAAAATCATTTTGTAAAGCTGCTTCTGAATGGAGATTCTGCTGCTGCTGACGTTTCAGAGGATGCACTTTTCGCTTATCAAACGGTCAAATTATTAGAGCAAGCTGAAAAAGAAGAGATGAAAACAGAAGTCATGAGCTGCTGGGTTTTCCATGTCATCCAGCAAATTCGTGCAGCCGCTCCGTTGAAGAATGAGAAAGGCTGGGCAGCAGCCATCTGTTATATTTGGAAGGAAGCCCATGGCAAGCAAGACACGAAAAAAGACACAGCGACCCGATTCGGCATCTCTCCGGCAACTTTGACGAAATATATGAAATATATTGATGATATTCTAGAATAGTAAATTTTAAAGAGTCGATTTATTTAATCGACTCTTTTTTTGTTAGATAGATTATATTGAGAAAATAATATCGACAGTTTTTTTGCACGCTTAAGAAAAATGACAAATGATGTGTGACTTGACATCTGTTTGAAACATAAATGTAATAAAATTTATCGCTAATTTGTCGAAACTTGATGGTATAATGATTCTCGTACATAAGGAATTAGTGTTTTTTACATATGATGTGAAATAAACGCTATACAACCAGAATAAGAGATGCACAGAATAATTAACCATAAACAACCATCATTCCTCGTAGAGTATGAGGAACGAAACTTGATGTTCAAAATACGATTCCAAATGAGGACAGGTTCACAGTAAAAGGGAGGATATAAAAAGTGAGAAAGAGTTTATTGACACTTGGTTTGGCTTCCGTCATCGGGACAAGCAGTTTTTTGATCCCATTTACAAGTAAAACTGCATCGGCGGAAACATTAGATGAAAAGAAACAAAAAATCGAAAGCAAGCAATCTGAGGTTGCTTCCAGCATTGAAGCGAAGGAAAAAGAATTAACTGAGCTTCAGGAAAATCAATCAAAGATTGAAAAAGAACTGAAAGACATTAACGCTAAGGCGCTTGATACAAGCAACAAGATCGAAGATAAAAAAGAAGAAAATGATAAAACAAAAGAAGAAATCAAAAAACTGAAAAAAGAGATTAAAGAAACTGAAGCACGCATCGAAAAACGCAATGAAATCCTGAAAAAACGCGTTCGTTCTTTACAGGAAAGCGGCGGATCTCAAGGATACATAGATGTTCTTTTAGGATCAACAAGCTTTGGTGACTTTATCTCTCGTGCGACTGCGGTTTCATCTATTGTGGACGCAGACAAAGATTTAATCAAACAGCAAGAGCAGGATAAAGCGAAGCTCGAAGATTCTGAAGCGGATTTGAATGACAAGCTGAAAGAAGTTCAAGCTGCATTGGCTAAATTAGAAACAATGCAAAAAGACCTTGATAAACAGCTTAATGAAAAAGACAAGCTTTTCGACGAAGCAAAAGCAAGCCAAAAGAAAACGGCTAAAGCGATTTCTGAATTAAAATCAGAGGCGTCTGAACTTGCAAATCAAAAAGCAAATACTGAAGCTGAACAAGCACGCATCAAAAAAGAACAAGAAGCAGCGGCTGCTTTGATCAAAAAGCAGGAAGAAGCACAAAAAGCATCTGATGAAACACAAACAGATGACAGTCAAACGGCGACAACTGAATCAGCAAAAGCAAGCTCATCTGATGATTCTTCAGACAATTCTTCTAACGGTTCATCAAACAGTTCGTCAAACGGCTCATCTTCTAAGAAGAGCAGCGGCTCAAACAGCAATTCAGGCGGCACTGTTATCAGCAACTCTGGCGGAATTGAAGGCGCGATCAGCGTTGGTTCAAGCATTGTAGGACAATCTCCGTACAAGTTTGGCGGCGGACGCAGCCAATCTGATATCAACAACCGTATTTTTGACTGCTCATCATTCGTACGCTGGGCATACGCTTCTGCAGGTGTTAACCTTGGACCTGTAGGCGGGACAACTACTGATACGTTAGTTGGCAGAGGACAAGCTGTCAGCGCGTCTGAAATGAAACGCGGAGACCTTGTGTTCTTTGACACTTACAAAACAAATGGACACGTAGGAATCTACTTAGGAAACGGTACTTTCCTAAACGACAATACATCTCATGGCGTATCTGTTGACTCTATGAGCAATCCTTACTGGAAAAAAGCATTTAAAGGCGTTGTAAGACGTGTTGTTCAATAATAAATATGACAAGGGCCTTCTAAAACAGAAGGCTCTTTCTTTATTAACATATACCCTTTTCGAATACATTTAATCGTGTTGAGCAAAAAAATAGCGTATCACCATGAGATTTTATAGGATATGGGTAAGGAATACGTTTGATGGGGATTCTTATCTTATAAGAAAGAGCCCAAACTTGAAAAGATGGTTTAAGGAGTGAATAGTGTGTCAGAAGAAAAAATTTATGACGTGATTATAATCGGCGCGGGCCCTGCTGGGATGACGGCCGCTGTATACACATCAAGAGCGAATTTATCAACATTAATGATTGAAAGAGGAATTCCTGGCGGACAAATGGCCAATACGGAAGATGTAGAAAACTATCCTGGATTCGAAAGTATCCTTGGGCCTGAGCTTTCTAACAAAATGTTTGAACACGCGAAAAAATTCGGCGCTGAATACGCTTATGGCGATATTAAAGAAGTCGTTGACGGCAAAGAGTACAAAGTAGTCAAAGCTGGTTCAAAGGAATATAAAGCACGTGCTGTCATCATTGCGGCTGGTGCGGAATATAAAAAAATCGGCGTGCCTGGCGAAAAAGAATTGGGCGGCCGCGGTGTATCTTATTGTGCAGTATGTGACGGCGCTTTCTTTAAAGGCAAAGAACTTGTCGTTATTGGCGGCGGAGATTCCGCGGTTGAAGAAGGCGTATATCTGACTCGTTTCGCTTCAAAAGTAACGATTGTTCACAGACGTGATAAACTCCGTGCTCAAAGTATTCTTCAAGCGAGAGCATTTGATAATGAAAAAGTTGACTTCCTATGGAACAAAACCGTGAAGGAAATTCATGAGGAAAACGGCAAAGTCGGTAACGTAACGCTTGTCGATACGGTAACCGGTGAAGAAAGTGAATTCAAAACAGACGGCGTATTCATTTACATTGGCATGCTTCCTCTGTCTAAACCGTTTGAGAATCTGGGCATTACGAATGAAGAAGGCTACATCGAAACAAACGACCGCATGGAGACAAAGGTTGAAGGAATTTTCGCTGCCGGAGACATTCGCGAAAAATCACTGCGCCAAATCGTAACGGCTACAGGAGACGGAAGCATTGCGGCACAAAGCGTACAACATTATGTCGAAGAGCTCCAAGAAACGCTGAAAACCTTAAAATAAAAAGGGCTGTCATACGAGTTTCACATTACGTTACTGGGTTTTAATTCCGCTGTAACACATGTGTAATGCTTTTCGGTTATGATTAATAAAGTAATTGACCCCCTTTTTATAATGAATACACTTTTTTGGCACGGATTCTCCAGTTATCCGTGTCCTTTTTTTGTCCATAAATAAAAGATGAATGCCAGTTACAGCAAAATCATCTGAATTAAGGAATGAATATGCTGTAAAATAGAAGAAAAGATTGTCAATGTCTCTTCATTGTGGGAGGCATCTTGAAGCGGTATAATAAAGAGACGATGACAGGACGAAGGTTAGGTGACGTACTTGCAAAGAGTGACAAATTGTGTGCTTCAGACGGACGACAAAGTTCTTCTGCTTCAAAAGCCGAGACGCGGCTGGTGGGTCGCCCCGGGCGGCAAGATGGAGAGCGGAGAATCAGTCAGAGACTCCGTCATCAGAGAGTACAGAGAAGAGACTGGTATCTATATCATAAATCCTCAATTAAAAGGCGTTTTTACCTTTATTATTAAAGACGGTGACCACATTGTCTCCGAGTGGATGATGTTTACGTTTGTCGCTGATTCATACACAGGACAAAATGTATCAGAATCAGAGGAAGGCAAACTGCAGTGGCACGATGTCAATGACATTCAGAGCCTGCCTATGGCCCCTGGAGACGGCCATATCCTTGATTTTATGATGAAGGGACAAGGGCTGCTGCACGGCACATTTACGTATACACCGGACTTTGAGCTGCTCAGTTATCGTTTAGACCCGCAGCACATCAAATAGAAAGACAAGTCAGGGGGGAGAAAGATGAGTGTTAGTGAATCACATGATATTCAGCTTGTCATTATAACCGGAATGTCGGGAGCGGGGAAAACTGTCGCCATTCAAAGCTTTGAAGATCTCGGCTATTTCTGCGTCGATAATCTTCCGCCTTCATTGCTTCCGAAGTTTTTAGAGCTGATGAAGGAATCAAATTCGAAAATGAGCAAAGTTGCGCTCGTGATGGATCTGCGCGGCCGCGAATTTTTTGACCGGCTGATTGAAGCGCTGGATGAAATGGCCGAAAATCCGTGGATCACACCGCGAATTTTATTCCTGGACGCGAAGGATTCCATTCTCGTCACGAGATATAAAGAAACGAGACGCTCGCATCCGCTGGCAGCGACTGGCCTGCCGCTTGAAGGCATTGCGCTGGAACGAGAGCTGCTTGAGGAATTAAAAGGCCGCTCTCAGATCATTTACGATACATCTGACATGAAGCCGCGTGATTTGCGTGAAAAAATCGTGAAGCACTTTGCGACAAACCAAGGAGAGACATTTACCGTAAATGTCATGTCATTTGGTTTTAAATACGGTATTCCAATTGATGCAGATCTCGTCTTTGATGTCAGATTTTTGCCGAATCCGTACTATATCGAAAGCATGCGGCCGCTGACTGGCAAGGATAAAGAGGTTTCCTCTTACGTCATGAAGTGGAATGAAACACAAAAGTTCAATGAGAAATTAATTGATCTGCTGAGCTTTATGCTTCCATCTTATAAAAGAGAAGGAAAAAGCCAGGTTGTCATTGCGATCGGCTGCACAGGGGGCCAGCACCGCTCTGTGACATTAGCCGAGAATTTAGCTGATTATTTCAAAAAGGATTACTATACTCATGTTACTCACCGGGACATTGAAAAGAGAAGCCGGAAATAAGATGGGACAAAAGCCGAAAATTGCAATCTTTGGCGGCGGTACAGGTCTTTCTGTATTGCTTAGGGGCTTAAAGCATAAACCTGTTGACATCACGGCCATTGTAACAGTTGCCGATGATGGGGGAAGCTCTGGCCGTCTGCGGAATGAACTGAAAATTCCGCCTCCAGGAGACATCAGAAATGTGCTTGCCGCTTTATCCGATGTGGAGCCGCTTGTTGAAGATCTTTTTCAGCACCGCTTCAATAAAGGGAATGACTTAACAGGCCATTCTCTCGGGAATTTGATTTTGGCAGCGATGACAAATATAACCGGTGATTTTTTTCACGCTGTCACTGAAATGAGCAAGGTGCTGAATGTAAGAGGAAAGGTTTTGCCGGCTGCCAATGCCAGTGTCGTTTTGCATGCTGAGATGGAAGACGGCCGCGTGGTCTCAGGCGAGTCAACGATCCCGGAATACGGACAGCGTATTAAGCGTGTTTTTCTCACGCCTGAACAGATTGATCCGCTGCCGGAAACAATAGACGTGATCAGGGAAGCGGATTTGATTATTATCGGCCCGGGAAGCCTCTATACAAGCATTCTTCCCAATTTGCTCGTCCCAAAAATCGGGGAAGAAGTGATAAAGGCGCCGGCGAAAAAAGTATACATTTGCAACGTGATGACTCAGCCCGGCGAAACGCTCCATTACACCGCTGCTGATCATGTGAAAGCGCTCAATCAGCATATGGGCTGTGGTTTTATTGATACGATATTAGTAAACAGTGAAGACATTCCCGACGAAATAAAGCGTAAGTACGAAATGGAATCGGCGCGTCCTGTTGATTTTGATATTGAAGAGCTGAAAGCGATGGGGCTTGAAGTCATCAGAGATCAAATTGTAACGTATAAAAATGACGTAATACGTCACGATACACATAAAGTGGCCTCTCTTCTTGTTGATTTACTGAAAGAATGAAGCCTTGAAATGAGGTGGCTATATGTCATTTGCATCAGAAACAAAAAAAGAATTAACGAATCTGGAAGTGAAGGACTGCTGCATTAATGCCGAGCTGTCTGCACTCATTCGGATGAATGGAGCTTTATCATTTACAAACCGCCATCTCGTACTCGATGTTCAAACCGAAAACGCGGCGATTGCCCGCCGCATCTATACATTGCTGAAAAAACAATATGATGTGTCGGTCGAGCTGCTGGTCAGAAAGAAAATGCGGCTGAAAAAGAATAACGTTTATATTGTGCGTTTTTCAGAAAATGCAAAAGCGATCTTAGAGGATTTAAAAATACTCGGGGAGAATTTTGTGTTTGAACGAAGTATTTCGAAAGAGCTGGTCAAAAAGAGATGCTGCAAGCGTTCTTATATGAGAGGAGCATTTTTGGCAGGAGGTTCGGTCAATAACCCGGAAACCTCCTCGTATCATTTAGAAATCTTCTCTCTTTATAAGGAGCATAACGATTCATTATGTGACCTGTTAAATGAGTTTCAGTTAAACAGCAAAACGCTTGAACGGAAAAAAGGCTATATTACCTATTTAAAAGAGGCTGAAAAGATTACAGAGTTTCTGAACGTAATTGGCGCTCACAATTCGCTTCTGCGATTTGAGGATGTCAGAATCGTTCGGGACATGAGAAATTCGGTCAACCGCCTCGTCAATTGTGAAACAGCCAACTTAAACAAAACGATCGGCGCATCGCTGAGACAGGTGGAAAATATTAAATACATCGATGAAAGAATCGGCCTGGAGGCGCTGCCTGAAAAACTTCGGGAAATTGCGCAGCTGCGGATTGATTATCAGGAAGTGACGCTGAAAGAGCTAGGGGAAATGGTAGCAAGCGGGAAAATCAGCAAATCAGGGATCAATCACAGGCTGAGAAAACTTGACGAAATCGCAGAACAGCTGCGGACAGGGCAAACCGTCACTTTAAAATAACCGTAAAGAAAAGGGGAGATCTTATGGTTCAACAGAAAGTGGAAGTTCGATTAAAGACAGGACTGCAAGCACGTCCTGCTGCTTTGTTTGTACAAGAAGCAAACCGGTTTACGTCAGATGTGTTTCTTGAGAAGGATGGGAAAAAAGTAAACGCCAAAAGCATCATGGGGCTGATGAGCCTTGCGGTAAGCACAGGCACTGAGGTTACCTTGATTGCCCAGGGAGAAGATGAACAAGAGGCGCTGGAGAAGCTGGCTGCTTACGTTCAAGAAGAAGTTTAGGTGATAAAAATGAGTGACTTTCTAAAAGACTGCTTTCAGAAAATCGGCTGGGAGAAAGACCATGTCAGCTTCGGCGATCTTCCCCTTTTTCTTAAAGCAATGGCATACCGTTTTCCATTCGAAAACCGTGCCGTACTTGCAAAAGAGAATTATAAGATCACAAAAGAAGAGCTATGGCGACGTCTGCTCAAAGATCAGCACGGCGGCCTATGCTACGATTTAAATGGTTTTCTTTATTTTGTCTTGCGTGAGGCTGGGTTTCATGTGAAGCTCATTCGAGGAACGGTTTATGCAGGCGATCAAGAGGGATGGGCACTAGAAGGGACGCATGCTGCTGTATGGCTGTCTGCGGAAAACGGCGATTACCTCGTTGATATCGGCTTCGGCATCAACCTGGCGCTCCAGCCGATACCGCTTTCCGGAGAAACGGTACAGTCACCAGTCGGGTCATTCCGAATCAAAAGAGAAGAGACAGAAAAGGGCAGCCATGTTCTGCTGATGGACAAGGGAGAAGGCTGGCAAATCGGGTACGCCTTTACTCTTGAAGAGAGTGATCTCGGTGATTTAGATAACATGAAGGACATCATTCACTCTCATGAAAAATCTCCTTTTAACAAATCCCCGCTTGCCTCAAAGCTGACGCCGAGCGGAAGGATGGTCATGTCAGAGCGCCATTTTACGATTCATGAAAACGGCAGTGACATTCAAAAAAGTGACATTGGCCCTTCAGAATTTGAAGAGAAATTAAATACTCATTTTTTGTAACGTGAAAAGCTTGCAGGATCTGCAAGCTTTTTCTTATGAACAAGTGTAGATTGCTGTATCAAATGCATCTTCTGGGATATACAGTTTTCCCTTTTCGTATTTATAAGGAATTTCATTCTCTTTAAAACACTCTTTTTCATATTCAGTTAGTGTATCCCCAATTTCTATGTATTTCCCGGTATAGTTGGGCTGACATGCTGAAAGAATTGACGTCATTGCCAGAAACAGCATGATTTTCTTCATCACGACACCTGCCTATTATGAAAATTTTACCTTTATCATTCTATTATAACAAAAAGAAAAAGTCCGATTTACTATTCTGCACATGCTATAATAATTTTGGAATCTTCTAGAAAAATCATCGTGATGTACATATAAGGGGGATCAACGTGTATCGGATTTTGCTTGTGGAAGATGATGAGCGGATTGCTTCTTTGCTGGGCGGTCATCTTCAAAAATACGGATATGAAGTGAAAATTGCTGAACAGCTGAATGATATAAAATTGGAATTTGCAGAAATGAAGCCTGATCTTGTGCTGCTTGATATCAACCTGCCTTTTTTTGACGGGTTTTATTGGTGCAGGCAAATCCGTACCATTTCCAATGCGCCGATTATCTTTATATCGGCACGGACCGATGAGCTGAATCAGGTAATGGCGATTGAAAATGGCGGCGATGATTATATCACAAAGCCGTTCCATCTAGAGGTAGTGATGGCCAAAATCAAAAGCGTCCTGCGCCGCACATATGGTGAATATTCGCCCTCTTTGGCGCAGGAATCTAGAATAGTGGAGCTTGGCGGGCTGACGATTTATCCTGATCAGAATGAGGCCGAATGGAACAGCGTCCGTATTCTGTTTTCCCAAAAAGAATTCCAGCTTCTCTCTATTTTTGTGAGGGAGCATAAAAAAATTGTCTCTCGTGATGAACTATTGGAGGCGTTATGGGATGACGTTGATTTTGTCGATGACAATACGTTAACGGTCAATGTCAACCGGCTGCGGAGAAAACTGGAGAATGCAGGACTGACAGATTGCATTTCCACAATCAGAGGACAAGGCTATCAATTTCAAGTCAATCGGAAGGATGAAGCGGAGTGTTAAAGACGTATCTCATTGACCGCTTAGCCATTATTCTATTTTCATTATTAGGGATAGGGTCCGCCATGCTGATTGCGTATTTAAGCATTGTAGAGAGCGGCGCAGAACCTTCCAAAGAAAATATGATGTACATATGGATTTTGCCCGGTACTCTTTTAGCCGCAGGTTTTGCTGCTGATTATGTTCGGCAATTTTCCTTTCTCACATATGTTAAAAAGCTTGCAGAACAAGCCTCTTCTTCGAATGACATCGGACAGTCTTTGAAAGCCCGAAAGCCAAGAACAGGAGAGCAAGCGCTTTGGACGAAAATGATCAACGCACTCGGGCAGCAATACGAAAGCAGGCTCTCACAATATATCAATCAGCAAAAACAGCATTATACCTTCACCAACCAATGGGTCCACCATATGAAAACACCGGTATCTGTCATATCCTTAATGATTCAGGAAGGAAAAAACGGAACCTCATCCTCTTTTCCGACGTTTTTAGAGGAGCTGGAGGATGAGAATGAGAGATTTCGCCACGGTCTTGATATGATGCTGCAAACGGCCCGGCTGGAGGAATTTGCATTTGATGTAAAGCCGCAAACCTTTGATTTGGCAGAAATGGTTCGTTCACTGATCAATCAGGAAAAACGTCAGTTTATTAAACGGCGCCTTTTTCCAACATTACATGTGCCGCCAAATGCCGTTCAGATTTCCAGTGATCAAAAGTGGCTTTCCTTTGTTGTCGAGCAAATCCTTTTCAACGCCTTAAAATATTCAAAGCAAGGTGTGGGAGACTCTATTACAATCCGGATTGAAACACAGGGACATGAGACGCGATTGTCGGTTGCCGACGAAGGAATCGGCATACCGCCGCAGGATCTGCCGCGGATTTTTGACGCGTTTTTTACCGGAGAAAACGGACGAAGCATGAAAGAGGCAACTGGAATGGGCCTTTATTTGGCAAAACAGGTGTGCAGCCGTCTCGGCCATAAGCTGTATGCGGAATCAAAAGAAGGGGCTGGCACTGTGATGACCATCGTGTTTTCAAGTGACACCCTCGTGAATGTGACAGCATTGTAAGGTTGGGGAGCGGAATTGCAAGAAAGTTCGATGGGAGGATGCTGACTTCCTTTTTATAATAAAGAAAAAGGAGGAGCAGAACATGAACGTGTTGCAAACAACGAACCTATCGAAAACGTACTATTCAAATAAAGGAACAATATCATACCAAGCGCTCAGCGCCTTTGATCTCAGTGTGTCAAAAGGAGAATTTGTCGGGATTATGGGGCCGTCGGGTAGCGGAAAAACCACGCTTTTGAATTTGCTGGCTACCATTGATAAGCCGACCCAGGGCGAGATGATGATCAACGGCATTCAGCCGAAAACGTTAAAGGACCAAGAGCTGGCTTTGTTTCGCAGAAGAGAACTCGGCTTCGTCTTTCAGGATTTTAATCTGCTTGATACGCTGACGATTCGTGAAAATATTCTCTTGCCGCTCGCATTGGATAAGGTAAAGCTGAGAGAAATGGAAGCCCGATTGGATGAACTGGCGGATACGCTGCAAATCAAGCACATTCTCGATCACCGCACATATGAGGTGTCGGGCGGACAGCAGCAGCGGGCAGCTTGTGCCAGAGCGATTATTCACAATCCGGCGCTCATTCTTGCCGATGAACCGACAGGAAACCTCGACTCAAAATCGGCAAAGCAAGTGATGAACACACTGGCTCAGCTGAATGAGGAAAAGGAAGCGACGATTCTGTTGGTTACGCATGATGCCACAGCAGCAAGTTTCTGTAAACGAATTGTTTTTATTAAAGACGGACGTTTCTTTTCAGAGATTCACAGAGGAACAAACAGGCAGGTGTTTTATCAAAGTATATTAGATACCTTGAGTGTGTTGGGAGGCGATTTTCATGAATTTGAGAACTATCGCCCGTAAAAACATTCTTGGGAATCTGCAACGGTATGTGGCCTACTTTTTAAGCTGTGTGTTTGCCGTTTCGGTGTTTTTTGTCTTCACATCATTTATTTTTCATCCTGATGTCAATGAAGACAATATATATGGCGGAAGCCTTGTCAAAACATGCTTGAGCGCAGCTCTTGTCGTCATCATTGTGTTTTGTATATTTTTCATTACATATTCCAATTCAGCGTTTTTGCAGGCAAGAAAGAAAGAGTTTGGGCTGCTGACACTGTTTGGCACATCAAAGCAGCAGCTTCGCAAGATGATTTATTATGAGCAGTCACTTATTTCTCTTGCGGCGATTGCGGCCGGCATTGGAGCAGGCCTGTTATTTTCAAAACTGTTTTTTATGATCATGACATGGATGCTCAGCGTGAAGGTGCCGATTTCGTTTGCCATTGTGCCGAAAGCGTTTGTGATGACAATTGCCGGCTTTCTCATCCTGTTTCAGACGCTGCTCATTTTATCACTGGGACGGATTCGGAAGCTGGAAATCATTGAACTGATTAAATCGGCCAAAAAGCCGAAAAGTTTGCCGGTTTATTCGAAATGGCTCACTGTATTGTCTTTGCTATGTCTTGGCAGCGGTTATTATCTATCTGCAACAGCCAATGCAATTGACATGATGTTTCGGGTTTTTCCAATTTTGATTTTAGTGTTAATTGGCACGTATTTCTTTTTTACCCAAAGCAGTGTGGCGTTTTTCCGCATGCTTTACCGGAAGAAACACAGCTTCTACAAAGGCACGAATATCATTGTGCGTTCCAACATGATATTCAGGCTGAAGGATCATGCACGCATGCTGTTTTTAACCTCTGTCATTACAGCGGTCATATTAACAGCTACAGGTGTCATCTATATGTTTTATTCCGATTTACAAAGGCAGGAGGAGCAAAGCATTCCTCAGTCTGTTTCCTGGGTGGAAAAGGATGCTTCCCGCTTTCAGGTCATGAAGCCTGAGACAGCTGAGAATACATTGAAAAAAGCTCATGCTGTTATCAAGTATAAGGTGGATGCCACAGGGATTCCTGTCACTTTTCAGTCAGACTTGCCGTATGGAAATAAGAAGATGGAAGCGGAAGCTCTGCTGATTTCAGAAAAAGTCTATAATCAAGTCGCAAAGGAAAAAGGGTTCCCAGTTATTCATTTACAAGAAAATGAAGCATTTATTAATGTTTCTTTTCAAATGATGATGAAAGACACATTTGGAGAAGGGGAAACAGCAGCATTTCATATGAAGTCAGGAAAAACCCTTTCCTACGTCATGAAAAAGCAGCAAAACAAAGGGATATTGATGTCTGTCGATGGAGTCAGCCGTTTATTGGTTGTCAGCGAAAAGAGCTTTGACAGTCTGTCACAGGATGTGCCGCTGAAGGAACAGATGAGAATGGTAGGTTATGAGCTTGAGCATTGGCAGGAGACGGTGGATGTCTCTGAAAAGCTTGAAAACATGGTGCCGAAAGAACATACATCTGATTTTCAAACACGTGCTCCTAGTTATCAAATTGTAAAGCAGGGAGTTGCATTAATGCTGTTTATTGGTCTGTTTGTCAGCGTGCTGTTTTTTATCGTGCAAGGAAGCATGCTGTATTTGCGGATGTTTACGGAAATAGAAGATACGAGAGTGCAGGTGTTAGCGTTAAAGAGGATAGGGGTTACGGACAAAGAGATTCACTCAATCCTTGGAAAACAAATAGGATTTTTATTCTTCATCCCATTTATCGCAGGTACGATTCACGCGGGCTTTGCGTATGCAGCGTTAAGTAATATGCTGAATTCCAATTTATTTCTTGAGGCCGTAATTGTCATCTTCATTTATTTTGTATTCCAGGCTCTTTATTATATCGTCACCCGTCATATTTATAAGCGTGCTGTTCTTCAGCGTATGTAATATGAAATCCGGTCTGTTATCAGACCGGATTTTTGATTTATTGAAATTCTCTTGTGAGATTTTTCGGTGTTTGTCCTTGAATGGCTGCGATCATATTTTCGGCGGCCTGTTTGCACATGTTGAAGCGCACTTTAGCTGTTGCTGAACCGATATGAGGAAGCAGCGTGACATTATCCAGCTGCAGGAGCGGATTATCTTGGGTGACAGGCTCTTTTTCGTATACATCTAAGCCGGCTCCCCTGATCCAGCCTTCCTGAAGAGCGCGAATCAGTGCTTTTTCATCAACTGTCTTTCCCCGGGAAATATTGACGAAAATTGCTGAATCCTTCATCAACTTAAATTCGCGTTCTCCTATCATGTGATAGGTTTCATCAGTCAGCGGCGTAATGAGAAGAATAAAATCAGATTGCTCCAGCAATGTATCAAGCTCTGCATACTTAACGCCGATGCTGTCTTCTGTTTCTTGTTTGCGATGTCGGTTATGATAAAGCACTTCCATATCAAAACCAAATTTGGCGCGTCTCGCTGCTTGTTCTCCAATTCTGCCCATGCCGATAATGCCTAACGTTTGATGATGAACATCAATTCCGAAAAGCGCTTCCTCTTCCACGGTTCCCCATTTTCCTGCTCTGACAAAACGGTCCAGTTCGGCAACACGTCTGGCGGAAGACAGAATCAGTGAAAAAGCCAGATCTGCAACTGTGTCATCCAGTGTATAAGGTGTATGAGTCCCGACGACTCCTCTTTCTTTCATTGCTTCTATATCGAAGTTATCGTAGCCTACTGATTGGTTGCTGACCACTTTGAGCTTAGGCGCGTGTTCCAGCAACTCACGATTGATTGACGGTCCGGACGTCCCTGATGTTAAAAGCCCCTCCGCTTCTTTTAATTTTTCAAATAGCACGTCACTCGGAAGCGTATCCTCCTGCCATACTTCATAACGGCAATGTTCACCGATGAATGCTTCAATCTCTTCAGGAATCGGTTTTGTGATAAATACAAATGGTTTCAACAAGGCTCCCCCTTTATGGCTGTTGTCTAATTCATTATATCGGAAATAAATAGATGTTAAAAATATAGCTGCGTTTTTTAAATTTCTGGTTCTTTTGAACTTAAAATGAAGACCGAACAGCTAAATCTGCTTAAAAAAGTTTTTTAATTATCAGAATTCACCCATATTTTTTGTCAGACAAATCATCGATATACGAACTGCAGCCGGATTATAGGATGCATTAAATATAAATTTTATTATCTTTGAAAGATATAAATGTTTATGTTTTGATTCTACAGTCCAATTATAGTGTCTTTTTTTGAAAGCCTTTTCTTGGCTTATTCCTATGCTATAATTCCTTACTGTAAGCTGGGTAAGAAGGCTTGCAAAATCATATGGATGGGAGATGAATCAAATGGTTTCTTTAACATCAATTTTGGAACACAATCAGCGGTTTGTCAGAGAGAAGAAGTATGAACCGTACAAAACGACAAAGTTTCCTTCGAAAAAGCTCGTCATTGTCACCTGTATGGATACAAGGCTTACAGAACTTCTTCCGCAAGCAATGGGGCTTAAAAACGGTGATGCTAAAATTGTAAAAAACGCGGGAGCCATCGTTTCTCACCCATTTGGAAGCGTGATGCGAAGCATACTGGTCGCGATTTATGAATTGCAGGCTGAAGAGGTATGCATTGTCGGCCATCATGAATGCGGAATGTCAGGGCTGAATGCGTCCTCGATTCTTGAGAAAGCAAAGGAACGCGGGGTGGAGGATAGCTGCCTGAATTTGCTGACGAGTGCCGGACTCGATTTGAAAACGTGGCTGACTGGTTTTCACAGCGTGGAAGAAAGCGTTTCCCACAGTGTGAACATGATTAAGAATCATCCGCTGCTTCCGAAAAAAGTGCCGGTTCACGGACTTGTCATTCATCCTGAAACAGGAAAACTTGATGTGGTCATTAACGGTTATGAAACTGAGCTTATAAACAATCACTCATAAGGGAGGTTATAATAAAATATGCGATTCTCAGGGAGATTCAAGGGATACAATTTGCAGAAATTTCAGAAAGACTTGATTGCAGGTATCGTAGTAGGTGTCGTGGCAATTCCTTTAGGAATGGCGTTTGCCATTGCCTCGGGAGTCGAGCCTGAATATGGGCTGTACACTGTTGTTATAGCAGGGATTTGTATTTCTTTGTTTGGAGGATCAAAATATCAGATTGGCGGTCCGACGGGCGCCTTTGTCCCGATTTTATTCGGCATTGTCATGCAGTACGGCTTGGAAAATCTGCTGATTGCGGGGTTTATGGCAGGAGTGATGCTGGTGCTATTTGGGCTGTTTAAGCTCGGAAAAATAATGAAATTCGTGCCCAAACCCGTTATCGTCGGTTTTACAGCCGGAATTGCCGTGCTGATCTTTACGGAACAAATCGCTAATTTTCTCGGATTGAGAAATGTTGAAAAACATGAGAACTTTCATCACAACATGTTTGAAATTGTGCAGCAGCTCGGCACCTTTAACGTTTATGCCATTTTGACAGCTGTGATCGGGCTCGTCATTTTGCTTGTATCCGCCAAGGTGATGCCTAAAGTGCCGGGCGCTTTGTTGGCGCTTCTTATTTCCACAGTGGTCGCGGTTGTCTTTTTCCCTGACCGCATGGCAACGATTGGGTCAACTTATGGAGAAATCCCCCGCCATTTGCCGGAATTTCAGTTTCCTGAGCTTACTTTGGATAAAATGGTTATGCTGTTTCCGGCTGCGCTTGTCATCGCGCTTCTTGGAGGACTTGAGTCGATTTTGTCCGCAATGGTCGCTGATAACATGAAGGGCTCAAAGCATGACAGCAACAAGGAGCTTGTCGGCCAGGGGATTGCGAATATGGCAGCGCCCCTGTTTGGCGGAATCCCGGCTACAGGAGCGATTGCGAGAACGGCGACCAATATAAAAAACGGAGCGGTTTCCCCAGTTTCCGGCGTCGTTCACGGCGTAGTCGTTCTCCTTGTCCTGCTTGTATTTGCGCCTTATGCGTCCCATGTGCCGCTCGCCAGTATGGCACCGATTCTCATGGTGGTCGCATGGAATATGAGTGAGCGCAAGGAAGTCGCAAACATGCTGAGACTGAAAAATGCTGATTCCTTTATTTTGGCGGCGACCTTCGCCCTTACGGTTCTGTTTGACTTAATCATCGGTGTGGCAACCGGATTGCTGCTTGCATTCGTGTTCTTTATCAGAAGAATGAGCGAAGCGACCCGCATCCACAATCAGGAAACGCATCCTGTTCTGGCGAAGAGAGAAGATCCATCTGTCAGCATGTATGCCATAGAAGGGCCGCTGTTTTTCGGATCAATTGATTCCCTTGAATCGTCATTGCTGGAGCATGTACAGAAAAAACCGAAAACCCTTATTCTGCTCATGAATAAGGTGCACTATATGGATACGTCAGCTGAAGCGGTGCTTGGGAACATTATGAATCGAATTAAGCGCCACAATGGAAAGCTGATGATTGTAGGATTGCAATCGCAGCCAAAGGAGCTGCTGCATAAAACAGGCCTTTTTCACAAAATAGGAAAGCAGCATTTCTTTGATCATCATGATGAAATCACAGGTTAAAAAAAGCGGCCATCGCGGCCGCTTTTTTATGCATGTTCAAATCGTTTTGTCAGTTTTTCTTGGTGTGCCTTCATGATGTCTTCTAAAGAGACACCATACATATCAGCAAGAATGGCGATATTTCCGATGACATCTCCCATTTCTTCAATCAATTCTTGTTTTTGCTCAGCGCGTGACGATTCTTTCTCATCCGGCCGGTCTCTGCCGATTTCATACGCCCTGACAGCCCGGGCCAGTTCTCCGGCTTCCTCCATTAAAAAGCCGACGCGAATAAAAGGTCCGTATTCTGTCCAGCCTCTTTTTTCGTAAAACTCTTTCATCCATTTTTCTGCATCAGCCAGCTCCAACCTCATCACTCCTGCATTCTTTATGTATTTCATATTGATATTATCACATGAAGATGGGACAATATATAGTGTGTTTTTGAATGTTTAACACGATATATAGATGCGGAGATGACAAGATGAAAACCATTTGTGTATTTGCGGGATCAAACCCTGGGGGAAATGAAGCGTATAAAAGAAAAGCGGCAGAGCTTGGCGTGTATATGGCTGAGCAGGGAATCGGCCTTGTCTATGGGGGCTCCCGCGTAGGCTTGATGGGCACGATTGCCGACGCGATTATGGAAAACGGCGGAACTGCAATCGGGGTCATGCCGAGCGGTTTGTTCAGCGGGGAGGTTGTCCATCAGAATCTGACTGAGCTGATTGAAGTAAACGGGATGCATGAACGAAAGGCTAAAATGAGCGAGCTGGCGGACGGCTTTATCTCGATGCCGGGCGGCTTCGGTACATATGAAGAATTATTTGAAGTGCTGTGCTGGGCACAGATCGGCATCCACCAAAAGCCAATCGGACTGTACAATGTAAACGGATATTTTGAACCAATGATGAAAATGGTGAAATACAGCATTCAAGAAGGGTTTTCTAACGAATCGCACTTAAAACTGATTCACAGCTCGTCACGGCCGGATGAGTTAATTGAGCAAATGCAAAATTATTCTTATCCGATTTTAGAAAAAAAGTGGACAGAAATTTAAAAAAGAGATTTTCTCATGGAAGCGGAGAGAATGAGTCAGCAACCTAGCGTATGAATCCATGAAAAATCGAGTGTTTTTAACAAAGTGAGGTTTCCTTAAGGGAAATCTCTTTTTTATTTCTCTTTTGCCTGCATCGTATATTTAACAGTAATAGAGGACTTTATCACTAGTTTGGATAATAAGCACAGATAAGGAGGGGATGAAAATGGCAACATTGTCAGATGTGGCAAAAAAAGCAAATGTTTCGAAGATGACGGTATCACGAGTGATCAATCACCCTGAGACGGTGACAGATGAATTGAAAAAGCTTGTTCATTCTGCGATGAAAGAGCTGAATTACATCCCTAATTATGCGGCGAGAGCGCTCGTGCAAAACAGAACACAGGTTGTGAAACTATTGATACTTGAGGAAATGGATACGACAGAACCATATTACATGAACCTGCTGACAGGAATCAGCAGGGAGCTGGATCGCAATCACTATGCTCTCCAGCTTGTGACAAGAAATTCTCTTAATATTGGCCAATGTGACGGCATTATTGCCACCGGCTTGAGAAAGACCGATTTTGAAGGTGTAATAAAAGCTTTTGAGAAGCCGCTCGTCGTATTTGGACAAAATGAAATGGGCTATGACTTTATCGATGTGAATAACGAGAAAGGCACTTTTATGGCAACCCGCCATGTTATGGGGCTGGGGGAGCGGGAAGTTGTCTTTTTTGGCATTGATTTAGATGAGCCTTTCGAACGTGCAAGAGAACAGGGGTATATACGGGCGATGAATAAAAGCTTTAAAAAATCGAATATGTTTCGGATCGACAACAGTTCTAAGAAAAGTGAAGGCCTTGCAAGAGAACTGCTGAAATCCATGGACAATCAGGCCGCATTTGTCTGCGCATCTGATCGAATCGCGCTCGGCGTCATTCGTGCGGCGCAATCCCTTGGAAAGCGAATTCCAGAAGACGTTGCGGTTACCGGGAATGACGGTGTGTTTCTTGATCGCATCTCCTCGCCGCGCTTGACTACGGTCAGACAGCCTGTTGTTGAAATGGGGGAAGCCTGTGCGAAAATGTTGCTGAAAAAAATGAATGAAGACGGTGCTGCACAAGGAAGTCTATTTTTTGAACCAGAGTTAATTGTACGAGAATCAACGCTGTAAGCGCCTTATTCTGTTATCGGTAACAGGGTGAAAAGGATTGTTCCCACAATTTCATCATGATACTTTCAAACTATGAGCCGGCCTCAATAAAACGGAAATCAAAGGGGGAAACATGATGGAATATGCAGCGATTCATCACCAGCCATTCAGCACAGATGCTTATTCTTATGATGGGCGGACTGTGCATATCAAGATTCGGACGAAAAAAGGTAATGCAGATCACATTCGATTCATTTGGGGTGATCCCTATGAGTACAACGACGGCAAATGGTCGGCAAACGAGCAGCCGATGAGGAAAATTGCTGCTACAGAAATGCATGACTATTGGTTTGCTGAAGTGGTGCCGCCATTTAGGCGTTTACAATATGCGTTTGTTGTAACAGACGATCATGAAGACATCTTTTTCGGAAGTTCGGGTGTATGCCCTTATAACAAAAAAACACTGGAAACGATTCATTATTACTTTAAATTTCCGTTTGTTCACGAGGCTGATACATTTCAAGCGCCTGAATGGGTCAAGTCAACGGTTTGGTATCAAATTTTTCCGGAGCGTTTTGCAAATGGAAGAGAAGACTTGTCACCGAAGAATGCATTGCCGTGGGGGAGCAAGGACCCGGACGTCAATGATTTTTTTGGAGGGGATTTACAAGGAATTGTTGACAAGCTTGATTATTTAGAGGATTTGGGGGTGAACGGCATTTATCTGACGCCGATCTTTTCCGCGCCTTCTAATCATAAATATGACACGCTGGATTACTTTTCTATTGATCCGCATTTCGGGGATCCTGAGCTTTTTCGTACATTGGTCAGCCAGCTGCATCAGCGGGGGATGAGAATTATGCTTGATGCGGTTTTTAACCATATAGGAAGCGCGTCTCCGCAATGGCAGGATGTCGTCAAAAACGGAGATCAATCCCGCTATAAGGACTGGTTCCATATTCACTCTTTTCCCGTCACAGACGACAATTATGACAGATTTGCTTTTACAGCTGATATGCCGAAGCTAAACACGGCTAATCCCGAGGTGCAGAAATATTTGCTTGATATTGCTTTGTACTGGATTCGGGAATTTGACATTGACGGCTGGCGTTTGGATGTCGCAAATGAAGTGGATCACGTGTTTTGGAAGACATTCAGGCAGGCTGTATCTACTGAAAAGCCTGATGTTTATATTTTAGGTGAGATCTGGCATTCTGCCGAACCCTGGCTTAGAGGGGATGAATTTCATGCGGCGATGAATTACCCTTTTACAGAGCCTATGATTGAATACTTTGCTGACCAGACGATCTCAGCTTCACGTATGGCTCACCGTGTCAATGCACATTTGATGAATGGGATGAAGCAGGCCAATGAGGTGATGTTTAATTTACTGGATAGCCATGATACAAAGCGCCTTTTGACCAGATGCCGCAATGATGAGAAGAAAGCACGCGCGTTGCTGGCCTTTATGTTTGCCCAGACAGGCTCACCATGCATTTATTACGGAACGGAAATCGGGCTGAACGGCGAAAATGATCCATTATGCCGAAAATGTATGGTTTGGGAAAAAGAGAAGCAAAACCAAGACATGCTGCAATTTATGAAACGGTTAATTGCTTTACGCAAGCAGGAAAACACTTTATTGACTGAAGGACATCTTGAGTGGAATCTGCTGGACGACAAAAATGATTTCATTAGCTTTTCGCGGACTCTTGATGAAAAAATACTGATTTATTTCTTTAATCAAGGGAATGTGGTTCAACCCGTCAGTTTACGAGAGTTGAATATTGATAGGAATAAGAAAATCTGTGATGCATGGACAGAGCAGCCGCTTCATCATCACGATGTCATTGCCGTTCAGCAGGGAGAATTTTTGATTTTGAGTGCTGCCGCCCCTGTATAACATTCTGTTATCGGTAACAAATCAAAAGTTGTTGTAACCGCTTTCTATAGGACAATACAATTGTTATAGTTTCGTAAATAGAAGGGGGAAAAGAGATGGTTCTTTTAAAAAAGGGGTTCGCCATATTGGCGGCATCATTCCTGGTAATCGGCCTTGCCGCCTGCTCAAGTTCAAAAAATCCAGCAAGCTCTGATGGCAAAAAGGTGCTGACTGTGTCTGTCGAAGAAACGTATAAAGAATACATTGAAAGCATAAAAACAAAGTTCGAAAAAGAGAATGATGTCACAGTAAAAATTGTTGAAAAGCAAATGTTCGAACAGTTAGAAGCGCTTCCTCTTGATGGCCCGGCGGGTAATGCGCCTGATGTTATGCTTGCTGCATATGACCGGATCGGCGGTTTGGGACAACAAGGACATTTACTTGATATTAAGCCATCTAACACAAAAAGCTTTGGTGATAAAGAAATGCAGCAGGTGACAGTTGACGGCAAAGTGTACGGAATGCCGCTAGTCATTGAGACACTTATTTTGTATTACAACAAAGATCTTTTAAAAACAGCGCCAAAAACATTTAAAGACCTTGAAAAGTTAACGGAAGATCCTCGATTCGCGTTTGCTTCGGAAAAAGGAAAATCGACCGGATTTTTAGCAAAATGGACTGACTTTTATATGTCGTACGGCTTATTGACTGGATACGGCGGATATGTGTTTGGAAAAAACGGCACAGATTCCGGGGACATCGGCCTGAACAATAAAGGAGCTGTAGAAGCGGTGAAATATGCGGAGAAATGGTTTGAAACATATTGGCCGAAAGGAATGCAAGACAATTCAAGCGCAGACGACTTTATTCAGCAGATGTTTTTAGAAGGCAAAGCGGCTGCGATCATTGGCGGTCCTTGGTCAGCTGCCAATTATAAAGAGGCTAAATTGAACTACGGAGCGGCTCCCATTCCGACATTGCCCAATGGAGAAGAATATGCCCCTTTTGCGGGTGGGAAGGGCTGGGTAGCTTCAAAATATACAAAAGAGCCCGAGCTGGCTGAAAAATGGCTTGAGTATGCTGCAAATGATGCCAATGCTTACGCTTTTTATGAGGATACAAACGAAGTTCCGGCCAACACGGCTGCAAGGAAGAAAGCCGATGAGCAAAAGAATGAACTGACGTCAGCTGTGATTAAACAATATGAAACAGCAACGCCGACTCCAAATATTCCGGAAATGGCTGAAGTATGGACAGGAGCGGAAAGTTTAATTTTTGATGCAGCTTCAGGAAAAAAATCGACACAAACATCAGCGAATGATGCTGTAAACGTCATAAAGGAAAATATTAAAGAAAAGTATGTGAAATAAAACGGCGGGATAGCGTCCGGAAGAATAGAGGGCGGAAAAAATGAATAAACATCACACACTTGCAAAGCAAAAACGAAAGGCAGAGCTTTTATCGATCATTCCAGGACTTGGGCAGATTGCGAATCAGCAATTGTCAAAGGGGCTCTTATTTCTTGCCATCACAGGCTTGTTTGCTTTTGAATTATGCGTTTTCGGTATACAGGCGCTAACCGGATTGATGACATTGGGAAGTGTTCCCGGTGAAGATCACTCGCTGTTTATGCTGATTGAAGGCACGCTGCAATTGATCGTGACGGTGATTTTCCTCATGTTCTATATCTTTAATATCCATGATTCGCGTAAGACCGCCGCTATGAAAGCGGCGGGTTTGGAAGTCAATACAACAGCCAAGGATATGATCTGTCATGCGGGCGATAAAGGGTTTCCATATCTATTTACACTTCCGGCATATATCATGATGGTGTTTGTGATTATTTTTCCGGTTTTGGTGACTCTGTTTGTTGCATTAACAAACTATGATTTTTATCATATTCCGCCTAATCGTCTGATTGACTGGGTCGGGTTTAAAAATTTCTTAAATATTTTTTTCCTTGGCTCCTATCGTGAAACATTTGTGAATGTACTGGGCTGGACGGTTATCTGGACAATCTGTGCAACAACGCTGCAAATCATTTTAGGTATTGTGACGGCACTTTTCGTCAATCAGGATTTTATAAAAGGCAAGCGGATATTTCGAATGATTTTCTTATTTCCATGGGCTGTTCCGGCGTTTATTACAATCATGAGTTTTTCCAACATGTTTAACGACAGCATAGGAGCGGTGAATGCACAGGTGATTCCACTATTCAATCACCTGCCGTTTGTTGAGCTGCCTGCGATCGCGTGGAAGACTGATCCTTTCTGGACAAAGACAGCCCTCATTATGATTCAGACGTGGCTCGGCTTTCCATATATTTATGTCATGGTAACGGGAGTGCTTCAGGCGATTCCAGGTGAATTGTATGAAGCGGCAAAGATTGACGGGGCCACTTTTATTCAGCGCTTTCGGCATATTACATTCCCGATGATTTTATTTGCCACAGCACCCGTGATGATTACTCAGTATACGTTTAATTTCAATAATTTCTCGATCATCTACTTATTTAATGAGGGAGGACCAGGCAGTGCGGGAGCCGGGGCCGGGTCGACCGATATCTTAATTTCGTGGATTTATAAACTGACAACAGGCACATCACCCCAATATTCCGTTGCGGCGGCTGTGACACTGTTAATTTCTTTCATTGTCATTGGGATTTCACTGATTGCTTTCAAAAAATCGAATGCTTTTGGCAATGAGGAGGTTATGTAGGTGAACGCGAGAACTGCCAGAATGCTTAATAAAATCTGTACGTATTTATTTTTGACGCTTTTAAGTATTGTCATTATATATCCGTTGCTGATTACGGCATCATCAGCCTTCCGTGTGGGGAATTCGGCGGCTTTTCAGCTCGATTTTTCGGGTTCTTGGACATTGGATCATTTTAAGCGGCTATTTGACGAAACGCTTTATCTCAATTGGTACAGCAATACACTTGTCATCGCGCTATCGGTCATGGTTTTGCAGGTTACGATTGTGACACTTGCCGGGTACTCGTACAGCCGCTATCGGTTTGCAGGCAGAAAAAAGAGCCTGATATTCTTTTTAATCATTCAAATGGTGCCGACAATGGCGGCGCTGACTGCTTTTTATGTCTTGGCGATGCTGATAGGCGCACTCGATCAATACTGGTTTTTAACAGCGATCTATATCGGCGGCGGAATTCCGATGAACACGTGGCTGATGAAAGGTTATTTTGATACTGTGCCGAGAGAAATTGATGAAGCCGCGCGAATTGACGGAGCGGGACATCTGAGGATTTTCGCTTCAATTGTTCTGCCGCTTGTTAAGCCAATGCTCGCGGTGCAAGCGCTTTGGGCATTTATGGCACCGTTTGGCGATTATTTGCTGGCAAAGTTTTTGCTTCGCTCACCGGAAAGGCTGACCATCGCTGTAGGATTACAATCCTTTATTTCTAATCCGCAGCAGCAAAAAGTAGCTCTATTTGCGGCTGGTGCCATCCTTGCCGCACTGCCGATATGCGTTCTATTCTTTTTTCTCCAAAAGAACTTTGTGTCCGGTTTGACAGCCGGCGGAACAAAGGGGTAATTCAATGAAGAATCTGGAGAATAAAAGCTTTATCATCCGCTGCCTGAAAGCGGCTGCATCTCCATCAGGTGTTTGCAGCTATGGGAATACCTTCAGCTGGCTGCAGCTCTCTTTTCTCTTTATGTTTTTAACGGCCTGCTTAATGGCGCCGTTAGCGGTTTCGTTTGTGAAAATGGATCGCTTCAGCGTTGCATCTTTTATGCCGTCAGCGATTCAAGGGGTTAATGATCAATTTGCTGATCAATTACAGGGTTTTCAAATCAGGAACGGAAAACTAACAGGCGGGAAGAGCTCTGAGAGGATTGAAGATGGGCAGAATGTGATGGCAGTCGATATGAAGCATGAATATGAGACAAGCGGTGAAAATGGGCGATTGAAAGTAACTGGATTTGAAAACGCCATCATATTTCAACCTGATCAACTGGTGATCACCGATCAAAACGAAACGGGGTTTTCTGTTGGCTATGCGAAAATGGACGTTAAGCTCGAGAAGCCAAACGTCCATGATGTAGAGGTCTTGATCGATACATTGTGGTTGGCACAGTATAAGCCGATGATCATGATGCTGGCATATACGGTGGTTTCTATGATCCAGTTTTTGTTAACGTTTGTTCTTGCCGGAGGCCTTTGGATCACAAAAATAACAAACATGATCTCTATTGCGTCATTCAAGGAAGCAGTATCTACGGCGATTTGCGCCTCGGCACTGCCGGTATTTGCGGCAGCTGCTATCGGCATGGTTCATTTTGATTTGATTACTGTATTGATGATCCATTCGTGTGGCGTTACTTTGATGATTTCTTTTGCATTTAGATATTTGACCAAAACCCGCCGTGATAATGGAAACTTACATTCGGGAGGAAATGATGATAAATCAGCGGTTATTTGAGATTGATGAATGGAAAATCAAAACAAATACATTTAATAAGGAGCATACACGGCTGCTGGAAAGCCTGACGTCTCTTGCCAATGGCTATATGGGGGTCAGAGGAAATTTTGAAGAAGGCTATTCAGGCGACAGTCACCAAGGCACATATATTGCAGGCGTGTGGTTCCCCGACAAAACGCGAGTAGGCTGGTGGAAAAACGGGTATCCAGAATATTTCGGAAAAGTGATCAATGCGATGAACTTTATGGGCATAGGCCTATATGTTGACGGTGAAAAAATCGATCTCCATCAAAATCCAATCGAATCATTTGAGGTAGAACTCAATATGAAAGAGGGGATTCTGCGGCGAAAAGCTGTTGTCCGCATTCAAGATAAAACCGTCAGAATCAGGTCAGAGCGGTTTCTTAGCCTTGCTGTAAAAGAACTCTGTGCGATTCATTATGAAGCGGAGTGCCTGACGGGAGATGCTGTCATTACGCTTGTTCCTTACCTGGATGGAAATGTGGCAAATGAAGATTCTAACTACCAAGAACAGTTTTGGCAGGAGGAAGCGAAAGGTGCTGATTCTCACAGCGGCCATTTAGCGACAAAAACAATCGAAAATCCATTTGGAACCCCGCGCTTCACGGTTTTAGCCGCAATAGCAAACGAGACGGAGGGTTTTGTCAATGAAAGCTTTAAAACGACTGAAATGTATGTCGAGAATCGCTACAGTTATCAAACGAAGGCATCATTGAAAAAGTTTGTGATTGTCACGACTTCACGTGATTTTCGTGAGGAAGAGCTTTTATCGAAAGCCAAGGAGCTTTTGGCGGATGTGGTTGAGAACGGCTATGAAAAAGCAAAACGGAGGCACACTGATCGATGGAAGGAAAGATGGGCAAAAGCGGACATTGAGATTAAAGGAGATGAGGAGCTACAACAAGGAATCCGCTACAATATCTTTCAGTTATTCTCGACATATTACGGGGACGATGCCCGTTTGAATATCGGGCCGAAAGGATTTACTGGCGAGAAATATGGAGGTGCTGCATATTGGGATACTGAGGCGTACGCCGTTCCGATGTATTTGGCGACAGCCGAGCCGGAGGTGACGAAAAACCTGCTTTTGTATCGCTATCATCAGTTGGAGGCTGCCAAACGAAACGCTGCAAAATTGGGGATGAAGGGGGCACTTTATCCGATGGTGACGTTCACAGGTGATGAATGCCACAACGAATGGGAAATCACCTTTGAAGAAATTCACCGCAATGGCGCGATCTGTTATGCGATCTACAATTATATCAATTATACAGGCGACTGTAACTATATGGAAGAATATGGGATAGATGTTCTTGTGGCAGTCAGCAGATTTTGGGCCGACCGTGTTCACTTCTCGAAACGAAAAAATAAGTATATGATCCATGGCGTCACAGGGCCGAATGAATACGAAAACAACGTTAACAACAATTGGTATACGAATGTCATTGCGGCTTGGACGTTGGAGTATACTCTACAAAGTCTCGAAAGTATCTCAGCGGAGAAACGCCGCCTTCTGGATGTGCTGGAAGAAGAATTGAAAGTCTGGAGAGAAATCATCCAGCACATGTACTATCCATTTAGTGAAGAACTGCAAATTTTCGTTCAGCATGACACGTTCTTGGACAAAGACCTGCAAGCAGTTGACGAATTAGATCCAGCGGAGCGGCCTCTTTATCAGAAATGGTCATGGGACAAGATTCTCCGCTCCAATTTTATTAAGCAGGCAGATGTTCTCCAAGGCATTTATCTTTTTAATGACCGTTTTACAATGGAAGAAAAACGGCGAAACTTTGAATTTTATGAGCCGATGACTGTTCATGAATCAAGCCTATCGCCCTCTGTCCATGCGATTCTCGCAGCCGAACTCAAGCTGGAAAAGAAAGCGCTCGAATTATATAAGCGCACAGCAAGGCTTGATCTTGATAATTACAATCATGATACGGAAGAAGGCTTGCATATTACTTCAATGACGGGTAGCTGGCTGGCAATCGTTCATGGCTTTGCAGGCATGCGCACCGCGAATGAGACGCTGTCATTTGCTCCGTTTTTGCCGAAAGAATGGGACGAATATTCATTCAACATCAATTATCGAAACCGATTAATCAATGTGACGGTTGACGAAAAGCGCGTTATTTTTGAGCTTGTAAAAGGCGAGCCGCTGCACATGAACGTTTATGAGGAACCGGTTGTCCTACAGGGACGATGTGAAAGGAGAACGCCTAATGAGTGAATGGTGGAAAGAAGCTGTCGTTTATCAAATTTACCCGCGCAGTTTTTATGATGCCAATGGAGATGGATTCGGAGATTTGCAAGGTGTGATTCAAAAGCTGGATTACATCAAAAATCTCGGGGCGGATGTCATCTGGCTCTCCCCGGTATTTGATTCCCCGCAGGATGACAACGGATATGATATCAGCGATTACAAAAACATGTACGAAAAGTTTGGGACAAATGAAGATATGTTTCAGCTGATTGATGAAGCCCATAAACGCGGAATGAAAATCGTCATGGATTTGGTCGTGAACCACACATCAGATGAGCATGCTTGGTTTGCTGAAAGCCGCAAGTCGAAGGACAATCCTTACCGGGATTATTATTTTTGGAAAGATCCTAAATCGGACGGCTCAGAGCCGAATAATTGGGGATCGATCTTTTCAGGCTCAGCGTGGACATACGATGAAGGAACAGGGCAGTATTATTTGCACTACTTTTCGAAAAAACAGCCTGATTTAAATTGGGAAAACGAAGCCGTTCGCCGGGAAGTTTATGATGTAATGAGATTCTGGATGGATAGAGGCGTTGACGGCTGGCGGATGGATGTGATCGGCTCTATTTCTAAATACACCGATTTTCCGGACTACGAAACGGATCACAGCCGCAGCTATATTGTTGGCCGTTATCACTCTAACGGCCCACGTCTTCATGAGTTTATTCAAGAGATGAACAGGGAAGTGCTTTCTCATTACGACTGCATGACAGTCGGAGAGGCAAACGGCTCTGATATTGAAGAGGCGAAAAAGTACACAGATGCAAGCAGGCAAGAGCTGAATATGATCTTTACATTTGAACATATGGATATTGATACAGAACAAAACTCGCCAAATGGGAAATGGCAGATCAAGCCGTTTGATTTGATTGCTTTAAAAAAGACGATGACAAGGTGGCAGACCGGGTTAATGAATGTCGGCTGGAATACCCTGTATTTTGAGAACCATGACCAGCCGAGGGTTATTTCCCGCTGGGGCAATGATGGGAAGCTGCGTAAAGAATGTGCGAAGGCATTTGCAACGATTCTGCACGGCATGAAAGGAACGCCGTTTATTTACCAGGGAGAAGAAATCGGCATGGTCAACAGCGATATGCCGCTGGAGATGTATGATGATCTTGAAATAAAGAATGCATATCGTGAACTAGTCGTCGAAAACAAAACGATGTCAGAAAAAGAGTTTGTCAAAGCCGTGATGATAAAAGGAAGGGATCATGCGAGAACACCGATGCAGTGGGATGCCGGAAAACATGCGGGATTCACAGCCGGAGACCCGTGGATACCGGTAAATTCCCGCTATCAAGATATCAATGTGAAAGAGTCTTTGGAAGATCAAGATTCGATTTTCTTTTACTATCAGAAGCTCATTCAATTACGAAAGCAATATAAGATTATGATATATGGCGATTATCAGCTGTTGCAGGAGAATGATCCGCAGGTCTTTTCTTACCTTCGAGAATATCGAGGGGAAAAGCTTCTTGTCGTTGTGAATTTATCGGAAGAAAAGGCTCTGTTCGAAGCGCCTCCAGAACTGATTCATGAGCGTTGGAAAGTGCTGATTTCAAACTATCCGCAGGAGCGGGCTGACTTAAAGAGTATTAGCCTCAAACCTTATGAAGCTGTGATGGGCATTAGTATATGAAAGCGGTCATTTTTGATTTAGACGGAGTGATAACAGATACTGCTGAATATCATTTTCTCGCTTGGAAGCACATCGCAGAACAAATCGATATCCCTTTTGACAGAGACATGAATGAAAGGCTAAAAGGAATCAGCAGAGAAGAGTCACTTGAAAGCATATTGATCTTTGGCGGGGCGGAAACAAAGTATACAAATGCGGAGAAACAAGAGCTTATGCATCGGAAAAATCGCGATTATCAAATGCTGATCAGCAAATTGACGCCGGAAGATCTTTTACCGGGGATTGGCAGGCTTCTATGTCAATTGAAAAACGAAAATATAAAAATCGGGTTAGCATCTTCAAGTCGCAATGCTCCTAAGATTTTAAGACGTTTGGCAATTATCGATGATTTTGATGCCATTGTTGATCCGACGGCTCTTGCGAAGGGGAAGCCTGATCCTGACATCTTTTTAACAGCTGCAGCGATGCTCGATGTTTCCCCTGCTGATTGCGCGGCAATAGAAGACGCAGAAGCAGGCATTTCCGCAATCAAATCTGCCGGGATGTTTGCGGTTGGTGTCGGTCAAGGACAGCCGATGCTTGGTGCTGATCTAGTTGTGAGGCAGACGAATGATTTGACACTTGAGCTGTTACATGAGGAATGGGAGCAGTATAGAATAAAAAGTGTTTAAGGGAGTCAATTCTTTGAAATGAAAAAACCTGCAAGAGACGCAGCTCTTGCAGGTTTTGTTGATTATTTTTTGTCTTCTGTGTGAGTCAAAATTTTGTCAATCAGGCCGTATTCAAGCGCTTCTTCAGCAGACTTGAAGTTATCACGGTCTGTGTCGCGTTCGATCACTTCAAGCGGCTGGCCAGTACGTTCAGCAAGGACTTTGTTTAATTTGTCGCGAAGCAAGAGAATGCGTTTCGCGGCAATTTCAATTTCTGTCGCCTGACCTTGCGCACCGCCAAGAGGCTGGTGAATCATGACTTCACTGTTTGGAAGCGCATAGCGTTTGCCTTTTTCGCCGGCTGCAAGCAGGAACGCGCCCATTGACGCAGCCATACCGATACAAATTGTAGATACCTTCGGCTTAATAAACTGCATGGTATCATAGATCGCCATACCGGCTGTAATAGAGCCGCCCGGGCTGTTGATGTAAAGAGAAATTTCTTTTTCAGGGTCTTCTGCTGCTAAGAATAAAAGCTGTGACACGATGGAGTTCGCAACGTTGTCATCAATCGCAGATCCAAGCATGATGATTCGATCCTTTAATAGACGAGAATAAATGTCATACGCTCTTTCCCCGCGGTTCGTTTGTTCAATGACTGTAGGTATTAAATTCATAATGCTCCTCCTTCACCTTTTAGGTAAGTATGTAGTTACATGATACATTTTTGGTCAATAAAGGTCAAACAAAAAGCTGGCCTGATATGCAAAGTCGTCTCTTTTTCCCATTTTCCCCAAAAATACAGGGGTTCAAACCATCGTATGTCAGATTGCCAATTAAGATGCTTTGTCTATTTAAAAAACGGCCTCTCGAAATAGAGGGTTGTTATTTGAATGGAATTATCGTATAATTAGTTGTGCTGACGTTCTCATAACGCAGTCATTCTGCGCTCGTAGCTCAGTTGGATAGAGCGGTGGTTTCCGGTACCACGTCTGTCGGGGGTTCGAATCCCTCCGAGCGCGTCCAATAGAACAACAGGAAAGACAAGGGTTTGGCGATTTGCCGCTCTTGTCTTTTTTGTGTGAAAAAGGGAATTGCATACCTTAGAGTAACATTTCAATTATATTCTTTAGTTTGAACCCTCACTTTCAAAAGAAGAAGTATGAATTGAGTTTTTCATTCATCTTATTAGCTTGTGATTAACAAACCTTTAAAAAAATCCGGTTCTACCCATTGCCTGTATTTATTTTGAGAATCTTCTCTCGGACAAAATTGGATAAGCGAGAATAGTTTTAAAATAAAAATTTATTTGCTTCCCCAGTTCTTCTCTATAAATTGAATTGCAGGCTGTAAGTTGGTTTTGTTCGCAATTTCAATGACAGCGGGAACGACGGCAGGGTCCGTTTTGGAGAAGTTCGGAATCCGCGGATCTAACCGGAAAAAACGATCTCCCAGAAGATTCGCACTGACCATGGATTCATAGTACCCATTACCGCCAGCAATCATCTGAAGAAATGGCAGTAAAGGTTCATTAGGCGACCTGTCCAAAAGGACTCCCCAATTTGGAGGAAGGTTCTTCAGATTTTCGGGACGTATGTTATCTGCACTTACCATTCCCCATCCCCTCGTATCTCTTCTTAACCGAGTCGGGGCTTCACCTGTTCCGATGGACAATACCGCAATTTGATCCAATGGCACGTTGGCTTTACCAACTGCAAACGCGATACTGGCTGTACTGGGATTCGTTGCTACTACATATCCGTCCACATAGTTTTGATAGGCGCGTTGCGTCGCGGGAGCACCGCTGCTCCGCAGTATGACATCACTCACTTTTTCATTTAAATAGGGAGAGCCGGGAAAATTGTGAAATAAGACAGGAGTCCAACGGTCCAGTTTTTGAGAGTATAATTTGAATGATGGGACAACAATTCGTTTTCTTAAATCTATAAGTTGAAGATCTGCTGGGAAAAAATTTCTTACCGCTTTAATAAAACCGGAATAGGGTAATTGTTGGTTGAAAACAGGTCCGCCTGGCCGGGAAATGCTGAATGCGGGTAGGATTTCATCCTCAAAATACTGAAGTGTTTCCCTTGGAGATCTTCCGCTTGCTAATGCAAGGGCAGTAAATGAACCGATTGAATTTCCCGAAAATACATGGGTTCGACTAATTAACTTCGGGTTTTGCCTAGCCAATCTGTTTAATAGTTGTAAACTTAAAGCACCTAAGGTACCGCCGCCGTCAAAGGTCATAATCCGATATTTTGCCAAAGCTGATGTCTCCTTTCTACATACATTCAGTATATGATGATCTAGAGTCTGTTGTATGGATGTATACCTCTGGTACTAAACACTTCTTCATCTCTCTTTTCTTTTGGCCTAAACGAATATTCACTCCGAAAAAAACTGGACACTGCTCCTAAAAACGATAAGAAAAAACGCTTGTTGGAGGATTGGACAGGAAGTTTGCTCAAAATTGTTTGAAAAATGTTTCTCAGCAGACCTCACCGACGAAAAAGGCCTTAGCGTATTATATTTATAGTTCGTAGATCATTTGTCTATGCGATTATCCAGCTCCTGCATATTTTAGTATCTGAATCGAATTTCTTTGGGAGTGAAATAATATATGGGATCAACACAGTTGACAGGGCGTGTAATCTTCAAAGGAGACCCCGGCTATACAGAGGCTATTAAGAATTGGAACCCTTATGTGGATGTCTATCCTCTTGTCTTTGTTTTTGCGCAAAATTCATACGATGTAAGTAATGCCATTAAATGGGCTCGTGAGAATAAAGTGCCCTTACGTGTCAGAAGCGGTCGCCATGCTTTAGATAAGAACCTTTCAGTAGTAAGTGGAGGAATTGTTATTGATGTGAGTGACATGAATAAAGTTTTCTTAGATGAAGAAAACGCTATTGCAACCGTTCAAACTGGTATTCCCGTTGGCCCGCTTGTAAAGGGATTAGCTCGAGACGGTTTTATGGCTCCGTTTGGAGATAGCCCAACAGTTGGAATCGGGGGAATTACGATGGGCGGCGGATTTGGTGTACTCTCACGATCGATTGGCCTTATAAGTGATAACCTTCTCGCGCTGAAAACGGTAGATGCAAAAGGAAGGATTATTCACGCAGATCAATCTCACAATGAGGATTTGCTATGGGCTTCTAGAGGCGGAGGAGGAGGTAACTTTGGATATAATACCCAATATACATTCAAAGTTCATCGTGCCCCTAAAACTGCAACCGTCTTCAATATTATCTGGCCGTGGGAACAATTAGAAACGGTATTTAAAGCTTGGCAGAAATGGGCTCCGTTTGTAGATGAACGATTAGGATGCTACCTTGAAATTTACAGCAAAATAAATGGTTTGTGTCATGCAGAAGGAATTTTCCTCGGTTCGAAAACTGAATTGATTCGATTATTAAAACCTTTATTACATGCGGGAACTCCAACAGAAGCAGATATCAAAACATTATACTATCCAGATGCTATAGATTTCTTAGACCCTGACGAACCCATCCCTGGCAGAAATGATCAGAGTGTTAAATTCTCCTCGGCATGGGGTCATGATTTTTGGTCTGACGAACCCATTTCAATCATGAGAAAATTTTTGGAAGATGCTACTGGAACAGAAGCCAATTTCTTTTTTATCAATTGGGGTGGTGCTATAAGCAGAGTCCCTAAAGACGAAACTGCCTTTTTTTGGCGCCATCCATTATTTTATACGGAATGGACGGCTAGTTGGAAAAATAAATCACAAGAAGATTCAAATCTTGCATCAGTTGAAAGAGTGCGTCAGCTGATGCAACCATATGTAGCAGGTTCATATGTTAATGTTCCAGATCAAAACATTGAAAACTTCGGAAAAGAATATTATGGCGCAAACTTTGCGCGGCTTCGAGAAATAAAGGCGAAATATGACCCCGAAAATGTATTTCGTTTTCCGCAAAGCATCCCGCCATCTCGTTAAAGTTTATTAAAGACAGAATCAATGACTCATACTAAAAAGCACTTGAATGGTTTCCGGTATCTTGTCTGTCGGGGTGCGAATCCCTTCAGTGCGTCCAATCAAACAACAGGAAAGACAATGGTTTGGCAACTTGCCACTCTTGTCTTTTTTGTTTTGTTTCATTTCATAAATCTTTTCCGCTGAAACATAAATGTTCCTCCGCTTGGGCACGTTATGAAATGTGCAATATTGAATATGGGAGGAGAATGAGCATGGGTATTTTAAGCGGAAATCCGCAGGATGAACCGATGCATTACGGTGAGGTATTCGGCTTGTGGAGTTATGTGATGGCGGGCAATAAAATGGTCGGCAATTACCAAATGCTATTGAATCATGTCGGTGATGACGACCTGAAGAAACTGCTTCGTGAGTCTATTGAGAAATGCCAAGATGAAATCAAACAGGTCAGCACGATCCTGAAAGAAAACGGGGTGGCGCTGCCGCCGGCTTCTCCTGAACCGCCGACAGCAGATCTTAACGACATTCCGCCTGGCGCACGGTTTCTCGATCCGGATGTGGCGGCCTCCGCGGCAGCAGAAAATGCTGCAGGTCTTGTGACATGCAGCAAAATGATGGGGCAATCGATTCGTGAGGATATTGCCATGATGTTTGGGCAATTTCATATGTCGAAAGCGGCAACAGGCGCAAAATACTTAAGGCTGCTAAAAAACAAAGGCTGGCTCATCCCGCCGCCGCTTCATCTTCAAAAACATCACGAAGCTTAATGGCAAAGGCATATACAGCTGTATATGCCTTGATTTTATGAAGATGACGTAAGACGCAGGCCGATGACGCCGGCTAGGATAAGGCAAAGTGAAATCACCTGTGAAAGCTGAAACCGCTCCTTAAACCAGATGAGCCCGACCGCCGAAACACCAATGCTTCCAATGCCAGTCCAGACGGCATATGCGACTCCGGCAGGCAGGACGATCATCGCTTGGGAAAGGCAGTAAAAGGATAAGCCGAATCCAACAGTCATCACAATGATTGGCCATTTTTTTCTTGTTCCGTCTATATATTTCATGGCAATGGCAGCTATAATTTCTTCTATGCCGGCAATCACTAATAAAAACCATGCCATTATTGTTCACCTCCCGGCTGAGATTTGCTTTCTTTCGTAAATAATTTCATTCCTAAAATGCCAGCCAGCAATAAAGCTAAAAAGAACATTTGGGCTGCTGAGAAGGATTCGCCCAGAACAATTCCAGTCAGATATGTTCCGACGGTTCCGATTCCCACAAACACAGTGTACGCGGCGGCCATCGGGATTTTTTGATAAGAGCGGATCAACAGGATAAAGCTGACCGCGATTAAGATAAAAATGATGATCCAATCCAAAAGCGAATCGGCATGTTTGAGGGAAGAGGCCCAAACAACCTCTAAAAGCCCTGCAATAAAAACAAGAACCCAATTCAAATGAAACACCTCTCTATTTTATGAATGAACGTCAGTCATTTTTAGGGCATTAAAAAATGAGCGGTGTTACCCAGTCATTTTTTAAGCAGTACCTAAGCTCCGTTTTAAGAAAGTGAAAATTTCCTTTTTATACACTTCAACATTTTCATCTTGTTCAAATCCGATATAGAATCGTTCCGCAGTATTCTCGACCAAGTTGATAATCGTTCTGGCCGTCCATTTTGAATTGATTCCTTCCGTTACCTCATGGTTTGCAATGGCCTTGTTGATGATTTTTTCAAGCCAGGAATAATAAGGCTGATAGATCGTCTCCCATTTTTCCATGGAGTGGTCGATCGCAAGCCCGGAATAACAGAGGACAATAATATCCTTATGGCGTTCTGTAATGAGAAATGTCTCATCAATTAATATATCTAAAACGGTCCAAAAATCCTCGTCCCCATGGAGCCTACCTTTGATTTGATCAAGTGTATGGGTGAGGAGATTTTCTGCAATGGCCGGTATGAGGGCATTTTTAGATGAAAAATACAAATAGAATGTTCCTTGGGCAGTGCCGGCCTTTTTGACAATATCAGAAATAGAAGCTTTGTCGAGGCCTTTTTCAGAAATGACTTCTATGGCCGCCTGCAATATTTTTTCGTATTTACCCGATGTTTGTTTTGGCATGAGGAACACCTCCAGTAATGACTGACTCTCATTCATTTTATCGCGTGTATGTTTGTTTGTAAAGAATAAAGAAGCAAGAAAACCTCTTGCTTCTTTATTTATCATAATCAATGGCGGCTTTTGGGAGCCCGGTATACTTTGCCCAGTAATAAATCGCAAGTGAGCCGATCGCGACTAAAATGAGGTCGACGGGATTGCTGATAATCCCTAAACCATGTCCGAAAGAACCGATGTAGGAAAAGATCAGCATCATAATATAAAACCCGATAAGCCACCAGGCTGATTTCAGCTGCTGAGCAAGGCTGACATCTTCTTTAGGCGTATATTTGCTGAAACAGAGATAGATCAAAAACATCACGAGTTGTGAACCGAGCAGCCAGGAGACTGTTTTCCATCCTGACCAGTACACGATAAACGCTGTAAATATAAAGGAAAGCGGCCCGATAATGCTCATTCCCTTTAAATAAAACGGCCTGTTTAAGTCCTTCGCGTTGACCCTCAGCGCAGCTGAAGAAATGGGTGCAATCGCATATGAAAGAATGAGCGCGACTGAACAGACATTGACGAGCGCGTTCCACGAAGGAAAGGGAAGTGTCCAGAAAATGGACAGGGCAAACGAAAGCCAAAGCGAAGCGCGGGGTGTCCCCGTATCTTTATTGACCTTTGAGAATATGCCAAATAATGTGCCGTTACGCGCCCAGGCGTAAACAAGGCGGGATGTCGTATTCATAAAGATATTCCCGTTTCCTCCGGGAGACAGAATGGCGTCTAAAATGACAAGCGTTGCAAGCCAGCCTAACCCGAGCATGACCGCAATATCCTTAAACGGCAATGAGAACTCCCGGCCAATTGCCGGCCAGCCATGTTTCAGTGTTTCTGTCGGGATTGCACCAATAAAGGTGACCTGCAAAACAGTATAAATGATGGTTGAAACGATGATGCAAATGATTAAAGCGATCGGGATATTGCGTTTGGGATTTTGGACTTCACCTGCTACAGATACAATCGGATGCAGGCCGAGATACGCAAACATCACGCCGCCTGTCGAGATGGCAGCCTGAATACCTGTAAATCCAAACGGTGCAAATCCTTCAACAGATAAATTCTCCGGCTGAAAATGAAAGATCAGCACAATAATGATGGTAATCGGCACAATATATTTAAAAATCGATATGATGAAATTCGCCTTAGCGAAGGTTTTGACGCTCCAATAATTCAGCAGGAAAAACAAGCATAATAGGGCAAACTGCAAGATCCAGCCGGAAATGGTCGGCGAATCAGACCCTTTAATGGTCAGGCCGGGAAACCAATAGGCCACATACTGGCGCACAGCTGTCACTTCAATTGAAATCAAGCTTGTATAAGCGACAATCGTGACAAACGAAATTAAGTAGCCGACAAGGTGGCCATGTGAATAAACGGGGTATCGAATGATGCCTCCGGTACGGGGCAGAGCGGCTCCGAGCTCCGCATATACAAGCCCTATTAACAAAATAATGGCTCCTCCGAGGATCCAGGAAAAAGCGCCGGAGGGCCCTGCTTTTGAAGCGACATTACTGACAGCGAACAGCCACGCTGATCCAAAGATGGCTCCCATCCCAATCAAAATCAGATCAAACAGCGACATTGATTTTTGAAAATTTCCTTGTTTAGACATTCGCTTCCTCCTTTGAAACCAGCCTTATATTCCTTACAATGCCCAATATGTAACAGAGAATACCGCTCCTAATAAAAAAACAGGGGCAGCCTGCGCCGCCCCTGTTTTTATTCATGAATCGAATCAAAGTGTTTCACTGTTATATTTTTGAAGGAGGCTGTGCCGCCGTCAGAATAAAGGGTAATTCCTTTATCTTCAGGCTTTGGGAAGACTTCATTTGAAAAAACGGTTTTCCCGTCGCCAACAAATACTTCTATCGTTGTTTTATCGACAAGTATTTTCAAATGCACCTTACGTTTGCTTACATCATAAGGAGCTTTGCTTTCGACATAGGTATTGCTTTTGTCAGGCTGATTTGTGGCTGCTCTATTGACATAAGCATAGCCGCCTTCAGCGAAAATACCGACATCAATATGGCGTTTTTGGTCTTCTGATTCTCTGAGCCTGACGCCTGCATTCTTTAGCTCTGACCAAGAAAGGTCCGTCTCAAGCTGGTACGTATCACCTGTAATCGACAATGTTTTTGATCCGTTCACATCCTGATCCTCTATTTTGTCAGTTGAAACAGTCAGCTGCTCCAAAGCTTCAATCGGCTGTGAGACGAGGCTGTATGTTCCATCCTGCTCCTTCAGCCGGAGTTCGCGTATGACAGAATCTGTGCCGTTAAAGCCGTTTTTCATTGTCGGGGTGTTGTTGGCATAATCCCAATTGTTCATCCAGGCAAGCGCGTACCGCTTTTCTAATGGATCTGTGCTTTTGCTGTCTTCGAACGTCACACCGCCATACCAGTCGAAGCCATAGTCAAGCCATTGGGCTTCAGTCTGATCCGCTTTGAATTCTTTTCCGTCGAAGCTTCCGGTCCAGTAGGCGTACGTATTTGGTTTGCCCCACGGTTTGCCATTCGCGCTGGCACCGAGAACCCACTTATTCGTTCCGTCGCTTGCCCGCATCATGTAGAGGTCGGGACATTCCACCATTCCCGCCTGTTCTGGGAAGAATCCGCTTGTGTAATGCCAGTCCTTAAGATTATCGGATTCATAAAAACCGATTTTTGATCCTTCAGCCATGACCATGACCCATTTGTTATCCTGGTCATCCCAGATGACTTTCGGATCTCTGAAATCGTCTGTGCCCGGATTAGGCATAACGGGGTTGCCACTGTAGAATTTGAATGATTTTCCTTTGTCTGTGCTGTACCACAAATATTGTTCCTGTTTTTTGTCTTTGGCTGAGGGCTGTGTCACAATCGCGACAAGCGCATTTTTCCCAAAGCCGGCTGTGTTCTCTTTATCAACCACGACGGAACCGGTCCAAATGTCACCGTCCGGGTTTGTATATTTCGGAATCGCCACGCCTTCATCGGTCCAGTGCACCAAATCCTCTGAGACGGCATGGCGCCATTCTGTGCCGTTGCCTTTTGGGTAATCCCGGTTATATAGATAGAAATAATGATACTTGCCATCAAAATAGATCGGTTTTTGAGGGTCATTTTTCCATTTATCCGGCGTCGTAAAATGATATGCCGCCCGGTAGTCCGGCTTCTGTTTTGATTTTGTTTTTTGGTCATGTCCTTCTTTTGGAAATAAGTCGATAAACAGCAATATTCCTAAAAAGGTTAGGAATACGGTTAGCCATTTGCCTGCTTTTATATAGTTCATATGGGATTCACCTTTATGTTGATAAGAAATAAAAGAAAATGCCAATAGGATCGGCATTTTCTTTTGCGTTTTTATTTGTTAACTGTTAATTGTCCTTGTTCAAGGATGCTGTCTTTGACAACAGATGTTTTCTTGCCTTTGATGTTCAGCAGGAAGCTTGGCGCAAACGTTGATTGTTTGTCTGCGTAGAATCCTCTGTTTGTCATATAGCTTGTAATCACGACATTGTTTCCTTTCGCTTGAGGTACAGCGAAGTGTGAGTAAGTAAAGGTTACATCGTTAGGATCAAGATCCATTTTTAACACAAGGCCAGTTTTGTTCAGCGGCTTGTATGGGCCAGTTAAAGAATTAGAAACATAACCAAGCATGTAAATATCGTTAGACGTAATGCCGTCAATCGTCATTTTTGATCCGCGGGAGTCAGTGAACAGGTACCATTTGCCGTTCATTTTAAAGACGTTCGCGCGTTCAATTTCATCTGTTACTGTGTTAGATGCAATCAGCGGTTTCATCACTTTTTTCAGTGTGTAATCATCGTTTAGCTCAATCATACCGAGAGCGCCGTTTGCTAACTCAGCCGTGCGTTTTTTATCGCTTTGCAGAAGTTTTTGACTTTCTTGACGGAAGAATGATGTGCTTTTGCCATAGTATGCTTTGTTAAATAAAGATTCTTCGCCTTGGTAGCCATCTTCAGTTCCAGTGTTTGCTTCAAATACTAAGTATTTGTGGCCTTTATCTTCTACGTAGTGAGGATCTCTCAGCGTATGGTTGTCGCCTGAGCTGTAGTTGCCTTCATCGATGAACTGCTGTACATTTTGATACGTTTTTCCGTCACCGTCAAAGATTGATTTATAATCCTCTACACCGTTGATGTTCAAAGAGCTGTCTGATGCTGATACGTTAACTTGTGCAGTTGTCAGTGTTTGTTTGCCGTAATGTTTACCGGAGAAATCAGTGTAGAATAAACGGATTTTTCCGTCAGATGTAAATGTGGCTGAACCTGACCATTCTTGTGTTTGGTCTTTTAGGATAGAATCATTTGCATCGAATTTGTCGCTGTCTTTAAAGACGCGGCCAGCGTTTTTCCAGCTGTCAATAGAAGTTTCGCCGACTTTTTGATAGAACATGTAAATCGATGTGTCATCCGCATTTTTAGGATCTCCGGCTAATGCAAAGACGATGTGGTAGCCGTGATAGTTTGCGACAGTGCCGTCAGCGTTTTGTAATGGCCAGCTGTCCCAAACGTCCAGGCCTTTTGCAGAAGAGATATTTTTAATTGTGGACGAATCGAATTCAGGAACTTGATATTTTTCATTTTTTTGCTGTTCAGGGATTTGCAGCATATCATGGCGTGTAATATGGGAAATGCCGTATGTTTCCTTATATGGCTTTTGGTTCGTTTCTTTCGCAAACGCTTGAGTTGCGCCTCCTGCCAGCAGTGCGGTAGTAAAGGTTAATACTGTTGCTTGTTTTGCAAACTTTTTGATGTTCATCGTTCATGTCTCCTTTTTTATGTACTGTGTTAGCGGTCTGCTTCTTCCAGCCCTCCTGTTTGAAGATGGCAAGTTAGTTACGCACAATAAAAAAAGACCTAAAATATGTAAGGGGTGACGCCAAAGTATACACTTTGCCCTTTACACATTTTAGGTCTTGCCTGCTTTATCAGTAACAAACCCGCGCGATTTACTTTTCGACCTCATTCTATTAGACTCTCGTTTGGATTGCAACTGGTCTATTTTCCTCTTTTGTTTGATAGAAAATCATAAAAGGATTTGCAGACTACGGGCCTAAAGAACTAAAAAATCTATCTGTTTCTTTTCATTCTCTGTATTTTTTATAGTTTCTGTTGCATGGGCATAAAGTTGCCTTTTTAATCACAATTCAGAAAATATCATAATATCTCATTTCACTAAATAATAGTGAACGGCAGGTATATGTGATGGGTTAAAAAGGATCTCTAACTGAAGGATTTTTCAAAATATTTGAAACGTTAGTAGGTTAGTAACGTACAGAGATATGGGAGGTGGAGGAATGAAGCAGAATAAAAGAAAGCATCTTCAGACGTTATTTGAGACATTAGGCGAAAAACATCAGTTTAACGGGACGGTTCTGGCTGCGGAGGGTGGCGATATTTTATATCACCACTCTTTTGGCTATGCGGAAATGACGGAAAAACGCCCGTTGAAAACCAACTCTTTGTTTGAGTTAGCGTCTTTGTCAAAGCCTTTTACAGCATTGGGAATCATCTTGCTGGAGGAGAAGGGGATTCTTGGCTATGAGGATAAAGTGGATCGCTGGCTGCCCGGTTTTCCGTATCAGGGCGTAACGATTCGGCATTTATTGAACCATACGTCAGGGCTTCCTGATTATATGGGATGGTTTTTTGCCAATTGGGATTCACACAAGATTGCGGTGAATCAGGATATTGTCGATATGCTGATGAATGAGGGGCTATCTGGTTATTTTGAACCGAATGAAGGCTGGATGTACAGCAATACGGGGTATGTGCTGCTGGCGGTTATCATTGAAAAAGCATCTGGCATGAGCTATGCGGATTTTATAAAAACAAGTATTTTTTTACCGGCAGGCATGAATGAAACAAGAGTGTATAACAGGAGGCTTTCGCCTGAGCGAATTGATCATTATGCATATGGATATGTGTATGATGTACATTCCGAAACATACGTCCTCCCTGATGAGCTGGAGGAAACGAACTATGTTGTGTATCTCGATGGCATACAGGGAGATGGGACGGTTAACTCTGTCACAAGCGATTTGTTTCGATTTGATCAGGCTTTATATCAGGACGATTTCATCAGCAAGGCTTCTAAGGAATCTGCGTTTTCTCCAGTGCGCCTCAACAATGGAGAAACAATTGATTATGGCTTTGGCTGGGTGCTGCAAAACAGTCCTGAAAAAGGGCGGATTGTCAGCCACAGCGGAGGATGGCCCGGCTATTCGACGATGATGATCCGATATATCGATCATCGTAAAACGCTGATCTATTTGAGTAATAAGGAAGAGGATACTGAATATGAACAAGCGATTCTGAAGGCGGCGGAACATATTCTATTTGGCCAGCCATATGATGTCCCGGAACGTCCTGCTGATAAAAAGAAAAAAGCAATTGATACGGCGATATACAGCCGCTATGTTGGCAGCTACCTGTTGCAGGATGGGACGGCTGCACAGGTGACAACCGAGAATGAACGGCTTTATTTGGAGATCGCCGGACAGCTGAGACTGGAGTTATTTCCTTCCTCGGAAACCCGTTTCTTTCTGCGAGCATTGTCTGTTGAAGTCGAGTTTACATTAGGTGAGGATGCTGCGAAAAGCTTTATCCTCTATGAGGATGGCTCAGAGGAAGAAGCGGTCCGTACGAAGTAGAAAGGAATGAATTTGATGATCGGAATATTAGCCGGAATGGGGCCGAAATCGACCTCGCCGTTTATTGATAAGGTGATTGATTACTGTCAGAAGCTGTATGGGGCTTCAAACGATATTGACTATCCGCACATGATGATCTATTCATGCCCGACGCCCTTCTATGCAGATCGTCCAATTGACCATGACGAGATGAAAAAAGCGATTATCGACGGAGCGGTAAAGCTCGAGAAAACAGGCGTGGATTTCATTGCGCTGCCTTGTAATACGGCGCATGTCTACTATGAAGAGATTCAGCAGGCATTGTCAGTTCCTATGTTGCATATTGTTGAGGAAACGATAAAAGAGATTCCGCATCCCGCAAAAAAAGCGGTGGTTTTAGGAACAGAGCCAACCATCCAATCCGCCATCTACCAAAAAGTTCTGAAGGGAAATGGACAAGAAGTTATTCACAAGGACCATTGGCAGCAGGCTGTGAACCAGCTTATCGCCGCAATCAAACAGCCAAATCATATGCAGCATACACAAGCATTGTGGCAGACGCTATATGAAGAAATCAGTCAGCATGCAGACATCATCATTTCAGCCTGCACGGATTTAAATGCGGTGTTAGATCATATTCAAAGTGAGATTCCGATTATAGATTCCTCTGCCTGTCTTGCCAAAAGCACTGTCAGCACATATCTTGCTTATCAAAGCTAGCTTCAGACAAGGACTGTCTTCAAACAGTCCTTGTTTTTTTATGTTCCTATTGTTTGACAGTTAACTGCAATGGTGTTAAAGTGAACATGTAAATAGTTACATGATTTTTTCTGAAGGTGAGGTGGTTCTCGTGAAGAAGCCGGTTTTAAAACCATTCGCCTCTTTAGAAATCAAGGTTGATCCGCCTATCACGATTGGTGAGACAAGCCTGGGACTGAGATGATTCATTCCGATTCGTTCGGGAACAATAACCGGGGAAGTAAAGGGACGTATTTTGCCGGGCGGTGCCGATTCACAAATGATTCGCGCTAACGGCAGAACAGATTTATCTGCCAGGTATGTGATTGAAACAGCAGATCATGAACTGATTTACATTGAAAACAATGGAATACGGCAAGTCAGCAAGCCGTTTCGAAAACAAGCGGCAGCCGGGGAAATTATTGAACCGGAGCATGTTTATTTTCGTACGGTACCGACGTTTGAAACAGGCAGTGAAGTCTATCAATGGCTCCATGACCGCTTGTTTATCGGTTCCGCAGAAAGAACCCCTGATTACGTTCTACTAGACATTTATGAAGTACAGTAAAAGACTAAGGAGAGTGTGTAAGATGGAAAACTTTATCGGAAGCCACATGATTTATACGTATGAAAACGGATGGGAATACGAGATTTATATTAAAAACGACCATACAATTGATTATAGAATTCATAGCGGAATGGTTGCCGGACGCTGGGTTCGAGATCAGGAAGTGAATATTGTCAAACTGACAGAAGGCGTATATAAAGTGTCTTGGACAGAGCCGACTGGCACGGATGTTTCATTAAACTTTATGCCAAATGAAAAACGCATGCATGGCATTATTTTCTTCCCGAAATGGGTGCATGAACATCCTGAAATTACGGTTTGCTACCAAAATGACCACATTGATTTGATGAAAGAATCCCGCGAAAAATATGAAACGTATCCAAAATACGTTGTACCTGAATTTGCGGAAATTACATTTCTGAAAAATGAAGGAGTCGACAACGAAGAAGTGATTTCGAAGGCTCCTTATGAGGGAATGACAGACGATATTCGCGCGGGAAGATTATAATAAACATAAAAACCCGGAAAAGAGAATTACTTCTCTTTTCCGGGTTTTCTTTTTGCTGAGTATGCGGGAACCATCACAATTCCCGCGAAAAACAGTATGATGCCAGTCCAGCGCATAGGCTGGTAATAGACTGTGTCCCGTAAACATACCACGGCCGACAAAATAATGATACAAGCTGCCACAACAATGGCAGCACCAATGTATCCTGTTTTCCCCATATTTATTCTCCTTTTGAAGGGAATAGCTTCTGCCTTTTTTCAGATTCGGGATCGTTTTCGATCGTAATCTCTGAGTCTAAAATCAGCGTCTCTCTCGTTTCTTCATGATACGCAGGCCAATTCACAGCTTCGGTGCTTGGGTTTCCTGTTTTGGCGAACGTGATCCACGCTGATTGTATCGTGTGAGAAAGCTGTTTCACCTCATCCGTAATCTCCGCTTTTGCCATTCGTTCCAATCCGTCCAGATTTCCAAAGACAAAAGGAAGCTCTAATGCGTGAAACGCTTTATTGTACGGCGGCTTCTTCGGGTGCCAATCGAACCTGTACATCCAGACAGGGGCGTAATGAGACTGTGCGGATGCATAGGCGACGGCAGGGCGCCAAAATAATAAATCAGTCATCATATGAATTTGGCTTTCCAGAGAACGCGGATACAAATCGGCAACTTTCTCTGCCAGCGGCTTCCCTAGTAAATATTCGAGCGCTGCATCAAGCGTTTCCTGAGAATGAACGTCTGAATCCGGGGTGAAAAATAAATATCCTTCATCACGGGTTGTTCCAATTAATAGCGGAATACCGGAAGCAGCCCCTTCTGCGATCGCTTTTTCTGGTTCTTCAGGCAGCGTTTTCGGATCAAGGGCGGGCTGGAAGAACAGCTGAAAGATATTTTCTTTTTCTGCAATCCGAAGCTGATCAGCCGCTTTTAGCAAATCTTCCGCAGAAACCGTATGCAATTTATCCAGTTGGCCCTCGTTAATCCCAAGGACCTGTAAAAAGGCTGCCGAGGTGCTCGCCGCTTGTTCTTTCGTCATCGTTCGAGAAGCGCCGCTTTCCATGATTGCTTTCTGGAACAGGCCTTTTGCCGCAGGCATAGCAAGCAGCGCGGCAATGCTCATCCCGCCGGCGGATTCTCCAAATACTGTTACGTTATCGGGATCACCGCCAAACGCTGAAATATTCTCTCGCACCCATTTCAGCGCGGCGGCTTGGTCTAAAAGCCCAAGGTTATCAGAATACGCCTCATTAAATGAAGACAAGTGCAAAAAGCCAAACGGCCCCAGCCGATAGTTCAATGTAACGACAATGACTTCTCCCTGTGCCGCAAGTTTTGATCCGTCATACAATGGCTCACTGCCCGCTCCTAGATAAAAAGCGCCTCCGTGAATCCACACCATGACAGGAAGATTTTTACTTGGGGTGTCAGGCGCAAATACATTGACATACAAGCAATCCTCGGACTGGCGGGGCAGCTCAGTATACGAAAGTGACAGCAAATCAGACGGCTGCGGGCAAATAGAGCCGTACGCTGTGGCATCAAGCACATCTTCCCACACTTCAGGCGGCTCAGGTGCTTTAAAACGCCATTGTCCGACAGGCGGCTTGGCATAGGGGATGCCTTTCCACTTATGTACGCCGTTTTCCGTTGTGCCTTTTACTTTGCCGTATTGAGTCGTTACTATTTGATGAGTCATTGTGTTCTCTCCCTTTTTCCCCCATTATAAACAGATTTCCCCTATAGATGCGAACGTTAGCCCTTTAACCGATCATCATCTTCCCATTGTTTTTAAAAAGGATTTGACTTCATGGACAGACAAGCCGATTTCTCTTGCCTCCGCCATCAGCGCTTTCCATTCTTCTATATTGGATTCCGTCAGTTTGCGGTTGCGGTAAGAGGCAGTTTCAGGCTGTTCTTTCTTGAGTCTGTTCGTAAAAGTGAACAATTCTTCCTTTTCCATCCCGGCTTGTACGGCTTGCACTAAATGTACGCGCCATTCTTCTTCACCGCCGCTGATTTTTTCATACATCATTGTTTCTGCGTCAAATAATTCTGTTAATTCAACTTCCAGTGTGGCAGAAACTTTTTTTAAAAATTGAACGGACGGATTCGTGTGAACGCCTCTTTCAATCTTGCTTAAATAGGATTTGGATACGCCTGACTCAACAGCCAGCTGATTAATAGAATAGCCTTTTCTTTTACGGTACAAACGGATAATTCTTCCAATCATAATATGAAATTCTCCTCTATTCCTGTCGTTATTTTGTTCATTATAAGGAATTTTTCGTTCTTTATAAAATTTAAAATAATAAGGGAAGTGCAGTAAATTAGAGGAAAATCATGATTTTGTTCTCTAAAGAGAACTTATTGGCTTATTTTGCAATTTTTAAATAATAACGTTTTCTTTTATAATCCAATCATTAACAGAAAGGGGCGCGGGAAGCCAGCCGCGGGAAGGCTGAAGGCTATGAATACATGAATGAGAATATGAGTTTCAAAGAATTATATGCGATTGTCAGACACAGATTCGTGCTGATTCTGCTCATCACAATCGGCGTCACCCTTATTATGGGTTTTGTGCAATTTAAGGTCATTTCACCGACCTACCAGGCGTCGACACAGGTGCTGGTTCATGAATCAGACGGTGAAGAAAACTCGAATCTCAGTGACATCCAGCGAAATCTTCAGTATAGCAGCACGTTCCAATCGATTATGAAAAGCACTGCCTTGATGGAAGAAGTTAAGGCGGAATTGCACCTATCTGAATCGGCTTCCTCGCTGAAAGGAAAAGTGGTTACCAGCAGTGAAAATGAATCAGAAATAATCAACGTTGCCGTTCAGGATCACGATCCGGCGAAAGCAGCTGAGATTGCGAACACGTTAGTGAACAAGTTTGAAAAAGAAGTAGATGAAAGAATGAATGTACAAGGCGTACATATATTATCAGAGGCGAAGGCTTCTGAAAGCCCGATGATCAAGCCGGCCAGGCTGCGAAATATGGTCATGGCTTTTGGCGCTGCTGTCATGGGCGGCATTACACTGGCATTTTTTCTGCATTTTCTCGATGATACATGCAAAAGCGCACGGCAGCTCAGCGAGAGAACCGGATTGCCATGCTTAGGCTCCGTTCCTGATGTCCACAAAGGGCGGAATCGCGGGATAAAACATTTCGGGGAGTGAAGCGAGTGATCTTTAGAAAAAAGAAAGCAAGGCGAGGTTTGGCTCAAATATCTGTTTTACACAATAAATCAGTTGTTGCGGAACAATATCGCACCATTCGGACAAACATTGAGTTCTCATCTGTCCAGACCAACTTGCGATCTATCCTCGTCACCTCCTCTGTGCCTGGTGAAGGTAAATCGTTCAGTGCAGCGAATCTTGCGGCTGTCTTTGCGCAGCAGCAGGAAAAGAAAGTACTGCTGGTGGATGCCGATTTAAGAAAGCCGACCATCAATCAGACGTTTCAGGTTGATAATGTAACCGGGCTGACAAATGTGCTGGTCGGCAATGCTTCACTCAGTGAGACGGTGCAAAAGACGCCGATCGATAACTTATATGTACTGACAAGCGGGCCGACCCCGCCAAACCCGGCAGAACTGTTGTCTTCAAAAGCAATGGGAGATTTAATATCTGAGATCTATGAACAATTCAGCCTCGTCATCTTTGATTCCCCTCCTCTTTTGGCTGTTGCAGATGCTCAGATTCTAGCAAATCAGACAGACGGCAGCGTGCTCGTCGTTTTAAGCGGAAAAACAAAAACCGATACCGTTCTGAAAGCAAAAGATGCACTGGAACAATCCAATGCGAAGCTGTTAGGCGCTCTTTTAAACAAAAAGAAAATGAAAAAATCGGAACACTATTCCTACTAGTTTTTGTAAAGGTGATGTCTCCTGACCTGTATCAATGGAGGCACTCGGCTCTGCTGTGGGCAGCTGAAGTTGCTGCCTTAGATGCTGGTCGTCGCTGGCGGGGCGTGAGGATGGGTTAAATGCCCACTTATCTCATATATACATAGGACGTATTGTCGGTTTAGCTGCTGCCGATTTTTTGGAGAGACGAAAACCGCCGCAGCTAAACCGATAAAAGAATTAGGGGGGAAAAGGTTGAGTTACCGGAGAAGACTGTCAATGATTATTGCGCTGGATACTTACCTCGTTTTAAATTCAGTTATTGCAGGATATCAATTTTTAAAAGATTCCTATCAATTTTATGACTCCGGAGCATTACTGCTTACCGCTGTCAGCTTGCTCCTCAGCTATCATGTGTGTGCTTTCCTGTTCAATCAGTATAAACAGGTGTGGACATACACCGGACTTGGCGAGCTGATTGTCCTGCTTAAGGGCATTACGCTTTCCGCCGCTGTGACCGGTATCATTCAGTATGCTGTGTATCACACGATGTTCTTCCGTCTGTTAACCGCGTGCTGGGTGCTTCAGCTTTTGTCTATTGGAGGGACCCGTATTTTATCCAGAGTATTAAACGAAAGCATCAGGAAAAAACGCTGCGCCTCGTCCCGCGCGCTGATTATCGGGGCGGGCTCAGGTGGGACTCTGATGGTCAGGCAGCTGCTTTCGAAAGATGAACCTGATATCATACCTGTCGCTTTTATTGATGACGACCAAACGAAGCATAAATTAGAAATTATGGGACTGCCCGTAATCGGCGGTAAAGAAAGTATCATGCCTGCGGTGCAAAAGCTCAAAATTAATTATATTATTATTGCCATTCCTTCACTCCGCACCCATGAGCTTCAGGTGTTATATAAAGAATGTGTGCGAACCGGAGTAAGCATTAAAATTATGCCTCATTTTGATGAAATGCTGCTTGGCACACGAACTGCAGGACAAATCAGAGATGTAAAAGCTGAGGACTTGCTCGGCAGAAAGCCGGTAACCCTCGACACTAGCGAAATTTCGAACCGCATCAAAGGAAAAACAGTTCTCGTCACGGGAGCGGGCGGATCAATCGGCTCGGAAATCTGCCGTCAGATCAGCGCGTTTCAGCCTAAGGAAATTATTCTGCTCGGCCATGGGGAAAACAGCATTCATTCGATTTATACAGAGCTGAATGGACGATTCGGCAAACACATTGTGTTCCATACGGAAATCGCTGATGTGCAGGACCGCGATAAAATGTTTACCTTGATGAAAAAATACGAGCCGCATGTTGTCTATCATGCAGCTGCCCATAAGCATGTGCCTTTAATGGAACACAATCCAGAAGAGGCGGTCAAAAACAATATTATCGGAACAAAAAATGTCGCGGAAGCAGCCGATATGTCGGGAACTGAGACATTCGTGCTGATTTCATCGGACAAAGCGGTGAACCCAGCCAACGTAATGGGGGCGACAAAACGATTCGCAGAGATGATTATTATGAATCTTGGGAAAGTCAGCAGAACCAAATTTGTTGCTGTTCGCTTCGGCAATGTACTCGGGAGCCGCGGCAGCGTCATTCCAATTTTCAAAAAACAGATTGAAAAAGGCGGCCCGGTGACAGTAACACATCCGGCAATGACCCGCTATTTCATGACGATTCCCGAGGCATCAAGGCTTGTGATTCAGGCTGGGGCACTGGCGAAAGGGCGTCAAATTTTCGTTCTCGATATGGGAGAGCCCGTAAAGATTGTGGATCTTGCCAAAAACCTCATTCATTTGTCCGGCTACACGACTGAGCAGGTTCCAATCGAATTCATAGGCATTCGTCCGGGCGAAAAAATGTATGAAGAATTGCTGAACAAAAATGAAGTTCATACTGAACAAATCTTTCCAAAGATTCACATCGGTAAAGCGGTAGATGGCGATTGGCCGGTGCTGATGCGCTTTATCGAGGATTTTCATGAGCTGCCGGAAGCCGACCTGAGAGCGAGGCTGTTTGCTGCAATCAATACATCAGAAGAAATGACGGCTGCCAGTGTTCATTAGGGGGAGTGAAAATGACGAAAAAGATATTGTTTTGCGCGACTGTTGATTATCATTTTAAGGCCTTTCACCTCCCTTATTTTAAATGGTTCAAGCAAATGGGCTGGGAGGTTCATGTCGCCGCGAACGGACAAACCAAGCTGCCGTATGTGGATGAGAAATTCTCCATCCCGATTCGCAGGTCACCTTTTGACCCTCAGAACCTGGCCGTTTATAGGCAGCTGAAGAAAGTGATTGACACCTATGAATACGACATTGTCCATTGCCATACACCGGTCGGCGGCGTTCTCGCCAGACTGGCGGCGAGGCAGGCACGGCGGCACGGAACAAAGGTGCTGTACACAGCGCACGGATTTCACTTCTGCAAAGGAGCACCAATGAAAAATTGGTTTCTTTACTATCCGATCGAGAAATGGCTTTCAGCATATACGGACTGCCTGATTACGATTAATGAAGAGGATTATAAACGGGCGAAAGGACTTCAAAGGCCGGGCGGAAGGACGCAGAAAATTCACGGCATTGGCGTCAATACCGAGCGTTTCCGGCCTGTCAGTCCGATAGAGCAGCAAAGACTTAGAGAAAAGCACGGATTCCGTGAAGATGATTTTATATTGGTTTATCCGGCTGAGCTCAATCTGAACAAAAACCAGAAGCTGTTAATTGAAGCCGCAGCCTTGCTAAAAGAAAAAATTCCCTCGCTTCGCCTTGTGTTTGCCGGGGAAGGGGCAATGGAACAAACGTATCAAACGTTGGCTGAAAAGCTTGGCGCTTCCGCCAATGTCTGTTTTTACGGCTTTTGCAGCGACATACATGAGCTGATTCAGCTTGCGGATATATCTGTCGCATCCAGCATTAGAGAGGGCCTCGGCATGAATGTGCTTGAGGGAATGGCGGCAGAAAAACCGGCGATCGCCACAGATAATCGCGGGCATCGGGAAATCATTCGCGACGGAGAAAACGGTTTTCTGATCAAAATCGGTGACAGTGCTGCTTTTGCCCGCCGGATTGAACAGCTTTACCATAAGCCGGAGCTCTGCCGAAAGCTGGGACAGGAAGGCCGAAAAACAGCCTTGCGCTTCTCGGAGGCGCGAACGGTGGAAGAAATGGCAGATATTTATTCCGCGTACATGGATATGGATACAAAGGAGAAAAGCGTATGAACTCAGGACCGAAAGTTTCTGTCATTATGGGCATTTATAATTGCGAACGCACTTTGGCAGAAAGCATAGAATCTATTCTCAGCCAATCCTATAAAAATTGGGAGCTGATTTTGTGCGATGATGCGTCAACAGACGGCACGCTCCGTATCGCGAAGCAGTATGCCGCTCATTACAGCGACCGCATCAAACTGATTCAAAACAAAACAAATAAGCGGCTTGCCGCATCATTAAATCATTGTCTTTCGCATGCGACAGGCGATTATATCGCACGTCAGGACGGAGATGACCTTTCGTTTCCGCGCCGTCTGGAAAAGCAGGTCGCGTTTTTAGAAAAGCACCGACACTATCAGGTGGTTGGCACCGGCATGCTTGTGTTTGATGAATTTGGCGTAAGAGGCGCCCGCATTCTGCCTTCTGTTCCGGAGCCGGGCATCATGGCAAAAGGGACTCCATTTTGCCATGGCACGATTATGATGAGAGCGAGTGCCTACCGCACGCTGAAAGGCTACCGGTCGGTGCGGCGGACGAGACGAATGGAAGATATTGATTTGTGGCTTCGCTTTTTTGAAGAGGGCTTCAGGGGCTATAATCTTCAGGAAGCCTTGTATAAAGTGAGGGAAGACAGCGATGCATTCAAACGGCGGTCATTTACGTATTCAATTGACAATGCCATCCTTGTCTATCAGGCGTGCAGACGCTTGAAGCTTCCTTTATCTGATTACATATATATCGCAAAACCGTTAATCCGCGCCTTTATGCCTCCAGCCGTGATGAATCGCTACCATAAAAAAAGAGTGATGAACCAAAAGGAAGGGCTTGTCAAGCATGAATAGCAGCCAAAAGCGCGTACTCCATGTTCTCAGCGGCATGAACAGGGGCGGCGCGGAAACCATGGTAATGAATTTATATCGGAAGATGGACAAAAGCAAAGTGCAATTTGATTTTTTAACGTATCGAAATGATCCGTGCGCTTATGATGAAGAGATTTTATCTTTAGGCGGGCGGCTTTTTTATGTCCCGAGCATTGGGCAAAGCAATCCCCTTACATTTGTGAGGAATGTGAGAAACGCGATAAAAGAAAACGGGCCGTTCAGCGCCGTTCATGCGCACACGGATTTCCAAACGGGTTTTATCGCCCTTGCGGCAAGGCTCGCCGGAGTGCCGGTCAGGGTATGCCACTCCCACAATACGTCTTGGAAGACCGGCTTCAACTGGAAGGATCGATTGCAGCTGCTCGTGTTCAGGCGGCTCATTTTGGCAAATGCGACAGCGCTGTGTGCCTGCGGAGAGGATGCGGGCAGGTTTTTATTTGGACAGTCCAATATGGAGCGGGAGCGTGTTCACCTTCTTCCTAACGGGATTGACCTTGAGTTGTTCGCCCCAAATGGGCAGGCGGCTGATGAAGAAAAAGCAGCACGCGGCATTGCAGCCGACCGGCTCATCATCGGCCATGTGGCCCGGTTTCATGAAGTGAAAAACCACGCGTTCCTGCTGAAGCTTGCCGCACATCTCAAAGAAAGAGGCGTTCGCTTTCAGCTTGTTCTTACAGGAGACGGGCCGCTGCGAGGGGAGATAGAGGATGAGGCGCGCCGGCAGAATCTGCTATCAGATGTTCTCTTTTTAGGCACTGAAGAACGGATCCATGAACTAATGCGTACATTTGATGTGTTTGTCATGCCGTCTCTGTACGAAGGCTTGCCGGTTGTGCTTGTGGAAGCGCAGGCGTCGGGGCTTCCATGCATCATTTCAGACAGCATTACAGAAAAAGTCGACGCCGGTCTCGGGCTTGTCACAAGATTAAGTCTTTCTGAACCGATCAGCGTCTGGGCTGAAACCATTGCAAGGGCGGCCGCCGCAGGCAGGCCGAAGCGTGAGTTCATCAAAGAAACACTCGCTCAACTTGGCTACGATGCACAGCAAAATGTAGGAGCGCTGCTGAATGTATACAACATCAGCACGGAAAAGGACCATAACCGATGATTGTATATGCCGTCAATATGGGGATTGTATTTATTTGGTCTTGGTTCGCTAAAATGTGCGGCGGCCGTGACGATTCGCTTGCCACGGGGTATCGGCCGAATAAGCTTTTGATCTGGATTCCGCTCGCTTCACTTGTGCTCGTGTCAGGTCTCCGCTATCGAGTCGGCACGGATTTTCAGACGTACACGCTGCTGTACGAATTGGCGGGCGATTATCAAAATGTGTGGCAGATATTCGGTTTCGGCACAGCGAAAACAGCGACAGATCCGGGGTTTACCGCACTCCTTTGGCTGATGAATTTCATCACGGAAGATCCTCAAATCATGTATTTTACGGTGGCGGTCGTGACCTACAGCTTTATTCTGAAGACACTCGCCGACTATGGCAGGCCGTTTGAGCTGAGTGTCTTTTTGTTTTTGGGAACCTTTCATTACTACGCGTCTTTTAACGGCATCAGGCAATACATGGTCGCAGCTGCTTTGTTTTGGGCGATCCGTTATATCATCAGCGGGAACTGGAAGCGATATTTCCTGATTGTGCTGGTCAGCTCGCTCTTTCATTCGTCGGCGCTGATTATGATTCCGGTGTACTTTATTGTCAGAAGAAAAGCCTGGTCTCCGGCGATATTCGGCCTATCCGCTTTATTTCTCGGCATGACATTTTTATATCAAAAATTTATTTCTGTGTTTGTCGTTGTACTTGAAAACAGCTCATACAGCCATTATGAAAAATGGCTCATGACGAACACAAATGGAATGAATGTGATCAAAATCGCTGTTTTGGTTCTGCCGCTGTTCCTTGCTTTTTGCTATAAAGAACGATTGCGGAGTCTGTGGCCGCAAATCGATATTGTCGTCAATTTGTGCCTGCTTGGTTTTTTGTTCGGCCTTTTGGCAACAAAGGACGTGATTTTTGCCAGATTCAATATTTATTTCGGTCTGTATCAAATGATCTTAGTCCCTTATTTTGTCAGGATATTTGATGAAAAATCGAACGCCCTTATCTATATCGCTATCGTTGTTTGTTATTTTCTTTACAGTTATTTGCTTATGCCGGTTGATTCATCGGTTCTGCCTTACAGAACGATTTTTTCCCGGTAATTTATGCACGAGGAGCCGGTCATTATGGAAACACCTGCGGTTAGTCTGTTAGTCGCTGTTTATAACACAGAAACATATATCAGAACGTGTCTCGAATCACTGCGGAACCAGACAGTGGACAATATAGAAATCATCATTGTCAATGACGGTTCAGCTGACGCCAGCCCGGATATCGCAGAAGAATACGCCAAAATGGACAACAGGTTCAAGGTGATTCATCAGGAAAACCAGGGACTCGGTGCGGTTCGGAATAAAGGCATTGAAGCTGCACGCGGCGAATTTATCGCGTTTATCGATTCAGACGATTGGATTGAGCCTGATTATTGCGAGCAGATGCTCCGGGCAGCAGGCGATGAAACTGATCTGGTCATTTGCAATTACGCCGCAGAGTTTGAGGACACTGGCAAAACCATGGACTCAGACATTGCCCAAACCTATCAGGATCAGCCGAAGGAGCACTATATCAAGGCGTTATTCGAAGGGAAGGTCAGAGGGTTTTCATGGAACAAACTGTACAGAAGAAGCATGATTGAAGCCCATCGGCTGTCGTTTCCGCTCCGAGGCGAGCTGGAGCATGTCGAGGATCAGTTTTTCAGCTTCAGGGCTCACTTTTTCGCCCGCTCAGTATCCTACGTAAAAACGCCGCTCTATCATTATCGAATTCACCTTTCCTCCATTGTGCAGCGCTATCAGAAAAAATTGTTTGAATCAGGACTTGCGCTGTATGAGGCGAATGCGGCGTTTTTACAGGAGAACAACAAACTGGAGGAGTATCGCAAGGAGCTTGATACCTTTATCGTTCTTCACAGCAGCATCTGCATGCTGAATGAATGGAAAACGAGCGGCAGCCGCCGACTGTTTGAAAAGCTTAGAAATGTTGGCGTGATATGCGCGGACCCGGTGTTTCAAGAAAGTCTTTCAAAAACGGGTACTGCTCCTTTTGACGCAAAACGGTCATGCCTGCTTCTGATGGCGAAATACAGAATGATTCCGTTCGTCGCGATGGCATCGGCTGTGTATCAGCGGGTGATCGAGTACAAAATGAGAAACAGAGGGTGAGGACATGTCGTTACAATCGTTGAAAATCAATTTTGCAGAATGGCTGCTGCTAAAGGTCAAATACCCGTCCCAATATTGGCTGGGAGCGGCAGATCAACCAGTAAAGGCCGCAGCACATCAGAAAAAAATCATACTGACCCTGCTGCCGTCCCATGACAATTTGGGAGATCACGCAATTGCTTATGCCAGCAAGGCATTTCTTGAGCAAGAATACCCGGACTTTGACATCGTCGAGGTCGATATGAAGGACATTTACAAATCAGCAAAAAACCTGATCCGCTCGCGCCATCCGGAGGATATGGTCTTTATCATCGGCGGCGGAAACATGGGGGATTTATACCGTTATGAGGAGTGGACGCGCCGCTTCATCATTAAAACATTCCGTGACTATCGGGTTATCCAGCTTCCGGCAACGGCTCATTTTTCTGACACGAAAAAGGGGCGCAAAGAGCTGAAACGGGCACAGAAAATTTATAATGCGCACCCCGGCCTATTGCTCATGGCACGGGATGAAACAACGTATCAATTTATGAAACAGCATTTTCAAGAAAAAACAATTTTGAAGCAGCCGGACATGGTGCTGTATTTAGATAGAAGCAAGACCCCCGCAGAACGCGAAGGGGTTTATATGTGTTTGCGCGAGGATCAGGAAAGCGTGCTTCAGGAGGACCAGAGGAACCGGGTCAAGGCTGCGCTATGTGAGGAATTCGGCGAGATCCAATCCTTTACGACAACGATCGGCCGCCGGGTCAGCCGCGATACACGCGAACAAGAACTTGAAGCACTGTGGTCTAAGCTGCAAAGCGCAGAAGCCGTCGTCACTGACAGGCTTCATGGCATGATTTGTTGCGCGCTGACAGGAACGCCGTGTGTTGTCATTCGCTCCTTTGACCATAAGGTGATGGAGGGCTATCAATGGCTTAAAGACATCCCGTTCATGAAGCTGATAGAACATCCGGAGCCAGAGCGCGTAACAGCCGCAGTCAATGAGCTTTTAACAAAAGAAACACCCCGTGCAGGCTTTCCGAGAGATGTGTATTTTAAAGGTCTGCGTGACAAAATCAGCGGTGAAGCGCAATGATCCCGCTCGTCAGCATTATTGTCCCGATGTATAATGTTGAACCATTTATAGAAGAGTGCATTGATTCTTTGCTTCGTCAAACGCTTTCTGATATTGAAATCATCCTCGTGAATGACGGAACACCGGATCGTTCAGGCGAGATTGCAGAGGACTATGCAAAACGGGATGCGAGAATCCGGGTCATTCATCAGGCAAACGGCGGGCTTAGTTCAGCGCGAAATACGGGAATAAAGGCCGCGCGGGGCACTTACATCGGCTTTGTAGACGGAGACGATTATGTATCATCCGCCATGTTCCAGAGGCTGACTGAAGAAGCGGAGCAAAATCAGCTTGACATCGTCGGATGCGGTTTTTACAAGCAGTCATCGGACAGGCGGACATATGTGCCACCGCAGCTTGAGGCAAACCGCGTGCTGACGAAACCAGAAATTACTGAACAGCTTAAACATGCTCACGAAACGAGATTTATCTGGTATGTATGGCGTTATCTTTACCGTCGTGAGCTTTTTGAAAGGGCGAATCTGTTGTTTGATGAAGACATCCGTTTTGCTGAAGACTCTCCCTTTAATTTGTCCGCTTTTCGCGAAGCGGAGCGGGTGAAAATGCTTGATGAAGGATTGTACATTTATCGTGAAAACCCGAACAGCCTGACAGAAATCCCTTATAAGCCGGCGATGGATGAACATCTTCAAAAACAATATCAAGCTAAAATCGCATTCTACAATCACTATGGCTTAGCAGGCGCATGTAAAGAAGATTTGAATGTGTACATTTGCAGGCACCAGCTTCCGATGCTTTTGGCAAATGCCTGTGCTTCTCCGAATTCGCCGAAAGACATCAAAAAGAAGATCAGACAGATTTTATCCTATGACATGGTGCGGCAGGCTGTCAGACATACACCGTTTCAGCATGAGAAATTATTAAGAGGAGAGCGCTTGGTATTAGCACTGTGTAAATGGCGGCTCACTTTTCTTATCAAGCTGTTTTTCGAGCATCGGGGGACAATGAAAGGCAGTGCGAAGCAGGCATGAAATTCACGATAAACTTCAGCGCTAATCTCACGGCTTTTCTCTTGTCCGTTTTCCTATCGGTTTGGATGACGCCTTTTATTGTCAAAACGCTCGGTGTGGAAGCGTTTGGCTTTGTTCACTTGACACAAAATGTGATTAATTACTTTTCGATTATTACCGTGGCGCTCAGCTCGGTTGTCGTTCGGTTCTTTTCTGTTGCTGCCCACAGGGGAGAGCGGGAGAAAGCAAATGCGTATATCAGCAATTATTTAGCGGCCTCTGTTTTGATTTCATTGCTGCTCTTGCTGCCGCTTGCGGGTTCGGCTTTTTTTATTGACCGCGTCATGAATGTGCCGCAAGCGCTTTTGGCAGATGTGCGTTTGTCGATTTTAATCGGCAGTGTGCTGTTTATTTTAACGTTTCTGATGGCGGGTTTCGGTGCTGCACCATTTTATGCCAACCGCCTTTATATCACCAGTTCCATTCAGGCGGTGCAAATGCTTATACGGGTGCTGTCTGTGCTGCTCCTGTTTGCATGCTTTGCGCCGAAAATCTGGCAGATCCAGCTTGCAGCTTTAGCTGGTGCTGTCATTGCGTCTGTGCTGTCTTTCTATTTCTTCAAAAAGCTGATTCCGTGGTTTTCGTTTCGTATGAAGGATCTTTCATTCCGCACAAGCAAGGAGCTGTTTCAAGCGGGCGCATGGAGCTCCGTCAATCAAATCGGCGTCCTGCTTTTTTTGCAGATTGATCTGTTAACCGCCAATTTGATGCTGGGGGCGTCCGCATCCGGGAAATACGCGGCGATTATCCAGTTTCCGCTGCTTTTGCGCAGCTTGGCCGGAACGGTCGCATCCCTGTTTGCGCCTATCATGACTTCATATTATTCAAAAGGCGATATGGAAGGGTTGATGAATTACGCCAATAAGGCAGTAAGGCTCAATGGTCTTTTGCTTGCACTTCCTGCTGCCTTATTGGGCGGATTGGCGGGACCTTTTCTGACAATCTGGCTCGGACCGTCCTTTTCAACGATAGCACCGCTTTTATTTATTCATGCCGGATACTTGGTTGTCAGCCTCGCCTTTATGCCGCTGTTTTATATATGGACCGCTTTTAATCAACAAAAAACACCGGCGATTGTTACCCTGCTGTTAGGTGCGGTGAATGTGGTGCTGGCGGTCACGCTGAGCGGGCCGGCTCATCTCGGTCTGTACGGCATAACATTGGCAGGGGCCATTTCTCTTATTTTAAAAAATGCCATCTTTACGCCGCTTTACGTATCCCGCATTACAGGCTACAAAAAGCACGTGTTCTTTAAAGGCATAATCGGGCCTCTTTCAGCCGCTGTATTTGCCTGGACGGTCTGTAAGGCAATTCAGTTCGTTGTGAAGATTGACAGCTGGCCGTCACTGATAGCGACGGGAGTGACAGTCAGCTTTTGCTACGCTGTTTTCGCTTTTATGCTCGTTTGTACAAAAGAGGAAAGACAGCTGATACTAAAAAGGTTTCGAAAAACGAAAGGAGCTGTGAATCTTTGATCCTGAAACGACTTTTTGATCTGACGGCCGCCATTTTTTTGTTGTGCTGTACGAGTGTGATCATTCTGTTCACCATCGCCGTTGTCAGGCTGAAAATAGGATCACCTGTCTTCTTTAAGCAAGTAAGGCCAGGCCTGCACGGCAAACCGTTCACCCTATATAAGTTCCGGACAATGACGGATGAACGGGACAGTGAGGGAAATCTGCTGCCCGATGAAGTCCGGCTGACGAAAACGGGCAGGCTGATCAGAAAGCTGAGCATTGATGAGCTTCCGCAGCTCCTGAATGTCCTGAAGGGCGATCTTAGCCTTGTCGGGCCGCGGCCGCTTTTGATGGACTATCTGCCTCTTTATACAGAAAAACAGGCACGGCGCCATGAGGTGAAGCCGGGTATCACAGGCTGGGCGCAAATCAATGGCAGAAACGCGATTTCCTGGGAAAAGAAATTTGAATTAGATGTATGGTACGTTGACAACCGGTCATTTTTTCTCGATTTGAAAATTTTATGTTTGACGGTGCGAAAGGTCCTTGTTTCAGAAGGGATTCAGCAAACCAATCATGTGACCGCAGAACGGTTTACCGGAAGCGGAGATGTGTCCTCATGAAAAACGTGGCCATTGTGGGTGACGGCGGACACGGAAAGGTGATCAGAGAGCTGATAAACGCCCGCTCAGATACGCGCTTAGCCGCAGTGCTGGATGATAAATTCAAAACGTTCGAAGGCGGAAAAGAATGGTACACAGGACCGCCGGAAGCCGTTACTGAACTGCGCAGGCTCATTCCTGATGTGCTGTTTCTGATTGCTGTTGGGAATAACAGTGTCAGAAAACAGCTGGCGGTGCGACTGGGACTGAGGAAAGATGATTTTATTACATTGATTCACCCGTCAGCCATCGTCAGCAAGTCGGCTGTCATCGGGGAAGGGACAGTGATTATGGCGGGCGCGATCATTCAGGCGGATGCGCGCATCGGCGCTCATTGCATCATCAATACGGGTGCAGTGGCAGAGCACGACAATCAAATCAGCGATTACGTTCATCTGTCCCCGCGTGTCACGCTGTCAGGAGCGGTTTCCGTTCAGGAAGGCGCTCACGTCGGAACTGGTGCATCCGTCATACCGCAGATCACAATCGGGGCTTGGAGCATTGTCGGCGCCGGCTCCGCAGTGATCCGTCCCATACCGGACAGGGTAACGGCGGCCGGTGCTCCGGCACGCATCATTTCTTCCATTCAAACATCAAACAAAGGATGATTCTATGCATAAAAAAATCTACTTATCTCCCCCTCATATGAGCGGCAGGGAGCAGCACTATATTTCAGAAGCCTTTCGCTCAAACTGGATTGCGCCGCTTGGGCCGCTCGTGAATTCATTTGAAGAACAGCTGGCAGAACGAGTCGGTGTAAAAGCAGCAGCTGCGGTCAGCTCAGGAACGGCGGCGATTCATCTCGCCCTGCGTTTGCTTGAGGTAAAAGAAGGTGACAGCGTGTTTTGCCAGTCCTTCACATTTGTAGCAACCGCCAATCCGATTTTATATGAAAAAGCGGTGCCCGTTTTTATTGATTCTGAGCCTGATACGTGGAATATGTCGCCGACAGCCCTTGAAAGAGCATTGGAGGAAGCGAAAAGAAACGGAACACTGCCAAAAGCGGTGATTGCCGTCAATCTATATGGGCAGAGCGCGAAAATGGATGAAATCGTAAGCCTGTGTGATGCATACGGAGTTCCTGTCATTGAGGACGCAGCCGAATCTCTCGGCACAGTCTATAAAGGGAAGCAAAGCGGAACTTTCGGGCGCTTCGGCATTTTTTCATTTAACGGGAATAAAATCATTACCACATCAGGGGGAGGGATGCTCGTTTCAAATGATGAAGCAGCAATTGAAAAAGCAAGATTTCTCGCTTCGCAGGCACGAGAGCCGGCTGTTCATTATCAACACAGTCAAATTGGTCATAATTACAGGCTGAGCAATATCTTAGCCGGCGTCGGCATTGCCCAGCTTGAGGTGCTGGATGAGCGAGTGGAGAAAAGAAGGACCATTTTCACGAGATACAACAATGCGCTCGGTCACATAGACGGCGTCCGCTTTATGCCGGAGTACGCAGCAGGCGTATCCAATCGCTGGCTCACCACGCTCACACTTGATAACGGGCTCAGCCCATATGACGTAGTTCAACGTCTTGCTGAAGAAAACATTGAAGCTCGTCCGCTGTGGAAGCCGCTCCATACCCAGCCGCTATTCGATCCGGCTTTATTTTATTCTCATGAAGATACAGGAAGCGTATGCGAAGATTTGTTCAAGCGAGGAATCTGTCTCCCATCGGGGTCCAATATGACAGAAGATGAGCAAGACCGGGTCATTGAAGTGCTACTGCACTTATTCCAAACTGCCGAGGTGAAGAAATGGACAGCAAGCATTCGATGATCAGCTTGAAACAGAAACTGTCCGGGCTGCTCGACGTCATTCCGAAACAATCAGAGATTATATATGCTGACTATCCTCTATATGGGAATGTAGGGGATTTATTTATTATGAAAGGAACAGAAGCCTTCTTTAAAGAACACGGGATTCGGGTCAGAAAACGCTGGAATCCTGACAATTTTCCAGTCGGGCGAAAGCTGGATCCTAATCTCATCATCGTCTGCCAGGGAGGCGGAAACTTCGGGGATCTGTATCCGTACTATCAAGGCTTTAGAGAGAAAATCGTTCAAACCTATCCGAACCACAAAATTGTGATCCTGCCGCAATCGATTTATTTTCAAAACAAAGACAACCTCAAACGGACGGCAGAGATATTTTCTAAGCATGCGAACCTTCACATTATGACAAGGGAAAAAGCCTCCTATGCTACGGCGCAGGCTTATTTTTCAAGAAATCACATTCAGCTTCTGCCTGATATGGCTCATCAGCTGTTTCCCGTCATTCCCACGCAGCAGCCGTCCAATCAAAAGCTGAGATTTATCCGAACAGATCATGAAGCAAACCAGGCGCTTCAGGGACACGCAGAAGCGGAAAGCTACGACTGGCGCACGGTGCTGTCAGCTTCAGACCGCCGGACGATTGCTTTTCTCCAAACGCTGAACGTCTTGAATAAAAAAGCAGGCAACCCTTTGCCCATTGCGTATATATGGGAAAAATACTCGGATTATATCGTCCAAAAAGCGATTCGGTTTTTCAGCCGTTACGAATCGGTGGAAACATCAAGGTTGCACGGCCACATCCTGTCTTCTCTTCTTCAAAAAGAAAACACGGTCATTGATAATTCCTACGGGAAAAACGCCAATTACTTTCATACCTGGATGGAAGGCGTGCCAAGCACCCGTCTCATCCAGCACGCCTCAAAGAAGGAAAACCTTCCTGCTCACATGTGAGCGGAAGGTTTATTTTGATTCTCCACGTTTGACTTTGTTGTATGCTTCATCTAAATGCTGAATCCGTTTCAGGACAACTGCGTTTTTCGTCAGCTGGTCCTGCACTAGTGTTGAGACGACGGAACGGTAGTAGCTGTTCATCGCGTGGATTTTATCCTCAGACTGATTCATTTCAATATGCTGTTTTAAATTCTCAATAAAATAAGGGACGGAAAAAAGTTCAGACATTTCTTTGGCAGCTCCTTTTTCATAAATGTATACGGTGTGATCTCAATCATGTACAATGAAGAAAGGGGAGTGAGCAAGATGGATATGAAACTTCAGCAAGTACAAGTATTAAAGCCTCAACTGACACAGGAGCTCAGGCAGGCCATCACGCTGCTTGGCTATCATTCGGCAGAACTCGCCGAGTACATTGATGAGCTCTCACTGGAAAACCCTCTTATTGAACGAAAGGAAACAGACACACCGCCACTATCTTACCATAAAACAAACAAAAACAGGATGAATGCACAGGAAGCGGGCCTTCAATTAAGTAATCCGCAAAAAACATTGCAGGATGCGTTAAAACAGCAGTCACTCGATATGAATCTGACCAACACTGAAAAAAAGATTTTTAATTATCTGATTCATTCGCTTGATTCAAACGGGTACTTGGAAGAAGATGTGGAGGAGGCAGCACGGCGCCTATCTGTATCGGCTAAGGAAACGGAGGCTGTTTTGGCAAAACTCCAGTCATTAGAACCGGCTGGAATCGGTGCGAGATCTTTGCAGGAATGCATCCTTCTTCAATTACAGCGGCTGCCGAACAGAAATGAACAAGCAGAAATGCTGGTTTCAGCTCATTTTGGTGCTTTTGCACAAAAAAAATGGAAAGCGCTTTCAGTAGAGACAGGAATTCCGCTTCATACCATTCAAGATATCTCAGATGATATCGCGGCTCTTCATCCTAGACCTGGCCTTCTGTTTGCCCGGCCAGAGCAAGATGTGTATATTGAGCCTGACATTTTTATCACCGTAAAAAACGGGCACATCGCAGCGGAACTGAATACCCGCTCGTTTCCCGAGATCGATCTGCATCCGCAGTACAGAACGCTTTTATCATCCGGCTCCTGTCAGGATACTGTCTCCTATTTATCTGCGAAATATCAGGAGTGGCGCTGGCTGAGCCGCGCGCTGAGGCAGCGAAAACAGACAATCACGAGAATTATCAATGAACTGATCACACGCCAAAAGGATTTCTTTCTGAAAGGGCGAAGCGCAATGAAGCCGCTGACTCTCAGAGAGGTGGCGGACTGTCTAAGCCTTCATGAATCAACTGTGAGCCGGGCCATTAAAGGGAAAACAATACAAACGCCTTACGGGCTGTTTGAGATGAAACTCTTTTTCTCAGCAAAAGCCGAGGCTTCAGGTGATGGAGATGCGTCGAATTATGCAGTCAAAACGCATCTGGAAAACCTGATCAATCAAGAGGACAAAACAAAACCGCTTTCAGACCAAAAGCTTGTCGATTTGCTGTATGAACAACACGGCATCCAAATCTCGAGACGCACCGTGGCAAAATATCGCGACCAAATGAATATTCCGTCATCGGCAGCGAGAAAGCGATATAAATAAAATCCTCCCTAGACGGGAGGATTTTTTTAAGGAATCATCCAGCTGAATACGTGATGCTGCAAAAAGGTGATGATACAAACGAGCAGCAGCAAAAACAGACTGTGTTTAATGGTAAAGCGGAAAAGATCTGACTCCTTTCCGGCGAGTCCTACCGCGGCGCACGCCACCGCTATCGACTGCGGTGAAATCATTTTTCCTGTGACACCGCCTGAAGAGTTGGCGGCCACAGACAGAACGGGGTCCATGCCGACTGATAATGCGGTGACTTTCTGCAGGTTGCCGAACAGCAGGTTGGCGGAAGTATCCGAGCCGGTAATGAAGACGCCGAGCCAGCCGAGAACGGGCGAAAAGAAGGTAAACATCGAACCTGTCAGCGCGAGTGTCATCCCGAGTGTCGTGCTCATTCCCGAGGAGTTGGTGACATAGGCAAAACCAACAACAGAAGCAATGGTCAAAATCGGAAGCTTCAATTCCTGGACTGTTTCTTTAAAAACGGTTCCCCAGTCTTTCCACGAAATCGCCGTGATGAACTTTGACAGCACTGCGGCAATCAAAATCGCGGTGCCGGCCGAACCAAGCACCTCCAACTTGTAAACCGCTTCAATCGGTGTACCGTCAGCATTGACAATCTGATTGTTCAAAAAAGGCACACCTGGGGAAAAAGTCAGTTTTTCTCCAACAGCATTCAGCCACTTTAAGAACACCGCAGAGCCTTCATAATGCCCGGTCAGCGCGGATTTGACAGATGGAATGCCCCATACGGATATCATCGCCGTCAGCAGCAGAAATGGCGACCAAGCCTTAAAAATCTGTCCGCCGCTGTACGCAGGCGCTGCCGGATTTGTGCGCGCCGTTTCAATTGAGGCGGCCGACTCTTGTTCACCGGCAAACCGGAATGTTGTTTTCGGCTTCCACCATTTCAAAAACACAGCAAGCGCAGCCATTGAAACAAGAGCTGACAAAACATCGGGCAGCTCAGGCCCTAAAAAATTGGAACTGAGATATTGAACAACGGCAAAGGAAACACCAGATACGAGAATCGCCGGCCAGATCTCCAAGGCTTTCCTGAACCCGCTCATGATGATGATTAAATAAAGAGGAATAAATACGGATAAAAACGGCAGCTGCCGCCCGACCATTTGCGAAATCTCCATCGCCGGAATCCCTGTCGGCCCTTCTACGGCTGTAATTGGAATCCCAATCGCCCCAAAGGCAACCGGCGCCGTATTGGCGATCAAACAGATCCCCGCAGCATAAAGAGGATTAAAGCCGAGACCGACCAGCAGCGCGGCAGAAATGGCGACCGGCGCTCCGAAGCCTGCTGCCCCTTCTAAAAAAGCCCCGAATGAAAAAGCGATCAAGAGAGCTTGAAGCCGTCGGTCATCAGTAATTGAGAGAACAGAGCTGCGAATGATATCAAACTGTCCCGTTTTCACAGTGATTTTATACAAAAAAACAGACGTCACAATGATCCAGCCGATCGGCAACAATCCGTATACGGCTCCTTGTGTCGCGGACATCAGCGCTTTTTCCGCCGGCATCCGATAAACCAATACAGCAATGATAAGGGCGATCCCCAATGTGGCCAAGCCTGCTGTATACCCCTTCATCCGTTTAATCGCGAGTGCCCAAAAAAAGAAAATAATCGGTACAAGTGCGGCAAGCGCTGATAATAGCAAATTTCCCCCTATAGGCGTATATGCCTGTGTCCATTGCATCCCAAACCCCTCCTTGAAACATAAACTGGCGCCATATGTAAGCGGTTTCTATAGATGATATGATCATCTGATGACTGGGTAATAAGACCAGTTACCTAGCATTATATTTTGAAAAAAATCAAAGTACAAGACTTTTTGACGAAATAGTCAAAATCTTTTGGCGGCCCACAAAACAGAGTATAATAGATCGTAAACAGCCAGACCTACAAGTTACGGGGTGAATTGCATTGAAATACAAACAGATTAAAACAAAAAAAATATATGAAGAAGTAGCGGATGCACTATTAGATATGATCAAAAACGGCGAATTGAAGCCGGGGGATAAACTGGACTCTGTTCAGGCGCTTGCTGAGAGCTTTCAAGTCAGCCGTTCAGCGGTTCGCGAGGCACTTTCTGCGCTAAAAGCGATGGGGCTTGTCGAAATGAAACAGGGAGAAGGCACGTATCTGAAGGAATTTGAGCTCAATCAAATTTCTCAGCCGCTCTCAGCCGCCCTTCTGATGAAAAAAGAGGACGTCAAGCAGCTGCTCGAGGTCAGAAAACTGCTTGAAATCGGCGTGGCTTCACTAGCGGCTGAAAAAAGGACAGAAGCAGATCTCGAAAGAATTCAGGATGCACTAAAGGAAATGGGCAGCATTGAAGCGGACGGGGAGCTGGGAGAGAAAGCAGACTTTGCATTTCATCTTGCGCTTGCGGACGCTTCTCAAAATGAACTTCTTAAACACTTGATGAATCACGTGTCATCATTGCTGCTGGAAACAATGAGGGAAACGAGGAAAATCTGGCTGTTTTCCAAGAAGACCTCCGTTCAGCGGCTGTATGAGGAGCACGAACGGATTTACAATGCTGTGGCTGCCGGGAACGGTGCACAGGCGGAAGCCGCCATGCTGGCGCATTTGACGAATGTGGAAGATGTGCTTTCGGGATATTTCGAGGAAAATGTGCAATAACCAACTCATTTCCCGGGCAATTCCGCCGGTTCCGAATGGTACGAACAACTGAGACTGAGCCGCAAATGGTTCAGTCTTTTTACATGAGGCAGCCAGAGGGCTTTGTGCACTTGACATTTGCGAAAAAGAAAGTAAAATATTTTACTAAAACAATGCGAGCTGAATAATGGAGGCAGATGCAATGGCGACAATTAAAGATATCGCGCAGGAAGCGGGATTTTCAATCTCAACCGTTTCCCGCGTTTTAAATAACGATGAAAGCCTTTCTGTTCCTGATGAAACACGGGAGAAAATCTATGAAGCGGCGGAAAAGCTCAATTACCGCAAAAAAACAGTAAGGCCGCTGGTGAAACATATTGCGTTTTTATATTGGCTGACAGATAAAGAAGAATTAGAAGATGTCTATTTTAAAACGATGAGATTAGAAGTAGAGAAACTGGCGAAAGCATTCAATGTCGATATGACCACTTATAAAATAGCGGATGGAATCGAGAGCATTCCTGAACATACGGAAGGGTTTATTGCCGTCGGCACATTTTCAGATGAAGAGCTGGCTTTCCTCAGAAATCTCACTGAAAACGGCGTGTTCATCGATTCAACTCCTGATCCCGATCATTTTGACTCGGTAAGGCCCGATTTGGCACAAATGACAAGGAAGACGGTAAACATCCTGACTGAGAAGGGGCATAAGAGCATCGGTTTTATCGGCGGCACATACAAAAATCCGAATACCAATCAGGATGAAATGGACATCCGTGAACAAACCTTCAGATCCTATATGAGGGAAAAAGCCATGCTGGACGAGCGCTATATTTTCTGTCATCGCGGATTCTCTGTAGAAAACGGCTACCGCCTGATGTCAGCAGCGATCGACACATTAGGCGATCAGCTTCCGACTGCTTTTATGATTGCAGCGGACCCGATTGCAGTGGGCTGTCTGCAAGCCCTGAACGAAAAAGGAATTGCCATACCAAACAGGGTAAGCATTGTGAGTATCAACAACATCAGCTTCGCGAAGTATGTCTCGCCTCCTCTGACGACGTTTCATATTGATATACATGAATTATGTAAAAATGCTGTTCAATTACTGCTTGAACAAGTGCAGGACAAGAGAAGAACGGTAAAAACATTATATGTGGGCGCAGAATTAATCGTCAGGAAGAGTATGAATTAAGGATGACTTAGGACACTAAGTCATTTTTTATTTAGGTAAAAAAATTTACTCTATGAAGTAAATAGTTTGTTTACACATTTTCTCAGGCGTGCTATATTATCTTTAAAGCGCTTTCATTCCTACCGAAAGGGTGACAATCAATGAAAATGGCAAAAAAGTGTTCCGTATTCATGCTCTGCGCAGCTGTCAGTTTATCCTTGGCGGCTTGCGGCCCAAAGGAAAGCAGCAGCGCCAAATCGAGTTCGAAAGGATCAGAGCTTGTTGTATGGGAGGATAAAGAAAAGAGCATCGGCATTAAAGACGCCGTTGCTGCGTTTGAAAAAGAGCATGATGTGAAGGTCAAAGTCGTTGAAAAACCGTATGCCAAGCAGATTGAAGATTTGCGAATGGACGGACCGGCCGGCACAGGCCCTGACGTGTTAACAATGCCAGGTGACCAAATCGGAACCGCTGTCACGGAAGGATTACTCAAGGAATTACATGTCAAAAAAGACGTTCAATCACTTTATACTGACGCTTCCATTCAGTCTCAAATGGTAGATCAAAAGCTTTATGGACTGCCAAAAGCGGTCGAAACGACTGTGCTTTTTTACAACAAAGATCTCATCACAGAAAAGGAATTGCCCAAAACGCTGGAAGAGTGGTACGACTATTCCAAAAAGACTGCTGACGGCAGCAAATTTGGCTTTTTAGCCCTATTCGATCAAATTTATTATGCAGAAAGTGTGATGAGCGGATATGGCGGATACATTTTTGGAAAGGCCAAAGATGGGAGCTATAACCCGTCAGACATTGGAATCAATAATGAAGGAGCTGTCAAAGGTGCGGCGCTGATTCAGAAGTTTTACAAAGATGGCCTGTTCCCAGCTGGCATTATTGGAGAACAAGGGATTAACGTATTGGAATCGCTGTTCACAGAAGGAAAAGCCGCCGCAATTATTTCTGGTCCATGGAATGTAGAAGCCTTTTCGAAAGCAGGAATCAATTATGGCATTACGAAACTGCCGAAGCTGGAAAATGGGAAAAACATGAGCTCCTTTATCGGCGTCAAAAGCTACAACGTCAGTGCATTTTCAAAGAATGCAGAGCTGGCGCAAGAATTAGCCGTTTTCCTGGCAAATGAAAAAAATTCTAAAACACGATATGAAGAGACGAAAGAAGTTCCTGCTGTGAAATCCCTAGCCAATGACCCGGCTATTATGAAAAGCGAGGCGGCACGGGCAGTTACTGAACAATCCCGTTTCTCAGAGCCAACACCAAATATTCCGGAAATGAATGAAATATGGACGCCGGCTGATTCAGCATTACAGACGGTTGCAACAGGGAAGGCGGATCCGAAACAAGCATTGGATCAAGCCGCTGAAACCGCCAAAGGACAAATTAAGGCAAAGCACAGCGGAAAATAAAGAGGAAGCTAGATTTGTATTGTAAGAGAGGTGAAAACGGTGCAGCATCGTCAAGTCGCTTTGTTGCTTTCTATCATCCCGGGGCTCGGGCAATTTTATAACAAGCAATGGATAAAAGGTATTGTCTTTCTTTTCTTAGGCGCATCGTTTTTTGCGGTCTTTGGAGATCTGCTCAATATGGGGTTTTGGGGAATCTTTACACTGGGAACAGAAGTGCCGCGGGATAATTCCGTTTTTCTGCTGGCGGAAGGAATTATCGCTGTCATCGTGACCTGCTTTGGCCTTGCGGTGTATTATGTGAATCTTCGCGATGCGTTCCAAAGCGGAAAACAGCGTGATGAAAATAAGCCATTAAGTTCCTTAAAGGAACAATACCAACATATCATTTCTGAGGGCTATCCTTATGTCGTCAGCGGCCCCTCTTTGTTTATTTTAATTTTCGCCGTGATCTTTCCTATCTTATTCAGCTTTGCATTAGCGTTTACAAACTATGATTTGTATCATTCTCCTCCTGCAAAATTAATTGATTGGGTCGGTTTTCAAACGTTCGCAAATATTTTCACAGTTGATATTTGGAGGTCGACTTTTTTTGATGTACTGGCTTGGACGGTGGTTTGGACACTTGCTGCATCCACACTGCAAGTCAGCTTGGGGATTTTTCTCGCGATCATTGTTAACCAGAAAGACCTTCGGTTTAAACGTTTTTTTCGGACGATTCTGATTTTGCCATGGGCCGTTCCCGGTTTTGTGACGATTTTAATTTTTGCGGGACTGTTTAATGATAGCTTCGGTGCGATGAATCACGACATCTTGGCTTTCTTCGGGATAGATCCGCTTCCGTGGATGACAGATGCCAATTGGTCGAGGCTTGCGTTGATTCTCATGCAGGGCTGGCTCGGATTTCCGTACATCTTTCTCGTCTCAACAGGCGTATTGCAATCCATCCCGGACGATCTGTATGAAGCAGCTACGATTGATGGCGCTTCTGTCTTTTCAAAGCTGAGATACATCACGCTTCCGATGGTGTTCATTGCAATGGCTCCGATTATCATTACCCAGTTTACGTTTAACTTTAATAACTTTAATATTATCTATCTATTCAATGGCGGAGGTCCGGCTGTAACCGGATCAACAGCCGGCGGGACAGATATCCTCGTTTCATGGATTTATAAATTGACAATGCAGTCCAGCCAATATTCTCTTGCTGCGGCTTTAACCATTTTATTATCTGTATTTGTTATCTCCATCGCATTGTGGCAATTCAGACAGACAAAGTCTTTTAAAGAGGGGGCATAAGGTATGCTGGCAGATATGAAAGTCAGAAAATATATCCGTCTCCTTTTCTCTTACTTGTTGCTAGCCTTTATGGCGGTCATCATTGTGTATCCTCTCCTTTGGACGGCAGGCGCAAGCTTTAACCCTGGCAACAGCTTAATCAGTACATCCATCATTCCGAAGCATCCGACATTCGACCATTACAAGGAATTATTTGCGGGCAAAGAAAGCCTTCAATATGTGCAGTGGTATGTCAACTCAATGAAGATCAGCCTGTTTACAATGGCAGGGTCTTTGCTCTGTGTGACGTTTACAGCCTATGCGTTTTCGCGCTTTCGCTTCAAAGGCAGGAAATACGCTTTAACGCTCTTTTTATTGCTGCAGATGATTCCTCAGTTTTCAGCTTTAATTGCCTTGTTTGTGCTGGCGCAAATCTTGGGAATGATCAATAGTCACTGGCTGCTAATCTTGCTTTATATCGGCGGCCTGATCCCGATGAATACGTATTTGATGAAAGGGTACATGGATTCCATTCCGATGGATTTAGACGAAAGCGCCAAGATTGACGGAGCCAGCAGCACCAGAATTTTCTTCCAGATCATTCTGCCATTATCAAAACCGATGGCGGCAGTCGTGGCCATGAACGGCTTTACCGGTCCGCTCGGAGATTTTGTGCTGTCCTCAACCATATTGAGAACGCCTGAATCATATACATTGCCCGTCGGTCTATTCAATTTAGTGAATGATGTCATGGGGGCCAGCTATACGACATTTGCGGCCGGAGCCCTGCTTATCAGCATACCGGTGGCCATCATCTTTATCATGCTGCAAAAGAATTTTGTGTCCGGACTAACCGCAGGCGGAACGAAGGGCTAAGAGAAAAAGGAGGAGAATGTGATGTCAAAGCTTGAAAAAACGCACGTAACAAAAGCGAAATTTATGCTCCATGGGGGAGACTACAACCCCGATCAGTGGCTGGATCGGCCCGATATTTTAGCTGACGATATCAAACTGATGAAGCTTTCTCATACGAATACGTTTTCTGTCGGTATTTTTGCATGGAGCGCACTTGAGCCGGAGGAGGGCGTATATCAATTTGAATGGCTGGATGATATTTTTGAGCGGATTCACAGTATAGGCGGCCGGGTCATATTAGCAACGCCGAGCGGAGCCCGTCCGGCCTGGCTGTCGCAAACCTATCCGGAAGTTTTGCGCGTCAATGCCTCCCGCGTCAAACAGCTGCACGGCGGAAGGCACAACCACTGCCTCACATCTAAAGTCTACCGAGAAAAGACACGGCACATCAACCGCTTATTAGCAGAACGATACGGAAATCACCCGGGGCTGTTAATGTGGCACATTTCAAACGAATACGGGGGAGATTGCCACTGTGATCTATGCCAGCATGCTTTTCGGGAGTGGCTGAAATCGAAATATGACAACAGCCTCAAGGCATTGAACCAGGCGTGGTGGACCCCTTTTTGGAGCCATACGTTCAATGACTGGTCACAAATTGAAAGCCCTTCGCCGATCGGTGAAAATGGCTTGCATGGCCTGAATTTAGATTGGCGCCGGTTCGTCACCGATCAAACGATTTCGTTTTATAAAAATGAAATCATTCCGCTGAAAGAATTGACGCCTGATATCCCTATCACAACGAATTTTATGGCTGACACACCGGATTTGATCCCGTATCAGGGCCTCGACTACAGCAAATTTGCAAAGCATGTCGATGTCATCAGCTGGGACGCTTATCCTGTCTGGCACAATGACTGGGAAAGCACAGCTGATTTGGCGATGAAGGTCGGCTTTATCAATGATCTGTACCGAAGCTTGAAGCAGCAGCCCTTCTTATTAATGGAGTGTACGCCAAGCGCGGTCAATTGGCATAACGTCAACAAGGCAAAGCGCCCGGGCATGAATCTGCTGTCATCCATGCAAATGATTGCCCACGGCTCGGACAGCGTACTCTATTTCCAATACCGCAAATCACGGGGGTCATCAGAAAAATTACACGGAGCGGTTGTGGATCATGACAATAGCCCAAAGAACCGCGTCTTTCAAGAAGTGGCCAAGGTAGGCGAGACATTGGAACGGCTGTCCGAAGTTGTCGGAACGAAGAGGCCGGCTCAAACCGCGATTTTATATGACTGGGAAAATCATTGGGCGCTCGAGGATGCTCAGGGGTTTGCGAAGGCGACAAAACGTTATCCGCAAACGCTTCAGCAGCATTACCGCACATTCTGGGAACACGATATCCCTGTCGACGTCATCACGAAAGAACAAGACTTTTCACCATATAAACTGCTGATCGTCCCGATGCTGTATTTAATCAGCGAGGACACCATTTCCCGTTTAAAAGCGTTTACGGCTGACGGCGGCACCTTAGTCATGACGTATATCAGCGGGGTTGTGAATGAGCATGACTTAACATACACAGGCGGATGGCATCCGGACCTTCAAGCTATATTTGGAGTTGAGCCTCTTGAAACGGACACCCTGTATCCGAAGGATCGAAACGCTGTCAGCTATCGCAGCCAAATATATGAAATGAAGGATTATGCAACCGTGATTGATGTAAAGACAGCTTCAGTGGAAGCAGTGTATCAAGAAGATTTTTATGCGCGCACGCCAGCGGTCACAAGCCATGAGTATCAGCAGGGCAAGGCGTATTTTATCGGCGCGCGTTTGGAGGATCAATTTCAGCGTGATTTCTATGAGGGTCTGATCACAGACCTGTCTCTTTCTCCAGTTTTTCCGGTTCGGCACGGAAAAGGCGTCTCCGTACAAGCGAGGCAGGATCAGGACAATGATTATATTTTTGTGATGAACTTTACGGAAGAAAAACAGCTGGTCACGTTTGACCAGAGTGTGAAGGACATAATGACAGGAGACATATTGTCAGGCGACCTGTCGATGGAAAAGTATGAAGTGAGAATTGTCGTAAACACACATTAGGCTGATGCTCCGCTCGGTATGGGCAGATTCTTTTTTCTATAGAATGAAAACGCTCACTAAGTCTTGGGAGGATGAAATCATGAAAAGCAAAGTGAAAATGTTCTTTGCGGCTGCCATGGTGTGGAGTGCATGTAGTTCAACAGGATATGCCGCTGCCATTGAGAAGGAGAAGCACGTATCAGAGCTTCGGGCAGAGGATCTTTTTGTTAAAAAAGTAGAGGGGATGAACAAGGATTTTATCAAAGGGGCAGATGTGTCCAGCGTTATTGCTTTGGAAAATAGCGGTGTCACCTTTTACAATACAAGCGGAAAACGCCAGGACATCTTTACAACCTTAAAACAGGCTGGGGTCAACTATGTTCGCGTCCGCATCTGGAATAACCCGTATGATTCAAATGGCAACGGGTATGGCGGGGGAAACAATGATGTTCAAAAAGCCATCGAAATCGGAAAAAGAGCGACAGCGAACGGAATGAAGGTGCTGGCCGACTTTCACTACTCTGATTTCTGGGCCGATCCAGCGAAACAAAAGGTGCCCAAAGCCTGGGCGAATCTCAGCTTTGAAGCAAAAAAAGCAAAGCTCTATGAGTATACGAAACAAAGCCTGCAAAAGATGATCAAGGAAGGCGTTGACATCGGCATGGTCCAGGTCGGAAATGAAACAACAGGAGGATTTGCCGGTGAGACTGATTGGACGAAGATGTGCCAATTATTTAATGAAGGAAGCCGAGCGGTCAGGGAGACAAATTCAAATATTTTGGTCGCCCTGCATTTTACCAATCCTGAAACGGCTGGAAGGTATTCATTTATTGCGGAAACACTCAGCAAAAACAAAGTGGATTATGATGTGTTTGCGAGCTCCTATTATCCTTTCTGGCATGGCACATTACAAAATTTGACCTCCGTGCTGAAGGCTGTTGCCAACACGTACGGCAAAAAAGTCATGGTGGCGGAGACATCGTACACCTATACCGCCGAGGATGGCGATGGGCATGGAAATACAGCACCAAAAAGCGGGCAGACGCTGCCATATCCAATTTCTGTTCAAGGCCAGGCAACTGCAGTAAGAGATGTAATGGAGGCAGTGGCGAATACGGGCAAAGCAGGACTTGGTGTTTTCTACTGGGAGCCGGCGTGGATTCCAGTCGGGCCGAAAACACAGATAGAGAAAAACAAAGTGTTATGGGAAACATACGGGTCAGGGTGGGCTTCCAGCTACGCTGCTGAATACGACCCTGAAGACGCCGGGAAGTGGTATGGGGGAAGTGCTGTAGATAATCAAGCTTTATTTGATTTTAATGGACACCCGCTGCCTTCCTTGCAGGTGTTTCAATATGCGGAGTCAGGACATATTCCAAAGAAACGCTGAAACAAAAAATCCATGAGATGTAACAAATCATTGTTATGTCTCATGGATCATTTTATTTTACATCAACTAATATAAAACATTCGTCATCACTCTTATGATGAGCTTCCTTTTGATGCTGCAGTGATGTAAGGATGTTCTCCTTCTGGTCAGCGATCGGCGAATCAGGATGATCCTTTAGTAAATCATATAAATAACATGAAGCCGTAGGATCCATCACGCCATCCGTATACAGAAGCAATTTTCCGCCCTCCGTGTATGAAAGGCTGCTTGACTGAAACACTAAGTCTTCAAACATCCCGATCGGAGGCGAAGTCGCGTGAAGCAGATGTTGAGTTCCGCTATCATCCTGCCAAAGTGCCGGCGGATGCCCTGCGTTGACATAATCAATTCTTTGCCGTGCTATGTCAATCTCGAGATAAATAGCAGTGCAATAATGTCTTGCTTCCTCATCATTTTGAAACAAGCTGTGAAGGTGCCGGTCCAATTCCTTCATAACTTTAACGGGGCTGAGACCTTGCGTGATCTGGCGCTGGAACAAAGGATGAAGAGACATCGTAATCAATGCAGATGAAATTCCGTGCCCCATCACATCAAGGATAATAATGCCGTAACGGTGTTCATCGATTTGATAATATCCGTAAAGATCACCTGACAATTCACTCGATGCGTTGTAATAAGAGTCAATCTGAACCTGATCGTTTACAATCGGTTCAGTCAACGAGTTTTTCTGGATCTTTCTGGCGAGTTCAAGCTCTCTTTTGGTGTTTAATTTAAATTGTTGATTTTGTTTGTTGATCTCAAGAAGTTCTTCTTGTTTTGCTTTCAGCGTTTCCAAGGCAATTTCTAACTCCGCATTGGCTTTCTGTTTGGCAAGCAAAGCTTCCTGAGCCTCATTTCTGGCTATCAGCAGCTCATTTTCATATTCATTTCGCTTTCGCATTGGAATAAGAACACAATCAAAGACAGAAGCCCCGCTACCGTGTCTCGCAACCGCATTGATAAGGACGGGAATTTCTTCTCCATCTCTTGCTTTCAGGGAAATGTATATTTCTTCGATGTGATGCTCCAATTTCAAAAGCGGAAAAAAATAAAGCTGGCAGAAAAGCTGTGCGGGAATGGTCAACATCATATTCATGTGCTGGCCGATAACCTGCTCCGGTTCATAATCCAGAATCTTGATAAGGGTACGGTTGGCAGCTATGATCGACCCCTCTTCTGACAAAGCGAGGAAACCGCATGGTGCATCATTCAATTGTTTGTCCATCTAAGAGGGTCACCTCTATCCCTTTCGTTCCTATATCACACGTGTGCTTTTAAATAATCGCCGATCAGCTGTATCGTCTCATCTGGATGGCTCATATGAGGGCAATGTCCGCGAGCCTCCATTTGTTTCAGACTGCTATAAGGCAGATGCTGATGCATATACTTACCTACTGTTGCAGGTGCGATGATATCATCTGCACATTGGAGAATAAGAGAGGGAACCGTTACCTTCGAAAGATCCTCTCGGTGATCAGAAAAAAACGCCGCTTTCGCGAATTGGCGGGCAATGACAGGATCAGTAGAACAAAAACGGCTTTCAAGCTCTTCCTTAATTTCAGGCCGATCTGGCTGATTCAGAACGGTTGCCGCAAATACAGTTGCCCAGCCGATATAATTTTTCTCCATCATCTCCAGCAAGCCAAGGAGCTGCTCCTCTTTAAATCCTCCGTAATACTCAGGCGGATCATTCAAATAGCAAGGAGAAGGCCCCACCATCACCAGATGGGAAAAAAGCTCCGGGCGGCGGATGGATGCAAGCATCCCAATCAAGGCCCCGACGGAGTGACCTACAAACACGGTTTCCTTCAGATCTAAAGCTTCACAAACATCAAGAACATCCTGGGCATAGCCGTCAAGTGTCTGGTAACGATTCAGGTCATATGCGCGCAAATCTGAATGTCCCGAACCGACGTAATCAAATAAAATCACACGATGATCTTCTTCAAAGGCAGGTGCCACGGCATTCCACACACTTTGATCGCATCCAAAACCAGGTGCGAACATGATAGATGCTCTGCCGCTGCCTTTCACCTTCACATGATTTCTAGACAAAATCGCTTCGTTCATGATTGGCTCCTTTCAGCCGGAAAGTAATATAAAGTTCAATATTTCTATCATAACACTCGGATGGTTTGAAGAGTGTATCTTTCTATGAATGTCACAGCAGTTTAAAAGAAAGAGGACATGGGAGATAGAAAAGATGGATGAATTGGAAGATGCAGGAGGAGGATTGCCTAGACACCGGGGTGAGAAAAAAATGACATTTGTCACTCCATCATCATGACACCCCATACTAACATCGTCTTCTCCGTCATTTTACAATCAATGTAAACGATCAGGAGGTGCTCATGTGATGAAAGAAGCAGTAACAGTAAGCAACGTGACAAAACATTTCCAGCGAAAAACCGCTGTAAACCACATCAGCTTCAGTATTGAAAAAGGAGAAATTGCAGCCATTCTCGGGCCAAATGGGGCAGGGAAGACGACCGTCGTCTCGATGATATTAGGATTGCTGAAACCGAGTGAGGGAGAAATCAAACTATTTAACCGGGTTCCCGATGATCAACAGGTTCGTGAAAAAATAGGTGTAATGCTTCAGGAAGTAAGTGTCATGCCGGGCCTTAAGGTGGATGAAATCCTTGAACTCTTCCGGAGCTATTATCCGAATCCATTGTCCATGAAAGAACTCGTTTCGTTAACAGCACTCACCAAAGAAGATTTGAAAACAAGAGCAGAAAAATTATCCGGCGGACAAAAACGCCGTTTGAGCTTTGCTTTGGCTCTTGCCGGGAACCCGGAGCTGCTTATACTTGATGAACCGACAGTCGGCATGGACACTTCATCAAGACACCGATTCTGGCAGACCATTCACGGACTGTCGGACCAAGGAAAAACGATTATTTTTTCAACTCATTATTTACAGGAAGCAGATGATGCCGCACAGCGAATCCTATTTTTTACTGAAGGACAGCTTGTTGCAGACGGCTCACCAATGCAAATCCGCTCAAGAATTCAAAAACAGTCTGTTTCCTTTACGCTTCATTCAAGTGAATCATTGGAAAGGCTGTCTTGTCACCCGGAAGTCGAGAGAGTGATCCACGAGCATGAGAGAACCATCATCCAGACATCAAATACAGACAAAGTGTTGGCGCTGATCTTTCAAGAAAACATACATGCACGGGATATTCGAATTGAGCAAGCAACGCTCGATGAGGCATTTCGCCAGCTGGCTGACGGCAACAGGGAGGCGATGTGAGTGAACGTGCTGCAAAAGCAAAGCATCGCTGAAATGAAAAGGGTGCTTAGGAACAAGTACTTTGTGCTTTGGTCTCTGATCATGCCGATTGCCTTTTATTATTTCTTTACAAATGTAGTGAATACCAACGTCCCTGATCAACGTGCATGGGAAGCCCATTACCTGATGTCGATGACAGTCTTCAGCGTGATGGGTTCCTCTATCATGACGCTTGGCATCCGAATGGTACAAGAACGGTCACAAGGCTGGGCCGCCTTTATCCGCCTTACGCCTCTTCCGGATCATATCTATTTATCAGCTCAGATGATCGGCCAAAGTGTCATTCACGTTTTATCAATTACCGTCATATTTCTGTTCGGCGCAATCATCAATGATATTGCCTTGTCACCGTTTGAATGGATGATGAGCGGACTGTGGATTTTGTTTGGCGCATTGCCTTTTTTAGCATTAGGCACACTAATCGGCCTCATGAGAAAAGTAGAAACAGCGGCCGGAATCAGTAATGTGCTTTATATGCTGCTGGCTTTAGGCGGAGGGATGTGGATGCCGTTTGAGGTCATGCCTGACATGATGCAGAGCATTGGCCAGTGGCTTCCGTCTTATCATTTCGGGAGCGGAGCGTGGGAACTTGTCCGGGGTGGGAGTCCGACTTGGAAAAATATTCTGATATTAATCGCTTATATGATGCTCTTCATGCTACTATCTAAATATATAAGAAGAAAACAAGAAGCGGTGTAATACATGAAAAAGGCAATATCTATTTTCCCGAAGGAATTCGGGTTTTTCCCTTATATCTTTCTGGTGTATACGATTATGCCGTTCCTCTCTTTATTAAAAGAATCAGGGGTCAAACAGGGGATCGGATATGGTATGCTGCTCCTTTTTGTAGCGGCATATCGCCAGTTATTCTGCAGCGTGGGCAAAGCTTCGTTTACATATTGGCTTATCGTGCAAATGGCGGTTATTTTGATGTATAGTGTGTTTTACAATATCACCTATATATACTTAGGTTTTTTTCCGGCAAACTTTGTTGGTTATTACAAAGAGAAAACGAATTTTAACCGTGCGTTCTGCGCTTTAATCTTTATACTGCTTTTTCCATGCCTATACCAATTTATCGCGAATTCGGTCTCGCTTCGGGAGCTTTTTTCTGTTCTCCCGTTTCTCGTCATTATGCTCATTTCTCCATTCGGAATTCGTTCTATGTTTCGGAGGATTGAGCTTGAAGCTAAGCTTGCACAAGCCAACGAACAGATAAAAGAACTCTCTAAAAGGGAGGAACGTGTTCGAATCGCCCGTGATCTTCACGATACTCTTGGCCACACCCTGTCGCTGCTTACATTAAAAAGCCAGCTCATTCAGCGGCTGGCTGCATCTGATCCAGAACGGACCAAGCTTGAGGCAAAAGAAATGGAAACCAGTTCACGCTCCGCACTCAAGCAAGTTCGAGAGCTGGTTTCTGATATGAGAACGGTCACGATAACAGAGGAGCTCGTAAACATTCAGCACATATTAAGAGCGGGGAACATTACCTTTCAATACGAAGGAGCCGACGACTTTTCAGTGATATCTCCCGTCACTCAAAATATTATCAGTATGTGTATGCGGGAAGCCGTGACTAACATTATCAAGCACAGCAAAGCAACCCACTGTGCCATCACCATTTCTCAATTTGCTGACAAAATGAGGATCGTAATACGGGATGACGGAAAGGGAGCGCCGAAGGAGAAAATGTTTGGGAATGGCCTGTGGGGAATGGAAGAACGGCTCATGCTCATTGAAGGGGGATTAACGGTTTCAGATCATAACGGAACGGTTGTGGCACTGACGATTCCGCTTATTAAAAAAGCAGAATGATTGGAGGACGAAAAGAATGATTCGTCTGTTTATTGCTGAGGACCAGCGCATGCTTTTAGGCGCTTTGGGATCCTTGCTTGATTTAGAAGAGGATATGACAGTCATCGGACAAGCATTGAACGGGGAAGAGGCGCTACATGCTATTTTGAAGCTGGAGCCGGATGTATGCATTATGGACATTGAAATGCCGGTTCGAAGCGGGCTGGATGTGGCAGAGGAATTAATGAAAAAAGGCTGCGTCAGCAAGGTCATTATTTTAACCACCTTTGCCCGCCCCGGATATTTTGAACGCGCCGTAAAGGCCGGTGCACATGGCTATCTGCTGAAAGACGGCGAAATTGACGATCTGGCCGATGCCATTCGAAAATGTGTAAAGGGAAAACGTGTCTTCAGCCCTGAGCTGACGTTTAATATGATGCGAGACGAAAATCCGCTAACCGTTAGAGAGCAAGAAATTCTGAGGCTTGCGGCTTTAGGCAAGACAACAAAAGACATTACGCTTGAGCTCTATTTATCTCAAGGCACAGTTCGAAACTATATCTCAGAAATCATCCAAAAGCTTAATGCGAAAAATCGGACAGAAGCCGCCAGCATCGCTGAGGAAAAGGGCTGGATTTAACCATATACTGCACTCCTGGGAGATCGGGAGTGTTTTTGATATGCCACAAATGAAAATATCCCTAGAAAACTCTTTCCTTCCATTGTCAGAATAGTGTACGATATTCATATAGTTATTTTAACTCAGGTCATCAGATGACCTGATCATATATTGGGGATGAGAGAGGGGTTCATCATGAAAGTCTCACTTTTTGTCACTTGTCTTGTTGATATGTTTCAAACAAATGTCGGAAAAGCAACGGTTGAGCTGCTGGAGCGGCTTGGGTGCGAGGTTGATTTTCCGGAAGGGCAGATTTGCTGCGGGCAGCCGGCATACAACAGCGGCTATGTACATGACGCCAAAAAAGCAATGAAACGGATGATCGAAACGTTTCAGGATTCCGAATATGTTGTCAGTCCTTCCGGTTCCTGTACAACGATGTTCCGGGAGTATCCGCACCTGTTTCAGGATGATCCGAAATGGGCCGATAAAGCGAAAAAGCTGGCGGATAAAACGTATGAACTGACAGATTTTATTGTGAACGTCCTTGGAGTAGAGGATGTCGGCGCGACCCTTCATACAAAAGCGACCTTACATACGTCGTGCCATATGACTAGGCTGCTGGGTGTTCGGGAGGAGCCGATGAAGCTGTTGAGCCATGTGAAGGGCCTGCAGTTTACAGAGCTTCCGGGCAAACATAACTGCTGCGGATTCGGAGGAACGTTCTCCGTCAAGATGGCGCAGATTTCTGAGCAGATGGTCGATGAAAAAGTCGAATGTGTGGAGGAAACGGGAGCAGAGGTGCTGATCGGTGCTGACTGCGGCTGTTTGATGAATATCGGGGGACGGCTTGGCCGAAAAGATAAGAATGTCAAAGTGATGCACATCGCCGAAGTGCTCAACAGCAGATAAAACTGGATTCAGAGGGGGAAAGGATCATGGCGATGAAAATCGGTACTGACGCTTTTAAAGAGCGGGTATCACAGGGGATTGATAATGAATTTATGAGAGGCGCTGTTTCAGGTGCACAGGAGCGTCTGCGGACGCGGCGCCTAGAGGCAGCAGAAGAACTGGGAAACTGGGAGGAGTGGCGCTCATTATCAGAGGAAATCAGGCAGCATGTCCTTGAAAACCTTGATTTCTATCTCGGACAGCTTGCCGAAAATGTGGCGAAAAGAGGCGGACATGTCTATTTCGCGGAAACAGCGGAAGAGGCGTCTTCTTATATTCGTGATGTCATTCAAAAGAAGAACGGGAAGAAAATTGTGAAATCTAAATCAATGGTCACAGAGGAAATCAATCTGAATGAGGTGCTGGAGAAGGAAGGCTGTGAAGTCGTAGAAACCGATCTCGGCGAGTATATTTTGCAGATCGATGATCACGATCCGCCGTCACATATCGTAGCGCCCGCCCTTCATAAAAATAAAGAGCAGATACGCGATGTGTTTAAAGAAAGGCTGGACTATCAATATACAGAAAAACCGGAAGAGCTGGTGATGCATGCGCGCGCCATTCTCCGGAAAAAGTTTCTGGAAGCTGATATCGGCATTACCGGCTGTAACTTCGCCATCGCTGACACGGGTTCTGTCAGCCTTGTGACCAATGAAGGAAATGGACGGCTTGTGAGCACCTTGCCGAAAACACAAATTACCGTCATGGGAATGGAGCGGATTGTCCCGTCATTTTCTGAATTTGAAGTGCTTGTCAGCATGCTGACAAGAAGTGCTGTCGGACAGCGGCTGACAAGTTATATTACAGCTTTGACGGGTCCGAAGCTGGAAGGTGAAGTGGACGGTCCGGAAGAATTCCATCTTGTCATCGTTGACAATGGACGATCCAATATCCTTGGAACGGAATTCCAGTCTGTGCTGCAATGTATCCGCTGTGCCGCCTGTATCAATGTCTGTCCTGTGTACCGCCATGTCGGCGGACATTCATACGGCTCAATCTACTCGGGACCGATCGGAGCGGTTTTATCGCCGTTGCTCGGCGGTTATGACGATTATAAGGAGCTGCCGTACGCGTCTTCACTGTGCGCTGCTTGTTCAGAAGCCTGCCCGGTCAAAATCCCGCTTCATGAGCTGCTACTCAAGCATCGTCAGAATATCGTCGAAAAAGAAGGCAGAGCGCCGATCAGTGAAAAGCTTGCAATGAAAGCATTCGGACTTGGCGCATCCTCTTTATCGCTTTACAAAATGGGCTCAAAATGGGCGCCGGCCGCCATGACGCCTTTTACAGAGGACGAAAAAATTTCGAAAGGGCCCGGCCCGCTTAAAAATTGGACACAGATCCGTGACTTCCCGGCACCGCATAAATCGAGATTCAGAGACTGGTTTGCGGACAGAGAAACAAGTGAACGCACGAAGGAGGAGCAGTGATGACGAAGGGAACCATTCAGAATCAAGAGAGCTTTTTAAATCGAATCGCATCCAGCCTGGGCCGTGAAAGAAGAACAGGAGGCGTGGCAGTCCCTGAATGGGCGCATCAGCCGCAATATAAAACACTTGAAGGTTATTCAGCGGATGACTTAGTCACAGTGCTCAAAAACCATTGTGTCAAAATCCATACAGAGCTGATTGAAACGGATTCAACCGGCCTTTATGATGCCCTGCGCGAGCAAGTCAGCCGCTTTTCCGGAGGCCCTGTCATCATTCCGAAGGACCCCCGCTTTGAAGAATACGGACTGAAAAGCCTGCTCACCAAGGACTGGCCGAGTGAAGGAACGCCGGTCTGGGAGTGGGATGCTGACAAAGGCGAGGAAAATATCAAAAAAGCGGAGCAAGCCAATGTAGGGATTACATTCAGCGAAATTACATTGGCTGAGTCGGGGACGGTTGTCCTCTTCTCCTCAAAAGACATCGGCCGATCTGTCAGCCTTTTGCCGACGACTTATATTGCGATCGTGCCGAAATCAAGCATTGTACCGAGAATGACACAAGCCAGTGATATCATCCGCCAAAACATTGCGAACGGTGTCACTGTTCCTTCATGTATCAACTACATTACCGGACCGAGCAACTCAGCAGACATTGAAATGGATTTAGTTGTGGGAGTGCACGGACCTGTAAAGGCAGCATATATTCTCGTCTCTGACCGCTGAACTCAGGAAGCCCGGCAGGCATATGCCGGGCTTTTTGCTTGTAAAAACTTCAACTTCCAATTTTTTGGCCGATGAGAAGAGTATGACTTGATACAGGAGGAAATGCGATGAAAAAATGGCTGATCATAGCGGTTTCACTGGCGATTGCGATTGTTCTGTTTATGTATACAAAAGGAGAAGCGAAGGCAGCCGGTATGACAGTAGGCTACACGACTGGGGATACGGCTTCATACAATTCTCTTACGAAATATCATACATACATGAATGCCATCGCAACCGATACATTTGCGTTTGAAAAAAACGGACAAATCATTGGCGATGCCCCAAATAAGCAGCTGACATATGCGAAAAAGAAAAAAATCAAGACATGGGCTGTCATTTCAAACTATAATGATGCCATTTATGATTTTGACGGAGATTTAGCGAGTCGGGTCATGAGCAATAAAACAGCGAAAAAACGATTCACAGATCAGTTAATTACACTGGCCAAAAAGCACTCATATTACGGAATCAATATCGATTTTGAAGCAGTAAATCCAGAAGACCGCGCTGCATACTCGAACTTCATTCAATATGTCTCACAGGCTTTGAATAAGAAACATATTAAAACAATGGTATCCGTTCCGGCCAAAAGCGCCGATGATAAAAATGATGACTGGAGCTGGCCGTATGATTATGCGAAAATCGGCAAATATGCCGACTTCGTACAAGTCATGACCTACGATGAACACGGCATTTGGGGTGAGCCGGGGTCAGTGGCAAGCACAAACTGGATCAAAAGCTCTCTGCAGTTTTCAGTCAAAAAGATCAAAGCCAATAAAGTCATCATGGGAATCCCTGCGTACGGCTATGACTGGGATGTAAAAGACGGAAGTGCCAGCACAATAAGGGAATGGAATGAGCTCAAATCCCTCATCCAAAAACAAAAAGCAAAGCCGGCATTCAACAAAAAATCAGGCTCGATGACATTTTCTTATGTTGACAAAAAGAAGCATAAACATGTCGTGTGGTATGAAAACGAAAAAACCGTTCAAACGAAAAGCCATCTGGCAAAGCAATATAAAATAGCAGGTGTTTCAGTTTACGCATTAGGAAACGAGTCAGAATCCTTTTGGAAAGCCATTCGAAAAGGGACAAAATAACAGTTTCTTTTTTCTCTGAAGTTATTGACAGTTAAAAGAGAAGCACGTATATTATGTTAATATATTCAGATCATAAAATTTGAGTTTTTCAGAAAACTAAAACACATAGATTGGGAGCAGTAAAAGAAAGTGATCAGAACAGAGAGCTGCGGGGTGGTGCGACGCAGCCTGATTCTTCTTTGAACTCGCCCGGGAGTGGTAAGACGGAACGGAATAGATTGAATATTCCCTATGTTTTAACGGCTAACCTTCGTTACAGGTCAAAAGCAGGATTCTTCATGAAGAATCAACAAGAGTGGTACCGCGGTCAGCCGAAGGCTCGTCGTCTCTTTATCTATTAGATTAGGTAGGAGACGGCGGGCTTTTTTGTTTTTGAAAACGAGAAGGAGAGGTAGAAGAGGATGAAAAACGACAATCAAACGTTAAAACGCACGATGACGTCCCGCCATATTATGATGATGGCGCTGGGCGGAGCAATCGGCGCAGGTTTATTTAAGGGGAGCAGCTCAGCGATCGATGTGGCAGGGCCATCTGTCATTATCGCATACCTGCTCGGCGGGATTATTTTGCTGTTTATTATGCAGGGGCTGGCGGAAATGGCTGTTCGAAACCGTAACGCCAGAACCTTCCGTGATCTTGTCCAGCAGGTATTGGGAAATTACGCCGCTTACTTTTTGGACTGGATCTACTGGAAAATGTGGGTGCTCAACATTGCGGCTGAAGCTGTAGTAGCTGCGATTTTCATTCAATATTGGCTGCCGGGCTGCCCGATCTGGGTGTTGGCATTAGGAATTTCTCTTATCGTCACGATTGTAAACTTGCTTTCTGTTAAAATCTTCGCCGAAACTGAATATTGGCTGGCAATGATCAAGATTACCGTTATTATTATCTTTATTATTCTGGGATTGCTGCTCTTATTTGTATCATTCGGTGATCATACAGCATCCGGATTTTCCAACCTGACAGACCACGGCGGATTTTTCCCGCACGGCGGCACAGGGCTGATCACGGCGATGCTTGTCGTCATCTACTCTTACGGCGGTACAGAAATTATCGGTGTAACGCTTGCAGAGACAAAAAATCCGGAAAAGGTTGTCCCGAAAGCTGTCCGCAGCACACTGACACGGATTGTCGCGTTTTACCTGCTGCCGTTTTTCATCATCGTCAGCCTGATTCCATGGAACCAAGTCAATTCCGTTCCGGAAAGTCCTTTCGTGATGGTCTTTAAAATGGTAGGCATTCCGGGCGCGGATCATATCATGAATGCAGTCATCCTGCTGGCGATCATTTCTTCTATGAATTCAGGTTTATACGGATCATCACGCATTTTGTATACACAGGCAAGTGACGGAAGGCTTCCAAAGGTCTTCTCGAAGCTTTCATCGAAAAACGTACCGATGTTTGCGATTCTGATGTGCACTTCTTCTCTCTATATTGGCGTATTGATTTCTCTGTTCGCAGGAAGCCAAACATTTAATTATTTAATGGGATCATTGGGATATACCGTTTTATTCATTTGGCTGATCATCGGATTCGCTCATTTAAAATCGAGAAAACAGCAAACGGAAACACCGGCCTATTATGTAAAATGGTTCCCGTACACGACATGGTTTGCGATTGTGGCATTACTCGCCATTCTAATCGGGGTCATCATGACAACATCAATTGTCATTACCGGCATTACTGCGGCGATCTACCTTTTGATTACAGTTGCATATTTGGTCAAAGGACGCAAGCATCAGTAAATAAGAAACCCTCTTGCCGCATCCGGCAAGAGGGTTTTTATTATTGTGCAGCTTTCTCGTTTATACCAATCGCCGCAGCTTTCTGCGCTTTTGATTTTGTATTCACGAGACAGATGCTCGTGACAATCAGCAGCAGCCCTGCCAAGAGGCTAAGGGTGAGCGGTTCATGCAGGAAAATGGAGCTGGCCACGATTGATATGAGCGGAATCAAAAAAGTATAAGATGCGACCTTGCTTGCTTCTCCTGAACCGACAAGCGTAAAAAAGACAAGCCAGCCGAGTGCGATAACGAATACGGAGATAAACAGCAGGCTCGTAATGAACGGAGCTGTCCATTGGATCGCCGAAAAGCTTTCTGTCCAAAAGCCGGATATAAGCAGAAACACGCTTCCGATCGTCAGCTGCAGAGCGACCATCCAGATGGAATCGACGCGGCTGCCTGTTTTTTTCATATATACCGTCCCGAGCGCCCAGCTGATTGCGGAGCCGAGAGCCAGCAGAACCCCCATGACAGAAATATGCCCGCTAAAGCCCGCAGCACTAATGACGGCTACTCCCGCAAAACCGAGGATGAGGCCAATCACTTTCATTACAAACATGGATTCGCCGAGCCACAGCCAAGAAAATACACCCATCAGAACAGGCTGGAAGAAGACGATTGCAGAAAACAGGCCGGCCGGAAGATAATTCAGCCCGATCGTTTGCAGGCCGTAGAATAACGTAATATTTAAAAGAGCAGAAACAAGATAAATCGGCCACGTTTCTTTTAAGCGTAATTTATGAATACGCGGCAGTGCGACAATGACTAATAAAAGCCCGCCGATCAGCGTTCGGATGCCCGCGAACAATAATGGCGGAGAATAGGCGAGCGCGGCTTTGGACAGCGGCCAATTGACGCCCCACATGATGACGAGAAATGCGAGCAGGAGAGCTGTCCGCGTTTTTGAGAGCTGCTTCATTGTTCATTCACTCCTTGTAGAACTTTTCCATCATATGATACGGTAGAACATAAGATAAATAAAATGAATCTTTTTTATAAGGAGCATAAGTAAATTGTTATGACCATTACACAATTAAAGGTTTTTGTGAAAATAGCTGAAACGGGAAGCTTTACAAAAGCGGGTCAGGCGCTGAACATGACACAGCCGGCTGTCAGCCATGCGATTTCTGCGATCGAAGCTGAGCTTGATGTAAAGCTGATCATTCGTGACCGCCGCAATGGCCTGATGCTGACGGATACGGGAAAACAGATCTTAGTACACATTAGAGAAGTCTTAAAAGGCATTGAAAAAGTTGAGCAGGTAGCAGCAGCAGAAAAAGGGCTTGAACTGGGAACGATCCATATCGGCACATTCTCAACTGCCTCGGCTTATTTTATGCCGAAGCTGATCAGTGCATTTAAACAAAAATATCCGAAACTTGAGCTCGTGCTGCACGAGGGAACTGTAAATGAAGTCAAGGAGTGGCTTCATACGCGGATGATAGATGTCGGGATTCTTCTGTATCCAACAGAGGAGATGGAGTACATTCATTTGAAAAAAGACAAAATGGCTGTCGTGCTCAGGGACGATCACCCGCTTGCCAGTCATTCGGCCATTACGCTGAAAGATCTTGACCATGAACCGATGATCGTCTGTGACGGAGGCTATGAATCACCATTTGTCGATATGTTCAGGCAGGCGGGCGCTACGCTGCACCCAGCTTTCACGGTCTATAACATCAACACCTCGATCAGTATGATCAGAGAAGGACTGGGCCTGGCCATTTTATCAGAAATGTCCATGTCGGGGATGCCGCTGCCGGAGCATGTGGTGACCCGGGAATTGGACCCGCAGGTATACCGTGATGTGCAGCTTGCTGTTCCGTCGCTAAAGGAGGCTTCTCTGGCGGCTAAGCTCTTTATTGAGATGGCTAAGGAGTTGTTTGGAGCAGAATAATGTTCCAAACCGTTCGTTTTATATTGTTCGAATTTCATCGAATCAAATTCTTTTATTCCTGAATGCAGTTGTGTTATGGTGTGATAGAAGTTCTTTCAATCATGACCTGACAGCTTTGGGCTGTTTACTGATAACACATTTGCAAAGGAGAACAATATGTCTAACAACCAACGCAAAGATACCTTGCTTTCTGTCTTGAATTTATCTCCGGTTGTTCAGGGAGGAACGATTGCAGAATCATTCCGAAACAGCATGGACTTGGCGCGCCGGGCAGAGGAATGGGGCTATCACCGTTACTGGCTTGCTGAACATCATAATATAGAAGGTGTTGCAAGCTCTGCCACCGCAGTTTTGATTGGCCATATTGCCGGAGGCACGAAGAAAATCCGCGTCGGTTCCGGCGGCATTATGCTCCCGAATCACTCTTCATTAGTCATTGCTGAACAATTCGGCACACTGGAAACACTATATCCCGGGCGGATTGATCTGGGGCTTGGACGTGCGCCGGGAACAGACCAGTTGACAGCCAGAGCGCTCCGCAGAAACATCAACAGCGGGGAGGATTTTCCAGAACAATTAGAGGAACTGCGCAATTATTTTAAACCGTCAGGAAATGTGCGCAATCAAGTTCGCGCCATTCCCGGAGAGGGCATAGATGTGCCGATTTGGCTGCTGGGCTCAAGCGGCTTCAGCGCCCGACTGGCAGGTGAACTAGGTCTTCCGTTTGCCTTTGCCGCTCATTTCTCACCAGCGAATACGGTTCCTGCATTGGAGCTTTACCGCAATTCCTTCACGCCGTCAGACGTGCTCGACGAACCGTATGCGATGGTCGGTGTCACCATTATCGCGGCAGATACAAACGAGAAAGCGCAGCACCTTGCGACTTCGCATTATCAAAGGTTTCTTGATCTTGTCCGCGGTACGCCGAACCAGCTTAAACCGCCTGTTGAGGATATGGACCAAATCTGGAGCCCGTATGAAAAAGCGATGGTCAATGAGCAGCTGAGCTCCACGATTGTCGGAGGTCCGGAAGAAGTGAAGGCGAAGCTTGAAGATTTCGTCAAAACGACACAGGCTGACGAAATTATGGTTAACTCAGAAACCTTTGAACACGCAGACAGAATGCGTTCGTTTGAAATCATCGCTGACGTTTGGAAAAACAGATAACAGCTATAAAAAAAAGCAATGTAGCGGGGAGACCCATACATTGCTTTTTTTATTCATTCAGTTTTCGTGCGGACTGGCGAATGATCAACTCAGGCTCAAATATGACATCCTCTTGCTTCGGCTTTTTATGCTCTAAGCAGTCAATGACATATTTGGCGGCTGCTTTTCCAAGCACTGATTTCGGATGTTTGACAGAGGTTAGTTTCACTTCTGAGATTTGGGCGAAATGTGAATCATCATACCCGACGATAGACATATCTTCCGGCACTTTAAGATCCATCTCCCTCAGCATATCAATCACCTTCAGCGCAATTTCATCGTTATAACAAAGAATGGCTGTCGGCATGTGCTTGCTGTTTTTCTCCAGTGTGGCTTTTACTTTCTCCAGAAGTTTTGATTCTTTTTCTTCCGTTGTAAATGTCACGATCATATCCGGTGAAGGAAACAACTCACGCTCCCGGTGCGCCTGTATAAATCCGTTCATCCGTTTCACGCCTTGTGTGTCATCAGCTTTAAAAATACCCATCATATGCGTGTGGCCGAGAGAAAGCAAATGCTCCGCCGCCATCATCCCGCCTTTCACATCATCCAAGGTAAAACTTGGCGCGGCAAGCTCGGCATATGACGCGTTAATCATCGCAAAAGGAATGCCGTTTTTCTCCAAGTTCAGATAATAGCCGATGTTTGGGGTTTGAAGGGCGCTTTTTGTCGGTTCTACGATGAGTCCGTCAATATGCTGGGACAGCAGGTTTTCTAAGCCTCTTCTTTCGTTGTCCGGGTTGTTGTTTGTGCTTGTCAAAAGCATAGAATACCCCTGCTCGCTTAAATAGGACTCGATTCCTCTGATGATGCTCGGGAAAATATAGTCTGATATGTAGGTTGTCAAAACACCGATCGTTTTATTGGAATGCAGCGCTGACTTAGCAGAGCGTGAAGCGACAAAGGTGCCTCCGCCTTGCACGCTGTACAGCAGACCTTGTGATACGAGGTCTCCGATCGCTTTACGGATGGTATGCCGGCTGACGCCGAATTGCTGCATTAATTCGTTTTCGGTAGGGATTTTTTGATCGGGCAGTATTTTGCCTTGATTAATCCAAGAACTGATTTCTTCTTTTACTTGCGCGTATTTTGGTAACATATCCATTCCTCCAAAATGTATACGGACAAATTTCAGTATATCACAGCGTTCTTTGTAAGAAAACATTGACAGAAAATGCAAACAAGATTATTCTATATTTGTACGTACTAATTAAATGTAATTTTCGTTAAATTTTAATATAAGTACGTACAATTGAAGGTTTAAATGAAAACGCTTCACTCAACATTCGGGAGGGCAGGGAAATGAAGAATACTCCAACTCAATTAGAACCAAATGTTCCTGTAACAAGAAGCCATTCAATGGGATTTGTCATTTTGATCTCATGTGCGGCGGGGCTTGGCGGCTTATTGTATGGCTATGACACGGCAGTGATTTCTGGCGCTATCGGTTTTCTGAAAGATTTATACAGCCTGAGTCCGTTTATGGAGGGACTTGTCATTTCAAGCATTATGATTGGAGGAGTTGTGGGCGTCGGGATATCCGGATTTTTAAGTGACAGATTCGGCCGGAGAAAAATTTTAATGACAGCCGCTTTGTTATTTGCGATATCAGCAATCGTTTCAGCACTTTCTCAAGACGTGTCCACCTTAATCATTGCAAGGATTATCGGGGGGCTGGGAATCGGGATGGGCTCATCGCTCTCTGTTACGTATATTACAGAAGCGGCACCGCCCGCCATACGCGGAAGTTTATCTTCGTTATATCAGCTCTTTACGATACTGGGTATTTCCGCAACATACTTTATTAATCTAGCTGTGCAGCGGTCCGGAACATACGAATGGGGCGTGCACACCGGCTGGAGATGGATGCTTGCTTACGGAATGGTGCCGTCCGTCATCTTTTTCCTTGTCCTGCTCGTCGTCCCGGAAAGTCCGAGATGGCTGGCGAAAGCGGGCAAAACAAATGAAGCTTTAAAGATCCTGACACGTATTAATGGAGAAACTGTTGCAAAAGAAGAATTAAAGAACATTGAGAACTCTTTAAAAATAGAACAAATGGGGTCGCTCTCCCAGCTGTTTAAGCCGGGTCTCAGAAAGGCGCTTGTCATTGGAATCCTGCTGGCGCTGTTTAACCAAGTCATCGGCATGAACGCCATTACTTACTACGGGCCGGAAATCTTTAAAATGATGGGATTCGGGCAAAACGCCGGATTTGTGACAACTTGTATCGTCGGTGTTGTAGAAGTCATCTTTACCGTTATTGCGGTGTTGCTGATTGATAAAGTCGGACGAAAAAAACTGATGTCCATCGGTTCTGCTTTTATGGCTATTTTTATGATTTTAATCGGGACGTCGTTTTATTTTGAGTTAACAAGCGGGATCATGATGATCGTCCTTATATTAGGTTTTGTCGCTGCTTTCTGTGTCTCGGTCGGACCGATCACATGGATTATGATTTCTGAAATCTTCCCGAACCATCTGCGTGCGCGGGCTGCGGGCATTGCGACCATCTTTTTATGGGGAGCAAACTGGGCGATCGGACAGTTTGTGCCAATGATGATCGATTCTTTCGGGCTCGCCTATACATTTTGGATCTTTGCGGTGATTAACATCCTTTGTTTCCTGTTTGTCGTTACGATCTGTCCGGAAACGAAGAACAAATCGCTCGAGGAAATTGAAAAGCTTTGGATAAAATGAAAACGCTTTAATGAAACAGCCCTTTCTACGGGAAGGGCTGTTTATATTGGGATGCACCATTTGGCGCTTTCTGTATAAGATAAAGATATATAGGATAAAATATTGCTGGATAAAACGACGCGGCATGAAAACTCTGCGAATATTGTCGATGAATTGGCTCTTAACAGTTGAATAAACAATTCCACCCTGTTAAAATAATTAAAGAAAGCAGAAATGATTTTTTTTGGCTATGACGGGACGTTTTTTGTCATAGCGGGACATATAATGTCCAGCAAAAAAGGAAGGAACGTTTGAGTCATGAACCAGTTAATACAAGCTCAAAAAAAATTATTGCCTGATCTTCTGCTCGTTATGCAAAAGAGGTTTGAAATCTTGCAGTATATCAGGCTGACAGAACCCATCGGGCGAAGAAGCCTGTCTGCCAGTCTCGGAATCAGTGAGCGTGTGCTGAGGGGCGAGGTTCAGTTTTTAAAGGAACAGAACCTGGTCGATATTAAGACAAACGGCATGACATTGACAGAAGAGGGCTATGAACTGCTTTCTGTTTTGGAAGATACGATGAAAGATGTTTTAGGTTTGACTCTTTTGGAAAAGACATTAAAAGAACGTTTAAATCTAAAGGATGCCATTATCGTATCCGGAGACAGCGATCAATCCCCATGGGTCAAAAAAGAAATGGGAAGAGCGGCTGTCGCATGTATGAAAAAAAGATTTTCAGGCAAAAATATCGTCGCTGTAACTGGCGGTACGACAATTGAAGCTGTCGCCGAAATGATGACGCCGGATTCTAAAAACCGCGAGCTTTTGTTTGTGCCTGCAAGAGGCGGTTTAGGCGAAGACGTGAAAAACCAGGCGAACACCATATGCGCGCATATGGCGGAGAAGGCTTCAGGCACTTACCGGCTTTTGTTTGTTCCGGGACAGCTGTCACAAGGCGCCTATTCATCTATTATTGAAGAGCCTTCTGTCAAAGAGGTGCTGAACACCATTAAATCAGCGAGTATGCTGGTTCATGGAATCGGCGAAGCTAAAACTATGGCTCAGCGCAGAAACACGCCTTTAGAAGACTTAAAGAAAATAGATGATAACGACGCGGTGACGGAAGCGTTCGGCTACTATTTTAACGCGGACGGCGAAGTGGTTCACAAAGTGCATTCTGTCGGAATGCAGCTGGATGACATAGACGCCATCCCCGATATTATTGCGGTAGCGGGCGGATCATCAAAAGCCGAGGCGATCGAGGCTTACTTTAAAAAGCCACGCAACACGGTTCTCGTCACAGACGAAGGAGCCGCAAAGAAGTTATTAAGGGATGAATAATCCCTCAATATAAATATCTCTCACTTATTTAAAGGAGGAAACAATCATGGCAGTAAAAGTCGGTATTAACGGTTTTGGTCGTATTGGACGTAACGTATTCCGCGCAGCATTAAACAATCCTGAAGTTGAGGTAGTAGCGGTTAACGATTTAACAGATGCTAACATGCTGGCTCACCTTTTACAATATGATTCTGTACACGGAAAATTAGACGCTGAAGTTTCAGTTGACGGTAACAACCTTGTTGTTAACGGCAAAACAATTGAAGTTTCTGCAGAACGCGATCCTGCTAAACTTAGCTGGGGCAAACAAGGCGTTGAAATCGTAGTTGAATCTACTGGTTTCTTCACAAAACGCGCAGACGCTGCGAAACACTTAGAAGCTGGCGCGAAAAAAGTAATCATCTCTGCTCCTGCTAACGAAGAAGATATCACAATCGTTATGGGTGTTAACGAAGATAAATACGATGCGGCTAACCACGATGTTATCTCTAACGCATCTTGCACAACAAACTGCCTTGCGCCGTTTGCAAAAGTACTTAACGATAAATTCGGCATCAAACGCGGTATGATGACAACTGTTCACTCTTACACAAACGATCAGCAAATCCTTGATCTTCCGCACAAAGACTACCGTCGTGCGCGTGCAGCAGCTGAAAACATCATCCCAACATCAACTGGTGCTGCTAAAGCAGTTTCTCTAGTTCTTCCTGAACTAAAAGGCAAACTGAACGGTGGAGCAATGCGTGTTCCAACTCCAAACGTTTCTCTAGTTGACTTGGTTGCTGAACTGAACCAAGAAGTAACAGCTGAAGAAGTAAACGCAGCTCTTAAAGAAGCGGCTGAAGGCGACCTTAAAGGAATCCTTGGCTACAGCGAAGAGCCATTAGTTTCTGGCGACTACAACGGAAACAAAAACTCTTCTACAATCGATGCTCTTTCTACAATGGTTATGGAAGGCAGCATGGTAAAAGTAATCTCTTGGTACGATAACGAAAGCGGCTACTCTAACCGCGTTGTTGACCTTGCAGCTTACATCGCAAAAAAAGGTCTTTAATTTATAGCTGAAAAAGGACCTGACTTGGTTCTTTCGAATAGAAGCGCTATAATGAAAGCGGACAAGGGAAGGGGACGGACTCCCTTTCCCTTTTTCCATGAAGACCGGCTTTCAGAAAACGCTCTGTGATAGAGAAACGACCGCGTTTTAAGCAGCTTTGCCGGCGCTTTCGCCTAAGGCCGCTGCCCTGGCTTTTAGACGAACTGCCCTGTGCCGAAAAAGAATGCGATCTGCCCTAGCGGAGTTATCGCTTGAACAGACGGTTTCACGTTTTTCGTGCTGTATGCAAACCATTTTGAAGGAGGATCTCCTAGGCATGAATAAAAAAACTCTCAAAGACATCGACGTAAAAGGCAAAGTTGTATTCTGCCGCGTTGACTTTAACGTTCCAATGAAAGACGGGGAAGTAACAGACGATACACGTATCCGTGCTGCGCTTCCAACAATCAAACACCTTGCAGACCAAGGCGCAAAAGTCCTTCTTGCGAGCCACTTAGGCCGCCCGAAAGGCGAAGTGGTTGAGGAGCTTCGTTTAACTCCTGTCGCTGCACGTCTCGGCGAACTGCTTGGCAAAGAAGTGAAAAAAGCGGATGAAGCATACGGCGATGCTGTAAAAGCACAAATTTCCGAGATGAAGGACGGAGACGTTCTTGTATTGGAAAACGTACGTTTCTATCCTGGTGAAGAGAAAAATGATCCTGAGCTTGCAAAAGCATTTGCTGAGCTTGCAGATGTATATGTAAATGACGCATTCGGTGCTGCCCACCGTGCTCACGCATCTACAGCTGGAATTGCCGAGCATCTGCCAGCAGTTGCAGGTTTCTTAATGGAAAAAGAGCTTGATGTACTTGGAAAAGCGGTTTCCAATCCTGACCGCCCGTTCACAGCGATCATCGGCGGAGCGAAAGTAAAAGACAAAATCGGTGTAATCGAAAGTCTTCTTGATAAAGTAGACAACCTGATCATCGGCGGAGGTCTTGCTTATACTTTCGTAAAAGCGCTTGGCTATGAAGTCGGGAAATCTCTTCTTGAAGAGGATAAAATCGAGCTTGCGAAATCATTTATGGACCGCGCTAAAGAAAAAGGCGTTAACTTCTACATGCCTGAAGATGTACTCGTTGCAGATGATTTCTCTAACGATGCAAACGTGAAAATTGTGCCGATCTCTGAAATCCCTAGTGATTTAGAAGCAATCGACATTGGTACGAAAACACGCGAAACGTATGCTGACGTCATCAAAAACAGCAAACTTGTCGTGTGGAACGGACCAATGGGCGTATTCGAAATCGACTTGTTCGCTCAAGGAACAAAAGCGGTTGCGGAAGCATTGGCAGAGGCGAAAGATACATACTCTGTCATCGGCGGAGGAGACTCTGCGGCAGCGGTTGAAAAATTCGGCCTTGCTGACAAAATGAGCCACATCTCAACAGGCGGCGGCGCATCCCTTGAGTTTATGGAAGGCAAAGAGCTTCCAGGGGTAGCTGCACTGAACGATAAATAATCTCAAAACTGCTATAAGGAAGTGGAACAGATGAGAAAACCAATTATCGCCGGTAACTGGAAAATGAACAAAACACTCGGCGAAGCTGTCAGCTTCGTTGAAGAAGTGAAATCTTCCATTCCAGCAGCAGACAAAGCTGAAGCTGTTGTTTGCGCGCCAGCGCTTTTCTTAGAAAAGCTTGCTTCTGCTGCGAAAGGCACTGACCTAAAAGTCGGCGCTCAAAACATGCACTTCGAAGAAAGCGGCGCGTTCACAGGCGAAATCAGCCCGGTTGCTCTGAAAGACCTTGGCGTTGACTACTGCGTCATCGGCCACTCTGAGCGCCGTGAAATGTTCGCTGAAACTGATGAAACAGTTAACAAAAAAGCACACGCAGCTTTCAAACACGGCATTGTGCCGATCATCTGTGTAGGTGAAACGCTTGAAGAGCGTGAAGCCGGCAAAACAAATGATCTTGTTGCTGACCAAGTGAAAAAAGGCCTTGCTGGTCTTTCTGAAGAACAAGTTGCTGCTTCTGTTATTGCGTATGAGCCAATCTGGGCAATCGGAACAGGCAAATCTTCTACAGCGAAAGATGCGAATGACGTGTGTGCGCATATCCGTAAAACCGTCGCTGAAAGCTTCAGCCAAGAAGCTGCAGACAAGCTTCGCATCCAATATGGCGGAAGCGTAAAGCCTGCAAACATTAAAGAATATATGGCAGAGTCCGATATTGACGGTGCTTTGGTCGGCGGCGCGAGCCTTGAGCCACAGTCATTCGTTCAATTATTGGAGGAAGGTCAATATGAGTAAAAAACCAGCTGCACTCATCATTCTTGATGGGTTCGGATTACGTAACGAAACAGTAGGGAACGCAGTCGCTTTAGCGAAAAAACCGAATTTTGACCGCTATTGGAACCAGTATCCTCATCAAACATTGACTGCTTCAGGCGAGGCTGTAGGTCTTCCTGAAGGGCAAATGGGGAACTCCGAAGTAGGTCACTTAAATATCGGTGCGGGACGTATTGTGTACCAAAGCTTAACACGCGTAAATGTTGCCATTCGCGAAGGAGAGTTCGAACGCAATCAAACATTCCTTGACGCGATCAGCAACGCGAAAGAAAACAACAAAGCCTTGCACCTGTTCGGTCTTTTATCTGACGGAGGCGTGCACAGCCATATCAATCATTTATTCGCACTGTTAAAGCTTGCGAAAAAAGAAGGGCTGACAAAGGTTTATATCCATGGCTTCCTTGACGGCCGAGATGTAGGTCCGCAGACAGCGAAAACGTACATCAACCAGTTGAACGATCAAATCAAGGAAATCGGTGTAGGTGAAATCGCCAGCATTTCCGGACGTTACTACTCTATGGACCGCGACAAACGCTGGGACCGTGTAGAAAAAGCGTACCGCGCAATGGCGTACGGCGAAGGCCCATCTTACCGCAGCGCCCTGGATGTTGTTGATGATTCATATGCAAATGGTATCTACGATGAATTCGTGATTCCATCTGTCATCACAAAAGAAAACGGTGAGCCTGTTGCGAAAATCCAAGACGGCGATTCTGTGATTTTCTATAATTTCAGACCGGACCGCGCCATCCAGATTTCCAACACGTTCACAAACAAAGACTTCCGTGACTTCAATCGCGGCGAGAATTATCCAAAGAACCTGTATTTCGTCTGCCTGACTCACTTCAGTGAAACAGTTGACGGCTATGTAGCGTTTAAACCGATAAATCTTGATAACACAGTCGGAGAAGTATTATCTCAGCACGGGTTAAAACAGCTTCGAATTGCAGAAACTGAAAAGTATCCGCACGTCACGTTCTTTATGAGCGGCGGCCGTGAAGCTGAATTCCCGGGTGAAGAGCGTATTCTCATCAACTCGCCTAAAGTTGCAACGTATGACTTGAAGCCTGAGATGAGTGCGTATGAAGTGAAGGACGCGCTTGTCAAAGAAATTGAAGCTGACAAGCATGACGCGATTATTCTTAACTTCGCAAACCCTGATATGGTCGGCCACTCCGGAATGGTTGAACCAACAATTAAAGCAATTGAAGCAGTGGACGAATGCTTGGGCGAAGTCGTTGACGCGATCCTTGCTAAAGGCGGACATGCCATCATTACCGCTGATCACGGTAATGCTGACATTCTGATTACAGAATCAGGCGAACCGCACACTGCGCATACAACAAACCCAGTCCCTGTGATTGTAACGAAAGAAGGCATTACCCTGCGTGAAGGCGGAATCCTAGGCGACCTTGCACCAACGTTATTAGACCTTCTTGGTGTTGAAAAACCGAAAGAAATGACAGGAACATCTTTAATTCAAAAATAATTTGAAAATCAAAAGGAGAGACAAAACTCATGCCATACATTGTTGATGTTTATGCACGTGAAGTATTAGACTCCCGCGGCAACCCAACAGTTGAAGTTGAAGTATATACAGAAACAGGAGCTTTCGGCCGCGCATTAGTGCCAAGCGGAGCTTCTACAGGTGAATACGAAGCGGTTGAGCTTCGTGACGGCGACAAAGACCGTTACCTTGGAAAAGGCGTGTTAACAGCTGTTAACAACGTAAACGAAATCATTGCTCCAGAGCTTCTTGGCTTTGATGTAACTGAACAAAACGCAATCGATCAGCTTTTAATCGAGCTTGACGGTACTGAAAATAAAGGCAAACTTGGTGCGAACGCAATCCTTGGCGTATCTATGGCTTGTGCGCGTGCTGCTGCTGATTTCTTACAGATTCCTCTTTACCAATACCTTGGAGGATTCAACTCAAAAACGCTTCCTGTACCGATGATGAACATCGTAAACGGCGGAGAGCATGCTGATAACAACGTGGATATTCAAGAATTCATGATCATGCCTGTAGGTGCTCCTAACTTCCGTGAAGCACTTCGCATGGGCGCTCAAATCTTCCACAGCCTGAAATCAGTATTAAGCGCAAAAGGCTTAAACACTGCTGTAGGTGACGAAGGCGGATTCGCTCCAAACCTTGGTTCTAACGAAGAAGCGCTTCAAACAATCGTTGAAGCAATCGAAAAAGCCGGCTTCAAACCTGGCGAAGAAGTTAAACTTGCTATGGATGCTGCATCTTCTGAGTTCTACAACAAAGAAGACGGCAAATACCATCTGTCTGGCGAAGGCGTTGTGAAAACATCTGCTGAAATGGTTGACTGGTATGAAGAGCTTGTTTCTAAATACCCAATCATCTCTATCGAAGACGGACTTGACGAAAACGACTGGGAAGGCCACAAGCTTCTTACTGAGCGTCTTGGCAAAAAAGTTCAGCTTGTTGGTGACGACCTCTTCGTTACAAACACGAAAAAACTTTCTGAAGGTATTAAAAACGGCGTAGGCAACTCTATCCTGATCAAAGTAAACCAAATCGGTACATTGACTGAAACATTCGATGCGATCGAAATGGCGAAACGCGCAGGCTACACAGCCGTTATCTCTCACCGTTCTGGTGAAACTGAAGACAGCACAATCGCTGACATCGCTGTGGCAACAAACGCAGGACAAATCAAAACAGGTGCTCCGTCTCGTACGGACCGTGTTGCGAAATACAACCAGCTTCTTCGCATCGAAGATCAGTTGGCTGAAACTGCTCAATACCACGGTATCAACTCTTTCTACAACTTAAACAAGTAATAAAAAGACCGCCGGGATTTTCTCTCGGCGGCTTTTTTATGCTTTCAGAGATCCAAATAAAGCCTTACCATATCGCGGCATTGAATCCCGTTTTCAAAAATGTCCTCATCATAATGTCTGAGAAAGAAATCGTGGTCGATCGCCTGAATGCGGAATCCGCATTTTTGATAGAGGGAAAGCTGATGAATGCTCGAATTCCCCGTTCCGATTTCAATCGTGTCCGCCCCCAGCTTCTTCGCTTTTTCGATGGCGTCAAGTACAAGCTGTTTGCCAAAGCCTTTCTTCTGAAGAGATTCTTTTACCGCAATATTTACAATTTCAACTGTTTGCGGCCTTGTTTTTAGCAATACATAAACCCCTGCAAGCTCATCACCGGCCCAAGCTGTGTAACATTCTCCCCTCTCAAGATATTCATCTACAATGTCTTTCGATGGATCGGCGAGCAGCAATAGATCATATAATTCGTCATTTGTTTCTTCTCCTAATTCAATCCTGAGCTTTTGCATATTCGTACCACCTTTTTAGTCTGATAGACATTTAATTTTTTCATTCGTTCCCAATTTCATTCTGTTTTATTATAAAATATGAAAAGTAGTAAATGTTATCAAATTAGTAGAATAGGAGGAAAGTCATGTTTTTTTGTAAGAATTGCGGCTCCCAGAATAATGAAGGAGCCAAGTTTTGTAAACAATGCGGCACCCCGATCGGAGGGGGTAGCAAACAGGCAAATCAAGAAACAGCTAGCACTGCAGAAACAAGGCAGGCTCCGCGAAAACCGATCCCTAAGAAAACCATCATTTTATGGAGCAGCATTGCCGCGGCGTGCGTTATATTATTCGCCGCATATAAAACCGGAGCGTATTTTACTTCAAAGGATAGGTTAGTAGACAAGTTTGAACAGGCCGTAAATGATGGGGATCAGGACCAAATCGCGACTCTGCTTACACCGGTAAATGACAATCTTAAACTCACTAAAAATAATGTAAAACCGTTTCTTACATATTTGAAGGATCATCCAGACAAAAAAGATGAACTTTTTGCATCGCTGCGGGATGAAACAGCCCAGAAGGATATCGTATATGCAGAAAAAGACGGGAAAAGCCTGCTGGTATTTGACCATTATGACTTAAAGGTAGCACCTGTTTATTTTGAAGTGAGCAGCAATTATAAAAATACCGATCTATATGTCAATAAAGAGGAAGCCGGATCTGTAAAGAAAGCAGATCAAGCACAAACCCTTGGTCCGTACATTCCCGGCGAATATACAGTCTCAGCCAAACTGAAAAACGATGTCGTTGACCTTGTGAAAAAGGAAGACATTCAGGCGATTGGCGATAGCAGCTTTCGTGTTGATCTCTCATTGGAAGCAGACGATGTGACATTCAGCTTAGCGGATGACATCAAGAGCGGGAAGGGAGATTTGCTGATTAACGGCAAGTCAATTCATAAAGATCCGTTCAAATCCGTAACATATGGTCCGCTGCTGACAGATGGATCAATGACAGCTTCAGTCGAGGCAGAATTTCCGTGGGGAAAAACAAAAACTGCCGGCGTTCCGATCGATGATAAAGAAATGGAGTTAACGTTAATTCCTGATCAAGTTACACAGGAACAGATTATGAACACAATTGTCAAAACAACAAAACAATACTCCAAAGCTCTATCTGATGGGAATACAGCCCAGATGACAGAGGCAAGTGCCAATTGGAAGGCGGAGACGAAGGACACCGTCGATTCTATGAAAAGCGCGGATTCATACTTAAAAGATAGATACTTGGAAACTGATTTTGACCTGGACACATTTGCCCTCTCTCAGAAAAACGACGGAACGTGGCAGGTATCGGTAACAGGAAAAGAACTTCACCAGTCTTCTTCGTATAACGACTATACAAAATCTGAAATGACTGACGACAGTCCGAGTTATGAATATCTTCTTTCATATGATAAAAAACAGAAAAAGTGGATTTTCGAAGATGCAGAATCAACATTCGAATCTGCAGGCACAAATATAAAGAAAATCAAAAATGATAAACCAGAGACATACACTTCCGCCTGGGCTGGCTCGAAAAACAAAGGCAGTGAAAGCTCTGCAAGCGGCGATGTTACAGATGAACAAGTGACATTATTTATGGGCAGTTATCTGCAAAGTCAGGCAGATGCCGTGAATCAAAATAATTTCTCACTGATGGAAGACAGCCTTGAAAAAGGCAGTTCCCTTTATTCCGACCAGCAGCATCTCGTGTCGAAATTAAATAAAGAGGGGACAACAGAAGACTTTAATAACTATGAAGTGAAAAGCTGGAGCCAAAATGGGTCGGCTATCACGATTAAGACGTATGAAGAATTCTATATCACAAAATCAGGCGGCAGTCCAAAGCTCAGAACATATAACTGGACCTACACCGGCGTAGTGAAGAACGGAAGAATTTACTTAACGTCTATTCAATAAAACAACCCCATCACCAGCAGGTGATGGGGTTGTTTTTAAAAGAGCATATAACGGAAAATTTCTTTGACATAGTGTTCGATAATAAGCTGAAATGTAACGCAGATGATCAGATAAATCACAATCGTTGAGTAAATGACATCAACCTTCCCTTTATATGAATGCTGGTAACTGCTCAGCATCGCAGGAGGAATGGCGAAGAATGCACCGATTAAACCAACGGCTAATATGGTAAAGCAAATGTCTGTATGTAATAAAAAGAAGAAAAGGGCAAGAATCAAAATAGCCGTAAAAGGAATAAGAAATGCTCCGAATCTTGAGAATGAATCCTTGAAAGACACTTGGTTTCCCGCGATTTTCAGGGCGAAAAAGATGCATGCATGCAGGCCAAATAGAAATAAAATAAAATAAATGGTTGGCTCTATTGCTGTAAAGCTTACGCTTCCGGGACCGTCTGAAAAAAGAATATAAAACATCAAAGGGGTCAGCAAACTGAAAAGAACCATCGTAATGATTGCGCTGATCAGCTGTTCTCCGCCTGTTGCTTTACATTCCTGATAAGGGCGTTTCAGGACGGATAAGACAAATGAACCGAACTGTTTTGCTGCTTGCTTTGCAGCGGCTCCAGTTTGAGCTGCATGCTGGTGGCCTGATTGACCGGGGAGCGGTGATCCGCATTTCTCACAAAAATTTCCGCCATCTGTTTGATGGCCGCATTGAGGACAATACATAAAATAACTCCTTTATCTGTAATATAGGGAAAATAGACTAATAGTTTTATTATAAAAGAAAAAAGTTGTAAAGTAATCAATATTCATACAAAAAAAGACACGAGCACGATAGCAGCTGTGTCTTTTTTTATCTAGTTATTCATATATTTCTCAAATACATCCCCAAAATCCTTAATATGATACTGCGAGCGAACGGATGTCAGCCAAGTGAATCCGAATTCGGTCAGCTCTTTGTATTGCGTTTCAATATTGACGTGCTCAGGGCGGGTATGGTGAAGAATCGTCACTGCTTTATCTAAGCTTTGCTCCGCTTGATTGATTAAAATGTCATTTTCATAGGTTGTTTCAGCGATGCGAAGCAGTGCTTTATAAAGGTCTTTTAACTTTTCAATCTGGTCTTTGTGGACATCAATGTCGAATTGTTCACCGCCCAGCTTGAACTTAATTTCAACATCCAAATCCACTTTTCCGGCAGTTTCAAGAAAAACGTCAGAGATTTTATATTGCGAATAAGGATAGCGTTTCAACGTTCGTTTTGAGGAAGTGGCGCGTTCGCCGTCCACATGGATCAGGGCCAGGTTCGTAAAGCAATACTCGTCTGCTTTTGTTTTAATCAAGAAATAAATTTTCTCATTATCTTCATGCATGACATAGTCATCTGCATCTGTTTTGTCATAGTCCTGAGGTTCGATAATTTTTCCGATATCAGATAAGCCCAAGGCATCTGCCGCAATTTTTTTGAACATCTGTATACGTCTTTCCTATTCAATTTGTCACTTCATTGTAGCATGGCGCGTTTCTGACAGGCTATAAAGGTTTACCGGGAAATCGCCTCCGGGTAAAAGGGTGGAGAATAATTCTATTTCCTGTGCAGAGACTATCAACAAGGAGGTATATGATGTTCTCATTTATCGTTCACGTCTTCATTTCTTTATTCGCAGTATCGAATCCGATCGGAAACGTACCGATATTTCTGACGCTGACAGAAGGCTATACTGCAGCGGAAAGAAAAGCGATTGCCCGGAAGGCAGCTATTTTATCCTTTTTTATTCTCGCGGCTTTTTTGGTTTTCGGCCATCTTATCTTTAAACTGTTTGATATCAACATTCACGCGCTCCGAGTGGCGGGCGGCATATTCATATTCGGCATTGCCTATAATCTATTGAATGCGAAAGAATCACACGTGCAATCTCTTCACCATGATGAACATAAGGAAAGCAAGGAAAAAGCGGATATATCAGTCACACCTTTATCCATTCCGATTATTGCTGGGCCCGGAACGATTGCAACAGTGATGAGCCTTTCCGCCGGTCATAGCGGCATTGGTCATTATGCGGCTGTCATGATCGGCATAGCCGCCGTTATTGCCCTGACCTTTCTCTTTTTCCACTATTCTGCTTTTATCAGCAGCAAACTCGGAAAAACCGAGATGAATGTGATTACCAGACTGATGGGATTAATCTTAGCCGTGGTTGCGGTCGGGATGATTGGTGCCGGGCTAAAAGGCATGTTTCCGGTCTTAACTTCATGATGCAAAAAGCAGCTCTCTTATTTTAGAGAGCTGCATTCTTTTGTTTTCGGCACATACCGAAAGACTTCCTCACTCTCAAAAAATTCAATCAACCTGCTCAGCCAATCATAGTAATGAAGCCATTCTTTTAATTCATTCAGCAGCTGATTGACTTTCTCTTCCGCTTCCGGGGTAAGCCCGTCCCTTTGTAAAAGATCACTCAGCTCCCGGTTTAATTTTTTATACAGCACTTTGTTTTTGCTCACGACCTTTGTCCAATTCGCCGCAAATAAAGAAATGAAGGTTTGATAATAATCCTGCTCGACGTCATAAAGGTCTTTTCGTACGCCTTTTTCAAACACCTTTTCGGCGATATTGGCATCGATCATTTCCCGGACAACCTGGCTCATCCGTGTTTTGCTCATGCCCGTTGCCTCAGAGAGCTCGCTTAAGGTCATTGGTTTTCGATTCATATAAATAATTCCGAGCACACGTCCGACAGTTGAAGGCATTCCAAACGTATGCATATTTTCGGCAATCTTCTCAATGAGATGCTCTTCAGCATGTTCAATGATGTCGAGAGCGGTTTTTTTCACAGCTGATCATCCCTTCAAATGGCAATTGATGGTGTCAATATATCATATTTCTTCCTGGTGTTGAAAATAGCTGAATGCAGAGGAAGTGGGAGGTATCCGGAGTAATTGTAAGAACACCCTTTCCGTCTCGGTCATAACAATAAATAATCTATAAATAACATATAATTTCAACACATTGTAAACTTTTTATTTTACAAAGTTCAAACTATAATAAGGATTATACTTTTCAGAAAATTTAAAGGAAACCTGCGGAGGTGCACGGATTGCTGAAATTGGAACAAGTGTCAAAAGTATATAAAGGCGGCAAAAAAGCTGTGAACAGCATTGATTTAGATATTGCAAAAGGTGAATTTATCTGTTTTATCGGCCCGAGCGGCTGCGGAAAAACGACGACGATGAAGATGATCAACAGACTGATAGAACCATCGTCTGGAAGGATCTTTATCGACGGAGAAAATATTATGGAACAGGACCCGGTTGAGCTGAGGAGAAAAATCGGCTATGTGATACAGCAGATTGGTTTGTTCCCCCATATGACCATCCAGCAGAACATCTCACTCGTACCAAAGCTGCTGAAATGGCCTGAGGAAAAACGGAAAGAACGGGCGCGCGAGCTGTTAAAGCTTGTGGATATGGGCCCAGAGTATTTAGACCGTTATCCGCATGAGCTCAGCGGCGGACAGCAGCAGAGAATCGGCGTGCTGCGCGCCCTGGCAGCGGAACCCCCTCTCATTTTAATGGATGAACCGTTCGGAGCGCTTGATCCGATTACGCGTGATTCCCTTCAGGAAGAATTCAAAAAACTGCAGAGAACCTTAAACAAAACGATTGTGTTTGTAACCCACGATATGGATGAAGCGATTAAGCTTGCCGACAGGATTGTGATATTAAAAGCGGGAGAAATCGTTCAAGTCGGCACACCTGATGAGATTCTTCGAAACCCGGCAAATGAGTTTGTTGAAGAATTTATCGGGAAAGAGCGCCTGATTCAGTCAAGACCGGATATCGAGCGGGTAGAGCAAATGATGAACAGAACGCCGGTGACGGTATCTGCGGACAAAACGCTTTCTCAGGCGATTCAGCTGATGAGAGAAAAACGTGTTGACTCGCTGCTCGTTGTGGACCGGCAAAACGTGCTGAAGGGCTATGTTGATGTGGAAATGATTGATCAAAACCGCAAAAAAGCGAGCATCGTTGGCGATGTATACCGTTCAGATATATATACCGTTCAAAAAGGGGCGCTTCTTCGCGATACAGTCCGAAAAATTTTGAAGCAGGGGATCAAGTATGTTCCGGTCGTCGATGAACAGAACCATTTAGCAGGGATTGTGACAAGAGCGAGCCTTGTTGATATCGTATACGATTCCATTTGGGGCGACGAGGAAAACCAGCTCATGACGATCTGACCAGGGGAGGAGCTCTTTTAAGATGAATCAAATGATGACTTTTTTGCAAACGAACGGCGGAGAGCTGTTGTATAAAACAGGAGAGCATTTATATATTTCACTCATAGCCGTTGTATTGGGCATTATCGTTGCAGTGCCGCTCGGCGTTGCTCTTACCAGAATGAAAAAAGGCGCAGGTGCGGTAATCGGTTTCGTAAACATTGTGCAAACCCTGCCGAGTCTGGCGATTTTAGCCTTTTTTATTCCGCTTCTCGGCGTAGGAAAAGTGCCTGCGATTGTCGCTTTATTTTTCTATTCGGTGCTGCCGATCCTGCGCAATACGTATACCGGCATTAAAGGTGTAAATAAAAACCTCCTGGAATCGGGGAAAGGGATTGGCATGACCGGCTGGGAGCAGATTCGGCTCGTTGAAATCCCGCTGGCGATTCCCATCATCATGGCGGGGATCCGCACATCAACGATCTATCTAATTGGCTGGGCGACACTTGCGTCGTTTATCGGGGGGGGCGGCCTCGGGGACTATATTTTTATCGGCCTGAACCTATACCAGCCTGAATATATCATTGGCGGTGCCGTGCCTGTCACAATTCTGGCAATTATTATTGATTATGTGCTGGCTGTGACAGAACGAAAGGTGACGCCGAAAGGCTTGCAAGGGATGAAGGAAGTTTCGTAAGGAGTTGGCACTGTTGAAAATGACAAAAATCAAATGGCTTGGCGCGTTTGCTCTCGTCTTTGTCATGCTGCTAGGCGGCTGCTCTCTGCCGGGTCTAGGCGGCGCTTCTGACGATACGATCAAAATCGGGGCGCAGAGCATGACAGAATCAGAAATTGTAGCGAATATGATCGCGCAGCTTATTGAACATGATACAGATTTGAATACTGCTTTAGTGAAAAACCTCGGCTCAAACTATGTTCAGCACCAAGCGATGCTGGGCGGTGACATTGATATTTCAGCCACGCGCTATTCCGGAACAGATTTAACAAGCACCCTCGGCAAGGAAGCGGAGAAAGATCCGAAAAAAGCGCTGAACATTGTGCAGAACGAGTTTCAAAAACGCTTTTCCTATAAATGGTTTGATTCCTACGGCTTTGATAACACATATGCCTTCACCGTAACAAAAAAGTTTGCGGAAAAGGAGCATATTAACACCGTGTCCGACCTGAAAAAAAATGCCTCCCAATATAAATTAGGCGTCGACAATGCTTGGCTGAAACGAAAAGGCGACGGGTATAAAGGCTTTGTCAGCACATATGGCTTTGAGTTCGGCACAACTTATCCGATGCAGATCGGGCTTGTCTATGACGCAGTCAAAAATGGGAAAATGGACGCCGTTTTGGCTTATTCAACGGATGGACGGATTAAAGCATATGATCTGAAAATCTTAAAAGATGATAAGCGTTTCTTTCCACCGTATGACTGTTCACCGGTGATTCCGGAAAAGGTGCTTAAGGAGCATCCGGAACTTGAAGGTGTGATCAATAAGCTGATTGGGCAAATCGACACGGAAACGATGCAGGAACTTAATTATGAGGTGGATGGCAAGCTGAAGGAGCCGTCTGTCGTAGCAAAGGAATTTTTAGAGAAACATCATTATTTTGACTAAGAAAAGAGGTGGATCATATGGAAGTACTACAGCAGCTTGGCACATACTATTCGCAAAACGGCGGTTATGTGCTGCAGGAGTTTTACCGCCATTTTCTGATGTCGGTATACGGCGTTTTATTTGCCGCCATTGTTGGAATTCCGCTCGGCATCCTGATAGCCAGATACAGAAGATTAAGCGGATGGGTTTTTGCGGTCACGAACGTCATTCAGACGATCCCGGCTCTCGCCATGCTCGCCGTGCTGATGCTTGTCATGGGGCTGGGCGCTAATACGGTGATATTGTCATTATTTCTGTATTCTCTTCTGCCGATTATCAGAAATACGTATACTGGGATTATCAGTATTGAGCACGCCTATCTTGAATCCGGAAAAGCAATGGGGATGACAAAATTTCAAGTGCTGCGGATGGTCGAGCTTCCGCTTGCGCTTTCTGTCATAATGGCCGGCCTGCGCACCGCGCTTGTCATTGCCATCGGCATTACGGCCATCGGGACATTTGTCGGTGCTGGCGGTCTCGGGGACATCATCGTCAGAGGATCAAACGCCACAAACGGAACCGCGATTATATTAGCGGGAGCGATCCCCACAGCTCTGATGGCGGTGATTGCCGATTTGGTCATGGGCTGGCTTGAACGAGCATTAAGCCCGATTAAAAAGAGAAAGAAGAAAAACTTGGCAGGTGCCGCATAAGAAAAAACGCCTTGTAATGACAGGGCGTTTTTTACGGCTTCGGCACATATTTAAAAATGTCTTCGCTCTCAAAAAACTCAATCAAACGGCTGAGCCAATTATAATAATCGAGCCATTCCTTTAATTCCTTCAGCAGCTCATTCACTTTTTCTTCCGCTTCAGGAGTAAGCTCTTCATCCAACACGCTAAGTAGCTCCCGATTGAGTTTTTTATGCATCATTTTGTTTTTGCTGACGACTTTGCTCCAGGTGGCTGAAAACAGCGTGATAAATGTTTGATAGTAGTCCTGCTCAACCTCATATAAATCTTTTCGCACGCCTTTTTCGAATACCTTCTCGGCAATGTTGGCATCAAGCATTTCCCGCACTACCTGGCTCATACGTGTTTTGCTCATGCCGGTGGCCTCAGATAATTCCGTAAGCGTCATCGGTTTTCGATTCATATAAATAATGCCCAGCACACGTCCGACGGTAGAGGGCATTCCAAATGCATGCATGTTTTCCGCGATTTTTTCTATAAAATGGTCCTCGGCTTGTTCAATGATCGTTAACGGATCTTTCTCCAACGGTTTCATCCTTTCAGCTAACAATTCCGATGTCAATATACCACATTTTTGATACGGCGAAAATGCTGTCAAAAGAGAATTTGGCAGGAAATTGGAGCAATAAGGAGATCAACACACGTCAATGCGGGTAAATCAGCGTTTACACATACTTTATAAATAATATGAACAAATTGTAAACTTTTTATTTTATAAACTTTATTCTATAATGGGAAGCATTCAATTGTCTGAAAAATTAAATTTAAACTGAACAAATTGAATAAACTTAATTTTGGAGGTGCGATGTTTGCTGACATTAGAAAATGTCTCGAAAACATACAAGGGCGGCAAAAAAGCTGTGAACAACGTAAATCTTAAGATTGCAAAAGGCGAATTTATCTGCTTTATCGGGCCGAGCGGCTGCGGAAAAACGACAACAATGAAAATGATTAACCGATTAATTGAGCCTTCCGCCGGAAAGATTTTCATTGACGGCGAAAACATCATGGACCAGGATCCTGTAGAGCTCAGGCGCAAAATTGGCTATGTGATTCAGCAGATCGGCCTGTTTCCCCATATGACCATTCAGCAGAATATCTCACTCGTCCCAAAACTGCTGAAATGGCCGGAGCAGCAGCGGAAAGAACGGGCGCGTGAGCTTTTAAAATTGGTCGATATGGGGCCTGAATATTTAGACCGTTACCCTCATGAATTAAGCGGGGGGCAGCAGCAGCGTATTGGTGTATTACGGGCACTTGCCGCGGAGCCGCCGCTTATCTTAATGGATGAACCGTTTGGGGCACTCGACCCGATTACGAGGGATTCCCTCCAGGAAGAATTTAAAAAACTGCAAAAAACCTTACATAAAACCATCGTATTTGTTACCCATGATATGGATGAAGCGATTAAGCTGGCAGACCGGATTGTGATTTTAAAAGCGGGAGAAATCGTTCAAGTTGGAACGCCCGATGACATTTTAAGAAATCCGGCAGACGAATTTGTTGAGGAATTTATCGGCAAGGAGCGGCTGATTCAGTCATCCAGCCCGGATGTTGAACGGGTTGACCAGATTATGAACACACAGCCTGTAACGATCACCGCGGATAAAACGCTTTCTGAGGCCATTCAGCTGATGAGGCAGGAACGGGTCGATTCATTGCTGGTCGTCGATGACGAGCACGTTCTGCAAGGCTATGTCGATGTTGAAATCATTGATCAATGCCGGAAAAAGGCCAATCTCGTAGGTGAGGTTTTACATGAAAATATATACACAGTACTGGGCGGCACACTGCTGCGCGACACGGTCCGCAAAATTTTAAAACGGGGTGTCAAATATGTTCCCGTTGTGGATGAAGACCGACGCCTGATCGGAATTGTGACGAGGGCAAGTCTGGTCGACATCGTGTATGACTCCCTCTGGGGAGAAGAAAAGCAGCTCGCAGCATTGTCATAGGGAGGGGCGATAAGTCATGCATCATATTGTTCAATTTTTGCAAATCAATGGGGGCGAGCTTCTTTATAAAACATACGAGCATATTACGATATCGCTCATTGCTGTGATCTTAGGCGTGCTGGTTGCCGTCCCCCTCGGGGTTGTGCTTACCAGAATGAAAAAAGGAGCCGGCACCATTATCGGCATTGTCAATATCATTCAGACGCTGCCGAGTCTGGCCATCCTCGCTTTTTTTATCCCGCTCCTTGGTGTAGGAAAGGTTCCGGCCATTGTGGCTTTGTTTTTCTATTCCGTATTGCCGATTCTACGCAACACGTATACCGGCATTCGCGGCGTCAACAAAAATCTGCTCGAGTCTGGCAAAGGCATCGGAATGACGCCGGCTGAACAAGTCCGCTTGGTGGAGCTGCCGCTTGCCGCGCCAGTGATCATGGCGGGAATCAGAACATCGACGATTTACTTAATCGGCTGGGCCACGCTTGCTTCCTTTATCGGAGGCGGCGGATTGGGTGATTACATTTTTATCGGACTGAATTTATATCAGCCGGAATATATCATCGGGGGCGCGGTACCTGTCACGATATTGGCAATTGTGATTGATTATGTGCTGGCAGTTGCTGAACGAAAACTGACACCTGCCGGCATGCAGAGATTGAAGGAATTGTCATAAGGAGGCGGCTCATGAAAAGAAAATATCTCAAATTAATGATAGGTTTAGCACTTGTGGCAACGCTGACGCTGAGCGGATGTTCGCTTCCTGGTCTCAGCGCTGCTGCAGACCAGACCATTAAAATCGGCGCGCAAAGCATGAGCGAATCAGAAATCATCGCCAGCATGCTTGGTCAGTTGATCGAACACCATACAGATCTCAAAACAACAACGATTAAAAATCTTGGCTCCAACGCGGTGCAGCAGCAGGCTTTAATGAACGGGGAAATCGACATTGCCGCCACAAGATATACGGGAGACGCGCTGACAGGCACGCTGAGAATGGAACCTGAAAAAGATCCGGACAAAGCGCTGGCGCTTACTCAGCGGGAGTTTAAAAAAAGATATGATTTAAAGTGGTATGACTCCTACGGGTTTGATAATACATATGCCTTTACAGTCAGCAAGGAGTTGGCCGACCAATACCATTTAGAGACCGTATCAGACGTTAAAAAATGGGCGCCGCAATTAAAGCTGGGCGTTGATAACTATTGGATGAAGCTCAAAGGAAACGGCTATCAGGATTTTACGAAAACCTACGGCATGACATTCGGCGGCACGTATCCGATGCAGATCGGCCTTGTGTACGACGCGGTGAAAAGCGGAAAAATGGACATTGTGCTTGCGTATTCAACCGATGGAAGAATCAAGTCCTATGGTCTCAAAATGCTAAAGGATGATAAACAATTTTTCCCGCCGTACGACTGTTCTCCGGTTGTTCCGGAAAAGGTGCTCAAAGAACATCCTGAGCTTGAAGGCATCATCAAGAAAATGCTCGGAAAAATCGACACAGCCACGATGCAGGAGCTTAACTATGAAGTCGACGGCAATCTCAAAGAACCGTCTGTCGTTGCCAAGGAATATTTAGAAAAACATCACTACTTCGAATCGTGAAAGGGGGAAGAGGTCAATGAACGTGCTTGAACAGTTAATGACGTATTACGCGCAGAATGGCAGTTACGTCATGGATGAATTCGGCCGCCACTTTCTCATGTCGGCTTACGGCGTTTTATTTGCCGCTGTCGTCGGGGTTCCGGCCGGAATCCTCATCGCGCATTTTCGCCGTTTGTCAGCCTGGGTGTTTGCAGTAACAAACGTTATTCAAACAATCCCGGCGCTCGCTATGCTGGCCGTCTTAATGCTTGTTATGGGGCTCGGCGCAAATACCGTGATTCTATCATTATTTCTGTATTCCCTGCTGCCGATTATTCGAAACACGTACACAGGCATTATCAGTATTGAGCATGCCTACTTAGAATCGGGAAAAGCAATGGGCATGACGAAATTCCAAGTGCTCAGAATGGTTGAGCTCCCGCTCGCACTTTCTGTCATTATGGCGGGCCTTCGCACAGCTCTCGTCATTGCCATTGGAATTACTGCGATCGGCACATTTGTCGGTGCCGGAGGCCTTGGGGACATGATCGTCCGCGGCTCAAACGCGACAAACGGAACTGCGATTATTCTAGCCGGAGCGATACCAACTGCGGTGATGGCGGTAGGGGCGGATTTGCTCATGGCTTGGCTGGAGCGGGCATTAAGTCCGGTGAAGAAAAAAAGAACCGGGGCGAAACATGTTCAATCAGCTGCATAGAATAGAAAAAGAGGCTGGAGTCCAGCCTCTTTTTTCTATTTAAATCGTAAACTGACCCATCTTCTCATTAAGCTCATTGGCCAGCTGCTCAAGCTCTTCAGCATTTAGAAGCACTTGATCCATCGAATGGGCGGATTGCTCGGTAATTGAAAATGTTTCTTCAATGCCGGCGGCAGACTCTTCGGATACAGAAGCGATATTTTCAATCGATTGATTGATGGTAATCGATTGGTTTGTTAACAGCTTCAGGCCATCCGTTACTTCCTTAATGCTGTCTGCAACATGGGTAACGGATTGCTTGATATGCTGCATAGCCTGTCCGGTGTCTGTAAGGTTTTCCGTTCCTTTTTCGACTTCTGTAAAGCTGCTTTCCAAGTACGTAATAACGGAGTGGATTTCCTGCTGTGTCCCGTTTACAATCCGGGTAATGTCCTGCACAGAATCAGAAACGCCGTCAGCCAGCTTTCTGACCTCCTCTGCCACAACGGCGAAGCCTTTGCCGCTTTCTCCTGCGCGGGCAGCTTCAATCGCGGCGTTAAGGGACAGCAAATTCGTCTGCTCGGCAATCCCGTTGATGACCTGAACGAGCTTGTTGATATCCTGAGAATGCTGTTCAAGTGATCTCACTTTATGAACGGCTTCTTGAACGATATGGTGGATGGTTTTCATTTGCTGTAATGACGTAGCCATATTTTCGTTTCCGCTTACCGCGAGTTCGAGAACGTTTTGAGACGTATCGCTGATTGTAATGCCGTGATTATAGGCTTTATCAATGTTTTCAGTGAACTCATTCATCGATTCGGCAATCGTCACCGCGTCTTGGGCCTGCTGTTCAGAGCCCTCAGCCATTTCGTTCATCGTTTCAGTAATATGTTTGCTGCCGGATCTTGTTTCATTCGTTGCGGTTGCAAGCACCTGCGAAGAAGAAAGAACCCGGCTTGATATGTCTTTAGAATATCCGACAATATCTCTCAGATTCCCTACCATTTTTTGCAACGCTTCATTCAGATCACCCAGCTCGTCTTTTGAGTTGAGCGGCTCCATATCGTTCGACAGATCGCCTTCGGCAATATGATTGGCAGATTCCTTCATGCGAATGATAGGCTTTACAATGTTTCGCGTGATATAAAGCCAGATGAAAATGCTGATGAGGACCGATGCTGCCACAAGCAAAGCAGTGTAAATGAGCCCTTTATGATAGACGGCCTTCGTTTCTTTTACCGCTGTGTTGCTGCCTTCTTGATTTAAGTCAACAAGCTGAGTGATTGTTTTTTTCATATCCTCAAAGCTGGCCTCAGTCTGAACCAATAAACCTCTTGCTTTGTCCATGTCATTCGTGCGGCCGCTTTCGATAATTTGCGCATGAATATCCATATAGGTATTCACTTCAGTTTGAAGCTGCTCGAACAGTTTCTGCTCTTTATCAGTGGAGATCGTTTTTTCGTAGTTATCGAGCTTTTGGTTAATGTCTTCCATGATTTGATTCATTTCTTGATCAAGTGTATCCATTTTGCTTTTGTCTGTATAAATCAGAAAGTCCTTTTCTTTAGAAGACAGGTGCTCGGTTACATAATTAATTGAAGTGATTCCTTTGATGCCGTCAATCCATTTTGTGTTGATTTCATCTGTTTTTTGAATGATATGCTGCATATTAAGAACGCCTATTCCGCCTACAAGTAAATTGATCAGGATCAGTGTCAAAAATACCAGGCTGAATTTGCGGGAAATCGTCAGTCGCATATAGTGGTCTCCTTTAAAAACGTAATGTGTGGATGTACTATATATCGGCTGAGAAATCGTTTTTTCACCTGGGAAAAAATAAAAAACGGCTCTTTTCTCGTCTTTGAGATCAGAACCGTTTTAGCAATTAGTCAAGAAAGGAAGGGTCAATCCATTCAGTCGCCCATTTAGAAATCTCACCTAGAATGGGGGCCAGTGCCTTTCCTTTATCAGTCAATGAATATTCGATGCGAACCGGAGTTTCAGGGATGACATCCCGCTTCACTACTCCTTCAAGCTCAAGTTCTTTCAGCCGTTCTGACAGAACTCTGCCGCTTAGATTTGGAAGTGCTGCTTCAATTTCGCTAAATCGCTGCGATCCGTTCAAGAGCTGAAATACGATCAAAGCGACCCAGCGTTTACTCAAGATGTCGACTGCTTTTTCAAATCTAGGACACATTTCTGATTGGTTCATACTTTTCACCTCGTCTGTTACTATTATAACGCAAATAACGAGGGAGGGTATGCAAGCGTGATTGATAAAATATAGAAAGAGAAACAGGGGATTATGAGGAAGAGGCGCGTTTTTTTGCTTCTGAAGACAAAAAATCGAAGTATTTGCTGAGATTTTCAATATCCTGCTTTGAGAGATGTTCCCATTTTTGACTATTGAAAATCGGGAGGTGCTCCGCTCCGCGCGTGACAGCCGTCTGGTAAATTTCATAAACGGATTGATAGCTTTCTGATGCTTCGCGGATTTCTTCAGGAAAGGCCTGAATATGGCCTGCGGCGGCCATTAGGTTTTCGTACGGCACTTTCAGGACGGCTGCTAGTTTTTTAATCGTGGCGGGTTTTGGCGTCCCGCGTTTGCCGTTTTCAATTTTTGAAATGGTGGCCGAGCTGATGCCTGAGTACACCGCAAGCTGATTCACTGTCAGTTTGCGGGCGCGGCGCAGCTCCCGTAATTGCTGTCCGAACGGTGACATGGTCTATCGCCTCACATTTCTATCAAGAGTCAGTCATCAGCAGACCGTTTTTTGGCTTCGTCTGAAATAAACGAAAAATAATGATCCAGCATGAGCAAATCTTCTTTATTGAGATATTGCCACTTTTCGTTCTCAAGAAGCGCAAGGTTTTTCAGGTCATAGGCCTCCGCTTTTTCAAGCAGCTTGCACTTCGTTTCGTAAGGGGCCCTGGCTTCATGCACTTCTTCGATGTAACCAGCCTTGTACATAAGCCCCTCATAAGGAATTTTTAAGGCCTCTGCCAGTTTTTTGATGGTGGCAGGTTTGGGAACGCCCCGTTTTCCGTTTTCGATTCTGGAGATGCCGGCCGCGCTTACGCCTGAATAAGTCGCCAGCTGGTTGACTGTTAACTTTCTCTCTTCACGCAATGCCCGTAATTGTTCGCCAAAGCTTTCCATATATCTCACCCCGTCCCTCACTGTTACTCATATTTTAGTATGTTTATTGACTAAAGGGAATAGGTAGACTGGAAATGTATTGACAAAAGTTAACATAAGCCGTAATGTAAAAGTATAGAAAAAAGTTTTTCAGGAATGGAAGGTGAGGAAAGTGCCAGTAGAAAAGATACAGATTAGACGTGATTATGTCTTGCAGTATATGGTTAATAACGATTATTCCCTTAATCAGCTTGCGCTGGAAATCGGAGTCTCACCCGCCACACTGAGCCGCGTGCTGAATGGAGAAAGACGGCCGGGGCAGCTTGTGATCGGTAAAATGCTTCACTATTTTAATTTGAAATTTGAGGATCTTTTTTACTATGATTTTGTTGACAAAAGTCAATAAAGTAACAAAAAACGCAAGGAAGCCAAGCGTTTTCTATTCCTATGAATGATGTGTCAGCACAAACCCTGTCACCAGCTCATTGCACGTTTTCCATTGTTTTGTCGGCAATTGATGTCCCTGATATTCCAATCTGAAAAATTCGGCATGTCTGCACGATCTTCGGTAATAGCCTGCGTTTGTAAAGGTCCAGTCCCGCAGTCCGCCATACATAAACAGCATTGGCATGTCTAGGCGGGGCAGCTGTTCAATGCAGTTGTAGCCAAGCGAATCCAGATAATACTGATGCCAATGGTCCAGGTCTGCTTTTTTCATATGGTCTGTTAATATGCTGCGAAGCTGTCTGTCTTTTGTGTGGCTGCCAGCGAGGATTTTCATGAGCAAACCGGGGTTTTTTTCAAGCAGATACATTCCCAGTTTGTGCAGCTTCTGGCCGATTACGTTATGAACAGCGGGGTAGGCGCCGGACAGAATAAGGTGTGACACTTTGTCCGGGCGGGTGAAGCCGATATGCTGCGCGATTAAGCCTCCGGCAGAATACCCGAATAACACAGCTTTATCAATGTCCAAAGCGTCCATGAATTGCGCGATCTCGTTTGCGTAATAGGAAATAGACGCTGGCTGATCGATGTGATCACTATCACCGTGGCAGCTTAAATCGGGAAAAATCACCCTGAAATGCTTGGATAGAAGGCGCTGATAATAAAAAACCTTGCGTCCCATGCCCGGCGGGTGGATAAAAATGATAGGGATTCCCTGTCCATATTCTTCATAAAAAAGATGTTTCCTGCTGTCTATGCTGATAAGCGGCATCGCTTTTCTCCTTTGGCCTTTTCATATGAATAGGGTAACCAAGATAAAACGTCTTATCCGGCCTTTTGGCGTCTGATACAGCGTGACATGCCAACCCTTTTCATGTAAAATAGAAGTAATGTAGCCAGTGAGTCTGGAGGTGTATGGGATGCACGCAGTTTTGATTACCTTATTGGTTATCGTCAGCATTGCACTTATTATTGTCGTTTTGCTTCAATCCAGTAAAAGCGCCGGATTATCTGGTGCGATTTCAGGCGGAGCGGAGCAGCTCTTCGGGAAACAAAAAGCAAGAGGTCTTGATTTAATTTTGCACCGCATTACGGTAGTGCTGGCAGTCTTGTTTTTCGTGTTAACGATTGCGCTTGCTTATATCCTATAGGGCAATGTTTGTATAAGGTCTGATGTGAAGTCAGGCCTTTTTCACGTTTCTGGATGATATTCAAAACGTTTTTTTCTGATTAAACTGTGGAAAACTATAATGATCGTGCAGATAGAAAGGGAGACATGAGCATGAAAGTTGTGACACCAAAACCATTTACATTTAAAGGCGGAGACAAAGCGGTGCTTTTGCTGCACGGCTTTACAGGCAATACAGCGGATGTAAGGATGCTGGGACGATATTTGAATGAACGCGGCTATACGTGCCACGCGCCTCAATATGAAGGACATGGCGTCCCGCCTGAAGAACTTGTACATACGGGGCCCGAAGACTGGTGGAAAAACGTAATGGATGGCTATGAATACTTAAAATCTGAAGGCTATGAGAGCATTGCTGCCTGCGGACTGTCGCTTGGCGGGGTTTTTTCGCTGAAATTGGGTTACACTGTACCCATAAAGGGAATTGTCCCAATGTGCGCACCGATGCATATTAAGAGTGAAGAGGTCATGTATCAAGGCGTTCTTTCATACGCTCGCAATTACAAAAAGTTTGAGGGGAAAAGCCCGGAGCAAATTGAAGAGGAAATGAAAGAATTCGAAAAAACGCCGATGAATACCCTCAAGGCGCTGCAAGACTTAATTGCTGATGTGCGGAATAATGTCGATATGATTTATTCACCGACATTTGTGGTGCAGGCCCGTCATGACCACATGATTAATACCGAAAGCGCCAATATTATTTACAACGAAGTGGAAACTGATGATAAACAGCTGAAATGGTACGAGGAATCAGGGCATGTCATTACACTCGACAAAGAACGTGACCTCGTCCATCAGGATGTGTATGAATTTTTAGAGAATCTCGATTGGTAATCAACAGGAGGTCGGATAATGGAAAAAGAAGCATTTATGGAAAAGCTTCTCTCGTTTATGAAGGAAGAGGCGTACAAACCTCTGACCGTTCAGGAACTTGAGGAGATGTTAAATATTACGGAAGCCGAGGAGTTTAAAGAGCTCGTCAAAGCGTTAGTCGCCTTGGAAGAAAAAGGCCTTATCGTACGGACGAGAAGCGACCGTTACGGCATTCCGGAGAAGATGAATTTAATAAAAGGAAAGATTTCAGCGCATGCGAAAGGATTCGCCTTTTTGCTGCCTGAGGATACGTCGTTAAGTGATGTGTTTATTCCGCCTAATGAGCTAAATACGGCAATGAACGGCGATATCGTCATGGTGCGTCTGAACTCACAATCAAGCGGCTCCAGGCAGGAAGGAACCGTCATACGGATTTTAGAAAGAGCGATTCAGCGGGTTGTCGGCACGTATACAGAAACGAGAAACTTCGGCTTTGTCATTCCGGACGACAAAAAAATCACGAGTGACATCTTCATTCCGAAAAATGGGAAAAATGGAGCTGCGGAAGGGCATAAGGTTGTTGTCAAGCTGACGAGCTATCCTGAAGGCCGCATGAACGCAGAGGGTGAGGTTGAAACCATTCTCGGCCACAAAAACGACCCGGGCATTGATATTTTATCGGTCATTCATAAGCACGGCCTGCCGGGAGAATTTCCAGCTGACGCGATGGAACAGGCATCAAGTACGCCTGACACGATTGATGAAAAAGATCTGAAAGACCGCCGTGATCTCCGTGACCAGGTGATTGTCACCATTGATGGTGCGGATGCGAAGGATTTGGATGATGCAGTTACCGTGACGAAACTTGATGATGGAAGCTACAAGCTTGGCGTTCACATAGCTGATGTCAGCCATTACGTAACCGAAAACTCGCCGATTGACAAAGAAGCGCTTGAAAGAGGGACAAGTGTGTATCTGGTTGACCGTGTCATCCCGATGATTCCGCACAGATTGTCAAACGGCATCTGCTCCTTAAATCCAAAGGTTGACCGCCTGACGCTTTCTTGTGAAATGACAATTAACAGTCAGGGACAGGTGACAGAGCACGAGATCTTCCAAAGTGTCATCAAAACAACGGAAAGAATGACATATTCAGATGTGAATAAAATTCTTGTTGATGATGATGAAGAGCTGAAGCAAAAATACGAGCCTCTTGTTCCGATGTTCAAAGACATGGAGCGCCTGGCTCAAATTCTTCGCGATAAGCGGATGGACCGCGGCGCCGTTGACTTTGATTTCAAAGAAGCAAAGGTGCTTGTTGATGACGAAGGAGCGGTTAAAGACGTTGTGATCAGAGAACGCTCTGTCGCCGAGAAGCTGATTGAAGAATTTATGCTTGTAGCAAACGAAACAGTGGCAGAGCATTTCCATTGGATGAACGTCCCGTTTATATACCGGATTCACGAAGAGCCGAATGCTGAAAAGCTGCAAAAGTTTTTAGAATTTGTGACGACATTTGGCTATGTGGTGAAAGGAACGGCGGGGAATATTCATCCGCGCGCGCTGCAAAGCATTCTGGACGCTGTGCGTGACAGACCAGAGGAAACGGTTATATCTACTGTTATGCTCCGTTCGATGAAACAGGCGAAATACGACCCGCAAAGCTTGGGGCATTTCGGTCTGTCAACGGAATTCTATACGCATTTCACATCGCCGATCCGCCGTTACCCGGACTTAATCGTTCACCGTCTGATCCGAACGTATTTGATCAACGGCAAAGTCGATGAAGCGACACAGGAAAAGTGGGCTGAACGCCTGCCGGATATCGCCGAACATACATCATCTATGGAGCGCCGTGCAGTTGACGCCGAGCGTGAGACGGATGATCTGAAAAAAGCGGAATACATGCTTGATAAAATCGGTGAAGAGTTTGACGGCATGATCAGCTCTGTGACAAACTTCGGAATGTTCGTCGAGCTGCCGAATACAATTGAAGGACTCGTCCATGTCAGCTTTATGACAGATGACTACTACCGCTTTGACGAACAGCATTTCGCAATGATTGGCGAGCGGACAGGCAACGTCTTCCGCATCGGGGATGAAATCACAGTCAAGGTTGTCGATGTCAATAAAGATGAGCGCAATATCGACTTTGAAATTGTCGGCATGAAGGGCACTCCGCGGCGTCCGAGAGAATTGGACAGCAGCCGGAGCAGAAAACGCGGAAAGCCTGCCAGAAAACGTGTTCAAAGCACCAATACACCTGTTTCTCCAGCTCCGTCTGAGGAAAAAGGGGAGTGGTTCACTAAGCCGAAGAAGAAAAAGAAAAAACGCGGCTTCCAGAATGCTCCGAAACAGAAACGGAAAAAGAAGAAATAGCAGCTCAACCAGCAAATAGGGCCGCAGCGCTCTATTTGCTTTCTTTCGGAAACAGCTTTTCATTGTAGCGGTACGTGACATTTGGTAAAATAGAGCGTATCGCAAAAGGTGGACAGTTTTTCCTTAGAGAGAGGAGGTTCTGGCATGCCAAAAGGGTCAGGAAAAGTATTATCTCAAAATAAGAAAGCCAACCACGATTATTTTATAGAAGAAACCTATGAAACAGGCATCGTTCTGCAAGGAACCGAAATCAAATCGATTCGCGCCGGCCGCGTAAACCTTAAGGATTCCTTCGCCAAAATCGAACGGGGAGAAGTGTTTCTCCACAATATGCACGTCAGCCCATATGAGCAGGGAAACCGCTATAACCACGATCCGCTCCGGACAAGAAAGCTGTTAATGCACCGCAAGGAGATTAATAAGCTGATCGGGTTAACAAAGGAAAAAGGCTATTCTCTCGTTCCGCTGAAGCTGTATTTAAAAAACGGCTTTGCCAAAGTGCTTCTCGGCCTTGGAAAAGGGAAGAAGAACTATGACAAACGGGAAGATCTGAAGCGCAAGGACGCGAAGCGGGAAATCGAAAGAGCGTTCAGAGACAGTCAAAAAGGCTTCTAAAGGCATAGTGCTTGATTCGAAAATCAGGCCTGTGCTATACTGTGTTCACGATCAGATCACGACGCCATTCATTTGAAGGATTTGACAATTGAAAAGAGCCGTGATCATGTTATAATAAGACTATAGCCAGTTTGAGTGAGAGCTTGATATTTTCTCCCGTATTTCCCTTATACCAAGGGGACGTTACGGATTCGACAGGGATGGATCGAGCTTGAGCTGCGAGCCGAGAGGCGATCTCGTAAACACGCACTTAAATATAACTGGCAAAACTAACAGTTTTAACCAAAACGTAGCATTAGCTGCCTAATAAGCGCAGCGAGCTCTTCCTGACATTGCCTATGTGTCTGTGAAGAGCACATCCAAGTAGGCTACGCTTGCGTTCCCGTCTGAGAACGTAAGAAGAGATGAACAGACTAGCTCTCGGAAGGCCCGCCCGCAGGCAAGAAGATGAGTGAAACCATAAATATGCAGGCTACGCTCGTAGACGCTTAAGTAATCGATGTTTCTGGACGTGGGTTCGACTCCCACCGTCTCCATACATACTGACAATAAAGCAGAACCTCTTAAGAGGTTCTGCTTTATTTTTTCTCCAAACCACAGGCACCAAAAAGTGCGTACTTCCATTTCAATCCCAGCTGTTTCATACTGATTGCAGAGCAGATGTTTCACCAATCAGATTTCTGTCAATAAATAAGAGGAATCAAAAACGGAGGGATGAATAATGAAGCTGAATTTACAAGGAAAAACCGCATTGGTGACCGGTTCGACATCAGGGATCGGAAAAGCTATTGCCTCTTCATTAGCTGAAGAAGGTGCGGCAGTGATCATTAACGGACGCCGGGAAGAGAAAGTGAATCAGACGATAGATGAACTGAAAACACAACATGCTGAAGCGGTTCTTTATCCGGCCGCATTTGATTTGGGAACTGAAGAAGGCTGCAATAAGCTGTTTCAGGCATATCCAGAGGTTGATATTTTGGTCAACAATTTAGGGATTTTTGAACCGGCGGAGTACTTTGATATTCCCGATAATGAATGGTTTCGTTTTTTTGAAGTGAATATTATGAGCGGTGTAAGGCTGACACGCAGGTATTTGCATAACATGATAGAGAAAAAAGAAGGGCGTGTGATTTTCATTGCCAGTGAAGCGGCGATTATGCCGTCACAGGAAATGGCCCATTACAGTGCGACAAAAACGATGCAGCTGTCCATTTCCCGCAGTTTGGCGGAGCTGGCAACCGGCACGAATGTCACAGTCAACACCGTCATGCCGGGCTCTACCTTAACAGAGGGTGTGGAAACTATGCTGAACTCGCTGTATCCTGGTGAAAACCTGACTGTTCAAGAAGCTGAGGCACGTTTTATGAAAGAAAACCGGCCGACATCTATTATTCAAAGACTGATCCGTCCGGAAGAAATCGCCCACTTCGTTACATTTTTAAGCAGCCCGCTTTCCTCTGCGATCAATGGCGCGGCACTTCGGGCAGACGGCGGTTTGGTCCGCAGTGTCTTTTAAACCTCTCCCAACAGGAGAGGTTTTTTATATATTGTTGATTTCCATAAATTTCTGCCGTATAATATTGGTACCGAAATAGTTTTCTTGGTACCGAAAGCGGGGGATTAATATGGATAAAAGAATTCTGGCGGAAACTTTCCGGCTGATCAAGCAAAAAGGATTTTCATTTACGATGAATGATTTGGCTGCAGCGCTGGGAACGAGCAAACGGACGCTCTATGCATATTATTCATCTAAAGATCAGCTTGTTGAGGCGGTTGTCGAACAATTTTTAGCCGAAATGAAGCAAATGGAAAGAGACATCTATGAAAATGAAAGTTTAAATGTGCTTGAAAAGGTGAAAAAAATGCTGATCAGCCTTCCGCAGGGGATGGAACTGCTGAACATGGGATTATTAAATGAACTAAAGAAATACCATTACGATGCGTGGCTTACATTAGACACGTTTATTAAGGCAGAATGGGCCATTGTCCTAGAATTATTAAACGAGTGCAAGCAGCAAAAGAGAATCAGAAACATCAATCCGGACCTGTTTATTCACATGTATATAGGGAGCATCAATCAAGTGTATGACCCTGAATATCCGCTGAAACATCAGTTCACGACAGGAGAGGTGCTTGAATCAATTGTAGATGTTTTGTTTAACGGTATAACAGCTGATGAGGAGGCTGATGCGACGTGAATTGGGTGTTTCTATGCTTGGCGATTTTGTTTGAGGTTGCGGGAACTGTCAGCATGAAGCTATCGTCTGGTTTTACAAAGCTTATTCCCAGTTTGCTGTTGATTTTCTTTTATGGAGGGAGTCTTTTCTTTCTGACGCTTACGCTTAAATCCATTGATGTATCAGTTGCTTATGCTGTATGGTCAGGGATGGGAATTGTCCTGATTACAGTCGTTGGTTTTTTGTTTTTTCAAGAACATGTGAGTGTCATGAAAGTCATTTCAATTGGATTGATTATTGCCGGTGTTGTGTCTTTAAACCTGATCGAGCATGCTGCGGTGTCTGAGCCGGTACATAAAAGCGGGCAGTACAAATGAGATATATGAAGCTGTTTTTTCTCGTGACTGATATCGGTTTTATCTTGTACTGGCTGTCAGCCGGGTTTTCGCTCATACCGGAAAGCTGGGCTTTTAAACATCATGACCATCCGTTTATGATCGCTTGGAACTGGTCTTTTTTTCCGCTGGATATCCTGATTTCTGTCACAGGGTTGTACAGCTTGTACCTACAGCGGGTGAATCGTGCTGACTGGAAGCTGATGGCGCTGATTTCTCTTGTGCTGACCTGTTGTTCAGGTCTGCAGGCGCTATCATTCTGGACATTCAGCAGTGACTTTGATCTTGTGTGGTGGCTGTTTAATGGGTATCTATTGATTTATCCTTTATTTTTTATTCACCTGCTCTTAAAGGAAGGCAGAAGGACAAAACAGTCCTGACAGGTGCCGCTTTTATGATAATAAACTGATGTAATAAAGCAGAGACGGTATAAGTCTCTGTTTTTTTATCGGGCGCACCAATTGAGAAGCTAACCGCGTTTTTGGGCATACTAAAGCGAAGAAACGGGAAAAGTTCTACACATTCATTGAAAAGGATTTTGTCAAATGAACAAAACTGCTGCGAACAATCAAAGAATCATGCCTATCGTGAAGGATGCCTTTCGCATTCATGCAAATCCATTTCCTTGGAAAAAGGCTATCGGATCAGGTTTCGCTTCAGGGTTTCCTGTGCTGGTCGGAGCATTGGCAGGTCACACGGATTACGGATTAACTGCAAGTATCGGAGGCTTTGTTTATTTATATGCGGGCGGTGAATCATACAAAAAGCGCGCCTTGAAGCTGCTCTTGGTTTCCATTGGGATCGCCCTCTCATTTGGCTTAGGGACGCTTTTGTCCGGGATGCTTTGGATGATGGCGGCTGTTTTGGGGCTGATCGGTGCAGCGGCGATGTTTATTTTTAGCGCGCTCGGCATTCAAGGCCCTGCGCCGATGTTTTTTGTCATTGCCTTTTTAGTCAGTTCCGGGCTGCCGGCCGATCCTTCACAAGCGCTGTTCAGAGCGGGACTGACGTTTCTCGGCGGCATCTTCGCCATGGGTATCGCTTTAATCGGCTGGTTATCGAACAAACATGGACCGGAGGGAGCGGTGCTGCAAAAAACATATCATCAGCTGGCTGCATGTCTTTCAGCCGTCGGAACGCCAGGTTTTCATAACGCACAGCATCAGACCGTGCTCATGCTTAGAACAGCCCGCCAAACGGTTCTTGGGAAAGGGAACAGACGGAAAAAATCGCGGCATGATGAACGATTTTTCCGCCTCCTTGAAAAAGCTGACGACATATTCATTGCCATTATTCATTTTTCAGCTGAAACGCCGGACAGAGAGACCGCGCAGATTGAAAAGGCACTTCGCCAAACCGGAGATATGCTTGCGCATGCACGGGTTTCCGGTACGTTTCAGATTAATGAGAACGAATCTGAGCCTAGGCGGAAGCTGTTTGAAGAAATCAATGAGGTTTTGTATATCGCTTCAGGACGTTTTGATAAGCAGCTTGACGGGGAACCAAGCCGCCTGCCATCCTCTTTTTACTTTTTGAGAAATGCCTTTGACTGGAAGTCTCCAGTTTTGATTAGAGCGTTAAAGTACGGAATTGTTCTGTTTGCCGCCGATATGTTTGCCCTCGCATTCGGCTTTGCACGCTCCTATTGGATTCCGCTTTCGGCAGCAGCGGTCATGCTTGGCACTACTGTTGTTTTTACGCTTCACAGGGCTATTCAGCGTTCGGCCGGAACGGTGATCGGTGTTATACTGGCAGGCGCAATCCTGTTTTTTAAGCCGGGCGGTGTTTATATTGCGTTTTGTATTGCAGCGCTGCAATGTCTTCTTGAGATGCTGATCGTCCGCAATTATGCGTTGGCTGTTCCCTTTTTAACCGCAAATGCGCTTGTTATCACAGAAAGTATGCATGGCGGGGCGGGCGCCGGTTATTTTATGATAGCGAGGCTGACTGATGTAGCTGTCGGCAGCGTGATCGGGCTGTTGGGAACAATGCTTTTGTGGCGGCGGTTTTCAACCAAGCGGCTGCCAGAACTTGTGCGGAATGTCATCCGGCTGGAAGGGCAGTTTATGGAGAAACTGTTAACCGGGCAAATTGCCGACGAACACAAGTTAAGGGTGAGTCTTGTCAGGCTTCGGGATGCGTATGACAAGGCGCTTGGCGAGTTTCCTCACGCGAATGCGGAGGCGCTCTGGCCTGCCATTTCCGGTGCTCAGCACTTAGGGTACTATTTGCTCTCGGCGCAAGCTCACCGCCGTCCGCCTGCTCCGTTTTCTGATGAAGAGATCAACCAGCTGCGGGCGTTTTTTGAACGGGCTGAGCAATCCTTTATCATGAAAAGGATGCCTGCGGATATTCAAGTGCCGCATGTCCCTCATTATCCTCGAATCAGTAAAGAATTGTCTGCGCTGTATTCCGGCTTGAGAACAGCTTTTGAAAAGTAAGCTGTTTGGGAAAGTTAAATAATCTTTAATTCGAGATGTTTTACTTGAAAGTAAATTTCTTTGTCTCTATAATAAAGTCTAAGAGAGACAGAATAATCATTATGCATCTGTATGATAATAATTGATGTGTGATTTTTAAAAACGAAAGGGCTGGTAAAAATGGCAAAAGTATTATATATCACTGCTCATCCGCATGACGAAGCAACTTCGTACAGTATGGCAACAGGTAAAGCATTTATCGAATCTTACAAAGAAGCGAATCCAAATGATGAAGTTGTACATATCGATTTGTACAAAGAAAACATCCCGCATATTGACGCAGATGTATTCAGCGGATGGGGAAAGCTTCAGTCAGGTACAGGCTTTGAAGAGCTTTCTGAAAGCGAAAAAGCGAAAGTAGGCCGTTTGGGAGAGCTTAGCGATCAATTTGCATCAGCTGATAAGTATGTATTTGTTACTCCTTTATGGAACTTCTCATTCCCGCCAGTGATGAAAGCGTATCTCGATTCTGTTGCTGTTGCAGGAAAATCATTCAAATACACAGAACAAGGTCCTGTCGGCTTGTTAACTGATAAAAAAGCAATTCATATCCAAGCGCGCGGCGGCTACTATTCAGAAGGCCCTGCGGCTGAGATGGAAATGGGGCACCGCTACATCGGCATCATGATGAACTTCTTCGGCGTACCATCATTCGATGGCATTTTCGTAGAGGGACATAATGCGGAGCCTGATAAAGCACAGCAAATCAAAGAAGACGCGATTGCGCGTGCGAAAGAAGCAGGAAAAACATTCTAATGAAAAAGCCTCCCCTTATTTGGGGAGGCTTTTGTTTTAGTGCTCCAGCATAATGGTTCGTTTCTCTTTACTGCTTTCCATCGCGGCTTCAATGATGCGGATGACATTAATACCTTCCTCAGCAGTGACTGGCAGCGCAGCACCTTCTCGTATGCTTTCCGCTATTTTACGGTAATAAGTAAGGTAGGAGCCATTTACTGATGGGATCGTTTCTGTTTTTTTGTCGGAGCCACGAATGGTTGTAAGCTGTCCGTAAAACTCCGGATCATCTGCACCCCAGCTGTCATCCTCTGGTTTTCTTCCCGCTCTGAGTGCGTCTTCCTGTCCGTCAATTCCGTATTTGATAAAGCTGGAATCTTTTCCATGGATTTGATAACGAGGTCCGTTTGCCGGAACGATTGATCCTCCGTATAGAATGGCTTGAAGCTTGCCATAATCCAGGGTTAAATGAAAATAGTCAACCGTTTCGGCATTTTCCCGCTGGGCCATCACGTTTGCAGTCACGGCTTTAGGCATCCCAAACAAATGCAGGGTTTGGTCTATGATGTGGGAGCCGAGATCATACAGCGTACCAGTGGCAATGCCTTCTTTTTCCCGCCACCGCGCTTGAACTTCAGGTCTGTAGCGGTCATAGGAAACTTGATATGTATTGATATCTTCAAGGGATCCTTCAGAGATCAGTTTTTTAATCGTTAAAAAATCGTTATCCCAGCGTCGGTTATGATATACGCTTAATAATACGCCTTTTTCATCGGCAGCCCTTTTTAATGTTTCCCCCTCTTCGGCCGTTGCTGTCATTGGTTTTTCCATCACAACATGTTTTCCGGCCTGTATGCATGCCATAGCATGCTCGTAATGAAGGCCGCTCGGGGTGGTGACAATGACAAGCTCAATGGCAGGGTCATTTGTGATTTCCTCAAGCTCATGTACAACCTCAGCATCTGGAAAATCCCGTTTCACTTCTTCTGTCCGAGATGTCATGATTTTGCTGATTTGATATTCATCCAGAACATCCAGCAGCGGCCCGTGAAAAACAGAACCGGACAATCCGTATCCTAATATTCCAACCTTGATCGCATCCACTTTTCTTCTCCCCTTTAAAAGCGTTATCAACAGAAGTATATACCCTCCTGATCAAATGGTAAAACCTAACTGATTCATTTTTTGCATCGGCATGCTTAGACAACCGTTTGGACAATCAGTATAATGGGAATTAATATCATTAAACAGAGGTGTACGCATGGAAAAGCATAACGAACATAAAACATTAAACCATAAAAGCTCGAAAGAAAAGGATCAGATTACAAACCGGCTTAAGCGGATTGAGGGTCAAGTCCGAGGCATTCAAAACATGGTGGAAAACGACAGATATTGTGTAGATATTCTTGTGCAAATTTCAGCTGTTCAGGCGGCAATGAAAAATGTGGCGCTTCATTTGCTTGAGGATCATGCCCATCATTGTGTAGCAGATGCCATCAAAAGCGGAGACGGGGAACAGGCCATTTCTGAGCTTTTGGACGTATTTAAAAAGTTCACAAAATCATAAAGCGTTTTTTTATTGTAATACCCTACGGGGGTATGGTAGGATGAAAATAGAAAGAATAAACAGGAGGAATTGATTATGGAACAAAAAACATTGCAAGTTGAAGGAATGTCTTGTCAGCACTGCGTCAAAGCAGTAGAAACAAGCGTAGGAGAACTGGACGGCGTCAGTGCCGTTCATGTCAATCTGGAAGCGGGTAAAGTCGATGTTTCGTTTGATGCTGACAAAGTATCAGTCAAAGATATTGCGGATGCGATAGAGGATCAGGGCTATGACGTAGCTGAGTGATTCAAGGTATCGCGCCTTTAGGGAGGCGCGATATTTCTTTCATTTTTATATACCCCCCAGGTGTATATAAAGGAGTGAGTATGTTGAGTGAACAAAAGGAAATCGCGATGCAGGTCTCTGGTATGACCTGTGCGGCATGTGCTGCCAGAATTGAAAAAGGCCTGAAGCGGATGCCCGGTGTCACGGATGCAAATGTTAATCTGGCAACGGAAACATCAAATGTAATCTACGATCCTGCTGAAACAGGGACTGCAGCGATTCAAGAAAAAATAGAAAAGCTGGGCTATCACGTCGTTACAGAAAAAGCTGAATTCGATATTGAAGGCATGACCTGTGCGGCTTGCGCCAATCGGATTGAAAAACGGCTTAACAAAATAGAAGGCGTCGCAAATGCTCCAGTAAACTTCGCTTTAGAAACAGTTACGGTCGAATACAATCCAAAAGAAGCGTCTGTCAGCGATTTGAAAGAAGCGGTAGATAAGCTTGGATATAAGCTAAAGTTGAAGGGTGAACAGGACAGTGAGGCTGCTGCTAAAAAGAAAGAAGAACGGAAGCAAACGGCGAGACTGATTTTTTCAGCTGTCCTGTCGTTTCCATTGCTTTGGGCGATGGTGAGCCATTTTACATTTACATCATTCATTTGGGTACCGGATATATTTCTCAATCCGTGGATGCAGTTTGCGCTGGCGACACCAGTCCAGTTTCTGATCGGCTGGCCGTTTTATGTGGGTGCTTATAAGGCGCTCAGAAATAAAAGCGCCAATATGGATGTATTGGTCGCCCTCGGTACGACGGCTGCTTACGCTTATAGTCTTTATCTTACTTTTCAAAGCCTTGGCTCTCACGGGCATACAGACGGCCTTTACTATGAAACAAGCGCGATTTTGCTGACGCTGATTTTATTAGGCAAGTTGTTTGAAACAAAAGCAAAAGGCCGTTCCTCGGATGCGATTAAAAAGCTGATGAAGCTTCAAGCGAAAACAGCGACTGTTGTAAGAGACGGACAGGAGCAAATCATCCCGATCGACGAAGTGCTTGTTAATGACATTGTTTACGTCAAACCTGGCGAACGAATTCCTGTCGACGGAGAAGTGGTTGAAGGCCGTTCAGCGGTTGACGAATCGATGATTACAGGAGAAAGTCTTCCTGTTGACAAAAATCCTGGTGACAGCGTGACAGGTTCAACCGTTAACGCAAACGGCTTTCTGAAAATTAAAGCTGTCAACGTCGGAAAGGATACTGCGCTTTCTCATATCATCAAAATTGTTGAGGAAGCACAAGGGTCAAAAGCACCGATCCAGCGTCTCGCTGACCAGATTTCAGGCATTTTTGTACCCATTGTATTGGGGATTGCCGTTCTCACTTTTCTCATTTGGTACCTTTGGGCGGCTCCTGGCGATTTTGCTGAAGCGATCAGCAAGTTCATTGCGGTTCTTGTCATTGCCTGTCCTTGCGCCCTCGGTCTTGCCACTCCGACGAGCATAATGGCTGGATCTGGACGCGCTGCTGAATTCGGGATTTTATTTAAAGGCGGCGAGCATTTAGAAAAAACACATCGTCTCGATACCATTGTTCTTGATAAAACCGGAACCGTGACAAACGGGAAGCCGCATCTGACAGATGCCATTCCATTCGGCCATTTTGAAGAAAAAGATTTGCTTCAATTTGCAGCGGCAGCGGAAACGGGATCAGAGCATCCGCTTGGCGAAGCGATTATTGCTGGCGTGAAAGATAAAGGGCTTGAGATACCGAAACTTACCCGCTTTGAAGCAAAAGTCGGCGCAGGCATTTTGGCTGAAGCCGGAGGAAAAAGCATTCTCGTCGGCACAAGAAAATTAATGGAGAGCGAACAGGTTGAGCATGGGGCTCTTCTCGCCCAAATGGAAGAGCTAGAGGCCGAAGGGAAAACAGTTATGCTTGTATCCATTGATGGAGAAGCAGCGGGGCTAGTAGCAGTTGCAGATACGATTAAGGATACGTCGCGGAAGGCTGTTGCCCGTCTGAAAGAGTTGGGCCTTGATGTCATCATGATGACAGGAGACAATCGCAGAACCGCAGAAGCCATCGCGAAGGAAGCGGGAATTGCGAATATCATTGCGGAAGTCCTTCCTGAACAAAAGGCGGCGGAAATCGCCCGCTTGCAAAAAGAAGGCCGCCAGACAGCAATGGTAGGCGACGGAATTAACGATGCGCCGGCGCTTGCCACAGCTGACATCGGCATGGCGATTGGAACTGGCACGGACATTGCCATGGAAACAGCAGACATTACACTTATTCGCGGCGATCTAAACAGCATTGCTGACGCAATCCGCATGAGCAGATTGACAATGAAAAACATTAAACAAAACTTATTCTGGGCGCTTGGCTATAACAGCCTCGGCATCCCAATCGCAGCACTTGGATTTTTAGCACCGTGGATAGCAGGAGCAGCAATGGCATTCAGCTCCGTTTCCGTTGTTCTGAATGCTCTTCGTCTGCAGAAAGTAAAATGAAAAACCGGCTATATGCCGGTTTTTGTTTTTCATTGACACTTTCTTGGAAAACAACATATAATAGGTGTAACTATTATATGAGTATATGCTCATATATATTATAAAGAATGCAATACTCATTGATACGCTTTGAAGAGGGAACCCTAAATCGGAAGGTAAGGTGAGACTAGTGAAACAGGAATACGTTCTGGACGGTTTGGATTGCAGCAATTGTGCCCGAAAAATCGAAAATGGAGTCAAAGGCATAAAAGGCATTGACGGATGCGCGGTAAATTTTGCGGCAAGCACCTTAACTGTCTCAGCCGATGGGAAAGAAGAGCAATGGGTCACGAATAAAGTAGAGAAAAAAGTGAAATCAATTGATCCGCATGTAACGGTTCGCCAAAAGCATAAAAAGAAATCAGCTGATGATGGCTATCGTAATCGAATGGTCAATATGCTGATCAGAATGGCGGCGGCTGTCATTCTCGGCGCAGCGGCATATTTGGTTCATTCGGGAACCATTGAATTTTTCCTTTTCCTCGGTGCTTATTTGATTATCGGCGGTGACATTATGATCCGCGCAGTCAAAAACATCATCCGCGGTCAGGTGTTTGACGAACATTTCTTAATGGCCCTTGCCACAATCGGCGCTTTTCTGATTCAGCAATACCCTGAGGGGGTCGCCGTTATGCTGTTTTATCAAATCGGTGAGCTTTTTCAAGGAGCCGCGGTCAGCCGTTCCAGAAAATCAATTAGTGCGTTAATGGACATACGGCCTGATTACGCCAATCTCAAAACAAAGAACGGCATCGAACAGGTTTCCCCGGAGGACGTTCAGACAGGAGACATCATTGTGGTTAATCCGGGAGAAAGCATACCCTTGGACGGTAAGGTCGTGCAAGGGTCAGCGATGGTTGATACATCTGCGTTGACAGGTGAGTCCGTTCCGAGAAAAGCTGCGGAAGGACAAGATGTAATGTCAGGCTTTATCAATCAAAACGGCGTTCTGCATATTGAAGTCACAAAGGGCTATCAGGAATCAGCAGTATCAAAAATATTAGACTTGGTTCAGAATGCGAGCAGCCGTAAAGCCCGGACAGAAAACTTTATCACGAAGTTTGCCAAGTATTATACACCTGCTGTTGTGATCATTGCGGTATTGCTGGCCTTTGTTCCGCCGCTTGTTCTTTCTGGCGCCGCGCTTTCCGATTGGGTGTACCGCGCGCTTATCTTTTTAGTGATTTCTTGTCCTTGTGCGCTTGTTGTCTCCATTCCGCTCGGTTTCTTCGGCGGAATCGGAGCGGCCTCAAAGGCCGGAGTGCTTGTAAAGGGAAGCAATTATTTAGAAGCCTTGAATCAAGTCAAATACGCGGTGTTTGATAAAACGGGAACACTAACAAAAGGCAGCTTTGAAGTGACAGAAATCAAACCCGCGGAAGGTTTTACAAAGGATAGATTACTTGAAGCGGCGGCATACGCTGAGCTTCATTCACAGCATCCGATTGCTGAATCTGTGCGTAAAGCTTACGGGAAAATGCTTTCCTCCGATGAGATAGAGTCATACGAAGAAATCCCCGGCCACGGCATTTTTGCAAAGGTAAATGGAACTGAGATCCTTGCCGGGAATAAAAAGCTCATGGAAAGAGAACAAATTGAGGATGTCCCGGATGAAAATGCTGGAACAATCGTACACGTTGCTGTTGATCAACGCTATGCCGGAGCGATCATCATAGCGGATGAAGTAAAGGAAGACGCAGCACAGGCGGTTGCTGATCTGAAGTCGCTTGGGATCAAACAGACAGCTATGCTGACGGGTGATTCGAAACAAACGGGAGAAGCCGTCGGAAAACAGCTTGGGATTGGTGAGGTATATGCAGAGCTGCTGCCGCAAGATAAAGTCGCGCAGGTCGAAGCATTAGAAGCTAAGCTTTTGCCTAGTGAAAAACTGATTTTTGTCGGTGACGGCATCAATGATACGCCGGTGCTTGCACGCGCAGATATAGGGGTTGCGATGGGAGGCCTTGGCTCAGACGCCGCGGTAGAAGCCGCAGACATCGTGCTGATGACAGATCAGCCGTCAAAAATAGCAGAAGCGATTCGGATTGCGAAACGGACACGGCGAATCGTGTGGCAAAACATCGGCTTTGCTTTAGGTGTGAAAGCGATCTTTCTCATTCTTGGAGCATTTGGAATTGCAACCATGTGGGAAGCGGTTTTCTCAGATGTCGGTGTTACACTGCTCGCTGTGGCAAACGCGATGCGCGTCATGCGTCTCAAAAACAAATAAATTGTCGGAGAGAATTCATTTTTTCGGGGTTTTCTTATCGGCGCTTGTCTTGTTAAAATAAAGAAGTGGGTCAATTGCGATCCGCTTCTTTTTTAATTTTAAAACGATGAGGTGTCGGAGTGAAAAAGAAACAGCAGTCTTCTGCGAAATTCGCGGTCATCCTTACGGTTGTGGTTGTTGTATTGCTAGCAGCCATTGTCATCATTAATAACAAAACGGAACAAGGCAATGATGCGGTTTCCGGACAGCCGTCTATCAAAGGGCAGCCTGTGCTTGGCAAGGACGATGCACCGGTAACTGTAGTAGAATTCGGAGATTACAAATGTCCGTCTTGCAAGGTGTTTAACAGTGACATCTTTCCAAAAATACAAAAAGACTTTATTGATAAGGGCGATGTGAAATTTTCTTTCGTGAACGTCATGTTCCATGGAAAAGGTTCAAGGTTAGCGGCTCTTGCATCTGAAGAAGTATGGAAGGAAGACCCTGACTCTTTCTGGGATTTCCATGAAAAGCTGTTCGAAAAACAGCCGGATACGGAACAGGAATGGGTAACCCCAGGCCTCCTTGGTGATCTTGCAAAAAGCACCACAAAGATAAAACCTGAGACGCTCAAGGAAAATCTTGATAAGGAAACATTCGCTTCTCAAGTGGAAAAGGATTCTGACCTTAATCAAAAAATGAACATACAGGCAACACCGACGATTTATGTCAATGATAAAGTGATCAAAAATTTTGCGGATTATGATGAAATCAAAGAGACAATAGAAAAAGAGCTGAAAGGGAAGTAACAATATGAAAAATAGAATCGTATTTTTATATGCTTCCTGGGTTGTGGCTCTTATCGCTATGCTGGGCAGCCTGTATTTCAGTGAAATCAGAAAGTTTATTCCATGTGAACTGTGCTGGTACCAGCGTATCCTCATGTATCCGCTCGTCCTGATTTTAGGCATCGCCACCTTTCAAGGGGACACACGAGTGAAAAAATATGTGCTCCCGATGGCGATTATTGGGGCATTCATTTCGATCATGCATTACTTAGAGCAAAAAGTGCCCGGCTTTAGCGGCATTAAGCCATGTGTCAGCGGCGTGCCGTGCTCGGGCCAATATATTAACTGGTTTGGTTTTATTACGATTCCATTCCTGGCCCTGATTGCTTTTATCCTGATTATCATTTTTATGTGCCTGCTGAAAGGCGAAAAATCTGAATAACAAAAAAAGCGCCCGCGTATGCCGGGCGCTTTTTTAATTTCGCAAACTCATGTCCATCAGCAATAGCCGTATTCCCTCTAAATTTATCTTTTTTTCTCATAAAAATGTTATTGATTTTACGCTTGAGCGATTATAAAATCTAGAGGTCGTCAGAAAATTTAACAAACATAAAAGGGAGTCATCAGAATGGCTTGGGAGCTGCTCAGTGTGATTGGCATCATTGCGTTTGCAGTCAGCGGCGCAATTGTTGCGATGGAAGAGGAATATGATATTTTAGGAGTTTATATATTAGGGATTGTCACAGCTTTTGGAGGAGGAGCGATCCGCAATTTGCTGATCGGTGTTCCGGTGTCAGCGCTATGGGAGCAGGGAGCGTACTTTCAAATCGCGCTTTTATCTATTACAATTGTGTTTCTGTTTCCGAAGCTGCTGCTGAAGCATTGGAATAAGTGGGGCAATTTATCAGATGCGATCGGCCTCGCTGCCTTTGCTATCCAAGGCGCACTGTATGCCGTCAAAATGGGCCATCCGCTTAGTGCCGTGATCGTGGCTGCGGTGCTGACGGGAAGCGGGGGCGGGATCATCCGCGACCTTCTTGCCGGGCGCAAACCGCTTGTGCTGAAGGCAGAAATTTATGCAGTCTGGGCGGCTCTCGGCGGTTTAATCGTTGGCTTGGGCTGGCTGGGGAACTCGTTCGGCTTATACGTTCTGTTTTTCGTGCTCGTTGTTTGCCGGGTTTGTTCCTATATGTTTAATTGGAAGCTGCCAAACCGTTCTTTTCGCTTAGATAATTAATAGCAAAAAAACCGATTTCGAAGTGAAATCGGTTTTTTTCTGCATAATATAAATAACCCAAACCTTGATTGGTATTGGGTGAATGTGCTATTATAAATTGTATTTGCCAGTTTACATCATATATTTAATATATGTATCCAATTATATTTTACAGTATTTCATCTATGTTTGTCAACTATTTTCTGGAGGTGCCGTTCATGAATCAGCAGGATAAGGAATGGAAGGAAGAGCAGTCGAGAATAGATGAGGTGCTGAAGGAGCTCGAAAAAAAAGAGCGGTTTCTGGAAACGTCTGCGGGCGGGTTGAAGCATGATATCATCGGATTAAGAAAAAGCTTTTGGGAGGATGTTAAGGTTAATTTTGATGATGCCCATGAAGCGATTGAAACGATGGCAAGCATTAAGCAGCAGGCAGAGCTGCTGTCTGATCGGGAACAGAATCATCGGCGCATGGATCAGCAGCTCAAACGAATTCATCAATTGAAAAAATCGCCTTATTTCGGCCGGATTGATTTTATTGAAAACGGCGAGGCGGAGGCAGAGCGAATTTATATCGGTTTAGCTTCCTGTTTGGATGAGAAAGAGGAACACTTTCTGATCTATGACTGGAGGGCGCCGATATCAAGTTTGTACTACAATTATTCTCCAGGAAAAGCGGAGTACGAGGTGCCCGGTGAAACGATAGAAGGGGAAATGGTGCTGAAACGCCAGTTTATGATCAAAAACGGCACTCTCAAGGCGATGTTTAATACCGATATGACGATTGGCGATGAAATGCTGCAAGAGGTATTAAGCCATCACTCCGATACCCAAATGAAAAACATCGTGTCTACGATTCAGAAAGAACAAAATCAGATTATCCGTAATGAAAAAAGCAAGATCCTGATCGTGCAGGGAGCGGCTGGCAGCGGGAAAACATCGGCTGCGCTTCAGCGTGTCGCTTATTTGTTATACAGGCACCGCGGCGTCATTGATGCCGGACAAATCGTTTTGTTTTCTCCCAACTTCTTATTTAACAGCTATGTCTCCTCTGTTTTGCCGGAGTTAGGAGAAGAGAATATGGAGCAGGCGACGTTTCAGGAATATATCGAGCATCGTCTTGGCCGCAAGTTCAAATGTGAAAGCGCCTTTGATCAGCTCGAATATTGCCTGACCGAAACTAAGGAAGGCGATTTTCCAACAAGGCTCGCGGGAATCACATGGAAGGCGGGTTTATCCTTTCAGCAATTCATTAATGAATACGTCACACGGCTTTCCTCTGAAGGGATGATTTTTAAAAATATCATATTCCGCGGACAAAAGCTGATCACAAAGGAGCAAATTCAATCCTATTTTTACTCATTGGATCAAAATCACTCCATTCCGAATCGGATGGAGCAAACCGCGAAGTGGCTGCTGAGTGAGCTTAACAAGCTTGAGAAAAAGGAACGGCGAAAGGATTGGGTTGTTCATGAAGCTGAGCTGCTTGACAAAGAGGACTACTTGGACGTGTACAAAAAACTGCAGGAAAGGAAACGGTTCAGCGAGAGTACGTTTAACGATTATCAAAGAGAGCAGCAGCTGCTTGCCGCCATCATTGTGAAAAAAGCTTTCAAACCGCTCAAGCAGGCAGTCAGGCTCCTTGCATTTCTTGATGTTTCACAGCTGTATTTGCAATTGTTTTCTGGCTGGGGAGGGAAATCTCAGCATGAGAAGATGGCGGCAATAGGAGAGCTGACCCGATCGGCATTTGCAGAAAATAAATTGCTCTATGAGGACGCAGCACCGTTTCTTTATATGCAGGATCTGATTGAGGGCAGAAAGAAAAATACGAAAATCAAACATCTATTTATTGACGAAGCCCAGGACTATTCACCGTTTCAGATGGCTTACATGAAAAGCATTTTTCCGGCTGCCAGCATGACAGTGCTCGGTGATATCAATCAGTCCATCTACGCGCATACCATACACGGGGATCAGCGTATGGATGCGTGCTTTGAGGATGAGCCTGCTGAGTATGTTCGTTTAAAGAGAACATACAGATCAACAAGGCAGATTGTCGAGTTTACCAAAGCGATGCTTCAAGATGGAGCGGATATTGAGCCGTTTAATAGAAGCGGGGAAATGCCGCTCGTTGTCAAAACTGAAGGACATGAGAGCCTTTGCCAAAAGCTCGCGCAAGAAATTGGACGGCTCAAGAAAAAAGGGCACGAAACAATAGCCGTCATCTGCAAGACTGCGCAGCAATGCATACAGGCGCACGCCCACATGAGTGAATATACAGATGTTCGCCTGATTCATAAAGAAAATCAACCATTCCAAAAGGGTGTTTGCGTGATTCCGGTGTATTTAGCAAAGGGAATTGAATTTGACGCAGTGCTTGTCTATGATGCATCTGAAGAACACTATCATACAGAGCACGACCGCAGGCTTTTATATACTGCGTGCACCCGTGCGATGCACATGCTGGCGGTATTTTATACAGGTGAAGCCAGTCCGTTTGTAACCGCTGTGCCACCTCACTTATATCAGATGGCTGAATGAAGAGAAGGGAGTCCTTCTCTTTTTTCTATTTACATGAAGCATAGCCGTTTTATCATTAGGATTCTTAATAGTTATCATCATGTAAATATATTTTACTTAAGCCTAGTATTCGGGTAAAGTTCAATTAGATGCAATTTTCGATCAGTTTATAACTTTGTGAGGTGGATACGTTGCAACTTCAGGTAATGAACAGTCCGTTTAATCAGGAGCAGGCAGAGCTCCTTAACCGCCTTCTGCCGACCTTGACCGAATCCCAGAAAATCTGGCTGAGCGGATATTTATCCGCTCAATCTGTTTCCGCCCAAGAAGCTGCGGGTGCGCCGGCGGCAGCTGTGTCTGCGGAAGCACCGGCACCGGCCGTTTCAAAAGAAGTGACCGTTCTTTATGGTTCGCAGACGGGAAACGCACAGGGGCTTGCAGAAAATGCCGGCAAGCAGCTTGAACAGAGCGGTTTTCAAGTGACCGTCTCATCCATGAGCGATTTTAAGCCGAATCAGCTGAAGAAGGTAACCAATCTTTTAATCGTCGTCAGTACGCATGGAGAAGGAGAGCCGCCTGATAACGCGCTGTCGTTTCATGAATTTCTGCACGGAAGACGGGCGCCTAAGCTTGAAGATCTGCGTTTTTCCGTTTTGGCGCTTGGTGACAGTTCGTACGAATTTTTCTGCCAGACAGGGAAAGAATTTGATCAGCGCTTAGAAGAACTCGGCGGAAAACGGATTTCTCCGCGCGTTGATTGCGATCTTGACTATGATGAACCGGCAGCCGAATGGCTTGAGGGTGTATTGAAGGGATTAAATGAAGCTGGGGGCGGAAGCGCCGCGCCTGCGCCGGCGGCTGCGTCTCAAACCGGTGAGTCTTCGTATTCCAGAACAAACCCGTTTCGGGCTGAAGTGTTAGAAAATTTAAATTTAAACGGCAGAGGATCAAATAAAGAAACACGCCATGTGGAGCTGTCTCTTGAAGGATCAGGCCTGACTTACGAGCCTGGTGACAGCCTCGGCGTCTATCCGGAAAACGATCCGGAACTTGTCGAGCTGCTCCTTAAGGAAATGAATTGGGATCCGGAAGAAATTGTGACGCTTAATAAGCAAGGTGATGTCCGTCCGCTGAAAGAAGCGCTGATTTCTCACTATGAGATTACCGTTCTCACAAAACCGCTTCTTGAACAGGCAGCCCAGCTGACAGGGAACGATGAGCTTAGAGAGCTTTTAGCCCCGGGAAATGAGGAGAATGTAAAAGCCTATATTGAAGGGCGCGATTTGCTTGATCTCGTCCGTGACTATGGCCCATTTAGTGTATCTGCGCAGGAGTTTGTCTCGATTTTGCGAAAAATGCCTGCCCGCCTTTATTCGATTGCAAGCAGTTTATCCGCAAATCCGGATGAAGTGCATTTAACAATCGGCGCAGTCCGCTACGATGCGCACGGCCGTGAACGAAAAGGCGTCTGCTCGATTTTGTGCGCGGAACGTCTGCAGCCAGGAGACACACTGCCGGTTTATGTACAGCACAATCAAAACTTTAAGCTTCCGAAAGACCCTGAAACACCGATTATCATGGTGGGCCCTGGGACAGGCGTCGCACCTTTCCGTTCCTTTATGCAGGAGCGTGAGGAGACGGGAGCGGAAGGAAAGGCATGGATGTTCTTTGGCGATCAGCACTTTGTCACGGATTTCCTTTACCAGACAGAGTGGCAGAATTGGCTCAAAGACGGTGTGCTGACAAAAATGGATGTGGCGTTCTCACGTGATACGGAAGAAAAAGTATATGTGCAGCACCGCATGCTTGAACATAGCGCAGAATTGTTTGAATGGCTTCAAGAAGGAGCGGCTGTTTACATTTGCGGAGATGAAAAGCACATGGCGCATGACGTCCATAACACATTGCTTGAAATTATCGAAAAAGAAGGCAATATGAGCCGCGAAGAAGCGGAGGCTTATCTTGCCGATATGCAGCAGCAAAAACGCTATCAGCGTGATGTATATTGATTTGACTTGAAAGGAGTTTTTCAACATGGTGACCAAAATTCTAAAAGCACCGGACGGCTCTCCAAGTGATGTTGAACGCATTAAAAAAGAAAGTGATTATTTGCGCGGCACGCTGAAAGAAGTGATGCTCGATCGAATCAGTGCGGGAATTCCGGATGATGACAACCGCCTGATGAAACACCACGGCAGTTATTTGCAGGATGACCGCGACCTCCGAAATGAACGCCAAAAGCAGAAGCTTGAGCCCGCATATCAGTTCATGCTGCGCGTGCGTATGCCCGGGGGCGTCTCGACGCCTGAACAATGGCTTGTCATGGATGACCTGTCCCAGAAATACGGGAACGGCACATTAAAATTGACGACACGTGAAACGTTCCAAATGCACGGGATTCTGAAATGGAACATGAAGAAAACCATTCAGACGATCCACTCAGCACTTTTGGATACGATCGCAGCCTGCGGAGACGTAAACCGTAACGTCATGTGTGCATCAAACCCTTATCAATCTGAAATCCACTCAGAGGTATACGAGTGGTCTAAAAAATTAAGTGATGATCTGCTGCCGCGGACGAGAGCATATCATGAAATTTGGCTTGATGAGGAAAGAGTTGCCGGCACGCCGGAGGAAGAAGTCGAGCCAATGTACGGACCGCTCTATCTGCCGCGGAAGTTTAAAATCGGTATTGCCGTTCCGCCGTCTAATGATATTGACGTCTTTTCACAAGATCTCGGATTCATTGCGATTGTCGAGGATGGCAAGCTGATCGGTTTTAACGTGGCAATCGGCGGCGGTATGGGAATGACGCATGGCGATACTGCGACATATCCGCAATTAGCCAAGGTGATCGGATTCTGCCGGCCTGAGCAAATGTATGACGTTGCTGAAAAAACGATTACGATTCAGCGTGATTACGGCAACCGTTCTGTCCGTAAAAATGCGCGGTTCAAATACACAGTTGACCGCCTCGGTTTAGAAAACGTAAAAGAAGAATTGGAAAACCGTCTCGGCTGGAGCCTGGAAGAAGCGAAGCCGTATCATTTCGATCATAACGGCGACCGCTACGGCTGGGTGGAAGGCATCGAGGATAAATGGCATTTTACGCTGTTTGTCGAAGGCGGCCGTATAACGGATTACGATGATTATAAGCTGATGACAGGCTTGCGGGAAATCGCCAAAGTTCATACAGGCGAGTTCCGGCTGACAGCCAATCAGAACTTAATGATTGCGAACGTTTCAAGCGATAAAAAAGAAGAAATCAGTGCTTTAATTGAACAATACGGACTAACTGACGGCAAGCACTATTCAGCACTTCGCCGCAGCTCGATGGCATGCGTCGCGCTTCCGACCTGCGGATTGGCAATGGCCGAAGCAGAACGTTATTTGCCGACCCTGTTAGATAAGATTGAAGAGATTATTGACGAAAACGGCCTTCGTGATCAGGAAATCACCATTCGCATGACAGGGTGTCCGAACGGCTGTGCACGTCATGCACTCGGTGAGATCGGATTTATCGGAAAGGCGCCGGGCAAATATAATATGTATCTTGGCGCTGCGTTTGACGGAAGCCGTTTAAGCAAAATGTACCGTGAAAACATCGGTGAAGCAGACATTTTAAGCGAGCTGCGCATCCTTCTTTCCCGCTATGCGAAAGAACGCGAGGAAGGCGAGCATTTCGGTGACTTTGTCATCCGCGCGGGCATTATTAAAGCAACAACTGACGGTACGAATTTTCATGATTGAGAAAACTAAGAAGAGAGACAGGGAATAGCTTCCTGTCTCTTTTTTCTGTAATTTGCTCTGCTGCAAAAAAGTTCACTGTGAGCATATCATGAGAAAAAATACCCTAAAAAGGGTACTATAAAAGAAGACAAGTGTGGAGAGAACTCCTGCGAAACCACATAGCGGATGCAAGGCCACCCTAGCTCAAGGGCTTTTAGACAAACAGATTTTTTGGCTCATCATGCCGACACACAACAGACGAAGGAGGTCATGCATTTGGACATATTTTTAGTTGTGCTCGTATTATTAACGATTATTGCGATTTCTAATATCGTGAACCGGTTTATTCCGTTTATTCCGGTGCCGCTGATTCAAGTGGCTCTTGGGATTCTTGCCGCCTCATTTCCACAGGGACTTCATTTTGAATTAAACACCGAATTGTTTTTTGTTCTGTTTATCGCGCCTCTGCTATTTAATGATGGAAAGAGGACACCGCGGGCAGAGCTTTGGAATTTAAGGGCTCCGATTTTATTGCTTGCACTCGGCCTTGTATTTGCGACTGTGATTGTAGGCGGCTACACGATTCACTGGATGATTCCTGCTATTCCGCTGGCAGCGGCCTTTGGACTTGCGGCCATTCTTTCACCGACTGATGTCGTCGCTGTCAGCGCATTATCAGGAAGAGTGAAAATGCCAAAAGGGATTCTTCGCCTGCTGGAAGGTGAGGGGCTGATGAATGATGCATCAGGTCTGGTGGCCTTTAAGTTTGCGATTGCAGCGGCAGTGACTGGTGCATTTTCATTAGCACAAGCGGCTGTCAGCTTTGTCTTTATTTCTCTCGGAGGCTTGCTGTGCGGGGTTGTCATTTCATTTTTGATTATTCGTTTTCGCCTATTTCTGCGCCGCCTTGGCATGCAGGATGTCACGATGCATATGCTGATTCAAATTCTGACGCCGTTTGTGATTTATTTGTCAGCTGAAGAAATCGGCGTTTCCGGCATTTTAGCTGTTGTGGCTGGCGGTATTACCCATGCGGTTGAACAGGATCGTCTGGAATCAACGATGATCAAGCTGCAAATCGTCTCCTCAAGTACGTGGAACATTATTTTATTTATTTTGAACGGCCTGGTCTTCGTTATTCTCGGCACGCAAATCCCTGATGTTATTTCTGTTATCTTTAACGACACTGCCATCAGCAACATGAAGGTGATCGGCTATATCCTAGTCATCACATTTACGTTAATGCTCCTGAGATTCCTGTGGGTGCTGTTCTTCTGGAACGGCAAATGGTTCTTTAATAAAGATCAGAACATCTATAAACCGGGTCTTCGTTCGACGCTGTTAATTTCGATTTCCGGTGTGCGTGGAGCAGTAACGCTTGCAGGTTCTTTTTCCATTCCGTATTTCCTGGAGGACGGCACGCCGTTTCCGGAAAGAAATCTGATTCTCTTTTTAGCAGCCGGCGTCATTTTATGCACGCTTGTCATTGCTACCGTTGTGCTGCCGATTCTGACTGAAAAAGAAGAAGAGGACGAGGAACGAAACAAGAAGCTGCTGACGGCGAGACGCAAATTGATCAAAACAGCCCTTCAAACGATTAAAGAGGACATGAATGAGACAAACAAAACGGCCTCTCTTGCGGTGATAGCTGAATACAATGAGAAAATGAAAAATCTTCGTTTTCAGCAGTATACATCATCTAATCGCATTAAGAAGCACGAGCGAAAAGTCCGTGCGCAGGGGGTTAAGGCTGAGCAAGAGGCGCTGATGAAAATGCTGGAGCGGGGAGACATCCCGGAAGAAACAGCAAATGTGCTGCAAGAACGATTTAACGAGTTGGAAATTTTGTATGCGAACCCGTTTAAAGTCGGATTATCAAAAACAAGGCTCAAGCGGCTGATGTATTGGATTTTCTTCGGTGAACATAAAAAGCCGGAGATGTCGATTTTAAATGAAGCGGGATTGATACGGGCAACAAGAGTGAAAACGGCAAAAGCAGCGATAGAATATCTGGAAAAACATAAGACGGAAGAACATAAAGAAGTATTTTTATCTGTCATTTCGTTCTATAAACAGTTAATTTTCAGGCTGGAGCACAGCCATCATGAGCTGAAATCAAGCGCCCATTTTGAAAATCAGAAGCTGGAAGTAAAGCTGAAGGCTGTGCAGGCGATCAGAAATGAAATTCAAACGCTCTTCGAAGAGAGGGAAATTTCCCGGGACATTTCCCATGAGCTTCGCCAATACATTAATGATGTCGAAGCCGCCATGCTTGAAGGCGGCGAATAAATGCAGCAAAAAAGCTGGCGTTAGAGCGCCAGCTTTTTTCTATATTAAGGGCGATGAAATGCGACAGTGCTGCCATCCCGGTCGAACCAGCCTCTGAAGGCCCAGTTGATCCAGCCGCCATCGCCTTTGTTTGTAAAGGTTCCATCTTCAAATACCCAAATGCCATACGTAATGCCGTCGTAAACGGCTGAGCCGTAAAATTGCACACCGTTCAAATGATCTTCATATTCCTGGCTTAAATTAAAGACCATGACATTATATTTTTGGCCGGATGCGTAGAAGGAAGACTCCATGAGGTTTTTCACAAACCCATCCCTGTTCTGTGCGGATTTGATGGCATCAGCGATCTGGTTGGCAATTCCAAGTACATCCAGATTGACGTTTAAACCTACATCAGCGGCAGTTGTTCCAGCAGCAGTTGTCTGCGACATCTTCGGAGCAGGATTTTCTTCAGCGGAAGCAAAGGACAAAGGGGCAATTGTCAAAGCGGCACCAAGAGCAAGTGTCATTGGGATACGAATACGTTTCAAGTTGTTTCCTCCTTTGTTTTCATTTGGTTACACTAAACGCATACCCTGCTCAATGTATTTGTAATCTCAATATTGTTAAAATAGGAAAAAAATAGTGTTTGGATTTGCCTGTGCTGTGAAAAAAGAAGCAAAAAGAGGGTCTTAAGCGTATTATTGGTATCGGCTGAGAGGAATGTGAGATAATATAGACGCTTACATTTCAGTGAAAGGGTGGATGTTCAAGTGCCAACAAGTTTAAAAGATACTGTAAAGTTACATAACGGAGTTGAAATGCCTTGGTTCGGTCTGGGTGTTTTTAAAGTAGAAAATGGTAATGAAGCGACTGAATCAGTGAAAGCGGCAATTAAAAATGGCTATCGCAGCATTGATACAGCAGCGATCTACAAAAATGAAGAAGGCGTTGGCATCGGGATTAAAGAATCCGGTGTGGCAAGAGAAGAGCTCTTCATCACATCAAAAGTGTGGAATGAAGATCAAGGCTACGAAACAACGCTTGCTGCCTTTGAAAAGAGTCTGGAAAGATTGCAGCTTGATTACTTAGATTTATATTTGATCCACTGGCCTGGCAAAGATAAATATAAAGATACATGGCGCGCGCTTGAAAAGCTGTACAAAGACGGCAAAATCCGCGCGATCGGCGTCAGCAACTTCCAAGTTCATCATTTAGAAGAGCTGTTGAAAGATGCTGAAATCAAACCGATGGTGAACCAAGTTGAGTTTCACCCTCGCTTGACGCAAAAAGAATTAAGAGATTACTGCAAAGCGCAAGGCATTCAGCTGGAAGCGTGGTCTCCGCTCATGCAGGGACAGCTTTTGGATAACGAAGTACTGACACAGATTGCTGAAAAACACAATAAATCTGTGGCTCAAGTGATTTTGCGCTGGGATCTGCAGCATGGAGTTGTAACCATTCCAAAATCCATTAAAGAACACCGTATCATCGAAAACGCTGATATTTTTGATTTCGAATTGTCTCAAGAAGACATGGACAAAATTGACGCATTAAACAAAGATGAGCGTGTCGGCCCAAATCCTGATGAGCTTCTGTTTTAATCAAAAAACTCCCCGCTACGGGGAGTTTTTTAGTGCGTTTTTTTCTGTTGAATGAAAAACAGCATCAAAAAGGAAATGACAACAATACAGACGACCCACGCCCAGGCAAGGGTATTGTTGCCGGAATCCAATGCGACATATATCGCCGTTGGCAGTGTTTGCGTAACACCGGGGATGTTCCCTGCAAACATGAGTGTTGCGCCAAATTCTCCGAGCGCCCGCGCAAGGCTGAGGATGCTTCCGGTCAGCAATGAAGGATAGGCAAGCGGGACGGAGATATGGATAAACACTTTCCATCTGCTAGCGCCGTCTACCATTGCCGCACCTTGTATATCGGGGTCAATGTCAGCAAATCCGGTTTTGGCTGATTGATACATAAGCGGAAAGGCTACAACAGCCGAGGCGATCACAGCGGCCCACCAGGTGAAAATGACAGGCTGCTGGAAAATCCACTCGATGGCTTGTCCGATGAAGCTGTGCTTTCCGAAAATGACGATCAGAATAAAACCGACAACAGTAGGCGGAAGAACGAGCGGAAGCATAAAACATGTTTCGAGTGCCGTTTTTCCGAAAAATGATGCCCGTGACATCCATGCTCCAGCAAGTGTTCCGAGAATAATGACAACAATTCCGGCAACTGCCGCCACCTGAAAGGAAAGCACAACGGGTGTGAAAAATTCTGAAGCGCTTATGCTACTCGGCAGTAAAGCCATATTTCTCAAATACTTTCATTGCTTCATCAGATTGCAGGTATTCGTAAAATTCCTTCGCTTCCTTACGGTGTTTTGTATCTTTTACGATTCCTAACGGATAGACAATTGGGCTGTGTGTATCTGCTTTTGCCTCGTCAACAATGTTGACCTTTTTCGAGACTAGGGCATCTGTTTTATAAACAACACCTGCGTCTACATTGCCGGTTTCAACATAAGAAAGAACTTGGCGAACGTCTTTTCCATACACAATTTTCTCCTTCACTTTGTCCCATAAAGACAGCTTTGTCAGTGATTCTTTCCCATAAGCTCCTGCCGGTACGGATTCCGGAGTGCCAAGAGCGATTTTTTCTGATTCAGCCAGATTGCTGAAGCTTGTCACAGGTGAATCTCCGTTTTTCGGTACGACCAGCACAATTTCATTACCGACTAATTCAGTGCTGTCTTTTTTTGCGATATCTCCATCATCCACCAGCTTTTTAAATTTATCCTCAGCAGCTGAGAAGAACAGATCTGCTCCTGCTCCTTGAGAAATCTGTTTTTGCAAGGCGCCGGATGAGCCATAGTTATCTTGGATGGTTATATGTTGATGATCTTTTTCATAATTTTTTTGGATTTCCTCAAGTGCATCCTGCGCGCTGGCGGCAGCTGAGATGGTTAACGTTACTTTTTTCTCGCTGTCCGTTGAAGACTGGTTTGAAGAACAGCCTGCTGCAAGCAGAAAAGCAGTTAAGGCTGCGATGAAAATAGAATACTTCTTAAACATGATTGCACCCCTTATCATTAGATATAACTAATTATAACTGATTATGTTTGGTTTATGTGGGTTTTTTTACATTCGGCGAAAAGGTATAATAAAATAGGAGAGTGATGATGATGAATGAAACCTCTTCCTATACGATAGAAGAAGTTGCAGGTCTGCTGAAGGTATCAAAGCTGACCGTTTATGATTTGATTAAAAAAGGCGTGCTGCCTGCTTACCGTGTCGGAAGGCAGATGCGTGTGGATGAAGAAGATTTAAAGCAATATAAAACGAATATGAGAATGTCTCAGCCCATCGCTGCAACTGAAGCGCCGAAACAGGTGCAGGAGGCTGAGCCGGACGGCAGACTGAATGTCATGATCAGCGGACAGGATATTTCGATGGATATCCTCAGCAAGCATTTGGAGAATGCCATTCAGGAGACGCCGCTCCGTAAATACAAAGGAAGCTTAAACAGCCTGATTGATATGTATCAAGGCAAGTGTGACATTGTCAGCCTCCATTTGTACGATGCAGAAACGGGTCAGTATAACGCGCCTTATGTAAAACGGATTTTGACAGGTGAACCGTTTTGTCTCATCAATGTCGTTCTCCGCAAAGCAGGACTGTATGTGCAAAAAGGGAATCCGAAAAACATTCAAGGCTGGAAAGACTTGAAAAGAGCCGATATCCGGATCATCAACAGGGAAAAGGGTTCTGGCGCAAGGGTGCTCCTTGATGAACAGCTTGGCTTGCTTGGTGTGAATCCGGCTGATGTAGTGGGATATGGCGATATCGTGACTGATCATTACGCTGTCGCTTCACAAGTTTCAAGCGGACAGGCTGACGCGGGAATCGGGGCGCAGCACGCGGCACATATGGGCAGTGTTGATTTTATCCCGCTCATCGACGAACAATATGATATCGTTGTTTTGAAAAAACATGAGCAGCTGCTGAAAGCCGTGAAGGAGATTTTGAATTCTGAGGAATACAAGGCGAATTTGTCTCATTTAAACGGCTATGAAACGAAGCTGACTGGCAAGGTGATGTTGGAAACGTAAAAAATCCCTCTTGATAGAGGGATTTTTTCATTCGGAAAACCTGAGCAGGTCACCATTTAAAATTTTATCAGAGAGAGAAAGTTCTTCGTTTGCTTTCTCCTTGTAAGGGAGGCACGCATCCTGATCTTCCAGCACTTCACCTGTTTTTTGGCTATAGCACGTGTTCTTTGTGTATACATAATCGTTCGTAATAAAGCTGCCGTTTCGCAGAACGGCGAATGGGGTGCGGTCGCCCGACAGCAAATCATTGCCGAATTGGATATCGCCTTTTGTCTCAACGCCGAGCAAATGCATCAGCGTCGGCCTGACGTCGACTTGCCCGCCAACATCAGAGATGGTTTCCGGCTGTTGATCGGTGATTCCCGGGATATGTATGATAAACGGCACCCGCTGGAGCTGAACGTTGTCATACGGTGTGATTTCGTCTTTCCCTAAAAACTCAGCCATTGCCTCGTTATGGGCTTCAGAAATGCCGTAATGATCTCCCATAAATACGATCATCGAATTTTCGTATAAGCCTTCGTCCTTCAGTTTTTTGATAAAATGCTTCAATGCTTCATCCTCATAGCGAACCGTGGTCACATAGCGGTTTAACAGATCACTGCTTGAATCGAATTCATCTATCAGCTGATCCTTTTCATCAATCTCAAACGGAAAATGATTCGTTAACGTGATAAAACTGCTGTAGAACGGCTGCGGCAGGCTTTTCAGCTTTTCGGCGGACTGCTCTAAAAATTCTTTGTCTTTTAAGCCCCAGTTTGTCGATGTCCCGGGAGTGACATGAAAATCATCAACATCAAAAAAGCGGTCAATGCCAAATGTATCGTACATGACATCTCTGTTCCAAAATGTTTTATGGTTAGCGTGAAAGACGGCTGAATAATAATCGTGCTGTTTCAGCGATTTATACATCGTATGAAATTGATGGTCGCTTTTCGTGAAAAAGACGGCGCCGCTAAGGGAAGGATACAGTGAGTTAGCGACGATAAATTCTGAATCTGATGTTTTTCCTTGTTCTGTTTGCTGATAGAAATGATCAAAGGAATAGCTTTTTTTAATGAGATCATTCATAAAAGGGGTAATTTCTTTTCCATTTACTTTTTCATTCAGAACAAAGCTTTGGGTCGATTCAAGTGTTACAAAGATGACATTGCGCCCCTTTGCAAGGCCGAATTTGCTTTGATCAGGCTTGCTGTAATCAGCCTCTGTGTAGTTTTTAATGGCAGTTATACTGTCTTCATCGGCAAAAGCTTTCGCGCTGATATTAACAGTCTGAGAAATTGTATCGTAAATGTGGAACTGAAACAGACCGATGCTTTTGACTAGCATTTCTCGGTCAAAAGAATGTGCCAAAAGCTTCGGCTGCTGTACTTCTGCAAGTGCCAGTGTGCATAAAAGCATGCCGCAGGAAGCTGCATAGTACCGTTTGATCGTGCGGGGAGCGGCTTTTGTCTGTGGGTGTTTGGTTTTTCTGGCGAACAGCAGCAGAAAAACCAAATCCACAAACAGGGCGATAAACAGAGGATGGAACAGTTCTTTTACACTGCTGCCCATATCGCTCATGTTGCTGGCCTGAAATAAAACCGGGATGGTAATAAAATCGATATAAAAGCCGTAAAAAATCGTATTAGAGATCAAGATAACAGTCAGAACCAAATTGGCAATCAGCAAAAAGGCCCGCTGCTTGTTTTCTTTTAGAAACAGGCCGATCCCGAATAAAGGAAGAATAAAGCTGAGCGGGTTGACCAGCAGCATTAGCTCCTCCAACAGAGTATCGATTTGCAAATCAAAGCCGAGTTTATATATCACATACGTTTTGATCCACATAAATAAGATCGAAAAACATAAAAACCGCTGATTGTGAAAAAAGGTTCCTTTCATCAATATGACTCCTCACGTTTTCTTGATCATCTGCATGAAATGCTTCTTAAGTAAAACCTACTAAAAACAGCCGGTTCAGACAAGTCTCAGCACTCATGTTTAAAACATGCGCCCATGAAACAGCATATAAAAGTAGTAACATGAAGCAAGGGTCAGGCCGGCTAGCACGAGCTGCTCAGAAAAACTGCCTGTCTTCATATATAATGGAAGCCGAACGCGGATCGTTGAAGGGAATAATAATTTGATTCCGTTCACCGTCCAAGCGTCAAGAATCAAGTGGCTCGCCATTCCGATCATCAGGCCGGCTGATATGTTTTTATCTGGAATGTATGTAGAAGTGATAAAAAACATGATGAGCATAAACAGCAAGCTGTGTGTAAAGGTGCGATGGCCAAAAACGGAGCTGACCACTTTCGATAAAATAGGAAATTTTCTCCCGATTTTGCTTTGTGTGTGGCAGATATCGGGTATTAATGCTCCAACCGCGCCTGACGCAGCCATAAGCACTGGATCAAATCCATAATAATAAGCCGCTGCCGTACAAGAAGCGATGCCTCCCATGATGTGTGTTTTTCCTGTCATTTGCCGCTTCTCCTTTTATCTTTTGCAAAAAATCTCTGAATTACAAATATATCAAGAGAATGTATGTTTGATCAACAGGACTTTGGACGATAAAAAATATCCCGCATAATTTTTCAGGAAAGAGGCATCTTAAACATGTACCTATTTTTTAAAAGAGGTGATACGAATGGGTTTCTTTAATAAAGATAAAGGAAAACGTTCCGAAAAAGAAAAAAACGTAATCCAAGGAGCTCTTGAAGATGCTGGTTCAGCTCTAAAAGATGATCCGCTTCAAGAAGCTGTGCAAAAAAAGAAAAATAATCGATAACCACATGCGGATAGGGCTTGGCTCTATCCGTATTTTCCATCTGTTCCCTTTGACAGATCATCCTTTCTTTGATAACCTTCTGGGAGTAACTGAATAATTAAATCCTCACTCTTTCTCAGTGAGGTAGAGGTTGCGCGGATGATGAGTCACACATGCTAGGCTGACAGGGGCTGTTAAACATGTGTAAAAGGCATCAGCGCCGAAGTGTGGAGAAAGCCGATCCTTCTCTATGCTGGGACTGTATCTGAATAAGTGCAGGACTGCCGCGTGCTTTTTCGCGGAGGGCTATCCGGAGATCAAGGGTGTGTGTTTCTTTAAGCATGGACTTTTGTTCAGGCTTTTTTTGCGTTTATATGATCTCGGGGTCTGGTCCGTACAAAGAATCATGGAGGTACTGGAATGGAACAGACAAAAAAATGGGGTTTTTGGTTATTAACGGCGTTTGTCGTTGGAAATATGGTTGGATCAGGAATTTTCTCCTTGCCGAGCTCGCTTGCTTCAATTGCGAGTCCGTTTGGAGCTACGTCCGCCTGGCTTTTGACAGGTGCCGGCGTGCTGATGATTGCACTTGTGTTCGGACATTTGTCCATTCGTAAGCCTGAACTGACAGCGGGACCGCAAAGTTATGCAAGAGCGCTGTTTTCTGACCCGAAAAAAGGCAACGCTGCCGGTTTCACAATGGTGTGGGGCTACTGGGTGGCGAGCTGGATCAGTAACGTGGCGATCATCACAAGTCTCGCCGGTTACTTGACTTCGTTCTTCCCGATCTTGGTTGATAAACGTGAGATGTTTTCGATCGGCGGGCAAGAGGTGACACTCGGCCAATTACTGACGTTTGCCGTATGTACGATCTTGTTATGGGGAACGCACGCGATTCTTGTTGCCAGCATTAACGGCGCAAGTAAATTAAACTTTGTCACAACGCTTTCTAAAGTATTAGGTTTTGTCTTCTTTATCGTTGCCGGTTTGTTTGTGTTTCAAACGTCATTATTCGGTCATTTTTATTTCCCGGTTCAAGGAGAAAACGGCACAAGCATTGGAATTGGTGGCCAGGTTCATAACGCTGCGATTTCTACACTGTGGGCGTTTGTCGGAATTGAATCCGCGGTGATCCTGTCCGGCCGTGCGCGCTCTCAGCGTGATGTGAAACGTGCGACAATTACCGGCTTGCTGATTGCCTTGAGCATATATATTATTGTGACTTTAATTACGATGGGTGTTCTGCCGCATGATAAGCTTGTCGGCTCTGAAAAACCATTTGTTGATGTACTCTATGCGATTGTTGGAAACGCGGGAAGCGTGATTATGGCGCTTTTGGCTATCCTTTGTTTATTCGGAACGATGCTCGGCTGGATTTTGCTTGGCTCTGAGGTGCCATACCAAGCCGCTAAAGCAGGAGATTTCCCGGCATTTTTTGCAAAAACGAATAAAAAGGGAAGTCCGGTCATTGCACTCATTATTACAAACGTCATGTCACAGGTCTTCATTTTCTCGGTTATTTCCCGGACAATAAGTGACGCATTTACATTTTTAACGACAGCGGCTACACTCGCATATTTAATTCCGTATCTGGTATCTGCAATCTACAGCTTGAAGGTAGTCATCAAAGGTGAAACGTATGACCAGCTGAAAGGCTCCCGTGTAAGAGACGGATTGATCGCGATACTGGCGTGTGCATACTCCGTGTTTGTTATCGTAACAGGCACAGCAGATTTAACGACATTTATCCTCGGCATCGGTTTATTCTTTGTCGGCTTGATCGTTTATCCATTTGTGAGTAAAAAGTTCCAGAAAGAAAAACAAGCATAATGAAAAGACACCTGATTTGCTCAGGTGTCTTTTTTATAAAATCACAATTTCTTCTGTTAAGAATCCGTTCGTTAACCTAGCTGATAGGAAAGCTGAAATCGAAAGAAAAACTTTAAGGCACAATCGAATATGCAAAAAACGTTTTTCAGTCTCTCCAGCATAAAAAAACTGATCGTGATGAGGATGCAGCTTAATATGAATGGCTCAAAGAAAATATCTGATATGATTCAAATTGAGCCGTTCCTTATAAATCAGCAAAAGAGCCGCGGGCAGTCGGCTCTTTTGTTTATTTAGTCAAGCTTTCCGTAATAAACTCCAGTTGTCCTTCTAATGAAATCGGGTCAGAGAAATAGAATCCGATCGGATCCATCTTGTAGACATGGCCATTTTTAACGGCATTCAGGTTCTTCCAAATGGAGCTTTCAAAAACGCCGCCATCATCACCGCCTGATTGCCATGGGCCCGCGAAAATGTAATCTCCGGCGAAATCAGGGAGCTTCTCTAATGAAATACTTGTATAACCTGGCCCCTGGTCAATGGCTTTTTCTTTTGTCAGCTTTGTAGCCTGCAGGCCGAGGTCTTTGTAAATGATGCTTCCGCCTCTTCCAAAGTCTTTACCGAATACGTAAATGTCTTTTCCGTTCGTTTGCATAATGGAAATGGTTTTGTCACCGACCGCTTTTTTGATTTTTGTTTTAGCTGCCGCAACTTTTTTATCCCACTCGGCCAGCCATTTTTCAGCTTTATCTTCAGTTCCCGTCATTTTTGCAAATTCTTTTAGCTGTTCAATGTTGTCGAGCTTATCGTATTTTACTGCGACAGTCGGCGCAATTTTTTCAAGCTTTTTAATATCAGCGCCCTGTGTTGTCCAGACGATAATCAGGTCAGGGTTCAAATCAATGACCTTTTCAACCGAAGTGCCGTCTCCGATGTTTTCGACGCCGTCGGTTTTTCCTTTGTAGTAAGGGTTTTTAAATACATTCTCAGGCGCGCCGACAACGTTGATGCCGAGTGTTTTGAAGTAGCCGTAATAGCCGTCTGCCATGACAACCACCCGTTTAGGATGCTTCGGGATTTTTACATTTCCGTTTTCAGCCTTGTATGTAAAGGTTTCTGCGCCTTTTGAATCAGAGGCAGAACCTTTGCTTTCTGAGTTATTCCCGCAGGCTGCCAGCGCTGCAATCAATAACAGGGCAAAAAACGCGGTTCCGAGTTTCTTGTATATATGGGTCATATCTCATACCTTCTTTCTAAAAAATAGATGAAAAAGAGAATCATTATCATCTGTGATTATACCACTGCAAGTGCCGGTTGACACGATATTTTTGCAAATGCATTTTCATTTTTGTTCAAAACACTCTATTAAATCAGCTGAAAAAAGTGATATACTGAAACAGCAATTGATAATCATTATCAGTAACAGAAAGGAAGTACGGCAGTTGAGTCAACATAAAAATATACAGACTGCATCAGAAAAAATCCAATGGACGTCAAGGACATATGGCGCGGTCATCGTCCTTATTGCAGGTCTATGCCTGCTTTGCCTTGGCGCATTTTTATCCATATCCCTCGGTGCAGCGGATATTCATTTGCGCACTGTATGGGACGCCATTTTTCATTATCAGCCGACAAAGACATCTCACCAAATTATACATGATCTTCGGCTGCCGAGAACGGCGGCTGCCGCGCTTGTAGGCGCATTGTTGGCAGTGTCGGGAGCAATCATGCAGGGGATGACGAGAAACCCATTGGCAGAGCCTTCGATTATGGGTGTGACATCAGGCTCTGCGTTTGCTGTTTCGATTGCGTTTGCCTTTTTTCCCGGACTTTCTGCAATGGGGCTTGTGCTATGGTCCTTTGCGGGAGCGGGGCTGGGGGCATCGACGGTAATGGGCATCGGCATGTTTTCAAGGGGTGGACTTACGCCTGTAAAGCTTGCTCTGGCGGGTACGGCAGTTACTTATTTCTTTACCGGCATTTCAACTGCCATTGCAATCCGCTTTGATGTCGCTCAGGATATCAGCTTTTGGTACGCAGGCGGGGTAGCGGGTGTGAAATGGTCGGGGGTCCAGCTTTTGCTTATTGCAGGGGCTGTCGGTTTAACGCTCGCGTTTTTCATCGCCAGGTCTGTTACAGTGTTAAGTCTCGGTGACGATCTGGCAAAAGGGCTTGGACAATATACATCAGCGGTGAAACTGGTTGGCATGCTTATTGTAGTAATTCTGACCGGAGCTGCGGTTTCCATTGCCGGCACTATTGCATTTATCGGGCTGATCATTCCGCATATTACCCGTTTTTTGGTCGGTGTGGATTATCGGTGGATCATTCCTTGCTCGGCGGTGCTCGGTGCTGTTTTGCTTGTTTTTGCTGACATAGCGGCCAGACTCGTAAATGCGCCCTTTGAAACGCCTGTCGGCGCGCTGACTTCTCTGATCGGCGTTCCCTTTTTCTTTTATTTGGCACGTCGTGAAAGGAGAGGGCTGTAATGAAAACAAAAACAAACAAACCGCTTATTGTAATGGCTGTGACCTTTTTGCTTATCGTGGTGGTCTTTTTTATCAGTCTCAATTTGGGCGTTATCAAAATTGCACCGCTTAAAACGCTTCAGGTCTTTTTCGGCCAAGGAACGGCGCGTGATGAACTTGTCTTATTTGAGTTCAGGCTGCCCAGGATCATCCTTTCTTTGCTTGTTGGAGCAGGGATCTCCGTAGCTGGAGTCATTTTGCAAAGCGTGTCTCAAAATGAACTTGCCGAGCCTGGTATTCTCGGAATTAACGCCGGCGGTTCACTTGCTGTAGTGCTTTTTATATACTTTTTTCAAGGGTCAGCTTCAGATCTTAGCTTTTTCGGAACATTTATGCTGCCGTTCAGTGCTTTGGCAGGAGCAATCCTCGCTGCGTTTCTCATTTATATTCTGGCATGGAAAAAAGGCGTGACACCGATTCGGCTGATTTTAGTCGGCATAGGGGTGAATGCCGGGTTCAACGCCCTGTTGCTGATTTTTCAGCTCAAGATGGACCCTCATGATTTTATGCAAGCCGCGGTTTGGATATCCGGCTCAATATGGGGGGCGAACTGGAATATGATCTGGGCGATTCTCCCTTGGATTGTGATCTTGCTTCTGTTTACTTTATATAAGGCACGCTATTTGAACATTATGCAGCTCGGAGACCAATTGGCGACCGGGCTGGGCACCGCTGTTGAAAGGGAAAGACGGATTCTTCTTCTGGCAGCGGTCACTCTTGCCGCTTCATGCGTGGCAGCTGCTGGGGGCATCGCGTTTCTCGGATTGATCGCGCCGCATGTGGCTAGAAGGCTGACCGGTCCACGTCACCAGACGCTGATACCGGTCTCCGCCTTCATCGGCTCATTCCTGTTTTTGCTTGCTGATACGCTGGCGAGAAATGTATTGGCACCATCAGAAATTCCGGTCGGACTTGTCATTTCCGTGCTAGGTGCACCTTACTTTATTTATTTATTGATGAAAGCGAATTAGAGGAGGGGGCCGAATATGAATTCATTATCAACGGAACAGCTTGGAATCGGTTATGGCGACAGGGTGATTGTAGAGGATTTAAATATATCGATTCCTAAAGGGAAAATTACCACCTTAATTGGCCCGAACGGCTGTGGGAAATCAACGATTTTAAAAACAATGTCCAGAATTATGCGTTCACATGCAGGTGCCGTCTATTTAAACGGCAAAGCGATTCATAAAATGTCTACAAAGGACATTGCAAAAGATATGGCGATTCTTCCACAGACACCTGAAGCGCCGAGCGGCCTAACAGTGCACGAATTGGTGTCGTACGGCAGGTTTCCGCATCAATCAGGATTCGGCAGATTAAATGACGAAGACCGCCGGATTATCAAATGGGCGCTTGAAGAAACAGGCATGGCTGAATATGCTGAACGGCCGATTGAGGCATTGTCAGGCGGACAGCGTCAACGCGTGTGGATTGCCATGGCGCTTGCGCAAGGGACGGAACTTCTTCTGCTGGATGAACCTACAACGTATCTTGATCTTGCACATCAGCTTGAAATTCTGCAGCTGCTTGACAGACTCAACAAAGAGCAAGGGCGGACGATTTTAATGGTCATTCATGATCTTAACCATGCAGCTCGTTTTTCTCATTATATGATCGCGCTCAAAAAAGGCACGGTCATCAAGGAAGGAACTGCACTGGAGGTCATGACACCGGACATTTTGAAGCAGGTATTTCAGATTGATGCCGAAATCGTGACTGATCCCCGTACAAATAAACCTGTATGCTTGACCTATGACTTGATTAAAAATGAAAAAGAGCTAGTTACTGTATGAAAAAATCCCGGTTTGAAGCCGGGATTTTTTTTATTCGGCTTTGAAAATACAATTTTTCTATTTGATTCCGTCATTTCAATAAAAGGATTGCAAGTCTTTTTGAATTAATAGATAATATTGGTTAGAATGTTTCGAAAATATTACATAGTTTACAGAAAGAGGAGATCGTTGTGTCCAAGAAGAAAAAATGGCTTATTGGCGGTGCGATATGTGCCGGTGTGCTTGTATTGGCTGGGATCGGCGCTGGCGGTTTTTACTTTTTTACTCACATGAACCAAGTTGCCGTATCATCGGAGCCCTATGCTGAATCGGTCGCGGTATACATGGGAGGAGATTCAGAATCAGGCCAAACGTTTTCTGGAAAGGTTGAACCTGAGAAACAGCAGAAAGTATACATAGATTCAGAAAAAGGCAGCATTAAAAAAACATACGTCAAAGAAGGTGATCAGGTTAAAAAGGGCGATAAGCTTTTTGAGTATGAGGGCGAGGATCATTCTGATGAAGTGGAGCAAGCCAATTTGCAAATTGAAATGACAAATCTGCAAATCAACCGTTTGCAAAAATCAATAACGGAAACGGAAAAGAAGCTGAAAGTTGCAGGGAAAGAAGAGAAAACCCAGCTTCAAGATGAACTTGACCAAGCCAATTTCGATTTGAAAACAAGCCAGCTTGAACTGAAGCAGCATCAAAAAGAACTGGCTGGCCTGACGAAAAACAAAGGTTCCAATGTCATTACAAGCAAGCATGACGGAATCGTTCAAAGCGTCAATCAGGATATCGCTGACGGTGCAACAGGCGACCAGGCAGCAGGCCCGTATATCCAGATTGTTTCGACAGGCAAATATCTGGTCAAAAGCCAAATCAATGAGCTGTTAATGGACACGATCAAAAAAGGCAGCAAAGTCAGGGTCACGCTGAAAACAGGCGGTGAGGGCGAGTGGAAAGGAAAGGTCACCTCGATCGGCAAGCTTCCAGCGGGAGCAGGCGAGGGTGAAGAATCAGAAAGCTTTGCTGATGAAGAAATGAATCCCCAGTCCTCTAACTATCCTTTCACCATTTTATTAGACAGCCATAAAGGTCTTGAAGTCGGCTATCATGTCAACATCGAAGTGATGAGTGATAATGCTGATGCGGACACGATCAAGCTGCCGTCCGACATGGTCATTCAGGATGACGGCGAACCGTACGTATGGAAAGCTGATGAGAATCACAAAGCGGTTAAGCAGCCTGTTGAAATCGGAGAGACTGATGAAAATGACATGGTGGAAATTAAGAGCGGCCTGACGCCGGAAGATTATGTGATCTATCCTGATCCCGCGGTCAAGGAAGGAAAGCAGGTTACAGTCAATGCTGACACTGAATAATATTTCGAAGTCGTACAAGCTGGGAAAAGAAGAAGTTCCAATCTTGAAACATATCAATCTGACTGTTCAGGCGGGGGAGTTTTTAGCTATTATGGGGCCTTCCGGTTCTGGAAAGTCAACGCTAATGAATATTATCGGCTGTTTGGACAGGCCAACCTCAGGAACCTATACGCTTGACCAGATCGATATATTGAAAGGGAAAGACGGGGCTTTAGCCGAAATTCGCAATGAATCAATCGGGTTTGTGTTTCAAACTTTCCATTTGCTGCCGCGTCTCACCGCGCTGCAAAATGTCGAGCTGCCGATGATCTACAATAAAGTGAAGAAAAAAGATAGAAGGCAACGGGCATATGAAGCGCTGGAAAAGGTCGGATTAAAAGACAGGGTCTCCTACAAACCGCCTAAGCTGTCCGGCGGCCAAAAGCAGCGGGTGGCGATAGCGAGGGCCCTTGTCAATCAGCCGAGGTTTATTTTAGCTGATGAACCGACCGGGGCGCTTGATACCAAATCAAGTGAACAAATTTTGTCACTGTTTTCTGAACTGCATCGGGAAGGCAAGACCATTATTATGATAACCCACGACCCGGACGTCGCCAAAAAAGCTGACAGAACCGTTTTTATCAGAGACGGAGAGCTGGTATTAGATGAGAGAGGGGATATCAGCCATGCTTGAACATATTCGAATCTCCTTTCAATCCATTTTCTCTCATAAATTAAGATCCATTCTGACAATGCTCGGCGTGATTATCGGCATAGCGGCAATCATCGCGATTGTTTCAATGCTGAAGGGCCAAAGTGAGCAATTAAAGCAAAGTATGATCGGCATGGGAAACAACGCCATCAATGTTGTCTATCAGCCGTCTGGCGGAGAAGAGGAGAGCGGCGGCCCTCAGGTGTCGTATGCGTCCGCGCCGCCTGTAGCGGAAGAAAAAGTAAAGGCGATCAAATCAGATCCGATGGTCAAAGGATTATCCTTATATTACTTGTCAGAAGGCGCGAGCGTTTTTCATTTAACAAACGTTTCGTATCCCCAAGTGTATGGAGTGGACGATGATTACTTCGACATGTTTCCAATCCGAATAACCGAAGGGAGAAAGCTGACGGAAAACGATTTAAACAGCACACACCAAGTAGTGATGATCAATGAAGCTGTCAGAGATGAACTGTTTCCAGACGGAGAAGCTCTGCATAAAAGCATTGAGATGAATGGTGTGCCGTTTAAGGTCGTCGGTGTTTTTAAAGAAAAAAATCAACAGGAAAGCATGTTTGAAGGCGACTATGCGAACCCGGTTTTGTACGTGCCGAAAAAAGTGTGGCCGCTTATTGAAGGGTTTGACGCGCCAACGCAGATTGCCGTGCAGGCTGATTCTTCTGAGCATATCCAAGAAGCGGGTGTAATGGCTGCAGATCTTTTAAATCAGGGACTGTCAGAAGCTGAGCTGGAAAAAGCAGAGTACAGTGTAATAGATCTTCAGGAGATCGCGCAGGAAGTGGAGTCCTTTAATCAGTCATTTGCATTGCTGCTTGGCGGAATCGCCAGTATTTCACTTTTGGTGGGCGGTATCGGCGTCATGAATATTATGCTCGTTTCCGTAACGGAGCGCACGAGGGAAATCGGAATTAAGAAAGCGCTCGGTGCTAAGCGGCGTGTGATTTTATTTCAATTTTTAACCGAGGCTGTCGTGCTGACAAGCATTGGCGGAATACTCGGTGTGCTGGCGGGCTTCGGCATCGCCAAGCTGCTGACGGTCATTTTTCCGATGCCTTTTATCGTCTCCATTCCAGCTGTTGTCGGAGCACTCATCTTTTCAATGGCAGTCGGCATTATCTTCGGCTTGCTTCCGTCTATCAAGGCTTCGAAGCTTCAGCCTGTAGACGCGCTTCGCTATGAATAAAAAGAACGCATCCAATTGGAATGCGTTCTTTTTTTAGCTGGGAAGAGCCGAGTTGCATTTGTCTAAAATCAAAAAAACGGCTGCGACAATCATTTCTTCTGTGGTGGACAGCCAGATGTCGCTGATCAATTGGTCTGTTGTATGAGCAGTCATCCACAAAAATAGCAGCTGTACGATGCCGGCAAGGAGAATGAATAGACGTTTTCCTGTCTTGAAAAATGTAAAGCTATGTATCATCAGCCTTTCAAATGGTTCAAAGCATAATCCGAGAACAAGAAATACCACGGCAAAAAGCAGGACATGAGCTGCTGAGCGGTAGCTCGTTCCCGCTAAAGAAAACAATATATAGATGACAGCAAAATAGGTCAACACCACTGCTGCTGCGGCCAGCAAGTACTTTATGGAGAGCCGCAATAAGCGTTTTGAAGGGTTTTGATGTTTCACTGGTTCAGCTCCTTATGAAGGCTTGCAGAGAACGAGTGCTCTCTGCAAGCCGCAAGTCTTTTATTTACTGCATTTCTTTTTCACTACTGGGTGCTTTTCTTTTGAAAGCACATCAGTAAAGTCTTTGCCCAAGTCAAGGTGCGCTTGAACAAATGTTTCAGGAAGCATGGCAAGCCATTGGTTTAAAGATACATCAGCATAATGGTCGTCTTTGAAGATTTCTAAAAAGACAAGCGGTTCATCCCCGATGTTTTCAACGTAATGACCCATTGCAAATGGTACATATCCGACATCACCGGCTTGGTAATTAAACGTTCTGGCATGGCCGTCAGATGCAAAAACGGTCATCCTAGCTTTACCGGAGATGTAGTATTGCCATTCGTGTGTATTCGGATGCCAGTGCAGTTCCCTCATGGCGCCGGGTTCTACTGTTACGAGCGCTGATGCGATGGTTTTAGACACTTTGAAGTTTGTCGAATCTGCAATGTATACTTTTCCTCCCTCAGATTCGATCGGCTCTTGTTCAAGAAGGCGGTAAGTAAATGGATAAGGCACTTCGCCATTCGGCCCTTCCACAATATCATCTTTTAAACTGCCAGGGAGTTGGTTTTCAAATATATATTTTTCTTTGCCAGGCAAATTGGCAATCTCTTCTTTTGTCACGCCGAAGTTCGCAGCAATGACTTCTTTTGGAGTGTGGGCAAGCCAATCTGTCAGCTGGAACGTGCTGTTTTCAGAGAATGATCCATCGTCAAACACGAGCAGGAACTCAGCTCCCTCATCCAGCGCTTGGATGGAGTGCGGCAAGCCTGACGGGAAGTACCAAAGGTCTCCTTCACCTACATCGTCAATAAAGCTGCGCCCTTTTTCATCTACAATTGTGACTCTTGCACTTCCGTAAATCATATAAGCCCATTCTGCTTCTTTATGCCAGTGAAGCTCGCGAATGGCGCCTGGCTTCAGCCGCATATTTACGGATGCAAGGTTTTCTGAAATCGGCAATTCACGTACTGTCACTTCACGGGCATATCCGCCCTTTTCTAATCGGTTATGAGTATCAGAGAACGAAAACTTCATATTGCTGACGGTGCCATGATCGGTTTCAGGCGGAACGAGCATATCAGGGTTTTGCCGGTCTCTTTCAATATTGCGCGGGATTTTTACCGTTGCTCCTTTGTCTCCTCTAATTGGCTGCGGAATGTCATTTTGTTTTTTCATGAAATGTTTCCTCCTTACATTTAAATGTGATAGCAGAAAGAGAAGGTGAAAGGCCTTTCGTTTTCCCTTCTGTTTTGTTAAGTGAAAAAAACCAGTGAAAAGTCAACTTCGATTGAAAAATTATTTTTTTGCATGATCTTTCAGTTCTGTCATTAGTTCTATTAATTGATCAAACTTCTTTTCGAATCGGGTCAGCAAGTACATTGCAATCAGCGCGGGAAACCCCAAATTGCCTATCTGTTTTACGACTTCCTCTATAAAAATCTGATCCATAGGAAAATACCTCCCTTCTTTTTCTGCAGTCATGTATGTAAGTGAAGGAAATCCGATAAAACGTAAACTGCTGCAAAGTATTTTGGAAGACACTAGTCGGAAAGTAGTAGTTTACTTTTTTTTGCTTTCCTTCATTTAATTTAGTAGGGAGGCGGTTTGATGGACTATCAAAGTCTTTTACGGTCAAAATGTAAGGAGATAATGAAGCATCCCATCGTGAAGCATTTTTTGAGCAATCCTCAGCATTACCGTTTGTTCAAAAACGTAATGGAAAGCCCTAACGAAAAAGATGCAAAATCATTGGACGAGCTATTTAAGCAGTTTTATAAAGAAATCCGCATCGTCAAGTATATGAATTCAATGATCCGCATCTTTTCTATTGATTTTGATAAGCGGGTTCGCAAAAATCAAAAACGGTATCCGCTGACGGTTGATCATCCGGAGGCAGGAGATCGGCTTCCTTCCGAAACAGGAAGCGATGCATTTGAAGAATTTTTAGACAGGCAGGATGATTTGAGCCAGCATGTTCAGGATTACCAGCTCTACCAAGCGATTCAGAAGCTGACTGACAAACAAAAAAGTGTGCTGACGAAAGTGTATCTTCACGGTGCCACGATGCAGGAGATTGCAGATTCATTAGGGGAGTCCCGACAAAACATTTCCAACATTCATAAAAAGGGGCTGGAGAATATCAGAAAGCAGCTAGCGGCGCAAAAAAAGGGGGAAAAGTAAGCTGTGGACGGCCAGTTTGAACAAAAAAAGAAACAAAAAGACGAGACTTATGACATTGAGCACCTGATTGCATGCTTTTCACCGATGATCAGAAAAAAACTCAGCAATACGTCCTATCAAGAAAGAGAAGATTTAGAGCAAGAGCTGAAGATCAAAATGTTTGAAAAGGCTGATATGCTTTTATGTCAGGATGTACCGGGGTTTTGGGAGTTTATTTTGTACATGGTGGATGAGAACTCATAATATTTTCATATGAAAAAACATCAAAAGGGAGCGCTTGTTTGCTCCTTTTTTGCTGTTTTGATTTGCCAAGCTCCAATGTATTCAAAAATGTACCATAAATAAACGATATAATGATAAGATGAAAAAAACAGTGACAGAAAGGAACATAAAAGTGGAAAATGCGTCAATTTTAATCGTAGACGATGAGAAAGCGATTGTGGACATGATCAAACGCGTTCTCGAAAAAGAAGGTTATCGAAATATACTGGATGCGGCAAGCGCAGAAGAAGCGATTCCCGTTGTGAAGGCCAATAAGGTTGACTTGATTGTGCTGGATGTCATGATGGGCGGAATGTCCGGTTTTGAAGCCTGCACATTGATCAGAGAGTATTCAGACGCTCCGATTTTTTTCCTGACGGCAAGATCATCCGACGCGGACAAATTATCGGGCTTTGCGGTTGGAGCTGATGACTATATCACAAAACCATTTAATCCGCTGGAATTAGCGGCGCGGATCAGAGCGCATCTCAAGCGTACATATCAATCGAAAGAAACGAGTTCAAATCAAACCTACACATATGATTACTTTACTTTTTCTCCGCAAAATGCCGAGTTGATCGTAGGCGGGGAAGCCGTTGCCTGTTCAGCCCAGCTTCTGCAGCTTTTGCAGTATTTTTGTGAACACCCTAACGTGGTGCTTTCCAAAGATCAAATATATGAAAAAGTATGGGGCTATCCTTCCTACGGTGACAACAACACCGTCATGGTTCATATTCGCAAGCTTAGGGAGAAGATTGAGCGCGATCCGAGCAATCCGGAGTATATTGTAACCGTTCGAGGTCTCGGCTATCGTTTTATCCCAAATCCTGAAGGCAAGCGGTCATGAGGTTAAGATGGAAGTTTTTGTTTCACTTTTTCGGTCAGATGCTGATTGTGATCCTGCTGCTTACGGTTATGCTTGTTGCGTCGTTTTTCTATTTAGACGCTCGTTTTAGCGATGCGGAATCCAATTCAGGGCTGACGAAAGCAACGACCGACACACTTGAGGCATATCTCGATGTAAACGAAGACGGGACATGGGAAGTGGATAATTTCCTGAAGAAATCTGTTGATAAACAGCACGGCTGGATGCAAATCATTGATTCGGAAGGAAACACTGATTATTCCTACAGCGTGCCAAAAGACGTGCCTGGCACCTATACCAAGAAAGAGCTTTTGTCTATTTATAAAACCAAAAAGCTTCATAACTATAAACTGAATTATTGGGCCATCAATATTGAAGATAAGTCGTATCTTCTATTGTCCGGCTGGAAATCAAAAAGTGAACAGCTCCTGACTTCCGTTGAAAAGCGCGAACAAAAGATAGACTCACTAGCGCACTATAAGTCTAGTACCATCGACTATATTAAACGGAAAAAAGGCGCCATTTACCTGTTAGACAGCAATGGAAAGATTCTCGACAGCATCAACAGCACAAAAAGCGAAAGAAAAACGATGAACCAGCTGGAGCTGCTTAAATACAGCTCTAAACCTTGGAACTATAAGCGGGAAATTTCCGTTAAGATCCTCAATAAAGACAGATGGATGGTCGCTACGGTGCCGAACCCTGTCTATGTAACCGATCAGGAGTTTAACAAATCGTTCCTGAAGGTTGTATTAAAAGCGATGTTTCTCGTGATGGCCGTTTTGTTCATGTATATCATTTGGATGACCGTTTGGTATATGTTCCGATTCGGGCTGCCGATTTTTCATACGATTAGATGGCTGGTCAATCTGTCAAAAGGGAAGCTTGAGGAACCCAGAAACCGGGACGGCCGTCCTGTCAGCAAAAATAAAAAGGGAAAAATCAAACAGCCGTACCGCTTCTTCGGTGAGATATTTGAATCAATGGATCAGCTGACTGAAACGCTGAGAAGGGATAAAAGAAACAGAGAAAAAATCCAGGCGACAAGGGAAGAATGGATTGCCGGTTTGTCACATGACTTAAAAACACCGCTCAGCAGCATTTACGGCTACAGCATGATGCTCGAGTCGAAGCAGTATGACTGGTCGCCGGAAGAAGTGAAAGAAATGGGGCAGGTTGTCAGAGAAAAATCTGAATACATGTCTAAGCTGATTGAAGACTTAAATTTAACGTATCGGCTGAAAAATGATGCTCTTCCTATTGAGAGAAATCTCACTAGCCTTATCCCGTTTTTTAAAAATGTCATTGAGGATTTTAAGAAAAATCCGTTTTCTGAAGGCTATGATATCTCGTTTGTATCCAAAGAAGAGCATATTGAATTTGCCCTTGATGAAGCGTGGTTCAGGCGCATATTAGAAAACCTCCTTGGGAATGCCGTGAAGCACAACGACAAAGGAACAGAGATTCAAGTCATTCTGGAGCAAACAAAAAATCATATATCTTTAAAGGTGAAGGACAATGGGAAAGGAATGGATGAAGAAACGATTACCCATTTGTTTAACCGTTACTACAGAGGGACGAACACAAAAGATTCAACTGCCGGAACGGGTCTCGGGCTCGCGATTGCCAAGGAGCTTGTCCATCTGCATAACGGAACGATACATGTGAACAGCAGAATGAACATTGGAACGGTCATTACCATCCTTTTTAAAAAACATTAAACATCAAGTGGTTTGGACACCTCTTTGCCGGGAATAACAATATATAGACTGAAGCTAAAGAGGTGTAACACATGGATGCAGTATTGGAAGCAGACACTCGGGCAGTGATTGGAGAAGGCCCGTTATGGGATGAAGAAAACGGCCGCTTATATTGGGTTGATATCCTGGGAAGCGAGCTTCACATCTTTAACCCTGAAGAAAAAATCAACCGATCGATCAAATTCAAATCCTTTGTGACGGCGCTTGCGAAATATTCAAAGGATGAACTGATTATGACGATGAAGGACGGGTTTTACCTGTATCATCTTCGGGATGACAGCTTGGAAAAAATTAAACAGCCGAAGGACATGCATGAGAGCCTGAGATTTAATGATGCTAAATGTGACCCTTACGGAAGGCTTTGGGCGGGGACGACGAGCATGGAAGGCGAGCAAAAACAGGCGTCGCTGTACCGTTTGAATCTAGACGGCAGTCTTGTCAAAATCAAGGATCAAGTCTCCACCTCAAACGGTTTGGATTGGGACCGCGAGCGGAATTTGATGTATTACATCGATACGCCGACGCAGGAGATTGTGCGTTACAGCTATGATCCTGAAAGCGGAGATGTTTCGAATCCAGAACCTGTCTATCGTTTTGATCAGTCAGACGGATTACCGGACGGCATGACAATTGACCAAAATGGCATGCTGTGGGTGGCGCTGTTTGGCGGCAGCCGCGTTGTTCACATTGACCCGTTTCAGAAAAAAGAAATCAATTCAATCAGCGTGCCGGCTAAATATGTCACGTGCTGCGCGTTCGGCGGCAGAGACTTAAAAACCCTTTACATTACAACGGCAACAGAACAAATGACAGAAAAAGAGAGATACGAGCAGCCTCACGCTGGAGGGTTGTTTTCAGCACAACTGGAAACAGGCGGATATCAGCCGGTACCATTTGCTGGAGACGTATAAAAAAACGCATCCGAAACACGGATGCGTTTTTTTATACTACAGAGAACGGATAATGCCGCCTTCCACACGCTGTGCCGTGCCGTTAATGGCGGATGCGGCGTCAGACGCGAGGAATACGATTGTGTTAGCGACTTCTTCTGCTGTCGCGTATCGCTGAATAAGCGAGGTTGGCTCATTGACCTTGAAATAGTCTTTGATAAATGTATCTGTATCCTGGCCGGCTGCTTGTGCGGCGCCTTCCATATAGGATGCCACGCCCTCTGTCCAAGTAGGTCCCGGGAGCACTGAGTTGACCGTCACATTTGTGCCTTTTGTCATTTCAGCCATTCCTCTTGAAAGGCTGATCAGTGCCGTTTTTGTCATTGAGTATGGAATCATCGTTGGCAGCGGTTTGACGCCTGCTTCACTTGCAATATTTAAAATACGGCCGCTGTTTTTGGCAAGCATTTTTGGAAGGAAGTGACGGCTTGTCCGAACGGCGCTCATCACGTTCACTTCGAAATATTGATTCCACTCTTCATCTGTCACATCGGCAAAGTCTTTTACCTCGAAGAAACCAAGGTTGTTGACAAGGATATCGATATCACCGATTTCATTTACTTTTTCAATAAAAGCCGCTGCTTCATCTGTTTTTGACAAATCGGCAGCAGCACCGTGCACTGTTCCATAGCCAGAAAGCTCTTCAATCGTGCGATCGACAGTCTCCTGTTTGCGTCCGTTGACAATGACTGCCGCACCCTCTTGCAGAAAGCTTTTTGCGGCGGCTTTCCCGATGCCGGACGTCGAGCCGGTGATTAAGACGAGTTTGTCTTTTAGCTGTAAATCCATAAGAATCATTCCTTTTGATTGATGATGGTATTAAGTATACAAGATCAAATTTAGTGTTTACGAGGATTTTGCTTCCATACACAATATGGGGAAAAGTCATTCAGGACACATATACAAGCCTGTCAGTCATATAGTATAATTACTCCGAAAAACGGATACGAATGTCAAATAGGTGCCGGTCCGTGAACAACAGCCGGCTTAAAAGGGAAACCGGTAAAAGCCGGTGCGGTCCCGCCACTGTAATTGGCCAAGCGCCAAGAGCCAGGATACCTGCCTGTTTGATCAGCACGAATTCTGCGAGGACAGATGATGTGTAAACAATAGGCTTTTTTGTGTTGTTTACAGCATCTTTACCGTCGTAGAGATGCTTTTTTAGTTCGTTTAGGAGGAAAAGATTATGAAAAAACGAGCCGGGATATGGGCTGCGCTTCTGTTGGCTGCTGTTATGCTGGCAGGCTGCGGCAATCCTGCGGATCAGAAGGATTCAAAGGCAAAACAAAAAACAGAAGCGTTCCCTGTCACCATTGATGATGCGTCAAACCAAGATGTAACCATCAAAAAAGAGCCAAAAAAGATTGTTTCATTAATGCCGAGCAACACAGAAATTACATACGCACTCGGCCTTGGTGACAAAGTGGTCGGTGTCACCACAAACGATACCTATCCAAAGGAAGTCAAAAAGGTTGAGAAAGTCGGAGATATGAATGTAAACGTTGAAAAAGTCATTTCTCTAAAACCAGATCTCGTTCTGGCCCATGAGTCTTCCATGTCAGCATCAGCGGATGCCATCAAACAGCTGAAGGACGCGGGCATTACAGTGCTGACTGTCAATGATGCACAATCATTCTCCGAGGTGTACAAATCAATCGAAATGATCGGAGAAGCTGGCGGGGCGGAGAAAAAAGCCGATCAGCTCGTGAAAAGCATGAAATCAGATCTAAAGGATATTCAAGAAAAAGCGAAAACCATTTCAAAAGACGAGGAGAAAAGCGTATTTATCGAGGTTTCTCCTGATCCTAACATTTATACAACCGGAAAAGATACGTTTATGAATGAAATGCTGAATGTCATCCATGCTAAAAACGCAGCTGCGGATCAGACAGGATGGGTGCAAATGACAGATGAGGCGATCGTAAAACTCAATCCTGATGCAATTGTTACAACGGACGGTGTGAAAGCGAAAGCTGTGGAAAAACGCGATGGCTGGAGCGAAATCAATGCTGTGAAACATCAGCGTGTATATGATGTGGACCCAGATCTTGTGACACGTTCCGGTCCCCGTCTGATCGAAGGGGTCGAAGAACTTGCGGAAAGCATTTACCCGGATACGTTTAAGGAATAATCGTTATGCCGCATATATCATTGGTTTCTCATTTTTAGCCGTGAGCATCATCTTAGGAATTTCTTGCGGCAGCCTGCATATTCCTATTCCCGCTGTTTTTCGTGTCTTTTGGCATCAAGGTTTCGGCGGCTCTATCGGTTCTGATGATCCGATGTACACTAATATTATGATGAATATCAGACTGCCGAGAGTTGTGCTGGCCGCCCTTGTGGGGGCGGCTCTTTCTGTTGCAGGGGCCGCTTTTCAAGGATTGTTGAAAAATCCACTTGCTGATCCCTATACGCTAGGTGTGTCATCCGGTGCTTCAGTCGGAGCTGTTGTGACTCTGTTCTTAGGTCTGCACCTTCCTGTCATCGGAGAGTTTACACTCCCGGTTGTGAGTGTAGCCGCGGCACTGGCCACGATGGCGGCAGTCCTTTTCTTCAGCCGCCTCGTTCATGCTTCGATGTCTGTTTCCACCCTCATTTTGACCGGTGTCATCACTAACTCTTTTTTGGGCGCATTTATTTCTCTTATCATCGCCTTGACAGGAGACAACCTGCTTCCGATTGTGCATTGGCTGCTTGGCAGCGTCTCAATGAGGGGCTGGAGCTATGTTATTTTGTTTCTCCCGTTTTTTCTTTTGGGAATCACTTTATTGATTATAAACGGAAGGGAATTGAACGTGATGACATATGGAGAAGATAAAGCAAAGCTTCTTGGAGTCAGCGTTCAGCAGAGGAAGATGATGATATTAATAGCAGGATCTCTTTTGACGGGAAGCGCTGTGGCAGTATCGGGCACGATCGGCTTTGTCGGCCTTGTGATTCCGCATATCACAAGGCTTTTGTGGGGAACGGACCATCGGCATTTACTGCCGCTGTCCGCCTTGCTAGGGGCAGGGTTTCTCGTTTTAGCCGATCTGCTTTCCAGAACCATCATTGAGCCGATTGAACTGCCGATCGGGATCATTACGTCCTTGGCGGGAGCACCTGTGTTCGCTCTTATTTTAATTCGGCAGCACCGCGGGGGGAGAAGCTTATGATGAAGGCAGAAGGGCTGTCGGGAGGATACGGGGACCGCCGCCTAATCAACAATGTCAGCTTAACAGTGGAGAAAGGAGAATTTCTCGGAATTCTCGGCCCTAATGGAAGCGGAAAAACCACGCTTTTGCACTTGCTGACAGGCACGCTGCCGGCCAAGGAAGGCAGCGTTTATCTGGCCGGAAAACTGCTGGCGGACTTTAAACCGAAGGAACTGGCGCAAATCATGGCTGTCCTGCCGCAAAAAACGGATCAAGCCTTCACCTTTACCGTCGAAGAAACTGTAGCCTTTGGCAGATATCCATTCCAAACGGGGCTGTTCAGACAGCAGACTGAAAAGGATGAAGCCATTGTACAGGAAGCAATGGAGCAAACAGGAGTGGCCGATTTTGCGCAAAAGCCGATTCGCGAACTAAGCGGAGGGGAACAGCAGCGGGTGTATTTGGCACAAGCTTTGGCGCAGCAGCCGCGTATTTTATTTTTGGACGAGCCGACTAATTTTCTCGATCTGGCTTATCAAAAAGACCTGCTTGATCTGATCAAACGCCTGACGAGAGAAAGCGGATTGGCAGCTGTCAGCGTTTTTCATGATCTGAACACCGCAAGCCTGTACTGTGATGAGCTCATGTTTATGAAAAACGGTACCGCCGGGCCTAAGCAAAAACCGGAATATGCTGTCACAGAACAAAGCATAAAGGCGGTGTACGATACAGATGTCACCGCCTTGGTACATCAAAGCTCACCTAAACCGATGATTGTGATTCAGCCTGAAAAAGATAGCGTGAAGCGGCAGTCTATCTCATTTGAAGCATTGCTCCAAGCGGGGCGTGATGACATTCTTCTGCAAACGGAAATCCCGCTTCGAACATTGTCCTCGACGCCTATCGGTGCAGGGTTTTCGTGGAGCAGGACGCTGATCCATAAACGGCTGCCAGATCAGCCAGATCCGATAGAAGGACTTACGGCCTGTCTTTCAGAAAGCGGTTTTCAACTGCAGGAGACGTGTGCGATGGCTTCTTCAGAAAGACTTGACCGTTTCGTGTATCGAACGTATGAAGACAGAGAGTTATCCGTTTTCATATGCGTTCAGACCGGCTTTTCGATTTGGATTTTGATAAACGGCTATGCGGCAGATCAATTCTTCATCAAAGCTCTTATGGCTGCCGAAGCAGAACGGACGAAAGTGCTGGGAGACGGAGGAGGCACAGGTGATATTCTCATCGCCGCGACTCAAACTCAGCAATCCGAAAACATAGAACAGCGGCTGAACCAATTGATAAAGAAAGGGACAGCTGAATGTGTAAAAGAGGCTGCTGAGTTGTTTGAATAAGTCTGTAAAGGAGATTCAGGGTATGAAACTATATACAAAAACAGGCGATAAGGGACAAACGGGCTTAGTCGGGGGCAGAACGGACAAGGACAGCCTACGCGTCGAAAGCTACGGCACGATTGACGAGCTTAACAGCTTTATCGGGCTTGCTTTGGCAGAGCTTTCCGGGCAGCCCGGCTTTGAAGATCTGACAGCCGAGCTTCTGACCATCCAGCATGAGCTGTTTGACTGCGGAGGCGATCTGGCAATCGTCACAGAAAGAAAAGACTATAAACTAACGGAAGAATCTGTTTCCTTTTTAGAAACGCGCATTGATGCCTATACAGCAGAAGCGCCGGAACTGAAGAAATTTATTCTTCCAGGCGGATCAAAGTGTGCTTCGCTTCTCCATATCGCACGCACCATTACAAGGCGGGCAGAACGAAGAGTGGTGGCGCTGATGAAATCGGAGGAGATTCATGAAACAGTGCTGCGTTATCTCAATCGTCTGTCCGATTATTTCTTTGCCGCCGCCCGGGTTGTGAATGCAAGAAGCGGTATTGGCGATGTAGAATATGAAAGAAGTGCCATTGTGTTTCGGGACCGAAACAGCAGTGAATCATAAAAAGTGAAAAGGAAGCCGGCGTGTTCAAATACATGCCGGCTTTTTTTGTTTTTCACTCTGTCAATTTCCCATTTTACGACAAAAAATGAACCTTATGAATTATTGACTGAAAAATGGAAAAATGAGATATTGTAATAAATAGATGTAAAAAATAGGCAACGGGGGGGCTCTGATGGATGGTGAAATTGATTGAAAGTGATAGCATCTGGAAGAGAAATTTCAATTATCTGTTTTTCTCAAGAATAGTCAAGATATCCGGCGATATGTTCGCATTTAATTCAATATTATGGTTTTTAATTTATGACGGCAAAGGTGCGATCGGCACTGCTTTATTGATTGCTGTCACGTTTTTGCCGGAAGCCGTTCTGGCGCCTGTGACGGGGCCTTTTATGAAACAGACCACGCTGAAATTTTGGATGTACTTTTCAGATCTGACAAGGGCGGCGATTGTTTTGATTATCCCTCTATGTCATTTTGCGGGCTTCTCTCCGCTGTGGTTTGTCATGACGCTTATGATTGTGCATTCAGCTACTGGAGCTGCCTACAATCCCGCCTCTATCGCTTTGATTCCTCAAATCGTCAATGAACAGGGCATTCAAAAAGCAAATGCTGTGCTGCAGTCCTCCGCTCAAATTGTTAGGCTCGGGGCTGTCACATTATGCGGCGCTTTTCTTACATTTATCAGTCCTTCTTATACCATGCTTATCGCACTTGTGCTCTATTTGGTGTCAGGTTTTCTCGTTCTTTTTATTAAGTACACTGCGGTTGAATCTCAATCAGAGTCTGCGGTTGTTACACAGAGAGGCACATATATCGGAAGACTGAAACGCGGCTTTAGGCTCGTCAGAAAACACCAGATTTTATACCCGCTCGCCATTTACTGTATCTTTATGAATTTCGCGGCTGCCCCATGGGAAGCGCTCTCTGCCGTATACGTTGCGGAAGATTTAAACGGCCAGCCGATCGTATACTCGCTTTTAAAGGCCACCACCGCCGCGGGCGCGTTTTTATTAGGGTTTGTGCTGGCGAAAGTCAAGGTAAACAGGTACGGCTTGTTATTCGTCACTGCCGGTATTATTGAAGGATTTGCTTTCTTTATTACCGGGATGAATACCTTTTTGCCGCTCGTCTTTTTCGCTGCTTTTACCTTTGGCGCCGCAGTCAGTGCTGTTAATGTTCCTGAGTACACGATTATCCAGACGTCTGTGGATAGTGAGGATCAGCCGCAGGTTTACGCCGTTATACATATGATCTCCAATATTTCGATCCCTGCCGGAGCTGTCATTTGCGGGTATGCCGCTAATGCTTTCGGCTCAGGAACAGTGATTGCTGCCGGCGGGATTGTCGAAATTATTGCGGGTATCGGAATCTTGCTGTTTACAAAACTGGCCAAAGCAGAAAGGTCCGACCTGATTAAAGAAAGGGAAGCAAGTGTTCATCTGTAAAGGGTTTTGAAACGCCATGCCTCGTGCATGGCGTTTTTTTGTGCCGATGGGTCCTGTGCGAGATACGACTCCGGTCTTATATAAAAATCAATCTCTGATTCGTTTTGCATATCTTCCAACTTGTATAAGATGAAGACAAGGAAAACGAAAGGAGGATCTGCATGAAAATAAACAAGAAAACAATAGGCGGATTCTTATTAATTGTATTTGGGATCTCCGTCTTTTTTGGAGGAGGAAGCTTCGGCTTTATCATCCCGCTCGCCATCGGGGGCTTAATGACATACGCAGGAGTCAAAAGGTTTGCCGCGGGAAAAACCATCACGGGAATCATTGTGGGTGGTATCGGAGCCATTATGCTCATCTGCTCACTTCCGTTTGTCGTCGGAATCGCATTGGCAGCCGCTATGGTTTATTACGGCTGGAAGCTGATGAAAAACGGATCAGCTGATAACGGTGTATCATCTTTTGATCCTGAACCGGCTTCTGTTGCCTACCAATCTCACTTTGATGACGAATGGGAAGAATTTTTGAAGAAAAAATAATATCAATATATTAGGAGGAATCAGGTATGGTATTAAAAAGAATCAGAGACATGTTTGTTGCGTCAGTTCATGAAGGACTTGATAAAATGGAGAATCCAAAGGTGATGCTGAATCAATATGTACGCGATATGGAAAGCGACATCGCAAAAGCAAAGCAAACAATTGTGAAACAGCACACGATTGCCTATCAATTTAAGAAAAAATATGAAGAAGCCGCTGAAGTGGCTGGCAAACGGAAAAATCAGGCACAGCTCGCATTTGACGCAGGTGAAGAAGAACTGGCGAAAAAGGCGCTGACTGAAATGAAGTATTTAGAAGGAAAGGCGGCTGAGCATAAAGCTTCCTATGAACAGGCAAACAGTCAGCTGGCCGATCTGAAAGAGCAGCTGGCTGCACTTGAAACAAAGCTTCAGGACGTAAAGGATAAAAAACAGGCGCTGATTGCGCGGGCAAATGCGGCGAAAGCTAAAGAGCATATGAATACGACATTTGACAAAATTGACAGTGAAAGCGCGTATCGTGAATTTTTGCGTATTGAAAATCGTATTGAAGAAATGGAAATCCGCGCGAATTATTCAAAGTCAGCGGAAGCCGGCGCAGAACTTACACGTAAAGAATTTGCAGACGATGTGGAAGCAGAGATTGAAAAAATGCGGACACTTTCACTGCAAAAATCAGACCAGACACAAGCGGCAAATGAATAAGCGGAACGGGGAAGGATTTGCGGTCAAGTCCTTCCCTTCCGCACGTATCAATTCGCAAGCTTTTCCTTTATAATAGAATGAATGAGAAGGATGAAACCGAATGAAAAAAATGCTTGGCAAACTGTTGATCACTGCCGGTATTCTGGTTTTTTTCGCTGTTGTCGTAAAAGATGTGTTTGCTGCAGGCCTGGGTTTCATAAATGGCACAGAAGCCGATTCAGCCAGCGCATCGCCGCGGGACATTGACAGCATGGTCATTGAGTCGGATAGCAAGGATGTCCGGATTATAGCGGAAGAACGAAGTGACATATCGGCAGGCATTTCAGGAGACTCAGGAAAGTTATTTGTTACTGAAAACAAAAGAAAACTGGAGCTGACCGTAAAGGAAAAAGAATTTCAATTTTTGAATGGGTTTAACCGTTCAACTCTTATCGTCAGGCTTCCGTATGATTATAAAGGTGATCTGGCAGTACGAACCTCAAGCGGTGACGTGTCTGTGGCCGGGAATGACCATCTTGCGCTTTCCGGGCTGAACGCAGTATCTGCGAGCGGAAATACGAGCGTGACGGACGTCCGCATTCAAGACCTGAAAGTGAAGGCATCATCGGGGGATGTTTCCATTTCAAATACCGTCTCCAAAACAGCCGGCATTGATTTAGCTTCAGGGGACGCAAATCTGGTTCATGTATCAGGCTCTCTTGATGTGAAAATGACTTCAGGAGATTTTAATGCTGTATTGAAAAAGGTAACCGGTCCCGTATCTGTCACGCTGACAAGCGGTGATGCTAATTTAAGCCTTCCCCAAAACGGCAGCTTTGCAGTCAATGCTTTATCAGCAAGCGGTGACGTCAGTTCGCCGTATTCATTTGCTGACAAAGCACATAAAGAACAGCATCACATCACAGGCACGCAAGGAAGCGGCCGGCATCCAATCGACATCAAAACGGACAGCGGGGATCTAACGATACGGTAGCACCAGGCAGAAGAAAGGAGGCGGACACCAGGAATGACAAAAAAACAGCTTCTCGGATTGATCATTGCTTTATTCGGCATCAGTATGTTTTTGCAAATTATCGGAATAGGCGATCTGCTGTTTTGGCCGCTCTTTTTTCTGATTGCCGGCTATTTCCTTAAAAAATATTCCCGTGATTGGCTTGGCTCCGTCATGTATATCTTTGCCGCGTTTCTATTTTTGAAAAACCTCTTCAGCATCACCTTTAATTTATTCGGCTATGCGTTTGCCGCATTTCTGATTTACGCCGGCTACAGGCTTGTCAAAGGGAAGCCGATATTCGAACCGAATGAGAAACAGGTCAACCTCAATAAAAAAGAACATCATGATCCGCCAAAAGATGTAAAACATCCCGACATGCGCAGCTTTTTTATCGGTGAGCTGCAAATGATGAAGCAGCCGTTTGACCTGAATGATTTAAATGTCTCTGGTTTTATCGGTGATATCAAAATCGATTTATCTAAAGCGATGATTCCCGAGGGAGAAAGTACAATCGTCATTAGCGGAGTCATTGGTAACGTTGATATTTATGTACCATCGGACCTTGAAGTGGCTGTCAGCTCAGCTGTTTTTATAGGTGACATCAATCTGATCGGCTCGAAGAAAAGCGGATTAAGCACGAAGGTATATGCCGCGTCAACCGATTTCAGCGAGTCAAAGCGCCGAGTCAAAGTGTCCGTTTCCTTATTTATCGGTGATGTGGATGTGAAGTACGTATGAGAAAAAAAATGCTTGCCAGCCTCCAATGGCGCGCCATCCGCATGACAACGGGAATCAGCCTGCTCCTTTTTGCCTGCCTGATTTCCTTTATGATGTTTTACTATCGGCTCGATCCGCTTGTTTTGCTGTCATCTAGCTGGTTCGGAATTCCGTTTATCCTGATTTTGCTTCTGATCAGCGTGACCGTCGGTTTCGCCTCAGGGTATATGTACGGCAACCGGTTGAAGACAAGGATTGATACATTAATTGAATCCATTTTAACCTTTGAAAACGGCAATTTCGCTTATCGGATACCGCCGCTCGGTGATGATGAAATCGGCCTGGCTGCTGATCAGCTGAACGAAATGGCGAAGCGCGTGGAACTTCAAGTCGCATCCCTCCAGAAACTTTCCAATGAACGTGCGGAATGGCAGGCTCAAATGAAGAAGTCGGTTATCTCAGAAGAACGCCAGCGATTGGCCAGAGATCTTCATGATGCGGTCAGCCAGCAGCTCTTTGCCATATCGATGATGACATCAGCCGTGCTGGAACATGTCAAGGATGCTGATGACAAAACAGTCAAGCGGATCAGGATGGTAGAGCATATGGCAGGCGAAGCCCAAAATGAGATGAGGGCGCTGCTGCTCCATTTACGGCCTGTTACCCTTGAAGGAAAAGGGCTGAAGGAGGGCCTTACGGAGCTTTTGGACGAGTTCCGAAAAAAGCAGCCGATTGATATTGAGTGGGATATACAGGACACAGCGATATCCAAGGGTGTTGAAGACCACTTGTTCAGAATCGTGCAGGAGGCCCTTTCAAACGTATTTAGACATTCAAAAGCGTCAAAAGTAACCGTGATTCTGGGCATAAAGAACAGCCAGCTCCGTCTGAAGGTGATTGATAATGGAAAAGGCTTCAAAATGGACCAGGTGAAAGCATCCTCATACGGATTGAATTCTATGAAAGAACGTGCAAGTGAAATCGGCGGGGTCGCCGAAGTGATTTCAGTAGAAGGAAAAGGCACCCAAATCGAAGTGAAGGTCCCGATTTTCCCGGAAGAAAAAGGAGAGAACGAACGTGATTCGAGTATTATTGATTGATGATCATGAAATGGTCAGAATGGGGCTCGCGGCTTTTTTGGAGGCGCAGCCCGATATTGAAGTCATCGGCGAAGCATCGGACGGCAGCGAAGGTGTTCGGCTTGCTGTGGAACTGTCGCCTGATGTCATTTTAATGGATCTTGTCATGGAGGGCATGGATGGCATTGAAGCTACAAAGCAAATTTGCCGGGAGCTTTCCGATCCGAAAATTATTGTGCTCACTAGCTTCATTGATGATGACAAAGTGTACCCGGTTATTGAAGCTGGCGCGCTCAGCTATCTGTTGAAAACCTCAAAAGCGGCAGAAATCGCCGATGCCATCCGCGCCGCAAGCAAAGGAGAGCCGAAGCTGGAGTCAAAAGTGGCGGGAAAAGTATTATCCAGGCTGCGCCACTCAGGTGAAAACGCGCTCCCGCATGAATCACTTACGAAACGGGAGCTCGAAATACTCTGCCTGATCGCAGAAGGAAAGACAAACAAAGAAATAGGCGAGGAACTGTTTATTACGATTAAAACAGTCAAAACACATATTACCAATATTTTATCAAAGCTGGATGTCAGTGACCGGACGCAGGCGGCGGTGTACGCACACCGAAATCATCTCGTAAATTAGGCGGTTGCTATTTGTTTGCGCCTTTCGTTCCGAAGTCTCTGACAATCACATTGACCCGGTAGTCTATTTCCGCATTGCTGAAATAATCATCATCCCATTTTCTTGAAATCTTTTTCCACTTTTGAGGATAATGAATTCTGACCTCGTTTCCCAGCCCGGTGACGTCCGCTTTGATCTCTTTCTGGAGTTTCCCTGTAATAAATGCTGTTACTGTATCGTGTACCCGTTTTTCAACTGTCTTTTCAATATTTTTGATATATGAATCCTTAAACGAATCTTCATTGGGATTCCAGTCTTCTGATAGACGCCCTTCAATATTGCGGGTGACAGTGAATTTGAACTTTCCGTCCTTATAGGCCGTCTTGATCTTCCGATTGCTCGAATATACTTCATAAGAAAAGAGATGGCCATCGCGCTTCAAGTCAATGACGCCTCCCTCGACAGTGCCTGAAAATAAGTTGATATTTTGAACCTCAATCGGGGTGAGATCCCGGTGCCATAATTTATTTTTTATAATAGTGGCTCCGTTTATTGCGAGCTTACCGTTTTCCTCACCGACATGAGGGATGAGGAATGAATCGTCAGAGGTTAAGTGTTCTGAAATCTCCCCCAATGTAACAGGCTCCATCATTCTGATCGTAACCTTATTATTCTCTGTCAGATCATAAATCACATTGGATGCGGGCTCGCCTTCATCATTCTTTTTAAATATATCCTTAGTTCGGCCGTCGGTGATAAAGACGTACGAACTCCTCCTTGTTCCGTTGTCTCTGACAAACTGGTTAATGATCGCATCCATTCCAATCTCATCCGCAATCACGCTCTTGGAAAGCAGAATGAGACGCAAATGCTGTGAAAACGTAGGGTTATGCTTTAATGCAGATGTTCTCATCATTTGATGGACAGTTTCACCCTTTGTGATAGAAAGCTGTGTCGGGTCAGAAGAAGTGCCCTCCTTGGAGCTGATTTTTTTCGGCACGAGAATTTGCTGTGTCAGCTCTAAATTGTCATCGTCAGGCTTGTCTAGCCCTACTCCGATCACTAAGCTTAATTCCTCGATATTCTCACTGTCCCAGCATCCGGACAGCAATAGAGTGCATATAAACATACATAAAATCCGAATTTTCATTTTGCTGTAATCCTCCTCTTGAGAGCTACAATGAAAAAGAGAATGAAGGGAAGCAGAAACAGGGAGACAAAAATATAGCCAAGATAATCGCTATACATCATGACTTGATTGGCGTCATCCGGCCAGAGAGAAAAATAAAAGACCGTTATGCCGATAATCACCATGCTTGTTTTAGTCGATAATCCGAATGTCTTCTTTAGCCCGTTAGCGGCAAAGTATCCGTAAATGACAAATGTGGTGAAAAACTGGATGATCCAGACCACCAGTAAAAACGATTCAAACCGTTCAATGAATATGCCTTTAAGCTCAAAGGACTGAAAGAGAGAAATAGTCGGCCAAATCAGCGTTTTCACCTCGGGAGCGGTCAAAGCTCCGACAACGATAATATACGTCAGGATATATAAGATAATCGGAATCAAAAATCCTAGAGACGCATATCTGAACGTGTATTTCTTTTTCTTCATATGTTCAGGGAGAAACAGCATCACTTCCATTCCTAAAAAAGAGATGGAAACGACAGTAAGGGAGTTTGCAATGGGGCCAAGGCCTTGGCCTAAAACAGGACGCAAATTATTGATATCAAAAATTTTAAAACTGATTCCGAATACAACCAGCAAAATAATAATGGTTACCGTTAAATAAAAGGGAAACAGCCGCGACACATCACTTAAACCTCCAATTATTAAATAAATACCGCAGCAAATAAACGTTAAAATAATGACTTGAATTGGGGTTCTCTCCAGCAGGAAAAACTTCACCATTTCAGCCATTGCCCGGGTCTCGAAGCTGGCTACGCCGAGGAAATAGCCGCAGATCAAAAGGCCAATGATGCTGCCGATCCATTTCCCAAGCCCTTCCTGCAAATACTCAAAGAGTGAAGGGTATTGATGTTTTTTCTGAATGAGCGTGTTTAAATAAATGAAGAAAATAAAAATGAAACCTTCTAATATCAGCGTGATCCAGCCGTCAGGCGTATTAGCCTTAGTGGTCAGCGCTCGCGGCAATGTTAAAAGTCCGGCCCCAAGCATTGTATTTGCAACAATAGAAATACCTTGAAAGGTATTAAGTTTCAGTGGAGTCTGTTTTTGGCTCATTTGGATTATTCGCCTCTTTTGGTTTGTTTTTAATTGGGAGACGGATAATGGAGTCACTCGTATTTTTCAGGCTGAAGAATCCATTCGGCGAAAAATACGGAGACCCAAAGCTCGTTTGTCTCGTTAAGTGCGTATAAACGACAAGCATAAATAAAATAATGCCGTACAGCCCTAAAATAGCGGCGGAAAACATCGAAATAAAACGCAGCACCCGGAAAGATAGACCCATTCCGTATTGAGGAACGGTAAAGGATGCCAGGGCAATGACACTGACGACAATGACCATAATCGAACTGACGAGATTCGCTTCTACAGCCGCCTGTCCGATGACTACGCCCCCGACGAGACCGATCGTCTGTCCGAGCGGATTGGGGAGACGCAGCCCGGCTTCCCTCAGCAGCTCGATGGTTACTTCCATCAGCAGGGCTTCAAATATCGGAGGGAACGGCACGTTTTCCCTGTTCGCCGAAATCGTGACGGCGAGTGCGGTCGGCAGCAGCCCCTGATGGAAGGAAACGAGTGCAATATAAATCGATGACAAAAACAAGGTGATGAAGATAGACGCAAAGCGCAGCGACCGGATAAGAGATGCTGAAATCCAGCGTTCATAGTAGTCATCCGGGGATTGCATCAGGATGCCGAGAGAAACCGGCACCAGCAGCACAAATGGTGAACTGTCGACCAAAATTGCCACACGGCCGTTAAACAGGGCTGAAGATACTTTGTCAGGTCTTTCCGTATTTTGAATCTGCGGAAATGGTGAATATTTATTATCTTCAATGAGCTCCTCGAGCGTTCCGCTGTCCTGGATATCTTCCAGCTGGATATTTTTAAGCCGCGCCTTCACTTCTTTTATGACGGACTTTTTTGCTTTGCCTTCAATGTACATAATGGCTGCAGGCTTCAGCTTGTTTTCGCCGATCATGATTTTTTTGGTGATCAATTTCGGATGAGAGGTTCTTTGTCTGATCAGAGCGAGATTTGTATCAATATCCTCTACAAACGCTACTTTTGGGCCCCGAACCACTTTTTCAGTTGTCGGCTCTGTCAGGCTTCTTGTTTTTTTCTTTCCTGTGGTCAGAATATAGGCTTTATCCAATCCGTTGATAAACACAGCACAATTGCCGTTGAGAATCGATTCAATCGTTTTTTTTGCAGTTTCAACAGGTCTTGCGTCAAGCTGGTCAAGGCGTTTTTTGACCTGGTCAAGCGTTAAGGTCTCCTCATCTTTAATCAAAGTTTTAATGGCTTCTGACACCTTATTCTCATCAGTCATTTCACTGAAATAGAGATAGTAAAAAACCAGTCCGTTCGCAAGCATTTTTTTGTTTTTCACCAGATCATCGTTTTCTTTTAATTTTGGCAGCACCAATGCTAAATTATCGTGTATATATTCCTTAAACTCTGTTTGTTCCAATGAGGTCACCTCTTATCCAAAACCTTAGTAGAGGTTATCTTTTCCTGTTAAAAAAATGATATACTGTGTTAGAGTATTTCATGGAGTAAGTTTTTTTATGAAAGCGGAGGAGACGAAGTGGCACAGGTAAGGCTAGCTGGAAAACAAGAAGAAATTGAACAGCTCATTAGATCATTTGAACAGCATTATGATGTCTCTTATACATCAAAGGAGTACGGCAGGACAAATCCAAAATACAAATATTCAAAGGATTCCCGCGTATATCTTGAATTAAAATTAAAATCTGCCAAGATCGAAAAATAAAAAGGATTTTTTGTGTCATTGGCGAATTATGATCTATTGAAGCAACCGTTATGGAGGGATACATAAATGGAATACAGAATTGAACGAGACACCATGGGAGAAGTAAAAGTTCCTGCTGATAAATTTTGGGGCGCCCAAACACAGCGAAGCAAGGAGAACTTTAAGATCGGTTCTGAAAAAATGCCGATGCGTGTTGTGAAGGCGTTTGCAATATTAAAACGAAGCACAGCTCTAGCTAATAAACGCCTCGGCAATCTGGATGCTGAAAAAGCAGAAGCCATTGCAGCGGTTTGTGATGATGTGCTCAAAGGCAAGTACGATGACAACTTCCCGCTTGTCGTATGGCAGACCGGAAGCGGCACTCAAAGCAATATGAACATGAACGAAGTGGTAGCCAACCGTGCGACTGCTTTATTAAAAGAGAAGAACTCTGATCAAACGATTCATCCAAATGATGACGTGAACCGCAGCCAAAGCTCAAACGACACATTCCCGACTGCGATGCATGTTGCCGCTGTTTTGGCTATTTACGAGCAGCTTGTGCCGGCGCTTGATCAGCTTCGCAATACACTGGATGAAAAAGCAAAAGCATACAATGATATTGTCAAAATCGGACGCACGCATCTTCAGGATGCTACGCCACTGACCCTCGGACAGGAAATCAGCGGATGGGTTCACATGCTGGACCGTTCGAAGGAAATGATTTTGGAAGCGACAGATAAAATGCGTGCGCTTGCAATTGGTGGAACGGCTGTCGGAACGGGTATCAACGCTCACCCAGAGTTTGGAGAGCTTGTCTCAGAAGAGATCACTAAGCTGACCGGCCAAACGTTCAGCAGCTCGCCGAATAAATTCCACGCGCTGACAAGCCATGACGAAATTACTTATGCGCATGGCGCATTAAAAGCGCTTGCTGCTGACTTAATGAAAATCGCGAACGATGTCAGATGGCTCGCAAGCGGACCCCGCTGCGGCATCGGGGAGATCGTCATTCCTGAAAATGAGCCGGGAAGCTCCATTATGCCTGGTAAAGTCAACCCGACACAAAGCGAAGCGTTAACAATGATCGCAGCGCAAATCATGGGGAACGATGCGACAATCGGCTTTGCGGCGAGTCAGGGGAACTTTGAACTGAACGTGTTTAAGCCTGTTATTATTTACAACTTCCTGCAATCTGTGCAGCTGCTCAGTGACGGCATGAATTCATTCCATGATAAATGTGCTGTCGGTATTGAGCCTAATAAAGAAACCATTCAGGAAAACCTGTCAAATTCATTAATGCTTGTTACGGCGCTGAACCCGCATATCGGTTATGAAAACGCGGCGAAAATCGCCAAGCTTGCCCATAAAGAGGGATTGACGCTCAAAGAAGCAGCTTTGAAGCTTGAATTGCTGACAGAGGAGCAATTTAACGAAATGGTTAAGCCGGAAGACATGGTAAAACCAAAGGCGTAATAGAAAGAAAGAACGGCTGCTTTTTAAGCAGCCGTTCTTCTAAATATGTTGCTGTTTTAATAAATATTTAAGCTGTTCCGCATCTTTGGCGAGAGCTTCAGACTCCGTCAGATTATGAATCATTCCTTTTATGATCGCCAGCTTCGGTGTTTTTTTCTTCATTTCTGCTTCAAGTATGTCCAGGCTCTCCGATAATTCAAGAGAGGAGTTTGTGTTTAAGCTGTTAATTTTGTCACGTAGGCTTTTCACAATCGATTCAGTCAGCGGGTCAGGCCGTCCGTGCGTAAGAGGCCCGAATAAAGAGCTCGCCTCTTCCAATGTGATGAAAGGCTTATCGTTTCGTTCAGACATGCCTTTTACCATATCATCAATTCGATTCATAATGATATCAGCTAATTGAGACGGCTTCACAGTGTACCCGAGCAAAATCATGCATTCCAGGTAAATCTGGCTGATGCCCTCTATTAAAAAACAAAGCTCAGCAGTGTAGGGTTCCGCTTTTTTTCCATAGATGTTCAGCAGGCTGTCGATATGAAATTGAAGTGAGGACTGGCGGATTTTTTTTGCGCATTGCTCCACTTCTTCTGTGTAAGGCAGAGAACCCTCCTTCAACTGCATGCTGATAAAATCTTTGTGTTCAAGAATGTTTTCATAGAGGACGGTCAGCTGTTTACGGTAAGCCGTTCTGGGGCTGTCGCCCTTCGTTTTAATATTTAAAATTCGGGTAAACGTTTTATCATAATAGTAGTTCAGCATAGAGAGAAGAAGCGCTTCTTTCGAAGGAAAATAAATATAAAAAGCGCCTTTAGATATTTTGCATTCTTTTGCGATTTCCTGGACTGATGTTGAATTGTATCCTTTTTGGGCAAATAGTTTTAAGGCTGTTTCAATAATCAGTTTTTCTTTTTCCTTCAATGGTTCCACCCTTTCGGAGCCCGGAGGCCTGCTAGGATATGACCATATAGTCACACCGTCTGTTATAAAATTAACCTTATTGTAACTTGTTTTTTTATCATGTATTATTTATATTATAAATTGAGATGACCGAATGGTCAAAGCTCAAGCGAAAGGGTGAATCTAGAATGAGAGAATTGGACGAAATGATCAGCCGCTTGCGAAACAGAGGAATCAAAGTGGAGAAAGTCAAATATCCGAAGCAGACCTTGTCAGAGAAAAAATGGGTTCATCAATGCAAACAGCCGCTCAAAACAAATTACAGAGATTTTAACGGCTATTCTTTCACATAAAAAAATAGACTGCAAAACATCTACAGTCTATTTTGGCACTGCTATGCGGTATGTTACACCCGTTTTGTCATTTTCAATTGAGATAGATGCCTTATGAAGAGTTAAAATTCGTTTTACGATGCTTAGACCAATGCCGAATTCGCCTTTCTTCCCTTTATTAAAAGGCTCATAGAGGCTGGAGAGCATCTCATCTTCAATATGCGGACCGTCATTTTTAATGGTGATCACGATATTTCGATCATCTTGTTTCATGCTGATTTCTATTTTTGTCTCAGCATAGCGGATTTGATTTTCCAGAATGTTTTCGAGGAGTTTGTTCCATTGCTCCGGATCGCCCGGCATCAAAATATCCTCTTCTACATCAATTTCCCACGATAGTTCTTTCCGCGCCCACTTCAATCGTTCGATGACTTCTTCTGTCACTTCCACAATACTGAACATGTCGTGCTGCACTTTTTGCTTCGCTAAATAATCCAGCTTCGTTAAATATAATAAATCCTTTATTTTTTTCTCCAGCTTAAGAGCTTCGCATTCAATAACATCTACAGTGTTTTCAAGGTCTCCTTTAGGAAAAATCCCGTCTTTAATTGATTGTGTATAGCCTCTGATGACCATGACCGGCGTTTTTAAATCATGAGAGATATTTTGCAATAGAGTTCTTTCTGTTTCATCCTTTTGCACAAGCTTTTGGCGCATCTCTTCGATGGTATGGCCCAATTTGCCGATTTCATCTTTCCGGTCCACTTTTACTGGGTCATCCCAATCCTGTTCAGAAATCCGTTTGACGTGTTTTTCAAATGATACAAGAGGCCTTGATAAATACTTTGCAAGCCAAATAGCCGGAATCCAGCTTAATAAAATGACGACAGCTATAATAAACAGAAGCTGTTTGAACAAGGTATAGGCCAAATCGTCCCGATAAGAATCAAGCGCGTAAGAGAGCATCATCGCTGATTGTCCATTGACGGAAAGTCCCTTTTTAATGACAAAAAACACTTTCTCTCCATTGACGTCGGCGCTGTAACGTTTCTTTTTAGCTTCCTGCTTATCAGCCAGCTTGTACACCTTGTGGATAAATGAAGATGACAGAATGCTTAAATCCTTGTCTGAAGAAGCCTCTTCATTTTCAGGAAGGAGCACGTGCTGTACGGAGCGGACAGTTGTCGGCGCCGTCGCTTCCTCGCTGTAATAGCGCCTTTCAATCGAACCTGGCAGGCGGTACTCTGTCAGAACATGCTGCTCATTTTCAATCGTCGTATACGTTTCATTAGTGAAAAAATCTCGCAGCGTGTTTGAAAATAACACAAGCAGTAAAATCGATATCGCTAACAGGATGCCGGATATGACAACCCATATCTGAAACGCGAGCGGCTTGTTTTTCATGATGACATCATCCTGTAGCCGAAACCGTAAATCGTCTCCACCTTCAATTCAGGCATCTTTCTGCGCAGTCTCCGGACGAGATCATCAACTACCCGGTCTGTTCCGAAGTAGTCATGTCCCCACACTTTTAGGAGGATATCCTCACGAGAGTATGGATGCCCTTTATGATGGATAAATAATAGCAGCAGATCAAATTCCTTTGACGTCAAATTGATGATATTCCCGTTTTCGTCATAGACCTCGCGGGCGTCTTCAGCGACCCGATACGAGGAGACGGCAATTTCATTTTTTTGGACAGGAGGAGCTTCCTTATATACGAGCTGCAGCAGCTTTTGCACACGGATAATCAGCTCCCGCGGCAGAAACGGCTTTGAAATGTAGTCATTGCTGCCAAGCTCTAAGCCAAGCACTCTGTCAATATCCGCATCTCGGGCGGAAATAAAAATGACCGGCACGTCAGGATCTTTCGCCTTGATTTCTTTTATTAATGTATAGCCGTCGGTATCCGGCAGCATGATATCGAGAATCCATAGGTGGGGAGACGGTGTCATTTTCTTTCTGGCGTCTTCACCTTTCGTAAAAGATGTAATGTTCCAGCCCTCATTCTCTAAATACTTCGTCAGCAGTTCATTCAGGTTATCCTCATCTTCAACTAGATAAATGGTGTATGACAAGGCTCTTCACATCCTTTCAACGTCATTATAAACTAGTTTTAACATACGGCAGGCAATTTTCATAATTTCACATATTCTTTTCATTTTTATCCCACAATGTTTGTTTATGATATGGTTAAGGGAAGAAAGGAAGAGAAAAAGAGCGAGGAAGATGTAGGATGATCAAACATATTCTATTTTGGTGCTTTGCTTTTCTCCTCATTATTGGGACAATTGAACTTGTACATGCGATGAATATGTAACGATAAATGAATAACCGTTAAAGGAGTGTCAGAACATGGATTATCGACGTGATGGCCAAAACGATCAACATCAAACTGAACCTTCACATACAGAACAGCAGAATACAGAAAACCAGAAGCTGATTGGACATTCTGAACAAGAATTGCTTGACGCGCCTGTGTCGTATGAAGCGGGACGGCAGGAAACGGCTTCTGCTTTAGAAATGGAAAAGCAACAAACGGCTGTGAAAAAAGAAAAGAAACGGAGAGCCGCATGGCTGAGCCCGATTTTAGGCGGTATTATCGGCGGGGGCCTCATGCTTGGCATCGCGCCTTATCTGCCGTCAGACCAAAATCAGGCGACCGAGACCGCTTCCGCAAATAAACAGGTGCAGTCTGATAATTTTACAACGGCGCCGATAACGAACGCATCAAACATCGCTGATATGGTAGAGGATTTAGAGCCTACGATTGTCGGAATCTCAAATATCCAAACCTCTCAAAATAACACATTCGGCACAGGAGGAGGCTCCAGCTCAGAAAGTGAAAGCGGAACCGGGTCAGGTGTTATTTTCAAAAAAGACAGCAATAAAGCGTATATCATTACAAACAACCATGTCGTTGAAGGCGCGAACAAGCTGACTGTTACGCTATACAACGGAGAAACGGAAACTGCCAAGCTTGTCGGCAGCGATACCATTACTGATTTGGCAGTTTTGGAAATCAGCAGCAAGAACGTCAAAAAAGTGGCGAGCTTTGGTGATTCTTCACAGCTGCGCACTGGCGAAAAGGTAATCGCTATCGGTAACCCGCTCGGACAGCAGTTTTCCGGTACGGTGACACAAGGCATCATTAGCGGATTGAACCGGACAATTGATGTGGATACAACACAAGGGACGGTGGAAATGAACGTGCTGCAAACTGATGCAGCGATCAATCCGGGGAACAGCGGAGGCCCATTAATCAATGCAAGCGGCCAGGTCATCGGCATCAACAGTTTGAAGGTGAGCGAAAGCGGCGTGGAATCACTTGGATTTGCGATCCCAAGCAATGATGTCGAGCCGATTGTTGACCAGCTGCTGCAAAACGGGAAGGTGGACCGTCCGTTTTTAGGCGTGCAGATGATTGACATGTCACAAGTTCCTGAAACCTATCAGGAAAATACGCTCGGTCTGTTTGGAGATCAATTGGGCAAAGGTGTTTATGTAAAAGAAGTTCAAGCAAATTCGCCGGCAGAAAAAGCAGGTATTAAATCTGAGGATGTCATTGTCAAACTAAACGGTAAAGACGTGGAAAGCAGTGCGGATATCCGTCAGATCCTTTACAAAGACTTAAAAGTCGGAGATAAAACAACAATCCAAGTGCTGCGAAAGGGAAAAACGAAAACGTTGAACGCAACACTGACCAAGCAGACAGAAAGCAGTTCAAGCTAAGAAAAAAACAAAAAGCTGAACCCAAATAGGGTTCAGCTTTTTTTATCCTAAATAAGAGGAAAGCATCCACACTTGTTTTTCAACTTCTTCAATTAATCCGACAAACAAGTCCGCTGTCGCATTGTCTTGATTTTCTTCAGCCAGGCCGATCACGAATTTAGATTCGCTGCTGATTTGTTTGTAGTCGTTTACCAATGCTTGTACCATTTCTGATGCTGATGTTTCATTTCCGCCGTCTGTGATAGATGCATGCTCAGTGTATTCTTTCACTGTGGCAACAGGCTGTCCGCCAATCGCCAGCAGGCGCTCAGCGATGGTATCCACTGTTTCAGCCGCATGGTCATAAAGTTCTTCAAATTTCTCGTGCAATGTAAAGAAATGAGGCCCTTTCACATACCAATGGAAACGGTGGAGCTTAGAGTATAAAAGAAACCAGTTTGATAATTGTGTGTTCATTGAATTCTCAACTAATGTTTGATTTGTTTTTGCGTTTTCAGTTTTCATAAGATAACGTCCTCCTTGTGATCTGTTGACTTAATTATATCATATACTAAATAAAAATAAATACTAAATTATAATAATTATAATTTAGATCAGCTGTATAGCTTTTTCTTCAGGATAGACTCCCACGCAGACCAAGGAAAAAACGATCGGAACAGCAGGGTGAGCTTGATGCCCTTTCCGATCGGGTATCGCAATTTCTTGATATGCTGTTTTGTTGCCAATTGATAAATGAGGTCGGCAACCTCTTGGGGATCTCCGCTTTCTTCTCCGTTTTTTTCAACGTAGGAAAGGATCTTTTTATAGTATTGATGATAGGCTGAATCGTCAGCAGGCACCGACATAAAATTTGATAATGACGTTGTCCAGATCGATGTCTTATATGAGCCCGGCTCGATCAAAGCGGTTTCGATACCGAACGGAAGCAGCTCGATACGCAGGCTTTCAGAAAAACCTTCCAATGCATGCTTAGAAGAAACATATGGCGACAGCGCTGGGAATCCGGTCAGTCCGCTGATGCTGCTCACGTTTATAATCTTTGCGCCGCCATGCTTTCTTATGTAATGCAGAACGGTTTTTGTCACATGGATCACACCGAAGACGTTCGTTTCAAATTGTTGTCTGAAATGTTCCATCGGCACATCCTCGACAAAACCTCCATAAGCCGTTCCGGCGTTGTTAACGAGTAAGTCGATCGGGGCGTAAGCACTAACGGCTTTTCCGAATGAGACTATAGATTGTTCATCGGTGACATCGAGAGCTGTAATGTGAATAGAATCAGACACATTGTGTGCTGCAGCCAATTCCCGCAGCTGTTCCGCTTTTTCAGGCTGTCTTGATGTGGCTATCACGAAAAATGATCGGGCAAGCTTTACAGCTGCCAGCAGACCGAAGCCGCTGGAGGCTCCCGTTACGATTGCTATTTTTTTATTCATCCTAACCCTCCTATTAAACTGCTACAGCTATTGTACTATCCTGAACAGGAGATGACGCCTGTAAAAAGAAATTTTTATAAAACAATTCAGAATTGTTCTATAATAGAACGAAAGAAGGAAAGGGGTTTTGTGAAATGGCGTTGGAAGGGGTAGGCCAAAGATGGGATCTTGATTCATTTTTTAAGGGCGGGAGCCAATCGGAAGAATTCAAAGGTTATATTGAGAAGCTGTCACAAAGTCTGCGTGCATTTCAAGACAGGACTGATGCGTTTCAGGTGCCTGAATCGCCTGAAGAGGCTGAAGGACTGACCGCGTTGCTTGATTTATTCGAACAGACATCCGTCAAGCTTCAGCAGGCCGGCGCGTTTGTTGCCTGCCTTCAGGCCCAGAATATCAATGATCAAAAGGCTATAGAGCATCAGGCACTCATGAACCGGCTTTCCGCAGATTTTCAATCGTCGCTCGTTACATTAGATCATAAACTTGTGGACATTGATCAAGAAGTGTGGAATAGGTTGTTAACAAAACCGGGATTGCGCGATGTTTCTTACATATTAAATGAAAGAAGACAGAGGGTTGCCGAAAAGCTTAGCCCCGGTAAAGAAAAACTGATCGGGAACCTTGCCGTGGACGGATATCACGCTTGGAGTGACTTCTACAATATGGTTGTCGGGAAAATGACGATCCCCTATGAGGAAAACGGTGAAAACAAGCAATTGTCTGTCGGTCAGGCGGAGAATATGATGGACCATCAAGACCGTACTGTCAGAAAAACAGTATATGAACATTTCCGCCAAGCTTGGGAGAGCAAGCAAGATATTTTCAGCAGCACGCTGAATCATTTGGCGGGATTCCGGCTTGAAACCTATAAAGCGCGCGGCTGGGAGAATGTCCTGAAGGAACCGCTGCAAATTAACAGGATGAAAAAAGAAACACTTGATACGATGTGGCAGGTCATCACTGAAAACAAGAAGCCGTTCGTTCAGTTTTTGAACCGGAAAGCATCCATGCTCGGCCTTGAAAAACTCAGCTGGTACGATGTCGAGGCACCGATCGGTTCTGACGGAAAGGCCTATTCGTATGATGAAGCCGCAAATATCATTACCAGCCAGTTTTCAACATTTGGCAAAAAGCTGTCCTCATTCACTGAAAAAGCGTTTCGGGACGGCTGGATTGAGGCGGAAGACAGGAGTGGAAAAAGAGTCGGCGGCTTTTGCACGAGCTTTCCTGACAGCGGGGAATCCCGGATTTTCATGACATTTTCGGGCAGCGCCTCAAATGTCTCTACTCTTGCGCATGAACTCGGGCACGCGTTCCATCAGGAAGCAATGCTCGACGTCAGGCTGTTAAACCGTTCCTACGCTATGAACGTTGCGGAAACGGCTTCAACGTTTGCAGAGATGATAGTCGCGGACGCGACTGTCCAGCAGGCCGAGACAAAGGAAGAAAAGCTTGTTCTTCTGGAGGATAAAGTGCAAAGAAGTGTTGCGTTCTTCATGAACATTCACGCGAGATTTCTATTCGAAACGAGATTCTACGAGGAACGAAAGCGGGGAGTGGTACCGGCCAGCCGCTTGAATGAGCTGATGGAAGAGGCGCAAAGAGAGGCTTACTGCAATGCGTTAGGAGAGTATCATCCACTTTTTTGGGCATCAAAGCTTCACTTTCACATCACGAGGGTGCCGTTTTACAATTTCCCTTATACATTCGGCTACCTGTTTTCTCTTGGCATTTACGCGTTGGCGCTTGAAGAAAAAGACACATTCGAAGAGAAGTATATGGCGCTATTGCGCGATACGGCTTCTATGACAGTGGAGGATTTGGCGATTAAGCATTTGGGCGCTGACATCACAAAGCGCGATTTCTGGGAGAATGCCATCAAGCTGGCTGTGCGTGACGCCGAAACCTTTTTACAAATGACCGAATCTTAAAGAAAAAGCCGTGGCGTTAAATGCCCCGGCTTTTTCAATTCTTCTCTGAATGAGGATTTCATTCTCTGGATATACCTAAAATAAATGGAATCCTACAGGGGGGAAACATATGCATTTGATCAGAGCAGCCGGGGCTGTATGTCTCGCAGTGGTTCTGATTGCGGGCTGCCGTTTCAATGAAGACCAGCAGCAGGCAGAAGGAGAAAATACAGCCGTCACCCAGCTGAAGTCCGTTCCCTACAGTAATTTTTCGCTTCGTGTGAGCTACGGGGATGGTGAGCATAACCGTTATGAAGGAATCTATACAAAGAACGGGACTCAGGAAAAAGCGGAAATACAGGATAAGCTCTCCGGTGTCAATCAGGAGGGAGAAGAAGCACTGGATGAGATGAAAATGATTTTGAGCGAGCTTTCCGTGACAGACCAAATGGCTGAAACAGAAGTGATACACAGTGTGCTGGCAGCATTTAATCTGGACAGTCATTATGATCACATCGATTTAAAATTGAAACTGAAGGACGGCTCCATCAGAGAAATCAAGAAGTAATCTTGTGATAAAAAACCCATAAACGTCAATTATGTCCATAAAACTAATTGAAAATGATTTTCAAAGTCAGTGTTTTCTGCTACAATGAGGGATATATGACCATATCAAATGGCTGAATATCGGAATCACTTGCATTGATGACAATTGACTTAAAAGCATGTATATAGAAAACGTGCAATACATAGTGCTGCTAAAAAGCCAGCAAAAAGGAGCGGTTATGGGTATGAGTGCAATTTCTACAGAAACGCTGAGCTTAGGATACGGGGATGCCGTTATTATTGATGAGTTGAATTTAACAATTCCCAAAGGTGAAATTACCGTATTTATTGGCAGCAATGGCTGCGGAAAATCGACACTTTTACGTTCATTAGCGCGCCTGATGAAGCCGAGAGGCGGTTCAGTGCTGCTGGAAGGAAGAGCGATTGCCAAGCTTCCGACGAAGGAAGTCGCAAAAGAGCTCGCAATCCTGCCCCAAGGTCCTTCGGCTCCAGAGGGGCTGACGGTGCATCAGCTGGTGAAGCAAGGAAGATATCCTTACCAAAACTGGCTGAAGCAGTGGTCAAAAGAGGATGAGGAAGCAGTTGAAAGAGCGCTTAAAGCAACAAAGCTTGAGGACATGGCTGACCGTGCCGTTGATTCTTTGTCAGGCGGACAGCGCCAGCGGGCTTGGATCGCGATGACGCTTGCCCAGGAAACGGATATCATCCTTCTTGACGAGCCGACGACGTATTTAGACATGACGCATCAAATTGAAATTCTTGATTTGCTGTTTGAGCTGAATGAAAAGGAAGACCGGACGATTGTTATGGTTCTCCATGACTTAAACTTGGCGTGCCGCTATGCGCATCATCTTGTGGCCATAAAAGATAAACGGATTTATGCAGAAGGCCGTCCGGAAGAGGTCATCACTTGTGATCTTGTGCAAAATGTGTTTTCTATGAACTGTCAGGTTACACAGGATCCGCTCTTCGGAACGCCTCTTTGCATTCCTCATGGCAGGGGCAGATGCATTGTCCAGGAAGCCGCTTTCACATCACATGGATAAATAACGCAGCGAAGGAGCTTTCAATTGAGAAAGCTCCTTGCTGTTTTTTCGAAAGGAAGATGGAAAATGGAACAAAAACTTCAGGAGCAGCTGGATGGATTGCTGGAGAAGTATACTGAGCTTCTGCTTGGTGAGACAAACGATGAGCTAAAAGAAGAAGTGAAGCAATGGATTTTGTACACCCATATAGCCAAAAGCATGCCTCCGCTCGCTAAGCATTGGAATGCGACATACCCTGATGCAAAGCAGGGCATTAAAGAGATCATTCAGCATATTAAGGAATTAAATGAAGCGCATCGAAACAAACAATAGCCAAAAAGCAGTCTGTTCATTATAGCAGACTGCTTTTTTGTGATTCAGCCGTTTTATCTGGCGTAAAGGAATCCATAAAGGTTCTCAGCGCGCTGCTGATAAACGAATCTTTTCGAACAATAAATTCTGTTTTCATCTGGCTGAGAGCTTCAGGCAGCGGGTACAATCGAATTGATCCTTCTGCTTCATGTTTCTGCACAACCGTTCTTGGCAGCAACGAGATGCCAAGACCTGCTGTAACCCCGCCGATAATTGCTTCAAGCGTCCCAAATTCCATAATGACTGGCTGTGTGACACCGACGGAACGCAGCCATTTTTCAAGTGTTTCTCGATACGAACAGCCTGTGCTGTAAACGAGAATCGGCTTTGTGATGGCTTCCTCAACATCGGGCACGGAGGCAGCCGAAACAACTACTGGTTCTTCTTCAAACGCAGGATAGGATTCGAGCTCAGGATGATGGCATTCGCATCCGATAAACGCGCCATCCAATTCATAACGAAGAACTTTATCAAGGAGAAATTGCGTATGTCCTGTTGTTAAAGACAGCTGGACGTTTGGATGTTCTTCATAATAAGATGCCAGGAGCTTTGGAAGCCTTACCGCGGCGGTTGTCTGAGTGGAGCCGATCATAAGCGGCCCGCTTGGTTCTGCGGAGGATGAGAGCGCTTTAGACGCTTCATCAAGCAGGCCTATAATTTTATTTGCGTAATCCAGCAGCAATTTTCCGCTTGCAGAAAGTGTCATGCCCCGATTATGGCGCAAAAACAGTGTGGTACCCAGATCAGCTTCCAATTGCTGAATTCTGGCCGTGACATTCGATTGTACATAGCCAAGCTGCAAGGCTGCTTTCGTAATGGTCCCTTCACGGGCTACCATTTGAAACACACGTAAATCTCCGCTTTCCATTTTGAACTCCTCCGTTCGTTTGCTATCAATATGAGTGATATCTAGTATCTTTAACAATCATTATACGCAACATCAAAGCTGGATTACAATGGAATCAGAAATATACTTTAGTCAACAGCAAGGAGTGGCGGCAATGAATGTCTTGAACAAAATAGCTCTCGTAACCGGGGGCGGCACAGGAATCGGAAAAGCAGCCAGTATGGAATTGGCAAAGCGCGGGGCGATTGTGGCGGTAAATTATTCACGCTCGCAATCAGAAGCGGAGGAAACAGTGGAAATGATCCAAAAAGCTGGCGGGCAAGCCTTCGCCATCCAAGCAGATGTATCCAAAAACAGCGACGTGCAGGATATGATTCAAGCAATCGTGAACACACACGGCACGGTTGATATTTTAGTCAACAATGCCAGCATTACACGGCATATTCCAATGGATGATCTTGAGGCTGCGACAGAAGACATATGGGATGAGCTGTATGCCGTCAATGTGAAAGGGATGTTTTTCTGCGCGCGGGCAGTGGTTCCGTTCATGAAGAAAAGCAAGGCCGGGGCGATCGTAAACGTCGGCAGCATTGCAGGGGTAACTGGTGCCGGCTCATCTATGCCTTACGCAGTATCAAAATCAGCGGTGCACGGTTTAACGAAATCATTGGCCCACGCCTTAGCGCCTGAAATCAGAGTGAGCGGTGTAGCACCAGGAGCTGTGGCAACGAGATGGTGGGCCGGACGGGAAGAAAAAATGAAAAGCATGATTGGCTCTTTGCCGCTGCAGTGTATTGCTGAACCAGATGATGTTGCCAAATTGATTTGTTCACTAATTGAACAGGAATCACTCACAGGCCAAATTATCACAATTGACAGCGGACAGACGCTGTAAAGAAAGGGATGCAGGGAGATGCCATTTGTACAGATTCATTTACGGTCGGGAAGAAGCGAAGCGTGGCTTCAAAAACTGAGCAGGACTGTCCACCAATCGATGATTGAAGAAATCAATGTGCCGGAAGATGACTATTTCCAAGTCATCAGACAATATGAAAAAAGCGAATTTTTTTATGATCCATTTTATCTCCAAGTCGAGCGAACTGATGAACTGATATACATTCATTTTACACTGAAACAGTCAAGAACAACTGAACAGAAAAAAGCACTTTACCGCTCAATCGCGAGCCGGATTCATTCCGAGCTTGGCGTCAGAAAAGAAGATGTGTTTATCATGCTGGCCGGAAATCAGGCTGAGGATTGGTCTTTCGGAAATGGAAGAGCCCAGATGATTGAATAAAAAACCCCGCGGATTGATACCCGCGGGGTGCTCTATTAATGGGAAGGTGATTCAACGGCTTTTGCCGCCTTCTCTTTTTCTTGTTGGTCTTCCGCTTTCTTATTTGATAGCTTGATAGGTTTTAAGAACAAGGTGAATACGGCTCCGACTGCGATAAAGATCAGGCCCGTATAAAACACGCTGTGGAGCGAATCCATCAACGATATTTTTAAAATCGGCACAATATGGGATGAGAAAGCCGCAGGGATTTGTTTGACCGCGTCCGGACTGAACAGTGATTGCAGCAGCCCTTGCGGATTTGTATCAATCATACCCTTTAGCTGGGCGGCAAACGAGCTTGCCTGTGCCGGAAGAGAGTCTAAATATGGAACCAATTTATCTGTTAATAGATTTCCTGATCTCGCATTCATTACGGCTCCCAGCATGGTAATGCCGAATGTTCCGCCGATAGAACGGAAGAATTGGCTGGATGAAGTGACAACTCCAAGCTCCTCCTTCGAAAAGCTTTCCTGTAAAGCCAATGTCAGAATCGGCATAACAAGACCCATTCCCAGACCAATAATCGCCATAAAAGATGTAGCGACAAGCTTGCTCGTGTCGAGATCCAAGGTCGTTAACAGCAGGAATCCGCCGGCCATAACCAGCATGCCTGCAATGATTTGCGGTTTAATCCCGATTTTATAAACAAGCTGTCCGCCGATGATACTTGTGATAATCATAGAAATCATCATCGGTGTCATAATTGTACCCGATTCAGACGCACTTACACCGACAATTCCCTGCATAAAGAAAGGAACAAACGTAATGGCGCCAAACATACCGATACTCATAAAGAAGCCGATCAAGTTTAGAAATGTAAATGTTCTGTTTTTAAATAAATACATTGGCAGGATTGGCTCTTTTGCTTTTGATTCTACGATGATAAAGCTGACAATGCCGATCAGTGCGAGAGCGAACAACCCAAGAATCTGCCATGAATCCCATGCATAATCTTTTCCGCCAAAGCTTAAGGCGAGCAGGAGGCTGACAACACCGACAATCATTGTGAAAATACCAGCGATATCGAAGTTGATCGGACCAGTCTGCTGGCGTCCCTGTAATCCTCTGGCAATAAAAATAACCGCAATAATTCCGACTGGCAGGTTAATATAGAAAACCCATTTCCAGTTTAACGAGTCTACAATCCAGCCGCCGATTTGCGGCCCAATCACTGAAGCCAGCCCGTAAATTGCACCAAAGACACCTTGGAATTTAGCACGCTGTTTTCCTGTGAACAAGTCACCGATGACAATCATCGCCATCGGCATCATGATGCCTCCGCCGATGCCCTGCAGTCCACGGAAGATAATCAATTCCGTCATGTTGTTGGCCATTCCGCACAAAGCAGAAGCGGCCATAAAAATAATCAAACCTGATACATAGACAATGCGGCGTCCCAATAAATCAGCCAGTTTACCGGCAATTGGAACAATGGTTGTTGATGTTAACAAATATGCAGTTGTCAGCCAGGTCATCATGCTCAAACCGCCCAGATCACCGACAATTTTCGGCATGGCCGTTCCGACAATGGTACCGTCAAGGGCTGAAAAAAACATGGCAATAATTAAGCCTGTTATTAATAACGTTCGTTTTGATTGTTTGCCTTCTTTACTCATTTTCATCCGTTTCCTCTTTTCATGTTTTGCTTTTCATCCGTTTCTGCTGCTTGTGCGAGCTTTGCTGTAATATGCGCCGCCTGCAGCATCTCCTCCTTCGTCAAAAAGGAAAGATAGCGCGCCATTATGGCTTTTCTGCCCGCCAGAACCTCCTCGAACTTTCTGTCTCCTTCGTCAGTAAGACTGAGATCAATCACTCGCCTGTCTTTTGTGTTGTGTGTTCTGGCGATAAGATTTTTTTGTTCAAGGCGATCTGCCATCAGCGTCACCGCGCTTGGCTTCACCTCCATACGCTCGGCAATTTCAGAAACTTTGAGGCTGCCGTGTTTCTTTAGGCTGGCCAGCACAAACAGCTGCGCTGGGGTGACACCTTGTTTCTCCATGCTTTCCAGCATTTCAGGCTGTATCTTTTGAAAGAGCGCCTGAAGCGATAATTGAATATCGGACATTAACTGATCCGCACTCTTCATATTCATTTCCCCTCTGTTACATACACTGTATATATATTTTAATGACAAAATAGTTAATGCTTATTAAATATAAATAAGCGTAAATGAAAAGTCAACTGATTTTACACAAAAAAAGGATAGATGCCCGAAAGAACATCGTATCCTTTTTACTAATGTTGTTATTGCTGATAAGGAGACTGCTGCTGAATGGTCTGCTGGAATTTTTGATAGGACTGCTGCAGCTTTTGTGCATCCTCCGCTTCAACAGAATACCATCCATATTGGAACATGAGATCATATAGTTTTCTTTGCGCTTTTTGTGACTCATCAAAAATGGATTGAATATCCTGATAAAGAGACTCGTGGCTGAATTCGTGCAAAGCAGTGCAATAAGCTGTTGTCATGTATTTTTCGGTTGTCAGCAATTCGTTGACGAAATCTCTGTCATTCATTTCCGATGTTGTCGGTACAGGTGTCTGCGGGTTGCTGATTTTTTGATTTTGCTGATTCATTCTGGCGCCTCCTTATTGGATGTAGCCGGACTGCTGCTGGCCTGGCTGCAGGTGCTTTAATATTCTTTGATAGTGATCATGATGCATGTGTCCGACGCGGTCGAGTTCTTGCTTTAACGTTTGATCCTGGCACTGCTGCGCCATGAAATGCGCTTTTTTCATCGCGAGCAAATTCCAGTTCAGCATGTCATTGAGATACAAATGATCCTTTGTCGAAATAACGGAAGGCGGCATTTGAGATTGCTGCTGATTATCCATTGTGATCCTCCTTTGGTTTCTGTTCATTTTATAGTTTCCTTCAGACTGGGAGTTATATACAGGTGTTTTGAAGATGACGGCGGGAGGGAGTCGGATGTTGAGACATGTGTTTTTATTCTTATCTCAAAATAAAACACTTACCAAGTTCGCAAAAGCATACGGAACGCGGCTTGGAGCACGAAGGTTTGTCGCAGGGAATACGATTGAATCGGCGGTTAAGACCGTCAAAAGGCTAAACAGATCCGGTTTGTGTGCAACAATTGATTATTTAGGCGAGTATGCAGCTTCGGAAAAAGAAGCAAACCAAGTCGCAGAGGAATGCAAGAAAGCCATTCAAGCCATTGCCGAACATCAATTGAATTCAGAGCTTTCACTTAAGCTGACCTCAATCGGGCTCGATCTTTCAGAAGAACTTGCTCTTACTCATTTGCGCGCCATTCTTTCCGTTGCGAAGCAATATGATGTTGCTGTGACCATTGATATGGAAGACTATTCTCATTATGAACAGACACTTTCTATTTACAGGCAATGCAAACAGGAATTTGAGAAGCTCGGCACGGTCATTCAGGCGTATTTGTACCGGGCGGCAGAAGATATCAGAAAGATGCGGGACTTAAAGCCGAATCTCAGACTTGTAAAAGGCGCTTATAAAGAATCTGCGGCTGTAGCGTTTCCCGACAAAAGAGGCACGGACCTTCATTTTCAGAGCTTAATAAAGCTGCAGTTGTTAAGCGGGAACTACACGGCTGTCGCCACACATGACGATGACATCATTGCATTTACGAAACAGCTCGTCGCCGAACATCAAATCCCCGCATCGCAATTTGAGTTTCAAATGCTATACGGCATCAGGCCGGAGCGTCAGAAGGAACTCGCCAAGGAAGGCTACAGAATGCGTGTGTATGTCCCATATGGAACGGACTGGTTCAGCTACTTTATGAGAAGAATTGCCGAACGGCCTGCCAATGCAGCGTTTGTGTTAAAAGGAATTTTGAAAAAGTGAAAGCAGCCGCGGGAAGCAGCTGCATTATGATTGTTCCATGTTATGTTTTTTATACTGCTGATTTTGACTTGTCCGTTTTCCGCCGCCGTAATGCTGAGTCGGACCGGCATCTCCCTTTACGCTCGCCGCGCTGACTGCCGCTGAAGACGGATTTTTTTTCTCTCGTACCATTCCCTTCACCTCCGGGCTTAAGTTGCCCGACTTTTATAGGCTTCATACAAAAAAATAACAAATTAGCTATTGAAGTCGAACCGGAAATCTTTTAAGATGAAAGAAGAAACGGGTTTCATTTTTTTTAGCCAAAAAATGAATGACTATTCATTCAATGTTCAAGGGGGATATCTCATGCACAAACACATTCGGAAGGCAGCCGTTTTAGGATCGGGGGTAATGGGTTCCGGGATAGCGGCGCATTTGGCTAACATCGGAATTCCTGTCCTGCTGCTAGATATTGTGCCGAACGATTTGACAAAGGAAGAGGAAAAAAAAGGGCTGACGAAGGACAGTCCGGAGGTGCGCAGCAGGCTGAGCCGGCAGGCGATGAAAAAACTGCTGAAACAAAAGCCCGCTCCCCTCACATCAGCGAAAAATACCTCCTATATTACACCGGGCAATCTGGAGGATGATGCAGAAAAACTGAAAGAAGCAGATTGGATTATTGAGGTCGTTGTCGAAAACCTTGAAGTCAAAAAGAAAATTTTCGCTCTTGTGGATGAACATCGAAAGACTGGAAGCATCGTCTCAAGCAACACATCCGGCATATCAGTGCAGGAAATGGCTGAAGGCCGGTCGGATGATTTTAAAGCCCATTTTCTCGGAACGCATTTTTTTAATCCCGCACGCTATTTAAAGCTGCTGGAGATCATTCCGATTAAGGAAACGGATCCTGATATTTTAAAGTTTATGACAGCTTTCGGAGAAAATGTCCTCGGGAAAGGTGTTGTTACAGCAAAGGACACACCGAACTTTATCGCAAACCGCATCGGGACGTACGGGCTTCTCGTGACAGTCCAAGAAATGCTGAAAGGCGGCTATCAGGTCGGGGAGGTTGATTCGATCACAGGACCGCTGATCGGCAGGCCGAAAAGCGCTACCTTTAGAACGCTTGATGTGGTCGGTCTCGATACATTCGCCCACGTTGCCCGAAATGTGTATGACAAAGCTGATGGCGATGAAAAAGAAGTGTTTCGCCTTCCAAGCTTCATGAACGATATGCTGGAAAAAGGGTGGATCGGAAGTAAGGCCGGCCAAGGCTTTTATAAAAAAGAAGGAAAAACGATTTATGAGCTTGACCCAGTGACGCTTACTTACGGCGAGCGGACAAAAATGAAAACACCGGCACTTGAAGCGGCAAAACAGGCAAAAGGGACAAAAGCCAAAATGAAAGCGCTTATTTATTCGGATGACAGAGCCGGCCGATTGCTGTGGAATATCACATCTCAAACCCTGCTTTACTCAGCCGAGCTGCTTGGCGAGATTGCCGATGATATTCATGCGATTGACCAAGCCATGAAGTGGGGATTCGGCTGGGAACTGGGACCTTTTGAGATGTGGGACGCCATCGGCCTCAAGCAGTCAGCGGAAAAGCTCGAGCAGCTTGGAGCAGATATGCCTGGCTGGATAAAAGAGATGCTGGACAAAGGAAATGAAACCTTCTACATCAAAGAGAACGGAACGGTATTTTATTATGACCGCGGCGAATACAGAGCCGTGAAAGAAAACAAAAAACGAATTCATTTACAAGCACTTAAAGAAACAAAAGGCGTGATTGCGAAAAACAGCGGAGCAAGCTTAATTGACCTTGGAGATGATGTGGCCCTTCTTGAATTTCATTCGAAAAGCAATGCGATCGGCCTTGATATCATTCAAATGATCCACAAAGGATTAGAGGAAACAGAACGGAATTACAAGGGGCTTGTCATCGGCAATCAAGGGAAAAATTTCTGCGTCGGCGCGAATCTCGCCATGATCTTAATGGAAGTCCAAGATGACAACTTTTTGGAAGTTGATTTTGTGATCCGCCGTTTTCAGGAGACGATGATGAAGATCAAATACAGTGCGAAACCGGTCGTCGCCGCGCCATTTGGCATGACGCTCGGCGGAGGAACGGAAGTATGCCTGCCTGCGGCGCGTACTCAAGCGGCAAGCGAAGCCTATATGGGCCTTGTTGAATCAGGTGTCGGCCTCATCCCTGGCGGAGGGGGAAACAAAGAGCTGTACATCAATCATCTACGCCGTGGCCTTGATCCGATGAATGCGGCAATGAAAACATTTGAAACGATTGCGATGGCGAAAGTGTCCGCTTCCGCTCAAGAGGCTCGTGAGATGAACATCTTAAAAGAAACGGATCAGATTAGCGTGAATCAAGACCACCTGTTATACGATGCGAAGCAGCTGGCGGCATCTTTATACGATACCGGCTGGCGGCCGCCTGTAAAAGAAAAGGTCAAGGTGCCGGGAGAAACCGGTTATGCGGCACTCTTGCTTGGCGCTGAGCAGATGAAGCTGTCCGGCTATATATCTGAGCATGATTTCAAGATCGCGAAAAAACTCGCTTATGTCATTGCGGGCGGAAAAGTGCCGTTTGGTACAGAGGTTGATGAAGAGTATTTATTGGAGATCGAAAGAGAAGCGTTTTTGAGTTTGGCAGGAGAAGCAAAATCTCAAGCGAGAATGCAGCATATGCTTGTGAAAGGTAAACCTTTACGGAATTAGGAGGGAGCTTATGAAAGAGGCAGTCATTGTGTCAGGTGCAAGAACACCGGTTGGAAAAGCAAAAAAAGGATCGTTGGCCACCGTTCGCCCGGATGATTTGGGAGCGATTTGTGTAAAAGAGACACTGAAACGGGCAGGCGGTTACGAAGGCAATATTGACGATTTGATTATTGGCTGTGCAACGCCTGAAGCGGAGCAGGGGCTTAATATGGCGAGAAATATCGGTGCGCTCGCGGGCCTGCCGTACACGGTTCCGGCGATTACAGTTAACCGTTATTGCTCTTCAGGCCTTCAGTCTATTGCATATGCAGCAGAAAAAATTATGCTGGGCGCCTACGATACAGCGATCGCCGGCGGAGCAGAATCCATGTCGCAAGTTCCGATGATGGGGCATGTTACCCGTCCGAACCTTGCTTTGACAGAAAAGGCACCGGAATATTATATGAGCATGGGCCACACAGCCGAGCAAGTCGCGAAAAAATACGGCGTCTCCCGTGAGGATCAAGACGCGTTTGCCGTTCGCAGCCACCAAAACGCTGCTAAAGCCCTTGCAGAAGGAAAATTTAAAGATGAAATTGTACCCGTAGAAGTGACGGTGACAGAAATCGGAGAAGACCATAAGCCTATGGAAAAACAGTTTGTGTTTTCTCAGGATGAAGGTGTTCGCCCGCAAACGACTGCAGACATCTTATCGACATTGCGCCCGGCCTTTTCCGTTGATGGGACGGTGACTGCGGGCAATTCCTCGCAGACAAGTGACGGAGCGGCGGCTGTCATGCTGATGGACCGGGAAAAAGCCGATGCTCTTGGCCTGGCGCCGCTTGTGAAATTCCGCTCCTTTGCGGTAGGCGGCGTACCGCCGGAAGTGATGGGAATCGGACCGGTGGAAGCGATTCCACGCGCTTTGAAGCTTGCCGGACTTCAGCTGCAGGACATCGGCTTGTTTGAACTGAATGAAGCTTTTGCCTCACAGGCCATTCAAGTAATCAGGGAATTGGGAATTGATGAAGAAAAAGTGAATGTCAACGGGGGCGCAATCGCGCTTGGACACCCGCTTGGCTGTACGGGCACAAAGCTTACACTCTCACTCATCCATGAAATGAAACGGAGAAACGAGCAATTTGGAGTCGTGACCATGTGTATCGGCGGCGGGATGGGAGCGGCCGGTGTATTTGAATTATGCTAAAGGGGGAAAAACAAATGGCAAAAAAAGCGGCTGAAGTACAAAAAGGCGGCGGATTTTTAATCGAGGATGTCACATACGATCAAATGTATACACCGGAGGATCTCACTGACGAGCATAAAATGATTGCGAAAACAACAGAGGATTATATCGAGCAAGATGTTCTCCCTCATATAGATGATATCGAAAACCATCAATTCGAGCATTCTGTCAGACTGTTGAAGAAAGCGGGCGAACTAGGGCTGCTTGGCGCCGATGTGCCGGAAGAATACGGCGGGCTCGGCCTTGATAAAATCAGCTCGGCACTCATCACTGAGAAATTTTCGCGTGCGGGAAGCTTTTCTCTTTCTTATGGCGCGCATGTCGGTATCGGTTCCTTGCCGATCGTCTTTTTCGGGTCAGAAGAACAAAAGAAAAAATATTTGCCTGGACTCGCTTCAGGCGAAAAGATCGCCGCTTATGCTCTGACTGAGCCTGGCTCTGGGTCTGATGCACTTGGAGCAAAAACAACAGCTGTGCTGAATGAAGCAGGAACCCATTATGTATTAACAGGGGAAAAACAGTGGATTACCAACTCTGCTTTTGCCGATGTATTTGTGGTTTACGCTAAGGTAGACGGCGACAAGTTTTCAGCCTTTATTGTAGAAAAAGAGTTCCCGGGTGTCTCCACGGGACCGGAAGAAAAGAAAATGGGAATCAAGGGATCATCGACAAGAACCCTCATTCTGGATCAAGCTGAAGTGCCAAAGGAAAACCTGCTCGGAGAAATCGGCAAAGGGCATGTCATCGCCTTTAATATTTTAAACATCGGCCGTTATAAACTGGCGGTTGGCACAATCGGCGCATCTAAACGCGTCATCGAGCTGTCTGCGGCATACGCAAATCAGCGCCGCCAATTTAAAACGCCGATTGCTGGTTTTTCATTGACACAGGAAAAAATCGGGACAATGGCCTCAAGGCTGTATGCGATGGAAAGCTCTGTATACAGAACCGTCGGGCTGTTTGAAGACAATATGAGCCAGTTCACGGCCGAAGATCTCAAGGACGGCCGGCAAATCGCCAAATCGATTGCGGAATACGCCATCGAATGCTCTCTGAATAAGGTATTCGGCTCTGAAACGCTTGATTATATCGTTGATGAAGGCGTGCAGATTCATGGAGGCTACGGCTTTATGCAGGAATACGAAGTAGAAAGGGCCTATAGGGATTCAAGGATCAATCGGATTTTTGAAGGCACAAACGAAATCAACCGGTTAATCGTGCCAAGCACCTTCCTGAAAAAAGCGCTTAAAGGCGAGCTGCCTTTATTCGAAAAAGCGCAGTCGCTGCAGGAAGAACTCATGATGCTTATGCCTGAAGAGCCTGGAAGCGGCGTCTTAGAGCAGGAGAAATATATCGTCAAGCAAGCCAAAAAAATTGCGTTGTTTGCTGCCGGCCTAGCCGCGCAAAAATACGGAAAAGCGATCGATCGTGAGCAAGAAATTCTCGTGAACGTAGCGGATATCGTCAGCAATGTATACGCAATGGAATCAGCCGTGCTCAGAACGGAAAAGGCCATTGCCGCACAAGGCGCTGAAAAAGCAGCGCAAAAGGTGCTGTACACAGAAATTTTCGTTCAAGAGGCCTTTAACGAAATTGAAGCGCATGCGAAGGAATCCCTTATCGCAATGGAAGAAGGAGATTCACTCCGCATGATGCTTTCCGCTCTGCGCAAGCTGACACGCGTAACGCCTAAAAACGTGATTCAGAAAAAACGCGAGGCGGCGGCAGGCATTTTTGAGGCTGAGAAATATACTGTCTGATTGGCCATGAGCTCCGCATGCGCGGAGCTCTTTTTTAAGAAGCACTGTTTTAGGTTTTTAAAACAAACTGTGTTAAAATAACCTCGATTATTTTATTGAGGGGGAAGAAGATGTCGTTAACTTTTTACTGGTACCCTAAATGCGGAACGTGCCGCAAAGCAAAGAAGTGGCTTGAAGAGCATGGGAAAGAAATAAACGAAATACATATTGCTGAGCAGCCGCCAAGCAAAGAAGAATTAAAAGCGCTTTATGAAAAAAGCGGGCTGGATCTCAAGAAATTTTTCAACACGAGCGGCATGAAATACCGCGAGCTCAATCTCAAGGAAAAGCTGTATCACATGTCAGAGGACGAACAGCTCGAGCTGCTGGCTTCAGATGGCATGCTGATCAAACGCCCGCTTACAACAGACGGCGAAAAAGTGACTGTCGGATTTAAAGAAGACCAATTTGAAGAAAACTGGGCTTAATGTAAATTTTTTTTGAAAAGTGTGGTATCTTCTTATTGTAGTGCTGTAAAAAATGGAGGGATTCAATTGAGCATACCAAAAGATTTGCGTTACTCAGGAGAACACGAGTGGGTAAAAGTTGAAGGAGAAAAAGCCAGAATCGGAATTACGCATTTTGCCCAGTCAGAACTAGGCGACATCGTGTTTGTCGAACTTCCTGAAGTGGGCGCTGAAATCAAAGCGGACGAGCCATTCGGCAGTGTTGAATCCGTTAAAACGGTATCTGAGCTTTATGCACCGATTAACGGAACGGTTGTGGAAGTAAACGAAGATCTTGATGACAGTCCGGAATTCGTCAACGAATCTCCGTACGAAAAAGCATGGATGATCGTCGTTGAGCCATCTGACGCTTCTGAAATTGAAAAACTGATGACAGCAGAGCAATACGAAGAGATGACACAAGAAGACTAAAACAGGATAGCCGTAAAAGCAATTGGACACGCTAACGTTATGGGAGGTGTCCAATATGGCTTTCGACAAACAAAAGCTCGATGTCACCAATGACGTGACAGGCCGCTTTCAAAATGGCCGGCTCTCGTTATATCATGATAATGAGATGATCGGCCAAATGACAAGCATGAATGAATATGAGCTTAAGTCCGGTTATTCCTTTGAAAATGAGAAATTTTATAAGACAGCCGATGTGGTCTCTGGAGACGACGCAAAATATGTAGATTGTGACTACGAAAACGGCTGGTGTTAATGTTGGCGGTGAATTTCACTGCCTTCTTTTACAATCTGAACGTTTCAAATTTGACGCGGCAGGTGAACAAGATGAAGATGGATGAGCTGGAAAAGGTTATGATTGTTGAGGGGAAATCAGATAAAGAGAAAATCGAAAGCGTCCTGAATGAACCGGTGCGCATTATCTGCACAAACGGAACAATCAGCCAGCTGAGGCTCGAGGAATTGGCTGACGAGCTTTATGATAAAGACGTCTATATATTAGTTGATGCTGATGAATCAGGTGAGAAATTGAGAAAACAGCTGAAGCGTGAATTTAATGAAGCCTGCCATCTCCATATCGACAGAGCCTATAAGGAAGTAGCGGCTGCGCCCAGGCACCATGTCGCCTCTGTATTGCTGCGTGCGAATCTGAATGTCCATACTATTTTTCTTGAAAGAAAGTCCCGAGGTGTATAGCATGAAAGAACTCCAAGAACACGAACTTGATCACATTGAAGATGATGTGTACCTTCTATATTTATATACTCCGTTTTGCGGCACCTGCCAGCTTGCAAGCAAAATGCTGACAGTGGTGAAAGAAATGCTGCCGGATGTCGCCTTCTATCAAAACAATGTCAATTACTCTCCGACATTCGCAAAAGCGTATCAAATTGAAAGCGTCCCTTGTTTTCTGCTGTTTAAAGGCGGAAAGTTGGTAGAAAGAGGATATGCATTTCATTCCGTTTCTTATTTATATGAGCTGATCAAACAAAAATCATCTTCCGCATCCCATTTATGACATATTTCTCAGCATATCCAATGAAATTGTCGTTCGTTTTATAAAGGGGTTCTTGCGACAAAGAGAGAAATGTGTATGTATGACCAACAAATAGGAGGTTGTACATATGGAGAAAGCGGAAGTTTTAGAGGATGAGTATCAGCATCTGTTTTTAAAACCCCTTTTGAATGCCTCAACATTGCTCATTACCTTCCAAGGAGAAGCAGAAGCCTTAACCGTCTCAATAAACGAACAGGGAGAAATGAAAAAAGTTTCTCCGCCCCAAACGTCCAACCTGACCTTTTACGGAAACCAAACGGAAATTATTGATTTATTGCACGGAGACATTTCCCTGCAGCACCTCATTCAGAGCGGAAGCCTCAAAGTAAAGGGGTCATTCAGGGCCCTGTTAAAACTGGAAGCCATTCTCTGGCTGACAAATGGATTTTTTCAGAGGATTTTAAAAAATTAAAAAATAATAAATTATTATAATAGTAAAAGTTGACATCATTTATTTTATTGACATTTAATCATTAGCCGTGCTATTCTACATTAAGAATTTCCGGACGAAAAAGACTATATATTTCTCTTATCAAGAGAGGTGGAGGGAAGTGCCCTATGAAGCCCGGCAACCATCAACACTGTTGAAATGGTGCCAATTCACACGAAGCGTTCAGCTTTGAAAGATGAGAGAAAGGCATTTTATATAAGCCTTTCTGCTCAAGTGTGCAGAAAGGCTTTTCTTTTGCAGAAAAAACCGGAAGATTTCTTAGAATAGTGTTAAGGCAGGTGATTGCTTTGATCAATCTTCAGGATGTTTCAAAAGTTTACAAGTCGAAACATGGAGATGTCAATGCTGTCCAAAATGTCTCGCTTTCCATTAAAAAAGGTGAGATTTTTGGAATTATAGGATATAGCGGAGCTGGTAAGAGTTCCTTAATCCGTCTGCTGAACGGCCTTGAGAAACCAACCTCAGGAACCGTGGAAGTGGCGGGAACCAAGATTAATGAAGTAAATGGACGCGGTTTAAGAAAAGCACGCCATGAGATCAGTATGATTTTCCAGCATTTCAATTTGCTTTGGTCGCGGACTGTCAGAGATAATATCATGTTTCCTTTGGAAATTGCCGGAGTGAAAAAGAGCGAGCGGATCAAGCGCGCCAATGAACTGATTAAACTGGTAGGTTTAGAAGGAAAAGAAAAATCTTATCCGTCTCAGCTGAGCGGCGGTCAGAAGCAGCGTGTGGGAATTGCCAGAGCGCTTGCAAACAATCCGAAGGTTCTTCTTTGTGACGAAGCGACATCAGCATTAGATCCGCAAACGACAGATTCAATTCTGGATCTATTGTCCGATATTAATGAAAGACTCGGTTTGACGATTGTGCTGATTACGCACGAAATGCATGTCATCCGCAAAATCTGCAACAGAGTCGCCGTCATGGAAAACGGCAAGGTGGTCGAAGAAGGCGAGGTTCTCGATGTCTTTAAAAATCCAAAGGAACAAATGACAAAACGATTTGTTCAACAGGTGACAGAGCCGGAAGAAACGAAAGAGACGCTTCAGCACCTTCTTGATGATACAGCATCAGGAAAAATGGTTCAGCTCACATTTGTCGGTGAGTCAGCAGAACAGCCTCTGATTACAGAGATGATCAGAAACTTCAATGTCAGCGTCAATATTCTGCAAGGGAAAATTTCGCAGACGAAGGATGGGGCTTACGGTTCACTGTTCATCCACATTGACGGGGACGAGGAAGAAGTGCAAAACGTGATCCGATTCATTAATGACAAACAGGTGAAAGCAGAGGTGATCACGAATGTTTGAAAAATACTTCCCGAACGTTGATTTAACTGAATTATGGAACGCGACATATGAAACACTTTATATGACGCTGATTTCTTTACTGTTTGCTTTTGTCATCGGGGTCATCCTCGGCTTGCTGCTCTTTCTGACGAGCAAAGGAAGCCTCTGGCAGAATAAAGCGGTCAACTCTGTGATTGCGGCCGTTGTTAACATATTCAGATCGATTCCGTTCCTTATTTTAATTATTTTACTATTAGGTTTTACGAAATTTTTAGTCGGCACGATCTTAGGGCCAAACGCCGCATTGCCGGCGCTGGTAATCGGCTCGGCACCATTTTACGCGCGCCTTGTTGAAATCGCGCTGCGTGAGGTGGATAAAGGTGTGATTGAAGCCGCTAAATCAATGGGCGCGAAAACGTCTACGATTATTTTCAAAGTGCTGATTCCGGAATCAATGCCTGCTCTTATTTCTGGCATTACGGTTACTGCCATCGCTTTGATCGGCTCAACGGCAATTGCCGGAGCCATTGGTTCAGGAGGCCTTGGAAACCTTGCGTACGTAGAAGGATATCAGTCTAATAACGCTGATGTTACCTTCGTTGCTACTGTGTTTATTTTAATCATCGTGTTTATTATTCAAATCATCGGTGATCTAATAACAAATATTATAGACAAACGATAAGGGAGGATTTACATTGAAAAAGCTATTTTTGGGTGCATTACTGCTTGTATTTGCAGGAGTTATGGCTGCCTGCGGTTCGAATAACGGCGCTGAATCCGGCAAGAAAGAAATTGTCGTTGCGGCAACGAAAACACCGCATGCGGAAATTTTAAAAGAAGCTGAACCATTGCTGAAAGAAAAAGGCTATACGCTGAAAGTGAAAGTTCTTAGTGATTATAAAATGTACAATAAAGCTTTAGCTGATAAAGAAGTGGACGCGAACTACTTCCAGCACATTCCTTACCTTGAGCAAGAAATGAAAGAAAACACAGATTACAAACTTGTGAATGCCGGCGCTGTTCACTTAGAGCCATTCGGTATTTACTCTAAAACATACAAATCACTGAAAGACCTTCCAGACGGTGCGACAATCATTCTGACAAACAACGTTGCTGAACAAGGCCGTATGCTTGCAATGCTTGAAAACGCTGGATTAATCACTCTTGATTCTAAAGTGGAAACAGTTGACGCAACATTGAAAGACATTAAGAAAAACCCGAAAAACCTTGAATTCAAAAAAGTAGCGCCTGAATTAACGGCAAAAGCATATGAAAACAAAGAAGGAGACGCGGTCTTCATCAATGTAAACTATGCGATCCAAAATAAATTAAATCCTAAAAAAGACGCAATTGAAGTAGAATCAACGAAAAACAACCCATACGCTAACATCATCGCAGTAAGAAAAGGCGAAGAAGATTCTGCAAAAATCAAAGCGCTGATGGAAGTTCTTCACTCTAAAAAGATCAAAGACTTCATCGAGAAAAAATACGACGGAGCTGTGCTTCCTGTATCTGAATAAGACTGAAACCCCGGATGAGAATTCCGGGGTTCAATTATTGACAAAGCCCTAAAACGATATTCGTTTTAGGGCTTTGTCATCTTTTCAGCGTGATTGAAAACCCTTGAAGTCTAGGAAGGCCGAGCATTGGAGCGGAGCGAATGTTGCAATTCGTGAGCACCAACGCGCAGGTCTGACAACGAATGCGAGGGTTTGCTGACACGGTGAAACCCCGGATGAGAAATCCGGGGTTTTTTTCGCGTATTTTCCTAAAAGCTGTTCATAATAAAAAGGAATGTTAAACAGATGGAGGGATTTTCTTTGAATCAAGACAGAGGAAGCATGCAGGACGCGTTAAAACAATATAAACATGGTTTAGGTACATTTGAACAAAAGATGCCGCTGATGGGAAGAAAATTTAACGAATTTACTGAACAGTGCTTTGCCGGGAATTCTCTGACTGAAAGAGAAAAACAGCTGATCGCCCTCGGAATTGCCATCAATGCTCAGGACGAATATTGCATGATCTATCATACAAAAGGCTGTCTCGATCAGGGAGCGACAGAAGAAAACATTCTCGAAGCCGTCAGTGTGGCAGCGGCATTTGGAGGCGGAGCGGCTTTCAGCCAAGGCGTGACAGTCGTTCAACAGTGCATTGAGGAATTCGGAAACACCACGCATTAAGAGAAGGAATATTCCGAAAAACCATTCTCATTTGTTCTGAAAGGATGCTTTCGTCTCATCTGCCGCTATTTCACGCCAAATCGTTTTTGCGGCATCCAACGCAGCACTGGTACAATAAAAAGCAAATATATGAAGGGATTGATTCATTATTTGCAGCAGCCAGGACAGACTGAACCTCGATTATACGTCAGAAATGGAAAAAGCGATGCAGCTGTCACACGGAATTGGATACGAGGAATATGGACGCCGGCTGGAAACAAGAATGAAAGTAGAGCGGCAGAGAGAGCTTGATTATGAAAAAAGCAAGCGGATTTCTGCGGGAGCTTATTGAGAAAATCAATCTTTTAAAAAAGGGTGGGAATCCACTCTTTTTCTTTTTCAATCGCTTTAATAAAGTGCTGATCTTTGTTAAACTTGAGGAATGTGCAAGGCACGATAAAAAGTTGTATTTACTTTTCATTTGTTATAAAATTAGAATGAGAATAAAATGAGAATAATGATTATATATTTTTGGAGGTATAGATATGGCTGCTTCAACATTAACGATCAAAGATCTTCACGTTGAAATCGAAGGGAAAGAGATCTTAAAGGGTGTAAACCTTGAAATAAAAGGTGGAGAATTCCACGCAGTAATGGGCCCGAACGGAACTGGTAAATCCACTTTATCAGCTGCTATTATGGGGCATCCTAAATATGAAGTAACAAAAGGCAGCATCACGCTTGACGGCAAAGATGTACTGGAGATGGAAGTGGACGAGCGTGCGCAGGCAGGCTTATTCCTTGCGATGCAGTACCCAAGTGAAATCAGCGGTGTGACAAATGCCGACTTCCTTCGCTCAGCAATCAACGCGCGCAGAGAAGAAGGCGATGAAATTTCTCTCATGAAATTCATCCGCAAAATGGACGAAAACATGGAGTTCCTTGAAATGGACCCCGAAATGGCTCAGCGCTATCTTAACGAAGGCTTCTCAGGCGGGGAGAAAAAACGCAACGAAATCCTTCAATTAATGATGATTGAACCGAAAATCGCCATCCTTGATGAAATTGACTCAGGTCTTGATATTGACGCTTTGAAAGTTGTATCAAAAGGGATCAACAAAATGCGCAGCGAAAACTTCGGCTGCTTGATGATCACTCACTATCAGCGCCTGTTAAACTACATCACTCCGGATGTTGTTCACGTTATGATGCAAGGCCGCGTTGTAAAATCCGGCGGTGCAGAGCTTGCACAGCGTCTTGAAGCAGAAGGTTATGACTGGATCAAACAAGAACTTGGCATTGAAGACGAAACTGTTGGCCAAGAAGCGTAAGCGTTAGGGGGATTAATATGACACTAGGTACAAAACTATCCGTAGATCAGGAGTATCTCAAAAGCTTTTCCGAAAAGCACCAAGAACCTGCCTGGCTGAAGAACCTGCGCTTACAGGCTCTTGAACAAGCTGAGGATCTGCCGATGCCGAAACCTGACAAAACAAAAATCACAAACTGGAACTTCACGAATTTCGCGAAGCATACAGTGGATAACGAACCGCTTTCTTCATTAGAAGATTTGACTGATGAAGTAAAAGCGCTGATCGACATTGAAAACGAAGATAAAACATTATACGTACAGCGTGACCAGACGCCGGCACATCTTTCTCTTTCTCAAGAATTGAAAGACAAAGGCGTCATCTTCACTGATATTCTGACTGCTGCACGCGAGCACAGCGACTTGGTGGAGAAATACTTTATGAAGGACGGCGTGAAGGTTGACGAACATAAGTTAACTGCACTTCACGCGGCTCTTGTTAACGGAGGAGCATTCCTTTATGTTCCGAAAAATGTTCAGGTGGAGACGCCGGTTCAGGCTGTTTATGTCCACGAAAGCAATGATACAGCTCTATTCAACCACGTGCTGATTGTGGCTGAAGACCACAGTTCTGTAACATATGTAGAAAACTACATCAGCACTGTAAACCCGAAAGACGCTGTCTTCAATATTATCAGTGAGGTCATCACAGGTGATAATGCCAGCGTGACATACGGTGCGGTGGATAATCTGTCAAGCGGTGTGACAACTTATGTGAACCGCCGCGGTGCTGCGCGCGGACGCGACAGCAAAATCGAGTGGGCTCTTGGCCTGATGAACGACGGCGACACGATTTCCGAAAATACAACAAACCTTTACGGTGACGGCACATACGGCGATACGAAAACGGTTGTTGTCGGAAGAGGAGAGCAGACAGAAAACTTCACAACACAAATCATCCATTTCGGTAAAGCTTCTGAAGGCTATATCTTGAAGCACGGTGTGATGAAGGATTCCGCTTCTTCTATCTTTAACGGAATCGGCAAAATCGAACATGGCGCTTCTAAAGCGAATGCGGAGCAAGAATCACGCGTGCTGATGCTTAGCGAAAAAGCACGCGGAGACGCAAACCCTATTCTTTTAATTGACGAAGACGATGTAACTGCAGGACATGCGGCATCTGTCGGCCGTGTGGACCCTATTCAGCTTTACTACCTGATGAGCCGTGGAATTCCGAAAGAAGAAGCAGAACGCTTAGTCATTTACGGATTCCTTGCACCGGTAGTAAATGAACTTCCGATTGAAGGCGTTAAGAAACAATTAGTTTCTGTTATCGAAAGGAAAGTGAAGTAATGAATATCACAGATATTCGTGAACAGTTCCCCATCCTTCATCAGCAAGTGAACGGACATGATCTCGTTTATCTCGACAGCGCGGCGACTTCTCAGAAGCCGCGTGCTGTCATTGAAACACTGGATAAGTATTATAACCAATACAATTCCAATGTTCACCGGGGCGTCCATACACTTGGAACCAGAGCGACAGATGGTTATGAAGGAGCGCGTGAAAAAGTCCGCAAGTTTATTAACGCGAAGTCAATGGCTGAGATTATTTTCACAAAAGGCACGACCACATCACTGAATATGGTGGCGTTAAGCTATGCACGCGCCAACCTGAAACCTGGTGATGAAGTGGTCATCACCTACATGGAGCATCATGCGAATATCATTCCGTGGCAGCAGGCTGTAAAAGCAACTGGCGCCACATTAAAATATATTCCGTTGCAGGAAGACGGAACGATTTCTTTAGAAGACGTCAGAGAAACGGTCACAAGCAACACAAAAATTGTTGCGGTGTCTCATGTATCTAATGTCCTCGGCACGGTCAACCCGATTAAAGAAATGGCGAAAATCGCTCATGACAATGGGGCTGTCATTGTGGTGGACGGTGCACAAAGCACGCCTCACATGAAAATTGACGTGCAGGATCTCGATTGCGACTTCTTTGCGCTTTCTTCCCATAAAATGTGCGGACCTACCGGTGTTGGTGTGCTGTACGGAAAGAAAGCCCTGCTGGAAAACATGGAGCCTGCCGAATTCGGCGGTGAAATGATCGACTTTGTCGGGCTTTATGAATCAACTTGGAAAGAGCTTCCGTGGAAATTCGAAGCGGGTACGCCGATTATTGCAGGAGCAATCGGCCTCGGTGCCGCCATTGATTTTCTCGAAGAAATCGGTCTTGATGAGATTTCCCGCCATGAGCACAAGCTTGCAGCTTATGCGCTTGAACGCTTCCGCCAGCTTGACGGCGTAACGGTTTACGGGCCGGAAGAGCGTGCCGGGCTTGTCACATTTAACCTTGATGATGTTCATCCGCACGATGTGGCGACTGTGCTTGATGCGGAGGGAATTGCAGTCAGAGCCGGCCACCATTGTGCGCAGCCGCTGATGAAATGGCTGGATGTAACTGCTACTGCAAGAGCAAGCTTTTATCTGTATAATACAGAGGAAGAGATTGATAAGCTTGTGGAAGCTCTTCAAAAGACAAAGGAGTATTTTACAAATGTCTTTTAATGCAAACTTAGATACATTGTACAGACAGGTGATTATGGATCATTACAAAAACCCGCGAAATAAAGGGGTTTTGAATGACAGCATCGTCGTGGATATGAACAATCCGACATGCGGCGACCGCATCAGACTGACAATGAAGCTTGACGGAGACATCGTGGAAGATGCGAAGTTTGAAGGGGAAGGCTGTTCTATTTCAATGGCATCCGCTTCGATGATGACTCAGGCGATTAAAGGGAAAGATATTGAAACTGCCCTTTCCATGTCTAAGATTTTCTCGGATATGATGCAAGGGAAAGAGTATGATGATTCTATAGATCTCGGGGATATTGAAGCCCTTCAAGGTGTTTCAAAATTCCCGGCCCGTATCAAATGTGCAACCCTGTCATGGAAAGCACTTGAAAAAGGAGTCGCGAAAGAAGAAGGCGGCAATTAAAAGGATTGGAGTGAAAATGGATGGCTAAAAAAATGCCTGATATTGGTGAATACAAGTATGGTTTTCACGACAAGGACGTTTCCATTTTCCGTTCAGAGCGCGGATTGACAAAAGAAATCGTAGAAGAAATTTCTCGCATGAAAGAAGAGCCTCAATGGATGCTTGACTTCCGCTTGAAATCACTTGAGCATTTCTACAACATGCCGATGCCTCAATGGGGCGGAGATTTAAACTCACTGAACTTTGACGAAATTACGTACTACGTAAAACCGTCTGAGCGTTCAGAGCGTTCTTGGGATGAAGTTCCTGAAGAAATTAAACAAACATTCGACAAGCTCGGTATTCCTGAAGCTGAACAAAAATACCTTGCGGGTGTTTCTGCTCAGTACGAATCTGAGGTTGTATACCACAACATGAAAGAAGATCTTGAAGCGCAAGGCATCGTCTTTAAAGACACTGACAGCGCGCTGAAAGAGAATGAAGATATTTTCCGTGAGCACTGGGCAAAAGTAATCCCGCCGACTGATAACAAGTTTGCGGCGCTTAACTCAGCTGTTTGGTCCGGCGGATCTTTCATCTACGTGCCTAAAGGCGTGAAGGTTGAAACACCGCTTCAAGCTTACTTCCGTATCAACTCTGAGAACATGGGTCAGTTCGAACGTACACTGATCATTGTTGACGAAGAAGCAAGTGTTCATTATGTTGAAGGCTGTACTGCGCCTGTTTACACAACAAACTCACTTCACAGTGCGGTCGTTGAGATCATCGTGAAAAAAGGCGGCTACTGCCGTTATACAACGATCCAAAACTGGGCGAACAACGTTTACAACCTTGTAACAAAGCGTACAGTCTGTGAAGAAAACGCAACAATGGAATGGATCGACGGCAACATCGGTTCTAAGCTGACAATGAAATATCCGGCTTGTATCCTAAAAGGCGAAGGCGCGCGCGGTATGACGCTTTCTATCGCTCTTGCGGGTAAAGGCCAGCATCAGGATGCAGGTGCGAAAATGATTCACCTTGCACCAAACACATCATCTACAATCGTATCAAAATCGATTTCAAAACAGGGCGGAAAAGTAACGTACCGCGGAATCGTCCACTTCGGACGCAAAGCGGAAGGCGCTCGCTCTAACATCGAGTGCGATACGCTCATTATGGATAACAAATCAACTTCAGACACAATTCCTTACAATGAAATCTTAAATGATAACATTTCATTGGAGCACGAAGCGAAAGTGTCTAAAGTATCTGAAGAGCAGCTCTTCTACTTGATGAGCCGCGGTATTTCTGAAGAAGAAGCAACTGAAATGATCGTAATGGGCTTTATCGAGCCATTCACAAAAGAGCTTCCAATGGAATACGCAGTTGAAATGAACCGTTTGATTAAGTTCGAAATGGAAGGTTCTATCGGTTAATGATGAAAACTCCTTTGTTTATCAAGGGGTTTAGAGATAGTTTTTAAAATGGCCGGCGTGCCGAATTTGATTGTAGAAGACGAACTTTTGAAGTTCGTCTTCTTTTATTTTTCAGAGACATATCCACTGTTATTTTGATGGTTTTAAGTCCTTATCGATTAGAATATTTCAGAGCTGCGCCGGATAGGTTCAGTTTCTATATCGCGCAACCATACAGTTGCTTATGCTTGACATGCAACTAATGAGTTGCTTATACTCAATATATGAATGGGAACAAAGACGCTATATTCAAAGCACTCGGCGATTCGACTCGGCGGCTTATATTAGACGAATTATCTGAACGCAACGAGCTGACGTTGTATGAACTTACGATACGTCTTATTACAAAGTACGACCTTTCTATTACGCGACAGGCGATAGCTAAACACCTTTCTGTACTGGAGGATGCAGGACTCGTAACATCAAAACGAAAGGGAAAATATCGAGTACTTATATTCAACAACGAACCACTTAAAAATTTGCTGAAAGGATGGATAGAATAATTTTATAAAATCAGAACAGGGCCTCGGGGCCTCTGATAAATGTGTGGGTTGTTTTGCTTGTAGCCAGATTGTTAGCATAGTACCATGCTTCATTCATATCGAAGGAGGGAAAAACAGTATGAAAATCGTTGTTACCAGTATATTTGTACAAGATCAAGACATGGCACTGGAGTTTTATACAGAAAAACTTGGGTTTATAAAAAAGGAAGACGTTCCTATGGGGAAATTCAGGTGGATAACGCTTGTTTCTCCAGATGATCAAGACGGAACCGAGCTTTTACTCGAACCGAATGAACATCCTGCCGCCAAGGAGTATCAAAAGAAAATATTCTCCGAAGGCCTCCCGGCCACAATGTTTGGCGTTGCAGATATTCAAAAAGAGTACAACCGATTAAAGGAAAAAGGCGTGACGTTTACGATGGAACCGACAAAAATGGGCGAAGTCACAATAGCTGTCTTCGACGACACATGCGGTAACCTTATTCAAATTGTACAGAAGTAACCGATTCAGTCGCGTCCTTTTTGTATGCAGAAGAAAAACCGCTGGCCACAGGGCCCGCGGTTTTTTACTCTTCTTCTGTCTCCTGATTGATAATTTGCTTTACAGATGATCTGCTGTTATTTTCTCTGTTCATCTCTCGCAATTGAGTATAAGCCATATCGAATTCCTCTTTTGTCATCTGCTTTGCGGCTAATGCAGAGCATAATATAGCAAAAGCAATTGGCATTGTATCAATGTGAATGTCGATATGGACCTCTGAGTTGCCGCTGTTTTTGATAACAGATTCAGTAGTGGGTATCTCTTGAGTATGTCTGTTGAGAGGAATGATGTTTTCGTTCATTAGTCTTCTCCGTCTTGTGACTGCGCCTGTGCCTGATCCTGATCTGTATTCACGCTGACCACGACTTTTGCATTACCGCTGTTTTGGACTTTTGCGACTGCCGCATCGCGTCTGTTTTCTTCATTTTCATGACGATTTTCGCTCATGGTATCATCCTTTCTCTATTGATAGTGACAGGATATTCGATAGGAGAGTAAAGAGATTGGACGAACTTCGCGGTTTTTCCACATTAGGGCAAAAGGTCGAAGGAAAGCATTCTATTTGGTAAAATGAATAGACATTATAATAGAAAAGGTGTTTGCATATGAAATCGTACATCATCGTCGGCGCAGGGATTCTGGGCGCGTCGACGGCTTATCATCTCGCAAAATCAGGCGCTCGCGTTACTGTCATTGATCGGAAAGAGCCGGGACAAGCGACTGATGCGGCGGCGGGGATCGTCTGTCCATGGCTCTCGCAACGTCGTAATCAGGATTGGTACCAGCTTGCTAAGGGGGGAGCCAGGTACTATAAGGATTTAATCCATCAATTGGAAAAAGACGGTGAAACGGATACAGGATACAAACGTGTCGGTGCCATCAGCATTCATACTGACGCGTCTAAACTCGATAAAATGGAGGAAAGGGCGTATAAGAGACGGGAGGATGCGCCGGAAATCGGCGACATTACCCGCTTGTCTGCAAGTGAAACGAAAAAGCTGTTTCCGATTTTAGCTGACGGCTATGAATCGGTTCATATCAGCGGTGCCGCCCGTGTGAACGGAAGAGCGCTGTGCCGGTCGCTTTTAAGCGCTGCAGAGAAACGCGGCGCAACGGTCATCAAAGGAAATGCGTCCTTGCTTTTTGAAAACGGAACAGTCACCGGCGTGCAAACAGATACAAAGCAGTTTGCAGCTGATGCGGTGATTGTGACGGCGGGAGCATGGGCCAATGAGATATTGAAGCCTCTTGGCATTCATTTTCAAGTGTCATTTCAAAAAGCGCAGATTATGCATTTTGAAATGACAGATACAGATACAGGATCGTGGCCGGTTGTAATGCCGCCGAGTGATCAGTACATTCTGTCGTTTGATAACGGCAGAATTGTAGCCGGCGCCACACACGAGAACGATGCCGGTCTTGATGATCTTCGTGTGACAGCCGGAGGCCAGCACGAAGTATTGAGCAAAGCGTTAGCCGTTGCACCGGGTCTTGCTGATGCGGCTGCTGTTGAAACAAGAGTGGGCTTCAGGCCGTTTACACCGGGTTTTCTGCCGGTCATAGGGGCTGTGCCGAATGTTCAAGGCCTGTACGCTGCTAACGGTTTGGGCGCTTCTGGACTGACGATGGGGCCGTTCTTAGGTGTAGAGCTCGCAAAGCTAGTTCTCGGAAAGCAGACAGAATTAGACCTTAGTCCTTATGATCCAGCCGGAGCACTTGCATAATAAGTAAGAGCATGACAAACAAATATAATAAAGCTGTTCTAGCTTTTCTTTTCTGTATGTGTTAGCATTTATCTTTAATGAAAAAGAGGACGTGAACTGATTTTGATAAAAATTGATATACCCGCACCGAATGTCACCATCACTGAACGACAGCAGTCAGCTAATGATAACGAGCCGAAGATAAAACCGATTCACGGATTCATCGACTTTCACCAGATCCCAAGGGACAAAGGCGGCATTTTTATGTTTTACAACATTCATGACGAGCTGCTGTTTGTCGGTAAAGCCAGAAAGTTAAGACAGAGAATTAAGAAGCATTTCGAAGACACTGTTTCACCGATCAAACATCACAGAGATGAAGTCTATAAAATCGAGGTATGTGTAGTTGATGATCCAATGGAAAGAGAGATTTACGAAACATATATCATCAATACACAGCACTCGAAGTACAATATAGACAAGGTATTTTTTAAATAAGACGTCAGTCTGCGGATTGAACAGCGAAGCCAGAGCTTAAGTCAAGTTCTGGCTTTTGATTTGGGCATTTTTTCGTGTATAGACCCTTTGTCTATCATTCGAATAAATTATTGAGAAATTTCAGAAAATAATATTGACAATCCTACCCGCGGACTTTAATATAACAATATATAATGTTATATAACGTTATATAATAAAAACGGGGAGTGAAGGATTTGAGTCAGGCCACAGCAAAAGTAAATCGTGAGGTTCAAGCTTTCTTGCAGGATTTGAAAGGGAAAACCATTGATCATGTATTCTTTGTCGCATGCGGAGGGTCTTCTGCCATTATGTATCCGAGTAAGTATGTGTTTGACAGAGAGTCAAAATCAATAAACTCCGACCTCTACAGCGCCAACGAATTTATTCAGCGCAACCCTGTTCAGCTTGGTGAAAAGTCTCTTGTTATTTTGTGCTCGCATTCGGGAAATACCCCGGAGACAGTCAAAGCTGCTGCGTTTGCAAGGGGCAAGGGTGCACTTACGATTGCGATGACGTTTAAACCGGAGTCTCCTTTAGCGCAGGAAGCGCAATATGTTGCCCAGTACGATTGGGGTGATGAGGCGCTTGCGATCAATACAAACTATGGCGTTTTGTATCAAATCGTTTTTGGAACCCTGCAAGTATTAGAAAACAATACGAAATTCCAACAAGCAATTGAAGGCTTAGATCAATTGCAGGCTGTATATGAAAAAGCCCTTAAGCAGGAAGCTGACAACGCCAAGCAATTTGCAAAAGCCCATGAAAAAGAAAGCATTATTTATACCATGGCAAGCGGTGCAAACTACGGTGTCGCTTACTCCTACAGCATCTGCATTCTCATGGAAATGCAATGGATTCATTCCCACGCCATTCATGCCGGAGAATATTTTCACGGACCGTTTGAAATTATTGATGAATCCGTGCCGTTTATCATCCTGCTCGGTTTAGATGAAACAAGACCTCTTGAAGAGCGGGCGCTTACCTTCTCGAAAAAGTATGGCAAAAAGCTCACTGTGCTTGATGCTGCATCTTACGACTTCACTGCAATTGACGATTCAGTTAAAGGCTATCTTGCTCCGCTCGTTCTCAATCGTGTGCTGAGAAGCTATGCAGACGAGCTGGCAGAGGCGAGAAATCATCCTTTATCTCATAGAAGATATATGTGGAAAGTTGAGTATTGATCTGAAAATGAGGAACCATTATGCATTAGACTATAATGTTATATAACATTATAGTCTAATGTCCAGAGGAGGCCAACCCTTTGAAGAAAATGTTGTTGTTCTTGATCATTGCAGCTGTCAGTATGCTCACCATCGCAGGCTGTTCGAGCCAAAGCAGTTCAGCGGACGGAAAGGTGACATTGAAATTTTTCCACAGATGGCCAAAGGAGCCGGAAAAAAGTTATTTTGAAGAGGTTGTTAAGGAATTTGAAAAAGATCACCCAGATATCGACATTCAAATTGAAGCCGTTTTAAATGACTCCTATAAAGATAAAATTAAGGTCATGCTGGGAACCACCAGCCCTCCTGACATTTACTTCTCTTGGAGCGATGAGTTTGCTTTTAAATTTATCAGAGGCAATAAAGCACTTGATCTCTCGTCCTACTACAAAAATGACACCGATTGGTCATCACAGCTCGTTCAATCGCAAATTACACCATTTACTTATGAAAACAAGCAATATGGCGTGCCGTGGCAAATGGACGCTAAATCATTCTTCTATAATAAAGACATTTTCCAAAAGATGAATCTTGATCCCCCGAAGACGTGGGATGAATTAATCGATGTGTCAAAAAAGCTGAAAGAACATGGCTACACACCGATCAGCTTCGGAACAAAGGCGACTTGGACAATCTCGCACTATATCGGCACGCTTAATCAGCGGATGGTCGATGAAAAAACGCGAGACAAGGACTATAACGCCAAAACGGGTGAATTTACTGATGAAGGCTACGTAAAAGCACTTGAAAAGCTTCAAGAGCTGATGCCTTACTTTAATAAACATGTAAACTCCGTCGACCACGAATATGTGAGACAGCAATTTAAGAGCGGAAAGTCGGCGATGATATATGCGGAAACAGCGGAAATCAAGCTGGTTGAACCGGTTAATCTCGGGATGTTCCCATTTCCTGAAATCAGCGGGCAGAAAGGATCTTCAGAAGCGTTAACGGGAGCGCCGGAAGGATTCATGATTTCCTCAAGAACAAAACATCCGAAGGAAGCAATGGAATTTTTGCAGTTCTTGACGTCGAAAAAAATGGGCGAAAAGCTCGTGAAAGATGTCGGGAAATACAGTGCAGTGCAAGGTACGGCTACTGAAGAAAATGCAACAGCTATTCAGCGTGAAGCCGTTCAGCATATTGTTGATGCCAAATCAATGGTTCCATGGTTTGATATGGATGTCGATGTTGAAGTCGCAGATGCGTACCTAACAGGCGTCCAGCAAATGCTTGGCGGCGACATGACACCGCAGCAGGTGATGAAAGCCGTTCAAAAGGCAGCAAAGCAGGTGAGGGCGTCAGCTGAATAAATCAAAGAAAAGGTGAAGCTTCGCACCTTTTCTTTTTATAAAGGAGATGAGATACCCTTGGTCAATCAGAATAAAATAATCCCCTATTTGTTTTTGGTGCCCGCTCTCGTTTTTTTACTTTTCGTTTATATCCCGATTTTTGAGAATGTATTCCTCAGCCTGTTTCAGTGGAGCTCATTTTCTCCGGAAAAAACGTTTATCGGCTTAAAAAACTATGTTGAATTATTTCATGATCCTGTCTTCTATCAGGCACTTACCAATAATGTGCTTTATGCAGTGATCTCAATTGTATGCCAGGTATTTGGAGGTTTGATTTTGGCGGCGGTGCTTGAGGATAAGCTGGTCAGAAAATGGTCGCCGTTTTTTCGTACCGTTTTCTTTTTGCCGGTTGTCATCTCAATGACGGTGATCGCGCTTTTGTTTGATTTTATTTACAATCCGGAGACAGGGCTGTTGAATCAGCTGCTTCAGGCCATCGGTCTTGATCAGCTGACGAGGGCCTGGCTCGGGGATGACAGCACAGCTATGCTTTCTGTCATTTTTGTGTCCCAGTGGCAATCTGTCGGTTATATTGCGATGCTGTACATCGTGTCGATTCAAAAAATACCGGATGAACTGTATGAAGCGGCCCGGCTTGACGGCGCGGGTAAAATTCAGCAGTTTTTTCATATTACTGTTCCCCAGACGAAAGAGATGTCTTTTGTTGCGGTGGTCATGACGCTGACCGGGGCCTTTACGGTCTTTAATGAGCCGTACATTTTGACAGGCGGCGGGCCGGGAAACGCGTCAGAAGTCTTGAGCACGTTTTTATATAAAAGCGCCTTTACAAAGGATATGATGGGCTACGCCTCAGCGATTGCCACTGTCGTGTTAATCATTACGCTTGCATTATCGCTCATGCAAATGAAGTTCTTTAAAACCGGAAAGGAGGAGTAACTGATGCTGCCTCAGAAGAAGACAGATTCGTTCAGATTGGAGCCTGTGCCTGACCAGCACATTGAGGTGAAAAGAAAGCCTAGACGAAAATGGTATATCGGAGAAACGTCTGTGTGGGTTTTTCTGTTTCTTTATCTGATTGCGATTGCCTATCCGCTTCTCTGGATGGTGATGAGCGCCTTTAAAAACTCTGACGATATTTTTGAGCACAGCTGGTCGCTGCCGTCTTCGTGGCATCCGGAAAATTTTGTTTCCGCCTGGAACCAGGGGATTTCTTCTTATTTTATGAACAGTGTCATCGTTACGGCGCTGACGTGTGTGATCACTGTCTTTATCAGTGCATGGGCAGCGTATGGCCTTTCCCGGTTTGAGTTTAAAGGAAAAGGATTCTTTTTGGTGCTATGTCTTGGCGGATTGATGCTGACGCCGCAGGTCAGTCTTGTGCCGCTTTATTCTATTATTCAGTCGCTTGGCCTGTACAATACGTATTGGGCGTTAATCCTGCCGTATGCGGCTTATCGGATCCCATTCACCATCATTTTGATCCGCTCTTATTTTCTTTCTATTTCCAAAGAATTGGAGGAGGCGGCCTATTTGGATGGGTGTACAAGTTTTGGAGTATTTTTCAGAATTTTCTTACCAATGAGCGTGCCGATTTTGGTGACATCCGGCATTTTGACAGCTTACCATACATGGAATGAGTTTATGTTTGCGATTATTTTCATAGATGATGAGAATTTGCGGACCATTCCAGCCGGGCTGATGCAGTTCAGAGACGCGCTGCAGACAGACTGGGGCGTCCTGCTGGCGGGGTTAACGATTTCAGCCGCGCCGATTATTATTCTATTTTTATTGATGCAGAAATATTTTGTCCGCGGGATTGCAAGCGGCAGTGTAAAAGGATAAAGGAGGAAGCACTATGAAATTGATTGCGGTTGGAGATAATGTTGTAGATTATTACCAGGATCAAGAAACATTCTACCCGGGAGGAAATGCCTTAAACGTTGCTGTGCTTGCCAAGCGGCTCGGGCATGAGTCTTCCTATATCGGAATCGTCGGCAATGACGAAGCCGCGGCGCATCTGTTGAACGTTCTCAAGCTGGAGCAGGTCAATGCAGATTATATCCGCCAGGCGCACGGGGAAAACGGGATGGCGATTGTCACCCTTGATGAACAGGGGGACCGTATTTTTGTCAGGTCAAATAAAGGCGGCATTCAGTCCCGGCTTCGGCTCGTGTTCCAGGAGAAAGATATAGCCTTTATCAGCGGACATGATCTGTTGCATACGAGCGTGTACAGCAGGCTTGAGAACGATCTTCCGAAGCTGTGCGGGCTTGTCCCGGTCTCATTTGATTTTTCAACCAATCGGGAGGATGATTATTTGAGGAGGGTCTGTCCTTATGTGACGTATGCGTTTTTTTCAGGAAGCGATTTGAGTGAGTCGGAATGCGGTGAGCTTGCCAAAACAGCTCATGGATACGGAGCCAAAATGGTTTGTATGACCCGAGGGGGCCAAGGAGCAATCCTGTCTGCGGGTGATCGAGTCTATCATCAGCCGATTGTGGAAGCTGATATAATAGATACACTTGGGGCGGGAGATTCTTTTATAGCAGGCTTTTTGACTGCCTTTTGCGTGAAGCAGGATATAACGTACGCTTTGCGCCAGGCTGCTGAAACGGCTGCGAAAACATGCGGTGTGTACGGAGCTTTCGGCTATGGCTATCCTTATCGCTTGGAGGACGGGGGAAGCAGTGAAAAAACGAGAATACTATAAGCAGTGTCTCGTTTTTTATGCCTGTTATGTGTAGGGGCTGTTGATGGTAAAAGTGACACGGTTTGTGTGCATCAAAAACAATGAGCAATAGATTGGCTGGTCGTTTGATGTAAAAGCCGTTTTATCAATTTCAAACAGCGCATCCCCGATATCACAATCCAGGTATTTGCTTTCCTCCTGTTGGGCATATACAACGTTTAATAGCTTCGTATTGTGCGTGGGTACAACTTTGTATTGCTGTTTCAAAATATCATGCATGGATACGCCGTCAGCAATAAAGGTATCAATGCCGGGAAACAAATCAAGCGGATAATGCGTCACTTCAAAGGTGAGAGGCTGATCATCATTATATAAAATCCGTTTTAATTCAACGACAGGGCTCTCGGGATGGATTTGAAGCTTTTCGGCGATGGGTTTTGTCGCTGGAATGATGTCATGGGACAGCACATGATGCTTCGGTTTTTTGCCGGTGGATTCCATAAATTCCGAGTAGCCGTTTACAGCGATCAGCTCTCGTTTTAATTTAGGGCTTTTAACGAACGTTCCCTTTCCCTGCTGCCTGATCAGATAGCCTTCTTCGACTAAATCGAGAATGGCTTTCCTGACGGTGATGCGGCTGACGTTATACTTGCTGCAAAGCTCGTTTTCGGTAGGCAGCTTGGCAGTTGGGGAATACACGCCCTTTTTGATGTCATCAGTGATGATTTGTTTTAGCTGAATGTATAAAGGTGTAGAACTTCCGTTGTTTAACAAAGGGTAGCCTCCTTTTAACCTATTATTTATATTATAATGTATTATGACGTTATAATACAAATTTACATTTTTTATTTTAGAGATATAGCAAAAATGGGAATCGATTACTCTAAAAATAACAGAAAGACCAAGTTGTTTCCAGTGACGAAATAACGGGTCAAAAGATAGGGGGACTTTTCTGATGGCTTCATTAACATTTGAACACGTCAAAAAATCATATCACTCACAATTAACCGTGAAGGACTTTGATTTAGATGTAAAGGATAAGGAGCTTTTGGTGCTGGTGGGGCCGTCAGGATGCGGAAAATCAACAACGCTGCGGATGGTGGCTGGATTAGAAAGCATTTCTGAAGGAAATCTTCTTATTGATGGGGAGCGGGTCAATGATCTTCCGCCGAAAGAACGTGATATTGCGATGGTATTCCAAAACTATGCGCTTTATCCGCATATGACGGTTTTTGATAATATGGCGTTTGGATTAAAGCTCAGAAAGATGGCGAAACAGGAAATTGCCGAGCGGGTTCATGCGGCAGCCAGAATTTTAGAAATTGAACATTTGCTGAAGAGAAAACCGAAGGCGCTCTCCGGCGGGCAGCGGCAAAGGGTGGCGCTTGGCAGGTCGATTGTGAGGGAGCCGAAGGTCTTTTTAATGGACGAGCCGCTTTCTAATCTGGATGCAAAACTAAGAGTGACGATGCGGACAGAAATCAGCAAGCTGCACCAGCGATTAGAGGCAACGATCATTTATGTCACGCATGACCAGACCGAAGCAATGACAATGGGAGATCGGATTGTCGTCATGAATGAAGGGGAAATTCAGCAAGTGGCGAAACCTCATGACATTTATCATTACCCGGCCAATTTGTTTGTCGCAGGCTTCATTGGCTCTCCCGGAATGAACTTTTTGAAAGGCATCATAGAACAGCAGCATGGCGAGCTGTTTTTCACAAATTCTTCGATCCGGCTTCATATTCCTGAAGAAAAAGCAAAGCGGCTGAAGGAAAAGGGATATGCCGGAGAACAGATGATTGCCGGTGTACGGCCGGAGCACATCACACAAATGACAGGAAATGACCAGTTGTTTGATTCAGTGTTTCAAGCGAAGGTGGAAGTGAATGAAAATTTGGGCTCGGAGCTCATAGTGCATGTCATGGCTGGGGATGAGCGGCTCAAGGTCCGTCTGGACGGAAACACGCGAATCGATGCAGGCGATTTAATCCAGCTCTCAGTGAAAATGGACCACGTCGTCTTTTTCGATGTGGAAACGGAAGAGGCTGTGTATTAGAAAAAGGTGCTCCTCAAAAGGAGCACCTTTTTCTTACGGCCAAATCTCATCCGCCCATTCAGGGTGGTCGATAAATGGATTGCGGTTGTGCTGATATTTTTCATAAATGATTTCATTTCTTTTCCGCTCGCGGTCGTCAACCGGATCCTGCTTATTCCATTCGAGCAGGACAGATTGTTTGCCATGATAAGGAGCTGAGCCGTTGCCTGTCTTATCATTAAGCTCAAGATCAGGATAGCCGTCATCACCCTCGTAACGGACAGCCATGTAAAACAGCATGCGGGCAACATCGCCTTTCACATCATCGCGGGGCTCCCATGAATCGCCGTCATAATAATTTCCGGGTGCCTTCGCATATTCAGTGCCGCCATTGTCAAAATCCATATTTCCTCTGGCGCTGTTAACTTGAACATCAGCCGGGCGCAAATGATGAATATCAGTACCAGGTCCCTTGCTCGTACCAAAATCGCCATGGGATTTCGCCCAGACATGCTCGCGGTTCCAATCGCCGACATTGCCGCCGTTCAGGTTTTTGGAACGCGATTCATTCGTATAGAGCAGGATGACGTTATTCGGATTTCTTGGGTCTTCATCCGTTTCTTTCAGCGCGTTCCACACTTCGCTGTAGGACAGCATCGTGTGTCCGCTGATAATACGGTGCAGGGTGCTTTTTAGCGAGTCTCCTGTTTTACCTTCAGCCCCTTCATAATAGGTATCTGTATCAGCATAGGGTGCAGCGGGGGCGGCTAATGAGAGAAGGCTTCCCGTTCCTGAAGGGGAAGACGCCAATCGGTCATTAAGGCTTAATGTGGTTTGCGCGCTTGCTGAAGCTGCTGGCGCAAGCCATCCGGAAATCAGTAATACACAGACGAGCGGCAGAAACCATGCTTTTTTTGTCATCACTTGCCCTCCTTTTATCAGATCATGTCTATTATCTAAAATTGAAATAAAGGATAGAAGTGTCATTTTGTATATTTTTCATTAAAATTGTAAATTAGTCCCTTTGGAGGAGGCGGAAATCTCCTGTTTCCATATCTTTAGGTCCTGTTTTTGCGGGCTGCCGGCATTTCTGTTTTCATCCGTTCCGCGAACATCGCCTCTCCAGCTTAGCTTGTTCATATGAAAGGCATTTTGACCCTCTCTTTCGCTCTTGCTGGCTCTCTTCCTTACCGTGTTTTCTTTTGACCTTTACATCAAAATAGTTGTGACATGTAGGGTGTATCTGGTTGCTGGATGGATACTGTGGCTAAAAAATAAACGTTTTTTTGGTTAATCTGTCAATGAACTATCATGTTGCTCCTTCTATAATGAAGTCACCATAGCGGCCAGAGGGGGGAGTACATGGAAAAGCAGAAGCTTTCAGTAAAAAACAGCATCACAGATTATATTGAATGGCTCGCCCAATACGGTGCGTCTGCGGATGGCGGCGTAACGAGGCTTTTATACACAAAAGAGTGGATGGACGCACAGCTTGCTGTGAAAACGGAAATGTCTTCTTTCGGGCTTGAAACAAGATTCGACGATGTCGGCAATGTGTTTGGAAGGCTTTCGGGCACCCAGTCTCCGGATGAAGTCATTGTAACCGGTTCACATATCGATACTGTCATCAATGGAGGAAAATACGACGGCGCCTATGGCGTTCTGGCGGCAATGCTCGCGTTAAAGCAGCTCAAGGAAACATACGGAGCGCCAAAAAAAACGCTCGAGGCGGTCTCCTTATGTGAGGAGGAAGGCAGCCGTTTTCCAATGACCTATTGGGGGTCGGGGAATATGACGGGTGTTTTTTCAGAACAAGATGCAAAAGAGCCAAGAGACGAGTCGGGAGTCTCGCTGCAACACGCGATGCATGAGAACGGTTTTGGCAAAGGTGTGTTTCAGGCAGCATATCGGACAGATATCAGCGCTTTTGTTGAGCTCCATATTGAACAGGGACAGACATTGGAAATGTCAGGACGGGATCTCGGGATTGTGACAAGCATTGCGGGGCAGAGGCGCTATCTCGTCACGCTGGAGGGGGAATGCAATCATGCGGGAACCACCTCCATGAAATGGCGCAAGGACCCGCTCGCAGCCAGCAGCCGTATCATTCATGAGCTGTTGCTGCGGTCGGAGGAGCTGCCGGATGAGCTCCGTCTGACATGCGGAAAAATAACGGCAGAGCCCAATGTAGCCAATGTCATACCGGGCCGCGTCCAGTTTTCAATCGATATTCGCCATCAGCATCAGCATGTGCTGGAACAGTTTCATCAAGACATGGTTGCTTTGATCAACGGCATTTGCCTACAAAAAGGAATTCGCGCTGTGATTGATGAATATATGCGGATAGAGCCTGTGCCGATGGACGAAAGGCTGAAGGCTGCGGCTTTTGAAACAGCATTAGAAAACGGCTTCAGCTGTGAGGAAATGGTGAGCGGAGCAGGGCATGACGCGCAAATGATCGGAAGGCGCTATCCTGCTTGTATGCTGTTTGTGCCGAGCCGAGGCGGCGTCAGCCACTCACCGAAGGAATATACGTCAGCCAGACAGCTTGAGATCGGCGTCCGCGCACTGACTGATTTATTATACAAACTGGCTTACTGATAAAGGAGGAATGGCTGTGTCAGGCAGAAGAGAATTATGCACCCCGTTAAGAACGATTATGACGCCGGGGCCTGTTGAGGTTGATCCGCGTGTATTAAGAGTAATGAGCACCCCGGTTGTCGGCCAATTTGATCCGGCGTTTACAGGTATTATGAATGAAACGATGGAGATGCTTCGGGAGCTGTTCCAAACAAAAAACCGCTGGGCATACCCGATTGACGGCACTTCACGGGCGGGAATTGAAGCAGTGCTGGCTAGTGTGATAGAGCCGGAAGATGATGTGCTCATTCCCATTTACGGCCGTTTCGGTTATTTGCTGACTGAAATCGCCGAGCGATATGGGGCAAATGTTCATATGCTGGAGTGCGAATGGGGAACGGTTTTTGACCCGGAGGACATCATACGGGAGATAAAAAAAGTGAAGCCGAAAATTGTGGCCATGGTGCATGGAGAAACATCGACAGGACGGATTCACCCGCTGAAAGCCATCGGCGAATCCTGCCGCACCGAGGATGCATTGTTTATCGTCGATGCAGTCGCAACGATTGGGGGCTGCGAGGTTAAAGTCGATGAATGGAAGATTGACGCTGCCATCGGCGGAACGCAAAAATGTTTGTCTGTGCCTTCAGGAATGGCGCCGATTACATATAATGAGCGGGTGGCGGACGTGATTGCAGCTCGCAAAAAGGTGGAACGCGGGATTGCGACACAAGCTGACAGGGCAGCACTTTCGGGAAATCGGCCAATTACAAGCAACTACTTTGATTTGAGCCAGCTTGAGGATTATTGGAGCGAAAGACGGCTCAATCATCATACAGAAGCGACGACGATGCTGTACGCCTTACGTGAGGGAGTCAGACTGGTGCTTGAAGAAGGTCTTGAGACGCGTTTCGAGCGGCATCGGCACCATGAAGCCGCATTAGCAGCAGGGATAAAGGCAATGGGGCTAAGATTGTTTGGAGATGACAGCTGCAAAATGCCTGTTGTCACCTGTGTCGAAATTCCCGGCGGCATTGACGGCGAGTCTGTTCGTGACATGCTGCTGGCACAATTCGGCATTGAAATCGCCAGCTCATTCGGCCCGCTTGCAGGGAAGATCTGGAGGATCGGCACGATGGGGTACAGCTGCAGAAAAGAAAACGTGCTATTCGTGCTTGCCGGGTTAGAGGCTGTGCTTCTCAGACATAACGCAGGAATCGAAGCAGGAAAAGCGCTCCAAGCAGCGCTGGATGTGTATGAAAACGCTGGCCGCCAGGCAGCGGTGTAAAGAAAAGCTTGCGGAACTCCGCAAGCTTTTTAACGATATGATTTCGTGTTTTCTCCAATCTGATTTTCTTCGTTTGACTCTTTTTACAAATCCTCTTTCTATGTGTTTCATTTTCTGACAAATCATGAGTCATTTTTTCTTCCATCGTCTATTCTTTATACAAGTTACCTATAAAATCACGCTGAACTAGTTGTTTCTCACGGCAATTTTCGAGAGGAGGATGCGGCATTGGGGAATTTTCACACGATGTTAGATGCGCTCCTGGAAGACCAGGAGGAGGCTGTACTGGCGACAATTGTTCAAGTTGAAGGCTCCGCGTATCGAAAAGCAGGCGCCTCTATGCTCTTTAAGAAAAAAGGCAGACGGATTGGCTTGCTGAGCGGCGGGTGTGTGGAAGAAGATGTATTCCAAAGAATCAGTGCGCTGGGCGATCAGCTCACATCAACGCTGATTCCCTACGACATGCGGTCGGAGGACGATCTTTCTTGGGGCATGGGAGCCGGGTGCAATGGCATTATTCATGTTCATGCAGAGCGAATCACTCAGGAAAAAAGGCGGCACTATGAGAAAGTGAGGGACTGCCTTCATTCAGGCAAAGCTGTCACTTCCGTTATAAAGATTGAATCCTCCCATTATTTATTTCTGACGGAGAACGGACATTTTGGGAACTGGCCGGACGCGCCTCTGCAAGATATTCAACGTACTGTTTCAACGCTTCATTTACCGCATTTCGATCAAACCACTAACATGTTTATTCAGCGAATTGAACCGAAGCCGCGTCTCATTCTGTTTGGGGCGGGACCGGATAATGTACCGCTGGCCAATTTGGCGGCTGAAACAGGGTTTTCTGTTATCGTGACGGATTGGCGGCCCGCTTATTGTACATCCTCTCTTTTTCCAAAAGCGGATCAGCTGATCACCGCTTTTCCGGAACAAATGCTTAGCGAATTTCAATTTTTTCCGCATGATGCAGCTGTTGTGGCAACCCATCATTATCAGCACGATCAAACGATCATCAACTTCTTATTTTCTCAAAACCTCCATTATATTGGACTGTTGGGTTCGGCAAACCGCACGAAACGGCTGCTGAACGGAAAACATCCCCCATCTCACTTTTACAGTCCGGTCGGGCTGAAAATCGGTGCGGAAGGTCCCGAGGAAATTGCGGTAAGTGTAGTTGCAGAAATTATTCAAACAAGAAAACGGCTGGCGGTTGTATGAGAAACCCCTATCTGATCGGCGTGTTTCTCGCTGCCGGCAAAAGCAGAAGAATGGGTCAAAACAAGCTGGCTTTGCCGCTAAAAGGAGAAAACATAGGCTCACTTTCCTTGAAAACTGCTCTGTCGTCCCGCCTTGATCACGTGCTGGTCGTCGAGCGGACAGAACATGCCTCCCTTGAGTGGATAGGAGCGCCGTATCACGCTCCGCCTTTTCAAAAACGCTGGAGCCTGCACGTTTGCCAAGACGCAGAAAAGGGTCAGGGGCATTCAGTCAGCAGCGGGGTGAGAAAAGCAGAAAGCATGGGGGCGGACGGCGTTGTCATTTTGTTAGCCGACCAGCCTCAGCTTTCCGTCGATCATCTCAATGCCCTTGTGGCTCTGGCTCCTGAGTCATTTGCCGTGTCATCGTTTTTAGGGGCGTTCACCCCGCCAATCTACTTCTCGTCGGCTTGTTTTCCTTATGTAAAGGGGTTAACGGGAGATGAAGGGGCTCGCAGGCTCCTGAAAAGCGGACAGCTTGGAGCAGGAGCGGTTTTGGAGCCAAAGGATAGCGGTGAGTTGGACGATATTGATACACCCGAGGAATATGACATGGTAAGGAGGGCGATGTCTTGAACGGCCAAGTGACAAAAGCAAGGATGAATATTCAATTATGGAGGCCGACAGCGCTTGATGAGGCCTATTCGCTTTTAGAGAAGCTTGCTTCGGATGTGTGTGCCGCATCGGGAAGCACGCTGCTTCAGCTTCAGTGGGACAAAGGAACTCTGCCGAAACAGCACCTTGTCAGCCTTGAAGGGATTGACGAGATGCGAGGGATCAGCGCCAGTGACACCCACGTGTCGATCGGGGCGCTCACATCACTGAATGAATGCAGAAAGAACCCTTTGATCAAGAGAGCGCTTGGCTGTTTCAGTGACGCTGCTTCCGCTGTCGCTGCACCGGGGATTCGCAGCCGTGCCACGATTGGCGGCAACATAGCGAGTAAAATCGGTGATTTCATTCCGCTTCTGCTTGTGCTTGGTGCTGAGCTTATCGTATATCAAAAGGAGCTAATCAGGCTGCCGCTTGGCGCTTGGCTCAGTGAGGAAGACTTTAGAACGGCTATCGTCACGCGTGTCATCATCCCGCGGGCGGAGGGAGAGCGTGTATTTTATCACAAGCTTGGAAGGCGCCAGGCTTTTACAGGAGCGGCTGCTGTTGCAGCTGGACGTTTTTTGAAAGACGGCAGCATTCGTCTCGCCGCTGGCCATGCCGATATCACTCCTAGGAGATTATTGGACAGCGAAGCGAAATGGATGGCACCAGGGTGGGACTCGCATGAGCTGTACAAAACACTTATCCATGAGCTGCCGTTTTCCTCAGATGCTTTTATGTCAGCGGCATACAGAAAAAAAGCCGCTGCCAACGTCATCATGGCAGAGCTGATGGCTGAGGGAGGGGAATAAATGATCATCAACAAACCGTCAAGGGTCAGGCCGGATGGAAGGGGTAAGGTTACAGGGGAATTGAAATATATGACCGATCTCAGCTTTCCGGGAATGCTGTATGGCAAGGTGCTGAGAAGTGCTTATCCTCATGCAGAGATTGTGTCGGTTTGCACCATAAAAGCTGAGAAAATGGAAGGCGTGCAAGCCATCGTCACGCATAAAGACGTTCCCGGCTTAAACCGATTTGGCATTGTCATCCCTGATCAGCCGGTTTTATGTGAGGACAGGGTGCGGTATGTCGGGGATGCGATCGCCGCAGTTGCTGCGGAAACGGAGGAAATCGCGGAAGCGGCGCTGGAGCTGATTCGAGTTGAGTATAAAGAGCTGGAAGTCATAGATTCACCAGAAAAAGCGCTTCGGCCGAATGCGCAAAGACTGCATGAGGACGGGAATATCCTGCACCGCACATTTTTTTCAAACGGCGATGTGGAAGAAGGGTTTCAAGCATCTGATACAGTCCTTGAAGAAACCTATGAGCTGCCGCGGCAGATGCATACGTATATGGAAACGGAGGGAGGCGTAGCCGTTCCGGAAGACGACGGGGGTTTTACGATGTATGCAGGAACTCAGCACGGCTATAAAGACCGTTTCCAGCTTGCCCGTATTTTTGATATTCCTGAAGAGAAGATCAGAATTGTGTCAAGTCCGATGGGCGGCTCGTTCGGAGGGAAGGATGAGCTGAATATTCAGCCGTATGCTGCGCTTTTGGCCCTGAAAAGCGGACGCCCTGTCAAAATCCATCAGACACGAAAGGAATCTGTACGTTCTGGCATTAAGCGCCATCCGATGAAGATTACGATAAAAACGGGTGCAGATCATTCGGGAAATCTATTGGCGCACGACGTGAAAATTGTGGCGGACACAGGCGCTTACGCCACGCTTGGGCCTGCCGTTCTAGATTTTTCTGTCGAGCATGCCGCGGGGCCGTACCGTATTCCGAATATCCGGACTGAAGGAATATCAGTATTTACGAACAACGGGGTGGCGGGTGAATTTCGAGGCTTTGGCGGCAACCAAATCACATTTGCACTCGAAACCCATCTCGATCGTCTCAGCGGCATGCTCGGCATCGACCCGCTGGAGCTGAGAAGAAAAAATATCAGAAAACCGCATGACTTGGGGCCGCTGGAGCATCGGATTGCATCGACTGACGGAGCGGCACAGGTGTTGAATGCCATATCTAAATCTCCCATTCTTAAAAAAACAAGCCGGAACTGCGGGTATCTGCAAAGAGGCACGGGAGCGGCAATTACAATGCACGGCGGCGGGCTGGGGTTTGGCCGAATGGATGCGGCAGGAGGCCGTTTGTCTCTTTCGAGTGAAGGCAAAATCACAGCATCATTTGGATTTGAAGAATGCGGACAGGGGATTCTAGCAGCGATTGAACAGATTGTCATGGAGGAGCTGGGTTGTGCCGCAGAGGATATTTCCATTGTTATTGGGGATACCGCAAAAGTGCCGAAGTCAGGCTCCTCCACAGCATCCCGCGGCACAAGCATGGTGTGGCACGCGATCCAGCGTTTGAAGAAGCCGTTTCTATCTCAGTTGAAAAAACGGGCGGCAGAATGGAGCGGCTGTTCAGCGGAAAACCTTATTCCCGGCGCTGCAGGCTTGCGTGACAAAAACACAAAGGCGCTCGTGGTGACGTATAAGGAGCTGGCTGAAAAAGGCCCTTTGGCAGAGGAAACGGCCTTTGACTTTCCAACAACGCCTGATCCTGTGGTGGGCGGCCATTTCCTCTACTCATTTGGAGCGGCTGCCGTTGAGGTGGAGGTAGATCTGTTAACAGGCGATGTCAAATTGATAGATTGTGAGCACGCTATTGCGGCAGGTCCGGTTGTCAGTCCGCAGGGATATCGAGGTCAAATTGAAGGCGGCGCTGCCATGGCACTCGGCTATACGCTGATGGAGGAAGCGAAAATGACGGACGGCCGTTATGCTGCGGAAAATCTCGATCACTATTTGATTCCCGGAATCAAAGATGTTCCTGACATGAAGCTGATTGCAATAGAAGACTTAATGAAGGGAGACGTATATGGACCGCGCGGTGTTGGTGAAATCGGAACAATCGCCATCACTCCGGCGATTGTAAAGGCAGTACATGATGCGGTCGGATGCTGGATAAACAAGCTGCCAATTTCAAGAGAAGAGTTGCTTGAAGCGATCGACAGAAAGGGGCTGAAGCAATGGACATAAAAGAGGCCGGGCCATTTCCTGTAAAAAAGGAACAGTTCCGGATGACCGTGAATGGTCAGGCGTGGGAGGTTGCTGCCGTTCCTACGACACATCTGAGTGACCTGCTTAGAAAGGAATTTCAGCTGACCGGGACAAAGGTGTCCTGCGGAATCGGCCGCTGCGGAGCCTGCTCTATTTTAATCGACGGAAAACTGGCCAATGCGTGCATGACGATGGCCTATCAAGCAGACGGCCATTCCATCACAACCATCGAGGGGCTTCAAAAAGAAGAGCTGGATATGTGTCAAACCGCTTTCCTGGAAGAAGGCGGCTTCCAATGCGGCTACTGTACGCCGGGAATGATCATTGCGCTTAAAGCATTGTTTCGGGAAACCCCTCAACCTTCTGACAAAGATATAGAAGAAGGGCTGGCGGGGAATTTGTGCCGGTGTACCGGGTATGGCGGGATTATGCGGTCAGCTTGCAGGATTAGAAGAGAGTTGAACGGAGGGAGACGGGAGTCCGGCTTTTAAAAGCCGGACTTTTTTAGCCTCAGTCAGACAGCGCGATCAAGACGCAGAAGCGTTGTGGGAAAACACACGATAAATCTCGTAGAACTTGACAGCTTCTGAATTACAAAAAGATTAGTGAGCACATAGCAAAGACGCCATAAAAACTTCTTATGGCGTCTGTACGGACAGGGAGGTGTTGGATACGGCGGAGGCAAGGAAAGTTAAACTTAATAATTAAAGATAGCTGCTCCAACAATGATCAACAAAATGAATAGCACCACGATCAAAGCGAAGGAGCTCCCGAAACCGTTTGAGTAACCAGAGTTTCCACTGTATCCACCAGAATTGTAGAATCCCATAATGTCACCTCCTTTAGTGGAGATAGTATAAGATATGCCAACGATTATTTTCGACATAGATTTAAGTCTAAAAAAGAAAAAATGAATATTTTGTCTAAAGGTGTAAGAGAGAACGCGTTATCAAAACTATTAAAAACGCAGCAATTGTCTTCAGAGTATTTTTTCGAGAAAAAACGCGGTCTGTTTATAGGATTGGAGAAGGGAGCTCGGCTGCTAAGAGCTGACTTATTAGTTTGAAACCTCGATTTATAAATGAAAGGACTACAGGGTATTTTTCTCGTAGGCAATTATCCTGAAAAATATAGGTGAATGTTTATTCTAGCTGTTGTTTCACTAAGTGTGGGGATCACTTCAAGTACTGTCCTAGGATCAAAAGTTAATTGAAGTGCAAAAAGAAGCCCGCCGGTGAGGCGGGCTTCCTTCTTAACTCCCCCTATACACCTGATAACCAAACGGCGACAGCAAGAGCGGGATATGATAATGTGCATCTGGATCTGCTAGCTGAAAACGGACGGTGACGATGGTTAAAAACGGCTGATCGGCTGCGTTCATGTTTTTACTCGCAAAATAGTCTCCTGCATGAAATTCCATCACATACTCTCCTGACATCAGCTCTTCACCAGCCAGCAGAGGGACATCGACCCTGCCGTCATTGTTAGTGTATACCTCTTTCATAATACTTTCGCCCAGCCGCTTCAATCCAATTTTTACGTTCGCCGCTGGTTTGCCGCAGGTTAAATCTAAAATATGGGTTGTCAGTTTTCCCATCAGGCTTTCAGGCTCCGACATTTTTCAGCGGCTTTCTGTTTTTCTTTCTCGGCGTCTTCTCTTGTCACGGTAAAATGTTGGAAACCGTATGGCGGGCGCGGTTCGGTGTAGACTTTTCCTTTTGAGCCCGGGATTTCTTCGACAACCGTATCCCACGTGTGATTTTGAGATTGGAAGCTGACATCAGTGAGCTGCGGGAACCTCGCTAATATTCTGCAGCCGATATGATAGATTAGGTTTTGGATTGAAGGGGTTTCGAGCTCGTGAAAAACGGTGCTCGCCAAGTCGCGGACTTGTTCAGCCGCAACGTAGCGGGCTGGATCAGAAGCGTATGAGTCATTTGTATTTTCATATTGCCAGCTGATGTTTAAATAGACAAACAGCGGGCGGTTGCCGTCTTCGGGGAGAGTCGTATATTCGTCCCGGATGAAGCCGACGAAGGAGTTGCCGCTCACCTTGACGAGCTGAAGATCCATGATTTCGCTGTATTGCTCGGTAATCGTTATGGTATTCCCGCTTCGTTCTGCTTTCAGCACAGAGCGGCTTCGTTCATTACGCGATCTTCTGAAGACGAGGCGGCTTGTGCTGAGATCTTTCTCCTCGTATGCAGGCATTGCTTCAAACGGAATGTCTTCGCCAGTCAGAGTGATCGTGTCCATATGAGAATAGGTATCTAAAAATCGGTGAGCTACATAGTGTAGGAACCCCTCGGTTGTCGTTCCTTCATAGGATGCGAGATGGCGCTGGATAAAGTTTTTCATTGAATCCGTTGCCACGACGAGAGTGTTGTCTCCGTCTGTAAATGATGGCAGGAAGGCTTCTCCGCCAATTTCGCATGTCACATCAACGCCGACAACGGTATTATCTCTTCCGGCAAAAGATGATTCCGGGATTTGCTTCACTCCAGTGAGCGGTTTTAAATACGTTCGGTATGCAAATACATTTCCTTTGCCATAAGACATGGTTCTTTTCATTTGCGTCTCTCCTTTTTCAGTGATGATGTCAGCCAGACGAAAGCGGGCGATTCGGTAAATTTCTATAAGGGCCTGCTGGAACTCCGTTTCTCGTTCGCTCTCAAGCCTTGCCAGCAGGGCTTGGTGAATGTCCTGTTTCGTCTTTCCCTTCACCGCTAAAATAAAAGGAAAGCCGAAGCGATCATAATAGTGTTCATTCAGCATGAGAAACTCCTCGTATTCCTGCTGTTCTAATTTGCCGAGCCCTGCGTTCTGCTGCTCTCGTACCGAGTCATCGCTCATTGTTTTCTTTGTTCCGAGCCGGGGATGCTTTTTGATTAAATCAAGCTGTGTCTCGCGATCCGCAGCTTTTACAATGCCAGTCATTTTGCGGTGAAGATCAGAAAGGGACGAAAACGGCCGTAGTGCTGCGGATCTCTCCGCAATCCATGAAGAGTGTTCAAAAATAGAGCCAAGTGTGTCTGTCAGTGTTTGTGTGTCCATTTGGTTCAGGTCATCCATTGTGAACATTGGCATCTTCCTTTACGTTTTTATGTCTGCGCCATTCGGCTGTTTGGTTTGAAAACAAGCGTGCAGTGCAATGGCCGTCAAACTGCCGATCACAATTCCGCTTCCTGCCAAGACAGAGGCCGCGCCCGGAAGAGATGAAAACAACGCGGGAACTGTTGTAGCGCCAAGCCCCAAGCTGACGGAAGAGGCGATAATCAGCAAGTTGCCTTGCGAATCAAGGTCAACGCTGGATAGCATTTTGATCCCGTAAGAAATGACCATGCCGAACATGACGATCATTGCGCCGCCGAGAACTGGGGTGGGGATCACTGTTGTCAGGGCCGCTGCTTTTGGAACCAGCCCGATCGCGACCAGTATGATTCCTGTGATGGCGATGACGTTGACACTTTTCATCTTTGAGAGCTGAACGATGCCGACATTCTGCGAGAAAGCTGTATAGGGAAACGCGTTAAATAAGCCGCCCAGCAAAATCGCAAGGCCTTCTGCCCGGTAGCCTTTTTCCAGATCCTTCTCCGACAGCCTGCGGTTTGTGATATCAGCGAGGGCAAAATAAACGCCTGTCGATTCAACGAGGCTGACAATCGCAACGAGAAGCATCGTGACAACAGCCGGCAGCTCAAAGGTTGGCGGTCCGAAATAAAACAGAGACGGAACATGAAGCCAAGACGCCTCCAAAACCTCAGAAAAATCGACCTTTCCCATGAAATATGCAGCCGCTGTTCCTGCGATAAGACCGAGTAAAATCGCTATGGAGCGGATAAAGCCTTTAAAGAAATAAAACAGCAATAAGATAAAAGCTGTGACGCCAAACCCGAGGAGCACGTTGTCGAGTGAGCAGAATTCTTTGCTTCCTTCACCTCCGGCCAGGTTATTCATTGCCGTTGGAATCAGGCTGATGCCGATGATCATGACGACTGATCCGGTTACGACAGGCGGAAAAAAACGGACAAGCTTCCCGAAGAAGCCCGCGGCTAAGACGACAATCAGTCCTGCGGCGATAATGGCACCATATATCGCTGGGACACCGTAAGTGCTTCCGATGGAAATCATCGGGCCGACTGCGGTAAACGTGCATCCGAGCACAACGGGAAGGCCGATGCCGAAATATCGGTTTCTCCAGAGCTGCAAAAGAGTTGCCGCCCCGCACATAAACAAATCAATCGCGATTAAATACGTCAGCTGCCCCGCATTCAGCCCGATCGCTGCTCCGACGATCAACGGAACGAGAATGGCTCCCGCATACATGGCAAGCATGTGCTGAAGCCCCAGCATCATTAGCTGTAAGGCATTGTGCTGTTCCTTCATCTTTTTTACACCTCTTTTTCTAATGCGAGTGTATGTTCTAATACCGGAAGTTCTGTTTGCTGTGCTGTTAATTCTTTTTTGTCGCGCAAGCTGAAAAATAGATTCAAAAAGATGGCGGTTAGGCTTCCGGTGATGGTGCCGTCACTGACCAGAATCCGGATCGGAGCGGGGAATTCAGCAAAAATCCCGGGGGCCGTGCTGGCGCCGATGCCGAGTGCGATTGAGCATGCGATGGTCAGGAGGTGGTATTGATTTTTGAGATCCGCTGTGCTGAGCATTTTGACGCCGGAGGCAATCACCATGCCGAACATGACGACGGTCGCGCCGCCAAGTACAGCAGCAGGAACGGCAGATGCAAGGGCGGCAATCTTCGGAATCAGTCCGAGACAGACAAGGATACAGCCTGCGGTAACGACGATGTTTCTTGTTTTCACTTTGGTCAGCTGCAATAAGCCGGCGTTTTGCGCAAAGGTATTATAAGGAAAGGCATTGAACAGCCCGCCGATGAGAATGGCGATTCCTTCCGCTCGATAGCCTTTGACGAGATCTTTGTCAGTTAAAGGTCTGCCGCATATCTTTCCGATTGCGTAAAAAACGCCGGTTGATTCCACAATAATGACGATTCCGACGATCAGCATCGTTAAGATCGGACCGATTTCAAACGCAGGGGCTCCGAAGTAAAAAGGCTTCGGGATTTGGAAGAACGGTGCTTCTGTAACAGAAGAAAAGCTGACTTTGCTCATGATCGCTGCTGCCGCTGTTCCGGCGGCGATGCCGATCAGAACGGATAGTGTTCGGGCAAATCCTTTGAGAAAGCGGTTGAGGACTAAGATCAGAACAAGGACACCGACAGAGAGAAGAAGGTTTTCGAGCGAACCGTATTCGGGGTTGGCGCTGCCGTTTATTTTTTCGCCGCCAGCCATATTTTTCACACCTGTTGGAACAAGTGAAAGGCCGATCAAGGTCACAACGGTACCTGTTACGACAGGAGGAAATAACACAGTCAGCTTGCCGAAAAAACGCGCAAACAAAAAGATGAACACACCGGCCGCAATGATGGAACCATAAATCGCGTGAATGCCGTAATTGCTGCCGATTGCAATCATTGGGGTGACGGCCACAAATGAACTGCCAAGCATGACGGGAAGCCCGATGCCGATGTATGTTCCGCGCAAGGTTTGCAAAAGCGTAGCGACGCCGCATGTTAACAGGTCAATCGCCAATAGGTAGGACAGCTGTTCAGTTGTTACATTCAGCGCCCTGCCGACAAGCAGGGGCACCAAAATCGCACCTGCATACATGGCGAGCACATGCTGCAGGCTAAGTGTAAACACCTTAAACGATCTTTTTTTCACTATAGTCCCTCCCTGTATGTGAACTTTAGTAACATAATATCGTTCCGGTCGAGGGGTGTCATTGGATACAGTAGCTGAAAAAGACAGGTGTGATTGCTGAAAGTGACGAAAAACGATTCGTTTTGTAAGAAAATGTAACAAACTTTAGCTGATCAGCCGCTGCATACGTAATGCAAGCCGCAAACGCATCGTTGTTTCAGGATCTTTTAAGCTTTTCCCCAGAAGCTCTTCGCATTTTTCAAGGCGGTATATGACCGTATTGCGATGAACGTACAGACGCTTTGCCGTCTCTGAAATTTGGCAGTGTGTCTCTAAATAGACGGAAAGCGTATGAAGCAGGCTTTGATCCTCCTGCTGTTTTTCAGCGAGGCTCTGAAGCGTGGAGTTGTAAAATTTCTTCAAATCCTCAACTGGGAGCAAGCGCAGAAGCTCAGGCACATCTTTGGCGTGATACACCTGGATAAATGCGGTGCTTCTTGACAAATGCCCCGATTGCAGAGCATCAGAAGCTTCTGTGAAAGCGTCGGGAACATCAATGAGCTTTTGGCAGATATTGCTGATGCCAAAGGACACGGTTCGTTTAAATTGAGCGCTGGCCTGTGTTTGAAACTGTTCTAAAAAGCTGATCACCGAGGCGTGCATTTCACTCCAGCTGTCTGTCGCCTCGATTAGAATAATGCCGACATTTCCTTTCATAAAGAAGTGAGGTGGAAACGGGAAGGCTGATAATTCACCTTCAAGAAATTCGAATACGCTGTCGGAAGCGAGCTGATTTTCTGTAAAGCTGATTGATTCGTCATTGCGATCGAGTTTGCCGGCGATGCACATGTATTTTTGATCCCAGCGCAGCTTGAATTCTTTCGCCCGGTTTTTGATTTCGTCATCTGAAGAAAAGGTCCGCTCAATAAAATTGTTGAAAAACTCATTGCGGGCCCGCCGGCTGAACTGCTTCAGCGCATTTTCCTTCAGCAGTTCAAAGGAAATGACGTTGGCCGCTTGTTCAATCGTGAGGATCAATCCTTTGTCGCCTGCCTGCACCATGTCGGGTATCAGCAGGTAGCCGCAGTTTTTTTCGTGATTATAAATAGGCAGGACAGAATATGTTTTCTGATCTGAGATTGTAGAGAAACAAGTGAAAAATGGCCCGGATACGGTATTCAGGGTGCCTTTCAGCTTTTCGGTCTCAACTGAAATCTGATGAGACGCAGACAGCATTTTGGCATGCTGGTCAAGCAGCAGCACGGGAAGCTGAAGGATGTCTGACACCTTTTTGAGGAGGGATTGCAGCCCCTTGCCGCTCATAATGTGGTTTGTGAATTTTTTGTGCGCGTAAATGGCTTGCTGCAGCTCGTTAGAACGCATATCGAGAATATGGCTGAGTGTGGCATTCACAATATCGCCGAGTCGGATGTGTTCCGGAAGCTCAATGATCGGAAACGCATATGAATCGGCCAGTTCGATGATTTCCTTCGGGATATCTTCCAGATAGCGCTTTGTTTTAATGCCGAGGCCCGCGCAGCCGCGTTTTGCCATTTGCCGAATCAGTTCAGATAATTGATGCGGGTGATCCTTCAGGTGATAGGCGGTGGTGACGAGCAATTCATTCTTATGCAAAAAGTCTGCGATATCCGGAGCGTCCATCATATTGACATGCTGAACCTCTCTTTCCCCTCCTGCTTTTCCAGCGATTAAATTGGCGTTTTCAAAAGCCGGTATTTTCATCACATCAAGAATATTCATAGCGCATTCTCCTTTTCTATAAAAACATTGGTTAAGGTGAATAATTTTCAATAGGAATTCTAGCGGTTTTGCTGATGTAATACGATCATAGTAGCAGTAAACTGTTGAAAATAGAACTGGTTGTGTTACATAAACTGACATGGAAAATCGTCATCCTGACATGGGGGGATCAATATGGCTTACGATATGGTGATAAAAGGTGCGAAGGCAGTTACGCCAGATGGCGTTATAGAAGCTGATATTGTAGTTCAAAACGGTGTCATTGCCGAGATAGGTTCTGACATTGAAGCAAGCGGGACGGAAATCATCCAGGCAGACGGGAAATACGTGTTTCCTGGTGTGATAGATTGCCATGTTCATTTTAATGAACCGGGCAGGGAGGATTGGGAGGGGTTTGAAACAGGTTCTCAAATGATGGCCGCAGGCGGTTGCACTACCTATTTTGATATGCCGCTCAACTGTATTCCATCAACCGTGACAGCAGAGCATCTTCTCGCAAAAGCTGAGCTAGGCAGGCAAAAATCTGCCGTGGATTTTGCGCTATGGGGCGGCCTTGTGCCAGGCCATATCGAGGACATCCGTCCGATGGCTGAAGCGGGAGCGATCGGGTTTAAAGCGTTTTTATCAAAGTCAGGCACTGATGAGTTCCGCTCTGTTGATGAACGGACATTGCTCAAAGGCATGGCAGAAATCGCGGCTGCAGGAAAAATCCTCGCTCTCCACGCGGAAAGCGACGCGATCACAAGCTACTTGCAGATGGTTTTGGCCAATAAAGGAAAGGTGGATGCGGATGCGTACGCCGCCTCCCGCCCGGAGGAAGCAGAAGTTGAAGCGGTGTATCGCACGATTCAGTATGCGAAGGTGACAGGCTGTCCGGTTCATTTTGTCCATATCAGCACGGCGAAAGCGGTCCGGCTGATCAGAGAGGCGAAACAGGAAGGTCTTGATGTTTCGGTTGAAACATGTCCGCATTATGTCTTGTTCAGCCATGACGATTTACGGCAAAGGGGCTCTGTCGCAAAATGCGCGCCTCCGCTCCGGTCACGGCAATCAAAAGAGACGCTGATCGAGACGCTCATTGCCGGGGACATTGACATGGTTTCCTCAGACCATTCCCCTTGCCGTCCATCCTTGAAGCGGGAGGATAACATGTTTTTATCATGGGGCGGAATCAGCGGCGGGCAGTTCACTTTATTAGGAATGCTGGAACTGGCGCTTGAGCATCAGATTCCATTTGAAACCATCGCAGAATGGACAGCGGCGGCCCCTGCAAAACGATTCGGCCTTCAGAAAAAAGGGCGGCTTGAGGCGGGGTGTGATGCAGATTTCGTGCTCGTCAGCATGGAGCCGTACACTGTTACAAGAGAATCGATGTTTGCAAAGCATAAAAAAAGCATTTACGAAGGACATACATTTCCCTGCAGCATTTCGGCCACTTACAGCAAAGGCCGGTGCGTGTACAATGATGGGGAAAAAGTCACTGAAATTGACGGAGCTCTGGTCGTTCCTTCGTAAGCCCGGCGGATTTTACCGCCGGGTTTTTTGATTTCCTCCGTTCTAGTTTTTAAAATCTCATCAACGTGGTATCTTTTTTTAAAAAGGAGGCGGAGGCAATGGAGCATGTCAAATACATACTTAAGCAATCCTGGTCGCGCCATTCGAGCTCTAAATGGACGGAAGAATGCCCGTCATGCGGCCAATGCGGCGTGACGGCATTGGTGATTCAAGACCATTTCGGCGGCACGATTTTCAAAACAAAAGTCGGTGAGAGCTGGCATTTTTACAACAGCATCAATGGTGTGATGTACGATTTTACGAGTGAGCAGTTTCAGGCGCCTATTGAATATCAGCATATTCCTTCCTCAAGAGAAGAGGCGTTTTTAGATACGAATGAGGAACAATATCAGCATCTTCGTTCTGCATTTTCCCGCCATATGAACAGCATTTCCGAGGAAACCTGAAAACACGTGTGATAAACTGGAAGAGAGGTGAATGAGTGTGATTTATATCGGACTGACGGGGTGGGGGGATCATGACAGCATCTATCCGCCGAAAACGGCCAGCCAGAAAAAATTGCAGGCCTATTCCTCCCATTTTCCGATCGTGGAATTAGACGCGAGCTTTTACGCGATTCAGCCGGCGCGCAATAATGAAAAGTGGGTGAAGGAAACGCCCGAAACCTTCCAATTTATCGTGAAAGCATATCAGGGCATGACAGGGCATCAGCGCGGCGAAATTCCCTTTGACTCAAAAGAGGAGATGTTTGATGCGTTTAAGGTGTCTTTAACGCCATATTTACATAGCAATAAGCTCGCCATGGTGCTGTTTCAATTTCCGCCGTGGTTTGACTGCAAGAAGGAGAATGTCGCCTATTTGAGATGGTGCAAGCACCAAATGGGAGATATTCCTTGCGCGCTTGAATTCAGAAACCGTTCCTGGTTCTCGCCGCCATTTTATGAGCAGACGCTTTCATTTATGAAAGCGGAAGGCTGGATTCACAGTGTCTGTGATGAACCGCAAATCGGAGAAGGCAGCGTTCCTACTGTGCTGCGCGCGACCGATGAAAACAAAACGCTCGTCAGGTTTCACGGACGCAACAAGCAGGGCTGGATGAAGCCTGATGGCGGGAAAAACTGGCGGGAGGTCAGGTACTTATACCGCTACAACCAACAGGAGCTGGAGGATTGGAAAAAGCACCTGAATGAATTGCAGCAGCAATGTAAGGATGTTTTTGTTCTGTTCAACAACAATTCCGGCGGTGACGCTGCGGATAATGGCAAGCAGATGCTTGAACTGCTTGATATCGAGTACAGCGGACTTGCTCCGAGACAGCTCGATTTATTTTAGAAAAGAGGTTTTTATTGATGTCGTTTGTGATTTTGGTCGTACTGGGATTAATCGCAGGTACGGTAGGAAGTCTGATCGGGCTTGGCGGCGGAATTGTCATTGTGCCGTCTCTGATGTTTTTAAGCACAGTGACGCAGCTGTTTCAGGATGTGACGCCGCAGGTTGCGATTGGAACTTCGCTTTTGGTCATTATTTTTACGGGCCTTTCTTCAACTTTGGCTTATATTAAATATAAAACAGTTGATTATAAGAGCGGACTCATTTTCTTTATCGGTTCGGGTCCCGGCAGCATGATCGGGGCTTACGTGTCAAAGCTGTTCAATTCAAACTCGTTTTCCGTTTGGTTTGGCATTTTTATGATTCTGATTTCATTATCCTTAATGCTGAAAGCGAAAGCCCGGCCAATCAACAAAGCGCACAAAGGAATTATCCGGACATTTCAGGATGATGCCGGTGAGCCTTATACGTACTCATATCAGGCCTCTGTCGGTATTGCCATTGCCTTTGTTGTCGGTTTTTTAGGCGGACTTTTCGGTATAGGCGGCGGATCACTGATGGTTCCGGCGATGATGCTGTTATTTCTGTTTCCGCCGAAGGTTGCGGTGGCAACGTCCATGTTTATTATTTTCCTGTCTTCTATGACAGGGTCTGTTTCACATATGATTTCCGGGCACGTCAATTGGCTGTACGCCCTCGCGCTTGTGCCCGGCGCTTGGTTCGGCGGAAAGCTTGGCGCCGCCATCAACAGAAAAATGCAGACGAAAACGATCGTTATGATCATGCGGATCGTATTGATTTTGATCGGCTGCCAGCTCATTTATGAAGGCATTTTCAGCTGAACGATTAGGGAGAGATATTATGAAGGAGAAGCTCCGCTTATATCATACAAATGATTTGCACAGCCATTTTGAAAACTGGCCGAAAATTGTAGATTATATCGAGCAGAAAAGAAAAGAGCATCAGTCAGACGGCGAAGAGACGCTCGTTTTTGATATTGGCGATCATCTTGATCGTTTTCAATTCGTGACAGAGGCAACATTCGGAAAAGCGAATGTCGATCTCTTAAACCGCCTTCACATTGATGGAGCGGCGATCGGAAATAACGAAGGGATTACGCTTCCGCATGAAGAGCTTGCTGCCTTATATGATCATGCTGAATTTCCTGTCATCGTCTCTAATCTGTTTGATAAAAATGGAAACCGTCCGTCCTGGGCGGTGCCTTACCATATCAAATCATTGAAAAACGATATGTCCATCGCTTTCTTAGGTGTAACTGTGCCGTATTATCCTGTATATGACAAGCTGGGATGGACAGTAACGGATGCCCTTGAAAGCATAAAGGAAACCATTCTGGAAGTGAAAGGGCAGGCTGATATTATCGTTCTGCTGTCACATTTAGGCATTCTTGATGATCAGGCAGTGGCTGAAGGGGTGCCTGAGATTGATGTAATCCTCGAATCACATACCCATCATTTGCTTGAAGATGGACAAGTGGTGAATGGGGTACTGCTGGCCAGCGCCGAGAAATACGGGCATTATGTCGGCTGTGTAGAAATCACGGTGGACAGCGTACAGCGAAGCATCATCAGCAAAACGGCTTCTGTGCAGAACATGGCGGAATGGACAGGAGAATCCGCAGAAACAAAAGCGTTTCTCAATGAAAAAGAACGTGAAGCCGAGGAGAAGCTGTCCGATGCCGTTGCAGAGCTTGCACAAGATGCTGAGGTGAAGTGGTTTGAAGAATCAGAGCTGCCTTTGCTTTTGGCATACGCCTTAAAGGAATGGTGCGAGACGGACATCAGTATGGTCAATTCAGGTGTCATTCTCGGTCCGCTTAAAGCAGGTCCTGTGACAAAGCTGGATCTGCACCGAATCTGTCCGCATCCGATCAACCCGGTGGCTGTCCGCCTGACGGGAGAAGAACTGAAGGAAACCATTGTCCATGCCGCTTCCGAACAAATGGAGCAGCTCCGGATCAAAGGACTCGGCTTCCGCGGAGAAGTGATGGGGAAAATGGTGTATGCCGGCGTTGAGGTAGAAACGAAACGGCTCGATGACGGGATCACCCATGTCACCCGCATCACGCTGAACGGGGAAGATATTGAAAAACATAAACAATACTCTGTTGCGGTGCTTGATATGTTCACGCTCGGCAAACTGTTTCCGTTGATTCGCGACGCTGCAGAAAAAGAATATTTTATGCCGGAATTTTTGCGGGATCTGCTTGCTTGGAAGCTTGCGCAATAAGGCAGTCAGCCCACAACAAGCTGTGCCCTTCATCATAAAGTGATGAATGAAGGGAGTGGTTGACGTGGTAAACCTGACACCGATCATGATAGAAGGACAGCCTTTTACAGCTGTGACAGTGAAACTTCCAAAAACGAATTTTATGGCCGTCGCCAATGATCACGGATACATTATGTGCGGCGCGCTTGATGTGGCGCTGCTGAATGAAAAATTAAAGGAGCGCGGCATCGTGGCGGGGCGGGCAGTTGGTGTCCGCACCATTGACCAGCTGTTAGACGCACCTTTAGAATCCGTCACGTACGCTGCGGAAGATCTTGGCATCAAAGTCGGCATGAGCGGCAGAGAAGCGCTTTTAAAAATGGTGAAATAAAATAAATTGGCCCCGGCTATTACTATGTCCCCTCTTACAAGCATACATTGTGATATGTAAGGGGGGATTTTCTTGCCAAGATATCGCGGCCCTTTTCGCAAGAGAGGACCTTTGCCTTTCCGTTACGTGATGCTCCTGTCAGTTGTCTTTTTTATCCTGTCAACAACGGTCAGCCTTTGGATGATCAATGGCTCGATCAAACCTGTTTTAATGGACATCGGCGAGATGGAAACGAAGCGTATAGCGACAGAGGTGATCCAGGATTCGATTGAGGACTATATGTCTGACAGTGAAAATATGAAAGATATGTTTCAAATGAATTCTGATGAAAACGGAAACTTAACGACAATCGATTTTAATACACAGGTTGTAAACAGTGTGAAAACAAAAGTGACAAAGCAGCTTCAGGCTCATTTGAAAGAGATGGAAACCCATACCGGACACAGCGGCGCCAGTGAAAACATTATGATCAACATTCCGCTGGGACAGGTAACCGGCAACAGCCTTCTTGGAAACCTCGGGCCGAAAATCCCGGTCCGGTTCAATTTAATCGGTGACGCTTTTACAGATGTCAAAACCAAAATCAAGCCGTATGGCATAAATAACGCACTTATTGATATCAGCATCTTTGTCGAAATTAAAGTGAAGGTCATCATTCCATTTGCCAGCAAAACCGCTGTCGTCACAAATAATGTTCCTGTATCGATTAAAGCAGTGCAGGGCGAAGTGCCGCAGTTTTATAATGGAAGCGGCGGCTCGGGTGTCACGCCTTCTGTCCAGCTTCCGAGCAGCAAAGAAAACGGTGCCGATTCAAAAAAAGAAAAAAGCAGCAAATAAGCCGCCTGTTGAAGAGGCGGCTTTTTGTTACTTCTTTTTTTGGTATTCATATCGCTCCCACGCCCTCAAATGCGGGTATGGATCAAATGACCATTCGGTTCTTCCGTTATCTTTGTACATGCCATAGTGCAGATGCGGCGGGAACTTCCCGGCGGTTCCCGGCGGGCCGTATCCGGAGCTGCCGACTGATCCGATCACTTGGCCAGGCTCAACGATTTGTCCTGTTTTAATCCCTTTGGCAAACCCATTGAGATGGGCAAAATAATGATACGTATTGTTAATGTCCCTGATGCCGATTCTCCATCCTCCGAAGCGGTTCCAGCCCTTCATTTCAACTACGCCGTAACATGTGGATTTGACAGGAAGGCCGTAATGGGCAAAGATATCCGTACCTTCATGAATCCGCCTTCCACCGAAGCCGCGGGCATCTCCCCACGTGCTTCGGTAGCTGTAATCGGTTCTGATCGGAAGCGGGAATGCATGCTCGCCCAGATCAATATGGCCGTAGGCTTTAAACAGCTTCATGAATTCAGATATAATCCCCACTGTCTGATCACGCCGGTAATAATTCCAAAGCCCGATCCGGATGTTGTCTTCATCTGTGCCATACGACAGTAAGTATTGGCTGAACGTATACAAGATATCTTCATCGTTGCTGACCTCGGCTTTCCCGTCTCCATCGCCATCCATTCCGATTCCGTCAAACACTTTAATGCTTAACGGCGCATCGTCTTTCGGATTCGGGTTTTCAGGCCCGCTCCAGATATCATCGGGTATATAGATGCTGATGATTCCCGCCTTTTCAGGCAGATCTTTCCGGTTGCTCCGCACGTTTTCTTCGTATTGATCAACAGCGGCGAGCGCATACCAAGGGATCTGCGTCACAGCTTCGATTTTATGATATAATTCCATCCGTTTCGACAGCACTGGATCTGAAAGTTTTTTTCCAGACGCAGAAGGCTCAAATGCAAACAAAAGGAGAAGAAGAGCGGATAACAAAACTTTCACAAAATAATCTCCTTTCATATTGAATACACATAGTTTGCGGCAACCCGGCTTAAAAATGTCAGTAATCATCTTCCCTTGTCGAGAAATTTTTCCTATGTTAAAGTGTCTAAAGAAAAGACTTTCTTTAGTTAGAAAAACATTATTTTTGTTGCAGAACTAAAACCTGCACCTTTCTCGTTTTCAGAATGTTTCGTGTCAGAAATTGAGTATATTGGATATTGGAGATGATGGGAATTGGCAAAGAAAGACGAACACCTCAGAAAGCCCGAATGGCTTAAAATTAAATTAAATACAAATGAAAACTATACAGGGCTCAAAAAACTCATGCGGGAAAACAACCTGCATACCGTATGCGAAGAAGCAAAGTGTCCGAATATTCATGAATGCTGGGCGGTCAGACGTACAGCGACATTTATGATTTTAGGTTCTGTTTGTACAAGAGCATGCCGTTTCTGTGCTGTCAAAACAGGCCTTCCAACTGAGCTTGATCTGCAAGAGCCGGAACGCGTAGCGGATTCAGTCGCGCTTATGAATTTGAAACACGCGGTCATTACGGCTGTTGCGCGTGACGATCAGAAAGATGGCGGGGCAGGCATTTTCGCGGAAACTGTCCGTGCGATCCGCAGAAAAAGCCCGTTCACAACAATTGAGGTGCTGCCGTCTGATATGGGCGGAAACTACGATAACCTAAAAACCTTGATGGATACACGCCCAGACATCCTGAATCACAATATCGAAACGGTTCGCCGCCTGACGCCAAGAGTCCGCGCGCGTGCGACGTATGACCGTTCATTGGAATTTTTGCGCCGTGCGAAGGAAATGCAGCCTGACATTCCGACAAAATCAAGTATCATGATCGGACTCGGCGAAACAAAAGAAGAGATTATTGAAGTAATGGACGACCTCTTGGCGAACAACGTGGATATTATGGCAATCGGCCAATATCTGCAGCCGACGAAGAAACACTTGAAAGTCCAAAAATACTACCATCCTGATGAATTTGCAGAATTAAAAGAAATCGCGATGCAAAAAGGCTTCAGCCATTGTGAAGCCGGTCCGCTTGTCCGTTCCTCTTACCATGCGGATGAACAAGTAAACGAAGCATCTAAAAAGCGTCAAGCACAAGCATAATGCCAAAACGCCAGATCATCTGGCGTTTTTGTCATTCCTATCGATTTTCATGTCCTGACGCGTTTCTCCATTGGCATTTTCATTCTCTGAGACAGGGCTTCCTTGCGGGGAGGTTTTCATTTCTTGAATCGTCCCCGACATGATCTCTCTAATATCCCTTGAACCAGAGCCGAGATTGCTGTAATTTTCGACGGATTGCATATGGTTTGGATTATCGGAAATATACACGTGATAGTATCGCGGTATCACAGAAGCCGCTGTTTTTTTCACCTGATCGGCGGTCAGCTCCCGGTTTTTAGAATCGGTTTTGTATACGACAAGCGCTTCTCGGTCAGTCACCAATGTCGCAGCATCTTGAATATGGGGGAGCTGAACCGTTAAACTTGATATCATGTGAGCGGTTTCTTCCCGGTTCATCACCGGCGTTTTCTGCTGTTCTCCGTCAAATTGTTCTTTTTGATAGCGGACATAGCCAAATTGTTCGTTCTCATTATGCCTGTTAAAAGCCTCGTTGCGGTCCGACACATGAATGGGTTTGGTTTGATTCTGCGTCTGATTCCGGACATTTTGGGCATTATCCAATCCTGCGCCTCCGCACCCGGATAATAGTCCGGTCAGCAGGCAGAGGCTGACAGCGGTTCGTTTCATTTATAAATCCCTCCTCATGTGTAGGGTAGCCAAATCGCATGATTTATTCTTTAGCAATTGATGGGGACGGGGCAATGAATTATGATAGGAATGAGTGAAAAAGAGGTGAGATCATGATTCTTATTCAAAATGCCGAATTTGAATTGGTGCACAATTTCAAAGACGGCTTCAACGAAGAGGCTTTTAAAGCCCGCTACTCCGATATATTAAATAAATACGATTATATTGTGGGAGACTGGGGATACGGTCAGCTAAGGCTCAAGGGCTTCTTTGACGACCAGAATCAAAAGGCAACCTTCGAAACGAAAATCAGCACATTAGATGAATATATTTACGAATACTGCAATTTCGGCTGTGCGTATTTTGTCTTGAAACGGATCAGAAAATAAATATACACAAAGGGGATGCTGTCATGTATTTTGTTGACAGAAGCAAAATCGAGAAAACACTAGGGTTCTTCGAGCACCAGCTGGCGCTATTTGACTCACAAACAGACTGGCAGTCTGAAATCGGGGAATTGGCACTTCAGCGTATAGGCCATCTGTTAATCGAATGCATTTTGGATACAGGCAATGACATGATTGACGGCTTTATTATGCGGGACCCGGGCAGCTATGACGACATTATGGATATACTTGTTGATGAGAAAGTTGTCACGGAAAAAGAGGGTGATGAGCTCAAAAAATTGATCGCCTACCGCAAAACGTTGGTTCAACAGTATCTGCTCGCTGACAGCGGCGAGCTTTACAGGCTGATCAAGGCGCATCAAACAGCTCTTCAGGACTTCCCGAAACGGATCAGAAGCTATTTGGAAACAGAGCTAGGACCTGTTTCTGCGTTTAAATAACAACTGGAAAGCCACAGGAGTGTTGGATATGAAAACATATAAAGGGTATTTAATTGATTTAGACGGAACAATGTACAATGGCACGGAAAAAATCGAGGAGGCGTGTGAATTTGTCAGAACGCTGAAAGATCGCGGCGTTCCTTATCTTTTCGTGACAAACAACTCTTCGCGCACACCGAAGCAGGTAGCGGACAAGCTCGTGTCTTTTGATATTCCGGCAACAGAAGAGCAGGTCTTCACGACCAGCATGGCAACTGCCCAGCACATTGCACAGCAGAAAAAAGACGCGTCTGTGTATGTGATTGGGGAGGAAGGAATCCGCCAGGCGATTGAAGAAAACGGCCTGACATTTGGCGGAGAAAACGCGGACTTTGTCGTTGTTGGCATCGACCGTTCCATTACATACGAAAAATTTGCTGTCGGCTGCCTGGCAATCAGAAATGGCGCCCGCTTTATTTCCACTAACGGAGATATTGCGATTCCGACTGAAAGAGGCCTTCTGCCGGGAAACGGCTCACTGACATCGGTGTTAACCGTATCTACAGGTGTACAGCCTGTATTTATCGGCAAGCCGGAATCAATTATTATGGAGCAGGCGATGCGCGTTCTCGGCACTGATATGTCTGAAACACTCATGGTCGGCGACAACTACGCCACTGATATTATGGCCGGCATTAACGCGGGTATGGATACGCTGCTCGTTCACACAGGCGTAACGAAAAGAGAACATATGACAGACGATATGGAAAAACCGACTCACGCCATTGACTCTCTGACTGAATGGATTCCATACATTTGAAAAAAGGGCGCCCTAAAAGGGTGCCCTTATTCTGTATGCCGCGCGCGGTGAGCAAGTCTGCTTGAAGCCGCGGCGGAAATCGCTCCGACGATGTCATCTAAAAAGGTATGGCATTCACCGGTTGATTTATCATTCAATCGTTTAAGGATTCCGGGTTTTTCTTTGTCGATGTAACCGTAGTTCGTAAACCCGATCGATCCGTAAATGTTCACAATGGAAAATGCCAGAACTTCATCTACTCCATATAGGCTTTCATCTATTTCCAGCATCGTTTGCAGCGGTTCAGACAGTTTTTTCTGCTCAGCAAGAACATCCAATTCAATGCCCGTTAAAATCGCGTTTTGCACCTCGCGTTTTGCGAGAACACGATTGACGTTCAGCGTGCATTCATCAATGGTTAAATCCGGATGATATTTTTTCTGCAGAAAAAAGACAAGCTCGGCAATGTCTGATACCTCAACGCCGCGCTCCTTCATCCGTGCTCTTGCTTTAGCTTCCATCTGACTGAATTGTTCGTTTTCTGACATCAGCTTCACCCAATCTTTTTTACTAGTTTATACAAAATGCTTGAGAAGTTTACGACTTTTTCTTGCGCCTTCTTCGGATTAAAATATGTATTCATAATTCCGGCTGTGTATGACTACGATGTGATGAGCCCTAATTCAACAGGCAGGTGATCATGGTGAAAGGTACAATAAAAGAAAAATACGGCATTCACATCAGGCAGCTTTCCATGTACCAGCACACATATCAATGCTTTCAGACGCCTAATTCATACTTTCTGATTATCCCCGTTTCCCAATTCTCAGATACAGAGCTGGCGGAGCTTTATTACATGAGTCAGTATTTACAAGAACAAAGTGACCCATACGTTTCGGTTTTTATCTTTACAAAAGAAGGTGAGCTGACATTTGAACATGAGGGAAAAACGTACGCTCTGCTGAAGGCGGCCCCCCCTTATTCAAACAGGGCGTTCTCCATTGGAGCGGAGCTTGCGGAATTTCACCGAAAAGGCCGAGGATATCCATATGAGGTGAAGGCAGCCGGAAGAATCGGCCAGTGGAAGGATCTGTGGGGAAAACGAATTGATCAGCTGGAAGCATTCTGGCAGAGAAAGGTTCAGACCCCTCCGCATGAGCCATTCGATAAAAAAATGATCGAATCATTTCCATATTATTTAGGACTGTCAGAAAACGCGATACAATATTTAGTGGACACTGAGCTGGATGACAAGCCCCAAGCCGCTGATTCAGGAACGATATGCCATCAGCGGATGGAAAGGCATACATGGTCACCGGAATCATTGATCAGGATTCCGGCGGATTGGGTGTTTGACCACGCTTCCCGTGATTTGGCTGAATATATGAGGCATACGTTTTTGCATCACAGACAAGATTTTAATCAGCAGGGCTTTCTCTTTTTACAGGAATACGAGCAAGTCACACCGCTGTCTTCATTTTCGAAACGCCTTTTATACAGCCGTCTGCTTTTCCCGCTTCATTATTTTGAAATCGTAGAAAGCTATTACATGTCATCAGAATCAGAAAAGCATTATTTTGAAGAACAGCTTGACTTCATTCTTAATGACTGTGGGCGTTATGAACAATTTCTCAATACAGCGCAGGAATTCATGAATATGCGGGCGCAGAAGCTGTTTGTTCCACGCGTCAGCTGGCTCGGCAAAGGCAGCTCAAGGTGAGGAGAAAATCTGACAAAAATAATTAGAAAATAAAGAATCTTGTCATATCAATGCGTTAAGCGTTTACATTCGCAAAATTCAGCCTAATGCTGTCTTGTCAAAACAGGAGCGGGCTTATATAATGTTTGTAACTTATATGTCTGTGTTGAGTTAACAATTGTCTTTTCCAAGAGGACAATCAAAAGAAAGGTGGAGTTTTTTTGAAAGCGATTCGTGTAGGGCTTTTAGGTTTAGGTACCGTCGGAAGCGGTGTCGTTAAAATTATTCAAGACCATCAGGATAAGCTTATGCATCAGGTCGGCTGTCCGGTTACGATAAAAAAAGTGCTTGTAAAAGATTTAGAGAAAAAGAGAGAAGTAGATTTGCCGAAGGAAGTGCTCACGACAGAAGTGTATGATGTCATTGATGATCCAGATGTTGATGTCGTCATCGAGGTGATCGGCGGCGTTGAACAGACAAAACAATATTTGGTCGACGCGCTGAGATCGAAAAAGCATGTTGTCACAGCAAACAAGGACTTAATGGCTGTGTACGGCTCCGAGCTGCTTGCTGAAGCGAAGGAAAATGGATGCGATATCTACTTTGAAGCCAGTGTTGCCGGCGGGATTCCGATTCTGCGCACATTAGAGGAAGGCCTCTCATCAGATCGAATTACAAAAATGATGGGAATTGTGAACGGCACAACAAACTTTATCTTAACCAAAATGATCAAAGAGAAAAGCCCATACGAGGAAGTGCTTAAGGAAGCGCAGGATCTCGGTTTTGCCGAAGCTGATCCGACTTCTGACGTGGAAGGGCTTGACGCCGCACGGAAAATGGCGATATTGGCGCGCCTCGGCTTCTCGATGAACGTGGATCTGGAAGACGTCAAAGTAAAGGGGATCTCCCAAATTACAGACGAGGACATCAGCTTCAGCAAACGCCTCGGCTATACAATGAAGCTGATCGGGATTGCCCAGCGTGACGGCAGCAAAATCGAGGTCAGCGTACAGCCGACACTGCTTCCTGACCACCATCCGCTTTCTGCTGTTCATAATGAGTTTAACGCTGTTTATGTATACGGCGAGGCTGTCGGTGAGACGATGTTCTACGGGCCGGGAGCCGGAAGCATGCCGACAGCGACATCCGTTGTTTCTGACCTCGTCGCTGTCATGAAAAATATGCGCCTCGGTGTAACCGGCAACAGCTTTGTCGGACCGCAATATGAGAAAAACATGAAATCGCCGTCTGACATTTATGCACAGCAGTTTTTAAGAATTCATGTAAAAGATGAGGTTGGTTCATTCTCGAAAATTACATCTGTGTTCTCAGAGCGGGGCGTGAGCTTTGAAAAAATCCTTCAGCTGCCAATTAAAGGCCATGATGAGTTAGCTGAAATCGTAATTGTCACACATCATACATCAGAAGCTGATTTCAGTGATATCCTGCAAAACCTAAATGATTTGGAAGTCGTTCAAGAAGTCAAAAGCACATATCGTGTAGAAGGGAACGGTTGGAGCTAATGTGGAAAGGACTTATCCATCAATATAAAGAATTTTTACCTGTAACAGATCAAACACCAGCGCTAACTTTACATGAAGGAAACACACCTCTTATTCACCTGCCGAAGCTGTCTGAGCAGCTCGGAATTGAGCTTCATGTCAAAACGGAAGGCGTCAATCCTACGGGATCATTTAAAGATCGCGGAATGGTTATGGCTGTGGCAAAGGCAAAAGAAGAAGGCAATGACACGATTATGTGCGCGTCAACAGGTAACACTTCCGCTGCTGCGGCAGCATATGCAGCCCGTGCTAACATGAAATGCATTGTCATCATCCCGAACGGAAAAATTGCATTTGGAAAACTCGCTCAAGCTGTCATGTACGGAGCCGAGATTATCGCAATTGACGGAAACTTTGACGATGCGCTTAAAATTGTCCGTTCCATCTGTGAGAAATCACCGATTGCCCTTGTCAACTCAGTCAACCCTTACCGCATTGAAGGCCAAAAAACTGCTGCCTTCGAAGTGTGCGAACAGCTGGGGGAAGCGCCTGATGTTTTAGCGATCCCGGTCGGAAATGCTGGAAACATCACTGCGTACTGGAAGGGCTTCAAGGAATATCATGAGAAAAACGGCACAGGCCTTCCGAAAATGCGCGGCTTTGAAGCTGAGGGTGCGGCGGCAATCGTGCGCAATGAAGTGATTGAAAATCCGGAAACAATAGCGACAGCCATTCGTATCGGAAACCCGGCAAGCTGGGACAAAGCTGTAAAGGCAGCCGAGGAATCCAATGGGAAAATTGACGAAGTCACTGATGATGAAATCCTTCACGCATATCAGCTGATCGCCCGTGTAGAAGGCGTGTTTGCAGAACCAGGTTCTTGCGCGTCTATCGCAGGAGTGCTGAAACAGGTGAAATCCGGAGAAATTCCGAAAGGCAGCAAGGTCGTAGCTGTGTTAACAGGAAACGGACTGAAAGATCCGAACACAGCGGTCGACATTTCAGAAATCAAGCCTGTCACATTGCCGACTGATGAAGACAGCATCCTTGAATATGTAAAAGGAGCGGCCCGTGTATGAACGAAGCCGACATGCTGTTCTCTGTCACTGTTCCCGGAAGCACAGCTAACCTAGGCCCCGGCTTTGATTCAGTCGGAATGGCGCTCAGCAGATATTTGAAGCTGACCGTCTTTGAAAGCGACAAATGGTCTTTTGAGGCTGAAACAGAAACAGTCGCCGGAATTCCGGCGGGTACAGATAACCTGATCTATCAAGTGGCTAAACGGACCGCAGATTTGTACGGAAAAGAAATGCCTCCTGTCCATGTGAAGGTGTGGAGCGACATCCCGCTTGCACGCGGCCTTGGCAGCAGCGCCGCAGCGATTGTAGCGGCCATTGAACTGGCTGATGAATTATGCGGCTTAAAGCTGTCTGAAGCGGACAAGCTGCATTTAGCGAGTCTAGAAGAAGGACACCCGGACAATGCTGGCGCTTCTCTCGTCGGCGGACTTGTGATCGGCCTGCATGAGGATGACGCGACCCAAATGATCCGCGTCCCGAATGCTGACATTGACGTAGTCGTTGTCATTCCTTTTTATGAAGTGCTGACAAGAGACGCGAGAGACGTGCTTCCGAAGGAGTTTCCATATGCCGATGCCGTAAAAGCAAGTGCTGTCAGCAATATCCTCATTGCTGCGATCATGTCCAAGGATTGGCCGCTTGTCGGGAAAATCATGAAGAAGGATATGTTCCATCAGCCGTACCGGGCGATGCTTGTGCCTGAGCTGTCAAAAGTAGAGCACGTCGCCGAGATGAAGGGCGCATATGGAACGGCTCTCAGCGGAGCAGGCCCAACGATTCTCGTCATGACCGAAAAAGGAAAGGGAGAAGAGCTAAAAGAACAGCTCGCGCTTCATTTCCCTCATTGTGAAGTAGACGCTTTGACCGTTCCGAAAGAGGGAAGTATAATAGAGCGAAATCCTTTATATCAAGTAAAAAGTGTATAGATCATGCCAAGCGTTCCTCAGCGTCAGCGGAGGGCGCTTTTTTTGCTGGAGATAAAGGAGTTTTTATTTAGAAAAACGAAATACATGTAAAAAGGAGGAGATGAATATGAAAAAGCTGATAACCGCAGACGACATCACAGCGATTGTCTCTGTGACCGATCCTCAATACGCCCCAGACGGTACCCGTGCCGCATATGTAAAATCACAAGTAAATCAAGAGAAAGATTCGTATACATCAAATATATGGATCTATGAAACGAAAACGGGCGGATCTGTTCCTTGGACACATGGAGAAAAGCGAAGCACCGACCCAAGATGGTCTCCGGACGGGCGCACGCTTGCCTTTATTTCTGATCGAGAAGGCGATGCGGCACAGCTTTATATCATGAGCACTGAAGGCGGAGAAGCAAGAAAACTGACTGATATCCCATATGGCGTGTCAAAGCCGCTATGGTCCCCGGACGGTGAATCGATTCTGGTCACTGTCAGTTTGGGAGAGGGGGAAAGCATTGATGACCGAGAAAAAACGGAGCAGGACAGCTATGAACCTGTTGAAGTGCAAAGCCTCTCCTACAAACGGGACGGCAAAGGGCTGACGAGAGGCGCGTATGCCCAGCTTGTGCTTGTCAGCGTAAAGTCGGGTGAGATGAAGGAGCTGACAAGTCACAAAGCTGATCATGGTGATCCTGCTTTTTCTCCTGACGGCAAATGGCTTGTTTTCTCAGCTAATTTAACTGAAACAGATGATGCCAGCAAGCCTCATGATGTTTACATAATGTCATTGGAGTCTGGAGATCTTAAGCAGGTTACACCTCATCGCGGCTCATTCGGATCTAGTTCATTTTCACCAGACGGAAGGTATCTTGCTTTGCTTGGAAATGAAAAGGAATATAAGAATGCAACGCTCTCAAAGGCGTGGCTCTATGATATCGAACAAGGCCGCCTCACATGTCTGACTGAGATGCTGGACGTTCATTTAGCGGATGCGCTGATTGGAGATTCATTGATCGGTGGTGCTGAACAGCGCCCGATTTGGACAAAGGACAGCCAAGGGTTTTATGTCATCGGCACAGATCAAGGCAGTACGGGCATCTATTATATTTCGATTGAAGGCCTTGTGTATCCAGTTCGCCTGGAAAAAGAGTACATCAATAGCTTTTCTCTTTCACCTGATGAACAGCACTTTATTGCCAGTGTGACAAAGCCGGACAGACCGAGTGAGCTTTACAGTATCCCGCTTGGACAGGAAGAGAAACAGCTGACTGGCGCGAATGACAAGTTTGTCAGTGAGCATATGATATCAATACCTGAAGAGATTCAATATGCTACAGAAGACGGCGTGACGGTGAACGGCTGGCTGATGAAGCCTGCACAAATGGAAGGTGAGACAACATATCCACTTATTCTCAACATACACGGCGGTCCGCATATGATGTACGGACATACATATTTTCATGAGTTTCAGGTGCTGGCGGCGAAAGGATACGCGGTCGTTTATATCAATCCGAGAGGAAGCCACGGCTACGGGCAGGAATTTGTGAATGCGGTCAGAGGGGATTATGGGGGAAAGGATTATGACGATGTGATGCAAGCTGTGGATGAGGCTATTAAGCGAGATCCGCATATTGATCCTAAGCGGCTCGGTGTCACGGGCGGAAGCTACGGAGGTTTTATGACCAACTGGATCGTCGGGCAGACGAACCGCTTTAAAGCTGCCGTCACCCAGCGCTCGATATCAAACTGGATCAGCTTTCACGGCGTCAGTGATATCGGCTATTTCTTTACAGACTGGCAGCTTGAGCATGACATGTTTGAGGACACAGAAAAGCTCTGGGACCGGTCTCCTTTAAAATACGCAGCAAACGTGGAGACACCGCTTTTGATACTGCATGGCGAGCGGGATGACCGATGCCCGATCGAGCAGGCGGAGCAGCTGTTTATCGCTCTGAAAAAAATGGGCAAGGAAACCAAGCTTGTCCGTTTTCCGAATGCATCGCACAATTTGTCACGCACCGGACACCCAAGACAGCGGATCAAGCGCCTGAATTATATCAGCTCATGGTTTGACCAATATCTCTAATAAAAAAAGCCAGGCTGATCAAATATCAGCCTGGCTGCTTTATTAAAAGACTTGTTCTACTTCAACGACACCCGGCACTTCTTCTAGAAGAGCGCGCTCAATTCCGGCTTTCAGCGTAATTGTTGAACTTGGGCAGCTGCCGCATGCGCCTAGAAGACGAAGCTTAACGATACCTTCATCTACGTCTACAAGCTCACAGTCACCGCCGTCACGAAGTAAAAACGGACGAAGTTTGTCCAGTACTTCCTGCACCTGTTCTTTCATTTCAACTTCAGTCATGACATTCGCTCCTTTCGTCGTCATAAAACCATTATATTCAGTGTAACAATAAAAATCTATTGTTTGGTTTGCAAAGTTGCTTTCCCTATTATAGCACATTCAGACTTCAACACAAAAACGGTTTTTTTCTATAAAAACGCCCTTTGGCTCTGTATACTTAAAAGAAAGGACTTACATAGGAGAAGGGGGCGTCTACAAGTGATGAAACCAGTCATTCTAAGCGTGTACGGGGCAGAAACCGTTTGTGCGAGCTGTGTCAATATGCCGACAGCCAAGGATACATACGAGTGGCTTGAGGCTGCGCTGAAAAGAAAATATCCAAATCAGCCTTTTGAGATGCAGTACATCGATATTCATGAGCCGCCTGACAATGAACATGCGAAAGAGCTTGCGGAAAAAATCAGAAATGACGAGTATTTTTATCCGCTTGTGCTCGTAGAAGACAAAATTGTCGGTGAAGGCAATCCAAAATTAAAAGACGTTTATGAGGAAATGGAGAAGCATGGGTATACAGAAAACCGCTGACTTGATCAGCGGTTCTTCTCTATCATTAACCGTTATGGTGTTTATACATCCACAGCAAGCCGGATTTCAGCATACGCGGAACACGGCCGATCAGCGGACGGTCAGCAACAAGCCCGAAGCCGGCTTTTTTTCCGAGTGAACCGAGGACGCCTTTCAGCTTAAACTGCGGCATTGATTCAGGCAGGGCTTCTCCATTCCAGCGTTTTTGCAAGATTTGGACAATCTGCTCTGCTTGAGCCTCTGCCAGCTGGGCGCTCGGTGCATGAGGAAGGCTGGCGCAATCACCGACAACGTACAGATGTTCATCACCTGGAAGATTGTGATGAGGCGTTAATACAATACGCCCTTGTGCGTCCTTCTCCACATCTAAGTCTCTGACGACTTTGTTTGGCTGGATGCCGGCTGTCCACACGATGGCGTCTGCAGAAATCGGATCATCGTGGTTATACACAACGCCTTCTTCTACTTTTGTGATATTTGCCCTGTTAATAATGCGGACACCGTGCTCTTCGAACCATTTTTGCACATATTTGCTTAAACGCTCGGGAAAGCTTGATAAAATGAGATTACCGCGGTCGAACAAAATAATGTTCAGGTCATCACGGCTTTCTCTCAATTCACTTGCAAGCTCAACGCCGCTTAAGCCCGCTCCGACAATGGCGACGGTGGCATTAGCGCTCAGATTATTCAGCTTTTGGTAGGTTTCGCGGGACTGATCGATGGTTTGAATACTGTAGGTGAATTCAGGCGCTCCCGGCACGTTGTGATATTTATCCTCACAGCCGAGCCCAATTACGGCGTCATCGTAAGAAATCGGTTCACGATCTTGGAACAGCACTTGTTTTTGTACAATATCAATTGATGTGATATCACCGTATTGGACATCCAGGCGAGGGTGCTCTGGGAATGACACTCTGATATGATGGTCAGAAATTGTGCCTGCGGCAAGGGCATAATATTCTGTTTTCAAGCAGTGATAAGGATTTCTGTCAATTAACGTGATTGAAACATCATCAGGCAGCTGGTTTGGCAATAAGCGATGAAGAACACGCATGTTCCCGTAACCTCCGCCGATCAAGACCAATTTTTTCATTTGAATTCCCCTTTAATCCGAAGAGTATGATAGATACATTGAAGAAAATACGAACTATGTAAAATAACATCTAGAATTATATCGAATTTGATCTAAAATCACAATAATAGTTTCAAAATAACCTACAATTTAGCCTGAAAACACAAATTAGTAAAACGTTATTTGAGAAATAATATGTTACGATAATAAATTTTGAATCATCCGTTGTCTTTGACGAATAGTGAAAAATTCGCGATAATGGACATATGTGAGGTGAAACCGCATGAATCCAATGATTGAATTTTGTGTCAGCAATCTGGCTCACGGCTCTCAGGAAGCCCGGGCGATTTTGGAGAAGGATCCCAACCTTGATGTCCTTGAATATGGCTGCTTAAGCTACTGCGGGACATGCATGGAATCGCTTTTCGCTCTGGTAAACGGAGAAGTCGTCATGGGTGAAACGCCTGCTGAGCTTGTTGAGAATATATATACCTTTATTGAAGAAAATCCAATGTTTTAAAGAAAAGGGCCTGGACAGGCCCTTTTTTATTTTGCCGTACAAAAGAACTAAAAAAATGTGTAGACATCAAAAAATATTATTGTTATCGTATAAAAGATATTTTTTTAAATAAAATTTAAGAGGTGTACGAGTATTCATGAATGTTCTGTGGGGGCTGCTGGGCGCAGTTGCGATCATTGCTATCGCGTTTTTATTTTCAGAAAAGAAAAGCAATATTAAGATAAGAACCGTCATCGTTGGTTTATGCACACAGGTGGCGTTTGGATACATCGTGTTGAAATGGGAAGCGGGACGCGCTGTTTTTTTATGGTTTTCAAGCCGTGTACAGCTTCTGATTGACTATGCGAATGAAGGCATCAGTTTTATTTTTGGACCGCTTCTAAAGGTCGGAGACAGTCCGGCATTTGCATTAAGTGTACTGCCCGTTATCATTTTCTTCTCAGCACTGATTGCAGTTTTATATCATTTGAAAATCATGCAGCTCGTTTTCCGTGTCATTGGCGGCGGATTGTCGAAGCTCCTTGGAACAAGCAAAACGGAATCTCTGGCGGCTGCTGCCAATATTTTTGTAGGACAATCAGAATCTCCGTTAGTGATCAAACCCCTGATTGCCGGGCTGACGCGCTCTGAGTTGTTTACGATTATGACGAGCGGTCTATCGGCAGTTGCGGGATCTACCTTGTTTGGGTACGCGCTTCTTGGTATTCCGATTGAATATTTGCTGGCGGCCAGCTTTATGGCTGCTCCAGCTGGACTAGTCTTTGGTAAATTGATTATACCCGAAACGGAAAAAACGCAAACCGTAAAAAGCGATTTCAAAATGGATGAAGGCGAAGGCGCAGCCAATGTCATTGACGCAGCTGCAAAGGGAGCGTCAACAGGACTGCAAATTGCGTTAAACGTTGGGGCGATGCTGCTTGCGTTTGTTGCGTTAATCGCTGTAGTAAACGGTATTCTCGGCGGGGCTTTCGGCTTGTTCGGTTTAAAAGGCGTAACATTAGAATCCATTCTCGGTTATGTGTTTTCTCCTATCGCCTTTTTGATTGGCGTGCCTTGGCATGAAGCATTGCAGGCGGGAAGCTATATCGGTCAGAAATTGGTGCTGAATGAGTTTGTCGCTTATTCTAACTTCGGTCCGCACATCGGCGAGTTTTCTAAGAAAACTGCTACCATTATCAGTTTCGCGTTATGCGGATTCGCCAATTTTTCATCAATTGCGATTATGCTTGGTACGCTGGGCGGATTAGCACCCAGCCGCCGTTCAGATATCGCGCGTCTCGGCCTGAAGGCTGTTCTTGCAGGAACATTAGCCAATCTGCTCAGCGCAGCCATTGCCGGCATGTTTATATAAACGATAAAAGCTCCTTGCGTCAGTGCAAGGAGCTTTTATGTATGAAAAACGGGGGATAATTGTATTGTGTCCGCTTATAATAGCTTTTATACTAAGAAAAAGAAAAAAAGTTGGAGGCACCTATGAACTCATTTCGATTTACCAAAATGCACGGCCTGGGAAACAGTTATATTTATGTGAATCAATTTGAAGAACAGCTTCCAGAAGAAAAACTGTCAGAGATTGCAATTCAGGTTTCTTCTGTTTATACAGGGATCGGATCCGACGGAATGATCCTGATATGCCCATCAGACCAAGCGCCTGTTAAAATGCGGATTTTTAATAATGACGGATCTGAAGGGAAAAATTGCGGCAACGGCCTGCGCTGCGTCGCAAAATACGCATATGAGCATAAGCTGGTTGAGGAAACATCTTTTCTGATTGAAACTCTCTCCGGGCTTGTGAAAGCGGAGGTTCAAGTCGAAAACGGAAAAGTGAATGTGGTCACTGTCGATATGGGCGAACCGCGCTTGACAAAATCCGAGCTTCCGATGCTTGACGGCGGGGAAGAGCACACAATCAATGAAACGATGGCATTTGGTGAAGTAGAACTAACAGGCACTGCCGTTTCAATGGGAAATCCGCATATCGTTTTTCCGATCGCAGACATTGAACAGGCACCCTTAACGACACTGGGGCCGGTGATTGAGAAAGATCCGAGATTTCCGGAAGGCATCAATGTGGAATTCGTTGAAACCGTGAATGAACAAGAATTGCATTTCCGCGTCTGGGAACGGGGATCAGGGATTACTCAGGCATGCGGGACAGGAGCATGTGCAGCGGCAGTCGCATCTGTATTAAACGGCGTATCAAAGCGAAATCAAGACATCACGGTGCATTTAGCAGGCGGGGATTTGGTGATAAACTGGAAAGATAACGGCCATGTAATGATGACAGGGCCGGCTGAAACCGTTTGTGAGGGTGTCTATTTCTTGTAAAACACCTTGTTTGAGAATTGGAACGATCATGTTTATAATAAAAGACAGCAACCGGTTTTTAAAAGGAGGTTCACAATGATGAGCAACCCGGTAACAATTACAGAAGCAGCAGCTTTGCATATAAAAGATATGATGAAAGAGCATGAAGAAGAAAACGCGTTTCTGCGTGTAGGCGTCAAAGGCGGCGGCTGCAGCGGACTTTCTTACGGCATGGGCTTTGAGCATGAAAAGAGTGAATCAGACAGTGTGTTTGATCAGCACGGCATCACTGTTCTAGTTGACAAAGAAAGCCTTGACATCATGAACGGCACCGTGATTGATTATAAACAATCCATGCTCGGCGGCGGCTTCACCATCGACAATCCAAACGCCATCGCTTCATGCGGCTGCGGTTCTTCGTTCAGAACAGCAACGAATGCAGGCAAGCCTGAAGAGTGCTAAGCACTAAAAACGGATAGCAACTATTACTGACGCTTTTCTTAGCGATAAATCATCGTTAAGGGAGGCGTTTTTATTATGGGGAAATGATGCAGAGAGTTCCGGGGACTTCGGCAAGAGAAACGCTGCTTTGTTGCTTGATTTTTGTTGTAAATACAGCAAAGTTACGCTATATTTAATGCGGGGTATATTTTATTGCATTTGCAACAAAATCACGATAGGGAGTTGATGATGAAGAAGATTTTTGGAATGGTAACAAGGTCAGTATCTGTTCCGTGTTTAAATATATTAAAAAAGGGACACAAGACAATTGAATTTTAAATAAAGGGGCTGAATCCGAACAATGAGTGTAAAAATGAAAAAATGCAGCCGGGAAGATTTACAAACACTTCAACAATTGAGTATTGAAACATTCAATGACACTTTTAAAGAACAGAACTCACCTGAAAATATGAAAGCCTATTTAGAAAGCGCATTTAACACTGAGCAGCTGGAAAAAGAGTTATCCAATATGTCTTCGCAATTCTTTTTTGTTTACTTTGATCATGAAATCGCTGGATATGTAAAGGTCAATATCGATGATGCTCAGTCTGAAGAAATGGGTGCTGAATCACTTGAAATCGAGAGAATTTATATAAAGAACAGCTTTCAAAAACATGGGCTTGGCAAACATCTGCTGAATAAAGCGATAGAAATTGCGCTGGAACGTAATAAAACGAACATTTGGCTAGGTGTGTGGGAAAAAAATGAAAATGCCATTGCCTTTTATAAGAAAATGGGGTTTGTTCAGACCGGCGCCCACTCTTTTTATATGGGTGATGAAGAGCAAACGGATTTAATCATGGCTAAAACACTCATATAATATTTTTCGAAGGGTGGATGATGATGTATATTCCAAAATATTTTAAAGTCACAAATGCTGAAGAAATTTGGAATTTTGTACAAGAAAACTCCTTTGGTACGATTGTCACAACAGAACAAGGAAAACCAATTGCCACACATTTGCCGTTAGGATTCAATAAAAAAGACGATCATTACTATATTACGGGGCATTTCGCTTATGGAAATCCTCAGTGGAGAACGTTTGAAGCCTGTGAAGATGTGCTTGTGATGTTTCAGGGACCGCACGCTTATATTTCTTCTTCCTGGTATTCGCGCGAAAATGTTCCGACGTGGAATTATCAGGCTGTCCACATGTATGGAAAAGCAAGTATGTTAGAGAAAGATGAATTAGCAGAAGAATTAACAATCATGCTGGAGAAATACGAAAAACATCGTGACAATCCTGTTTTATGGGATAAGCTTTCTCCAAAACTCTTAGAACGTGAATTGAAAGGTATCGTTGGATTTAAGATTAAGGTGGAAGACATTCAAGCGGCATATAAATTAAGCCAGAACCGAAATGAAACGGATTATATGAACATCATTGAACAGTTGCAAAATGAAGAAAATCCAAATGCAAAACAAATGGCAGAACTGATGGAAAATAAATTCAAAAAGCAAATATAAGCTTACTTTGCTGAAGAAGTAGCAGAAAACGCCAACTCAAGCGGAGAACCGCTGACTTGGCGTTTTTTTATGATTAATATTTATCCCCATTAAAAATGGAATTCTTCACAATCACATAATCCACATTGCGGATGGCGTCAAGCTTTGTTCCGCCTGCATAAGAAATAGAAGATTGAAGATCCTGCTCCATTTCAATCAGTGTATCCTTGATTGAGCCTTTATGCGCCACGTGCATTTTTTTGCCTTCGACATTTTTCTTTTCGCCTTTTTGGAATTCAGAGGCTGAGCCGAAGTACTCCTTGTAAAGCTTTCCGTCTTTTTCGATCGTTTGGCCTGGCGACTCTTCGTGTCCGGCAAATAGTGAACCGATCATGACCATCGTTGCGCCGAATCGGATTGATTTTGCGATGTCGCCATGGGTACGGATGCCGCCATCCGCGATAATCGGTTTGCTGGCAGCCTTGGCACACCAGCGCAGCGCCGCTAATTGCCAGCCGCCTGTGCCGAAGCCTGTTTTGATTTTCGTAATACATACTTTTCCCGGTCCGATGCCGACTTTAGTGGCATCCGCTCCCGCATTTTCAAGCTCTCTGACCGCTTCTGGCGTTCCGACATTGCCAGCAATAACAAAGCTGTCCGGCAAATGTTTTTTAAGGTGCTGGATCATTTCAATGACAGCATTTGAGTGCCCGTGAGCAATGTCAATTGTCACGTATTCAGGCGTCAGATTTTCTTCTGCCAGCTGGCGGACAAATTCATACTCCTCATCTTTGACGCCCACGCTGATAGAAGAGAATAACCCGCGTGCGTTCATATCTTTAATAAAATCAATTCGTGTCTCAGGCTCAAATCGGTGCATGACATAAAAGTAGCCATTTTCGGCTAATTGAATCGCTAGCTTTTCATCTATAATCGTCTGCATATTGGCAGGGACGACGGGTAATTTAAATGTACGTCCGCCTAAACGTACGGATGTATCACATTCTGAACGGCTATTTACAATGCATTTTGCAGGAATTAGCTGAATATCTTCGTAATCAAATACGTTTTCCATGGTTTTCACTCCTAAAAACGAATATTTAAAAGTATAATATATGAAATGTTCGCCTTATATAATGTACTCTGTTTTATTTAGGATGTCAAACATTATGATTTGCTGGCAGGTGTGGTGCAAGTGCCGAAGCTTGTCATGCAGGGTGAGTTTAGGTATCATAGTTTTAACGAATGGTCTTAGAGAGCGGATCAAAACGCGAATGATATACGTTCAGCAAAGCTTGGTCGTTCAGCACCAGGCTTTCTTTATGGCATGGACATGGGAAAGGAGCGAATAAGATGGCCCAAAACGAAGAAAAAACACCGAAGTCCCAAAAGATTCAGGACCGCATTATTATGGCAATGATCTGGGTAGTCGCAGCCCTTGTGATTGCGCTGGTTGTAGGAACTGCATTGAATTATATAAATATCTTCAAATAAAAAAGGAGCTGTGTCGCAGACACAAGCTCTCTTTTTTTATTATTTATTTTCAAAAAGACTTGTTGAGTGAAGAGGCTGTACGCGGGCTTTCGGGTCCATGTAAGCCTTGGCGTTGTTCACTGCTGTCGGTGCCTCGCCGAAGCCGCTGGCAATCAGGTTGACTTTTCCTTCGTATGTACAAATGTCACCTGCTGCAAAGAAGCCTTCGATATTTGTTTCCATTGTTGATTTTACGACAATGGAATTTTTCTCGATGTCCAGGCCCCAGTTTTTGATCGGTCCAAGAGATGAAACGAAACCGTAGTTGACGATTAAGTCATCAATTTCTAAAATCTCTTTGCGGTCGCCTTTCACTTCTTCAAGCACTAGCTGTTCGATTTTGCCTTCGCCGATCAGCTCCGCAGGGACGAATGGTGTCAGGACATTAACCTTCGACGCATGAAGGTTTTCCACACTGTGCTCGTGCGCGCGGAACTTGTCGCGGCGGTGAATGATCGATACTTCTTTTGCGATTGGCTCAAGCATAAGCGCCCAGTCAACCGCGGAATCTCCACCGCCAAGGATCGCAACGCGTCTGCCGGAGAATTTTTGCAGATCATCAACGAAGTAATGGAGGTTTTTGCCTTCATACTGCTCGGCATTTTCAAGTTCCAGCTTTCTCGGTTTGAATGCGCCGTTTCCTGCAGTGATGATGACCGTTTTAGAGTAGTGGGTTTCTTCATTTGTTACAAGCTTAAACACGCCGTCCGCTTGTTTCTCAACAGATTCAACCGCTTGCTCCAGACAAATGGTTTGGTCGAATTTCGCCATTTGCTCTTTTAGGTTATTGATAAGCTCTTGCGCACGGATTTTCGGGAATCCCGCTACATCATATATATACTTCTCAGGGTATAGGGCGCTAAGCTGTCCGCCGAGCTGAGGCAGGCTTTCGATAATTTTGACGCTTGCCTGTCTCATCCCGCCGTAAAAAGCGGTGAATAAGCCGACCGGTCCCCCGCCTATAATTGTAATATCATAAACCTTTGTATCCTCTCGCATACGAAAATTGCCTCCTAAATGAAAATTGTTATTAATTATACCATATTGCCGTTCAAATTGACGAGTCAGCAGAAAAAATCGTAAGGATCTAACGTGCCCATCCGTTCTTGAAAATATTTCCGCAGGCCGCTACGATAATAACCAAATGAAATGATCTTTTTCTGAATGTTTCTTGGGCCAGCCGGATAAACATGATAATAGTGCTACGGGTAAGGACTTCACAAAAAACTTTTCAATATATTTCATAAAATCCCGCCAATAAGCTGAAGCTAACACAAATGATGATTTTATTATGGGTCTAACAAAAGCAAAAAAAGAGAAGGTGGATGTGATGGCATTGAATAAGCCCAAAATCGTGATTTTAGGTGCAGGATATGGCGGATTGATGACGGTGACAAGGCTGACGAAGTATGTCGGGCCGAATGATGCTGACATTACGCTTGTAAATAAACACAATTATCATTATGAAACGACATGGATGCATGAAGCGAGCGCGGGTACGCTCCATCATGACCGCTGCCGTTATCAGATAAAAGATGTAATCAACCAGTCACGGGTGAATTTTGTACAGGATACCGTAAAGGCAATCAAAATTGATGAGAAAAAAGTTGTGCTTGCGAATGGAGAATTGCAGTACGATTATTTAGTCATCGGGCTCGGCGCCGTGCCTGAAACGTTCGGCATTAAAGGCTTAAAAGAATATGCGTTTCCGATTGCCAACATCAACACGTCGCGCCTGCTGCGGGAACATATTGAGCTGCAGTTTGCGACTTACAATACGGAAGCGGAAAAACGGCCGGACAGGTTAACGATCGTTGTTGGCGGTGCCGGATTTACGGGAATTGAATTTCTTGGCGAACTGGCTGCTCGCGTGCCGGAGCTCTGTAAGGAATATGACGTTGACAGAAGCCTTGTCCGCATCATTTGTGTGGAAGCAGCGCCGACCGTTTTGCCGGGCTTTGATCCGGAACTTGTTGATTACGCCGTACATTATCTTGAGGAAAACGGAGTTGAGTTCAAGATCGGAACGGCTGTACAAGAATGTACACCAGAAGGAGTCAGAGTCGGCAAAAAAGATGAAGAACCAGAGCAGATCAAATCGCAAACCGTTGTATGGGCGGCAGGTGTCCGCGGCCATCCGATTGTGGAGGAAGCCGGTTTTGAGAATATGCGCGGCCGAGTCAAAGTCAACCCTGATCTCCGCGCCCCGGGACATGACAATGTCTTTATTCTCGGCGACAGCTCGCTGTTTATGAATGAAGATACAGAGCGCCCGTATCCGCCGACTGCGCAAATTGCAATGCAGCAGGGCATAACGGTCGCTAAAAACCTTGGCAGGCTTATTAAAGGCGGAGAGCTTGAGGAATTCAAGCCGGACATTAAGGGAACAGTGGCTTCTCTTGGCGAGCATAACGCGGTTGGGGTTGTTTATGGCAGAAAGCTGAAAGGCACGCCCGCTTCGTTTATGAAAAAAGTCATTGATAACCGCTCACTGTTTATGATTGGCGGACTCGGACTGACATTGAAAAAAGGCAAGTTCAAGTTTTTCTAAAAACCCGCGGAAGCGGGTTTTCTTTATTAAAAAACGCCAAAATAAAAAGAGAACGAGAGGAAAACAAGTATGTTTCCGCTTACATCAAAAGATTTGTCACATGATCTGACTTTATTGTTGACAGCTTGATATGGTATATTATCAGAAAATTTAGAAAAAGGGTGATGATTAGATGAAAACTGCAACGACAACCGCTTCACATGCATGCCCATTTTGTTCAGGGAAAGGATATTTTCAATTGATTCTCGGCGGTTCAGAGACTTGTCCGTCTTGCCAGGGGACAGGAAAAGACAGTCATTCTTTTTCCAGCCGTTGACTTTATTTCAGCCCCCGCGTTACACTAAAAACAACGCAGGGGGGTGGAATAGGTTGATTAGTCTGCCAGTCGTAATCATCTCAATTGTTTTGTTTTTTGTCTTGTTTTTTGGAATCGGTTTCTTATTAAACATGCTGCTGAGAATGTCTTGGATTATGGCTGTGATTTATCCAATTGTATGCCTTTTCATTATCAGCAAAGAAAAGCTGATCAGCTATGTCCAGTCGCCGGGAGAATCCTTTGCCAGCCTGTTTCATCGTGTCTTATCATTAGCGGCTGCTGATGTGCTGATTTTAGTCAGCGGTTTGGCCGGCGCCATCGTGTCCGGTATAGCGATCAACATGCTCAGAAAAAGAGGATATCAAATGTTTTAAATGCCGCTTTCTTCTAAAGAAAGCTTTTTTTATGCGTTCAGCTCATTCACCATTTTGAATAATGCTCTCTCCACTTGGGAACAATGATTCGGAGGAGAGGTGAATGATGTTGAATATGATCAGACGTTTGCTGATGACCTGTTTATTTCTGCTTGCATTTGGCACGACATTTTTATCAGTGTCAGGAATTGAAGCGAAGGACTTGTCAAAATGGGTGCAGGAACATCAGGAAAAGCACTTGAAGCATGCAGGACTGACATTAAAAGCATTGCAGCAGAAACAAACACAAACCACGTCCGCGGCTGAGGATAAAACAAAACCGTTAGAAGAGGCATTTGATTGGAATGAATATCCAGTCCAAAGAGTAACAGCAACAGGCTACACAGCAGGAGCTGAGTCGACGGGCAAAAATCCCGGTGATCCATTATACGGGCTTACATATTCAGGTGTGAAAGTGAAACGGGATTTATATTCCACGGTTGCTGCTGACCCGTCCGTTTTTCCGATCGGAACAATTTTATTCATTCCGAACTACGGTCTCGGAGTTGTGGCCGACACAGGATCAGCTATTAAGGGAAACCGCCTTGATCTGTACTTTGAGACAGTCAAAGATGTATACAATGAATGGGGCAAAAAAACCCTTGATGTATATGTGATTAAAAAGGGAACGGGAAAGATTACCGAGGATGAGCTTGAGAAGCTCAATGAAACAAAATCTTTGCAAGTGTTCAGAAATCAATATAAAACTGTGAAAGAATAAAACGCTCCAGCGAAAGCAGGAGCGTTTTTTTACATGAAAAAGTAAGCGAGTACCAATGTCAGTAAAATACCTGTTAGGCCTCCGAAAAAGACTTCGATCGGCTGATGTCCGAGAAGCTCTTTCAGCTTTTTTTGCTTTTCTTTCTCTGCAGCCTTAGGGAAGTCCTTCGCTTCATTTACGAAACGGTTAAAATCAATAACAAGCTTATTAATGACTGTTGCCTGCTCACCGGCGTGGCGTCTGACGCCAGTTGCGTCAAACATGGTTATGACGGCGAAAATGGCGGAAACCGCAAAGAGTGAGGAGTCTAATCCATGCTCCAAGGCTACGCCTGTAGAAAGCGCAGTGACCGCTGCGGAGTGAGAGCTCGGCATGCCGCCTGTGCTTGTGACCAGCGACCAGTCCAGTTTTCTGGACACGATAAACTGTATGGGCACTTTGATGACCTGAGCAAAAATAATTGCGGCCAGGCTTGATAATAAAGGAAAATTCGTTAAAAGTTCCATCGGCGACATCCTTTCTATTTGAAAAATCCTTCGTGTTTCAAAAGAAAAAAGCAAGTCTTAGACTGTTGTTTGTTAAAATAAGTATAGTGGAAAGAATGTTTTTCCTATTATACCATTGTTCATTACAAATACCCATTACGTTAGGAGTGTAAGCCTCATGTTTTATGCGGTTCAACAATCAGAGCATACAGAAACCCTTGTTGTCGGGCTTTTTCAAAAAAGCCAGCTGACAGGAAAAGCGTTGGAAATTGATGAAATGCTCGAAGGCCATCTGACACAGCTTTTAAAAGAGGGTGATGTCTCTGCGAAACCGAATCAAGTATCAAAAGTATTCCCTCCATCTTCTGCGGGTATGAAACGGATTTATTTCGTTGGCCTGGGGAGAGAAGCAAATTATTCGTTTGAACAGGCGAAGGAACGTTTTGCTCATGTTTTTCAAGCCATTCATAAAGATCGAAAACAAGAAACTGCTGTTCTGCTTGATACGTTTATTTCGGAAGACGTGCCTCCAGCCGATGCCGCTCATGCTTTAGCTGAGAGCTGCCTGCTTGCTTCCTATGAGGTGCAGGATTATAAGCACAAATCAAATGAGCCTGACAAACAAATTGAAGCCGTGTATGTTGTAACAGATGAAGATACACAGGAAGTGCAGGCCGGGCTTCGCGTCGGCCAGGCATACGGACAAGGGACAAATTCGGCTAGAACGCTTGTGAATATGCCGGGAAACATGCTGACAGCGACTGACCTCGCTTCGTATGCTGAAGAGCTTGCGGCGAAATATGATTTTGAGTGTGAGATATTGGAGAAATCAGAGATGGAAGAGCTCGGTATGGGCGGAATACTTGCGGTAAACCAAGGCTCCACCGAACCGCCGAAAATGATTGTGTTGAAATATCAGGGCAAAAAGGAATGGGAGGACGTGGTCGGACTAGTCGGGAAAGGAATTACCTTTGACACAGGCGGCTACTCCATTAAAACGAAATCTGGAATTGTCGGCATGAAATCAGATATGGGAGGAGCAGCTGCGGTTCTCGGTGCTATGGAAACGATCGGAGAGCTTCGTCCTGAGCAAAACGTGCTGTGCGTTATTCCATCAACCGATAATATGATCTCCGGCGGGGCCATGAAGCCGGATGACGTGATCGTATCTTTAAGCGGAAAAACAATAGAAATCCTTAATACGGATGCTGAAGGAAGGCTAGTGCTTGCAGATGGCATTACATACGCGAAACAGCATGGCGCGTCAGTTCTTGTCGATGTAGCTACGCTTACCGGCGGCGTCGTTGTGGCATTAGGAACTGAAACAACCGGTGCAATGACAAATGATCAAAGCTTTTACCAGCAGGTAGCTGATGCTGCACAAGAGTGCGGCGAGGCGATCTGGCAGCTGCCGATAACAGAGAAGGATAAAAAACGCGTGAAAAGCAGCCAAATGGCGGATCTCAACAATTCACCGGGACGCGAGGGACATGCGATTATGGCAGGAACGTTTCTTGGTGAATTCGCTGAGTCAACACCTTGGGTTCACCTTGATATTGCAGGAACAGCGACTGCCAATAAAGCAACCTGCTTCGGGCCGGCCGGGGCTACTGGCGTTATGGCAAGAACACTGGCTACACTTGCGGAGCGATTTACATTGGAAGAAGATAAAAACGAGTAATGAAAAATCCCTGCTGTATGATGCGGCAGGGATTTTTTCTTCCGAAATCTTTAGTTGACTAAAGTGGATCGGTTATGATACGATACGTTCGTACTTTATTTATCTACTACATTAGCAAACTAAAGGATTTTTGGAGGGGTATCATCATGAATGCAGTCGTCATCGCAGTCCTGCTTATGCTTGTATTAAGCCTGCTGCGTGTCAATATTGTTATCGCATTAATTATAGGCGCCTTGGCCGGCGGGTTAACAGGCGGGCTCGGTCTTGGCGAAACGGTTAAAGCTTTCACAGACGGTCTCGGCGGAAATGCCACCGTTGCAGTTAGCTATGCCATGCTTGGCGCGTTTGCCGCCGCTTTGACGAAAACGGGTCTTCCGGACGCAATGGTGGAAGCCTCCGTTAAATTAATCGGAAATAAAGAAGATTCTCGAAAAAAAGCACTGTCTAAGGTGCTGATTGTGCTGATTATTTTAATTGTATCTTGTTTTTCGCAAAACGTCGTTCCGGTTCACATCGCGTTTATCCCGGTGCTGATTCCGCCGCTTTTGAAAATCTTTAATGAACTTGAAATGGACCGCCGTCTGATCGCGTGTGTAATTACATTTGGCTTAACGGCTCCTTATATTTTGCTTCCGGTCGGTTTCGGCCAAATCTTCCAAGGCATGCTGAAGGACAATATGGCGGATGCCGGGTTAAACGTTCCGCTTGCTGATATTCCGTACGCACTGATTATTCCAGTTGCAGGTATGGTTGTCGGCCTTATTTTATCAGTGATCGTATACCGTAAACCGAAACAATATGAAACAAAAGACATTTCAGGTGCAGAAGCATCGCCATATACGAGAAAAAGTATTGGTATCGCGGTTCTAGCCATTGTTGTGTCACTCGGCGTCCAGCTTTACTTATCTCAGACTTTGGGAGTAGAAGGAATGATTATGGGGGCGCTCGCTGGTCTGATTGTTCTGTTTGTCAGCGGTGTGATGAAGCGTGATGAAGCGGACTCACTGATTACTGATGGAATGGTTTTAATGGCCTTTATCGGCTTTGTCATGCTTGTTGCAGCCGGGTTTTCAAACGTATTGACGAAAACCGGAGATGTCGAGTCACTGGTCAAAACGTCAGCTGGTTTTATCGGACACAGTCAGTCCTTGGGCGCATTGCTGATGCTCATTGTCGGCTTATTAATTACAATGGGGATCGGATCTTCTTTTGCGACCATTCCTGTTATCACAACCATTTTCGTGCCTCTATGCATGCAGCTTGGATTCAGCCCGATGGCAACGATTGCGATTATCGGGGCTGCTGCTGCGCTTGGCGATGCCGGTTCACCTGCCAGTGACAGTACGCTTGGGCCGACTTCAGGTTTGAGTGCGGACGGCCAGCATCACCACATTTGGGATACTTGTGTGCCGACATTTATATTTTATAATATTCCGCTTGTCATCTTTGGCTGGATTGCAGCGCTTGTTTTATAGGAAAAAGGCTCCCCTTTACTGGGGAGCCTTTTCTCGTTATGATAAAAAAACCGTCCAATAGAACGGTTTTTACGTAGATGATATGTGATTTCTGTTAAAGCCGGTTGCTTTATGAATAGAGCGGTAGATTGCTGGAGCGATAAACGACAGTATCACAGCCAGCGCTGTATCTTTTACCATAAACCAAATCATAAAGCCCCAAGCCGTGCCGTAGCTCACTGGCGTATGAATCCACAGCTTCAGTGCAAGATACATATAGGTAGTGCCGATGAGATACATGATCGCCGTTCCGATAAGTGAAGCAATGAGAAATCGAATTTTACTTGGCTGAATGTTTCGTTCTAAAAACCATCCCGCTGCAAATGCTGCCGGAATGTATGAGATAATAAACCCGCCGCTTTTCCCTGCAAACGGTGCGAAGCCTGCTGAAAATTGAGCAAACACAGGCGCTCCGGCCAATCCCACAAGTGCATATACAATCATGGCAATCGCTGCCCGTTTGCTGCCAAGAAGCAAAGCTGCCAAGAGACAGAAAAACGGCTGCATCGAAAGCGGAATGCCGGCTACTTGTAAAAAGGGTGCTACTGATGTAATGTTGGCCCCGACAGCCATAAGTGCGGCGAACATGCCAATCAGCGCCATATCTCCCGCACGAAGTTTACGTTGTTTCATCGTTGTTCCCCCTTAGGTTGACATACACAATCATAGAGTAATAAAGAACAAAAAGATTGTCAACATGATTTTAATTTAGGTTAACAAAAAGGAGGCCCATATGTATTTCGGAAAAACAAGACAGTCCGATCAATCTGGAAGAGTGCCGCCAAATCAAAACGTCACCACTTCATTTCCTGTGCTTCATACCGGAGATGTCCCATATTACGAAGATATGACGAAATGGAATCTTCAAGTATACGGTTTGGTTGACCATCCGATGCTGCTAAGCTTTGAAGATGTCAAAGCCTTTCCACGGTATGAATCGAAAAATGACATTCATTGCGTCACGGGATGGTCAAGGCTTGATAATGTGTGGCAAGGCGTGCGGGCTTGTGATATAGCGGAAAAAGCGGGTGTAAAAGAAGAAGCGGGCTACGTCATTTTACATGCTGAAGAGGGCTGGACGACCAATCTGCCGCTTGATGATTTCTTAGCGGAAACTTCCCTTCTGGCTTATGCGCATAATGGCGAACCTTTAACCCCTGAACACGGCTTTCCGCTGCGGGGTGTATTTCCGCATCTGTATTTTTGGAAAAGCGCCAAGTGGCTGCGCGGCATCCAATTTACGAAAGAAAATCATCCTGGCTTTTGGGAGCGGAATGGCTATCACATGAGAGGCGATCCTTGGCAAAATCAAAGGTTTACATGGGATTAAGGTTCTATTTCAAATAGGACAATCCGCATCTTTATTGGGTTTTTACTTCCATATTGATAGTCTGCAGGTACCTTATTTGATCAAGGTGCCTTTTTTATTCGGGAAAAAGTTGACTTTCTTTGGAAGAAAACCTATTATTTGAGGTGTCTAGTTGATAGTGAAAATCATTATCATACATTGCGGTTTAGTTTAAGGAGAGGAATGTCGTACTGCATGAAAGAGCAAACAACAGACCGGACAAATGGCGGGACATCAAACGCATTTACGATTCCTGGTACGGAAGTGCGTATGATGTCTTCACGCAATGAAAACCGTACCTATCACATTTTTATCTCGAAACCTAGTACGCCGCCGCCACCCGCTGGTTATCCTGTGATTTATCTGCTGGATGCCAATTCTGTCTTCGGAACGATGACGGAAGCCGTTCGAATACAGGGACGCCGACCCGAAAAAACCGGGGTGATCCCTGCAGTGATCGTCGGCATTGGCTATGAGACAGCGGAGCCGTTCTCTTCAGCACGCCACCGGGATTTTACAATGCCAACAGCCCAATCGAAGCTGCCGGAAAGGCCCGACGGCAGAGAATGGCCGGAGCATGGCGGAGCGGAGGGCTTTTTCAGATTTATTGAAGAGGATTTAAAACCGGAGATAGAACGAGATTACCAGATTGATAAAAAAAGACAAACAATCTTTGGCCATTCGCTCGGAGGGCTTTTCGTGCTGCAGGTGCTGCTAACAAAGCCCGATGCGTTTCAAACGTATATCGCGGGAAGTCCGTCCATTCATTGGAATAAACTGTTTATTCTCGAGAAAACGGACCATTTCGTCTCTCTCACCAAGACAAACAATCAGCCTATCAATATCCTGCTTGCCGCAGGAGAATTGGAGCAGCATCATAAAAGCCGGATGAACGACAATGCGAGGGAGCTTTATGAGCGGCTGGCCGTTTTATCTGAACAAGGCATACGGGCGGAATTTTGCGAGTTTTCAGGAGAAGGACATATTTCAGTTCTTCCTGTTTTGGTCAGCCGGGCGCTGCGTTTTGCGCTTCACCCTGACGGACCGCATCTTTCAATGGGCTGAGACATACTCAGCCTTGCCTTTAAAAAATATTTGTCACTGAAATTATATTTGACTGTCACATGACATTTGGATATGATTATTTTTATAATTGATAATGATAATCATTATCAATAGATTGCGTTTTTCAAGGCGCAGCAGTCTTTTGCGCTGGATGTCTGTTCGGCATTTAGAGCGAAGAAAGGAATTGATGATATGAATGCAAAGGGTATAGAGGGAAAAATTGCTTTTATAACAGGGGCTGCCCAAGGAATAGGCGAAGCTGTTGCGCGGACGCTTGCCAGTCAAGGCGCACATATTGCGGCAGTTGATTATAATCCTGAAAAGCTGGAAAAGGTTGTGAGCAGCCTCAAAGCAGAAGGCCGCTATGCAGAAGCTTTTCCTGCGGATGTGAGAGACAGCGCGGCGATTGACGAGATCACGGCGCGCATCGAACGTGAAATGGGGCCGATTGATATTTTAGTGAATGTAGCGGGTGTCCTTCGCCCGGGACTGATCCATTCGCTTAGCGATGAGGAATGGGAGGCGACGTTCTCAGTGAATTCGACTGGCGTATTTAACGCCTCGCGTTCAGTCAGCAAATATATGATGGACCGAAGATCGGGTTCGATTGTAACAGTCGGATCGAATGCTGCCGGTGTACCAAGAACATCTATGGCGGCATATGCGTCTTCAAAGGCTGCGGCTGTGATGTTTACGAAATGCCTTGGCCTTGAGCTTGCAGAATACAATATTCGCTGCAACATTGTATCTCCCGGATCAACGGAAACAGACATGCAGTGGTCATTATGGGCCGACGAGAATGGAGCGGAGCAAGTCATAAAAGGATCACTTGAGACATTTAAAACAGGGATCCCGCTCAAAAAACTAGCCAAGCCTTCGGATATTGCGGATGCGGTGCTCTTTTTGGTTTCTGGCCAGGCAGGGCATATTACGATGCATAACTTATGCGTAGATGGCGGCGCGACCTTAGGCGTGTAACTGAATTTAAAGGAGGTTCATGAGAATGTTGGATCAAAACGTTATAACAGAAACAAAAGCGGAGCATTTGCTTCATGAATATCAGCCGGGCGCCTTTTTCTTAGCGTCTCCTCATCGTGTACTGTTAGCGAAAGGCATATGTGAAATCGTACCGGAGGCAGACGGGCAAAACCAAATGGAAACCCTTTCTGGCCGAATTGCAGAGGCGTTACGTCAGGCAAAACAATCAGGGCAAAGCCGGCCGCTTGTTGTCGGGGCCGTTCCTTTTGATCAAGTAAAAGCAGCGCGGCTCGTTGTACCTGAAGAAGTGCGCTGGTCAGGACCGCTTCAATTTGATCATGAGGAAGAGGAACAGCAGGCTGGGCATACATACCACATAAAGCCTGTTCCTGAACCTGAGGATTATAAAAATGGTGTTGAACAAGGGCTGGCACGCATTGCCGATGGAACACTCAGCAAAATCGTTCTGTCCAGGTCGCTGCATTTGACATCGCCTGAACCGATTCAGACGGATGAATTGCTTCGCCATCTGGCTCAGCATAACTCGCATGGCTACACGTTTGCCGCAGACGTGTCCAGTCAGGAGGAAACGTCTCCCCGCCGAACATTGCTCGGAGCAAGTCCGGAGCTTCTCGTTTCAAGGATGGGAACACAGGTCGTTTCCAACCCATTAGCCGGCTCAAGGCCGCGCAGTAATGATCCTGTTGAAGACCAGCGCCGGGCAGCTGAATTGCTTTCTTCCGCAAAGGATCTTCATGAGCACGCGGTTGTCGCTGACGCGGTTGCGGCAGCGCTGAGACCTTTCTGCCGGACGCTGGAGGTTCCGGAGAAGCCTTCACTGATCAAAACGGAAACGATGTGGCACCTGTCCAGCGTGATTAAGGGAGAGCTTTCCGACCCGTCTGTAACCGCACTTGAATTGGCGGCGGCTCTCCACCCGACGCCAGCAGTCTGCGGAACACCGACTGATCTTGCAAGAGAAGCGATTCTCAGCATTGAACCATTTGACCGCGGTTTCTTTACCGGCATGGTCGGATGGTGTGACGATGCCGGTGACGGAGAATGGATCGTGACCATCCGTTGTGCAGAAGCAGAAGAACGCTCACTCCGCCTGTATGCTGGAGCTGGTGTTGTGGCCGGTTCAAAGCCTGAGGACGAGCTTCAGGAGACGTCCGCAAAGTTTCGGACAATGCTGCGGGCAATGGGCGTGGATCACATATGAACAGAATGAATTGCTGGAGGGATACAACATGCTGAAAGGATTTACGCCTTGGCCTGATGAGTTAGCTGAGACCTATCGAAAGAACGGCTGCTGGGCCGGTGAGACGTTTGGAGATTTGTTAAGGGACCGGGCAGCCAAATATGGTGATCGCATTGCCATTACATGCGGAAACACCCATTGGAGCTATCGAGAGCTTGACACAAGGGCTGATCGCCTGGCTGCCGGATTTCAAAAGCTCGGCATTCAACAGATGGATCGTGTTGTGGTGCAGTTGCCAAATATCAAAGAGTTTTTTGAAGTCATTTTCGCGCTTTTCCGTCTGGGGGCGCTTCCAGTCTTCGCACTGCCTTCTCATCGAAGCAGTGAAATTACATATTTTTGCGAGTTTGCTGAAGCGGCTGCATATATCATTCCCGACGCTTATTCCGGTTTTGACTACCGTTCGCTTGCCAGACAGGTTCAAAGCAAGCTGCCGACTTTGAAAAACATCATTGTCGCAGGTGAGGCAGAGGAATTTTTACCGCTGGAGGATTTGCATGCAGAACCTGTAAAACTGCCTGAAGTCAAATCATCGGATGTGGCGTTCCTCCAGCTTTCTGGCGGGAGCACCGGGCTATCGAAACTGATTCCGAGGACCCACGATGACTACATATACAGCCTGAAGCGGAGTGTGGAGGTCTGCTGGCTCGACCACAGCACGGTGTACTTGGCCGCGCTGCCGATGGCACACAATTATCCGCTGAGCTCACCCGGCGTTCTCGGCGTATTATACGCTGGAGGAAGAGTGGTATTATCTCCTTCTCCAAGTCCAGATGACGCATTTCCTTTAATTGAACGGGAAAAGGTCACGATAACCGCTCTTGTTCCGCCTCTTGCGATGGTATGGATGGATGCGGCATCCTCACGCCGTGATGATTTATCCAGCCTTCAAGTGCTGCAGGTCGGCGGTGCCAAGTTTAGTGCTGAAGCCGCGCGCAGGGTAAAAGCTGTTTTCGGCTGCACGCTGCAGCAGGTGTTCGGAATGGCAGAGGGTCTCGTCAATTATACGAGATTGGATGATCCTGAGGAGATCATTGTCAACACCCAAGGAAAACCGATGTCTCCATATGATGAAGTGCGTGTTTGGGATGATCATGATCGCGACGTAAAACCTGGTGAAACAGGCCATCTGCTGACGCGGGGGCCGTATACAATTCGAGGTTACTATAAGGCAGAAGAGCATAACGCCGCTTCATTTACTGAGGACGGTTTTTACCGTACGGGTGATATCGTCAGGCTGACACGAGACGGCTATATTGTCGTTGAAGGCCGGGCGAAGGATCAAATTAACCGTGGAGGAGAAAAGGTTGCCGCTGAAGAGGTAGAAAATCATCTGCTGGCGCATCCGGCTGTCCATGATGCGGCAATGGTCTCCATGCCTGATCAATTTCTTGGCGAAAGATCTTGTGTGTTCATTATTCCCCGGGATGAAGCCCCAAAAGCCGCAGAGCTTAAAGCATTTTTGAGAGAGCGCGGACTGGCGGCATATAAAATCCCTGATCGAGTTGAATTTGTCGAATCCTTCCCGCAGACAGGAGTAGGAAAAGTCAGCAAAAAAGCGCTCCGTGAAGCCATTTCCGAGAAGCTTCTTGCAGGATTAAAAAAATAAAACAACAATTTGAGAGGAAGTGTTCATATGGCTATACCTGCCATTCAGCCGTATCAAATGCCGACAGCATCTGATATGCCGCAAAACAAAGTATCATGGGTGCCTGATCCGAATCGGGCTGTCTTGTTAATACACGATATGCAAAACTATTTTGTTGATGCTTTCACAGCGGGAGCGTCTCCGGTAACAGAGCTTTCAGCGAATATACGAAAGCTGAAGAATCAATGTGTTCAGCTTGGGATTCCTGTTGTCTATACCGCACAGCCGGGAAGCCAAAATCCGGATGACCGTGCGCTGCTGACAGACTTTTGGGGCCCGGGATTAAACAGCGGTCCTTATGAGGAGAAAATTATAACCGAGCTGGCACCAGAGGATGATGATCTTGTGCTGACAAAATGGAGATACAGCGCGTTTAAGAGAACGAATCTGCTTGAAATGATGCGCAAAGAGGGACGCGATCAGCTGATCATTACAGGAATTTACGCCCATATCGGCTGTCTTGTTACAGCATGTGAAGCATTTATGGAGGATATTAAAGCCTTTTTTGTGGGAGATGCAGTTGCTGATTTTTCATTAGAAAAACATCAAATGGCGCTGGAATATGCGGCTGGACGCTGTGCGTTTACCGTGATGACTGACAGTCTTCTTGATCAGCTGCAGAATGCGCCGGCAGACGTTCAAAAAACGTCAGCAAACACTGGCAAAAAGAACGTGTTTACATGTGAGAATATCCGTAAACAAATTGCTGAGCTTCTACAAGAAACACCGGAAGACATCACAGATCAAGAGGATTTGCTCGATCGTGGTCTTGATTCGGTAAGGATCATGACATTGGTGGAACAATGGCGCCGTGAAGGGGCAGAGGTGACTTTCGTGGAATTGGCTGAACGCCCAACGATCGAAGAATGGCAGAAATTGCTCACAACCCGCAGCCAGCAAGTGCTGCCAAACGCGGATTATTTATAAAAGGAGGGTAAACAAACGGATGCCTGATACAAAAGATCTTCAATATTCTTTGACCGGGGCGCAAACTGGCATATGGTTTGCTCAGCAGCTTGATCCGGACAATCCAATCTACAATACAGCGGAATATATAGAAATCAATGGACCAATCAATATTGCTCTTTTTGAAGAAGCTTTGCGGCACGTGATCAAGGAAGCGGAATCGCTGCATGTCCGCTTCGGTGAAAATATGGACGGGCCTTGGCAGATGATAAACCCGTCTCCGGATGTACAGCTGCACGTCATTGACGTCAGCTCTGAGCCTGATCCGGAAAAAACAGCATTAAACTGGATGAAAGCTGATTTAGCAAAGCCGGTTGATTTAGGGTATGACCCTTTGTTCAATGAAGCTCTGTTTATTGCCGGGCCTGATCGTTTCTTTTGGTATCAGCGCATTCACCATATAGCGATCGACGGCTTCGGTTTTTCCCTGATAGCCCAGCGTGTGGCAAGTACATATACTGCCCTTATAAAAGGACAAACAGCTAAAAGCCGTTCCTTTGGGTCTCTCCAGGCCATTTTGGAGGAGGATACAGATTATCGCGGATCAGAGCAGTATGAGAAGGATCGTCAATTCTGGCTGGACCGTTTTGCAGATGCACCTGAAGTTGTGAGCTTGGCTGATCGGGCGCCAAGAACATCTAACAGTTTTCTTCGTCATACGGCATATCTGCCTCCGTCTGATGTAAACGCGTTAAAAGAAGCGGCGCGCTATTTCTCAGGAAGCTGGCATGAAGTCATGATTGCGGTGTCAGCTGTTTATGTGCACCGTATGACCGGCTCTGAGGATGTTGTGCTCGGCCTGCCCATGATGGGTCGGATAGGGTCCGCGTCACTGAATGTACCGGCTATGGTGATGAACCTTCTCCCGCTCCGGCTGACGGTAAGCTCTTCGATGAGCTTTTCTGAACTGATTCAGCAAATTTCCCGGGAAATCCGCAGTATTCGGCGACATCATAAGTATCGCCATGAAGAGCTTAGGCGCGATCTGAAATTGATAGGAGAAAATCATAGATTATTTGGCCCTCAAATCAATCTTATGCCGTTTGATTACGGTCTCGACTTTGCCGGCGTCCGGGGCACAACGCATAATCTTTCAGCCGGTCCTGTTGATGATCTATCAATCAATGTATATGACAGAACAGACGGCAGCGGGCTGCGAATTGATGTTGATGCGAATCCCGAGGTATACAGTGAGTCTGATATTAAGCTTCATCAGCAGCGTATTTTGCAGCTGCTGCAAACGGCTTCTGCCGGAGAGGACATGCTGATTGGGCAAATGGAGCTTCTGTTGCCAGAGGAGAAAGAAAAAGTCATTTCTAAATGGAATGAGACGGCAAAATCCGAGAAGCTGGTCAGCCTTCAGGACATGTTCGAAAAGCAGGCAGTTCTTACGCCAGAACGTATCGCTCTCATGTGTGATGACATTCAAGTCAACTATCGAAAGCTCAATGAAGAGGCAAACCGCCTCGCGCGTCTGTTGATCGAAAAAGGGATTGGTCCGGAGCAATTTGTCGCTTTGGCGCTGCCACGTTCCCCTGAGATGGTGGCCTCAATGCTTGGTGTGCTCAAGACTGGTGCGGCGTATCTCCCACTTGATCCGGAGTTTCCAGCCGACCGCATTTCTTACATGCTGGAGGATGCGAAACCTTCATGCATCATAACGACTGAGGAAATAGCAGCCAGTCTGCCTGATAACCTGGCTGTACCGGAGCTTGTGCTTGATCAGGCTGTTACACAGGAGATTATAAAACGCTATTCGCCGGAAAATCCGGATGTATCGGTTTCTCTTGACCATCCTGCGTATATCATCTATACCTCAGGATCAACAGGAAGACCGAAGGGTGTCGTTGTGACACAGAAAAGCTTAAGCAATTTTCTGCTGTCCATGCAGGAGGCATTTTCTCTAGGAGAAGAAGACAGGCTGTTGGCTGTGACGACTGTCGCTTTTGATATTTCAGCATTGGAGTTATATCTTCCGCTGATTAGCGGAGCGCAAATTGTGATCGCAAGGAAAGAAACGATCCGTGAGCCGCATGCATTAGCTCAAATGATTGAAAATTTCGATATTAACATCATGCAGGCGACACCGACACTGTGGCACGCTTTGGTAACGAGTGAACCTGAGAAACTTCGGGGGCTTAGAGTGCTTGTAGGAGGCGAGGCGCTGCCGAGCGGTCTTTTGCAGGCGCTTCAAGACCTTCATTGTTCAGTCACGAACTTATACGGTCCCACTGAAACAACGATTTGGTCTGCCGCAGCTTTTCTTGAAGAAGGGCTGAAGGGCGTTCCTCCGATTGGGAAACCGATTTGGAACACGCAGGTGTATGTGCTTGATAATGGATTGCAGCCGGTGCCGCCGGGCGTTGTCGGAGAGCTTTATATTGCAGGAACCGGCTTGGCCAGAGGTTATTTCCATCGCCCTGATTTAACGGCGGAGCGCTTCGTTGCAGATCCATACGGACCGCCGGGAACTCGGATGTATCGGACCGGAGACCAGGCCCGCTGGCGCGCCGATGGGTCTTTGGATTATATCGGGCGGGCGGATCATCAAATCAAAATTCGCGGATTCCGAATTGAACTTGGAGAAATTGATGCCGTGCTTGCCAATCACCCGCACATTGAACAGGCCGCGGTTGTCGTACGGGAAGATCTGCCGGGAGACAAACGATTGGCGGCTTATGTAGTCGCTGATGCTGCTATTGATACTGCAGAGCTTCGTCGTTATATGGGGGCTAGTCTTCCTGATTATATGGTACCGTCGGCGTTTGTGGAGATGGACGAGCTGCCGTTAACACCTAATGGCAAGCTTGACCGGAAAGCACTGCCGGCACCAGACTTCAGCACATCTGTCAGTGATCGGGCCCCTCGGACTCCTCAGGAAGAGATATTGTGTGACTTGTTTGCAGAGGTTCTCGGTTTGGCACGCGTCGGTATCGATGACAGTTTCTTCGAGCTTGGGGGCCATTCTCTTCTTGCAGCCCGTCTGATGGGCCGCATTCGCGAGGTAATGGGAGCCGAACTTGGTATCGCCAAGCTCTTTGACGAACCGACAGTAGCCGGACTCGCAGCCCATCTTGATTTGGTGCAGAGTGCACGTCCCGCTTTGCAGAGAGCTGAGCGGCCTGAAAAGATCCCGCTCTCATTTGCCCAGCGCCGGCTATGGTTCCTGCATTGTCTGGAAGGACCGAGTCCTACTTATAATATTCCGGTTGCTGTCCGTTTGTCAGGTGAGTTGGATCAAGGATTGCTGAAAGCGGCACTTTATGACCTCGTCCGCCGTCATGAAAGTCTTCGGACGATCTTCCCTGAATCACAGGGGACATCCTATCAGCATATTTTAGATGCCGATCGAGCCTGTCCCGAGTTACATGTTACTGAAATTGCTGAGAAGGAGCTTTCTGATCGGCTTGCCGAAGCTGTACGCTACAGCTTTGATCTTGCAGCTGAACCTGCTTTTCGTGCCGAGCTTTTTGTGATCGGTCCTGACGAGTACGTGCTGCTTCTTCTCGTCCATCATATTGTCGGGGACGGCTGGTCCTTAACACCGCTGACCAGAGACCTTGGGACAGCTTATGCGGCTCGCTGCCACGGACGATCTCCCGAATGGGCGCCTCTTGCTGTGCAGTATGCAGACTATGCGCTTTGGCAGCAAGAACTGCTTGGAAACGAGGATGATCCAAATAGCTTGATTGCCGGACAGCTTGCTTTCTGGAAAGAAACCTTGAAAAACCTGCCTGATCAGCTTGAACTGCCAACCGATTATTCACGTCCGGCTGAGCCGAGTCATGATGGAGATACGATTCATTTTCGTATTGAGCCCGAGTTTCACAAGCGATTGCAGGAGCTGGCTCGCGCAAATAGGGTGAGCCTGTTTATGGTGCTTCAATCCGGTCTCGCCGCTTTATTGACAAGGCTCGGGGCGGGCACCGATATTCCGATCGGCAGTCCGATCGCGGGACGGAATGATGATGCGCTGGGCGATCTTGTAGGGCTGTTCATTAATACATTGGTGCTCAGAACTGATACGTCCGGTGACCCAAGCTTTCGTGAGCTTCTAGACAGAGTACGGGAAGTGAATCTGGCCGCCTATGACAATCAGGATCTGCCGTTTGAGAGACTTGTAGAGGTGCTCAATCCGGCTCGTTCGCGTGCGACGCATCCTTTATTCCAAATCATGCTTGCGTTCCAAAACACACCGGACGCTGAACTGCATCTTCCTGATATGGAGAGCAGCCTGCGAATCAACAGTGTCGGTTCTGCCAAGTTTGATTTGACGCTGGAAATTAGTGAAGATCGCCTTGCTGACGGGACACCAAACGGAATGGAAGGACTGCTTGAATACAGCACTGATCTTTTCAAGCGGGAAACTGCTCAGGCTCTTGCTGACCGATTGATGCGCCTGTTGGAGGCTGCCGAGTCTGATCCTGACGAGCAAATCGGAAATCTGGATATTCTTGCGCCAGAGGAACGCAGCAGCATGGTGACTGATTGGCAAAGTGTATCTGAAAAGATTCCGCACGCATGTTTGCCAGAGCAATTTGAGAAGCAGGCTGCTTTACGTCCTGATGCCATTGCCGTTGTATATGAAAATCAGGCACTGAACTATGCAGAGCTGAATGAAAGAGCAAACCGGCTTGCCCGAATGCTGATTAGTGAAGGTGTCGGGCCGGAGCAATTTGTGGCATTGGCACTGCCCCGATCGTTGGAAATGGCTGTCGGCCTATTGGCGGTGCTAAAAGCCGGGGCAGCTTATCTCCCTCTTGATCCGGATTATCCGGCTGATCGAATTGCTTTTATGCTAAAAGATGCCCAGCCTGCGTTTATCATGACGAACACTAAAGCTGCAAATCACATTCCGCCAGTTGAAAACGTGCCGAAAATCGTGCTGGATGATCCCGAGCTGGCAGAGAAACTAAACACGTACCCTGCAGAGAATCCAAAAAATAAGGATAGGACTCAGCCGCTTTCGCCTTTGAATACGGCGTATGTCATTTATACATCCGGCTCAACAGGTGTTCCAAAAGGTGTGATGATTCCTCACCAAAATGTAACACGTTTATTTGCAGCGACCGAGCACTGGTTCCGTTTCAGCTCAGACGATATCTGGACCATGTTCCATTCCTATGCGTTTGATTTTTCGGTGTGGGAGATCTGGGGTCCTCTGCTGCATGGCGGACGTCTTGTAATCGTGCCTCACCACGTCAGCAGATCGCCAGAAGCGTTTCTGCGCCTGCTTGTCAAAGAGGGGGTGACTGTTCTGAACCAGACACCGTCTGCTTTCTATCAGTTTATGCAGGCGGAACGGGAACAGCCGGATCTCGGACAGGCACTCAGTCTGCGCTATGTCATTTTTGGCGGAGAAGCGCTTGAACTCAGCCGTTTAGAGGATTGGTACAACCGCCACCCTGAAAATAGACCGCAGCTTATCAATATGTATGGTATTACAGAAACGACGGTGCATGTGAGCTATATCGAATTAGACCGAAGCATGGCAGCTTTACGGGCAAACAGCTTGATCGGCTGCGGCATTCCCGATCTTGGTGTATACGTGCTGGATGAACGCCTGCAGCCGGTCCCGCCGGGTGTTGCCGGAGAGCTGTATGTATCAGGAGCGGGGTTAGCACGAGGTTATCTAGGCCGGCCTGGTTTAACATCTGAACGCTTCATAGCTGATCCGTTCGGTCCTCCAGGCACCCGGATGTACCGCACTGGGGATGTGGCCCGCCTCCGCGCTGACGGTTCTCTCGACTATGTCGGCCGTGCAGACCATCAAGTGAAAATTCGGGGATTCCGGATTGAATTGGGAGAAATTGAAGCCGCGCTTGTTCAGCATCCGCAGCTTGAAGATGCGGCAGTGATCGTTCGTGAGGATCAGCCGGGAGATAAACGGTTGGCAGCTTATGTCATCCCTTCGGAAGAAACATTTGATACGGCGGAACTGCGCAAATATGCTGCGGAGAGACTGCCGGATTACATGGTGCCTGCTGCCTTTGTGACGATGAAAGAATTGCCGCTGACACCGAATGGAAAGCTTGATCGTAAAGCACTGCCCGCTCCGGATTTCGCAGCGGCAGTGACAGGACGAGGACCGAGAACGCCGCAGGAAGAAATTCTCTGTGACCTCTTTATGGAGGTGCTTCACTTGCCGCGTGTCGGCATTGATGACCGTTTCTTTGATTTAGGCGGACATTCCTTGCTTGCTGTACAGCTCATGAGCCGCATTCGTGAAGCGCTCGGCGTTGAACTCAGCATCGGCAACTTGTTCGAAGCACCTACTGTAGCCGGACTCGCTGAAAGACTTGAAATGGGATCAAGCCAAAGCGCTCTTGACGTTCTGCTGCCGCTCCGAACAAGTGGAGACAAGCCTCCTTTATTCTGTGTTCATCCGGCAGGGGGGCTCAGCTGGTGTTATGCCGGTTTGATGACCAATATAGGAACAGATTATCCAATCTACGGCTTGCAGGCACGGGGAATCGGGCAGCGCGAGGAGCTTCCGAAAACACTTGATGACATGGCTGCCGATTACATTAAACAAATCCGAACGGTCCAGCCAAAAGGCCCGTACCATCTGCTGGGCTGGTCCCTGGGCGGGAATGTCGTTCAAGCGATGGCTACCCAGCTGCAAAATCAAGGAGAAGAAGTATCCCTGTTGGTGATGCTGGACGCCTATCCGAACCACTTCCTTCCTATAAAAGAGGCACCGGATGATGAGGAAGCGCTTATTGCCCTTCTGGCGTTAGGCGGGTACGATCCAGACAGCTTAGGGGACAAACCGCTAGATTTTGAAGCGGCGATTGAGATTCTTCGCCGTGACGGCAGTGCGCTTGCGAGCCTGGATGAAACGGTCATTTTAAATTTGAAGAATACGTATGTCAATTCTGTCGGCATTTTAGGTTCCTATAAGCCGAAAACCTTCCGTGGAAATGTTTTGTTTTTCAGATCAACAATCATTCCTGAATGGTTTGACCCGATTGAACCTGACTCGTGGAAGCCTTATATTAACGGACAGATTGAACAAATCGACATCGACTGCCGTCATAAAGATCTATGTCAGCCGGAACCTCTGGCTCAAATCGGCGAGATTCTCGCTGTCAAATTGGAAGAGTTGAATAAATAAGGGAGGAGAAATAGAATGGCAAATCCTTTTGAAAATGCGGATGGCACATATTTGGTGCTGGTCAATGAAGAAGGCCAATATTCCCTATGGCCGGGTTTTATAGATGTGCCGAGCGGCTGGACAGTTGTTCATGAGGAAAAAGGGCGTGAAGCTTGTTTGGACTATATCCAATCGCATTGGAGCGATATGAGGCCAAACAGCCTAAAGACTGTTGAAAATGTGTAATCGTATCAAAAAGAGACTGCTCGCCGCAGTCTCTTTTTCTATCTTACGCAGACGTTTGAGTATGATCACAATCTCTGACCGGGTTTCCGTTTTCATCGGTACACCAAGATTGGGACAAAAACGCTAAAAACACAGCGGCCCACTGATCTGCAAACTGAATCAGAATACCCCCGTCATGCCAAGAGCCGTTGTCTTTTTTCCAGCGCGTATCCATTGCATTCCCTTGATTCATATGGATATTGTGCATTCCGTTAGTCGGGGTAAAGCCGAATATTTTATCTGCAGCCCGTTCAGGTCCGAATTTTGAACCAAATATATAAACCGGCGCTTTCTCATCTTGTGCTTTCTTCATATAGGTTTCAATAAAATCATTTAAATCATTATCAGGTCCCGTGATTTCATGAGGCAAAGGCTTCATTTCCCGCGGGTCAAACAAATTGCCCCGCACATAATCCAGTGCCACTTCACGGTTTGCTTCATTGATCCTTGTATATCCATACGGCATGTTCGGAAGGATGGTAATTGAGCCCGAATCAAACTGATCGTCAGCCAAATACAATACTTCAGATTCCTCAGAACTGGACATCACATTGATGGCGCACCTGTAATACGTATTCTCTTCACCGAGCATTTTGACTTGGAAATGAGGACTGTCATCATCTGTTTCCCGCTTCATGTCTAAGACTATGCCTTTTAACACGCCATATTGCTGAACAGCCATATGAATCCTCCTTTATGATCAACTTCATAGTCATAATTCGTGAAATGGTCTCTTTTTTCCTTTTAAAAAATAAAAAAGCCTGCAGAAATCTTTCTGCAAGCTCATTGTGAATTAAGCACCCGCCACAGATGATTCATCCTGTAAAGCTTTCTCGGCAGGAACATACTCATAGCCTAGATCTCTTGCTACAGCTTCATAGGTCACGTGTCCGTTTGCGGTGTTTAAACCCGCTCTCAGTGCCGCATTGTCTGCGAGCGCTTTTACTGCCCCTTTGTTCGCGATTTGCAGCGCGTATGGAACAGTAACGTTAGTCAGGGCGATTGTTGATGTACGAGGGACTGCGCCCGGCATGTTCGCTACAGCATAATGCACAACCCCGTGTTTTTCATATGTTGGCTGATCATGTGTTGTGATATGGTCGACAGTTTCGACGATGCCGCCTTGGTCGATCGCTACATCAACAATGACTGAACCGGGTTTCATTTGTTTTACCATTTCCTCAGTGACAAGAGTCGGAGCTTTAGCACCCGGAATTAATACCGCGCAAATGAGGAGATCCGCTTCCGCTACAGCATCAGCAATATTGACCGGATTAGAAATTAACGTTTTAATCTGATGACCGAAGATGTCATCAAGCTGGCGCAAGCGGTCTGCGTTTAAGTCAATGATCGTCACATCTGCACCGAGGCCGACAGCCATTTTCGCCGCGTTTGTTCCGACAACGCCTCCTCCGATAATCGTTACTTTTCCGCGAGAAACGCCCGGCACCCCGGCAAGCAGAATGCCTTTTCCGCCTTTAGGCTTTTCTAAGAATTGAGCGCCGATTTGCGCTGCCATTCTGCCCGCAACCTCTGACATTGGCGTGAGAAGAGGCAATGTCCGGCCTTCACTGACCGTTTCATATGCGATGGCAGTTACTCCTTTATCCTTCAAGGCCTGTGCAAGCTCAGGCTCAGCTGCTAAATGAAGGTACGTAAACAGCACAAGTCCTTTGCGGAAATAAACATATTCTTCCGGCAGCGGTTCTTTTACCTTCATGACCATTTCGGCGTCCCAGACCTGTTTCGGATCAGCGATGATTTCCGCTCCTGCTGACTCATAGGCTTCATTTTCAAATCCGCTTCCAAGGCCCGCGCCTGTTTCAACCAGCACCCGGTGGCCGTTTGAAATGAGCTGAGAAACGCCCCCGGGTGTTAATGCGACACGGTTTTCATTGTTTTTTATCTCTTTAGGAACCCCTATGATCATATCTGTCTCCTCCTGTATCTGTGATATTTTTAGTGTAGCTTGATATTTTGGAAAATTCTTTGTTTGATTAAGAAAATAAAAAAACATGGATTTGTGAAATTTCACAAATCCATGTGCCGAAGTTTGATATCTAAATAGATGGTGAATTTTTGATTCACATTTTTCAAATCAATTTCAGCGATCTGGCTGATCCGCTTGAGTCGGTAATTCAACGTATTAACGTGTATATTTAACAGCTTGGAAGCGGTATTCACGTTGCTGTCCGCTTCAATAAAGCGCTCTAGCGTCTCTACCATATTTGACTGGTGATCCCGGTCATATTGTTCAAGTTTGGAAAGCGAGTAATTATAATGGCCCGCCTGTTTCCGTTTTTCATATAAGACATCTAAGTATTGATAAATGCCTAACTCAGAAAAGCTGAAAAGATGTTTGGTCTCTTCAGCGAACCGTTCCTTCGTTTTTAAGACGGACAATGCTTCCTGATAGGAGCGGGAGACAAAAGAAATAGAGTTGTATATTCCGCCAAAAGCGATAGAAACGTCTTCTATTTTATACCGCTCCTTCAGCTGTTTTTGCGTACTTAAAGCAAACTGTTTTAAATCTTGAAAAGGATGATCTGTTTTGGGTGAGGTTAATATAATAAGTTCATTGGAATCTACGGTCGCCAGCAGCACGTAAACCTGCTGGGTCGTTTCCTGTAAATATTGCAGCTGCTGTTCGATTTTTTCAGTCAGCTCGCCATTTATGCGGATGATCATAACGGAAAACTCTGAAGGAGCGGCCATTCCAAGCTTATGGAACCCATCCGCCATATCATCCTCCTGATGGATGTGTCCGGTCAGCATTTTCCAGAAAAATTCTTGGCTGCGTTCTTCATTTTTCGTTTTTCTGATTTGAAGTTTGAGAAGCTTGTTTTTCACTGCTTTTGCTGCCATTTGCAATGTCAGCAGATCTTCATCGGACAATGTTTTTTGGATCTCAAGCGCCCATATGAAGCCAAGTACTTGCTTGTTTTTCCAAATCGAAATAGCGACGCGATTGCTCAGCCCGACTTCATCAATTTGCTTGACTCTGATCGGCTGGTCCGTTTTTAAGAGAGCTGGAATTGTCCCATCTTTCCACAACTTGTTAATCACCTTTTCCGGTACCCTTCTGCCAATAATGGTAGACGTCCGGGCAGGGTCTGTGCAGTCGCTGTGTGTACTGTAGGCAAGCAGCTTGTGGTTAACATCCTCTATGGTGATCGGGCACCGCAGAACGTCGCTGATATGATCAGCCACATCTTCAAGTCTGTCAAAACTATATTTAAACGGATCATTCGGCATGGTCATAAATCTCCCTACTTTTCGTGCTTGATTTCTCTTTGACATCTCATCCCCTTCCTTTTATTATGATTGTTGTTGTTTGTGAAAATCAACAACAAAGAACAGAAGCAAAAAAACAATTTCATGAGAGAAACGTTCTATATACATTTGGCGGTGTAATCGCCTTTTTGCAGGACAGTATGCCTCATATAATACGACAGCTTATCCTATTAATCTTCTAAGAAAGTCATCGGAGGCAAGACTAATTAAGGAAAGAAAAAACTGAACCTTTCAGAAATGGTGCTGTAGCATCAAATTTTCTGAAAGGTTTTTTTTGGGAGTTGGAGCGTTATTTGGGTCTTTTGGATTATTCGGAGAATGAAGAGAAGATTAAGAAAATAAACCTATTTACTTTACATTATATGTCATTTTTAAGTGATTCGGGGTAAACCATTGGACTCATTTTGTAAAATTAAAACATATTTGTTTGACTATGCCGAAAAACTGTTTTTATAATAATGACGTTCTAAAAATAAGTGAATTAGCCCATATTTAGGCTGATGGCACAGGAGGTAATGAGGAATATGGCAGGATTAATTCGTGTCACACCCGAAGAGCTAAGAGCGATGGCGAAGCAATACGGCGTTGAAAGCCAAGAAGTATTAAATCAGGTTGATCGTTTAAACCGAATGATCTCTGATTTGAAAAGCATGTGGGAAGGTGCTTCAAGCGAAGCGTTCGCAGATCAATACGAGCAGCTCAAACCTTCATTTATCAAAATGTCAGATTTGCTTCAAGATGTGAATCAGCAGCTTGATCAAACAGCAAATACACTTGAGTCTACTGACCAAGACATCGCAAATCAAATCCGCGGATAACAGTATGAAAGGGAAGGAGCGCCTGATTCAAAAGAAGACGGCGCTCTTTCTATGTAAGGGTGATCCTAAATGTATATTGATATTACAATAGATTTGAAACATTATAACGGCAGTGTCTTTGATCTCAGATTGTCAGATTACCACCCGGTGAAAAAAGTAATTGATATTGCTTGGCAGGCCCAAAGCGTATCTATGCCTCCGCGCGAAGGGCACTGGATCAGAGTGGTGAACAAGGATAAGGTGTTTTCCGGAGAATGCAAGCTGTCTGATTGCGGCATTACAAACGGAGACCGGCTTGAAATATTATGAAAGGATCTGGTTGAATGTCAGGTAAACAAAAATCATATTTAGAAAACCAATTAGAAGCTGTTGCCGAGAAAACAGATGCCGGCTATACATTTACCTTTCAACGGGAAAAAATAAAGCTTCTCGACGGTCTTGAAGCTAACGTGATCAAAGATATAAATCCATTTTTTCATAAAGAAATCGATGTGACGGATGATGAAGTAATCATCACAATCCAACCTCCCTCCTCCTATAAAGCATTCCGCTTCATGAAAGCTAAGGATAAAAAAAGTAAATGGCAGTTTGCCTATCAGCTTGTTCAAGCCGTACAGCAGCACAATCTGTCGAGGCTGAATTTGATTGTCGCTCCTGAAAACATTGTATTCGATAAAGGGCTTACGCCTTATTTTCTCCATTATGGAGTAAAAGAAAGCATTCCTCCTTACGAGCGTGATGAGGAAAGAGTATGGCAGGAGCTGAAAGCGGCAGCGGCTTTGGCAGTTGACGGCGCTTTTGCGTTTGAAGACTACCTGAAATTCAATGAAACGCTGACGTTCTCCGCAGAGGCAAAGGCGATATTAGATGCTGAATCCTATGATGATTTGCTCGAGCTGATTCAAACCCATATTGATGAGCTCGAAGCCAAAGCAAAAACATACATACATATCCCGAGAAAGAAGTGGAACATCCAGCGATATATCGGCCTGGGGCTCATTGTTTTGCTTGTACCGGCACTTATTTATTCGATGTACGCCTTATTTTTCGCGCAGCCAAAGCACCAGGCGATAGTGGACAGCAACCGTGCGTTCTTAAACAAGCAGTACAGTGAAGTCATCAGCACACTGTCCAAGTACGATGCGGAAAGCCTGCCTGAATCGGTGCAGTATCAGCTGGCGACGTCCTATGTTGAGGTCGAAAACCTGGGGAGTGCAAAAACCAAAAATATAGAAAATAATTTAGTCACCCTTCAATCAGACCCTCAGCATTTCTTATATTGGATTGATTATGGTCGAGGAGAATACAAAGAAGCGATCAGTATCGGCCGTAAGCTTGAATACAATGATTATATTTACTTTGCCCTAGCTAAATATAAACAGCAGCTTTTATCTGAGGATACAAATGATGAAGACATACAAAAAGAACTTGACTCAGTAAATAGTGAGCTTGAAAAAGCGCAAAAAGAACGTCAAGAAAATAAACAGTCTAATTCTGAAACATCGTTAGTCGATACAAGCGAAGAACAGACACAAACAGACGAAGAAAAACAAGCAGAAGAGAAAGCGGCAGAAGAAAAAGCCGCAGCCGAGGAAAAAGCGAAAAAAGAAGAACAGAAGGAAAAAGAAGACGAGAAAAAAGAAACAGAAAAGAAAGATGAGAAAAAAGATGACAAATAACGTGAGACATGAAGCGCAGGTCATCGCATGCTGCCATTCGGCCGTAAGGGGGTTCGCCATTTGAGTCTATTATGGGTTTTTTACCAAAATAACGTTCAAAAATTAAATCTGTCTAACCTCCCGTCGTCTCATCCGGTGACCATAGGGCCTGATGTGAAGGATTCTGTTACGATCAGCTCCATTCCATTTAATAGCGGAGTGATTTCTCTTAAAAGAAAGGAATCCGGCGGCCAATACGAAGTTTTCCTGGGAAATGATTGTCTCGGCACGATTGAGGCGGATATATCATTTACTCTCCAAACGGATCAGCATGATATACGCTTGATATTGACGGGCAGTGAACCTGAGAAATCCGTTTATTTTACGGGAAACCGGGATGAAATTGTATGTTCCTCAGAAAAAACGAATGCAGATATTTATCTGAATCCGCAAGACTTTGCATTTGCAGAACAAAGCACGTTTTCTTTGCTTCGTTCAGGCGGCAGCTGGTCGGTCCGCCCTGAAAACGGGTCTATCTTCTTGAACGGAGAGAAAATCAACGTCAATACGCCGCTTAAGCCGGGGGACGAAATATTCTGGAACTTCACGCAAATGAGGGTGACGGAACAAGACCTGTTAGAAATTGTTCATTATGCCCAGTTTGAAACAGCGTTAACAGAAACGGTCAAACCGAGTACAGAGATGCAGAAAAAATATCCGCAGTACAGAAGAACGCCGCGGATGGTATACGATCTGCCGGATGACCGCGTTTCTTTCAGTTTTCCCTCTCAGGAGAGCGATCAAACCAACAGAGGGCTGTGGCTCGTCATCCTGCCTCCGCTTGTGATGCTGATCGTGATGGGCGTAGTTGCCATCATCCAGCCGCGCGGCATATTTATACTCGTTTCTTTGGCGATGTTTATGATGACTCTCATTACCTCGACAGTGCAATATTTCCGGGATAAAAACCAGCGGAAAAAACGCGAGGAAAAACGGGAGCGTGTATATAAGCTTTACTTAGACAATAAGCGGAAAGAGCTTCAGGCACTTGCTGAAAAACAAAAGCAGGTTCTTGAATTTCACTTTCCTTCATTTGAACAAATGAAATACTTAACAAGTGAAATCAGTGACCGGATCTGGGAAAAATCCCTTGAAAGCAAGGATTATCTCCAGCTGCGGCTTGGGACGGGAACAGTTCCGTCAAGCTATGAAATCAATATGAGCGGCGGAGACTTGGCTAATCGTGATATCGATGATCTCATGGAGAAATCGCAGCACATGCAGCGCGTCTATAAAGATATCCGCAATGCGCCGGTGACGGTCGATTTGGCAGAAGGTCCGATGGGGCTTGTCGGTAAATCGCAAATTGTGAAAAATGAGATTCACCAGCTGATCGGACAGCTGTCGTTCTTTAACAGCTATCACGATTTGCGTTTTGTATTTATTTTTCATGAAGATGAGTATAAAGACTGGGAGTGGATGAAGTGGCTTCCGCAATTTCAAATGCCCCATATTTATGCAAAGGGATTTATTTATAATGAGCAAACGCGAGATCAGCTCCTGTCTTCACTTTACGAATTGATCAGAGAGCGTGATCTCGAAGATGACAAAGAAAAACTGCAGTTCAAACCGCATTTTGTATTTGTCATCACGAATCAGCAGCTGATCTCCGAGCATGTCATTCTCGAATATTTAGAAGGACAGCATGAGCATCTGGGCATCTCGACAATTGTCGCTGCGGAAACAAAGGAAAGCTTGTCGGAAAACATTACAACTCTTGTCCGCTACATCAATGAGCATGAAGGCGACATTTTAATACAAAAGAAAAAAGCGGTAAGAATTCCGTTCCGTCTCGATCATCATCAGCGTGAGGACAACGAACGGTTCTCACGCACACTGCGGACGCTGAACCACCAGGTCGGCATTACGAATTCCATTCCGGAAACGGTATCGTTCCTGGAGCTTTTTCAGGCGAAGGAAGTAAAAGAAATCGGCATTCAGCAAAGATGGCTGACAAGTGAATCGTCGAAGTCGCTGTCAGTGCCGATCGGCTATAAAGGGAAAGATGACATTGTGTATCTGAACCTTCACGAAAAAGCACACGGTCCGCACGGCTTGCTTGCGGGTACAACGGGGTCAGGGAAAAGTGAATTTCTCCAGACCTACATCTTGTCACTTGCAGTGCATTTTCATCCGCATGAAGCGGCTTTCTTACTAATTGACTATAAAGGCGGAGGAATGGCGCAGCCGTTCCGCAACATTCCCCACCTCCTCGGCACGATCACAAATATTGAAGGAAGCAAAAACTTCAGTATGCGTGCGCTTGCTTCCATTAAAAGCGAGCTGAAAAAAAGGCAGCGCCTGTTTGACCAGTATCAAGTCAATCACATCAATGACTATACAAAGCTATACAAGCAAGGGAAAGCAGAAGTGGCGATGCCTCACTTGTTCTTAATTTCTGATGAGTTTGCCGAGCTGAAAAGCGAGGAGCCTGATTTTATCAGGGAGCTTGTCAGTGCCGCGCGTATCGGACGAAGCCTCGGAGTTCATTTGATTTTGGCGACACAGAAGCCAGGCGGCATCATCGACGACCAGATCTGGAGTAACTCGCGCTTTAAAGTAGCGCTCAAGGTCCAGGATGCCACCGACAGTAAAGAAATTTTGAAAAACAGCGATGCCGCAAACATTACCGTAACAGGCCGCGGCTATTTGCAGGTCGGAAACAATGAAGTGTATGAGCTGTTCCAATCTGCATGGAGCGGGGCGCCTTACTTAGAGGAAGTCTACGGTACCGAGGATGAAATCGCGATCGTTACAGATACGGGTCTGATCCCGCTTTCTGAGGTTGATACCGAAGATAACGCGAAAAAAGACGTTCAAACCGAAATCGAAGCTGTAGTTGACGAAATTGAACGCATCCAAGATGAAATGGGAATCGAGAAGCTGCCAAGCCCTTGGCTTCCGCCGCTTGCGGAACGTATTCCGCGCACTCTTTTCCCTTCAAACGAAAAAGACCATTTCCACTTTGCGTATGTCGATGAACCTGATCTGCAAAGACAAGCGCCAATTGCTTATAAGATGATGGAAGATGGAAATATCGGCATCTTCGGCTCTTCGGGCTACGGAAAATCGATTGCAGCCACAACGTTCCTGATGAGTTTTGCGGACGTATACACACCTGAAGAGCTTCATGTCTATATCTTTGATTTCGGTAACGGAACGCTGCTGCCATTAGCGAAGCTCCCGCATACCGCGGATTACTTCCTGATGGACCAGTCAAGAAAAATTGAAAAGTTCATGATTCGCATCAAAGAAGAAATTGACCGCCGTAAACGTTTGTTCCGGGAAAAAGAAATCAGCCACATCAAAATGTACAATGCGCTGAGCGAAGAAGAGCTTCCGTTCATTTTTATCACCATTGACAACTTTGACATTGTCAAGGATGAGATGCATGAGCTTGAATCGGAATTTGTCCAGCTTTCCAGAGACGGACAAAGCTTGGGTATCTACTTTATGCTGACAGCAACGAGGGTGAATGCTGTCCGCCAGTCATTGTTAAATAACTTGAAAACAAAGGTTGTCCATTATCTCATGGATCAATCAGAAGGATATTCCATTTACGGCCGTCCGAAATTCAATCTTGAGCCGATTCCGGGACGCGTCATCATTCAAAAGGAAGAGCTTTATTTCGCGCAAATGTTCCTGCCTGTTGACGCCGATGATGATATCGGCATGTTCAACGAGCTGAAATCAGACGTACAGAAACTTCAAGGGCGATTTGCTTCAAATAAGCAGCCGGCACCGATTCCGATGCTGCCTGAGAGCTTGTCGACGAGAGAATTTTCTATCCGCTTCAAGCTGGAACGCAAGCCTTTATCTGTACCGATCGGGCTTCATGAAGAAACAGTCAGCCCAGTCTATTTTGATTTAGGCAAGCATAAGCACTGCCTGATTTTAGGCCAGACTCAGCGCGGGAAAACAAACGTCTTAAAAGTCATGCTCGAACATCTGATTGATGATGAAACTGAAATGATCGGCCTGTTTGACTCGATTGACCGCGGCTTATCTCATTATGGAAAGGAATCAGATGTTTCATATTTGGAAACGAAAGAAGATATTGAGCAGTGGATTGAAACAGCTGAAGACATTTTCAAAACAAGAGAGGCGATGTATGTAGAAGCCGTCCGCCAAGGAGACGCACAAAATCTGCGATTCTCACAAGTCGTGCTGATGATTGACGGGATAACGAGATTCCAGCAGACGATTGATACGAGAATACAAGATCGTCTCGCTAACTTCATGAAATCATACGCTCATCTTGGGTTCAGCTTTATCCCGGGCGGAAACCACAGCGAATTCTCAAAAGGCTATGACTCCTTGACGACTGAGATGAAGCAAATCCGCCACGCGATTCTGCTGATGAAAAAGTCTGAGCAAAATGTCATTCCTCTCCCGTACCAAAGACAGGAGCCTGAGATTCAGCCGGGCTTCGGATATGTTGTGGAAAACGGGAAGGAGCAAAAAGTTCAAATTCCTTTATGTTCTGCTGAAAGGGAGAGTGCTAGATGACAGAACAACGAAAAAGCTTGATCAAGTTAATATCCGCCGTCATCATCATTTTGCTGCTGCCGGTTTTGTTTTTCCGATTTATCGGAGACGATCCGACGAAAAAAGCAGTCAATTCCACCCGGCAAATCGCGGTGGTGAATGAAGACACAGGCGTATTGAGTGATGAGGTAAAGTCTGATGAAGAGGACAAATCCGCCCAGTTCGGCAAGGAAGTAGCGGCCGTTCTGGGTGAACGTCCTGATTATTCGTGGACGGTCGTAAACCGAAGCGCGGCCGAGACCGGTCTTGCTTCAAAGAAATATGATGCGATCGTCTACATTCCCTCAGACTTCTCAAAAAACATTTTGAGCTATGACAAAGACCATCCTCAAAAAGCAACGCTCGAATTCAGCATTCAAGATAACCTGAATGCGGTTAACAAAGAAAAAGTTCAGCGGGAGCTTGAGGATGCCCAAAAGACAATGAACAAAAAAATGTCGGCCTTATACTGGAACTTTGTTTCGCAAAAAGTGGACAACATCAGAGGAGAATTTGACAAGATCGTCAATAAAGAATCTGAATTCCAGAATGTCATGTACAACTTTTACAAACCAAGCTCTAATGATTTAGCAGGTGAAATCAAACAGCAAAAAGACTTAATCGATGAGCTGAAGAAATCAATGAATGAAGCGCAAGGCACGACAAAAGAAAAAGCTTCTACAGCGGAGGAAGCCAAAAACACGCTGAAAGAATTCATTGATACAGTTGAAAGGTACAAAGAATATCAAGAGAATCAGAAAAAGCTGCTTTTGGCAGCCCAGGATTCAACACAGCAGCAAATCCGGACAGGTCTGGATGCCATCCAGGCACAGCAAAAGGCGAATCAGTTCAGCGAACGCATGAGCGGGTTGGCAACCGGGATCGGCCAAGCGAAGACACAGCTCGGACAAACCAGTAATGTGCTGGCAAACGCCCAGGAAATTAGGGAAGGGCAAGTGTCCCAGCAGGAACTTGGCATGGCAAAAATCCAAAGTAATTTAATCGAACAATATCAGGCCGCATCAAGACAGGCTGCACTAAATCAGGTGTACCAATTGCTTGTCCCGGCACGTCAGGCATTGACAGTTGCGAAAGGGGACGACCCAGTCATAGACGATGGTTCTGACAACAATGATAAAGATAAAGACCCTAAAGAAGAAGATCCTGAAGAACTCAAAATTGATCTTGAAAAACAGCGTGAAGAACTGAAAAATATCGCTGCTGATATTCAGGATATTTCAGACAATCTGAAGGAGCCTGAAAAAGAGGACCCAACACCGGAGGACCCGGGTACTGAACCAGACGATCCGTCCACTGATAATCCAGAAAAACCTGATGACGGGGGCAGTACAAAGCCCGATGATACACAGGGCGACACAGGGAACGACAATAACAGCAGTGATACCGGTAATGACGGACAAACGGACGGCAGTACTCAGGATCAAGACCAGCAGAAGGGAACAGACGGTCAGGAGCAGAACGGCGATGCGTCAGACAGCGGAAAAACTGAAACGGGCACATCTGCCGAACAGACTGCTTCATCTGACTCAGCCCTTCAATTTATCAAGCTGGCAAATGAAGACGGTACCGGAGATTCAGGAGATACCGGCAGCGGCGGAGATACGACGGAGCCTGGGGACCAAGATCAACCAGGAAACGGCGGCATTTCTGATATCGCCAAAGCAAAGGAACAGCTCAGCAAAGCGTCTGAGCGAATCAAGCAAATTGAAGAAGAGCTCAAAGAAAAAGAAACTGCCCATAATGAAGAGCTGAAAAAGAAGTTAGAGGAAATAAAAGTACAAATGGAAGGTCTTAATGATGAAATTGAAGACCTGAAAGACAAAGTGAAAAAGCTCGAAGGTAAGCTTGAAAATCTCGAAGCGAAACGGAAGCGGGAGTTTGAAGGGATTTACAGTGCGATTCGCGAGCTTGAAAATAAAGATCAGCTTCAATTTTCAGGAGAAATCAATACAGAAAGCATCTCCGCTTTAATGAGATACTATAAATATTTGTCTGTTTATGACTCTGTATTATCCGGTACGATTGACAGTGCTGCAAAAGCCGGCGCTATTGACGGCCAGCAGGGCAACGTCAAATCAGTCCTGGCTCTCACACCTGAAGAATCAGCCAGCTGGGAAGCTCTCAAAAACAACACGATGCAAACAGATGAGGATATTAACAGCTTCATCGACGGCATGACCAAATTTGCGGACGACTACAGCGGCTATATCCGTGACTCTCAAGCAGGTGTTCTCGACGAACTGACGAAAATCTCTGAAAGTGCCGCAAAAGCGTCAGAACAGCTTGTAACGGGCGCAACACAGGAATCTGCGACGTTCAGCAACGATGGGCTGTCTGGCACCATGGCACTGAGTGTCCAAGATACGGTCGGCCAGGAAGTGCTGCAAATGTCAGACATGATGGGTTCATTGTCTGATCGCCAGTCAGGCATCATTGATTACACAACCAACATGCAGCAAAGCGTCAATGATGTTCAAGCGAAAGCCGACACCTTAAACAACAACTGGGGGAAAAATGTCGCCTCCACGAAACTCGTGCGAAATGACGTATACGGCATACTCGGAAATACATTAGTAGACGGGCAAAACAATGGCTATGTATATGATTACTTAGCGAATCCGCTTAAAATCAGCGGAGAGGTTCCGGAAGAAAAAATTCAGACGGTACCTCCGGTTGTCATCCTTGTCATTGTGTTGATCAGCAGTCTGTTAATCGGCTATTTCAGCTCGTATTACCAAAACGCACCGCTTCTCGTCAAAGGAGCGTTATTCGGAATTCTGAATATCCTTGTCGGACTTATGATCAGCTTGTTCGGTTTGAATATTTATTCACTGCCGGACGATCAGACGATTAAGTGGTCGGTGTTTACGATTCTATTGCTGGTCGCAAGCTCTGCCTTCATCCGGACGGCATTCAGATTCGGATCAATCCCTGGCTGGGTTGCTTCAGCGGCAATGATCCTATTCTATGTCGCACCGCTTATTGATTTGATCATGCCGAACTTTACATTTGAAGATCCGGTTTCGAAAGTATATATCGACATCCAGTACGGTACTGGGCACTTGTTTACAATGGGAATAACAGTTCTGCTGATCATTACGGTGATTGCCGCGGCTCTGCCGCTGATTATCCGGCTGATGGCTGAACACACAGCAGAAAGCGATGAAACGTATGAAGCGTGATCGCAGCATGGAAAAGGGGATCATGATTTGTATGCTCTCCTTTTCCCTTTTCATACCCTCTGCAGCTGCTGCCCAAACTGAAGAAAATACAGATGTCGCGCCAAACCAGTATGAGAAAAAAGACATCGAAATCGATACGAATTATTTGCATGAAGATACCTACTATGAAGAAAAAACAGAACTGCCTGAGGAACAAAAGGATATCACTTTTGATAAACCGAAGGACAAGGACGCCGAGCTGATAAAAGATTTGTTTACATCAACAAATGCCGAGGATTCCAACACGATTGCGGCCCAGTCGAAACAGCTTGGAATTACATTTGCAGAAAAACCAATAACAAAGACATCATCAACGGAAACAGAAGATGAACAAGAAACATCATCATTGCTGCTGCCGATGATCTATGTCGTACTGATCCTGCTCGGAATTGCAGGCATCGTGTTCCTCATCCCAAAAGTCACAGCGCAGGAAAACAAGAAGGCGTAGGCCGCGTGCTTGTGTTGTGTAAAAGCGGTGCCGTACAATAATAACGGAAAAGGAGGTTTCCAATGGAACTTTATATCATCACCGGAGCGTCAAAAGGGCTGGGTCAAGCCATTGCATTACAGGCTTTAGAAAAGGGGCATGAAGTCCATGCCTTATCCAGAACGAAAACAGATGTCTCTCACAAAAAACTAACGCAGCATCAAATAGACCTCATCAATCTCGAAGAAGTTGAACAGCAATTTGAAACATTGCTCTCATCCATCGATCCATATCGTTATTCTGGTATTACCCTGGTCAATAACGCCGGAATGGTAACGCCGATCAAACGTGCCGGCGAAGCGTCTCTTGACGAGCTTCAGCGCCATTATCAGCTGAACCTGACTGCGCCCGTGCTTTTGAGTCAGCTGTTTACAAAACGGTTTGCTCCATACAGCGGCAAAAAGACGGTTGTCAACATTACTTCAGGAGCCGCCAAAAATCCATATAAGGGATGGAGCGCGTATTGCAGTTCAAAAGCCGGGCTCGACATGTTTACGAGGACATTCGGATTTGAACAGGAGGATGAAGAGCTGCCGGTGAACATGATTTCGTTCTCACCTGGAGTGATGGACACTGAGATGCAGGCCGTCATCCGTTCTTCATCAAAAAAGGATTTCCACCACATTGAACGATTCCGGAAATTAAATGAAACAGGAAGCCTTCGCAGTCCGGACTTTATTGCCGGCACGCTGCTTTCTTTACTAGAAAAAGGGACGGAAAACGGCCGCATTTATGATATTAAAGAGTTTTTGTAGAGCAGATATTTTCTGCTCTTTTTTTTTATACAAAAGGCTACAGCCAGCGCATTTTATTGAACAGCCGCATATACTGACTGAAACGTTGCTTTTAGGGTATAACAATGATGATAAGAAGATCAAAATGATGTGACATAAGAATTGAGTTTCTCTGCAAATTATGTTAGGATTCTAAAAATATCTAAAGGAGGGGTTTCCATGAGAAAGGTTACATTAATGGATGTTTTCACCCATCCAATTGCACAAAAATATCTTCAGCGTTCCGGCGTGGCACATGCGATTGCCTGCGCTTATCATGCATACAGGCTGTCTGTGAAGGCTGACATCAATCCTGATTTAGCAGCAAAAGCGGCACTGCTTCATGACATCGGCCATTATGAATGGTATACAGACGGAAAGTGGGATTATGAGAAATACAAAAGAAATGACATTCATGCCATTAAAGGGGCGGAACGGGCGCATAAGCTTCTGATTCGGCTTGGCGAGGAACCGAAAGCGGCAAAAGAGATTGCACTAGCCATTTTGCTTCATACAGATTCCTATTTGCCTGAAGGCGAATTAGATAAAAACACGCTGCAGCAGATTGTCAAAAAAGCGGACGAACTGGATGAAGAGCCGGGCGGCCACCATCATTACCGCCAAATTGATCCTTCAACCGCACGAAAAAAAATAGAAAAGCTGGACCAATTAATCGACCAAGCCCAGGCATCCGTGATAAAGCCTGTATAAGTACGGAACAGCGCCCAGCTTTCTTCGCTGTCTCCGCTTCATCGATACTTCCTTTACACCCGCTTCCAAACGTATTCTCCTAAAATCTCCGCACCCCTTTGTTTTATCAGGTAAGCCTGTGTCATTATCCATAAGCGCGGCATAAGCTGAGATAAAACACACAAAGGGGATAAAAGTATGGTCAACCAAGGTAGTCCGCAACTGGTCTCTTTAGTCGATCCTTATGTCTATCAGACCATTAAAAAGCTCATCGGCTCAAGGTTCGTTATACAGACAGTACGAGATACGGTCAGAGGCAGACTGATCGATGTAAAACCTGACCATATCACAATTGAAGGAGCCCGAAATTCTGTTTGTTTGATCAGAATCCAGCACATGATTTCCGTCACCCCAGATTACAGTGAGCGGGTCTAACAGTGCTTGCGCATGAAAAATAGGCGTACACCGGGACGTCCTATTTTTCAGTTAAGCGCTGTAAAAACGCACTAAGATACATTGTTCCATCAAGGTCAAAGCCGGCAAATTCCTGATAGTCACCATCTGAAAAACAGAAAGTGACACCGTACACCGTATAGCAGGAACGGACTGAAGCATGCTGGCAGACCCGAAAATGATAACCGTCTGAATCTTTTACATATAGCCGGGATTTCCCGGCAAATGGGGCACAGAGGTGTGCTGCCTCACCAAAACATTCGAATCCGGCGATTTTGCCGTCTTGGCTGATATCCAGCAGGAGACAATCATTGACTCTGAGCTCCTCAGTCCGTACATTCCTGTTCTTTTTCGGAGGAAGAACATAGATATAAGCCAGTTCTGAATCTGTATCGTATGTCACGGCCTTCATCACCAACACTCCTTTCATTATATTAAGAGTTCTGATATGAGTTCATTTTTGTTACAATGATGGGGTATAAGTTCTTTTATCTGACAGACAAAGAAAAACTAGGAGGAACAAAGCTTGTTGAAATCAAAAGTCCATTTTTGGACATTGCAGATTTTATTTGTTTTGCTGATTATTTTTGTAGCAACAAAAGTTTCATTTGTATTTCAGCCGTTTATTGTTTTTATCTCGACATTGTTTTTCCCGATGCTGATTGCGGGAATTTTGTATTTCATATTTAATCCGGTCGTCCGCCTGCTTGAGAAAAAAATTCCGCGGACATTATCCATCCTATTGATCTATTTACTGTTTATCGGTTTGCTTGCCTTTATTTCAGCGTCAGTCGGACCTATCATCACCTCACAGGTGACAGGGCTGTTTAACAACCTTCCTGATTATATAAAACAGATTCAGGGGCTGACAAAGGATTTGTCCCATTCTCAATGGTTTACCTGGATGATGAACCAAGATTATGTATCGATATCAAAAATTGAACAGTCATTGACAAGCTTTCTCCAAAACCTGCCGCAAAATATCACGTCCAGTTTATCTGCGGTGTTTGGTGTCGTGACAAACATCACGCTTGTTATTATTACTGTTCCATTTATCCTTTTTTACATGCTGAAAGACGGACACCGCTTTCCGCATTTGGCAGTAAAAATTCTACCGGCTTCTTATCGGACAGAAGGCTTAAAGATTTTTAAAGATTTATCCGATACGCTTGCGGCATATTTCCAGGGGCAGCTGTTAATCTGTCTTTTTGTCGGGACAGCGTGTTTTATCGGCTATTTAATTGCCGGACTGCCGTATGCCCTGATTCTTGGGATTGTCATGGCGATTACCAATATCATTCCCTATGTCGGGCCTTTTCTCGGTGCCGCGCCGGCTGTCATTGTCGGTTTTATGGACTCGCCGGCCAAAGCGCTGTTTGCGATTATTGTGGTCGTCATCGTTCAGCAGCTGGACGGAAACCTGCTGTCTCCTCTTGTGATCGGAAAGCGGCTGAATACCCATCCGCTTACGATTATTTTGCTATTAATCGGAGCGGGAAGCTTCGGCGGAATTCTCGGCATGATTTTAGCGGTGCCGGTTTATGCGGTAGTGAAGGCGTTCTTCCTGAATATTGTCCGCTTGATCAAGCTGCGCCAGCGGTCACGACTCGAGGAAAACGCAAAGCCAGCTGAATAGGCGGGCACCATTATCGGCTCCTTGCATATGATGCTGTAAATCAATGCGGAGGTGGGGAAATGCCTGCAATTGTGGGGCCGATTTATATCATGTCAGTTACGGGTAATGCCGCGGCAAGCTTTGGAGACGTATTTGCGATTTCGCCCAAAAGCGTCGCTCATTCAGGGGCGGGGTCAGGCACATTTCAGCTTGGTGATTTTGTGAAGATTAACAACCAAACGAGTAAAACTCTCTTCAAAGATGCCGATATCACTGATGAAACAGTTTCGTTTAACGGGTAACAGCCTTTTCACAAGAGGCTGTTGCTTTTTTATTGTATAATATGGGTAGTCTTTAAATAGAGAGGTCATGTTATGAAAATCAGAAAAGCAAATATCAATACGCAAACCGGAATGATCACGGACGTGTATCTGCATGAAAACAGAAAAGAACTGCGCACGCTTGTAGCGGTACCGCAGCTGGAGTGGAGCACGATCATTTCCTATGAAGAAGATAAAGCAACTCTGCCTGAACGGCTGGAAGCGTCGTTGCGCCGGCATACAGAGGAAACCCCTGCTGGTGAGCTGGCCAAAAAAATCATTCATTGGGTAACAGAAATGTAAACGGCGCTTGAAAGTTTAGCTCCTGCCTGATCAGGTGATAATGAAGACAAACAAGACGGGAGGACAGGCTTTTGAGTGAAGATAAAATGGATCTCTATTTGCAGCAAGGAATGTATGGGCCTTTGGAGACAAAGCCTGACGAGCGCCATTTGTTTTTAGGCTCTTTAAGAGAAAGAGTCGTTTTGGCACTGACGAAAGGACAGGTGCTTAGAAGCAAACCGTATAAAGAGGCGGAGCACGAGCTGAAAAACAGCCATAACGTCACCCTTTTGATTAATGGAGAGCTTCAATACCAGTCTTACTCTCCTTATATCCAAATGGCGAACCGGTACGGAGTGCCCTTCAAGATTGTATCTGATCTTCAGTTTCATACGCCTTTAGGCATCGTCATTGCGGCTGACATCGCTGTGAATCGTGAATTGATATATATTCAGGACGACATTTATAATCGGTCAGTGCTGAAATCGTAAGAGACAAACGGACCGTTTGTCTTTTTGTTCATGGCAATTCACTTACAACTGGAGATAAGATATAATGTTCTCATACTGATGGCGGGGAGGCCGGCTATGAAAAAAGCACTTATTTGTATTGATTATACGAATGATTTTGTGGCGAGTGACGGAAAATTGACCTGCGGGGAGCCCGGCAGAATGATTGAAGAGGCGATCGTCAATTTAACTGAAGAATTCATCACAAACGGTGATTACGTCGTATTAGCAGTAGATTCTCATGATGAAGGGGATCAATATCACCCTGAAACCCGTCTTTTTCCTCCGCATAATATAAAAGGCACGGAAGGAAAAGATCTGTACGGAAAGCTTTTGCCTCTATATCAGAAACATGAACATGAGCCTAATGTTTACTACATGGAAAAAACGAGATATTCTGCTTTTGCGGGAACTGATTTAGAGCTCAAACTCAGAGAGCGGCAGATTGGCGAACTGCACCTTGCCGGTGTCTGCACAGATATTTGTGTGTTGCATACAGCTGTTGACGCATATAACAAAGGTTTTCGGATTGTTGTGCATAAACAAGCTGTTGCCAGCTTTAATCAGGAGGGGCACGCATGGGCTCTTTCCCATTTTGCAAACAGCATCGGAGCGCAAGTGGCAGAGTAAGGAAGGGGAAAAACAGTGTTAGAGTACGGATTTAAAGATGACAGCCTGTCATTACATACAGACCTTTATCAGATCAATATGGCGGAAACGTACTGGAGAGACGGCATTCATGAAAAGAAAGCGATTTTTGAGCTGTTTTTCAGAAGGCTTCCGTTTGAAAATGGCTATGCCGTATTTGCGGGCTTGGAAAAAGCCATTGAATACTTGGAAAATTTCAAGTTTACGGATAGCGATTTGAGTTATTTACAGGATGAACTCGGGTATCATGAAGATTTTATTGAATATTTGCGCGGCTTATCTTTTACAGGTTCACTTTACTCCATGAAAGAAGGAGAGCTCGTTTTTAACAATGAGCCGATTATGAGGGTGGAGGCACCCCTGGTAGAAGCGCAGCTGATTGAAACAGCTTTGCTCAACATTGTGAACTATCAAACATTAATTGCAACAAAGGCTGCCCGGATTAAAGGCGTCATTGGTGATGAAGTTGCGCTTGAATTCGGAACAAGACGGGCGCACGAAATGGATGCGGCCATGTGGGGAGCGAGAGCAGCCTTAATCGGCGGCTTTAGCGCGACAAGCAATGTAAGAGCCGGAAAGCGCTTTAATATCCCGGTTTCCGGCACACATGCGCATGCGCTTGTGCAGGCTTACCGCGATGAATATACAGCTTTCAAAAAATACGCGGAAACACATAAGGATTGCGTCTTCTTAGTTGACACGTATGACACGCTGCGTTCAGGCATGCCGAACGCGATTAGGGTTGCCAAGGAATTCGGCGACCGCATTAATTTCATTGGCATCCGTCTGGACAGCGGCGATTTGGCGTACCTGTCAAAAAAAGCCCGGAAAATGCTTGATGAAGCAGGATTTACAGATGCGAAGGTGATTGCTTCAAGCGATTTGGATGAGCACACCATTATGAATTTAAAGGCTCAGGGAGCGCGCATTGATGTCTGGGGTGTCGGTACGAAGCTGATCACTGCCTATGACCAGCCGGCTCTCGGCGCAGTTTATAAACTCGTTGCCATTGAAGAAGACGGGAAAATGGTCGACACGATCAAAATTTCGTCCAATCCTGAAAAAGTGACGACACCGGGCAGAAAGAAAGTCTACCGCATTATTAATCAGTCCAACCATCATTCTGAAGGCGACTATATTGCGCTTTATGATGAGCAGGTGAATGATCAGAAGCGGCTCAGAATGTTCCACCCGGTTCATACATTCATCAGCAAATTTGTCACGAATTTTTATGCGAAGGATCTTCATGAGCTGATTTTTGAGAAGGGTATTCTTTGCTACCAAAACCCTGAGATTTCAGACATACAGCAGTATGTGCAGGATAACCTCAGCCTGCTTTGGGAGGAATATAAGAGAATCAGCAAGCCGGAGGAATACCCGGTTGATTTAAGCGAGGACTGCTGGAGCAATAAAATGCAGCGGATCCACGAAGTGAAAAGCAGAATTGAAGAAGAGCTTGAGGAAGAATAAAGAAAAACTGGCCTTTCATTCGCGAAGGGCCAGTTTTCTTTATGTATATATTATTTTTCATGTTTAGACAATTTTCGTCAAATTATTTGATATACTTAGGGGTGAAAGCCGCGCGTATTGTAAGGGGGATAAATCAATGAGGGTGTTTGTTGCAAGACAGCCTATTTTTAATAGAAAAGAACAGGTTGTTGCTTATGAACTGCTGTATAGAGAAAGCGAAGAGAACGTGTATAGCGCTAAAGACGGCGATCAGGCAACAACAGATTTGGTGATCAACAGCTTTTTAAACATCGGAATTGAGAAGCTGACGGAAGGGAAACGCTGTTTTGTTAATTTTACGGAAAGCCTGATGTTTTCGAATCTTCCCACCTCCTTCAATCCGAAACAGCTTGTCATTGAAATCCTTGAAGATATACCGATCACGCCGGCCCTCATTTCTAGATGCAAAGAATTGAAAAAAATGGGGTATATGCTGGCGCTTGATGATTTTTATGCAATAAATCCGCAAGATGAGGACTTACTGGAAAAACTCATGAGCTATATTGATATATTGAAAATTGATTTTCTCAAAACAACACGAATGGAACGCAGAACAATTTTGCAAACCTACGGCTGCCGCGGCCTGATTTTTTTAGCGGAAAAAGTAGAGACCCGAAAAGAATATAAACAGGCGGTCCAAGACGGCTTTCAATTATTCCAAGGCTACTTTTTCAGCGAGCCGCGCATCATCAGCGGGCATGACCTATCGACTCATTTCTATTCTTACTATGAACTGCTTAACGAACTGAGTAAAGAGCAGCCTAACATAAAGCGTGTGACAGAGTACATAGAGCGGGATTTATCACTGTCCTATCAAATTTTAAAATTTTTAAACTCATCCCACAGCCGTTTGAGCCAGAAAATTGAAAGCATTCAACAGGCCATTATGCTGCTGGGATTTAATGAAATCAAACGGTGGATATATATTCTTTCCTTTAAGGATTTAAGCAGGAAAGGGCATTCCAGCAAGCACGAAATCATTAAGATTTCTCTGATAAGAGCAAAGCTTTGCGAACTGCTGGCGAGAAAGACATCCCGGCCGCAGCCAGCTTCTTATATGCTGATCGGAATGTTTTCTCTCATAGACACCCTCCTGCATAGAGAAATAGAGGAAATTGTTCAAGAATTGCCTTTAAAAGATGAAGTCGGGCAAGCATTATTAGGCCATCAAAACGACTACTACCAAATGCTTGAGCTTGTGAAATTAATTGAAAGCAACAACTGGGACACTTGCTCGGAATTAGACAATCAACTCGACAAAGAAGAAGCGTATGAATGTTATCTTGAGGCTCTGGAATGGTGTCATAATCTTATGGACGCAAAATGATTGCGGTCCTCTGACCACCGCAAAGCAAGAATGATTCGGCTTTGCGTTCCGATAAGGCTGATATAGATGCCGTCGGGATTAAAGACCGTATCCACTTCATGCCGGACGCCCATTTGTTTGATCAGGCGCTTGATGGTTTGTTTATCGGACTGCTCGGCTGCGGTCAGAATGCGGCGCGAGAGCTCCCGCGAGCCCGCAATGCGGCCGAGAACGAGCTGGGCATCCGCAAATATCCCTGCGGCCTGCCTCGCTGAACGGATAAAGGTATCAATATTGTTGGCAGGAGCGGGCGGACGGCGTACCTCATACGGATACACGTAAAACCAGGGATAACGATATCTCATGGGAGCACCTCGCAAAAAAGGATGTTTCTATATGTATAGATCCCTAATTGCCGAATATGACAAAGCGAAAAGGCCACAACTTTAGCGTTGCGGTCTTTTTCGGTGTTTGTCGGTCAGGAAACGCCAAGAATCGCATATTCAATTTTGAAAATACGGTATGAAGGACTATAGTCTTGCTTAGTGAAAATGCGAAACCCGTTAAAATCAAGGAGATTAAGAATCTTTCTCAATTTCAGCACATATAAACGCTCTTTCACACAGAAAGATAGTCCCGTTCTTGTTGTGATTCCTTTGAGTATAAGGACCTATTTAGATTTGCGGTGTCACGCAGGACTTTTTTGTATACTTTTCGGTGAAAAATAAGCCGAAAGCAGATACACTATTAGTAACAGATCAAATACCTAGGACTCGTTCACCATACACAATTCATTGATCTTTCAAAAAAGGAGTGTGGAAACGATGGAAAAGAAACTTGAAGAAGTAAAACAATTGTTATTCCGACTCGAACTTGATATTAAAGAAACGACAGATTCATTACGAAACATTAACAAAAGCATTGATCAACTCGATAAATACAATTATGCAATGAAAATTTCGTGAAAAAGACTTGGAAACAAGTCTTTTTTTTCGTTCTACCGATACAATAAATGGATAAAGTATTATATGATTGTTAAAAAACGAAAAACCTGCTGTCCTTTAAATGTCCCATTTAGTAAAATGGAATGGGAGGGGGGAAGTCGTTATTGAGCAGATATGTTTAGATTCTGTCCGGATCAAGGAGAAAATGAAGGAGATTGTAGATGAAAATATTTTAAATGAGGACTTAAAAGTGAAGCTCATTTCTTTTATCGAAGAAAAAAAACAATTTTCATTTGCAGAACTGGCTTATTACCATTACATAGCATTTGATGGAAAAAACGACAAAGCAATTGAGTTATTGGCGTCAGGTATAGAACTTTTAATTTTATCTGCGGACATTTTTGACGATATTGAGGATAAGGACAATCTTCAGGCTTCTTGGATGAAATTAGATCCTTCTATAGCAACTAACGCAGCTACCGCACTTTATACATTAAGTCTGCAGGTAATAGGTTCAGTCTCAAATCATCCAAAACTTTTAAGCCTTACTTTGCAATATTCACTCCAATCTTTACAAGGACAACATGTAGATTTGAATTTAACAGCCTCATCAGAATCAGAGTATATTGAAATGATTAAACTTAAGTCGGGTTCTCTGGTAACATTGCCCAGTATTCTTGGTGTATATCTGGCAACTGGAGAATGTAATGAAACAGTTGAGGAGTATTCACGTTATTTAGGTGTAGTCGAGCAAATTGCAAATGATCACTATGGACTTTATTACCCTAACAATAATGACTTCAAAACTAGACATACGCTTGCCTTCAATTATCTTAAAAATAAATTTAACCAATCATCAATTGACTTATTAAATTTTTATGCGCAAGAAAATCATATGATAAATAATTTGGAAGATTTGAAGGGAAAGTTAAGAGAATCAGGTGTAATACAATATTTGAATGTTATAAAAAATTTAGCAGTGGAAAATTTTAAGGAATCATTCAAAAAACTGAGATTAGATGAACAAAGAAAAAATAAATTACTTATTCAATTATTAAGGGGGATTTAATTTGAAACATATTGATAAAATCATTAGCCATCTAGTAAACAACCCGGAAGCGTTTGATCAATTTAAGAATGGGAACTTAACCTTGCTAAATATAAATGAAAAAGAAAAGAAAGCAATATTATACGCGTTTGAACAAGGAGAGGTGCCAAGAACAAGCAAGTGGCCTCCAATAGAAGCTATTAGTAATTTTTTTGAGGATGATAAAAGAAAAAGTTTGATTTAATTACGGGATGATGTGATGTACAGATATATTAACGTCTATAAATATTTGTCTCTAGTTTTTATCATTTTAAGTTTTATTTATGTTATATACCTCTCGTATAGCTTTGCTTTTAACATCTTCGTAGGTGCGGATGTAAAGATAAATGAACAGGGTAAGTTAGAGGTCACTAATGTTTTAGATTATACAGATGAATATTATTCAGGTGTGAAAAAGGGAGATATCATTCTTGAAGTAAATGGGGAGAAAGGCAGTGATATTCAATTAAAAAGTGGAAGATTGGTCAATGTAGAAAGTTTAATTGTTGAGAGAGATAATAAATCATTTCATTTACAAAATGTAAGCCTAATCAGTGAAGAAAATTTATTTATGTATCTCATTCCTGTAATATCTTATTCAATCTGTTTATTTTGTATATTTTTTATTTATAGAATAAATAAAGTAAGAAAATCAACTTCTGCTTATATTTTAATATTATTTTTGTTATTTGTATCAGTAGCGTATGTAAGTGCATGCGGGGCAAGAAGAGGTGAAGAGATAAGCACTTACCTGCTTGTTCTTACTTTAGTCAGCTGTCCGGTGTTATATATTCATTTTATATATAAATACTTTATAGAATTAGGAACAAAGTTATTCGAAAAGAAGATTTTAATCATTATGTATATGCTCCCGCTAATAAATCTTTTATTAGAGGACGTTCTGAGTAATAGATTAAAATCTTCGGCTTTTTTGTCTAATCTGAATTTGATTTCATTTTTTGTCCTAGTTCTTACTGTATCGATTCTTATCCATAAAGGGATAAGAAAATTTAAACAAAAAGAGCAAAAGTCAATTTTGAAAGTCCTTGCTTATACAAATATCTTTTCTTTCAGTCCGTTTATTGTCTTTTTTGCTGTTCCATATGTGTTTTTGGAGAAGTATGTCTCACCTTTTAGTTTGGCTGCTTTTACACTTGTTATACCTTTTTCTTTAGTATATCAATTTATGACTAATAGACTTTATAATATCGACTTTGTTGTGGGGCGGCTTAAGTACTACGGTTTTTTAGCCATTACACCTACTATTATCGTAGTGACCATCTTTAATTACATTCAGCAACCAAAGGATATCTTTTATTTAGTTAAACTAACAATTGCAATATATGTGCTTATGTTTGCCGTTTTTTACTTTAAAGAGATTATTGACTTTCGTTTCAAGTTAAAAAGATTTACTGAAAAATTTAATTATCAAGATGGGATTTTTAAATTTACTCAATTAATAAAGCAAGCATCATCAGTAGATCAAGTACTTAATCACTTTAAGAATACAATCTTAGATGTATTAAATATAGATAATGCTTGTGTGTATGATAATTCAAAAGGAGAAATTACTCTCCTTAGCAAGAATAACTTTAAAGATCTCACTTATAAAAATCATGAGCAATATGTGAAAAATTTTACTGGTGATATCGGCAAAATTAAAGAGTTTAAACAAGGTTTTATTATTAAAATAGGTGAACGAGGAGACAAATCATTTTTAGTACTCTGTTTCTCAAGTTATAATACTTTTAAATTAACAAGAGATGAAATTGCATGGCTCCAAACATTAGCGTTTTATACAAATGTTTCATTGGAAAACGTGATGAAAATAGAGGAATTGATGGTGCATCTTGAGGATTTAAAACAACAAGAATCCAACCCCGTATGGCTCAAAAAACTCATGTACACGATCGAGGAAAAACAACGCTCCGATCTCGCCCGCGATCTCCACGATTCGGTTCTTCAGGATTTGATTTCCTTAAAACGCCAGTGTGAGCTGTTTTTGGGTGATTTCAAGAAGGATGATAATCCGTGCCGTGAAGAGGTGCAGGACAAGCTTGTACAGATGAATGAGCAGATGTCTGATGTGATTTCGATGACGAGGGAGACGTGTCATGAGCTGCGGCCGCAGCTTCTGTATGATCTCGGATTGGTGAAGGCGCTGTCGAAGCTGGTGGCGCAGCAGCAGGAGCGGGTTCCGTTTCATATCCGTTTAAATACCGGGAGATTTACGGCTTCCCTTGATCTGGATTCGCAGCTGAATTTGTACCGGATCATTCAAGAGTTTCTGTCTAATGCGGTCAAGCACTCTCAGGCGACGGATGTGCTGATTATGCTCATCAGTATTCAAAACAAAATCGTTCTTCATTATGAGGACGATGGCGTTGGGTTTGATCAGGAAAAGAATACTGAGCATTCCATGAGCATGGGGCTTTCTGGCATTAAGGAGAGAGTCAGGGCTTTAGATGGGCGCCTTCGGATTGAAACAAGTGAAGGAAAGGGCTTTAAGGCTGATATTGAAATCGAATTGTAATGGATTTATAACGGAAACGACTTGGCACAGGCCAAGTCTTTTTTATAAAATGGAAAAGAGTGAGTAAAAGGGAGGAAAACATGAAAAAGATACTAGTGATTGATGACCATCCGGCTGTCATGGAAGGCACCAAGACAATTTTGGAAACGGATTCGAATTTATCTGTTGATTGTCTCAGTCCTGAACCGAGTGAACAGTTTATCAAGCAGCATGATTTCTCGTCATATGATCTCATTTTAATGGATCTGAATTTAGGCGGCGAGGTCAATGGGATGGAGCTTTCTAAACAGATTTTACAAGAGAATCCTCATTGTAAAATTATCGTGTATACCGGTTATGAGGTCGAGGATTATTTCGAGGAAGCGATTCGTGCGGGTCTGCACGGTGCCATCAGCAAAACGGAATCTAAAGAAAAGATCACCCAATACATATACCACGTACTCAACGGAGAAATTTTAGTCGATTTTGCTTACTTTAAACAGCTGATGACTCAGCAAAAAACAAAGCCGGCTCCTTCCTCTCAAAAAGAACAAGATGTGCTCACACCTAGAGAATGCCTGATTCTTCAAGAAGTTGAAAAGGGATTTACAAACCAAGAAATCGCAGATGCCCTTCATTTAAGCAAGCGGTCCATTGAATACAGCTTGACATCGATTTTCAATAAGCTGAATGTCGGTTCACGGACGGAAGCGGTTTTGATTGCGAAATCAGACGGTGTACTTTAAATGTTGGGGGTGTAGATGATGGATACGAAACACACATTGCTTGAAGCGCTTGGTATAGAGATTGTTGAAAACACAGCGGAACGATGCGTTGCGGTCATGCCGGTGGATCATCGGACGGTTCAGCCGTTCGGATATTTGCATGGGGGCGCTTCAGTGGCCTTGGCGGAAACAGCGGCGAGCGCAGGTGCACAGAACCTGATTGATCATTCAACACAGGCTTGTGTCGGTTTGGAGATTAACGCCAACCATTTAAAATCTGTAAAGGAAGGAACGGTAAAGGCGATAGCCGAGCCCGTTCATATCGGCAGAACGACGATTGTCTATCACATTCACATATATGACGAGCAAGAGAGGCTGATCTGTATATCCAGATGCACGCTGGCTGTCATCAAGAAATAAAAAAACAGCCGGAACTCTGCCTGTCCGGCTGCTATTATTTTTATAGATAAGAATCCTCTTTTCGTTTAATCACAAAGTTTCTGATTCCGTTATAGTCATCCTGTACGCTTCTCTCATCAAGCTTGACGCCGGAGTTATACGCAGCACGGCAGATCAAGTGCCCGCCGATAGGCGACGTAATAAAGATAAAGAGAATCCCAAGCAGGATTTTAGCGGAGAGCTCCCCCGTCACAAACCACAAATAGAAGAAGACACCGAGCAGTATCATATTGACACCTAATGTTGAGCCTTTAGAAGCAGCATGAGCGCGTGTAAACACATCGGGAAGGCGAAGTACGCCAAATGAAGCAATGAGGCATACAAGAGCTCCCAGCAATATGAATACAGCCACAACGACTTTAGCGGTTTCGATCATTTTCGATAATCTCTCCTTTCTCCAGGAACTTGGAAAATGCGATCGTTCCGATAAACGATAAAATCCCCAGCAACAAAATAATATCCAAAAACGCACTTGTTTTCAGCAAAATGGAGACAAGCGCCGTGATTGCGATCAGATTGATGCCGATTGCATCCAGAGCCACCACCCGGTCAGGCACAGTCGGCCCTTTAATGACACGAATGACATACAAAAAGGTAGACACTGCCATAATGCCGAGCGCGATTTGCAGGATCAGCGTAAACATCACCGGCTCACCTCCTGTATGGCTTTTTCAAATGACTCCCGAATGTCAAAAATCGCTTTTTCCGCATCCTCGATATCCATTGCATGAATATAAAGTATTGTTCTGTCATCTGAAATATCCATCACCAAGGTTCCCGGCGTTAATGTAATGAGCAGAGAAAGCAGGGTGATTTCCCAGTCCTTCGTCAGTTCAGTTTTAAAAGCAAAAATACCCGGTCTGATATTCAGTTTTGGAGATAAGACTGATTTCATCACACTGACATTGGCAAGGTACAGTTCCTTTATAAAAATGAAACAGAGCTTGATGATAGAAATCAATTTCCATAGATAAAACTGGCGAGTGAAAAAGCGCCGGAAGAAAAAGAGAGAGAGCATGCCCAGAATATAGCCTGTAATGAATCCTGCGGCGCTTGGACTGTTGCTTAAGAACATCCAGCAAAAAGCGAGAAACACATTTAATAAAATTTGAAATGCCATGCGATCTACTCCTTCAGAACAGCTTCGATATATTTTTCCGGATTCAGCAGCGTCTCGGCCGCTTGATCAACGTAAGGCGACACCCATTCTGTACCCAACCCGAAGAGAAGAGACAGCAAGAGAAAAATAGCTGCCGGATAAAGAAGTCCTTTAGCTGTTCGATGATTTGGTTTTGGCGTTTCTTTTTCTTCGCCCCAAAACGCATGTATAAAGATCCTCAGCACAGAGTACAGTACGAGCAGACTTGAAAGCAGAATCAGCATGGATATCGTAAATTCACCTTCTGCGAAGCCGCCCTCCGCAATTTTAAATTTGCCGACAAATCCGCTCAGTGGCGGAATGCCTGCAAGAGAAATAGCGGAAATGAAAAACATCCATCCAAGAACAGGATAGCGTTTGATCAGCCCGCCCATTTTATGCAGGCTCGCGGTTCCAGTCAATGCGATCAGCGTACCTGCCAGCATAAACAAAGCGCCCTTAATCAGCATATCGTGAATCAGATAGTAGATCGCGCCCTGAATGGATGCGGGGGTGTGTACTGCCACACCGAACAAAATCACGCCGACAGCGGTAATAATGTTATAGATCACAATTTTCATGACATTCGAATAAGCGAGTGAACCGATCACACCGAAAATCACAGTCAGCGCCGCCAGCCAAATCATCAGCTGATGGGTAAAGGCAGTATCGTGAATAAAAATCAATGTGAAAACCCTCGTAATCGCATATAACCCGACTTTTGTCAGCAAAGCGCCGAACAACGCGGAGATTGCCGCCGGTGGCGCGTAATAAGAGCCTGGAAGCCAAAAGTAGAGGGGGAAGATTCCGCCCTTCATGCCAAATACCAAAAGCAGCAGGACACCAATCACAGTGATCAGCCCGGTTTGTCCTGATTCGCTGATTTTCACGCTAAGATCCGCCATGTTTAACGTACCGGTTACAGCGTATAAAAAGCCGACCCCTATGACAAACAGGGCAGACGATACGATATTAAACACAATATATTTAAGGGATTCCCGCAGCTGAATTTTTGTGCCGCCTAATACAATCAGCATATAGGAAGCAATAAGCAGAAGCTCAAAAAATACGTACATATTAAATAAATCGCCTGTTAAAAACGCTCCGCTGACACCGGCAAGCAAGAACTGAACGCCGGAGTAGTAAAAGGAGCGCTCCCGTTTTTCACCGACGGAACGGAAGGAATAAAGCCCAACCAATAAACCGATGACCGCTGTTGTGAGAACGAGCAGGCTGGCGAATTGGTCTGCGGCGAGCACAATGCCGTACGGCGCTTTCCAGCCGCCTAAGCTGAGTGTCTGGATACCTTTTGTGAAGACAGTCTGTACAAGTATGCCGCTAATCACAATCCCGATGGCCGATGCCGCCGTGCTGAAGATTCTCATGAGCATAAGATTCTTCGTCATGAAAATCAGAAGAATAGCCGACAAAAGCGGGATCAGGATTGGCAAAATAACAAAATTATTCATGTTGATCATTTCCCCTCATTTGATCCATATCGTCCGATTTCAATTCCTGATAAGCGCGAAAGGCCATGACGAGGATGAATGATGTAACGCCAAAAGAAATGACAATTGCGGTCAAAATCAGGGCTTGCGGAAGCGGATCGACAAATGATTTGGCATGCTCGCTCAAAATCGGAGCGGCGCCTTTCTTTAACCCTCCCATAGTCAAAAGCATTAAATGAACGCCATGGCTTAACAGTGCTGTTCCGATAATGACGCGAAGCAGGCTTTTAGACAGCAGCAAATACGTAGCAGCCATAAAAATAATACCGGCTAATACAGCCATTAAGATTTCCATTATTCTTCCTCTCCAATCGTTTGAATAATGGTCATCGTTATGCCTACGACAACAAGATAAACGCCTAAATCAAATATCGTCGCTGTGGCGAGCTCCGTTTTCCCAAGGATCGGCAGCTGAAAGTATCCGAATGTGTGGGTTAAAAAAGGAGCCCCGAAGACAAAGGAGCCAACGCCTGTTAATACAGCGAGCAGAAGGCCGGCTCCCGCGACATAAATGAAATTGACCGGCAAAAGGGAACGCACGGTTTTTAAATCATACGCCAAGAGCAAGAGAACGATGGAAGAGGACGTGATCAGTCCGCCGACAAAGCCTCCTCCGGGCGCGTTATGCCCTGATAAAAATAAATAGAAAGAGAAAAGCAAAATGATAAAGGATACAAGCTTTGTCGCGGTTTGAAGAATCAAGTCATTTGTTTTTTGTTCATTCACCGCTTTTCCCCTCCTCTTTTACTTTTGTTTTAATCATGCTGTAAATGCCGAGAGCGGCTATCGTTAATACCGTAATTTCAAACATTGTATCAAATCCCCTGAAATCAACGAGAATGACATTGACGACATTATCCCCTCCGCCGAGATCGTGGCTGTGTTTGACAAAGAAGGACGCAATGCTGTCTTTTGTCCGCTGGCTTGAGGATGCGATGCCGAGCAGAGTAACGATAACACCGACGCCTAAAGAAATGATAAAATTCGTCATCCGGAACGTTCTCGTTTTTGTTTTCAGCCTCAGTTTCGGCAAATGGTAGAAGCAAAGCAGAAACAGTGCCACAGAAATCGTTTCAATGACGAGCTGAGTCAATGCCAAGTCCGGCGCTCTGAAAATGACAAAAAACAATGCAAGCGTATAACCGACAACACCGAGTGCAATGATCGCCGTCAGTCTTGACCTAGCAAAAACAGTCGCCACTGTGGCGCTGATCATGACAAGCGTCAAAATGATTTCGTATACACCGATTTTAGCCATGCCTTCCGTTTTAAATGAAAATCCGCCTTTAATGGCAAAAGCTCCGCCTATCAGAATGATGAAACCAGCGAAGATATACAGCAAATAATCTCTTAAAAACCCGGTCATATATTGTTTTGTGATCCGGTAAGAGCCTTTCTCCATCAGAGTCAAAAGCTTATCGTATAACCGGTTGAGTGTGAGTTTCGAAGGAAACAGTTTATAGATTCCTTTCCACTTATTCAGCGACAAATAACCAATTGTTCCGATCACAACAATACCCGCAGTCATGAGCAATTCCGTTGTAATCCCATGCCACTGTGAAATGTGAACGTGGAATTTCTCATGGCCGGCAAGCAGTGTCGGATAGATTGAGTTCATCGCAGGCTCTATCAGGGTGTACGACAATATATTCGGGAAAAAGAAGAGACTGACAGCCAAAGCGACAAGAATGACCGGTGGTACGAGCATGCCGACAGGCGCTTCGTGAGCCTGTTTTTCAAGGTGTTCAGGCTGGTAATTTCCTCTGAATGTTTTAAACAGCAATTTCATGCTGTAGATAAACGTAAATACACTTCCGATCCAGGCGAAAAGAGGGAACAGAACGCCCCATGTCTGCACGTTGAACAGGTCAAAATGTGTCACGCGAAGCATGCTTGTGAAAAACATTTCTTTACTCAAAAATCCGTTAAACGGCGGTAGGCCGGCCATTGAAAATGTCCCGATTAAGGAAATGGTAAATGTAATCGGCATAATCGCCATCAGGCCGCCTAGCTTCCGGATATCCCGTGTGCCTGTTTCGTGATCGATAATCCCGACTGCCATAAACAAGCTTCCTTTAAAGGTAGCGTGGTTGATCAAATGGAAAATGGCAGCCATAGCGGCAACTGTATAATATTCTGTATGGCCGTAATGAAGGGCCGCAGCACTGACTCCAAGCATGGAGATGATCATGCCGAGCTGGCTGACGGTTGAAAACGCCAAAATCGATTTTAAATCAGTTTGTTTCACGGCATGGAATGAACCCCAAACCATCGTAAAAAGGCCAACGAGGGACACGATCCAAAACCACTGAGCTGAAAAGGCGAAAATAGGACTGAATCTCGCAATCACATAAATGCCGGCTTTTACCATAGTAGCTGAATGGAGATAAGCGCTGACAGGCGTCGGAGCTTCCATCGCGTCAGGGAGCCAGATGTAAAAAGGAAATTGCGCTGATTTCGTAAAAGCCCCTAATAAAATGAGAATCATAGCCGGGATAAACAATTTGTGGCCGGCAATTAATTGAACCTGATGAACCATCTCTCTAATACTGAAGGAATCCGTTATCAAATAAAGGAGAATAAATCCGCCGAGCATGCACAGCCCGCCGCTGACCGTAATCAAAAGTGATTTGGCTGCGCCATAGCGCGACTTTTCCCGCTTATACCAATAGCCGATCAGCAAAAAGGATGAAAGGCTTGTAAGCTCCCAGAACATGTAGAGAACCATGACATTGTCTACTAGAACGACGCCGAGCATGGCGCCCATGAACATCAATAAGTAGACATAAAAGGGCCCAAGCTGTTCTTTTTCTTTCGATAAATAAAAAATGCTGTAAAGAGTGACCAAAGAGCCAATGCCTGTGATCAGTAAAGCGAATAATAACCCGAGGCCGTCTATATAAACGGTAAAGTTAATGCCGAGTGACGGAATCCACTCTAATACCGATCGAAGTGTTTCTCCAGATTGTGTCATCCTGATCATTGGGAGAAAGTATATAAACAGCAAGACGGGCAAGATCAACACAAACCAGCCCGTATGCACTCTTTTTGCGTATTTTGCCAAGAAGGGAATGATAAAAGCAAATAAAAAAGGCGATAAAATAGCAAGATGTAAGAGCTGCAAAGATAAGACCTCCTTTTCTCGTTCTCAATTGAAAAATGCGCTATGTATGAAATATACGGTCAAACGACCTAGTCCAAATTATATCGCACTTTTCTGCAAGCTGCCACGCTTCGAACTGCTGTAATGGGTTTTTATGAGTTCTTTTGACCTCAAAATAAGTCTAACAAAAAAGAGGTTATTTGTATATTTAAAATCAATCCTGATCAAGCTGAAGGAAAGGAGCTGGTCATGTGAAAAGAAAAGTCGTGATGTGCTCAGGTTTATTCTGCTCAGTATTTGCAGGGGCATTCATATTGAATCAATATGACGGGCGCAGCGGTGTGGCGGCTAGTGATGAGTGGGAGCTGTATTTACTGGAGCACCACCTGTCAGCCAGAATGAGTGAGACGGAATCAAAGGATCTGCCGTTTGGTCCCCGAGAGTATATTCGGATTGTGAATAAATAAAAAAAGAGTTCCGCATAAAACGGAACTCTTTCTGTTTATGAAGTGAAAAAACGAAGCAGCACTGTCGCGCAAATAACTGTGCCTGCACCGCCGAGACGGGTTGAAATTTGGGCAAACGGCATAAGGCCCATTCTTCCTGATGCCGATAAAATGGCAACATCACCCGTTCCGCCGAGACCGCTGTGGCAGCAGGTAACGATTGCGGATTCAACCGGATACATGTTCATCAGCTTGCCTACGAAATATCCAGAACCAATCATCGCGATAACAACTGAAATACAGATGATGACAAACGGTATAGAAATCACAGACGCTACGTCATCCAACGGAATAAAGAGGATGCCGAGACCGACCATCAGCGGCCATGTAAAGCTTGAAGAAATAAACTTATAAAGCTGGTAAGCGCCTTCTTCCATTTTTTTCGGAAGAATATTTGCATACTTGACAGCCGCAGCTGAAATAATCATTAAGATCGCGCCCGGGATGAAGATGAATTTCTCCAATAACCCGCCAAAAATAAAGAATGTACACGCGAGCAGAACTCCTGCTCCCATTAATTTGAAATCAATTTTTGCTTCGGCTTCTTTTTGATTGAAAATCTCATTTGCTTTTTTAGATTTTACGAGACGTCCGTTCCCATTTAGATCTGGACGCTTATCGCCAAGCTTTTTCATTAAGGCTGCACATATGATAGCAAAAACATTTCCTATAATTGCGGCTGGCACCAGCTGAGACACAAATACATCGGCGGATGAGCCCAGTATTTGTGAATAGGCGATTGAAAGCGGCAAAATCCCTTCACCTATTCCCCCGGCAATAATCGGGACAACAACAAAGAAAAAGGAATCATAGGCACTATAGCCAAAAATAAATCCGACAAGGATGCCGGCTGCAACGGCCGCGATCGTTCCTGCAACCAGTGGAACGAACATTCTGATAAACCCCTGTATTAAAACAATTCTGTTCATACCGAGGATACTTCCCACAACAAGGCACGCGATATAGAAATAAAGGAAGTTAGACGTTTTCATCAAGTTGGTTACAGCGTCTAAAGATGTTGAATTCAGTACATTGTAAAAGACTAAAAATGAAGGAACAAACAAAGATAAAATAGCAGGGCCGCCAATATCCTTCAATATCGGTATGCGTTGGCCTATGTCTCCGAGAAACACACCAAGAATCATAATGATGGCAAACCCGCCAAGCATATTTGCCGGCAGCTCATTGTAATAGGCTGCAAGAATAATAATAACAGCTAATACTGTGTATAATGGCAAAGGAATCACACCGATTTCCCAAGACCAAATTTTTTGAAACAGGTTTTTCTCCTGTGAGTCTTTTTGCTCAGGTGAAATTGTCCCCGTTTTTGGAATTGCTCCCATGTCATACACCCCCATGTATTGTTTGTTACAGTCTACAAGAAAGCGTTAACACTTCATATTTTTTTAAGTTAAAAAACTAATAAACAATTAAATTAAGAGGGTCTTTTGGATTAGAAAAAAATCCCTGAGAATCGTCTTCCCAGGGGAGAATGTTTTATCTTTTTCCTTTAATATAAGGCACGCCATTGGCTTTTGGCGCATCTGCCCGCCCGATAAAGCCGGTTAAAGCGAGAATCGTTAAGACATAAGGAGCCATCAGCATATACACATTTGGTATGTCTTTAAAAAGAGGGAGCAGCGATCCAATGATGCTTAAGCTTTGGGCGAATCCGAAAAACAGGGCGGCCCCCAGTGCTCCGATTGGATGCCATTTTCCGAATACAAGCGCTGCCAGGGCGATAAAGCCTTGCCCGGAGATGGTAGAGTGCGTGAAATCAAGCGCAATTGTGGAGGCATATACGCCGCCGCCGAGACCGCCGAACAATCCGCTGATCATCACGCCGATGTAGCGCATTTTATATACGTTGATTCCCATCGTATCGGCCGCCATCGGATGCTCGCCGACAGAACGGATACGAAGGCCGAACGGCGTTTTGAATAAGATAAACCAGGAAATAAAGGCAAGTGCTATTGCAAGAATAGACGTATAATAGACATCCGAAAAGAGGATCTTTCCCAAGACGGGAATATCGCCCAAACCGGGGATTTTCGTCTTATAAAAAGGCTCTGGAATTTTGTCTGTCTGCGCTTTGCCGTAGATCAGTTTGACGATAAATAAAGTTGCCCCAAGCGCCAGCATGTTAATGGCGACACCGCTGACTGTCTGGTCGGCGCGAAACGAAATCGCCGCTGCCGCGTGAATCAGTGAAAACAGGGCGCCTGCTGCCATGGCGGCAAGGAGCGAAAGCCAAGGTGCGGCGGCACCTAATTCCGGGCCTAAAAATAGATTAAATAGCACGCTGGTGAACGCCCCGATAATCATGAGGCCTTCTAAGCCGATATTTACAACGCCTGATCTCTCGGAAAACACGCCGCCGAGAGCAGTTAAAATAAGCGGGGCCGCATAGACGAGTGTTGCAGGGACAATGATAGATAAAATCTGCACAATGTCCACTTAGTTCGCCCCCTTTTTCTTCAATTTGCCCATGACGAAACGAATCGCATAGCTTGAAGCCACAAACAGAATAATAATAGCAATCACAATATCAACGACCTCTGATGGAACGCCTGATTCAATCGGCATATTTAATGCGCCGATTTTCAGCCCGCCAAGCAGGCATGCTGCCAGTACAACGCCGATGGCTGTGTTTCCCCCGAGAAGAGCGACAGCGATACCGTCAAAGCCTACGCCAGTAAATGCGCCTTTCACTGCGGCGTATTCGAATGTTCCTAGCCCCTCCATGGCTCCGGCAAGGCCTGCAAAAGCGCCGGAGATAAGCATGGAGGTCATGATATTCTTCCGCACGCTCATGCCGGCATACTGGGAAGCGTGCTGGTTAAACCCGACCGCCCGGAGCTCAAATCCTTTTGTAGTTTTGTTGATGATAAACCACATGATAACTGCTGCGAGAAGGGCAACGATGATTCCCAAATGCAGCCGTGAGTAATCGGTGATCTGTTCAAGAAAAGGAGAGCGGAGGGAGGCGGATTCGTGAATTTTCCCCGTCTTGTCCTGATGATCTGTCAAGACGTTTGAAATGATGTAATTGGTCATGTGCAGCGCGATATAATTCATCATAATGGTGACAATGACTTCATGAACGTAAAATCGCGCTTTCAAAATGCCGGGAATAAACCCCCATAATCCTCCTGCAGCTGCCGCTGTAATCAATGCGAGCGGCAAGTGAATATATGCCGGTCCGTCAAACGCCGTACCGACCCAAACCGCTGCTGTCCAGCCGACGAGCAGCTGTCCCTCGACGCCGATATTAAAGAGTCCGGTTCGGAATGCAAAGGCGACAGCCAATCCGGATAAAATATAAGGCGTAATTTGCCGGATTGTTTCTCCGACATAATAGATTTCTCCGAATATCCCATTCCACAAAGCCGAATATCCGCTAGCCACACTGTAGCCGCTCACAAGCATAATCAACGCGCCGGCCGCAAGACCAAGTATGATTGCGATGAGCGGCACGAGTAAATGAGAGAGTCGTTTAACCATTTGCTTTCCCCGCTTCCTTTTGCGTGCTTCCTGCCATCAAGAGACCAAGCTCCTGTTCAGTGGTTTCCTGCGGATTAACGCTGGCGATAATGCGTCCTTCAAAAATAACGGCGATTCTGTCACTGAGATTCATAATTTCTTCAAGCTCAAACGAGAGGAGAAGAACGGCTTTCCCGGCATCACGCTGTTCAATGAGCTTTTTATGGACAAATTCAATCGCTCCGACATCAAGGCCGCGAGTCGGCTGGGCGGCAATTAATAAATCAGGATTTCGGTCTATTTCCCGCCCGATAATCGCTTTTTGCTGGTTTCCGCCTGACAATGCCCGAGCGTGTGTATATTCATCCGGCGTTCTGACGTCGTACTCGCTGATCAGGCTGCGTGCTTTTTTGTACATTTCGCCTTTATGTAAAACGCCCAATGCTGAATACGGCTTTTTGTAATAGCTTTGCAGCAGGATATTCTCTCCGATTGGAAAATCAAGGACGAGACCGTGTTTATGGCGATCCTGAGGAATATGCCCGATCCCGGATTCAGTGATTTTTCTTGGCGTCAGGTTTTGGATCTGTTTTCCGTTTAAGGTGATTGTTCCTGAATCTGTTTTGCGGAGTCCTGTCACCGCTTCGATCAGCTCTGATTGCCCGTTTCCGTCGACGCCTGCTATGCCGACTATTTCTCCCGCTTTGACAGAAAGAGACAAATCTCTGACTGTCTCTATTCCGCGGGTATCCTTTACAGTTATGCCGTCAATCGCAAGCACTTCCGCTCCCGGCTGAGCAGCTCTCTTTTCAGTTTTGAACGATACCTCGCGGCCGACCATTAGACTGGCGAGTTCGTCTTGGTTTGTATCACGGACATCAAGGGTTTTGATGCCTTTTCCTTTACGGATAACCGTAACGCGGTCACAAATCTCCATAATCTCTTTCAGCTTATGGGTGATTAAGATGATGGACTTCCCTTCTTTGACCAGGTTCTTCATAATTTGCATCAGTTCCTTAATTTCATGAGGCGTCAAAACAGCCGTCGGTTCATCAAAAATCAGAATGTCGGCACCGCGGTAGAGGGTTTTTAATATTTCTGCGCGCTGCTGCATACCGACTGATATGTCAGCTGCTTTTGCTTCAGGATGGATCTGCAGGCCGTATCGATCGGAAATGTCCTGCACCTCTTGGCCAGCACGCTTCCGGTCAATTCTGCCAAACTTCTTTGGCTCCTTCCCGAGAATAATATTTTCAGCAACTGTAAAGGTGTCAACAAGCATAAAGTGCTGGTGCACCATTCCAATTCCAAGGTCATTCGCTTTGTTCGGGCTGTTGATGTGCACCTTCTCGCCGCGCACCCGAATTTCACCCCGCTCCGGCTGATACAGCCCGAAAAGGACATTCATCAACGTTGATTTCCCCGCTCCGTTTTCACCGAGCAACGCGTGTATTTCGCCTTTTTTGACTTGAAGATTGATATTGTCATTGGCGACGATACCTGGAAACGCCTTGCGGATATTGAGCATTTCAATGACATATTCCATTGATTGACCGCTCCTTTATTTCAAAATAAAAGAAAAACAAGGGATAAGGGCTCGACCTCCTTATCCCTGCGATTCTTATTCAGCTTTGAAGGTTTTCAGCTCTTTCTCAGTTGCCGGGATTTCCAATCCGTCGATGATTTTTTTCTTCCATTTATCGACCGCTTTGATCACATCATCCGATAGATTTTGTTTAGATGGAGAAATGCCGACTCCGTCTTGATCAAGCCCGTAGGTAAGTGTTTCGCCGCCCGGGAACTTTCCGTCACTCGCTTTTTTCGTTACATCTTCAACGACTGTATCTACTTTTTTCACCATGGAAGTGAGGGTGACGTTATCATCTGTTCCTTCTACCTGGCCTTCTGCGTATTGGTCTTTATCGACACCGATGACCCAGACATCGCGTTTTGGATCTTCTTTTTTCAGGTTTTTCGCTTCAGTAAAGACGCCTGTGCCAGTGGCGCCCGCAGAGTGATAAATAACATCTACGCCTGATTTATACATGCTTTCGGCGGTTGCTTTACCGACATCGGCTTTATCGAAACCCCCTGCGTATTTCACTTCTACAACGGCTTTAGGGTTAACTGCTTGCACGCCGGCACGGAAGCCGACCTCGAATTTTTTGATTAACTCTGATTCCATGCCGCCTACAAAGCCGATTTTTCCTGATTTGCTTGATAGGGCTGCGGCCACTCCGACGAGAAATGAGCCTTCCTGCTCTTTAAACGTAATACTTGCGACGTTGTCTTTATCGACAACAGCATCTATAATCGCAAAGTTTGTATTTTTACGCTGGTCAGCAATTTCGCTGATTGAATCCTCCATTAAGTAGCCGACGCCGTAAATTAAGTCAATATTCTCACGCGCCAATTTATTTAAGTTCGTTGTATAGTCTGCATCAGATTTGGATTGAAGATAGTCGTAACCGTTTTTGCCTTTTTTCAGCCCATTCTCTTTCCCAAAGGCTTGGATGCCTTCCCAGGCTGATTGGTTGAAGGATTTGTCATCCACTCCGCCTACGTCAGTAACCATCGCCACACTGAATTTGTTTTTGCCTTCGCCTGAGCCGCTGCTTTTTTCGCTGTTTCCGCATGCTCCTAATATGGTGCCTGCTGCGATCACAAGTGACATCGCCAATCCGATTTTTCGTTTATTCAAGATATAACCCCCCAGAAAAATTTGGTTCAAAGCTGATCCGGCCAGTCATGTGATGGGCTGTCCTGAACAATTTCTTAGAATCGATAAAATTTTCTGATAATAACAAATGGAATGCGCTGAGACAGTTCTATTCTTCCCTGAATAAGCGTGGTGTGAGTATTTCCTTCGAAAGGCGGGGAAGAGAAGGATGCGGAAGGCGTTCCGGGCGGAAAACCGTGACATCGTTTTCTGAAGTAAGACTTATGACTTAGTTTTTCGGGATCAACTAACCAATCATAATTTATCATTTAACTAATAAGAAATAAATAGAATTTCGCATAATTTTTTAAAAAGTATCTATTTTTAGAATTATTTGCTTAAAAATGTGAAAGGCCCTTTGTTATTCTTGTATAACTTATCAACAATAGAATCAAGCATCTTGGCAAGAGATATGACAGAAAAACGCACTGCTCAAAGCAAGCAGTGCGTTTTCTTATAGATATTGCTTTATTCCGTTAAGGTTACTGTTGTTGACGTTGTACTGAAACACAGGTCTTCCGATCGTTCCGTACGCCATTTCTACATTCAGAACTTGTATATCTTCAAGAAACTTTAAGTATTTTCGTATGGATACTTGAGAGATTTCTGTGTGCTTTGCCAAGTCTTCTGTCGTAAAAGATTCATTTTCAAATGACTGGATACTGGACCAGATCAGCTTCAGCGTGCTTTTTGTCAGGCCTTTAGGAAGCTGCACTTTTTCTGTTGCTTCTTTCTTTTGAAAAAGCTCGGCGTCCAGTTCTTTTTGGCTCATGTTGCGATGGGTTGAATACACCTTTTGTTTTCGTCTGTAATCAGACAAAGCCGTTTGGAAACGTTCAAATTCAAACGGTTTGATTAAATAATCGACAGCTCCGTACCGAAGTGTTTTCTTGATTACGTCAAGCTCGCTGGCCGCTGAGATGACAATCACGTCAACCGCTTCATTTTGGGCTCTCAATTCCGTCAGCAGTTCCAGCCCGTTTTTTCCCGGCATATAAATATCAAGCAAAATGAGGTCGATATGGTGCTCGCCTAAAATATGCAGAGCGCTTTGAAAGGAAGAAGCGATGCCTTTCAGCTGAAAGCCATCTATTTGGCTTAAATATCGTTTATTTAATTCACCCACCATGGGGTCATCTTCAACTATTAGTACATTAATCATGATTTTCCTCCTTCGGTTCGTACGGGATGCGAATACTGAATGTCGTTCCTTCATTCTTTTCGCTTGTGAGGATCATTTGGCCTTTTAAATTTTCGATGCTTTGCTGTGTGAAATAAAGGCCGAATCCCCGGTTTTTGCCCTTTGTTGAATAGCCTTGTTCAAATACTTTGGCTTGGTCTTCTTCAGACATGCCTGCTCCAGTATCGGTAATTTCAATATCAAGTATGCTGTTATGGAAGCGCATGGACATGGTGATTTGTTTTTTCGGCATATCGGCAACGGCGTCTAAGCCATTGTTGATGAGATTTCCGATGATTGTAATAAGTTCATGGATGACAGAAGGGTCTGCCGCGTTCGGGATGACACCGTTGCATTCAATATCAAGATTTGCGCCCTGCTCACGTATAAAGCTTTGCTTTCCGAGCAGAAAACCGGCCAGTACGGAGCTTTTGACATCATTTATAATTTCACTTGTTTCTGATTTTTGCTGTATGGCTATATCTTTAATATAATCTCCAAGATCATCATACTCTTTCAGCTGGACGAGACCTAATATCACATGCAGTTTGTTCATAAATTCATGAGACTGCGCTCTCAGTGCGTTTGCATACATTTTAACACCGGAAAGCTGTTCAGCTAAATGTTTTACCTCGGTCTTGTCGCGGAATGTTGCAATCGCTCCGACAGTTTGTCCTTTCAGCTGGATAGGAACTTCATTAAACACAAGCTCCAGCCCGTTAATGCGGATGTCTCTGTCTTGAAGAGGTTTTTTTGTCTCAATGACCTTTTTCAAGCGGCTTTTCGGCAAGATGTCATCTACATCCTGATCAATGGGATTTGTGTTGATGCCCATTTTGACGAATAGGCGTTTTGCTTCCGCGTTGGCAAGTTTAATTTTGCCATGTTCATCGACAGCGAGTATTCCTTCCTTCGTCGATTCCAGCATCGCGCTCCGTTCTTCAAGCAGAGTCGCAATTTCATAAGGTTCAAGTCCGTACATGATATTTTTCACTGTACGGGCGACGATAACGGCTCCGATCACACCGACGAAGATGCTGACGCAAATAATAAAGTAAAGCGGCCGTAAGCTATGGCTGATCACTTCATCAATTTCATTTACGGTGATGCCGACCGCGACTGCACCGACCTGTTTTCCATTCTCTGCGTAGACAGGGACGAACGCTCTCTGCGATTTCCCGAGCGTGCCAGAGGCTGTGCTGATATGGACATGCCCTTTTAATACCTCGGACTCATCACCGCCCCTGAATTTTTTTCCGATTTTGCTCGGGTCAGGATGAGTTTTGCGGATACCGTTCATATCCATGACGACAACAAATTCCGTGCCGGTAATTTTCTGAACCCGCTTTGTGTAGCTCTGCAGTTCCTTTTGTTTTTTTCCGCTTTCTAAAGCAGCGGCTGTCATCGGCGCTTCAGCTACCATTTCAGCAGTCTGCAGCGCAGTGGCCTTTTCCTGATCTCTAATTCGTTTGGTGGTTTGGGCACCGACTGTAAAAAACGTAATGAGCAATGCGATTAATACAACGATACAAACAAATATGGTGAGTCTGGTTTGCAGTTTTAATGTTTTTTTCATATAAAACTTCCTTACGTTTTATGATTCCTGCGTACTACTTTACTCTCAAAATGCTGCTTTGTGAAGATTTGGGACCGTAATTCGTAAAAAGGAGAAAAAATGGAATAATTTATCTTGTCAATGTGTTTTAAGTCCTCCATAATAAATGAGGTAGATTATAGAAAGGGACTTTTTTATATGAAAAATACTTATTTGACAGGATATTTTCCGCTGATTGCGATCCTGCTTTTTAGTTCGTCCTTATCCATCTCAACTTCACTTTATGCGTTGAAGATGCTGTCTTCATTTGGAATGTATGATGGAATGCTCGATTATTTTTCAGAGAAAGGAATCAGGCTTGCGTTATTTGCTGCCTTTGCACTTTTATATTTTATGGTTCTGTCCGCTCTGAAATTAATTGCAAATACCGTGACCGAGCTGTCATTGCTGTTTTTTGCTAATGATCCGGAAGGGAACAACCTGAAAAAACTCAGAATGGGTTCCATGATTTATTTGGGCGGCGGGATTTTATCCTTTGTGCTCTTGCAAAATGTCATTTGGATTGTGATCTGGTTTGCGGTCGTCACGCTCGCTTACTTTGTGTTTACCGTGTACCGGATTTATTCGACGCTTTCTCTCATGTCATTAGTCGGATTCATTCTATTGGAACTGCTGTTTTGGTTTACCTTTGTTATCGGTATTCTGTTCATATTTATCAAGCTTTATAATAGCATAATGGCTAGCTTACCTGTGTAGCTAGCCATTTCAGCGTTTGGTGGTCAGATTTGCGCTTCGTGCTCTGTACGCAATGAAACGGCGGTAGATTCTCAGGTTTCCGCCGTTTCACAACTTCAAAAGTTTTCAATCACGCTGAATAGATGACAAAATCCTAAAACGAAGCCGTTTTAGGATTTTGTCAACAATCTGTGATGGCTAGCGTCCTAGCCATTTTTTATTTACGGTAAAAATCTTTTTTTAATAGAAGGGGAGGGGAGCATACATTCATTTTTTTTGCCAAACCACTTATAGCGGTTGTTGGCAATGAAAGAATAGACCATATCTCTGACAGGCTTCGGCACTGCGAAAAACAGGACGAAGAGCCGCCATGGGCCTCGCAGATGCCTGAAAACCTTAATGGCTGCAGTTGACTTTGTGTACACTTGGCCGTCTTCAATAAAGACAAAGCTGTCAAACCGATCAGTCGGAAGCCCGCTTTTTTTCAGCAGGCTCTGTCCTGTTTCCGACTGCAGCGATGTGAAAGAAATCAATCCGTCCGGATCACGTTTAATGATAAACTGCACGGCTCCATTGCATAAATTGCAGACACCGTCAAACAGCAAAACGCGATTTGGAATTTGTTCTGAAGTCACCCCATATCCCCTCCGATCCTTTAATAAGCCGCTTGCAGCGTTCCTTTCCAGATGGAAAGCTGAGGGCTGATGCTGTGAAGATATTCAACGCTGGTCGGTGTATCCTTTCCGACCCAGACACCCATTGTATACGTATCAGTCAGGCCGACAAACCACATATCGTGATAATCATTTGATGTACCGGTTTTACCGCCGATGTAAGGCGCATTGAAATATGCTTTTTTCCCTGTTCCGCTTTTCACAACGGAAGACATCAGTTTTTTCAGCTGCATGTTCGTGCGGACGCTGAATATTTGAGTCGCTTTATCATTCCATTTATAAAGCGTTTTTCCTTTAAGGTCTGTCACCTTTGTAATCGCATGGCTCGGCGTATAGCTTCCGCTGTTGCCGAATGTCGTATAAGCCTTTGTCATCTCAAGAGGCGTCATGCCGTTTGTAAATCCGCCAAGCGCCGCCGGAAGAAGATAGTCACTGTCGACAAGTTTGGCAAAATGATACGGCTCAATATAACTGAATGCCTTTTGGATGCCGACGCGGTCGAGCATTCTAATAGCCGGTGTATTATATGAATTTTTAAACGCCGTATCAAGCGTCACTGTGCCGTAAGTACGGTTATTGTAGTTTTGCGGACAGTAGTCTTTGCTGCAAAACTTGCTGGCATCAATGGTGCTGCTTCCTGTCGCGCCGGTCTGTTCAATATAAGGGCCGTAATCAAGAAGCGGCTTAATGGAAGACCCCGGCTGCCTGTACGCCTGGTAGGCGCGGTTAAAGTCATATTTTTGATAGTTTCTCCCGCCGGATAGAGCGATGATTTGATGCGTCTGGTGATTAATCACAGCCGCTCCGCCCTGTACGTCCGCATACGGGAGCTTGGAATTCATTTGTGCCACAACTTGATTTTGCATGTACGGATCAAGTGCAGTATAAATTTTCACGCCGTCTTTCATCAGAGTGCTGACTCTTGCGGACAGCTCGTTCTCGATCTTTTCTTTTTGTTTTCCTGATGCTTTTTGAAGGCGTTTATCAAAGCCTTCTGATTCAGACACCAGCTGAGTGAATTCATCATTGACGTAGGAAACGTAGTCAGGATATTTGTCTTCTCTTTTTTCAACATCCAGTTTGATTTTTTGTTTTACGGCTTTTTTCAGCTCTTTGTCCGTAATAACCCCGGCATCTTTTAGCCCTTTAAGCAAACGTTCTTGACGGCTTTTCGTGTAGTCAAAATGCTTGAGAGGATCATATAATGTAGGGTTATTAGGTATAGCACAGATAAAAGCCATTTCTCCCACTGTGAGAGATTTCAGCGGTTTGCTGAAATAGAATTGAGCTGCTGAACCGACGCCATAAACACCATTGTTAAAATAAATGGTATTTAAGTAAGCTTCAAGAATTTCATTTTTCGTATATTTTTTCTCCAGCTGATAGGAATACGCGAGCTCTGTCAGCTTGCGGCTGAAGGAGCGTTCGTGGCTCAAATATAAGTTTCTTGAAAGCTGCTGTGTGATGGTGCTGGCACCCTGGTCAATTTTCTTGTCTTTTACGTTAGAAGCAGTAGCCCGCACCATTCCCATAAAGTCAAAGCCTTTATGCTCGTAAAAATGGCGGTCCTCAGATGTTAAGAAAATCTGTTTGACTTCCTCGGGAATCTTGTTAAATGGAACGAGCACACGGTTTTCGTGGTCGCTGACGATTTCCGAGACAAGGGAGCCGTCCCTGTCATACATGTAGCTGTTCTGAACAAGGCTGATATCTTTTAGATTAATATTTTTATCAAGCACCTGATCCAGGGACTTCATTTGTTTTACTTCTTTTCCGGAAGCGATAACTGTAAATGCAAACAATGGGATTATGCAAAGGAGCAAAATCCATCCGATTATTTTTCGTAACATGGTCACTCTCTTTTCTCCTAAATTCTAGCCATATCGTACCATTCTTTTGAGATTACGAGAAGGTTAAATTTAGAAGATTCCTCAGTTTTTTCTCGGAATCAGCTTGCTTTGGCATAAGAATCTTTCCGAAGTTTCTGCATGATCCAAAGCATGCAGGCGCCGGCGAAAAAGAGAAACGCTGTGACGTAAAAGGTGGCCGAAATGGTAAAATGGCTCGATATGATTCCGCCGAGCAGAGGCCCGAGCACGTTTCCTAAAAAGCGAAAGCTGACATTGTAGCCGAGAACTTCACCTTGAATGCTGCCGGGAGCCTGAACGCGGATCGCTGCCGTAATGCATGGCAGCAAACCGCCCATCGCCATCCCGAATAAAAATCTGAAAACAAGGAGCACGCTGAGTGAGGACGCGAGCGCCTGCGGAATAAAAAAGAAAGAGGCGGCGAGCAAAAGTCCGATTAAAATGCGGCGGTGGCCGTAGCGGTCGCCCAGATCACCCCATTTTCTAGCCAGCAGCAAACTTCCGAGCCCCGTTGCTGAAAATGCCATGCCGGAGAAAAAGGCAAGATTGACAGGTCCGTGCAGCTCATTTACATATAAAGCGAGCAGGGGCTGGATACTGAAATTGCCTGTTTGAATCAGCATGGTTAACAGCATCATGACCCACAGCGCCGGCTGGTGAAAAATATAGGATAGCACTTCTTTCCTCGAGTAAGACGTACGTTTGGCTGTTTTCTCTGCAAGAGGCTTTTCTTTGACACCAAATAACACGAGAAGAACAGACGAGAAAATCACAAAGGATGTGATAAAAAAGGTATACGTAAAGCCGAAATGATCAGCAAGCATGCCTCCCAAAAGCGGGCCGAACAAGCTTCCGGACACTTGCCCCATTTGCAGCGTGCCAAGTGTTTTGCCGGCTGAGCTCTTCGGAGTCTGTGCCGAAATCATCGCAAGAGAAGTCGGGATGAATCCGGTTACAAGACCCATTGCCATACGCAGAAAAAACAATTGGTACACCGATGTAACAAAGCCCATGAAGAAAATGCTGAGGGCAATGCCCGTTCCGGTTGCCATAAGGATTTTCTTGTATCCGCGTTTGTCTCCGAACCGTCCCCAAAACGGGGATACCAAAAACGCCATGAGAAATGTAATGCCGAACACATAGCCGCTCCACCTTTGCACAAAGCCGTTTGAAAAAGAGCTGAGCGTCTCAATGTATAAGGAGAGAAAAGGAACGATCATCGTTGTGCTAGCGGAGACAAAAAAGTTCGCCAGCCACACAATGACAAAGTTTTTCTTACGGATAGAAATAACATCACCTTCTTATTATTTCGGGTTCCTTACTAATTATAAAGAAACGATTCACAATTTAAAAGAAACGAAGCGGCTGGGAAAATTCATTATTTTTAGAAAATGAAGAAATGTCGAGAAGGGGAATTGATATACTATAAAGATAGCATTTTCTGATCGGAGGAAAGGCAGGTGTAAAAAGGTGACGACAAACAGCTTACTCATTATTGATTTCGAATTTACAATGCCTGATGGAAAGTACAGTCCTCAAAACTTCTTCCCGGAAATCATTGAAGCCGGAATTGTAAAGTCGATTGATGATGAAGTGGTTGAGACGTTTTCTAGCTATGTTAGACCGAAAAAGTTCCCGAAGCTTACGAAACGATGCAAATCATTTTTAAAAATAACCCAAAAACAGGTAGACGAAGGAATGAGATTCGAGGATTTCATCCGTAAACTAAACGAGCTGGATCCTGAGAAAAACAGCACAATTATTACGTGGGGAAACATGGATATGAAAGTGCTGAAGCAAAACTGTATGTTTAACCATATCCCTTTCCCGTTTAAGGGAGAAATGAGAGATTTATCGCTTGAATACAAAAACTTTTTTGGAGACCGGACATTGACGGGTTTATGGAAAGCTGCCGAAGAGTATGGAGATTCCGGAACCGGCACCCATCATAAAGCGCTTGATGATGCCCTTACAGCATATAAACTTTTTAAGCTTGTTGAGCAGGATAAGCAGTATCTCGAAAAGCCAAAACCGCCCACAATCGGCGAAAGAATCGATTTAACCGAACTGTTGAAGCGCGCGACGTGAAAAACCCAATCTTTTGTCAGACTGGGTTATGGCAGGTTAAAATATTCTTTTTCTAAAATGTCCAGATTATGAAGGGAGCGCTTTGCCCACTCCGAACCATCCTCATTCAATTTGGCTCTCATCTGTGCTGTCGCCTCCCGCAGAGATTCGGTATAATCCGGCACTTCACCGTCATAAGGCTTCACCATATGGTGGGGGATATTGGTCTGTTCACCATATGCGAGCGCTTTTCTCTCATGAAAAAATGGCACATCCGCCTGTTTTGGATGATGAAGGTCTCCCTGAGCGGGATGGGTAAGAACCGCTTTCACTTTCACTAAATAATGCTGCGGCCTGCAAGCCGTGATTTCTCCTATGTATACACCTGTTTTGTAAAATCCTTTAACGATAGAGCCTGTCTCAAACGTGCTCATCTGTCATCACCTCGCATTTATTCTATTAAAGTTCCAATCGATTTGCTAGTGAGGAAGATCAGCGGGAAGCTTAATGGTCACCGTAGTGCCTTTTTGGAAGCTGCTGTTAAATGAAATGGTCCCGTGATGATGTTCAATAATGGAAAAGGTTACGGTGAGGCCGAGTCCCGTTCCGTTCGTTTTTAAGGAATAATAAGGTTCGCCGAGTTTTTGCATTTGATGGTCTGTCATCCCGACCCCATTGTCTGTGATGTTAATCATGATCGTATGGCCGTTTCTTTTGGCTGATATGTGGATCATCCCCTTCCCGTGAGGAACCGCTTCAATACTGTTTTTCATCAGGTTGATGACAGCCTGCTTCAGCTTTGTTGCGTCTCCGTATATCAAAAGGTCCGGTTCTGTTTCAGCCTCGACGGTTACTGACTTGTAATTGGCGTACGACACCATAAGGGAGCTTGTCTCTTTGATAAGGGCAGATAGGTCAAAAACCTCTTTTTCGTATAATTGCTGTTTGGCCATATCGAGATAGTTTGTGATAATGCCTTGCGCCCGGTCAAGCTCTGACAGTACAAGCTTTTTGTAATCCGCACTCGACTTGTTTTGTAGGGTTTCGTCATTAAAAAGCAGCTGGACAAACCCGCGGACAACTGTCAGCGGATTCCTGACCTCATGGGCGACGCTCGCTGCCAGTTCACTCACAATCGTCATTTTTTCAGAATGGATAAGCTGTGAGCGCAGGGCGATATTTTCGGCGATGCTTTCGATAATATAGATGCTTAATAGAAGAACACTGGAGCGGAAAAGCCCTGAGACTGCCGCCTCGTAAACGAAAATTCCTGATTTTTGAAAATTTAAAATATTCAAGTCGGAAAGAATCCAGCTTGAGGCGAAAAATAGGAAAATCTCCACGCAGCTGATCAATAAAGACAGCAGCAGTTTTTTCGCTTTGGACATGAATGGCCATTTTTTCTGAAATAAGATTGGGATAATGATAAGAAAAGGCAGCAAAGTGAAAACAAACATTGCGGAAGGTTCGTAAAAAAGCAGTTCAAAACATAGGACAGATGCGGCGACTGTAAGTCCGGAAGCGGTACTAATGTAAAATAAACAAATGATAACGGGAATCATCTGAAGGCCGTATTGTATGTAGTCCATTTCATGAATCGGGAAAATAATGCATAAAACGGAGGCACCGCAGGCGAAGAGCGTGACCAAACCGCTGTTTATTTTTGGCACAAGAATCGCAGGTTTTCCAAGCCAAAACACTTGGTAAAGAAGAATAGGAAACAAAATAAAGCAGATGTGCAGAAGATAGTCTTTTAGAATTTCCATTCGTGTGAAATCCTTTCGTATAAAATATGAATCTATTATAACACTAAATATTAGAAGTAAAATATAAAATTCCTTTATTAAGAACGCCTTTACAAATGAAGACGTAAAGGCGTTTAACAGCTATATTTACGATAATGCGGCTTTGATGCGGCGCAGGCCGTCCTGCAGGGTTGCAAGAGAGCATCCTGCGTTCAGGCGCATAAATCCTTCTCCGCCAGGCCCGTATTTCGTCCCGGGCTCTAAAATAATTTTTCCTTTTTTTAGCATTCTTTGCTGAAGCTCTGCATCGGACAAGCCGTAAGCGCTGAAGTCGAGCCAAATCAAGTATGATGCATCCGGCTTCATCATTTTGACCTTTGGCAGCTCGGTGCTCAAAAAGGCTTCCGCTTCGTTCATGTTTCTCTCAATGTAAGAGATCAATCCATCAAGCCACGGTCCCCCTTTTGAATACGCGGCTTCGATTGCAGTGACGGCAAACGCGTTCAGTCCGCCTAAACCATTGCGCTGAAGGCTTGCGGAAAACTTGGCGCGCTTCAGGCGATCCGGAATAATGATTGCTGAAGCCTGCAATCCGGCGATATTAAATGTTTTGCTTGGAGCAGCACATGTCACAGAAATATCAGCGAAATCGTCAGAGAGCGAAGCGAACGGCGTGTGTATGTGTCCGTACAGCATTAAATCAGAATGGATTTCATCCGATACAACTGTGACGCCATGCTCAAGGCACAATTCGCCTAGCTTCAGTAAGTCTTCCCGGCCCCATGAACGCCCAGAAGGGTTATGAGGATTGCATAAAATAAACAATGTAACACTTGGGTCACTAAGCTTCGTCTCCAAATCTTCAAAATCCATTGCATATGCGCCGTCTTTTTCTAGCAGCGGATTATGTAAAATGTGCCGGCCGTTTTTCTCCACCATATGGTAAAAAGGCGTATAAACTGGAGGCTGAACAACTACTTGATCGCCCGGCTCCGTAAAAGCTTGTACCGCCATGCTCAAAGCCGTTACAACGCCGGGGCTGAATGTGATGCTTTCCGGATTCACCTTCCAGCCGTGCCTGTTTTGCATCCATCCGCACACAGCATCCCTCGTTTTTTGATCTGGAGTTGTATAACCAAAAATACCGTGGTCAAGACGCTCTTTTAACGCTTCAGTTATCGCTTCTGGCGCGCGAAAATCCATATCCGCCACCCACATCGGGAGTGCGTCTGTCACGCCAAATAATTCGCCTGTTTTGTCCCATTTGACCGATTGGGTGCCAAGGCGTTCTTCTCGTTTATCAAAGTTCATTCTGTTACCCCCTCATGTATGTTTATTCTTCTAAGCTTCACTATGATAAGATAGAACTGCAAATTTTATTATAAGCGGTGATGAATATGGAAGAAAGTCAAGCGGTCAGGGAAATGATTAAGATCATTGCCAAATGGGACCCGTTTAAATATGGAGAAGAGTTTTACGAAACGGAGGCTGTTGATGTCGTGCAGGCAGTCTATGATGAAGACGATCCCGACGTGCTGGCGAAAAGCATTCAGCAAATATTTGAAACTTCTTTTGAACAAACGCTGCCGATCGCCAGCTGCCGGGAAGTGGCTGGCCAGCTTTTATTCATTAAAAACAGCAGCTCCTGCACGCCTTAAAAAAACCGGTTCAGCACCGGTTTTTTTAATTGATAAAATCAGCAATGTGTTCAGAAACAAGTTCAGGCCGTTCTTCAGGCACCAGATGTCCGGTCTGGCCAAGTGAGTACAGCACGGAATTAGGCAAATCTGCGTGCAGCCGTTTACCGATCTCCATTGGGACAATTCGATCCTCCTCGCCCCAAATCAATAGAGCAGGCTTGTTCATTTTCTTCAATTGCTCGGGTTCTAAATCTCCTTCTCTGTGGCGGATAAACCTTGTCATGGCTTTGAAAATCTGCTCGTCCTGAAACGGTCTGCCATAGCCGTCGATCATCTCCTCATCAATCAGCGATTTGTCATGCACCACATTTAATAAATTTTTCATCACGCCTTCTTTCGAGAGCCAGCGTTTGATGTAAAGATGAAAATACGGGATATGGGTCCCGAAAATGATCGTCGGGTGTGAACGTTTTAAATACCCTGAACTGCAAAGCAGCACAACCTTTGAAAAAAGCTCAGGTTTTTGGAGAGCAGCAGACAGCGATATCTGCCCGCCCATAGAATGCCCGACAAGCACAGCCTGTTTCACTTGCAAGTGCTCCAAAATCCCAATGACAAGCTTAGCAAGGTTTTGATAGGTATAGATAAACGTTCTTGATTTTTCAGATTGGCCGAAAGGAGGCAAATCAAGCGCGATGATGTCGTACTTGTCCCGAAGGAGAGGGATTACTTTTCTGAAGCTGAATGCAGATGATAAAAAACCGTGTACGCAGACCAGCGTTTGCCTGCCGGGATTTTGATAATGTTCGTAGTATACATTGACTCCATCGACCGTAAACCGCCTTATTGGTGAAACCGCCTCCATTCTGTGTCACTCCCTTTTTTTGATGGTTGTATTATGCCCTGAAATTGTAAATTCTAGCGGAAGTTTCTCCTCGTTTTTTCTTAGCATTCGTCAAAAAACGTGATATAATGTCATGAGATTTCTTGACATTGCAAAGGTGTGAATCAAATGAAATTGACAGAAAAAGAAACAGAAATATTAGAAATTTTAGACGAAAACAGCCGCGCCGATTTAGAAACAATTGCAAAGATGGCAGGCATCCCTGTAAATGAAGTAAAAACAATTATTGACAAACTGGAGAAAGAAAAGGTTATTATCGATTATTCCGCTATGATTGATTGGCGAAAAGTAGACGGACATGAGGGCGTTACGGCCATGATCGACGTCAAAGTAACGCCGAAGCGGGGCGTCGGTTTCGATGAAGTGGCGGAACGGATTTACCGATTCCAAGAGGTTGAATCAGTTTACCTGATGTCAGGCGTATACGATTTGTCTGTCGTGATTCGCGGCAATTCGATGTCTGACGTAGCGCGTTTTGTTTCGGATAAACTCTCAACGCTTGATTCAGTTGTATCTACGACAACCCATTTTATCCTGAAAAAATACAAGCATGACGGCAAAGTGTTTGAAACAGGAGACGACGACAAAAGAATCGTGGTGTCACCGTAAATGACTTCGTATTTATCAGACTATGTACAACAAATAAAACCATCCGGCATCCGCAAATTCTTTGATTTGGCGGCAACGATGGAAGGCGTCATTTCTTTAGGCGTCGGCGAGCCTGATTTTGTTACCGCGTGGAATGTCCGCGAAGCAAGCATTCTCTCTCTTGAACAAGGATATACGTCATACACGGCCAATGCGGGTTTATACTCATTGCGGGAGGAAATCAGCCGTTATTTGAGCAACAGGTTTGACCTTAGCTACTCGCCAGATAATGAGCTGATTGTGACAGTGGGGGCAAGTCAGGCTTTAGATATTGCGATCCGCGCCATTGTGAATCCAGGTGAGGAAGTCATCATCCCTGAGCCGTGTTTTGTGGCTTACGATGCGCTTGTTTCTTTGGCAGGCGGTATCCCGGTTCACGTTCATACAACGGCAGACAAAGGATTTAAAGCAACGGCTGCTGATTTTGAAGCGGCAGTCACTGAAAAAACAAAGGCCATTCTCATCTGCTCACCATCGAATCCGACAGGTTCGGTTTATTCGAAGGAAGAGCTGAATGAGATTGCTAAGTTTGCCAAAAAACATGATGTCATCGTTTTAGCCGACGAGATCTACGCGGAGCTGACATATGATGAGGAATTTACAAGTATAGCGGCATTACCGGGAATGAAGGAACGGACGGTAGTCATCTCAGGCTTTTCAAAAGCATTTGCAATGACGGGCTGGAGGCTCGGTTTTGCCGCGGCACCATCCTTGCTTCGGGATGCCATGCTTAAAATTCATCAATATGCGATGATGTGTGCGCCCGCAATGGCGCAGTTTGCCGCCCTTGAAGGCCTGAAGAACGGCATGGAAGACGTAGAAAAAATGAAAAAAAGCTATCGAAGAAGACGGAATCTGTTTGTAGAATCGCTCAATGAAATCGGCCTCAGCTGTCATCATCCGGGCGGCGCTTTCTATGCTTTTCCATCTATTAAAAGCACGGGAATGAGTTCAGAACAGTTTGCCGAGGAGCTTCTTACGCAGGAAAAAGTGGCAGTTGTTCCTGGAAGTGTGTTTGGTCCGAGCGGTGAGGGATATATCCGTTGTTCATACGCAACCTCGATTGAACAGCTTCAAGAAGCGTTAGTCAGAATGAAACGCTTCCTGCAAAAAACAACATAAAAAAAGATACGAACCTTTTGTTCGCATCCAATAAAAGGGGGGAATACTAGAAAGCCTTTGGTATTTTCAGTTTACCCCCTTTTTGCTGTGCATAAACCTGATTTTTTATAAAAAGTTTTCTTTGCGGAAATAAGACATGTGTGATATAATTTTAAATTGCGTATAAACAGATATTTAATTTAACTTAGGAGTTGTTATGAATGGCAGCAAAATTTGAAGTGGGCAGTGTTTACACTGGTAAAGTTACAGGATTACAAGCGTATGGTGCGTTTGTTGCATTAGATGAAGAAACTCAAGGTTTAGTACACATTTCTGAAGTGACTCACGGTTTCGTAAAAGATATCAACGAGCACCTTTCAGTTGGCGACGAAGTACAAGTAAAAGTACTTGCTGTTGATGAAGAAAAAGGCAAAATCAGCCTTTCAATTCGTGCGACACAAGCTGCGCCTGAGAAAAAAGAAAGCAAACCAAGAAAACCTAAAGCTGCTCAAGTAAGCGAAGAAGCTTCTACACCACAAGGTTTCAACACATTAAAAGATAAGCTTGAAGAGTGGATCGAAATGTCCAACCGCAAAGACCTTATCAAAAAATAAGCATGAAAAAAAGCACCGGACAGGAATGTTCGGTGCTTTTGATTTCATGCAAAATCCTATTTCAGCGTGATTGATATCCTATCGCATTTCAGGATTTGCTGCTTCTTCACGTGATCTTTCCTCGTTTGGCTTAAATAGCAGACCGAGGTTGATTAAGCCGGCGATTCCGACAAGTCCGTAAATGATTCGGGAAAGAGCTGACCCTTGGCCGCCGAAGATAGCCGCTACTAAGTCAAATTGGAAAAATCCGATCAGTCCCCAGTTAATGGCGCCAATGATGGTTAATACAAGACAAATTCTTTGAATGGTACTCATGTTTTGCAACCTCCTCCATGAATTATTAAAACAGTTATAGATTGTGACATATTGGAGAATCTATACATGCATTCTCCATATGAGGGAAGCTGGCCTGCCCTCGCTTATATCAGCTTCTTTCCCAGCATCTTGCAAAATAAAACCATCTGGTATGCTGATCGGTGAGAGCTGATTGCTTTACATGTGGTGAGGACATTCTGCATAATAAAAAATCTAAGGAGGAGATGTCATGCAAAACTTTACATACTGGAATCCGACCAAATTAATTTTCGGGCGCGGCGAAGTGGAAAGACTTCCGGAGGAACTCAAACCTTACGGAAAAAACGTATTGCTTGTGTACGGAGGCGGCAGCATTAAACGCAACGGCCTGTATGATCAAGTGATTGATCAGCTGAATAAAGCAGGAGCGACCGTGCATGAATTAGCAGGTGTGGAACCGAATCCTCGTGTGTCGACTGTTAATAAAGGTGTTGCCATCTGTAAAGAACAAAACATTGATTTCTTGCTGGCTGTCGGAGGCGGAAGCGTAATCGACTGTACAAAAGCGATTGCCGCAGGAGCAAAGTATGATGGTGATGCGTGGGATATCGTTAAGAAAAAGCATCAGCCAAAAGATGCTTTGCCATTCGGAACGGTATTGACTCTCGCTGCGACTGGTTCAGAAATGAACTCAGGATCTGTTATTACAAACTGGGAAACAAAAGAAAAATACGGCTGGGGCAGCCCGCTCGTATTCCCTAAATTTTCGATTCTTGATCCGGTGAATACATTCACAGTACCTAAAAACCACACGATCTACGGGATGGTTGACATGATGAGCCACGTATTCGAACAATACTTCCATCATGTATCAAACACGCCGTATCAGGACCGCATGTGTGAATCACTTCTGCGTACAGTCATTGAAACAGCGCCTAAGCTGATCAATGATCTCGAAAATTACGAATTGCGTGAGACGATCCTGTACACAGGAACAATCGCATTAAACGGCATGCTTTCTATGGGGGCAAGAGGGGATTGGGCTACTCATAATATTGAACATGCAGTATCAGCCGTTTATGATATTCCGCATGCCGGCGGACTGGCGATTCTGTTCCCGAACTGGATGAGACACACATTGTCTGAAAACCCTGCCCGCATGAAACAGCTTGCAGTTCGCGTGTTTGATGTTGAAGAAGCAGGTAAAACGGATGAAGAAATTGCCCTTGAAGGTATCGATAAGCTGTCCGCATTCTGGACAAGCCTTGGCGCTCCGAACCGTCTTGCTGATTATGATATTAATGATGAGCAGCTTGACACAATCGCTGACAAGGCAATGGCTAACGGTACATTCGGCCAATTTAAATCACTCAACAAAGAAGATGTGCTGTCAATTTTAAAAGCATCTCTATAAAAAAAGGGGAAATAGCCGTTTGGCTGCTTCCCTTTTTCTTTTTGTCAACTTATGTTACAATGGAAAATCTGTTTTTCACCAGCATCATTTGGAGGTTTTACTATGGAAAATTTCACTTATTATAATCCGACAAAGCTGATTTTTGGAAAAGGTCAGCTTGAACAATTAAGAAAAGAATTCAAACGATACGGCAAGAATGTACTGCTTGTTTACGGGGGCGGCAGCATTAAACGCAACGGCCTTTATGATCAAGTCACAGGCATTTTAAAAGAAGAGGGCGCTGTTGTTCATGAGCTGTCAGGTGTAGAGCCGAACCCGCGTCTTGCGACAGTGGAAAAAGGCATAGACCTTTGCAGAGAGCATAACATTGATTTTCTGCTTGCTGTCGGCGGAGGCAGTGTGATTGACTGTACAAAGGCAATCGCAGCTGGCGTCAAATACGATGGCGACGCTTGGGATATTTTCAGCAAAAAAGTAACAGCGGAGGATGCGCTGCCGTTTGGAACTGTTTTAACGCTTGCTGCGACAGGGTCTGAAATGAACCCTGATTCCGTGATTACAAACTGGGAAACAAACGAGAAATTTGTATGGGGCAGCAATGTCACTCATCCGCGTTTCTCTATTTTAGACCCTGAAAATACGTTCACGGTTCCGGAAAATCAAACAGTATACGGCATGGTTGACATGATGAGCCACGTATTCGAACAATACTTCCACAATGTTGAAAACACGCCGCTTCAGGATAGAATGTGCTTTGCTGTTTTGCAGACGGTCATCGAAACAGCTCCTAAGCTTCTTGAAGATCTGGAAAACTACGAGCTTCGTGAAACGATTTTGTATGCTGGTACAATCGCTTTAAACGGCACGCTCCAAATGGGCTACTTTGGTGACTGGGCTTCTCATACAATGGAACACGCCGTTTCAGCTGTGTATGATATTCCGCACGCGGGCGGTTTGGCGATACTGTTCCCGAACTGGATGAGATATACTCTTGATACAAATGTAGGCCGCTTCAAAAACCTCATGCTCAACATGTTTGACATTGATACTGAAGGCAAAACAGATAAAGAAATTGCGCTTGAAGGAATCGATAAACTGTCTGCGTTCTGGACAAGCCTTGGCGCGCCTTCTCGTCTTGCTGATTACAATATTGGAGAAGAAAAGCTTGAGATGATTGCTGATATCGCAGCCAAGGAAATGGAACACGGCGGCTTCGGCAACTTCCAAAAACTGAACAAAGATGACGTGCTTGCCATCCTTCGCGCGTCTCTATAAACTCAAAGGGCGGAATCCAGTCATTCCGCCCTTTCTTCTTGACTTGATTTCACAGATAAGTTCATATAAAGTGAAAGGTGAAAACATTATACCGTTATGGAGGGACAAGCAATGACGCATGTACGCTTTGACTACTCAAAAGCGTTGACTTTCTTCAACGAACATGAACTTACATATCTGCGGGACTTTGTAAAAACAGCACACCATAATATCCATGAAAAAACAGGCGCGGGCAGCGATTTTCTAGGCTGGGTGGACCTCCCTGAACATTATGATAAAGAAGAATTCGCGCGCATCAAAAAAAGCGCGGAAAAAATCAAATCTGACTCTGATGTCTTGCTTGTTGTCGGCATTGGCGGTTCTTATCTTGGAGCGCGGGCAGCGATTGAAGCGCTGAATCACGCGTTTTATAACACTTTGCCAAAAGCAAAACGCGGTAATCCGCAAGTCATTTTTATCGGGAACAACATCAGTTCATCTTATATGAGAGACGTCATGGATCTTCTTGAAGATGTTGACTTCTCTATTAATGTGATTTCTAAATCAGGTACGACAACTGAACCTGCAATCGCTTTCCGTATTTTCCGCAAGCTTCTTGAAGAGAAATACGGTAAAGAAGAAGCGAAAGCGCGGATTTATGCAACAACTGATAAAGAGCGCGGCGCATTAAAAACGCTTTCTAACGAAGAAGGCTTCGAATCATTTGTTATTCCTGACGATGTCGGTGGCCGTTATTCAGTTTTAACAGCTGTAGGTCTCTTGCCGATTGCTGTCAGCGGCGTCAACATTGATGACATGATGAAAGGCGCCCTGGATGCGAGCAAAGATTTTGCAACATCTGAACTGGAAGATAACCCAGCATACCAATATGCGGTTGTTCGCAATGTCCTTTATAATAAGGGCAAAACAATTGAAATGCTCATCAACTACGAACCGGCGCTTCAATACTTTGCGGAATGGTGGAAGCAGCTGTTCGGAGAAAGCGAAGGGAAAGATGAGAAGGGCATTTATCCTTCTTCAGCGAACTATTCAACAGACCTTCATTCTTTAGGCCAGTATGTACAAGAAGGCCGCAGAGATTTATTCGAAACGGTCCTGAACGTAGAGAAGCCTAAACATGAACTGACAATTGAGGAAGCGGATAACGATCTTGACGGCTTGAACTATTTAGCCGGTAAAACTGTTGATTTCGTTAACAAAAAAGCATTCCAAGGTACAATGCTTGCCCATACAGACGGAAATGTTCCGAACTTAATCGTTAACATTCCTGAGCTGAATGCATATACTTTTGGATACCTTGTATATTTCTTCGAAAAAGCCTGCGCGATGAGCGGTTACCTCCTTGGCGTCAATCCGTTTGACCAGCCTGGTGTAGAAGCGTATAAAGTCAATATGTTTGCGTTACTCGGCAAACCTGGCTTTGAAGAGAAAAAAGCAGAGCTTGAAAAACGTCTGGAAGATTAATGTGAGAAAGCTGACTGGCATTTGCCGGTCGGCTTTTTATAAAATCAGAAAGGGTGCTGATGTTCATGAAACAATTGGTTAAACATCTCATCATTGCCGGTTTTTCTGCAGCTATTTTAAGTTTCCTTATCTCCTTTGATGCCGTGTATACAGAGTTTTCTTCAAGCTTTGGCGGCACGCTTTCACATTTTTTCATCCACGCCTTTCTTCTCATTGGTTTGCCGCTTGCCCTTTTTACCGATGCAGTACATCGGATTTTGCATTTAAAACGAACCCATACTCTTTTCACTAAATTAGGACTCTATGCAACGGTTGTTTATGTGTCTTGGGATTCAGCTGTATGGCTTGCAGCGGCAATGGCTGTTTACTTCTTAATTGAATGCGCTTTCTTTTCTGTTGGCCGCGCGAAAGAAACAACGATTTCCATGTAGGTGCCTCTGAATGAAGTCTTGTTCGGCAGGACAGGATAAGTGAAAAAAGGGGCATTCTGATGATACCAATACCTTCCGCGATAGATGGGCAGTCTTTTCTGCTTCAAGAACTGGAACAAGTGATGAAGCCGCTCGGTTATGTGATAAACGGCGGCTGGGAATACGATCATGGCTACTTTGATTATAAAATTGATGATAGAGACGGCTATTTATTTTTAAGAATTCCCGTCAATTCGGTACAGGGCAGTCTCGATGAACGAGGGGCGGCCGTCCGGATCGGAACGCCATTTATGCTGAGACAGGTGTTTCAGGCGGATGTTGACGATCACGCCGAGGGAGGGCCTTTCCAATCACTGTTTAATCAATTTTCCGAACCGGAAAGGCGGGACGCGGAAATTGATCCGGCATTTTTGGATATCGGCGCCTCTCTCGTGAAAGAATTGGAGGATGTTCTGTTACACTAGATGGCAAGGAATTGATCTGTTTCGAGCACCTTGTATGTAAGAGGAGGGGAAAGCATCGGCCCCTCCTTTTTTTGTACGCCTATAATTGTTGTGTTGTGATCAAGGAAATAGAGAACACAGGTTTTGTAAGCCGCTCCCTTTAGTTCGTCAGGAACAGCAAGAAGCTCCACGTGCTGATCAAGTGTCAGCTTGATTCCGTTCTGCTGTTTAGACGGCCGTAACTTGACTTGGTAATGCTGCAGCATCGCCCGGCTGATAAATTCTGAAGTTCCGATGATTTGGTTTGCGCCTGCCCGTTCCGCATTGGTGACAAAACGGTCAGTCAAAATCTCGACGATGCAATAAGCAAGGGGATTAAGCCCTTTAACAGATAAAAGAGTCAGCACTGACAGCATATCAGCATCAGTTTCACTTTTATACTGATCGGCAGTAATCATCACTGATTCCGCTTCAGTAATATTGGCCCGTTTCAGTGTCCCATCATCGGCAGCGTGCCCGCGTATGAAATGAACGTTTTCAATAAGCGGGCCTTCTGTTAAGGATTCATCGATTAGTACGACTGTTTTGGAAGGGGCGGCAAGCTGAAGGTCCTTCAAAAGCCGGTTTGTTTTTTCATTCCACCCGATCAGAATGATGTGGTCCCGGCCTTTGTAAGCAACTTTTCCTTCGATGTAGCGATGCTGTCTGCTGAATGCGGCCGCTGATAACGTAGCGAAATATGCTGTTACAAAGCTTGCTCCGCTCAAAATCAGCAGTATTCCGGCTGCCTGTCCCAGCGGCGTGTGCGGCACATAGTCTCCATAACCGACTGTAGAAACCGTAACGACAGCCCACCAAATACCTTCGAATACCGAAGTGAACTGCTTAGGCTCAAGTATATAAATGATTTGGCCGAACAAAAGAATCAGACATAAAATAATAACCCCGATTCGGATAAATAACGGCCACCTGAGCCATGAAATAAATATCCGATTTGATTTCATTCTTTTTCTCCTTCTTCAGATACTGAGATGGATAAAATCTGTTTAATAATTGTATTTAATTTCTCATTTAGCTTTTCCTGGCCGTACTTATCTCGGGCCTGCTTCATTAACTCGGCTGTATCATCATCAAGCTGAATAAGCGGTTCATCAATTTCCGATTCATTATACAGCTGGATAAACGCGTCCAGTCCTTCATTCATTCGGTCGATTGCTGTGCTCAGCTGTTCCTTTTCCTCACTCGTCACTTTCATAGTTTCCATCACACCCGTGCTTTTTTCTAACAGTATGTCCCACTTCCGGTGATGTTTTTCAAAAAATGTACAAAACATATAAAACCGGATTTCTCCATAAACTAAAACAAAAAGGATGAAAAAGATGACGATCTTTCAAAGAACGATCGTGGTTTTAATCGGTACGCAGCTGGCGGCATCCGCGGTGATTTTGTTTATTTTCGATTTGAATTCATATAATCACTTTTCCGGAAGCTTCTCCTGGCTTCATTTTCTGAAAGAACTGGCCGGCAGTTTCGCCTTTTATTTGTTTTCAGCAGGCCTGTTCTTTTTGCTGATTGGATTGTGTGCTCCAAGCCGGAAGAAAAAGCGCATTTCTGTACACGGGAAAGAAAACTCATTAAAATAATCGTAATAGAGAAATGATCATGGAAAAAGGATGATGAAAAAATGCTGTTTATATTTTTAACAATAGCCGCATTGGGATTGTCGTTTTGGGCACAATTTAAAGTAAAGAGCAACTTTGAAAAATATTCAAAAGTGGAAGCCTCAAGCGGACGTACAGGGGCAGAAACGGCAAGACGGATTTTAGATATAAACGGTCTTTACGACGTGCCGGTCGAACCGGTAAGAGGCACTTTAACAGACCATTACGACCCGACAAGACGGGTAGTGCGTTTATCTGAGCCGGTCTATTACGGCCGCTCAATTTCCGCCATATCCGTAGCTTCCCATGAAGTCGGACATGCCTTGCAGCATCAGGAGTCATATGGTGCGCTTGTGCTGAGACATAAAATCTTCCCAGTCGTGAATTTTGCATCCGGTGTAGCTCCTTTGCTTTTCTTAGGGGGCATGCTTCTCGGCAGCCTGAATTTGATCGGGCTTGGCATCATACTGTTTTCAGCGGCAGTCTTTTTCCAGCTGATTACATTGCCTGTCGAATTCAATGCAAGCTCACGCGCGAAGCAGATTATTGTGTCAGAAGGATTCATCCGAAACAATGAAGAAAATGGGGTAAATAAAGTGCTGAGCGCTGCTGCCTTAACGTATGTGGCCGCCGCCCTGGTTTCCCTGTTTGAACTACTTCGTTTTGTGATGATTTTCTTAAACGGTCGTGATGAGAATTAACGTTAAGGAGGTGGCCCCTTACCATTTATGGTAAGGGCTTTTTTTGCTTATTTTACAATTGATCGCCATTTTTGTTTTGATTGGCATTACGGCTGTTTTCGTTGCAGCGGAATTTGCGATCGTCAAAATCAGAGGTTCAAAAATCAATCAGCTCATCGAAAGCGGTGACAGCCGAGCACTAGCCGCACATAAAATCATCTCCAATCTTGACGAGTATTTATCAGCCTGCCAGCTCGGGATTACGATTACAGCCCTCGGCCTTGGATGGCTTGGTGAACCTACATTTGAACGTTTTCTTCATCCCTTATTTACAATGACAGGCATGCCGGAACCGTTTAACCACATTGTCACATTTGTAGTTGCATTTATCATCGTCACTTTTTTGCATGTGGTGATGGGGGAGCTTGCCCCGAAAACGGTTTCTATTCAAAAAGCTGAAGCTGTAAGCTTATGGATTGCAAAGCCGCTGATCTGGTTTTATAAAATCACGTACCCGTTTATTAAGGCATTAAACGGCTCTGCAAGCTTTCTTGTGAAATTGTTTGGCTTTCATTCAGTAAAGGAGCATGAGGTTGTCATCAGCGAAGAGGAACTAAGGCTGATCCTTTCTGAAAGCTATGAAAAGGGAGAAATCAATCAGTCTGAATTCCGCTATGTAAATAAGATTTTTGAATTTGACAACCGGGTAGCGAGAGAGATTATGATTCCGCGGACAGAAATTGCGGTTATCTCTCTGGAGCAGTCGCTTGAAGAGGCAATTCATCACATCATTAATGAACGGTATACGCGCTACCCTGTCATCAAAGATGACAAGGATCATATTTTAGGGATCATCAACAGCAAAGATATGTTTAAAGCTTATTTTCTCGGCCAGCCGATAAAGCTGGAGCAAATCATGAGGCCCGTTATCAGAGTCATTGAAAGCATTCCTGTTCAACAGCTTTTAATCCGCATGCAGAAGGAGCGGATTCACATGGCGATTCTCGTCGATGAATACGGGGGAACGGCGGGGCTTGTCACTGTAGAGGATATTATAGAGGAAATCGTCGGGGAAATCCGCGATGAGTATGATCAGGATGAAACACCGCACATCCTGAAAAAGGGCGAGCACCATTATGTGATGGATGGAAAAGCGCTAATAGACGAAGTGAATGACCTTCTCGACATTGCGATTGAAAATGAAGAAATTGATACGATTGCAGGCTGGCTTCTAACGCAAAAAATGGAGCTGAAAGCAGGAGATGTGATACACGCGGAGGGCTGTGAATTTAAAATCCTCGACGCCGAAGATCATCACATCCGTTTTGTAGAAATTAAAAAAACTAATTTTTAATAAAAAACAGCCGGGGAACGAACGGCTGTTTTTTGTGTCATCAAGTCATTTCTTAAAAAGCAATGCTGTAAAGCCTTTTTTCTACATAGGATATATAAGATGGACACTGGGAAGGAGTGGCTGTATGAAAAAGGCTTGGTGGAAGGAAGCCGTTGTTTATCAAATTTACCCCCGCAGTTTTAAAGATTCAAATGGCGATGGAATCGGGGATATTCAAGGAATCAGATCCAAGCTTTCTTACATAAAAGAGCTGGGCGCTGACGTCATATGGATTTGCCCGCTGTATGATTCACCGAATGCCGATAATGGCTATGATATCCGGGATTATCAAAACATATTAAGCGAGTTTGGCACGATGGAAGACTTTGACGAGCTGCTTGGTGACATTCATGATCTGGATATGAAGCTGATTATGGATCTCGTTGTGAACCACACAAGCGACGAACATCCATGGTTCATAGAATCCCGTTCATCCATACACTCGGAAAAGCGCGACTGGTATATTTGGAAAGACGGCAAAAACGGAAAAACGCCCAACAATTGGGAAAGCATTTTCGGCGGGCCGGCTTGGGAGTATGATCAAAAGACAAGCCAGTATTATCTGCACCTTTTTGATAAAAAACAGCCTGATTTGAATTGGGAAAATGAAAAGGTGAGGAATGCTGTTTATGACATGATCAATTGGTGGCTTGATAAAGGAATTGACGGATTTCGGGTGGATGCCATTACGCATATTAAGAAAAAAGAAGGGTTTCCCGACATGCCGAATCCAAAGGGGCTGGACTATGTCCCTTCCTTTCCTTATCATATGAATGCTGACGGTATTATGGATTTTTTAACAGATCTGAAGGAAAACACATTTTCCCGCTATCCGATTATGACAGTTGGTGAAGCAAACGGCGTCGCTGCAAAAGAAGCAGCTGATTGGGCTGGAGAAAAAAACGGCATATTCAGCATGATTTTTCAATTTGAGCATCTCGGCCTGTGGGATGTAGAGATCAATGAAAGTATTGATATCGTTGCATTTAAACGAATTTTAACTGACTGGCAGGACAGTCTGGAAGGGATCGGCTGGAATGCTTTGTTTATGGAGAATCACGACCAGCCCCGTTCAGTTTCTGTGTGGGGAGACGACGGAGTGTACCTGAAAGAAAGTGCAAAAGCGCTTTCCGCTGTTTATTTTCTCATGAAAGGCACACCGTTTATTTATCAGGGACAGGAACTCGGGATGACGAACGTGGCTTTTCCCTCTATTGAGGACTATGATGATGTCGCAATGAAACGCCTGTATGAAACAAAAACAGCGAAAGGCACATCACACGAGGATGTGATGAAGATTGTCTGGAAAAAGGGAAGAGACAATTCGCGAACGCCGATGCAATGGAATGCTGGTCCATACGCCGGATTTTCTGAGGCCAAACCGTGGATCGGAATCAATGAGAATTACAAATGGCTGAATGCCGAGGCGCAAAAAAACGATAAAACATCCGTTTACCATTTTTACAAAAGCTTGATCAAGCTGCGCCAAACATATGATGTTTTTATTAACGGGACATACGAGCTCATTTTACCGGAAGATCAGCAAATCTTTGCATATCTTCGGAAAAATGAGAGCCATACTGCACTGATTGCGGCCAATCTGACAGGAACACCGGCGTTGTTCAAGCACTCTGGATTGCCATTGTCATCAGATGCACTCGTCTTGTCAAATATTGAAGCAGAGCCGCACCAGCATATGACATCAGTACTCTTAAAGCCGTATGAAGCAAGAATATATCTATGGTGCTAAACTCCAGCCTTAGACTGGAGTTTTTTTGTTTTAACGGGTTTATGAGAGCGGTTTAACAGGAAAAAAAAGAACACAGAACGAATTAAGCGATGAGAGCGGACAAACGAAAGGAGAAACAAATGCTGAAAACACTGCAAATCAAAACAACCAAACGAGATGAAATGATTGATATCACCCGGGAGGTGGAAGCGTTTCTTCAAGAAACAGGTATAACGAGCGGCGCAGCGCTGATTTACTGTCCGCATACGACTGCGGGCATTACAATTAATGAAAATGCCGATCCGGACGTCAAAAAAGATATGCTCAGAAGGTTTGATGAGGTATATCCGTGGGAACATGAGCTGGACCGCCATATGGAGGGCAATACAGCTGCACACATGAAGTCGAGTACAGTCGGAGCTTCACAGCATGTCATTGTGGAAAACGGCCGGCTCATTCTTGGAACGTGGCAGGGCATTTATTTCTGCGAATTTGACGGCCCTCGCACCCGGACATGCTATATCAAAATGATGGGATAATAGGCTGTTTTTTATGACAAAAGCATGATCGCTGAACAAGCGCCGATAGCCGGAGGGCCTGTCACACCCGCCCACGCTGCGGCTTTATCGAATGAAGGCGCGCTTGGCATTCGTCCATATGCGAAATAAAAAGCGCGGGAAAGAGACACGCGCCTCATCCTTTGTTTTCAGGAAAGCCTGCATGAGGGATAGTCAATCAATGGATGTGAACGTACCGAGCTTTGCCGAACGTAACTTGATAAACTGAGGTGACAGATATGAACATTCTTCAATACTCTTATAAAAAAAGAGGGAAAATTGAGTTTGTATTTGAAGGCTGGCCTCACTCAAAAGTTACAATGGTTCCTATCAAAGGCTACTATTTTGTCCGCTTTATCAAATGGAACAGCCTGGATCCAATCGTGACAAGAAATGACCTTGAAAAAATGGAGTGGGCTGCGAACCAATATTTCGGCACAGCCCCCTTCTATCGAAAACGAAAGGCATTTGAAACCCCATCGTCCGGAAAATAGGCGATGGGGCTTTTTAGCGGACGATGCGGAAAAGAGACGGAACATCCAGTCTGGTCGCCTGAGACAGAAGGTAGGCTGACTGTAAGGCTCCTTTTTTCCTAAAAGAATTCAGCTTATCTATAATTTGCTTTCCGTTTAAGATTCCAAGACCATGGGCAAAATATTTATCTTCCCCCAGTAAAATCACATTTTCGCCTCTCCATTGTGCTTTTTGCGGATCAAATTCAGGATTCTTAAAATACAAACAATCTCCAAGGAAAAAGTGGTGTCCTGTTTCCGTATAGATCGGCAATTTCTCATAATGCCAGTCATATAAAATAATTCTGTCAAAGCTGGCATTGAATTTATCTTCTCCGATTGTATCGATTAAGGCCAAGTAATAAATGATAACGATTGCGGTTGCGCATTCAAACGCATAAAACGGGCCGTTCTCAGCAATGTCACGAATCGCTTTTGAAGGCGGCATTCTGTATTTCAGCTCCAAGGCGCCCTCCGGTGAAACCCTCCAATACGTTGTATTCCCGTATGTTTTTAAAAAAGTGGCAAACTTCGCCCCGCTTTTGTGCAGCGTCTTTGCCGCTGCTACAATATTCATCCGCAGTTTAAGCTCAAACATCAGTTCAGCAATTGAATGATAATCAAACTGAACAGGCGTCTCAATCATCTCTTTTAACAGCGGATTCAGATTTTGATCAATCTGCCAATTTTCAATATCCTGGGGACGGAGCAATTGTCCTGATACAATAATCATGTTTAGCCCCCCTTGTTTTATATAAGATATGCAAAGAGCTTGGGCAATGAAAGCTAAAAAGACAGAAGACTGCCAAAAAGAACTTCTTCCATTTTTTATTTTAAAACTTTTTTAAGCAGCCGATATATACTGTATCAAACCTGAAGGAGCAAGTGGACATGAAGACTTTTATCAATTGGCTTAAGAAACCGTCTATTTCAAAGAAATTAATCGTCTCATTTATTGCGATTCTCATTATCCCTATTCTTATATTAGAATTTAGCTCTTACCGAAGCGCCAGCGGAAAGCTGGATCGGGAAATTATGGGAAATGCGAAAAACAGTGTCGATACATTTAATACAACTGTTACAAATGATCTGGGAGAAAAAGCGAAAGCAGTCACCTTTTTCAGTGAATCTCTTAAAAGGTCCGCATTCAAAGGGAAATCGAATCAAGAAGAGATCAAAGCTAAATTTTCACAATATGTATCTATTAATCAAGGAGTAGCCAGAATTTATGGGGGCGCAGATAACGGCACTTATGTACAAGCGCCAAAAGAAAAATTGCCGGAAGGATACGACCCGAGACAACGGCCTTGGTACCAGGATGCGATGAAGGCCGGCGGTGAAATTGTCGTGACAGATCCTTACGTGGCTGCGAGTGACGGAAGCATGGTCATTACCATTGCACAGGAGCTGAAGGACGGATCTGGCGTTGTCGCCATGGATATTACCATTGATAAATTGTTAGAACAAATGAAACAAATCAAGGTCGGAAAAGAAGGTTATGCTTTCATTGCAACAAAAAACAAAACCTATGTCGCCCACAAGAACCATAAGGCTGGAGAAAAGCTTTCAGGCGACTGGGTAGCCAAAATGTATGCGAATGACAGCGGTGAACTCCAGTATACTCTTAATAACGAAGATAAAAAGATGACCTATACTACAAACGAACTGACTGGTTGGAAAATAGCCGGCACAATGTATATGGATGAAATTAAGGATGCCTCAAAGTCTGTGCTGACAACAGGAATGATTGTGCTGATTGCTTCCATTGTGGCAGGCGGAATTTTAATTCTGTTTATCGTTCGTTCGATTACAAAACCGTTAAAACGTCTTGTTCAATCATCGAAAACGATCAGCAGGGGGGATCTGACCGAAACGATCGAAATCCATTCAAAGGATGAGCTTGGGGAGCTTGGGGAAAGCTTCAATGAAATGGGACAAGCTCTCCGCTCTCTGATCAGCGCTATTCAGGACTCGGTGAACAATGTGGCCGCATCTTCCGAACAGCTTACCGCATCTGCCGGGCAGACGAGTAAAGCCACCGAGCATATTACGATGGCGATTGAGCAGTTCTCAAACGGAAACGAGGAGCAAAGCGAAAAGGTTGAATCCAGCTCTCATCAGCTGAACTTAATGAATGAAGGACTCCAGCAAGTCTCACAAACATCGTCAGATATTACAAAGGCATCTATCCAATCAACGGAAATCGCCGGAACGGGTGAGAAGTTTGTGCAGCAGACAGTCGGACAAATGAACTCGATTAATCAATCTGTTCAGCAGGCTGAAGCTGTTGTCAAAGGCTTAGAAGGAAAATCAAAAGACATCACAAGCATTTTGAGAGTCATCAACGGAATCGCTGACCAAACAAATCTGCTTGCACTAAACGCAGCCATTGAAGCGGCGCGTGCCGGAGAGTCAGGACGCGGCTTCTCTGTCGTAGCGGAGGAAGTGCGCAAGCTGGCTGTCCAATCAGCCGATTCAGCGAAAGAAATCGAAAAGCTGATCCAAGAAATCGTCGCAGAAATCGAAACCTCTCTTCACATGTTTAAAGAGGTCAATCAGGAAGTACAGTCCGGACTTGTTGTCACAGACAATACAAAAGAAAGCTTCCAGAGCATTTTCAGCATGACAAACGAAATCGCGGGCAAGCTGCAGACGATGAATTCCACCGTCGAGCAGCTGTCAGACCGTTCACAGCATGTTTCAGCAGCAGTCAGCGGCATTGCAGACGTGTCGAAAGAAAGCTCGGCAAGCATCCAGGACATTGCCGCATCAGCTGAAGAACAGCTTGCTTCCATGGAAGAAATCAGTTCCTCAGCGACGACTCTTGCGCAGATGGCAGAAGAGCTTCGCGATCTGACGAAACAATTTAAAATCGAGTAAAAACCGAAAAACAGCGCTATCAAAGCGCTGTTTTTTTATATGGTAAACAATAATAAAGTCCTAGTTTAAACGGTGAACTTAGAACTATTTTTCATTTTTTCCTCCATTTTCAATGTAATTTAAAGGAAGATCCGCCGATATAATTTGTAAATTATTGAAAGAAGGTTCAAAAGGAAATGAAAAAAACACTCACCACTATTCGTAGATCATCAATTGCAAGGAGACTTATTATTTCTTTCCTGCTGATCTTAATTGTTCCGATAACCGCCCTTTCGGTTAGCGCTTATCAATCAGCAGTTGCCTCACTTGATGTACAGATGACGCAAAGCGCAAAGGAAAATGTTCAGATATTAGATCACATCATTGATGATAAAATCAGCACGACTGAAAAAAGCCTCGCATATTTCAGCGATTGGGCTACAGAAGAAAAATTTCAGGATAAAAAGAAAACAGAGCTGAAACAGGAATTTAAACAATTTATCCAAATGAATGATAATGTCGCTGCGGTATTTTCAAGCGGCAAAGACGGGGAATTCACCCGTTATCCGTACGCTGACATGCCAAGTGACTTTAATGCTTTGGAACGAGATTGGTACAAAGAAGCAATGGCCAATAAAGGCAAAACAATTGTCACTGAGCCTTATGAATCGATTTCATCAGGAAAAATGGTCGTCACCATCGCCCGTCAAACGGTGGATGGGTCAGGCGTTGTCGCCATTGATATGAAAATTGATGACTTAGTCACTACCGCGAAAGGAATCAATATCGGAAAAGAAGGCTATGCTTTTATTTTGAGCCAAAACAAGAAAGTCATCGCCTACTCCGGAGAAAAAGCGGGAACAGAGCTAAAAGGGGACTGGGTTGATAAGCTCTACAAGGATAAAAGCGGGGACTTTGAATATACGTACAAAGGCAAAAAGAAAAAAATGGCATTTGCAACAAGCGAAACAACAGGCTGGAAAATCAGCGGCACGATGTATGCAAACGAGATTCACGATGCTGCAAGCAGGGTTCTGATCATGGCTTCAATCGTTCTGGCGATTGCCATCGCAGCTGGAATGACGGCGATTTATTTTGTGATTCGATCCATCACAAAGCCATTGAGACGCATTGTCGCATCCGCTGAAAAAATTAGTGAAGGCGATCTAACCGAAACGATTGAAATCAATTCAAAAGATGAACTCGGCGTTCTGAGCGAGAGCTTCAATCATATGGCACACTCGCTTCGCTCGCTCATTCAGGGGATCAAAGACTCAGTAGAACACGTTGCCTCATCGTCCGAAGAGCTGACTGCATCGGCAGACCAGACAAGCAGAGCCACTGAACACATTACGATGGCTATCGAGCAATTTTCAAACGGCAGCGAAAGCCAAAGCGAGAAAATAGAAACGACAACCGAACAAATTAATGAAATGAATGACGGATTGGCAGAGCTGGCGCGGGCTGCAGCAGTGATTACAGAAACATCCGCAGATTCAACCGAAGTGTCAAGCAAGGGGGAGACACTCGTCCAGAAAACAGCCGGCCAAATGAACACAATTGACCATTCCGTAAAAGCAGCGGAACAAGTGGTGAAAGGGCTGGAGATCAAATCAAAGGATATCACGAATATTTTGCGTGTCATCAACGGTATTGCGGATCAAACCAATCTTTTGGCTTTAAATGCCGCCATTGAAGCGGCCAGAGCGGGTGAATATGGCCGGGGCTTTTCAGTCGTCGCTGAGGAAGTGAGAAAGCTCGCGGTACAGTCGGCTGACTCAGCAAAAGAAATTGAATCGCTGATCAGTGAAATAGTAAAAGAAATTCACACATCACTGAACGTGCTTCAGTCCGTAAACAAAGAAGTTGAAACAGGGCTTGTCATGACGGATGAAACTAAACAGAGCTTCAAACATATATCGCAAATGACCAATCAAATTGCTTCCGAGCTGCAAAACATGAATGCAACGGTTGAGGAGCTGTCAGCGGGAGCTCAAGAAATTTCCGCAGCTTCAAATGATATCACAGCCATTTCTAAGGAAAGCTCGGATGGCATCCAAGATATCGCCGCTTCAGCTGAGGAACAGCTGGCTTCCATGGAGGAGATTAGTTCATCTGCACTGACGCTTGAAAGAATGTCTGAAGAACTCCGTGATCTGACAAAACAATTTAAAGTAGATAAATAATAGGTCTAAAATACTATTTATTTATGGGAAATTAGTTACTTTCGTTAAATTTCTTCTTTTTTGCTGTATATATTTACCCATTTCCAGCCGATATGAAGGGTAGCATAAAAAAGGAGAAATGAATGATGAAAAAAATACTCCAACTCATAAAACAAAGATCAATTACACGGAAGCTTCTCGTTTCCTTTCTGTCGATCCTCATCATACCGGTTGTTATATTGGCGATCTTTGCGTATCAATCGGCTAGCAGCTCACTCGACAGACAGATGATGGGGAGCGCATTGGAAAATGTACAGCAATTAAACGAAATCATTAACACCAGCATCGGCGAAAAAGAAAACAGTGCTGATTATTTCAGCGAATGGCTGACAAAAGAGAAATACAATGCAAAAAGCAATGCAAGCATTGCAGAGAAATTCTCACAATATATCAGCATTAACAAGGATGTAGAATCCATTTATACAAGCGACACAAAAGGGCACTTTACCCGCTATCCGGATCTTCCGATGCCAAGCGGCTATAATCCGGTTGAGCGCGACTGGTACAAAAAAGCGGTTGCGAATAAAGGAAAAGTCGTTGTGACAGATCCTTATAAAACCGCGTCGACAAATACGATGGTTGTGACAATCGCCCAGCAGACAAAAGATGGTTCAGGCGTTATCGCAATCAACATGACGATTGAAAATCTGCTGAAAACAACCAAAAAAGTCAACATCGGCACACAAGGCTACGCATTTATCATGACGAAGGACAAAAAAGTTGTCGCACACCCGAATGAAAAATCAGGAACTGAATTAAAAGGCGACTGGCTCGATAAGATGCTGAGTGCTGATAAAGGCGATTTTCAATACACCATGGATGGCGATAAGAAAAAAATGGCCTTTGATACAAACAAGTTGACGGGATGGAAGATCGGCGGCACCATGTATTTGGATGAAATCCATGAGGCAGCCCAGCCTGTCCTACACCTTGCTTTAATTGTCTTGGCCGCAGCTATTATCATAGGGATTATCGTCATGACTTTGATCATTCGGTCGATTACAACACCGCTGAAACAGCTTGTCGGTTCCTCTAAGCGGATCAGCGAGGGAGATTTGACGGAAACCATTGATATCCGTTCAAAAGATGAATTGGGCGAGCTTGGCAAAAGCTTTAACAATATGGCGTCGTCACTTCGTTCTCTCATACACGCCATCCAGGATTCCGTAGATAATGTTGCCGCTTCCTCTGAGGAGCTCACTGCATCAGCTGCGCAAACGAGCAAGGCAACAGAGCACATTACATTGGCGATTGAACAATTTTCTAACGGCAATGAAAAACAAAACGAAAACATTGAAACGGCAGCAGAGCACATTTATCAAATGAATGACGGGTTGACGAATATGGCTCAAGCTTCTGAAGTGATCACTGATTCATCTGTTCAATCGACAGAAATTGCAAGTGAAGGCGGCAAGCTTGTTCATCAAACCGTCGGCCAAATGAATGTCATTGACAAGTCCGTTAAAGAAGCGGAGCAAGTCGTACGCGGATTGGAAACGAAATCGAAAGATATTACAAACATTTTGCGTGTGATCAACGGCATCGCAGACCAGACGAACCTGCTTGCCTTAAACGCAGCAATTGAAGCAGCGCGCGCAGGCGAGTACGGCCGCGGCTTCTCCGTTGTAGCGGAAGAAGTAAGAAAACTGGCAGTACAGTCAGCAGATTCAGCAAAAGAGATTGAAGGATTAATCATCGAAATTGTGAAGGAAATCAATACATCACTCGGCATGTTCCAATCTGTCAATCAAGAGGTGCAGACAGGACTTGACATCACAGATAAAACAGAAATGAGCTTCAAACGCATTTCTGAAATGACGAACCAAATCGCCGGCGAACTGCAAAATATGAGTGCGACGGTTCAGCAGCTTTCTGCCAGCTCCGAAGAAGTTTCGGGAGCGTCTGAGCACATTGCATCGATTTCAAAAGAAAGCTCAGCGCATATACAAGATATCGCGGCGTCAGCCGAAGAGCAGCTTGCTTCCATGGAAGAAATCAGCTCGTCTGCAGAGACCCTTTCGTCTATGGCGGAAGAGCTTCGCGATATGACCAAACGATTCAAAATCGAATAATAAGCCTTAACACCCAAGCTTGTTACGCTTGGGTGTTTTTTTTAGTTTTTTTATTAAACCTTTTATCCTAGTTTGACGATATTAGATTTATCTTAAAGGAGGAGTCAACAAGAATGGGAAAATTCATACATTGGATCAAACAGCCATCGATCAGCAAACCGCTAATCGCTGCGTTTCTGGCAGTGCTTATTTTGCCGGTTGGGGTTTTAGCATATTTCAGTTATCAATCAGCTTGGAACGCGTTAGACAGAGAGCTCATAAACAGTGCGAAGGGAAATGTTGAAGAACTAAACAGTACGCTGCAAAATAAATTAGAAGATAAAGTAAAAGCAATAGATTATTATAGTGAGACAGTCGATAAAGACATATTGTTAGGCAAAAACAAAACATTACTGAAAGAGAAATTTAAGCAGTACACGACACTTAACGACGATGTAGGCGCAATCTATGCTGCTTCAGAAGATAAGAAGCTTTATAAATATCCGGATAGCGGTGTTCCGAAAGGTTTCGATCCGACAGGACGTGACTGGTACAAACAGGCGGTTGCGGAAAAAGGACAAGCTGTTTTCTCAGAACCGTATACTGATGAAGCGACAGGAGATATCGTTGTCACAATTTCAAAACAATTAAAAGACGGTTCAGGGGTTATAGCGCTTGATTTAAACCTGGATGAAGTGCTTACTGCATCACAAAGAATCAAAATCGGTAAAGAAGGCTTTGCATTTATTACGACTGGCAACAAAAAATATATCGCCCATCCGACCATTAAGCCGGGGACAACCGGATCCGGCGATTGGACAAACCAAGTATATTCCAAAAAAGAAGGCTCATTTGAATATATATTCGAAGGCAAAGAAAAGAAAATGGCCTTTACGACAAATAAACTGACTGGCTGGAAAATCGCAGGCACATATTTTGTCAGTGAATTGCAAGATGCTTCAAGTCCGGTGCTGAACACTGCGGTTATCATTCTATGCGTGTCAATTGTAATCGGCGGCATACTCATACTCTATATTATTCGTGCCATCACCAAGCCGTTAAGAAAACTTGTCTCAACGTCTGCAAAAATCAGCAGTGGAGATCTCACAGAAGTCATTGACATTCACTCGAAAAACGAGTTTGGCCAGCTTGGCGAAAGCTTTAATGAAATGTCTGCATCATTGCGTTCTGTAATCGGCGTTATTCAAACGTCTGTAGAAAACGTTGCTTCATCTTCTGAGGAGCTGACGGCAAGCGCAGCCCAAACGAGCAAGGCAACTGAACATATTACACTTGCCATCGAACAATTCTCAGATGGCAACGAGGCACAAAGCGAGAAACTGGAAACAAGCTCAAATCATCTTTCTCAAATGAACGAGGGGATTTCAAAAGTGGCTCAGGCCTCTTCAACCATTACGAAATCATCGATTCAGTCCTCTGAGGCAGCGGGTAGCGGAGAAAAGCTGGTGGAGCATACAGTCGGCCAGATGAAAACAATTGACCAATCCGTTCAAAAAGCGGAAGCGGTTGTGAAGGGCCTTGAAACAAAATCGCAAGATATCACAAGCATCTTGAATGTGATTAATGGCATTGCTGATCAAACCAACCTGCTTGCATTAAATGCTGCGATTGAGGCGGCAAGAGCGGGAGAATACGGAAGAGGTTTCTCAGTAGTTGCGGAAGAGGTTAGAAAACTTGCTGTACAATCAGCAGACTCCGCCAAGGAAATTGAAGGATTAATTCAAGAGATTGTCAGGGAAATCAGCACCTCACTTTCAATGTTCCAATCCGTGAATCATGAAGTGAAAGAAGGCTTGCAGATTACGGATCAAACAGCGGAAAGCTTTAAACAAATCTATGAGATGACAACCCAAATTTCCGGCGAATTGCAAAACTTGAACGCGACGGTTGAACAACTGTCAGCCGGATCACAGGAAGTGTCAAGTGCTGTTGAAGATATTTCTGCAGTGGCGAAAGAAAGCTCAGCAGGCATTCAGGATATCGCAGCTTCGGCGGAAGAACAGCTTGCGTCCATGGAAGAAATCAGCTCTTCAGCGGAAACGTTGGCAAACATGGCGGAAGAACTTCAGGACATTACGAAGAAATTTAAAATAGAATCATAATGAAACAAGAAAGCGGCATATCTGCTGCTTTCTTTTTTGTTAAAAGCAAAAATAAACAAAAACAATTCAAAAACAAACAGAAATCATATATAATGAAAACGGATACAAATAAAAGGGGATGGAGGAATATCAAATATGGCGAAACATATATGGGATTCAGAGCGAGCTGCACGGCTGCCTAAAGGTGTAGAGGAATTGGTGTACAGGTCCAATCTGATCGGGTCAGACCGCACTGTCTGCAACTGGGGCGGGGGGAATACATCTATGAAAACAACGGAAAAGGATTTTAGAGGCCGTGAAATAGAAGTCATGTGGGTAAAAGGAAGCGGTTCGGATTTGGCAACAATGAAAGCGCATAACTTTACCGGTTTGAAATTAGATGATATCCGCCCGCTGATTAAAAGGGACCAAATGCCAGATGAAGAAATGGTAGACTACCTGTCTCATTGTATGATAGACAGCAAACATCCCCGCCCTTCAATTGAAACGCTATTACACGCTTTTCTGCCATACAAACATGTTGACCATACCCATCCAGATGCGATTATCAGCATATGCTGTGCGGATAATGGAAAACAAATCGCTGAAGACATTTACGGAAATCGGTTTGTATGGGTGCCATACGTCCGTCCTGGATTTACTTTGTCTAAAATGATCGCTGAAGGCGTAGCAAACAATCCCCACGCCGAGCTTATATTAATGGAGAAACACGGCTTAGTCACTTGGGGAGAGACGTCTGAAACATGTTATCAAAAAACGATATCCATCATTCAAGAAGCCGAGCAGTATGTTAACGATCGTATCAATCAGCATGAGGTATTCGGAGGCAAAAGGTATCAGCCGCTGCCGGAGGATAAAAGAAAACAAATCTTGGCAGGCATCATGCCTGTGATCAGAGGAGCAGTAAGTGAAGAAAAGAAAATGATCCTTTCCTATGATGATCATGACGATGTCTTGGAATTTGTAAACAGTGTCCAAGCGCCAGCACTTTCGCAAATCGGTGCGGCATGCCCGGATCACCTTGTTCACACAAAACGGGTTCCGCTGTACATTGATTGGAATCCGGAAACTCAAGATGTGCACAAGCTTGCAGATCTGATCAAGTCAGGAGTCGAGACCTTTACATCAGAGTATCAGGCTTACTTTACACGAAATCAGCAGGATGGGGATCAAATCTTTGAATCCTCCCCACGGGTGATATTGATTCCGGGAATCGGAATGGTGAATACAGGAAAAAGTTATGCCATGTCTAAAGTAAGCGGGGCTTTATATCGGAGGGCCATCGCCGTGATGAAAGGAGCAACCGCTCTGGGGCAATTTGTTTCTTTACATGAAAATGAATCCTACCATGTCGAATATTGGCCGCTCGAACTATATAAACTCACGCTGGCCCCGCCGGAAGCAGAATTTTCCCGAAAAGTAGCGTTGATAACTGGAGGAGCCGGCGGAATCGGCAGTGCAGCATGCCGCCGATTTGCAGCTGAGGGAGGGCACGTGATCGTAGCTGATCTGAATATAGAAGGTGCACAGAAAATTGCCGGGGAAATAAACGATGCATACGGAGAAGGACGGGCAATGGCTGTCAAAATGGATGTGACAAAGGAGGAAGACGTACAATCAGCTTTTGAACGAGCGGCGCTTGCTTACGGCGGCATTGATACCGTCGTCAATAATGCCGGGCTGGCCACATCAAGCCCATTTGACGAAACAAGTCTAAAAGAATGGAATCTTAATATGAATGTTTTAGGAACAGGCTATTTCCTTGTAGCCCGTGAAGCGTTTAAACAGATGAAAAACCAAAATAGAGGCGGAAGCATGGTATTTGTCGGATCGAAAAATTCGGTTTATGCGGGAAAAAACGCCTCTGCCTACAGCTCTGTTAAGGCGCTTGAAACCCATTTAGCAAGATGCATCGCAGCAGAAGGCGGAGAATTCGGCATTAGGGTCAACTCCGTTTTGCCTGATGCAGTTCTTCAAGGATCGGCAATCTGGGGTTCAAGCTGGCGGGAGGAACGAGCCGCGGCGTACGGGATTGAACCAGATCAGCTGGAGGAACATTACCGGAAACGGACAGCATTGCTCGTCAATATTTACCCGGAGGATATTGCCGAAGCCATTGCATTCTTCGCTTCTTCTAAAGCCGAAAAAACAACGGGCTGCATGATCACGGTAGACGGCGGCGTCCCTGCTGCTTTTACGCGTTAGAAATATGCTATGATAAAAAATAAAAGACGGACTACGATATGAGGAAGGGCGTTACCGATGCTAGTAGCAGAACGGCAGCAAAAAATAGTGGAAATAGTAAATATGCGTTCAAGCATCCGCGTTTCCGAATTAAGTGACATATTTTCAGTCACAGAGGAAACCATTCGGCGTGATCTTGAAAAGCTTGAAAAAGAACATAAACTGAGCCGGAGCCACGGAGGAGCGGTCAGTATTCAGCAGAAGGAATCAGAAATTCATTTTTCTGAACGGGAAATCACGAATGTCATCGAAAAAAAAGCCATCGCTCACGAAGCGGCCAAATATGTAAAAAGCGGAGACCGAATTATTCTCGATGCAAGCACAACTGCCTGGTACATGGCGAAAATACTCCCTGACATTGAGCTCACCGTGATTACAAACTCAATGAAAGCAGCTATTGAACTCAGCAATAAAGAAAACATATCAGTCATTTCAACAGGCGGCATTTTGCTGGAAAAATCATTATCGTTTGCCGGCCCGTTAGCAGAGCGTTCACTTGAGACCTATCATGTCAATAAAACCTTTCTGTCATGTAAGGGATTTGACGTACACAACGGGATGAGTGATTCAAATGAGTGGCAGGCGCTGCTCAAAAAACGGATGATCGAAAGGTCGGACCAGACCATTTTGATGGCCGATTCAAGCAAATGGGGGAACCGCGAGTTTTCACATATTGCCTCGCTGCAAGATGTCAGCCGCCTTATTACGGATTCTGGACTTGATCCGGCATCGGTAAAAGCTCTTGAGGACAAAAAGGTGAAGGTGACAGCTGTTCCTCTTTCGAAGAGAGGGTGAAAGGATGATTTATACTGCCATTGATATAGGCGCATCAAGCGGGAGAATCATGGTAGGTGAACTGAATGAAGGGAAGCTTGACATACAAGAGATTCACAGGTTCGCTAACGGTTTCAGTCAAAGAGACGGGCATTGCTTTTGGGATATTGATCATTTGCTAAAACAAATCCTGCAAGGACTGCAAAAAGTAAAGACGCTTGGGTATGAACACTGCACCGTAGGCATTGATACATGGGCAGTTGATTATGTCTTACTGGACGAAAAAGGCGATCGGTTGCGGGAAGCAATCTCCTACCGTGATAGAAGAACAGATCACACAATAGACAAACTGGAACATACCCTCTCAAAAGCCGCAATTTATCAAAAAACAGGAATACAATTTCAGCCTTTCAACACGATCTATCAATTGTATGAGGAAGACCGTGAGCTGCTGATAAAGACAGACAAAATTATGATGATTCCTGATTATTTAGGCTATTGTTTAACCGGAAAAGCTGTAACGGAAATCACAAATGCGTCCACAACACAGCTTTTAAACGCCTCAACGGGAAATCTTGATCCTGAATTGCTTGAAGCCGTGTCCGTTCAGGAACAGCAATTTGCCCCGCTGACTGAACCGGGGTGTGAACTCGGGAAGCTAAGAAATGAGTGGTTCCCGGATTATGATCTCCCGGCGTGCAAGGTGATGACAGTCGCAACACATGATACGGCCTCGGCCGTCATTGCAGCGCCAGGAATAAATGATGGCTGGGCGTATATCAGCAGCGGAACATGGTCGTTAATCGGGGTTGAAAACAAAACACCGATAATAACTGATCTTGCTTTAGAAAACAACTATACAAATGAACGCGGCGCAAACAACACCATTCGCTTTCTCAAAAACATTATCGGCATGTGGGTGATACAAGAAGTCAGACAACAGTTACAAGCAGATTACTCTTTCCAGCAGCTTGCAGAAGAAGCCAAAAAAACAGAACCATTCCAGCAATTTATAAACTTAAATGATAAACGTTTCCTGAATCCAGAAAACATGATAAAGGAAATACAACATTATTGCAGACAAACCCGCCAAAAGACTCCTCGCACTGCAGGCGAACTTGCCTGCTGCATCTACAGCAATTTAGCCATCATCTATGCGATAGCCATCAAAGAGCTCGAAACAATCACAGAAAAACCGATCGAGCAATTTCATATCATCGGCGGCGGAGCCCGGAATGATTTCTTAAATCAATTAACGGCAGACATGAGTGGAAAAGCGGTATATGCAGGGCCGATAGAGGCAACTGCCACCGGAAATCTTTTGATGCAAATGATTGCTGCCAAAGAAGTCAAAGACATAAAAGAAGCCCGGCAAGTCGTCAGAAATTCCTTTCCGATCAAAGTGTTTACACCTAAAGACATTGACAGAAGCACGATCATTCAGTCATTTCAGCAAACTGTTTTGAAAGCGCTATCTAAATGATGAAGAGGTGAAAAGGTTTGAAAAGAAAAGCCAGTATCATGTTTGTCCATCAAGACAAGTACGAAGAATACAAACAGCGGCATGATGACATTTGGCCTGAGATGGCAGAAGCACTCAAAGCTCATGGAGCACACCATTATTCCATTTTTCTAGACGAGGAAACAGGCAGGCTTTTTGCATATTTAGAAATAGAGGATGAAGAGAAATGGAGAAAGATGGCGGACACGGAAGTTTGCCGAAGATGGTGGAAATCGATGGCGCCATTAATGAAAACAAATTCGGATTTCAGTCCTGTTTCGATAGATCTAAAGGAAGTTTTTTATTTGGATTAAAAAACTGATAAAGGGAGAGAGCCGCATGACCATAAAAGCCAATTATGACAGTGCAAAACAGGCATATGAAAAATGGGGAATTGATGTTGAAGAGGCGCTTCGGCAATTAGAGCAAGTGCCCATTTCGATCCATTGCTGGCAGGGTGACGACATTGAAGGCTTTGAAGTAAATAAGGGCGAGCTTTCAGGCGGAATTGACGTGACTGGCAATTATCCCGGAAAAGCGCAAACTCCTGAAGAATTAAGAAGAGATTTGGAGAAGGCTCTTTCTCTCATTCCTGGAAAGCACCGCGTAAACCTGCATGCGATATACGCAGAAACAAACAGGGAAGCGGTAGAACGTGACGAATTGAAGCCGCAGCATTTTGAAAACTGGGTGAAATGGGCAAAAAACCTTGGTCTCGGTTTAGATTTTAATCCAACCTTGTTTTCGCATGAGAAAGCGGCTGACGGACTCACCCTTTCACACCCTGATCCGGATATCAGAGAATTTTGGATCAGGCATTGCATCGCTTGCCGCCGTATCGGGGAATACTTCGGGAAAGAATTAGGAACACCTTGCTTGACGAATATTTGGATTCCCGACGGCTATAAGGATATCCCGAGTGATAGGCTGACACCGCGTAAAAGACTAAAAGAATCACTGGATCGGATCTTCGCAGAGGAGATCAGTGAACAACACAATCTTGATTCAATCGAGAGCAAGCTGTTCGGGCTTGGCTCCGAATCATATGTTGTCGGATCTCATGAATTTTATTTAGCTTATGCTTTGACGAATCATAAGCTTTGTTTACTTGATACAGGCCATTTCCATCCGACTGAGACGGTATCAAACAAAATCTCGTCCATGCTGCTTTACACAGACAAGCTTGCCTTGCACGTATCGCGGCCTGTTCGTTGGGATAGCGACCATGTAGTGGTTTTGGATGATGAATTGAGAGAAATCGCTCTTGAAATTGTACGAAATCATGCTCTTGAGAAGGTCGCCATCGGTCTGGATTTTTTCGATGCCAGCATTAACCGTGTAGCCGCCTGGACCATCGGAACGAGAAATATGATCAAAGCTTTATTGTATGCCCTGCTTCTCCCGAACGGATATTTAAAACAATTGCAGGAAGAGGGCCGCTATACAGAAAGGCTGGCCCTGATGGAGGAATTTAAAACATATCCTTTCGGAGCCATCTGGGATTCCTACTGTGAGCAAATGGGTGTTCCGGTAAAAGAGGCATGGCTTCATGACATCAAAGAATATGAACAACAGGTGCTTTTAAAAAGGAAGGCATCTTCTCCGATTGCCTAATAAAAAATCCGCCGCGGCATTTGCACGCGGGCGGATTTTTTTAAGCTTGATCAGCAGGGTATACAATCCCCATTTGCTTTCTTGCTTCTTCCATAATTTTTGCGGTGGTCAAAGACCGTTCAAATGTATTTTCTTCAGATTCCAGCTTATTCTCTTTTATGAGCGAGACAAATTCTTCTGCTTCATAGAACATCGCTGGTTTAGGATCAGGGATCGCGATGTTTTCAAGGCGGCCGTCCCGGTAGCGGATTTCAACACGTTCAGGCCGGTGAATCGTATCGATTACAATCGTCCCGTCTTCACCCTGGATTTCCGCTGGGGCATAGGAAGTAGAGATTTTGGAATGCATCAGAACGGCTTCGAACCCATCGTAAGACAGAATGACAGTTCCTTCTCCATCCACTCCGGAAGATAAAGCATATCCGTTTGCTTTTACATCCTTTGGCGCGCCAAACAACACAACAGCCGGATAAATACAATAGACGCCAATATCCATTAATGACCCATTGGAAAGCTCAGGCTGAAACGCATTCAAAACAGTTCCGCCTCTGAACGCGTCATACCGTGAGGAATACTGGCAGTAGCTTGCGGTAAATCTGCGGACAGTGCCGATTTTATGCAGGTGTTTTTTCAGCTCTTTGAAATTCGGCAGGAAAGTGGTCTTCATTGCTTCCATGAGAACAACGCCGTTTGCCTTAGCCGCTGAGATCATCTCTTCTGTTTCTTTTGTATTCGAAGCAAACGGCTTCTCACAAAGCACATGCTTGCCATGGTTCATAAAGAGAACGGCTTGTTCCTTGTGAAGAGCGTTCGGGCTCGCTATGTATACGGCATCAAAGCAATCGCTCGCCGCCATTTCCTGAAGGTCTGAGAAGGCATGCGCAGCGTTGTGTTTAGCAGCAAACTCGCCAGCGCGTTCAGCCGATCTTGAATAAACAGCAGTCAGCTGAAAATCTTCGATATCCGCTGCTGACTCAAGAAAGCGGTCTGTAATCCAGTTGGTTCCTATTATTGCAAAACGTATCACTCGTATCGCTCCTTTTGCATGATATAGCTAAATTATAGCTTAAAAAGAACAAAATCACATGATAGATATAAATAGAATGTTAAAACCGTGAAAGCTTTTCCAGCAATTAACGGTTTTTATTTTTCATTATAGGGACGATAGTGTACAATTTAATTAAACTATGTATGACGGAGGAACGATAGTGGAGACGTTGCAAACATGGAGCGGCAGATTCAAGCGATTCTTCTTGGACAATAAGTTTGTTTTATTTTTGCTTGTGCTGCTGCTGATTGGTTTAAATATTCTAGTATTTACAAAAACATCATTTATTTTCACCCCGATTATTGTTTTGCTCAAAACGATATCACTTCCGATTATTTTGACAGGCATTGTTTTTTATCTGTTAAACCCGGTCGTCGATTTCCTTGAGAGAAGAAGAATAAGAAGAATCTATTCTATATTGCTGCTATATCTATTGGTTATCGGGCTGATCACGATCACAATCGTGTCGATCATTCCCTTCTTAAAAGAACAAATTATGAGTTTAATCGACAACATCCCAAGATATGTGGATATCGTTGAAAATCAGACGAAACAGCTGATCGGCAGCAACTTCGTCAATCAGGCCCAGCAAACGACGAACATCAATATATCTGATCTCGCAACAAAGGTTTCAGATCAGGCAGCGACAATTGTGAACAGTACCTTTACCGGCGTTGGGAATTTTATCGGCGCCCTGACTGAGATTATCATTTCAATCGTTACGGTTCCGTTTATCCTTTTCTATTTGTTAAAGGACGGAAAAAAATTGCCGGTCTACATACTGAAGTTTGTTCCGACGCAATTGAAAGAACAGACATACACAGTCTTAAGCGAAATGAATCATCGGTTAAGCTCTTATATCAGAGGCCAGATCATTGTCAGCTTCTGTATCGGGTTTTTGCTGTTTATCGGTTATTTGATTATCGGGCTGGATTATGCTTCATTGCTTGCAGTCATTGCGGCTTGCACAAGCATCGTTCCATATTTAGGGCCAACGATTGCCATTACGCCTGCGATTATCATTGCCATAGTGACATCGCCGCTCATGCTGCTTAAGCTGGTGATCGTTTGGACGATTGTTCAGCTGATTGAAGGGAAGCTGATCTCTCCGCAAATTATGGGAAAAAACCTTCACATCCATCCGATTACGATTATTTTTCTGCTGTTAACAGCCGGCAAGCTGTTTGGTGTTGTTGGAATCATTCTTGCCATTCCTGGCTATGCAGTTGCCAAAGTCATTACGACACATTTATTTGACTGGTTTAAAATGCGGTCACATTTATACGATGAAGAAAAAAATGAAAATACGCCGGGGCATAAAGTGTGATTTTCGTTTATAGTTATATAAGACGGGCTTTCCATTTATGGAAAGCTCCCGTTATGTAAAAAAATAAATGTCTAATGGGGAGAATCAAAATCATGACTCTATGGGAATTGTTTGTAGCCGCCATTTTAGGAATCGTAGAAGGATTAACAGAGTACGCGCCGGTTTCTTCGACAGGACATATGATTATAGTAGACGACATCTGGCTTAAATCAAGTAATCTGATGTCAGAAGAAGCTGCTAACTCATTCAAGGTGGTTATTCAGCTAGGCTCCATTTTAGCAGTAGCTATCGTGTTTAAAGACCGAATTTTAAATTTACTGGGCTTGAAAAAAAATATTACAAGCGACCAGGAGCAGGGACATAAATTAAGCATTGCCCAAATTGCCGTCGGACTCGTGCCTGCTGCTGTTCTCGGCTTTTTGTTTGAAGATTACATTGATGAATATTTATTTTCCGTTAAAACTGTGGCCATCGGTTTAATTGCCGGGGCAATCCTCATGCTTTTTGCTGACTGGGTCAATAAACGGAAAACAGCGACAGACACACTCGACCGCATTTCCTATAAACAGGCGATAGCCGTCGGCTTATTCCAATGTCTTGCCCTTTGGCCGGGTTTCTCGCGTTCGGGTTCAACCATTTCCGGCGGTGTTATTCTCGGATTAAACCACCGAGCTGCAGCCGACTTTACGTTTATTATGGCGATGCCGATCATGATGGGAGCCAGCTTTCTAAGCCTCGTGAAGCATTGGGACAGCTTAAGCTCGGATCTGATGCCATTTTTCATCGTCGGCTTTATCTGTGCCTTTGTTGTCGCACTGTTTGTCGTCCGTTTCTTCTTAAGGCTGATTAACAAAATCAAACTTGTCCCATTTGCAATCTATCGAATTATTCTCGGTGTGATTTTACTTTTGATCATGATGTAAGTCGAAAATAAGGCTCTTTTTACGAGCCTTATTTTTTCTGTCAATTCAAGAGGAAACAGCTTGTTTTTCAAAATAAAATCATCTATAATAAACATGACATTACATACGGGGCCATAGCTCAGCTGGGAGAGCGCTACGCTGGCAGCGTAGAGGTCAGGGGTTCGAGCCCCCTTGGCTCCATACCTTTAAACCCTTATTCTATAAGGGTTTTTTTGTTTTGAGGAAAAGATTCATTCTCTGAATCCTCCAGTTGAGCGAAGTCAAAGTGAGCAGTTTATCTGTCAATCATGAATTTTCCAATACCTCCTTTTGTTCCTCAAAGACCGTCATGTCTTCCAAAGGAGGGGAGTAGACATGAAGAGACACCATTCGTTCGGATGTGGGATTAGACATTTTGTGAATTAAACCTTTGGTTGAAATAAGGCATTCTCCTTCGTGGACAAAGTATGAATTGGAGAGTTCTGCGTGTTCGCCGGCTGAGCGATAAATAGAATTAAGAAGCTTTCCTTCTAACACCATTGCACAACCAATGGATTGACCATGATCGTGGACTGTTGTCTCCTTGTTTGGCGGAATGTTAATCACGATAATTTCCAATTCATTATTTCGATAGATGGCATTTCGGCCGTAAGCGTACTGGTCTGGTTCCTTAATATACGGTTGACTCAATTTTGCTGCGTTTGGAATTTGTTTTAAAGACGTTGCTAAATCTTTAACCGATGGATTTTTCAAGCCGCCAAAAATGTCTTGGATACACTCATACAGTTCCATTCGTTTTTGCCTCCCGGAATATTTAAAATTTCCTTACATTGGTATTTCATAGGTTAATTCATGGTATTTACCCATATACAATTTAGAGGCGGCAAACGCCCAGTGAACACAAAAAAATGTGCGGCCAAAATGTTGTCTTATCACCAACTTATTCGAGTTTATTAGTTGGAATAGTGGATTGAAAGGGTTAAAACGGCCTGCTTTAATTCGCTTGAGGGAACGAGCAGGGATTCATAAGTGCAGTTCTAGACACAATATCGGGGAAAAGCTTTCTATGTTGTGCTTGAAATTTACTCCATTGACAAAACACAATCGATTTGAAATAATATTTGATTATATGCTCATTCATTCACATAATTATAATAAAATAATATCATTTCCCCTGAAAGGGAGAATATTAGACTGAAAGCTAATGGTATGCAAAATCTATTAGCTTCTTTTGGTTTCAAAAAATGATGTGTTTCGCATGTATTCATATAGGAAGGAATGACAACATGAAGACAAAACACTATTGGGTGATTTCTTTGCTCGCCGTCTTAGCGGTCGGGCCGGGATTGATGTCTAACACGGCATTGTCGTCAGTTCAAGGCCTTGTTCAGAAAGCGGTTGGAACAAGTGGCTTCACATCAGTAAATCCAATATTGATCGGCAATATGGCCTTTGCCTTATTAGTTCCGGCAGGACCGCTGCTGAGGAAAAAATTCGGTGCTCGTCCCCTCTATCTGGCTTCATTACCTGTCTTTATACTAGGTTCACTGCTCATCGCATGTTCAAGCGATGTTGCATGGATGGCGGCAGGACGCTTTTTACAGGGAGCGGCAACAGGTGTCATGCTGATGATTATGATTCCAATGCTTGTACTGTCATTCCCGATTGAACGCAGGAATTATGCACTGCTTGTGCTGATCGGGGGATTCTATGGTTCTGTTATCATCGGCACAATCCTGGGAACCATTGCAACAAGCTGCGGGCATTGGAGATGGCTGTTTTTCATCTTTGGCACCTCGTCCCTGATCGGTGTCGCGGTGAGCCATTTCTTTCTCCATGACGAACATCACGGAGCGGCGGATCAAGAACAGCCGCTTGATCGTGCGGGAATTCTTTTATCTGTTTTCCTTGCCGCAGCCTCAGCGGTTTCATTCATTTTTCTGCAAAAATGGGGGCTGTCATCGGGTTATGTATGGATTGGTTTCGGGGTGACGTTATGTTTGCTCATTGGTCTATTGATTGTGGAATATAAAGTGAAAAACCCATTCATATCTATTAAACTGATGCTGCTGCCAAAACCGGTGCTTGGCTTATTGATCATAGCTGCAGGGACGATAACGGTAGCTGTCAGCCTGTCTGCTTTTCAAGGCTTGCTCCGTCAAATGTATGATATTTCTCAGGAGCATCTCATTCTTTTACACTTGACTCTTTTAATCGGAGTGGCGATCGCGGCCATTTTGAGCGCTCTGTTTTATGATAAAGTCGGACCAGGGATGCTCGGTATTATCGGCGGACTCATTCTCGTCTTTGTGAATTTTCAATGGCTGCATATGCAGGATCGATCATCTCTTTATATGTTCGCGGCACTGTTTATCATGCTTGCAGCAGGAACAGGCCTGACAGTCGCCGCAGGGCTGATGGGAGCTGCCATGGGAGGCCCGCTGCCTGATTTGGTCAAGAGAATGACAGCTGTTCAGTTTTTAAGATTGTTTGTCTATATGGGAGTTCCCATTCTCATCGGCTTTTTCACGAAAAAAGATGCTGCCAGACAAAGCGGTTCGGTACAGGATTCTATGATGACTGCTTATCATGATCTTTTCTTCATTTCTTTTATCCTTAGCGTGCTGCTCGTCTGCCTGTCATTTTGTATGAATGCCACTGGAATGGGGCACAAGCTGGCACATAAACCACATGATAAAGCGAAAACAGCTCCGGAAAAACCGGCCGTCTCAGCACAAGGTTTGTCGAAGGCAACTGTCAAATCATATAAAGTAATAAATGATACGGAATATCGGAATGCACTCAGAAATTTACAAAAATAGAAACATGGTAAAAACCTTTTCATTGAGCGAAAAGGTTTTTATTTTGCAATCTTTTCCCAACTTTATCCCTAAAGAATTGAAAAATATTAGAAGTGCAAGTAAAATTCTAAAAGGTAGATTCTTTTACATTCGTAATCTTTTAATTCGAAGGAAGGTTTTCATGGCCCGTAAAAAACTTAAAAAACGTAAACTCTTGATTTCACTATTTTTCCTTGTATCGATTCCGCTAGCTCTGTTTGTTTTAGCGACAACTTTATCAAAACCGATTGAAATATCCAAAGAAACTGAAGAAATCGATGAACAGCAAGTATTTATAGACAGTCTGTCCGGACATGCCCAAATTTTGTATGAAAAATACCATGTTCTCCCCAGCATCACAATTGCTCAGGCCATTCTCGAATCGGACTGGGGGAACAGTGAACTGGCTGCTAAGGCCAACAACCTTTTTGGCGTAAAAGGGAATTATAAAGGCCATCATGTCACGATGGAAACGGACGAAGTTGAAAAAGGGAAAAGAAAAACCATTCGCGCGAAGTTTCGAAAATACAGCACGTTTTTTGAATCTATGGATGATCACGCCCAATTGTTCGTCCGTGGCACATCTTGGAATAAAAAGAAGTATAAACCGGTGCTTGAGGCAGGGAATTATAAGGAAGCGGCAACCGCCCTGCAAACATCAGGATATGCTACAGATCCTGACTATGCTGACAAAATCAGCGCTATTGTGGAAAAATACGATTTAGATGAGTACGATGAGGTAAATCCATCCCTCAAATCTGTGGATTTAAACGCCTCTATTAAAGACAGTGCCGTTCAAGACGTATGGTCCAAGCCTTCTACTGATGATCGGTCCATAAGGCTTACCTCTGCCCAATCTTACGTCGGCAAAGACATAAAGGTTGTGTCTAAAAAACAGAAAGGCCAGTCTGTATGGTACCAATTCCAAATCAATGATAAACTTATCGGCTGGATTGATGATTCAGCTGTTGAAATAAAGGAGGCAACCTAAGCCCTTTTTACTGGTATTTTTAATTCTTTGTTCCATTACGGGGAATTTGAGGTATAATATTCCACGGAAGTTATCACTTTTTAACTATGCTTTCGGGAGGGAACAAAGGTGCAGAAATATAGACGCAGAAACACGGTTGCCTTTACAGTATTAGCTTATTTTACTTTTTTTGCGGGAGTATTTTTGTTTAGTATCGGACTCTATAATGCTGATAACCTGGAACTCAATGAAAAAGGTTATTACATCGCTGTTATGATACTTGTAGCAGTTGGTGCGATTCTTACACAAAAAGTAACCCGTGATAACGCGGAGGATAATGAAATCATCGCGGAACAGGAAAAAAGACAAAATCAATCTCATATTGAATCATAAAAAATCCGGCGACTGCACGTCGGATTTTTTTGATATCACCCTGTAAACACTTCGCCATCAGGATAACGGATATTTGATTGCTCTGTTTTTGCGAATGAAAACACGAACGTTAAAGGGCCAATTCTTCCGATAAACATGATGACAATGATGATACACTTTCCAGCTGTTGTCAGTTCAGGAGTAAGCCCCATCGTAAGGCCGACAGTTCCGAATGCGGAAAAGGTTTCAAACACAATTTGAAGAAATGGCGCTTGTTCTGTGATCGTCAGGGCAAAAATCCCTAAAAACACGATGAACAAACTGGTGACGCTCACAGCTAAAGCTTTAATGATAATCGGATATTTGATGGAACGGCGGAAAATAACCGTTTCTTTTTTACCTCTCAAGTAAGCAATAACAGATGTTAAAATCACGATGAACGTAGTCAGCTTAATGCCGCTCGCCGTTGATGCGCTTCCTGCTCCGATAAACATCAATAATAAAGTAAATACAATTGTTCCTTCTCTCATGCTTCCAAAATCTAGAGAATTGAAGCCTGCGGTTCTCGGCGTCACTGCCTGAAAATAGGACGCCCACAGTTTATCCACTATATGCAGGTGGCCGAGCGTGCCGGGGTTGCTGTATTCTAAAATAAAGACCGTAAGCATAGCAATCGCATTCAACATCAGCGTTCCTGTAAGCATGAGCTTTGTATGTAAAGAAAAAGCTTTAAAACGCCGATTTTTCATCACATCAAACAGAACCGTAAATCCGATCCCTCCTGTGATAAATAAGAAAGTAATCACGAGGTTTACTGTAGGATCGCCAACGTAGCTCATCAAATTATCAGGCCACAGCGAAAACCCGGCATTGTTAAAAGCAGAAATTGCGTGAAACAAACTTGCAAACAAGCCGGATGACCAGCCGTACTGAGGTACAAGCCGGATGGATAAAATGAGTGCTGCTATCAATTCAATACTGATCGAAAACAGAAACAGGACTTTGACAAGGCCAATGACACCGCCGATTGTCGGCTGGTTTAAGGCTTCCTGGACGAGCATTCGTTCTTTTAAGCCGATTTTTTTTCCTAATATCATGACGATCAAGACCGCAAATGTCATAAATCCAAGCCCGCCAATCTGAATCAGCCCCATAATAACTGTTTGCCCGAATACCGTAAATTGAGTACCGGTATCGACAACAGCAAGCCCTGTAACAGTTGTAGCGGAAGCCGCAGTAAAAAGGGCATCTATCCATGACAATGGCTTCGTAGTGGAAATCGGAAGCATTAATAGGACAGCCCCGATGATAATGGTAAGGAAAAAACCAATGGCAAGCACTTGAGGCGGTGTAAACCGAACCCATTTGATCACTTTATCCCTTTGAAGTGTCACTTTTGTCTACATCCCTTCGTTTTCAAAACGTTTAATATCCTTTTTGTGGCCCATGATCACCAGGCAATCTTGCTCGTGAATGATGTCTTCAGGCGCGGGGGAAAGACAGATATCTCCATGATGTTTAATGGCCAGGATCGTGCAGCCGTACTTTGCTCTTACATTCAGGTCAATAATCGATTTTGAATCAAGCTTGCGCGTAGCCAGCAGCTCGACAATACTGTATTCATCAGATAGATCAATGTAATTCAAAACATTTTCGTCTGAAAGGCTTTGTGCGATTTTAACTCCCATATCTTTTTCAGGATGAATAATGCGGTCAGCGCCTATTTTTTCAAGCACCTTGTGATGATAATAGTTTTGAGCCTTCACCCAAATATTTGGAACATCAAGCTCCTTTAATAATAGGGTGGTCAGCGTACTCGCTTGAATATTTGCTCCGATGGCAACAATCACATATTCAAAATTGCGTATTCCTAATGAAAGCAATTCGTTTTCTTCGGTGGCGTTGGCAATTACCGCATGAGTGGCGTAAGAAGCATATGCATTGACCTTTTCTTCGTTGATATCAACCGCAAGGACCTCATGCCCCATTCTATGAAGTTCTTTACAAATGCTGCCGCCAAATCGGCCCAGCCCGATCACGGCAAATTGCTTATTTTTAATTCTTCCCAATGTTCATATCTCCCTTAGTGAATTAACGTTTTTGAAGCAAAAAAGACCATTGCAAAGAATGGCCGATAATAGACCTCCTCTCTGTATACGCCTACGAGGTTAGCTGTCGGATTAGGGATTCAGAGTACCCCCTCTTACTTAGTAAGATTCACCCCAAGGCTGTTAATAAAACAGCCAATCGTTGGTTCCCCCGTTCGTGTTTGATTAAGCGGTAAAAGAGACTGTATGAAATTGAACACTCAAGAATTTACTCCTGTTTCTAGTGTTTGTCAATTTAAATTTTAAACCAGAAAAAAGATAACGGGAATTAGAGAAAAAGGGGAGGGTAAAACGCAAAAAAGACCGGCGTTAACCGGTCTTTTACATTAGTTGCAACCGCAAGGCTGAGTCGGAGGAGTGCTGCGCTTAGCCACGTCAATGCTGGCTTCTGCGTAAAATTTATTTCCGATGCTTAATGATTTATTCTCTGCACGGAAAGTATATGTACCTGCGGCAGGAAGTGTTTTGTTATTCAGTTTTAATTTAAATTCGCCAGCTCCTAACAAATCAAGTGCCAAAGGAACTCTTACTGTTTTCCCGTTATTGAGGATCTGTGTTGTACGCAAGGCATTTCCGTTCAATGTGTCTTTCGTGTTTGCAGTAAATCCGCTTGGCAATGTAAACTCCATAACGCCAAGGCTGAGAAGCGTGTTTGGACGGTAAGTCAATTCGATATCTGAGAAAGACCATTCCGTTTTGCTGGCGCCAGTGATTGTTGCGAACAATGAAGCTGTAGACTGTGTTCTCATAGTAGATTCAGTATGAGCTTTAGTTGATGTAGATTCAGCCGCGAAAGAAGCTGTAGGTGCAGAAACGAGTAACCCGAGACTTAATGCACTAATTGCCAAAGAAGATAATAATTTGCGTTTCATAACAAAATTCCCCCTAAAAAATGATAAATTAAACAGGCCTGCCCGCTTTTCACCTCCTCTGAAAGGCCAAATACAAATTTTACCTACATAAAATTACCATCAAATATTTTGGAAGTAAATGGGGTGTTTTTCCCGTATTTTTCAAATTTGTAGTAGTTACATCAAAAAAACGCCTGGTTTCCCAGGCGTTTTCTGCTTTACTTTGTTTCGATCGGTATAAATTTAAAAATTTCTCCGGTCTGCACCGATTCAGCAAGCCGTTTCAGCCAGTCATAGTAAGCTTTAGAGCTTTCCAGCTGATCATATAACTGCAGTGCTTCATTTTTGATATCCTCATCGAGATCTTCCTTGCATAAAACCTTTTGTAAATCAGCTTGAGCTTCCTCGATCGCTGCTACATTCACTTGAACCTCCCGCTCCCATTTAGGCGGAAAGAAATTTGTGAAAAATTTAAAGAAATCCTTCTCAGCCACAAATGTATGCTTACGGATGCCCCGGTGAAATGTTTTTTTCACTACATTTAAGTCTTGAAGCTTTTTGACGCCTGTGCTCATGCTTGGTTTGCTCATTTGCAACTCCTCACGCATTTCGTCAAGCGTCATCTCATCCCTCATATACATGGTCCCATATAAAATCCCGACACTGCGGGTAATTCCGTAAAGATCCATCGTTTCAGCAATGGAGTCAATAACAAGATCCCGAGCCTGTTCTATAGCTGCAAATTCTGGATTTTCATCCATACTGACCCTCTTTTCCTTTAGAAAATTAAATTCGTTAAGTTATTTCTTTATGTTCTTTATCTTAACGAAACATGAGGAAAAGTCAAAAAGAAAAATCGAAATGGGACTTTGACAGTTTAAAAACCATATGTTAGATTAAGGTTGTTAAAAACATTAAATTTTTATTTAACAAACTTTATTTACGTCAAGGAGGCTTATATGAGTCAAACATTATTCATTGACGGAGAATGGATCAGTGCCGAAAAAGAACAGATCCGCAGTATTATCAACCCATTTAATCAAGAAGAAATTGCAACTGTAAGCGAGGGAGGGCGAGAGGACGCCATCAAAGCAATCGCAGCCGCACGCAGAGCATTTGACAAAGGAGAATGGTCTTCGCTATCCGGGCTTGAACGCGGAAGAATTGTTCTGAAAATTGCGGAATTAATCAGACGCGATCTTGAGGAGCTGGCTGAGCTTGAATCTCTTGATACAGGAAAAACACTCGAAGAAAGCAAGGCCGATATGGACGATATCGCCAATGTTTTTCAATATTACGCCGGCTTGGCAGACAAAGATGGCGGAGAGATCATTTCATCTCCGATTCCTGATTCAGAAAGCAAAATTATTAGAGAGCCAATCGGGGTTTGCGGCCAGATCACTCCATGGAATTATCCGCTCCTTCAAGCGAGCTGGAAAATCGCCCCTGCACTGGCTGCAGGAAACACAATCGTCATGAAGCCGAGTGAGATTACGCCGCTGACGACAATCAAAGTCTTTAAGCTGATGGAAGAAGCCGGTGTTCCAAAAGGTGTCGCAAATCTTGTTCTTGGACCGGGAGCCACAGTGGGCGACGAGCTTGCCGTAAACAAAGACGTCGATTTGATTTCATTTACGGGCGGAATTGAAACAGGCAAAAAAATCATGCGGGCGGCAAGCGGAAACGTCAAAAAAATCGCCCTTGAACTTGGCGGGAAAAACCCAAATATTGTTTTCAAGGACGCGGATTTAGAAGTTGCGGTTGATCAGGCCTTAAACGCTGTATTTTTCCACGCCGGCCAAGTATGCTCTGCAGGTTCCCGCTTGCTTGTGGAGGATGCCATTCATGATCAATTTTTGGCGGAGCTGGTCAAACGGGCAAAACGCATAAAACTCGGAAATGGTTTTCATGCTGAGACAGAAAGCGGTCCGCTTATTTCGGCGGAGCACAGGGCAAAGGTAGAAAAATATGTAGAGATCGGAATAGAGGAAGGCGCGAAGCTGGAGACAGGAGGCAAACGCCCGGAAGATCCTGCGCTTCAAAACGGCTTTTTCTATGAACCTACTATTTTCTCAAACTGTAATTCTGACATGAGAATCGTTCAGGAAGAGGTTTTCGGTCCTGTATTGACAGTCGAAACCTTCAGCTCTGAAGAAGAGGTAATCGAGCTTGCGAATGATACCATCTATGGCTTGGCTGGAGCGGTATGGTCAAAAGATATTGAAAAGTGCGAACGGGTAGCAGCCCGCTTGAGAATGGGAACCGTTTGGATCAACGATTTTCATCCGTACTTTGCACAAGCGCCATGGGGCGGATATAAGCAATCCGGGTTCGGACGCGAGCTTGGAAAAATAGGCCTTGAAGAATACACAGAAGTCAAACATGTATACCGTAATACAAAACCGGCAGCGGTTAACTGGTTCAATTCATAAGAGGGGGAGATTGATGATGACATTAAATATGAAGGTAGAAAGCATGCAGAAATTCCACACATTTGAAATTCCGACTGTGATTAAGCATGGAATCGGAGCCATCAAGCATACGGGTGAGGAAGTAGCTGCACTGGGCGTTTCAAAAGCGCTCCTTGTCACAGACCCAGGGATTTATAAAGCCGGTGTTGCTGATCCTATAATCGAATCACTTAAAGAAGCAGGCATTGAAGTGGTGCTCTTTAATAAAGTTGAGCCAAACCCGCCTGTCCGTCTGGTGAATGAAGGATCTGAGCTTTACAAAAAAGAGAACTGTAATGGTTTGGTGGCAGTCGGAGGCGGAAGCTCCATGGATACAGCAAAAGCAATCGGAGTAGAAGCGACTCACGAAGGAAGCGTGCTTGATTATGAAGCGGCAGATGGGAAAAAACCGCTGGAAAACCGCATTCCTCCGCTGACGACAATTCCCACTACAGCTGGAACAGGATCAGAAGTAACCCAATGGGCGGTTATCACAGATGAAGAAAGAGAATTCAAATTCAACACGGGCGGTCCGCTGATTGCAGCGCACTTGACAATCATTGATCCTGAGCTTCATGTTTCAATGCCTCCGCATGTAACAGCTATGACGGGAATTGATGCGCTCGCCCATGCCATTGAGTGCTATACAATGAAATTTGCACAGCCAATCACGGATGCGGTTGCCTTAATGGCGATTGAGTATGCCGCTCATTACATCAAGAGGGCATTTGCTGATGGAGAGGATCTGGAAGCAAGGTACGGAATGGCGCAGGCTGCGATGCTTGCCGGTCTTTCTTACGGAAGTGAATCAGCGGGCGCTGCTCATGCGATGAGCCAAACGCTTGGCGGTATTATCCCAGTCGCTCACGGCCAATGTGTAGCGGCGATGATGGGCCCTGTCATGGAATACAACTGGAAGGGCTATCCTGAGAAGTTTGCGCGTATTGCGAAAGCGTTCGGTATTGATACAAGCAAGATGACAACAGAAGAAGCTGCGAAAGCATCTGTCAATTGGATGTATGATCTGGTCGAAGATTTAGAAGTGCCGACTTTAGAAGAGCAGGGAGTATCACCTGATATGATCGAACGCTTGTCTAAAGAAGCAATGAAAGATCCGCAAACCTTCGGAAACCCTAGAGATTTAAATGAAAAAGCATACAACTGGATCTACAAGCGCTGCTTTAACCTTACGCCTAAAACGGTATAATCAAAATCCCGCTCCTTTACAGAGCGGGATTTTTTGGGATAATGAAGCATAGGTGGAAATTTTAGATAAGAAAGAAGGTGCCAGCTGATGTGGAAGCGTATGACTGCAAAAGCGGAAGGCTTATATATCGCAGATACAAAAAGCTTCGTAACAAAGCAAATGGACAAGCTTGATTTTGATTATGGCGGCATCCCCGGCGACTTGCATTTTGGCCTGACCAAAAAAGCGGGAGCCAGAGAACCAATGTTTTCAAGAGGGACTGAAATTTTCAACCGCAGACAAATTTCAATTGTTTCAATAGAGGAATGCAACGAAATCGCTTTAAAAATGGGAGTGCCGAGAATTTTGCCGGAATGGCTCGGGGCGAATGTGGCAGTCAGCGGTATGCCAGATCTTACTTCATTAAAAGAAGGAAGCCGGATTATTTTTCCGAGCGGAGCGGCTCTGCTGTGTGAGGGCGAAAATGATCCGTGTATCCAGCCGGGAGAAGTCATTCAGTCTTATTATCCGGACCAACCGAAGCTGGCGCCGGCTTTCGTCCGCCACGCACTGGGCATTAGAGGGATTGTCTGTATTGTGGAAAGACCTGGTGCTGTTTACACAGGTGATGAAATAGAAGTTCATTCCTATCAGCGAAAAGTCAAACGAAAAGCAGAAAGGGTCTGATTAAATCAGGCCCTTTCTATCTTTTCTTTAATTTCTTTCATTTGGCTGAGGTGCCGTTTTTCATGATGGCCGATAAAATCGATCCACTGTCTGACAGTCAGCTCTTGAAACACGGGATGCGGAAGCACTCTTTCAAAATCTTCTTCTTTCAGAGAGGCAATCGCAGCAGTCAGCTGCTCTCTTACCACATCAAGCTCACGTTTCATTTGGCTGCCTGAAATAAAATCATGCGCAGGCTCAAGATGACTCGGGGCTTTCCGTTTATTATTTCTGTCCTGTGCTACCTCAAGCGGTTTTTCTTCAATTTCTTTAATCGGAGCGTCCTTTACACGTTCCTTCAACATTTTTTGTGCGGTCATATCGATTTTTTTCAAATGGTCAAGAACTTCCCGTATGCTCCATTCTTCAGCAGAAGGCTTTTGGTTCAGCTTTTCGTCAGAAAGTCCTTTCAATTCGTTCCACGTTTCTAATCTGGCTTCATTAAAGATACTCATCATATCTCCTCCTAAAATGACATTACCATATATATAAGCAATTATCATTTATAAAGCACTTCAAACGGGTTATTTGTCTTAAAATTTTGAAACTTTTCCCGGGGTGTCTCGTATAAATGGTAACGGCAGCCGTTCATCAATGCATTGATGAAGAAAGGATGAGGAAATTGGAGTTATTTGGAGTACCTATACAAACAATGTATCTTTATACGCTTATTATTGCGGGCAGCCTTACGCTGTTATTCCTGTTTTTCGGAGATGTATTTGCAGGGCTGCCAGAAGGCATTCCGTTTCTTAATCCGACATTAGTGCTCTCATTTTTCACATGTTTTTCAGCGGGCGGATATATAGGTGAACTCGTATTGCCTCTGTCGAGCTTGCTGATTGCGCTTTTATCTTGCATCCTTTCAATCATGCTGGTGGTATTGTTTCACATCTTTGTACTGGTACCATTATCATCTGCAGAAGAATCATTGGCATATAGAGAAGATGATCTCAGAGGAAGACTCGGTAAAGTGATTACAGCTGTGCCGGTTGACGGGTTTGGTGAAGTGGTCATAGAAGGGATAGGCGGGACCATTTCAAAGTCAGCGGTCAGTTTTGATAATCAGCAGATCAGTTACGGGACAACGGTGTTAGTCGTAGATATTAACAACGGAGTTCTTTCGGTTACTCCGCATGAACCCATTTAACATACAAGGAGGAATTTGATATGACAATGCCGATTATAATGATCATCGGAGTTGTATTCTTTTTATTAATTGCACTAATAGCTGTGTTTATTACGAAGTATCGTACAGCAGGGCCTGATGAAGCGTTAATTGTAACAGGGAGCTATCTGGGCAATAAAAATGTTCATGTCGATGAAGGCGGCAACCGTATTAAAATCGTCCGCGGCGGAGGAACCTTTGTCCTTCCCGTCTTCCAGCAGGCAGAGCCGCTAAGCTTATTATCAAGCAAACTCGATGTTTCGACACCTGAAGTCTATACAGAACAAGGAGTGCCAGTAATGGCCGATGGAACTGCGATTATTAAAATCGGCGGTTCTATAGGAGAAATCGCTACAGCGGCCGAACAATTTTTAGGGAAATCAAAAGACGACCGTGAGCAGGAAGCGCGGGAGGTTTTAGAAGGCCACCTTCGTTCCATTCTCGGCTCAATGACAGTAGAAGAAATCTATAAAAACAGAGAAAAATTCTCTCAAGAGGTGCAGCGTGTCGCTTCACAGGATCTCGCGAAAATGGGGCTTGTAATCGTCTCGTTTACCATTAAAGATGTTCGTGATAAAAACGGTTATCTTGAATCATTAGGGAAACCGAGAATTGCCCAAGTAAAACGCGATGCTGATATCGCAACAGCAGAGGCTGATAAAGAAACCCGAATTAAGCGGGCAGAAGCCGATAAAGACGCAAAAAAATCAGAACTTGAACGGGCGACGGAAATCGCTGAAGCTGAAAAACTCAATCAGCTCAAAATGGCTGAATTCCGCAGAGAACAAGATACGGCAAAAGCGAATGCCGACCAAGCATATGATTTAGAGACTGCCAGAGCGCGCCAGCAAGTCACAGAGCAGGAAATGCAGGTTAAAATTATCGAACGCCAAAAACAAATAGAGCTAGAAGAAAAAGAAATTCTTCGCCGTGAACGTCAATACGACTCAGAGGTAAAGAAAAAAGCCGATGCAGACCGTTATTCTGTTGAGCAGTCCGCAGCAGCTGAGAAAGCCAAACAGCTCGCGGAAGCCGATGCCAAGAAGTACAGTATTGAAGCAATGGCAAAGGCTGAGGCGGAAAAAGTAAGAATTGACGGGCTAGCAAAAGCAGAAGCGGAAAAAGCGAAAGGAGAGACAGAGGCAGAGGTTATCCGCCTGAAAGGTCTTGCAGAAGCGGAAGCAAAAGAGAAAATTGCGGCTGCCTTTGAACAGTACGGGCAGGCGGCGATTTTCGATATGATTGTCAAAATGCTTCCGGAATACGCGAAACAAGCAGCGGCACCTCTTTCAAATATTGATAAAATCACCGTTGTCGATACAGGAGGAAGCGGTGAATCAAGCGGAGCAAACAAAGTAACCAGCTATGCGACGAACTTAATGTCAAGTCTGCAAGAAAGTTTAAAAGCATCCTCAGGAATTGATGTAAAAGAAATGCTTGAGAACTTTTCAGGAAAAGGAAACGTAAAACAAAGCATTAATGAATTAACAAATGAAATCAATGAAGCCAAAACGGTCCAAAAATCAGAGTAAGGAAAGGGCAGAACCGTATGGTAACTGTACGTGAAGCGAAGTTAGAGGATATAAAGGACATTGCAAAAGTGCATGTAGACAGCTGGAGGACAACATACCACGAAATTATCCCGATTGATTATTTAAACAGCCTGAACTATAAGGAATTTGAAGACAAATGGAAAAGTCGCTCGTTAAAAGGAGTATTTGTTGCTCAGGACGAAATGGGTTCAGTATTCGGCTTTGCTTCATTTGGACCTATTCGCTCTGAACAAGAAGGCTATGACGGCGAGTTATACGCTATTTATCTTGTGGAAGAGCGCCAGCGGCAAGGTGCAGGCAGGGCGCTCTTAGCAAAAGGAGCGGAGTATTTGCTTCAACATGGGTTTTCAAGTATGTTTGTTTGGGTTATTGAGCAGAATCCCTCGATTATATTTTATCAGGCCTATTCACCTGAAAGAGTAGCGGAGGACAACTTTGAAATTGCCGGAGTAAGGCTGAAAGAAGTAGGTCTTGGCTGGCCGGATCTTTCAGCTTTAAAAACACTTCTTAACAGATAACGAACAATCCCCCAGCAGAATTCGCTGGGGGATTGTTACTTTTACGCTTTGTCACTTTTAAGCAGACGGGGTGCTGTCATAAATAATAAACATAGGACAATTGCACAAATAATGAATGAAGGAACCATGTAAGTCGCATTATAAGTTAAAGAATAAATCCATACCGGTGTTCCTTTTGGAGCAAAGCTGCCGAAAAACACAGCTCCTGAAATGACATGCGCGGCATAGCGCAGCAAACTGCCGATAAAAACTGCGCTGACCACTGAAACAATCAATTTCCCTTTTGTTTTTGATACAGCGGCTTTACGGACAGAAGAAGCGAAACAGCCGCTTATGCCGATTGCTGCGAAAGCGACAATGTAATCTAACAATAGCTGTACAGGATGTTGAGCAAACAAGTTTCCGATTGCTATTTGTACTAGACCTGTCAACAAACCTGTAGTAAGACCTGCTTTGACACCCCAGCGAAACGAAATTAAAAAGATCGGAATCATCATGATGGAGACCGAGCCTCCTTGAGGCATGCTAAGAAACATTCCTGAGACAATGTCTAAAATAACGGCTGCCGCTGTCATAATGGCAATTTCAATAAGGCGAACCAGTTGCTTAGATTGATTCATATCTATCTCCTTCCATTGACAGACAACCAAAAGGACAACAAAAAAGCAGCACGCGGAAGGATGAGAAAAGTTCCACGCACTGCTTTACGATCTGCAATTCATTTGACTTTGCCACATCCCTACGCCAGCGTTAACTAACAGGTTCAAAGGGTCAGAACGAAACCGCTCACTCTCAGCTTTAATGCTCCCCTTGTGGTCATCAGTATTTAGTTCGTTTCTACTATACAAGAAAACGAAAAAAACAACAAGATCATATGACTGATGTATATGTTCTTTTAAGATACTTATATGATACACACGCTTTAGAAATCATGGCGAGGATTATAGTTTATTTGTTTTATAGATTTTTTTAAAAAAACTATTGCAATAAATAAATACAGGTGTTATATTATTAAACGTCGCTGATGCACAGCGGACACAAACTAGATGCTTCAAAACAACTCGAAAAAAGTTGTTGACAAAAAAGAAGCTGAATGTTATCTTAGTAAAGATGCTTCATTGAGAAGTAACGAAATGATCTTTGAAAACTAAACAAGACAAAACGTACCTGTTAATTCAGTTTTTAAAAATCGCACAGCGATGTGCGTAGTCAGTCAAACTAGGGCCTGCACGACGCAGGTCACACAGGTGTCGCCGCAGGATGCGGTGAACTTAACCTGTGATCCATTTATCGGAGAGTTTGATCCTGGCTCAGGACGAACGCTGGCGGCGTGCCTAATACATGCAAGTCGAGCGGACAGATGGGAGCTTGCTCCCTGATGTTAGCGGCGGACGGGTGAGTAACACGTGGGTAACCTGCCTGTAAGACTGGGATAACTCCGGGAAACCGGGGCTAATACCGGATGGTTGTTTGAACCGCATGGTTCAAACATAAAAGGTGGCTTCGGCTACCACTTACAGATGGACCCGCGGCGCATTAGCTAGTTGGTGAGGTAATGGCTCACCAAGGCAACGATGCGTAGCCGACCTGAGAGGGTGATCGGCCACACTGGGACTGAGACACGGCCCAGACTCCTACGGGAGGCAGCAGTAGGGAATCTTCCGCAATGGACGAAAGTCTGACGGAGCAACGCCGCGTGAGTGATGAAGGTTTTCGGATCGTAAAGCTCTGTTGTTAGGGAAGAACAAGTACCGTTCGAATAGGGCGGTACCTTGACGGTACCTAACCAGAAAGCCACGGCTAACTACGTGCCAGCAGCCGCGGTAATACGTAGGTGGCAAGCGTTGTCCGGAATTATTGGGCGTAAAGGGCTCGCAGGCGGTTTCTTAAGTCTGATGTGAAAGCCCCCGGCTCAACCGGGGAGGGTCATTGGAAACTGGGGAACTTGAGTGCAGAAGAGGAGAGTGGAATTCCACGTGTAGCGGTGAAATGCGTAGAGATGTGGAGGAACACCAGTGGCGAAGGCGACTCTCTGGTCTGTAACTGACGCTGAGGAGCGAAAGCGTGGGGAGCGAACAGGATTAGATACCCTGGTAGTCCACGCCGTAAACGATGAGTGCTAAGTGTTAGGGGGTTTCCGCCCCTTAGTGCTGCAGCTAACGCATTAAGCACTCCGCCTGGGGAGTACGGTCGCAAGACTGAAACTCAAAGGAATTGACGGGGGCCCGCACAAGCGGTGGAGCATGTGGTTTAATTCGAAGCAACGCGAAGAACCTTACCAGGTCTTGACATCCTCTGACAATCCTAGAGATAGGACGTCCCCTTCGGGGGCAGAGTGACAGGTGGTGCATGGTTGTCGTCAGCTCGTGTCGTGAGATGTTGGGTTAAGTCCCGCAACGAGCGCAACCCTTGATCTTAGTTGCCAGCATTCAGTTGGGCACTCTAAGGTGACTGCCGGTGACAAACCGGAGGAAGGTGGGGATGACGTCAAATCATCATGCCCCTTATGACCTGGGCTACACACGTGCTACAATGGACAGAACAAAGGGCAGCGAAACCGCGAGGTTAAGCCAATCCCACAAATCTGTTCTCAGTTCGGATCGCAGTCTGCAACTCGACTGCGTGAAGCTGGAATCGCTAGTAATCGCGGATCAGCATGCCGCGGTGAATACGTTCCCGGGCCTTGTACACACCGCCCGTCACACCACGAGAGTTTGTAACACCCGAAGTCGGTGAGGTAACCTTTTAGGAGCCAGCCGCCGAAGGTGGGACAGATGATTGGGGTGAAGTCGTAACAAGGTAGCCGTATCGGAAGGTGCGGCTGGATCACCTCCTTTCTAAGGATATTATACGGAATATAAGACCTTGGGTCTTATAAACAGAACGTTCCCTGTCTTGTTTAGTTTTGAAGGATCATTCCTTCGAAACGTGTTCTTTGAAAACTAGATAACAGTAGACATCACATTCAATTAGTAATACAAGATATCACATAGTGATTCTTTTTAACGGTTAAGTTAGAAAGGGCGCACGGTGGATGCCTTGGCACTAGGAGCCGATGAAGGACGGGACGAACACCGATATGCTTCGGGGAGCTGTAAGCAAGCTTTGATCCGGAGATTTCCGAATGGGGAAACCCACCACTCGTAATGGAGTGGTATCCATATCTGAATTCATAGGATATGAGAAGGCAGACCCGGGGAACTGAAACATCTAAGTACCCGGAGGAAGAGAAAGCAAATGCGATTCCCTGAGTAGCGGCGAGCGAAACGGGATTAGCCCAAACCAAGAGGCTTGCCTCTTGGGGTTGTAGGACACTCTGTACGGAGTTACAAAGGAACGAGGTAGATGAAGAGGTCTGGAAAGGCCCGCCATAGGAGGTAACAGCCCTGTAGTCAAAACTTCGTTCTCTCCTGAGTGGATCCTGAGTACGGCGGAACACGTGAAATTCCGTCGGAATCCGGGAGGACCATCTCCCAAGGCTAAATACTCCCTAGTGACCGATAGTGAACCAGTACCGTGAGGGAAAGGTGAAAAGCACCCCGGAAGGGGAGTGAAAGAGATCCTGAAACCGTGTGCCTACAAGTAGTCAGAGCCCGTTAACGGGTGATGGCGTGCCTTTTGTAGAATGAACCGGCGAGTTACGATCCCGTGCAAGGTTAAGCAGAAGATGCGGAGCCGCAGCGAAAGCGAGTCTGAATAGGGCGCATGAGTACGTGGTCGTAGACCCGAAACCAGGTGATCTACCCATGTCCAGGGTGAAGTTCAGGTAACACTGAATGGAGGCCCGAACCCACGCACGTTGAAAAGTGCGGGGATGAGGTGTGGGTAGGGGTGAAATGCCAATCGAACCTGGAGATAGCTGGTTCTCTCCGAAATAGCTTTAGGGCTAGCCTCAAGGTAAGAGTCTTGGAGGTAGAGCACTGATTGGACTAGGGGCCCCTACCGGGTTACCGAATTCAGTCAAACTCCGAATGCCAATGACTTATCCTTGGGAGTCAGACTGCGAGTGATAAGATCCGTAGTCGAAAGGGAAACAGCCCAGACCGCCAGCTAAGGTCCCAAAGTATACGTTAAGTGGAAAAGGATGTGGAGTTGCTTAGACAACCAGGATGTTGGCTTAGAAGCAGCCACCATTTAAAGAGTGCGTAATAGCTCACTGGTCGAGTGACTCTGCGCCGAAAATGTACCGGGGCTAAACGTATCACCGAAGCTGCGGACTGTTCTTCGAACAGTGGTAGGAGAGCGTTCTAAGGGCTGTGAAGCCAGACCGGAAGGACTGGTGGAGCGCTTAGAAGTGAGAATGCCGGTATGAGTAGCGAAAGAGGGGTGAGAATCCCCTCCACCGAATGCCTAAGGTTTCCTGAGGAAGGCTCGTCCGCTCAGGGTTAGTCGGGACCTAAGCCGAGGCCGAAAGGCGTAGGCGATGGACAACAGGTTGATATTCCTGTACCACCTCCTCACCATTTGAGCAATGGGGGGACGCAGGAGGATAGGGTAAGCGCGGTATTGGATATCCGCGTCCAAGCAGTTAGGCTGGGAAATAGGCAAATCCGTTTCCCATAAGGCTGAGCTGTGATGGCGAGCGAAATATAGTAGCGAAGTTCCTGATTCCACACTGCCAAGAAAAGCCTCTAGCGAGGTGAGAGGTGCCCGTACCGCAAACCGACACAGGTAGGCGAGGAGAGAATCCTAAGGTGATCGAGAGAACTCTCGTTAAGGAACTCGGCAAAATGACCCCGTAACTTCGGGAGAAGGGGTGCTCTGTTAGGGTGCAAGCCCGAGAGAGCCGCAGTGAATAGGCCCAGGCGACTGTTTAGCAAAAACACAGGTCTCTGCGAAGCCGTAAGGCGAAGTATAGGGGCTGACGCCTGCCCGGTGCTGGAAGGTTAAGAGGAGCGCTTAGCGTAAGCGAAGGTGCGAATTGAAGCCCCAGTAAACGGCGGCCGTAACTATAACGGTCCTAAGGTAGCGAAATTCCTTGTCGGGTAAGTTCCGACCCGCACGAAAGGCGCAACGATCTGGGCACTGTCTCAACGAGAGACTCGGTGAAATTATAGTACCTGTGAAGATGCAGGTTACCCGCGACAGGACGGAAAGACCCCGTGGAGCTTTACTGCAGCCTGATATTGAATGTTGGTACAGCTTGTACAGGATAGGTAGGAGCCTTGGAAACCGGAGCGCCAGCTTCGGTGGAGGCATCGGTGGGATACTACCCTGGCTGTATTGACCTTCTAACCCGCCGCCCTTATCGGGCGGGGAGACAGTGTCAGGTGGGCAGTTTGACTGGGGCGGTCGCCTCCTAAAAGGTAACGGAGGCGCCCAAAGGTTCCCTCAGAATGGTTGGAAATCATTCGCAGAGTGTAAAGGCACAAGGGAGCTTGACTGCGAGACCTACAAGTCGAGCAGGGACGAAAGTCGGGCTTAGTGATCCGGTGGTTCCGCATGGAAGGGCCATCGCTCAACGGATAAAAGCTACCCCGGGGATAACAGGCTTATCTCCCCCAAGAGTCCACATCGACGGGGAGGTTTGGCACCTCGATGTCGGCTCATCGCATCCTGGGGCTGTAGTCGGTCCCAAGGGTTGGGCTGTTCGCCCATTAAAGCGGTACGCGAGCTGGGTTCAGAACGTCGTGAGACAGTTCGGTCCCTATCCGTCGCGGGCGCAGGAAATTTGAGAGGAGCTGTCCTTAGTACGAGAGGACCGGGATGGACGCACCGCTGGTGTACCAGTTGTTCTGCCAAGGGCATCGCTGGGTAGCTATGTGCGGACGGGATAAGTGCTGAAAGCATCTAAGCATGAAGCCCCCCTCAAGATGAGATTTCCCATTCCGCAAGGAAGTAAGATCCCTGAAAGATGATCAGGTTGATAGGTCTGAGGTGGAAGTGTGGCGACACATGGAGCTGACAGATACTAATCGATCGAGGACTTAACCATATTTTTGAATGATGTCACACCTGTTATCTAGTTTTGAGAGAACACTCTCAATTTGTTTGGTGGCGATAGCGAAGAGGTCACACCCGTTCCCATACCGAACACGGAAGTTAAGCTCTTCAGCGCCGATGGTAGTCGGGGGTTTCCCCCTGTGAGAGTAGGACGCCGCCAAGCAATTGCACGTTAGTGCAATTATGGAGGATTAGCTCAGCTGGGAGAGCATCTGCCTTACAAGCAGAGGGTCGGCGGTTCGAGCCCGTCATCCTCCACCATTTTTCATTATACATATCGGTTTTACATATATGCCGGTGTAGCTCAATTGGTAGAGCAACTGACTTGTAATCAGTAGGTTGGGGGTTCAAGTCCTCTTGCCGGCACCACTTTTATATGATATAATATTCAAGTCTCTTGTAAGAAGAGCCATTAGCTCAGTTGGTAGAGCATCTGACTTTTAATCAGAGGGTCGAAGGTTCGAGTCCTTCATGGCTCACCATTTACATGTTGCGGATGTGGCGGAATTGGCAGACGCGCTAGAATCAGGCTCTAGTGTCTTTACAGACGTGGGGGTTCAAGTCCCTTCATCCGCACCATTTCTGCGGAAGTAGTTCAGTGGTAGAACACCACCTTGCCAAGGTGGGGGTCGCGGGTTCGAATCCCGTCTTCCGCTCCAACTATACCATCCACGCCGGGGTGGTGGAATTGGCAGACACACAGGACTTAAAATCCTGCGGTAGGTGACTACCGTGCCGGTTCAAGTCCGGCCCTCGGCATTAAGTGTTGCGCCCGTAGCTCAATTGGATAGAGCGTTTGACTACGGATCAAAAGGTTAGGGGTTCGACTCCTCTCGGGCGCGCCATGATCTATATGAAATCGGGAAGTAGCTCAGCTTGGTAGAGCACATGGTTTGGGACCATGGGGTCGCAGGTTCGAATCCTGTCTTCCCGACCATTCTTGGGGCCTTAGCTCAGCTGGGAGAGCGCCTGCTTTGCACGCAGGAGGTCAGCGGTTCGATCCCGCTAGGCTCCACTTGATTTTAAAAAATATTTGGCGGTGTAGCTCAGCTGGCTAGAGCGTACGGTTCATACCCGTGAGGTCGGGGGTTCGATCCCCTCCGCCGCTACCAATGGACCTTTAGCTCAGTTGGTTAGAGCAGACGGCTCATAACCGTCCGGTCGTAGGTTCGAGTCCTACAAGGTCCACCACTATACGGAGGAATACCCAAGTCTGGCTGAAGGGATCGGTCTTGAAAACCGACAGGGGTGTCAAAGCCCGCGGGGGTTCGAATCCCTCTTCCTCCGCCATACATATTCCTAATCATCGCGGGGTGGAGCAGTTCGGTAGCTCGTCGGGCTCATAACCCGAAGGTCGCAGGTTCAAATCCTGCCCCCGCAACCAAATTTTAAAATGGTCCGGTAGTTCAGTTGGTTAGAATGCCTGCCTGTCACGCAGGAGGTCGCGGGTTCGAGTCCCGTCCGGACCGCCATTTAAATACTTAGGCTCGGTAGCTCAGTTGGTAGAGCAACGGACTGAAAATCCGTGTGTCGGCGGTTCGATTCCGTCCCGAGCCACCATTTATCAATTTATCAATATATTTTGGCGGTTGTGGCGAAGTGGTTAACGCACCAGATTGTGGCTCTGGCATTCGTGGGTTCGATTCCCATCAATCGCCCCAAATAAAAATTGCGGGTGTAGTTTAGTGGTAAAACCTCAGCCTTCCAAGCTGATGTCGTGGGTTCGATTCCCATCACCCGCTCCATTTCTATATCGTCATGGGCCTGTAGCTCAGCTGGTTAGAGCGCACGCCTGATAAGCGTGAGGTCGATGGTTCGAGTCCATTCAGGCCCACCATGACTTTTGTTCCACAGTAGCTCAGTGGTAGAGCTATCGGCTGTTAACCGATCGGTCGCAGGTTCGAATCCTGCCTGTGGAGCCAAATGGAGAAGTACTCAAGTGGCTGAAGAGGCGCCCCTGCTAAGGGTGTAGGTCGTGTAAGCGGCGCGAGGGTTCAAATCCCTCCTTCTCCGCCATATGATTACAGATATAATAATTATCGGCCCGTTGGTCAAGCGGTTAAGACACCGCCCTTTCACGGCGGTAACACGGGTTCGAATCCCGTACGGGTCATCCAGAAGCCTTGCATATCCTGCAAGGTTTTTTTGTTTTATAAATCATGATATGTCTTAGATTTTGTTCTTTATTTTAAAAACAGACTACAATTATCTCCATATATTTCGTTTTTCTTCAGAAAATGAAGTTAATTGTCTATAAGTATAAGCGCTTTCAGGAAAGGGCTTTTTTTTATTTCTTCGAATAAATACTATAAATGAAAACTATGATGTCAGAAAGGATGATTACATGGCCGCTGCCAGCCCGACAGCACATGATGTTTATCTTTTTCACGAAGGCAGTCTGTTTAAAAGCTATCAGCTGTTTGGCTCGCATTACCGCGAGCTGAATGGCAAAAGCGGATATGAATTCTGTGTGTGGGCGCCTCATGCGTCGGAAGTACGAGTGGCTGGAGATTTTAACAGCTGGTCTGGAGAAGAGCATGTGATGCACAGAGTGAATGATAGTGGTATTTGGACGTTATTTATTCCAGGTTTAGGAGAAAAGGAACGATATAAATATGAAATCGTGACGAATAACGGTGAGATCAGGCTGAAGGCAGATCCATACGCTATTTATTCAGAAGTCAGACCAAACACAGCGTCATTTACTTACGATTTGGAAGGGTACAGCTGGCAAGACCAAAAATGGCAAAAGAAACAGAAGGCTAAGACGCTGTATGAAAAACCTGTTTTCATTTATGAACTGCATCTTGGGTCTTGGAAGAAGCATTCTGATGGCAGGCATTATTCCTATAAAGAATTAAGTCAGACGCTTATCCCTTATATCAAGGAGCATGGGTTTACCCATATTGAACTGCTTCCGGTGTATGAGCATCCATATGATCGTTCATGGGGGTACCAAGGAACGGGGTATTACAGCCCGACAAGCAGGTTTGGCACGCCGCATGATCTGATGAAGTTTGTTGATGAATGTCATCAACAAAATATCGGAGTCATTTTGGATTGGGTCCCCGGACATTTTTGTAAAGATGCACATGGCCTTTATATGTTTGATGGAGAACCGCTTTATGAATACAAAGAAGAACGTGATCGGGAGAACTGGTTATGGGGCACGGCAAACTTTGACCTGGGAAAACCGGAAGTTCATAGTTTTTTAATTTCGAATGCGTTGTACTGGGCGGAATTCTATCATATAGATGGATTTAGGGTTGATGCAGTGGCTAATATCCTGTATTGGCCAAATCAGGATGAACGCCACACGAATCCATATGCTGTTGATTTTTTAAAAAAACTCAATCAAACCATGAGAGAGACATATCCCCATGTGATGATGATTGCAGAAGATTCTACAGAATGGCCTCAAGTGACAGGTGCCGTTGAGGAAGGGGGGCTTGGTTTTCATTATAAATGGAATATGGGATGGATGAATGACGTACTGAAATACATGGAGACGCCGCCCGAAGAAAGGCGGCATTGTCATCAGCTTATCTCTTTTTCATTACTATATGCGTTTAGTGAACATTTTGTATTGCCGTTTTCTCATGATGAAGTCGTATACGGAAAAAAATCACTTCTCAATAAAATGCCTGGCGACTACTGGCAGAAATTTGCCCAGTATCGGCTTTTGCTGGGCTATATGACAGTGCATCCCGGAAAGAAATTGATCTTTATGGGATCAGAGTTTGCTCAATTTGATGAATGGAAAGATACAGAACAGCTTGATTGGTTTTTGGACTCCTTCCCCATGCATCAGAAAGCCAGCGTTTTTACGCAAGATCTTCTCCGCTTTTACCAAAAAAGCAAAATCCTTTATGAGCATGACCATCGTGCACAATCGTTTGAATGGATTGATGTCCATAATGACGAACAATCAATCTTTTCTTTTATTCGTTATGGCAAAAAGCACGGTGAGGCGCTTGTCATCATTTGTAATTTTACACCCGTGGTCTATCATCAATATGATGTTGGAGTTCCTTTTTTTACTCAATATATTGAAGTGCTTAACAGTGACAGTGAAACATATGGAGGCTCAGGGCAAATCAACAAAAAGCCGTTATCGGCCAAAAAGGGAGCACTTCATCATAAACCGTGTTATATCACGATGACCATCCCCCCTTACGGCATCTCGATTTTACGGGCGGTTAAAAAAAGAGGAGAGATAAAAAGATGAAAAAACAATGTGTAGCCATGCTCCTTGCCGGCGGGAAGGGCAGCCGTCTCAGCGGATTAACAAAAAATATGGCCAAACCGGCTGTATCTTTCGGGGGAAAATACAGGATTATTGATTTTACCCTAAGCAACTGTTCTAATTCAGGCATAGACACAGTCGGGATTTTAACGCAATATCAGCCGCTTGAGCTGAATTCCTATATTGGGATCGGCAGTGCATGGGACCTGGATAGATATAATGGCGGCGTGACAGTTTTACCCCCTTATGCCGAGTCATCAGAAGTCAAGTGGTATAAAGGGACGGCAAGCGCCATTTATGAAAATCTCAATTATTTGAATCAGTATGATCCTGAGTATGTACTGATTTTATCAGGAGATCACATATACAAAATGGACTACGGCAAAATGCTTGATTATCACATTGAAAAGAAAGCAGATGTGACCATCTCTGTCATCGAAGTGGGCTGGGAGGAAGCAAGCCGGTTCGGCATCATGAAGGCCAATCCAGATGGGACGATCACACATTTTGATGAAAAGCCCAAATTCCCTAAGAGCAATCTTGCCTCAATGGGAATTTATATATTCAATTGGCCGCTTTTGAAACAGTATCTTGAGATGGACGATCAAAACCCTTATTCTAGCCACGACTTCGGCAAAGACATTATTCCTCTGCTTTTGGAGGAGAAAAAGAAGCTTTCTGCTTATCCGTTCAAGGGATATTGGAAGGATGTTGGAACAGTGCAGAGCTTGTGGGAAGCCAATATGGATTTGTTAAAAGAGGACTCGGAGCTGAAGCTGTTTGAACGCAAATGGAAAATTTACTCCGTCAATCCAAATCAGCCTCCGCAATTTATTTCATCTGATGCGCAGGTTCAAGATTCGCTTGTGAACGAAGGTTGTGTTGTATATGGAAATGTGTCTCACTCCGTTCTTTTTCAAGGTGTGACTGTCGGTAAGCATACGACTGTTACATCATCCGTCATAATGCCGGATGTGACGATTGGGGAGCATGTAGTCATTGAAAATGCCATCGTTCCTAATGGGATGGTGCTGCCGGATGGCGCAGTGATTCGCTCCGAAAAAGACATTGAAGAGGTGCTGCTCGTTTCAGAGGAATTTGTAGAAAAAGAATTGATTTAATTACTGAAGAGGGGGCAGAGTCAGTGTTCAATAATCAAATGTTAGGTGTTATAGATGAAACCACATATAAGCATTCTCTTCAGGATTTAACAGCACAGCGGTCGCTCGGGGCGATCCCTTTTGCCGGCAGGTACCGACTGATTGATTTTATGCTTTCCAACATGGTGAATGCGGATATTAGGAGTGTTGCAATTTTTCCGAAGTATCGTTACCGTTCGCTCATGGATCACCTTGGGGCGGGTAAGGAATGGGATTTGCACCGGAAAAAGGACGGCCTCTTTTTTTTCCCGTCTCCCCATCTTCATCACGAATACGATGAATTCGGTTCCTTTCGCCAGTTTTCGGACCATCTAGATTACTTCCACAGAAGCACTCAGCAATATGCTGTAATCTCCAACAGCCATACCGTATGCAACATTCAATTTCAATATGTGCTGAAACGCCATCAGGAGGTTGGCTGCGACGTCACCGAGGTATTTCAGGACGGCCAGTCGCTGCAAATCTATATCATGTCAACAACGCTTTTAAAGGATCTGATCTACGGACATAGCGAAAAAGGCTATAAAACCATTCAGGAGGCTGTTGAAAAGGAATCTTCCGCCCTGACCATTTGCCCTTATGAATATTCAGGTTATGCCGCTGTCATTGATTCGGTGGAAAAATATTATACCCACAGTATGGAGCTCATTCAGCCTCGTTTTTGGCAGCAGGTGTTTTTGCCTCAGCAGCCTATCTATACAAAAGTGAAGGATGAGCCGCCTACGAAATACGGAAAGCACAGCACTGTCAAAAATTCTTTGGTGGCAAACGGCTGTGTGCTTGAAGGAGAGGTTGAAAACTGCATTTTGTTCAGGGCGGTCCATGTCGGAAAGGGTACGAAGCTGAAAAACTGTATTATTATGCAAAAAACGCAGATTGGCGAGGATTGTCTTCTTGAGCAGGTCATTTCGGATAAGGACGTTAAAATCGGCAAGGCGACAGAAGCTGTAGGAACAGCTGAGCAGCCGCTTGTATTAAGAAAAGGTTTGGTGCAAGGAGAGCTGATGAATTCTTGAAGATATTATTTGCTGTGTCTGAATGCACCCCATTTGTGAAATCAGGAGGTCTTGCCGATGTAGCAGGCGCTCTTCCGAAGGCGCTTGCGCGATTAGGCAATGAAGTATATGTGATGCTGCCGAAGTACAGCCAAATACCTGAACCGTGGAAAAAGCGTATGAAAAAAAAGGCTGAGTGTACGGTAGCTGTCGGCTGGCGTCAGCAATATTGCGGAATTGAACATATGGCCGAAGACGATGTGAATTATTACTTCATCGACAATGAGTACTATTTCAACAGGGATTCGTTGTACGGGCATTATGATGACGGTGAGCGGTTTGCCTTTTTTTCAAGAGCTGTGCTGGAGGCTGCCAAAGTTGTGAATGTTCCAGCCGATATTGTTCATACTCACGATTGGCATACAGCGATGGTCAATTATTTGCTGAAAGAGGAGTACAGAAAACATCCTTTTTATGAACGGATGAAAAGCGTGCTCACGATCCACAACCTGCAGTTTCAAGGCATATTTCCTCCTGATGTCACACATGACTTGCTGGGTCTTGAGATGGATCATTTTCATTATGAAAGGTTAGAATGCAACGGATTTGTCAATTTTATGAAGGCGGGCATCATTGCGGCTGATCATGTGACAACTGTGAGTCCCACTTACAGAAATGAAATATTGACGCCGTATTATGGTGAGCAGCTGGAGCAGGTTTTGCAATATAGGGAAAATGATGTAACCGGCATATTAAATGGCATTGATGATACGTTCTATCAGCCGAAAAGCGACCCTTATATAGAGGCGCAATACGATTCAGGGGATCTTGCATGCAAGTTGGAAAACAAAACGAAGCTTCAGCGGCGGATGGGGCTTCCAGAGAAAAACGATATTCCGCTGATCAGTATGGTGACAAGGCTCACTAAACAAAAGGGGCTTGATCTTGTCCGCAGAATTATGCACGAACTTCTTGAGGAGCAAGACATACAGCTGGTTGTGCTGGGCACAGGAGAACGTGAATTTGAAGATTATTTCCGGTATGCAGAATTTGCTTTTCATGAGAAGTGCCGGGCTTATATCGGGTTTGATGAGCCACTAGCCCATCAAATTTATGCGGGCTCTGATATGTTTTTGATGCCGTCGAAATTTGAGCCGTGCGGTTTGGGGCAGCTCATTGCTCTTCAATATGGCGCCATTCCGATTGTCAGGGAAACGGGCGGTCTTTACGACACTGTCCGTGCCTATCAGGAGGAAGAGGGAACGGGCAATGGCTTTACGTTTTCCGCCTTTAATGCGCATGATCTGAAATTTACGATTGAACGAGCGCTGTTGTTTTATCGCCAACAGGATGTATGGAAGAGCATCGTGAAGACCGCTATGAATGCAGATTACAGCTGGGGGAAGTCGGCTAAAGAGTATCAGCGTATTTTCGAGCAGGTGACAAGGAGTGGACGGGATGTTCTCGAGTAAAGAACGCTTTGCAGACTTATTTTTAAAGCGTCTGGAAATGACGTGCGGAAAAAGCTTTAAAGATTCTGCCAAGCTGGATCAATATAAAACGTTGGGCAATATGGTCAGAGAGTATATCAGCGCTGATTGGATCGAAACGAATGAAAAAAGCAGATCAAATTCCGGGAAGCAGACATATTATTTATCAATCGAATTTCTGCTCGGTCAGCTCCTTGAGCAAAACTTAATGAATCTTGGTGTTCGTGATGTTGTAGAAGCTGGTTTAAAGGAAATCGGCATCAATTTAGAGGAAATCCTTCAGATAGAGAACGATGCAGGTCTCGGCAACGGCGGGCTTGGCCGCTTGGCCGCTTGCTTTTTAGATTCTCTTGCTTCGTTGAACCTGCCGGGGCACGGGATGGGCATACGTTATAAGCATGGCTTGTTTGAGCAAAAAATTGTAGACGGACATCAGGTGGAGCTGCCTGAGCAATGGCTGAAAAACGGGAACGTATGGGAAGTAAGGAATGCGGATCAAGCAGTGGACGTGCCGTTTTGGGGCGAAGTCCATATGACAGAAAAAAGCGGGCGCCTGCATTTTCGCCACGAACAAGCGACAATTGTTACCGCTGTTCCTTATGATATCCCGATCATCGGCTATGAAACGGGCACTGTCAACACGTTAAGGCTTTGGAACGCCGAGCCCTATGCCCATTATCACGGCGGTAATATTTTGTCTTATAAGCGAGAAACAGAAGCGGTTTCTGAATTCTTATATCCCGATGACACCCATGATGAGGGAAAAATTTTACGGCTGAAGCAGCAGTATTTTTTAGTATGCGCAAGCTTAAAAAGCATTGTGAACAATTACCGAAAAACACATAAATCTTTATCCGGCCTGCATAAAAAAGTGAGCATTCATATTAATGACACTCACCCTGCGCTTGCGGTGCCTGAGCTGATGCGGATTTTGCTCGATGAAGAGAACATGAGCTGGGAAGAAGCTTGGCATATCACTGTACATACGATTTCTTATACAAATCATACAACATTGTCAGAAGCGCTCGAGAAATGGCCGATTCATTTGTTTAAGCCGCTGCTCCCGCGAATGTACATGATTATTGAAGAGATCAATGAGAGGTTTTGTCGTGCAGTTTGGGAAAAGTATCCGGGAGACTGGAAAAGGATAGAGGACATGGCGATTACAGCGCATGGTGTTGTCAAAATGGCTCATCTGGCCATAGTAGGCAGTTACAGTGTAAATGGCGTTGCAAAAATACATTCCGATATATTAATGGAAAGGGAGATGCGCGACTTTCACTTGCTGTTTCCGAATCGTTTTAACAATAAGACGAATGGAATTGCCCACAGGCGCTGGCTGTTAAAAGCGAATCCAGGCTTGTCTGCCATCATTACAGAGGCGATCGGCGATGAATGGGTCAAACAGCCGGAATCACTGATCCGTTTAGAACCGTACGCCACTGATCCTGCATTTATTGAACAGTTTCAAAACAACAAAAGCAAGAAAAAACAAGAGCTTGCCGATTTGATTTTTTGCACGGCCGGGGTGGTTGTGAACCCTGACAGCATATTCGACGTACAGGTGAAACGGCTTCATGCATATAAACGGCAGCTGCTGAATGTTCTTCACATTATGTATTTGTATAACCGCCTCAAGGAGGACGCCGGGTTTTCAATCTACCCGCAAACCTTTATTTTCGGGGCAAAGGCTTCACCAAGCTATTATTATGCCAAGAAAATCATTAAGCTGATCCATTCTGTCGCAGAAAAAGTCAATTATGATCCGGCAGTCAAACAGCTGATCAAAGTTGTTTTTTTAGAAAATTATAGAGTTTCTATGGCTGAGCGAATTTTTCCGGCATCAGACGTAAGTGAGCAAATTTCAACCGCAAGCAAGGAAGCGTCTGGTACAGGGAATATGAAGTTTATGATGAACGGGGCTTTGACGATCGGCACGCATGACGGCGCAAATATCGAGATCCTTGAGCGGGTGGGCCCTGACTGTATTTACACGTTCGGCTTAAAGGCGGATGAGGTTCTATCGTATCAGGAAAATGGTGGCTATAGATCGAGGGAATATTATCAGCATGACAGAAGAATCAGGCAGGTAGCGGATCAGCTGATCAATGGTTTTTTTGAAGGAGAAGCAGATGAATTTGAATCGATCTTTGACTCGCTGCTTCCGCATAATGATGAGTATTTTGTGCTGAAGGATTTCAGCTCATATGCAGATGCGCAGGAGCGAATTCAAGCTGATTATCGAGAGCGAAGGAAATGGTCTGAGCGTTCGATTGTAAACATTGCTCATTCAGGATATTTCTCCAGCGACCGCACGATCCGGGAATATGCGAAGGACATTTGGGGCATCAAGCCGATGATGTGAAAAAGCCGCTGTATAAGCGGCTTTTTTTGTTCACAGATCCATTGAATTGATTGTAAAGGATAAGAACGTCGCAAATGCACTCCATAAAAAATAAGGCAAAAGAAGATAGCTTGCGGCTCTGCTGTATTTTTTGGCAATGATCAGTAATACGATTGCTGTGATGGCGACAAGCAGGCAGTCAAGCGATGCAGCCAGCAGATTTTTTTGCGTAAACTGGAAATAGCTGAAGGCTTGATTGAGCACGTAATTTATCAAAAGTGTAAACCAAAAGCTTTTCGCACCTTTAAATGAAAACGCAGCATATACAATGGCTGCTGAAAGGGAGATCAGGGCAAACAGGATGGCCCAAATGATGCCGATCGCAGTTCCGCTTGGCGTCCAGTCCGGTTTTTTCAATGAATTGTACCATTCTTGGTCCACAGGAAACAGGTAGCCTGCGGCTGAAAACAGCGCATATGTAATTACAAAAACGGCTAAAGCGCCGACAATCTTTTTCATATTTGCAACCTCCGCATGTATTTAATTACCCTTTATCTTATAAAGATCAAACCCCCGATATGCGGGGGAAATGATGGTCTTAAATAAGCTGCCGCAATGCGTTTGCTTTAATGCGTTCATATTCAAAAGCTGATTCTAATTCTTCCTTCGGTAAAGCAGACTTGCGGACGTATTTTTCGCGAATGACATCGTAAAGCTCGTAAGGAAACAGCATATCAATAAACATGACTTGTTTTTGTTCTTCAGTTAATGGGGCTCTGGATTCGTATGCGTTCAGCATGACATTAAATGTTTCTTCATCCCAAACGCCCGTCGTATCCAAAAGCGGAATAATCATTTTGCGCAAATCGCGAATAGGCAGATCAAATGAAACGGTATCTAAGTCAATGACCCAAATCTGTTCATTTTCCCCTAAGAGTGTATTTCCGGTTCCGTAATCTTGGTGGCAAAGGTTAGGGCTTTTTTTCAGCTGTTCAGTCCATGGAACATAGGTCGACTGCAAAAGCTGGTCTTTGATGCGCAGCCCGTCTTCAATAAAGCCATCTATCTCCTGAAGATAAAACTGTGAGAAAGGATCTTCTTTTTCCGCCTCCGCCATCAGCTTCCACGTTTCCATCTGTTTGCATCGTTTCGTGTAGTGATTCGGCCAGCGACCTAATTTGGTAAATACGGGAACGCCATTTGGCGGCTGATATCCGACGGAAGCTGTATGAAAATCAGCAAGGCCTTTCATGATAAACTCCAAGTCCTGCTTTACAGTCAGCTCAAACGGCCTTCCTTCGATCCAGTCATATACGACAAATAGAAATGAGCCGTGCTTGGAATATAGGCTGCCTTTTTTGTTTGGGAGTATGCCAGGAACATTCATTCCTTTTTTTGCTAAATAGTCCTGCGCGAAAATGGAAAACAACGCTTTCTTTTCTGGCCTGTGTATTCGTTTTAGACAAACCGCGCCGGAGTCTGTGTGGACCTTCCAGACAAGGGCCATCTGGTTTCCCTGAATGACGTCTATTTTTTCAGCCTGCACATCCCATCCTTGAAGCACATTTTCAGCCAGCTCCGTTAATTTTTTTGCATCTTCTGCTGATAAAGGAAGCTCTGATGAATTCCCCTCCTCAATGACTTCATGGTTTTCTGCCATTAAAGGACACATCCTTACCTGTTTTACTCCTACCTTATGAATCAAAAGGAAAAAATGATTGAGTTATTTGACTATATTTAATAGATGAATCTGGTTGTTTACCCGTTTTGTTTTTAGGGCAGTCCCATTCCGCACAAGTTGGTTGTTCAGCCGTATCATGATTCTAACTAGTTAAAAATCATGCAGGAATGGAGGCTATGTATGAAAATAGCACTGATCGCCACAGAGAAGCTTCCTGTCCCATCGGTTCGAGGAGGCGCCATTCAAATCTACCTAGAAGCGGTTGCCCCTTTAATTGCCAAAAAACATGAGGTGACTGTGTTTTCTATTAAAGATCCGAATCTCGCTGATAGAGAGAAGGTAGACGGTGTCCATTATGTGCATTTGGATGAAGACCGTTATGAAGAAGCCGTTGGAGCAGAGCTGAAAAAGAGCCGTTTTGATCTTGTGCATGTTTGTAATCGCCCAAGCTGGGTTCCGAAATTGAAGAAACAGGCGCCGGATGCTGTTTTTATTTTAAGCGTTCACAATGAAATGTTCGCTTACGATAAAATCAGCCAGGCGGAAGGCGAGATTTGCATCGACTCCGTAGCGCAGATTGTTACGGTCAGCGATTATATCGGACAGACGATCACAAGCCGTTTTCCGTCAGCACGATCAAAAACAAAAACGGTGTATTCTGGTGTGGATTTAAAAACGTACCACCCTCGCTGGACGAATGAAGGGCAGCGGGCTCGCGAAGAGATGCGTAGCGAGCTGGGGCTTCACGGCAAAAAAATCGTCTTGTTTGTCGGCCGGCTTAGCAAAGTCAAAGGCCCGCACATATTATTGCAAGCTTTGCCGGACATCATTGAGGAGCACCCCGATGTCATGATGGTGTTTATCGGGTCAAAATGGTTCGGAGATAATGAATTAAATAACTATGTCAAACATCTTCATACCCTTGGTGCGATGCAAAAGGATCATGTCACATTTATTCAATTTGTGAAGCCAAAGGACATTCCGCGCCTTTATACCATGTCAGATGTATTTGTATGCTCTTCGCAATGGCAGGAGCCTTTAGCAAGGGTGCATTATGAAGCGATGGCTGCGGGACTTCCTATTATTACAAGCAATCGGGGAGGCAATCCAGAGGTCATAGAGGAAGGGAAAAACGGCTACATCATTCATGACTTTGAAAATCCTAAACAATATGCCGAACGTATCAATGATTTGCTGAGCAGCTCGGAAAAGCGGGAACGGCTTGGGAAATACAGCCGCCGTGAGGCAGAAAGCAATTTTGGCTGGCAGAGGGTGGCTGAAAATCTGCTCAGCGTCTATGAAAAGAACAGATAAAAGGGGTGAACAGAGTGTACCAAAAAGAGCATGAAGAACAGATTGTGTCCGAAATTCTCAGCTATTATCCGTTTCATATCGACCATGTGGCGCTGAAATCGAACAAAAGCGGGCGCAAAATCTGGGAAGTCGAAACTGATCATGGCCCAAAGCTGCTAAAAGAAGCGCAAATGAAACCGGAGCGGATGCTTTTTATCACTCAGGCACACGCCCATTTACAAGAGAAAGGGCTGCCGATAGCGCCGATTCATCAAACAAAAAATGGCGGGAGCTGCTTGGGCACGGATCAGGTTTCTTACAGCTTATATGACAAAGTGACAGGAAAAGAAATGATTTACTATGATGCAGAGCAAATGAAAAAAGTCATGTCATTTGCCGGCCATTTTCATCATGCCTCAAAAGGATATGTTTGCACAGATGAAAGCAAGAAGAGAAGCAGGCTGGGAAAATGGCATAAATTGTACCGATGGAAGCTGCAGGAACTTGAAGGGAATATGCAGATCGCGGCATCCTATCCTGATGACGTATTTTCGCAAACTTTCTTAAAACATGCTGATAAAATGCTGGCAAGAGGAAAAGAAGCTCTTCAGGCGCTTGATGACTCAGAATACGAAACCTGGACAAAAGAAACGCTCGAGCATGGCGGATTCTGTTTTCAAGATTTTACATTGGCACGTTTGACAGAGATCGAAGGGGAGCCTTTTTTAAAGGAGCTTCACTCGATTACCTACGATTTGCCGTCAAGAGACCTTCGTATTCTACTGAATAAAGTGATGGTTAAGCTTTCTGTATGGGATACTGATTTCATGGTCGCACTGCTTGCGGCCTACGACGCAGTGTATCCGCTCACAGAAAAACAGTACGAGGTACTTTGGATTGATCTCGCGTTTCCGCATTTGTTCTGTGCAATCGGGCACAAATATTATTTGAAGCAAAAGAAAACGTGGTCAGATGAGAAATATAACTGGGCGCTGCAAAACATGATTTCTGTTGAAGAATCTAAAGATTCGTTTTTGGATAAACTGCCGGAACTGTATAAAAAGATAAAAGCGTATCGGGAGGCGAATTGACATGAGGTCATCGAGACAAAAAGCCTCTATTTCTAAACTGGATCTCGACCAATTCGTATTTACACCGCCTGGACCGATGGGATGGCAGGCTCATGACTCAACCTCAGCTGAGAAGGAAGAAGAGGAGAAGCATTTAGATGTGGGCAGCATTCGAGAGCTCCCTCACATCAATGCACCGAAAGAATATCAAGAAGAAACGAAGGAAAAGGAAACAGATCACAAAATCGTCGATGATGAAGAAGAAACGAAATTCGAAACCACTCTGGAGCCTGAGGAGGAGCGTGATTCGAAACGCTCAGCGCCCCCATATGAAGAAGAGGATGAAGATGAAGAACCAGACTTAGCGGAAGAAGCTAAAGTGGAAATCATCATTCTTCCAAGTGAATCTAAACCAGCTCCATGGTTTTCTCAAACTGTAAAGCGCAAGGCATAAAGTCACATTTATGCCTTTTTTTAAGTTCTCTGCAGCGAAAAAACAGCCCGTTTTGCAACACGAGCTGTAGGTTTTATGTTTTTGCTTTCACAAAAAGCTGATTGATAGATGATAAATCAAAATTTTGCGTCAGAAAAGGCGGCGGAAATTGTTTGTTTTTCGGAGTGAGAACGGATTGGTAAACAGTATTGAGCCTTTTGGCCGCATGGGTAAAGGTAAATAAAGCTTCTACATGCTGTCGGGCGTTTTTTGTCATTTTGCTCATTAATTCTTGATCTGTAAAGGCTCTGTCAATTGCTTTTGCAAATGAAGAAGGTTTGTTGTATCTGTCGATGACAAGGCCGGTGACTTCGTCTTTTACGACTTCACCGTTTCCGCCCCGATTTGTGGTAATTAAGGGCGTGCCGGCCGCCATTGCTTCATAATTCACACGGGCGAGGGGTTCGTTCCACTGAGAGCTGCACACAAATACATCTGCCATCAGAAAAAGGTTTGGGATGTCGTCTGCGGGAATGAATTTTGTAAAGATTATGTGGTCTCTGTATGGCAGCGCCAGCGTGCGCAGATAGGTGACATATTGGTTTTCGCTGTCATCGCTGAACCACTTCCCGCCTGCTATGACCAATACAGCATCAGGGTGCTGCTGCAAAATCCTTCTCATGCTGTGAATGAGAAGGTGAGGTCCTTTTGTCGGGCTTAAGCGGCCGGCGAATAAAATAACTTTTTTATCTTCAATACCGTATTTTTTCCGGTATGTTTTTCTGACAGCCGAGCCTTTCATCGTCCAGACGGGCGGATAAGAGTTTAAATCAACGCCGGAATACACAACTTTTGTGATGTCCTCGGCTTCAGGGAAACGTTCAATGACGGTTTGTTTAATAAATTCGCTCACAGTTGTGATCATGGAGACATTGTCGAGTACTTCTTTTCCTTGCGCGAAGGTCATCTTTTTTTCAGAAAACATTTCGTTATGCAGGCTCAGAACGATCTTGCTGTTTGGTGAGGCTTTTTTATATAAAGAGACATTTAAAGGCCTGTTGAACACATGAATGAGGTCAAAGGAAGAGGCTCGCAGCTCTTCGGCTACCGCCTCGCGGTAATGTTCTTTTGGCAGATGGATATAATGTACGCCGTCTTTTGTTTCTCTTTTTGGGAGCGCTGGATCTTCTATTGAAAAAATGGTCAGGTCGTACCTGCTGCTGAAATAGGGCGTGACACCGTCAATCATCATTTGAATAGCGCCGCCGCGTACTGCGGGCGCCGGCAGCTTTTCTGTACAGATAAAGGCAAGCTTCATTTTTATTCCCCCTGATACAGCGACGATAAATAGGCGATTTCGTTGGTCAAGCCATCCTTTAAGGATGTGGCGGGATCATAATGCAAGAGCTGTTTTGCTTTTGAAATATCCGCCCACGTGTTGCTCGGTTCCCCTGCTATTTTGTCCGAAAAGTGCAGTGTTGCTTTTCTCCCGGAAATATCCTCAATGAGGGAGACAACTTTTAAGACTGAGGCACGCTCTGCGCCGCCGATATTTACTGTTTCACCAATAAGGTGGGGTTTCCCAAGAACAGCGGTGATGCCTTTGACACAGTCGCTGATATAAGTGAAATCTCTTGACTGCTGCCCATCACCGAAGATGGTAAGCGGCTTTTGCTGAAGGTGCTGCTTAATGAGCCGGTGAAAAGCCATATCCGGCCGCTGTCTTGGCCCGTATACGGTAAAAAAACGGAGAATCACAATTGGAATGCCAAAGCTCTGTTTATACACATGGCAAAGCTTTTCTCCCGTAAGCTTTGTTACCCCGTACGGAGATAAAGGAGAAAGCGACGTGTTTTCGCTGACTTTTCCTTGTTTTTCGCCATAGACGGAAGAGGTGGATGCAAAGACGAACGTTTGAATAGAATGTTCCCGGCACGCCTCGAGGAGCCTTTGGAGCGCTTGGATATTATGTGCGGCATATGGGTGAAAATGATTGCCCCAGCTTGAGCGGACACCCGGTATGGCCGCCAAATGAAAGATGACGTCCACTCCTTCCAGTAAGGGAGCAAGATCGGCTGTCAGCAGATTTTCCTTTATGAACGTAAATCGCTTTTCCGGCAGCAGGTTTTTAAGGTTTTTTAATTTCAAGGAAAATGGAGTAGGACCGATAAAGTCATCGATTCCGATAACGTTATGTTTCTTATCTTTTAGTAATTCTTCGCAGAGGTGGGAGCCGATAAAGCCCGCTGCTCCTGTGACGAGTATTTTCATGGACGGCCAACTCCCGTACAGATCAGGCCGCAAGCCTCGATCAGTTCTTTTTTTAGTACGTTGCGTCCGTCAATCACAAGACGCCCTTTCATGATATCTGCAGCCTTTTTCCAATCAAACGCTAAAAACTCAGACCATTCTGTCGCCAAAAATAAAAAGTCACTCTCTTCGATCGCATCAAAAGCTTGAGAATGCTGAGTTACATGTTGCCGCAAATGTTCTGGAAGTACAGCTTCAGGATCATATGCATGAACATCACATCCCAGCTCCGCCAGCCTTTCCATCAGTCTGACAGCCTGAGAATTCCGGATGTCATCAGTATTCGGTTTGAAGGAAATGCCGAGTACAGCCGCTTTCTTGCCTTGAAGTGTTTCGAAGAATGACTGTATTTTTTTGATATACAGGCCAAGCTGGGTGTCATTAATGTGCTGCACGGCCCGGAGCAGGAAGGTCTCCGTGTTTTTTTCCTGGGCAGCAAATTGCAGCGCCTGCAGATCCTTTGGAAAACAAGAGCCTCCGTATCCGATGCCTGCCTGCAAAAAGTGCTTCCCGATCCTTGGGTCTAGACCGATAGCGCGGGAAATATCTGAGATATCTGATTGATAGGCTTCACATATGCGGGCCATTTCGTTAATAAACGAAATTTTGGCCGCTAAAAAGAAATTGTTGGCATATTTGATCAGCTCTGCTCCCGCTAAGCTTGTAACGATAAAAGGGGTATCAATGTGTTTGTAAATGGATTTGACGATGGCTGCCGATACGTGATCTTCTTCCTGAACACCGATGACTGTTTTGTCAGGATGCAGCATGTCATATAAGGCATTGCCTTCCCGCAGAAACTCCGGATTGGATACGATATTAAAGAGGTTTTTAGACACTCCGGAGGCAATCAGCTGTTTTGCTATGTTTTCATTTGTCCCGGGCGGAACAGTGCTTTTCGTAATAATGGTTTTATACGATCGGATCGCCTCGCTTAAATCACCGATGACGGACTGCAGGGCTTTCGTATCAGCTGATCCGTCCGAACGCGGCGGAGTTCCGACTGCGATAAAAATAACGGGACATTCCTCCATGCTCGATTTCACTTCAGAAGAAAACGAGAGATTGCCGCAACGAAGTATTGCATCTGAAAGCCCAGGCTCGTAAAAGGGAATGACTCCTTTTTTCAGCTGCCCGATTTTTTTGACGTCTTTGTCTGTGCATATCATGTCATGTCCGATGGATGCCAGTGCCGCTGATAGGGTTAAACCGACATACCCGGCGCCAACCACACAAATTTTCATCACCTGAGCTCCTTTACAAGATTACTGGTCATATATCAATATCCTATTAAAAAAGGGCTGGTTCGTGATTCCGCTTTCTGCCCAGTTGCTTCCGCCTAATTTCAGATGTACAAACATCGGGATGCGCTCTTGGAATATCATGTAATAAACATGAGCTGAGGGGAAAATACCATGATAAAAAAAGCGATCATTCCTGCAGGCGGATTCGGCACGAGAAATCTGCCGGTGACGAAGGTGATTCCGAAAGAAATGTTTCCAGTAGGATCTAAGCCTGTGATTCATTATCTTGTTGAAGAATTAAAGGAGTCAGGCATTGAGGACATTTTGATGGTTGTATCGAGCCATAAAAATCTGATTGTCGACTATTTTGATTCCTCTTTGGCACTTGAGGCTTTTTTGGCCTCTAAGAATAAACTGCATTTGCTTAGTGAGCATCCCATTCCGGATATACGGATTCACTATGTGCGGCAGCCTTATGCAAAGGGTCTTGGCGACGCCATTTCTTTCGGAAAGCAATTTGCAGGCGGAGAGCCTTTTGCCGTCGTTTTGCCTGATGATCTGATTTTTTCCGCCAATCAGCCGGCTTTGGGGCAGCTGATTGAAGCATATACGAAATATCAGTCCAGTGTGATCGGCTTAAAAGAAACAAAAACGGAGGATTTACATCATTACGGTGTGATAAGGGGGGAGTCTGTTGAAAAAGGGCTTTATCGCATACAGGATATTGTGGAAAAACCTAAACAAAACCCTCCGTCTCATTTTGCCGCAGCAGGGCGTTATATTTTCACACCGGATATTTTTAATGAGCTGGAGGCATTAGAAGCTGATAGCGGAGGAGAAGTGCAGGTAACGGATGCGATAAAAGCTTCGCTCGGGGCATGTACCGTATACGGGAAATTGCTAGAGGGCGAGCGGTATGACATCGGCCTGCAAAAGGATTATCTGAAGCTGATTTACGATATGCTGAAAACGGAAAAGAACCCCCAATAATCGGGGGTTCAATCAGCGTGGAGATCGCCGAATGTGGTCATGATTCCCTCTTCGTCAAGTTCTTCTTCATAGCGCTCATGGGCTCTGCTTTGATAAACGGTAATTTCTTTTCCAGTGATATCTGTAGCGATGAAATTTTCGTAAGACTCCGTATTGCCGATATTCTCTTCGGCATTCATCGTCATATCATCATAGCTGAGCGGAGGGTTTTCCATATCCTGCGGCGTTTGTGAGTTACCATATTTTTCGACATCCTGATAGGAATCCTCACTGTCATATGGCGCTCTGATTTCTTCATCATCATCAAATTCAAATTGCCCGAATGGTGTTTCTTCTTCAATCGGACGGTCTTTGGAAACCACGTCCTGTGAAGAATACTCCGCGAGGGTTGTGGCAGTCGGAAGCGCTTCAAGTCGTTCGAAAGGGATTTCCTTTCCGCTGACTTCACAAATGCCATACGTACCGTTTTCTATTGCCTTCAATGAATGCTCAATGTCCCGAAGGTGCTCTCGCTCATGCAAGTCTAGAGCGATGTCTTTCTCACGCTCGTAAAGTTCTGTCGCCTGATCGCCGGGATGGTTGTCGTATGCCGAAAGCTCACCCCACGAATCATAAGGAAATGCTGAGTTAAGCTGAAAATGATCATTGTCTTTGAAACGGTTTAAGATATCTTTTTTCGTTTGTTCCAGTTCATTTTTTAAATGCTGAAGCTGTTCTTTCGTAAGCAATGTGATCGCCTCGTTTCTCTGTGATGCATACCTTTAGTATGAACAGATCGCCTGAGAACTTTCATAAATGGCGGGTGGAGGAATATAGGAGGTTTTCCTTTTATGGTAAGCGGATACAACCTTTGCTATCAGTGGAGAAAGAAATTTAAGCTTTGTTTCTTTTTCATTTCTGAAATTAGGTTTATAATAGGTAAGGCAGGCCATTTGGACTGCATGATCTGTGTTTGACACAGAGGAGACACAGGTGTATGGTATTAAAAGCATTTTAAGGATTATGGAGGAATGTCTCATGGTGACAACGGTGCAGCGTACGTTCCGAAAGGAAGTTCTACATGCATTACATAAAGCCAAAGAAGTCAACCATGCTGTCTTAATAAGCTATTCGAGACAAATCGAGTCTCTTGACCCTCTATCATTTTTCAATTACGGAGCAAAAAAATATACAGGCAATCGATTTTTTTGGTCAGATCCTGAAAGTGAATTGACAATAGTCGGTCTTGGCAAAGAAGCGGTTTTCCAGACAAATCAAAAAAACAGCGAGCGGTATCGTGAGGTTTTTGAACAATGGGAGCGCTTTAAAAAGACGGCTTTTCATATTTATGAAGAAGAAAAGCTGCAGCATTCTGCAGTGGGACCTGTGTTATTCGGAGGATTTTCTTTTGACCCTTGCGAAGAAAGAGGTTCACAATGGGACCATTTCTCGGAAGGGGATTTCTTTGTGCCTGCGCTTATGCTGACAATGACTGCTGAAGGCCCGTTCTTAACAGTTAACAAATGGGTAAGCGGAGGAGAAGATGCAGAAGCTGTTTTAGAAGGCTTAAAAGTTTTTGCAGCGGAATTTATGGTTCCCGATTTCAAGCAAGAAGATCAGGCTGTGATTGCAGCAGCCGAAGAGCTGGATAAGGATGATTGGCTGAAAGCAATCGAAATGGCCACAAGCCAAATTAAAGAGAAACAATATGATAAGGTTGTTCTTGCCCGAGAGCTGCTGCTCACGTTTGACGGTCCAATCCAAATTGAACCGGTGCTTAAAACGCTTCTGGACGATCAGCAGACAAGCTATGTTTTTGCAATTGAACAAGAAGGCAAAACTTTTGTCGGCGCGTCTCCGGAAAGACTGATCAAAAGAGACGGCGGCACTGTCATGTCTTCCTGTCTGGCAGGCTCCATTAAACGAGGCGTGAATGAAGAAGACGACCGCCGGATAGGCCTTGAATTATTAAACGATGAGAAAAACCTGCTTGAGCATGATATTGTGGTAGGTATGATTCATAATGCTTTTGTATCAAGCTGTTCAGAGGTTGAAAAGCCTGATGGACCTGTTTTGTACAAAACAAAAAGCGTTCAGCACCTGTTTACGCCGATTGTCGGACAGCTGCGCGAGTCTGCATCGATTTTTGACTTAATTGAGAAGCTGCATCCCACTCCGGCGCTTGGGGGAGCACCTCAGGAAAAAGCTGTTGACGTGATCAGGGAGATTGAACCGATGTCTCGCGGCTGGTATGCGGCCCCTATCGGCTGGATTGACAGCCAGGATAACGGGGAATTCGCGGTCGCCATTCGTTCAGGGCTCATCGAAGGAAGCACAGCAAGGCTGTTTGCCGGGTGCGGTATTGTGGAAGACTCGGAACCAATCTCGGAATATGAAGAAACACAGATTAAATTGAAGCCGATGATCTCTGCATTAGGAGGTGAGAGGCGTTGACAGTCAACCCGATTACTCATTACATCGGAAGTTTTATTGATGAATTCGCCCTTTCCGGAATTACGGACGCCGTCGTTTGTCCGGGCTCAAGATCTACACCGCTGGCTGTTCTTTGTGCTGCGCATCCCGATATCAGCGTCCATGTCCAAATTGATGAAAGGTCTGCCGGATTTTTTGCCTTAGGTTTGGCAAAAGCGAAGCAGCGTCCCGTACTATTGATCTGTACATCTGGAACAGCCGCGGCCAACTTTTATCCGGCTGTGGTTGAAGCCCATTATTCAAGGGTGCCTATTATTGTGTTAACTGCTGATCGGCCTCATGAGCTGCGCGAAGTAGGCGCACCGCAGGCTATTAATCAGCACTTCTTATTCGGTAACTTTGTTAAGTTTTTCACAGACTCTGCTCTTCCTGAAGAGTCTCCGCAAATGCTGAGATACATCCGAACGCTGGCAAGCCGCGCTGCCGGAGAAGCACAAAAGCGCCCGATGGGGCCTGTCCATGTGAATGTGCCGCTGCGCGAACCGCTGATGCCGGATCTTTCAGATGAGCCGTTTGGAAGAATGAGAACAGGCCGTCATGTGTCTGTGAAAACGGGTACGCAGTCTGTTGACCGAGAGTCCCTGTCTGATGTGGCTGAGATGCTCGCAGAGGCTGAAAAAGGAATGATCGTCTGCGGAGAGCTCCATAGTGATGTGGATAAGGAAAACATTATTACGCTGTCAAAAGCGCTTCAGTATCCAATTTTAGCGGATCCGCTGTCTAATCTGCGGAATGGTGTTCATGATAAAAGCACTGTTATTGATGCGTATGATTCGTTTTTAAAAGATGATGAGCTGAAGCGGAAACTTCGTCCTGATGTTGTCATTCGGTTTGGACCGATGCCTGTTTCAAAACCGGTTTTCTTATGGCTTAAGGATGATCCTGCGATTCAGCAAATCGTGATTGACGAGGATGGAGGGTGGAGAGACCCGACACAGGCAAGCGCGCATATGATTCATTGTAATGCGTCTGTTTTTGCTGAGGAGATCATGGCAGGCCTTACTGCTGCTGCCAGATCCTCAGAGTGGCTGGAAAAGTGGCAGTTTGTCAATGGGCGGTTCCGCGAGCATCTGCAAACAATCAGCAGTGAAGATGTTTCGTTTGAAGGCAATCTCTATCGAATCCTTCAGCATCTTGTGCCTGAAAACAGCTCGCTGTTTGTGGGAAACAGCATGCCGATCAGGGATGTTGATACGTTTTTCGAAAAGCAGGACCGCCCTTTCCGGATTTATTCAAACCGGGGAGCAAACGGGATAGACGGTGTCGTCTCCTCTGCCATGGGGGTATGTGAAGGAACAAAAGCGCCTGTTACCCTTGTGATTGGAGATTTATCTTTTTATCACGATTTAAACGGCCTGCTGGCGGCCAAAAAGCTGGGTATTCCTCTTACTGTGATTCTTGTCAATAATGACGGAGGAGGGATTTTCTCCTTTTTGCCGCAGGCTTCTGAGAAGACACACTTTGAAGATTTGTTCGGCACACCGACAGGGCTCGATTTCAAGCATGCGGCTGCACTTTACGGCGGAACGTATTCATGCCCGGCTTCTTGGGATGAATTCAAAACAGCTTACGCGCCGCAGGCAGACAAGCCCGGACTCCATTTGATTGAAATCAAAACGGATCGCCAATCAAGAGTCCAGCTTCATCGCGATATGCTGAATGAGGCTGTGCGGGAAGTGAAAAAACAATGGGAACTGTAAACATAACGGTATCAGATGGTGTCCGATATGCAGTGGCAGACGAGGGGCCGAATGCTTCCGAAGCCGTCGTCTGTCTGCACGGGTTTACCGGCAGCAAACAATCATGGAATTTTCTTGATGAAATGCTGCCTGATTCCCGCTTGATCAAAATTGATTGTTTAGGGCATGGGGAAACCGATGCCCCGCTGAATGGGAAAAGATACAGCACAAGCCGGCAAGTTTCTGACCTTGCCGAGATTTTGAATCAATTAAAACTTCACAAAGTGAAATTGATTGGGTATTCTATGGGAGGAAGGCTTGCTTACTCTTTCGCGATGACATATCCCGAGCGGGTATCGGCACTTGTGCTTGAAAGCACGACGCCGGGGCTCAAAACACTTGGAGAACGGCGGGAACGAATCATGCGGGACCGGAAGCTTGCTGATTTTATTTTACGAGACGGGCTCAAAGCGTTTGTTGCGTATTGGGAGAATATCCCTTTGTTTTCATCTCAGCAGAGGCTGGCTGAAGATATTCGGCACAGGATACGATCGGGCCGTCTGCGGAACAATAAGATTGGGCTTGCGAACAGTTTAACCGGCATGGGCACCGGTTCACAGCCTTCCTTGTGGAGCCGTGTAGAGGAAATAGATGTTCCTGTGCTTCTTATCTGCGGGGAGTGGGACGAAAAATTTTGCGCCATCAATCAAGAGGTGCATAAGATGCTTCCTTCTAGTAGAATAGAGATTGTTCCAAAAGCAGGACATACGGTCCATGTGGAACAGCCGCGATTGTTTGGTAAAATAGTGAGTGAGTTTTTGACAAGCATCTGACTCATTCACATAGAGAATAAAAGGAGGTCATCATATGGCTGAATGGAAAACAAAACGGACATACGATGAGATATTGTATGAAACGTATAATGGCATTGCAAAAATAACAATCAACCGACCTGAGGTACATAATGCGTTTACCCCTAAAACGGTTGCTGAAATGATTGATGCGTTTGCTGACGCAAGAGACGACCAAAACGTTGGGGTTATCGTGCTTGCCGGTGCAGGGGACAAAGCATTTTGTTCTGGCGGAGACCAAAAAGTGCGCGGCCACGGTGGATATGTAGGAGACGACCAGATCCCTCGTCTTAACGTATTGGATCTTCAGCGTTTAATCCGCGTCATCCCGAAACCGGTTGTTGCGATGGTGTCCGGCTATGCGATCGGCGGAGGCCATGTGCTTCACATCGTATGTGACTTGACAATTGCTGCGGACAACGCAATTTTCGGACAAACAGGCCCTAAAGTGGGAAGCTTCGATGCAGGTTACGGTTCTGGCTACCTGGCTCGAATTGTAGGACATAAAAAAGCACGTGAAATCTGGTACCTATGCCGTCAGTACAACGCACAGGAAGCACTGGACATGGGTCTTGTCAACACAGTCGTTCCTTTGGAACAGCTTGAAGAAGAAACGATTAAATGGTGTGAAGAAATGCTTGAAAAAAGCCCGACCGCACTGCGCTTTCTTAAAGCTGCGTTTAACGCGGACACAGACGGACTTGCTGGAATTCAGCAGTTTGCAGGGGATGCTACCCTTCTTTACTACACAACAGATGAAGCAAAAGAAGGCCGTGATTCCTTTAAGGAAAAACGCAAACCTGATTTCGGACAGTTCCCTCGTTTTCCGTGATCAGCAATACCTAGTAAACCAACAGCTTGAGACTTTGCGGTCCAAGCTGTTTTCTTTTCAATACAGACATTTTACCTCGGAGATGATGACATGCTGACAGAACAGCCTAACTGGCTCATGCAGCGGGCACAGCTGACACCTGAGAGAATCGCTCTCATCTATAGAGACCAAACAGTGACATTTGCAGAATTATTTGCCGCGTCTAAGCGAATGGCGGCACAGCTTGCCGCTCATTCGGTTCGGAAAGGGGATACTGCGGCTATTTTGCTCCAAAACCGTGCAGAAATGGTATACGCCGTTCACGCTTGTTTTTTGCTTGGTGTTAAGGCGGTGCTTTTGAATACGAAGCTGTCAACACATGAAAGGGTGTTTCAGCTGGAGGATTCGGGATCCGGCTTTTTATTGACAGATTCAAGCTTTGAGAAGAAAGAATATGAACACATCGTTCAAACGATTGATGTGGATGAACTGATGAAAGAAGCAGCAGAGGAAATTGAGATCGAGGCTTATATGCAAATGGATGCAACGGCAACGCTGATGTATACGTCGGGTACGACAGGAAAGCCCAAGGGAGTTCAGCAAACGTTCGGAAACCACTATTTCAGTGCGGTGTCGTCCGCGCTTAATTTGGGTATAACAGAACAAGACCGCTGGCTTATCGCATTGCCGCTCTTTCATATCAGCGGCTTGTCCGCATTATTCAAATCTGTGATCTATGGAATGACTGTCGTGCTTCACCAGCGTTTTTCCGTAAGTGATGTGCTGGATTCTATCAATAGGCATGAAGTGACAATGATATCTGCGGTGCAGACTATGCTGGCCAGTCTTTTGGAAGAAACAAGCCGCTGCCCTGAATCCATCAGATGCATTCTTCTCGGCGGCGGCCCTGCACCTCTGCCATTGCTTGAGGAATGCCGTGAGAAAGGATTCCCTGTCTTTCAGTCATATGGAATGACAGAAACATGCTCACAAATTGTTACCCTGTCGCCGGAATTCAGTATGGAAAAGCTCGGATCTGCGGGGAAACCGCTGTTTTCATGTGAAATCAAAATAGAGCGGGACGGACAGGCATGTGAACCGTTTGTACACGGTGAAATCATGGTCAAAGGCCCGAATGTTATGAAAAGCTATTTTAACCGAGAGAGCGCAAATGAAGCCTCCTTTCAAAATGGCTGGCTGAAAACAGGTGATCTTGGTTATTTGGACAGCGAAGGCTTTTTATATGTATTAGACAGACGTTCAGATCTGATCATATCCGGCGGAGAAAACATTTATCCGGCCGAAGTGGAGTCAGTGCTGCTTTCACACCCCGCTGTGGCCGAAGCCGGGGTTTCAGGGGCTGAGGACAAAAAATGGGGGAAAGTGCCTCACGCCTATCTTGTCCTTCACAAGCCTGTGAGCGCAGGAGAATTGACTGACTACTGCAAAGAACGCTTGGCGAAGTATAAAATTCCGGCAAAATTCTTTGTGCTTGACCGCCTGCCGCGCAATGCGTCTAATAAGCTCTTGCGAAATCAGCTGAAGGATGCGCGTAAAGGAGAACTGCTATGATCGAAATAGAAAAAATCACGCTTTACCATTTGAGCATGAACTTAAAGAAACCGTTTAAAAACAGTATCGAAACGCTTCAAGAGCGTAAATTTCTGATCGTGGAAGCCATTGATACATCAGGTGTCACAGGCTGGGGAGAAGTTTCCGCTTTCTCTTCGCCTTGGTACACCGAGGAAACCATTGGAACATGTTTGCATATGCTAAAAGATTTTTTTATCCCAAATGTCGTCGGCCGTGAATTCAATCACCCTTCAGAAGTGCCGGACAGCCTGGCGCGGTATAAAGGAAACCGGATGGCAAAAGCGGGACTTGAATCGGCTGTATGGGATATTTATGCCAAAAAGAAGGGCGTATCCCTTGCTGAGGCATTGGGCGGAACAAGAGATAAAGTCCCTGCCGGGGTGGTAGTCGGCCTGGCGCCTCTTGACGATATGCTGAAGGAAATTGAGAGCTATCAAAAAGAAGGTTATCAAAGAATAAAAATTAAAATTCAGCCTGGGCAGGATGTGGAATTGGTCAAGGCCATCCGCAGCCGATTCCCAAACATCCCGCTTATGGCCGATGCCAATTCCTCTTACGAACTGAAGGATATCAGCCGTTTAAAGGAGCTTGATGACTATCATTTAATGATGATTGAGCAGCCGCTCCAAGCTGACGATATCGTTGACCACCGCCACTTGCAGAAACATTTGAAAACGGCCATTTGCCTTGATGAGAGCATTTGTTCAGTTGATGATGCGAGACGGGCGATTGAGCTAGGAAGCTGCAAAATTATTAATATAAAACCTTCTCGTGTCGGCGGCTTAACAGAAGCCTTAAAAATTCATGATTTATGCAAAGAGCATCATATGCAGGTTTGGTGCGGAGGAATGCTGGAAACAGGCATATCAAGAGCGCAGAACGTGGCGCTTGCTTCACTGCCTCAATTCACAATACCTGGCGATATATCTTCATCCTCACGCTATTGGGATGAAGATATTGTAACTCCTGATATTCGTATTGATAATGGATTTATTTCTGTGTCAAAACAGCCTGGTTTAGGGGTTGAGGTAAACCAAGATATTATGCGAAAATATGTGACCAAAATGGATGTTTTCACACAGCATGGTTAAGAAAAAAGCATTTTGCTATTTTGAATAAATGACACTGTGCTGTTACAGTAAAAGTGTTCGTTGAATACATCCCTTCTCGTTTGGACCGGCTGCTGACCCAGCCGGTTTTTTTATGTAAATCAGCTTGACAAAAATGGCCAAACGCGATAATTTTGCATAAGGGAAACTTTTTGTCCTGTGTAAATAAAACATGCTTTTGGCTAATTTAATGTCACATGTCTAAGAACTGACAACATAAGATAAAACAATCGGACATTGATGGCAAAGAGGAGGAGAAATATGAGACAAGGGCTGATGGCAGCAGTACTTTTTGCGACCTTTGCTTTAACGGGATGCGGAACGGATTCAGCCGGAAAAAGCGCTGATCAGCAATTACAAGTGACAGCGACAACATCTCAAATTGCCGATGCAGCAGAAAACATCGGAGGTAAGCATGTAAAAGTCACCTCTTTAATGGGACCGGGGGTTGATCCGCACCTTTACAAAGCTTCCCAAGGTGACACGAAAAAATTAATGTCTGCCGATGTTGTTCTGTACAGCGGGTTGCATTTGGAAGGGAAAATGGAGGATGTCCTCCAAAAAATCGGCGAACAAAAACAATCGGCGGCAGTAGCTGAGGCCATTCCGAAAAATAAGCTTATTCCCGCGGGGGAAGGCAAGACGTTTGATCCCCACGTCTGGTTCAGCATTCCGTTATGGATCTATGCGGTGGATGAAATTGAAGCGCAATTCAGCAAAGCAATGCCTCAGCACGCAGATGCCTTTCGGAAAAATGCCAAAGAGTACAAAGAAAATTTGCAATATTTAGATAATTGGTCGCGTAAGGAGATCGCACATATTCCGGAGAAAAGCCGTGTGCTTGTGACTGCTCATGATGCGTTTGCGTACTTTGGGAATGAGTATGGATTTAAGGTAAAAGGCCTGCAGGGACTCAGCACAGATTCGGACTATGGATTAAGGGATGTTCAGGAGCTGGTTGATCTTCTGACAGAAAAACAAATAAAAGCTGTGTTCGTAGAAAGCAGTGTATCTGAAAAATCAATCAATGCAGTGGTGGAAGGCGCTAAAGAAAAAGGCCATACAGTCACAATCGGCGGTCAGCTTTATTCGGATGCCATGGGTGAAAAGGGCACAAAAGAAGGCACATACGAAGGAATGTTCCGCCACAATATCAACACGATTACTAAAGCGCTTAAATAAAGAAAAGAGGTGGAGGATATGTTCTCTGTTGAGCTTGATAATGTGACGGTTGCTTATCATAAAAAGCCTGTACTGCAGGATATTTCGCTGCAGGTGCCTGAAGGAAAACTTATTGGCATTATCGGCCCAAACGGCGCGGGAAAATCAACCTTGATCAAAACGATTCTCGGTCTTGTGCCCCGAGCTTCCGGAGACATCTCTATTTACGGCAAAGACTATAAGGATCAGCGGACCAGAATCGGATATGTTCCGCAGCGCGGCTCGGTTGACTGGGATTTCCCCACAAGCGCGCTCGATGTCGTCCTAATGGGAAGATACGGGAGAATCGGTTTATTAAAGAGGCCAAAGAAAGCGGATGTGGAGATGGCGAAGGCCGCATTAACAAAAGTCGGGATGCATGATTATGCGAAGAGGCAAATCAGCCAGCTGTCAGGCGGACAGCAGCAGCGGGTGTTTCTTGCCCGGGCACTCTGCCAGAACGCTGACATTTATTTTATGGATGAACCGTTTGCAGGTGTCGATGCAGCGACGGAGCGCGCGATTATGACGCTGTTGGCAGAACTCAAAGAAAAAGGAAAAACCGTGCTTGTCGTCCATCATGATCTGCAGACCGCCGAGGATTATTTCGATTGGATCTTACTGCTTCATTTAAGAAAAATCGCTTTCGGACCAGCGGAAAACGTTTTTACGATCGAAAACCTGCAAAAAACATATGGAGGAAGGCTTACGTTTTTAAAAGATAAAGTGCTGGCAGAAGGACATAAGGAGTGAGCGCAATGTTTGAAAGTTTGTGGCTGCAGCTTCAGCATCCGAATACACAGTGGGTGCTGGCCGGTACGCTTTTGCTCGGGACGGCAAGCGGTGTTTTGGGCAGCTTTGTGCTGCTGAGAAAGCAAAGTTTAATCGGCGATGCGATGGCCCATTCAGCTCTGCCGGGAGTGTGTCTCGCTTTTCTGTTCACCGGGCAAAAATCACTGCCTTTCTTTTTGCTGGGGGCAGCGCTCGCCGGACTGCTCGGAACGTTTTGTATTCAGCTGATTCCTCGGCTTTCAAAAACAAAGGAGGACTCGGCGATCGGGATTGTTCTTTCTGTGTTTTTTGGCGTCGGGATCATTCTGCTGACATATATTCAGCAACAGGGGGCGGGAAGCCAAAGCGGGCTTGATTCTTTTTTATTCGGCCAGGCTGCTTCATTGGTCAGGCAGGATATCATCCTTATTGCAGGGATATCCGCTGCTCTGCTGCTCCTATGTATTGTTTTCTTTAAGGAATTTACATTGATTACTTTTGATCTCGCGTTTGCAAAGGGATTAGGAATCCCGGTGCGTTTTTTAAACGGGCTTTTGGCTTGTCTGATTGTCTGTGCTGTCGTCATTGGGCTTCAGACTGTTGGTGTGATATTAATGGCGGCTATGCTGATTACACCTGCCATAACCGCGAGATATTGGACCGAACGATTAACCGGGATGATCATCATTGCCGGGATTACAGGCGGGGTCAGCGGAGTGGCCGGAACCCTGCTTAGCACCACGATGAAGGGAATGGCGACAGGGCCATTAATGATCTTATCTGCAACGCTGCTCTTTCTTTTTTCAATGATTTGCGCGCCTAAGCGGGGATTGGCTGCTAAAGCCATAAGGCTGATGAGGCTGCGGCGCAGAACAAGCAGGGAGCAAGTGCTTTTGGCGATTTATGAACAGTATGAAAAGAAAAATCTTTGTGTAACTGTTGAAAGTGTAAGAAAGAAAAGACGCCTATCCCCTTCATTATGCCTTAAGGCATTAAATGACTTGGAACAAGAGAGGTGCATTGAGCGTATCGAAAATGGGATTTGGCAAATCACAAGCAAAGGGATTGAAAAAGGCTATCACACAGCTTTGAAGCAGCGGATGTATGAAGTGTATCTCATGCATGAAATGGAACTTGCCAATATAGAATCCGATCAGGACTACTTTGACCCGGACCGTTTACCGAGAGAAACGAGAGAGCGGCTTTATTCACTCTTAAAGCTGTATGGACGGATGCCTGAGCTTCGAAAAGTGTCTCATGATGCCGAGAAGGGACAGATCGCGAATGAGTTTTGAAGCATGGATTATAGCTACCGGTGTATTAGTCGGTGTAAGCTGCGGATTGATCGGCACATTTCTTGTACTGAGAAGCATGGCGATGCTGGCCGACGCAATCAGTCATACAGTGTTGCTTGGAATTGTCGGCGCTTTTCTAGTGACGGGAAGTCTCGATGGGATTTATATGTTTATTGGCGCAGCCGCAACCGGTCTGTTAACGGCTTTCTTGGTTCAGCTTCTTCATAGCAAGGGGGTTCAATCAGATGCTGCCATAGGAGTTGTGTTTACATCCTTATTTGCAATCGGGGTTATTTTGCTTTCTGTGTATGGAGCGAATGTCCATCTCGATATTGAGCACTCGTTAATGGGAGAAATCGCTTTTGTGCCGTGGAATACGGTGACGGTATTCGGGGTTGATATTGGGCCGAAAGCGTTTTGGATGCTGGCATCTGTTCTGGTTTTAAACGTAGTGTTGATCAGTGTGTGCTATAAGGAGTTTAAAATCGCTTCGTTTGATCCTCAAATGGCTTTAGCCTTGGGAATACCGGTTTTGCTCATTCATTACGTGCAAATGGGCATGCTGTCCTTGACGACTGTTGCTTCCTTTGATTCGGTGGGTGCCGTATTGGTTGTGGCCATGCTGATTGTTCCGCCGGCTGCGGCACATTTGCTGACAGACCGGCTTCTTTATATGCTGATTCTCAGCGCGTTGATTGGCGGGCTGTCGGCGGTCATGGGCTATTTCTTCGCAACGTGGCTTAATGTTTCGATTTCAGGAGCGATGGCGGCCATGACAGGTGTATGTTATGCAAGCGCCTTTTTGTTTTCACCTGCAAACGGGGTCATAACTAAAAAGCTGAGAACACTCAACATGCAAAAAGAAAGAGCTGGCTGATGCAGCTCTTTCTTTTAATTACAAATCATGCGGCTTAAACGTTTTGCAGTCTGTTTCCCGGCTGTTTTCAGCCGTTTCACCAGTATGGCTGACAACATAAATGGCATCAGCGGTGCATTTGTTACCTTTGCCCCAATAAGAACAGTTGTTGACCTCACATAGAATTTTCTGCTCCATGCCATCCCCTCCTTATAAAGGTTCTGGATTAGTATAGCCGGCTGGCTTGCCCTCTATTCCTCCTGGCGGATATAGCGTTTATCTCGCATAAACATTTTCCAGAAGAAATAAAAGCCCGGAAATAGAATGATAAATGCAACGATATACGTTGCAAACAGCGCTCTGAACGTTGCTGGCTCTGTGAAGCCTGACATGACTGTCACATCGGGATAAATCATATACGGAAGATGCGCCCGCCCGTACGCGTAGCTTGCGAGAAAATACTGTATCCCAATCGCGACAAGTGCAAGCCGCGGTTTTCCGATGTTTTGCCCAAAGCTCTTATTAGGCAGAAAAAGGGCGATTCCAGCAATGACAAATGTAATGAACGATGCAATAATCCAAGTAAAATCATTCATCATTCCGCTGTACAGCCAGTTTGCTTCATTCCGCATTGTCACCATAATGCATACTGCAAACAACAGTGAAATCGGGCCGGTAATCAGGGCGCTTTTTCTGTAGGCTCGGTACGCATCCTGTTCCTCTGCCACATTTGAAACATCTGCAAGCAGCAGCGAGGACAAAAATAAGGTGCTTAAAATCGCAAACCCGATAAATGAATAGGCGTTGGGGCTTGAAAAGATTTTAGACATATTTAAGTTATAGATTCCATCCGTTTTTTCTATAAACCCTCCGTGTGTCACAGGAAGCACCAAAATTAAAATAGCAGGAATGATAAAGCCGGAGATGCCGGAAATATATCTTAGCGTTTTCCGCTCCTTTGCTGTATTTGAAAACACGAGAAATCCGCTTCGAATCGCTAAAAGCAGTAAAATCATGCTTCCGGGAATTAATAAAACGGTGCCGAGCACAAATGTCGCGCCGGGGAAAAAACTGAAAAGCGCCACGACGATGGCCACAATAAAGACATTTGTGACCTCCCAAGTCGGGGACAAAAAGCGATTCGCAATATCGGTGGCCTTCATATGCTCCTTGTTTAAATAGATCATAGACCAAAATCCCGCTCCAAAATCCATTGTCGCCATGACGGCGTAAATAAACACAAAGCCCCAGATAATTGAGATGGCGATCAGAGCGTCAGTTGAAATCTCCATTTGTCGATCTTCCTTCCATTTGGTTTCCTGTTTGCGGAGCCATTACGACTCCGCTGTATTTAAATCTTCGTCAACCGGGTGCTTGCGGAAATAATACAGCAGCACGTAGACGACAGCTGCGCCTAACACGGCATAAACAAATGTGAAAAATAAGAACAGCACCCCGATCGAGCCAGTCGTAGTTACGACATCTGACGTTTTCAGCAGATGATAGATGACCCAAGGCTGTCTCCCCGTACATGCGAAAATCCAGCCGAATTCAATGCCGATGAGACTAAAAGGGCCTGCTGTCATGAAAATGATCAAAAGCCACGTTGGGAAACGGTCTTTCTTGAGCACCTTTCTCCAGACCACACCGATGATGGAATAAAGAATTAGCAGCATGCCTACACCCACCATCGCATTAAACAGCGTGTGAATGAAAAGCGGCGGCCATTCATCTCTAGGAAATGCATTCAATCCCTTTACAACAGTGTCAAAACGGTTCGCTGCCAAAAAGCTTAAAGCCCATGGAATCTCGATAGCCCATTTTACTTTTTCTTCATTCGGGTCGGTAAAACCGCCGATAGCGAGCGGGGCGTGGGATCTTGTTTCAAATAGGCCTTCCGCACCGGCTAATTTTTCGGGCTGGTATTCGTACAGCATCTGTGCAGATTCGTGTCCGTTCAAAGCGGTCAGCAATGAAAAAATACCGCCGATCGTCAGTGCGAGCAAAAGGGCTTTCCGGTGAAAGCGATAGACCTTTTCCTTTTTCCTCGTTCGGATCATTTTATACGCCGCAACAGAAGCCACGATAAACGCACCGGTCATAAACGCGGACAGCACGACATGGCCGGCAGTGATAAAAAAGCTAGGATTAAAAAACGCAGCCCACGGGTCAACATCTGTAATTTTTCCGTTTAAAATTTTAAAACCGGCGGGCGTACCTTCAAAAGCGTGAACATTCGTGATCAGAACAGCGGATGCTGCTGCCCCGACTAACACAAAGAAAACAGCAACAATCCTCATTGCAGGTGACAAACGGTCTGCAGCGTATACATAAATCGACATGAATAGGGCTTCAACAAAAAAAGCATAGATTTCAATTTGAAATGGCAGGGACATCACCCGGCCGATGACTTCCATAAATCCCGGCCATAAAAGCGCGAGCTGAGTGCCCGCGATCGTTCCGGTCGGTATGGCGACCCCCAGCAAAACGGCTTGTGCTTTCGTCCATCTTTTCGCCATGATCGCATAATGGTCATCTTTCGTTTTTTGATAGATCAATTCCGCCACTAAAATCATGAGCGGGAGACCGACTCCAAGCGTTGCGAAAATAATATGAAAGCCCATTGTCGTGCCAAAGAGGCTTCTGGCCAAAACTAAATCATCCACAATCGTAAACCACCTTTCTAAAAAGACGTTCTGTATGTATTTTGGGTTTATTATTTGCTTCCTCGGTTAGATTATTCTTCCTATTCTTAAATGCCATGAGGTTTACGATGTGAAAACAGAGGGAAGGATATAAGAAGATTGACAAAACGTTTGTAAGGTTATAAAATAAAACGTAATTATTACGATTTATTGAAAGGAGATTCACATGAAAGAAGGAATTCATCCGAAGAACCACAAAGTGATATTTCAGGATGTCAACAGCGGCTACCGTTTTCTCAGCACCTCTACGAAAACATCTAATGAAACAGCAGAGTGGGAAGACGGAAACACATATCCTGTCATTAAAGTAGAGGTAAGCTCTGACACGCATCCGTTTTATACAGGCCGCCAGAAATTCAATGAAAAAGGCGGACGAGTTGAGCAGTTCAAAAAACGCTATAACATGGGGAAATAAGGCAGGCCTGAGGGTTTGTCTTTTTTTATTATGACGTATAAACAAGGGTTGTGATATATTGAAGAGTAAAAAGAATAGAAAGGGACAACGAACATGAGTCTTCTAAATGATATTCTCGAATTTAACAAGACATTTACTGAACAAAGAGAGTATGAAAAGTATCAAACATCAAAATTTCCAGATAAAAAAATGGCGATTCTTTCTTGCATGGATACTCGTCTGGTTGAACTGCTGCCGCATGCGATGAATTTGCGAAACGGTGATGTGAAAATCATTAAAAGTGCCGGTGCGCTTGTGACACACCCATTCGGAAGCATCATGAGAAGTTTACTCGTCGCAGTGTACGAGCTGAATGCAGATGAGGTGTGTGTGATCGGGCATCACGATTGCGGCATGAGCAAAATCAGCAGCAAAAGCATGCTTGAAAAAATCAAAGCAAGAGGGATTCCGGAAGAACGCATCGAAACAATAAAGTACTCCGGTGTAGACTTTGATCAATGGTTTAAAAGCTTTGATTCAGTGGAAGCGAGTGTGAAAGACAGCGTAGATGTTATTAAACATCACCCGCTGTTCCCTGAAAACGTTCCGGTCCATGGCTTAGTCATTGATCCTAAAACCGGAAAACTGGATCTTATCGTAAACGGTTATAACAATTAATGTTTTTGTTTCTTTTCAGGAACGGGATCGACTCCTCCCGGATGGAACGGGTGGCATTTCAAAATCCGTTTGATTGTCAGCCATCCGCCTTTTAAAGCGCCATGTGTTTTAATCGCTTCGATTCCATATTGGGAACAGGTCGGATAAAAGCGGCACGTTGGCGGTGTCAGGGGCGAGATGAATTTTTGATATCCTCTGATCAGAGCGATGAATAGGGTTTTCATGTTTCTTCAGCAACCTTTCTGATCAAGTATAAGAAAAAAAGCACAGATTGAAAAGTTAATCAATAATTCTTATCGGAAAAGTATGTTATAATGAAATTACATTTTTAAAAAAGGGGAGAGTGCCATTATGCCTTCAGTAGAAAGTTTTGAGCTTGATCATAATGCGGTTGTTGCTCCATATGTAAGACATTGCGGCGTGCATAAAGTGGGAACAGACGGCGTTGTAAATAAATTTGACATTCGTTTTTGCCAGCCAAATAAACAGGCGATGAAGCCTGACACCATTCACACACTCGAGCATTTGCTCGCGTTTACGATTCGTTCTCACGCTGAGAAATACGATCATTTTGATATCATTGATATTTCTCCAATGGGCTGCCAGACAGGCTATTATCTAGTTGTGAGCGGAGAGCCGACATCAGCGGAAATCGTTGATCTGCTTGAAGACACAATGAAGGAAGCGGTAGAGATTACAGAAATACCAGCTGCGAATGAAAAGCAGTGCGGCCAAGCGAAGCTTCATGATCTGGAAGGCGCTAAACGTTTAATGCGTTTCTGGCTTTCACAGGATAAAGAAGAATTGCTAAAAGTATTTGGCTAAAATAGAAAGGACCTTTTTGCGCATAAGCAAAAAGGTCTTTTTTGTGACGTCTCATATTTTGTGTACCATTTGCTGTAAGCGTTTGCTACTATTTAGGTAAACGATGAAAGGGTGATGGCATGAAAAAGATGTTGGTTGTTCTGCTTTTTTCTGCTTTTTTGCTTAACGGGTGCGGATCTGGTGAAAGCAAAGCAAATACAGCTGAGACGCCCGAGGTTTTGGATGTCAAGCTGACCGGGCCTGAAAAAGTAAATCCCGGAGAAAGCGCTGCTTATGAAGCAGCCGTATCATATGGTGATGAAGCTGTGACGGATGCCGATGAAGTAGAGTTTGAAGTATGGAAAGAAGGGGAAAAAGACGCAAGCCAAATGTTTAAGGCGAAACAAGAAAAAGGCGTATACCGATTGGAAACGACGTTTAAGGAAGATGGTGTATACACTGTCCAATCCCATGTCACAGCAAAAAAACAGCATAGCATGCCGACCTTAAAAGTCCAAGTCGGAGACGCCGATGCTGCCAGCAATCAGTCAGAAGAGGAGCATTCACATCATCATTGATTGTGTGAATCAGAGTGATTTTCTTGTGGTGGATCAATGGTATGCTTTACATTATAGGCTTTTACAGTCGTCCAAATGGTTACAAGCAAAACAGCCAGCACAATCAAAATACTTATCGTAATGAGAAGCGTCATGACATTCCACCTCCCGTTTTTTAACAATTGTAGCATAATAGAAGAAATCGTGACAGATAAGGGTAAAAAAGAGGTTTTAGCGTACGATATTAAGGGTATACATAGTCATATAACAAGGAGGAGATACCATGTCAGAACAATTGATTCAAGCAGTGAACAAACAAGTAGCCAACTGGACGGTCATGTATGTGAAACTACATAATTATCACTGGTATGTGAAAGGAAAAGATTTCTTCACTCTTCATGAAAAGTTTGAGGAGCTGTACAACGAAACAGCAACTTATATTGATGACTTAGCAGAACGTCTTTTGGCGCTGAACGGAAAACCGATTGCAACAATGAAGGAATCCTTAGAAACGGCTTCTGTCAAAGAAGCGGCTGGAAATGAAACAGCTGAACAAATGGTTCAAAGCGTATATGATGATTTCACAGTCATCGCGGAAGAGCTGAAAAACGGCATGGATTTAGCTGATGAAGTCGGTGACGAAACAACAGGGGACATGCTTCTTGCGATCCATCAAAATATTGAAAAACATAACTGGATGCTAAAAGCTTACCTAGGTTAAGTTCAAAAATAGAACGGTCGGATGTCTTAAAAAAGACGTCCGGCTTTTCTTTTTGTATCTGAAAAATAGGCGACAACCAGTCCATTTTTCTGAAAAATCCAATCCGTTCGGCTTGTTTTCCATAGAATATCGTAAGGCCGTTTCTGTGAAAGGATGTTGGGATAAATGGATAGAGACTTTGGCATCTTTTCGTTAATAGCAGTCAGCGTTTCAGCAGCGGGTTTTTTCTTTGGAGGTTTTCAGTATTCATTTCTGATTTTGCTCTCTCTTATGGCAATTGAATTTATCAGTACGACTTTGAAGGAAACCATTATTCACAAACTGTCATTTAAAAAGGTATTTGCCCGGCTTGTCAAAAAATTAGTCACGCTGGCTCTGATCTCTGTATGCCACTTTTTTGATCAGCTGCTGAATACACAGGGATCAATTCGTGACTTGGCTATTATGTTTTATATTCTTTATGAATCTGTGCAAATTGTTGTGACAGCCAGCTCTCTTGGCATACCGGTTCCTCAGATGCTTGTCGATCTTTTAGAAACGTTAAAAAATAAATTTAAGCGCAAACCGTAACTTTTCCCTGTTCGCGGGTCATAATAAAGCCCAGAGCGTCGGTCGCACTTTCCGGCAAAAGTATCGCAAAAAAACTGTACGAGCTAGTCTGCATGCAGAACCTGACGGCGTGCTGGGTCCCTTATTTTTTGATAAAAGGCTTCCGAAGAAACGTAACTGTGGTATGATGTATGGAAGATAGCTAGGAACGGATTTGAGGGATAAACATGTACGAGTTTAAAGATTATTATCAGAATACTGTTCAGCTTTCCTTTGACGATCAGCCTTTCTCGGACAGCCCGAAGCATGTCTGGGTGATTTGCCGTTTTGGCGGTAAATGGCTTTTAACAGAACATGAGGACAGAGGCTATGAGTTTCCAGGCGGGAAAGTAGAGCCGATGGAGTGCGCAGAAGAGGCTGCGCTCCGGGAAGTAAAGGAAGAGACGGGCGCGAGAGTCAAAAGCCTCAAGTATCTCGGACAGTATAAAGTTCTCGGAAAAGAAAAAGTAATTGTAAAAAATATATATTTTGCAGATATAGAAAAGCTTGAAAAGCAGGCTGATTACTTTGAAACGAAAGGCCCGGTTTTGTTTCACGAGCTTCCGGAGAACCTTTCCCGCAATAAAAAATTCAGCTTTATTATGAAGGATTCCGTACTTCCGATCAGCTTGAAAAAACTGAAAGAATCTGGATGGATTGAATAAAAAAACCCGGCACATATGCCGGGTTTTTTATGTCCTCCCCTTCGTCCATTTCTTTTCCAGCAGCTCGACGCCCTGATACATCAGAGTGGCGAAGATGGCGATGATCAGCAGGCTTAAGAAGACGAGTGTAAAATTGAAGACTTGGAATCCGTAAATAATCATATATCCTAATCCGACCTTCGAAACGAGGAATTCCCCTACAATGACGCCAACCCATGATAAACCGACGTTCACTTTTAGTGTTGAAATAATCGCGGGGGAGGATGCAGGCAGTATGACTTCTTTAAAAATAACCCACTTTTTTGCGCCGAATGTTTTCATGACTTTCGTATAGTTTTCGTCGACCTCCTGGAAGGCGGTGTAGACAACGATGGTTGTGATAATGACGCTGATGATGGCTCCCATCGCAATGATGCTGATAAAACTGGGGCCGAGCGCGACAATCAGGATCGGGCCCAGGGCCACTTTCGGCATTGCATTCAAAATCACAAGATACGGATCTAAAATTCTGGCAAGTCGGTTAGACCACCATAACAAAGCGGCGAGGCACGTGCCCATAAACGTCCCAAGCAAAAAGCCAAGCACCGTTTCAAATAAAGTGACGCCGATGTGTGACAGTAAAGAACCGTCACCAAGTTTCTCCAGCAATAATCGCCACACAGCTGATGGAGAGCTGAAGATCAGCGGATCGATCCAGCCCTGCCTGCTGGAGGTTTCCCAGCCCGAGAAAAAGAGAATAAATATGGCAAGCTGAAAGGAATGGACCTTCCACTTTTCCTTTTTCTGTTTGAATTGATACTGCTCGTGAAGCAGATCAATGGTTTCTTTGCTGTTTCTCAAGAGAATTCAGCTCCTTCCATATCGTTTGAAACAGTGTCTGGAAGGAAGGTTCCTGACGGGCGTCAAAAGGCAACATCGCGGCCAATTCCTTAGGAATGGTAAAAATCTGATGGATGGTGCCCGGCTGATTTGAAAATAAAAAGATCGTATCGCTCATCGCTATCGCTTCCCCTATATCATGAGTGACAAGCACTGCTGTTTTTTGATATTCCTTTAATGTGCGGAATACCAGGTTTTCCAAAGACAGCTTTGTCTGAAAATCAAGCGCGGAAAATGGCTCATCCAGCAAAAGCAGACTAGGGTTAGGCGCAAGTGTTCTTGCAAGCGCAGCCCGCTGGCGCATCCCGCCTGACAGCTCTTTCGGATATTTTTTCTCCACATCTATGAGGCCGAACTCCGGCAATAGACCGAGTGCAGCGGCTTTGCTTTCTTCTGTCAGCGTGTCGGCGATTTTTAAACCGAGAAGCACATTTTCCTCGATAGATTTCCAGGGAAATAAGTAATCCTGCTGAAGCATATAGCCAATATTATGTTCTTTTTGATTCGGCTCACGGCCTTCAATCAGAACTCTGCCTTCTGATGGCTCAATCAAACCGGCAATAATGGAAAGCAGTGTTGTTTTTCCGCAGCCGCTTGGGCCGAGAAATGAGATGAAATCGCCTTTTTCGGCATCGAAATGAATATCCCGCACAGCCGTTGTTTTTTCTTTAATAGAAAAATAAGTATGGGTTACATGGTCGACATGTAAGAAAGACATAGATGGCGCCTCCTATTTCTCCGAGGTGACTTTTTCAGCAATTTCTTTATTTACAAGCTGATTGTATGGAATGTGCTTCGGCAGTTCTCCCGATTGATCCATAATGGTTTGGAGAAGCTCCCATTCTTTTTCGTTAAGCAGAGGGTCTGGCGAATATGAATGCTGTTTTTTATAGCGTTCAATGGATGTTTCGATGACGTCTGGGTCGGTATCATCAAATTCATCTTTAATGGCATCTGTGATGTCCTTCGCAGAATGATTTTCAACCCACTGCTGCGCCTTATAAATGGCCTTTGTAAACTTGACGGCTGTGTCTTCATTTTTCTTCAAATAGCTTTGTTTCGCCATAAAAGTCGTATAAGGAACCTCTCCTGATTCTTCTCCGAATGAAGCCACGATATGGCCGATGCCTTTTTTCTCAAAGAGAGAAGCCTGCGGTTCAAAGAGCTGTACATACTCACCGGTTCCAGAAGCAAACGCATTGGCAATATTGGCGAAGTCTATGTTCTGGATGAGGTCTATATCCTTATGCGGGTCAATCTTATGTTTGTTCAGTACATACTCGCCGACCATTTGCGGCATGCCGCCTTTTCGCTGACCGAGAAACGTTTTTCCTTTCAGCTGATCCCAGTCGAAGTGTTCAACATCTTCTCTCGCGACAAGAAACGTTCCGTCTGTCTGAGTCAGCTGGGCGAAATTAATGACGGGATCTTTAGCCCCTTGCGCTTCGACATAAATAGATGTTTCTGACCCGACAAGCGCGATGTCGGAGCCGTTGGAAAGAAGCGATGTCATCGTTTTATCTCCGCCCCAGGTCGTATTCACATCGACATCAAGCCCTTCTTCCTTAAAAAAACCTTTAGACTCAGCAACATATAAAGGTGCGTAAAAAATTGAATGGGTCACTTCAGCTACTTTGACTTTGGTGAGCGTTTCTTCCTGCTTGCAAGCCGCCAGGGCGAACATCAGAAAGATACTGCCGACACAGGCGAAGCCCAGCCTTAACCATCTGTTCACATAGACAACCTCCTTATTTCGCATCAAGTTAATATCCTTTTTTGCTTTACATATCGTATGATGGGTATAAAAATGTGTGAATGCCTAACCAGGTTCTCCGGATGTAATTTTGGAGTAAGGAAAGCATATAGAAAAAAAGGAGGCGGCTGTTTTGATTGTAGAGAAAAGAAGATTTCCGTCGCCAAGCCAGCATGTGCGTTTGTATACGATCTGCTATCTGTCAAATGGATTACGGGTTAAGGGGCTTCTGGCTGAGCCGGCGGAACCGGGACAATATGACGGATTTTTATATTTGCGCGGCGGGATTAAAAGCGTGGGCATGGTTCGGCCGGGCCGGATTATCCAGTTTGCATCCCAAGGGTTTGTGGTGTTTGCTCCTTTTTACAGAGGAAATCAAGGAGGAGAAGGCAATGAGGATTTTGCCGGAGAAGACAGGGAGGATGCATTTTCTGCTTTTCGCCTGCTTCAGCAGCACCCAAATGTCAAGAAGGATAGAATCCACATCTTCGGTTTTTCCCGCGGCGGAATTATGGGAATGCTCACTGCGATCGAAATGGGCGGGCAGGCAGCTTCATTTGTTTCATGGGGAGGCGTCAGTGATATGATTCTTACATACGAGGAGCGGCAGGATTTGCGGCGAATGATGAAAAGAGTCATCGGCGGAACACCGAAAAAGGTGCCTGAGGAATATCAATGGAGGACACCGTTTGACCAAGTAAACAAGATTCAGGCTCCCGTGTTGTTAATCCATGGAGAAAGAGACCAAAATGTTTCGATTCAGCATTCCTATTTATTTGAAGAGAAGCTAAAACAACTGCATAAGCCGGTGGAGACGTGGTACTACAGTACATTCACACATTATTTCCCGCCAAAAGAAAACCGGCGTATCGTGCGGCAGCTCACACAATGGATGAAAAACCGCTGACAGTGAAATATGTTATGATAAAGAAAAAAGAGAACGAAAGGGGATTTCACTTTGGGAATGCCTATTGAATTTAATACACTGATTGTGACAAAAGGAAAAGAAGTTCGCATAGATGAAAATATATTCACGTTAGAGAAGGACGGATACCGAGTATATCCGATGGAGATTCCAATGGATGTACGCAAAACAAAGTTTGGCGAAAAGTCAGGCACAGCTGAAGTGCAGAAGCTTCAATGGGAAGACGACCGGACCATCATTACATACAAGCTGACTTCTTTGCATTCCGTCAATTAAAACAAGCCAAGAGCATAATTGCTCTTGGCTTTTGTTTTTTATACGAGAGGGCCGCCTGCCTGGGCGATGGCATCGGTATGTGCGAACTTTTTAAAGTTCTCTTTGAATTCATTTGCAAGGTAGACTGCTTTTTCTTTGTATTCTTCCTTGTTGGTCCACGTGTTTTCAGGCTGAAGGATATGATCAGGAACGCCAGGAACATGGGCCGGAATGTGCAGGCCGAAAATATCGTCAGTTATCATTTCAGCATCCTCTAATTTGCCTTCAATCGCTGCTTTGACCATTGCTCTAGTGTAAGAAAGCTTCATTCGTTCGCCTGTGCCGTAGCCGCCCCCGGTCCAGCCGGTATTGACTAGGAAAACGTCTGCGCCGTGTTCATCGATCTTTTTGCCGAGCATTTCAGCATAGACGTGAGCAGGAAGCGGCAGGAACGGTGAGCCGAAGCATGTAGAGAACGTCGTTTCAGGAGACGTGACACCACGTTCGGTTCCGGCAAGCTTACTCGTGTAACCGCTCAAGAAATGGTACATCGCCTGCTCCTTCGTCAGTTTGCTGATCGGCGGCAGGACTCCGAAGGCATCAGCCGTCAAAAATACAATTGCTGACGGATGGCCGGCCATGCTTGGAGTCACGATGTTGTCAATCATATGAATCGGGTAAGCTGCCCGCGTGTTTTCAGTATAGAAGGAATCATCATAATTGGCTTCGCGTGTATCTTCATCAACAACGACATTTTCGAGAACAGACCCGAAGCGGATCGCGTTAAAGATTTGCGGCTCCTTTTCCTCGCTTAAATGAATGCACTTAGCGTAGCATCCGCCTTCAATATTAAAGACGCCTGTATCAGACCAGCCATGTTCATCGTCACCGATCAGCTTGCGGTCAGCATCTGCCGACAGGGTGGTCTTGCCTGTTCCTGACAGTCCGAAGAAAAGGGCGACATCGCCTTTTTCACCGACATTGGCGGAGCAGTGCATAGATAAAATATCTCTTTCAGGCAGCAGGAAATTCATAATGGAGAAAATGGACTTCTTCATTTCACCGGCATACTCAGTTCCGCCGATTAAAATTGTCCGCTTTTCGAAAGAGACAATAATAAACGTTTCGGAATGAGTGCCGTCTGTTTTTGGATCCGCTTTGAAATGCGGAGCAGAAAGAATGGTGAACGGCTGCTCAACTGTTTTCTTATCATTTCCTTCCGGACGGATAAACAGCTGCCGCGCAAATAAATTGTGCCATGCGAACTCATTTACGACAGTGATCGGCAGCCTGTATTTCTCGTCTGCTCCGGCAAATCCTTCGAAAACAAACAGTTCATCTCGCTCCTTTAAATAGCTGACAACTTTCGTGTACAGCCGCTCAAACGCTTCTTCTGAAATCGGCTGATTCACCGGGCCCCAATCGATCTTATTTTTCGTGCTTTCTTCTTCCACGATGAATTTATCTTTAGGTGAGCGTCCTGTGTAAGCGCCTGTTGTCGCGCGAACAGCACCTGTGGATGTTAAAATGCCTTCGTTTCGGGAGAGGACTTTTTCTGTTAGCTGTGCTGCTGATAAATTATGACGCACATTTGGACATGTTAATAAGGCTTGTAAATCAGCGGTCAAATCAACTGAGTTCATATGAAACCTTCCTTTATCGTTTTTTGTGTTTTGCTAATTGTGAATTAGTATAACATATATTTTCAAATAGTCTATACTATTTATCATTTTTTGTGTGTGCATTTCCATTGTTTTCCTTCAATATAGGTGCCTATTTCTTCTGAATCATATTGACATTGCAAACCCTTTTACGATAAGATATTTCATTGAGCGGATACTCTTATCCCGAGCTGGCGGAGGGACAGGCCCTATGAAGCCCAGCAACCGGTTTCTCTGTTATTTATTATGTTCAACTGAGTGAGACAACCAAGGTGCTAACCTGTTGCAAGGTTGTATGATTCCTTGAGCGATAAGAGTGAAAGGCACAAAGACCAAACCCTTTCCTCGATGGAAAAGGTTTTTTTATTTCATAAATATGCCAATTAACATTCTCTAATATAACTGTACATTGTATAAGAGGGAGCGAGTTCCGTATCATATATACAAGGTCTTTCGGGAGGCCTTGTGCAGGAGGAAGCAAATCATGAGTAAAAATCGTCGTTTATTTACATCAGAATCTGTTACGGAGGGGCATCCGGATAAAATCTGTGACCAGATTTCTGACAGCATTTTAGATGAAATTTTAAAGAAAGACCCTAACGCGCGTGTTGCTTGTGAAACATCTGTGACAACAGGTTTGGTTCTTGTAAGCGGAGAGATCACAACTTCTACGTATGTTGACATTCCGAAAACGGTTCGCCAAACCATTAAAGAAATCGGATACACACGTGCAAAATACGGATTTGATGCGGAAACTTGTGCGGTTTTAACATCAATTGATGAGCAGTCTGCTGATATCGCGATGGGCGTAGACCAAGCGCTTGAAGCCCGTGAAGGCACAATGAGCGACGAAGAAATTGAAGCGATTGGTGCGGGTGACCAAGGATTAATGTTCGGTTATGCGTGCAACGAAACGAAAGAGCTTATGCCTCTTCCAATTTCACTTGCCCATAAATTAGCCCGCCGCCTAAGTGAAGTCCGTAAAGAAGATATTCTTCCGTACCTTCGCCCTGACGGCAAAACACAGGTAACGGTTGAGTACGATGAAAATAACAAACCAGTCCGCATTGACGCGATTGTTATTTCAACTCAGCATCATCCTGAAATTACACTTGAGCAAATTCAGCGCAACATTAAAGAACATGTAATCAATCCGGTTGTTCCTGAAGAGCTGATTGATGAAGAAACAAAATATTTCATCAACCCTACAGGACGTTTCGTAATCGGAGGCCCTCAAGGGGATGCAGGACTTACAGGACGCAAAATCATCGTTGATACGTACGGCGGCTATGCACGCCACGGCGGAGGCGCGTTCTCAGGTAAGGACGCGACGAAGGTAGACCGTTCTGCAGCTTATGCGGCAAGATACGTTGCGAAAAACATCGTTGCGGCTGAGCTTGCTGATTCTTGCGAAGTACAGCTTGCTTACGCGATCGGTGTTGCACAGCCTGTGTCAATCTCAATCAACACATTCGGTTCAGGAAAAGCTTCTGAGGAAAAACTGATTGAAGTTGTTCGCAATAACTTTGATTTACGACCTGCCGGCATTATCAAAATGCTTGATTTGCGCCGTCCGATCTACAAACAAACTGCTGCGTACGGCCACTTTGGACGTCACGATGTTGACCTTCCATGGGAGCGCACAGACAAAGCGGAGCAGCTGCGTAAAGAAGCGTTAGGAGAATAATTTTATAGCCGCTTACTGGTTAAGCGGCTTTCCCTTTTTTATCGTTGTATTCATGTTTATTTTTTTACATAACTGTGAAACCAAATACTATTCACAGCGTCTATAAATAGGGGTTCAATGATGACAATTTTAATTATGGAGGCAATACTATGTGTGGATTTGTCGGGGTTTTTAACAAGCATCCGTTAGCTCAAACCGCTGATCAAGAAGAACTAATCAAACAAATGAACCAAATGATCGTTCACCGCGGTCCTGACAGTGATGGATATTTCCATGATGAGCACGTCGGCTTCGGATTCAGACGGCTCAGCATTATTGATGTAGAAAATGGCGGACAGCCTTTATCATATGAAGATGAAACATATTGGATTATCTTTAACGGAGAAATCTATAACTATATTGAACTGAGAGAAGAACTTGAAGCAAAGGGGTACACATTCAACACGGATTCGGACACAGAGGTTCTTCTTGCGACTTACCGTCACTATAAAGAAGAAGCGGCGTCCAAACTGCGCGGTATGTTTGCCTTTCTGATTTGGAATAAAAACGATCATGTGCTTTATGGAGCAAGAGATCCATTCGGCATTAAACCGTTGTACTATACAACAATCAATGATCAGGTTTATTTTGCCTCAGAGAGAAAAAGTTTAATGGTTGCTCAGAATGATATTGAAATAGATAAAGAGGCATTGCAGCAGTACATGTCTTTCCAATTTGTTCCTGAACCGAGCACGCTTGATGCCCATGTGAAAAAAGTAGAGCCGGGTTCACAGTTCACAATCCGCCCGGACGGCGATATCACATTCAAAACGTATTTCAAAGCGAACTTCAAGCCGGTTCAGACTGAAGAAGACAAGCTTGTGAAAGAAGTCAGAGACGCGATCTATGACTCTGTAAACGTTCATATGAGAAGTGACGTTCCTGTCGGTTCGTTCCTGTCTGGCGGGATTGATTCTTCCTTTATTGTTTCTGTTGCGAAGGAATTTCATCCAAGCTTAAAAACATTCTCTGTCGGCTTTGAACAGCAGGGCTTCAGTGAGGTTGATGTAGCGAAAGAAACGGCAGCGGCGCTGGGCATTGAAAATATCAGCAAAGTCATTTCGCCTGAGGAATACATGAATGAGCTTCCGAAGATCGTATGGCATTTTGATGACCCGCTTGCTGATCCGGCAGCGATTCCGTTGTACTTTGTTGCAAAAGAAGCAAAAAAACATGTAACGGTTGCTTTATCAGGTGAAGGAGCGGATGAGCTCTTCGGCGGATATAACATTTACCGTGAGCCGCTTTCGCTTAAACCGTTTGAACGGATTCCGTCCGGCTTGAAAAAGATGCTTCTGCATGTTGCTGCCGTTATGCCTGAAGGTATGAGAGGAAAGAGCCTGCTTGAGCGCGGCTGCACTCCGCTTCAGGATCGTTATATCGGTAACGCGAAAATCTTTGAAGAGTCTGTCAAAAAGCAGCTGTTGAAGCATTATAATCCGAACCTTTCATATCGCGATGTGACGAAGACTTACTTTACAGAAAGCAGCTCGTACAGCGATATCAACAAAATGCAGTATGTCGATATCCACACTTGGATGCGCGGCGACATTTTGTTAAAGGCGGATAAAATGACGATGGCGAATTCTTTGGAACTGCGTGTGCCGTTCTTGGATAAAGTCGTATTCGACGTCGCTTCAAAAATTCCTGATGAGCTGAAAACGAAGAACGGCACGACGAAGTATCTTCTTCGCAAAGCCGCTGAAGGAATTGTGCCTGAGCACGTATTAAACCGCAAAAAGCTTGGTTTCCCTGTACCGATCCGTCATTGGCTGAAAAACGAAATGAACGAATGGGTGCGGAATATTATTCAGGAAAGCCAAACGGATGCTTATATCCATAAGGATTATGTCCTTCAGCTTCTTGAAGACCATTGTGCGGACAAGGCTGATAACAGCCGTAAAATCTGGACTGTGCTAATCTTTATGATCTGGCACAGCATCAATATTGAAAAACGGTATATGCCTGAAGAGCTGAGCCATCAGCCTAAAGAAGTCATCTTTGTGTAACAGACAACAAGGCTTTCGAGTAGTCGAAAGCCTTGTTGTTATCCTTTTATTTCTCCATCATCATTGATTTACCCAATCCGTACGGAATATTCAGAAAAATGATATAATGATATTTTTTTCTAGGGGAGAAGAAGCATGCAAAAACAAAAACAAGAGCTGCACCGCGGACTCGAAGAAAGGCATATTTCTTTAATGTCTTTAGGAGCTGCTATAGGAGTAGGGTTGTTCCTCGGCTCCGCATCAGCTATTCAATTAGCAGGGCCTGGTATTTTGGTAGCGTATGCCGCAAGCGGCCTGGTCATGTTTTTTATTATGAGAGCGCTTGGGGAAATGGCCATTCAAAAACCGGTCGCAGGCTCCTTCAGCAGGTATGCGCGTGACTACTTGGGACCGCTTGCAGGCTATTTAACAGGGTGGAACTACTGGTTTTTATGGGTTGTCACCTGTATGGCCGAAATTACTGCTGTCGGTATCTATATGGGGTTCTGGTTTCCTGACGTGCCAAACTGGATTTGGGCATTATCGGCACTGGTCATTATGACGGGTGTTAATTTCCTGGCTGTCAAAGCTTACGGTGAGCTGGAATTTTGGTTCGCATTGATTAAAATTGTTGCGATCTTATCCATGATTGCAGTCGGTTTATTGATGATTATTGCAGGAGTCGGCAATGGGGGCATTGCCACCGGAATCAGTAATTTGTGGAACAACGGAGGATTTTTCCCTCATGGATTAAAAGGGGTTCTATTGTCTCTTCAAATGGTCATGTTCGCCTATTTAGGGATTGAAATGATCGGGGTGACGGCTGGCGAAGTAAAAAACCCGCAAAAATCGTTAGCCAAAGCAATCGATACAGTATTTTGGCGGATTTTGATTTTTTATGTAGGCGCTTTATTTGTCATTATGTCTATTTATCCGTGGCAGGAAATTGGCTCTCAAGGAAGTCCATTTGTTCTCACATTTCAAAAAGTGGGCATTCCATCGGCCGCAGGTATCATTAACTTTGTCGTGTTGACAGCCGCGCTGTCTTCATGTAACAGCGGTATTTTCAGCACAGGGCGGATGCTGTTTAACTTGGCGGAACAGAAAGAGGCGCCACAAGCATATGGTCAGCTGACGAAAGGCGGCATCCCGGGTAAAGCTGTTCTGGCTTCAGCGGGCGCTTTATTAGTCGGAGTGCTGTTAAACTATGTTGTCCCTGCGAAGGTATTTACCTGGGTTACAAGTATTGCGACGTTCGGAGCGATTTGGACGTGGGCAATCATTTTGCTTTCTCAAATCAAATACAGGAAAAGTTTGAAGCCGGAAGAAAAGAAACAATTAAAGTACAAAATGCCTTTATTTCCGTTTACGTCTTATGTGTCATTGGCATTTCTAGCATTCGTCGTCATTCTTATGGCTTACAGCCCTGATACAAGAGTAGCCGTGATTATCGGGCCGATATGGTTTCTCATCTTGCTGGCTGTGTACTATGGAAAAGGGTTTCACAAAAAAAATGCAGCAGCTGCCAGCGAACGAAATATCAGCTGACAAAAAGAGCTCCCAGTGGGCTCTTTTTGTGTGTGCTCATAGAAAATAGAGAACAGGAAAGAATAGGTATGTGTGTTTGCAGAGGCTGTTTACAGTTTTGTGATAAGATAAAAGTCATACGTTTAGATGCCATATGTGAACGTTTTATGGAAAAATCGAAACCCGAACTGTGATGACGTCCGGGTTAACGATGGTTATTGCTTTCAAATATAATTTGAAAAATGGTAAAGTAAGACGAAGCAGGTCTTATGTTTGTTGAAGAAATTTATAATATTGGCCCTTTTCTACATATTCTGACCGTATTCTTTGCATATCTTTTCGGTCTTCTTCCGTCAAAGGGCGGATGACTTTTGCAGGGCGGCCAAAGGCGAGATGGCCAGGCGGAATGATTTTTCCGGGCGGGACAAGACTGCCGGCACCAATAAAAGCGCCTTCGCCAATTTCGGCTCCGTCTAAAATGATTGAGCCCATGCCGATTAAGGCGTTCTTGCGGATAACAGCGCTATGAAGTGTAACCTGATGGCCTATCGTGGCGTCATCTTCAATGAGCAGCGTCTTGTTCGGGCTTTGATGAAGGCAGCTTAAATCCTGGATATTGACTCTGTTTCCGATTCTGGTCGGTGCAACATCTCCCCTTATGACAACAGAAAACCAAATGCTGGACTGTTCTCCGATAACGACATCACCGGTAATTGTTGCATTATCAGCTATAAAGGCTGTTGGGTGGATATCTGGCTTGTGTTCCTTATAAGGGTAGATCATAAGATTCATCCTTCTTTCTCTATTTAAATTTCGTATGAGGTGAAGAGCATGTGGACCTGGAAAGCAGACAGACCTGTTGCAGTGATTGTAATCATTCACGGGGCAAGTGAATATCACGGACGATATAAATGGCTGATTGAAATGTGGCGGTCTTCGGGTTATCACGTTGTCATGGGCGATTTGCCTGGACAGGGAACAACGACAAGAGCGAGAGGGCATATTCGCTCGTTTCAAGAATACATTGATGAAGTAGATGCTTGGATAGATAAAGCGCGAACCTTTGATCTGCCGGTTTTTCTGCTAGGTCACAGCATGGGCGGTCTGGTCGCGATTGAATGGGTTAAACAGCAAAGAAATCCCCGGATTACGGGAATTATTTTATCATCACCGTGTCTCGGACTGCAAATTAAAGTCAATAAAGCGCTTGATCTTGCATCAAAAGGCCTGAATGTCATCGCTCCGTCACTTAAGGTTGATTCGGGATTATCAATTGATATGGCGACGCGCAATGAGGACGTCATCGAGGCTGACCAAAATGATTCGTTATACGTCAGGAAAGTTTCTGTCAGATGGTACAGAGAGCTTTTAAAGACAATTGAATCGGCAATGGTGCCGACAGAGGCATTTTTGAAAGTTCCGCTTCTTGTGATGCAAGCCGGTGATGATAAGCTTGTTGACAAAACGATGGTCATCAAGTGGTTTAATGGTGTTGCTTCTCATAATAAAGCATACAGAGAGTGGGAAGGGCTTTACCATGAGATCTTCAATGAACCCGAGAGAGAAGATGTCTTTAAAGCAGCAAGAGCGTTTACTGATCAATATATTTGAACTAGTAGGGGGTGCATGTGTTGACAGTACCGGAACATCCTTTTGGATTGATGACAAAGGTATATCGAGATATTTTTCCGCTCGTTCATCAAGAGCTGGACATATGGAAGCAAAAATCAGAATCGATTCATAACAGTGAATTGAAAGCACAGGCAACCGCAAGTATTCGGGACAAAACGTTTCACTGTGAAGGCGGCGGCATACTGGCCTTATTGTCAGGCAGCCAAAAGCAGAAATGTGTCGAGTTTATCATCGCGTATCAAACGATTAGTGATTATTTGGACAATCTATGTGACCGCAGCACCTCGCTGGACCCACAGGATTTTCGGATGCTCCATGCCTCAATGCAGGACGCACTGACAGTGGGAGCGGAACTGCAAAATTATTATCAATTCAGGGAAGAACAGGATGACAGCGGATATCTGCACGAACTGGTCAAAACGTGCCAGCGTGTCCTTGGTTCCATTGAGCACTATGACATGATTAAACCTTATCTGCTTGAACTGTGCGGCTATTATTGCGATTTGCAGGTGCATAAGCACGTTATTGAGCATGAGCGTGTTCCGCGGCTTGAAAAGTGGTTTACTCAATATGAATCAGAGCTGCCTGAGATGGAATGGTATGAATTTTCAGCCTGTGCAGGCTCAACGTTAGGCATTTTCTGTCTGGTTGCGTATTCGTTCCAGCCTGATTTCACAGAAAGCACCGCTAAAAAAATCCGCGACAGTTATTTTCCTTACATACAGGGTCTTCATATTCTTCTTGATTATTTGATTGATCAAGAGGAGGACTTGCTGGAAGGAGACTTGAATTTCTGCTCGTATTATCAGTCTCATGAAGAGATGATGAATCGGCTTGAACACTTTATCCATAAAGCCGACGAGCATCTACAAGGCATTCCGCATGAAAACTTTCATCGTTTAATCAATCGCGGCTTGCTTGGTGTTTATTTGTCAGATGATAAAGTGGCAGGCCAAAAGGAAATGGGCCGGCTCGCAAAGAAGCTGATCAAAGCCAGCGGAAAAACCTCCCTTTTCTTTTATATCAACGGCAGAGCCTACCGGAAATTTCAAAAAATGTCCTGGATGAAAAACTCAAAGAAAAAAGCTCAAATCATTTGCTGATCTGAGCTTTTTTTTCGATGGCGACAATAAATGGCGGGTCATTTTGCTGATTGATAAATCCGTATGTTAATACACGGGCTGATTGCTGGTCCAAGTCCCGGCAAAATTCGAGCACGTCGTTTTTTTCAGCTTTGCCTTCCGGGTGGCCATGATAGACGACGAGAACAATCAGACCTTCGTCTTTCATGATGCCGAGAAGCTGTTCAATTGCTTTGATCGTAGAACTGCCGTTTGTCGTAATTGATTTGTCCCCGCCCGGCAAATAGCCGAGGTTAAATACCGCGGCCGCCACTTTGCCATGTGTTTCAGGCGGGAGGGATTCAGCGATTTTATCATGGCTTTTGTGAAATAACGTTGTTCGCGCTTGATACATGTCACCGAGCCGTTCCTTTGTATTGGCCACGGCTGATTCTTGGATGTCGAATGCGTACACATGACCGTTTTCACCAACAAGCTCCGCTAAAAATTGTGTATCATGTCCGTTGCCCATTGTCGCATCTACGACAATATCTCCTTCTCCCGCGGCCATTTTCAGCAGTTCTTTGCTGTAGGGAAGAATTTTCTTCAAAATCATAGCGCTGATTCCTCCTCAAGCCGCTGAAAGAACTTTCCTTGATAGCTGCCTCGATTTTCTAGCTCTTTATTAATGGCGCCAAGCACTTCCCATTTGTTGACGCTCCACATTGGCCCGATCATCAACTCAATCGGTCCGTCACCTGTAATGCGGTGGACGATCATTTCAGGCGGAATGATCTCAAGCTGATCGCAGACGAGCTGCACATAATCATCTTGAGAAAGAAATTCCAGCTTCCCCTTTTCATATTGCTTGACCATTGGCGTGCCTTTCAGTAGGTGAAGCAGATGGATTTTAATGCCCTGGACGTCCAAATCTGCGACGGCCTTTGCCGTTTCCATCATCATGTCCCGGTCTTCCAAAGGCAGCCCATTGATAATATGCGAGCAGACACGTATGCCGTGTTTTCTTAATTTATTGACGCCTTCCACATAGCAGTTAAAATCATGTGCGCGGTTGATCAGAAGTGCAGTCCGTTCATGAACTGTTTGAAGCCCAAGCTCCACCCACAAATACGTGCGTTCATTCAGCTCTGCCAAGTAATCAACGACATCATCAGGCAGACAGTCCGGGCGTGTGGCGATCGAAATGCCGACCACATCATCTAAGGCGAGGACGGATTCGAATTTCTCACGAAGCACCTCAACCGGGGCGTGAGTGTTTGTGAAAGCCTGAAAATAAGCGATGTACTTGCCATCCTTCCATTTTTCGTGCATGCGGTTTTTGATGTCATGGAATTGCGTAATTAAATCATCGGCCCGGTTCCCGGCAAAATCGCCGGAGCCTGCTGCGCTGCAAAAAGTACAGCCTCCGTGGGCTACGGTGCCGTCCCGATTCGGGCAGTCAAAACCGCCGTCAAGCGCTACTTTAAACACCTTATGGCCGAAATGTTCTCTGAGATGATAATTCAATGTATGATAGCGTTTTTCCGTATTTGAATAAGGAAAAGGATTGTTCTGCATCACAATTCATGTGCCTCCTTGCGTACGATTGCATCCTAAAATTGTAGCACGCATTTCACAAGAGAACAAATGAATATCGACCATAAATTACTTTATTGAATAAAGTCAGATGAGGCTACAATATGAATGATGGATGATTTCCATTACCAAGAGGAGGGGTTACTGTGGCAACAAGACAATCAGTAGATGAACATCTCCAGCAATGTATGCAGGCCTATGATTATGCTGAAGAACAGCTGAAAATCGCTTCTAAACAAGAGCATTATAACGATCAAGAATATAGTGATGCACAAATGCAGCTAGAAGATGCGGTAAATGCCTTGAATAAACTATGGCTGTCGTCAAATGATCAGCAGAGAGAACAGCTGTACAGAATGAGACTTCAGCTTCAATCTTTGCAAAATAATATGATCCTGCAGCACCCTCTTGATGTGTAGGAAAACGGACCCTTTTAAAAGGGTCCGTTTTTTTGTAAAAAAAGGATTGACTTTGTGAGTCAAAGTATTTATTGTATTAAGTGTACTAATTGAAGTAATACACTATAGACACTAATATAAAATCATTTATATATTGACATTAAGGGAGGCAGTTATGAAACATAAAAAACGAAACAAACGTAACGTGCCAATGCTGATTGCGGCATCTGTGATCGCTTGTTCTTTTTTTCTTGTTCTTGTGATGATCGGTTTTGAATGGCAAAAAAGTATAATTGATCATTTTTATCTATAAAAGGTTCAGATCGTATAGAAAGTAGGGAAGTAAATGATTCAAATCGATCCAAGAAGCTCAACACCCATTTACGAACAAATTATTCAGCAAATGAAAGAGCTTTGTTTGAAAGGGATCATGAAGCCTGGTGATAAGCTTCCTTCTGTCAGAGAATTGGCAACGATCATTATTGCGAATCCGAACACTGTCAGCAAAGCGTATAAAGAACTTGAGCGAGAGGGGATTATTGAAACGCTGCGGGGCAGAGGGACCTATATATCGGAGAATGCAAAAACGACACTGGTTGAAGGGAAGATGACGATGATTAAAGAGCAACTCAAACAGCTCATCATCGATGCACACTATGCAGGGGTTGAGCTGGAAAAACTGCACGAATGGATAAAGGAAATCAGCGCTGATGTGAAGGGAGGCAAAAAAAATGATTGAACTGCGGCAGCTGTCAAAAGCGATTGACGGCAATCAAGTATTAAAAGATGTTTCATTAACAATCGAAAAAGGAGAAATCTTTGGATTGCTTGGACGCAACGGATCAGGGAAAACGACGATGCTTCGCTTAATCCAGCAAATCATTTTCGCTGACAGCGGAACGATTTTATTTGACGGCGTAGAAATCAAAAAGCACCCGAAGGTCAAACAAAATATCATCTACATGCCTGTTCAAAATCCTTTTTACGACAAGTATACATACAAGCAGCTTGTTGATATCCTGAGAAGAATATATACGAAATTTGATGTCACGTACGCGAATGAACTGATGAACAGATACGAAATTCCAGAAACGAAAAAATACCGTGAGCTGTCGACAGGCTTGAAAAAACAGCTGTCGCTCGTTCTGTCGTTTGCGGCGAGACCGGCGCTGATCCTCCTTGATGAGCCGACGGATGGTATTGATGCGGTAACTAGACATGATGTGCTGCAGCTGATGGTCGATGAAGTGGCAGAGCGTGATACGAGTATCCTGATTACGTCCCACCGGCTTGAAGACATAGAGCGGATGTGCAACCGAATTGGCTTTCTTGAAGATAACAGGCTGACCAACGTCATGGATCTTGATGAATTAAAAGAAGAATACATCAAAATACAAATGGCGTTTGACACAGATGTCAATCTGGCCATCAGAGAGCAAAACATTCCGATGCTCGATCAGGCCGGCGTGTTTTACACAGTGCTGATTCCGAAAAGCGATGAGGAGAAAAAGAGCTTTTTGAGAGAGCTGAAGCCAAAAGTATGGAATGAGCTTCCTGTCAACTTAGAAGAAGTGTTCATTGCGAAGTTTGGAGGGAAGCGGAGATGGTAGACCGAGGTCTCCTCTATCGAGAGTGGAAACAGAATCAAGTGGTGATTTTGCTGAGTATTGTGTTTTTGGTGCTGGCAAATCCGCTTTCTATTGTTAATACGTATTTGTCTTATCAAGGGTGTCTGGCTCATCAAGACCCGCAATATTGTGAATTTATTGTGAATTATCATAGGAGCAATCTAATAGATATCAACTGGGTGCCGGGGGTCATTTTGGCGGTCTGCTTCCTCGGAATGGAGCGTTCGAAAGGCACGATGGATTTTATATTAAGCCTCCCGTATAACAGAAGCCAAATTTTCCAGACGAAATTTTGGTTAGGGGGCATTGTGATTGTGATGTCACAATTGATTGGCTTTTTACTTGCGTGGCTGCTAATTCTTGTTTATAGCCCTGAACACGTCTACTTTTTTGAGCACAGCAGCGTTGGAGTAATTGTGATTAGTTTTATGGCTTATTGTTTGTTGATGGCTGCTGGTGCATTAACGGGGAGTGTTTTTGCCCAGTTATTAACGGCATTTGCTGCTGCGGCATTGCCATATTTAATTGTCGCATTACCGCTTGGAAACTTTGAAGTTGTTTTTGGCGTGAGTATATGGGAAATGTTCCCTTCCCCTGAGGCGTATTTCTCTCTGACAAGCAATTTATTATATCTTGTGCCCATTGGTTATGTTGATAGTGACTGGCTTATCCATAGTAAATATATTTTAATGATTCCAGCTGCCATGAGCATTCTGTTTTACTTGGTTGGTTTGATAAGCTTCAAAAAGCTTCCAAGTGAACGAAACGGACACTTTTTCTTATGGAACAGATTAGACCGTCCGGTGCAAATTCTGGTTATGGCTTTTGGTATTCTTGGATTTGGTTTGTTTGGATACTCTGCCGGACAATCAATGATTGGTTATATTTTAGGAATGATCATTGGGGCAGTTGTTGGATTCTTTGTGAGCTACTTCGCTATTAATAAGAAAATGAAACATTAAGGAATACTTTCGGTTTGGAGGGAAGTGGTGTGCCAGATTCCGGGCTATTTTATAAAGAGTGGAAGCAAAATAAAGCTCTGCTAACCACGGTTTTTTTCGTACTTATGCTTAGCAATCCTTTTACCGTTTTAAATACGTACATCTCATATCAAGGCTGCGTTGATCATCAGAACGAGTGGGTCGGAAACTGCGTATTTTCGATTAACTATTTAAACGGTACATTTATCTCAGTGTTCTGGATTTGGGGTGTCGTTTTAGCGGTCAGCCAGCTTGGAATTGAACGAAGCAAGGGCTTGTTTGATTTTACATTTAGTCTTCCTTATACACGCGGACAGATATATAATACGAAGTTCTTTACCGGCGGAATGGTGATTGTGGTGCCGCAACTCATAGGTTATGTTTTGTCTGTTTTCCTGATTTTGCTTTTGAAGCCAGAAAAAGTGATTTATTTTCATCATCTTAGTATAGGGATGATGCTTATCAGCTTAATGGCGTATTCGCTAGTCATGGCCGCAGGTGCTTTAACAGGAAGTATTTTTTCGCAGCTGCTGGTTTCATTTACTGTCACTATCTTGCCTTTTCTATTGATTGCTTTACCGGCTGAAAATTTAGAGATTATATTTGGACATAATGTCGCGTTTTTAAATACTGATATACCTGATTGGCTTCAGTATATTATCCCAATTATGTTTGTTAATCCCGAATGGGTGATGGATTCAGCTCAATATCTTTTCTTTCCGGCAGCCTGGAGCGGTATATTTTATATCATCGGTTACATCAGCTTCATCAAACTGTCAAATGAACGAAACGGATATTTCTTTTTGTGGAAAGCATTGGATCGTCCGGTGCAATTGGTCGTCATCATCATTGGTATTTTAGGCTTTGGCTATTTTGGTTTTACGGCCAGCGAGAGCTTTGCAGGCTATTTCATTGGCATGGCTGCAGGTGCGGTAATCGGTTTCTTGATTAGTTATTTTGCGATTTATAAAAAAATGAAACTTTTGTAAGGGAGAGAGAACATATGATTGATGTTCAGCATATCGACCATTCTTTCACGATCGGAAAAAAGGGCCGTGAGAATGAAGTTCCAGTATTGAAGGATGTTTCATTGAGCGTGGCGAAAGGGGAAATCGCCTGCATTGTCGGACGAAGCGGCTCAGGGAAATCAACGCTTTTGAATTTAATTTCCGGCTACATATCGCCGACAAAAGGGCGGATTGTCATTAATGGCACTGATGTTACGGGGTTTAATGAAAAGGAATGGGCGCAATTTCGGCTTGACCATTTCGGGTTTATTTTTCAGAGCTTTCAGCTCATCCCGGGTTTAACGACGTATGAGAATGTGGAAATGCCGCTGGCGTTAAAAGGAATCAAGCCATCTGAGCGGAAGCAAAAGGTGCAGGACATGCTGAAACGCGTCGGTCTGGAAAACCACGCCGCTCATTATCCGAATGAACTGTCAGGCGGCCAGCAGCAGCGTGTCAGTATTGCTCGAGCATTGATTTTAAATCCTTCGATTATCTTAGCGGATGAGCCGACGGGAAGCCTTGATTCAGAAACGGAACATGAAGTGCTGGAATTGATCCAGCAGCTGAATCGTGAGCGTGGCATTACATTTGTGATCATTACTCACGATGATGAAGTCGCTTCTATCGGACATTCAAAATTTCAGCTTCATGATGGTGTGCTAAAAGGAGGAATTACCGTTGAGGTTTAAGGATCAGGTTCATTTTATCAGAAGAAATATGAAGAAAAACAGGCTTCGCGTCTTTATGACGATTCTGGCGACAACAATGGCGTGTGCGTTTTTGGTTGTGTTGTCGTCCGTTGGATTTGGGATTCAAAAGACGATTACAGATATGACAATGAGCCAGCAGATTGTAACGAAAGTCAGCGTAATGGGCAAGGAAGGAGACAAGCCGATTAAAAAAGCTGATTTAGAGAAGTATGATCACGTAAGGTCAGTTGTAGAAAGAACGCAAGTGTATGAACCAAACAAAGCTACTTTAGGCAATCGTACAAATGAAAGCTCAAATCTCATTTTTACTAATATGAATGATGAATTAAAGGCCAATATGGAATTGGAAAAGGGAAGAGTCGCAAAGTCGGAAAATGAAATCGTAGTAGGATACGACTTCGCAAAGAGATTATTAACGAAAAAAGAATCGGAAGAATATAACAAAAAAATCGAGGAAGCAAAAGGAAATCCAGAAGATATAAAAGAACCAAAGGGCTATACGAAAGATATTCTAAATAAAACAATTGAACTAAGTGTATCGAAGACAGATTCTAAAACAGGGGATGTTACAAAAACAAAAACATATGACTTTAAAATTGTCGGTATTACAAAAAAACCATCTCAAGACTGGATGGAGGACTCAAATATTTTTATCAGTGATCAATTCAAAAAAGATTTTTCGGAATTCTTAGATTTCAAAGGCGGAAATGTTGAAACGAACATTGGTGTTTTTGCTGATAAGTTTGAGAATGTGGAACAGCTGACAAATGATCTAACAGATGACGGGTACTATGTCACATCAGTGACTACCGAACTTGAGGGAGCCAATACCTTCTTCATGGTCTTCAAAATCGGACTGATCTTTGTCGGATGTATCGCAGTTATCATTTCAGCGATCGGCATTTTTAACACGATGACGATGGCGGTGACAGAGAGAACGCAAGAGATCGGCATTATGAAAGCGATTGGGGCGAGCCCGTCAATCATTCGCCGAATGTTCTTGATGGAAAGCGCGTATATCGGAATTTTAGGCTGTGTGATTGGGATTATCATTTCTTACGGCGTGAGCTACCTTGTCAACCTGGCCGTTCCGATGATTCTTGCGGCCACAAGCGGAAGTGATGCGGGCGACTTGAATTACACATTCTCCTACATCCCGGCGAGTCTTGTGATCATTGCCGTTGTGATTTGCGGAGGGGTCGCAGTCATTTCCGGAATGAACCCGGCGAGAAAAGCAACAAAAACCAACGTGCTGACAGCCTTGAGAAGAGAACTATAATGTGAACGAGCCGGCTGAGACAGCCGGCTTTTTCTATAGCACATGCTGGCGTTTTGCTATACACTTGATAAAAAAGGAAAAAGTGCGGTGAGTCGATTGTTTAAACTTTTGCTGATTGAAGATGATGAATCGCTGTTTCATGAAATCAAGGATCGTTTAACGGGATGGTCCTATGATGTATACGGCATTCAGGATTTCAGTCAGGTGCTGCAGGAATTTGCGGCGGTTAATCCTGATTGTGTCATTATTGATGTACAGCTGCCTAAATTTGACGGCTTTCATTGGTGCCGGCTGATCCGCTCCCGGTCAAATGTTCCGATTCTCTTTTTATCCTCCCGGGATCATCCTGCTGATATGGTGATGTCCATGCAGCTCGGGGCAGATGACTTTATTCAAAAGCCATTTCATTTTGATGTGCTGATCGCGAAAATCCAAGCGATGTTCCGGCGTGTGCACCATTATAATATGGAGCCGAGTACGATTAAAACGTGGTGCGGCGCTGCTGTAGACGCGGAGCAGAACCTCGTCAGCAATGACAAAGGATCTGTTGAACTGACCAAAAATGAAATGTTCATTCTAAAACAATTAATAGAGCAAAAAAACAAGATCGTCAGCCGGGAAGAGCTGATCAGAAGCTTGTGGAACGATGAGCGTTTTGTTAGTGATAATACGCTGACCGTCAATGTCAATCGCCTGCGAAAAAAACTGGACGCCCTGCAGCTTGGCGCATATATCGAGACAAAGGTGGGCCAGGGCTACATCGCGAAGGAAGAGGACAAGTTTTATGATTAAAGCATTCCTTATCGAAAGGCGGAGCTGGATTGCCGCGTTTTTGTTTCAGCAGGCTTTGATGCTGTTCATTGCTTTTGTCGATCCTTCCATATCATTTGGGAATGTACTTTATATGGTGTATTTGTGCATCTTGTTTTTTATCATATTCCTTTGGTTCCGCTATCGGAAAGAAACAGCGTTTTATAAAAGCTTGAAAACATGGGAGAACAATCTCGATGTGACAGCCATAAATGAACCGGAAACGCCGTTTGAAGCAATGGTTGAAAGAAGCATTGCCGGGCAAACAGAACACTTGAAGCAGACCGCAGCACGGCATCGCTTAGCATTGGAAAATGAAAAAGATGAGCTGATGGCATGGATACATGAGGTCAAAACCCCATTAACAGCGATGCATTTAATCATTGATAGAATGGAAGAAAAAGCACTGAAATCCCAGCTGTCATATGAATGGCTGCGTATTCACCTGCTTCTTGATCAGCAGCTTCATCAAAAACGCATTTCATTTATTGAAAACGACCTGTCAGTAGAATTCATTCAGCTTCAGCCTTTGATTTTTAAAGAAATCAAAGATTTACAATCGTGGTGTATCCAAAAAGGGATCGGTTTTGACATACAGCTCGATGCCAAAGAAGTGCTGAGCGATGCAAAATGGCTGGCGTTTATCATCAGGCAGCTGCTGACAAACGCGGTGAAATACAGCGAAGCCTCTGAAATCGAGATCAAAAGCTTTCAAAAAGGGGAACAGACGCAGCTCCAAGTGAAGGACTGTGGCAGGGGCATTGATCCAAAAGATGTACCGCGTATTTTTGATAAAGGGTTTACATCCACAACGGATCACCATGATCAAGCATCAACTGGCATGGGGCTGTACTTGGCAAAAAAAGCAGCGGCGCCGTTATTGATCCATATTGATGTTGAGTCGGAGTTTGGTGCGGGAACAGTTTTTACATTAACCTTTCCAATACGGAATCAATTTGAACATGTCATAAGCGTGTGACGAAAATGTCACATGCTTTTCTTTTTTGTTCGCCGTATCGAAGGAAAAGCCCGGCATTCCTTTTTATAATGAGATTATCCAATATAAAGGAGACTGCGTAAATGGTGATTTTAGAAGCGAATAAAATTCGAAAAAGTTATGGAAACAAGCTGAATAAACAGGAAGTGCTGAAGGGCATCGATATTCACATTGAAAAGGGCGAATTCGTCAGTATTATGGGTGCTTCCGGGTCGGGAAAAACCACTTTGCTCAACGTTCTGTCCTCAATCGATCAGGTCAGTCACGGAACCATTCATATTAATGGAAATGACATGACGGCTATGAAGGAAAAGCAGCTGGCTGAATTTAGAAAACAGCATTTAGGCTTTATCTTTCAGGATTACAATTTGTTAGACACATTGACAGTGAAAGAGAATATCCTTCTGCCTTTATCGATCACGAAACTATCAAAAAAGGAAGCCAATCGCAAGTTTGAGGAAGTTGCAAAGGAACTGGGAATATATGAATTGCGGGATAAATACCCGAATGAAATTTCCGGCGGCCAGAAGCAGAGAACATCCGCTGGAAGAGCGTTTATTCATGACCCGAGCATTATTTTCGCTGATGAACCGACCGGCGCGCTCGATTCGAAATCGGCCTCCGATCTATTAAATAAGCTGAGCCAGCTCAATCAAAAACGCAACGCGACGATTATTATGGTTACCCATGATCCCGTCGCTGCCAGCTACTGCGGCAGAGTCATTTTTATTAAGGACGGGCAAATGTATACACAGCTGAATAAAGGGGGCCAGGACAGGCAAACGTTTTTCCAGGATATTATGAAAACGCAAGGCGTGTTAGGCGGGGTGCAGCATGAACATTAATCAGCTCATCCTGCGAAATTTGAAAAAGAATCTCCGGAATTACTATTTGTATGTGTTTGCGCTCATCTTTAGCGTGGCGCTTTATTTCGCCTTTGTCACGCTGCAGTATGATCCAGCAATTAACGAAGTGAAGGCTTCAATCAAGGGAGCCGCGGCTATTAAAACCGCTTCGATTTTGCTTGTGGCTGTAGTGGCGATCTTCATTTTATATGCCAATACGATTTTTATTAAGAGACGGAGCAAAGAAATCGGGCTGTTTCAATTAATTGGAATGACGAAGCATAAAATTTTTCGCATCTTAAGTGCAGAAAATGTCATGCTGTATTTCGGTTCATTAGCGATCGGGGTAGCGGCCGGGTTTTCGATATCGAAGCTTGTCTTGATGATTCTGTTCAAAATTGTCGATGTCAAAGCGGATGCGAAACTGCATTTTTCTGAGCAGGCCTTGGTCCAAACGGTCATTGTGTTCTGCGGCATTTACCTTTTGATCATGATCATGAATTATACGTTTATCAAAAAACAGAGTATTTTATCTTTGTTTAAAGTAACGTCCTCCACTGAAGACAAAGTGAAGAAAATATCATTTTTCCAAACGCTGATCGGCGCTTTAGGCATCGTGTTGATTTTGACAGGATACTATGTGTCTTCTGAGCTGTTTGGCGGAAAATTTAAGACCATTAATGAACTGTTTGGTGCGATGAGCTTCATTCTGGGGAGCGTCATTATCGGGACGTTTTTGTTTTACAAAGGATCAGTTACGTTTATCTCGAATATCATTCGAAAAAGCAAGGGCGGTTACTTAAATATTTCTGAGGTTCTGTCACTGTCATCGATCATGTTCAGAATGAAATCGAATGCGCTGCTGCTGACGATTATTACAACCGTTTCAGCGCTCGCCATCGGGCTGTTATCTCTTGCTTACATCTCGTATTACTCGTCAGAAAAGACCGCTGAACAAAATGTAGCGGCTGATTTTTCATTCATGAATGAGAAAGATGCCAAGTTATTTGAAAACAGATTGAGGGAAAGCAACATCTCGTTTGTAAAAAAAGCAATCCCTGTCCTGCAAGCAAATGTTGACATTGCAAATATCATGGATGGAACTCCTAAAGAGATGCAGGGCGATCCCGGCAATATGCAGCTTGCTGTTGTTAGCGACAAAGATGTAAAAGGAGTCGATGTGGCGGCTGGAGAAGCCGTTTTCTCAGGATACACCGACTTGCTGCAAAAAATAATGGTTTTCAAGGACTCTGGTGTTATTAAAGTAAAAAGCAAGCACGAGACGCAGCCATTAAAATATAAAGGATTAAGAGAAGAGTTTCTTGTATCCTACACGTTTACAAGCGGGGGCATGCCCGCTGTCATTGTGGATGACAGCCTGTTTAAACAGCTGGACAAGGATAAAGACCCCCGCATTCAGCTGGCGCAATCTACATTTATCGGCGTCAATGTGAAACATGACGATCAAATGGAAAAAGCAAATGAGCTTTTTCAACAGGTGAACAAGAAAAACGAGCATTTATCAAGACTAGATACAAGCGCTGCGCAAAAATCACTGTTTGGTATGGTGATGTTCATCGTCGGCTTCTTAGGGTTAACGTTCCTGATTACATCAGGTTGTATCCTTTATTTTAAACAAATGGGTGAAAGTGAAGATGAAAAACCGAGCTATACAATTTTAAGAAAACTCGGCTTTACGCAGGGCGACCTGATAAAGGGGATACGCATCAAACAAATGTACAACTTCGGCATTCCGCTCGTTGTCGGCCTCTTCCACAGTTACTTTGCCGTCCAATCCGGCTGGTTCTTATTCGGATCAGAGGTATGGGCGCCTATGATTATGGTGATGGTGTTATATACTGCGCTCTACTCCATTTTTGGTTTTCTGTCAGTTCTTTATTATAAGAAGGTCATTAAATCGTCGTTGTGAAACAGAAAAAGCTCCAGACATTCTGGAGCTTTTTGTTTATCGTTTTGGCGCCCGATAACCGGCGGCTTCAGCTTCTTCAACTGAGCAAAACATTTCAGCCGGATCGGTTGTCCGGTCGTAGTATGTACTGCCTGGCGTGTGGTAGATGCCGTTTTTGCTTCCTTTGATATTACAGCCTTCTGCTTTGTCAGCTGTTTTGGTTTCATCACTTTTACTCGTATTGTTTGAAGAACTTCCAGTGTCTTCATGAGAACTGGCAGTTTGGCTTTCCGTCTCTTTTAATTGATTTTCAAGCTTTGTTTTATCTTGTCGGAGTGTTTCATTTTCAGCCTTTGCCGTTTTTGCATCTTCTTTGAGCTGCTTTTGATTTTCTTGAAGCTCTTTAATCTCAGCTTTTAATGATTTCTGAGTCTTTTTTAGATCGCTATTTTCGTTTTTAAGCTTTTCAAGCTTGTCTTGATCTTCTTTGTTGTCTTTTAATTTCTTTGCTTCGGAGCTGACAGATTTATATTCTTTCTCAAGTTCTTCATGCTCTTTTGTGAGGTTTTTATATTCGGCGTTTAGCGCTGAATATTTTTTCTCGGCATTTGCTGCGGAAGTGTCAGGTTCTGCCAATGCTGCCCCGGTAAAGAGCAGCACAAGGCCTCCAATGAAAAGCGGCCAAAAAAGTCTCTTGGAGAAACGTTTTTCCTTTTTCAGTACATATCTGACAAGGTGATATAATCCATAGCCCAGTGCAATGAGACATGCCAGAAAACCTAAGAATGCTAATACCATTTCCATAATATGACCCCTTTTTCTATTTATTTTACATTTTTCAAACAATATTTGTTAGATTTTTTCACGCTCATCAGTTGAAAAATGTGAGAGAGACAGATAGAATGAATGTGCTATGATAACTGGATTCGTACGGAGCCGTTTTAGGTTTCGTTTTTTTCATGAGCTTTTTTAGGTAAGAAAGGGGGATGAGTATGCCGCGTGCTCTTAAAATTTTAGTCATTGGAATGTTTATCAATGTGACGGGTGCTTCTTTTTTATGGCCGCTGAATACGATTTATATCCATAATCATTTAGGAAAGTCGTTAACAGTAGCCGGACTTGTCCTGATGCTGAATTCCGGCGCCAGTGTGGCTGGCAATTTATGCGGAGGTTTTTTGTTTGATAAAATCGGCGGTTTTAAATCGATTATGCTTGGGATAGCCATTACGTTAGCAAGCCTGATGGGTCTTGTCTTTTTTCATGATTGGCCAGCCTATATTGTGCTGCTGACGATTGTGGGCTTTGGCTCCGGTGTTGTTTTTCCGGCCAGCTACGCAATGGCGGGATCGGTATGGCCTGAAGGGGGAAGGAAGGCATTTAATGCGATATATGTCGCGCAAAACGCGGGCGTGGCCGTCGGTTCAGCGCTTGGCGGTGTCGTGGCGTCTTTCTCGTTTTCATATGTATTTTTGGCGAATGCCGCGCTGTATCTGGTCTTTTTCTTTATTGTATATTTCGGATTTCGAAATATTCAGACGGGAGATGCGTCCCAAACATCCGTGCTTGATTACGATGCTGTGAACAGCAAAGCAAAATTTGCCGCACTGATCATTTTAAGCGGAGGCTATGTACTGGGATGGCTGGCTTATTCTCAATGGTCAACCACAATTGCTTCGTACACACAAAGCATTGGAATATCTCTTTCCTTATACAGCGTGCTGTGGACGGTTAACGGAATTCTCATTGTGCTCGGCCAGCCGCTCGTCAGTTTTGTGGTGAAAAAATGGGCCGAGTCGCTAAAAGCGCAAATGGTCATCGGCTTTATCATTTTTATTGTGTCTTTCAGCATGCTGCTGACTGCAAAGCAATTTCCGATGTTTCTCGCTGCGATGGTGATCCTGACTATCGGGGAAATGCTTGTTTGGCCTGCTGTGCCGACTATTGCCAATCAGCTTGCCCCTAAAGGGAAAGAAGGCTTTTATCAAGGCTTTGTCAACAGTGCGGCGACAGGCGGCAGAATGATTGGTCCCCTGTTCGGAGGAGTGCTTGTCGATCATTACGGCATTAAGGCTCTTGTTTTATCTCTGTTGGTATTGCTGCTGATCAGTATTGCCACAACGCTTCTATATGACAAACGGCTAAAATCAGCTAAAGAAACAAATAAGCAGGCATCAATCTCTTCATAATAAAAGATCCCGCCGGATGAGCGGGATCTTTCAGCGTGTCGACAAACCCTCGCATTCGTTGTCAGGCCTGCGCTTCGGTGCTCACGAATTAGAACATTCGCTCCGCTCCTATGCTCGTCCTTCCTAGACTTCAAGGGTTTTCAATCACGCTGAAAAGATGACAAAATCCTAAAATGAAAACCATTTTAGGATTTTGTCAACAATCTGAAAGATCCCGCCGGATGAGCGGGATCTTTTTACATAATCGGAAGCACTTTAACGGCATCCTTTACATTTGAATATGTTTTCAGCGACGAAAAATTGGCATCCAGTTTATTCATTTTCATAGCCAATTCAGGCTTAATGCCAGTAATGATTAACTCAGTTCCGGTCAATTTCAGCAAATGGCTCAGCTTGAAAATTTGGTCGGCCGTTTGTTCGTTCACTTGGGCCAATCCGGATAAATCAATGATCAAATAATCATCTTTGGATGTTGATAAGATATTCGTCAATGTGCAAACGATGGAATTAAATCGCTCCTCTGTCAGGTTTCCGACTAGCGGAAGAGCCGAAATGCCATTGCGAATCGGGACAATAGGAGTTGAAAGTGCAGTAATTTCCGTGAGGGAATCCTCGAGAAGCTTTTCATACTCTTTTTGCTTGGTGATGTCTTTCTGAATTCCGACAAAATACGTTTTATCCTCTATTTCCATTGGATCAATATTTAATTCATTCCAGAACATCGTTCCGTCTTTTTTGTAGTTTTGAATCTGAACGGTGACCGGTTCTTTATTTTGTAAAGCGGTTCTGATGTTGTCCACTTCTGCAGGATCTGTGTGTTTCCCCTGTAAGAAGCGGCAGTTCTTTCCTAAAATTTCCTCGGTTTCGTAGCCGGTCATTTGAACAAAGCCTTGATTTACGTAGACAATAGGATTATCTTCAAGTGCGGGATCTGTAATTACCACACCGACTCGCACGTGATCAAGCGCTTTTTTGATGACTTCCAGCTGTCCTGGTATCCCAAATGATTGAAAACTAGCCATATAAATCCCCCTTAGGCCGTCAGCTTGCTATGCGAAAGCCTGATATTCCCCTTTTTTAAAATGAATTCTACAGTAACCGTAGCACAACACATGTTCTGATTCAAGCAAGTGCAGTTTGTTGTTTGTCATTAGGGCTTGTCCTCGTATACACTAAAAATAAGAACAGAATTTGAACATATGAACGGAAAGGTTTTTTACATGCTAAATAGGTGACTAGGTCAATGTCACTGGGTGAAAAATGAATCCAATGCATCAAGCTTACCGATCATGTGTTCACATATAATGGAAGAAACAAGCTTTTTACAGATTTGCCGGTATGTAGATATCGAAAATCATCGGAATCGTTTAAGGGGGCTGGATGGCCTGAAGTCGCTTTACGAAATAAGGGCTTTAGGAAGGTGATGATGAAGATGCTGCATCAGGTACTCATTGCTTGTGTAATTGGAGGAATCATGGGGATTCTCGGTCATGTGAAAAAGAGAGGCAGGCTGGAGAAGCCCAGAATGACGAAGCGGTTTATCTACCTTGGATTTTTGGAAGATTGGTTTATCGGCATGACGGCTTCCATTTTACTTGTATTATCCGCTGACCCCGATTCAGGAATTCAACTTGTCATCTTATCCATTATCTCAGGCTACGGCGGTGAAGCTGTTCTCAGAAGTTTTGACTTTGTGAGAGAACTGAACAGCGGCGGCGAACCGACCGAGTCCAAACGTCAAACCAAAACTCCACCCGAATAATTGTCCTCAATCTCCGCCCGTTCAGGGTACATTCCCATTGTATACAAACCTGCTTGCACTTATGAACAGAATTCTATAAAATACAGTTAGATTACGGTTGCGATAAGAACAATGAAGAGGAGCAGTAAGAAACAGATATTGTTGCAGAGAGTTGACGGCTGGTGAAAGTCAATCAAGTTTGTTTCCGAACTCACCTCAGAGTTGCAGCGGTGAAAAGCCGCTGACGCATAACTGCGTTAAAAGTATCAAGTGAGTGCGGCGTATGCCGCGCTAACGAGGGTGGTACCGCGGGAAAACGAAAGTCTCTCGTCCCTTTTAGGGATGAGGGAGTTTTTTTTAGTTTGGGAATATTCTGAATAATCCTCTCCTTCCCGTCAATACTTGAACCATACACGCCGTATTCAATCAGAAGGAGGTTTTTACTTTGAGTTTTCAGCACAAAGAGATAGAAAAGAAATGGCAAACATATTGGCTTGAAAACAAAACATTTGCCACTCTTGATAATAATGAAAAACAAAAATTCTACGCGCTGGACATGTTTCCTTACCCGTCTGGAGCTGGGTTGCACGTCGGCCATCCTGAAGGATACACAGCTACGGATATTCTGTCCCGCATGAAGCGCATGCAGGGCTATGATGTCCTTCATCCAATGGGCTGGGACGCATTCGGCCTGCCAGCTGAACAATACGCGCTTGACACAGGGAACGACCCCGCTGTGTTTACGAAGCAGAATATTGATAACTTCCGCCGCCAAATTCAAGCGCTTGGCTTCTCATATGACTGGGATCGCGAAATCAATACGACTGACCCTGAATACTATAAATGGACGCAATGGATTTTCTTAAAGCTATACGAAAAAGGCCTTGCTTACGTTGACGAAGTGCCTGTAAACTGGTGCCCTGCGCTCGGTACGGTTCTTGCCAACGAAGAAGTCATTGACGGCAAGAGCGAACGCGGCGGCCATCCGGTAGAGAGACGCCCAATGAAGCAGTGGATGCTGAAAATCACCGCTTATGCGGACAGGCTCCTTGAGGACTTGGAAGAGCTTGATTGGCCGGAAAGCATTAAAGATATGCAGCGCAACTGGATCGGCCGTTCGGAAGGCGCTCACGTTCATTTTGCAATAGATGGACATGATGATTCCTTTACGGTGTTTACAACAAGACCAGATACGCTGTTTGGCGCTACATACACTGTCCTTGCCCCGGAACACGCATTAGTGGAAAACATCACAACGGCAGAGCAAAAAGAAGCTGTTGAAGCTTATATCAAAGAAATTCAATCAAAGAGTGACCTTGAACGCACAGATCTTGCGAAAACAAAGACAGGCGTATTCACAGGAGCGTATGCGATCAATCCTGTAAACGGAGAAAAACTGCCGATTTGGATTGCAGATTATGTTCTTGCATCATACGGAACAGGTGCTGTCATGGCAGTTCCAGGCCACGATGAGCGTGATTTTGAATTCGCCAAAACATTCGGCCTTCCGGTGAAGGAAGTCGTAAAAGGCGGGAACGTCGAGGAAGCAGCTTATACTGGCGACGGCGAGCACGTGAACTCTGATTTCCTGAACGGCCTTCACAAACAGGAAGCGATTGAGAAAGTGATCGCTTGGCTGGAAGAAACGAAAAACGGTGAGAAGAAAGTGACGTACCGTCTTCGTGACTGGCTCTTCAGCCGCCAGCGTTATTGGGGCGAGCCGATTCCGGTCATTCATTGGGAAGACGGAACGTCAACAGCTGTCCCGGAAGAGGAGCTGCCGCTGATTTTGCCAAAAACGGATGAAATCAAACCGAGCGGAACGGGCGAATCACCGCTTGCGAACATTAAAGAGTGGGTGGAAGTCACAGATCCTGAGACAGGGAAAAAAGGAAGAAGAGAAACGAATACAATGCCGCAATGGGCGGGAAGCTGCTGGTATTTCTTGCGCTATATTGATCCGCACAATCCGGATCAGCTGGCATCACCAGAAAAATTGGAAAAATGGCTTCCGGTCGATATGTATATCGGCGGTGCAGAGCATGCCGTGCTTCACCTTCTGTATGCCCGCTTCTGGCATAAGTTCCTTTATGATATCGGTGTAGTGCCGACGAAAGAACCGTTCCAAAAGCTGTACAACCAAGGAATGATTCTCGGTGAAAATAACGAAAAAATGAGTAAATCTAAAGGGAACGTTGTCAACCCTGACGAAATCGTGTCCTCTCACGGTGCTGATACCCTGAGATTGTACGAAATGTTCATGGGGCCTCTTGATGCTTCAATCGCCTGGTCTGAATCAGGATTAGACGGTGCGCGTCGTTTCCTTGACCGTGTATGGCGCCTATTTGTTGAAGAAAACGGTGAGCTTAATGGCAAAATCGTTGAAGGCGCTGGTGAAACATTGGAGCGCGTCTATCATGAAACGGTTATGAAAGTCACAGACCATTATGAAGGCCTTCGTTTCAACACGGGTATTTCCCAGCTGATGGTCTTTATTAATGAAGCTTATAAAGCAACAGAACTGCCGAAAGAATATATGGAAGGCTTCGTGAAGCTTCTTTCTCCTGTCGCGCCACACTTAGCGGAAGAGCTTTGGGAGAAGCTTGGCCATTCCGGCACAATTGCCTACGAAGCTTGGCCTGTATATGATGAAACAAAACTTGTGGATGATGAAGTTGAAATCGTTATTCAGCTGAACGGAAAAGTAAAAGCGAAATTACAGGTTCCTGCCGATGCAACGAAAGAACAGCTGGAACAGCTTGCTCAAGCAGATGAAAAGGTCAAAGAGCAGCTTGAAGGCAAAACGATTCGGAAAATCATCGCGGTGCCTGGCAAGCTTGTCAATATTGTGGCAAACTAAGCCTAGAAAAAATCCCCTTTGCCAAAAGGGGATTTTTTTCATCAGTCTCAGAATAGCAATCGTTCAGCTGACTTTGATATACTGAACATGATCACTGTGAATAGGAGTGTTTTCTTTGGAAATAAAAGAAATCAGCACAGCCGCTTTGAAAGAAAAAATTGAGGCGGACGAAGAATTATATTTAATTGATGTCAGAGAAGATGAAGAGGTAGCGGAAGGCATGATCCCGCAAGCCGTTCATATTCGCATGGGGGATATTCCTGAAAAAATGGAAACCCTTGATAAAGACAAAGAGTACGTATTTATCTGCCGCTCAGGAATGCGCAGCATGAACGTCTGCAAGTACCTGGATGAGCAAGGCTTTAAAACAGTCAATGTTGAAGGCGGCATGATGGCCTGGGAAGGCGAAACAAAACCAAAAAACTAGGGGAGAGCAGTCCCCTAGTTTTTATTTGTATTCCGGAAGCCAATCGCCGTGTGCTGCAAATAAATCGTCACACATGGAGATGATGTCCTTCATGGAAAGCTCCGCGCTTGTATGCGGATCAAGCATTGCAGCTTGGTAAACCGCTTCTTTTTTTCGTGTGACAGCCGCTTCGATTGTCATCAGCTGTGTATTAATATTCGTCCGGTTTAAGGCGGCAAGCTGCTCAGGCAGTTCTCCGGCGAAGCACGGTGTAATTTTTTTTCTGTCGGCGACGCATGTCACTTCCACAACCGCTTTTGAAGGAAGGTTGGTGATCAGCCCTGTATTCAAGACGTTTCCTCCGAAGGTGAATGGTTCGTTTGTTTCCATTGCTTCTATAATTCTTGAACCATATTCCTTTGAGCGTTGGTACGTAAGGTGTTTATTGTTGACGATATCATCCCGCATTTTCTCCCAATTTTCAATTTGCTTGACGCACCTTCTCGGATATTCGTCGAGCGGGATTTGCAGCTCGCTGATCAGTTCAGGGTAATTCCGTTTAATAAAGTATGGGTGATACTCTGCGTTATGTTCGGACGATTCCGTGACATAATAGCCGAACTTATCCATTAATTCAAACCGCACCATATCATGATGCTTTGTTTTTTGTTTTTCTTTCGCTCTCCTTTTGATTTCTGGATATAAATCTGTGCCGTCTTTTTTGACTTCCAAAAGCCAAGCCATATGATTAATGCCCGCAATGCGTTCCTCAATTCCGTCATGCTCCATTCCGAGAGCTTTAAATAAATCCTTCGTGCACACTTGAACACTGTGGCAGAGCCCGATTGTTTTGATATTGGTATAGCGGAGCATGGCGCCTGTAAGAGTGGCCATTGGATTTGTATAGTTTAAGAACCATGCGTCAGGGCACATTTCCTCCATATCTTTTGCGATATCAATTAAGACCGGGATTGTTCTGAGAGATCTGAATATCCCGCCGATGCCGACTGTATCGGCGATCGTCTGGCGCAGCCCATACCGTTTAGGAATCTCGAAATCGATGACTGTGCTCGGTTTGTATCCTCCAACCTGAATCGCATTGATGACATAGCCTGCGTTTTGCAAGGCGAGTTTTCTGTCATCATAGCTGTTGATGGCCACACTTGGGTTATAACGGTCTCTTAGATTTTCGAGCATGAGCTGGGATTCCTGCAGGCGTTTGGGATCAATGTCGTAAAGAGCGAACTCAAATCCATTCAGTGCCTCTGTTAACAGGCAGTCTCCCAAAACATTTTTGGCGAAAATCGTGCTCCCTGCACCGATAAATGTAATCTTTTTCATATTGCTTCCTCCTTTAATGTTAACCCTTTACCGCTCCGGAAGACAGGCCGGCAATAAAGTATTTTTGCAGCGCCAAAAACAGAACAACCATCGGCAGCATTGCCATAAGTGCCGCTGCGGCAACTAAATGAAGGTTGTTTGCGTTTTCTCCGAAAAAACCTGCCATGGCTACTGTTAATGTCTGAACCTTTTGATCTTGTAAAAAGAAAATGGCAAATTGATAGTCGTTCCAAATAAAGACACAAGAAATGATACAGATGGTCGCAGTGATCGGCTTCAGCAGAGGAAACACAATCGTAAAAAAGATTTTCAGCATGCCTGCGCCGTCAATTCTTGCGGCTTCTTCAAGCTCTTTTGGAATGGTCGATCGGATAAAGCCTGAATATAAGAATACGGTTAACGGCATGTAAGCCGCTGTATTGATGAAAATGGCGATTGCGTGTGTATTGACCATTCCGGCGTTCACGACCATTCGGTACAAAGGAACCATGGACGTTAACGGAGGGATGATCATAATGGAAATCAACAAGACAAAAACAGCTTTATTCAGTTTCGTTTCCCGCCGGGCAAGCGGGTAGGCGGCGAGTGAGCCGAATATAATTAATAACAAGGCAGAAAAACCTGTGATGATCATGGTGTTTATAAAAGAGTTTCCTAGTGAAGCGCGCTCCCACGCCTCTGAAAAATTATGAAAGGAGATGTCGGCTGGGAATATCCATTTCGAACTGTAGTCTCCTTTTGCTTTCAATGAAGTGGTCAGCAGGATATAAAAAGGAATAAAATGCGCACAGGCCACAATGGCGGCAAGAAGCGTAATGATCCGCATGTTTTTTGTACGGGCGGCTCTCATGACATTTCCGTCTCCTTTCTTTTAAAGTACGCAAGCGCGCAAAAGCTGATGATCAAAATGACAAATGCCATAAATATGCCTTGCGTTGCGGCATAACCGGCATCCTGCCGTTTGAAATACAAATCATACATAAACGTGGACATGGATTGTGACGCATTTCCGGGGCCGCCGGCGGTGAGTGCAATGATGACGTCAAACAGCTTTAAGCCTCCGATAATGTTGATGACCATATTAATGGTAATGGAGGGCATTAACAGCGGCAGCGTGATGGTAAAAAACTGCTGGCCTTGTTTCGCGCCATCCATTTGCGCCGCTTCATAGTAATCTCTTGGAATGCTTTGCAGACCGGCTAAGTAGACAACCATAGCGATCCCGACATATTGATAGGTGTTAATCATGACAATGATCCATGGATTGAGCGATGGACTGGCGAGCGCATTAATAGGGCTGATGCCGAAGACCCCGAGCAAATCGTTGAGCGCGCCTCCGTCATAGGAGAAGAAAAAGTACCAAATGTAGCCCATAATGAGCGGGCTGATCATCACCGGCAAATACACAATTGTTCTTGTTACCGCTTTCGTTTTAATGCTTTGATTTAAGAGCAGAGCGTACAGAAGCCCGACCACATTTTGAAAAAAAGTGCTGCCAAGCCCGTAAAGCAGCGTGTTTTTTAAGATGTGCCAAGTGTCAGGATCAGAAAACAGCCTTTCATATTGCGCGAATCCAACCCATTGGTAGACTTGTGAAAAGCCGTTCCAGTTTGTAAAGGTAATCAATGTGCCTTTCACAAACGGATAAATCATAAAGACCAGAACGGAGAGCAAAGCAGGAATGTACATCCACCAAAGTGAGGACTGCTTTTTTGGCTTAACCTGTTTCACATGAACGTCCCTTGCGATCTCACTCATTGTTTTCAGCTCCCTGTGTTTCCGATTGCTCCCGGAGTCGTTTATATTCTCTTCCCAGCTTCTGCGAAATGTCTTGAGGCGCCAAAATGTCAGCCGCCAGCTCCTGCCCAACCGTGCCTAGGACATCCCACATTCCGTTTGGCAAGTATAAACGGTCGAAGTAAGGCTCGACTTTGACATCTTGATAATGCTCATAATCGTTTGCGTAGAAAATATCAGCTTTCACATTGGTCAGCCCTGAAGGAAGCGATGTGGCTTCAGCCATTTGTTTGGCATTGGCCGGGCGGGCCATAAATGCGATAAATTCTTTTGCCTCTTTTAATTGAGGCGAATCTTTCCATGCTGCAAGCGTGTAGCGTTCACCGCCGATCCATATCGGGTCATCACCGGGATGGATGGCAGGTGTCGGGATAATGCCGACCTCGACGTTAGAGTTGATCTGGGCAACGTCTTGGCCGAGGGTGCCGCCTTGCATTGTAAAGGCGATTTTGTTTTGGGCCATTAATTCGATGAGCTGTGATTTTTTTGCCGTTACGGCGTCGATATTGATCAATTTTTCTTTCTGCATTTGTTTGAGGATTTTTGATAAGTAAGTGAATTTATTCCATTGAAAAGTGCCGTTGATGAGCTGTTTTTTTTCATTATGGGCAGGGTCTGTGATGAGAAGAGGTGTAGCGAATTGGTCGTAATATTGGGCGAATGAGCTTTTGTCATATCCGGCAAACCAGAAGGGAACAATGCTTCCCTTGCTCTTTTCTTTAATCGTTCTCAGTGCTTTGATAAAGTCATCCATGGTTTCCGGCGGAGCAATGCCGTAACGGTCTAAAATATTGCGGTTATACGCCAGACCGTCTTTTGCCTGATTGATCGGATAGGCATACACCTTTCCGCTTTTATTTTTGAGGATGCTGTTTAAATTGGGATCAAGATCTTGAGTCCATTCCATATCCCGGAGATCCGCTGTATATTCTCCGTACCTGATTTTCCCCCAGCCATGTGTATCGAATAGATCTGGCAAATCATTGGCCGCCATTCTGACACGCATCATATTTTCATAGTCATTGCCTGGGAAATGAAGGCTGACATGAATGTCACTGTGTTCCTTTTCGAATGCTGCCGCCAGTTTTCTGAACGTATCTCTTTCACTGTCGGTTGACATTGTAGAATAAATGGTTAACGTCTTTTTTGCGGTATCTGCTGAGCTTTTCTCTGCTGAACACCCGGGCAGAACAAGCAGAATAAGAGAGAGAAATAAAACAAAAGTGTGTTTCATCTTTTCCTCCTTATCATCGTGATGAATCTTTGCTTATGTCACCTCCTTTGCTGTACATCCGCAGCTTTGTCTTACGATTAATGTTGTAGGCAGGGTGACATGGTGAGGAAGCGTTCGGCCATTGAGACGGTCAAGCAGCAGTTTTACGCCTGTCCGGCCCATTTCCTCTGTGTATACCTTCACCGTCGTTAAAGGCGTGCTGGCAAATTCAGCTTCCTCAATGCCGTTAAAGCTGACGATTGCGGTATCCCGCGGCACTTGCAGTCCGGCTTCCTGCAGCGCTTTTAATGCGCCGATCGCCATAGAATCGCTGGCAATAAAGAATGCTTCCGGCAGATGGCCTTGATCGATTGCTTTCTTCATCAGGCGATAGCCCTCACGCATGCTGTATTCTCCGATCAGCACATGCTCAGGCTGGGGGGCGGCTGACTCCAAAAAAGCGGTCAGGCGTTTATCTTCAATCGTTCTGCGAATGCTTTGGCCGTCCTTCAGCGTATGCTCTTTTTCTTGTCCGCCAATGTAGCCTAACCGTTTGTAGCCTAAGTCGAAAAGGTGATCAATCGCCTGGCGTGAAGCCGATTCAAAATCGATTCCAATCGAATCGTATGCTTGCGGATCTGGTGAATGATTGATAAATACGGCATGCTCCAGCCTTCCGCTGATATGCTTAACCGCTTCATCATGAACACGGCCGATGACAATGACACCATCCAATTCCCGAAAGATATGTTCCTGAAAGGAGCCGAGATGAATTGAATTTGTAATGAAAATTTCCTGTTCAAAGCATTCCTTTTCAATCCCTTTCCGAATGGAAGAAAAATAAGGGTCCTGCCTTTCCTGATCAGGGGACAGACAGCTCAGCACACCGATCAGCGGCTGGGCCCGCTGTTTTTGCCCGCGGGCTTTTCGGCGTTTGGCAACGGTTTGATAACCAAGCTCTTCAGCGATGTTGATGACTCTTTGTCTCGTTTCGCCCGCAACAGAAAGCGACTCATCTTCATTTAAAATTCTGGACACAGTTGCGCTGGAAACTTTAGCTTTCAAGGCGATATCTTTAATACGAACCATGGGTATCCCTCTCATCTATTTAGTAAAATATTAACTCATCTGTTTTTGATAAATTGATACTATCATATAAAAGTAAGCGGTTACAATAATTGTTTTCGAAATATTTCATGATATTTACTAAATATTTAGTGAATGATGTGATTTATGTTGGAAAAATAAAGGGGAACCCAGAACTGTCTCGTAAATGTGAAGTAAGCGAATAAGGAAGGGTGATGGGATGAGAGCCGAAAGAAGAAAGCAACTGTTTCGATTGCTTGGTGATTTGCCTGATCGGAGGCCAATCAGTGTTGAGACATTACGTATTGAAGAAAGAGAAGAAAATATCGTTGAAACGCTCCTGCTCGATTTAAATGGACATGAAAAGGCGCCCGCTTATTTTGTGAAGCCGAAGAAAACAGAAGGACCGTGCCCAGCCGTATTGTTTCAGCATTCGCATGGGGGCCAGTATGATAGGGGAAAAAGTGAGCTGATTGAGGGAGCGGATTATTTGAAAACGCCTTCTTTTTCTGATGAGCTTACTTCACTCGGATACGGCGTTCTTGCGATTGATCATTGGGGATTTGGAGATCGGCGGGGAAAAGCGGAAAGCGAGATATTTAAAGAAATGCTTCTCACCGGAAAAGTGATGTGGGGGATGATGATTTATGACAGTTTAAGTGCGTTGGACTATATGCAGTTACGCTCTGATGTTCAGCCTGACAGGATCGGAACCATCGGCATGTCTATGGGAGGTTTGATGGCGTGGTGGACAGCGGCGCTCGATGACCGGATTAAGGTGTGTGTGGATTTGTGCAGCCAGGTGGATCATCACGTGCTGATCAAAACACAGAATCTTGACAGGCACGGCTTTTATTATTACGTCCCATCGCTTGCAAAGCATTTTTCCGCATCGGAGATCCAAGGCCTGATCGCGCCGCGCCCGCACCTTAGTCTTGTTGGTGTACACGATCGGTTAACGCCGGCCGAGGGCGTGGACAAAATCGAAAAAGAATTGACAGCTGTCTATGCTGGACAGGGAGCTTCTGATTGCTACCGAGTGGTCCGTTCTGCTTCGGGACATTTCGAAACAGCAGTTATGAGGCATGAAGCTGTCCGGTTTTTGCAAAAGTGGCTGTGACTGTTAAAAGAAATCGAAAAAGACCGTTTTATGTGAAAACGGTCTTTTTGTTTCCTTTTAACCAACTGCCATAAATCGATGCTTTCTTCTATTGACAGAAACAGGAGAGAATAATATATTCTAATTGTTAACCTTAAAATATAATTGGTTAACAATTAAGGTGAGAAGCACTACACGTTCTTCAGTTATCAGTGAAAGGGCGAGAAATGATGCAAGAAGAAACTTTTTATAGTGTCAGAATGAGGGCTTCTATGAATGGATCTCATGAAGACGGCGGAAAGCATATATCCGGCGGAGAACGGCTTATACCTTTCCATGAGATGAAGCATACAGTCAATGCTTTATTAGAAAAAGGGTTATCCCATTCAAGAGGAAAACCTGATTTTATGCAAATTCAATTTGAAGAGGTATATGAATCGATAAAAACCATTCAGCCATTGCCTGTGCATACGAATGAAGTGAGCTGCCCGGAAGAAGGACAAAAGCTGGCCCGATTGTTATTGGAAAAAGAAGGCGTTTCACGAGACGTGATTGAAAAAGCATATGAACAAATCCCTGAATGGTCAGATGTCAGGGGTGCGGTGTTGTTTGATATTCATACAGGAAAGCGAATGGATCAAACAAAAGAAAAAGGGGTGCGGGTCTCCAGAATGGATTGGCCGGACGCTAATTTTGAAAAATGGGCGCTTCACAGTCACGTGCCAGCTCATTCAAGAATAAAAGAGGCCCTTGCGCTCGCTTCAAAGGTAAGCCGGCACCCGGCAGCCGTTGCAGAATTATGCTGGTCGGACGATCCGGATTACATAACAGGCTATGTTGCGGGTAAGAAAATGGGCTATCAGCGTATTACAGCAATGAAAGAATACGGGACTGAAGAGGGCTGCCGAGTCTTTTTTATTGATGGATCCAATGATGTAAACACGTACATACATGATCTGGAGAAGCAGCCTATTTTAATAGAGTGGGAGGAAGATCATGACTCATGATTTGATAGAAAAAAGTAAAAAGCACCTCTGGCTGCCATTTACCCAAATGAAAGATTATGATGAAAACCCCTTAATCATCGAAAGCGGGACTGGAATCAAAGTCAAAGACATAAATGGCAAGGAATACTATGACGGTTTTTCATCAGTTTGGCTTAATGTCCACGGACACCGCAAAAAAGAACTAGATAATGCCATAAAAAAACAGCTCGGAAAAATTGCGCACTCCACGTTATTGGGCATGACCAACGTTCCAGCAACCCAGCTTGCCGAAACATTAATCGACATCAGCCCAAAAAAGCTCACGCGGGTCTTTTATTCAGACAGCGGCGCAGAAGCGATGGAAATAGCCCTAAAAATGGCGTTTCAGTATTGGAAGAACATCGGGAAGCCCGAGAAACAAAAATTCATCGCAATGAAAAACGGGTATCACGGTGATACGATTGGCGCCGTCAGTGTCGGTTCAATTGAGCTTTTTCACCACGTATACGGCCCGTTGATGTTCGAGAGTTACAAGGCTCCGATTCCTTATGTGTATCGCTCTGAAAGCGGTGATCCTGATGAATGCCGTGATCAGTGCCTCCGAGAGCTTGAACAGCTGCTTAAGGAACATCACGAGGAAATTGCCGCGCTTTCCATTGAATCAATGGTACAAGGGGCTTCCGGTATGATTGTGATGCCGGAAGGATATTTGGCAGGGGTGCGCGAGCTATGTACAACATACGATGTCTTAATGATCGTTGATGAAGTCGCTACAGGCTTTGGCCGTACAGGAAAAATGTTTGCGTGCGAGCACGAGAATGTCCAGCCTGATCTGATGGCTGCCGGTAAAGGCATTACAGGAGGCTATTTGCCAATTGCCGTTACGTTTGCTACTGAAGACATCTATAAGGCATTTTATGATGATTATGAAAACCTAAAAACCTTTTTCCATGGCCATTCCTATACAGGCAATCAGCTTGGCTGTGCGGTTGCGCTTGAAAATCTGGCATTATTTGAATCTGAAAACATTGTGGAACAAGTAGCGGAAAAAAGTAAAAAGCTCCATTTTCTTCTTCAAGATCTGCACGCTCTTCCTCATGTTGGGGATATTCGGCAGCTTGGCTTTATGTGCGGTGCAGAGCTTGTACGATCAAAGGAAACTAAAGAACCTTACCCGGCTGATCGGCGGATTGGATACAAAGTTTCCTTAAAAATGAGAGAGTTAGGAATGCTGACAAGACCGCTTGGGGACGTGATTGCATTTCTTCCTCCTCTTGCCAGCACAGCTGAAGAGCTCTCGGAAATGGTTGCCATTATGAAACAAGCGATCCACGAGGTTACGAGCCTTGAAGATTGATTCCTGGTTAAACGAGCGGTTAGACATAGCAAAGGAAGCCGGCGTACACCGTAACCTGCGGTCAATGAATGGGGCACCGGTTCCAGAGAGGAACATTGATGGCGAAAATCAAAAGGTCTGGTCCTCAAACAATTATTTAGGGCTCGCAAGCGATAGACGTTTGATCGATGCAGCCCAAACAGCATTGCAGCAATTTGGGACAGGAAGCAGCGGTTCACGTTTAACGACAGGCAATTCAGTCTGGCATGAAGAGCTAGAAAAGAAGATTGCCAGCTTTAAGCGGACAGAAGCGGCCCTGCTGTTTTCGAGCGGTTACTTGGCCAATGTCGGTGTCCTTTCATCCTTGCCAGAAAAGGAAGATGTCATTTTAAGTGACCAGCTCAATCATGCAAGTATTATCGACGGCTGCCGACTTTCTAAGGCTGATACAGTTGTTTATCGGCATATTGATATGAATGATCTTGAAAATAAGCTGAATGAAACACAGCGTTATCAGCGCCGTTTTATCGTAACAGACGGGGTATTCAGCATGGATGGTACAATCGCCCCTCTTGATCAGATCATCTCACTTGCGAAACGCTATCATGCCTTCGTGGTCGTTGATGACGCCCACGCAACAGGAGTTTTAGGCGATTCGGGACGAGGAACGAGTGAATACTTTGGTGTTTGTCCCGACATTGTGATCGGCACCTTAAGCAAAGCTGTTGGCGCGGAAGGAGGTTTTGCGGCAGGATCAGCGGTCCTCATCGACTTTTTGCTGAACCATGCCAGAACATTTATCTTTCAAACCGCTATTCCGCCAGCCAGCTGTGCGGCTGCTCACGAGGCTTTCAACATCATTGAAGCCAGCAGGGAAAAACGACAGCTTTTATTTTCTTATATCAGTATGATCAGAACCAGTCTGATGAATATGGGGTATGTGGTGAAAGGAGATCACACACCGATTATTCCTGTAGTCATTGGCGATGCCCATAAAACGGTCATATTTGCTGAAAAACTGCAGGGCAAGGGAATTTATGCTCCTGCCATTCGGCCGCCGACCGTTGCGCCGGGTGAAAGCCGTATTCGAATTACAATCACGTCTGACCACAGTATGGGTGATATTGATAATTTGCTGAAAACATTTCATTCAATCGGAAAGGAGCTGCATATCATTTGAGGGGTTTTTTTGTGACGGGAACTGATACAGAAGTAGGGAAAACGGTTATATCCAGCGGAATCGCCGCTTTATTGCGAGAACATAATAGAGATGTCGGGGTGTATAAACCATTTTTAAGCGGGATATCGCGCCATCATCCAGATAGTGATACAAGTTTGCTGAAAGATATGTCGCAGACCAGTCTTTCTCATGAAGACATTACGCCTTTTGCCTTCAAGGCGCCGCTTGCACCATACGTTGCAGGGAAACTTGAGGGAAAGACTGTCACCATGGAAGAGGTTTTAAGCCATTGGGGGCGGATTAGAGAAAAACATGAATGCTTCATCGTAGAAGGTGCGGGCGGTATTTCTGTGCCATTGGGAGAGGACTATTTGGTCAGTCATGTCATAAAAGCGTTGCAGCTTCCCATGATTATTGTGGCACGTCCTCACCTTGGAACCATTAATCATACCTTTTTAACTGTCAAATATGCAGAAAGCATGGGGCTTCCAATTGCCGGAATTATCATCAATGGAATCAGTGACTCTCCTGATGAAGATGAAAAAACCAATCCTGAGATGATTGAGCGCTTATGCGGTGTGCCGATTTTAGGGGTTACGCCAAAGCTTGCCAACGTGACGAAAGAAACGGTTCTACATATGGTAAAAGACCATATCAATCTATCATTACTGATGAATCAAGTGGGGGTATGAGAATGAATCAATGGATGGAACTCGCAGACCGGGTGCTGGCTGGAGCAGAAGTGACTGACGAAGAGGCGCTTTCAATATTACATTGTCCTGATGAAGATATTTTGCTATTAATGCATGGAGCTTTTCATATCAGAAAACACTTTTATGGAAAAAAAGTAAAGCTCAATATGATTATGAATGCGAAATCCGGGCTCTGCCCGGAAAACTGCGGCTATTGTTCACAGTCTGCGATTTCGAAAGCGCCGATTGAGTCTTACCGGATGGTGAATAAGGAAACGCTGCTTGAAGGCGCGAAGCGGGCGCACGATCTGAATATCGGCACATATTGTATCGTGGCAAGCGGCAGAGGGCCGTCTAACAGAGAAGTGGATCAGGTCGTAGATGCGGTTCAGGAAATTAAAGAGACGTATGGACTGAAGATTTGTGCATGTCTTGGACTGTTGAAGCCAGAGCAGGCGAAGCGGCTCAAAGATGCCGGAGTAGACCGCTATAATCATAATTTGAATACGTCACAGAGAAACCATTCAAACATCACGACCTCACATACATACGATGACAGAGTCAGTACGGTTGAAATCGCAAAAGAATTGGGGCTGTCTCCGTGTTCAGGCGCCATTATCGGGATGAAGGAGACGAAACAGGATGTCATTGACATCGCCAAAAGCTTGAAGGCTCTTGACGCGGATTCCATTCCTGTGAATTTTTTGCATGCAATTGATGGCACGCCGTTAGAAGGCGTCAACGAATTAAACCCGCTGTATTGTTTAAAAGTGCTGGCGCTGTTCCGTTTTATCAATCCATCAAAAGAAATTCGCATTTCCGGGGGAAGAGAGGTCAATCTCCGCTCGTTGCAGCCATTAGGGCTTTACGCCGCAAACTCCATTTTTGTCGGAGATTACTTAACAACTGCCGGGCAAGAGGAGACGGAGGATCATAAAATGCTGAGTGATTTAGGCTTTGAAGTTGAATCAGTCGAAGAAATGAAGGCCAGTTTAAGTGCGAAAAGCTGAAAGAATCAATAAAAGCAATCGGTATGATGTCGATTGCTTTTATTTTTGAACAGAAAGGAGAAAATCACGTGACAATTGCATCGTCAACTGCATCTTCTGAGTTTTTGAAAAACCCATATTCTTTTTACGACACATTGCGAGCTGTTCATCCTATCTATAAAGGGAGTTTCTTAAAATATCCGGGCTGGTATGTCACAGGATATGAAGAAACGGCTGCTATTTTGAAAGATGCGAGATTCAAAGTCCGCACCCCGCTGCCTGAGAGCTCAACCAAATATCAGGACCTTTCACATGTGCAAAATCAAATGATGCTGTTTCAGAACCAGCCTGATCATAGACGATTGCGGACGCTTGCCAGCGGAGCGTTTACGCCGAGAGCGACAGAGAGTTATCAGCCGTATATCATTGAAACTGTCCATCATTTGCTTGATCAAGTGCAAGGTAAAAAAAAGATGGAGGTCATTTCGGACTTTGCTTTTCCTTTAGCAAGTTTTGTCATAGCTAACATTATAGGTGTACCGGAGGAAGATAGGGAGCAATTAAAGGAGTGGGCTGCGAGTCTCATTCAAACGATTGATTTTACCCGCTCAAGAAAGGCATTAACAGAGGGCAATATTATGGCTGTGCAGGCTATGGCATATTTCAAAGAGCTGATTCAAAAGAGAAAACGCCACCCTCAACAGGATATGATCAGCATGCTCTTGAAGGGGAGAGAAAAGGATAAGCTGACGGAAGAGGAGGCGGCATCTACGTGCATATTGCTGGCGATCGCCGGACATGAGACAACGGTCAATCTCATCAGCAATTCAGTCCTTTGTCTGCTGCAGCATCCAGAACAGATTTTGAAACTGAGAGAAAATCCAGATCTTATTGGTACCGCAGTCGAGGAATGTTTACGCTATGAAAGCCCCACGCAAATGACAGCCAGAGTTGCGTCAGAGGATATTGACATCTGCGGGGTGACGATCCGTCAAGGAGAGCAAATATATCTTTTGTTAGGAGCGGCTAATCGAGACCCTAGCATATTCACGAACCCCGATGTCTTCGATATTACGAGAAGTCCTAATCCGCACCTTTCATTCGGGCATGGCCATCATGTTTGCTTAGGGTCCTCGCTGGCACGATTAGAAGCGCAAATTGCGATTAACACCCTTCTGCAGCGAATGCCCAGCCTTAAGCTCGCGGATTTTGAATGGCGGTATCGGCCACTTTTTGGATTTCGGGCGCTTGAGGAGCTGCCGGTGACTTTTGAATAAGCCTAAGAATGTGAGTGCCAAAAAAGTGTCAGCCCCGCCGAAAATGGGCAATCTATAAAAAAGGGGAGTGAACATCGTGAAAAAAGTGCTGATTGCCGGCGGAAATGGTGTGATTGGGAGACTGCTTGCTGAAGGGCTTATTTCAGACTATGAAGTGACAGTGCTTGATAAAGATCATTTCGATGGCAAAGCCTCTTCCATTCAGGCTGACGCGGCAAATTATGAGGAGCTGTTGAAGAAGATTCCAAAAGATACCGATGCCATCTTGAATTTACTCGCTGTGAAAATCAAATACGATATTATGGACATCGCTGAGTTTGAAAAAATGACGGATGTTTTCTATAGGGCAAGCTATTATCTGTGCCGTGCGGCAGCGGAGCTCGGCATTCAAAAGCTCGTGTTCGCCAGCAGCAATCATGTCACAGATGTATATGAAAAAGACGGGCGCTCGCTCTTAGGACGGGAAATCACAACAAGCGATTATCCGCTGTCAAAAAACTTGTACGGTGTATTAAAGCTGACCTCTGAACAGATCGGCCATTTGTTTTATTTGGAAAATAAGCTATCAGTAATCAACCTTCGAATCGGAACAGTCGTGACAGATGAAATGGATACGCTGCATGAAAAAGAACGGACGAAAAAGACACTGCTTTCTCACCCCGATCTGCTGTCGATTTTCAAAGCCGCCATTGAGACCAACATCCGGTATGGCACTTATTACGCCGTCTCTGATAATCCGGGCCGGCCATGGTCCATTGAATCTGCCGTGAATGAACTTGGGTTTTCGCCACAAATCAATACGGCTGAACTTCTGAACGAGGAGGAGAACGGAGCATAATCATTTTCTAAGATTATGCTCTTTTTCTTTTGTTATCGGTCTCAATTCGCGGCAGCCCCTGCCCGGCCGAGGACACTGTTCAAATGATTATAGACATGGCAATCACAGATTTGCTACATTTTAGACACGATATCGTCACATGCTGAGCTCGGTTTCCAAAAATATGATAACGCTTACAAAGAGAGGTGGGAGCTATCGCACATTCACTGAAAAACCGTCTGTTTGATATGTTGATTTATGGTTTCTTGCTGATGTTCGCTTTAATATGCGTACTTCCGTTCATTCATGTCATCGCAGCATCCTTTGCCACAGTAGAAGAAGTCGTGTCGAAAACATTTATTTTAATACCGACCACTTTTTCGCTAGATGCTTATCGCTACATTTTTTCAACAGATATTATTTATAAGAGTTTGCTTGTTTCTGTGTTTGTGACAGTGATAGGCACTGCGGTCAGCATGTTTCTTTCTTCACTGATGGCTTACGGGTTATCCCGCCGTGATTTAATCGGCCGGCAGCCGCTCATGTTTCTCGTCGTATTTACGATGCTGTTTAGCGGCGGCATGATTCCGACTTTCCTTGTGGTCAAATCGCTTGGATTGCTCGATTCTTACTGGGCGCTTATTTTGCCGACAGCCATTAATGCCTTTAACCTGATCATTCTGAAAAACTTCTTTCAAAATATCCCATCAAGCCTGGAAGAGTCCGCGAAAATTGACGGGTGCAATGATCTGGGCATATTCTTTAAAATTGTGCTGCCGCTGTCTCTTCCTGCGATCGCAACGATTTCACTATTTTATGCGGTCACGTATTGGAACACGTATATGACAGCGATCTTGTACTTAAATGATTCAGCAAAATGGCCGATTCAGGTGCTTCTGCGCCAAATCGTCATTGTATCAAGCGGTATGCAGGGGGATATGTCTGAAATGGGGTCGGGCAGCCCGCCGCCTGAGCAAACCATTAAAATGGCGGTCATAGTGGTGGCGACCATCCCGGTTCTGCTTGTCTATCCGTTTATACAAAAGCATTTTGCAAAAGGAGCTTTGCTGGGATCTGTCAAAGGATAAAGAAATATGAAACGGAGGGGTACGATGGGAAACAAATGGAGGGTGCTTTTGATTGTGCTTGTACTGGCACTCGGCGGAGTGCTGGCGGGCTGTAAAGGAGCTGATCAGTCTTCGGCTGAAGGCAAAGCTGGCCCAGATTCAAAGGTAAAGCTGTCTTGGATGGCGATTTTGTATCACCAGCAGCCGCCGAAAGACAGGGCGATTAAAGAAATTGAAAAGCTGACAAATACAGAACTCGACATCACCTGGGTTCCAGACGCGGTGAAAGAAGACAGGCTGAATGCAGCGCTTGCAGCCGGGAATCTTCCGCAAATCGTGACCATCCAGGATATTAAAAATTCGTCAGTCATGAATGCCTTTCGGTCAGGAATGTTTTGGGAAATCGGCGATTATATCAAGGATTATCCCAACTTAAACAAAATGAACAAACTCATTAATAAAAATGTGACAATTGACGGCAAGCTCTACGGGATATACAGAGAGCGCCCGCTTTCCAGACAGGGGATCGTCATTCGGAAGGACTGGCTGGACAATTTAAATTTGAAAACCCCGAAAACGTTGGATGAGCTTTATGAAGTGGCCAAAGCATTTACGGAGGACGACCCGGACAAGGATGGGAAAGATGATACGATCGGGCTGACAGACCGTAATGACTTGATTTACGGCGCGTTTAAAACGATTGGCTCGTATGAAGGCATGCCGACAGATTGGAAGGAATCGGGCGGCAAATTCACGCCTGATTTCATGACACAGGAATACAAAGACACGATGAACTATATGAAAAAGCTGCGTGATAACGGGTATATGAATAAGGATTTTCCCGTCACGAGCAAAACCCAGCAGCAGGAGCTGTTTTCTCAAGGAAAAGCCGGAATTTATATTGGCAATATGGTAGATGCGGTCAATCTGCGCGACCATGCCTCTGATAAATCAATGAAGCTCGAGATCATCAACCGCATAAAAGGCCCAGATGGGAAAGAGCGGGTATGGGCATCAGGAGGCCATAACGGCGTGTTTGCTTTCCCGAAAACGAGTGTGAAAACGGAAGCTGAGCTTAAACGGATCTTGGCGTTTTTTGACCGAATTGCCGAAGAAGATGTCTATAGCCTGATGACTTATGGCATTGACGGCGTTCATTACAACAAAGGTGAGGACAAAACGTTTACACGCAAAGAAAGCCAGGTAAAAGACTGGCAGACTGATATTCAGCCGCTGTCCGCTTTAATTGCCATTGATAAAGCCTACTTAAAAAACACTGGAGATCCGCTTCGGACGGCGTACGAGGAGCTGACCGAGGACAATGAAAAGATTATCGTCTCAAACCCGGCTGAAAGCCTGTATTCCGCATCGGAGTCGGAACGGGGTGACGAACTGAAGAAAATCATTGATGACGCGACCTACAAATATATGATTGGAGACATCACAGAAAGCCAGTTCGATAAAGAAGTGGAAAAATGGGAGTCAAGCGGAGGAAAACAAATTATTCAGGAATACGAAGAAGCGTTTAAACAAGCAAAATAACATTGGAAAAACCCAAAACGCGCAAGCGGTTTTGGGTTTTTTACATGCTTCTTTTTTGCTGGCGGTAGTTTCCCGGTGTAATCCCTTCCAGCTTCTTAAATGATCTGATGAAGTTTTGGGAGTTTTTATATTTCAGCTTTTCGGCAATGTCCTTGACCGCCATGTCGGTTTCGGCAAGCCAGCTTTTCGCCATATGGTGTCGGTAGCTTGAGACATACTCGCTGAATGAAATTCCCATTTCTTTTTTGAAAATACTGCTTAAATAATTTGGGTTGTAATGCAGCCTGCGTGCGATTTCGTCCAGTGTCAATTCGGATTCAAACTCATGATGGATGATATGAATGATGTTGTCGGAAATATTTTTGTACTGGGCATCCGCGCGGGCGTTCACTTTGTCTGTCATCGGATCAATAAACTCATTCTTTAGCCAGTTTTCGGTATCCTCGAACGTTTTCAGCTCAAAAATTTGGTCATACAGCATTTTGTTTTCTTCAAGCTCAAACAATTCGATCCCAAGCACATGCATCAGCTCAATCACATGGTTCAAAAAACGGGCGATGGCGATTTGAAATTGATACGGGTTGGTGTTCTGGGTGAAAATGGCTTGTAAAATCGCGTGCAGGCATTTATCCGCTTTCTCCTTGTCTCCTGCTTTGACAGCATCGAACAGCTCATGCTGAAGCTGCTTTGGAAAATGGGTTTTGAAGGTTTTTTTCTGGTCAAGGTCTTCGTAAAAGATGATCGACTTGTTTTCCACTTTCAGCCGATATTTCAACGCTTCTGAGCCTTCCGCATAGGCTGTTTTCGCTTTTGTCAGCACATCAAACGGCTGGCTGATGCCGATGCTGACAGACAGCTGCAGCTCAGCTTCCGCTTTTTCCTGAATCATCCTTGCAGTCTCATTCAGCTCAGCCATGAATTCTTCCTTTGTCCCGCTTTGATTGATCAAAATCGTCGCCTGCTGTTTGTCAACTACGGCGGGGGCAAGATGTTTGTCCGTCGGGATGTTGCGCTCAATCAGGCTGTTGACGGCAAACAAAAGCAGATCCATATCTTTTTTCTCATAAGGCGTATGATTCAGTGTGTCAATTTGGAGCACAAGCAGGGCAAGGTGCCGCCAATTTTGCTTTAAGCCGAGGCTTTCAAAACGGTTATCAACCTCCTCATCCGTCAGTTTTCCAAGCATAAGCCTGACCATAAAATATTGCTGCAGATGAGTGGCCTGCTGCTTCATCGTTTCTTCAAGGTCGTCATTTCTGTCCTTCAGCTGCTTAAAGCTCTGTTCAATTAACTCAAATTCATTTTGAGGAGGCTGTTGTTTCTCTTGTATGGCTCCATGTCTTGCGAATGATTCGTAAAGCACCCTGATCGGCTTGTAAAAATGGCGGGAGCCCAGCCAGGAGAACAATAATGAAAGCGTTAACAAAATAAGGCATACTGCAAAAGTGATCCAGCCGATTGATTTGGCTTCTTTTTTTAGCTCAGGCAGGGAAACGAGAGAAAAATAAGTCCATGTATTATAGTCAGATTTTTGATAGGTGACTTTATAATGAATCCGGTCAATAACTGTTTCAAACTGTCCGCTATTGGCCGTTTGCGCCAGCACTTTTTGGACAAAGCCGTCGTTATGAAGAGATTCACCAACGTCAGACATATTGTTATGAAGGATGATGCGGCCTTTTTCATCGATGATAAACAGGTTGTTGGCGTTTGAATAGCCAGGCATATTTTTGACAAGCGAACAGCTCGGGATGCTTGCTGCGGCCAATCCCTTTGTATTTGTGCTGTTCAAAGGAAGCTGCTTAATTAAATTGATATTGTAGCGGCAGTTTTCTGATGTGCCTTCTTTGGTTGAAATCAAATGATTGTTTTCCTCAAGCGTCCAATAGGAGCGGCTCGCTTTGTGTTTCGTGTACGCTGAGGCTGCTTCATGAAGAGTGTCTGTATTCAAACGGTACAAACCGGAATTGTTCATGTACCATTTTTTCGTATAACTGACTAACGTCATGTTGGACAGATCGGTATCAAAGCTTTGCAGATAATTGAGCTCTTGGTTCACTTGGTTATAGATTTGAAATTGGTCTGAGTGCAAAGGCTCGGACAATGTGCGAAGGAGAGGCGGCGAACTCACATAGTGGGTTAAAGAGTGATCGACGGTTTTCAATATATGCTCGATGCTTTGCTGGGTCTGCTGGAGTGTGTCGAATTTTTCCTCCGAAACGTTGGAAATAGCCGTTTTCTGAGAGTGCTCGTACGAAAACAATCCGACCAAAATAACCGGAATGGTGCTGAGCAGGCAGAAAAACGTGATCAGTTTGTAGTAAAACTTGTATTGGCTTCTTTTCATAAAACCCCCCATTTCATAACATCCACTTCACCTTAATACAATTAATCCAAAGATTGATAGATATTGTCAATAATCATTTTCTAATATCGGTGTCTTTTTTTCAGGTGGACCTGCTGAACCCTTGATTATAAAGGGATAAAACAGGATGTGATCATATGATTGTAGACGGACTTTTGCCTGCTGCGCTACAGTGAATGCAAGAACCCGTGAAAGGAGGCTGGAAAAAAATGAAAACAGCAGAAGCGCAAGCGCCGGCTGTTGATACAGTCATTTTTAAAAAAGAAAAAAGAAAGCGCTTACTAATCAAGCTGATTCAGCAAAAATATTTGTACTTGATGATTTTGCCGGGGTGTATTTATTTTTTGCTTTTTAAGTATGTCCCGATGTGGGGAATTGTGATTGCGTTTCAGGATTATCAGCCGTTCCTCGGCATTTTGGGCAGTGAGTGGGTGGGGCTGAAGCATTTTATCAGGCTGTTTACTGAGCCTACATTTTTTCTCTTGTTAAAAAACACGCTCGTGTTATTTGCTTTGAACCTGGCCATATTTTTCCCGGTACCGATACTGCTGGCGCTTTTATTGAACGAAGTGCGGATTGCTCTCTTTAAAAAATTTGTTCAGACGCTGATTTATATCCCGCATTTTATGTCTTGGGTCATTGTTGTATCGCTTTCGTTTGTGCTTTTAACGGTAGACGGAGGCTTGATTAATGAACTGATTGTGTTTTTTGGCGGTGAAAAAATCAATTTTCTGCTGAACGAAGAATGGTTCCGGCCCCTGTATATTCTTCAGGTTATCTGGAGGGAAGCGGGCTGGTCGACGATCATTTATCTGGCGGCCATTACAGCGGTTGACCCCCAGCTGTATGAAGCGGCGAAAATGGACGGAGCGGGACGGCTGCGGCAAATGTGGCATATTACGCTGCCCGCCATTAAAAGCGTTATCGTCGTTTTGCTGATTTTGAAAATCGGAGACACGCTGGAGCTTGGCTTCGAGCATGTGTATTTGCTGTTAAATGCGACTAACAGGGAAGTGGCGGAAATTTTTGATACGTACGTTTATACTGCAGGGCTGAAACAGGGCCAATTCAGCTACAGTACAGCAGTCGGCGTATTTAAAGCGGCGGTCGGGCTGATTTTGGTCATGCTTGCGAATCGTTTAGCGAAGAAATTTGGCGAGGAAGGAATTTATTAAGAAAGGGATGGGATCAATGGATCAATCAATCGCTGTAAAATCGCCTCTTACGTACGCGGAGGCATTGGCAAAAACCATTATGAATACGTACACAGTCCAGGAGCTGCCTCCTGCAAACCGCTGGCACTACCACCAGGGTGTTTTCTTATGCGGTGTATTGCGGCTGTGGGAAGCAACCGGGGAAAAGCGGTATTTTGAGTATGCGAAGGCTTATGCAGATCTCTTAATCGATGATTATGGCAATCTATTATTTAGAAGAGATGAACTGGACGCCATTCAAGCGGGTCTCATTCTTTTTCCATTATACGAGCAGACGAAGGATGAACGGTATGTCAAAGCGGCAAAAAGGCTGCGCGGCTTATATGGAACACTAAACCGGACGTCTGAGGGCGGTTTTTGGCACAAAGACGGTTATCCTTACCAAATGTGGCTTGATGGCTTATACATGGGGGGGCCGTTCGCACTGAAATATGCCAATCTGAAGCAGGAGCCGGAGCTGTTTGATCAGGTCGTGCTGCAGGAGTCATTAATGAGAAAGCATACGAAGGATTCAAAAACCGGACTTTTTTATCACGCCTGGGATGAAGCGAAAAAAATGCCTTGGGCCAATGAAGAGACAGGCTGTTCACCGGAATTTTGGGCACGTTCCATCGGCTGGTATGTCATGTCTCTTGCTGACATGATTGAAGAGCTGCCGAAGAAGCATCCAAACCGTCATGTGTGGAAAAACACGCTGCAGGACATGATGGAAAGCATCTGCCGCTATCAAGACAAAGAGACGGGGCTATGGTATCAGATCGTTGATAAGGGAGACAGGTCTGATAACTGGCTGGAAAGCTCAGGATCCTGTCTGTACATGTACGCAATCGCAAAAGGAATCAATGAAGGCTATCTAGACAGAGCTTACGAAACAACACTGCTAAAAGCGTATCAAGGCTTGATTCAGCATAAAACCGAAACATCAGAAGCCGGCGCGTTTCTCGTCAAAGACATATGTGTCGGAACGTCAGCCGGTTTCTATGACTATTATGTCAGCCGCGAAAGAAGCACAAACGATCTGCACGGAGCCGGCGCGTTTATTTTAGCTATGACAGAGCTGGAGTCTCTTTTTAGGTCAGCGGGGAAATGACAAAAAGGATACGTACGGCTTTGTGTGTGATCGTCTCAGTGCTCTTTTTGGCATCATGCTCAAGCAGGCCGGACGGAATGCATGTCATTCTCTTTTCTGATATGCAGGCTGGCATACAGGAAAAAATAAAAAAGGCCGCAGAGCAGAATGCCGGGAAGATCGATATCTTTCCAGCTTTTCAGGAAAAACTGCTGACTGAAATTACCGCCCATGAGGGAGATGTTTTCATCGTGCCTGAAGACATGTTTCAAGCTTACGATGATCCGGAAAATTTTCAGCCGTTAAATGGATTGCCTCCTGAAAAAACATCTCCTTATACAACTGTTAATAAAAAAACAGGAGAAAAAACGATCTATGCCGTTCAGATCAAAAAAGGGGAAAAACAGCTGAACGGCTATTCTTTTCGAGTGAATCGCGATATGGCGGCGTTTATCCCTGTGTATGCTGATAAAATAGAGGAAGCGCTGCAGCTGATTTCTCAACTAACTGAAGCCCGATAGAGGTGAGGATATTGAAGAACATCGTCTTTTGCGGATTGAGCAGCAGAGCATTCAGTATGTTTATCAAACCGCTGTTGGAGCGGTTTTCAACTCATTATGAGATTACGGGATTGCTGGATGCCGATCCGAAACGTTTTGCCGTTTGCAAGAAGAAATTTCCCGAGCTGGCCCACGTGCCCGAGTTTAGCGAAGATGCTTTTGACGAGATGATGCGCGTGTCAAAGCCTGATATCGTCATTGTGGCAGGCAGGGACGATACGCATGTCACATATATTGTAAAAAGTCTTCAGTGGAATACAAATGTGATTACTGAAAAACCAATGGTGACAACAGTGCAGGATGCGAATCGGGTGCTTGAAGCGGAGGCCAAAAGCGAAGGAAAAGTCACCGTCGCGTTTAACTATCGCTACAGCCCGTTTCATCGGAAAATAAAAGAAATGATTCTGGACGGAAAAATAGGCAGGGTCACCTCCGTTGATTTAAATTGGTATATTGATACGTATCATGGCGCCAGCTATTTTAAACGCTGGAACAGGTCGAGACAGTTTTCCGGGGGCCTTTCTGTCCATAAATCAACACATCACTTTGATCTCGTCAATTGGTGGCTCGGGCAAAATCCGGAAGAGGTATTTGCTTATGGCGCCTTGAATTACTATGGGCCGGACAGTGAGTGGAACCCCTTGCCGGAAGAAGACGGGCGTTTTTGCGGGACGTGCCGGGTCAAAGAAAAATGCCACTACTATTCAAGGTGGCATCCCCGTTCCTCTAAAGCTTCTATAAAGGATGATCATCTCGAAGCAGGAGACCAGTCCAGCTTATATACTGCATACAGGCCTGACGCGTGTATTTTTGACGAGGAAATTGACATCGAGGATACGTACGTGGCGGCAGTCAAATATGATGGCGGCGCACTGTTAAGCTACTCGATTATTTTTTCGGCCCCGTATGAAGGCTACCGGCTGACGATCAACGGCACAAAAGGGCGTATTGAATCAAATGAATTTCACGAACCTTCCAGAATTCCGTTTGCTTTTCCTGAGCAGACAATCGATTACTATCCGCTTTTTGAATCAAAGCAGACGATACAAGTGGTCAAAAATGAAGGGGGGCATGGCGGAGGTGATCCGCTTTTGCTTGAGGATCTTTTTTTAGGAAAAGACCCGCTGCGCCGCTATGATATTTTAGCCGGGGCTGAAGCTGGAGCCTACTCCATCGCGGTTGGTGAGGGAATGTGGCGCTCGGTTGCCGAAAAGAAGCCGATCGGCATGAAAGAGCTTTTTCAGATGCAGAATGTATAATGCAAAAAAAGGAGGGGGCACCATGGAACATGATGGCTCACTGGGACGGATGCTGCGTTTTTCCGAATGGATTATGAGATTTGCGTATACAAACTTGCTGTGGCTGTTTTTTACGTTACTCGGTCTCGGCGTGTTTGGCATCATGCCCGCGACCGCGGCTTTATTCGCTGTCATGCGGAAGTGGATCCAGGGGCAGGACAACGTTCCGGTGCTCAAAACGTTTTGGCAGGAATATAAGGGTGAATTTTTTCGTTCAAATCTGCTCGGCGCTGTACTGGCGCTCATCGGAGTGATCATTTATATTGATTTGGCCTTCATCTATCCAAGTCATTTCCTTCTGCACATCCTGCGCTTCGCCATTATGATATTTGGCTTTTTGTTCGTATCCATGCTTTTTTATGTGTTTCCGCTGCTTGTCCATTTTGACTGGAAAAAACGTCTGTATGTGAAATTTTCGCTCTTGCTCAGTGTGGCGTATTTGCAATATACGCTTGCTATGCTTGCGCTGACTGTTGCTCTCTTTTTCTTGCTTGCGTACCTGCCGGGCATTGTCCCTTTTTTTAGCGTCAGCCTGATCAGCTACTGTCATATGCGCATTGTTTATGCCGTGCTGCTGAAAGTGGAGCAGCACGGCGGCGAGCCACAGAGGAAATCCCATATACGGAAAGCTTTTTATCCGGAAACGAGATAATCATCATTTCTCTATCATAACGCTGTTCCAAACGGAATAGATTGATAGAGAAAGGAGAGCGGATAAAATGCTGAAGGTAGCGGTATTTGATGAAGAGCATGAAAAAGACTTACAAACGGAAATCAATTCATTTTTAAAAGGGATATCGGAGGAGCAGCTGATTGATATCAAATATACGGTTTCGGCGGCGTGCGACCCAGACGGCGAGCAGCTTTACTGTTTTTCCGCCCTTATTTTATATCGCAAATAAAAAGATCTTCCCGCAGGCGCGGAAAGATCTTTTTGGTTAATATGCTTTTTTCACTCTAGGACTTCTCGGGGCTTTTTTGATCTCTCTTCTTTCTTTTGAGAGCGATTGATAGAGAGAGGCAATCATCAGCAGGATAACGATAGAAAACGGCAGCGCTGCCAGAATCGCTGTGTTCTGCAAAGCGGCAAGCCCTCCGGAATATAGGAGCACAGCCGCCATGGCAGACTGAATGATCCCCCAGCTGAGTTTCACAGAATTCGCCGGATTTAAAGAACCGTACGACGTCTGCATGCCCAGCACGAATGTAGCTGAATCTGCAGACGTGATAAAAAATACTGCGATCAGAATCAATGCAAGGATCGATGTCACCATTGTCAGCGGATAGTGATCAAGTGTTCCGAACAGCATCGTTTCAGTGGACAGCTTTGCTACATTGAACGTGCCTTTTTGCTGGAGATCCATGGCTGATACGCCGAAAATGGAGAACCATAGAAATGTCAAAATACAAGGTGTCACCAAGACGCCGATTAAAAATTCGCGGATCGTCCGGCCTCTGGATACACGGGCGATGAAAATGCCGACAAATGGAGACCAGGAAATCCACCATGCCCAATAGAAAATCGTCCAGCTGTTAATCCATTCGCGTTTTTCAGGATCGTTCGGTGTCAGTCTGAAGCTCATTTGAACGATATTTTGAATGTATTGTCCGATAGAATCTGTAAATGAGTTCATGATCAGCACTGTAGGCCCGACAACGAGCATAAACAACATTAACAATCCGGCCAATACCATGTTTGTGTTGCTTAAATACTTAATTCCTTTTCCGAGTCCGCTCCACGCAGAAAGTAAAAAGAGCACTGTGACAATAATGATTAAAACCAATTGGACGATAAACGCATTCGGAATGCCGAACAGGTAATTCAAACCGCCGTTAATTTGGGTTGCGCCAAGACCAAGACTAGTTGACACCCCGACAACAGTGGCGAAAACTGCAATACAGTCAATGGCCTTTCCGATCGGTCCGTTTACTTTATCCCCGAGAATCGGTGACAGTGTGCTGCTGATTAATCCGGGCGCGCCTTTGCGGAATTGAAAATAGGCAATGCATAATGCCACAATGGCATAAATGGCCCAAGCGTGCAAACCCCAGTGGAAAAACGTATAGCGGAGTGCATCTCTGAAGGCTTGGGGGGTTTCTGTTTCACCTGATGGAGAGCTAATTGCGTAATGGCTGATCGGTTCAGCCGCACCGTAGAATACTAAGCCGATTCCCATGCCTGCGCTGAACAGCATGGCAAACCATGATAATAACCCGAATTCCGGTTTTTCATCAGGCTTTCCGAGTTTGATTTTTCCGATCGGGCTGAAAATCAAAAAGAGACAAAACCCGACAAACAAAGAGACAACTAAAAGATAATACCAACCAAATGAATCGGTAATAAATGCTTGTGCCGATTGAGACACATTTTGCAGGCTGTCAGGAGAAATAACACCCCATAATACAGCTGCAGCTGTGATTGCAATCACAATCCAAAATACACTAGATATATGTTTCAACATTTCTCACCCTCTAATTTTTTGTGTACGCCTATATCTTGCTCGCAGGCTTAGTATGGTCGTACGATGGCAGCTCATTCCTCTCTTAAAATTACCCCGCAATCAGGTGAAACAAAACAAGTCTCACCCTAACATGAATGCGGGGAATGTTCAAATGTGAGTTTGGCGGCAAGAGATTTAAAGAGTAATGATTAAGAACGGGCGTATTGCCCGGCATTTAGCCCTGCAAGCCTGCCTGTGACAAGGGCGGAGGTAATGTTGTATCCGCCTGTGTAGCCGTGGATATCCAGAATTTCACCGCAAAAATAAAGCCCCTCCATTTTTTTAGAAGCCATTTTTTTCGGGTCAATTTCTTTTACAGATACCCCGCCTCCCGTGACAAATGCCTTATCAAGCGACAGTGTGCCATTTGCGAGGACAGTAAACTGCTTGCAGTCCCTTACAAATTGTCTGAAAGGATCCTTCGGCAGCTCAGAAAACGATACGTTCGGAGAGATGCCGTTTTTTTCGAGCAGGAATAGGAGATAGCGCTCCTGCATCCAAGGCTTCAGCACGTTTTTAATGGTTTTTTTCGGTGCTTCCTTCAGTTCTTTATACATCTTTTGGAAAAGCGTTTCTTCATTGATATCAGGATACAAGTCGATTCTGATCGGCACTTGAGGCTGTTTTTTCAGCTCTTTTACGACAAATTGGCTGCATCTGAGAATGGCAGGTCCTGAGAGGCCGAAATGGGTAAACAGCATGTCCATTTTATGTGTGATAATCGGTTTGCCTTTTTTATTTAACACACTGACGGCTACATCTCTTAGTGATAAGCCCTGAAGTGTTTTTTGCTTAATGAACGGTTCGCCAGAAGTGACGGGAACCTCTGTCGGGAACAGCTCTGTTATGGTATGGCCCGCGGCTTCAGCCCATTCATAGCCGTCTCCCGTGCTTCCGGTATGAGGCACGCTTTTACCGCCGACAGCGATAATGACTGCCTGGCTATGGATCATTTCGCCATTATTCGTCACAATCCCTGCTGCCTGTCCATCTTCATATAAAACAGATTTAATTTTCTCGTTCGTTCTGATTGTTACGCGGAGCTGCTTCAGCCTGTTTAACAGCGCGTCTACGACACTTTGGGCTTTGTCGGTCACAGGGAACATCCGGCCGTGATCCTCTTCCTTCAATTGAATGCCGAGGTTTTCAAAAAACTTGATAATGTCTTCATTATTAAATTCAGAAAACGCGCTGTATAAAAAACGCCCGTTGCCGGGGATGTGCTTGATAATTTCTTCCACAGGAAGGCGGTTCGTCACATTACAGCGGCCGCCCCCGGAAATCGCGAGTTTCCGTCCTAATTTATTTCCTTTATCTATCAGCAACACGCCAGCGCCCTGTTCTCCTGCTGCAATCGCAGCCATCAAGCCTGAAGGGCCTCCGCCGATTACAATTACGTCATATTGTTTCATCTTTATCATCAACTTTCTTTTCATTTCGTGTGCGGACACCCCGTCCGCAGTACTATTATAGCGAAAGAAAGCCGCTCCTTAAACGTCTTTTGCCGCGGACATGAATGTTCACAGGATTGCTTTTGTATTTATTACCGTCTAAATGCCCAGTTGTGGTAAAATAGAAAAGTTGAATCTTCGTAGAAAATGGTGATGAAGAAACATGTCAAGCAAACTGTTAAGAGGCACGTTTGTATTAACGCTCGGTACATATATATCGCGGATTCTGGGGATGGTCTATTTAATTCCCTTCAGCATTATGGTCGGGGCGACAGGCGGTGCATTATTTCAATACGGATACAACCAATACACTTTATTTTTGAATATTGCTACGATGGGCTTTCCGGCCGCTGTTTCTAAATTTGTTTCCAAATATAATTCAAAAGGGGATTATGAGACAAGCAGGAAAATGCTCAAGGCGGGCATGTCGGTTATGCTCGTCACAGGAATGATAGCCTTTTTCATTCTGTATCTATCGGCTCCGATGTTTGCGGAAATATCGCTGGGAGGCAAGGATAATAACGGCTTGACAATTGATCATGTCGTTTATGTCATCCGCATGGTCAGCTTAGCGCTTTTGGTCGTACCGATTATGAGCCTTGTTCGCGGATTCTTTCAAGGGCACCAAATGATGGGTCCGACAGCTGTTTCCCAAGTCGTTGAACAGATTGTCCGCATCATCTTTCTATTGAGTGCGACATTCTTGATTTTGAAGGTTTTCAACGGCGGCCTTGTCATCGCTGTGGGCTATGCAACCTTCGCAGCGCTGATCGGTGCCTTCGGAGGGCTGGTCGTGCTTTATATTTATTGGAACAAACGGAAGGGCAGCCTGCTGGCGATGATGCCGAATACGGGTCCGACAGCAAACCTAAGCTACAAGAAAATGTTTTTCGAGCTGTTCAGCTATGCTGCTCCGTACGTTTTTGTCGGACTAGCCATCCCTTTGTATAACTATATTGATACAAATACGTTTAACAAAGCGATGATTGAAGCCGGTCATCAAGCTATCAGCCAAGACATGCTTGCGATTCTAACCCTGTATGTTCAGAAGCTCGTGATGATCCCGGTTTCCCTAGCAACTGCTTTCGGACTGACATTAATTCCAACGATTACTGAATCGTTTACAAGCGGAAACTATAAGCTGTTAAATCAGCAGATTAATCAAACGATGCAGACGATCCTGTTTTTAATTATTCCGGCTGTTGTCGGGATCTCTCTATTGTCAGGACCGACGTATACGTTCTTTTACGGGTCAGAGAGCCTTCACCCTGAACTGGGGGCAAACATTTTGCTATGGTATTCGCCAGTCGCAATTCTGTTCTCTTTGTTTACAGTCAACGCAGCCATTCTGCAGGGCATCAATAAGCAAAAATTTGCAGTTGTCAGCCTTGTGATCGGCGTCGTGATCAAGCTTGTGCTGAATGTTCCGCTGATCAAGCTGATGCAGGCTGACGGAGCGATTTTAGCGACGGCGCTTGGATATATCGCTTCCCTTTTATATGGGTTTATCATGATTAAGCGCCATGCAGGCTATTCGTATAAGATACTTGTTAAACGAACTGTTTTGATGCTGGTCTTATCAGCCATTATGGGTATTGCCGTGAAAATCGTGCAGTGGGTATTAGGCTTCTTTATTTCCTATCAGGATGGCCAGCTGCAAGCTGCGATTGTTGTGGTGATCGCAGCCGCTGTTGGCGGAGCAGTCTACCTGTATTGCGGCTACCGATTAGGATTTTTGCAGAAAATTTTAGGCCGCCGTTTGCCAGGTTTCTTAAGGAAAGGCAGACATGCAGGCTGATGAACTAGATATGATGAAACTGAGGGCTCGCATGCTGCGGGCTTTCTTTTATAAAGGAGAGATTGGGAATGAGACTTGATAAGCTGCTTGCCAACAGCGGGTATGGTTCCAGAAAAGAAGTCAAAGCCGTTGTGAAGGCTGGAGCCGTGATGATCGACGGCAAACCTGCCAAAGATGTAAAGGCGCACGTTGATCCTGATACGCAGGAGGTGACCGTATACGGGGAACCGGTTGATTATCGAGAGTTCATTTATCTTATGATGAATAAACCGCAGGGCGTGCTGTCGGCGACTGAGGACAGCCGGCAGCAAACAGTGGTCGATCTGCTGACGCCGGAGGAGATGAGATTTGAGCCATTTCCAGCCGGCAGGCTTGATAAAGATACAGAGGGCTTTTTGCTGCTCACAAATGACGGGCAGCTCGCACATCGGCTCCTTTCTCCTAAAAAGCATGTTCCAAAAACGTATGAAGTCCATTTAAAATCACAGATTTCTCGGGAAGACATCTCCGATTTGGAAACGGGTGTCTACATAGAGGGCGGCTATAAAACAAAGCCGGCAAAAGCGGAAATCAAAACAAACGACAGTGGCAATACCGTGATATATCTGACAATTACAGAAGGAAAATACCATCAGGTCAAGCAAATGGCAAAGGCAGTCGGCAATGAAGTGGTTTACCTGAAGCGGCTTTCGATGGGACGCGTTTCCCTAGATCCCGCTCTGGCACCCGGAGAATACCGTGAGCTGACAGAGGAAGAGCTTCATTTGCTCAATGAGCCGCAAGCATGACAAAAACCCCGCATACCGAATGCGGGGTTTTATTTATAAGCACACAAAAACAAGGCTCAGCAGGTTCTTCGCCCTATTATCTATCGGGCCGCTCTCAGGCGGCCCTATGTAATTTTTCAATTTATGAGGTAATCTTTACTTTCTTTCTCGTTGTCTCCCACTTGCCACGGCTTGGACTATGAACAAGATCATTATATGCCAACACATTTAAGTCTCTTTGAATCGTTCTAGGTGTAATGCCGAATTCGTCAACCAGTTCCTGTGTTGTCACAAGACCTTTTTCTTGGATAAACATGTAAACTGATTTGATTCGAGTTAGCATACGGTTTGTTGAAGGTTTCAAAAAACCACTCCCTATCATAAGATCGGATGGACTTGACTAACCACAACTCACGACTATCAACTGCGTACGAAATAGCAACAAAGGCAGACATCTGTAATTGTTATAATAATTCGCCCTCATTATACACGATATTGCAGTGATGAATCTAGGGATAACTCCTATTAATTTTTTCCAATTCGCGTTGGGCAGCCATCCTTGTTGGATTACTATGTATTTCGGCTCAATATTATTATGGTTAAAGAAACTTTTTTTATTCTGTTTCGTAGTAAATTTTGGAGGTGGGAGAGTTTTGACAAATTTGCTTGAAGCTTCAATAGAACAGGCCGGGTATACAAGCCGAAAAAAAGTGCTCACCGATGTTTTTTTGGAAGTCAGAAAAGGGGAACTGGTTGGACTGATCGGAGCTAACGGCGCCGGAAAAAGCACCGCAATCAAGGCGATACTCGGCCTTTCAGAAGATTTTAAAGGGCATATTGCCTGGAACGACTGTTCATTTGCATATATTCCGGAGCATCCGTCCTTCTACGAAGAACTGACGCTGTGGGAGCATTTGGATCTGATCAGCACACTCCACGGCATTGAAGAGAGGGAATTTGCGCATCGGGCCCAAAGCCTGCTGCAGACGTTTTCGCTTGATCATGTCAAACATGAGCTGCCTGTCACCTTTTCGAAGGGCATGCAGCAAAAACTAATGCTTATCCAGGCCTTTCTCTCTAAGCCGGATATGTATGTGATTGATGAACCGTTTATCGGCCTTGATCCGATATCGACGAAACGCTTTGTGGACATGCTTAAGGCTGAAAAAGAACGTGGAGCCGGAATTCTTATGTGCACGCATGTACTCGATACCGCGGAAAAAATCTGTGACCGGTTTTATATGATTGAGAAAGGTTCATTATTTCTCCAAGGCACGTTAAAAGATATTCAGGACAAGACCGGATTAGAGGGGCAGTCATTGCTTGACTGTTTTTATAAGGCAGTTCAAGGTGATCGGCCATGAACGGGCGTACGCTCTTTTTTCGAAGGCTGTTTGACTATTACAAGTATCAGTTTAAAGTGTTGCATGCGGTCATTGACTGGACAGTCGCTCTCTATATTGTTTTGCCGGCGATTGCTTTTGTCATCTATCAGTATATTGATTTGATGAATGGAAGAGGTCTTCTTTATGAGTGGTCTGAAGTGGCGGAGTGGAGATGGCTGTACGCTGTGTGTGGGCTGATCATGTTTACAGGCTCGATTCGTACATTTTTAATGGAAGCGGACAAAGTGTTTTTGCTGCAAAAGAAGGAAATCATCTATCAGCTCAAACGGTACGCGCTTTTGTATTCTTTTCTGGTCACGATGGCTAAATGGCTGCTTCTCTTTTTTAGTGTCCTTCCCCTTATCAGTCATTTTGTTCACATCACATTCGCAGAAAGCACTGCTCTATTGTGTTATTTGTTTGGCCTTCATATATTCTTTTTATCCTTAAAGCAAGACAGGATCAGAAAGCCGCGCTCTATTTCGAGATGGATTGGCGATATCCTTGTCAGAGCTATTCTTTTTACTGGTTCTGCTATCCTGATTGTTTTTACTGAGCGGCATTTGATTGCGCTTTTTGGCATTTTATTTTTGCTTTTCTCAGTTATCCGCAGTTTGAAAAAGACGGCTTCGTTCACGGCTTTTGAAGCTGAGGTGACTGAAGAGAAAAAAAGCAGGCTTGCCCTTGCAGGACTTGTGATGATGATGAGTCAGGAGGCGGGAATGCCAAAAGTAAAAGACAGGATGAGAAGAAAACCGTTATTATACCGAAATTCAAAAAGGATATTTAAAAGGCGAACGATCTGCACAGGCTATAAGGAATTGTTTTTTAAAGTCATGCTGAGGAATGGCGAGTATGCGAGGCAGATGTACATGCTACTGTCAGCTTTCACCGTTCTCATATTTGTTTCCCCAATTTGGCTGAAGGTGATTGCGCTGCTGGTATACACAGGGGTTTGCCGTTATATCCTGACGCTTATTTTTGACAAGGTCATGGATGCCCCTTTTTTAATTGGCACCGATAAGGAAAGTGATGAATATTATCGGGCCAGAAAAAGCTGTATCAACATCCTGCACTATGCGTTTGCCGCCTGTTGTTTTTTAGCGGCCGCTGTCTCTTTATTGTTTACATAAAAAAACCCAAACGGCGACGTTTGGGTTTTTCTGTATGCATTATAAAATAAACAGCTGGATGAAAAACAGAATGGCGAAAACGATGACGAGCGGATGAATCTCTCTCCATTTTCCCCGCGCCGCTTTTACGATCGGATATGAAATAAAGCCAAGCGCAATTCCTGTAGAAATGCTGGATGTCAAAGGCATGGCTAGAATGACGAGAAACGCAGGAAATGCCTCGTCCATCTCTTTCCAGTTCATATTGGAAACTGAGCCCATCATCAGGCTGCCGACGATAATCAAAGCAGGCGAGGTGATGGCGGCTATACCGGACAAGGCGCTGACAAGCGGACTGAAAAACATTGAAGCCGTAAACATCACAGCCACAGTCAAAGCCGTAAGCCCCGTTCTTCCCCCGGCTGCGACACCGGCGGAAGACTCGATAAATGCAGTCGTCGGACTTGTGCCGAAAACAGCTCCTACTGTCGTCGCGGTTGAATCAGCAAGCAGCGCTTTTCGCACGTTCGGCAGCTTGTTGTTCTTCATCAGCCCGGCTTGCTCGGCAACTCCGATCATCGTGCCTGTCGTATCAAAAATGGTGACTAATAGAAAAGAAAAGACGACAGCGTACAGGCCGTGATGAATGACATCGCCAAAAGCGGTAAATGGATTTGAGATCATCAATCCTTCCGGCAAATGAGGAAGCGACATAAATCCCTTTGGAAAATGGAGCTGACCGGTGAAAAAGGCGATTAAAGCGGTAGCTGCCATTCCGATAAATAAAGCGCCGCTTACATTCAGCACCATCAGGACCACGCTGATCAAAAGGCCAACCAGCGTTAAGATAACACCAGGTGAATGCAGATTGCCGAGAGTGACCAGGTTTGACTCATCAGCTGCCACAATGCCCGCTTGACGCAAACCGATAAAAGCAATAAACAGCCCGATCCCTGTTGTGATCCCGTATTTTAAATTGTTTGGAATCGCTTCTATAAGTTGTTTTCTTAAAGGCGTTAACGATAGAATAATGAAGAGAACCCCTGCTGTAAATACTGCGCTGAAAGCTGTTGCGTACGTGATGCCGCCATCGCTTGCGCTTACGACATGAAAGGCTAAATAAGCGTTCAAGCCCATGCCGGGCGCAATAGCAATCGGATAATTTGCTGCCAGGGCCATCCACAGCGTTCCGACAATGGAGGCAATAATCGTTGCGGTGAAAACCTGGTCGAAAGGAACCCCGGCGTTAGCCAGAATGACCGGATTGACCACGACGATATAGACCATTGTGAAAAAGGTCGTCAGCCCTGCTATGATTTCTTGCTTTATGGATGTTTGCTGCTCTTTTAGATGAAACATAGTATCCTCCAATTACGAACGTTTTAACAAAACACCATTAATATTATTCGTTTTATTTGGTTTTTGCAAGTCATTTCTTGCGGAAAGGGGATCATTATGAACTGGGAAGTTGAAGTGATCAGAAAAAAAGAGGATTTAATTCGTGATACGCAGGAATTTTTGAGAATCAACAGTGTCATGGACGAAACAACCGCTGGACCCGGTAAACCGTTTGGAGAAGGGGTAAATGCCAGCCTGACTTCATTGCTGGAGCTTGGAGAAAAAGAAGGCTTTACAACAAAAAATCTTGACGGCTTCGCAGGTCATATTGAATGGGGGGAGGGCGATGACATTATCGGCGTACTTTGCCATGTTGACGTCGTGCCGCCGGGAGATGGGTGGACGAGTGATCCATTTTCAGCTGAAATCCGCAACGGACGGATTTATGCAAGGGGCGCCATTGATGACAAAGGCCCGACAATGGCGGCATTCTACGCGCTGAAAATCGTGAAAGACATGAATTTGCCCCTGTCCAAGCGAGTCAGAATGATTATCGGAACAGATGAAGAAAGCGATTGGAGATGCGTAGAGCATTATTTCAAGCATGAAGAAATGCCAACAATGGGCTTTGCGCCTGACGCCGATTTTCCAATCATTAATGCGGAAAAAGGGATCATCGATGCTTCTTTACTTATTCCGCACCGCCCAAATCAAGCAGAACCAAAGGCAGTGCTTGTCTCGTTTCAATCAGGCCTTCGTTTGAACATGGTGCCTGATGCTGCGGAAGCTGTCATTGAAGGGCCGAAAAATGAAGAGATTCTATCTTCATTTAAAGACATGCTCCGCACGACGGACCAAAAAGGGGAAGCTGCAATAGAGAACGGACAGCTCATTTTGCGTATGTACGGTCTTTCCTGCCATGCGATGGAACCGAACAATGGGATCAATGCCGGTATTTTATTGTGCGAATTTCTCCAGCAGACTGAGCTTGACGATGCAGGAAAGCGGTTTGTGCAAGTTGTGACAGATAAGTTCTCAGGTGATACAAGAGGAAAAAAACTGGACATCGACTGTGAGGATGAAATCAGCGGTGAGCTGACATTAAATGTCGGAACACTGCGCTATAAAGAAGGGCAAGGAGGCGAGCTCGGGATCAATATCCGCTATCCTGTGACAGCAGAAAGCAAAGCGATTCGCGATGCATTCGAAAGTGCATCTGAATTTGATCTGGGAGAATTCAAAGACAGCAAGCCGCATCACGTGTCCGCAGATCATCCGTTAGTCAAAACCCTGCAAAAGGTTTATGAAGGCCAGCTGGGTAAAAAAGCTGACTTAATCTCAATCGGCGGGGGGACATATGCGAGATCCTTAAAAGCCGGTGTCGCGTTCGGCCCGCTGTTCCCCGGACGCCCTGACAGCGCACACCAAAAGGATGAATATATCGAAATTGATGACCTGCTGAGATCGACAGCGTTATATGCTCAGGCCATTTACGAGCTTGCAAAATAAAAGGACCGGCTTCTGCTGAAGCCAGTCCTTTTTTTAAATAAATGACCATAAATCAGTTGATAAGTACCGTTCTCCTGTATCAGCTGTCATGCAGACCACAACTTTGTCAGGAGAGAGGCGTTTCGCTGTTTCGATTGCCGCGAAGCAGGCAGCGCCTGATGAAGGACCGACAAGAATTCCTTCTTCAGCAGCAAGCCGTCTTGTCGTCGTATACGCGTCTTCATCAGAGATTTTGATAATTTCATCATAAACGTCTTCATTTAAAATCGGCGGTATAAAGCCTGGGCTCGTTCCTACAAGTTTATGCGCGCCAGGTTTTCCGCCGGATAATACAGGCGAACCCGCTGGCTCAACAACATGAACCGTGATATCCGGAAAAAGCTCTTTGAGCGCCTCACCTGTTCCGGTAATGGTTCCGCCCGTTCCAGAGGAGGCGACAAAAGCGCCGAGCGGTTTTCCGATTTCCTCTATTGCCCGGGCGATTTCAGGCGCTGTTGTTTTCCGGTGCGCATCAGGATTAGCAGTGTTATCGAACTGCATTGGAATATAGCTGTTCGGAATTTGTTCGGCAAGCTCCTTCGCTTTTTTGATGCTGCCCGGCATTCTTTCCTCTCCGGGAGTTAATACAACCTCTGCACCGTAAGCTTTAAGTAGGTTGATCCGTTCCTTCGTCATCGTATCAGGCATCACTAAGATTGCTTTATATCCGCGTGCTGCCGCATTCATGGCGAGCCCGATTCCGGTATTTCCGCTTGTCGGCTCTATAATAACTGATCCCGGCTTGAGTAAACCGTTTTGTTCAGCTTCTATGATCATTTGATAAGCGGCTCTGTCTTTCACACTGCCGCTCGGATTGAAAAATTCAAGCTTCAAATAGACTTGTGCCGCATTTTCCGGCTGAAGCCTATTCAATCTCACTAGCGGTGTATCTCCTATCAGATCAGCTGTGTTTGCAACGATTTTCAACATTGTCATTCCTTTCTGAATAAAACAAGTGTCATATAATATCCTAACATAATAAACGTTTGTGCGAGAGTGTTTTCATACACTGTTCCTCTATCCGCACAGCCTCTTTATTGATAAAATAATAGCTGTCAAAGAAGGGAGTGTCAGACGGATGCCAGATATACGGCCTCATTATTTCATCGGCGTTCCCATACCTGAGGGAATTGCAAATCCGATCTACCAGGCTGCGAAAAACGAACCGGTATTGACGTTTCAAAAATGGGTGCACCCGCTTGACTATCATATCACGTTAATTTTTCTCGGAGCGGCGGATGAGACACAAATAAAGAAGCTTGAAGGTTCGCTAGCAGAGATTGCTTCAGAAATTGATCCATTTTCAATTAAGTTTGGCAAGATAGATGTATTCGGCGACCGCAGAAAGCCGCGCGTTTTACATCTGGAGCCAAAGAAAAACAAAACGCTTGATAGACTGCGGGAACATACGAAGCAGGCTGTACTTCAGGCCGGCTTTCAAGTGGAAAAAAGACCGTATCATCCTCATATGACGCTGGCAAGAAAATGGACAGGCGAAGATGGATTTCCAGCTCATGTTCCGTTTGAAAGCGGCGAAGTTTCGATGATGGCTGAACGGTTTTCGCTCTTTCAAATACACTTGAACCAATCACCAAAATACGAGGAAATATTCAAATTTCAATTATCTTAATTCATTGCGGAGTGGAGAAACAAACATGGCACAAATCATCAAAATTCATGATTATATATCGAGATATGAGCTTGATCCGTACCATTATATCAACCAGTTTGTACGTTTGAAAAAAGAGCGCTGGCTTTCACTAGTAGAAGCAGCGGAGCGCCAGCATGAAGAAAGGCAAGCCATTGCTGAAGAACCGGAACCGGTGCAGAAACGAAAAAAATTTTCATTGAAAAGAAGAAAAGAAGAGATAAAAGCCGATATACAAGAAGAGAGACACCAATGGTTTGAGGACGAAGAAGATATTCATGTAAGGCTCCCGAAGAGCAGGGTGGCGCTTGCTTCTTTTTATAAAAGGCATTTATATGATTTTCAGCTCAAATGGGCAAGCTCTACTCTTTCAGAAATATCTCAACTCTCAAACCAGGTGAAGCAGGACCGCATTTTGCGTTATCTGACCCAGCAGCTGCCTGATTCTTATTTTATTATGTATAAGCCTGTGCTGAAAATTCAGCAGGCGGCGGTTGAATTAAGCATTGTGATTATTTCTCCTCTGGAAATTTATTGCGTTTCTTTTTTAGAGGCTGAGGAAGACAGTGTCTACATAGGGTCTAAAAATCGTTTTTGGGACAAGAAAACAGCCTCTCAGACTGCATCAGTGTTAAATCCAGGGCTTAGCCTGTTTCGCACGGACTCGGTTGTGTCGAAGATCGTAAAGGAAAAACAGGCTGAGATCCCGGTTCGAAAATTGCTTCTGAGCAGAACGTCGTACATCGATTACCCGGAGCCGCCATACGGCTTAGAAATAGCGGATAGGCGGAGCGCGGAAGAATGGATTGAGCGGCAGAAGAAAAACACTGCGCCGATCAAACATCATCAGATAAAGGCTGCAAAGGCTCTATTGTCTTACTGCATGTCTGACTCCTATCGCAGACAGGAGTGGCTGGAGTAAAAGAGAACGATTTGAGCGGTTTTCTCATAACATAAGCAGGTGAGAAAGATGAGCCATTGGTTTTTTATTATTAATCCGACAGCAGGACATCGAAACGGCCTGCGTGTTTGGAAGTCCATTCAAAAAGAATTGATCAAACGAAAGGTTGAGCACCGTTCATTTTTAACTGAACATCCGGGACACGCCGAGGTGCTCGCCAGACAGATTTCAACGATACAGGAATATAAGCTGAAGCGCCTGATCGTCATTGGCGGAGACGGAACCATGCATGAAGTTGTCAACGGGCTGAAAGATGTTGACGATATTGAGCTGAGCTTTGTGCCGGCGGGCGCGTATAATGATTTTTCGCGAGGATTCTCTATTAAAAAAATCGATCTGATACAGGAAATCAAGAAGGTAAAGCGCCCGTTAACAAGAACCTTTCATTTAGGGAGCGTCAATTTCCTTCAGGATAAATCACAGATTCTTTATTTTATGAATCATATCGGGATCGGGTTTGACGCATATGTCAATAAAAAGGCGATGGAATTTCCGTTGAGACGGTTTTTTCTTTTTCTCCGCCTTCGATTTCTTGTGTATCCGCTTTCTCATTTGCACGCTTCGGCAACCTTTAAGCCGTTTACGTTAGCTTGTACGACGGAAGACGAGACGCGCGAATTTCATGATGTCTGGTTTGCCGTTGTATCCAACCATCCGTTTTACGGGGGAGGCATGAAGGCGGCGCCCCTAGCAAATCCGCGCGAGAAGACATTTGATATCGTAATCGTTGAAAACCAGCCGTTTTTGAAAAAATATTGGCTTTTATGTCTCATGGCATTTGGAAAACATACAAAGATGGATGGCGTTACGATGTTTAAAGCGAAGGACATTACATTTTACACGAAGGACAAAATCCCGTTCCATGCTGACGGAGAAATCATGGGCACTACCCCGTTTCGTCTGGCATCTAGTCCTTCACCCCTAAGGATCAAAACATAAACGTGTTTGAAGGAGAGAGCTTCCGATGGTCAGCATCCGCCGCAGCTTCGAAGCGTATGTCGATGACATGAATATCATTACTGTTCTGATTCCTGCTGAACAAAAGGAAATCATGGCACCGCCGTTTCGGCTTGAGACAGAAACAACAGTTTTTCCTCTGGCTGTCAGGGAGGAATACTCCCTTGAAGCAAAATACAAGTACGTCTGCGTATCCGACCATCCTGTGACATTTGGAAAAATCCATTGCGTCAGAGCATCCAGCGGCCACAAAACGGATCTCCAAATTGGCGCGGTCATCCGGACGGCTGTGTTCGATGACGAATTTTATTATGACGGAGAGCTGGGCGCCGTTTATACCGCGGATCATACCGTATTTAAAGTATGGGCGCCTGCTGCAACCTCAGCTGCTGTCAAGCTTTCACACCCCAATAAAAGCGGGCGCACATTCCAAATGACTCGGTTGGAAAAAGGCGTCTATGCCGTTACGGTCACAGGTGACCTTCACGGATATGAGTATTTGTTTTGCATCTGCAACAATTCAGAATGGATGGAAACCGTTGACCCGTATGCCAAGGCTGTGACTGTAAATGGAGAGAAGGGCGTCGTCTTGCGCCCGGATCAAATGAAATGGACTGCTCCTCTTAAACCATTCTCACACCCTGTGGATGCCGTCATCTATGAGACGCACCTTCGCGACTTCTCCATCCATGAAAACAGCGGCATGATAAACAAGGGAAAATACTTAGCATTAACGGAAACTGATACACAAACCGCAAATGGCAGTTCTTCTGGACTGGCGTATATAAAAGAGCTCGGTGTTACACATGTGGAGCTTCTGCCGGTGAATGATTTTGCCGGAGTTGATGAAGAGAAGCCGCTTGATGCATACAATTGGGGATATAACCCGCTTCATTTCTTTGCCCCGGAGGGAAGCTATGCCTCAAACCCTCATGATCCTCAAACGAGAAAAACAGAGCTGAAACAAATGATCAATACCCTGCATCAGCACGGTCTGCGAGTCATTCTGGATGTTGTTTTTAACCATGTGTATAAGAGGGAGAATTCCCCCTTTGAAAAGACAGTGCCAGGTTATTTTTTCCGGCACGACGAATGTGGGATGCCATCAAACGGCACCGGCGTTGGCAATGATATCGCATCAGAAAGAAGGATGGCAAGAAAATTCATTGCGGATTGCGTGGTCTATTGGCTTGAAGAATACAATGTTGACGGCTTCCGCTTTGATCTCCTCGGGATTTTAGATATTGACACCGTGCTTTATATGAAAGAGAAAGCAACTAAGGCAAAGCCCGGAATCCTGCTTTTTGGAGAAGGGTGGGATCTGGCTACACCGCTGCCGCATGAACAGAAAGCTGCTTTGGCGAACGCGCCAAGAATGCCGGGCATCGGCTTTTTTAATGATATGTTTCGTGACGCTGTAAAAGGGAACACCTTTCACCTTAAGGCAGCAGGGTTTGCGCTCGGCAGCGGTGAATCAGCACAAGCTGTGATGCATGGAATTGCCGGGTCTTCCGGATGGAAGGCATTAGCACCGATTGTTCCGGAACCAAGCCAGTCCATCAATTATGTCGAATCACACGACAATCACACCTTTTGGGATAAAATGAGCTTTGCGCTTCCTCAAGAAAATGACAGCCGAAAGCGAAGCAGGCAAAGGCTTGCAGCCGCGATTATTTTGCTTGCCCAAGGGGTGCCGTTTATTCACAGCGGCCAGGAATTTTTCCGGACGAAGCAGGGAGTGGAAAACAGCTATCAATCCAGTGACAGCATCAACCAGCTCGACTGGGATCGCCGTGAAACATTCAAAGAAGATGTTCACTATATCCGCAGGCTGATCTCGCTGAGAAAAGCGCATCCTGCATTCCGTCTTAGGTCCGCTGCAGACATCCAGCGCCATCTTGAATGCTTGACGCTAAAAGAACACCTTATCGCATACAGGCTTTATGATCTTGACGAGGTTGACGAATGGAAAGATATCATTGTTATCCATCACGCGAGTCCAGACTCCGTCGAGTGGAGGCTGCCAAACGACATACCTTATCGGCTTTTATGTGATCCATCAGGATTTCAGGAAGACCCAACAGAAATCAAGAAAACGGTTGCAGTAAACGGCATCGGAACGGTTATCTTATATTTAGCATCAGATCTTAAGAGTTTTGCTTGACGAAGTTTGTGCTATAGCGCTAAAATTTAAAGGACGGCTATTGATTAGCATATGAGACTCTCAATAGCTGTCTTTTTTATTTTTATACGATTCGTACGAAAAAGGCATTCGCTGGATAGACTAGAGACGATTAGCCTTAATTCTAAAATATTTTAAGAAATGATGGGTTGAACATTGATATGAACTGGTTGGGACAATTACTAGGTAGCGATTGGGAGATCTTCCCCGCCGGAGGAGCTACAGGAGATGCATATTATGCGAAACATAACGGGCAGCAGCTTTTTTTAAAACGTAATAGCTCACCTTTTTTAGCTGTTTTATCCGCCGAAGGCATTGTTCCGAAGCTGGTTTGGACAAAACGGATGGAAAATGGGGACGTCATTACGGCCCAGCACTGGATGACCGGCAGAGAGCTGAAGCCTAAAGACATGAGCGGACGGCCCGTTGCTGAATTGCTTCGTAAAATACACACATCAAAAGCCTTGCTGGACATGCTGAAGAGACTTGGAAAAGAACCGCTGAACCCGGGGGCTCTTTTGTCTCAGCTGAAGCAGGCTGTATTTGCTGTGCAGCAATCTTCGCCGCTGATTCAAGAAGGGATCAAGTATTTGGAAGAACACCTGCATGAAGTGCATTTCGGTGAGAAAGTCGTTTGCCATTGTGATGTCAATCATAATAACTGGCTATTGTCTGAAGACAACCAGCTGTATTTAATTGACTGGGACGGCGCCATGATCGCTGATCCGGCGATGGACCTCGGGCCTTTGCTGTACCACTACGTCGAAAAGCCAGCTTGGGAGAGCTGGCTGAGCATGTACGGCATAGAGCTGACAGAAAGCCTTCGGTTGCGAATGGCTTGGTATGTGTTATCTGAAACAATTACTTTCATTGCCTGGCATAAAGCAAAAGGCAATGATAAGGAATTTCATGATGCAATGGAAGAGCTGCATATCCTCATGAAACGAATTGTTGATTAATCAGGAATACGAATCCATTTGCTCTACCCATTGAGACAGGCTGTTCTGATGCTCTTGTATGTGTGAGTCGATGGATTTGGACGATATTCCTGATTGGCTGTAGCGGTAAACATCTTCAAGCACGTTTTTGAAATTTGAATCAAGCTCGGTGTTTGCCATCAGTGATTTAATCACACGCTCAAGCTGCTCGTACTCTGCGACTGTTCCGCAGCAGTCCAATTGATGGTCAGTCAATATATCCTTCAATAAATGAACTTGATGCTCATAATGTAAACCCATAACGGTACACATCCCTTCAGTATCATACGGGTTAAATTGTTCAAAACAGAGCGTTTTTATACATGGGAAAGGAGTGTTCCAGCAGACGGGACCCTCTTTTTTTATGCGCTCGGCCTTAAGAGAGATACACTGGAAAAACGAGCTTGCGGGTCTTTTTAATTCATGGTATGTTGTTAGTCGAAATAATAGATAGAGGTGTCAATCATATGAGAATGCGCCACAAGCCTTGGGCTGATGACTTTTTGGCTGAAAACGCAGATATTGCCATCAGCAATCCTGCTGATTATAAAGGGAAATGGAACACAGTGTTTGGCAACGACAATCCGATCCATATCGAGGTTGGTACAGGAAAAGGCCAATTTATTTCTGGTATGGCCAAACAAAATCCCGACATCAATTATATTGGTATTGAGTTATTTAAAAGCGTCATCGTGACAGCCGTCCAAAAAGTAAAAGACAGCGAAGCGCAGAATGTAAAGCTTCTGAATATAGATGCGGACACGCTGACGGATGTGTTTGAGCCGGGGGAAGTGAAACGGGTCTACTTGAACTTTTCTGATCCTTGGCCGAAGAAACGGCATGAAAAACGCCGCCTGACATATTCCCACTTCCTCAAAAAATATGAAGATGTAATGGGCAAAGGCGGAGCGATTCATTTTAAAACGGACAACCGAGGTTTGTTTGAGTACTCTTTGAAGAGCTTCTCTGAGTACGGCCTCCTGCTGACATACGTCAGTCTCGATTTGCATAACAGCAATCTCGAAGGCAATATTATGACAGAATATGAAGAAAAATTCTCTGCACTCGGCCAGCCGATCTATCGGGCTGAGGTTGAATGGAGAACGTAAAGACAGACTCTGACAGGAGTCTGTTTTTTTTATGGGCCGTTTGCTACCATGATGACAGGGGGGATGAAAATGGAAACAATGAAAATTGGAAACATCACGTTGACCTGGCTTGACGGGGGCGTGACGCATATGGACGGAGGTGCCATGTTCGGCGTCGTTCCAAAGCCGCTTTGGTCTAAAAAATATCCAGTCAATGAAAAAAACCAGATTGAACTAAGGACAGACCCTATTTTGATTCAAAAGGATGGGCTCAATATCATCGTTGACGCCGGAATTGGGTCCGGCAAGCTGACTGATAAACAAAAACGAAACTATGGCGTGACACAAGAGTCGAATGTGAAACCCTCATTAGCTGCACTCGGATTAACGGTTGCCGATATAGATGTGATCGCAATGACACACCTTCATTTTGATCATGCATGCGGTTTAACGGAATATGAAGGTGAACGGCTCGTCTCTGTCTTTCCGAATGCAGTGATTTATACATCAGCTGTTGAATGGGACGAAATGCGCCATCCGAATATCAGGTCGAAAAATACGTATTGGAAAGAAAATTGGGAGGCTGTAGCTGGCCAAGTCAAAACCTTTGAAGACACCTTAACGATCACGGAGGGTATTACAATGCATCACACCGGAGGCCATAGCGACGGACACAGTGTCCTGCTATGCGAGGATGCGGGTGAAACTGCCGTACATATGGCAGATCTGATGCCGACACATGCCCACCGCAATCCGCTATGGGTGCTGGCTTACGATGATTATCCGATGACCTCTATCCCGCAAAAGCAGAAATGGCAGGCGTTCGCAGCAGAAAAAGACGCTTGGTTTATTTTTTATCATGATGCCGAGTATCGCGCCCTTCAATGGGAGGAGGACGGAAGCATCAAAGATTCAGTCAAGCGAATGAAGCAATAGCATATTTTTATGTTTACCCTGCATGTTTTCCGGCTAATAATGCAAACCTAGTACTAATTATGCTCAGAAAGGAAGAGGCAGGGTGAAACAATTCAGAGTAACAAACGAAGGAGACATTCAAACAACATTAAGAGGCCTTGAAGTGCTCTCTGTTCCTTTTTTGAACAAAGGTGTTGCTTTTACTGAGGAAGAAAGAAAAGAACTTGGTTTAAAAGGCTTTCTGCCGCCCAAGGTATTAACAATTGATGATCAGGCGAAAAGAGCGTATGAGCAATATTCCGCACAGCCTGACGATTTGAGCAAAAATGTCTATTTAACGGCGCTGCACGATCGGAATGAAACGCTGTTTTACCGCCTGTTAAATGACCATTTAGGGGAAATGCTCCCGATTGTCTACACACCGACAGTCGGAACGGCAATCCAGAGATACAGCCATGAATACAGAAAACCACGAGGGCTCTATCTGTCAATCGATGACCCGGACGGTATGAAAGAAGCATTTAAACAGTATAAAGATCAAAGCGATACGATCGATTTAATTGTTGCAACTGATGCGGAAGGAATTTTAGGAATCGGTGACTGGGGCGTCGGAGGAATCGCGATTTCTATTGGCAAGCTGGCGGTTTATACAGCGGCTGCGGGCATTGATCCGAGCAGAGTGCTGGCTGTTGTTTTAGATGCGGGGACAAATCAGGAGAGCCTCTTAAACGACCCGCTTTATGTCGGCAACCAGCATTCCAGAGTGCGCGGGGAACGCTATGACCAATTTATTGACGACTACGTTGCGCTGGCGAGAGAAACATTTCCGAATGCATTGCTGCATTGGGAGGATTTCGGGGCGAAAAACGCGCGAAGCATTTTGAAACGCTATAAAGATAAAGTGTGTACCTTCAATGATGATATCCAAGGAACTGGCGCTGTTTCTTTGGCCGCAGTCTTATCCTGTGCAAAAGCGTCTAAAGTTCCGCTGAGAGATCACAGAGTTGTTATATTCGGAGCGGGAACGGCAGGAATCGGAATTGCCGAACAGCTGCGGGAAGCATTGGTGCGCGAGGGACTGAGTGAAGAAGAATCATACAAGCGCTTCTGGTGCATAGACAGAAACGGGCTGTTAACAGATGATATGGATCAGCTTCTTGATTTCCAAAAGCCGTATGCCCGTTCGGCTGATGAAGTGAAGGATTATCAGCGGAACGGAGACGGCGGAGGCATTGATCTTCTTGAAGTGGTCCGGCAGGCGAAACCGACGATCCTGATCGGCACATCTACGGTTTCCGGCGCTTTCACTGAAGAAATTGTAAAAGAAATGGCGTCACATGTGAAACGGCCGGCGATTTTGCCAATGTCAAATCCGACAACTCTTTCTGAAGCAAAACCAGAGGATTTAATCGAATGGACAGAAGGCCGTGCGCTGATCACGACAGGAAGCCCGTTCCCGCCAGTTGAATATAACGGAGTTACGTATCATATCGGGCAGGCAAACAACGCGCTTGTCTTCCCTGGTCTCGGTCTTGGAACGATTGTTACCAAATCAAAATTAATTACCGACGGCATGTTTGAAGCATGTGCCCGGGCAATCGCAGGTATGGTCAATGTCGGGGTGCCTGGCGCGCCGATGCTTCCAAAAGTTGAAGATTTGCGCACTGTTTCGGCAACCGTTGCTGTTGAAGTTGCAAAAACCGCAATGAAGGAAGGCGTCGCTACGGAAGAGCCTGAAGACATTATACAGGCAGTGCAGGATGCGATGTGGTATCCGGTATACAAACCGATTCGCGCGATATAATAAAAAAGAGCCGCTGCGTGGGCAGCGGCTTCTATTTTTTGCTTGTCCGGTGTTAAGAGGCGATTGTATCAATGACATCAACAATTTCTCCCGTTTTCGCATCCACCATGACTTCATACTGTTCTAATTCTCCGAAAGCTGATCGTGTAATGCCGGTTTTGTATACCTGTACCGTTTCTCCGTTAATATTGTAAGGCTCCGGCTGGGTGTAAATCCATGATCCGTCAATCGGGCCCCGCTGCTTAAAAGCAGATTTTACAATTCGAAGCGCTTTTTCTGAAGAAATATAAGGCTTCATCACATATTGTTTTACAACGACAGCCGCACAAATTCCAAGTCCTGCACCTAAAAGAAGATGACGCAATTTCAAAATAAAGCACCTCCTGGTTGATCGTACTTTTCATTATACAGAAACAGCCAAATCCTGTTAAGCAATACGCGGCTGATCGAGCAGATTCGGTCAGGGTGCTTGGAAAACTTCATTGTTTCTAATAAAATAAAAGGACTACATAGAAATGAGGGGAAAACATGAATCAAGAAACGAAAGCGCTTTTCCAAACACTGACGCAGCTTCCCGGCGCGCCGGGCAATGAGCATCAGGTTCGTGCTTTTATGAAGCAGGAGCTAGCCAAATATGCCGATGACATCGTTCAGGACAGACTGGGAAGTGTTTTCGGAGTCAGACGAGGCGCAGAGGACGCACCGAGAATTATGGTAGCCGGGCACATGGACGAAGTCGGCTTCATGGTGACATCCATTACAGACAACGGGCTGCTCAGATTCCAGACGCTCGGAGGCTGGTGGAGCCAGGTTTTGCTTGCGCAGCGGGTTGAAATTCAAACAGATAACGGGCCGGTTCCGGGTGTGATTTCAAGCATACCGCCGCATTTATTGACAGATGCGCAGCGAAACCGTCCGATGGATATCAAAAACATGATGATCGACATTGGAGCGGATGATAAGGAAGACGCCATCAAAATCGGCATTAAACCGGGACAGCAGATCGTGCCTGTTTGTCCGTTTACGACGATGGCGAATGAAAAGAAAATTTTATCAAAAGCATGGGATAACAGATATGGATGCGGCTTAAGCATTGAACTTCTGAAGGAATTACACGGTAAAGAGCTTCCGAATACACTCTATGCGGGTGCAACGGTTCAGGAAGAAGTAGGGCTAAGGGGCGCGCAGACGGCTTCTCATATGATTAAACCGGACTTGTTTTTCGCCCTTGACGCCAGCCCGGCAAACGATATGAGCGGAGACAAAAATGAATTCGGCCAGCTTGGAAAAGGCTTTTTGCTGCGCATTCTTGACAGAACGACAGTCATGCATCGCGGAATGAGGGAATTCGTTCTTGATATGGCTGAAACGCATGATATTCCATATCAATATTTTGTATCCGGCGGGGGAACAGATGCAGGCAAGGTTCATATTTCGAACAGCGGTGTGCCGTCAGCGGTTATCGGAATATGTTCCCGCTATATTCATACAAACGCTTCTATCATTCATATTGATGATTATGCTGCTGCTAAAGAAATGCTCATCAAACTTGTAACAGCCTGCGATAAGCAGACAGTGGATGCGATTAAAGAAAATATGTAGGTTTCATAAAAGCTTGTTGAACGAGCAGTAAGCCCGGATCGACAAGCTTTTTTCTTATTCTGTTTCAAATAGATAGGAAAGGGCCTTAATGGCTTGGTTAACGGTTTCAACCGTAATATTCGCTTTATTGGAAAGCTCTTTTAAAGGATGGTGGAGCGATTCCGGCCGGATAATAATCAGGGGTTTTCCTTTTGCGATCGCATATGATGCATCCATTGCCGTGTTCCACTGTTTGTACTTTTCGCCAAACAGGGCGATCACAAAGTCTGCTTTATTCATCAGGACGGCGGTTCTGAAGTTGTTGATGTCAGAGGCTTTGTCATCCTTTAAAACGGCATTTGGCTGTACGCCCATAATTTCTTCACCAATATTGTCTGAGCGGTCATGATTCTCCATCGGGCCAACAAACGTAATCGGGAGCTTCAGTGATTTTGTTTTTTCTTTAATTTCCTCGCGCCAATTGCTGTGGATTTCTCCTGCTAAATAGACGATAAACTCCATAATAAAAATCCCTCCTTATGTATATCCATCTGTAAATTTCACCCTCATGTACACGATGTTAAACGAAACGAGCTTGATAATGCAAATAAAATATGATAATGATAATGGGAAAGCCAATCTTACATATTCATTCGTTGCATATAAGTGGTTTTGCCTCAAGCAGTTTGGTATGATCCAAATGGACGAGTATCGATAAAAAACATGTAAGAACATAAACAACTGGAGGGATATGAAATGAAAAAAATTGAATCAACTCAAGAGCTGGAAAAAGCGGTAAAGGATGATTGGTCTGTATTTATGTTTTCAGCCGATTGGTGCCCGGATTGCCGTTTTGTAGAGCCTTTCCTGCCTGAACTGGAAGCGAATTTCCCTGAATTCACCTACTACTACGTAGACCGTGACAAATTCATTGATACATGTGCAGAGTGGGAAATTTACGGAATCCCAAGCTTTGTGGTGTTTAATGAAGGAAAAGAAGTAAATCGTTTTGTGAGCAAAGACCGCAAAACAAAAGAAGAAATTGAACAGTTTTTAACAGACTCTCTCGCTAAAGCGTAAAGGAGGACATCGGTTTGAAAATGACCTCAAGGAAGCTGTCAGATATACTGAAACAGCGCCTTCAGCACGAGAATCGCTCCTTTCTGTTTGACAGAGAAAAAGACACCCTCCGTGTTGAGGATCAAACGACTAAAAAAGGGATTACGCTCGATTTACCGCCGATTATTGCAAAATGGGAACTGAAAAAAGACGAAGCCATTGATGAGATCGTGTACTATGTCTCCGAAGCGATGACGGCAATGGAAGGGAAGGCTCAGGAAATGACCGGGAAAGAAACTCGCATTTATCCGGTCATCCGCTCGACTTCCTTCCCGGACAAGTCCAGCGAAGATATCCCGCTCATTTATGACGATCATACCGCAGAGACAAGAATTTATTACGCGCTAGATCTCGGGAAAACCTACCGTTTAATTGACCAGCGCATGCTTGAGAAAGAAAACTGGACAAAAGAGCGGATCAGAGAGACGGCCGCATTTAATCTCCGTTCCCTGCCGACGGTTGTCAAAGAGGATACGGTTGCCGGCAATTACTTTTATTTCTTCAGGGCAAACGACGGATACGACGCAAGCCGGATTTTGAACGAAGCGATCTTAAATGAATATAAGCAGCATGCAGAAGGTGAGCTGGCGATCTCTGTTCCTCATCAGGACGTTTTGATTCTTGCTGACATCCGAAATGAATCGGGGTATGATATTCTAGGACAAATGTCGATGAGCTTCTTTGCAGGCGGCACCGTCCCGATTACCGCCCTATCATTTTTGTACAATGAAGGAAAGCTGGAACCGGTGTTTATCATGGCGAAAAGCCGTCCGAAAAAGGATTAGAAAGGATTTTTACTTATGAACGCTTTTTATAATAAAGAAGGTGTGGGAGACACGCTCCTGATCTCTCTTCAAGATGTGACACGCCAACAATTAGGCTATGAAAAACACGGCGACGTCGTCAAAATTTTCAATAACGAAACAAAAGAAACAACGGGCTTCAACATTTTCAATGCGTCTTCTTACTTGACCATTGATGAAAACGGCCTTGTTGCGCTCTCAGAAACATTCGTGCAAGATGTGAATGAGATTTTAAACAGAAACGGCGTTGAAGAAACATTAGTCGTTGATTTATCTCCGAAGTTTGTTGTGGGTTATGTAGAATCAAAAGAAAAACATCCGAATGCTGATAAATTAAGCGTATGTAAAGTCAACGTAGGAGAAGAAACGCTTCAGATCGTCTGCGGCGCGCCTAACGTTGACCAAGGCCAAAAAGTTGTCGTTGCCAAAGTCGGTGCTGTGATGCCTAGCGGACTTGTCATTAAGGATGCAGAGCTTCGTGGCGTTCCGTCAAGCGGGATGATCTGCTCAGCGAAAGAGCTTGATTTGCCGGATGCCCCTGCTGAAAAAGGAATCCTTGTGTTAGAAGGAGACTATGAGGCGGGAGACGCATTTCAGTTTTAGACTCCCATAAATCCGCCAAAAAAAACGAATCATGTGAAAAGCCGCTAAGCCCTTGTTTAGCGGCTTTGTTTCTGCTGATAGCTTAATCTTTTCTGGGCCGACCAGCAGTGGTATACTAAAAACCGTCCCAGAAAACTATAAGGGAGTTAGAGATAAATTATGAGTTGGCTTCATAAATTTTTTGATTTGTTTTTAGGCGAAAGCGAAGAGGATGCTGAACGGGAGACAAAACCCGCTCAAATTCCGCAGCAACAAGAAGTACATCATCCTGAAGGACAATTAAAAAGATTGGAAGATCCTAAAATATATTATGAATATCCAAAAGGCAAATTCCGTTTTCCAGTCGTGCCTGACGGATACAAAAATCATGACCTGAGAAGGCGCCGCACACCATCGGACGAACCGAAATCCGCGCCTCGTCCAAGTGCTGCACCTTACAGAGAGCGTCCCAGAAATGAAGAAGAGCAGCATACATATCAAGCAGCAGAGCCGGCGAAGAAACCGTTTAAACCGACAAATATCCCTTCGCCTGTCTATGGATTCAATCAAAAACCATCTGTTAAAAAGGATGTGCCGAAAAAGCCTTCTGAAACATTGAACGAACCGGATAAATCGGTAAAAGAGAAGGTAACACTGCTGTCAGAAGAGATCGAACGTGAACGCGGCTATCCTGCTTCAGACACACAGGCGCATTCCAAAAAAGAAAGTCCTTTCTTCCCGGATACCCAATTTGAAAAACAGCCTTCTGGCGTTTTAAACAGAAAGGATACGGAGCATGATGAGGCGCTGGCGAAACGGCCAGCCGAGCCGTCAGGTAACAAAGTGCCATTTGAGTCAGGCGTTCAACAGCCGGAAAAAGAGGAGCCTTTCTTCCCAGCTGAACAAGCCGAAGAGCAAACACCGCCTGAGATGCTCACAGATACGGCGGCTGAAGGGCTTTCAGACAGTGAAGTAGGCCGCGAAGAGCCTGCAACGGCTGAGGAAGAACAAAGGGAGCAGCAGTCAGAGAAATTTGAAGAGCCTGTTTTCTCCGCTGAACTTGATGAAGAGCAAACAGCTCCTGAATCTCAGACAGAGGCAGTATCTGAGGATGAAAAAGCAAAAGAGCCGTCAGACAGCCCAGTATACAATCATCATGAAAACGCGGAAGAAGGTGCTGAGTCCCCGTTCGTTAAAGAAGAACAAATGGAAATTCGTCAGGAAGAGCCTTTATTTACTGATCATGAGTATTCATCAGAGGCTCTGGCTCAAGCAGAAACTGTGGCAAAAGAATCAGAAGAGCCATCAGACAGCATAATAAATAATCATTATGACATCCTGGGAGAGGCTCAGAAAACGAAGATAGATGTTCAGCCAGACAGCCATACAGGGCTTGAGAAAACTGAACGCTTGGAGCAGGGTTCCAAATCGTTTTCTGCAGCCCTTGAAAACCGGCAGGAAATTCGCGCAGACAAACCTCGCGAAGCTTCAGAAGAGCCGAAAAAAAAGCCTGGTGTACAGGAAAAAAGGGCCGAACAAAGCGCATCTTCTCAAAAAGGACCATCCGTTCCTTTTAATGTGATGATGCTGAAAAGAGATACGCATAAACAGCAAAAAGCAGAGGAGCGCCGCGGCAGCTATGTATTTCCGAATGTTGCACTGCTTGATGTCCCGCCAGCGCAGGTTCAAGATGATACTGCGTGGATCGAAGAACAGCGTCAGCTTCTTGATTTAACCTTGAAAAACTTCAATGTCCGCGCCAATGTGGTCCATGTAACCCAGGGTCCGTCTGTCACGAGATTTGAAGTGCATCCTGAACCAGGTGTAAAGGTGAATAAAATCACCAACTTGTCCGATGATATTAAACTCAGTCTCTCAGCGAGAGATATTCGGATTGAAGCGCCGATTCCGGGGAAAAACACGATCGGAATTGAAGTGCCGAACCGCACGAGCAAGGTGGTTGATTTGCGCCAAATGATTCGCAGCTCAGCTTTCAGGACAAGCAAGTCACCGCTCACAGCTGCGCTGGGATTAGATATTTCAGGAAATCCTGTTGTTATCGACTTGAAGAAAATGCCGCATGGCTTGATTGCCGGCGCTACAGGCTCCGGAAAAAGCGTATGCATCAATACAATATTAGTCAGCCTGCTTTATAAAGCTGACCCGAGTGAGGTAAAGGTGCTGCTGATTGATCCGAAAATGGTAGAGCTGGCCCCTTACAATAAAATTCCTCACCTCGTCAGCCCGGTCATTACTGACGCTAAAGCGGCTACAGCTGCTTTGAAATGGGTCGTTGAGGAAATGGAGCGGCGCTATGAGCTGTTTGCCCATTCAGGTGTCCGCGACATTGACCGCTTTAATCAATTAACCGCTGAACACCAAATGGGTGAAAAGCTGCCATATTTAGTTGTCATTATTGATGAGCTTGCAGATTTGATGATGGTGGCTCCAAACGATGTGGAAGAAAGCATTGCGCGGATCGCCCAAAAAGCCAGAGCGTGCGGTATCCATCTTCTCGTCGCCACTCAGCGTCCGTCAGTCGATGTCATTACAGGTCTGATTAAGGCGAATATCCCAACGAGAATCGCCTTTTCTGTTTCAAGCCAGGTTGATTCCCGAACAATTATTGACATAGCCGGTGCAGAAAAGCTTCTCGGAAAAGGGGATATGCTCTTTTTGGAAAACGGATCGGGAAAACCGGTACGTCTGCAAGGTAACTTTGTGTCAGACCGGGAAATCGACCGCGTCGTTTCCCACGTCAGAAGCCAAATGCCGCCGACCTATTTATTTGAACCAGAAGAGCTCGTAAGACAAGGATCAGCCCTGAAAGAAGAGGACGAACTGTTTTACGAAGCGTGTGAGTTTGTTGTAGAGCAAAACAGTGCGAGCACTTCAAGCCTGCAAAGAAGATTCAGAATCGGTTACAATCGTGCGGCAAGGCTGATCGACATGATGGAAGCGGAAGGCATGATCTCTGAGGCAAAAGGAAGCAAGCCTCGGGAGGTGCTGATCACAGCAAGTGATTTAATAAACGAATAATATGGGTTCATTTTCACACCAAACATGGTATGATAGTGTTTAGAGCATTTAACAGCTATGCCGCTTTACAGCAGCTGTGCATAGACAAATCTTGATATCTGGGTTTAATCGGAAAGAAATAACCTGATACTAAACATAACAAAACATATAAAATACGCCGCTAAGGGAGGCTTTTCAGCCGCCGCGGTCGCAAATTGAAATGAGCGTCATATACTGGGGAACAGATAGACGTTTGTTGGAGGTACAATTATGACTGTTTATCATTTTGTTGGAATAAAAGGGACCGGTATGAGTCCGCTTGCCCAAATACTTCATGATAATGGATATACTGTCCAAGGATCGGATATCGAAAAATTTATTTTTACGCAAACAGCGCTTGAAAAAAGAAATATTACGATTCTTCCTTTTAGCGCGGAAAATATTAAACCCGGCATGACAGTCATCGCCGGAAACGCATTCCCAGACACGCATCCTGAAATAGAAAAAGCGATGTCTGAGGGAATTCCGGTGATACGTTATCATAAGTTTTTAGGCGACTACATGAAAAAATTCACGAGTGTTGCCGTTACGGGCGCACACGGCAAAACGTCGACTACGGGTCTGCTGGCTCACGTGATCCAAAACGCAAAACCGACGTCTTTCTTAATCGGAGACGGAACAGGCCAGGGAAATGAAAACAGCGAATACTTTGTGTTTGAAGCGTGCGAATACCGCCGCCATTTCTTAAGCTATCAGCCAGATTATGCGATTATGACGAATATTGATTTTGATCACCCTGATTACTTCTCAAGCATTGACGATGTATTTGACGCTTTCCAAGAGATGGCTCTTCAAGTCAACAAAGGCATTATTGCCTGCGGAGACGATGAGCATCTGCCGAAAATCCATGCGAACGTCCCGGTTGTGTATTACGGCACGGGGGAAGAAAATGATTTTCAAGCCAGAAACATCGTAAAAAGCACGGAAGGGACAACTTTTGATGTCTTTGTCCGCAATACGTTCTATGATACGTTTTATATTCCTGCGTACGGCCACCACAATGTATTAAACTCATTGGCGGTCATTGCGTTATGCCATTATGAAGAAATTGATTCCAGCATCATTAAGCATGCTCTCAAATCCTTTGGGGGCGTCAAACGCAGATTCAATGAGAAGCAGCTTGGGGATCAAGTGCTGATCGATGACTATGCTCATCATCCGACAGAAATAAAAGTGACAATTGAGGCGGCAAGACAGAAATATCCTGATCGGGAAATTGTCGCGGTATTCCAGCCTCATACATTTACACGGACGCAGCAGTTCCTTGACGAATTTGCAGAAAGCCTGAGCGGCGCTGACTGTGTGTATTTATGCGATATTTTCGGCTCAGCCCGTGAGAATGCCGGAAAGCTGACGATCGGCGATCTCCAGGGAAAAATTCATAATGCCAAGCTGATTGAAGAAGATGACACATCTGTTTTAAAAGCTCATGATAAAGCCGTTCTCATCTTCATGGGAGCAGGAGATATCCAAAAATATATGAGAGCCTACGAAAACGTCATGGCATAATAAAAAGCAGTGATCTCACTGCTTTTTATTTATCTGATGGAAAAGCTTATTAAAGGATTTTCTTACATAACGGAGAATAGTATGTATACAGCCCAGTACACATGTTTATGATTGAAGAAAACGGGTAAACAGCAGTATATCCTGCAGCAAGGAGGTTTGAGATGATTATTATTCTTTATTTGAGCGTTGCACTCATCGCAGTTGCATTTCTCGTATTAGTGATCTACTTGTCTAAAACATTGAAGTCACTGCAGCTGACACTAAAAAACGTCGCATCCACTCTTGAAGGGCTGGAGGGACAAATGAAGGGCATCACAACTGAAACAGCCGAGCTTTTACATAAGACCAACCGCCTGGCTGAAGATATTCAGGAAAAATCAGAAAAGCTGAACACGGTCGTTCATGCTGTTCAAGGAGTGGGAGCTTCTGTACAGCAGTTCAATACATCCATGAAACAAGCGGCAGGGTCTGTATCGGCATCAGTTAGAGAAAATCAAGATAAGATCAATCAAGTTGTCACATGGAGTCAAGCAGCAATGGAAATTTGGGAGAAATGGAAGCAAAAGAAAAAATCAGCCCTGTAAGAGAAAAAAATACTAAGAGGAGGAATAATGATGAGCAAAGATGGAATTAATAGTAAAGATTTTTTAATCGGAACTTTAATCGGGGGAATCATCGGTGCCACTACAGCTCTTTTTCTAGCGCCTAAATCAGGCAAAGAACTTCGCGACGATCTCGGCAGCCAGGCTGTTGCCTTACGGGACAAAACTGATAAAATGACGGCAGATGCGAAGGAAAAAGGCACGCAATATGTCAGCATCGCAAAAGACAAAACTTCCAACATTACACAGCTTGTAGCGGATCAGTCTGGGCAGATCATGAACAAGGTAAAGGATTTAAGAGACCGTTCCAAATCTGACAAAACGGATTCATCGACTGCAATGCAAGATATGAGGGAAGAAGCGATGCAGGCGGCTGATGAAACAAAAGATCAAGTCCTCCAGACGAAAGAAGATGTAAAAGACGAACTGAAAGATGCACAAAAACAGGCTGAGCAGTTGAATCGCTGAGCAGGGAAGGAAGAGCTTGAGTCATGGCTAAACAGCTTATTCAATCTGAGGAAGAATTTAAACGGATTGCAGAACAGGAAGGCGTTTTCGTCTTCTTTAAACACAGCACCACATGCCCGATCAGCCAGGCAGCATTTCATGAGTTTGATGCCTTTGCAAATCAGCATGAGGATGTGCCGGCTTACTACCTTCAAGTACAAGAAGCCCGGCCGCTGTCCAATTTCATTGCAGAAACATATGGGGTCAAGCATGAAAGCCCTCAGATATTCATCATTCAGAACGGTGAAGTGAAATGGCATACCTCACATTCACAAATTACAGAAGCCGCTATTGAGCAGCATTTGTCATAGAAAAAAGCGTCCAGATATCATCTGGCGCTTTTTTTTGTAAAAAACCCTTGAACATTGCCCTCACATCATGTAGGATAGCTTCATAGATTACTTTATCACTTAAAAGCGTTTGGGTGATAAAGTAGAGTTTTTATAAAATTTTTTGTATTTCAGTATTTCCATTTGGAATTACTTATAGTAAGATGCATGATAACTACAAAATAAAAAATGAATGTGCAGGGAAAGGATGAAAAAAATGAGCAACACAGAGTTAGAGCTTTTAAGGCAGAAAGCAGACGAATTAAACCTACAAATTTTAAAATTAATCAACGAACGCGGCAATGTTGTAAAAGAGATCGGTAAAGCGAAGGAAGCACAGGGTGTCAACCGATTTGACCCTGTCAGAGAACGCACAATGTTAAACAATATCATTGAAAACAATGACGGGCCGTTCGAAAATTCAACCATCCAGCACATTTTTAAAGAGATATTCAAAGCCGGTTTAGAGCTTCAGGAAGAAGATCACAGCAAAGCGCTGCTTGTCTCCCGCAAGAAAAAACCTGAAGATACAATTGTTGATATCAAAGGCGAAAAAATCGGAGACGGCCAGCAAAGATTCATTGTCGGCCCATGTGCGGTAGAGAGCTATGAGCAGGTAGCTGAAGTCGCTGCAGCTGCGAAAAAACAAGGGATTAAAATTTTGCGCGGTGGAGCCTTTAAGCCTCGTACGAGCCCATACGATTTCCAAGGGCTTGGTGTTGAAGGCCTTCAAATTTTAAAACGTGTAGCGGATGAATTTGATCTGGCGGTTATCAGTGAAATCGTAACTCCGGCTCATATCGAAGAAGCGCTGGACTACATTGATGTCATTCAAATCGGAGCGCGCAACATGCAAAACTTCGAATTGCTGAAAGCGGCCGGCGCCGTGAAAAAGCCAGTGCTTCTGAAGCGCGGTCTTGCTGCAACGATCTCTGAATTCATCAATGCTGCTGAATACATCATGTCACAAGGAAATGACCAAATTATCCTTTGTGAGCGCGGAATCAGAACATATGAAACAGCAACGAGAAACACGCTGGATATTTCAGCTGTGCCGATTTTGAAACAAGAAACGCATTTGCCAGTCTTTGTTGATGTTACGCATTCAACAGGCCGCCGTGACCTCTTGCTTCCGACAGCTAAAGCCGCTTTAGCGATCGGTGCTGACGGCGTAATGGCTGAGGTTCACCCTGATCCGTCAGTCGCACTTTCTGACTCTGCTCAGCAAATGGCGATTCCTGAATTCGAAAAATGGCTGAATGAACTGAAGCCAATGGTGAAAGTCAACGCTTAATTGAACAATCCAAAAGGCCGCGCCTGCGGCCTTTTTTTATGCTTTCTCGTTTATTTAGTTATAAAAACCAAGTATACGTTTTCATCATCTATAAAAACGTGTATAATTTCATGAGAAGTAATTAAATTTGATGAATAATGAAAAATAATGTACACTACTGACTTACGCTTACAAATCATAAACGACATAAATTCGGACATTATGACATTTCTCTACATAAAGTGTTTATGCTATAGATAAGGATAAGTGTATCCAGTAAAAGGAGTGGTTTTAGGATGAGCAATATTACGATCTACGATGTAGCGAGAGAAGCTAATGTAAGCATGGCAACCGTTTCCCGTGTCGTGAACGGCAACCCGAATGTAAAACCGACAACGAGAAAAAAAGTCTTGGAAGCCATTGAACGTCTCGGTTACCGTCCAAACGCGGTGGCAAGAGGACTGGCAAGTAAAAAAACAACAACTGTAGGTGTCATCATTCCCGATATCTCAAGCATTTTCTATTCAGAGCTTGCGCGCGGAATTGAAGATATCGCGACAATGTATAAATACAATATTATTTTGAGCAACTCTGACCAAAACATGGAGAAAGAGCTGCACTTGTTAAACACAATGCTCGGCAAACAAGTGGACGGCATCGTGTTTATGGGCGGAAACATTACGGACGAGCATGTGGCGGAATTTAAGCGTTCTCCAGTGCCGATTGTACTTGCCGCTTCTGTAGAAGAGCAGGAGGAAACACCGTCAGTCGCTATCGATTACGAACAGGCGATTTATGATGCCGTGAAGCTTTTGGTTGATAAAGGACATACAGACATCGCGTTCGTTTCCGGACCAATGGCAGAACCGATCAACCGTTCGAAAAAACTCCAAGGCTACAAACGTGCGCTTGAAGAAGCGAACCTTCCGTTTAATGAACAATTTGTAGCTGAAGGGGATTACACATATGATTCCGGACTCGAAGCACTGCAGCATCTGATGAGCCTGGATAAAAAACCGACAGCCATTCTTTCTGCAACTGATGAAATGGCACTCGGCATTATCCATGCCGCTCAGGATCAGGGCTTATCCATTCCGGAGGATCTCGACATTATCGGTTTTGATAATACAAGATTAAGCCTCATGGTTCGTCCTCAGCTTTCAACAGTTGTTCAGCCGACATATGATATCGGCGCCGTTGCGATGAGACTGCTGACGAAGCTCATGAATAAAGAGCCGGTTGAAGAGCATATCGTCGAACTGCCGCACCGTATAGAGCTTAGAAAGTCAACCAAGTCATAAGAAAAACAAAGAGCAAGCTTCACCTTTATGGTGAATTCTTGCTTTTTTCATGGGGAGAAATGATGAAACGTTTTGATTATCTTACACCTGTTGGATTTGTGTTAGGAACGATTATTATTGTTATCGGGATTATTTCAGGATCGGGAGTAAGCGGTTTCCGCTCTTTTCTTGATCTGACCTCTTTCTTCATCGTAACAGGGGGACTTTGCGCCGCTGTTTTTATCAGTTTTCCGCCAAGAGAGCTGAAAAAAGCGCCCTCTGTGTTAAAGCAGGCATTCATCCGCCAGGAAGACAATGTGAAAGATCTTGTGAAAACCTTTGTTTCCCTTTCCGATCACGCGCGAAAACACGGGCTTTTATCATTGGATGATCAGGCTCGGGAAATCAAAGATCCATTCTTGAAAAAAGGGCTGCTTTTAGCCATTGATGGCTGGGATGAAGAAACGATTCGGCTCGTCATGGATTCAGAAATCGCAGCAATGGAGGAACGGCACCGAAAAGGGCGGCGAGTTTTTGAAAAAGCGGGAGAATTCGCTCCGGCGTGGGGAATGATCGGAACACTCGTCGGGCTTGTGCTGATGCTCAAAAACTTAAACGACCCGCATATGCTCGGACCAAACATGGCCATTGCGCTTCTGACGACTTTATATGGTTCATTACTGGCAAATATGGTCTTCAACCCGATCGCGGCTAAGCTTGAAGAGAAAACAGAAAGTGAAATTTTCATCAAGCAGGTAATGGTGGAAGGGATTATCGGTGTTCAATCCGGAAAAAACCCGCGCAACCTTGAAAGCCAGCTGGTCGTTTTCAGCTCACGGGAAGAATGGCAGAAGCAGCCAAAACAAGTAAAAACAAAAAAGGGATCTGTACATGAAGCTTAGAAGAGAACGTTTTGAAAGAAGGAATGGAAGCGGAAAAAACAGTCAATCTTCATCCAGCTGGATGGTAACCTTTACAGATTTGATCACCTTGATCCTTGTGTTCTTTATTTTACTCTTTTCGATGTCCCAAATTGATCTGCAAAAATTTAAAGCGGCAGTGGACTCGATCCAGAAGGAAGGCAACGGGCTTCAGCCGGACCAAACATCCATAGAAAAAAAGAATACATCCCCATCTGATACGAAGAAGCAAGAGGATCAGCAGGATCAGCTTCTCAAGAAAGTAAATACATATATAAAAGACAATCATTTGAAGGCCCAAATGACAGCCAAACGGGATGAACGCGGTGTCGTGCTCGTTCTTCAGGAGGCTGTGCTGTTTGATACAGGTGAGGCAAAGGTGCTGAAAAATGCCGAAACACTTCTTCACCAAATTGCCGTTCTTCTTCAAACCATTCCAAATGACATTCAGGTGGAGGGGCATACAGACAGCCGAAACATTTCGACATACCGATACCCGTCGAATTGGGAGCTATCAGCAGCACGGGCAAGTGGAGTGATTCAATACTTCACGTCAAAAGAGAAGCTTCCCTCCAAGCGCTTTATTGCTGTCGGTTATGCGGATACAAAGCCGGTAAAGGATAACAAGACAAATGAACACATGAAGGAAAATCGGCGTGTGGAAATAGTGATTAAAAAATCAAAAACGACCTCTTCGTAAAGGTCGTTTTTTACTTTGTTCTTTGCTGTTCAGAACGTATCGCATATAATGCTTTGCTGACAGTTTGGGCATTTTTTTCTGTGATTTCAGGCTTGCGGGGAATCGGAGGATATAAATCAGCCGGATCGCTCCAGCTCGACGGAAGGGCCACGGGGCATTGTTTTTGCCATTTAGCAATCCATTCCGGCGGGATCTCGTGTCCCGGATCAATTCCCTTCATTTCAAGCCATATTCTGGCCCAGGCGCGGGGCACGACACGCCAAATATCATATCCGCCCCCTCCGACTGCAATCCATTTCCCTCCGCAATATTGATGAGCCAAAGTGTGTGCAAGACGGGGGATTTCTTCGTATATATTGATTGTTGCTGATAAATGCGTCAGCGGGTCGTAGTAATGGGCATCGGCGCCGTTTTGGCTGATAATGACATCAGGCTCGAAATACGCGGCGACTTCTGAAGCTGCTGTCCGGTAAGCCTCAAGAAAAGAATCATCCTCTGTAAAAGCGTCAAGCGGAATATTAAAGGAATAGCCATATCCTTTTCCGCTGCCTTTTTCTTGGATCTGGCCGGTTCCAGGGAATAAATACCTTCCTGTTTCATGAATGGACAGCGTGCATACGTCAGGATTATCGTAAAATGTAAATTGCACACCGTCCCCGTGGTGGGCGTCGGTATCAATATAAAGTACCCTGGATCTGTATTTTTTCTGGATATATTGAATCGCCACAGCGCTGTCATTATATATGCAGAACCCTGAAGCTCTCCCGCGAAAGCCGTGATGAAGCCCTCCGCCAAGGTTTGCCGCATGCAGGGCTTGTCCTGACATGACCCAGTCTGCGGCCGTTAAAGTGCCGCCGACCAAGAGTGATGCCGCTTCGTGCATGCCGGCAAAGACGGGTGTATCTTCAGTGCCGAGCCCGTAGCTTTCTCCTTCTTCAGCGGGAAGCTTTCCGGCGCCCGCAAGCTTTACGGCCTGAATGTAATCGTCCGTGTGGACAAGGGAAAGCTCCTCTTCTGAAGCGAGTCTGGGGGTGACAATGTCTCCATCATCAAAGGCATTGATCGTCTTAAGCAAATCATATGTTAACAGAACCCGCTGCTGATTAAAGGGATGCTCCTGATGAAACATATAGGTTTGGTAGGATGGAGAATAGATAAATACACTGTCTCTCATAGCAGATCCCTTTGCTCTGACGGCCATACGACGTGGTGTCCATTTCTTTGTAATGCCTGCAAAAACGGCAGCGGATTCATCGTTTTTACACGGAAGACAAGCACTTTTACACCGGGATCGTCATGCGGATAAACAAGCACGCTTAATATTTTCACTTGAAGGTCTTGGCAAAGACTGCTGATCTCAGCGAGGCTTTTGGTGATGTCGTTTACTTTTATCTCAATTTGCGAGCCCGGCTGGTCAGCGCCTGTCAATTTGACAAACGTCCGCAGCAAATCGGTTTTTGTTAAAATGCCTATTAATTTTTGATGGTGTACCACTGGAAGGCAGCCGATGCCATGCTCGTAGAACACGGCTGATATTTCTTCGACAAAATCTAACGGATGGGCGCAGACAACATCCTTTTTCATAATTGAATCTACGCTTCGTGTGAGAAATAGGCTTCGTTTGTTTTCTTCAAAAATACTCGGGCTGGCCTGTTTCATGTCTCTGTCTGTAATCATGCCGATCACGTGTCGTTCTTCATCTACAACAGGCAGATGCCTGATATGGAATTCCTTCAGTTTGCATATGGCTGTTTCAAGCGTATCCGTCTTCGTTAATGTAATGACATCTCTTTTCATGATCTGCTCAACAATCATTATTTTTTCCCCTTTGCCAGTGTCAGTTAATACATATAACGATGATAAAAACGGAGCCTGTCAAATTGCTCAATTGATTCTTGGCTGACGTTTTTTCCGATGCGGGCCATCAGACAGTTTGCAGGGTGGGAGCTGATCTCCGGCTCATCCGTTGCAAACCAGACCAATCCGCCTGCATTCATCATCTTTTCCATGATCTTTCTGTATTCCCACACATCTTTTTTCATCCCTTTTAAATCCCAATGCCAGTAATATTCTGTCGTCATCACAATGTAGTTTTCCATTTGTTCATCCATCATGCTGACGGTCAGGAGCGTCTTTCCGACAGCGCATCCCCGATAGTCCGGCGCTACTTCGATGGCTCCGAGCTCAAGCAAATCCTCCATATTTCCTTCAGACCATCTTTCGAGCGGGTCAGGATATAAATACGTGACATAGCCGACAATGGTTCGGCCATCTCTGGCAATAATAATGCGCCCTTCGGGAAGGCCTGCAATGTCGACTAGCGCTTCATGCTGCTCACGAGGTGGGCGAAATGCGGTTAAATCTTTATGAAACTCATAACCTGCCAAATCCTCTGGAGAGACAGGCCCTTCTATCAGTAAAGAGCCGGTTGCTGTTTTGATGTTTGCTGAATGGTATGTTTTATGATGTTCCACTAATTCACCGTCCCATCAATTCTTATCAAAAATACATGCCTTCTTTAAGAATACCAAATTATAAAGCGTTTTCAACATGGTTTATATTTTAAAAATTGAGAAGAATATGAATATATACTATAATAATTGTGACAACTTCAGCAAAGGGGGATGTTTGGGCATGAATTTGAAAGCGTTACCAGCAATAGAGGGGGATCATAACTTAAAAAACTATGAAGAAACGTACCGGCATTTTGATTGGGCCGAGGCGGAGAAACATTTCTCTTGGCATGAGACAGGGAAACTGAATGCGGCGTATGAAGCGATTGACCGCCATGCCGAATCGTTTCGAAAAAACAAAGTAGCGCTTTATTATAAAGACGCAAAACGGGATGAAAAATACACATTTAAAGAAATGAAGGAAGAATCAAACAGAGCCGGGAATGTGCTGAGACGGTATGGAAATGTGGAAAAAGGGGACCGCGTTTTTATTTTTATGCCGAGATCACCCGAGCTTTATTTTATTATGCTTGGCGCAATCAAAATTGGCGCCATCGCCGGGCCGCTGTTCGAAGCATTTATGGAGGGAGCGGTGAAAGACCGGCTTGAAAACAGTGAGGCAAAGGTTGTTGTCACAACACCTGAGCTGCTGGAGAGAATACCGGTAGACAAACTGCCTCATTTGCAGCATGTCTTCGTAGTCGGGGGAGAGGCTGAGAGCGGCACGAATATCATCAATTATGATGAAGCAGCGAAACAGGAAAGCACAAGACTGGATATCGAATGGATGGATAAAAAAGACGGCTTTCTGCTTCACTATACATCAGGTTCCACTGGTACGCCAAAGGGCGTGCTGCATGTCCATGAAGCGATGATTCAGCAATATCAAACAGGAAAGTGGGTCCTTGATTTAAAGGAAGAAGACATTTATTGGTGCACGGCTGATCCAGGCTGGGTGACAGGTACGGTATACGGCATTTTTGCACCGTGGCTGAACGGAGCGACAAATGTCATCGTCGGCGGACGTTTCAGCCCGGAAAGCTGGTATGGTACGATTGAACAGCTTGGCGTCAATGTCTGGTACAGCGCGCCGACCGCTTTTCGGATGCTGATGGGAGCGGGAGATGAAATGGCTGCGAAATATGATCTAACTTCACTCCGGCATGTGCTCAGTGTCGGTGAGCCGCTAAATCCGGAAGTCATCAGATGGGGACATAAAGTTTTTAACAAACGAATTCATGATACATGGTGGATGACAGAAACGGGCAGTCAGCTTATCTGCAACTATCCTTGCATGGATATTAAACCGGGTTCAATGGGTAAGCCGATTCCAGGAGTGGAGGCAGCGATCGTTGACAATCAAGGCAACGAGCTTCCGCCGTACCGAATGGGCAATCTCGCCATCAAAAAGGGCTGGCCTTCCATGATGCATACCATTTGGAATAACCCTGAAAAATATGAATCGTATTTCATGCCGGGCGGCTGGTATGTGTCTGGGGATTCTGCTTACATGGATGAAGAGGGATACTTTTGGTTCCAAGGCAGAGTTGATGACGTCATCATGACCTCCGGTGAGCGCGTCGGCCCATTTGAAGTGGAAAGCAAGCTTGTCGAACATCCGGCTATTGCAGAAGCAGGCGTAATCGGAAAGCCTGACCCAGTGCGTGGAGAAATCATTAAAGCCTTTATTGCACTCAGAGAAGGATTTGAGCCGTCTGATAAACTGAAAGAAGAGATCCGCCTATTTGTAAAGCAGGGTCTTGCAGCCCATGCGGCTCCGCGTGAGATCGAATTTAAAGATAAGCTTCCGAAAACCCGAAGCGGAAAGATCATGAGACGCGTGCTGAAGGCATGGGAGCTTAATTTGCCGGCTGGAGATCTGTCAACAATGGAGGATTAAAAGGCGGCGTTGACACAGGATTTTATTTATGTTAAAAATGATATAGCTTCATATGAAAAGGTAAAGATTGAGACAAGTAGAATATCCTTACGTTCCAGAGAGCTGATGGCCGGTGAAAATCAGCACAGACGGATATATCGAATACACTCATGAACCGCTTTTGCAAACAAAGCCGCCCAGGCTTTCAGTAGTGAAAGAACGGACCTGATCCGTTATCAGGCAAAGTGATAAGACGAATGTTTGCATTCTCTTATTAGTAGGGTGGTACCGCGATAATCAATCGTCCCTTCGTGTAAACGAAGGGGCGTTTTTATTTTAATCAAAAAAGGAGCTTTATCTTATGACAAACTTACTTGAAGACTTATCCTTCCGCGGATTGATTCAGCAAATGACAGATGAAGAAGGGTTAAATAAACAGCTGAATGAAGAAAAAATCCGCTTGTACTCAGGCTTTGACCCGACAGCAGACAGCTTGCACATCGGACACCTGCTGCCTATTTTAACACTTCGCCGTTTTCAGCTCGCAGGGCATCATCCAATTGCGCTTGTGGGCGGCGCGACGGGCCTCATCGGTGATCCAAGCGGAAAAAAAGCAGAGCGTACACTAAACACTGCTGACATCGTATCCGAATGGTCCCAAAAAATCAAAAACCAGCTGTCCAGATTTCTAGATTTTGACGCAGCAGAAAACCCAGCTGTCATTGCGAACAACTTTGACTGGATCGGCAAAATGAATGTGATCGATTTTCTTCGTGACGTTGGTAAAAATTTCGGCATCAATTACATGCTTGCAAAAGATACGGTCAGCTCAAGAATTGAATCCGGCATCTCGTACACGGAATTCAGCTACATGATTCTTCAATCTTATGATTTCTTAAATCTTTACAGAGACAAAAACTGTAAATTGCAAATCGGCGGAAGCGATCAGTGGGGCAACATCACAGCGGGTCTTGAACTGATCAGAAAATCAGAAGAAGAAGGAGCAAAAGCGTTTGGCCTTACGATTCCGCTTGTCACAAAAGCAGACGGCACGAAGTTCGGAAAAACGGAAGGTGGCGCGATCTGGCTTGATAAAGAAAAAACATCGCCATATGAATTCTATCAATTCTGGATCAACACAGACGACCGTGACGTTATCAAATACTTGAAATACTTTACGTTCCTTTCAAAAGAGGAGATTGAAGCATACGCTGAAAAAACAGAAACGGCGCCAGAAAAACGTGAAGCGCAAAAACGCCTGGCAGAAGAAGTGACATCGCTTGTTCACGGACGCGAGGCGCTGGAGCAAGCCATCAACATCTCCCAAGCGCTGTTCAGCGGCAATATTAAAGAGCTTTCCGCTCAAGATGTAAAGGTAGGCTTTAAAGATGTTCCTTCTATGGAAGTTGACAGCACCCAAGAGCTTTCACTTGTAGATGTGTTGGTGCAATCTAAATTATCTCCTTCTAAACGCCAAGCGCGTGAAGACATTCAAAACGGAGCTGTTTACATTAACGGTGAACGCCAGACGGAAATAAATTATACCCTATCAGGTGAAGACCGCATCGAAGATCAATTTACTGTTCTGCGCCGCGGGAAGAAAAAATACTTCCTTGTGACGTATAAATAAGAAAAAGATCCTTTGCCACTGAAGGCAAAGGATCTTTTTGTTTACCGCATAGGAATGAAAGGAAAAGAGTATATTAGATAGGGCAAACACGACCAATCACCACCTTTTAAATGAAAGGAGCGCTAAAGCGTGAATCTCATGTGTACGATTGCAAAAGAACGGCTGCAGCGGGATCATTGGGAGCAGCAGGCGCAAGATAGTGTTGGCCAGCAAGAGGCGAATGACGAAACAGACGATAAAAAAACCCCGACCGCATAGCGGCAGGGGTTTTTAAAACGATTAACGAGAGTAGAACTCAACGATAAGCGCTTCGTTAATTTCCGGAGCAAGTTCAGAACGCTCAGGAAGACGAGTGAAAGTACCTTCAAGCTTTTCAGCGTCGAAAGTAAGGTATTCAGGAACGAAGTTGTTCACTTCAACAGATTCTTTGATGATAGAAAGGTTTCTTGATTTTTCGCGAACACCGATTGTTTGACCAGGTTTCACTAGGTAAGACGGGATGTCAACGCGGCTTCCGTCTACAAGAATGTGACCGTGGTTAACCAATTGGCGAGCTTGACGGCGAGTACGTGCTAAACCTAGCTTGTACACAACGTTATCAAGACGAGAATCTAAAAGAATCATGAAGTTTTCACCGTGTTTACCAGCTAGTTTGCCAGCTTTGTCAAACAAAGTGCGGAATTGACGTTCGTTTACACCGTACATGTGACGAAGCTTTTGCTTTTCTTGCAATTGCAAACCGTATTCTGATAATTTTTTACGTTGTCCTGGGCCGTGTGGACCTGGAGCGTAAGGGCGTTTTTCTAATTCTTTTCCTGTACCGCTAAGAGAGATTCCTAGACGGCGGGACAGTTTCCAAGATGGACCTGTATAGCGAGCCATAATGTGACTCCTCCTTTGGTTTTATTTTTGTGGAAAATAAAAACCGTCTGCTCTATTCGACCATGCACATTTTGTTTTCATGTATCCTCGCTCCAGCAGCAGAGAGTTACACGATACACCTTATCGATAAGGAACAAAATGAAAACATAGAAGCTGAACAAAAAGGCTGCAATATTTCACACAAAGGTCATTATATAATTTATTTGTTTTGAAGTCAACCATTCCTCCATTATTGCTTCACCGTTTATGATATAATAAACAAAAATTAGTGGTAAACTTTTAGGTGATAAAAACATGGTAGAACAAACTAAAGATCAATTATCCGCCTTTCATTATCATATGCTCGATTTTTTATTAACCAAATCTGAAAAAGTCACATTCACCGACTCTTTCATATGGCTGACTTCGGCTATTCAAACCTATTTTTCAACCCTTTGTGTTTCGCTTACACCGTCATCATCAGACTTTGTGACAAAACTGGCAGATGGTGAAGCGCGTTTTTCCGCTTCGAAAATAAACGCTTCATGTTACCTGATTGAGGACGGCTCCGGCAGGCGTTTCCATCTTGCATGCAGGCAGGATGAAGAGATTCCTGAAGGGCTTCCGGACGTGGTTGCTTCATTTTTAAACCAGTCGATGAAACAGGAAAGACTCTATAACAAAACGATCTACCAAAAAAAGATATACAAAATGACAGAGCTGTTCCATTCACTGCTTGATCAGACAGATGTGCTGAAGCAGCTTTTAGAAAGCTTGACAAGCACATTTTCTCTTTTTGAGTTTTCTTTATTTATATCGCACGATCAAGACCAATGTTTAGGGATTCCTGCAAAAGAGCTGTATATGGAAGGGGAAAAATCCGATTCCTTTGCGCTCAAAGTGTATTTGTCCGGAGACATTTTGCGGAAAAATGAATCTGTCGCCTATATTCCGATCAAAGGACAGCAGGGCACATACGGGGTGTTGAAGGCTGAAGGAACGGGTGACAGCTTTCTTACTGATGCCTGCCTTGATGAAATGTCGCTGTTAGCAAACGCGGCGGGAAAAGCGTTTGAAAATGCCCAGCTCTACGAACAATCCAAAGCAAGCATCGCAAATTTGGAATTGATTAATGAAACATCACGCCGCCTGAATCAGCGGCTGACATTGACTGATACAATGAATGATCTGGCTGTGAGAATGGCAGAATCGTTTCAGGCAGAAGAAGTGGGATTTTTTCATATAGACCATTTTGAAAACCTAACATTGCTCCCAGGCAGCACAGCATTTTTTAAAGAAGCGAAGCCGTCAGATTTTTATAATGAGCTGAAAGAAAAGCTGTATGAAGGTGAAAAAGGGGTTTTCATCGGGAATGGCCAGTCTGTTTTTGGGAAGGCGGGGTACGGCTCGCTGATGGCTGCTCCGATGATTCAAAACGACCGGCTTCTGGGCTTTGCGGTTTTATTGAAACAGGAGCTGTACGCTTTTACATTTGAAATGTACAAGCTGTTTCAGGCGCTGATTCATCACGCGACACTGGCTGTAACCAATTCAATGCTTCGCGACCGTCTTGAGCACCTTGTGAAAACAGATCAGCTGACTGAACTGTATTCACGAGCGTATTTAGATGAAAAAATTCAATACAGCATGAAAATCCACCAAAAGGGTGTTTTTATTCTTGTTGATATTGATAATTTTAAAAATGTAAATGATACGTACGGCCATCAGACTGGGGACGAGATTTTAATTCAAGTCGCTTCAGTGATTAAAAGCAACATCCGAAAGCATGATGTCGGTGCCCGCTGGGGAGGAGAGGAGCTGGCGATTTATTTGCCAAATGTGCCGGTTGCAGTGGGGAAACGGATTACCGAGCGGCTGGTTTACGCGGTCAGAAAAAATACGAAACCCGAGGTAACCATTTCCTGCGGTATCTCCTGCTGGACGACAGAAACAAAAAAGTCGCTGAAAGAGCTTGTGCATGAGGCAGACGAAGCGCTCTACAGCGCGAAACGGAGCGGGAAAAACCGCTTGATGGTTCATGACTCAATAAAATAAAAAAAGCCCAAAACGATATCAGTTTTGGGCTTTTATATTACTGCGCTAACGCTTTTTCTAGCGTTTCGGCAAATTGAGTTAAGTATTTTTCATCAATTTCGTCGAAACGGTTTTTCACTGGGCTGTCGATGTCCAAGACGCCGACAATTTTTCCGTCTACACGAATCGGAAGCACAATTTCTGATTGGGACTCTGCATCGCAGGCGATATGTCCAGGAAACGCGTTTACATCCTCAACACGTTCCACTTTTCCGTTTGCGTACGCTGTGCCGCAAACCCCTCTGCCGAAAGGAATCCGAACACATGCCGGGAGGCCTTGGAACGGACCTAACACAAGCTGTCCATCCTCTTCTTTGGCAAAATAGAAACCCGCCCAGTTGACTTCAGGCAGCGAATGATACAGCAGTGCTGAGGCATTTGCATAGTTAGCTATTTGGTCTGTTTCGTCTTCGGTCATGGCTTCGAGCTGTTTTAGCAGAAGCTGATAGTCTTTTTCTTTATCTCCAGATTGTTTTTCGACATGGAACATGGAAAACCCTCACTTTTTCTATAATATAAAACAAAGTTCCGGCTTTTCTGCCGGCATTTGTCGATAAGTTCTTACAGGAACAGCGGCTTTCTGCTTGAATAGTATCAAGAGGAAGGAGTGAGCCGTATGAAAGTAAGCACCAAAGACAAAATTATTGAATCTGCTGTCATGCTTTTTAACCAAAAAGGATTTTCTGGCACGTCTGTCCGTGAAATCGCAAAGTCAGCTGATGTAAATGTTGCGCACATCTCCTACTATTTTAAAGGCAAAGGAGGCTTGATGGAACACTTAGTTTCAGAGTTTTACGAGGGCTACAGCAAAACGCTTGAAACAGCGGCAAGCAATATCTCTTCTCAAAGCACTCAGGAACAGCTTCTTCAATTGGTTTTCGATATTTTATCCTATCAGCATAATCATCGTCAATTAACTCGTTTTGTCTACCGGGAAGTCACAATTGACTCCACATTAATCAGGGAAATTATGTCGACATATCTAATGAAGGAAAAGTATATCTTCCAGCTGATCATTGAGGAAGGAGAAAAACAGCGTGAATATTTAACGCTGCCGCTGCCTCATTTTATTCTCCAATTAAAATCTCTCTTGATGATGCCCTATCTCCAGCCTCAATATATTTCAGAAGTACTCTACATGCAGCCGCACGAGCCGTATTTTTATAAAATGTATTTTGAAGAAATCAAGATTTGGATCAGAAGCGTCTTCCGGACAGGAGACGTGGCGCTCACCAACTAGCACCGTTCCAAAAACGCCTCATACGCATATCCGACATCTCCCGCTTGATGGGCATCTGACCCAAACACAAGCGGGATCTTCTTTTGCTTCGCTTCATTCAGCATCCAATCCTCGATATAAATACCGCCAGCGTAAGTTTTTCTTAAGCCGGAAGTATTGAAGTCGAGCTCCATTCCGTTTTCTTCAATGGCATTCAGGCACAGGGAAACGAGGCCGCGAATATGTTCTGACATGCTGTATGGAAACAGCTTGATGAATTTTTGGACGAGTGTGATGTGACCGACTCTTTTTGGCTTATAAACGCCGAGAGATGCTACAATGGAAGAATAGATACTCCGGTAATATTGTTCATATACCGCTTCAATGCTTCCGCAGGCTGAAATCAGCTCTTTGAAGGTATGCTCGTCATAATCAAGGCATAGATAGGAAGAGTCTGTGCGCAAAAAATGAACGGATAAGATGCTGTCATCTAAATATGGCCCGTATGTGTCCAGGAATAATGTAATTTCGTCTTCAAATTCAGCGATATAATCGACTTCAAGCCCTATCCGTATGCTAAGCTGTCCGCGATATTCTTTTTTTAATCCGGAAATTTCATGAATATAGCGTTCCAAAGAAGCTTGCGCCATCGCGCTGTCTTTCAGCGGCGTGGGATCGGTAAAAGAGGGCGGCAATGGGGCGTGTTCGGTAAAAGTAATCGATTCGAACCCTTTTTTTAAGGCTTCTTCTGCATATTGTCTGAGTGTGTCATTGGAGCCGTGAGGGCAAAATGGTGTGTGAATATGTCCGTCTCGCTTTTGCATTGATGTCACCCCATGAAAAAATAGTCAAATCCTGCCGATTTTGCACAAAAAGTTTTTGATTTCTGGTCAAAAAATGTTTGTTACATGGTATCATAATAACAATGAAAACGACAGTTTTTCTCAATACATATCCTGAAATCTTTCTGAATAAATAAAACACCCTGACAGATTAAGGTAAACAGCAAGGGGGCTCATTATGGAGTTTGTCATTGGATTATTAATTGTACTGCTTGCGCTGTTTGCGGCAGGCTACTTTTTCAGGAAAAAAATCTACGCCGAAATCGACCGGCTGGAATCGTGGAAGATTGAAATTCTGAATCGGTCGATCGTGGAAGAAATGTCTAAAATAAAACATTTAAAAATGACGGGTCAGACAGAAGAGTTCTTTGAGAAGTGGCGTGAAGAATGGGACGAGATTGTCACAGCCCACATGCCGAAAGTTGAAGAGCTCCTTTATGATGCCGAGGAAAATGCAGACAAATACCGGTTTAAAAAGGCCAATCAAGTGCTCGTTCATATCGACGACCTGCTGACAGCGGCTGAATCAAGCATTGAAAAGATTCTTCGGGAAATCAGCGATCTTGTCACAAGTGAGGAAAAGAGCCGTGAAGAGATTGAACAGGTGAGGGAGCGCTATTCGAAATCTCGAAAAAACCTGCTGGCTTACAGCCACCTTTACGGGGAGCTTTATGACAGCCTTGAAAAGGATCTGGACGAAATTTGGAGCGGCATCAAACAATTTGAAGAAGAAACAGAAGGCGGAAACTATATTACTGCACGAAAAGTACTGCTTGAGCAGGACCGCAATCTTGAACGGCTTCAGTCATACATAGATGATGTGCCGAAGCTGTTAGCTGACTGTAAACAGACGGTGCCCGGACAGATTGCAAAGCTCAAGGATGGCTATGGCGAAATGAAAGAAAAAGGGTACAAGCTTGAGCATATCCAGCTTGATAAGGAATTAGAAAATCTGTCAAACCAGCTGAAACGAGCGGAACATGTCCTGATGACTGAGCTGGATATTGATGAAGCGTCCGCAATCCTGCAGCTCATTGACGAAAATATTCAATCTGTTTATCAGCAGCTGGAGGGCGAAGTTGAAGCCGGTCAATCCGTACTAAGCAAAATGCCTGAATTGATTATTGCTTACGACAAGCTTAAAGAAGAGAAAGAGCATACGAAAGCGGAAACTGAGCTGGTGAAGGAAAGCTACAGGCTGACAGCCGGTGAGCTCGGCAAACAGCAGGCTTTTGAAAAGCGCCTTGATGAAATTGGAAAGCTGCTATCATCCGTTAAAGATAAGCTTGATGCAGAGCATGTCGCCTACTCACTTTTAGTAGAAGAAGTTGCTTCAATAGAGAAGCAAATTGAAGAAGTGAAAAAAGAGCATGCCGAGTATCGTGAAAATCTGCAAGCGCTGAGAAAAGAAGAGCTTCAGGCGAGGGAGACGCTCAGCAATTTGAAAAAAACAATTTCTGAGACAGCTAGACTGCTGAAGACTAGCAACATTCCAGGGATTCCGAGCTATATTCAAGAAATGCTGGAGAACGCGCATCATCATATTCAAGAAACAGTCAATCAACTAAACGAACTTCCATTAAATATGGAAGAAGCCGGAGCCCATTTGAAGCAAGCAGAAGAAATCGTCAACAGGGCAAGCCGGGAATCAGAGGAACTTGTCGAGCAGGTCATCCTCATTGAAAAAATCATTCAGTTCGGAAACCGGTTCAGAAGCCAGAATCATATTTTATCTGAACAGCTGAAAGAAGCGGAAAGACGTTTTTATGCTTTTGATTATGACGACTCTTATGAAATTGCAGCTGCCGCTGTAGAAAAGGCTGCGCCAGGTGCAGTTGAAAAAATCAAAGCAGACATATCCGCTTAGATAATCACGACTATGAAAAAGAGCCCGCAGTGTAATGAGCAGGCTCTTTTTTTCATTGCAAAACGCCTGCGCAATAACGCAGGCGTTCTGTGACATTAACTTATTTCATTAAGCTGTTTGGATGGTCCGATGAATAAGGTCAGCACATAGCCGATAACCGCTCCGACGATTCCTGGAAGCACCCAGCCGATGCCGAGGCTGTAAAGAGGAAGATTCGCATTTAGAAACACATCTAAAGATCCAAGTGAGAAACCGGCTGCTTTGATACCGTCTAAAATACTGAAAAGTCCTGTACCGATCAAGCATGCGATGTACACTTCGCGTCTTTCTTTAAAGATCTTATCGATGAAGGAAAGAACGATAATGACAATGGCAAGCGGATAGATAGCTGATAAAATAGGAACAGAAAACGCGATAATTTGCGCGAGTCCGAAATTCGCAATGATCAAGCTGAATAACGTGACAATCGTAACGACAATTTTATATGATAATGCCGGAATAAGTTTTGAAAAATATTGGCCGCAAGATGTGACAAGGCCGATGCTTGTTGTTAAACATGCGACTGTAATCGCTGCTCCGAGTACGATGTTGCCTAATGAACCGAATAAATAATGGGAAGACGCAGATAAAATTTTAGCTCCTTCACCAACAGGACCGATGGCATTTGTGCTTGTTGCACCTAAATAAGCAAGGGATACATAAATGAAAGTCAGCCCTAAAGCGGCAATCACACCTGCTTTAATGCAGGCTGCAGCAAGAGCTTTAGACTGTGTAACGCCTTTGCTTTTTACAGCATTTACAACGACAACGCCAAATACAATTGAAGCAAGTGCGTCCATTGTTTTATAGCCTTCTAAAAATCCTTTAAAAACCGGTGTTCCTTTATATGCTTCTGTCACGGCGCCCAATCCGCCCATCGGCGTGAAGATGGCTTTGAGAACAATGATTAAAATAATCGTGAATTTGATGGGAGTCAGAATTTTTCCGACTCGATCGACAACCTTGGATGGGTTTAACGCTAAATAGTACGTAACGCCGAAAAAGATAAGTGTAAATATTAATAAAGAAAGTCTTTCTGGTACGCCAGTCAAAAACGGAACAGCGCCAATTTCATATGAAACAGTTCCTGTTCTCGGGATGGCGAATAATGGTCCGATTGATAAATAAAGCACGACAGTAAAGATTGTGCCGAAAACAGGGTGCGCTTTGTCAGCAAGGCCTTTAGCGTCCTTACCGGTTAATGCGATGGCGATAATGCCGAGAAGCGGCAGGCCTACCCCTGTCAGTAAAAATCCGCCGATGGCCTTCCAGACGTTGTGTCCGGCTGCTTGTCCAAGTTCCGGCGGATAGATCATATTTCCTGCTCCAAAGAATAACGCAAATAGCATGAAACCAATAATAATGGTATCTTTGACAGGCAGTGAGTGTTTCATGAAAAAAATCCTCCTAATAATTATGTTAAAATATTCTGTCAATTAATTGTCAGATAATATGACGAAACGAACAAATCTTATTATATGGTAAAAAAATTAGAAGTCAATACTAGTTTTTCGTAATTTTCTATTAAATTTTGTTATGGTAACATAAATATCATACCTTGTACCGCTTTCATAAAGGAGTAAAAAAGATGATATATTTAGATAATAGTTCAACGACGAAGCCTTACGATGAAGTCTTGAACGTATATGAACAGACAAGCAGCCGATACTTTGGCAATCCTTCATCTTTGCACCGATATGGAGCCGAAACGGAACAGCTGCTTCAAGCAGCCAAAAATCAAATCAAAAGGTCCTTAGGCCTAAAAAAATATGATATTGTATTTACGTCAGGCGCCACAGAAGCCAATAATGCGGCTTTAAAAGGAGCGGCTTTGTCAAAGATAAAAACAGGCAAACATATCATTGCCACTTCTATTGAACATCCATCCGTTACGGAATCGTTAGAACAGCTGAAAGAGTTGTTCGGGTTTGATATCACTTATCTTTCTGTGAATGAAGACGGATTTGTTTCTATTGAAGATCTAAAAGCAGCCATCCGTCCCGATACCGTGCTTGTCAGCATGATGCATGTGAACAATGAAGTCGGTTCCGTGCAGCCGATTGAAGAGGCAGGAGAAGTGCTGAAAGAGCATTCGAACATTTTGTTTCACGTCGATTATGTGCAGGGCATCTATAAAGTGCCCTTGGCAATTGAAAAGGCCGGCATTGATCTATGTTCAATTTCGGGGCATAAATTTCACGGCCTAAAGGGGACAGGCGCACTTATTGTAAAAGAAGGAACACGCCTTATTCCGCTCATAACGGGAGGCTCTCAGCAAAAAGGCATACGGGCCGGAACAGAACATACTGCTGGTGCGGTTTCGCTTGCCAAGGCCATTAATCTGGCCTCTGCTGATTTTGACACACGGCTTGACACGATGACTGCCGCAAAGGAATTGTTTATGAAAAGGCTGAGTGAAATTGAGGGCGTCGTTATCAACACGCCTCAAATGAATAGCGCGCCGCACATTATTAATTTCTCTGTACCGGGGATTAAAGCGGAAGTGCTTTTACACATGCTTGAGGAACAGGATATTTTCGTCTCCACAACATCGGCTTGCTCGGCAAAAGAACATAAGCCCAGTAAAGTTCTCTTAGAGATGGGCAAAGGAGAGCAGATTGCCGGAAGCAGCATCAGAATCAGTTTAAATTACAGCCAGACAAGCGATGTGGCAGAACCGTTTATGAACGCGCTTCGTCCTGGTATCAAAAAATTAAGGGAAATGATGAGGTAGAACATGAATTACGATCATATATTAATTCGTTTTGGGGAAATTTCCACCAAAGGCAAAAACAGAAAAAGCTTTATTGAGCGCTTAAAACAAAACATCAGACTCGTTTTGAAAGACTATCCGAATTTAAAATACTTTTCCAACAGGGATCGTATGACGATTACATTAAATGGAGAGGATCCTGAGGCTCTTTTTCCTCATTTAAAGCAAGTGTTTGGGATTCAAAGCTTCAGCCTGGCAATTAAGTGTGACAGCCGCCTTAATGATATTAAGGAAACCGCACTAAAGGCTATCAAAGATCAATATAAACCAGGTGATACGTTTAAAGTCGCGACAAAGAGAGCGTATAAGCAATTTGAATTAGATACAAACCAGATGAACGCTGAAATCGGCGGCCATATTTTGCGAAATACAGAAGGATTGACGGTCGATGTTCGCAACCCAGACATCCCGCTCAGAATCGAAATCAGGGAAGAAGCAACATTTTTGACAATTCGTGATGAAAAAGGTGCAGGCGGGCTGCCAGTTGGTTCAGCAGGAAAAGCGATGCTGATGCTTTCTGGCGGTTTTGACAGCCCTGTGGCTGGTTTTTATGCGATGAAACGGGGACTGTCGGTAGAAGCTGTTCATTTCTTCAGCCCGCCATACACGAGTGAGCGCGCAAAGCAAAAGGTAATGGATCTGGCGAAATGTCTGTCCCGTTTTGGGGGAAGCATGACACTTCATATTGTTCCATTTACAAAAACGCAAGAGCTCATCCAAAAACAAATTCCTGAAAATTACACAATGACGGCAACCCGCCGCCTCATGCTTCAGATCGCCGACAGAATCAGAGAAAAGAGAAACGGGCTTGCCATTATTACGGGAGAAAGCCTCGGTCAGGTAGCGAGCCAAACGCTTGAAAGCATGTATGCAATTAATGCGGTGACGTCAACACCGATTTTGCGGCCGTTAATCGCCATGGACAAAACAGAAATCATCGAAAAATCACGGGAAATTGGCACATATGAGACAAGCATTCAGCCATTTGAAGACTGCTGCACGATCTTTACACCGCCAAGCCCGAAAACACGCCCTAAAAAAGAGAAAATTGAACACTTTGAAAGCTTTGTTGATTTCGAGCCGTATATTCAAGAAGCGGTAGATAACATTGAGACAATGACCCTGTATAGCGAACAAGAAGCTAACGATAAATTCGCTGAACTCTTTTAAATTAATTTTCAGCTCCTGTATACAATTACCAAAGTTTTTCTGAATGAAGCCATGTGTTTTGACACATTCTATACTCACAAGGAGGTGAGACACATGGCTAACAATAACTCAGGTAACAGCAACAACCTTTTAGTACCAGGAGCTGCTCAAGCGATCGACCAAATGAAATTAGAAATCGCTTCTGAATTCGGTGTAAACCTTGGAGCAGACACAACTTCTCGCGCTAACGGTTCTGTTGGAGGAGAGATCACAAAACGTCTTGTATCTTTTGCTCAACAAAACATGGGCGGAGGACAATTCTAATTTACAATTTCACATAATGGCTTAGGAGTGGGGGTATCCCCACTCCTTTTCATTTTTTACATATAAAAAAGGACCAGCGGCCTATAAAATCTATGTTTACAGAGGTTGCTTTTAGGCATATCCTTACGGAAAGAGCCTGTATTTATGTATAATGGGTGGAGAAAGTGAGGAGTTGTTCGTGTTAAAACGTGAAGATTTAATTGCCCCTATGCAATATAATTTAGTGAATGAAATGGAAAAGTTCAGTGCCGCTGGACAAAAAACCGCTCTTCTGTGGGAGGACGAGTCGGGTAAGCAAGAATCTTGGTCGTATGAAAAGCTGATGGAAGAAACAAATAAAATCGGAGCGGCCTTAGCTGATCTTGGATTTAAAAAGGGAGACAAGCTGATTGTAATGGTTCCGCGGGTGCTTGAAGCCTATGCTGTTTATTTGGCTATCCTGAAATCAGGAATGGTTGTCATTCCGTGCTCCGAAATGCTTCGCGCGAAAGATCTTGAATACCGGATTGAACATGCAGAGGTAAAAGGCGCTATCGTCTACTCAGAATTTATTGGCGCTTTCCGGGATGTCAGTACGACTGACAAACTGATTACACTGTCTATTGGTGAAAATGATGCCGGCTGGAAAAACCTCTTATCAATTGAAGCGGACGGAAGCCAATTTAAAACAGCTGACACAACAAGAGATGATATGGCTTTCTTATCTTATACATCCGGGACAACAGGTCAGCCGAAAGGTGTTGTACATACACATGGATGGGCATTTGCTCATTTAAAAACTTCTGCCGGCGCTTGGCTTGATATTTCTGAAAAGGATATCGTCTGGGCAACTGCTGCCCCTGGCTGGCAAAAGTGGGTATGGAGTCCGTTTTTAGCGGTGCTTGGCAGCGGAGCAACCGGTTTTGTGTACCACGGCAGATTCAAAGCAGAAAAATATCTAGAGCTTTTAAATCGCTACAAAATCAATGTTTTCTGCTGCACGCCTACAGAATACCGCTTAATGGCGAAGGTTGAAGGCTTGGACCGTTTTGATCTTTCTGCCCTGCACAGCGCTGTTTCCGCAGGTGAGCCGCTCAACCGTGAAGTCATTGATGTTTTCCAAAAGCACTTTGGCATTAAGGTACGGGACGGATATGGCCAAACAGAAAGCACGCTTTTGGTTGGTGTTTTGAAAGATACGCCTATTAAACCGGGAAGCATGGGAAAACCGACACCGGGAAATCAGGTGGAGATCATAAATGAAGACGGTGAAATCTGCAAACCTGGTGAGGTTGGCGATATCGCTGTTCACCTCAGTACGCCTGCGCTCTTTAAAGAGTATTTTAAAGATCCGGAAAGAATGAAAACACAAATTCGCGGCGATTATTTCCTAACGGGAGACAGAGCAAGAAAAGATGAGGAAGGTTACTTCTGGTTTGAAAGCCGAAATGACGATATTATTATCAGCTCCGGCTATACGATCGGGCCTTTCGAGGTGGAAGACGCGCTTGTTAAGCACCCAGAAGTAAAAGAATGTGCTGTTGTCGCAAGCCCTGATGAAATCAGAGGCTCCATCGTAAAGGCATATGTTGTCCTGCAAAATCATGAAAAACGCAGTGATGAGCTTGTCAAAATGCTGCAAAACCATGTGAAGACGATTACCGCTCCATACAAATATCCTAGAGAAATTGAATTTGTGGAAAGCCTGCCGAAAACGGCTTCTGCAAAAATCAGACGAGTGGAATTAAGAAAACGTGAAGAACAGCTCAAAGCCAATAAAAAGGCGTAAAGAAAGAGAGTGAACGTGAATGAAGGCGATATGGCACGGCGGTTTCATTTATACGATGCTCAAAGAAGGCGATCGGACTGAGGCAGTTTATGTTGAGGATGGTGTCATAAAAGGCACCGGCAGCTATGAACGTTTGAAGGAAAAGTACGGGTCGCCGGAAACAGAAGAAATCAGCCTGAACGGAGCAGTGATGTTCCCCGGTTTTGTTGACAGCCATCTACATTTGATCGGCCACGGTGAGAAACAGCTTCAGCTCGATGTGTCCGCACTGACGTCGAAAGATTCAATTTTACAGGCTGCGAAGGAAAGAGAGCGGCAGCTTCCTAAAAACGATTGGCTCATTGGAGAAGGCTGGAATGAAAATCAGTTTGAGACACCTGACTACTTGACTAAGCATGATCTTGATCGCCTGTTTCCTGACAGGCCCGTCTTGCTCAAGCGTATATGCCGGCATGCAATAGCTGTCAATTCTGCGGCTCTTCAAGCAGCGGGAATTTCAAGAAATACTCCTGATCCTGACGGCGGAGTCATCGTAAAAGATGCAAATGGCGAGCCGACCGGACTCCTGTTTGATAAGGCGCAGGATTTGATTCTGAAGGCTGTCCCGCCAGTCTCCCAGCACTATGTTGATGAGGCATTAATGGCTGCAATAAAGGATTGCTGGACAAAAGGCCTGACGGGCGGTCATTCGGAAGACTTGTCCTATTATGGTGATGTTTCGGTGCCGTTGAAAGCTTATGAGAAAGCTGCCGCTGGCGGAAAGTATCCGTTCCGCTGCCATTTGCTCGTTCATCATGAAGCGGTCGATCGATGGGAGCAGCTGGAGAAACCGTCCGGCCCGTATGTGGAGTTCGGTGCGATGAAAATCTTTGCGGACGGGGCGCTTGGCGGGAGAACGGCTTTATTGAAAGAACCATATCAGGATGATCCATCAACAAATGGTGTTCAGATTCACGATGACGAAACCCTTGGCCGGCTCATTCGCAAAGCGAGAGAAAAAGGGATGGAGGTTGCTGTTCATGCAATCGGCGATCTTGCTTTTGAAAAAGTGCTGAACGCAATAGAAAAGCATCCGCCCAAAAACGGCCGGCATGATCGGCTTATTCATGCTCAAGTGCTTGATAACGAATTAATCGAGAGAGCAGCACGCATGCCGATCGCACTTGATCTTCAGCCGCATTTCGTTGCAAGCGACTTTCCGTGGGTCATTGACCGTCTCGGAAAAGACCGGATGAAGACTGCATTTGCCTGGAAAACCCTCATATCTAAAGGCATTTTATGCGCGGGCGGTTCAGACGCCCCGATTGAGCCTGTTGACCCGCTTCTAGGGATCCAGTCCGCGGTCCTCAGGAAAAGCAGTCATGAGCAAAACGGGCCAAGCTATAATGAAAGTGAATGCTTACCTGTATATGAAGCGATAAAGCTTTATACAGAAGGTAGCGCCGGTATCATTTATAAAGAGAAGTCACGCGGAAAAATTGCGGAAGGCTATGATGCGGATTTTACAGTTCTCAGTGGTGATCCGTTTGCCATTGACCCCGCACAGCTTCATCTTTTAGATATTAAAAAAACCGTGATTAACGGCCAGATTGTATATGAGAAATCATAAAAGGACAGGCAGCAGCCTGTCCTTTTATTTTCTATAAAAAAGTACGCTTCACTTTTTCCCAAAATGAATTGTCCTTTAGTTTGACTGTTTTGATTTTCTTATTAGACAGTTTGATTTCGATCGTTTTCACATTTCTCGTGCTGAGTGCTTCATTGTCCAAGCCGATGATTGGGTGTTCGTTGCCGTCCTGCACCACACGAAGGGTCAGCTTTCGGTCAGAGCTGAGGACAAATGGCGAGCCGAGTGTCCGGTAGGTATTATTGTTAAGGGATGCAAGCTCTGATACCTGCATGCATGGAAGCAGCGGATCAACAACCGCTCCTGCAACAGACTTGTTATAGGCGGTGCTCCCTGTAGGCGTTGAGATAATCATTCCGTCACCTCTAAACGTTTCAAAGTGCAGATCGTCAATCAGCACGTCCATCACAAAGGTTTTAATGATGCTTGAGCGGATGGATACCTCGTTTAAGCAGTGAAAAGGACTGGCTTGATCCACTGTCACTTCAATCAGCGGGTATTTTCTCACTTCAATTTGTTCAAACGTCATTGCATCGACCATTTTTTCTCGCTCATCACTATGAAAGTCGCAATATAAATGAGCTTTCCCCTTTTTGGTAATGCCGACGTACAAGCAGTCGTCACGAAAATTCGTCTTTCTGACTGCCTGCAAAAATGTGCCGTCCCCGCCAATGCTGGCGATAATATTAGCGTCTGAGTGCTGGTTCACAACGGTAAATCCATGCTCTTCCGCCAATTGTGTTAACGAGCGGGCTTGTTCGTTCGTTTCCTGATCCTGTTTGTGAAAAAAATAAACATTACGGCGTTGATCGGTCATATCCCATTTCCCCTTTGCTGTCATATTTAAGTTTTTCTGCCATCCAGTATTTGTGATAAAATACCTTTGGCCATAAGTGTACCACGTTTGCCGGCAGCCCGTTAAGCCGGAGCTTTCTCATGAAGTGAAACATTTTTCATATTGAATCGTATAATGAGAGAGTTTAGGAAAAAGGAGGAGAAAAAATGAATGCAAAAAGATGGATTGCATTAGTGATTGCTCTGGGGATTTTCGGCGTGTCTATTATCGTCAGCATCTCTATGAGTTTCTTTGAAAGCGTCAAAGGCGCTCAAACGGATCTCACATCACTGACGGATGAATCGCAGGAAAAGACGCTGGAAAACGGCAGTCTCTCAAGTAAAATTGCCGTATTAGAGGTCAGCGGCACCATTCAGGATAATGGGGACTCAAGCAGTCTGCTTGGTGCAGACGGATATAACCACAGAACGTTCTTAAAAAACCTTGAGCGCGCAAAAGATGACAAGACGGTCAAAGGTATCGTTCTGAAGGTGAATTCTCCGGGTGGCGGAGTGTATGAAAGTGCTGAAATACATAAGAAGCTGGAAGAAATCAAGAAAGAAACGAAAAAACCGATTTACGTGTCAATGGGTTCGATGGCAGCATCAGGAGGCTATTACATCTCAACAGCGGCTGATAAGATTTTTGCGACACCGGAAACCCTGACCGGGTCACTCGGCGTCATTATGGAAAGCGTCAATTATTCAAAGCTTGCCGATAAGCTTGGCATTTCTTTTGAAACGATTAAGAGCGGGGCCCATAAGGACATTATGTCTCCTTCCCGTGAGATGACGAAAGAAGAAAAAAACATCATGCAATCGATGGTTGATAATTCGTATGAAGGCTTTGTTGATGTCATTTCAAAAGGGCGCGGCATGTCGAAAGCAGAGGTAAAGAAAATTGCGGACGGCCGCGTGTATGACGGACGGCAGGCGAAAAAACTGAACCTCGTTGATGAGCTTGGTTTTTATGACGATACCATTACGGCCATGAAAAAGGATCACAAGGATTTGAAAAACGCCTCTGTCATTTCTTATGAGGAAAGCTTCGGATTAGGCTCACTGTTTTCCATGGGCGCGAACAAAATGTTTAAAAGTGAAATTGATTTTTTGAATATGAGAGAAATTCTATCGCAATCCGGTTCGCCGAGAATGATGTATCTCTATGCGAAGTAGGAGGGAACAATAATGGACGCGACATATGAAGAGTTAGAGCGCAATGACATCAAAGGCCCGCAAGAAGCGGAGCAGCTGACACATGCCTATGCTGGCTTTTGGGTTCGTTTCTGGGCTTTCCTGCTTGATTGGCTCGTGATATGGGGATTAAACCATTTGCTCGTTTCTCCCCTCTTTACCGTATTGGATCTGCCGAAAACATCCGGCATGTTTACCTTCTCGGCCTACAGTGTGACAACGCTTATTGTGTATCTTGCCTATTTCGCACTCATGACTAAATACTTCAGGCAGACGCTTGGTAAAATGGTGTTCGGCCTCAAAGTGGTTTCTGTGAAGCGAGATAGCAAGCTGACATGGAGTACAGTGATTTTTCGTGAAGTGGTTGGACGGTATATTGATAAGATTTGGATTTTATATATCGTTGTTGCTTTTTCACCTACAAAACAAGGGATTCATGATTACATCGCGGATACCACCGTGGTGCATGAAAAATTATACCGCAAATAACCGATAACCCGGACCTCCGTCCGGGTTTATTTTTTTAGGAATTGGCGATAATGCTCCTAGAGGAAGTGAAGAATATGGTGTATGTACTGACAGCCATTCTTATTCTCATAGGGATCGTACTGCTTCTCAGAATGAAAATCCATGTCGCGCTGGAGTATCTTCATGCCGATGATAATGACAAATTGACCTTGAAGATTACGGCGCTGTTTGGCCTTATAAGGATCAAAAAAACAATCCCGGCGATTAAGGTGAACAAAGAAGACGGAACAGTGGATATCAAACAAAAAACTGAATCCAAAATGAAAAAAAGCAGCGGAAAGAAAAAAATTACACAAAACGATGTGCAGCAAAGCATTAATAAAATCGAAATGCTTTTGCATCAGGTCACCAGACTACGGAAAATCAGCGCGTCTTTTCTCGCGCATTTACATATCACAAAACTAGAATGGGTTACAGTAATCGGAATTCAGGACGCGGCAGTGACAGGTGTGTTAACAGGTGCTGTATGGGGTGTGAAGGGCGGTATCGCAGCAATGCTCTACGACCACCTGGACTTTGTGAATAAACCTGTCTATGAGGTGATCCCGTCGTTTCAAGTCCCTGCTTCCAAGACCCATTTTCAGTGTATATTCTTTTTTCGCTTTGGACATGCTATGCTTGCAGCTTTCAAATTCGTCAAATACGGACGGGAGCTATCCGTATTAAAGAAGAATCCGTCGGCTAGAATGACTTCAAAGAATGATTCATCAGTTTAAGGAGGAAGCGTATATGGCAGACCATCCCATCCAAGGTTTAATGAAAACCGCAATGGAAAACTTGAAGGAAATGATTGATGTTAACACCATCATCGGAGATCCAGTAGAAACGCCTGATGGAAGTGTGATTTTAACTGTTTCTAAAGTTGGATTCGGATTCGCCGCAGGCGGAAGCGAGTTTGGCGGAAAGCCGGCCGAAAAGAAATCGGAAGACGATGAGACAAGAGAACAGAAACTTCCTTTCGGAGGCGGAAGCGGGGGCGGTGTGTCCATTACGCCGATCGCGTTTTTAATTGTCGGATCGACAGGCATCAGAATGCTTCATTTAGATGAAAATACCCATTTAATAGAGAAAATTTTAGACGCAGCCCCTCAAACACTCGAACGCATCCAGCAAATGTTCAAGAAAAATAACAAGAACCAAAGCCAGGGCCAAAGTCAAAACCAAATGAACAATATGAATTATTAAAAAAGGTTAACTGCGCTGGCCGCAGTTAACTTTTTTTTGGCATAAACTTTGCAGTTTGCAGGAAACTTTACTATGATAGAGACATACATACAAAAGGGAGGAATTATAATGGCTGAAATTACATTCAAAGGCGGTCCGGTTACACTTGTCGGACAAGAAGTGAAGGTAGGAGATCAAGCTCCTGATTTCACAGTGCTGACTAACAGCCTTGAAGAAAAATCGTTAGCTGACATGAAAGGAAAGGTAACGATTATTTCTGTTATCCCTTCAATTGATACAGGTGTTTGTGATGCACAAACACGCCGTTTTAACGAAGAAGCTGCAAAGCTTGGAGATGTCAACGTCTACACAATCAGTGCAGACCTTCCATTCGCGCAAGCGCGCTGGTGCGGCGCTAACGGAATTGACAAAGTGGAAACACTGTCTGACCACAGAGATATGTCATTTGGCGAAGCGTTCGGTGTGTATATTAAAGAACTTCGTCTGCTTGCGCGTTCCGTATTTGTCTTTGATGAGAATGGAAAAGTCGTTTACGCTGAATATGTAAGCGAAGCAACAAACCACCCGAACTATGAAAAGCCAATTGAGGCTGCTAAGGCATTAGTGAAGTAAGCAGGGAAAAAAGCTCCAGGCTGCCGCCGGAGCTTTTTTCATGGCAAGGAGGAACACAATATGCAAAACGACCATGTAGGTGCGGTGTATGAGCTGTTAAACGAAGCAGCGATTATGATAAAGAATGAATTGCAGATTTCATATATAGAGGCGCTGGCCGAAGCAGGAGAAATGTATTTTCTTGAAAAAACGGATCAGCTGAAACTGCCTGCTGATCAGAAAACCAAACATCTTCAGGCTCTGCTTGAAAAAGCGGAATTCGGCACGTATGAGCATGAGTGGGTACGCAAGGCTTTTCAGCTTGCCGTCCTTAAAGGAATGAAAGATATCTCCCATCCAAACAGACAAATGACGCCGGATACGATCGGGCTTTTCATCAGCTATTTGGTGAATAAGTTTATGGCGGACAAAAAGGAACTGACCATTCTTGATCCAGCCTTGGGAACTGGAAACCTTCTGTTTACCGTGCTGAACCAGCTGTCTGAAAAAACGGCAAACAGCTTTGGCATTGAAATTGATGATGTGCTCTTGAAGATTGCCTATGCCCAAGCGAACCTTCTGAAAAAAGAGCTTGAGCTTTTCCACCAGGACAGCCTTGAGCCGTTGTTTATTGATCCAGTTGACACGGTCATTTGTGATCTGCCAGTCGGCTATTATCCGAATGACGAAGGAGCAGAAGCGTTTGAGCTCAAAGCTGACGAAGGCCATTCCTTCGCTCATCATCTGTTTATTGAACAGAGCGTCAAGCATACCAAACCGGGCGGCTACTTATTTTTTATGATTCCGAATCATTTGTTTGAGAGCTCCCAAAGCGGCAAGCTGAAACAGTTTTTCAAAGATAAGGTTCATATCAACGCACTGTTGCAGCTGCCAAAATCTATTTTTAAAGACGAAGCTCATGCCAAAAGCATCCTTGTGCTTCAGAAACAAGGAGAGTATACGAAAGCGCCGGGGCAAATTCTGCTTGCGAATCTTCCGTCTTTCTCCAATCAAAAGGCGATGCTTGATATGATGGCTCAATTTGATGAATGGTTTAAAAAAGAAAAGTAAGTGTTTTAAAAGCAGCTTAGGCAGCCGTATGAGGCGATGCCTAAGCTGCTTTTATTTATGCTTTTGAAGACCGGACTTGACGAATTGAATCCAGCTTTGAAACACAAAATACAGAGGGAAAAACCGCAAATTGTAAGCGTTCATCAATACAAAACCTATAGGGAATGTGTCTGAAAATAACGACTTCTTATTGTAAGCGTTATCAATACGCAAGTTGACTTGAAAAGCCGACATGACAATGTTTAAATGGAAAAGTCAGATATTTTTCGGAGAAGATGTTGATATTCACCGGGAAAAAAGTACGAAAAACGAAGTTGTTGATACAGAGTATAAAGGAGCGTCAATCATGTCCAAAATTATTGCAATTAACGCAGGAAGCTCGTCTTTGAAATTTCAGCTTTTCGAAATGCCTTCAGAAACCGTTTTAACGAAGGGTTTAGTTGAACGAATCGGTATCGCCGACAGTGTATTCACAATTTCTGTGAACGGCGAAAAAAATACAGAAGTAACTGATATTCCGGATCATGCGGTAGCTGTTAAAATGCTGCTGAATAAGTTAACGGAATTCGGCATTATTAAAGACTTGAATGAAATTGACGGAATTGGCCATCGTGTCGTTCACGGCGGAGAAAAATTCAGCGATTCTGTTTTATTAACGGATGAAACCATTAAGGAAATCGAAGATATTTCTGAATTGGCACCGCTTCACAATCCGGCAAATATCGTTGGAATTAAAGCGTTCAAAGAAGTGCTTCCAAATGTTCCTGCGGTAGCTGTATTTGATACGGCATTCCACCAAACAATGCCTGAGCAGTCTTACCTGTACAGCTTGCCGTATGAATACTATGAAAAATTCGGCATCCGTAAATACGGCTTCCACGGCACTTCACATAAATATGTAACTGAGCGTGCGGCAGAGCTTCTCGGCCGTCCGTTAAAAGACTTGCGCCTGATTTCCTGCCACCTTGGAAACGGAGCAAGTATTGCGGCTGTTGAAGGCGGAAAATCAATTGACACATCCATGGGCTTTACGCCGCTTGCCGGTGTAGCAATGGGCACACGCTCTGGAAACATCGACCCTGCCCTGATTCCATACATCATGGAGAAAACAGGTCAAACGGCTGACGAAGTATTGAATACATTAAACAAAAAAAGCGGACTGCTCGGCATTTCCGGTTTCTCAAGCGATCTTCGTGACATCGTTGAAGCAACGAAAGAAGGAAATGAGCGCGCGGAAACGGCTCTTGAAGTATTCGCAAGCAGAATCCACAAATACATCGGTTCTTACGCTGCAAGAATGAGCGGTGTAGATGCGATCATCTTTACTGCCGGTATCGGTGAAAACAGTGTGGAAGTCAGAGAACGCGTTCTTCGCGGTTTAGAATTCATGGGCGTATACTGGGATCCTGCGCTTAATAACGTGCGCGGCGAGGAAGCTTTCATCAGCTATCCGCATTCTCCTGTAAAAGTCATGATCATTCCGACTGATGAAGAAGTCATGATTGCGCGCGACGTTGTTCGTTTAGCAAAATAAATCGCATGAAAGCACATTCTCTTGAATGTGCTTTTTTGTTGATGCATGATAGTGACAGACAGAAAACATAAAAGAGGTGGGCCAATGAGCGTTCAAGAGCATAAACAAGAAGCTCCCGATATCGTTCGGTGCAAAGTGATTACTGTCAGTGACACGAGGACAGATGAAACCGATAAAAGCGGCAAGCTGATGATCTCATTTTTAGAAGAAGCCGGTCATCATATTGCCGCATATGAAATTGTAAAAGACGAAAAGGATGCTTTGCAGCGGTCAGTGCTTGCGGGCTGCATGGATGAACAGACAGACGCGGTACTCTTAAACGGAGGGACAGGCATAGCAGATCGGGATGTCACAATTGAAGCCATAACGCCGCTGTTTTCGAAAGAACTGCCCGGCTTTGGAGAAATATTCAGGATGCTGAGTTATACAGAGGATATCGGCCCTGCCGCAATCATGTCGAGAGCAACTGCCGGCGTCATTCAGCATACCGCTGTTTTCTCAACGCCAGGCTCAAGCGGCGCGGTAAAGCTGGCAATGAATAAGCTGATTATTCCCGAACTTGCACATGTGGTCAGAGAAATCAGAAAAGACAAGTAAATGAATAAATACTACGAAACTTCACCTGAAATTTAGGTGAAGTTTTTTTTATAAAAGGCTTGAAAAAACGAAACGTACTTGTTAAAGTGTATACATACAAAATGTATTTTTATTAAATATAATTTATTTTTATACAAAATAGAAACACGGTTGAGAGGGGATTTTTATCATGTCAGAACAGAAAAAAGTCGTATTAGCATACTCAGGGGGTCTTGATACTTCCGTCGCAATAAAATGGCTTCAGGAGCAAGGATATAATGTCATCGCCTGCTGCCTGGATGTCGGTGAGGGCAAAGATTTGGCATTTGTTCAGCAGAAAGCGCTTGAAGTCGGCGCGACAAACTCCTACGTGATCGATGCAAAAGAAGAATTTGCACAGGATTACGCGCTTATTTCTTTGCAGGCCCACACGATGTATGAAGGAAAATACCCGCTCGTTTCGGCATTATCTCGGCCGCTGATCGCGAAAAAGCTGGTTGAAATAGCGGAAAAAGAAGATGCACAGGCGATTGCCCATGGATGCACTGGGAAAGGAAATGACCAGGTTCGTTTCGAAGTCTCCATTAAATCATTAAACCCTGACCTAGAAGTCATCGCGCCGGTTCGCGAATGGCAGTGGTCACGTGAAGAAGAAATTGAATATGCGGCTAGCCGCGGCATTCCGATTCCGATCAATCTTGACAGCCCGTATTCTATCGATCAAAACCTCTGGGGACGCGCCAATGAGTGCGGCATTTTAGAAGATCCATGGGCGGCGCCGCCAGAAGGTGCATACGATTTAACAGCTCCGCTGGAAAAAACGCCGGACACGCCGGAAGTGATTGAAATTGCATTTGAACAGGGCGTGCCTGTCTCCATTGACGGTGTTTCCTACTCGCTTTCTGAGCTGATCTTGAAGCTGAATGAAATGGCGGGCGCGCACGGTGTCGGACGTATCGACCACGTGGAAAACCGCCTCGTCGGCATTAAATCCCGGGAAGTATACGAATGCCCTGGTGCGATGACACTGATCAAAGCGCATAAAGAATTAGAAGATTTGACACTGGTGAAAGAGGTAGCCCACTTTAAACCGATCATCGAGCAAAAAATGTCAGAGATCATTTACAACGGCTTATGGTTCTCGCCGTTAAAAGATGCGCTGCACGCTTTCTTAAAAGAAACGCAAAAGCATGTCACAGGCATTGTCCGCGTGAAGCTGTTTAAAGGCCATGCAATTGTAGAAGGACGTAAATCAGAATACTCTCTATATGATGAAAAACTTGCAACATATACAAAAGACGATGCATTTGATCACCATGCAGCAATTGGATTTATCGAGCTTTGGGGACTTCCGACAAAAGTGAACAGCATCGTAAAAAAGAAGGAGCAGATTAAAGCATGAAGAAGCTCTGGGGAGGCCGATTTCAAAAAACACCGGAAAAATGGGTCGACGAGTTCGGCGCGTCCATATCATTTGACCAAAATTTAGTTGCTGAAGACATTACAGGGTCTCTCGCACATGCTGCCATGCTGAAAAAATGCGGTATTCTGACAGCAGAAGAAGAGCTGAAAATCCGAGAGGGCCTGAATACCCTTTTGCAAAAAGCAGAGGAGGGAGCATTGGAATTCTCAGTCGATTATGAGGATATTCATTTGAACATTGAGAAAATGCTCATTGACGAAATCGGTCCTCTTGGCGGCAAGCTGCATACCGGCAGAAGCCGGAATGACCAGGTGGCGACTGACATGCATTTATACTTGAAGAATCATGTCGGCCACATCATCGAGCTGATTGAGGCATTCCAAAGTGCGCTGATTGAAAAGGCGGAAGCGAACGTTGAAACGATTCTGCCGGGCTACACACATCTGCAGCGCGCCCAGCCGATTTCATTCGCTCACCATATGCTTGCGTATTTCTGGATGCTTGAGCGCGACAAAGAGCGTTTTCAGGATTCAATGAAGCGGATTAACAAATCTCCGCTCGGCTGCGGGGCGCTCGCGGGAACAACCTTCCCAATTGACCGTGATTATTCAGCGGAACTGCTCGGCTTTGATGCCATATATGAAAACAGCTTGGACGGCGTCAGCGACAGAGACTTCATTTTGGAGTTTTTAAGCAACAGCAGTATGCTGATGATGCACCTATCCCGTTTCTCTGAAGAAATCATTTTATGGTGCTCGCAGGAGTTTAAATTCATCGAGCTTGACGATACGTACGCAACAGGAAGCAGCATGATGCCGCAAAAGAAAAACCCTGATATGGCGGAGCTGATCCGCGGCAAAACAGGACGCGTATACGGTGATATGATGGGGCTGTTTACGATCATGAAAGGACTTCCGCTCGCTTACAACAAAGATCTGCAGGAAGACAAAGAGGGCATGTTTGACACGGTGAAAACGGTGGAGGGCAGCCTGCAAATCTTCACAGGCATGATCCAAACAATGACTGTAAACAAAGACGTCATGAAGCAAGCAACAAAACAAGACTTTTCAAATGCGACGGAACTGGCGGATTATTTAGCTAAAAAGGGAATGCCGTTCAGAGAAGCGCATGAAGTGGTCGGGAAACTTGTGTACACATGCATCGAAAGAGGGATCTATTTAAGCGATATGCCGTTTGGCGAGTTTCAGCAGGCGAGCACACTATTCGAAGAAGATATTTACACTGTGTTAGACCCTTACTACGCAGTTGAAAAAAGAATGAGCGCCGGGGGCACCGGATTTAAACAGGTAAAGCAGGCGCTTGAAAAAGCGAAAGCTTGCGTGGCAGCTGGAGTTTGTTAAAATTTCCTTCATAAAATCCCGTCATTATAGCCAACCTACCTCTATAATGATGGGAGGCAGAATGATGAAAAAAGAACCGGAACGCTATATTTATGATGAACAAGAAAGCCAGGAGACAACAAGGCTCATTTCAGAAGCATATCAAAGCGGTTATGTCGATATGCCTGATCAGGAGTCTTCATCTCCTGCAGAATAAGCTGTCTGTACAGGCAGCTTTTTTTGTATGCCAAAGTGTAAAAAGTGATATTGCAAGCCTTTTATAGTAAAGTAGAAGAAGAAACACTTTATTGAAAGCGGCGACGTTGCTTTGGGAGGTATTCATGTGCGACATGCTTTAATTACTGCCGGTTCGAAGGGTTTAGGCCGCAAAGTGACTGAAACGTTGCTTGCAAAGGGGTATTCAGTAACAGTCAATTACAGACAGGATGAGGAGGCAGTCAGCCGCCTGAAGGAAGCCTGTCCCGATTGTCTTGACCGGCTGCAATTTGTAAAAGGTGATGTCACCAAAAAAGAAGATCTGCTGCGTATTGCAGAGGCTGCCTTAAACCGCTTCGGAAGGATCGACTTTTTGATTAACAACGCGGGACCATACATATTTGAACGTAAAAAGTTAGCCGATTATACTGATGATGAATGGTATGGCATGCTGGAAGGAAATTTAAGCGCCGTCTTTCATTTATTCAAAGCGGTTATTCCTATTATGAGAAAACAGCAATTTGGACGCATCATTACGTACGGATTCCAAGGTGCGGCTCACGCGCCCGGCTGGCTTCACCGATCGGCATTTGGCGCTGCGAAAGTGGGCTTGGCTTCTTTGACGAAGACAATTGCCATTGAAGAAGCCGAATTCGGCATAACCGCCAACATGGTTTGCCCGGGAGACATTGTCGGCGACATGAAAGAAGCATCGATAGAGGAAGCCAGAATGCGAATCGGCAAAGAAAAAACGCCGATAGGAAGATCCGGTACAGGCGAGGATATCGCCCGGATTATCGCTTTCCTGTGTGAGGAGAACTCAGACCTTGTGACAGGGACTGTCATTGAAGCCACCGGAGGCCTCAATGTCATTAACAAGAATCAAACAACATAAGTTTTTCAGCTTTTTAAAAAGGGAAAATAAAAAAACAAAATCATGTGACGAGGTGAAAGAAATGAAAGTGACATATCACGGACATTCTGTAATCACAGTGGAAACGAAGGACCATCATATTATTTTTGATCCGTTTTTAACAGGGAATTCATTAACGGATATAAAGCCGGAGGATGTAAAAGCGGATGTCATCTTACTAACGCACGGCCACAATGACCATGTCGGTGATACTGAACAAATCGCCAAGCAAAATAACGCGCTGGTTATAGCCCCGAACGAGCTCGCTGTGTACTTAGGCTGGAAAGGCTTGAATGTTCATCCAATGCACATCGGCGGCTCCCGCCAGTTCGATTTTGGAAAAGTGAAGCTCACACAGGCCTTTCATGGATCAGCCATCACAGATGAAGAAAACAAAACGATCACTTACACAGGCATGCCTGCCGGTATTTTGCTGACTGTAGAAGATAAAACGATTTTCCACGCGGGCGATACGGCACTTTTCTCTGATATGAAACTCATTGGCGAATTGAATCATATCGACCTTGCTTTCCTTCCGATTGGCGATAACTTTACAATGGGGCCTGAAGACGCCAAGCTTGCTGCTGAATGGCTGCGCGCAAAACAGGTCGTGCCGGTGCATTACAATACATTCCCGGTCATCGAACAAGACCCAGAAGCATTCGCTGACAGCCTGCCGGGCGGAGTCGGCAAAGTCATGTCGGTCGGTGAGACGATCGAGCTTTAAACCGTGAAACCATCTCCTGATGAATCAGGAGGTGGTTTTTATTTTTTCAGTTATCCTGTAATGGTCTTATCAGAGGTTCCTTCCAATTCTTTGCTGCGCTGCTGAAAACGTTTGGTTATCCGGGCGATCAAGTCCTTCGTGGCGCGGTCAAAATGAACTTCTTTTTGATTTGTCAACAGCCCTATGGGCGGGGTGATATCCAGGTTCAGAATTGGAATGACTTTAGTGCCGTTGAACGGTTTAGAATGTGCGGTGCTGGTAAAGATTGAAATTCCGATGTTTTCACGTACGTAATATTCATGTGACATGCTGCTTGTGAGCTCCATTTTTTTGTAGCGATTCCCGAGTTCTCTATGTAAATGCTGTTCAATTTGTAAGCGAATGGGGCAATTGGCGGGCGTAAATATGAAGCGCTCTTCTGCTAAATCAGACAAATGGACAGCCTTCTTCTCAGCGAGCGGATGTTGATCAGATACAATCACATTTAATGTGTCATAAAAAAATGGATGGTAGTAATTTTCAAGAATCAGCTCCGGCTCGCCGCAGACTGCAAAATCAATCGTCCCGTCTAAGAGCTTTTGACTGCAGGTATTGGCGTCATCAACCTTGATATTAACCGTTATCTTTGGGTAATCCATTAAGAAATCCTTTAAAATCTCGGGGAATATCAGACTGGCGGTTGGCTCTGAAACCCCTATGTTGATAATGCCTGCCTCTTCTTCCTTTAAGTCGGAGAGGTTGTGTTTAAGCGCCTCGTATTGCATCAAAAGATCTCCTGTTCGTTCATAAAAAAGCTTCCCTGCTTTTGTCAACTGCAGGCTTTTTCCTCTTTCAAACAGCAGTACGCCTAAATCCTGCTCCAATTGCTTCATACGCATCGATATCGTCGGCTGCGAGTAGTTGAGTATTTCTGCAGCTTTATAGAAGCTTCCAAATTTTACAATCGTATGAAACGTTTTGATTGAGCGTAACTCCAATGTGCTCCCTCCTGTTTTTCATCATTAAAATTACTGAAGTGAAGGTTTACTTTTTTTGATTAGTCAAAGATCAGAGTATGCTTTATAGTATAAACAATAAAAGCTTAGTAAACAAATAGGAATTATATATTTTATGAAGAGGAGTGACAAAAATGAGTGAGGACATTTTTCGACTGGCAACTGTTGAAGATGCATCGGAGCTGTTGAAACTGGTTAACAGCGCATTTCAGCCCATTCGGCAGCTGGATATTGATTGGCCATCCACGAGAGCTGATATCCAAATGGTATCAGAAAATATTGAACATCATTCAGCGATTGTGCTGGAGCGGGATGGGAAGCTGATTTCAACGATTACAATCAGGTTCCCGTGGGAGAGTGAGACGCCTCCTTCAAAATATCCGTTTGTATGGTGGTTTGCGACACTGCCGGAATATAAAGGGCAAGGCGCCGGAAGTAAGCTGCTTACGTATGTTGAAGAAAAAGTGCTTCGAGATATGCTGAAGGCTCCTGCGCTGACACTCGGCACATCGGCGCGCAAGCATCCTTGGCTTGCTGACATGTACAGAAGGAGAGGGTATGAAGTGTATTTTGAGCAGGAAAAAGACGGGGACATAGGTGTGATGATGCACAAGGTTCTGATTCCGGAACGATTTAACCCAACGCTTTTAGGTGCGCCCAGCTGGGCATGATGTGAGGCAGCCTATGAATAAGCGTAAAGGATTGGTTTTGCTGCTGTCAGTGTTTGCATTACTTGGCGGGGGATGTTCGCAAACAAATAACAAAACAGATCGTCAGGCTCAAACGGTCATAGTCGGCACTGGAACAGATTTTCCGAATATTGCGTTTTTAAATGAAAAAGGCGATTTGACCGGGTATGACATTGAAGTGATGAAAGCCATCGATAAGGAGTTGCCTCAATATACATTTGAATTTAAAACGATGGATTTCTCAAATTTGCTGACGAGTCTCGGAAATAAAAAAATTGATGTGATTGCTCACAATATGGCCAAAAATAAAGAACGAGAAAAGCGTTTTTTGTATCATAAAGTCCCATATAACTACTCGCCGATGTACATCACGGTGAAAGAGGATAATCACAAGATTCATACATTAAAAGACTTGCACGGAAAAACAGTCATAGTTGGCGCCACGTCAAATGCGGCAGATTATATTACAAAGTACAACAAAACGCACGGCAGCCCGATTCATTTGAAATATGCGGGACAGGGAAGCAATGACACCGCCAATCAAATTGAAACCGGGCGCGCAGATGCAACGATAGCTACACCGTTTGCCGTCGATTTTCAGAATAAAACGCACGCCTTCCGCCAAAAGACAGTCGGTGACGTGTTATTAGATACCGAGGTGTACTTTATGTTTAATAAAGGCAGCCAAACCTTGGCGGATGACACGGATCAAGCGATTAAAAAGCTGGAGAAAAACGGAACGCTAAAAAAACTAAGCCGAAAATGGCTCGGGGCAGATTATTCAAAATCAAGTTTTGAAAAATAAATGGGGCGATGAGATGAAAACGAAAGCAGCATTCATGGCAATATTATTTTCGCTTATAACAGTTCTGTCAGCTTGCGGTGCAGGCAGTCAAACGACGGGAGCCGGGCAAAAGAAGGTACAGACGATCACGGTCGGAACTGGAACCCAATTTCCGAATATTTGCTTTATCGATGAAAAAGGCGATTTAACCGGTTATGATGTCGAACTGATCAAAGAGCTTGATAAGCGCCTGCCACATTATAAATTCACATTTAAAACGATGGAATTTTCCAACCTGCTTGTCAGCCTCGGACAGCATAAAGTCGATATTGTGGCACATCAAATGGAGAAAAGCAAAGAGCGTGAGAAAAAATTTCTGTTTAACAAGGTTGCTTACAACCATTTTCCTTTAAAAATTACTGTGCTTCAAAATAACGATACGATCCGTGGAATTGAAGACTTAAAAGGAAAACGGGTGATTACGAGTGCAACCTCCAACGGGGCGCTTGTACTGAAAAAATGGAATGAGGAAAATGGACGCCCATTTGAGATTGCCTATGAGGGTCAAGGCGCGAATGAGACTGCGAATCAGCTGAAATCAGGGCGTGCCGACGCCACGATTTCAACGCCTTTTGCAGTAGACTTTCAAAACAAGACGAGTGCCATTAAAGAAAAAACGGTCGGTGACGTGCTTTCGAATGCCAAAGTGTATTTTATGTTTAACAAAAATGAACAAACGTTAAGTGACGATATTGATAAAGCCTTACAGGAAATCATTGATGACGGAACGCTGAAAAGGCTCAGTTTGAAATGGCTTGGTGACGACTATTCCAAAGAGCAGTATTAGGTAAAAAGAGAGGGAGCAGTGATGGAAAAAGCGTTTGATATGAACATGATTGGAGATTTTGTGCCGACGTTAACCGCTTATTTGCCGGTTACATTATACATTTTAACACTGTCCTTGCTTTTCGGTTTTGTATTAGGGCTCTTTCTGGCACTGCCCCGCATCTACAATATTCCAATTGTAAATCAATTGGCAAAAGTGTATATCTCATTTTTCAGGGGAACGCCTATCATGGTGCAGCTTTTCATCGTGTTTTACGGAATCCCGGCGCTTACGGGGCTTATCGGGATTGATACATCAAAAATGGACCCGTTTTATGCTGCTGTCGCAACCTACGCGTTAAGCAATGCAGCGGCAGCCGCAGAAATCATTCGAGCGGGGGTGGGCAGTGTAGATAAAGGCCAAACGGAAGCGGCGTACAGTATTGGCTTAAGCGGTAGTCAGGCCTTCAGGCGAATCGTTCTGCCCCAGGCACTTGTCCAGGCGTTTCCGAATATGGGAAACATGGTGATCAGTTCTTTAAAAGATACATCTCTAGCCTTTTCAATTGGTGTTATGGATATGTCCGGAAGGGGCCAAACATTGATCACCTCAAGCAACCATTCTCTTGAAGTTTACATTGCGCTATCGATTGTTTATTATGCTGTAGCGATTTTATGTGAATGGTTCTTTCGAGTGGCAGAAAAACGAATCAAGAAGAATCAAACAAGGATTGTTACTGTTTTTGACATGAACATACATTGATATATTTCTTCGGATGAGGGGGGAGAAGATTGCAATTTGACTTTCCATTTATCGTTTCCGCCATGAAAGAAATGGTAAAGACCATTCCTCTGACATTGATGATGGCTGTTTTGCCGATTGTGTTTGGATTTCTCGTGGCTCTTGGAAATATAATTGTTAGAATTTTTAGAATTAAGGGCTTGGTGGCTTGCTCAAGGTTTTATGTGTCTTTCTTTCGAAGTACACCTGCAATTCTTCACATTATGTTGATTTATTTAGGGATACCACCTGTTGCAGATCAAGTCAGCAGTTTTTTTCATCTCGGCTGGTCCGCCAATGAGATACCGGTCTCCATGTTTGTCATCATGGCCTTGTCTTTAACTGCCGGAGCTTATCTCACAGAAATCATCCGGTCGGGCATTCTGGCGATGGATACCGGACAGGTCGAAGCGGCTTATTCAATCGGCTTGACATACAGCCAAACCTTTCGGCGTGTAATATTGCCGCAGGCGCTGATGGTTTCCATCCCAAACTTCACAAATTTGGGTATCGGCTTTTTGCATACCACCTCTATCGCGGCTATAGTGGCTGTCCCAGAGATTACAGGGACGGCGACTATCGTTGCTTCTGATAATTATGCATTTTTAGAAGCGTTTATCGGAGCAGCGATTATCTATTGGGTGCTGACTCTAATCCTAGAATCCGTAAATGGAGTATTAGAGAGAAAGGCAGCCAGATTTCAAGGAGGCACTTTATGATTGAGATTAAAAATATCCATAAACAGTTTGGCATCCACCATGTATTAAAAGGGATAAATCTCACGGTACGCAAGGGAGAAGTTGTGACGATTATCGGGCCGAGCGGATCAGGGAAAACCACCTTTTTACGGTGCCTGAATTTATTAGAACGTCCAGACGAAGGGATCATTTCTATACATGACAAAGTGATTAATTGCAGCTTTCCGTCCAAAAAAGAGGTTCACTGGCTCAGAAAACAGACGGCAATGGTATTTCAGCAATACCACCTGTTTGCTCACAAAACGGTGATTGAAAATGTCATGGAGGGCTTGACGATTGCCCGGAAAATGAGAAAACAAGACGCGTATGCCGTAGCAGAAAATGAACTGAGAAAGGTCGGGCTTCAAGATAAATTGAACGCTTATCCGAGTCAGTTATCGGGAGGACAAAAGCAGAGGGTAGGGATAGCAAGGGCGCTTGCCATTCATCCTGATGTGCTGCTGTTCGATGAGCCGACGGCAGCGCTTGATCCGGAGCTGGTCGGTGAAGTGCTTGAGGTAATGCTGGAAATCGTGAAAACCGGAGCCACCATGATTGTTGTTACACATGAAATGGAGTTTGCAAGAAGGGTCTCTGATCAAGTTGTTTTTATGGATGAAGGAGTCATTGTTGAACAAGGAACCCCGAAGGAAGTCTTCCGCCATACCAAAAAAGACAGAACGAGGCAGTTTCTCCGCCGTGTTTCGCCGGAATATTTATTTGAACCAAAAGAACACATAAAGGAGCCGGTGATATGATCCGCTTAAGTATTTTAGACCAAAGCTTGATTGGTGAAGGGGAGACAGCAGCTGATACATTACAGCATACAGTGAAATTGGCACAAATGGCTGAAGAATGTGGATATCACCGATTTTGGGTGGCCGAACATCACAACAATGATGAGATTGCAGGGTCTGCACCCGAGGTTCTTTTAGGCTATCTTGCTGCAAGCACAAGAAAAATTCGTTTAGCATCAGGCGGAGTGATGCTGCAGCATTACAGCTCTTATAAAGTAGCGGAGCAATTCCATCTTCTATCAGCGTTAGCTCCCGGCCGTATAGATCTTGGAGTGGGCAAAGCGCCCGGCGGGTTTCAGCTGTCCACAGACGCGCTGCAGGCCGAATATAAAAAACCGGTGCGTCAGTTTGATGAAAAACTGGAGGAGCTTACTCATTTCGTTCGGGATGATTTTCCTGATACCCACCGTTATGCCGCATTGCGTCCTAGGCCGCAGGTTGATCGGAAGCCGGGTATTTTTCTATTGGGAGGAAGCACAGAGAGTGCCATTTCTGCTGCAAAACTGGGAATCTCTTTTGTCTTTGCTTACTTTATTAACGGTGAAGAGGAAGTGCTGAAGGAAGCCCGCCGAGCATTTGACGCGCATCTCCCCCCAGGATCTGAGGCTGAATTTCATCTTGCTCCCGCTGTTTTTGCGGCACATACAAAAGAAGAAGCGGAAAAACATATTGTGTCGCGTGAATCGATAAAAGTGGTTTTGAAAGACGGGCGTAAGGTCAACGTCGGTTCCCGCGAACAGGCTGAGGCCTATCTGGAAAACGTCACAGAGCCATATGACATCATCGTGCAAAAAACCGGGATTATTGCCGGAACAAAGGAAGAAGTGGCAGAAGAATTAACACGTTTATCAGGCACATACAAAATCAATGATTTTGTTATTTTTACACCTATCAAAAATGCTGTAGAAAAACAGCTGTCTTATCAGCTGCTGAGCGATGCAGTTTTAGCTGCAAAACGTTAAGGAGGGACAGAAGAATGAGTGATGTTTTGAACATTGTGGTTTGGAGTAAAAAAGGCTGTTCGTATTGTGAGGAAGTCAAGAATTATTTGAATGAAAAAGGGTTCCCGTTCCAAAATATCGATGTTTCAGAGAAAGAGGAACTTCGGGATATTTTACAGGTGAAATATGGGGTGCGCCATGTGCCTGTGGTCGAAATCGGGCGCGGCAATCAGTATCAAGGGATAACTGAAATCGGCATTGAACACCTTGATCTTGCACTTGCTAATCATGCACAGATAAAGGAGGCAAAAAGATGACACGTTCAGATTTTATTCAGTTTGGAGCCATGATTCACGGTGTCGGGGGAACAACTGACGGCTGGCGTCATCCCGATGTTGATCCCTCGGCCAGCACGAATATTGAATTTTACATGAAAAAGGCGCAAACAGCCGAAAAAGGCTTGTTTAGTTTTATTTTCATTGCAGACGGCTTATTTATTTTTGAAAAATCGATTCCTCATTTTTTAAACCGTTTTGAACCGATCACCATTTTATCTGCGCTGGCATCGGTTACCAAAAATATTGGTTTAGTAGGGACGTTCTCTACATCTTTTACTGAGCCATTCACTATCTCCAGACAATTGATGTCGCTGGACCATATCAGCGGGGGCAGGGCCGGCTGGAATCTGGTTACTTCGCCGCAGGAAGGAGCGGCGCGCAACCATAGTAAGTCTAATTTGCCAGAACACACTGAACGTTACGAGATCGCACAAGAGCATTTGGATGTTGTGCGCGGGCTGTGGAATTCCTGGGAGCATGACGCATTTATACACAATAAGAAAACAGGGCAGTTTTTCGATCAGGCGAAGCTTCATCGCCTGAATCATAAAGGAAAGTATTTTCAAGTAGAGGGGCCCTTGAATATCGGGCGCTCTAAGCAGGGAGAGCCTGTAGTGTTTCAAGCGGGTTCATCAGAAACAGGCCGGCAGTTTGCTGCTAAAAATGCGGATGCGATTTTTACCCATTCCAATTCATTAGAAGAGACAAAAGCGTTTTATGCGGATGTGAAAAGCCGAGCTGCTGATGAAGGGCGTGATCCTTCAAGTGTGCGGATTTTTCCAGGGATCAGCCCGATTGTGGCAGATACGGAAGAAGAGGCGGAAAAGAAGTATCGTGAATTTGCAGAATTGATACCGATTGAAAATGCTGTTACTTATTTGGCCCGTTTTTTTGATGATTATGATCTGAGTGTTTACCCGTTGGATGAGCCATTTCCCGATATTGGCGATGTGGGAAAGAATGCGTTTCAAAGCACAACAGACCGGATTAAGAGAGAAGCAAAAGCCAGAAATCTGACATTGCGGGAGGTAGCACAGGAAATGGCTTTTCCACGGACTCTATTCATCGGAACACCAGAGCGTGTCGCATCCTTAATTGAAACTTGGTTCAACGCTGAGGCGGCGGATGGGTTTATCGTTGGGTCGGATATACCGGGAACACTTGATGCTTTTGTAGAAAAGGTGATTCCGATTCTTCAAGAAAGAGGGCTTTATCGTCAAGATTATCGCGGCGGGACATTGCGGGAAAATCTCGGTCTTGGCATTCCGCAGCATCAATCCGTTTTACATTCATCACATCATTAGGTTTCGTCTGATCGAATGCGGAAGCTGAGAGAGGAGGCTGACTTTTTTGACGATCATTGCCGGTACGGTTGTGAAAGGAAAACAATTAGGCAGAAAGCTTGGATTCCCCACGGCAAATGTAGATGCAAAAATACATGGGCTGCGTAATGGAGTTTATGGGGTTCTGGCGACAGTCAATCATCAATTTCATTTAGGGGTTATGAATATCGGTGTGAAACCGACGGTGGACTCTAACCTTGAAAAGACATTGGAGATTTTTTTGTTTGACTTTCATAGAGACATTTATGGAGAAAAAATCGAATGCAGCATTCTCTTTAAAATTAGAGAAGAAAGAAGGTTTGATTCTTTGGAGTCTTTAACAAAGCAAATTAAAAAGGATATTTCGTGCGTTGCAAAACGCTTTGAGCTGATTGGGATTATGGCACCAAACAAAAAAGAAAGCCTTCTTTCCCATCAGGAGTTAAATCTTCCGGATCTCTGCTTTTACAAGAAATGTAACAACCTATATGGCGTCAACCGAGGCGTATACAATGTCATTGATAACTGGTTTTTTGAGTACGGAATTACACAAGTAGCTTACAGGCGCATTTATATTTTATCTTTTTTAAGCTTTTTGAAAGAGGATAATCCGAAAGTTTCCAGCAAGTATATAAGATTTGGGGCGAGCGGTCTTGCTGATAAATTGAACCGATTTATTTCATCTTATGTTGAAGAGTCTGAAGAAAATATATTGGGATAGGGAAAGGAGCGGAACATATGTCTTTGGATTATTGGAGAAATATAGAAGGCTCCTATCCATATCAGACTACAGGAAATGACATCCTGAAGTTGAAAGGGGAGTATAATCCCGTAAATCTCTCAACGCTAGAAAAGCAGCTCATCGGCATTCGCCGGCACCTGCACCAATATCCTGAACTGTCAAAAGAAGAATTTGAAACAACTGCTTTTATAAAAAAATGCCTTAAAGAAAAGGGGATACAGATTCGCCCTACTGCTCTAAAAACGGGTGTGTTCGCAGACATAGCAGGGGAGTCAGAAGGTCCGGCGATTGCTTTGAGGGCTGATATTGACGCCTTGCCAATTGAAGAAAAAACAGGATTGCCTTATGCGTCTAAACATAAAGGGATCATGCATGCGTGCGGTCATGATTTTCATACGGCAGCGCTTCTTGGTGCGGCCTTTTTATTGAAGGAAAATCAAGACAGTCTGAAAGGAAAGGTTCGTTTATTATTTCAGCCGGCAGAGGAAGCGGGTGCAGGCGCTGCAAAAGTGATAGAGGACGGCCAACTGGATGGCATTGATGCGGTTATTGGACTTCACAATAAACCGGATATCGCGGTTGGGACTGTAGGGTTAAAAACAGGCCCGCTTATGGCTGCTGTTGACCGATTTAAAGTAGAGATAGAAGGGAAAGGAGCTCATGCAGCATTGCCGCATAATGGTTTTGATCCAATTGTCGGCGCCTCTCAGCTTATCGTCGCCCTGCAAACGATTGTAAGCAGAAATGTAAACCCGCTGCAAAGCGCGATTTTAACCGTAGGGAAAATCAACGGCGGCAGCACTTGGAATGTCATTCCGGATACAGTTGTCATTGAGGGCACTGTTCGTACATTTGATTCAGAGGTTCGTAATCAAGTGAAACAGCGTTTTTTGGCAGTCACAGAACAGATTTCTGCCGCTTTCTCGTTAAAGGCAAATGTGAAGTGGCATTCCGGACCGCCGCCGCTTTGTAATGATGAGGCAATTACGGGGCTGGTGCGAGACGCTGCGCATAAAGCGAAACTTCAAGTCATTGATCCCGCCCCATCAACCGCGGGGGAAGATTTTGCTTATTATCTTGAGCATATTCCGGGATCCTTTGCGTTTTTTGGAACAGACGGTGATCATGATTGGCACCACCCTGCATTTACAATTGATGAAACTGCCATTATCAAAGCCTCTTATTTTTTATATGAAAGCGCCAAGAGATTGTTAGATTTGAATGAAGAGTCAAAAATATCTGATTGATATAGATGGGGTGTTCTGATGAAGAAATTAATCGTTTTTGCATTTATTGGTTTATTGTCGCAGTTAATAGACGGTTCGTTAGGTATGGCTTATGGGGTTACCTCAACTTCTTTGTTATTGGCGTTTGGCATCACACCTGCTGTGGCTTCGGCTTCTGTCCATTTAGCGGAAGTCGTAACGACTGCCGCATCGGGAGTGTCGCATATTAAATTTGGCAATGTTGACAAACAAACCGTTTATCAGCTTGTCATTCCCGGCTCTATAGGCGCTTTTTTAGGCGCGGCATTCCTCAGCCAATTACCTGGAGATGTGGCGAAACCCTATATTTCTTTGTTTTTGCTCCTTCTGGGCGGATATGTATTGATCAGGTTTTTATTTCAATATAAGCCGGCTCTTGAGAAGAAGCATGTGCCGTTAAACCGAAAACAATCCATCCCATTGGGAGTGATCGCTGGTTTTGCAGATGCCACAGGCGGAGGCGGCTGGGGACCGGTGACCACTCCGATTTTATTATCCCGCAAAGGCTTGAGCCCGAGGAAAGTTGTCGGGACTGTAGACACAAGTGAATTTGCCATCGCCGTATCTGCAACCGCCGGTTTTCTTATTTCATTAGGATGGGAGGACGTCAATTGGTTATGGGTGTTTTCACTAATGGCCGGCGGAATTATCGCTGCCCCTATCGCAGCATGGCTGGTGCAGAAGTTTCATCCGCAATTGATGGGTGTGCTTGTAGGAGGATTTATTATTCTGGTAAATGCCAGAACATTAATAAATGAATGGATCGCAAATACAGCTGTTCATCCATTGATCTATACGGCCATAGGGGCGATATGGCTATCCGCAGTTTTATTTGTTTTATCTAAAATAGGGAATCGAAATATTGTTAAGACAGCGGTTGATGTCCATTTAAAAGAAAAATAAAGGGTTTTTCCGCTTTACGATGTAAAAGGAGCCACGGGGTCCTTGCGCTTGACTGGAACGAAATCAACGCTGTAAGAAGCCGGTCGGGCTTCTTTTTTATTTTCCAGCCTCATTGCGTATAAATCCTTTGAAACCTTATAATAAAAACAAGAAGACTGTCCTTAGAGGTGAAAGGCTTGGCAACGAAGCATGAACAAATTTTAACGTATATCGATTCACTGCCTGTCGGTGAAAAAATTTCTGTCCGAAGAATTGCAAAGGAAATGAAAGTAAGCGAAGGAACCGCGTACAGAGCGATCAAGGAAGCAGAGAATAAAGGGTTTGTCAGCACAATTGAACGTGTGGGCACAATCAGAATTGAACAAAAGAAAAAAGAGAACATTGAAAAGCTTACCTATGCAGAGGTTGTAAATGTTATAGACGGACAAGTGCTCGGAGGCAGGGCAGGGCTCCATAAGACATTGAATAAATTCGTCATCGGCGCGATGGAGCTTGACGCGATGATGCGTTACACCGCAGCGGGGAATCTTTTGATTGTCGGAAACAGAATCAATGCACACAGGCAGGCGCTTGAAGCGGGCGCGGCCGTATTGGTGACCGGGGGCTTTAACACGGATGACAGCATTGTGCAGCTGGCAGATGAGCTTGAACTGCCGATTTTATCCACGAGCTATGACACCTTTACAGTTGCCGCGATGATTAACCGGGCAATATATGACCAGCTGATCAAAAAAGAAATTGTTTTGGTGGAGGACATCCTAACACCTGCTGACCGCACGGTATATCTTTCGCCTAAGGATAAACTTGAAAAATGGTATGAGAAAAATTTTGAAACGGGGCACGGCCGCTTCCCGGTTGTCGACGATCAAATGAAAATCCATGGCATTCTGACATCAAAAGATATTGCTGGCCATGACCGAAATGCATCTATAGAAAAAGTCATGACCAAAAATCCCGTCACGGTTATTGGGAAAACATCTGTCGCTTCAGCTGCGCAAATGATGGTATGGGAAGGGATCGAAGTGCTTCCCGTCACTGATGGCCACCAAAAACTCATCGGCATGATCAGCCGCCAAGACGTATTGAAAGCTCTTCAAATGATTCAAAAGCAGCCGCAGGTCGGGGAGAAGCTTGATGATATCGTTTCAAGGGGGTTTAAAGATGAGGGTGATGATAAAGAAGATCAAACGGTTTACGAGTATGAAGTCACGCCGCAAATGACAAATCAGCTTGGAACCATTTCTTATGGCGTATTTACGACCATTTTGACGCAAGCGGCAAACCGATTTTTGCGCTCGAAAAAACGCGGCGAACTCGTCATAGAGAGCATCACCATCTTCTTTTTGAAGCCTGTGCAGATGGAATCAGTCATCGAAGTCAAACCTCGCATCTTGGAGGCTGGCAGAAAGTTCGGGAAAATGGAAGTGGAAGTGCACAGCCAAGGTCATATCGTGTCTAAAGCGATGCTGATGGTTCAGCTGATGGAAAGAAGCTAAGGGACGTTCAGGCGCCCCTTACGCGTGATCTCTTTCAGCTTCTTTGGCGTGAAGGGGATTGTAATGCCTGAAGGCTTTATAACCTGCCCAAGCGCTTCCTGCTCCTATGACGATAAAGATACCGCCGATTACTAACGTTAATACTGAATGGAATAATATCATTTGGTTAAGCCCGTAGAACAGGACTAGTGACCCTAAGGCCATGCTTGATTTTGCTGAACATATTTCTTTTGCTAAAGATGGCTTTGCCCGTACGCCTTTTACTTTATAGTACACATAAAAGCAGGCTGAAAGCCCAATCAAAAAAACAAGAACCAGCATAAATGAAATCCTCCATCGTAAAAGTTTACAAACCCATTTTATACAAAAACGGGCTTGGTTTTGACGTTATTTTTCTTTTCCGTCGGCAGAGAATGTGATTTAATGAATAAAAACAATAAAGGAGTATCAAATGAAAACAGAATTGATCAGAACCATATCATTATATGACACGATTATCTTACATAGACATGTGCGTCCTGATCCGGATGCCTACGGATCACAGTGCGGGCTTACGGAAATCTTGCGTGAAACATATCCTGAAAAAAATATTTTTGCGGTCGGCACGCCTGAACCGTCCCTCTCTTTCTTATATTCCCTCGATGAGGTGGACAATGAAACATATGAAGGCGCACTTGTCATTGTCTGCGATACGGCAAATCAGGAAAGAATCGACGATCAGCGTTATCCTTCAGGCGCCAAACTAATGAAAATCGACCACCATCCGAACGAAGATCCATACGGTGACCTTCTCTGGGTCGATACAAGCGCCAGCTCAGTAAGTGAAATGATTTACGAGCTGTATTTAGAAGGAAAAGAGCACGGCTGGAAGCTGAATACGAAAGCGGCAGAGCTGATCTACGCCGGCATTGTTGGAGATACCGGACGCTTTTTATTTCCGAATACCACGGAAAAAACATTAAAATATGCAGGCGAGCTCATTCAGTATCCATTCTCTTCCTCAGAGTTATTTAATCAATTGTATGAAACAAAACTGAATGTGGTGAAGCTTAACGGCTTTATCTTTCAAAATGTGTCTTTGTCCGAAAACGGGGCTGCTTCTGTTTTCATCAAAAAGGATACGCTTGAAAAATTCGGCACAACGGCTTCTGAAGCGTCGCAGCTTGTCGGGACGCTTGGCAATATCTCAGGTATTCGCGCCTGGGTGTTTTTCGTAGAAGAAGACGATCAAATCAGAGTCAGATTCCGTTCGAAGGGGCCTGTCATTAACGGACTTGCCCGGAAATATAACGGCGGAGGGCATCCGTTAGCTTCAGGCGCCTCTATTTACAGCTGGGATGAAGCTGATCGGATTTTAGCTGATCTGGAAACATTATGTAAAGAACACGAGTAGAGGGGAGACCCTCTCTCTTAGTGTTCATCTGTGACGGGGATGAACCAGCAGCCGAAATCAGTAAGGTCCTCGTAGACTTGGAGATTGTGTGATTGAAGTTCTTTTTTGATGAGGGAAGCGAGTGAGTTTGTTTCGGCATATGCAGAAAAACCTTGTCTGAGACGGGCTGCTTGATCTTTTGCTAACTGACGGTCACTGTAAACCTCCATTTCCCTTCCTCCTTCCTTTCGCCATTAAGCCTCACATATAGTTTATAAAAAAGAATGGGAAAAAGCGACAGAAGTTTGGAGAATTTGAAAAAAATCCATAATTATGTGGCGAAAGATATTTCAAGTTCCACTGTCAGCCTCGTATAAATAATCAATTCTCTGACGGTTGCCTCGTATTTTTTTTCATTGATCATATAGACTTTATTTTCAATTGTCCGCTTCAAGAGATCCTTTGTTTGATAGACGCTCTCTATGTCTTTTGTAATCACCTCTGAAATATCATCCTTTACATGCTCCTCGAATTTCGTTTTATCCGGCTGTGATATTTTATATTTATCCCCATTCAGCAATTTGACGCTGACGCTTTGAATCAGCAGTTTTCTTTTATTATCTTCATTCAGTTTATGGAGATCTTCCTGATAGATCGAAATTTGATTGTTCAAGTCTTTTACATGCTCTTTTTGCTTTTCGATGAGGCTGACCTGCTCCTCTTGGAATGTTCCGTAAGTAAACAGGAAAAAGAACCAGCTAATTACGGCTCCGCACATCATTCCCGCGAAAAAACGCTGCCATCCCGGTTTTTTGTAATGCTGGGGGACCCTCATGAAGAAAGATGCTCCTGGGTCAGCCATGATATAATAAGCCAGCCGCTTTGCGCGCCTCCCATGGCCGAAATAATTAAAAGAAGCTGTTTAAAAATATCTCTCGTATTGCCTTCGAGTATGCCGCGTTCAAAGCTGTATACCGCATCAAAGGTGCCTCCGATAGCTGCGACAAGCGCCCATATTTTTAACCGGTTGGCAAGCTTTGTAATGGCTGTAAGCGGGGGTTCGCCTGCCAAGTATGCTCCGAGCCCCCCAATGAGTGCGCCCCCGATCAGCACCCCTAACGCAATGAAGTAGCTATTGATAAAATTCACCATAAATCCTGCTTCCTGATCCATCTTTATCACCTCACCTTTTATATCATATTGAGCTTTCAGGACAAGTATGATGATGAGTCAAAAAAGAACATTTGTTTCTTTTGGAAACCGGCCTTATAATGAAGGAAGAAATGGATCGTAATGAGAAAGAGGTGATAGCATGTCTTTTGTTCACCTGCAAGTGCATAGCGGGTATAGCCTGCTAAACAGCGCCGCGGCTGTGGAAGAGCTCGTCAGTGAAGCTGACAGGCTCGGATATGCGTCTTTGGCGCTGACAGATGATCATGTCATGTACGGAGCTATTCAATTTTATAAAGCTTGCAAGGCGAGAGGGATCAACCCAATAATCGGTTTGACGGCTTCTGTTTTTACAGATGACAGCGAGCTTGAAGCATACCCGCTCGTCCTGCTGGCAAAATCAAATACAGGCTATCAAAACCTGCTGAAAATCAGCAGCGTTCTGCAATCTAAATCAAAAGGCGGACTGAAGCCGAAATGGCTTCACAGTTATCGAGAAGGGATTATCGCAATAACGCCCGGCGAAAAAGGATATATTGAAACGCTTCTTGAAGGAGGGCTGTTCGAACAGGCTGCTCAAGCCTCGCTGGAATTTCAGTCTATATTCGGAAAGGGAGCTTTTTATTTCTCCTATCAGCCTTTTAAAGGGAATCAAGTCTTGTCTGAGCAGATTCTAAAGCTATCAGAAGAAACGGGTATCCCTGTTACGGCCACAGGCGATGTGCATTACATAAGGAAGGAAGATAAGGCTGCCTACCGTTGTTTGAAAGCGATTAAAGCGGGGGAAAAACTGACGGATGCACCCGCTGAAGATTTGCCTGATCTCGATTTGAAACCACTCGAAGAAATGCAAAACATTTATCGAGAGCATCCCAGGGCACTGCAAGCTTCTGTAGAGATCGCGGAACAATGCCGGGTTGACGTCAGTCTCGGGCAGACCCGTCTACCGTCTTTTCCGACCCCAGACGGAACGTCCGCTGATGATTATTTAACGGATATCTGTATGGAGGGACTCCGCAGCCGTTTCGGCAAGCCTGATGAACGATACCTTCGCCGTCTTCAATATGAGCTTGATGTCATCAAGCGGATGAAGTTCAGCGATTACTTTCTGATCGTGTGGGATTTTATGAAGCACGCCCATGAAAAAGGGATTGTTACAGGACCGGGAAGGGGTTCTGCGGCAGGTTCTCTTGTGGCATATGTGCTGTATATCACAGATGTTGACCCGATTAAGCATCACCTTCTATTTGAAAGATTTTTAAATCCCGAACGCGTCAGCATGCCGGATATTGATATTGACTTTCCCGATACTAGAAGGGATGAAGTCATTCAATATGTTCAGCAGAAATACGGTGCGATGCACGTCGCACAGATTATCACCTTTGGAACACTTGCGGCAAAGGCGGCGCTCCGGGACGTCGGCAGAGTATTCGGCGTCAGCCCGAAGGAGGCAGATCAGCTTGCAAAACTCATTCCTTCAAGACCGGGAATGACGCTGGATGAAGCGAGACAGCAGTCACCGCAGCTGGATAAGCGGCTTCGGGAGTCAAGCCTGCTTCAGCAAGTCTATTCAATTGCCCGGAAAATAGAAGGGCTGCCAAGGCATGCATCAACCCACGCAGCGGGCGTTGTCCTGAGTGAAGAACCGTTAACAGATGTTGTTCCGCTTCAAGAAGGGCATGAAGGGATCTATTTAACGCAATACGCGATGGACCATCTTGAAGACTTGGGCCTTTTAAAAATGGATTTCTTAGGTTTGAGGAATCTGACACTTATTGAATCCATCACTTCAATGATTGAAAAAGAAGAAAATATTAAAATAGATCTTTCAAGTATTTCCTACAGCGATGACAAAACGTTCTCCTTGCTGTCAAAAGGGGATACGACAGGCATTTTCCAGCTTGAATCTGCAGGGATGAGAAGCGTCTTGAAACGGCTGAAACCTTCGGGCCTAGAAGATATTGTGGCGGTCAATGCACTGTACCGGCCGGGTCCGATGGAAAATATTCCGTTATTTATCGACCGTAAACACGGCCGGGCGCCTGTTCACTATCCTCATGAAGATTTAAGGAGCATTTTGGAAGATACATATGGCGTCATTGTGTATCAGGAACAAATTATGATGATTGCTTCCCGTATGGCGGGGTTTTCTTTAAGCGAAGCGGACCTATTGAGAAGGGCGGTCAGCAAAAAGAAAAAAGAAATCCTGGACAGAGAGCGAAGCCATTTTGTTGAAGGGTGCTTAAAAAAGGAGTATTCTGTAGACACTGCAAATGAGGTCTACGATTTAATCGTCAAATTCGCAAACTATGGCTTTAACCGAAGCCATGCGGTGGCATACAGCATGATCGGGTGCCAGCTTGCGTATTTGAAAGCTCATTATCCGTTATATTTTATGTGCGGATTGCTGACAAGCGTCATTGGCAATGAGGATAAAATCTCTCAATATCTTTACGAAGCAAAGGGGAGCGGGATTCGTATCCTTCCTCCGTCAGTGAATAAAAGCAGTTTTCCGTTTACCGTTGAAAACGGATCTGTCAGATACAGCCTCCGCGCGATAAAAAGTGTAGGCGTCTCAGCAGTCAAAGATATATATAAAGCAAGAAAAGAGAAACCATTTGAAGATCTTTTCGATTTCTGCTTTCGCGTGCCGTCAAAAAGCGTAAATCGCAAAATGCTTGAAGCACTTATCTTTTCTGGTGCGATGGACGAATTCGGCCAAAACCGGGCCACGCTGCTCGCATCCATTGATGTTGCTTTGGAACATGCTGAGCTATTCGCCGCGGACGATGACCAAATGGGATTGTTTTTAGATGAATCGTTTTCAATTAAGCCGAAGTATGTGGAAACGGAAGAGCTTCCGCTAGTGGATTTACTTGCATTTGAAAAGGAAACGCTCGGCATTTATTTTTCAAATCATCCCCTCTCCGCCTTCCGAAAACAGCTCACTGCGCAAGGAGCAGTCTCCATTCTGCAGGCTCAGCGGGCAGTCAAAAGGCAGCTTTCACTAGGCGTTCTGCTGTCGAAGATCAAAACGATTCGGACGAAAACAGGTCAAAACATGGCGTTTTTAACGCTCAGTGATGAAACCGGCGAGATAGAAGCCGTAGTCTTCCCTGAACAATTCAGACAGCTTTCTCCCGTTTTAAGAGAAGGCGCTCTTTTGTTCACAGCGGGGAAATGCGAAGTAAGACAAGATAAGATCCAATTCATCATGTCCCGGGCAGAATTATTAGAAAATATGGATGCAGAAAAAGCGCCATCGGTTTATATAAAAATAGAAAGCAGTCAGCACAGCCAGGAGATCCTGGCAAAGATTAAGCGCATTTTGCTGGAGCATAAAGGGGAAACAGGCGTTTATCTCTATTATGAAAGGCAAAAACAGACGATTAAGCTACCTGAGTCGTTCCATATCAATGCAGATCACCAGGTGTTATATCGCTTAAAAGAGCTGTTGGGTCAAAAAAACGTCGTTTTAAAACAGTGGTAACGATTCGCTTTTTGTTATACAATTGGAGCAATTATGTGATCCTGTTTAAATATTCAGATAGATTTACTCCGCAGAATGCAGCAATCAACGCAGCAGTATACGAATCAAAAAATATCCATAAGGAGTGTTTAGTAGAATGTCATTAAGAGAAGAAGCATTACACCTGCATAAAGTCAACCAGGGGAAACTGGAGTCTAAATCAAAAGTAGAGGTCAGAAATGCGAAAGATCTAAGCCTCGCGTATTCTCCGGGTGTTGCAGAACCGTGTAAGGATATTCATGAAGACATTAACAAAGTATATGATTATACAATGAAGGGGAACATGGTAGCAGTTGTAACTGACGGTACAGCTGTGCTTGGCCTTGGAAACATCGGCCCTGAAGCGGCGCTTCCTGTTATGGAAGGGAAAGCAGTTCTTTTCAAAAGCTTTGCGGGCGTAGATGCGTTCCCGATTGCTTTAAACACAAACGATGTTGATAAAATCGTTGAAACTGTAAAATTGCTGGAACCGACATTTGGCGGCGTCAACCTTGAAGATATTGCAGCGCCAAACTGCTTTATCATTGAAGAGCGCCTCAAAAAAGAAACAAACATCCCGGTTTTCCATGATGATCAGCACGGTACTGCCATTGTAACCGTAGCAGGTCTTGTGAACGCGCTGAAACTGTCTGGAAAATCCATGTCATCCATTAAAGTTGTCGCAAACGGCGCGGGTGCGGCTGGCATTGCGATTATCAAGCTTCTTCATCATTATGGCGTTCGCGACATTGTGATGTGCGATTCCAAAGGGGCCATTTATGAAGGGCGCCCGAACGGCATGAACGATGTCAAAAATGAAGTGGCGAAGTTCACGAACCAAGATCGCAAAGACGGTTCTCTGAAAGATGTCATCGTTGATGCTGACGTATTTATCGGTGTCTCTGTAGCAGGCGCGTTAACAAAAGAAATGGTTCAAAGCATGGCAAAAGATCCAATTATCTTTGCAATGGCAAATCCAAATCCGGAAATCATGCCGGAAGATGCGCGTGAAGCCGGAGCAAGCGTTATCGGAACTGGCCGTTCTGACTTCCCGAACCAAGTAAACAATGTTCTTGCATTCCCAGGTATTTTCCGCGGAGCACTTGATGTGCGTGCCACTCATATTAACGAGGAAATGAAAATCGCAGCGGTTGAAGCCATTGCTTCACTGGTTTCAGAAGATGAGCTTAGCGCAGACTATGTCATCCCTGCACCGTTTGATAAACGTGTTGCGCCTGCTGTTGCGAAGGCTGTGGCAAAAGCTGCGATGGAAACAGGTGTTGCAAGAATCACTGTTGACCCTGAGGAAGTCGCAGAAAAAACAAGAAAACTTACGATTATTGGTGAATAATTTTAATTCATTCCAAAAATGGCAGCGCGTTGGCGGAGACCGGCGCGCTGTTCTCAAGTTAAACTGACGGCTGAATTTTTTTTTAGGGGGTTAGCCTTAAAAAAATTTCAGCCGGGTTTAACATTATTTTTGAATGCGCTGTCAACCTTGTCGTTTCAACACCTTATCTGATTTCATACAAGCCTTTCCGAGCACGTCATCGAATAAAAAGTTGTCGAATTGAGGATGACAGCGTTTGACAAAAAAAGTACAATAGTTTCGGTAAAGTTATTAGCAAGTCTATCTGTTTGATGACATGCGGTGAAGAGAACCCTTCACAAAAGGGAGGTAATCATTTGTTAAAGGATATATTCACGAAAAAGAAAAAGTATGCTTCCGTACCATCTGATCAAGCGAAGCACGATGTTCCGGAAGGCATTATGACAAAATGTCCTAAGTGTAAAAAAATCATGCTCACTAAAGAGTTGGATAAAAATATGCGGGTATGCATGAACTGCGATTATCATTTCCCAATGAACGCAAAACAGCGTATCGAAAGCTTGATGGATGAAAAATCTTTTGAGGAATTCAATCAGGGAATGCTCTCGGAAAATCCGCTTGGTTTCCCGGGATATCTGGAAAAGCTTGAAAAAGATCGCGAGAAAACATCCTTAAACGAGGCTGTTGTGACAGGCAAGGGCACCATTGGCGGACACCCGGCTGTAGTCGCCGTCATGGACTCTTCATTCAGAATGGGCAGCATGGGTTCAGTCGTCGGTGAAAAAATCACGCTTGCGATTGAAAAAGCAAAAGCTGATAAAGTTCCGTTTATTATTTTTACGGCTTCAGGCGGCGCTAGAATGCAGGAAGGCGTATTAAGTTTGATGCAGATGGCTAAGACAAGCTCTGCGTTAAAACTGTTCAGTGAAGAACAGGGTCTTATTATTTCAGTAATGACGCATCCGACTACCGGGGGCGTATCAGCAAGCTTTGCATCCCTTGGCGATTACAATTTCGCTGAGCCTGGCGCGCTGATCGGTTTTGCTGGAAGACGGATTATTGAACAGACAATAGGAGAAAAACTGCCTGAGGACTTCCAAACGGCTGAGTTTTTATTAAAACATGGACAGCTTGATGCGGTTATTCATCGCGACGATATGAAAAAAACGTTAGAAAATCTGCTAGATATGCATCAAACAGGAGGTGACATTGAGTGGCTCCAAGATTAGAATTTGAAAAACCGGTGATTGAACTGCAAACCAAAATCGCCGAACTAAAAAAATTCACCCAAGATTCCGATATGGATCTAAGTGCGGAAATCGAACGGCTCGAAGACCGTCTCGCTAAGCTTCAGGATGATATTTACAAAAATTTGAAGCCGTGGGACCGGGTTCAAATCGCGCGTCTGGCGGACCGTCCGACAACTCTTGATTATATCGAACACCTGTTTACCGACTTTTTTGAATGTCACGGAGACAGAGCGTACGGGGACGATGAAGCCATTGTCGGCGGGATTGCGAAGTTCCACGGCCTCCCTGTAACGGTAATCGGGCATCAGCGCGGCAAAGACACGAAGGAAAACCTAGTCCGCAATTTTGGGATGCCGCATCCAGAAGGCTACAGAAAAGCGCTTCGTCTGATGAAACAGGCTGACAAATTTAACAGACCAATTATCTGTTTTATTGATACGAAGGGGGCATACCCTGGACGAGCAGCTGAAGAAAGAGGACAAAGTGAAGCTATTGCCAAAAACCTGTTTGAGATGGCCGGCCTTCGAGTGCCTGTTATCTGCATCGTCATCGGTGAAGGCGGAAGCGGCGGAGCCCTTGGTCTGGGTGTAGGCAATCACTTGCATATGCTGGAAAACTCTACTTATTCTGTTATTTCTCCGGAAGGTGCCGCGGCACTTTTATGGAAGGACTCCAGTCTTGCTAAAAAAGCAGCAGAAACAATGAAAATCACTGCGCCGGATTTAAAAGAATTAGGTATTATAGATCATATGATTAAAGAAGTAAAAGGCGGAGCGCACCATGATGTGAAGCTGCAGGCAAGCTATATGGACGAAACCCTTAAACAATCGTTAAAAACTTTACTGAAGCTGAGCGAAGAAGAATTAGTTCAGCAGCGTTATGAAAAATATAAAGCAATTGGCAAAGTCTCGGTTGAAGATCAATATATCGGGGTAAACTAAATAAACGTGAAGCCTTTGGCTCACGTTTATTTTTTGTGACATTCCTTAAATTTTATTTAAAAACAATTTATTTAATTGTATAATAGGTAAGGTTTCATAGGGAGGATGGAGATCCCTTTTCATTGTTTTTAGGGCAATGATCATGTTATGTTTAATCATATATGTTGCTGAGGTGAATGGAGAATGAAACGAATAGGGGTATTAACGAGCGGCGGGGATTCCCCGGGAATGAACGCAGCAGTTCGCGCAGTAGTCAGAAAAGCGATCTATCATGACGTTGAAGTTTACGGTATTTACAACGGATACGCGGGATTGATCAGCGGAAAGATTGAAAAGCTTGAACTCGGATCAGTAGGCGATATTATACATCGTGGAGGGACTAAGCTTTATACGGCGAGATGTCCTGAATTCAAAACAGTTGAAGGCCGTGAAAAAGGGATAGCAAACTTGAAGAAGCTTGGTATTGAAGGCCTTGTTGTTATCGGCGGAGACGGTTCCTATATGGGTGCGAAAAAATTAACGGAACACGGGTTTCCATGTGTAGGTGTACCGGGTACAATTGATAATGACATTCCAGGCACTGATTTTACAATCGGTTTCGATACAGCTTTAAATACAGTAATTGACGCAATTGATAAGATTCGTGATACAGCGACTTCTCATGAACGTACATATGTAATCGAAGTAATGGGCCGTCATGCCGGCGATATCGCATTGTGGGCCGGTCTTGCAGGGGGCGCAGAATCGATCTTAATCCCTGAGGCAGACTATGACATGCACGAAATCATTGCCCGCTTAAAACGCGGCCACGAACGCGGCAAGAAGCACAGTATTATTATTGTTGCCGAAGGTGTAGGCAGCGGTGTTGAATTCGGGAAACGCATTGAAGAAGAAACAAATCTTGAAACTAGGGTATCTGTATTGGGCCATATCCAGCGCGGAGGTTCTCCGAGTGCTGCTGACCGTGTGTTGGCAAGCCGTCTCGGCGCATATGCAGTTGAACTGCTGCTTGAAGGAAAAGGCGGACGCTGTGTAGGTATACAAAACAATAAGCTTGTAGACCATGATATTATAGAAATACTTGAGACAAAACACACAGTTGAGCAAAACATGTATCAGCTTTCAAAAGAACTGTCTATCTAATGTACAGCTGAAGGCTGAAGATTTCAGAAGGAAGTGAACCAAATGAGAAAAACTAAAATTGTTTGTACCATCGGTCCGGCAAGTGAAAGTATTGAAATGCTTACGAAATTAATGGAGTCAGGAATGAACGTGGCTCGATTAAACTTTTCTCACGGAGATTTTGAGGAGCACGGTGCAAGAATTAAAAATATCCGCGAAGCAAGTAAAAAACTTGGCAAGAACGTTGGAATTCTGCTTGATACAAAAGGTCCTGAAATCCGCACACATACAATGGAAAACGGCGGTATTGAGCTTGAAACAGGCAAAGAGCTCATTATTTCAATGGACGAGGTTGTAGGAACAACAGATAAAATTTCAGTGACATATGAAGGTTTAGTCCATGACGTTGAACAAGGTTCAACGATTCTGTTAGATGACGGCCTTATCGGTCTTGAGGTACTTGATGTAGATGCCGCTAAACGCGAAATCAAAACAAAAGTATTAAACAACGGAACACTCAAAAATAAAAAAGGTGTTAACGTACCGGGCGTAAGTGTCAATCTTCCGGGGATTACTGAAAAGGATGCGCGAGACATCGTTTTCGGTATTGAGCAAGGAGTAGACTTCATCGCACCATCTTTCATTCGACGTTCTACGGATGTGCTCGAAATCCGTGAGCTTCTTGAAGAGCACAACGCTCAGGATATTCAAATCATCCCTAAAATCGAAAACCAAGAGGGCGTTGACAACATCGATGCGATTCTCGAAGTGTCTGACGGCTTAATGGTTGCACGCGGAGACTTAGGTGTGGAAATTCCAGCTGAAGAAGTGCCGCTTGTGCAAAAAGAACTGATCAAAAAATGCAACGCGCTGGGCAAACCTGTTATTACAGCGACACAAATGCTTGACAGCATGCAGCGCAACCCGCGTCCGACTCGTGCGGAAGCAAGTGACGTTGCAAACGCGATCTTCGACGGAACAGATGCGATCATGCTTTCTGGTGAAACTGCTGCCGGAAGTTACCCGGTTGAAGCAGTTCAAACAATGCATAACATCGCGTCCCGTTCTGAAGAAGCATTAAATTATAAAGAAATTCTCTCAAAACGCAGAGACCAAGTGGGCATGACAATTACAGACGCAATTGGACAATCTGTCGCACATACGGCGATTAACCTGAATGCTGCTGCGATCGTAACGCCGACAGAAAGCGGCCATACAGCACGTATGATTGCAAAATACCGTCCGCAGGCCCCGATTGTTGCGGTTACTGTAAATGACTCTATTTCCAGAAAGCTTGCCCTCGTATCTGGCGTATTCGCGGAAAGCGGCCAAAATGCGAGCTCAACAGATGAGATGCTTGAGGATGCTGTCCAAAAATCATTGAACAGCGGAATTGTAAAACACGGCGATCTTATCGTTATTACAGCTGGCACTGTCGGTGAGTCCGGCACTACGAACTTAATGAAGGTTCATACTGTCGGCGATATCATCGCTAAAGGCCAAGGCATTGGACGCAAATCAGCTTACGGTCCGGTTGTCGTTGCACAAAATGCAAAAGAAGCTGAGCAAAAAATGACTGACGGTGCGGTACTTGTTACCAAAAGCACTGACCGTGATATGATTGCATCCCTTGAAAAAGCGTCTGCTCTTATTACAGAAGAAGGCGGTTTGACTAGCCATGCTGCGGTAGTCGGATTAAGCCTTGGCATCCCGGTTATCGTGGGTCTGGAAAATGCGACATCTATTTTGACAGATGGCCAGGATATTACAGTTGACGCTTCCAGAGGCGCAGTCTATCAAGGCCGTGCGAGCGTTCTTTAATTACAGGTGAAAATGGAAGGGGAATCCCTTCCTTTTCTCTTTATCATGCCTTTTGTTGAACAGAACGTGTTACACGTGTGGGGGGCTTGGATATGAGATTTTTGTTTTTGCTTTTTATTGTGTTTCCGGCAATAGAAATCGGCATATTCCTATTTTTAGGCAAGCTGATTGGCATTTTACCGACAGTTCTATTCATGATTCTGACTGGCATTATCGGCGCAGCAGCTGCAAAAAAACAAGGAACCGAAGTGTATTATAAGGTTCAGCGTGATCTTCAATATGGCAAAATGCCGGGAGAAGCGATTGCTGACGGTCTGTGCATTTTCATTGGCGGTCTATTGCTGATGCTTCCGGGCTTTTTATCAGATTTGGCCGGCGCCTGTCTTCTTATCCCGTTTACCCGCGGCTGGTGTAAGCCGATTCTGTTCAAATGGCTGAGAGGTATGTCGAAGAATAAGCGGATCATCATCAAATAAAAAACGGCAGCCATGAAAAAACGGCTGCCGTTTTATTTTTGCTGAACGGTGATATAGGACCATATTTCTTTTAATGCGCCTGTTGTGATGAAAGCTTGGATGATGACGAGTACAGCCGGTCCCGCAATCAGTCCTAAAAACCCGAATAATTTAAAGCCGGCAAACAGGGCGATGAGTGTTGCCAGCGGATCGATCCCGATAGATTTACTTAGTATCTTGGGCTCTGTCAGCTGCCGCTGAATAAGAACGACGAGGTACAGGATACCAATTCCGATTGCTTGGGGCAGCTGGCCCGTAATCGATAAATACAAAATCCAGGGCACAAATACGGAGCCGGCACCTAAGTAAGGGAGAAGATCTACAAGCCCGATTAAAAAAGCAATTGTTGCGGCGTGTTCAACCTTTAAGAGAGAAAGGCCGATAAATACAATCACCATCGTGATGAAAACGAGGACGGCTTGTGCTTTGATAAAACCAGTCATTGCTTTTTTTAATTCGCTGCTGATTGCTTTGCTGTTAGCTGTCACACGATCCGGCAGAATTAAAACAAGCATGGCTTTCAGCTTATGCCAATCCTTTGTCATAAAAAAGGTTGCCAGAAGAGAAAAAATCAGAACCGCCGCCGTATTGGGAAGAAGAGCGAAAAATCTCGGGATCATCTCTAGAATGTGGGACAGCAGGAGCCCGGCATTTTTAGCGGCAGAATCACCGAGTGTCTGGATATGAGTGACGATGGAAGCCTGCTGGTTCGTTTCCAATTCTTGAAACAAAAGAGTTAACTCGTTATAGAGCGGCTGAATATGAGTTGTAAACAATTTTTCGCAATATGAAATAAACGTGCTGATATGCGGAGGCAGCGTTTTTGCTAGATAGGCTGTTCCCGTTACGATTTCGGCTACCAGAATGGTGAGGACGCCGAAGGCTGCGAGCAGAAAAAAAGCAAGAACGCCCAGAACATTTATCGTTCGGGGGAATCCTGTCACTTTGTCCAAATAATCGACAACAGGATGAATCACTGAAGAAAGAATAAGGGCGATCAGGAACGGATAAGTTAACGGAAACGAATAATAGGCCGCAGCTATCGACCCTGCGGTCATTGATATGACAAAGAGGGTTCTGAAAAAAATAGTGATATAAGATTGATTCACGAAAACGGTCCTCCTCTCGTCAGCATGTCCTATTTTTTATATGTATTCACGCTGCGGCTGAATATGAATACATTCATCTTAAAGGAGGGATGGCATGTGTTTACACAAGCGAATTTATTTTTAATTTTACTCTTGGCTATCGCACTTATCGCAAAAAACCAATCATTGCTCTTTGCTGTATCCGTCCTTTTGATCATCAAAATCGTTGGGCTTGATCAGAAATTATTTCCGACCATCCAGTCAAAAGGCATTAACTGGGGTGTGACCATTATTACCATCGCCGTTCTTGTCCCGATTGCCACGGGAGAAATCGGATTTAAGCAGCTTGGAGAAGCAATGCGGTCTTCCTACGCATGGATCGCCCTTGGAGCGGGGATCGCAGTGGCGCTGATTGCAAAAAACGGCCTGGCCCTGCTTGAAAATGATCCGCATATTACAACTGCTCTCGTGATCGGGACCATTCTTGCAGTCGCGCTTTTTGGAGGAGTTGCGGTGGGGCCGCTGATCGGAGCGGGGATTGCTTATTTAGCCATGCAGATCGTAAAACTGTTCACTTCATAAAAAAAAGCGGCCTTAAAGCCGCTTTTTTTTATGCAAAAACCCGCAAATAAAGGCGTTTTTTCGGGGAAATCACAGAATGAAAAAAAAAATTATAGGTAAACATTTAACAAATGTCTGATTATTGTTTATAATGAGAATAGGCTTAAACTTAAATAAGCTTATAAGAATTTGTTATGTTCTTTCATAAGCAAAGGGTTTTAGTTCCAGCAGCCAGTAAAATGTAAGCATTTTCTTTTTGGGGAAGAGAAATACTTGCATCGTGCTTTTTAAGTAAGCCTCATGTTTTTACAACACTCTTAAAGGGGAAATTTATTGAAAAGGAGATGTTATATATGACAGCGACACGCGGTCTTGAAGGGGTTGTAGCAACAACATCATCTGTTAGTTCTATTATTGATGATACCCTTACATATGTGGGGTATGATATCGATGATTTGACAGAGAATGCAAGTTTTGAAGAAATCATCTACTTGCTTTGGCATCTAAGGCTGCCAAACAAAAAAGAGCTTGAAGAGTTAAAGCAGCAGTTTGCAAAGGAAGCTGCCGTTCCGCAAGAAATTATTGAGCACTTCAAATCTTATTCCCTCGAAAATGTTCATCCCATGGCTGCTCTTCGGACAGCAATTTCATTACTAGGCCTGCTTGACAGCGAGGCTGATACCATGAACCCGGAAGCCAACTACAGAAAGGCGATCCGCCTTCAGGCAAAGGTGCCTGGCCTGGTTGCAGCGTTTTCCAGAATTCGCAAGGGTCTTGAGCCTGTTGAACCGAGAGAAGATTACGGTATTGCGGAGAATTTTCTTTACACATTAAACGGTGAAGAGCCTTCACCAATTGAAGTTGAAGCCTTCAACAAAGCATTGATTTTACATGCTGACCATGAGCTGAACGCGTCAACGTTCACAGCGAGGGTCTGCGTCGCAACACTTTCTGACATCTATTCAGGCATTACTGCAGCAATCGGCGCGCTGAAAGGGCCTCTTCACGGCGGAGCGAATGAAGGCGTTATGAAAATGCTGACAGAAATCGGTGAAGTGGAAAACGCTGAGCCGTACATCCGCGCTAAACTTGAAAAGAAAGAAAAAATCATGGGATTCGGCCACCGTGTGTATAAGCATGGTGATCCGCGCGCGAAGCATCTGAAAGAAATGAGCAAGCGCCTGACCAACCTGACAGGCGAAAGCAAATGGTATGAGATGTCGATTCGTATAGAAGACATCGTCACATCAGAGAAAAAGCTTCCGCCTAACGTTGATTTCTATTCGGCTTCTGTATATCACAGCCTCGGTATTGACCATGATTTGTTTACACCGATTTTTGCTGTAAGCAGAATGTCCGGCTGGCTCGCTCATATTCTTGAGCAGTATGACAACAACCGTCTGATCCGCCCGCGCGCAGATTACACGGGCCCTGACAAACAAAAATTCGTTCCGATTGAAGAAAGAGCCTAAAGAACCATTGGAGGCTGGCTTGCGTTAATGAGGTTAGCCTCTTGTTCAGAACATCAAAAGTGGTTTACACTTTAAATTGAATGTTGGGAAAAATCATTTTGTTTTCTATATAAGAAAAATAAAATGTTTTCTAAATATGAATTACATACTGGGAGGTTTTTATTGTGGCACAAGGTGAAAAAATTACAGTCTCTAACGGAGTATTAAACGTTCCAAACAACCCGATTATCCCATTTATCGAAGGAGACGGAACCGGTCCTGATATTTGGAACGCGGCTTCGAAGGTTTTGGAAGCAGCAGTAGAAAAAGCATACAAAGGCGAAAAGAAAATTACATGGAAAGAAGTTTACGCCGGAGAAAAGGCTTATAATAAAACAGGTGAGTGGCTCCCTGCTGAAACATTAGATGTGATCCGCGAATATTTCATCGCGATTAAAGGCCCGTTAACGACACCTGTCGGCGGCGGTATCCGTTCTTTGAACGTAGCGCTCAGACAAGAGCTTGACCTATTCGTCTGCTTAAGACCTGTAAGATACTTTACTGGAGTGCCGTCACCGGTAAAACGCCCTGAAGATACTGATATGGTCATCTTCCGTGAAAATACAGAAGATATTTACGCAGGCATCGAGTATGCAAAAGGCTCTGAAGAAGTGCAAAAGCTTATCAGCTTCCTTCAAAATGAGTTAAACGTCAACAAAATCCGTTTCCCTGAGACATCAGGTATCGGCATTAAGCCTGTTTCAGAAGAAGGAACAAGCCGCTTGGTCAGAGCTGCCATTGATTATGCGATCGAGCATGGCCGCAAATCTGTAACGCTTGTTCACAAAGGAAACATCATGAAGTTCACAGAAGGCGCCTTCAAAAACTGGGGCTATGAACTTGCTGAAAAAGAATACGGAGATAAAGTCTTCACATGGGCTCAATATGACCGCATTGCTGAAGAACAAGGAAAAGACGCTGCCAACAAAGCGCAAAGCGAAGCGGAAGCAGCAGGAAAAATCATTATCAAAGACAGCATTGCTGACATTTTCCTTCAGCAGATCTTAACGCGTCCAAACGAGTTTGATGTCGTTGCGACAATGAACTTGAACGGAGATTACATTTCTGATGCTCTTGCTGCGCAAGTCGGCGGAATCGGCATTGCTCCTGGAGCGAACATCAACTACGAAACAGGACATGCGATTTTCGAGGCGACGCACGGAACAGCTCCTAAATATGCAGGCCTTGATAAAGTAAACCCATCTTCAGTTATTCTTTCAGGCGTTCTGCTTCTTGAGCATTTAGGATGGAACGAAGCGGCTGATTTGGTTATCAAATCTATGGAAAAAACAATCGCTTCTAAAGTCGTAACTTACGATTTTGCTAGATTAATGGACGGCGCGACTGAAGTGAAATGTTCAGAGTTCGGAGAAGAACTGATCAAAAACATGGACTAAGCAAGGAAAAAGCCTAAAACTAGCCATAAAGGAGAAGAGAGACATGGGAAATACTCGTAAAAAAGTTTCTGTTATCGGAGCAGGTTTTACCGGAGCTACAACTGCATTTTTAATTGCTCAAAAAGAGCTGGCAGACGTTGTTCTTGTTGACATTCCGCAATTGGAGAACCCGACAAAGGGAAAAGCGCTTGATATGCTTGAAGCAAGCCCGGTTCAAGGCTTTGACGCAAAAATTACGGGAACATCCAATTACGAGGATACAGCTGGCTCTGACATTGTTGTCATTACAGCCGGTATCGCAAGAAAACCTGGTATGAGCAGAGATGATCTGGTCTCTACAAACGAAAAGATTATGAGAAGCGTTACGCGGGAAATCGTAAAATATTCTCCTGACTCTATTATTGTGGTGCTGACAAATCCTGTTGATGCAATGACATACGCGGTGTACAAAGAATCAGGCTTCCCTAAAGAGCGTGTAATCGGCCAGTCCGGTGTGCTTGATACGGCAAGATTCAGAACATTTGTGGCAGAGGAATTAAACCTGTCAGTGAAAGATGTGACTGGTTTCGTACTCGGCGGACACGGTGACGATATGGTGCCGCTTGTGCGTTATTCTTATGCTGGCGGTATCCCGCTTGAAACTCTTATTCCGAAAGAACGGATTGACGCAATTGTGGAGCGCACTAGAAAAGGCGGAGGCGAAATCGTGAATCTTCTTGGAAACGGAAGCGCGTATTATGCGCCTGCGGCTTCTCTGACAGAAATGGTCGAAGCGATCTTGAAAGATCAGCGCCGCGTCCTTCCTACAATTGCTTATCTTGAAGGGGAATACGGCTATGAAGGCATCTACCTTGGTGTTCCTACAATTGTAGGCGGCAACGGTCTTGAGCAAATCATTGAACTTGAACTGACAGACTATGAAAGAGCGCAGCTGAATAAATCAGTTGAATCTGTCAAAAATGTCATGAAAGTATTATCCTAATAAAAAGAGAGAAAGGCTTGCTTAATACAGCCTTTCTCTTTTTACTATAAATGAAAGCGCTATCATAAGCGTCTTTATTTCTTTTAAAAATGATGTAAAAGGCGAATTGTCGGAATGTCCTGCTTTCGCTAAAATAAAATCATGAAACATGTTAAGATGACATAAAATAGAGAAATAGGATGTCGGGGAATTATAATACTGGAGGCACAGCATGAACAAGAAAATTTTAGTTGTGGATGATGAAGAATCTATTGTTACTCTTTTACAGTACAATTTGGAACGGTCAGGCTATGATGTCATTACCGCCTCGGATGGGGAAGAAGCACTCAAAAAAGCGGAAACAGAGAAGCCTGATTTGATTGTGCTTGATGTGATGCTTCCAAAATTGGACGGAATCGAAGTATGCAAGCAGCTGAGACAGCAAAAACTGATGTTTCCCATTTTAATGCTGACAGCGAAGGATGAGGAATTCGACAAAGTATTAGGGCTGGAGCTCGGTGCTGATGATTATATGACCAAGCCGTTCAGTCCAAGGGAAGTAAATGCGAGAGTCAAAGCGATTTTAAGGCGTTCGGAAATAGCTGCGCCCTCTAGTGAGATGAAGAACGATGAAATGGAAGGCCAGATCGTAATCGGCGATCTGAAAATCCTGCCTGATCATTATGAAGCGTACTTTAAAGAAAGTCAGCTTGAACTGACACCGAAAGAATTCGAACTGTTGCTCTATTTAGGCAGACATAAAGGCAGAGTTCTGACAAGAGACCTGCTGCTGAGCGCAGTCTGGAATTATGATTTTGCCGGAGATACGAGAATTGTTGATGTGCACATCAGCCATCTTCGCGACAAAATTGAAAACAATACCAAAAAACCGATCTACATTAAAACGATTAGGGGATTGGGGTATAAACTGGAGGAGCCAAAAATGAATGAATAAATACCGTGTGCGCCTTTTTTCTGTATTCGTTGTCTGTATGATTCTGGTGTTTTGTGTCCTCGGGCTGTTTTTACAGCAGCTTTTTGAAACATCTGATCAAAGGAAAGCAGAGGAACACATTGAAAAAGAAGCAAAATACTTGGCTTCGCTTCTTGATGCCGGCAATCTGAATGATCAAGCAAATGAGAAAATCATTAAAGATGCAGGCGGCGCGCTTGATGTGAGCGCATCCGTTATCGATACAGACGGCAAGGTGCTGTATGGGTCAAACGGGAGAGCGGCTGATTCCCAAAAGGTGCAGGCGCTTGTTTCTGGACATGAGGGTATTCTGTCAACAACAGATAACAAGCTTTATTACGGACTTTCACTTAGAAGCGAAGGTGAAAAAACAGGATATGTGCTGCTTTCCGCCTCTGAAAAAAGCGACGGCTTAAAAGGCGAATTGTGGGGGATGCTGACGGCCAGTCTTTGTACCGCATTTATCGTCATTGTTTATTTTTATTCCAGCATGACCTCACGTTATAAAAGGTCAATTGAGTCAGCGACAAATGTAGCCACAGAACTCTCTAAGGGCAACTACGATGCACGGACGTACGGCGGCTATATTAGGCGTTCTGATAAGCTAGGACATGCGATGAACAGCCTTGCCATTGATCTGATGGAAATGACGCGAACGCAGGAAATGCAGCGGGATCGGCTGCTGACAGTCATTGAAAACATTGGCTCCGGGCTGATTATGATCGACGGAAGAGGCTTTATTAATCTCGTAAACAGGTCTTACGCCAAGCAGTTTCATATCAATCCGAATCATATGCTGCGCCGTCTTTATCACGATGCATTTGAACATGAAGAAGTGATCCAGCTTGTCGAAGACATTTTTATGACGGAGACAAAGAAATGCAAGCTGTTAAGACTACCGATCAAAATAGAACGGCGTTATTTTGAAGTGGACGGTGTTCCGATTATGGGGCCGGACGATGAATGGAAAGGAATTGTGCTTGTTTTCCATGACATGACGGAAACGAAGAAATTAGAGCAGATGAGGAAGGATTTTGTGGCCAATGTTTCTCATGAGCTGAAAACGCCGATTACGTCCATAAAAGGGTTTACGGAGACGTTATTGGACGGGGCGATGGAGGATAAAGAGGCGCTTTCTGAATTTCTCTCTATTATTCTTAAGGAAAGCGAAAGGCTTCAGTCTTTGGTTCAGGATTTGCTCGATCTCTCAAAAATCGAGCAGCAAAATTTCACGCTCAGTATCGAAACGTTTGAGCCGGCCAAAATGCTTGTTGAGATTGAAACGCTTCTGAAGCATAAGGCGGATGAGAAAGGCATCTCCTTGCACCTGAATGTCCCGAAAGACCCTCAATATGTATCTGGTGACCCGTACAGGCTGAAACAGGTATTTCTTAATCTCGTAAACAATGCGTTAACCTACACGCCTGAGGGGGGCTCCGTGGCTATCAATGTAAAGCCCAGAGAAAAAGACATTCAGATTGAGGTTGCCGATTCTGGAATCGGAATTCAGAAAGAAGAAATTCCGCGCATCTTTGAACGCTTTTACCGCGTAGATAAAGACAGAAGCAGGAATTCGGGCGGAACCGGGCTGGGCCTTGCGATTGTCAAGCATTTAATAGAGGCTCATGAAGGGAAAATTGATGTCACAAGCGAGCCTGGACGGGGAACTGTCTTTACCGTGACGCTGAAACGGGCCGCTGAAAAGTCCGCCTAATGTTTACAAAGGTTTAACAATATCTTCATGCACTGTTAAACCTATGCTGGTAGGATGTAGTAGAACCCCTTCATCCAAGGAGCCAATTTTGACGGCGGGAACCTATTTGTGTTCCCGTCCTTTTTTGTGTCTTCTCTTATAGTTCACGTATTTTCCTTTCAAATTGAACTTTGTTAAAATAAGAGGAGCTAATGACTATGTAAGAGATGAATGGAAGCCTGAGGCTTCTTAGGAGGAAATTGAATGACGGAACGAAAAAAATTAGTGCTTGTAGACGGAAACAGTCTGGCTTACCGGGCGTTTTTTGCATTGCCGCTGTTAAGCAATGATAAAGGTGTTCATACAAATGCTGTATACGGCTTTGCGATGATTTTGATGAAAATGCTTGAGGATGAAAAACCGACGCACATGCTGGTTGCGTTTGATGCCGGGAAAACAACATTTCGTCACGGCACATTTAAAGAATATAAAGGCGGCAGACAGAAAACCCCGCCTGAGCTTTCCGAACAAATGCCGTTTATCCGCGAGCTGCTGGATGCCTACCAGATCAGCCGCTATGAACTGGAACAATATGAAGCGGATGATATTATCGGCACACTGGCCAAATCGGCTGAAAAAGACGGGTTTGAAGTTAAGGTTTTCTCAGGAGATAAGGATTTAACACAGCTGGCAACGGACAAAACGACAGTTGCCATTACGAGAAAGGGAATTACCGATGTTGAATTTTACACACCGGAGCATGTCAAAGAGAAATACGGGCTTACGCCTGAACAAATCATTGACATGAAGGGTCTGATGGGCGATTCCTCAGATAATATTCCGGGTGTGCCCGGCGTCGGAGAAAAGACTGCGATTAAGCTTTTAAAACAATTTGATTCCGTTGAAAAGCTGCTGGAGTCCATTGACGAGGTGAGCGGAAAGAAATTGAAGGAAAAGCTTGAGGAGTTTAAGGATCAAGCATTGATGAGCAAGGAGCTTGCGACAATTATGACGGATGCTCCGATTGAGGTATCTGTTTCCGGCCTGGAATATCAAGGCTTTAATCGTGAACAGGTCATTGCCATCTTTAAAGATCTTGGCTTCAACACGCTTCTTGAACGGCTTGGAGAAGACAGTGCAGAAGCAGAACAGGATCAATCGTTGGAAGACATTAATGTCAAAACAGTCACAGACGTGACAAGCGATATATTGGTTTCTCCATCCGCATTTGTCGTTGAACAGATTGGCGATAATTATCATGAAGAGCCGATCCTCGGATTATCGATCGTAAATGAAACGGGAGCTTATTTCATTCCGAAAGACATTGCCGTTGAGTCTGAGGTGTTTAAAGAATGGGTGGAAAATGACGAGCAGAAGAAATGGGTCTTCGACAGCAAGCGGGCTGTTGTCGCTTTGCGCTGGCAGGGCATTGAGCTGAAAGGAGCCGAGTTTGATACGCTCCTTGCGGCTTATATCATCAACCCGGGCAATTCATATGACGACGTTGCGAGTGTGGCTAAGGATTACGGCCTGCATATCGTTTCAAGTGATGAATCAGTTTATGGAAAAGGAGCAAAACGGGCAGTGCCGTCAGAAGACGTACTGTCTGAGCACCTTGGCCGAAAAGCGTTAGCAATTCAAAGCCTTCGGGAAAAGCTCGTTCAGGAGCTGGAAAACAACGACCAGCTTGAACTGTTTGAAGAGCTGGAAATGCCTCTTGCGCTTATTCTTGGCGAAATGGAATCAACTGGCGTCAAGGTCGATGTTGACCGTTTAAAACGGATGGGTGAAGAACTGGGTGCGAAGCTGAAGGAATATGAAGAAAAAATCCATGAGATTGCGGGAGAGCCGTTTAACATCAATTCTCCGAAACAGCTAGGCGTCATCTTATTTGAAAAGATCGGCCTTCCTGTCGTAAAGAAAACGAAAACAGGCTATTCTACGTCTGCCGATGTGCTTGAAAAGCTGGCTGACAAGCATGATATTGTCGACTATATTTTACAGTACAGACAAATTGGCAAGCTTCAATCAACATATATCGAAGGGCTTTTAAAGGTGACGAGACCGGATTCGCATAAAGTGCACACGCGATTTAACCAGGCCTTAACGCAAACTGGCCGTCTCAGCTCGACTGATCCGAACCTGCAAAACATTCCGATCAGGCTTGAGGAAGGCCGGAAAATTCGCCAAGCTTTTGTGCCGTCTGAAAAAGACTGGCTCATTTTTGCAGCCGATTATTCACAAATCGAGCTGCGGGTGCTTGCCCATATTTCAAAGGATGAAAATCTGATCGAAGCTTTTACAAATGATATGGATATTCACACGAAAACGGCAATGGATGTGTTCCATGTCGCTAAGGATGAAGTGACATCTGCGATGAGACGCCAGGCGAAAGCGGTCAACTTTGGCATTGTTTACGGGATCAGCGATTACGGTCTGTCACAGAACCTCGGCATTACTCGGAAGGAAGCGGGAGCATTTATCGACCGCTATCTGGAAAGTTTCCAAGGCGTAAAAGCGTACATGGAAGATTCAGTACAGGAAGCGAAGCAAAAAGGATACGTAACAACGCTTATGCATCGCCGCCGCTACATCCCTGAGCTGACGAGCCGGAACTTTAATATCCGAAGTTTTGCGGAGCGGACGGCCATGAATACGCCGATTCAAGGAAGCGCCGCTGATATTATCAAAAAAGCCATGATTGACATGGCTGCCAAGCTGAAAGAAAAACAGTTGAAAGCAAGGCTTCTGCTTCAAGTACACGATGAATTGATTTTTGAGGCGCCAAAGGAAGAAATTGAAATTCTTGAAAAGCTTGTTCCTGAAGTGATGGAGCATGCGCTTGCATTAGATGTGCCGTTAAAGGTGGACTTTGCATCAGGCCCATCTTGGTACGATGCGAAATAAACAGAGATAGGAAGTGATGGATGTGCCGGAATTACCAGAGGTTGAGACGGTCCGGCGCACTCTGACCGGGCTTGTAAAGGGAAAAACAATCAAATCGGTAGAGATCAGATGGCCGAATATCATCAAACGGCCTGCCGAACCGGAGGAATTTGCGCGAAAACTAGCAGGAGAAACGATACAGTCCATCGGAAGACGGGGAAAGTTTTTACTGTTTCATTTAGATCATTATGTTATGGTTTCTCACCTTCGAATGGAAGGAAAATACGGTCTTCATCAAGCCGAGGAGCCTGACGATAAACACGTGCATGTCATATTCACGATGACGGATGGAACCCAGCTCCGGTACAGGGATGTGCGGAAATTTGGAACCATGCACTTATTTAAACCGGGAGAAGAAGCGGGCGAGCTCCCGCTTTCTCAGTTAGGTCCGGAGCCGGATGCAGAAGAATTTACGAGTGCGTATTTAAAAGAACGGCTTGCGAAAACAAACCGCGCTGTCAAAACTGCCCTACTGGATCAAAAAACGGTAGTTGGACTAGGAAACATTTATGTGGATGAGGCTCTTTTCAGAGCGGGTGTTCATCCCGAGATAAAAGCAAATCAATTATCAGATAAAACAATCAAAACCCTTCACGCTGAAATCAAAAACACTCTGCAGGAGGCGATTGATGCGGGCGGAAGCACAGTCCGTTCATATATCAACTCCCAAGGGGAAATCGGAATGTTCCAGCTGCAGCATTTTGTGTACGGAAAAAAAGACGAGCCATGCAAAAATTGCGGAACGATGATTTCGAAAATTGTCGTTGGAGGAAGAGGCACGCATTTTTGCGCAAAGTGCCAGAAAAAAAAGTAGCATAATGCTTCATCGTCCAAGCTGTCGGTGCATATATCAGTAACTCTGTAATGGAGGATGCCATTTTCGAAACACGGATTTTTCACTTTCCCATATATATGATTGTGATGAATCCCGGGCATTTCACATCTGATACAAGAGCACCAACAGAAAGGAAGAAACGGATATGCAAATGGTTTCTATACTGCTGCTGGCGTTGGCTGTCAGCTTGGACAGTTTTTCAGTCGGATTTACGTACGGATTGAGAAAAATGAAAATACCGTTTAAAGCGATTTTGGTTATCGCCTGCTGTTCCGGTGCTGTCATGTTTATATCCATGCTGATCGGAAGCTTTCTCACGAAGTTTGTTCCTGTATATGTGACGGAGAAGCTTGGCGGTTTGATATTGGTTGGAATCGGTGCGTGGGTTCTGTACCAATTCTTCAAACCGGCAAAAGATAAAGAATACCTCTTGCATGAAAAAACACTGCTTAATTTAGAGGTTCGGTCATTAGGAATTGTGATTCATATTTTGAGAAAACCCATGAGTGCGGATATCGACAAATCGGGTGTGATCAATGGAATTGAGGCGGTCTTATTGGGATTTGCCTTATCGATTGATGCCTTTGGAGCAGGTATAGGCGCAGCCATTCTCGGTTTTTCACCGATTGTGATGAGCATCGCCGTGGCAATCATGAGCTCGCTGTTTGTATCAATTGGAATCAATGCCGGCCATTTTCTGTCTAAGTGGAAATGGATCGATAAAATGGCGTTTTTGCCGGGGCTTCTATTAATCACGATTGGGCTCTGGAAATTGTAAAAAGGAGTGGATCTCTTGACCTTAGTCATTGGTTTAACGGGAGGAATAGCTAGCGGCAAAAGCACGGTAGCCAATATGCTGATTGAAAAAGGAATAACAGTTATAGATGCAGATATCATTGCAAAACAAGCGGTAGAAAAAGGGATGCCGGCCTACCGGCAAATCATTGACGAATTCGGTGAAGACATACTGCTCTCAAATGGCGATATAGATCGAAAAAAGCTTGGAGCGCTGGTATTTACAAATGAACAAAAGCGTCTCGCTTTAAATGCAATTGTTCATCCCGCAGTCAGGCAGGAAATGCTCAATCGCCGTGATGAAGCCGTTGCAAATCGGGAGGCATTTGTTGTATTGGATATCCCGCTATTGTTCGAAAGCAAATTGGAATCATTGGTTGATAAAATTATCGTGGTCAGTGTGACAAAAGAGCTTCAACTGGAACGTCTGATGAAGCGCAATCAGCTGACGGAAGAAGAAGCAGTCAGCCGTATCCGCTCTCAAATGCCCTTAGAGGAAAAAACAGCAAGAGCAGATCAAGTCATCGATAACAGCGGCACGCTTGAAGAGACCAAAAGGCAGCTTGATGAAATCATGAACAGCTGGGCATAATACAAAAAACACCGTTCATATTGAACGGTGTTTTTTGGCCATTAAAAATCAAAGTTGTCCGGATCAGGACCGACGCGCAAGTTTTCATTCAGTGCATCGATTCGGTTCATGTCATCCTGCGTTAATTCAAAGTCAAATACGCTTGCATTTTCTTTAATGCGGTGTTCCTTCGTTGATTTAGGAATCGTTATAATGCCATGCTGCAGATCCCAGCGCAAGATAATTTGTGCGACAGATTTGTTATATGTTTGAGCGATGTCAGCCAATACAGGATGATCCAGCAGCTGCCCCTGCATTAAAGGTGACCAAGCCTCCATCTGGATGCCCTGATTTTGGCAGTATCTTATCAACTCTTTTTGTGTGAGGCGCGGGTGAAATTCCACTTGGTTAATCATAGGCTTAATTTCAGCTGCCGTCATCAGATCTTCAAGATGGTGAATTTGGAAGTTGCTTACGCCAATCGCTTTGATACGGCCTTCTTTATACAGCGTTTCAAGCGCTCTCCAAGCTTCTTTATACTTTCCTTCTACAGGCCAGTGGATGAGGTATAGATCCAAATAATCCAGACCGAGTTTGGACAGACTTGTTTCAAACGCGGCGAGTGTTTCTTCGTAGCCTAAATCCGCATTCCATACTTTCGATGTGATAAACAGATCCTCTCTTGAAATGCCTGCTTCTTCAATGCCTTCCCGAATCCCTTCTCCAACGCCAGCTTCATTTCCATAGATAGCTGCAGTATCAATACTGCGGTACCCGTGAACAATGGCAGTTTTAACTGCGTTTACCAGTTCAGATCCTTCTTCCACTTGGAACACGCCGAGGCCGAACCAAGGCATTTCTACCCCATTATGAAGTGTTGCTTTTGCTTGTAAATGTGTTGTCATGTTCATTTCCTCCTTTAAAATTGTCAGGCTTCCTGCCGATCTCGTTTTTCCATTAAGCGGCTCCAGCCTGTTAAAATGACTGCACCGACCACCATTAATCCGCCTATCCAAGCGGTATGAATCAATCCGATTGAATCGGTGATCACACCGCCAAGGTATGACCCAAGCGCGATTCCTGCATTAAAGGCAGCGATATTCATCGCGGATGCGACGTCAACTGCACTCGGGACAAAACGCTCAGCCAGCATGACGACATACACCTGAAGGCCGGGCACGTTCATAAAGGCCAGCAATCCCATACAGAGAATGGTAATGAGCCCTGCTGTTTGATACGGGGCTGTAAATGTCAGTACGAATAGAACAATTGCTTGTACGATAAACATATAGAATAAAGCGGCAATCGGATTTCGGTTTGACAGCTTTCCGCCAATCATATTGCCGATAGCAATAGCTATTCCGTATCCGAGCAGAATCACTGCAACAGTCCCGGCTTTGAAGCCTGTTACTTCCTGAAGCAGGGGAGACAGATACGTGAACACAACGAATGTTCCTCCGTATCCAAGCGCTGTAATGACAAATAAAAGCAATAACCGGCTGTTTGTCACAAGCTTCAATTGATCCTGCATCGTTGTTTTCGTCCCTTTTCGTAATTTGGACGGTACAAGAATACCATTTGTAATGAAAGCAATGATTCCGACGGCGATAATGACCATAAAGGCGAAACGCCAGCCGAACTGCTGGCCGATAAATGTCCCAAAAGGAACTCCGGTTACAGTTGCCACAGTGAGGCCAGTAAACATAATTGAAATCGCGCTAGCCCTTTTATCTTCCGGGACAATATCCGCTGCGATTGTCGAACCGATCGACATAAACACACCGTGCGAAAATGCCGATATCACACGTGCTGCTAGTAAAATCCCGATGCTTGAAGCGGTTGCTGCCATCGTATTACCGGCAATAAAAATAAACATGATCCAAAGCAATAGTGTCTTACGCGACATGCTTGAGGTCAATGAAGTTAATATAGGTGCCCCAAATGTAACGCCGAGCGCATAAAGGGAAACGGTTAATCCTGCTGTCGTGACTGGAATATGCAGGTCATCAGCAATGAGCGGCAAAAGGCCGACACTGATAAATTCAGTTGTCCCTATTGCGAATGCACTTACGGCCAAAGCCAGTAGTGCAGGAATACTGCTTTTGGCTGAAGTCATGATGTTCCTCCTTTGTAAGATGTGTTGTATGATTGAAATTCTGCCGAGTAAGCTATATAAATAAAAAAGAGCAGATTCAAATCAGCCGGCAAATGTGATTATGAAACATATCGTTAAGAAATAAAAGTACGTACTTTGAAGTGCTATAGTCACTTTTTGGTGCCTGTGAGGAGAATGGATTGTATGGAGAAGAAAAAATATAACATTTCTGTTGAAGCGACTCTTGAAGTGATTGGAGGGAAATGGAAATGCGTCATTTTATGCCATCTGACGCACGGAAAAAAACGTACAAGCGAATTAAAACGCCTAATGCCCAATATCACGCAAAAAATGCTGACTCAGCAGCTGCGCGAGCTGGAAGCGGACGGTGTCATTAACCGAATCGTATATAATCAAGTTCCTCCCAAAGTGGAATACGAGCTCAGCGAATACGGCCGCAGCTTAGAAGGGATTTTAGATATGCTGTGTGCTTGGGGAGCGAATCATATTAACAGAGTGTACGGGGATACATTTTCTGTGCTAGAAGAAAGTGTGCTCAATGATAAGTTAAAACAGGAATCATAAAGCATGAGGGCAGTCAGTGCGGAGCGCTGGCTGCTTTTTGGTTCTTACGCCTGATATTCTGTGCAAGAAAACATAAGATGCATCATAAATTAGCGTTATAATCGTTGATTTTTATCAATATGTACTGGCGAATTTGTTTTAATGTGTTATACTAATTTTAGATAGTAACAAATTAGGATGGCATAATTGATAAGGGGTGTCCAACATGAAGGTAAAAGTAGCGATCAACGGGTTTGGAAGAATCGGAAGAATGGTTTTTAGAAAAGCGATGTTAGACGATCAAATTCAAGTAGTGGCCATTAACGCCAGCTATTCCGCAGAAACGCTGGCTCATTTAATAAAGTATGACACAATTCACGGCAGATACGACAAAGAGGTTGTGGCTGGTGAAGACAGCCTGATCGTAAATGGAAAGAAAGTGCTTTTGTTAAACAGCCGTGATCCAAAACAGCTGCCTTGGCGGGAATATGATATTGACATAGTCGTCGAAGCAACAGGGAAGTTTAATGCTAAAGATAAAGCGATGGGCCATATAGAAGCAGGTGCAAAAAAAGTGATTTTGACCGCTCCGGGAAAAAATGAAGACGTTACCATTGTGATGGGCGTAAATGAGGACCAATTCGACGCTGAGCGCCATGTCATTATTTCAAATGCGTCATGCACGACAAATTGCCTTGCGCCTGTTGTAAAAGTACTGGATGAAGAGTTTGGCATTGAGAGCGGTCTGATGACTACAGTTCATGCGTATACGAATGACCAAAAAAATATTGATAACCCGCACAAAGATTTGCGCCGGGCGCGGGCTTGCGGTGAATCCATCATTCCAACAACAACAGGAGCGGCAAAGGCGCTTTCGCTTGTGCTGCCGCATCTGAAAGGAAAACTTCACGGCCTCGCCTTGCGTGTCCCTGTTCCGAACGTCTCATTGGTTGATCTCGTTGTTGATCTGAAAACGGATGTTACGGCTGAAGAAGTAAACGAGGCATTTAAACGCGCTGCCAAAACGTCGATGTACGGTGTACTTGATTACTCAGATGAACCGCTCGTTTCGACTGATTATAATACGAATCCGCATTCAGCGGTCATTGACGGGCTTACAACAATGGTAATGGAAGACAGGAAAGTAAAGGTGCTGGCGTGGTATGACAACGAATGGGGCTACTCCTGCAGAGTTGTTGATCTAATCCGCCATGTAGCGGCACGAATGAAACATCCGTCTGCTGTATAAAATAAGGTCATGGACACATTTTAAAGAAAAAACCCTTAACAGCATATTTCTGAAAAAACGCACCTTGCAAATTAGACTTAAACACAGTATACTATTTTTCGTGAACTTCTTGCTTGAGACTGTTTCGGAATTACTTAAAGGGTTAGGACCTCTCCGGACTAACTTTCCCCCGTGGTAAATGGCCGACCCAGTTGTTGGAATTTCACTTTTTAATTCTTGTTAAGGGGGGTCCATGACTATGGAAACAATGGGGCGTCACGTTATCTCCGAGCTATGGGGATGCGATTTTGATAAGCTGAATGACATGGATTTTATTGAAAAAACGTTTGTAAATGCTGCTCTAAAATCAGGTGCTGAGGTGCGCGAGGTTGCATTTCACAAATTTGCACCGCAAGGCGTAAGCGGAGTTGTGATTATTTCTGAATCACACTTAACGATTCACAGTTTTCCTGAGCACGGATATGCGAGCATTGATGTTTATACTTGTGGAGACTTAGATCCTAATGTCGCTGCTGATTACATTGCAGAGGCATTACATGCTGATACAAGAGAAAACATTGAAATACCAAGAGGAATGGGGCCTGTGCAAATTAAACAGGCGCAAGCGAAAGTACTATAAAGTAAATTGCGAACACAAAGGGAGCTGAAGCTAGAAAGCCATTATGCGCTTTTTAGCTTATGCTCCTTTTATTTTTATAAAGAAACGAGAGTGTCAGCTTTTTCTTTTTTCATTTTTTTTGTAAAATAAGAAGGAGATTTTCACAAACCACCTAATGCTATAGAAACAAATTTAACAACGGCTCTCCCGACAGATGCTGTCACATCTATTTTTAAAAGGCGGAGGCTGCCGAAAATACATTGCAGGGAACGATATAGTTGGGAGCTGATTTTATTGAAATGTCCTTCATGCCAGCATAACGGAACACGAGTCCTTGATTCACGGCCTGTGGATGACGGAAAGTCGATTCGCCGAAGACGCGAGTGCGAATCCTGCCACTACCGGTTTACGACCTTTGAGAAAGTGGAGGAAACCCCGCTCATCGTCGTGAAAAAAGAAGGTGTGCGTGAGGAATTCAGCAGAGAAAAAATGCTGCGCGGCCTCATAAAAGCATGTGAAAAAAGACCTGTTTCACTCAAAACGCTTGAAGACATGTGCTTTGATATTGAAAAAGAGCTTCGCAATCAAGGCTGCTCCGAGGTGAAGAGTGAGCTCGTCGGAGAAATGGTCATGGACCGGCTGGCTAAGATTGACGAAGTCGCATATGTGCGGTTCGCGTCCGTCTATCGGCAGTTTAAAGATATAAACGTCTTTATCGACGAATTAAAAGACTTAATAAAGAAAGAGCGTTAAAAGAGCTAAGAGGATTCTTCTAGCTCTTTTCTCATGTGCAAAATTGGCATTTGATAGATATAAGAAACGGTGTAAAATGAAAGGTAGAAACAAATTCGGAAGGTTTGAGAATGTATGGCTGACTATTGGAAAGATGTACTGCCTGTAGACCCGTATGTGGTTAAAAGCAGATCGATGCTGCAGGATATTGACAGACAAATTATTACACAACTGTACCAGCCCTTAATCGGCCCTGTTGCATTCTCTCTTTATATGACATTGTGGGGAGAGCTTGAACAAAACCGTCTGTGGGGCGGAGAGTCCACACATAGACAGCTGATGGCGATGACACAGTCCAACTTAAAAACGATCCATCAGGAACAGGGGAAGCTCGAGGGCATCGGATTGCTGAAAGTATATATGAAAGAATCCGAGCGGCAGGAGCGCCTCTTTATATATGAACTCCTTCCGCCGCTCAGACCAAATGAATTTTTTGAAGACGGAATGCTGAATGTTTTTCTGTATAATAGGGTCGGAAAAACGAAATATCAGCAATTAAAACAATTTTTTACGCACCCGGCCATTTCAGAAGATGCGAAGGACATTACGCGTCCGTTTAATCATGCGTTTGAATCGCTGCAGCCGAGTGAATGGAAGCTCACATCCGATATGGAGGAAACGGTAAGGCTTGCCGAGGGGTCCGAGTATACTTCTGTCGGACAGTCTCCGTCCTACACCATAACGGAGGATGTGTTTGATTTTGATTTGTTTTTAGCGGGACTTTCTGAGACGATGATACCGAGAAAAGCGATGACCCAGCAGGTGCGGGACACAATCAAAAAGCTTTCTTATCTGTACGGAATTGACCCTTTGCAAATGCAAAATGTTGTGATGAGCGCAATTGATGAGCGTGACGTCATTACGACGGAGGCATTAAGAAAAGCGGCGAGCGACTGGTATCAAATTGAAAGAAACGGACAGCTGCCCGATTTGGTGGAAAAAACACAGCCGGTGCATCTGCGTGAAGGCGAAAAACCGGCAGAAGAGGATTCTCTGGATGGGAAGCTGATTGCATTGCTGGAGGCGATTTCCCCGAAGAAGCTTCTGCAGGACATTGCTGACGGAACAGAGCCGTCAAAAGCTGATCTGAAGATCATAGAAGAAATTATGTTCGAACAGAAGCTCGAGCCAGGCGTCACAAATGTGTTAATTTATTATGTCATGCTGAAAACCGACATGAAGCTGTCGAAAAACTATATCCAAAAAATCGCTTCGCATTGGGCACGCAAAAAGGTGAAAACGGTCAGGGAAGCGATGAAGCTCGCAATAGAAGAAAACCGCCAGTATCTTGAATGGGCTGAGGGAAAAACAAAGTCTTCGAAACGAAACCAAAAAGTGATTCGTGAAGAAAAGCTTCCTGATTGGATGACAGAAAAGGAAACAGCGTCCGATTCAGAATCCGGACAGCAGAAGCTGCATCCGCAGGATTTGGAAGAACAGAAGAAAAAGATGATGGAAGAAATGCAAAAACTGAAAAAATACTCTGCCTATTAAAGACAGAGATGCGGGGTGAAGGAATAGATGGAACCAATCGGCCGTTCCCTGCAGGGCGTAACCGGCAGGCCGGATTTCCAAAAACGTCTTGAACAAATGAAGGAAAAAGTCATGAAAGATCAAGATGTTCAAGCATTTTTGAAGGAAAACGAAGAAGTGATTGACCAAAAAATGATCGAAAAGAGCTTAAATAAGCTTTATGAATATATCGAACAAAGCAAGAATTGCTCCTATTGTTCGGAAGATGAAAACTGCAACAATTTGTTGGAGGGCTACCATCCGAAGCTTGTTGTCAATGGGAGGTCTATTGATATCGAGTATTACGAATGTCCAGTCAAACGGAAGCTCGACCAGCAGAAGAAACAACAGTCTCTTATGAAAAGCATGTATATCCAGCAGGATCTTCTTGGAGCGACGTTCCAGCAAGTTGATATCAGTGACCCAAGCAGACTCGCGATGTTTCAGCATGTTACAGACTTCCTGAAAAGCTATAATGAGACGGGAAAAGGGAAAGGATTATATTTATACGGGAAATTTGGGGTAGGAAAAACGTTTATGCTCGCTGCAATTGCCAATGAGCTGGCGGAAAAAGAGTATTCCTCCATGATTGTTTATGTGCCTGAATTTGTGAGAGAGCTTAAGAATTCGCTGCAAGACCAGACATTGGAAGAGAAGCTCAATATGGTAAAGACCACACCCGTATTAATGCTTGATGACATCGGAGCAGAATCAATGACAAGCTGGGTAAGGGATGAGGTCATCGGAACGGTGCTTCAGCACAGAATGTCCCAGCAGCTGCCAACGTTCTTTTCTTCTAATTTCTCACCTGACGAGCTGAAGCATCATTTTACGTATTCGCAGAGGGGAGAAAAAGAAGAAGTAAAAGCTGCAAGATTAATGGAGCGGATATTATATTTGGCTGCTCCGATCCGCCTTGACGGAGAAAACCGCCGACATCCATAATTGCTGCGGTTCAAAGGGGAAGGAACTGAGGGTATGAAACGAAAAACGGCTGTCAAATGGCTGGCAGTGCTTGCAGGTGCTGGTTTACTCTATTGGGGAAATAAAACGTATTTGAATGTATCGCCGAAAGAAATCAGGGTATGGGTATTGTCGTTCGGAGTCTTTGCACCTCTGATGTTTATCGGGATATCCATCGTCAGGCCACTTGTTTTATTTCCGGTGTCTGTTATTTCAATAGCTGGCGGACTTGCGTTTGGCCCGCTTCTCGGCACGCTTTATACGTTATTCGGTTCGATGTGCGCTTCAGCTGTATCGTTTTTTGCGGCCGGTTTGTTTTCGGCGAAAAAGAACGGGCATTACGAAAGGCTTGAAGCCATACAGAAGCAAATGGAGGATAACGGATTTTTCTATATCTTTCTTTTGAGAATCCTGCCGATCAATTTTGATTTCGTCAGCTATGCGGCAGGCCTTTCCAATGTCAAAGCGCTGCCGTATTTTGCCGCAACGGCTGTGGGAATCATCCCTGGGACGATTGCGCTTAATGTGCTGGGTGCGAGCTTTTTGGCTGGCAATCTGCCCGCTTTCTTTATGGTGCTCGCTTTGTATATCGTGTTTATCTCATTGCCGTTCATCTTCAGAAAGAAAATGCAAAACTTGTTCCAAGAATCAAATTAAGATTTGCCAATGACCTTTACGTCTATTTTAAAAACATCCCCCATATACTTGTAACAGATGCCGTAAGGGGGGACAAACATGCTTGAAATAATCTTTGAAGATGACCATGATGCAGCCGCTTTTTTACATCTCATTCAGCATTCGGACGATCGGAACAATATCATTGTCCGTGAAGGCATACGAAAAATCGGGATTGAAAAAGCGAATCCGGCTTTTCCTATTCAGCGTTTTATGGAGCCGATTCTGGTCAAATTTTTTTTGGAATGCAAAGAAGACGAGCATATGCTGTCATTGATTGAGGAAACGTATTGTTTCACGGATCAGGATGAACAGCAGCAAATCCTTCAGCTCGCACACAGTATTATTGAAGGTGAAGCAGACGATCTTCCGTTTGAGCCGCTGAAGCTTTCACGGAAACAATCAATTTTGGATGAACTCCAAACGATCTGTTTAGAGGAAGGAGTATTTTACATTCGCTCCTTTCAGACCTTCCGACTTGGATCATACTATAAGCAGCTGAGAGATATTACAGAAGCAGCGATTGATGAATATAAAATGGAACAGGAATATCAAAACTTTATTCAAACACTCAGAGACTATGTAAACGCCAAACAGCCGCGAATCAAAAAAGTGCATATTGTCCATGATGGTTCCTTTACATTATGGGAGCTGCGCTATGTGTCGGAACGGGAAAAAATGAAATACATAGACAGGAGATTTGTCCGGGATCATCCTATGTATATTGATTCTCATTTGCTCGCACCGCTGATTTCCATTGCGCCTGATGAAGTCGTGCTTTATACCGACCAGCCTGAGCACATGATGGCAAGGACCATTCAAAACGTATTTCAAGAGAGAGTGGAAATGCTCCCGCTGCACGCTTTTGCAGATGCAGAAATACCGGTGAAGCACTCGGAAGGATGAGGGCCGGCAGCCTGTCTATATAAGGCTGTCGGTTTAAAAAAGGAAACGCGATCGTGTTGATTTTTTGGATTGAACAATTTATAATACATAGGAGATTAAGAAAGACACACGTATTGATAAGGACACGAAGGAATGATACCGGCTCAAAGAGAGGGAAGCCCTGGCTGCAAGCTTCCCAGCTAAGGACCATTCGCTTTACCGCCTTTGAACTTCAGCTGTGAACCTCTTGAAAAGGAACAGTAATGGCTGACGGGAACTCCCGTTACAGAGCTTAGAGTCGCAGGTGCCGTGTATTGGCTTTGCGGAAAAAAGGGTGGAACCACGATTCCGTTTATTCAACCTCGTCCCTTTCATAGGGGGCGGGGTTTTTATATGCAAAAAAAGGAGTGACAAAGATGTCAGATATGGTAAAAATCACATTTCCTGATGGAGCAGTCAAGGAGTTTGCGAAAGGAACAACAACAGAAGATATCGCGGCATCCATCAGTCCGGGATTAAAGAAAAAGTCATTAGCCGGAAAACTGAACGGAAAAGAAATCGATTTGAGAACGCCGATCAATGAAGACGGTACAGTGGAAATCATTACAGAAGGCTCAGAAGAAGGTCTTCAAATTATGCGCCACAGTGCGGCTCACTTGCTGGCTCAAGCGATTAAACGCATCTACAAGGATGTTAAATTCGGCGTCGGTCCGGTTATCGAAAACGGTTTTTACTACGATGTAGAAATGGACGAAGCGATTACACCGGAGGATCTGCCGAAAATCGAGAAAGAAATGAAAAAAATCGTTAATGCGAACCTTCCGATCGTTCGAAAAGAAGTCAGCCGTGAAGAAGCGAAAGCCCGTTTTGCGGAAATCGGCGACGACCTGAAGCTTGAACTATTGGATGCGATTCCTGAAGGAGAAACCGTTTCGATCTATGAGCAAGGCGAATTCTTTGACCTGTGCCGCGGCGTCCATGTTCCTTCAACCGGAAAAATCAAAGAATTTAAGCTGTTAAGCCTTGCTGGCGCATACTGGCGCGGTGACAGCAAAAACCAAATGCTTCAGCGCGTATATGGTACAGCTTTCTTCAAAAAAGCTGATCTTGAAGAGCATCTTCGTATGCTAGAAGAAGCGAAAGAACGCGATCACAGAAAGCTCGGCAAAGAATTAAAGCTGTTCGCGAACTCTCAAAAAGTCGGACAAGGCCTGCCGCTTTGGCTGCCAAAAGGCGCGACAATCCGCCGCGTCATCGAGCGCTACATTGTTGATAAAGAAATCAGCCTCGGCTATGAGCACGTATACACACCTGTGCTAGGCAGCAAAGAGCTGTATGAAACATCAGGACACTGGGATCATTATCAGGAAGGCATGTTCCCTCCGATGGAAATGGACAATGAAACACTTGTATTGCGTCCGATGAACTGTCCGCACCATATGATGATTTACAAACAAGACATTCACAGTTACCGCGAGCTTCCGATTCGTATAGCAGAGCTTGGAACGATGCACCGCTATGAAATGTCAGGTGCGCTGTCAGGACTTCAACGGGTACGCGGAATGACGTTAAATGATGCACACATCTTTGTGCGCCCGGATCAAATTAAGGATGAGTTTATCCGTACAGTCCGTTTAATCCAGGATGTTTATGAAGACTTCGGTTTAAGTGATTACACATTCCGTCTGTCTTACCGCGATCCGGAAGATACAGAGAAATATTTTGATGACGATGAAATGTGGAACAAAGCGCAATCCATGCTGAAAGAGGCAATGGACGAAATCGGCCACGACTATTACGAAGCAGAAGGTGAAGCGGCATTCTACGGCCCTAAACTTGATGTTCAGGTGAAAACTGCGATCGGAAAAGAAGAAACACTGTCTACGGTACAGCTTGATTTCTTATTGCCGGAACGTTTCGACCTGACATACATCGGTGAGGACGGCAAGCAGCACCGTCCGGTTGTCATTCACAGAGGTGTCGTTTCAACAATGGAACGCTTTGTTGCCTTCTTAATCGAAGAACACAAAGGCGCGCTGCCGACATGGCTTGCACCGGTTCAGTTCCAAGTCATCCCGGTTTCTCCGGCTGTGCATTTAGACTACGCGAAAAAAGTGCAGGAACGCCTGCAGCGTGAAGGCCTGCGTGTTGAAGTCGACAGCCGCGATGAAAAAATCGGCTACAAAATCCGTGAAGCGCAAATGCAAAAAATCCCGTACATGCTGGTGGTCGGTGACCAAGAAGCAGAAAACGGAGCGGTAAACGTGCGTAAATACGGAGAACAGAACTCTGAAACCATTTCACTTGATGAGTTTGTGAAAAAGGCAGTAGCTGAAGCGAAAAAATAAAATAAAAAGCATGATCTCGTTGAAGAGATCATGCTTTTTTTATTTCTCTAATATAGGAAACAAATCATGAAGGCTGCTGATGATGTAATCAGGCGTTACGTCAGTTTCGTTTTTCTTATCCGTCCGGTTGATCCAAACGGTTTTGATTCCGGCTCTTGAAGCGCCTAAAATATCAGTATTCAAATTATCGCCGACCATGATGGCATCGTCTTTTTCAATATTCATCAGCTTAAGGCAGTGTTCAAAAATTGAAACATCCGGCTTGCCCTTGCCGAATGCGCCCGAGATGACGATTTCATTGAAGTAAGGAGCGAGTTCAGGTACGCCGGCAAGCTTCTCCTTTTGCAGACTAGGATCGCCATTTGTCAAAAGCAATAATTCATACTTGCCTTTTAATTGATCGAGTACAGCAAAAGTTTCATCATATACAAACGGGCGCTTTCTGCGCTCTGCCGCAAAAAACTCTCCCAAGTATTCGCCATATGCAGGATCATCGATCCCAAGCGCTTTCAGTCCGTTTGTCCATGCATTTCTTCTGTACTCCGGCACAATCTTGTTCAGCTTTTGAAAGCCTTCACTGATTGGCTCTGAGAAATTGGACCACAGTCCTTCAAACGGGTTAATGCCGATCATCACTGTATATGGATACGTCTCATATGACATGTACAATTCTCTCGCCGCTTCGCGAACAGCTGCTTCGAATTCCTCAGGGGCAAGGCCATATTTTTTCTCCGCCTGTAAGCAAGTTTCTGCAAATGTTGTTCTGACGCTTTTCTCGTCCCAAAGTAGTGTATCATCTAAATCAAAAAATACGGCTTTCATGATCTTCTCCTCTGCTTCAGATTCAAATCTTTCTGCCAAAAGGCTCATGTTTTATTTTACAATAGATAAAAGCCTTGTGAAATATGTTTTCAGACGATTTTAAAAAAACAGTCAGCCGTAAAACGAAAACATGCTAGAATGAAAACGGAAAGAACAGGTGACATGAATGATTCATTTAATGATTATGATGCTGGAGAGAGTGGGGATTATTGTTATATTAGGGTTCATTCTCGCCCATACGAAACTTTTCAGACAAGCTCTTCAGAATCAGGACGGCTATAAAGGAAAAGCGATTTTAATTTCAATTTTTTCTCTTTTCAGCATCATCAGCAATTATACAGGCATCGAAATTCAAAGAAATATGATTGTAAACAATGACTGGGTGTTTACGATAGATCCATCGGGCTCTATCGCGAATACCCGTATTTTGGGCGTGGAAATCGGGGGCCTTCTCGGAGGTCCGTTTGTAGGGGCTGGGATCGGCATACTGGCGGGCCTGCATCGTTTTTCACTCGGTGGCAGCACGGCTTTAAGCTGTGCCGTATCATCTATTTTAGCGGGTGTTCTTGCAGGCTTGATCGGCAGGTATTTTACGAAGCGATATCGAATGCCGACACCGCGCATCGCCGCTCTTGTGGGAATCGGCATGGAGTCACTGCAAATGATCATTATTTTGCTGATGGCAAAGCCGTTCAGTGACGCTTGGGAGCTTGTCAGCATGATCGGAATTCCGATGATACTCATCAATGGAACAGGCAGTTTTATTTTTCTGTCTATTATTCAAGCGATCATTCGCAAGGAAGAACAGGCAAGGGCTCTCGAAACGCATCGAGTGCTGACGATTGCTGATCAGACACTTCCATTTTTTCGCCAAGGATTAAATGAAAACTCCTGTAAAAGTGTAGCGGCTATTATCCATAAGCTGACAGGAACAGATGCGGTGTCTCTCACTGACAAAGAAAAGATCCTTGCGCATGTCGGTGCGGGAATGGATCACCACATCCCATCGAAAAGTTTGATCACCGGGCTGTCCAAAAAGGTGATTAAAACAGGGCATATTATGAAGGCGATTTCGCAGGAAGAGATTGAATGCACGCATGCTGAATGCCCTTTGCACGCTGCAATTGTCCTGCCGCTGACATCGAACGGCAATACAATCGGCACCTTAAAAATGTACTTTAAAAGCCCGGCAGGCCTGAGTCAGGTAGAGGAGGAACTTGCCGAGGGGCTGGCCATGCTGTTTTCGACACAGCTTGAGCTTGGGGAAGCAGAGCTCCAAAGCAAACTTCTCAAGGATGCTGAAATTAAAGCGCTTCAAGCACAGGTGAATCCGCATTTTTTATTTAATGCGATCAACACGATTTCTGCGTTATGCCGTACAGATGTTGAAAAAACCCGTAAGCTCCTATTGCAGCTCAGTGTTTATTTTCGTTCAAACCTTCAAGGAGCGAGACAGCTGCTGATCCCGCTCTCAAAGGAGCTGAACCATCTAAACGCCTATTTGTCATTAGAACAGGCGCGTTTTCCCGGGAAATATAAAATTGAGCTTAAGATCGACACAAGACTGGAGCAGATTGAAATCCCTCCGTTTGTTTTGCAGGTGCTTGTCGAGAACGCGCTTCGGCACGCGTTTCCGAAAAAACAAGACATATGCAAGGTTACAGTCTGTGTCTTATCTGATAATGCATCCGTCTATATGAAGGTGGCGGATAACGGACGCGGAATTCCGCCGGACGTCTTGCCGGAACTGGGAAAGAAACCGTTTCCGTCTAAGGAGGGAACCGGTACAGCGCTTTATAACCTAAATCAGCGGCTGATCGGTTTATTCGGACAGCAGGCTGCACTGCATATCAGCAGTGAGGTTCATAAAGGGACAGAGGTTTCCTTTCAAGTGCCAATGCAACAGATGAAAGAGGGAGAAGAACATGCTCAGGGTGTTAATAGTTGATGATGAGATGCTGGCAAGAGATGAACTGGCTTACTTGCTTAAGCGGACCAATGAGGAAATGGAAATCAATGAAGCGGAAAATATCGAATCCGCTTTTGACCAAATGATGGATCAAAAACCTGATTTGCTGTTTCTAGACGTTGATTTATCCGGAGAAAACGGTTTTGATATCGCAAAGCGATTGAAGAAAATGAAGCATCCTCCTGCTGTTGTGTTTGCGACAGCGTATGACCAGTATGCGCTCAAAGCGTTTGAGGTGGACGCTCTTGATTATTTAACCAAGCCTTTCGATGAAGAAAGAATTCAGCAAACGCTGAAAAAATATAAAAAAGTCAATCGGGATATTGTAGAAATAGAGCAAAACAGCCATGCCGGCCAGCACAAGCTCGCGCTATCTGTGGGGGAATCGATTGTGATTGTGGATACGAAGGACATTATCTATGCCGGAACAGAAGATGGTCATGTCAATGTAAAAACCTTCGATCATTCTTATACGGTCAGCGATACACTCGTTGTGATTGAGAAAAAGCTGCCGGATTCTGATTTTATCCGCGTCCATCGGAGCTTTGTCGTGAATACCGAATATATTAAAGAAATTCAGCCATGGTTTAATTCAACGTATAATCTGATCATGAAAGACGGATCGAAAATACCGGTCAGCCGGACATATGCGAAGGAATTGAAAAAGCTGCTCCATATTTGATGGGCGGCTTTTTGCATTTCAGCCATTTGATTCTGCAACTCAGACCCGCTATTCGGCATGTTATCTTGTAAGCGCTTTATAACAGGAATTCTTATTTATAATGAGGGTACCAAAGAGAAAGAGGTGAAGAAAATGAGTGCTAAAAAAGTGTACGGGTTTTTAACACAAGCATTTATTTTTGCCGTCATTATGCTGGTTTCAAATATGATTGCCGCTATTGTCCCAATACCTATCCCGGCATCGGTTGTAGGGTTGGTCTTATTATTTCTCCTATTATGTTTGAAAGTCATTAAACTGGAACAAGTGGAAACGCTCGGAACGTCTTTAACCTCTCTGATCGGATTTTTATTTGTTCCGTCAGGTATATCTGTTATGAATTCGCTTGGTGTGATGCAGCAATACGGCCTGCAAATTGTTCTTGTCATTCTGCTCGCAACGATTATTCTGCTGGGGGCTACGGGATTGTTTTCTCAGCTGATTCTGTCGCTGAGCGGAAAACGCAAAACCGCAGCGGACATGAAAACAAAAACAGTGCAAAGCCCGCAGAACAATAACGAACTCGTTCACCATTAAGGGAAACAGGAGGTTCTTCACATGGAAAGCACAATGAGTCCTTATTTTGGGATTGTCGTATCACTTGCTGCATTCGGCATCGGCACCTTTTTATTTAAGAAAACGAAAGGCTTCTTCCTTTTCACTCCTTTGTTTGTTGCCATGGTGCTGGGGATCGCATTTTTAAAAATCGGCGGTTTTTCCTACGCGGATTATAATAACGGGGGAGAGATCATTAAGTTTTTCCTTGAACCGGCAACGATCGCATTTGCAATTCCGTTGTACAAACAAAGAGATAAGCTTAAAAAATACTGGTGGCAAATCATGGCCTCCATTATTGCAGGCTCTATCTGCTCTGTCACGATTGTTTATTTGCTTGCTAAAGGCATTCATCTCGATTCGGCCGTAATGAAAAGCATGCTTCCGCAGGCGGCTACAACGGCAATTGCGCTTCCTTTATCAAAAGGCATCGGGGGCATCAGCGACATCACAGCCTTTGCGGTCATCTTTAACGCTGTCATCGTATATGCGCTCGGAGCATTGTTCTTGAAGGTGTTTAAAGTGAAAAATCCGATTTCTAAAGGATTGGCTCTTGGAACATCCGGACATGCACTTGGTGTAGCGGTCGGGATTGAGATGGGAGAAGTTGAAGCTGCGATGGCAAGTATTGCTGTTGTCGTAGTAGGAGTGGTAACGGTTCTGGTCATCCCTGTGTTCGTGCAGCTGATCGGAGGATAAGCCAAGGCTGAATGCCTTGGCTTTTTTTATTTTATGGTGCGTCTTCGGGATCGATATACCCTTGTTTAATGCCCCATTCTACTTGATCGTCATGCCACTTTTTTCGTTCTTCATAACCATAACCATCGTCATCAGGAAGCTCTGAAGCTGGCTGTTGAATGGTTTTATCTGTCTGACTCGAGGGAGATGGTGGATTTTTACTATTAGATGAGGGTGCCTCGGTCTGCTGCCGTTGTGCCTGTGATTGCCGCTTTTTCTCAGCGTTCGCTTTCTGCTCTTTTTGGATTGCTGCCTGCCGCTGTCTTTCAAGTTCAGCTTGTCTTTTTGCTTCCGCTAATCGCTGATTCTCTGCCGCCTGCTGCTCTGCTAATCGCTGTCTCTCTGCTTTTTCCTCCTGCTGTTTCTTTCGTTTCGCCTCCCGCTCTTTTTCAAGCTTTTTCTCTGCGGCGATTTGTCTTTGCTTTTCAGCTTCTTCTTTTGCCTTCCGCTTTCCTAACTCAGTAGCAAGTGGACTCTCGAACTTCATGTCCAATGAAACGGGTTTTAGTTTTTTTAGCTCTTTCTCCAGCCCCTTTTGAGGAAATGCTGCAGTTGTCTTAACAGTTTCGACTTTTGATTCGGAAGATGTGCTGCTATTCGAGCAACCGGTTAATATCAATGTGAAAAATAAAGCAAGCTGTATCAGTTTGTTCATGTGTCAGGCTCCCTTCTGCTTCTTATATCGGTCAGAGATTAACTTTGTTTTACATTTCTTCCTGTCGGTGGTTTTGTTGTAAATTGCGAAATAAGGGGGGAATTGTTGGTTCTTTGTATTCTGGGTGGGGATGAAAGATTTTCTTTTTCTCTCTTGCGCTCATAGAAAACCCATGTTACAATGTAAAAGTTGTTCCGGATAAGTCGTCCTTGACTAAAGATCCGGTATTGTGTAGAATAGTTATTGAATTGAATATAAATCACAAGCAGAAGCACCCGCTTCTCACCTGATTGACACATGCATGTAGTTGGCAGGTTGACCGTACATTTTTATTGATACAGATGTTCGTAGTGTGGGTGTTTTATAATGCCCACACTTTTTGTTTGCCTGCAAAATGCATTCAAAATGAGTTGTGAATCAATTCGAAGAAACTATGGAGGTGGCTCATTATTAGCAAAGATCAATTGGTTAATGAGGGTATCCGTGCACGTGAGGTCCGTTTAATCGGACAAAATGGCGACCAGCTTGGAATCAAGTCCCGTCAGGAAGCACTTGAAATCGCCGGCCGCGCAAATCTTGACCTTGTGTTAGTTGCAGCGAATGCAAAACCGCCTGTCTGCCGAATCATGGACTACGGTAAGTTCCGATTTGAGCAGCAGAAAAAGGAAAAAGAAGCACGCAAGAATCAAAAAATCATTAACTTAAAAGAAGTTCGGTTAAGTCCGACAATCGATGAGCATGACTTTAACACGAAATTGCGCAATGCGATTAAATTCCTTGAAAAAGGCGATAAAGTGAAAGCTTCTATCCGCTTTAAAGGACGCGCAATCACTCATAAAGAAATCGGTCAGCGTGTATTAGACCGTTTCTCCGAAGCATGTGCTGAGGTTGCGACAGTCGAAACAAAACCAAAAATGGACGGCCGCAGCATGTTCTTAATGCTCGCACCGAAAAACGAAAAGCAATAAGGAGGAAATCCCATGCCAAAAATGAAAACTCACCGCGGATCTGCTAAACGTTTTAAAAAGACAGGTTCTGGGAAGTTAAAACGTTCTCACGCGTACACAAGTCACTTATTCGCCAACAAATCTCAAAAGCAAAAGCGTAAGCTTCGCAAGAGTGCTGTTGTAAGCGCAGGAGACTTCAAACGTATCAAACAAATGCTTGCTAACATCAAGTAATCGGATAAGGAACAATTAGGAGGGAAATTCAATGCCAAGAGTAAAAGGCGGAACTGTTACACGTAAGCGTCGTAAAAAGGTTCTTAAATTAGCAAAAGGTTATTTCGGTTCAAAACATACATTATACAAAGTAGCTAACCAGCAGGTCATGAAATCTGGAAACTATGCTTTCCGTGACCGTCGTCAGAAAAAACGTGATTTCCGTAAACTTTGGATCACTCGTATCAACGCAGCTGCTCGCATGAACGGCCTTTCTTACAGCCGTTTAATGCACGGTCTTAAGCTTTCTGGTATCGAAGTAAACCGTAAAATGCTTGCTGATCTTGCTGTAAACGATCTTACTGCATTCAATCAGCTTGCTGATGCTGCTAAAGCTCAATTAAACAAGTAATCATATAGAGCCGCTCTCCAGCAGAGCGGCTTTTTCTATATAAAGGATGAGGCAACATGATTATTGCTGCTTATTTGGTGTTGATTAATCTGTGCGGTTTTTGGGTGATGGGCATTGACAAACGCAAAGCGCAGCAGCACAAGTGGAGAATTTCTGAAGACCGGCTGTGGCTGATAGCCATCGTGTTTGGAGCGCTCGGTGTCTGGCTTGGCATGCAAACCTTCAGACATAAAACGAAACACGCTTCTTTTAAGTACGGAGTACCGCTTCTTCTGGTAATTGAAGCGATTCTCATCGCTATTTACTACAGCCCGTTTGATTTATAAAAAGCAGAAAAGCGTTTAACGCTCTTCTGCTTTTTTTGCGAGTTTAATGGGCTGGTCCCAGTCAATCTTACAATTTGGATATCGTTCCAGCACTTTTTCTTCAATGCTCTCAAAATCTTTTGCAGAGAAATGCTTCAGCTTCTCAGGAGATTCTGTCCAGACAAAGATCGTGTGAATAAACAGCGGATGATCCTTGGAAGGAATATGCTTTTCTCCCTCAAAAAGCACGCCTTTATACGTCAGCTGAAAATTCTTCCTGGTATTGTTTTGTTCATCAATAATATAAAAATGTTCTTTTGATTGGGCCAGCTTAAGCCTTCTCTTAGGATTCGCGACATATTTGACCACGGCATAAATACAATAAGCAAAAAGTGCAAGCAAAATAATCCTTAGAACCATGACAAACATTGTGTGAAGGCACCTCCCTTATGGTGATGATCTGATGTAATACGAAAAGTATAGAAAAAGGTTTCACTTTTTCTAAAAGAAAGCTGTAAAAACATATACCCGATTTTCAAGTGAAATAGTCGTATGGTTAGCGCTATGTTTTGTATAATAAGAATGCAGGACTGATGAAGGAGGGTTTGGAACATGGCAAAATTAGATGAAACATTGACCATGCTGAAAGATTTAACAGATGCAAAAGGCATACCGGGCAATGAAAGAGAAGTAAGGCAAGTGATGAAATCATACATAGAACCATTTGCTGATGAGGTGACAACAGATCGCCTGGGCAGTTTAATTGCCAAAAAAACTGGTGCAGAAAACGGCCCGAAAATTATGATCGCCGGACATTTGGATGAAGTCGGCTTTATGGTGACACAAATCACAGATAAAGGCTTTATCCGTTTTCAAACCGTTGGCGGCTGGTGGGCTCAGGTTATGCTTGCCCAGCGGGTCACCATTGTCACAAAAAAAGGAGAAATCACTGGGGTTATCGGATCTAAGCCGCCTCATATTTTGTCTCCTGAAGCAAGAAAAAAATCAGTGGAAATAAAAGACATGTTTATTGATATTGGAGCTTCAAGCCGGGAAGAAGCCTTGGAGTGGGGGGTACTTCCGGGAGATATGATCGTTCCGCATTTTGAATTTACGGTCATGAACAATGAAAAATTCCTACTCGCAAAGGCGTGGGACAACCGCATCGGCTGTGCGATTGCAATTGATGTGTTAAGAAACTTACAAAACACAGACCATCCAAATATAGTGTATGGCGTCGGAACCGTGCAGGAGGAAGTTGGGCTGAGGGGAGCGAAAACGGCTGCACACACCATTCAGCCTGATATTGCGTTTGGTGTTGATGTAGGGATAGCAGGAGACACGCCTGGCATTTCCGAGAAGGAAGCGCAGAGCAAAATGGGCAAAGGCCCGCAGATTATCGTTTACGATGCATCCATGGTCTCTCACAAAGGTTTGCGTGATGCAGTTGTGGCAACTGCAGAGGAAGCCGGCATTCCCTACCAATTTGATGCCATTGCCGGCGGCGGAACTGATTCGGGTGCCATCCATTTGACGGCAAATGGCGTTCCTGCGCTGTCCATTACCATTGCAACCCGCTACATTCATACGCACGCGGCCATGCTGCATCGTGATGATTATGAAAACGCGGTAAAGTTAATTACAGAAGTCATTAAGAAGTTAGACCGAAAAACGGTTGACGAAATTACGTACCAATAAAGATACGGAAGAATCCGCCTATTGAGGCGGATTCTATTTTTTTGTCTGTACAAATTACAGCATAGTGACTACAATAAAGGGGATACCGAAAATTTCCTGAACATGACGATATACGATACGCAGCTCGATTTGACAGGAAGGGAGGATAAACAATCTAATTTGTAAGCGCTTTCTAATATAAAGGAGGTTAAACAAAATTGAAAAAGAAAAAAACATGGAAACGTTTCTTACATTTTTCGAGTGCAGCTCTGGCTGCAGGTTTGATATTCACTTCTGCTGCTCCCGCAGAGGCAGCGTTTTGGGGTGCATCCAATGAGCTGCTTCATGACCCGACTATGATTAAAGAGGGGAGCTCATGGTATGCGCTCGGAACAGGGCTTACTGAAGAACGGGGACTGCGGGTTTTGAAGTCTTCAGACGCTAAAAATTGGACCGTACAAAAATCCATTTTCAGTACACCGCTATCGTGGTGGTCCAATTATGTGCCGAATTATGGTCAAAACCAGTGGGCGCCGGACATCCAATACTATAACGGCAAGTATTGGCTGTATTATTCCGTTTCTTCTTTTGGAAGCAATACATCTGCCATTGGCCTGGCATCTTCAACAAGCATCAGTTCGGGGAGCTGGAAGGACGAGGGCTTGGTGATTCGTTCGACAAGTTCAAATAATTATAACGCCATTGATCCGGAGCTGACATTCGACAAGGATGGCAACCCGTGGCTTGCATTCGGCTCGTTTTGGAGCGGCATTAAGCTGACTAAGCTCGATAAGAGTACGATGAAGCCTACAGGCTCGCTCTATTCGATTGCTGCCAGACCGAATAATGGCGGGGCGCTTGAGGCTCCTACTCTTACGTATCAAAATGGCTATTACTACTTAATGGTCTCATTTGATAAATGCTGTGACGGGGTAAACAGTACGTACAAAATTGCTTACGGAAGATCCAAAAACATTACAGGCCCTTATCTTGATAAAAGCGGAAAAAGCATGCTTGAAGGCGGAGGCACCATTTTGGATTCGGGCAATGACCAATGGAAAGGACCTGGAGGCCAGGATATTGTGAACGGAAACATTCTTGTTCGCCATGCCTATGATGCCAATGACAACGGCATTCCAAAGCTTCTTATCAATGATTTGAATTGGAGCTCGGGCTGGCCGTCCTATTGAATCAAAAAGCCGGGCTCTGCCCCCGGCTTTTTTTAAAAGAAAAGATTGACAGTATAATAGTCAATTACTATAATAAAATTGTTCGTACAAATATTTATTTATAGGTTTATTTTCTATCATTAGTACGTATCTTTTGTATTTGAAAGCGTTTTATTTTATGAGAAAGGGGCAGTTTACATGCTTCAGACAAAGGATTATGAATTCTGGTTTGTGACAGGAAGCCAGCACCTATACGGGGAAGAGACGCTGGAACTCGTAGATCAGCATGCTAAAAGCATTTGTGAGGGGCTCAGCGGGATTTCTTCCAGATATAAAATCACTCATAAGCCCGTCGTCACTTCACCGGAAACCATTAGAGAGCTGTTAAGAGAAGCGGAGTACAGTGAGACATGTGCTGGCATCATTACATGGATGCACACATTTTCCCCTGCAAAAATGTGGATAGAAGGCCTTTCCTCTTATCAAAAACCGCTTATGCATTTGCATACCCAATATAATCGCGATATCCCGTGGGGTACGATTGACATGGATTTTATGAACAGCAACCAATCCGCGCATGGCGATCGAGAGTACGGTTACATCAACTCGAGAATGGGGCTTAGCCGAAAAGTCATTGCCGGCTATTGGGATGATGAAGAAGTGAAAAAAGAAATGTCCCAGTGGATGGATACGGCGGCTGCATTAAATGAAAGCAGACATATTAAGGTTGCCAGATTTGGAGATAACATGCGTCATGTCGCGGTAACGGACGGAGACAAGGTGGGAGCGCATATTCAATTTGGCTGGCAGGTTGACGGATATGGCATCGGGGATCTCGTTGAAGTGATGGATCGCATTACGGACGACGAGGTTGACACGCTTTATGCCGAGTATGACAGACTATATGTGATCAGTGAGGAAACAAAACGTGACGAAGCAAAGGTAGCGTCCATTAAAGAACAGGCGAAAATTGAACTTGGATTAACCGCTTTTCTTGAGCAAGGCGGATACACAGCGTTTACGACATCGTTTGAAGTGCTGCACGGAATGAAACAGCTGCCGGGACTTGCCGTTCAGCGCCTGATGGAGAAAGGCTATGGGTTTGCCGGTGAAGGAGATTGGAAGACAGCGGCCCTTGTACGGATGATGAAAATCATGGCTAAAGGAAAAAGAACTTCCTTCATGGAAGATTACACGTACCATTTTGAACCGGGAAATGAAATGATTCTGGGCTCTCACATGCTTGAAGTGTGTCCGACTGTCGCTTTGGATCAGCCGAAAATCGAGGTTCATTCGCTTTCGATTGGCGGCAAAGAGGACCCTGCGCGTTTGGTATTTAACGGCATCAGCGGTTCTGCCATTCAAGCTAGCATTGTTGATATTGGCGGGCGTTTCCGCCTTGTGCTGAATGAAGTCAACGGCCAGGAAATTGAAAAAGACATGCCGAATTTACCGGTTGCCCGTGTTCTCTGGAAGCCGGAGCCGTCATTGAAAACAGCAGCGGAGGCATGGATTTTAGCCGGCGGTGCACACCATACCTGCCTGTCTTATGAACTGACAGCGGAGCAAATGCTTGATTGGGCGGAAATGGCGGGAATCGAAAGTGTTCTCATTTCCCGTGATACGACAATTCATAAACTGAAACACGAGTTAAAATGGAACGAGGCGCTTTACCGGCTTCAAAAGTAGAGGGGGATGTCACATGGCTTACACAATAGGGGTTGATTTTGGAACTTTATCAGGAAGAGCAGTGCTCGTTCATGTCCAAACAGGGGAGGAACTTGCGGCTGCTGTAAAAGAATACAGGCATGCTGTCATTGATACCGTCCTTCCAAAAACGGGTCAAAAGCTGCCGCGTGACTGGGCGCTGCAGCACCCTGCTGATTACCTCGAAGTCTTGGAAACAACCATTCCGTCTTTACTCGAACAGACGGGCGTTGACCCGAAAGACATTATCGGGATTGGAATTGATTTCACGGCATGTACGATCCTTCCTATTGACAGCAGCGGGCAGCCGTTATGCATGCTGCCTGAATATGAAGAGGAGCCGCACAGCTATGTGAAGCTCTGGAAGCATCATGCGGCCCAAAAACATGCTGATCGGCTCAATCAAATCGCGGAAGAAGAAGGAGAGGCTTTTTTACAGCGGTACGGAGGAAAAATTTCATCAGAATGGATGATTCCAAAGGTCATGCAAATTGCCGAGGAAGCGCCTCACATTTATGAAGCGGCTGACCGGATCATCGAGGCTGCGGACTGGATCGTGTACCAGCTGTGCGGCTCGCTCAAGCGAAGCAATTGTACCGCAGGGTATAAAGCGATGTGGAGTGAAAAAGCGGGGTATCCGTCAGATGATTTCTTTGAGAAATTAAATCCTTCAATGAAAACGATTACAAAGGACAAATTGTCAGGTTCTATTCATTCAGTAGGAGAAAAAGCCGGCAGTCTGACTGAAAAAATGGCAAAGCTGACAGGGCTTCTCCCGGGAACGGCTGTTGCGGTTGCCAATGTGGACGCTCATGTTTCGGTACCGGCGGTCGGCATTACAGAGCCAGGGAAAATGCTGATGATTATGGGAACCTCGACGTGCCATGTTCTACTTGGTGAAGAGGTGCATATCGTTCCAGGAATGTGCGGCGTTGTGGACAACGGAATTCTCCCGGGCTATGCGGGATATGAAGCCGGGCAGTCCTGTGTCGGCGATCATTTTGACTGGTTTGTGAAAACATGTGTCCCGCCAGCTTATCAAGAGGAAGCAAAGGAAAAAAACATTGGCGTTCATGAGCTGCTGAGTGAGAAAGCAAACCATCAAGCGCCTGGTGAAAGCGGCTTGCTTGCTTTAGATTGGTGGAATGGAAACCGTTCAACTCTTGTTGATGCAGATTTAACAGGGATGCTGCTTGGCATGACACTGCTGACGAAGCCTGAAGAGATTTATAGAGCGTTAGTTGAAGCGACAGCTTACGGAACCCGGATGATTATCGAAACATTCAAAGAAAGCGGTGTTCCGATTGAGGAACTGTTCGCAGCCGGCGGAATAGCTGAGAAAAACCCGTTTGTCATGCAGATTTATGCGGATGTGACAAACATGGACATTAAAATCTCTGGTTCACCGCAAGCCCCAGCCTTAGGATCTGCCATTTTCGGCGCGCTTGCAGCAGGCAAAGAAAAAGGCGGCTACGATGATATCAAAAAGGCAGCGGCGAACATGGGAAAACTGAAAGATATAACTTATACGCCAAATGCCGAAAACGCCGCGGTTTATGAAAAATTGTACGCTGAATATAAAGAGCTGGTTCATTATTTCGGAAAAGAAAACCATGTCATGAAGCGTCTGAAAACGATCAAAAATCTTCAATTTTCATCTGCCGCCAAAAAGAATTGATAAAGGGTGATGGAGCATGCTTGAAACATTAAAAAAAGAAGTGCTGGCTGCCAACCTGAAGCTTCAAGAGCATCAGCTGGTAACCTTTACGTGGGGAAATGTCAGCGGCATTGACCGTGAAAAAGAAAGAATTGTCATCAAACCTAGCGGAGTCGAATACAGCGACCTGACAGCCGATGACTTGGTTGTTTTGAACCTTGATGGAGAGGTCGTCGAAGGCTCGCTTAAACCTTCTTCAGATACACCTACCCATGTTTATCTATATAAAGCCTTTCCGAATATCGGGGGAATTGTCCATACCCATTCTCAATGGGCGACAAGCTGGGCGCAATCGGGCAGAGACATCCCTCCGTTAGGCACGACCCATGCTGATTATTTTGACAGTGCGATTCCATGTACTCGAGAAATGTACGATGAAGAAATCATTCATGACTACGAACTGAATACAGGAAAAGTCATAGCGGAAACCTTTCAGCATCATAATTACGAACAGGTGCCGGGTGTGCTCGTGAATAATCACGGACCGTTCTGCTGGGGCACTGACGCCTTAAATGCCATTCATAACGCAGTTGTATTAGAAACGGTTGCCGAAATGGCCTATCACTCCATTATGCTGAACAAGGATGTAACCCCAATCAATACAGTCCTGCATGAAAAGCATTTTTATCGAAAACACGGAGCAAATGCGTATTATGGCCAGTCATGATACGCCTGTGTCACCGGCTGGCATTCTGATTGACTTGGACGGTACTGTATTCAGAGGAAATGAGTTGATCGAAGGAGCAAGAGAAGCGATCAAAACGCTTAGGAGAATGGGAAAGAAAATCGTCTTTTTAAGCAACCGGGGGAATATCTCCCGTGCCATGTGCAGAAAAAAACTTCTTGGCGCGGGGATTGAAACGGACGTAAACGACATTGTTCTGTCATCAAGCGTGACAGCGGCTTTTCTGAAAAAACATTATCGTTTTTCAAAGGTATGGGTGCTTGGGGAGCAAGGCTTGGTTGACGAGCTGAGGCTGGCCGGTGTGCAGAACGCGAGCGAACCGAAGGAAGCGGATTGGCTCGTGATCTCCCTTCATGAAACGCTCACGTACGACGATTTAAATCAAGCCTTTCAAGCGGCTGCCGGCGGCGCTCGTATTATCGCTACAAACAAAGACCGCTCTTTTCCGAACGAAGACGGAAATGCCATTGATGTGGCTGGAATGATTGGGGCGATAGAGGCTTCCGCACAAGCGAAGACTGAACTTGTTGTCGGAAAACCGTCATGGCTGATGGCGGAGGCTGCCTGTACAGCAATGGGGCTGTCCGCACATGAATGCATGATTATAGGAGACAGCATTGAATCTGACATTGCGATGGGGAAGCTTTATGGCATGAAAAGCGCCTTAGTGCTAACTGGTTCTGCGAAACAGGGTGAACAGCGTTTGTACACGCCGGATTATGTGCTGGATTCTATTAAGGATGTAACCAAATTGGCTGAGGAGGGGATTCTGATATGAATCGTATCGCAGCTGACGTTCAGCGTGCTTTTGAAAACGCCGGAGAAAAGACGTTACCTATAAAAGTTGAAGAAATTGTTCTCGGTAAACAAGCAGTTGATTCGCTTTTGGATTATGTAAAACGAAAAAACAATAAACATATTGTCCTTGTCTGCGACGCGAATACACACCGCATTGCAGGAATTGATCTGGAAAATCAGCTGAATCAAGCAGGATTTCAGGCCGAGTGCCTGATCATTCCAGAAAATGAAGCTGGAGATGTGACAGCTGATGAACGATCGCTCATTCATGTGCTGATCCATACGAAACAAACAACGGATGTCATGATCGCAGTCGGTTCGGGCACGATTCATGATATCGTCCGCTTTGCAGCGTTTCAAAGAGATTTGCCGTTTATTTCTTATCCGACTGCTCCATCTGTAGACGGTTTTACATCAGCAGGGGCGCCGATTATTTTATACGGTACGAAAACAACCATTCAAACGAAGGCCCCGTCTGCACTGTTCGCTGATCTGGATCTATTAAAAGCGGCACCGCAGTCAATGGTGGCGGCTGGATTTGGTGACATGCTCGGTAAAATAACGTCTTTAGCAGATTGGGAAATATCCCGGAATCTTGCCGGTGAGCCTTATTCGCCTGCAGGAGCTAAGATTGTTCAGGAGGCGCTTGCTGCCTGCATTGAACACACAGAAGACATTGCGATGAAAACGGAAACAGGCATACGGGTTTTGATGGAGTCTTTACTTGTATCGGGGCTTGTCATGCTGGCATTAGATCATTCCCGCCCGGCATCAGGCGGAGAGCATCATATTTCACATTGGATTGAGATGGAATTAATGGAGAAAAAACGGCCACAGATTCTTCATGGGGCAAAGGTGGGCTGTGCTGCTGTTTTATTAACTGACACATACAGAAAGCTCGCTAAGGATGACGGGCTGAACGAATTTTCACCGAGCCGGCGGCAAGCCATCCAATCAGCTTATCAAACTCTCCCGGAAGGAGAAGTGCTGGCTGATTGGCTGAGATCAGCCGGAGGCGCTGCGTATTTTGACGAAATCGGTGTCGGGCAGGATTCCGTCAAGAATGCCTTCAGACACGCGCACACCTTAAGAGACCGCTGCACCGGATTAAGAATCATTAATGAAAACAAAACGCTGATCAACCATGGTCTATATGAATAGCCCGCACCTCGAATGGAAGGGGTAACGCAGATGAAAAAAATGACTGTCTGTTTTCTTGTGCTCATGATGTTGCTGACATTACTCATTGCCGGGTGTTCAGCAGAAAAATCATCCGGCAAATCGGGTGAAACTGAGCTGACCTTTTGGACATTTAACGGGCTTCATGAGCAGTTCTATGTGGAAATGGTGAAGGAATGGAACAAAAAATATCCTGACCGCAAAATTAAGCTGAATACGGTCGTTTATCCGTATGGACAAATGCACGATAACTTATCTATCTCCCTAATAGCGGGAGAAGGCGTTCCTGATATTGCAGATGTCGAATTGGCCCGTTTTTCAAACTTTTTGAAGGGCTCTGACATACCGCTTGCCGACTTGACTCCGCTGATTGAAAAGGACCGCGATAAATTCGTTGAGGCGCGGCTGACCCTGTACAGCAAAAACGGCAAGCTTTACGGACTCGATACGCATGTAGGAACAACGGTCATGTTTTATAACATGGATGTGATGAAAAAAGCCGGCGTCAATCCTGACGATATTAAAACATGGGATGATTACCATAAAGCCGGACAGAAAGTGCGCAAAGTGACCGGGAAGCCGATGGGAACGGTGGAAACAAATGATTCCGCAACGTTCTTATCTATGATTTCACAGCAAAACTCAGGCTATTTTGATAAAAACGGCAAGCTGATCCTCAATAATGACACCAACGTAAAAACACTTCAATATTTAAAAGACATGATCAATGATAAAACGATGATTCCTGCGCCGGGCGGCGGGCATCACAGTGAAGAATACTACGGCTTTATGAACCAAGGAGGAGCTGCTTCAGTCCTCATGCCGATTTGGTATATGGGAAGATTTATCGATTATATGCCTGATCTGAAAGGGAAGATTGCCATCAGGCCGCTCCCGGCATGGAAAGAGGGGGGCGACCGCTCGGCAGGCTTGGGCGGTACGGCAACCGTTGTGCCGAAGCAATCCAAGCATGTTGAGTTAGCAAAAGAGTTTTTGGCCTTTGCGAAGGGCTCTGAAGAAGGAAATAAAAAACTCTGGAGCGTACTCGGCTTTGACCCGCTTCGCTGGGATGTCTGGAGCTCCAAGGAATTGAAAGAGAAAAACAAATACACGGATTACTTCCAAAACGGAACAGGCATTTTTTCCGTGCTGCTCGATATCAAGGATGAAATCAATCCGATTTATTTACATGAGGATTTTGCCAAGGCTTCAGACCTTGTCAACAGAAGCGCGTTGTTCGACGCACTTAAATCTCAGCAAAAAACGCCTAAACAAGCCTTGGACAGAGCGGCAGGTGAACTGAAACAGAAATAGAATCCCATTCAAAAAGTGAAAGCGGGGAGGTTCTCATGAAACCTGTGAAAACAGGAACGGTTCATCCCGTTCCTTCAGCTGCGAAACAATCAGGCTGGCGAGATGTATTTTATTCGAAAAAAGCGGCGCCCTATCTGTTTACAGCGCCATTCGTTTTATCCTTTCTCGTATTTTTTCTATACCCCATCATTAGTGTCTTCATCATGAGCTTCCAAAGAATTTTGCCGGGAGAGGTGTCCTTTGTCGGATTGTCTAATTATACAGCGCTAAACAACCCGACGTTCTATACCGCCCTTTGGAATACGCTGGAATACACCTTTTGGACGCTAATCGTGCTGATTCCTGTCCCATTGCTTCTGGCCATATTCCTGAATTCAAAGCTGGTCAAATTTAGAAATATATTTAAATCAGCACTATTCATCCCGGCATTGACCTCCACCATTGTCGCGGGGATCATTTTTCGGCTGATCTTCGGAGAAATGGAAACGTCTCTGGCCAATTCCATCCTACTCAAACTCGGCTTTTCACCTCAGAACTGGATGAACAATGAACATACCGGCATGTTTTTGATGGTGCTGCTTGCTTCATGGAGATGGATGGGAATCAACATCCTTTACTTTTTAGCCGGTTTGCAAAATGTGCCGAAAGAGCTGTACGAAGCCGCTGATATAGACGGCGCGAATACAATGAAAAAATTTCTGCACATCACGCTGCCGTTTCTCAAACCTGTAACCGTATATGTGCTGACCATCAGCATTATCGGCGGCTTCAGGATGTTTGAGGAAAGCTACGTCCTTTGGCAGAATAATTCCCCGGGTAATATTGGTCTGACGCTTGTCGGATATTTGTATCAGCAGGGACTTGCCTACAACGAAATGGGGTACGGAGCAGCCATCGGCATCGTGCTTTTGATTGTGATACTTGTTGTCAGCCTGATTTCATTAAAGCTGTCAGGCTCGTTTAAGGGGGAGGGATAAATGTTGCGGCACAGTCCTCAGTTTAGCGTTTATAGAATTGCGCTAACCCTGTTTTTTATTATGCTGAGCCTATTGTATCTTTTTCCGATTTTCTGTTTGCTTTTAGGATCATTAAAGCCGTCATCTGAGCTTTTGCGTGTGGGGCTGAATCTTGAAATTGATCCAAAAGTGATGAGTTTTGATAACTACACATTTCTGTTTAATGGCGGCAGCATTTATTTCAAATGGTTTTTTAACAGTCTTGTACTCGGACTTTTTACGACCGTGCTCACTCTGTTTTTTTCTTCGATGATCGGGTACGGGCTTGCGGTTTATGATTTTAAGGGCAGAAATATCATCTTTGTTCTTGTGCTGATTATCATGATGGTTCCGCTGGAAGTGATGATGCTTCCTTTGTTTAAGCTTACTGTCGGACTGCACTTGATCGATTCATATACAGGTGTCATATTGCCGTTTATCGTTTCACCTGTTGCCGTTTTCTTTTTCAGGCAATATGCTCTTGGCCTTCCAAGAGATCTGCTGGACTCTGCAAGGATGGACGGCTGTACGGAATTCGGCATCTTTTTCAGGATTATGGCACCGCTGATGAAACCGGCTTTCGGCGCGATGATTATCCTTCAGTCCTTAAACAGCTGGAACAACTTCTTATGGCCGCTGATTGTGCTTCGGTCGAAAGAAATGTTTACGCTTCCAATAGGGCTGTCCAGCTTGCTGAGCCCTTATGGCAACAACTATGACATGCTTATATCCGGCTCAGTATTTGCGATTTTGCCGGTGATTATCATTTTCTTGTTTTTCCAAAAGTACTTTATCTCCGGCCTGACGGTAGGGGGAGTCAAAGGTTAATGAAGGAGGAAACGTGTGATGAAAAAAGCGCGAATGATTGTAGACAAAGAATATAAAATCGGTGAAGTAGATAAACGGATTTATGGCTCGTTTATCGAACATATGGGTCGTGCGGTATATGAAGGCATATACGAGCCTGATCACCCTGAAGCGGATGAAGATGGATTTAGAAAAGATGTCCAGTCGCTGATCAAAGAATTACAGGTTCCCATCATCCGCTATCCGGGCGGAAACTTTTTATCCGGATACAACTGGGAGGACGGTGTCGGACCAGTCGAAAACCGCCCGAGACGGCTTGACTTGGCATGGCAAACGACAGAAACCAATGAAGTGGGAACAAATGAATTTTTATCTTGGGCAAAAAAGGTGAACACTGAGGTCAATATGGCCGTCAACCTTGGCACAAGAGGCATAGATGCCGCCCGTAATCTCGTTGAATATTGCAACCATCCGAAAGGCTCTTACTGGAGTGATTTAAGAAGATCGCATGGCTATGAACAGCCGTATGGCATCAAAACATGGTGCTTAGGAAACGAAATGGATGGACCGTGGCAGATCGGCCACAAAACAGCTGATGAATACGGACGGCTTGCCGCAGAGACAGCAAAGGTCATGAAGTGGGTTGACCCATCAATTGAACTCGTTGCCTGCGGCAGCTCAAACAGCGGTATGCCGACCTTTATCGATTGGGAAGCGAAGGTGCTTGAGCATACGTATGAGCATGTCGACTATATCTCTCTTCACACTTACTACGGAAACCGGGATAACAATCTGCCAAACTACTTGGCACGTTCTATGGATTTGGATCATTTTATCAAATCAGTCGCTGCGACCTGTGACTATGTAAAAGCAAAAACACGCAGCAAGAAAACTATCAATCTCTCTCTGGATGAATGGAACGTATGGTACCACTCAAATGATGCTGATAAAAAAGTCGAGCCGTGGATCACTGCGCGTCCGATTTTAGAGGATATTTACAATTTTGAAGATGCCTTATTAGTCGGCTCTCTGCTCATTACGATGCTGCAGCACGCAGACCGTGTGAAAATTGCGTGTCTTGCACAGCTTGTCAATGTCATCGCGCCGATCATGACGGAAAAAGGCGGAGAAGCATGGAGACAGCCGATTTTCTATCCATACATGCATGCTTCTGTTTACGGAAGGGGCGAGTCACTGAAACCGCTTATTTCTTCTCCTAAGTACGATTGTTCTGATTTCACTGATGTGCCATATGTTGATGCTGCTGTTGTGTACTCTGAAGAAGAAGAAACACTCACTATTTTTGCGGTAAACAAGGCTGAGGATCAGATGGAGACGGAGATTTCGCTCAGAGGCTTTGAATCCTACCAAATCGCAGAGCACATCGTACTTGAGCATCAGGATATCAAAGCAACAAACCAGCATAACAGAAAAAATGTCGTTCCGCATTCCAACGGATCATCGTCTGTCAGCGAAAACGGCTTAACTGCTCATTTCACGCCGCTTTCCTGGAATGTGATCCGCCTGAAAAAACAGTCATAAGAATAGCAAAGCCGGAGAGAAATCTCCGGCTTGTCTTTCAACTGCCACGAGCCGGCCCGTTCAAGCCGGCTTTTTGTATAGGAAAAAATGACCGCTTTTCACCATGAAATTGTGATATATTTATGAAAAACAGCAAAGGGGATGGGAGAAAATGAATGCGGTTACAATTGTGATAGCATCAATGTGTATTTTGGCTATTGCCTATCGTTTATACGGAACATTTATGATGGTGAAGGTTCTCAAAGTGAATGATGACAAGCCAACACCTGCTCATGCGCTTGAGGATGGGAAAGACTATGTGCCTACAAATAAATGGGTTTCGTTCGGCCACCATTTTGCCGCGATCGCAGCGGCCGGACCGCTGGTCGGACCAATTCTGGCGGCGCAGTTTGGCTATTTGCCGGGATTATTGTGGCTGTTAATCGGGGCGGTAATTGGGGGAGCCGTCCATGATATTGTGGTGTTGTTTGCATCGATGCGCAAAAACGGAAAATCGCTGTCGGAAGTGGCAAAGGATGAGCTTGGCCCTGTTGCAGGATTTTGTACAGGACTGTCCATGCTGTTTATCATCACGATCACAATGGCGGGCCTGTCGATGGTTGTCTTGCATGCGCTTGAACGTAATCCATGGGGAACATTTGCGGTAGGGATTACGATTCCGATTGCGATGGGTGTGGGCTTATTTTATAAGAAAACGGGAAATTTAAAGCTCGCTTCAACGGTCGGCTTTCTCTTTTTAATGGCAGGAGTCTTTATTGGTCCATGGGTACAGACTACCGCGCTCGGTGACTTTTTAACGCTAGATACGAAAACGCTTGCAATCGCGCTTCCTGTTTACGCGTTTTTTGCGGCTGCGCTTCCCGTTTGGCTGCTTCTTGCTCCGCGTGATTATTTAAGCAGCTTTATGAAAATCGGTGTTTTTATCGCTTTGATTGTTGGTGTGTTTGTCGTCAATCCGTCCATTCCGTTCCCTGCGTTTACAGAATTCGTAAAAGGCGGCGGGCCGGTGCTGGCAGGGCCTGTCTGGCCGTTCATCTCAATAACCATCGCCTGCGGGGCGATCTCTGGGTTCCATGCCTTTGTCGGTTCAGGAACGACACCGAAAATGCTGAATAAATGGAGTGATATGAAGCCGGTTGCGTTTGGCGCAATGCTTGTTGAGTGTCTTGTCGGCATCATGGCGCTGATTGCAGCGACCGCTTTACAGCCTGCTGATTACTTTGCGATTAACAGCACGCCTGAGGTTTTCCGTACGCTTGGCATGAATGTCGTACATTTGCCTGAATTGAGCAGGGAAATCGGTTTGGACTTAGAAGGAAGAACAGGGGGAGCCGTAACGCTTGCGGTGGGGATGACTTATATTTTTACCGGAATGCCGTTTTTCAGCCATTTGGCCTCATACTTTTTCCAATTTGTCATTATGTTTGAAGCGGTCTTTATTTTAACAGCGATTGACGCCGGCACACGTGTCGCCCGTTATTTGATCCAGGACTTCTTCGGGGAGGTGTATAAGCCGCTGAAGAAAACAGACTGGATTCCGGGCTCTGTATTTGCCAGCGCGCTTGCCTGTTTGATGTGGGGGTACTTGCTGTATTCAGGAGATATCGGTTCCATTTGGGCGCTGTTCGGCGTTTCTAATCAGCTGATGGCTTCAGTGGGGCTGATTATCGGAGCGACGATCGTGCTGAAAATCGCCGATAAACGCCGGTACATTCTGACCTGTCTTATCCCGCTTGCCTATTTATATGTCACTGTCAATTATGCGGGCTATTGGATGGTGCGCAATGTGTATCTCAATCCTGAAGCAGCAGGATATAGTGTATTGAATGGCGTATTATCTATCATCATGCTGGTGTTAGGCTTCATCATTATCGTGGCGGCTGTGAAAAAATGGGCGCAGATGTGGAAAGATCCGAGCTTAAGGATGGAAGCATCTATACCGGGCTAGAAGGACTATTGAAAATGCTGAGAGGGGTTGGCAATGAATCTATCAATGAAATATCTTATTCTATACGTATCGGACAGCAAGCGGGCTATTCATTTTTACCGGGATATTTTAGGACTGCCGATTCGTGCTGAACACGGCACGTATGTCGAATTTGATACAGGGTCGACGATATTGGTGCTTAATACCCGGGAAAGCGCCAGAGACATCACGGCGCTGGACATTCCGGATACATCTGCTTCAAACACATTTGAAATCGGGTTTGTTACTGAAAATGTAGAAGCGGTCATCAAAAGGATGAGAGAACAAGGCGTATCGATTATCGGGGAGCCGAAAGTGAAACCATGGGGGCAGACGGTCGCCTATATCGCTGATCCGGATGGACATTATATCGAAATTTGCAGTCCGATGGAATAACGCACAAAAGCCCAAAACAATGTCTGTTTTGGGCTTTCTCATGATGTTTTGTGCCCGGCTGCTTCCAATAGCAAATCAGCCAGGTGAACGGCTCTGACTTTACCGCTTAGTCCTTCGCGTTCAATGCCGAGCTTCATCTGCAGCAGGCAGCCGGGATTTGCTGTTACAATGAGGATCGCTTCGGTTGCTTTGACGGCAGTCATTTTGCTGTCCAGTATTTTCATAGACATTTCAGCTTCGACGATGTTGTAAATTCCCGCTGACCCGCAGCAGCTGTCTGCTTTCTCCATTTCTTTGAATTCAGCACCTTTTATGCTTTTAAGAAGCTGGCGGGGCTCGAGTGACGTATGCATCACATTTCTTAGGTGGCATGAATCTTGGTAGGTAACGACCTGAGGCGTCTCGAGCGCTAAGTCCATTTGATGGAAATCGAGTTCAACCAAAACAGAAGAAAAATCCTTCAGCTTTTGAACAAAAGCGGCAGCCCGTTCCGACCACTCAGGGTCATCCTTCAGCAAATGATCATATTCAGTGAGAAAGGCTCCGCATCCTCCTGCGTTTGTAATGACTGCATCCACGTCTAATGCTTCGAAAGCAGCGATATTTTGTTTCGCGAGCTCTTTCCCTGTGTTTTTTTCACCGCTGTGTCCATGAAGCGCCCCGCAGCAAGCCTGTTCAGGCGGAATGACAATGTCGCAGCCTGCCAGCTGTAAAAGCTTCAATGTGGCGTTATTGGTCGGTAAAAACATTGTATCCATTAAGCAGCCCGAAAAAAAGGCGACCCGTTTTTTCATGGGGCCAATGGAAGGCAGGAAACGCGGCCGATGTTTCATGTCTTTGCTTTTTGGAACATCAGGAAGAACAGCTTCCATCGTCCGCAAATGCTCAGGCAGGACCCGAAGCATACCGGTTTTACGCACAGCGGTTTGCAGTCCTGAACGCTGATACAAACCGATAAGGCTTACAGCTGAGCGCATGCGGTTTTGATGCGGAAACAGCTCGTGAAAAGCCGTCTTTCGAATGACACGTGTGCCGAGCGAGTGTTTTTTGTTTTGGTGGATAATATCTCTGGCTTCCTCAAGCAGCTGTCCGTATTTCACGCCTGACGGGCATACAGGTTCACAGGCGCGGCAGCCGAGGCAAAGTGACAGCGACCGTTCGACATCTTCATCCGGTTCAATCATACCGTCGGCTACGGCTTTCATTAAGGCGATGCGCCCGCGCGGAGAGTGTGTTTCCTGAAATCCCGATTCGATATAGGTCGGACAGGAAGGAAGACAGAAGCCGCAGCGCATACAATTTAATAACTCTCCTTCATCCATACGCTCTTTAAATTCATTTTGGATCTGTTTCATTTCTTTTTCTGTTGTCATCTTTCCGCCACCACACGTTTTCTGGCATCTTTCGCAAACATTTTGCCGGGATTTAATATGTTCCGGGGGTCAAATGCCGCTTTCAACGCTTTCATCGCATCAATGCCTTCTTTTTTCAGCTTCATTTCCAAGTAAGGCGCTTTCATTTCCCCGACTCCGTGCTCTCCGGTTATCGTCCCGCCAAGTTCAATCGCTTTCTCAAAAATCTCGGCAAAGGCCTGTTCGACACGTTCCATTTCATCCTTATTTCTTATGTCTGTCGTGCATGTCGGGTGAAGGTTCCCGTCTCCCGCATGACCAAAGGTGCAGATGGAAATATCATATTTAGCAGCAATATCATTAATCGCTTTAACCATATTGGCTATTTCTGAGCGAGGAACGGTCGCATCCTCTAAAATCGTCGTCGGTTTGAGGCGGGCTAGGGCAGAAAGTGCAGAACGCCGGGCTTCAGTCAGGGCAAACGCTTCCTCCTCTGTTTGTGCGGTCTGAACGGAAACGGCGTCGCCTTTTTTGCAGATCGCCTCAATCTTTTCCATATCCCGTTCAACAGTTTCAAATGGCCCATCTTGTTCAATTAACAGAACTGCTTTTGCGCTTGTCGGAAGTCCGATTTTGGCATAATCCTCAATCACCAAAAGTGTAGGCTGGTCGAGAAATTCAAGTGTGGCGGGTATGATTTTTGCGGCAATGATGTCTGATACCGTTTGAGCAGCGGCATCGATATTTTCATATAGGGCAAGCAGCGTCTTTTTTGTTTCAGGCTTTGGAACGAGCTTGACGATTGCCTCTGTTACAATGCCGAGTGTTCCTTCTGAGCCGACAAAAAGACGTGTGAGATCGTATCCGGCCACATCCTTTGCGAGTTTTCCGCCGGTGCGGATGATGTCACCATTTGCGAGCACAACCTCCAGTCCAATAACATAGTCGCGGGTGACGCCGTATTTTAATCCGCGGAGCCCGCCGGAATTTTCATTGATATTGCCGCCGATAGTTGATATTTTCATAGAACTCGGGTCAGGCGGATAAAACAAACCTTTGCTTTCAACCGCGCGGATCATATCCAGCGTAATGACGCCCGGCTGAACTGTGGCAGTTAAATTTTCTTCATCAATTTCAAGAATCCGGTTCATGTGCTTAAAGAGAAGCACAAGTCCGCCTTCAGTCGGGCACGTGCCGCCGCACAGGTTTGTCCCTGATCCTCTTGGAACGATCGGCACTCGATGTTCGCTGCAAATTGTTAAAATGCGTGATATTTCATCAGTATTCCTCGGAGCAATCACGGCATCAGGCATAGACTGATACTGAGGCGTCGCATCATATGAATAGACGAGACGGCCGGCATTCGAGTCATCAAAGTTTTCTGGTCCGGAGACCTGAATCAGCTGCTCCTTTACATCCTTGGTGATCATTTCACCCATCCCCCTGTCAAAAAACGCTTTCAATCTATTGTAAAAGAAAAAAAGCAAAGCCTTCCATGGAGAAACATACAAAAAATGAAACTGAAACTCTCTCTATTTTGTATCTTGATCTAAAAAATAGAGTGCGACGTACATCGTGACGACGTCCTCGGTACGGTCAAAACGTAATCCCGTCAGCTGTTCAGCCTTAGCCAGACGATAACGCAATGTATTGATGTGTATATGCATGTCTTCAGCGGTTTGTTTCAAAGACAAATCGTGATGAAAGAAAGTCCGTATCGTATTCATAAGTTCCTGATGCTCTAGCGCCTTTCCTAATACTCTTTGCGGAAATTCGTTTCGGGTTCCCGGGCTGATCTCCGTCAGACACATATCAAGCTTCAGATCCTCTTCAAATATGGGCGTTTTTCGCTTAAGGCTGACAGCCAGCGCTTTTTCCGCTTGCTCGTATGAATCTGTCAGGCTGGAGCTTGCGACAGCCCTTCCGGCGCCAGCTGCTGTATATTGGCTGCTTGCGGTATTGGCAAACGAACAAATGTGAAGGATTTTCCGTAAAAGCCGATCCCTTTGTTCATGCTGCGGCACTTCATGATTAATCAAAATCCGTTCATTTCCCCACCTGATGAACAAATCCGCAGGGTACGAGGATTTCCAGCTGCGTGCCATTTGTTCAATATCATGAGGTGACCACTCATACCCCTGAATAAGAATCATTTGGCGCCGGGAAGAAAGGTCAACACCAAGAAGCTGAGCTTTCTCAAGAAAACTGGGAGACCACTCCTTTAATTGCAGCCAATCGATCATAAAGGACTCCAGCATTCTCTCACGCCACTGGGATTGCTCTAAGTGCCGCGATTCCTTAATGAACAGTTCTGTCATTTTTCGAAGCAGTTCTCCGAATGGCTGAATCTCTGCAGGCTCACCTGTCAGCCCGAAGACGGCAATCACATCATGGTCAAAAAATACAGGGAGGTTTATGCCTGCTTTCACTCCTTTTAACCTTGTTTCATCTTCTTTTGTAATAATCACGCTGCGTCTTTCTTTTGCGCAGATAAGCGCTCCCTCATGAAATTGTCCGACACGCTCATCGTTTGTGCCTGCCATAATAAGACCGTCCGTGTTTACAATAATGACTTCACGTTCGTACATTTTTTTAACTTCAGCAATAATTTTTTTCGCTAATAACGGCTGTAAAAACATGGCGTTCCCCCTCATCATGTTTTTATTATATAAGAAAAAAACCGGGCGCTGTCACCCGGTTTCATGTCTTATTCGGCGGGTTTTAATCCGCCTTCAAGCGTTTTCAGCATTTCGTTTTTCTCACTTTCGGATGCGTGCTGCCAAATGACTTCGAATAAAACGCCGAGCCCTGGAAGCATTTTTTCTTCACCGCTTTGAATCGCATCTACGATTGTATGCTCAAGCTGCTCCTGATTATTGCCGGTGACATTGGCAATGACGGCATGACGTAAATTAAGATCCATGTAAAACGCTCCTTTTTCTAAAATGTAATACGTATATTCTAACCCTGCACCTGGTTTATTATGTGCTGTTCTTGCGATATAATAACATCATGTTAAAAAAAGGAGCGCCACATAGACAGTGAAACAAATAGAATCGGCAAAAAACCAAAAAGTGAAGGATTGGAAAAAGCTTCACACAAAAAAAGAACGAACAAAAACAAATACATTTCTGATAGAGGGAGAACACCTCGTTGAAGAGGCGTTGAAAAGCCCGGGCATTGTGAAAGAAATCCTTGTAAAGGATGAAACGAGGATTCCTTCAGATCTTGAGACTGGTATCCAGTGCTATATGCTGAGTGAAGATGCGTTTTCAGCTGTGACTGAAACCGAAACGCCGCAGCAGATTGCCGCTGTGTGCCATATGCCTGAAGAAAAGCTGGCAACGGCACGCAAGGTGCTGCTGATTGACGCTGTTCAAGATCCGGGAAACCTTGGCACAATGATTCGAACGGCTGATGCGGCCGGTTTGGATGCGGTTGTACTCGGTGACGGCACGGCGGACGCCTTTAACGGAAAAACACTGCGATCTGCTCAAGGATCTCACTTCCATATTCCTGTTGTGAGAAGAAACCTGCCTTCATATGTGGACGAATTGAAGGCAGAGGGCGTAAAAGTATACGGCACGGCGCTGCAAAACGGAGCGCCTTACCAGGAGATTCCTCAGTCTGAATCCTTTGCGCTCATTGTAGGAAATGAAGGTGCAGGGGTGGATGCTGCATTGCTGGAAAAAACGGATTTGAACCTGTACGTGCCGCTTTACGGACAGGCTGAATCACTAAACGTTGCGGTTGCGGCTGCCATCCTCGTGTATCACTTGCGAGGATAGTGTTGCGCCAAGCGTTGGATTTCTCTATAATAGAACATAATATTTCAAAAACCGTGACAGAGGACCTCAATTTCTGATCAACTGCTTTCCAGGGAGAAAATGCCGCTGACTGAGAGCATTTTTAACGCAGCCGGAAATTGGCTTCACCTCTTGAGTTGTCGCCGGGACCGCGTACACTGCGCGTAAAGGTGAACCGGAATCTGATTCCGTTATGTCAATGAAGCTGACGACAGCATCAGTCTGTCTGAAATAAGGGTGGTACCGCGGCCACAACTCGTCCCTTGTACAAGGGACGGGTTTTTTTTATTTTCCAAAGACATATGACGGTTTGTTTACATAAAAGGAGGATGCAAAATGGAAGAAAAGCTAAAACAGCTGGAACAAGAAGCTTTAGAACAAGTAGAAGCGGCAAGCTCATTGAAGGTTGTCAATGATATTCGGGTGCAATATCTCGGAAAAAAAGGGCCGATTACAGAAGTGCTGCGCGGAATGGGCAAGCTTTCTGCTGAGGAACGTCCAAAAATGGGGGCGCTCGCGAACGAAGTAAGGGAGCGTATTGCCAATGCGATTGCTGACAAAAACGAGAAGCTTGAAGAAGAGGAAATGAAACAGAAGCTTGCAGGACAGACAATTGACGTCACGCTGCCGGGGAACCCTGTTGCAGTCGGCGGCCGCCATCCGCTCACTGTTGTCATTGAAGAAATTGAAGATTTATTTATCGGTATGGGCTACACAGTCGAGGAAGGGCCAGAGGTTGAAACGGATTACTACAACTTCGAATCGCTCAATCTTCCGAAAGAACACCCTGCGCGCGATATGCAGGACAGCTTTTACATCACAGAGGAAACTTTGATGAGAACGCAAACTTCTCCTGTCCAAACACGGACGATGGAAAAGCATAAAGGCAAAGGTCCCGTTAAAATCATTTGCCCGGGTAAAGTATATCGCCGTGATAACGATGATGCGACGCACTCTCACCAATTTATGCAAATTGAAGGGCTTGTCGTTGACAAAAACATCAGCATGAGTGATTTAAAAGGAACGCTTGAACTCGTTGCGAAAAAAATGTTCGGGCAAGACCGTGAAATCAGACTCCGCCCAAGCTTCTTCCCGTTTACTGAGCCTTCAGTAGAAGTGGATGTGACATGCTTTAAATGCGGTGGAAACGGCTGCTCAGTATGTAAAGGAACAGGCTGGATTGAAATCCTCGGTGCCGGAATGGTTCACCCGAACGTGCTTAAAATGGCTGGCTTTGATCCGAAGGAATATCAGGGCTTCGCATTCGGAATGGGTGTTGAGCGCATCGCGATGCTGAAATACGGCATTGATGATATCCGCCACTTCTATACAAACGATGTCAGATTTATTTCGCAGTTTAAACAGGCGTAAGAGGAGGATGCAAGGATGTTTGTTTCTTATAAATGGTTAGAGGATTATGTTGATTTAAAAGGCATGGACCCGGCTGTTCTTGCTGAAAAAATTACAAGAGCCGGTATTGAGGTTGAAGGAATTGAATACAAAGGAGAAGGCATCAAAGGCGTTGTCATCGGCCATGTGCTGGAGCGCGAGCAGCACCCGAATGCTGATAAGCTGAATAAGTGCCTTGTGGATATCGGAGCTGAAGCCCCTGTACAAATCATTTGCGGCGCGCCGAATGTGGATAAGGGACAAAAAGTCGCAGTTGCAACAGTCGGAGCGGTGCTGCCGGGCAATTTCAAAATCAAAAAAGCCAAGCTTCGCGGTGAAGAATCAAATGGCATGATCTGTTCCTTACAGGAGCTTGGTATCGAAAGCAAACTTGTGGCGAAGGAGTATGCAGAAGGCATTTTCGTATTCCCTAATGACGCTGAAACAGGAAGCGATGCCTTAGCGGCTTTACAGCTTGGCGATGCGATTCTTGAGCTGGGTTTAACGCCAAACCGCGCGGATGCCATGAACATGCTTGGTGTTGCTTACGAGGTTGCCGCGATTTTAGACACTGAGGTAAAGCTTCCGCAAACGGATTACCCGGCTGCTTCAGAACAAGCGTCTGATTACATTTCAGTCAAAATTGAAGATCAAGAAGCGAACCCGCTGTACACTGCAAAAATCATTAAAAATGTCACGATTGCTCCGTCACCGCTTTGGATGCAGACAAAGCTGATGAATGCAGGCATTCGTCCGCACAACAACGTCGTTGACATCACAAATTTTGTCCTGTTGGAATACGGACAGCCGCTTCATGCGTTTGATTATGACAGATTTGGCTCTAAGGAAGTCGTAGTAAGAAAAGCAGCTGAGAATGAAATGATCGTAACTCTTGATGATCAAGAACGTAAGCTGTCCGCCGATCACCTTGTCATTACAAACGGAACGAAAGCGCAGGCCGTTGCGGGTGTCATGGGAGGAGCAGAGTCAGAGGTTCAGGAAGATACGAAAACGATTTTGCTTGAGGCTGCGTATTTCAATGGGCAGACGGTTCGCAAGGCTTCCAAAGACCTTGGTTTGAGAAGTGAATCAAGCGTAAGATTTGAAAAAGGAATTGATCCGGCGCGCGTACGTCTTGCAGCAGAACGGGCTGCGCAGCTGATCCATCTGTATGCCGGCGGTGAGGTGCTTGCTGGAACAGTTGAGGAAGATCACCTGACAATCGAAGCAAATAACATTCACGTATCTGCTGACAAAGTGAGCAGCGTTCTAGGCCTGACGATCAGTAAAGAAGAACTGATCAGCATTTATAAACGTCTCGGTTTTACGGTCGGTGAAGCGGGTGAACTTCTCGTTGTGACTGTCCCATCACGCCGCGGCGACATTACAATAGAAGAGGATTTAATCGAAGAAGCGGCAAGACTGTACGGCTACGATAACATTCCGTCTACGCTTCCTGAGACAGCGGGGACTACAGGCGGATTAACGGCATATCAGGCAAAACGCCGTAAAGTCAGACGCTTCCTTGAAGGCGCAGGCTTATCACAAGCCATCACTTACTCACTGACAAACGAGAAGAAAGCGGCAGCGTTTGCAATTGAAAAATCACTGAATACTGTGCTTGCGCTTCCAATGAGTGAAGAAAGAAGCATTCTCAGACACAGTCTTGTTCCGAATCTGCTTGATTCTGTTTCTTACAACCTCGCAAGACAGACTGACTCAGTTGCACTGTACGAAGTCGGTTCCGTTTTTCTGACGAAGGAAGAGGACACAAAACCTGTTGAAACAGAACGCGTGGCAGGAGCTGTTACCGGATTATGGCGCAAGCAGCTATGGCAGGGTGAGAAGAAACCAGTTGATTTCTTTGTTGTCAAAGGTATTGTCGAAGGGCTGTTAGACAAACTCAACGTCCTAGACAGCATTGAATTTGTACAGTCTGAACGCAAACAGCTGCATCCGGGCAGAACAGCGAACATTTTATTGAATGGTTCTCTGATCGGCTTCATCGGCCAAGTCCACCCTTCATTGGAAAAAGAACTGGATATAAAGGAAACATACGTATTTGAGCTCGATCTTCATGCGTTGCTCGCAGCAGAAACAGCACCGCTTGTTTACACGGCGATTCCGAAATATCCGTCTGTGACACGTGATATCGCCCTTGTAACAGATAAAACCGTTACAAGCGGACAGCTCGAGAGCGTCATTAAAGAGGCTGGCGGCAAGCTTCTGAAAGAGGTAACCGTCTTTGACGTATACGAAGGCGAACATATGGAGGAAGGCAAGAAGTCAGTCGCTTTCTCACTCCAGTATGTCAACCCTGAACAAACACTGACTGAAGAAGAAGTGACAAAGGCGCACAGCAAAGTGCTGAAAGCGTTAGAAGACACATATCAAGCTGTTTTAAGAGGCTGAGAAAAAAGCTTGCAGAGAAATCTGCAAGCTTTTTTCTATGAGCGTTTTTTATCAGCAAGGCGCTGCGCTTTTTGCGTATTGGCGAAATGGAGTTTTGTAAAGGTTCTGAGTGCAGATGCCCCTTTTTTGAGGATCAGCTTGGCGGCCGCTTCATCAACGTGCGGACCGGCTCCTTTCGGAAGTGTCATTCCTGCCTCGCGTGACAGTTTATCCATTTCCATTAAAAATGAATATCTTGCAATGATTGAAGCAGCGGCGACAGCCAGGTGAATACCTTCAGCTTTTGTGCTAAAATAGGTCCGCTCCTTCACAATGTCTCTGCCCTTTAAATGATTGAAGTAGACGCCTGGCTCAGCGAATTGGTCAATCAAAATGGCCTCAGGCTTTATTCCATCCATTTTCCTTAATAAATGGGTGATCGCCTGATTGTGCAGCAATGCTTTCATTTTCCCTTGGCTCATGCCTTTTTCCTGCATGCTGTTATACTTTTCATTTTTTAAAACCAGCAGGCTATATGGAATAGTTTTGATCAGGTTTCGGGCAATCTCGATGATTTGCGGATCTTTTAAATCTTTAGAATCCTTAACACCGAGTTCCTTCATTAAAGGAAGCATGGTTTTGTCGACGTACGCGCATACAACCGTCATTGGGCCAAAGTAATCTCCGGTTCCGACTTCGTCAGAACCGATAACAGACATTCCGGCGATATCTGCCGGAGGGGCATAGCGGGGATCAGCCGGCTTTTTGGCCATTTTCTTCTTTTCCGGCTCTGCTGTTCCCCAGCGCGCGGATTCTGCCGCTGCGTTTTTGCCTTGAAACAAGACCTTGCCGGATTGATATGCTGTAATGGTACAGCCGGGCGGTTTCGCCTGAAAAACGGCTCCCTGCGGAACAGAGGCTGTAAGCGAACCGCTGTATGTCATTTTCATTTGGTCAATAGCAGACAACGATACTTTTATCACTGAATGGGACACGTAATAATCTCCTTTTTTTACACTTTTCGCTGTATATACCAGTGTATCATAACAGCGGGAGGCTCGTCTTTCCATTCATTTAATAAACGTGTTATGATAAGAACTAGGATTCTCGCGGAATGGAGGAGAAACGTTGTCTGACGGCAAAAAAACAAAAACAACCGTTGACATTTACGGCCAGCACTTCACGATTGTCGGTGAAGAAAGCAGAGCCCATATGAGGTATGTCGCCGGAATTGTTGATGATAAAATGAGAGAAATCAATGAAAAAAATCCATACCTTGATATAAATAAACTTGCAGTGCTGACAGCGGTAAATGTGGTGCACGATTATGTCAAATTACAAGAGAAATGTGAAAAACTGGAGCGTCAGCTTAAAGAAAAGGATTGAACAACTATGCTAGATATCATCATCTTAATCTTGCTCCTGATGGGGACTTTACTGGGGTTAAAACGCGGTTTTATCCTGCAGTTTATCCGCTTGACGAGCTTTATTTTATCAATTGCCTTTGCGGCTTTATTCTATAAAAACGTGGCACCGCATTTACATTGGATTCCCGCACCCGATTTTTCAGCGGGACAGCCGGCTCTTTCTTTTTTTACGGGGAATTTGGAAGCAGCGTACTATAATGCGATTGCGTTTATCGTTTTATTTATCATTGCTAAAATCTTACTGAGAATCATCGGCTCGTTCCTGAGTATTGTAGCCGGCATTCCGGTGATTAAACAAATCAACCAGATGCTGGGAGCCGTTCTCGGTTTTCTAGAAGTCTATTTATTTACATTTGTGCTGCTGTATGTCGCATCCGTTCTGCCGGTAGACGCGTTGCAGCAAATGATGGGGCAATCGTCTCTCGCAAATGTGATCATTAACCATACACCGTACTTGTCAGGGCTTTTACAAGAGCTGTGGACACAGTACGGGGCATAAAAAAACTTCTCTTGTCCGGAGAAGTTTTTTTCAAGTATGATGGAAACATATGTGAACGTCTGGGGGTTATGATATGCATAAAAAAGATATTATCCGGCTGCTTGAAACCATTGCAGTCTATATGGAACTAAAAGGGGACAACCCGTTTAAAGTATCTGCCTTCCGAAAAGCAGCGGCAGCCTTGGAACAGGATGACCGCAGTTTATCAGAAATGGACGATATGATGTCGCTGTCCGGCATTGGAAAAGGAACGTACAGCGTCATTAAAGAGTATATAGATGAAGGAAAGTCAAGCACGCTCGAATCGCTGCAGAAAGAAGTGCCGGAAGGACTCGTGCCTTTATTGAAGCTGCCAGGGCTCGGCGGCAAAAAAATCGCAAAGCTGTATAAAGAGCTCGGCGTACATGATGCAGAATCTCTGAAGGAAGCCTGTGAACAGCAAAAGGTACAAGGTCTTGCGGGCTTCGGCAAAAAATCGGAAGAAAAAATATTACAGGCGCTCGGGGAAGCCGGAAAACAGCCTGAACGGTTCCCGATCGGCTACGCCCTCCGGATCGCGCGGGAAATTGAAGAGCATCTTTCTCAATTTACGCATATCATCAAATTTTCTCGTGCCGGAAGTCTCCGCAGAGCGCGGGAAACGGTGAAGGATCTGGATTATATCATTGCTACAGATCATCCGGCTGAAGTAAGAGAGCAGCTTCTTGAGCTGCCAAACATCAAAAGCGTGATCGCAAGCGGAGATACGAAGGTGTCCGTCATCCTTTCCTTTGAATATGAAACAAGCGTCGATTTCCGTCTTGTGACGGAAGAGCAGTTTCCGACAACACTCCATCATTTTACGGGATCAAAGGATCACAATATTAAGATGCGCCAAATCGCCAAAGAACGCGGCGAGCGGATCAGTGAATACGGCGTTGAGACAGTTGAAACCGGAGAGATCAAAACATTTCCGAGTGAACGTGAATTTTATGCGCACTTCGGCCTGCCGCTGATTCCGCCGGAAATTCGTGAAAGCGGACAGGAAGTGGAAACCTACAGCGACAGCATTGAACTGATAGAGCCCGGGCAAATCAAAGGTGATCTCCACATGCACTCAACGTGGAGCGATGGTGCATTTTCGATCAGAGAGATGGCTGAAGCCTGCATCAAAAAAGGCTATCAATACATGGCGATCACCGATCACTCACAATATTTAAAGGTCGCCAACGGGCTTACTGCAGAAAGACTTAAGCAGCAGGCAAAAGAAATTGACGCGCTGAATGCAGAGTTTGAAAACTTCCGTATTTTGAAAGGCGTTGAGATGGATATCCTGCCTGACGGTACGCTCGATTATGATGACGATGTGCTTGCGGAAATGGATATCGTTATTGCATCGATTCATTCCAGTTTTAATCAGCCGGAACACGTGATTATGAAACGGCTTGAGACGGCACTGACAAACAAGCATGTTGACATTATCGCACACCCGACCGGGCGCCTTATCGGCAGACGGGCCGGTTACGAAATCGATATTGATCAGCTGATTGAGCTTGCGAGGAAAACAAATACGGCGCTTGAACTCAATGCCAACCCTGCGCGCCTTGATCTGCGCACAGAGCATTTAATGAAAGCAAACGAACAAGGGGTTACATTGGTGATTAATACTGATGCCCATAATATTGAGATGTTAGACGATATGAAAACTGGCGTTACTGCCGCGCGCAAAGGATGGACGGAAACGAAAAACGTTCTGAATGCCCGGTCGCTTAAAGACGTAGAGGCATTTCTGAAGCGCAACGATTAAGTAAGGAGGCTCACACAATCGTGCAGCAAAAAGTATTATCAGCTCTTGAATTTCATAAAGTGAAAGAACAGGTTATTGGGCATGCCGCTTCATCGCTCGGAAAAGAAATGCTTCTCGAGCTTAAGCCTTCTGCTTCTATAGACGAAATCAAAAAACAGCTGGATGAAGTAGACGAAGCTTCTGACATTATCCGGCTGAGAGGCCAAGCGCCATTTGGCGGCCTTGTAGATATCAGAGGAGCGTTAAGACGGGCGGAAATCGGCAGCGTTCTCAGTCCTTCTGAATTCACTGAAATCTCAGGCCTGCTTTATGCAGTTAAACAAATGAAACATTTTATCACGCAAATGGCTGAAGACGGTGTCGACATTCCGCTGATCCATCAGCATGCTGAACAGCTTATCACGCTGTCCGATTTAGAGCGGGACATTAATTCCTGCATTGATGATCACGGAGAAGTGCTTGATCATGCATCGGAAACATTAAGAGGAATCCGCACACAGCTCAGAACACTCGAATCAAGAGTCAGAGACCGGTTAGAGTCGATGCTGCGTTCCTCTTCCGCATCGAAAATGCTGTCTGATACGATTGTTACGATTCGGAATGACCGCTTTGTGATCCCGGTCAAACAGGAGTACAGATCCAGCTATGGAGGAATTGTGCACGACACCTCATCCTCTGGTGCGACACTATTCATTGAACCGCAGGCGATTGTAGATATGAACAATTCCCTTCAGCAGGCGAAAGTGAAAGAAAAGCAAGAAATTGAACGGATTTTGCGTGTGCTGACAGAGAAAACGGCAGAGTATACAGAGGAGCTATTTCTAGATTTGCAAGTGCTGCAGACGCTTGACTTTATTTTTGCAAAAGCTAGATATGCAAAAGCGGTTAAAGCGACAAAACCGATTATGAACGACACCGGCTTTATCCGTTTGAAAAAAGCCCGCCATCCATTGCTTCCGCCTGATCAGGTTGTTGCCAATGACATCGAGCTTGGCCGCGATTTTTCAACCATTGTCATCACAGGGCCAAACACCGGGGGGAAAACAGTCACCCTTAAAACGTTAGGCCTGCTAACCTTAATGGCGCAGTCAGGTCTTCATATCCCGGCAGATGAAGGGTCAGAAGCGGCAGTATTTGAGCACGTATTCGCTGATATCGGTGATGAACAGTCGATTGAGCAAAGTTTAAGTACGTTCTCATCCCATATGGTGAATATTGTCGGCATTTTAGAACAGGTCAATGAAAACAGCCTTGTGCTTTTCGATGAACTTGGTGCAGGGACAGATCCGCAGGAGGGGGCGGCCCTCGCCATGAGCATCTTGGATGACGTGCATCGCACCAATGCACGAGTGTTAGCTACGACGCATTATCCGGAATTGAAGGCGTACGGCTATAACAGAGAAGGCGTCATGAATGCCAGCGTTGAATTTGACATCGAAACGCTGTCACCGACCTATAAACTTTTAATTGGTGTGCCGGGTCGAAGCAATGCTTTCGAAATTTCAAAACGCCTCGGGCTCCCGGACCATATCATCGGGCAGGCGAAGTCAGAAATGACGGCCGAGCATAACGAAGTCGATACGATGATTGCGTCGCTGGAACAAAGCAAAAAACGTGCGGAAGAAGAGCTTTCTGAGACAGAATTAATCAGAAAAGAAGCGGAAAAACTGCATAAAGAGCTGCAGCAGCAAATCATCGAGCTTAACAGCAAAAAAGACAAAATGCTTGAAGAGGCAGAACAGCAGGCTGCTGAAAAAGTAAAAGCGGCAATGAAAGAAGCCGAGGACATTATTCATGAATTGCGCACCATAAAAGAAGAACACAAATCCTTCAAGGATCACGAGCTGATTAACGCGAAGAAACGGTTAGAAGGCGCTATGCCTGCTTTTGAAAAGTCCAAGAAACCGGAAAAGCCGAAAACGCAAAAACGCGACTTTAAGCCTGGCGACGAGGTGAAAGTCCTCACTTTCGGGCAAAAAGGAACATTGCTCGAAAAAACAGGCGGCAATGAATGGAACGTTCAAATCGGTATTTTAAAGATGAAAGTAAAAGAAAAAGATCTGGAGTTTATCAAATCAGCTCCGGAGCCAAAAAAAGAAAAAATGATTACAGCGGTCAAAGGAAAGGACTATCACGTATCGCTTGAACTTGATCTTCGCGGCGAACGCTATGAAAATGCCCTCAGCCGGGTTGAAAAATACTTGGATGATGCGGTGTTAGCCGGATATCCAAGAGTGTCAATCATCCACGGAAAAGGAACCGGCGCTTTAAGAAAAGGCGTACAGGATCTTCTGAAAAACCACCGCAGCGTCAAAAGTTCCCGTTTCGGTGAAGCAGGTGAGGGAGGATCAGGCGTTACGGTTGTTGAACTAAAATAAAAGGGAGTATGGCCATGAGTGATTTTTGGGAAAACGAGCTTGTGGAAATCGCGGCATATTACAGTGTCGCGGTTCTCTGCCTCGTCCTCTTTTTGACTGTGTTTGAGCTGGTGACGGCTTATAAAAACTGGGAAGAGATTCAAAAAGGAAATCTTGCGGTGGCAATGGCGACCGGCGGAAAAATTTTGGGAATCGCAAACGTATTTCAGCATTCCATCTCCCAGCACAATTCGCTGCTGCAAATGATCGGCTGGGGCGTTTACGGGTTTGTTATGCTTCTGATCAGCTACTTTATTTTTGAGTTTTTGACTCCGCGGTTTAAAATTGATCAGGAAATCGAAAATGATAACCGGGCTGTCGGCTTTATTTCATTTGTCATTTCTGTCGGGCTTTCTTTTGTGGTGGCAGCCGGAATATAAGGGGACGGAGAATAAATGGAAAAGCTTGCGAAAATACTGCTCGCCGCGGCGGGAATCTTTTTGTTAATTGGTCTTATATATCTGTTCATATTATGAGAAAAAGAAAGATTTACCTTTCTTTTTCTTTTTTTTGCCGTCCATCTGCTATAATGATAAGGTGGATCTCTAAAATCGAAAGGGGAGGTTTTATGCAGTCTCAAAAGCCGTGGCTTGCCGAGTATCCCAACGATATCCCGCATGAGCTTCCGTTGCCGAATAAAACCCTGCAATCCATCCTGACAGACTCCGCCGCACGATTTCCTGATAAAACCGCAATATCGTTTTATGGAAAAAAACTCACCTTTCATGACATTCTGACGGATGCTCTTAAACTTGCAGCTTTTTTGCAGTGCAATGGCCTGCAAAAAGGAGACAGAGTGGCTGTTATGCTGCCCAATTGCCCGCAAACAGTGATTTCTTATTATGGCGTCTTGTTTGCCGGTGGCATCGTGGTGCAGACGAATCCGCTTTATACCGAGCATGAGCTTGAATACCAGCTTAGAGATGCTCAGGTAAGTGTAATCATCACCTTAGATTTGCTTTTCCCGAAGGCAATAAAAATGAAAACGCTATCAATAGTTGACCAGATTTTGATAACCAGCGTAAAAGACTATTTGCCTTTTCCGAAAAATATTCTTTACCCGCTGACGCAAAAACAAAAAGTGCATATCGACTTTGACAAAACAGCTAACATTCACACGTTCGCTTCCAGTATGAAGCAGGAAAAAACTGAACTCCTGACAATCCCGAAGATCGATCCTGAGCATGATATCGCTGTCCTCCAGTATACCGGAGGAACAACCGGAGCTCCAAAAGGGGTCATGCTCACGCACCAAAATATTTTGGCAAATACTGAAATGTGCGCCGCTTGGATGTATGACGTGAAAGAAGGCGCTGAAAAAGTGCTGGGCATCGTTCCATTTTTTCATGTCTACGGACTGACGGCAGTCATGAACTATTCGATTAAACTAGGCTTCGAAATGATTCTTCTTCCTAAGTTTGATCCGCTCGAAACACTGAAAATCATCGACAAACACAAACCGACGCTCTTTCCTGGCGCACCGACAATTTACATTGGCCTTTTGCATCACCCTGAATTGCAGCATTATGATCTGTCATCCATTAAAAGCTGTCTTAGCGGATCAGCCGCGCTCCCCGTGGAGGTAAAGCAGAAATTTGAAAAGGTGACTGGCGGAAAGCTTGTGGAAGGCTATGGTTTGTCTGAGGCATCCCCAGTGACGCACGCCAACTTTATCTGGGGAAAAAACAAGCCGGGCAGTATCGGCTGTCCTTGGCCGAGTACGGACGCTGCGATCTATTCTGAAGAGACGGGTGAGCTTGCCGCTCCGTATGAGCATGGAGAAATCATTGTAAAAGGTCCGCAAGTCATGAAAGGATACTGGAATAAACCAGAGGAAACCGCCGCAGTGCTGAGAGATGGCTGGCTGTTCACCGGGGACATGGGCTATATGGATGAAGAAGGCTTTTTCTATATTGCTGACAGGAAGAAGGATATCATCATTGCCGGCGGTTACAATATTTACCCGCGTGAGGTAGAAGAAGCGCTTTATGAACATGAAGCCATCCAGGAAATTGTTGTCGCAGGCGTTCCCGATTCCTACAGGGGAGAAACAGTAAAAGCATTTGTCGTATTAAAGAAAGGCGCAAAAGCCGATACAGAAGAACTGGACGCTTTTGCGAGATCACGTCTAGCTCCCTATAAGGTGCCCAAAGCCTATGAGTTCAGAAAGGAGTTGCCGAAAACGGCGGTGGGAAAAATTTTAAGAAGGCGTTTACTTGAAGAAGAAACCGAAAATCATCATATCAAATAAAAAAAGAGAACGCCTATGAATAAACTTGACAAACCTGAAAATCCTTCTTATCATGAAATTATGAATGAATAGTCATTCATTTCTATAGGAAGGAACGATGAACATTGAAGCAAAAACGGCCAAAGTATATGCAGATTATTGATGCAGCAGTAGAAGTCATTGCAGAAAACGGCTACCACCAGTCACAGGTATCCAAAATTGCCAAACAAGCCGGGGTAGCGGACGGCACCATCTATCTCTATTTTAAAAACAAAGAAGATATTTTAATTTCTCTTTTCAAAGAAAAAATGGGTCAATTTATTGAGCGGATGGAAGAGGACATTAAAGAAAAAGCAACAGCGAAAGAGAAATTGGCGCTTGTGATTTCAAAGCATTTTTCCCTTTTAGCGGGTGACCATAATCTCGCCATTGTCACGCAGCTTGAGCTCCGCCAATCCAACTTGGAGCTGCGCCAAAAAATCAACGAAATATTAAAAGGCTACTTAAATATTTTGGATGGCATTTTGACGGAAGGTATACAATCAGGCGAAATAAAAGAAGGCCTCGATGTCCGCCTCGCCCGGCAGATGATTTTTGGAACGATTGACGAAACTGTGACAACTTGGGTGATGAATGACCAAAAGTACGATCTCGTTGCGCTTTCAAACAGCGTTTTAGAATTATTGGTATCCGGAATTCACAATAAGTAAAGGAGTTCTGTCCTATGAATGCAATTTCACTTGCGGTTGATCAATTTGTGGCAGTCTTGACGATTCACAATCCGCCGGCAAACGCGCTTTCAAGCCGGATATTAGAAGAGCTGTCTTCCTGTCTTGATCAATGTGAGAAAGATGCAGGCGTACGAAGCATTATCATTCACGGCGAGGGAAGATTTTTCTCAGCCGGCGCTGATATTAAAGAATTTACATCGCTTAAAGGCAATGAGGATTCCTCATTGCTCGCTGAGCGCGGCCAGCAGTTAATGGAGAGAATCGAAAGTTTTCCAAAACCGATTATCGCAGCGATTCACGGCGATGCTCTCGGAGGCGGGCTGGAGCTTGCAATGGCCTGTCACATCAGAATCGCGGCAGAAGATGCTAAGCTGGGGCTCCCGGAGCTTAATCTCGGTATCATTCCAGGTTTTGCGGGGACACAGCGCCTTCCGAGATATGTCGGTACAGCCAAAGCACTGGAGCTCATCGGATCAGGAGAACCGATATCCGGAAAAGAAGCGCTTGATCTCGGACTTGTCTCAATTGGAGCGAAAGATGAGGCAGAAGTGATTGAAAAAGCAAAAGCACTTGCCGCTAAGTTTGCAGAGAAAAGCCCGCAAACGCTGGCATCTTTGCTTGAACTTCTTTATTCCAACAAGGTGTATTCCTATGAAGGCAGCTTAAAGCTTGAAGCAAAGCGATTTGGGGAAGCATTTGAGTCAGAGGACGCCAAGGAAGGCATCCAGGCATTTCTCGAAAAAAGAAAGCCTCAGTTCAAAGGCGAATAAAAGGGGATATGATCATGAATCTATTTGTACTGATGAAACGGACGTTTGACACAGAAGAAAAAATCGTCATTGAAACAGGAAAGATTCAGGATGACGGAGCGGAATGGATCATTAATCCATATGATGAGTACGCGATAGAAGAAGCCATCCAGCTGAAGGAAAAGCATGGCGGCACGATCACCGCTGTCACGGTCGGCGGTGAAGAAGCGGAGAAAGAATTGCGTACGGCGCTTGCCATGGGTTGTGACCAAGCTGTTTTAATCAACATAGAAGATGATCTTGAAGAACCCGACCAATATTCCATTTCTCAAGTTTTATACCACTATATGAAGGATCAGGAGTTTGATTTGATTCTCGGCGGAAATGTTGCCATTGACGGAGGATCAGGACAAGTGGCGCCTCGGCTTGCCGAGCTACTGGACATTCCGTGTATCACTACGATCACCAAACTCGAAATCAACGGCACTGATGCAGAAGCAGAAAGGGACGTCGAAGGGGATGTTGAAAAAATCAAAACGACGCTCCCATTGCTTGTCACAGCTCAGCAGGGCTTAAACGAGCCGCGCTATCCATCGCTTCCGGGAATTATGAAGGCTAAGAAAAAGCCGCTTGAAGAGCTTGAACTTGATGATCTTGATCTGGACGAAGAGGATGCTGAACCAAAGCTGAAAACCATTGAACGTTTTCTGCCGCCGAAAAAAGAAGCCGGGAAGCTTCTCCAAGGTGAGCCTGCTGAACAGGCAAAAGAGCTTGTTTCATTGCTCCGCAGCGAAGCTAAAGTCATTTAAAACTTGGACATTCAAAGAAACAGGGGGATGTTAGAATGGGAAAAAAAGTGATCGTGCTTGGAGAAATACGCGATGGGGAATTGCGAAATGTCACCTTTGAAGCAATAGCTGCAGGAAGAACCATTTCAGGAGATGGGGAAGTCATCGGTGTTCTCATCGGTGAAAATGTACAAAGCATTGCACAAGAGCTTATTCATTACGGAGCAGATAAAGTTCTTACCGCTGAGGACCCGAAGCTGAAAACATACACGGCAGACGGGTACAGCCAAGTCATGAGAGGTGTTATCGAGCAAGAAAATCCTGATTCAGTCATCTTCGGGCATACGGCAATGGGCAAGGATCTTTCACCGAAGCTTGCTGCCCGGCTGCAAACAGGCTTAATTTCTGATGCTATAGATGTAAGCGTTACCGGAGGGAATGTTGTGTTCACACGGCCGATTTACTCGGGGAAAGCTTTTGAACGCGTCATTTCAACCGATCCGATGATCTTTGCAACAATTCGCCCCAATAACATTCAAGCTTCAGAAAAAGACACCAGCAGATCGGGGAGCATCGAAAGCATTGATGTTTCTCTTACTGACCTCCGCACTGTTATCCAAGAGGTCGTGAAAAAAACAGCTGACGGCGTTGATCTCTCCGAAGCAAAAATTATCGTTGCGGGCGGCCGAGGAGTCAAAAGCAAGGAGGGATTTCAGCCTCTGCAGGAGCTTGCAGAGGTGCTAGGGGCCGCAGTCGGGGCTTCTCGCGGGGCATGTGACGCTGATTATTGCGATTATGCTCTCCAAATCGGGCAGACCGGGAAAGTCGTTACTCCGGATTTGTACATTGCATGCGGCATTTCCGGTGCCATCCAGCATTTGGCCGGCATGTCAAACAGCAAGGTGATCGTCGCCATCAATAAAGATCCCGAAGCCGATATCTTTAAAATAGCGGATTACGGCATCGTCGGTGATTTATTTGAAGTTGTCCCGTTATTAACTGAGGAATTCAAACAGTTGAATATACACTCATAAAGGAAATCCCGGACTTTAAAAGTCCGGGTTTTTATATTTGTAAATACATACGTACAAATATAAATGAGATAGAAAATGTCGTTGACATGTACGAACATATATAATATGGTTACTTTAAAAGCGCTTACATTCATGCTGACTCCTCAGGCAAAAGACAGATCACATATTTGACTGTGGTGCTTTTCATATCCGTATGAAAGGAATGATCAGAGGCATGTCTGAACATCAAGCAGTGATTCAAACAGATATCGTAAAAGGAACCATTAACAAAAATATATACGGTCATTTTGCTGAGCATTTAGGAAGAGGGATTTATGAGGGGATCTGGGTCGGAACGGACTCAGACATCCCCAATATCAACGGGATACGAAAGGACGTGCTGGAGGCGCTCAAACAGCTGCACATTCCTGTCCTCAGGTGGCCGGGCGGGTGTTTTGCGGACGAATACCATTGGGCAAACGGTGTCGGTGACCGTAAGACAATGCTGAACACTCACTGGGGCGGTACAATTGAATCAAATGAATTCGGAACGCATGAATTTATGATGCTTTGCGAGCTGCTTGAATGCGAGCCATATATTTGCGGCAATGTCGGAAGCGGAACCGTTCAGGAAATGTCGGAGTGGATTGAGTATATGACATTTGAAGAAGGCACGCCGATGTCAGACTGGAGAAAACAAAATGGAAGAGAAGAGCCTTGGAAGCTGAAATATTTCGGCGTGGGCAATGAAAACTGGGGCTGCGGCGGCAACATGCATCCCGAATACTACGCAGATCTGTACCGGCGTTTTCAGACTTATGTCCGCAATTACAGCGGGAATGAAATTTATAAAATTGCAGGCGGAGCAAATGTGGATGATTTTAATTGGACGGACGTGCTTATGAAAAAAGCCGCTGGCCTGATGGACGGGTTGAGTCTTCATTATTACACGATTCCGGGGGATTTCTGGAAGGGCAAAGGATCAGCCACAGAATTCACGGAAGATGAGTGGTTTATTACGATGAAAAAAGCCAAATACATCGATGAATTGATTCAAAAACACGGCACGATCATGGACCGGTACGATCCGGAGCAGCGGGTCGGGCTGATTATTGATGAATGGGGCACTTGGTTTGATCCCGAGCCAGGCACGAATCCCGGTTTCTTATATCAGCAAAACACCATTCGTGATGCACTGGTGGCGGCTTCTCATTTCCACATTTTCCATCAGCATTGCCGCCGGGTGCAAATGGCCAACATCGCCCAAACAGTAAACGTTCTACAAGCGATGATTTTGACTGAGGGCGAGCGGATGCTTTTGACACCGACGTACCATGTATTCAATATGTTTAAGGTGCACCAGGACGCTTCTCTTTTAGCAACAGAGACAATGTCTGCCGACTATGAATGGAAGGGTGAAACGCTTCCGCAAATCAGCATTTCAGCGTCGAAACAAGCTGAAGGTGATATCAATATCACTATTTGCAACATCGATCACCAAAACAAAGCGGAGGCGGAAATCGAGCTGAGAGGCCTACACAAGGCAGCGGACCATTCCGGAGTCATTCTTACGGCAGAAAAAATGAATGCGCATAACACGTTTGACGATCCTCATCATGTCAAACCGGAATCCTTCAGACAATACACGCTCAGCAAAAACAAACTGAAAGTAAAACTCCCGCCAATGTCAGTCGTCTTACTTACGCTGCGTGCTGATTCTTAATCGCGCAAGAGCGCCGGAGCTTCATGCCGGCGCTCTTTTTCAGGTTTTAAAACAGCTCCGGCAGGGCATGGTAAAGTACATGACAGTGAAGAGGAGATGTGATCTTATGCTTCGTACCATTTTAATGATTATTGGGGCAATTGTAGTGATTGGGGCCATTATCAGATTTGTGTTTTAAAAAAAGAGCATATCCCATTCAACCATATAAAAATGAGTAAACCGGCTGTGATCAGGAAAAAATAATTTGTAAGCATTAAAATAGCGTGAACGAATGGGAGATGCTATACTAAAAATCATCATTTCACATTGGAGGAATTCAATAATGGCTATCGTAAAAGCAACTGATCAATCTTTCTCAGCTGAAACAAGCGAAGGCGTCGTACTGGCAGACTTCTGGGCTCCTTGGTGCGGACCTTGTAAAATGATTGCACCTGTTCTTGAAGAATTGGATCAAGAAATGGGAGACAAACTGAAAATCGTAAAAATCGATGTAGACGAAAACCAAGAAACTGCCGGAAAATACGGCGTTATGAGCATCCCGACTCTTCTTGTGTTAAAAGACGGCGAAGTAGTTGAAACTTCAGTCGGCTTCAAACCAAAAGAAGCGCTTCAAGAGCTTGTAAACAAACATCTTTAATTTTCCGCTGCTTACATGCCAGAGCGATTCCGATTGAGGGATCGCTTTTTTTATTCGCCAATTGTGAACCATAGAGAAAAACAAACGTTCGTGTTAAACTGGATATAAAGGATTAAACATAAGGAAGGGTAACATATGAACAAACAACTGAAAGAAAAACTCGCCCTCCTTCCCGATCAACCGGGTTGTTATCTCATGAAGGACCGGCAGCAGACTGTGATCTACGTAGGGAAAGCAAAAGTGCTGAAAAACAGAGTGCGCTCCTACTTCACCGGTTCTCACGACGCGAAAACCCAAAGGCTTGTGACGGAAATCGAGGATTTTGAATATATCGTGACGTCCTCCAATCTTGAAGCGCTTATTTTAGAAATGAATCTGATCAAAAAGCATGATCCGAAATACAACGTCATGCTCAAAGACGACAAAACCTATCCTTTCATAAAACTCACCCATGAACGCCACCCAAGGCTGATTGTCACCCGCAATGTCAAAAAAGACAAAGGGCGCTATTTCGGGCCGTATCCGAATGTACAGGCAGCAAGGGAAACAAAAAAACTGCTCGACCGTCTGTATCCTCTCAGAAAATGCTCCAAGCTCCCGGACAGAGTGTGCCTTTATTATCATCTGGGCCAATGTCTTGCTCCGTGCGTAAAGGATATTTCCGAAGAGACGAACAGAGAGCTGGTTGAAAGCATTACACGTTTCTTAAGGGGCGGCTATAATGAGGTCAAAAAAGAGCTTGAAGAGAAAATGCATGAAGCTGCTGAGAATCTTGAGTTTGAACGAGCAAAAGAGCTTCGTGACCAAATTGCCCATATTGAATCAACGATGGAAAAACAAAAAATGACGATGAACGATCTAGTCGACCGTGATGTATTCGCGTACGCGTACGATAAGGGCTGGATGTGCGTGCAGGTCTTTTTCATCCGCCAAGGGAAGCTCATTGAACGCGATGTCAGCATGTTCCCGCTTTATCAGGAAGCAGATGAAGAGTTCCTCACGTTCATCGGGCAGTTCTATTCAAAAAACAACCACTTCCTTCCGAAGGAGATTTTAGTTCCAGACAGCGTAGATCAATCCATGATCGAGCAGCTGCTGGAAACAAACGTTCACCAGCCGAAGAAAGGCCCGAAAAAAGAACTGCTCATGCTGGCCCATAAAAATGCGAAAATCGCATTGAAAGAAAAATTCTCTTTAATCGAACGGGACGAGGAGCGTTCAATCGGGGCTGTGCAGAAACTAGGTGAGGCATTAAATATTTATACGCCGCACAGAATTGAAGCGTTTGATAACTCAAACATACAGGGGACAAACCCGGTTTCCGCGATGATTGTGTTTATCGACGGCAAACCATACAAAAAGGAATACCGCAAATATAAAATCAAAACCGTTACAGGGCCGGATGATTACGGTTCTATGAGAGAGGTTGTCAGAAGACGCTATACGAGAGTGCTTCGTGAGAATCTGCCGCTGCCCGATCTGATCATCATTGACGGAGGAAAAGGGCAGATCAACGCAGCAAGGGATGTCATTGAAAATGAACTCGGCTTGGATATCCCGATCGCCGGTTTAGCGAAAGATGAAAAACACAGAACCTCAAATTTACTGATCGGTGATCCGCTGGAGGTGGTGTATCTGGAACGAAACAGCCAGGAATTTTACCTCCTGCAGCGCATTCAGGACGAGGTGCACCGTTTTGCAATCAGTTTTCACAGGCAAATCCGCGGAAAAAGCGCGTTTCAATCCGTTTTGGACGACATCCCGGGTATCGGAGAGAAAAGAAAGAAAATGCTGTTAAAGCATTTCGGTTCCGTTAAAAAAATGAAGGAAGCAAGCCTTGAGGACATCAAAAAAGCCGGTGTTCCCACAGCGGCGGCTCAGCTCCTTTACGACAAATTGCAAAAATAATGTTGTCCTTTTAAATAAGATCTGATAAAATGTGAACTAATTTCATAGTTAGATCGTGTTATATGGTGAAGATAGAGGTGCGAACTTCAAGAGTATGCCTTTGGAGAAAGATGGATTCTGTGAAAAAGGCTGAAAGGGGAGCGTCGCCGAAGCAAATAAAACCCCATCGGTATTATTTGCTGGCCGTGCATTGAATAAATGTAAGGCTGTCAAGAAATCATTTTCTTGGAGGGCTATCTCGTTGTTCATAATCATTTATGATGATTAATTGATAAGCAATGAGAGTATTCCTCTCATTGCTTTTTTTATTGTGGACAAAGCGCTCTTTCTCCTCACCCGCACGAACCAAAATGTAAAGGGTGGTAATACATGGGTCTTATTGTACAAAAATTCGGAGGCACTTCCGTCGGCTCAGTCGAAAAAATTCAAAATGCGGCAAACCGCGCAATTGCAGAAAAACAGAAAGGCCATCAAGTCGTTGTCGTCGTTTCAGCAATGGGAAAATCCACTGACGAATTGGTCAGCCTTGCAAAAGCTATTTCTGACCAGCCGAGCAAACGCGAAATGGATATGCTGCTGGCGACAGGCGAGCAGGTCACGATTTCACTCCTTTCAATGGCATTGCAGGAAAAAGGCTATGACGCTGTGTCTTATACTGGCTGGCAGGCGGGAATCCGTACGGAGGCCATTCACGGAAACGCCAGAATTACAGATATCGACACTTCGGTTTTAGCAGACCAGCTTGAAAAAGGAAAAATTGTCATTGTTGCAGGATTCCAAGGCATGTCAGAGGATTGTGAAATTACGACATTGGGCCGGGGCGGTTCAGATACAACAGCAGTTGCTTTGGCTGCCGCTTTAAAAGCTGATAAATGTGACATATACACAGACGTGCCAGGCGTGTTTACAACCGATCCGCGCTATGTGAAATCAGCGAGAAAACTTGAGGGCATCTCATACGATGAAATGCTTGAGCTTGCCAATTTAGGCGCCGGTGTTCTTCATCCGAGAGCAGTTGAGTTCGCGAAAAATTACCAAGTGCCGTTAGAAGTGCGTTCAAGTACAGAAACCGAAGCGGGAACATTAATTGAGGAGGAATCATCCATGGAACAGAATTTAATTGTCAGAGGCATTGCATTTGAAGATCAAATCACAAGAGTAACCATTTACGGGCTGACTAGCGGCCTGACAACTTTGTCTACTATTTTTACAACACTTGCCAAAAGAAACATAAACGTGGATATCATTATCCAAACGCAGGCCGAGGACAAGACTGGAATTTCCTTCTCTGTCAAAACAGAAGATGCAGACCAAACCGTTGCGGTGCTTGAAGAGTATAAAGACGCGCTGGAATTTGAGAAAATCGAGACAGAAAGCAAATTGGCTAAAGTATCTATTGTTGGATCCGGCATGGTCTCAAATCCCGGTGTAGCGGCTGAAATGTTTGCTGTACTGGCGCAAAAAAACATTTTAATCAAAATGGTCAGCACATCTGAAATCAAAGTGTCAACAGTCGTAAGCGAAAATGACATGGTGAAAGCAGTCGAGTCGCTTCACGATGCATTTGAGCTTTCAAAACACCCTTCAGCTGTGTAATGACAATCAAAAAGGCGGGACTATGCAGTCACCGCCTTTTTGATTACACTGGGTCTTTCATATCCCATTTCACAGTCAGAACCACTTTATCGGCTCTCTTTTTCACTTGTTCATATGATTCGGCAATCTGATCATTCATCAATTGAATTTGTTCAGCGATAAAACCAGCCTCCAGCTGAAAGCAAGGTTCTTTCTGATGTTTAAGCCGGTTGGAAATGATCGGCCCTTCAAGTTCAAATTCAAGCTCCTGTTTTTTAGCGCTTACGTTGGTGAGGGTTCCCCAGCCCGCTTCTTCAAAGAAGGCCGGAAATTCCTCCCATGATTCAAGAGGAAACTTACGGGCGAGATGTTTTCCTGCCCAATACATCATGGAAGAGTAATCTTGGCCAAGCATATCTGGGAGAACGATCTCTCGTATTAGTTCGTAGGCATAGGCGTTCATTTCAATTTCTTTTAGGTTGTCAATAGATGCTTCAAATTTAGACTTCATATCTGTCTCCCCTCTCTCCTGCGTATATTATAGCTTAAACAGGGGGGAGGATTACAGAATGATCCTGTAATTCTTATGAAAAATTAAGCAAGAAATATATATTGATAAAATAAAATTTTTCAATCAACTAATCAATTCGGAAAATTATAATTTATGTACGCGTTTTCTTGACGCCCTTTTGAGGGAGGAGTAAAATGAAATTGTCAATAAATCTTAATAAAGTGCTTACAATTGAAAGAAGTGGGGGAAGAGATTTAGCACATTTCGCACTTATCAAACAGGGGGTAAAGTAATGTCTGGGAACAGAGAGTTTTATTTTCGAAGATTGCATTCCTTGCTTGGCGTCATACCGGTCGGCATCTTTCTTATTCAGCATTTAGTCGTCAACCAGTTTGCCGCAAGGGGCGCTGAAGCATTCAATAGCGCTGCTTATTTTATGGATAGCCTGCCTTTCAGGTATGCCTTGGAAATTTTTATTATCTTCTTACCATTAATTTATCATGCAGTTTATGGTGTGTACATAGCGTTTACTGCGAAAAATAACGCAGGCCAATACAGCTACATGAGAAACTGGCTATTCGTCCTGCAGCGTGTAACCGGTATCATCACCCTCATTTTTGTCAGCTGGCACGTGTGGGAAACCCGCATTGCCGCACAAATGGGCGCTGAGGTCAATTTCGACATGATGGCGAATATTTTGAGCTCTCCGGCTATGCTTGGTTTTTACATTGTCGGTGTTTTATCAACAATTTTCCACTTCTCGAACGGTTTATGGTCTTTCGCTGTTACTTGGGGCATCACGGTAACGCCTCGTTCTCAAAGAATTTCGACATACGTTACGCTGATTATTTTTGTTGCACTGTCATACGTAGGCTTAAAAGCGATTTTTGCATTTGTTTAAGAGTACTAGATTACTAGAGGGAGAGGGGCTATCATGAGTCAATCAAGCATTATCGTAGTCGGCGGGGGTCTTGCCGGCCTCATGGCGACAATTAAAGCAGCGGAATCAGGAATGGCGGTTAAGTTGTTTTCCATCGTTCCTGTCAAACGTTCTCATTCGGTTTGTGCGCAAGGCGGCATAAACGGAGCGGTCAATACAAAAGGGGAAGGTGACTCTCCGTGGGAACATTTTGATGACACGGTATACGGGGGAGACTTTCTTGCCAACCAGCCGCCGGTCAAGGCGATGTGTGAAGCGGCGCCTTCGATCATCCACTTATTAGACCGGATGGGCGTCATGTTTAACCGGACTCCTGAAGGCCTGCTTGATTTCCGCCGATTCGGGGGTACACAGCACCACAGAACTGCTTATGCTGGTGCGACGACGGGACAGCAGCTGCTTTACGCACTGGACGAGCAAGTGCGCAGATACGAAGTTGCGGGTCTGGTCACAAAATACGAAGGCTGGGAATTCCTTGGCGCTGTTTTAGATGATGACAGAATCTGCCGCGGAATTGTTGCACAAAACCTGACAAACATGCAAATTGAATCCTTCCGTTCAGACGCTGTCATTATGGCGACGGGCGGACCGGGAATCATCTTTGGAAAATCAACGAACTCCATGATTAATACAGGATCTGCTGCATCAATCGTTTATCAGCAGGGAGCGTATTATGCAAACGGAGAATTCATTCAAATCCACCCGACAGCCATACCGGGCGATGACAAACTAAGACTGATGAGTGAATCAGCGCGTGGTGAAGGCGGGCGCGTGTGGACATATAAAGACGGCAAACCATGGTATTTCCTGGAGGAAAAATATCCGGCATACGGAAACCTGGTGCCGCGTGATATTGCGACACGCGAAATATTTGATGTGTGTGTGAACCAGAAGCTCGGCATTAACGGTGAAAACATGGTATATCTCGATCTGTCTCATAAAGATCCGAAAGAGCTTGATATTAAGCTTGGCGGCATCATTGAGATTTATGAGAAATTCATGGGAGACGACCCGCGTAAGCTTCCAATGAAAATCTTCCCGGCGGTCCATTATTCTATGGGCGGTTTATGGGTGGATTACGATCAAATGACAAATATCCCTGGACTGTTTGCGGCTGGGGAATGTGATTATTCTATGCACGGCGGCAACCGCTTGGGAGCGAACTCCCTGCTGTCTGCGATTTACGGAGGCATGGTGGCCGGTCCGAATGCGGTGAAATATGTAAACGGCTTAGAATCTTCAGCGGAAGACATGTCTTCATCTTTATTCGACGCTCACGTTAAGAAAGAAGAAGAAAAATGGGCTGATATTATGAGTATGGACGGAACCGAAAATGCCTATGTTCTTCACAAAGAGCTCGGTGAGTGGATGACGGCGAACGTAACGGTTGTCCGCCATAATGACAAGCTTTTGAAAACGGATGACAAAATTCAGGAGTTAATGGAGCGCTTCAAAAAGATCAACATCAATGACACGACAAAATGGAGCAACCAGGGAGCGATGTTCACACGCCAGTTCTCGAACATGCTTCAGCTTGCGAGGGTGATTACCCTTGGCGCATACAACCGTAATGAAAGCCGGGGCGCCCATTATAAACCGGATTATCCTGAACGTAATGATGATGAATGGCTCAAAACAACAATGGCTAAACATGTAAGCCCGTATGAAGCGCCGGAATTTGAGTATCAGGATGTCGATGTATCACTGATAACGCCTCGGAAACGGGATTACTCGAAGAAGAAGGTGGCGAAATAATCATGAGTGAACAAAAAACCATACGATTTATTATCACACGTCAAGATACAGCTGACAGCACGCCTTATGATGAAGAATTTGAGATTCCATACCGCCCGAATCTGAACGTCATTTCCGCTCTGATGGAAATCCGCCGGAATCCGGTTAATGTCAAAGGTGAGAAGACAACCCCTGTCACATGGGATATGAACTGTCTTGAGGAAGTATGCGGCGCATGTTCAATGGTTATAAACGGAAAACCCCGCCAGTCTTGTACGGCGCTTATTGACCAGCTTGAACAGCCAATCCGTTTAAAACCAATGAAAACATTCCCAGTCGTTCGTGATTTGCAGGTTGATCGCAGCAGAATGTTTGATTCATTGAAAAAAGTTAAAGCATGGATACCGATTGACGGTACGTACGATTTAGGACCGGGGCCGAGAATGCCAGAAAAACGCCGTCAATGGGCATATGAATTATCAAAATGCATGACATGCGGCGTCTGCCTCGAAGCTTGCCCGAATGTGAACAGCAAATCGAAGTTCATGGGGCCTGCACCGATGTCGCAAGTCCGCCTGTTTAACGCGCATCCGACAGGCGCCATGAATAAATCTGAACGATTAGAAGCATTAATGGATGAAGGCGGCCTTGCAGATTGCGGCAACTCGCAAAACTGTGTTCAATCCTGTCCGAAGGGGATTCCGCTTACCACTTCGATTGCAGCCTTGAATAGAGATACAAACTTACAAGCGTTCCGCAATTTCTTCGGAAGCGACAGAGTATAAGAAGAAAAACCTCTTCCGCATGGGAGAGGTTTTTTTAAACAATAAGGAGATGAAAAAAGATGAAGCTTCCCGCTTATATTGATATGCCGTTTCAAGAATGGAAAACATCCTTTTCTTTTTTCAATGAGGTATCCGTAAGATTTTCGGAGACAGACATGTTTGGGCATATGAATAATGTAACCCCTTTTATATATTTTGAGGAGGCGCGGATTTCTTATTTTAAAAAGTTGAATATGATGAGTGAAAACAAACAGACCATGACAGTCGTGGCAAGCCAGCAATGCGATTATTTGCGCCAAGTCATGCCTTATGAAGAGTTGCGCATCTATGTGAAAACAAGCGCAGTCGGCAGTTCATCTCTTACCTTGCACTATCTCGGAGAGAACCTCGAAGGCGAGCCCTGCTTCACCGGGGCAGTCGTGATGGTTCAAGTCTCAAAGGAAAGCGGCAAGGCTGTCAGCTGGAAAGATGAGGAGAAAGAAACGCTTCTTCATACACGATAAACTAATTATCTTGTAAACGTCACCTCCTGCGCCCTTCTTACATATGATATCTCGACTATATCAAAACCCATTCGTTTCTGATTCGCTCTCACCTTAGCAAGGAGGGTTACAATACTTGAAGGAGAAAGAATTTCAATCGAAGCCGCTGCTAACGAAAAGAGAAAGAGAAGTGTTCGAATTGCTCGTTCAAGATAAGACAACAAAGGAGATTGCAAGCGAGCTATTTATCAGTGAGAAAACCGTTCGAAACCATATTTCAAATGCCATGCAGAAATTGGGTGTGAAAGGGCGTTCGCAAGCCGTTGTTGAGCTTCTTAGAATGGGTGAGCTAGAGCTTTAATCCTTGCCGGTATTCCTTCTTTTAGGAAGGAGCCGGTTATTGCTGTTTGTTTGGAACATTCGAAACCAAATTTGGAATGCTGTGCAAAACGTAGGCAAGTCATAAAATAAATTTTATTACTTGATGTTGTTTGACTAAAGTCCTCTATTTCTCTCCTGCGAGTCTTGCATTTTCTTCAAAAAAGAAGGAAAATAGACACGGAACGCTTTTGTGCGTAAGAGATCCTTGAGTGAGGGATGGACAAATGACATCAAAACCTTTGGAGCATGTTGCGGATATTGAAAAGTCACTCCGCCACATTGCCGCGATCATTAAGCAAAAAGGACGAGAAATCCTTAATCAATATGCGATTACGCCGCCGCAATTTGTCGGCTTGCAATGGCTTTATGAATTAGGAGATATGACAATCGGTGAATTATCGGGCAAAATGTATCTGGCATGCAGCACGACAACGGACTTAATCGACCGCATGCAAAAAAATGAGCTTGTTGAGCGGGTCAAGGACCCGGCGGACAGACGTGTTGTCCGGATACATCTGCTGCCTGAAGGAGAACGGATTATCCAAGAGGTCATTACAAAAAGACAGGAATATCTGCGTGATATGTTCGAATCGTTTACAGATGAAGAAATAGCCATCTTCGAAAAATCTTTGATGAAACTGCAGCATGAAATGAAGAGAAAATGAGGCGATTTTGTTGGAACAACCAATAGGAGTCATTGATTCCGGGGTTGGCGGTTTAACCGTTGCGAAGGAAATCATGAGACAGCTACCTAAAGAAAATATTATCTACGTCGGGGATACGAAACGGTGTCCTTATGGGCCGCGCCCTGAAGAAGAGGTGCTTCAATATACGTGGGAGCTGACGAATTATTTACTCGAAAACCACCACATCAAAATGCTCGTGATCGCCTGTAATACAGCAACAGCGATCGCATTGGATGACATCCAGCGAAGCGTCGGTATACCGGTGGTCGGAGTGATCCAGCCTGGTGCGAGAGCAGCGATAAAAGTGACGGATAATCAGCATATCGGTGTCATCGGCACAGAGAATACGATTAAGAGCAATGCATACGAAGAGGCGCTTTTGGCATTAAATCCTGATCTGAAGGTTGAAAACCTTGCCTGCCCGCTGCTTGTGCCTTTTGTGGAAAGCGGGAAGTTTCTTGACAAAACAGCAGACGAGATTGTCAAAACCTCGCTGTATCCGTTAAAAGATACATCGATTGATTCGCTGATTTTAGGCTGCACCCACTATCCCATTTTAAAAGAAGCCATTCAAAGATATATGGGAGAACACGTGAACATTATTTCGTCCGGCGATGAAACAGCCCGGGAAGTCAGCACGATTCTCTCATATAAAGGGCTGCTGAACCAGTCTGCGAATGCCCCTGATCATCAGTTCTTGACAACAGGAGCGCGTGATCAGTTTGCGAAAATCGCAGACGATTGGTTTGGGCATGAGGTAGGCCATGTGGAATGCATCTCACTGCAAGAACCGATTAGAAGATAGTTTTCCCCGCAACGGTATGTTGCGGGTTTTTTTCTGTTTTGCCGGAATTCTTCGGTCTATTTCCTAAAGAGGCTCGTATACATAATAGTACAAACATCCTTAGGAGGGAAAAGTATGCTGAAAAAAGGACCTGCAGTCATTGGTGCCACTTGTCTCACCTCTGCCTTGCTTTTATCCGGATGCGGTTTGTTTCAATCTGATAAGGCAGCCGAGGAAATTGATCCGCCTCAAGACGTTACATTCGTGAACGATGAAGCGGGTGCCAATTCAAATACAACAGCAGCCAAAAAAACAGAAAGTGAAAAAAGCGATACCGCAAAAGCGGATCAAGCCTCATCTACTGTTATGAGGGAGCTTTATCTCATTGATAAAAACGGGTATGTTGTTGCGCAAACGCTGCCTCTTCCTAAAAGTGAGAGCACGGCTAAGCAGGCGCTTGAATACCTCGTACAGGGCGGGCCTGTGTCTGAAATTCTTCCGAATGGCTTCAGAGCGGTATTGCCGGCTGACACAACTGTTAACGTTGACATCAAAAAAGATGGAACCGCGATAGCTGATTTCTCTAATGAGTTCAAAAATTATAAGAAAGAAGACGAACAGAAAATCGTTCAATCTGTGACGTGGACGCTGACGCAATTTAGTTCGATAGATAAAGTGAAGCTGAGAATAAACGGGCATGAACTGAAGGAGATGCCTGTAGGAGGGACACCGATCTCAGATGATTTAAGCCGCAAAGACGGCATTAATTTGGAAACAGCCGGTGTAAATGATCTCACTGCTACCCATCCGCTGACAGTCTACTATTTGGCGGAAAATGAAGACAGTGAATACTACGTGCCGGTGACGAAACGAATCGACAATTCGGAAAAAGACGACATCACAGCAGCCATTAATGAATTGGCTAAAGGCCCAAGCAAGGTGAGCGGGCTGTTAACAGACTTCAGTGAAGATGTAAAGCTGGTCAGCAAACCGAAAATCAAAGACGGGCGCGTGACGTTGGATTTCAATCAATCTATATTCGGCAGCGCCGATGAGAAGACGAAAATGATTTCTTCAGAAGTGCTGAACAGCATTGTGCTCACGTTAACGGAGCAGCCGGATATAAAAGGCGTGTCTGTTAAAGTGAACGGAAAATCAGAGCTGGTAAATGAAAAAGGCGAAAAGCTCACAGAACCGGTCTCCAGACCATCTCAAGTGAATACGGGTAGTTTTTAAATTGGGATTTTTGATATACTAGAAAGAAAGAGGTTAGCGTTCCGGCTGCCTCTTTCTTTATTCAATTCCGGGACAAAAATGGTTTATGTACATACAATCGGAGGTAAAACATGAGACATGACGGAAGACAACACGATGAGCTGCGTCCAATCACATTCGATTTGGATTTTATCAGCCATCCGGAAGGTTCTGTTCTAATAACAGCAGGGAATACAAAGGTAATCTGCAACGCGTCTGTTGAGGACCGCGTACCGCCGTTTTTGCGGGGCGGAGGGAAAGGCTGGATTACAGCAGAGTACAGCATGCTGCCGCGGGCAACAAACCAAAGAACAATCAGAGAATCTTCTAAGGGGAAAATTTCCGGCAGAACAATGGAGATCCAACGCCTGATCGGCCGCGCGCTTCGAGCTGTTGTAGATCTGGAAAAGCTCGGTGAACGGACGATTTGGATTGACTGTGATGTTATTCAAGCTGATGGAGGAACTAGAACAGCTTCCATTACAGGCGCATTTCTTGCTATGGCGATTGCGATTGGCAAGCTGATCAAAGCAGGAACAATCAAGACAAATCCGATCACTGATTTTCTTGCTGCAATCTCTGTTGGAATTGATAAGGAACAGGGAATTTTGTTAGATTTAAATTATGAAGAAGATTCCTCGGCTGAAGTTGACATGAATGTCATCATGACAGGCAGCGGCCGTTTTGTGGAACTGCAGGGAACCGGGGAAGAGGCGACTTTTTCAAGAGAGGATCTGAACGGTCTTCTGGGTCTTGCGGAAAAAGGAATTCAAGAGCTGATTGACAAGCAAAAAGAAGTGCTGGGTGATTCTCTGCCAGAACTGAAATAAAGACAGAAAGGCTTGATCATCATGAAAGAAGCAATTATTGCAACACATAATCCGGGAAAAGTGAAGGAATTCAAAGAAATTCTTGAGCCAAGAGGCTATGATGTCAAATCTTTAGCTGAAATTGGATTCACAGAAGAAATTGAAGAAACAGGCCATACATTTGAAGAAAATGCCATTCTGAAAGCGGAAGCTGTTGCCAAAGCAGTGAACAAAATGGTGATTGCGGACGACTCCGGTCTATCCATCGATAATCTTGGCGGCAGACCCGGGGTTTATTCAGCCCGCTATGCAGGAGAACAGAAAGACGACCAGGCAAATATCGAAAAAGTGCTCAGCGAGCTGAAAGGTATCGAAAAAGAACAGCGCACCGCCCGTTTCCGCTGCGCACTGGCCGTGAGTATTCCCGGAGAGGAAACAAAAACAGTCGAAGGCCATGTCGAAGGGTATATTGCCGAAGAACCGAGAGGAGAATATGGCTTTGGCTATGACCCAATCTTTATCGTGAAAGATAAAGATAAGACAATGGCTGAACTGACAAGTGATGAAAAAAATAAAATCAGCCATAGGGCTGACGCGCTTAAAAAGCTATCTAAGCTTTTGGAGGCATAAGGAGGAAGCTTGTACATGAACGTGCTGATTATCAGTGACAGCCATGGGCTTGAAGAAGAACTCCAAACCATTGCGAAACGGCATGAGGCAGAAGTTGATCTCATGATTCATTGCGGGGACTCTGAGCTTGAGACGAGGCATCCTGCATTGGAGCCTTATGCGGTTGTAAAAGGCAATTGCGATTTTGCCGGCGATTTTAAGGACGAGCTTCTTCTGACTGTCGGCTCAAGAAAAATACTAGTCACACACGGCCACCTTCACGGTATAAAACAGACCTTGTTAAACGTATACTATCGTGCAGAGGAGCTCGGGGCGGATGTTATCTGCTTCGGGCATTCGCACATCGCGGGAAGCGAAGTGCTGCGCGGAAAACTGATGATTAACCCAGGCAGCATCCGGCTTCCGAGGGTGCGCAGGACAGAAAGCTATGCTATACTGACATTAGAAAATGATGCTGCGACAGTCCGTTTTTACGACCAAGCAGGCAATGAAATTGAGGATCTGCAAAATCGAGTCACACTATGAAAATGTCATGAGGAAGAAAATTTTCTTCCTCATGAAAAAAATTCTAAAAAACCGTTGACTTATTATTGCATCCCATATATAATAAATCTTGTCGCTGATAGTTAAAGCGAAAAACAAAAAAACAAAACGTGTCCCAGTAGCTCAGCTGGATAGAGCAACGGCCTTCTAAGCCGTCGGTCGGGAGTTCGAATCTCTCCTGGGACGTACCAAAAGAAAAACCTCAAATCCATTTAGGATTTGAGGTTTTTTGTTGTCGGTCTATGATTTTCATTTGTTATTTAACGGATCATCATCCAAGCCGTCAACTTTTCCTTCTTTATTCAGACGAGGTTCTTCTTTTTTCACAGTTTCAGAAATATGTTCATTTTCTTCAACAGTGCGTTTGCCGACAACCACTTCATCAGTGACAACCGGTTTTTTAGTCACTTCCAGCTTTTCCTCAACGATTGGAACTCTGATCTCTTCCGAATCGTTGACGGGAGCAGCGTCCGTTTTATTTTCATCCACTGGACGGCGTTCGACATAAATTTCATCATGTCTCACCGGAATGTCCATATCTCTTTTTTCTGTTTTCACTTCTTTTCCTATTTCTACTTCGCCGGTTTGAACGTCTTCCTTATCGACCTTCAGCTGTTCTTCCCGGAGCGGCATCGTTTTTTCTTCTTTCGTTGTATAATCCAATTCATTTGTGCTTGAAAAGCCGCCTGAAAGGGCATTGCCGTTATCAATAGGAGCAATTACATCTGCATCTGTATCGACGGCTACCAGAAGTTTTCCGTCATCCAAATCTTCTTGATACTTGTCTATTTCATCAGTTTTAATATCCAAGTCGGATAATGCTTTGCTGTGTGTAGCAGTATCATCCATTGTGAAATAATCTTTCAGTTTATCGAAAAAAGATTCAGATTCGCCCTGATGTGCATCGATAGCTTGATTGACTTCTGTTCCTGTACGTGACTCCAAATAATCTGTATCTCGCCGGCTTGTCACAACAGAAATGTCATCAGAATCATAGCCTTTTGTGAGTAAGCCTTCAATCGCTGCGATGGTTTCCTGCGGGGTATCGTATACACCAACTATGCTTTTCATATCAATCTCCTCCTTTATGAATTTGCATGATATCGTTCATGTCGTTTGTAATTCCCGCTGTTCTTTGAATTAAACAAAATTGAAAACATTCGAGTTTTTTAGAGAAAATTTTAATTGGAATTTCCTGAAAAATGAATATACAGGAAAAGATATGAAAAAATTCATAGTCATGCCGATATTTGTTATGTGAAACAATTAAATAAAGGAGTGTTTTCTTTTGAAAAAATGGTTCGTTGTTTTTTTCTTATTTGTTATTGCGCTGTTTCAATCGCTCCAAACAGTTAGCGCGGAAACAGTTGAATGGAAAGAAAGAGCAGATTTGCCTGAGCCGCGTGTCGGCGCAAGCAGCGGTGTAGTAGATGGAAAGATATATGTGATAGGTGGCGGGACTGTAAAACCAGGTACTTATGGGAATCAAACGTTTGTCTATGATCCTAAAACAAATGAATGGACAAGAAAAGCCGACATGCCCACAGAGAGGGGAGGTGCTGCAACTGTTACAGTTGACGGTAAAATTTATGTCATGGGTGGAAGGTCAAACGATGGAGTTGTCAAGACAGTAGAAGTTTATGATCCAAAAAAAGATACATGGGAAAAATTGGATGATCTTCCCTTTGGAAATAATAAAGTTCCAGCTTATAAGATTTATGCAGAAGCTATAGGAAAGAAAATATATGTTGTGGCCTATGAAAATTCTAGATATGCAACGACTTACAGTTACGATCTCGAAACGAAAAAATGGGAGAAAAAACAGAATTTAAATTATGAAGTAACAGGAGCTTCTACTGCAGTAATTGATAATAAACTATATATTCTTGGCGGAACGCATTATATTCCCCAAATCGTTTATGTTTATGATCCAGAAAAAGACACATGGGCAGAAAATGGTAAAGGATTCACAGCAGGATATTATTCTGCGCTTGCTTATAAAGGGAAAATTTTGATGACTGGAGGTGTAAACCGAATTAAGGTGTACGATCCTAAAAGTCAATCAGTTACAGCAGTGACAAATCCGAAAGCGCTATACAGAATGGCGCATTCTTCTGCCATTATTGATGATACACTTTACGTAATTGGTGGAAGAGAAGAAAACTCCAGTTTTGGTGGAAGTTTTGGTGATAATGCAAATGCTAAAATTAAATCAGTTATATCTATTTCGCTAAAGGATTTAAACATACCATCCGATTCAGAGGAAACTCCGGGAGATAAGGATAAAGGATCAACAACACCTTCTGAGGATAACTCAGCAGAAGACGGAGACGCCCTTCTTGTTGTCACCATGGTAAACGGTTTGCAAAAAGAATATCAGCTGTCTATGAAAGAAGTGAATGGATTCCTCAAATGGTACAAGCAGCGTGATGCCGGAGAGGGACCAGGCTTTTATGAAATAGATGAGCATGACAACAACAAAGGGCCTTTTGAGAGTAAAAAGGATTATGTTGTGTTTAAAAATATTTTGATGTACGAAGTAAATAAATATAAATAAACCATCCAATGCAATGTTGGATGGTTTTTGTTGACTTACTCTATTAAACTTTAGAAGGGAAAACGGTAAGAGATAGACAGACCTTCCCCTGCACTTATCTATCCTTATAAAATCGTCTCACAATTCCTTCGTCATAAACACACTGGTTGGATCTTCACTGTAGTCTGCAAACGGTTCACAATACTGGAAACCGAAGCTTTCATACAATTTTCTTGCCGGCTCAAATGAAGCCATTGAACCCGTTTCTAAGCTTAACCGCTCATAGCCTCGCTTCTCGGCTTCTTCAATGATGTGCTGGAGAACTTGTTTGGCAACGCCTTTTCTTAAATGTGATGCAGATGTTCGCATTGATTTGATTTCTCCATGCCGGGTGTCCAGTTCTTTTAGCGCTCCGCAGCCAGCTAGTTCATCACCTTCCCATGCGCTCCAAAATGTTATTTCAGGCCCTCTTAGTTTTTCTAAACCTAAGGCATGAATGCTTTCTGGCGGGGACATAAGCGTCATGCTATGTAAATGCTCATTCACCAGTGAAACCACCTGACGTCCAGTTAAATCGTCTATTTTTATATGCAATTTTATTCCTCCTCGAAAACTTACGGATTGTGCAGAATATCGTTCAATTCATCTAAATCATATTCCATCCTGTTTCCAAATATAAAGACAGAAAATGTGACTGTATTTGTGAAGTCGTTTTAAAACAATAAAAGGACCGCAATAGATGTTCGGCCCTTGTGGTATTCTTTAATATCTAAAGCCTCCGTGTACGCCTGGCGCCCCGCTGAATCCGCCGGCATGTATCGCTGGAGCACTTAAGCTGCCGCCATGGCCGCTAAAGCCTGCACCTGAAAATTGCTGTCCGTAAAATCCTGAAGCGTATGGGAATGAGGAGTACATTCCAGAGGGAGTGGTTAACGGGCTGTATGCCTGACTGAACGGCTGTCCGTATCCGTAGCCTCCAAATGGTTGCTGGCTTTGCTGGTAAAAGGGAGGGACAGCAGGATAGTACTGCTGCGGAAAGTTGGGGAAGCTTGGAAAGCCCGCAGGAAATCCTTGCATGTCTGCAAATGATTTATTCATCGTATCACCTTTTCTTTGCAAGATATCATTAATGTATGCCGAGGGAACAAGAGAAGTGCCTATCCGAAATTGAAATGGATTGCAAGATGATCTGTCAGACTCAATCCATATACGAACCATATCGTGTTATAAAATCTTACATGTTTATATAAAATTAAATAATTCTGGTTTATTCTTGATAGATTAATAAAAAAATTATAAAAACTTTTAACATTTGCAATTCCTTTTGTACCAATAATGAAAGCGTATACAATATAGTTTGATTAATCGAAATTGTCTAATAATTTTAAAAAATGCTGTTGACACTGCGTCCAAAGCGGCGTAATATGAGTTCAACAAAAGATAAACGCAAGCTTCACAAGCGAAAATCATCGCAGTATGATTCTAAAAAAATGAAAAACAAACGACCTTCTTGAACAGCTGGAAAGCCGTTCCGAAGGCTGAATATGAAAAGCGCAGATGAGGATAAGTAGCCTTGATAAAGTTTTCCACAGAGAACCGGGTTAGCTGAGAACCGGCGAAGCTTTACAAGGTGAACTCGCCTCAGAGTGCCAGTCTGAAATGACAGTAGGACTTGGCCGGGTGAACTTGATTCACTCGTTACTAAAGCGGATAGAAATATCCATGAGACGGCCGATTAACAGGCCGTAAACAAGGGTGGTACCGCGGAAAGAAAAGCCTTTTCGCCCCTTTTAGCTATCGCAGTTACTGCGCGGCTGATTGTGGGCGGAAGGGCTTTTTTTATTGAATAATCAGCTATCTAGATAATGAAAAGATGATCTTTAAAGGATGAAAATCCAAAAGGAGGAACTAAAATGGGGACTAATGTACAGGTGGATTCAGCATCTGCCGAATGTACACAGACGATGAGCGGAGCATTAATGCTGATTGAATCATTAAAAAAAGAGAAAGTAGAAATGATCTTCGGTTATCCGGGCGGGGCTGTGCTTCCGATTTACGATAAGCTATACAATTCAGGGTTGGTACATATCCTTCCCCGTCACGAACAAGGCGCAATTCATGCAGCGGAGGGATACGCAAGAGTCTCCGGAAAACCGGGTGTCGTCATTGCCACGTCAGGACCGGGAGCGACAAACCTTGTTACAGGCCTTGCTGATGCCATGATTGATTCATTGCCGTTAGTCGTCTTTACAGGGCAGGTAGCAACCTCTGTAATCGGGAGCGATGCATTTCAGGAAGCGGACATTTTAGGGATTACGATGCCAGTGACAAAACACAGCTACCAGGTTCGCCAGCCGGAAGATCTGCCGCGCATCATTAAAGAAGCGTTTCATATTGCAACAACTGGAAGACCCGGACCTGTATTGATTGATATTCCGAAAGATGTGGCAACAATTGAAGGAGAATTCAGCTACGATCATGAGATGAATCTCCCGGGATACCAGCCGACAACAGAGCCGAATTATTTGCAGATCCGCAAGCTTGTGGAAGCCGTGAGCAGTGCGAAAAAACCGGTGATCCTGGCGGGTGCGGGCGTACTGCACGGAAAAGCGTCAGAAGAATTAAAAAATTATGCTGAACAGCAGCAAATCCCTGTGGCACACACCCTTTTGGGGCTCGGAGGCTTCCCGGCTGACCATCCGCTTTTCCTGGGGATGGCGGGAATGCACGGTACTTATACAGCCAATATGGCCCTTCATGAATGTGATCTATTAATCAGTATCGGCGCCCGTTTTGATGACCGTGTCACAGGAAACCTGAAACACTTTGCCAGAAACGCAAAGATTGCTCACATCGATATTGATCCAGCTGAAATCGGAAAAATCATGAAAACACAGATTCCTGTAGTCGGAGACAGCAAAATTGTCCTGCAGGAGCTGATCAAACAAGACGGCAAACAAAGCGATTCAAGCGAATGGAAAAAACAGCTCGCCGAATGGAAAGAAGAGTATCCGCTCTGGTATGTAGATAATGAAGAAGAAGGTTTTAAACCTCAGAAATTGATTGAATATATTCATCAATTTACAAAAGGAGAGGCCATTGTCGCAACGGATGTAGGCCAGCATCAAATGTGGTCAGCGCAATTTTATCCGTTCCAAAAAGCAGATAAATGGGTCACGTCAGGCGGACTTGGAACGATGGGATTCGGTCTTCCGGCGGCGATCGGCGCACAGCTGGCCGAAAAAGATGCTACTGTTGTCGCGGTTGTCGGAGACGGCGGATTCCAAATGACGCTCCAAGAACTCGATGTTATTCGCGAATTAAATCTTCCGGTCAAGGTAGTGATTTTAAATAACGCTTGTCTCGGAATGGTCAGACAGTGGCAGGAAATTTTCTATGAAGAACGTTATTCAGAATCTAAATTCGCTTCTCAGCCTGACTTCGTCAAATTGTCCGAAGCATACGGCATTAAAGGCATCAGAATTTCATCAGAAGCGGAAGCAAAGGAAAAGCTGGAAGAGGCATTGACATCAAGAGAACCTGTTGTCATTGACGTGCGGGTTGCCAGCGAAGAAAAAGTATTCCCGATGGTGGCTCCGGGGAAAGGGCTGCATGAAATGGTGGGGGTGAAACCTTGAAAAGAATTATCACATTGACTGTGGTGAACCGCTCCGGGGTGTTAAACCGGATCACCGGTCTATTCACAAAAAGGCATTACAACATTGAAAGCATTACAGTTGGACACACAGAAACAGCCGGCGTTTCCAGAATCACCTTCGTCGTTCACGTTGAAGGAGAAAATGATGTTGAACAGTTAACGAAACAGCTCAACAAACAGATTGATGTGCTGAAAGTCACGGACATCACAAATCAATCGATTGTCCAGAGGGAGCTGGCCTTAATCAAGGTTGTCTCCGCACCTTCAACGAGAACAGAGATTAATGGAATCATAGAACCGTTTAGAGCCTCTGTCGTTGATGTCAGCAGAGACAGCATCGTTGTTCAGGTGACAGGTGAATCTAACAAAATTGAAGCGCTTATTGAATTATTAAAACCTTATGGCATTAAAGAAATCGCGAGAACAGGTACAACGGCTTTTGCGAGGGGAACCCAGCAAAAGGCGTCATCCAATAAAACAATATCTATTGTATAAAACATAACAAGGGAGAGATTAAAATGGTAAAAGTATATTATAACGGTGATATCAAAGAGAACGTATTGGCTGGAAAAACAGTAGCGGTTATCGGGTATGGTTCGCAAGGCCACGCACATGCCCTGAACCTTAAAGAAAGCGGAGTAGACGTGATCGTCGGTGTTAGACAAGGAAAATCTTTCACTCAAGCCCAAGAAGACGGACATAAAGTATTTTCAGTAAAAGAAGCGGCAGCCCAAGCTGAAATCATCATGGTTCTGCTTCCGGATGAGCAGCAGCAAAAAGTATACGAAGCTGAAATCAAAGATGAATTGACAGCAGGAAAATCATTAGTATTCGCTCATGGATTTAACGTGCATTTCCATCAAATTGTTCCTCCGGCGGATGTAGATGTATTCTTAGTGGCCCCTAAAGGCCCGGGACACTTGGTAAGAAGAACATATGAGCAAGGAGCTGGCGTACCGGCATTGTTCGCAATCTATCAAGATGTGACTGGAGAAGCAAGAGACAAAGCCCTCGCTTATGCTAAAGGAATCGGCGGCGCAAGAGCGGGCGTATTAGAAACGACATTTAAAGAAGAAACAGAAACAGATTTGTTCGGTGAGCAAGCAGTTCTTTGCGGCGGATTAAGCGCGCTTGTCAAAGCCGGATTTGAAACATTAACTGAAGCAGGTTATCAGCCTGAACTTGCATACTTCGAGTGTCTTCATGAGCTGAAATTAATCGTAGACCTTATGTACGAAGAAGGACTTGCAGGAATGAGATATTCAATCTCTGACACAGCACAGTGGGGAGATTTCGTATCAGGTCCTCGCGTTGTGGACGCTAAAGTAAAAGAATCTATGAAAGAAGTATTAAAAGATATCCAAAACGGTACATTCGCAAAAGAGTGGATCGTCGAAAACCAAGTAAACCGTCCTCGTTTCAACGCTATCAATGCAAGCGAGAACGAACATCAAATCGAAGTAGTGGGAAGAAAGCTTCGTGAAATGATGCCGTTTGTGAAACAAGGCAAGAAGAAGGAAGCGGTGGTCTCCGTTGCGCAAAATTAATTTTTTCGATACGACGCTTCGTGATGGTGAACAGTCCCCTGGAGTGAACTTGAATACACAGGAGAAACTTGCCATAGCTAAGCAGCTCGAAAGACTCGGGGCAGATATCATTGAAGCGGGATTTCCCGCTTCGTCCCGAGGTGACTTTTTAGCTGTTCAGGAAATCGCAAGAACCATTAAAAATTGTTCAGTAACTGGTCTGGCCCGTTGTGTAAAAGGTGATATTGATGCTGCTTGGGAAGCGTTAAAAGAAGGTGCTCATCCGAGAATACATGTTTTTATCGCCACATCGGACATTCATTTGAAGCACAAGCTGAAAATGACACGTGAGCAAGTCATTGAAAGAGCGGTTGAAATGGTGAAATACGCAAAAGAACGTTTTCCGATTGTGCAATGGTCAGCTGAAGATGCCTGCCGCACTGAACTGCCGTTTCTAGCAGAAATCGTCGAGAAAGTGATTGACGCAGGCGCCAGTGTTATCAATCTTCCGGACACTGTCGGCTACCTGGCCCCGGCGGAATACGGAAATATCTTTAAATACATGAAAGAAAACGTTCCGAACATTCACAAAGCAAAGCTTTCAGCCCACTGTCATGATGATTTGGGAATGGCAGTCGCAAACTCTCTTGCTGCGATTGAAAATGGCGCTGATCAAATCGAATGCGCTGTGAACGGGATCGGTGAAAGAGCCGGAAACGCGGCATTAGAGGAAATTGCCGTAGCCCTCCATACCAGAAAAGATTTCTACCAAGTCGAAACAGGTATTACGCTGAACGAGATTAAGAGAACAAGTGATTTAGTAAGCAAACTGACAGGCATGGCTGTCCCGCGCAACAAAGCGGTTGTTGGAGATAATGCATTTGCTCATGAATCAGGCATCCATCAGGACGGCTTTTTAAAGGAAAAATCGACTTATGAAATTATTTCACCGGAGCTTGTCGGCGTAACCGCAGATGCGCTTGTCCTAGGTAAACATTCCGGACGTCACGCATTTAAAGAACGGCTGACTGCTTTAGGATTCCAATTTGACAGTGAAGAGATTAATAAATTCTTTACGTTGTTCAAAGAGTTGACTGAGAAGAAAAAAGAAATCACTGATGAGGATCTTGTTTCTCTTATTTTAGAAGAAAAAGTAACAGATCGCAAGATTGGTTATGAATTTCTTTCTCTGCAAGTACATTACGGAACAAGTCAGGTCCCTACGGCTACTCTTTCTTTGAAAAATCAAGAAAACGCACAGCTTATTCAGGAAGCTGCAACTGGAGCTGGAAGCGTGGAAGCAATCTACAATACGCTTGAGCGCTGCATCGATAAGGACGTGGAGCTCTTAGACTACCGCATTCAGTCTAATAGAAAAGGCGAAGATGCATTTGCCCAGGTGTATGTAAGAGTTTTGGTGAACGGAAAAGAATCAGCAGGGCGGGGCATAGCGCAAGACGTATTAGAAGCATCAGCGAAAGCCTATTTGAACGCAGTAAATCGTCAATTGGTTTTCCAGTCGAATATGAGCGGATTGAAAAACCATACAGCTGTCGGATCATAAAAGAAAGGAGAACGGTTAACTTGAAGAAACGTATTGCTCTATTGCCCGGAGACGGGATCGGCCCTGAAGTATTAGAATCAGCGACAGACGTACTGAAAAGTGTTGCCGAACGCTTTAACCATGAATTTGAATTTGAATATGGCCTGATTGGAGGGGCGGCTATTGATGAACATCATAACCCCCTCCCGGAGGAAACTGTTGCTGCTTGTAAAAATGCAGACGCGATATTGCTTGGCGCTGTCGGCGGACCGAAATGGGATCAAAATCCTTCGGAACTGAGACCGGAAAAAGGGCTGCTCAGCATCAGAAAACAGCTTGATTTGTTTGCGAATTTGCGGCCTGTGAAGGTATTTGAAAGCCTTTCTGACGCTTCGCCTTTGAAAAAAGAATATATAGATAATGTTGATTTCGTTATCGTTCGTGAGCTCACAGGCGGCTTGTATTTCGGCCAGCCGAGCAAACGCTATGTAAACACTGAAGGTGAGCAGGAAGCAGTAGATACACTGTTTTATAAGCGAACGGAAATTGAACGAGTGATCAGAGAGGGCTTCAAAATGGCGGCAGCCAGAAAAGGCAAAGTGACCTCTGTAGATAAAGCGAATGTTCTTGAATCAAGCCGGCTGTGGCGTGAAGTGGCTGAGGACGTTGCACAAGAGTTTCCTGATGTGAAGCTTGAGCACATGCTTGTGGATAACGCGGCCATGCAGCTAATTTATGCACCGAATCAATTTGATGTCGTGGTGACTGAAAATATGTTCGGTGATATCTTAAGCGATGAAGCGTCCATGCTTACAGGCTCGCTCGGAATGCTCCCGTCAGCCAGCCTATCAAGCTCTGGCCTTCATCTGTTTGAACCTGTTCATGGCTCCGCGCCTGATATTGCCGGTAAAGGGATGGCAAATCCGTTCGCAGCCATATTGTCAGCGGCAATGCTTTTGAGAACATCTTTCGGGCTTGAAGAGGAAGCGAAAGCTGTAGAAGATGCGGTAAACAAAGTCTTGGCTTCTGGAAAAAGAACAAGAGACTTGGCACGGGGTGAAGAGTTCAGCAGCACTCAGGCCATTACAGAGGAAGTTAAGGCAGCAATCATGAGTGAAAATACAATGTCTAATGTGTGACAGCTTACGTTAAGCGGTCTTAGCTCTAGGTAGAGGGAGGAAATAAAAGATGATGCCTCGAACAATCATCGAAAAGATTTGGGATCAGCATATTGTAAAACATGGTGAGGGAAAGCCGGATCTTCTCTATATTGATTTGCACCTCATTCATGAGGTGACGTCTCCTCAGGCATTTGAAGGCTTGAGACAAAAGGGAAGAAAGGTCAGAAGACCCCAAAACACATTTGCGACAATGGACCACAACATCCCGACTGTCAATCGTTTTGAGATAAAGGATGAAGTTGCGAAACGCCAGGTAACGGCGCTTGAAAGAAACTGTGAGGAATTTGGCGTGCGCCTTGCCGATCTTCACAGCGTGGATCAAGGGATTGTCCATGTCGTCGGCCCTGAACTGGGCTTAACGCTTCCAGGGAAAACGATTGTGTGCGGTGACAGTCATACATCAACACATGGCGCTTTCGGCGCTCTTGCATTTGGAATCGGGACGAGTGAAGTCGAACATGTCCTTTCCACACAGACACTTTGGCAGCAGCGTCCAAAAACACTTGAAGTGCGCGTAGATGGAACGCTTCAAAAAGGGGTAACGGCAAAGGATGTCATCCTTGCTGTCATCGGCAAATACGGTGTGAAATTCGGCACAGGCTACGTCATTGAATACACTGGGGAAGTATTCAGAAATATGACGATGGATGAACGAATGACCGTTTGTAACATGTCAATTGAAGCAGGAGCAAGAGCAGGTTTGATTGCACCTGACGAGGTGACGTTTGAATATTGCAAAAATCGCAAGTACACGCCAAAAGGCGAAGAATTTGACAAGGCCGTAGAGGAATGGAAGGCGCTGCGCACAGACCCGGGCGCTGTTTACGATAAATCTATCGTCCTTGACGGCAACAAAATTTCCCCTATGGTGACATGGGGCATTAACCCGGGAATGGTTCTTCCTGTCGATTCTGAAGTTCCTGCGCCGGAAAGCTTTTCTGCAGAAGATGATAAAAAAGAAGCGATTCGCGCTTATGAATATATGGGACTGACTCCTCATCAGAAAATTGAAGACATTAAAGTGGAGCACGTATTTATCGGTTCCTGCACAAATTCCCGCATGACTGACCTTCGACAGGCTGCTGACATGATCAAAGGGAAGAAGGTAGCTGACAGCGTAAGGGCCATCGTCGTGCCCGGATCCCAAAGCGTGAAGCTTCAGGCTGAAAAAGAAGGGCTTGACCAGATTTTCTTGGAAGCTGGATTTGAATGGAGAGAGTCAGGCTGCAGCATGTGTTTGAGTATGAATAATGATGTTGTTCCTGAGGGAGAGCGCTGTGCATCAACCTCTAACCGCAACTTCGAGGGCAGACAAGGAAAAGGTGCAAGAACACATCTCGTCAGCCCGGCAATGGCTGCGATGGCTGCCATTCACGGACACTTCGTTGATGTCAGAAAGTTTTATCAGGAAAAAACAGTTGTGTAAGGAGTGCGCGAGATGGAACCTTTGAAATCACATACGGGGAAAGCAGCCGTATTAAATCGGATCAATGTGGATACAGACCAGATTATTCCTAAGCAATTTTTGAAGAGGATTGAAAGAACAGGCTACGGGCGTTTTGCATTCTTTGACTGGAGATATGATGCGAATGGTGAACCGAACCCTGAATTTGAATTAAACCAGCCTGTTTATCAAGGAGCTTCCATTTTAATAGCAGGAGAAAACTTCGGCTGCGGGTCATCGCGTGAACACGCTCCGTGGGCACTTGATGATTATGGGTTTAAAATTATCATTGCGCCGTCATTTGCTGATATTTTCCATCAGAACTGCTTTAAAAACGGCATGCTTCCGATCCGCATGCCATATGACAATTGGAAACAGCTTGTCGGCCAGTATGAAAACAAGTCATTGGAAATGACTGTTGACCTTGAAAAGCAGCTGATTCATGACAGTGAAGGCAATCAAATTTCATTTGAAGTTGATCCGCATTGGAAAGAGATGCTGATTAACGGATATGATGAAATTTCCTTAACGCTGCTGCTGGAGGATGACATTAAGCAATTTGAATCACAAAGAAGCTCTTGGCTTCAAGCCTGAAAAAGCGGCCGGTATTTGTCCGGCGGCTTTTTTTGCCTGATGAAACCTTTCATTTCTTGTGTTTGTTCACAGGTGTTGATACACTTGAACAAAATAAATGCCTGAAAGGAATATAGGTATGACGCATGACAAGAAGAACGCAAAAATTATTCCTTTTCCTCATCTGAAAGACCGCCTTGTGGAAAAAGGGATGTCATCACTAAAGGAAAAAAAGTATCAAGAAGCGCTTGAACTGTTTTCAGAAGCGATGAAATATGATGATACTGAATCCGATCTTCACTTAGGGATGGCCATCTGCTTTTTAGAGCTGGGCGAGCTGGAAGAGGCAAAAAGCGTGTGCGAGAAGATGCTCAAAGAAGGTTATGGCCATTATTTTACGGTTTTGCAGGTGTACATGACCATCTTAATTCAGCTCAAAAAATACGAGGAAGTCAAAAGCACCATTGAAGCCGTTTTGGAAGAAAATCAGCTGCCGGCAGAAAGCGCCGAGCAATTTTATAAGCTGCTGGATTTCAGCCGGAAAATGACCGATCCGGATCGTGAGGACGAGGCTTGGGCCGAAGAATATGAGGATACAATTGACACCGAGAAAGTGCTGGCAAGCCCTGAGGAGCAAATGAATCTCATTCATTCCTTAAAAGACCGTAACGTAGCAAAGTATACAGGATTGCTCAAAACAATCCTCCAAGACCCCTCAGCCCACCCGATTATCAAAACGATGATTGTCATGCTGTTGGCTGAGCATGAGTACAGTAAACCTGTGCACATTAGCAAATTTGGCGAGTCGTTGACAATTGAACCATCTGAGATTGTTCCGCCTGATGCCGCCCCGATTCTGCACCGTGTTCTCAGGGTGCTGGATGAGACACTTGGAAATGAAAATCCAACCTTATATGCGGCAGTAGAAGAATTGTGGAGAAGACATTTATACGTTTTATATCCGTTCCAGCCGAAATTGCTGTCGGCTGACCTTTGGGCGGCTGCCCTGCATAAAGTCGGTTACGAGATGCACGGAATTGAAATTGAAAGCGAAGAACTTCATATGATGTATGAATTTACCGACAGAGAACTCGATGAAGCTTGCACAATGTTAAAAGATATTGAAGAAATTTCTTATTTGTAAATCGCGCCATATAGTTGAAAGCGCTATGTGTTATGTTATAATATAATGGTTGTATTTGTGTATAACGGGTTATAAGAAATACGGTTGGACAGGCTTTGCAGTTCATTATTAACATCTATACATAATGATTCTGATCTTTGGCAGCTTTGTTTTTGTTGGACGAAGCCGTATGATTGCTTTAGAATGGAAGACCGACACAACCTGAATAGATTTTTGGAGGGAAACACATGTCTGTAAAATGGGAAAAACAAGAAGGCAACGAAGGCGTTTTAACGGTTGAAGTTGATGCTGAAACGTTTAAAACAGCACTTGATGATGCATTTAAAAAAGTAGTAAAACAAGTTTCAATTCCTGGATTCCGTAAAGGTAAAATTCCTCGCGGATTATTCGAACAGCGCTTTGGCGTAGAAGCTCTTTACCAAGATGCTTTGGATATTCTTCTTCCTGTAGAATACCCTAAAGCGGTTGAAGAAGCTGGAATCGAGCCTGTAGACCGTCCTGAAATCGATGTTGAAAAAATCGAAAAAGGCGAAAGCTTAATCTTCACTGCGAAAGTAACAGTAAAACCTGAAGTGAAGCTTGGCGACTACAAAGGCTTAGGCATTGAAAAAGACGACACAACTGTAACTGACGAAGATGTTCAAAACGAACTAAAAGCGCTTCAAGAGCGTCAAGCTGAGCTTGTTGTAAAAGAAGAAGGCGCTGTTGAAGAAGGAAACACAGTTGTTCTTGATTTCGAAGGATTCGTTGACGGCGAAGCATTCGAAGGCGGAAAAGCTGAAAACTACTCTCTAGAAGTAGGTTCTGGTTCATTCATCCCTGGCTTCGAAGATCAATTAGTTGGCCTTGAAGCAGGTGCTGAGAAGGATGTTGAAGTGACATTCCCTGAGGAGTACCACGCTGAAGATCTTGCAGGCAAACCAGCTGTGTTCAAAGTGAAAATTCACGAAATCAAAGCGAAAGAGCTTCCTGAGCTTGACGATGAATTCGCAAAAGATATCGATGAAGAAGTGGAAACACTCGCTGAATTAACTGAAAAAACTAAGAAACGTTTAGAAGAAGCAAAAGAAAACGAAGCTGACGCTAAATTGCGTGAAGAGCTTGTTCTGAAAGCTTCTGAAAATGCTGAAATCGATGTGCCTCAAGCAATGGTCGATACTGAGCTTGACCGCATGCTGAAAGAATTCGAACAGCGTCTGCAAATGCAAGGCATGAACCTTGAGCTTTACACTCAATTCTCAGGCCAAGATGAAGCTGCGTTAAAAGAGCAAATGAAAGAAGATGCTGAAAAACGCGTAAAATCTAACCTGACTCTTGAGGCGATTGCGAAAGCGGAAAACCTTGAAGTATCAGATGAGGAAGTTGATGCTGAGCTTACTAAAATGGCTGAAGCATACAACATGCCTGTTGAAAATATTAAACAAGCCATCGGTTCTACTGACGCGATGAAAGAAGATTTAAAAGTTCGCAAAGCAATTGATTTTCTTGTAGAAAACCGTTAATATGGTGCATAATAATAGTACTAATAAAACAGGGCGCGAATCATTCGTGCCTTGTTTTGTACAATTATGAGTTATCTCTTTTTCTTGGGGCAATATAGTTAATGCAGGGCTGTTTTTTGTCATACATATAGAATGTGCAAGTCAGAAACACATTGTTACCGTCTTTTTGGAAAGTATGGTAAAATGCAATACATACTCGTTCGTTTCAAGAATCATTTTCTTTTGCTCTGCCGGTAAAAGAAAAAGTGAGACAAGATTAAGGGGTGAAAGAATGTTTAAATTTAACGAGGAAAAAGGACAATTAAAATGCTCGTTCTGTGGAAAAACACAAGATCAGGTTCGTAAGCTTGTAGCTGGGCCTGGTGTATATATATGTGACGAATGTATCGAACTCTGCACTGAAATTGTAGAGGAAGAACTCGGAACAGAAGAAGAAGTAGAATTTAAAGACGTACCAAAGCCTCAGGAAATTCGCGAAATTTTGAATGAATATGTCATCGGCCAAGATCAAGCGAAGAAATCACTTGCTGTTGCTGTGTATAACCACTATAAGCGCATTAACTCTAACAGCAAAGTTGATGATGTTGAGCTCTCAAAAAGTAATATTTCATTAATCGGCCCTACGGGAAGCGGTAAAACCCTTCTGGCGCAAACATTGGCTCGCATTTTAAATGTGCCGTTTGCGATTGCGGACGCTACATCTTTGACTGAAGCTGGATACGTGGGTGAAGATGTAGAGAATATTCTCTTGAAGCTCATCCAAGCTGCTGATTATGATGTGGAAAAAGCCGAAAAAGGCATTATCTATATTGATGAAATCGATAAAGTGGCTAGAAAATCTGAAAACCCGTCTATCACACGTGATGTGTCAGGTGAGGGTGTACAGCAGGCATTGCTTAAAATTCTTGAGGGTACAGTGGCAAGCGTACCGCCTCAAGGTGGACGTAAGCATCCTCATCAAGAATTCATTCAAATTGACACAACAAATATTTTGTTCATTTGCGGCGGAGCTTTCGATGGTATCGAACAAATCATCAAACGCCGTTTAGGCCAAAAAGTGATTGGATTCGGTGCCGACAATAAAGCTGCTGATCTTGAGAAAGAAGATCTTCTTTCAAAAGTGCTTCCTGAAGATTTGCTCCGTTTCGGGTTAATTCCTGAATTTATCGGACGTCTTCCGGTTATTGCAAGCCTTGAAAAGCTTGACGAAGAAGCATTGGTTGCCATCTTAACAAAACCGAAAAACGCTCTAGTTAAGCAATTCAAGAAAATGCTTGAGCTTGACAACGTTGAGCTTGAGTTTGAAGAAGAAGCGCTTTCTGAAATTGCTAAAAAAGCAATTGAACGCAAGACTGGAGCACGCGGACTCCGTTCCATCATTGAAGGCATCATGCTTGATGTGATGTTTGAGCTGCCTTCTCGTGATGACATTGAAAAATGTGTAATCACCGGGGCAACTGTGACACACGGAGAGCCTCCTCGCCTCTTATTAAAAGACGGCACTGAGGTAAGCCAAGATAAAACATCTGCATAAAGATAAGCACAAACCTCCTGAGTGGTAACACTCAGGAGGTTTTTTTGCATGCAACTCTTCCGGAAAAACGTTTATTCCCGTCTTCTATGGGAGATACTAGCAATCAGAGGAATGAATTGGATACATAAATTGTTTTTCAGGAGGGACCACCATGAGTTGGACAGGGATCGCGTTATTTATTCAGCTGTTTTTTGGGATCATCATCGGTTTGTATTTTTGGAATTTGCTTAAGAATCAAAGGACACAAAAGGTCACGATAGATAAAGAATCAAAGAAGGAAATGGAGCAGCTTCGGAAAATGCGCGCTATCAGCTTGTCCGAGCCATTATCTGAGAAGGTCCGCCCCAAAAGCTTTAAAGATATCGTCGGACAGGAAGACGGCATTAAAGCATTAAAGGCGGCTTTATGCGGGCCAAATCCTCAGCATGTGATTGTCTATGGGCCACCGGGAGTTGGGAAAACGGCTGCTGCGCGGCTTGTGTTGGAAGAAGCAAAAAAACATAAACAATCACCGTTTAAAGAGCAGGCTGTCTTTGTGGAACTCGATGCGACAACAGCCCGTTTTGATGAAAGAGGAATTGCCGATCCGCTCATCGGCTCTGTCCATGACCCGATATACCAAGGGGCCGGAGCGATGGGACAGGCTGGGATTCCGCAGCCGAAGCAGGGAGCTGTCACCCATGCCCATGGCGGTGTGCTGTTTATTGATGAAATAGGGGAGCTGCATCCTATTCAAATGAATAAAATGCTGAAGGTGCTTGAGGACAGAAAAGTCTTTTTAGATAGTGCGTATTACAGTGAGGAAAATACACAAATTCCGAATCATATTCATGATATTTTTCAAAATGGGCTGCCGGCTGATTTTCGCTTGATTGGCGCGACCACGAGAATGCCAAACGAAATTCCGCCAGCTATCCGGTCCCGCTGTTTGGAGGTTTTTTTCCGCGAGCTTGAAAAGGACGAGTTGAAAACGGTTGCCAAAACAGCAGCGGATAAAATTGAAAAAAATATCTCCGAAGAAGGACTGGATCTTTTGACCAGCTACACGCGGAACGGGCGGGAAGCCGTCAATATGATTCAAATCGCAGCGGGGATGGCTGTAACGGAGAATCGAAAGGACATTACGATTGAGGATATTGAATGGGTCATTCACTCCAGTCAGCTTACTCCAAAGCACGAGCAAAAAATCGGTGTTGAACCACAGGTTGGCATTGTAAATGGGCTTGCAGTCTATGGGCCTAACAGCGGATCGCTTCTGGAAATCGAAGTAAGTGTAACCGCGGCTCAAGATAAAGGATCAATTAACATCACAGGAATAGCTGAAGAAGAAAGCATCGGCAGCCAATCAAAATCGATCAGGCGAAAAAGCATGGCGAAGGGTTCGGTTGAAAATGTATTAACCGTGCTCCGGACAATGGGAATGAAGCCTTCTGATTATGATATTCACATCAATTTCCCAGGAGGGATTCCGATTGATGGGCCGTCAGCAGGCATTGCGATGGCGGCGGGGATTTTCTCGGCGATACACAAAATTCCTATTGACAATACCGTTGCGATGACGGGCGAAATCAGCCTGAACGGTCTTGTGAAACCCATCGGAGGCGTCATTCCGAAAATAAAAGCGGCCAAGCAGTCCGGTGCGAAAAAGGTGATTATCCCATATGAAAATCAGCAGGCCATCTTAAAGCAGATTGACGGGATCGAGATTATTGCAGTGAAGACGTTCCAAGAAGTGCTTGATGAAATTTTGGTGAATCCGCCAACGGAACAAAAACCGTTTCATATCGAAATCAATAAAGAATCCGTTTAAACCCTATTTTGATAATAGGGTTTTTTTCATGAAGGACATCTTTTCCTTTTTCATATCAGAAAGAAAGGGTATACTACGAGGAGACTGTTTTATAGAAAATGGAACCATGCCGTTTATTGTACAAGGATGAAAAAGTTGTATTATAATGGTTCATACTAAAGTCACGGAGGTGTCAGTCACATGGCAGAAGAATTAAAACGCAGCATCCCGCTCCTCCCTTTAAGAGGTTTATTAGTGTACCCGACGATGGTTTTGCATTTAGATGTAGGACGTGACAAGTCGGTTCAGGCTCTTGAACAGGCAATGATGCATGATCATATGATATTTTTAGCCACTCAGCAGGATATTTCGATAGACGAACCTGGTGAAGACGAGATTTTCACTGTCGGCACCTATACAAAAATTAAGCAAATGCTGAAGCTTCCGAACGGTACGATTCGTGTGTTGGTGGAGGGCCTCAAGCGCGCCCATATCGTCAAATACAATGAACACGAGGATTACACGTCGGTTGACATTCAACTTATTCATGAAGATGATTCAAAAGATACAGAAGACGAAGCATTGATGCGGACTTTGCTAGACCACTTTGATCAGTACATAAAAATTTCTAAAAAAATCTCGGCCGAAACGTACGCTGCGGTTACTGATATCGAAGAGCCGGGGAGAATGGCAGACATCGTTGCTTCTCATCTGCCCCTTAAACTAAAGGATAAGCAGGATATTTTAGAAACGGCTGATGTCAAAGACAGGCTGAACAAGGTCATTGATTTTATTAATAATGAAAAAGAAGTGCTGGAGATTGAGAAAAAAATCGGCCAGCGCGTCAAACGTTCGATGGAGCGTACGCAGAAGGAATACTACTTGCGTGAACAAATGAAGGCGATCCAAAAAGAGCTTGGCGATAAAGAAGGCAAAACTGGCGAAGTTCAGACGCTGACGGAAAAAATCGAAGAAGCAGGCATGCCTGATCATGTGAAGGAAACAGCGCTTAAAGAATTGAACAGATATGAAAAAATTCCGTCAAGTTCTGCGGAAAGCTCTGTGATCCGCAACTATATCGACTGGCTGGTTGCTCTTCCGTGGACGGATGAAACAGATGATAAGCTTGATTTGAAAGAAGCAGGACGTCTCTTGGACGAAGAGCACCACGGGCTTGAAAAAGTAAAAGAACGTATTTTAGAATATTTGGCTGTCCAGAAGCTGACCAAATCCCTGAAAGGCCCGATTCTCTGTTTGGCAGGACCTCCAGGTGTCGGAAAAACGTCTTTAGCCAAATCAATTGCAAAAAGCTTGGGACGCAAATTCGTCAGAATCTCACTCGGAGGAGTACGGGATGAATCAGAGATACGCGGACACAGACGGACCTATGTCGGAGCAATGCCTGGACGTATTATTCAAGGGATGAAAAAAGCGGGCAAGCTGAATCCGGTCTTCTTATTAGACGAAATTGACAAAATGTCATCTGATTTTAGAGGAGACCCATCATCCGCTATGCTTGAAGTGCTTGATCCAGAGCAAAACAGCAGCTTCAGTGATCACTATATTGAAGAAACCTTTGATTTATCCAAAGTGCTGTTTATCGCAACGGCGAACAATTTGGCCACAATCCCGGGCCCGCTCAGAGACAGAATGGAAATTATTAATATCGCAGGCTACACAGAAATAGAAAAACTTGAAATCGTAAAGGATCACTTGCTTCCAAAGCAAATCAAAGAACACGGGCTGAAGAAAAGCAACCTGCAGCTGCGTGATCAGGCGATTCTTGATATTATCCGCTACTATACGAGAGAAGCTGGTGTGAGAAGCCTTGAACGCCAGCTTGCCGCGATTTGCCGTAAAGCTGCAAAAGCCATTGTTGCTGAAGAGCGAAAACGGATTACGGTTACTGAGAAGAACCTTCAAGACTTTATCGGAAAACGTATTTTCAGATATGGACAAGCTGAGACAGAGGATCAGGTTGGTGTAGTGACAGGGCTTGCTTATACAACCGTTGGCGGAGATACGCTGTCGATTGAAGTATCGCTTTCTCCGGGGAAAGGGAAATTAATCCTGACAGGAAAGCTCGGAGATGTTATGAGAGAGTCTGCTCAGGCTGCATTCAGCTATGTGCGATCCAAAACAGAAGAACTTGGCATTGAACCTGACTTTCATGAGAAGTATGATATTCATATACATGTACCAGAGGGTGCGGTGCCAAAAGATGGTCCGTCAGCCGGTATTACGATGGCAACAGCGCTTGTTTCTGCTTTAACGGGACGGGCGGTTTCGCGTGAAGTCGGCATGACTGGGGAAATCACGCTTCGCGGGCGCGTGCTGCCGATCGGCGGCTTAAAGGAAAAAGCGCTTGGCGCACATAGAGCGGGATTAACGACCATTATTGCGCCTAAAGATAATGAAAAAGATATAGAGGATATTCCGGAAAGCGTCAGGGAGGGGCTGACATTTATATTGGCGTCCCACTTAGACGAGGTTTTGGAACATGCCTTAGTAGGAGAGAAGAAATGAAAGTCACAAAGTCAGAAATCGTGATCAGTGCAGTAAAACCGGAACAGTACCCTGAAGGGGGGCTTCCGGAAATCGCATTGGCCGGAAGATCGAACGTAGGAAAATCGTCTTTTATCAATTCATTAATCAATCGCAAAAATCTTGCGAGAACGTCATCAAAGCCGGGAAAAACACAAACGCTTAATTTCTACATTATCAATGATGAGCTGCATTTTGTGGATGTGCCGGGCTACGGTTTTGCCAAAGTGTCAAAGTCTGAGCGTGAAGCATGGGGGAGAATGATTGAAACCTATATCACGACACGCGAGGAATTAAAAGCTGTGGTGCAGATCGTTGATTTGCGGCATGCGCCATCTAATGATGATGTACAGATGTATGAATTCTTAAAGTATTACGGCATTCCTGTTATTGTTATCGCTACAAAGGCGGATAAGATCCCGAAAGGCAAATGGGACAAACACGCAAAGGTTGTCCGACAAACATTAAATATTGATCCGGAAGACGAGCTGATTCTCTTTTCCTCAGAAACGAAAAAGGGAAAAGACGAAGCTTGGGGAGCGATCAAAAAAATGATAAACCGGTAGAGGATCCTCTACCGGTTTTATTTATCGTATAGATTTTTTTCGTTTTATCAATAATAACAATAAACTGATTCCAATAAAGACAAACGGCCAATACTCCTTCAGAAGCGCTGTTGGAATATGCGCAGACTCAAGCCATGCCATAATTTGTTTGAAAAAGTACAAAAACAGGGAAAAACAAATCATCGACACAGCTTCATATACATATTCTTTTTTTTGAACGGTTGAAACGAGAAGTGAGAAGCCGATCATAAAGAGGAGCATTTCAAAATCATCCGGCCACCATACCCATTTCGGCTTGGAAAAAAGTGTAAACCGATCCCGAAGAGAAGTAAACCAATAAAAAAATGGGGTGTAACGGCTTCTTTTTTTCCTTGATATACAAAGGCTACGCCTAATAACATGAGGAGAACAGGCCATTGATCCTGCCCTGAAAACAGTTCGGCTTGACCGCTTTCTAGCCATGCATATACAGAAGCGGCAAGCAGCAGACAAGGGAATAAAATTGATTTTTGTTTCATGCATATCACCTTCTTGTTTTTTAGAGCTGATGTGTAGTAAATTTCTGCTGTTTTTGGTATTGTCAATAGGAATGCTTCTTTTCCCTGAAGCTTTTTCTAATATAGCATAAGAATTTTAAAATCTGTTCACATTTTGTGAAAGAAACTATGTTATAATTATTATAAATAATGAGTTCTATGTTAGAATGATTATAAATTAAGATTGGGTGTTGGGGGTGTAATTAGAGCGATGCATATACTTGTTGTGGGAGTAGATTATAAATCCGCCCCTATTGAGATACGTGAAAAAGTAAGTTTTCAGCCGAATGAGCTGGCAGAAGCAATGGTGCAGCTGAAAGAAGAGAAAAGCATTCTTGAAAACATCATTGTCTCAACCTGCAACCGCACTGAAATTTATGCGGTAGTCGACCAGCTCCATACCGGCCGTTATTATATAAAAAAGTTTTTAGCTGATTGGTTTCAATTAAGCAAAGAAGAGCTGTCACCGTTCTTAACGTTTTATGAGAGCGATGCCGCTGTTGAGCATTTATTCCGTGTAGCCTGCGGACTTGACTCTATGGTGATTGGCGAAACGCAGATTCTCGGACAGGTACGCGACAGCTTTAAAACGGCTCAGCAAGAAAAAACGATCGGGACTATTTTTAATGAGCTGTTTAAGCAGGCAGTTACAGTGGGCAAACGGACTCACGCCGAAACAGACATTGGCTCAAATGCGGTGTCAGTAAGCTATGCTGCAGTTGAACTTGCCAAAAAAATCTTCGGAAATCTTTCAAGCAAGCACATATTGATTCTCGGTGCGGGAAAAATGGGCGAGCTTGCTGCGGAAAACCTGCACGGACAGGGAATCGGCAAGGTCACTGTCATTAACCGAACATACTTGAAAGCGAAGGAGCTTGCAGACCGTTTTTCAGGTGAAGCGAGAAGCTTGAATCAGCTTGAAAGCGCGCTTGCGGAGGCTGATATTTTAATCAGTTCAACCGGTGCAAGTGAATTTGTCGTGTCCAAAGAGATGATGGAAAACGCGAATAAGCTTCGCAAGGGACGTCCGCTGTTTATGGTCGACATTGCCGTGCCTAGAGATCTTGATCCGGCGCTGAATGATCTTGAAGGTGTTTTTCTTTATGATATCGACGATCTGGAAGGCATTGTAGAAGCGAACATGAAAGAGCGGAGAGAAACAGCTGAAAAAGTTGAACTGTTAATTGAAGAAACCATTGTGGAATTTAAACAATGGATGAATACACTTGGTGTTGTGCCGGTTATTTCTGCATTGCGCGAAAAGGCGCTTGCTATCCAGTCAGAAACGATGGACAGCATTGAGCGTAAGCTGCCTCACTTAAGCACAAGAGAGAAAAAACTGTTGAACAAACACACCAAAAGTATTATTAACCAAATGCTTCGTGATCCGATTTTAAAGGTGAAAGAGCTTGCGGCAGATGCTGATTCGGAAGAAAAGCTCGCGTTGTTTATGCAGATTTTTGATATTGAAGAAGCTGCGGGCCGTCAAATGATGAAAACCGTTGAAAGCAGCCAAAAGGTCCACTCTTTTAAGAAGGCTGAATCAAAAGCGGGCTTTAGCCCACTTGTAAGTGAGTGAAAGCTGAATGATTGATACTGCAATGGCAAGACTTAATGAGGGGACAATCGTCATTTACGCTTTAAGTGTACTCTTTTATTTTATAGATTTTCTTCAACACAACCGGAAGGCTGGAAAAATGGCCTTCTGGTTGCTTTCTATTGTCTGGACTCTGCAAACCGTGTATTTGGCCTATTTTATGTGGGTGACGGGGCGGTTTCCGGTATTAAATGTGACAGAGGCGCTTTATTTTTATGCCTGGGTGCTTGTCACGCTGTCACTTGTACTGACAAAGCTTTTACGTGTTGACTTTATCGTGTTTTTTACAAATGTTATAGGATTTTCTATGATCGCCATTCACACATTTTCACCGACAGAGCAGCAGTCAGCTGCTTTTTCCGGGCAGCTTGTATCTGAGCTTTTGGTGATTCATATTACAATGGCGATTCTTTCATATGGCGCTTTTTCCCTTTCTTTCGTTTTTTCTGTGCTATATATGTTTCAATATCATCTGCTGAAAAAGAAAAAGTGGGGAAAATGGCTGTTGAGAATAGAAGATTTATCTAAGCTTGATTATATGGCGTATGTTTTAAATGTCATTGGGGTTCCGATGCTGCTGCTGAGTTTGATTCTCGGCGTCATTTGGGCGTATGTCTCACTAGAAACGCTGTATTGGTTTGACGCCAAAGTGCTTGGTTCGTTTGTCGTCCTGCTGCTGTACAGCTATTATCTTTATATCAGGCTGATTAAGGAGCTGCAAGGAAAGGTCGCTGCACTGTGGAATACGGCTTGTTTTCTGGTGCTGATGATCAATTATTTCCTGCTTGGAAGCCTGTCGCAATTCCATTGGTTCAGTTAAACGATGTCCCAAGCAGATTCGGGAGGAAAGAAATGATGAGAACGATTAAAGTAGGTTCCAGACGGAGCAAACTCGCTATGACTCAAACAAAATGGGTTATTCAAAAACTGAAGGAAATCAATCCTTCGTTTGCTTTTGAAATTAAAGAGATCGTGACAAAGGGCGACCGGATTGTCGATGTTACACTCTCAAAAGTGGGTGGAAAAGGGCTTTTTGTCAAAGAAATTGAACAGGCGCTTTTAAACGAAGAGATTGATATGGCAGTGCACAGCATGAAGGACATGCCTGCTGTTTTGCCTGAAGGCCTTGTGATCGGCTGTATTCCTGAACGGGAGGACCCGCGTGATGCCCTTATTTCAAAGAATCGCGTAAAGCTTTCAGAAATGAAGAAAGGTGCTGTCATTGGCACAAGCAGTTTAAGAAGAAGCGCTCAGCTTTTGATTGAGCGCCCTGACCTTACAATTAAATGGATTAGAGGTAATATAGATACAAGACTTCAAAAGCTGGAAACAGAGGATTATGACGCGATTATTTTAGCGGCTGCCGGACTTTCTAGAATGGGGTGGAAGCAAGATGTCGTAACCGAATTCCTTGAGCCTGAGCGCTGTTTGCCTGCTGTGGGGCAGGGAGCACTGGCGATTGAGTGCCGAGAATCGGATGAAGAGCTGTTGGCGTTGTTTTCTCAGTTTACAGATGAATATACAAAACGGACTGTCTTAGCGGAACGTGCTTTTTTAAACGCGATGGAGGGCGGCTGCCAGGTTCCGATCGCGGGCTACTCCGTGTTAAATGGACAGGATGAAATTGAAATGACAGGTCTTGTCGCTTCACCTGACGGCAAAATCATTTTTAAAGAAACCGTCACCGGAAACGATCCGGAGGAAGTAGGAAAGCGCTGTGCCGCTCTTATGGCTGACAAAGGAGCAAAAGATTTAATTGATCGTGTAAAACGGGAGCTTGATGAGGATGGAAAATGATTTTCCGTTGGAAGGAAAAACAGTGCTTGTCACCCGGAATAAGGCACAGGCAACATCATTTCAGCAAAAAGTGGAGGCGCATGGCGGTAAAGCGGTTTTAACCTCTTTGATTACGTTTCGCCGCGCTTTGCCGAATGATGTTGCGGAACAGGTAAGAGAGGATCTTGCCGCGCCAGGCTGGCTTGTTTTTACAAGTGTGAACGGGGCAGACTTCTTTTTTTCTTATCTGAAGGAAAATCAGCTTATTCTCCCTGCGCATAAAAAAATTGCAGCCGTCGGTGAAAAAACCGCCCGCCGTTTAAAAACGCATAACGTATCGGTTGATGTGATGCCACAGGAGTATATTGCTGAACAATTGGCTGACGCTCTTAAGCAGCATGCTGAACCGGGGGAGCCCATTACCGTGATGAAAGGGAATTTGTCACGTGATGTGATAAAACAAGAGCTTGTCCCGCTCGGTTTTGAAGTAAAGGAATGGGTTCTCTACGAAACGATTCCGGATGAAGAAGGCATTGAGGCACTGAAAGACGCTGCGGGTCAATATTCCTTTGACTATGTAACATTTACGAGTTCATCAACCGTACATACGTTTATGCATGTCTTGGGAGAAGAATTAAAAAAGTGGAAGGCGAATGGGACGGCGTGTATCAGCATTGGGCCTTTAACAAATGATGCCCTTCTGACGTACGGCATCACATCGCATACGCCTGATACATTTACAATAGATGGCATGCTTGAGTTAATGTGCAGCATGTCAAGAGAGGAAGAGAGAATATGAGTCAATCATTTAATAGACACCGCCGCCTGCGGACATCAAAAGCAATGAGGGAAATGGTAAAGGAAACACGTTTGCATCCATCAGATTTTATTTATCCGATTTTTGTCGTTGAAGGGCTGGAAGGCAAAAAAGCTGTTCCGTCAATGCCTGATGTTTACCATGTATCATTAGATTTATTGAAGGATGAAGTAGCGGAGCTGGTCAAACTGGGCATTCAATCTGTTATCGTGTTCGGCATCCCGGAAGAAAAAGATGATTGCGGAACACAAGCGTACCATGATCACGGAATTGTCCAAAAAGCCATCACAGAAATTAAAGAACACTTCCCTGAAATGGTTGTTGTCGCTGACACGTGCCTGTGCGAATATACAGACCACGGCCATTGCGGACTTGTCAAAGACGGGGTCATCCTCAATGATGAATCGCTGGAGCTTTTGGCGCAGACAGCTGTCAGCCAAGCGAAAGCAGGTGCGGATATCATTGCGCCATCAAACATGATGGACGGATTTGTTACAGTGATCAGAGAAGCACTTGATAAAGAAGGATTCGTCAATATTCCCATCATGTCTTACGCTGTGAAATATTCTAGCGAGTTTTACGGTCCGTTCCGTGATGCAGCAAACAGCACACCGCAATTCGGAGATCGCAAAACATATCAGATGGACCCTGCCAACCGTATGGAGGCACTCCGCGAAGCACAATCAGATGTCGAGGAAGGCGCGGACTTTTTGATTGTCAAACCTTCGCTTTCTTATATGGATATCATGCGTGACGTAAAAAATGAGTTTACTTTGCCGCTCGTCGCTTATAATGTAAGCGGAGAGTATTCAATGGTGAAGGCTGCAGCGCAGAACGGCTGGATCAAAGAAAAAGAAATTGTGTTGGAAATTTTGACAAGCATGAAGCGCGCGGGTGCCGACCTGATTATTACGTATCATGCGAAAGACGCAGCGAAATGGCTTGCGGAGTAATTTTATTCAGTTGACAGGAGTTGAGGCAGATGAGAAGCTATGAAAAATCAAAAACGGCTTTTAAAGAAGCGCAAAAACTCATGCCGGGCGGTGTGAACAGCCCCGTTCGCGCATTTAAATCGGTAGACATGGACCCGATTTTTATGGAACGCGGAAAAGGCTCGAAAATCTTTGATATTGACGGGAATGAATATATTGACTACGTCTTGTCATGGGGGCCTTTAATTTTAGGGCATACAAATGACCGCGTCGTAGAAAGCCTCAAAAAAGTGGCTGAATACGGGACAAGCTTCGGTGCTCCGACTGAAGTAGAAAATGAACTGGCTAAGCTCGTCATTGATCGTGTGCCATCTGTAGAAATTGTACGAATGGTAAGCTCCGGAACAGAGGCTACAATGAGTGCCCTCCGTTTGGCAAGGGGCTATACGGGCCGCAACAAGATTTTAAAGTTTGAAGGCTGCTACCACGGACACGGCGATTCTCTCTTGATTAAAGCTGGTTCAGGTGTTGCCACTCTCGGTCTGCCTGACAGCCCGGGGGTGCCTGAAGGCATTGCGAAAAACACCATCACCGTTCCGTACAATGATTTAGAAAGTGTAAAGCTTGCTTTCCAGCAATTCGGTGAAGACATTGCGGGAGTCATTGTAGAGCCAGTTGCCGGAAATATGGGTGTTGTTCCGCCGCAAGAAGGCTTCCTGCAGGGTCTGCGTGATATCACTGAGCAGTACGGCTCCCTGCTGATTTTTGATGAAGTGATGACTGGCTTCCGGGTCGATTATAACTGCGCTCAAGGCTACTTCGGCGTAACGCCTGATCTGACTTGTTTAGGAAAAGTAATCGGGGGCGGACTTCCTGTCGGCGCTTATGGCGGAAAGGCAGAAATCATGGAGCAGATCGCTCCAAGCGGTCCGATCTATCAAGCTGGTACATTATCAGGCAACCCGCTTGCGATGACGGCTGGCTTAGAGACATTGAGACAGCTGACACCTGAATCCTACAAGAATTTCATTAAAAAAGGCGACAGGCTGGAAGAAGGAATTTCAAAAGCCGCCGAGGCTCACGGCATTCCGCATACCTTTAACCGTGCAGGTTCGATGATCGGTTTCTTCTTTACAAACGAACCAGTCATCAATTATGAAACAGCGAAATCATCTGATTTGAAGCTGTTCGCAAGCTATTATAAAGGGATGGCAAATGAAGGGGTATTCCTTCCGCCATCACAATTCGAAGGTCTTTTCCTCTCAACGGCCCATACTGATGAAGATATTGAAAACACAATCCAGGCAGCTGAGAAAGTATTTGCCGAGATCAGCCGCAGATAAGAGTGAAAACCGGTATCAAGGACTCCTTGTGCCGGTTTTTTCGTGCTCTCCCACTCATATTTTCTCCAGTTCATACATACACCTTTAGTGACATCTAATTTTAAGGATTAGATGAAAGGAGGATATGAACTTGCCGCAAAATCATCGATTGCAATTTTCTGTAGAAGAATCGATCTGTTTCCAAAAAGGACAGGAAGTTTCTGAACTGCTTTCTATTTCATTAGATCCTGATATTAGGGTTCAGGAAGTAAATGATTATGTATCAATCATAGGATCGCTTGAACTTACAGGTGAGTACAACATAGATCAAAACAAACATACCGAAGAGATTTATACAGATAAGCGGTTTGTTGAACAAGTCAGAAAGAGAGAGGATGGAAGTGCGGAACTGACTCACTGTTTTCCTGTGGATATTACCATTCCGAAAAATAAAGTGAGCCATTTACAGGATGTCTTCGTCTTTATTGACGCATTTGACTATCAATTGACGGATTCGCGCATTTTAACAATTCAAGCTGATTTAGCGATTGAAGGGCTTTTGGATGATACGCAAGACAAAGAGCCGGAGATACCTTTATATGAAGCTCCTGCGGCATTCAGGGAGGAAGAGCTTTCAGAGCCGCCGGCACATAGTGTAGTAGAAGAACCGGGTGCATCATCGGCAGAGGAAGCAGTTCTTCAGCATGAACCGCCAGCCGAACCGCCAGAACTTTTTATCTCGAAAGCGGGGCTCCGTGAAGAACTGGAGACAGAAAAAGCAGAATCTGAGCCGCCTGAATCGGTTGCTTCAGAACCAGAGGCCAGAGAAGATGTGAAAGAGGAAGAAGAGTCAGAAGAGCTTGCTGTGCCGGAAACGGAGGTTCGTGCTGAATCGGAAACAGAAGAATCTGAGCCAGAACCTGATCCTTCAGAAATAGAGATTCAAGAGATCGTTAAAGCAAAAAAAGAAACGGCAGAGCCGGCAGCTGCAATAGCGGATGTTCGTGAAGAAGCAGACTCTCCAGCGGAGACTGAGCTTCGTGAACACGTTGGAGCAGAAGAATCGCCTGCTTTGGAAGCTGAGCTTCATTCAGAGACTGTGATTGCAAAGGAAAAAGAGGAAACAACAGTGTCTCCTAATCATGAATATGCGCTGCGCCAAGAGGCTCAAAATGAAGAAGCAGCTCAATCGGATCAGGCTGACCCTGCGCTTTGCCAAGAAGAGGCGGAAGCGGATGAAGCTTTGGAGAGTGTATCAGAGGCCGCTCTCTCCATAGAAGATAGCAGAGAAACAGCTTCAGCTGTATATGTGGAGAATGACAAAGCCGATTTACATTTCCATTTCAATCAAAAAACAAGCTCGGAGGAGGCATCTCAAGAAGAATTGCCTGAACCGGCATACCGTACCTTCCTGCCTGAACAAGAAGAGGAGGATTCTTTTTATTCAGCGCCTAAGCTGCTGGAGGAGGAAGAACAAGAGGAAGAGAGCTTCGAAATTGAAGTGAGAAAAACACCATCAGCTGAAGAGCCTAAGGAAGAAACACCTTTTCAATCCTTCCAGCTGCCTGAATCTTCTGAGACTGAAAGGAAGGAAACGGATGCTGTTCCTAGGGTTGCTCCTGCTGCTGAAACGAAGGAACCTCAAACAAAGGAAAGTGATAATTCTCTTTATTTAACAAAACTCTTTACAAAAGAAGCGGATGAGTTTTCGAGAATGAAAATTTGTATTGTGCAGCAGGAAGATACGATCGAGCGTTTATGCGAACGGTATGAAATTACATCCCAGCAGCTGATCAGGATGAATTCTTTAGCCTTGGATGATGAATTAAAAGCAGGACAGATTCTCTATATTCCTCAATATAAAAATAGCCATGCGTAAACCGTAAGTGATCGGAAAATGTGGTGAATGAAATGGAAGATACCCAATCGGTTCTTCAGGAATACGGACTGACTGCTCAATTTATTGAGCCTGTCAGTCCTCTTGTTTGGAAAGTGTATACAGACTACGGCATATTTGCCCTGAAAAAATTGAAAGAGGGTCGCGGCAAGCATTTTACAGATCATATGGTGGCGATTGAGGAAAAAGGCTTTCGTTCATTCGTTCCCGTTTACAGAACAAATAGCGGTGAGTTTTTCTCAGCAGGCATACAATACGGAGATACCTACTATTTAATGCCTTGGCTCCAATTTGACCAAGAGGAAGAACGGGATCAGAAACATGCTTATTTATTTAGAGAAACAGCCCGTCTTCACGAGAGAACCGCGCAGGAACTAAAGGTTAGACGTGATGAGATTGAACGTTATTACGGGCAAACGAAAAAAAAGTGGGAACAAGATAAAATTTTCTATGAGCAGTTTGTGGATAGAGCGGAGAAGGAGTGGTACCTTTCTCCTTTTGAACTCCAGGCCATAACCTATTTTTCAGAAACCATTTCCGCGGTGAATTTTGCGCTGGAACGGTTGGAGGACTGGTATGAGTCTGCAAAGGAAAAGGACGTTTCAAGGGTTGTAATGAACCACGGCAGCCTGTCTATACACCATTTTCTGTATAATGATGCCGGGACCGGATATTTTACAAACTTCGAAAGAGCATCTGTCGGTCCGCCGCAAAACGACCTGCTCGGCTTTTATACAAAAATGTTCAGAGGCTTTCCGAAAGCTTGTCCGGAATGCGTCGAATGGTTTTATGGATATACGAAATCATTCCCTTTGCGTGAAGCGGAAGTCAGCCTTTTTCTCAGCTATATGGCATATCCGGCAGCCATGTACAAGGTGCTGAACGGTTATCAAACTGGGAAAAGACAGCATGAAAAAGAGGAATGTACACAATTATTAAAGGCTTATTGGCAAATGAAAAATATAGAGCCGTTTGTGATGAAAATCCATCAGATTGAACAAGAGAAAAAATTTCAGGCTGAAAACGAGTCCACGTCTTAATGGCGCGGACTTGTTTGTTTATATCCATTCTAAATGAAGGGCGCAAGCTAAAAAGATTAGGATTGCGAGCAGCAAAACATCAAAGGTTGTCGGAAAGAAAATGGTTCTGATTCCTTGAAAAATCGTAATGGGAATAATCACTTGTGCGGATACAAGCCGAATTTGCCTTACCCATGGCGGCAGCGAATAAGAGCTGAAACGTTTCTTCACGGTGCATCCTCCTCTACGCATTTACAAGCATCATATGTAAACTTGGGCAATAGGTGCCTGCCCATCTGTATAGAAAGCGGTGTTTTTGGAAAAGATGATTGACGAATCAAAAACACTTTTACTATAATAAAGAACATAAATAATGTATACAATGAGCTGATAAATACACCTGCTTAGAACGGGAAGAGTACAAAAAAGGCGCATGCAGAGAGAGAAGCCGTTTGCTGAAAGGCTTCTTATGTTGTCTGATTGGAAGGTCGCCCGGGAGCATAATTTCTTGAAAGAAGAGTAGAGAAATTCGGGAAACACCCGTTATCCGTTATAAGTGCATGAACTGATAGAGTTCATGAAAAAAGGTGGTACCGCGAAAGAGCTTTTCGTCCTTTTACAGGGATGAAGAGCTCTTTTTTCGTTCTCAGCCATTTTTAAACATGCTGGAGGGTTATGATGGAAACGAATGAACAAACAATGCCGACGAAATATGATCCGGCAGCGGTTGAAAAAGACCGATATGATTTTTGGCTAAAAGGCAAATTTTTTGAAGCGGGCAGTGACCAGACAAAAGAGCCATACTCTGTTGTCATCCCGCCGCCAAACGTAACAGGGAGACTTCACCTTGGCCACGCATGGGACACAACGCTGCAAGACATTGTAACAAGAATGAAACGCATGCAGGGCTATGATGTGCTGTGGCTTCCAGGCATGGACCATGCCGGCATCGCAACACAGGCTAAAGTGGAGGCGAAACTTCGTGAAGAAGGCAAATCCCGCTACGATTTAGGCCGTGAAAAATTCCTCGAAGAAACGTGGAAGTGGAAGGAAGAATATGCTGACTTTATTCGCAGCCAGTGGGCGAAATTAGGTCTTGGCCTAGATTATTCCCGTGAACGTTTTACGCTGGATGAAGGCTTGAGCAAAGCGGTAAGAGAAGTATTCGTTAAGCTTTATGAAAAAGGCCTGATCTACAGAGGCGAATATATTATTAACTGGGACCCAGCGACAAAAACAGCCCTATCCGACATTGAGGTGATTTACAAGGATGTTCAAGGCGCGTTCTATCATATGAGCTATCCGCTTGCTGACGGTTCAGGCTCAATTGAAATTGCGACGACACGTCCTGAAACAATGCTCGGTGATACAGCTGTTGCCGTTCACCCTGAAGACGAGCGCTATAAACACCTTATCGGAAAAACGGTGATCCTGCCGATTGTAAATCGTGAAATTCCGATTGTCGGTGATGACTATGTTGATATGGAATTTGGTTCAGGTGCCGTGAAAATTACGCCTGCTCATGATCCGAACGACTTCGAGCTTGGCAACCGCCACAATTTAGAACGCATCCTTGTCATGAATGAAGATGGCACGATGAATGAAAATGCGCTCCAATATCAAGGTATGGATCGTTTTGAATGCCGCAAAAAGCTCGTGAAAGATTTACAGGAGGCGGGAGTTCTCTTCAAGATCGAGGATCATATGCACTCTGTCGGCCATAGTGAACGAAGCGGGGCTGTTGTGGAGCCTTATCTTTCTACACAATGGTTTGTGCGCATGCAGCCGCTTGCTGATGCAGCGATTGAGCTGCAAAAGAAAGAAGAAAAGGTCAACTTTGTGCCTGACCGTTTCGAAAAAACGTATTTACACTGGATGGAAAATATCCGCGACTGGTGTATCTCCCGTCAATTGTGGTGGGGCCATCGTATTCCTGCCTGGTATCATAAAGAAACAGGCGAGCTATATGTCGGACTTGAAGCGCCGGAAGACAGCGAAAATTGGGAACAGGATACAGACGTACTGGATACATGGTTCAGTTCTGCGCTATGGCCTTTCTCCACAATGGGCTGGCCTGATGTAACGGCTGAAGACTTTAAACGCTACTATCCGACAGATGTTCTCGTGACAGGGTACGATATCATTTTCTTCTGGGTATCACGCATGATTTTCCAAGGCATTGAATTTACAGGCGAGCGCCCGTTCAAAGATGTTTTAATCCACGGCTTAATCCGTGACGAGCAAGGCCGGAAAATGAGTAAATCTCTTGGCAACGGTGTCGACCCGATGGATGTGATTGACAAGTACGGAGCCGATTCTCTGCGTTATTTCCTTGCGACTGGAAGCTCTCCTGGCCAGGATCTGCGCTTCAGCTATGAAAAAGTGGAATCGACCTGGAATTTTGCCAATAAAATTTGGAACGCCTCCCGTTTTGCATTAATGAATATGGATGGCATGACGTACGATGAGCTTGATCTGTCAGGTGAAAAGTCAGTCGCTGACAAGTGGATTTTAACGCGATTAAATGAAACGATCGAGCACGTGACCCAGCTTGCTGACCGATATGAATTTGGTGAAGTAGGACGCCATTTATATAACTTTATTTGGGATGATTTCTGTGATTGGTATATTGAAATGGCGAAGCTTCCGCTTTATGGAGAAGACGAAGCGGCTAAGAAAACTACCCGTTCCATCCTTGCTTACGTACTTGATCAAACGATGCGTCTGCTCCATCCGTTTATGCCATTCTTAACGGAGGAAATTTGGCAGCACCTTCCTCACCAAGGGGAATCGATTACAGTAAGTCAATGGCCTGCAGTAGTGCCGGAGCATACCGATACTGAAGCGGCAGCTGACATGAAGCTTCTTGTTGAGCTGATCCGTTCTGTGCGCAATATCCGCAGTGAAGTCAATACGCCAATGAGCAAGCAGGTTGAACTGTACATTAAAACAAGCACAGACGAAATAGCGTCCCGCCTCGAAGCGAACCGTTCATATGTTGAACGCTTTACGAATCCGAGCGTGCTTAAAATCGGCACCGATATTGAGGCTGTTGATAAGGCGATGACGGCCGTTGTCTCAGGAGCAGAGGTTATTCTTCCGCTTGAAGGCTTAATCAATATTGATGAAGAAATTGCCCGTCTGCAAAAAGAATTTGATAAACTGACAAAAGAAGTTGAGCGTGTCCAAAAGAAACTTGGAAATGAAGGATTTATGAAAAAAGCGCCTGCACACGTAATTGATGAAGAACGTGAAAAAGAAAAAGATTATGTGGCGAAGCGTGACGCTGTTCAAAAACGAATGGCTGAGCTGAAGGGTTAATGAAAAGCCGGGGCGGTTTCTAGAGAAACCGCCTTGTCTTATAAAAGAGGGGATTATCATTGTTTACTGCATATCAAGATGCGCGCAGCTGGATTCACGGGAGGCTGAAATTCGGGGTGAAGCCCGGACTTGGCCGAATGAAACAGCTGATGGCGCGGTTAGGACATCCTGAAAAAAAAATCCGAGCGTTCCACGTCGCAGGAACAAACGGTAAAGGATCAACTGTCGCTTTTATCCGTTCTATGCTGCAGGAAGCCGGATATACGGTTGGAACATTTACATCGCCTTATATTATTACGTTTAATGAACGGATCAGCGTAAACGGGATACCGATTTCAGATGAGGAATGGACAGCACTCGTCAATCAAATGAAACCGCACGTTGAAGCCCTTGATCAAACGGAATACGGACAGCCGACAGAATTTGAAATTATGACGGCCTGTGCATTTTTATATTTTGCAGAATTTCATAAGGTCGATTTTGTTATTTTTGAAACAGGTCTGGGCGGTAGATTCGATTCTACTAATGTGGTTGAACCGCTCTTAACTGTGATTACAAGCATCGGACACGATCATATGAACATTTTGGGAAACACCATTGAAGAAATTGCAGGAGAAAAGGCCGGCATTATTAAAGAAGGTATTCCAATCGTTACAGCAGTTACCCAGCCGGAAGCTTTACAGGTCATCCGCCACGAAGCCGAACGGCATGCTGCGCCGTTCCAGTCATTGCATGATGCATGTGTTATTTTCAATGAAGAGGCTCTGCCTGCAGGAGAACAGTTTTCATTCAAAACGGAAGAGAAATGCTATGAAGATATTCGGACATCTCTGATTGGCACCCATCAAAGACAAAATGCTGCTTTGTCCATTTTGGCTGCGGAGTGGCTCAATAAGGAGAATATCGCCCATATCAGTGACGAAGCGTTAAGGAGCGGGCTTGTGAAGGCTGCTTGGCCGGGACGGTTAGAGCTTGTTCAGGAACATCCTCCGGTATATTTAGACGGTGCGCATAACGAAGAAGGTGTTGAAAAGCTGGCGGAAACGATGAAGCAGCGTTTCGCCAATTCACGCATTTCTGTGGTGTTTAGTGCGTTAAAGGACAAACCGTATCAGAACATGATTAAAAGACTGGAAACCATTGCTCATGCGATTCATTTTGCTTCTTTTGATTTCCCGCGTGCTTCTCTTGCAAAAGATCTCTATGATGCAAGTGAAATCAGCAATAAAAGCTGGAGTGAAGATCCAGACGATGTGATCAAATTCATAGAAAGCAAAAAGGGCTCAAATGAAATTGTGCTGATTACCGGATCTCTTTACTTTATTTCTGACATTCGAAAAAGGTTGAAATAAAAGCATCCGGCTCCGGCAGAATCAAAAAAAAGATTCTGCCGGTTTTTTTATGTGTAAAATTGAATATCTCCAATTGGAGCTCAGGATGCTCATTTTGCTACAATCCATACCAGAACTCAGTGAGTAAAGGTGTGTTGTCTATGCTATCCATTCTTTTTATCTTCGGACTTATCCTTGGTTCTTTTTACTATACGGCCGGGTGCCGTATCCCCTTACATCTATCTATTATTGCGCCCCGTTCATCATGCCCGTTTTGCCGGCGGACATTAACTCCTGCAGAATTAATTCCCATCCTGTCATTCCTATTTCAAAAAGGTAAATGTAAAAGCTGCGGGCATAGGATTTCTTTTATGTATCCCGCAGCAGAGCTTGTGACAGCGTGTTTATTTGCCGCCGCAGGAATACGCTTTGGCACGTCGCTGGAACTGTTTCCCGCTGTGGTGTTTATCTCTCTTCTCATTATTGTTGCAGTGACAGATATTCATTTTATGCTGATTCCAAATCGAATATTGATTTTCTTTCTTCCCTTTTTGGCGGCCGCGAGATTGATTTCTCCGCTTGATTCCTGGTATGCAGGCCTGCTAGGTGCGGCAGCCGGATTTCTATTTCTGGCTGTAATTGCCGCAATCACCCATGGGGGAGTAGGGGGAGGAGATATTAAATTATTTGCGCTGATTGGCTTTGTGCTTGGTGTGAAAATGCTGGCAGCTGCCTTTTTCTTTTCTGTTTTGATAGGTGCATTATATGGAGCGGCAGCTGTTCTGACTGGTAGACTCGCTAAAAGGCAGCCGCTTCCCTTCGCCCCCGCTATAGCCGCAGGGAGCATTTTAGCCTATTTATACGGTGACTCTATCATTTCTTTTTATATCAAAATGGCATTGGGCTGACTGCTGAAAAATTTGACGAACGTTTTTTGGACAAGGCGACAAAAGTCTTGTTCTTTTTTTCTTTGCCTGTGCTAAAGTGTGTAGCATGAAAAGCCGACAAGAACGGTCAAGCAAATGAAGGGAGGAAGCGGAATTGAAAAAAAGAAAGAATAAAAAAAACAGTAAAGCCGCAGAAAAAGCCCTCAAGGTGACGATTAATGGAAAAGAAGAGACGGTTTACGAACAAGAGACGCCTGAGACAGAGGCGAATAAAAGCATGACATTTTCAAATTGGGAGGAAAAAAGACAGGCAGAACAAGAGGTTGCGGCATCCCAGGAACACCCTGATGAAGATGAATTCAATTGGGATTCCGAGGAGGACAAGGTGTTTAAAGAGGACCCTAAAGTTGTTCCTCCTTTTCAAAAGAAAAAAACAAAGCTTTATGCAAAAGGAAAGACCGGGGCTGCCAAACCGGTAAAAAGAGTGGCCGCGACGATTGCCTTCGCGGCTGTCATTGGCACTGGATTAGGGTTATTCGCGTTAAACATATCGGGGAATAAAGAAGCGTCAGCACCGGCCTCTTTAGAGGATTCTTTAGGCAGCCAAACGGCAAAAGCAGGGGATACTTCAACTGAAAAACAAACTTCAGGCGCAGAAAAACAAGCGGCACAAACTGAAGGTACATACAAAACATACGCTGTGCAAGCCGGAAAATTTTCAAATGAAAAGGGCGCCGAAACGTTAACAGAACAATTGACCGAAAAGGGTTATTCCGCTGTGTCACTGTCAAAGGATGACGGGTATACGTATGTCATCGCGGGCTTAGCAAGTGAAAAGGATGTCTCACAGCAGTTAGGACAGGTTTTAATCGACAGTGATTTTGAAGCCTGGGGAGGCAAGGAGCTTTCCTTATCAATAGAGTCAGATATGACAGATACTTTTAAGGAAACAGCGGAGCTTGCAGCAAAGGCGATTCTCGGGGAAGACATTACAAAAGCGAGTGTAGAGAAAATAGAAAAGTCGCTTGGTGAAACAAAAGCGTCAGAAACAGGAGAGAAAAAAGCGATTTTGCAGGCTTTAAAGGAATTAGAGGATCCAAGTGCTGAAGCCGGGTGGAAGGCTCAGCAGGAGCTGTTAGCCGTCGTAAAATAAGAGATAGTGCCCTGAGCCTTCGTCCTTTAGTGACAGGCTTTTTTTATTTTGTCATGAAAAAGTTATTTTTCTGAAATTGTGACAAGCCTCGTGATTTGGTAGGATAAACGAGTATCTTTTTTTCTTAAGCAAACCCTGAAAGGATGACGAACATGACAAAACCGCTAATACTTGCATCACAATCTCCGCGCAGGAAAGAACTCCTCGATCTTCTCCAGCTGCCCTACTCCATTATTGTCAGTGAAGTAGAAGAAAAATTAAATCGAAACTTTTCACCAGAAGAAAACGTCCAATGGTTGGCAAAACAAAAAGCTAAGGCTGTAGCTGATCTCCACCCGCATGCAATCGTTATCGGTGCTGATACAATGGTATGCCTTGACGGCGAATGTCTTGGCAAACCGCAGGATCAAGAAGAAGCTGCTTCTATGCTGCGGAGGCTTTCAGGCCGAAGTCACTCAGTAATAACCGCGGTCAGCATTCAAGCTGAAAATCACAGCGAGACTTTTTATGATAAGACAGAAGTTGTGTTTTGGTCCCTCAGTGAAGAAGAGATTTGGACGTATATTGAAACAAAAGAGCCGATGGATAAAGCAGGTGCATACGGCATCCAAGGAAGAGGCGCGCTTTTTGTAAAGAAAATAGACGGAGATTATTATTCAGTCATGGGCCTTCCTATATCAAAAACAATGAGAGCTCTTCGCCATTTTGATATAAGGGCATGACGGTTCTATAAACGGGAAGGGAAAGAAAAGGAGTGCTTGGTCATACACGATCTGCCATTAAAACTCAAAGATTTCCCAATCAAAGAAAAGCCAAGAGAACGGCTCCTGAAAGTCGGAGCCGAGAACTTAGCGAATCATGAACTTTTGGCTATATTATTGCGGACAGGGACTAAACACGAATCTGTTTTGGACCTGTCAAACCGGCTGCTGCGCTCATTTGACGGGCTGCGTCTGCTCAAGGAAGCATCGGTTGAAGAGCTGTCAAGCATCCCGGGAATCGGTATGGTAAAAGCGATTCAAATACTGGCTGCAGTTGAGCTTGGAAGCCGGATTCATAAATTAGCCAACGAAGAACATTTCGTTATTCGCTCCCCGGAAGACGGCGCTAATCTTGTCATGGAGGATATGCGCTTTTTAACCCAGGAGCATTTTGTCTGTTTATACTTAAATACAAAAAATCAAGTCATCCATAAACGCACCGTATTTATCGGAAGCCTGAATTCATCTATTGTCCACCCGCGAGAGGTGTTTAAAGAAGCGTTTAAACGATCTGCCGCTTCCTTTATCTGTGTTCATAATCACCCTTCTGGAGATCCGACGCCGAGCAGGGAAGATATTGAAGTGACAAGACGGCTGTTTGAATGCGGAAACCTGATTGGCATCGAGCTGCTAGACCATTTGGTGATCGGGGATAAAAAATTTGTGAGTTTAAAGGAAAAAGGATATTTGTAACACTTTTTTTTTCGTCGAATTAAGCTATAATAGAGTTTATGAGTTTTTCCCTTTAGGGTATTTTTGCTTTAAGAAAGGAAGATACATACATATGTTTGGAATTGGTGCTAGAGACCTTGGTATAGATCTTGGAACTGCTAATACGCTTGTTTTTGTAAAAGGAAAAGGAATTGTTGTGAGAGAGCCGTCAGTTGTCGCTTTGCAGACGGATACGAAATCGATTGTCGCTGTTGGAAATGATGCGAAAAATATGATTGGACGGACACCGGGCAACGTGGTGGCTCTTCGCCCGATGAAAGACGGCGTTATCGCTGATTATGAAACAACGGCGACGATGATGAAATATTACATCAATCAAGCCATAAAAAATAAAGGCATGTTTGCCAGAAAACCATATGTAATGGTATGTGTCCCATCAGGCATTACAGCTGTTGAAGAACGCGCTGTTATCGATGCGACAAGACAGGCGGGAGCACGTGACGCGTATCCGATTGAAGAGCCTTTTGCCGCAGCAATCGGAGCCAATCTGCCAGTTTGGGAGCCGACTGGAAGCATGGTTGTTGATATCGGGGGCGGTACGACAGAAGTTGCGATTATTTCCCTCGGAGGCATCGTAACGTCTCAGTCAATCCGTGTAGCCGGTGATGAGATGGACGACGCAATTATCAACTACATCAGAAAAACGTACAACCTGATGATCGGTGACCGTACCGCTGAAGCGATTAAAATGGAAATCGGATCTGCAGAAGCTCCTGAAGAATCCGACAACATGGAAATCCGCGGACGCGATTTGCTGACAGGTCTGCCGAAAACAATTGAAATTACAGGGAAAGAGATTTCTAACGCTCTACGCGATACTGTATCTACAATTGTTGAAGCAGTGAAGAGCACACTCGAAAAAACACCGCCTGAGCTTGCAGCAGATATCATGGACAGAGGTATAGTGTTAACCGGCGGCGGAGCGCTTTTGCGCAATTTGGACAAAGTCATCAGCGAAGAAACAAAAATGCCGGTCCTTATCGCCGAAGACCCGCTTGATTGTGTAGCGATCGGAACAGGGAAAGCACTGGAGCACATCCATCTTTTCAAAGGGAAAACTAGATAATCGGGAGTTCAATAGAAGAGGTGTAACACGATGCCGAATAAGCGGTTAATGCTATTACTTCTGTGTATTATCATATTGGTGGCTATGATTGGATTTTCGCTGAAGGGCGGCCGCAATACCACCTGGCCTGAGAAAGTGATCGGCGATACGACGGGAGTATTTCAAAATATTTTTCATACGCCTGCCGAATTTTTTGCAGGAATATTTGAAAACATCAATGATTTAAAAAACACATACAAAGAAAACGAGCGTCTAAGAGAAAAACTTGACGGACAGACACAATATGAAGCCAAGCTTCAAGAGCTTGAAGAAGAAAACAAATCCTTGCGTGACGAGCTTGGCCATGTCAAATCGATTAAAGATTACAAGCCGATTTTAGCAACGGTCATCGCCAGAAGCCCTGATAATTGGGCGAAACAGGTCACCATTAACAAGGGGACTCAGCAAAACGTAGCGAAAGATATGGCCGTTACAAACGAAAAAGGCGCATTAATCGGCAAGATCAAAAGCTCCGGACTTAACAATTTTACGTCTACTGTTCAGCTTTTAAGCGATACTGACCGCAATAACAGAGTCGCGACAAAAATTTCCGGAAAAAAAGGCAGCAAAGGCTACGGCTTGATCGAAGGATATGACAAAGAGAAAAAACGTCTTAAGATGGCAATTATTGAGCGTAAGGATAAACAAGACGTGAAAAAAGGCGATCTTATTGAAACATCAGGGACAGGCGGTGTTTTCCCAGAAGGGCTGACAATCGGTGAAGTGACTGATATCGAGTCAGATTCCTATGGATTAACGAAGGTTGCTTATGTAAAACCTGCGGCTGACCTTACAGATTTAAATAATGTGATCGTTGTTAACCGTGACGTGCCGACTGTCGATACAGAGGAGGAAGGATCGTGAAACGTTTCCTTCTCCCTTTCGTTATGATGCTTGTTTTTTCTGCGGAAAGCATTTTTACAGATTTGGTGCATTTTCCTTTCGTTACAGATGACCAAGTGCTCGCCCCGCGTTTTTTGATGCTTGTATTGATATTCATGTCGGCTTTTATCAACCAAAAACACGCGATGATTTACGGATTTATTTTTGGTTTTCTATATGACATGAACTATACAAGTCTATTAGGCGTTTACATGTTTGGTTTTGCAGGGCTATGCTATTTGGCTTCAAAAGCGTTTAAAGTGTTGCATACAAACGCATTTGTAGTGATATTGATAGCAGTTCTGGCTGTCTGTCTGCTCGAATTTTACGTATTCGGCATTCAGTCTTTGATTCATAAAGACATTATGACGTTTAACGGATTTGTGCTTGACCGGTTTATACCGACAATTTTATTAAATATTGCAGCAGCTCTTATTCTTGTTCTGCCATTTAGATTGTTTTTTATGAGTCTAAAGAAAGAATTGAGAGATGAGTAAAAAGGATTTTATCTTTTTTTGACGAAATGAGTATGTTGTTGAGGTGAATATTGTGAAGACCAAAAAGCAGCAATATGTAACAATAAAAGGAACAAAGAATGGACTAACATTGCATCTGGATGATGCGTGTTCTTTTGATGAGCTTCTCGATGGTCTTCAGAATATGCTGTCAATTGAACAATATACCGATGGAAAAGGCCAGAAAATCAGCGTTCATGTTAAGCTGGGAAATCGCTTTTTATATAAGGAGCAAGAGGAACAGCTAACCGAATTGATTGCGTCAAAGAAAGATTTGTTTGTTCATTCTATTGACAGTGAAGTCATTACTAAAAAAGAAGCACAGCAGATAAGAGAGGAAGCCGAAATTATTTCTGTTTCAAAAATTGTCCGTTCAGGCCAAGTGCTGCAGGTAAAAGGCGACTTGCTCCTGATCGGTGACGTGAATCCCGGCGGAACAGTCAAGGCCGGAGGGAACATTTTTGTTCTGGGCTCACTGAAGGGAATCGCGCATGCTGGATTTAATGGAAATAATCAAGCGGTCATCGCCGCCTCTGAAATGCTTCCGACACAATTAAGAATCAATCATGTGTTAAATCGCTCCCCAGACCACATTCAAAAAGGGAACGAAATGGAATGTGCTTATTTAGATACAGACGGAAATATGGTCATTGAACGCCTTCAACATTTGGCTCATTTAAGACCTGATCTAACAAGGCTTGAGGGAGGAATGTGAATTGGGTGAGGCTATCGTAATAACTTCGGGAAAAGGCGGAGTAGGTAAGACAACAACATCTGCGAACCTCGGTACCGCCTTAGCCATTTTAGGGAAGCGCGTATGCTTAGTAGATACTGATATAGGACTGCGCAACCTTGATGTTGTAATGGGTCTTGAAAATAGAATTATTTACGATCTGGTAGACGTTGTAGAGGGCAGATGCAAAATGCATCAGGCGCTCGTAAAAGACAAACGTTTCGATGATCTGCTCTATTTAATGCCCGCTGCTCAAACGAGCGATAAGACAGCTGTTGCTCCTGAACAAATTAAAAACATGGTCCAAGAGCTCAAACAGGAATTTGACTATGTCATCATAGACTGTCCTGCCGGAATCGAGCAAGGGTACAAAAATGCCGTTTCCGGAGCTGATAAAGCGATTGTGGTCACTACGCCTGAAATCTCAGCTGTTCGTGATGCTGACCGTATTATAGGACTGCTGGAGCAAGAGGAAAATATTGAACCGCCGCGGCTCGTTGTTAACAGAATCAGAAATCACCTGATGAAAAACGGTGACACGATGGATATCGACGAAATCGTACAGCATCTGTCGATCGATTTGCTCGGAATCGTGGCTGATGATGATGAAGTCATTAAAGCTTCCAATCATGGCGAACCGATTGCGATGGACCCTAAAAACCGCGCTTCCATTGCATATCGCAATATTGCCCGCCGCATCTTAGGTGAATCTGTTCCTTTACAGGTGCTTGAAGAGCAAAACAAAGGAATGATGGCTAAGATTAAGTCATTTTTCGGAGTAAGATCTTAATGTGATAGAATCAAAGAGAAGAATCTGACAAAGCATATGCTGTGTCAGGTTTTTTTTGTTTTTGCCTGCTTTGTTCTTGACTAAACCGAATATTTGCCATGGACAAGACATATGATGTACAAACCCAACGAATGCAAAGGATGATGGCAATGAGTCACAGAGCAGATGAAATCAGAAAACGATTAGAGAAAAGAAGAAAGCAGCTTTCCGGCTCAAAACGTTTCTCTACTCAGACAGTTTCTGAAAAGCAGAAACCCCCGTCCTGGGTGATGGTAACGGATCAGGAAAAGCATGGAACACTTCCGGTCTACGAAGATAACATGCCAACATTCAACGGAAAACACCCATTGGTGAAAACAGATTCAATTATCCTGAAATGTCTTCTGTCGGCCTGCCTTGTTCTCGTTTCAGCTATAGCCTATAAAACAAACATTGGACCCGTCAGTCAGATTAAACCCGCCGTAGCCAAAACCTTTGAAACTGAATTTCAATTTGCTTCAGCAAGCCATTGGTTCGAAACCAAATTCGGAAATCCGCTTGCTTTCCTGGCTCCTGAACACAAAAATAAGGAACAGCAGATTGAAGTAGGCAAAGATCTGATCGCGCCTGCATCCGGGAAAGTACAGCAGGATTTTCAGGACAATGGGGAAGGAATTAAAGTCGAAACAAGCAGTGATAAGATTGATAGCGTAAAAGAAGGCTATGTGGTTGAAGTCAGCAAAGACAGCCAAACGGGACTGACGGTTAAGGTGCAGCATGCTGACAACACCTATAGTATCTATGGCGAGCTCAAAGATGTGGATGTTGCTTTATATGATTTTGTGGATAAAGGCAAAAAGCTCGGTTCGATTAAGCTTGATGATCATAATAAAGGGGTCTATTATTTTGCCATGAAAGACGGCGATAAATTTATTGATCCGATTCAGGTGATTTCATTTGAATAAATGGCTCGACCTTATCTTAAAGATCCATGTGCATCCTTTTCTTTGGATTATTGCGGCGCTGGGCTTGCTCACAGGCCATATGAAAGCATTATTATGTCTGCTCCTGATTGTATTGATTCATGAGCTGGGGCATGCTGCTCTGGCTGTGTTTTTTTCTTGGAGAATCAAGCGTGTTTTTTTGCTGCCGTTTGGGGGAACGGTCGAAGTGGAAGAGCACGGGAATCGGCCGTTAAAGGAAGAGTTTGCGGTCATTATTGCCGGCCCTCTTCAGCACATCTGGCTTCAGTTTGCCGCCTGGATGCTTGCAGAAGTCTCAGTGATTCATCAACATACCTTTGAACTCTTCACCTTTTATAATCTTTCTATCTTATTTGTCAATCTACTGCCGATCTGGCCGCTGGATGGAGGAAAACTGTTATTTTTGTTGTTTTCCAAACAGCTGCCTTTTCAAAAGGCTCACCGGCTTAATCTAAAAACGTCGCTCTGCTTCTGCCTGCTGCTCGGGTGCTGGGTTTTATTCGTGATTCCTCTGCAAATCAGCGCATGGGTTTTGTTTGTCTTTCTGGCTGTTTCCTTGTTTGAGGAATATCGGCAAAGGCACTATATCCATGTGAGATTTCTCCTCGAAAGGTATTACGGAAAAAACAGGGAGCTTGAGAAACTTCTGCCGCTGACAGTAAAGGCGGAGGATAAAGTCTATCATGTGATGGCCGAGTTCAAACGTGGCTGTAAGCATCCGATTATTATAGAAAAATCAGGCCAAAAGCTCAGCCAGCTTGACGAGAATGAAGTGCTGCACGCTTACTTTGCCGATAAGCGGACGAATTCTTCCATGGAGGAACTGCTTCTGCCCTACTAAAACTGATTGACAAACGCCTTGTATTTTGGTATATTTTTTAATGTTATGGATGTAGCACCATTGCTACAACCGCTCAGTACAGGTGTTAAGAGCTTTTACAGCCCCCTGGTATCTGGCGAGTCTTAGTCTAATAGGAGGTGCAGAGAATGTACGCAATCATTAAAACAGGCGGTAAACAAATCAAAGTTGAAGAAGGCCAAACTGTTTACATCGAAAAACTTGCTGCTGAAGCAGGTGAAACAGTTACTTTTGAAGACGTTTTGTTTGTTGGCGGAGACAACGTGAAAGTCGGCAACCCTACAGTTGAAGGCGCAACAGTAACGGCTAAAGTTGAAAAACAAGGCCGCGCGAAAAAAATCACTGTTTTCAGATACAAACCAAAGAAAAACGTTCATAAAAAACAAGGTCATCGTCAGCCTTACACTAAAGTGACGATCGAAAAAATCAACGCGTAAGCATGATTCAGGCAACAATCAGAAGGTCTCATGATAAAGGCATATTGTCTTTTGAAATGACGGGCCATGCGAATTTTGCTGAACATGGACAAGATCTTGTTTGTGCCGGAGTGACAGCCGTTGTGTTTGGGGCCGTTAACGCGGTCATTGTGCTCGCGGGCTTCGAGCCGCTTCTTGATATAGGGGAGGACGGGGGTTATTTTTATTTTGAATTCCCTGAATCTCTTGATCCAGAGGCACGCCAAAAAGCTCAGCTGCTGATTGAAGGCATGATTGTTTCGCTGGAGACAATCGAACGGGATTACAAAGACAACTTGCGTGTGACCACAAACATAATATAGGAGGTGAGCTACATGCTTAGATTAGATCTTCAGTTTTTCGCTTCTAAAAAAGGAGTAGGTTCTACAAAGAACGGACGTGACTCTGAGGCTAAACGTTTAGGTGCTAAACGTGCTGACGGTCAATTCGTAACAGGCGGTTCTATCCTTTACCGTCAACGCGGAACAAAAATTTACCCAGGTGAAAACGTGGGCCGCGGCGGAGATGACACTCTATTTGCGAAAATCGACGGAACTGTTAAATTCGAACGTTTCGGCCGTGACCGCAAAAAAGTGAGCGTATATCCTGTAGCTCAATAATGATTCAAAAAACTCCGGTCGATGATGACTGGAGTTTTTTTTGCAATATGCGGAGTAAACACCTAGAATGAAATGCAGAGTATGTGCGAGCAGACCCCGCCAAGAATGAGAATAAACATCTCAAACCCACTGGATATGTTCCCCAAGCAGTAATACATAAAATGTTCTGCCTGGCTGCAAATCAACCAAAGCCAGAAAAAAGGAACATGATATTTCTGGGAAAAACAATTGTTTTTCTAACAAAGCCTTCTCTGTTATAATTCATAATACACACTTATACAGACTCCTAAATAAGAAATTAAATGATTGGGAGTGCGAAAATGAAGGATGTTTCAAAAAATCAAGAAGAAAATATAAGCGACACGGCATTAACAAACGAACTGATTCATCTGCTTGGCCATTCCCGGCATGATTGGATGAATAAGCTGCAGCTGATTAAAGGAAACTTAAGCTTACAGAAGTATGACCGTGTCTTTGAAATGATTGAAGAAATGGTTATAGACGCAAAGCACGAATCAAAGCTCTCAAACCTGAAAACACCGCATTTGGCGTTTGATTTTCTTACGTTTAATTGGAAAACCCATTATATGACGCTTGAATATGAAGTTCTCGGAGAAATTAAGGATTTGTCGGCTTATGATCAAAAGCTGGCGAAACTGATGAGAAAGCTGTTTCATCTGTTTGATCAAGCAGTCAGCAGAGAGAGTGAAAATCATTTAACGGTTTCGCTTCAAACGGATCATCCTGACAGACAGCTGATTCTGTACCTTGATTTTCACGGCGCCTTTGCCGATCCATCTGCTTTTGATGATATTCGGCAGAATGGATATGAGGACGTTGATATCATGCGTTTTGAAATCACGAGTCACGAATGTCTGATTGAAATTGGGTTGGACTAGCGGAGTTTTTAACGGTTTAGAACGGAGGACATTATGTTTGTAGATCAGGTCAAAGTATATGTAAAAGGCGGCGACGGCGGCAACGGTATGGTTGCGTTTCGCCGTGAAAAATATGTGCCGAAAGGCGGCCCTGCCGGCGGTGACGGAGGAAAGGGAGGAGACGTCGTTTTTGAAGTAGATGAAGGTCTCCGCACCCTGATGGATTTTAGATACAAAAAACACTTTAAAGCGATTCGCGGCGAGCATGGCATGTCCAAAAACCAGCACGGGCGAAATGCTGATGATATGGTCATTAAAGTTCCGCCGGGCACCGTTGTGACAGACGATGATACAAAACAGGTCATTGCTGATTTAACAGAGCACGGACAGCGGGCTGTCATTGCAAGAGGCGGAAGAGGCGGAAGAGGAAATAGCCGCTTTGCTACACCGGCTAATCCCGCGCCTCAGCTTTCAGAAAACGGCGAGCCGGGAAAAGAACGCTACATTGTTCTTGAATTAAAAGTGCTTGCAGATGTCGGACTTGTCGGGTTCCCGAGTGTGGGAAAATCTACTTTGCTGTCTGTTGTCTCATCTGCAAAACCGAAAATTGCGGACTATCACTTTACAACGCTTGTCCCGAATCTCGGCATGGTTGAAACGGATGACGGACGCAGCTTTGTCATGGCTGATTTGCCGGGGCTGATTGAAGGCGCACACCAAGGCGTCGGACTGGGCCACCAGTTTTTGCGCCATATTGAACGGACGAGGGTTATTGTTCATGTCATTGACATGTCAGGCTTAGAAGGCCGTGATCCATATGATGATTATCTTACGATTAACCAGGAGCTGAGCGAGTACAATCTGCGTCTCACTGAGCGTCCGCAAATTATCGTTGCAAATAAAATGGACATGCCGGAGGCTGCGGAAAATCTCGAAGCCTTTAAAGAAAAGCTGACGGATGATTATCCGGTATTCCCGATCAGTGCGGTGACAAGAGAAGGTCTGCGTGAGCTTCTGTTTGAGGTTGCCAATCAGCTTGAGAACACACCGGAATTCCCGCTGTATGACGAGGAAGAGCTTACACAAAACCGTGTCATGTACACGATGGAAAATGAAGAAGTGCCATTTAACATTACACGCGATCCAGACGGTGTATTTGTGCTTTCAGGAGACAGCCTTGAGCGGTTATTCAAGATGACTGATTTCTCACGTGATGAATCGGTTAAACGGTTTGCAAGACAGATGCGCGGAATGGGTGTTGATGAAGCACTCAGAGAACGCGGAGCCAAGGATGGAGATATAATCAGGCTTCTGGAATTTGAATTTGAATTTATTGATTAATGAATGTTGGCTGAAAAGAGAGCCTGGTGCCAGGCTCTCTATTTTAAAGGGGGGATGCAAATGAAAGAGGAGACATTTTATCTTGTCCGTGAAGATGTATTGCCCGATGCAATGAGAAAAACATTAGAAGTCAAAAAGCTGCTTGATCGAAAAAAAGCAGATTCAGTAGCAGATGCCGTTCAAAAGGTCGATTTAAGCAGAAGTGCGTTTTATAAATACAGGGATGCTGTTTTTCCATTCTACACCATGGTAAAAGAACAAATTATCACACTTTTCTTTCATTTGGAGGATAGGTCAGGTGCGTTATCTCAGCTTCTTCAGGCGGTAGCTGATTCTGGAAGCAACGTTCTTTCCATTCACCAGACCATTCCGCTTCAAGGCAGAGCAAATGTGACACTGTCTATCAGTACGTCGGCAATGGAAGAAGACATTCATACATTAATGAATAAGCTCAGGAAGTTTGATTTTGTAGAAAAGGTTGAAATATTAGGTTCAGGTGCATAAGGGAGAGAAAATCGTCATGAAAGTCGGTTATTTAGGTCCAGCAGCTACATTTACACATCTAGCAGTCAGTTCTTGTTTTCAAAACGGCGCCGAACATGTTGCTTACCGCACCATTCCGGAGTGTATAGATGCAGCCGTTGCAGGCGAAGTTGATTTTGCTTTTGTTCCTTTGGAAAATGCATTAGAAGGATCTGTTAATCTAACAATAGACTATTTAATACATGAACAGCCCTTGCCAATCGTGGGTGAAATGACGTTGCCGATTCATCAGCACTTGCTCGTCCATCCCTCTAGAGAGAATGCATGGAAAGAGCTCGACAAAATTTACTCACATTCACACGCGATTGCGCAATGCCATAAATTTCTTCATCGACATTTTCCTTCCGTTCCATATGAATACGCCAATTCTACCGGGGCGGCAGCAAAGTTTGTCAGTGACCATCCCGAGCTGAATATCGGGGTCATTGCCAATGATATGGCAGCTTCTACATACGAATTAAAAATCGTGAAACGGGATATACAGGATTATAGGGACAATCATACAAGATTTGTTATCCTGTCTCCTGATGAAAACATATCTTTTGAAGTGAATTCAAAATTGAGTTCTAGGCCCAAAACGACCTTAATGGTCATGCTGCCGCAGGATGATCAGTCCGGGGCGCTGCATAGAGTGCTGTCTGCATTTTCTTGGAGAAATTTAAACTTGTCAAAAATTGAGTCACGTCCGACTAAAACCGGATTAGGCCATTATTTCTTTATTATTGATATTGAAAAAGCGTTTGATGATGTATTGATTCCAGGGGCCATGCAGGAGCTTGAAGCGCTCGGCTGCAAAGTGAAGCTCCTGGGTGCATACCAGTCTTACCAATTATAAAAAAGCCCTCTAGAGGGCTTTTTTTAGTCTTTAATTAAAATGCCGGCTTCTTCGAGGGCTTGGCAAGCTTGATCGATGCGATGTTCATCAGGTGCTGTCAGTGTATGCAGGTGCACGCCGTCGGTCAGCTGTGATAAGTAGGCAGCATTCGTAGAATTGATTTTTTTAATGAAATGGCTAACTTCCTTCCGGGTGCCTACTTGGATGGCTGCAGTTAAATCTCCGTATACGGGATGCTCGATTTTTACGTCTTTTACTGTAACGCCTTCGTCGACGATGAGCTGCAGTTCCTCTTCTGTCCGTTCAGGACCGTGCAGACATGCTATGATTCTTTCTGCCTGCTGGTGCTGCTGAGCGGCTGCATCCATGTATACATATCCTTGGCTTGTGGCGATAATCGGTACATTTTTCGCTTTCAAGAGCGATATATCCTGTACAATAACCTGTCTTGAGACGTTCGCTTTTTTTGCGAGTTCTCCTCCTGTCAGCGGTGATTTAGATTCCTTCAGCCACAGAAGAAGCTGGTCACGCCTGTTGGCGCCCATTAGCTTTAATTCTTCGGTCAATATCAAATTCTCCTTTCTTTTGTTCCCAAAGCACTGTAAACGTATGTAATAACTGTTCCAGCTGTTCAGCTGTTGTATGCCTGCCAAAAGAGATGCGGATAAATTGCAGAGCTTCTTGTTCGGTTTTTCTTAATGCTTTCATTGTTTCAGACGGACCGTGGTAACCTGCAGAACAAGCGCTGCCGGTTGAAATGCAAATATTACTCCGATTACATTCTAACATAACATATTGTCCTTCAAATGAGTGAAAAAAACACCCTATAATATGCGGAAGACATTCTGCTTGCGAAGTGTCTGCCGCAAGGGTTACAGGGAGAGACCGAATACGGATTTGGTCTAGAAAGTATGTTCTTAATGCCTCATTGCGGGATATCTGTTTTTCCATTTCGCTTACGATCAATTCTGCAGCGGCGGTGAAGGCACCGATCCCGGGAACATTTACGGTGCCGGCTCTGAATCCGTATTCGTGAGTAGTCAGAGGATAAACGGGTTTCCAAGGGACATCCGGACGGATATAGACCGCCCCTACTCCTTTAGGACCGTAGATTTTATGGCTGGACATTGAGAGTGCATCTACTCCCAGATTTTTTGTATTGATCAGGATCTTTCCAAACGTTTGAACAGCGTCGCAATGAAGAAGAATGCCCTTATTGTGCAGGTATGAAGACAGGCGGTGAATGGGCTGAATGATCCCGGTTTCAGAATTTGCATGCTGAATAGATACAAGGCCTGTTTCCGGCCGGATATGGGCTAGTAATATTTCCTCGGTAATAAGCCCGTATTCATTCGGTTCAATGACTGTTACATCATATCCCTGCTGTTCCAAAAAAGCAGCGCAATTATGAATGGACTGATGCTCCATGGCAGTCGTAATAAAATGTCTTTTCGTTTTTGGCAGGCCGTTTAGCAATGATTGAATGGCCAGAAAATTGGATTCAGTGCCGCCGCTTGTAAAATAGATGCCGCTTGCTTCTCCGCCAATGATGTTGGCGATTTTTTCACGGCAGTACTCCAGTATGTGCTTTGCTTTTCCTCCTGCATCATGCAGGCTGCTGGCATTTCCGTACATATCCATACTAAGCTTCTGATATACAGTAAGGGCTTCCTCACAAATAGGCGTTGTCGCTGCATAATCTAAATAAATCATCCGGTCTTCCTCCATCCGTTCTCCATAAAAAACTCTTGAGTTTATTTTATCCTTGTGTAAATATAGGTGTCAAGACAGGTGTAAACAACAGGAGGATGGCATATGTCTAAAAAGACGATTGCAGTCATCGGTTCAGGGGCGGCGGCACTTTCCTTAGCTGCAGCTTTCCCGTCCTCATACGAAGTGACTGTTATCACAAAAAAAAGCGTCAAAAACAGCAATTCTGTCTATGCACAAGGTGGGATTGCTGCGGCCTATGCAAAAGATGACTCGATTGAAGCCCATCTGGAGGATACGTTATACGCAGGGTGCGGCCATAATAATCTAGCTATTGCAGCAGACATTTTACATGATGGAAAAATGATGGTTCAAAGCCTATTGGAGCGTGGATTTCCATTCGACCGCAATGAACGAGGCGGTGTTTGTCTTGGAAGAGAAGGGGCCCACTCATACTACCGCATATTTCATGCAGGCGGAGACGCAACAGGCAGGCTGCTTATCGATTATTTGCTCAAACGGATCAACAGCAAAATCAAGTTAATCGAGAATGAAATGGCAGCAGATTTGCTTATAGAGGACGGACGATGTATCGGCGTCATGACAAAAGACAGCAAAGGGCGGCTCAAGGTAAGGCACGCAGACGAAGTTGTGCTGGCTGCCGGCGGCTGTGGAAACCTGTTTCTTCACCATACGAATGATCCTACTGTCACAGGTGACGGTCTTTCTCTGGCTTACCGGGCCGGGGCGGAATTAACGGATTTGGAGTTTACTCAATTTCACCCGACACTGCTTGTGAAAAATGGTGTTTCCTACGGGCTTGTTTCAGAAGCTGTCAGAGGGGAAGGCGGATGTTTAGTAGACGAAAACGGCCGCAGGATTATGGCTGAACGGCATCCTTTAGGTGACCTGGCTCCAAGAGATATTGTCTCACGGGTTATTCACGAAGAAATGGCAAAAGGAAATCGCGTTTATATAGACTTCAGTGCGATTTCTGATTTTGAAACGCGTTTCCCTACCATCACCGCTATTTGTGAAAAAGCAGGGGTTGATATCCAAAGCGGAAAAATTCCTGTTGCTCCGGGAATGCATTTCTTAATGGGAGGTGTTTCAGTTAATCGCTGGGGAGAAACGACAGTGCCGGGACTTTATGCGATTGGCGAGACAGCATGCTCCGGTTTACATGGAGCAAACCGGCTTGCAAGCAATTCTTTATTGGAAGCGCTGGTATTTGGAAAAAGGGCAGCAGAGCATATTATCCAAAAACCGGTTTATAACAGGCAATATCAATCAGGGCTAGAAACCAGTGTCGTCTACGAGGTGCCGGATATAGAGGTGTATGAACTGCAAAGCAAAATGACAAGCCACATGTCTATTTTGCGGGAACAAAGCAGTTTGATTGAGCTTAGCATCTGGCTTCATACGCTGCCTTTTCAGGAAGTAAATGTGAAGGATATCACAATTCGGCAGATGGAACTTTCTCATCTATGGCAAACTGCAAAGCTGATGACGTTTTCTGCGCTTTTGCGGGAGGAAAGCAGAGGGGCTCACTTCCGCACCGATTTTCCTCATGCTGAGGTGAGCTGGCAAGGAAGACAAATTGTCCATACAAAAAAAGGAACGAAGATCAGAAAAAACGAGGGGATTTGGAACAATGAATCATTTACAGCTGAAAAAATTACTGAATCACTTTTTTCTTGAGGATATTGGGACAGGGGATCTTACATCGCAGTCTATTTTTGGAGAACAGAGCTGTGAAGCGGAGATTGTTGCAAAGTCAGAGGGTATTTTTGCAGGAGCAGCGATCATAAAAGAAGGCTTTTCGTTATTGGACGAAAATGTTCAAATCATTTTACACAAAAAAGATGGGGACATGTTGCATAAAGGTGAAGTGATTGCCGAGTTACACGGTCCCGCAGCTGCGCTCCTTTCAGGAGAGCGGGTCGTATTAAATCTTATTCAGAGGCTGTCAGGAATTGCGACAATGACAAGAGAGGCTGTTCGGTGTCTGGATGATGAACAGATTAAAATTTGTGACACGAGAAAAACAACACCGGGGCTCAGAATGCTGGAGAAATATGCTGTCAGAGCCGGGGGCGGGTATAATCATCGATTCGGTTTGTATGACGGCATCATGATTAAAGATAATCATATCGCAGCATGCGGCTCTATTTTAGAGGCGTGCAAAAAAGCCCGTCAGGCCGCGGGGCACATGGTAAATATCGAGGTGGAAATTGAAACGGAGGAACAGCTGCGGGAAGCAATTGCAGCTGGAGCGGGTGTTATTATGTTTGACAACTGTCCGCCTGATACGGTCCGTCATTTTGCAAAGCTCACACCGGATCATATAAAAACTGAAGCCTCCGGCGGGATTACGTTAGAATCTTTGCCTGCTTTTAAAGGGACGGGTGTGAATTATATTTCATTAGGATTTCTGACTCATTCCGTCAAAAGTTTAGATATCAGCATGGATGTTAGGTTATCAAATGAATCTGTGGAGGAATGCCGTTATGTCAATTCTTGATGTGATCAAACAATCGAATGATATGATGCCCGAAAGTTATAAAGAACTATCGAGAAAGGATATGGAAACGCGCGTTGCCGCCATTAAAAAAAAGTTCGGCAGCAGGCTCTTTATACCAGGCCATCATTATCAAAAGGATGAAGTGATACAATTTGCTGACCAAACAGGCGACTCCCTGCAATTGGCCCAAGTAGCGGAAAAAAACAAAGAAGCGGATTATATCGTATTTTGCGGCGTTCACTTTATGGCAGAAACCGCCGATATGCTGACAAGCGAGCGGCAAACGGTCGTCCTTCCAGATATGAGAGCTGGATGTTCTATGGCTGACATGGCTGACATGCAGCAGACCAATAGGGCATGGAAGAAGCTTCAGCATATATTTGGAGATACGATCATACCTTTAACTTATGTGAACTCCACTGCGGAGATCAAGGCATTCGTCGGAAAGCATGGCGGAGCAACTGTGACTTCTTCGAATGCGAAAAAAGTGCTTGAATGGGCGTTTACACAGAAAAAAAGAATTTTATTTTTGCCTGATCAGCATTTAGGGAGAAATACGGCTTATGATCTGGGCATTGCGCTTGAAGATATGGCTGTGTGGGATCCGATGAAAGATGAATTAGTAGCTGAATCCGGGCATACGAATGTGAAAGTGATTTTGTGGAAAGGGCATTGCTCTGTTCACGAGAAATTCACCACTAAAAATATCCATGATATGAGAGAGCGAGACCCCGACATTCAGATCATTGTGCACCCGGAATGTTCACACGAAGTCGTGACACTAAGCGATGATAACGGATCAACGAAATATATTATCGACACAATCAACCAGGCTCCGGCGGGAAGCAAGTGGGCAATCGGGACAGAAATGAATCTTGTTCAGCGGATCATTCACGAGCATCCAGATAAACAAATCGAATCACTCAACCCTGACATGTGCCCTTGCCTGACAATGAACCGAATTGATTTGCCGCATTTGTTGTGGTCGCTGGAACAAATTGAAAAAGGAGAACCTTCAGGCGTCATCAAGGTGCCAAAAGCCATTCAGGAAGATGCACTCCTTGCCCTGAATCGAATGCTTTCGATCACGTAGATCAGAAATATTTTCCCTTCCTTTACTCATAACTTCTTTTGTTCAGGCATATGTTGTGAAGAAACATATTGTAATCACAGCTGAACTGTTCACGTTTTGCATAGGAGGGGAAAACGTTGAAAATCCATATCGTTCAAAAAGGCGATTCGCTCTGGAAAATAGCTGAAAAGTACGGAGTCGATGTTGAGGAAGTGAAAAAACTCAATACACAGCTTAGCAATCCAGACTTAATCATGCCTGGAATGAAAATAAAAGTGCCGTCAGAAGGAGTCCCGGTCAGAAAAGAGCCAAAAGCGGGCAAAAGTCCTGCGGCCGGGAGTGTGAAGCAAGAACATCCATATGCGAAAGAGAAGCCTAAATCCGTTGTCGATGTAGAAGACACAAAGCCGAAAGAAAAGAAGTCCATGCCGTATGTCCCGCCGATGCCTAATTTGCAGGAAAATGTGTACCCTGAAGCTGATGTGAACGATTATTATGATATGAAACAGCTTTTCCAGCCTTGGTCGCCTCCTAAACCGGAGGAGCCAAAAAAACATCATGACGGAAATATGGATCATATGTATCATATGCAAGACCAATTTCCACAACAGGAGGCTATGAGTAATATGGAAAATGCTAATTATCCGAATATGCCTAATATGCCAAAGGCGCCAGAGGTAGGCGGTGTAGAAGAGGAAAACGTTCATCACACAGTTCCGAATATGCCGATGCCGGCTGTTCAGCCTTATTATCATTATCCGGCTCATTTCGTACCGTGTCCGGTGCCTGTTTCGCCAATTCTTCCAGGATCAGGATTATGCTATCCGTACTATCCGGCACAGGCTTTTCCAATGCATCCGATGCATGGATACCAGCCAGGCTTTGTATCGCCTCAGTATGACCCGGGTTATGAAAACCAGCATCATGAAAACACCCATCACGGACATTACGGTTCATACGGTGCGCCGCAATACGCATCTCCGGCTTATGGATCTCCGTATGGACATATGCCGTATGGCCCTTATTACGGCACTCCCCAAGTAATGGGAGCATACCAGCCTGCTGCGGCTCATGGTTACATGCCATACAAAGATCATGACGACTGCGGCTGTGACGGTGATCATCAGCCATATTTCTCTGCGCCTGGCCATTCGGGAATGGGGGCTTATGGAAGCCCTAATATGCCATATGGCACAGCTAACCCAAATCCAAACCCATATTCGGCAGGAGTTTCTATGCCAATGACGAATCAGCCTTCTGTAAACCAAATGTTTGGCCGGCCGGAAGAAGAAAATGAGTGATCGTTCGGAACGATGTAAATCGTTCCTTTTTTTGTTTTCAAGCAGATCACTGCCAAATGGAGAGAACTGACACGCTTAACATGCCCCCCATACGCACATGATAAAAGCGAGCAAACATGCTCAATTCGTCCACGGGGGGTTTTTCCATTGGGTAAAAAAATGACGATCGCTAGCTTGATTCTAATGACAGCCGGCTTAACAGCATGCGGAGCAAACGATAATGCTATGAATGATACGCGCAATAACGGCAATACCCGTCCAATCGGATATTATACAAATGAAAATGACGCCGATAGACAGGGAGACGGAATCGACCACGATGGTCCTGTTTCTGAATTAATGGAGGATCAGAACGACGGTAACCGAAACACCACGAATGTAAATAACCGTGACCGTGTTACTGCTGACGATCGTGTTCCTTTGGCAACTGACGGAACATATAACAACACGAATAACCGAAACATGAATCGGAATGCAGCGAACAACGGGTATGACAACCAAGAAAACAGAAGACTGGCTGCAAAAATTGCCAACCGTGTGAAACAAGTGAAAAACATCAATGACACACAAGTTATGGTATCGGATGACCGAGTAGTTATCGCAGTCAAAAGCCACAGAGAGTTCACAAAGTCTGACAGAGATAATGTCGTAAAAGCAGCGCGCAACTATGCAAATGGCCGTGACGTTCAAGTATCAACAGATAAAGGGCTGTTCAGAAAACTTCATAAAATGAACAACCGCTAGGAAGGAAGGGCTGCCGGAAGTGATATTCGGCAGCCTTTTTCTTTGCATCAGCGAACAATTCCCATTAAAGTGTACATAGAAAATGTAAAAGAAGGTGAAAACATGGCAGGCCATTCCAAGTGGAAAAACATTCAAAAAAGAAAAAATGCACAGGATGCAAAGCGCGGCAAAATATTTATGAAGCTGGCAAAAGAAATCTATGTGGCAGTGAAAGAAGGCGGAGCGGATCCAGAAGCAAATTCAGCATTGCGTCTTGTTATCGAAAAAGCAAAAGGCGCCAATATGCCGAATGAAAATATAGATCGGGCCATTAAAAAAGCTGCGGGAGGCCAAGATGGAAGCAGTTATGAAGAAATCACCTATGAAGGCTACGGCCCTTCAGGGATTGCCGTGATGGTTGAATGCGTAACAGATAATAAAAACCGAACGGCGTCAAATGTGCGGACAGCCTTTAATAAAAATGGCGGAAGTCTGGGAGAAAGCGGATGTGTAGCCTTTTTATTTGAACGGAAGGGGTTCATTACGATAGACCGCACTGAACGGCAAATAGAAGAAGATGAGCTCATGCTTGATGTGCTTGAAGCAGGAGGAGAAGAGCTGCGAATTAAAGAAGACCTATATGAGGTTTTCACAGAGCCTGAGCATTTTGAAGAGGTGAAAACAGCCCTCGAATCGAAATATCCAATTTCTTCGGCGGAGGTGACCATGCTTCCCAATACCTATGCAGATGCCGATGATCAGGCTGTTGAGAAGCTGGAAACATTAATAGACGTCCTTGAAGATGACGATGATGTTCAAGAAGTGTATATAAACTATCGTTCATAAAAAACCGGCACGAGGTCATATCGGGCCGGTTTTAGTATGTTCAGGAGACACGTTCACTTTCATGAGTGTATTCTTTCTCCCAGAAATCAGCGTTTTTGATACCCAGCGCTTTTGGATCAAAGACCGGGTCTAAGCCCTGCTTTTTTTGGCGCTCATAATCCTTTAAAGCAAGAAGCGCCGGTTTGGCCAGCAGCACAATGGCAATGACGTTCAGCCATACCATAATGCCAAGCCCTGCATCCCCTAATGCCCAAGCAAGCGAAGCTGTTTTCACAGTACCATAGAATGTGGCGGCTAAAATAATCAGTTTTAAGCCAAGCATCGCCCATTTGCTTTCTCTGCCTCGTGCTAAATAGGCGATATTTGTTTCTGCGATGTAGTAATACGCCATAATTGTTGTAAAAGCGAAGAAGAATAAAGCGATGGCAACAAAGCCTGCACCGAATCCGGGAAGAACACTGTCAATTGCCGCTTGTGTGAAACCAGGTCCTGCTTCTACGCCTTTAAGCTGGTGAACGATAAAGGAACCATCTGCAGCCTGGGTATTGTACATGCCGGTAAACAAGATCATGAAAGCTGTAGCGGAACATACAAACAAGGTGTCAATATAAACAGAAAATGCCTGAACCAGTCCCTGCTTGACCGGATGAGAAACTTCTGCAGCAGCTGCCGGATGCGGGCCTGTTCCCTGGCCGGCTTCGTTTGAGTAAATGCCACGTTTAACGCCCCAGGAAATCGCCATGCCGATCAAGCCGCCAAAAGCGGAATCCAATGCAAAGGCGCTTTTGAATATTAATGAGCACAGCAGGTAATTCAGACACATTCATGACAATAATAATCAAAGACAGCAGGATATATCCAATGGCCATAAATGGAACAATCATTTGCGCCGCACTGGCAATTCGTTTGACGCCGCCAAAAATAATAAACCCTAATAATAAAACCAGACCGCACCCTGTGACGAAAGGAGAGATGCCGAATGCATTTTGGATCCCAGCCGCAATGGAGTTGGACTGTACGCCTGGCATTAGAAAGGCCATTGCAATAAGGGCAGCAGCGGCAAATAAGACGGCAAACCACTTAATGCCTAAGCCTTTTTCTATATAATAAGCAGGGCCGCCCCGATATTGACCGTCTTGTTTTACTTTGTAAATTTGAGCAAGTGTTGATTCTACAAAGGCACTCGCCGCCCCGATAAAGGCAATCGCCCACATCCAGAACACCGCACCGGGTCCGCCGAATGCAATTGCTGTCGCCACTCCCGCGATGTTTCCTGTGCCCACACGGCCGGACAGCGCAATCGATAACGCTTGGAAAGATGAAACGCCGGCTTCAGAGCTCTTGCCTTTGAACATCTGAACAATCATTTCTTTTAAATGTCGGACTTGTAAAAAACGGGTCATAATTGAAAAGGCGAATCCAATTCCCAATAAAATATAAATGACGGGCGTACTCCATAAGACCGCATTCAAACTAGCAACAAAATCTGCCATCAAGATTCCCCCTCACTTCAAATTCGAATACATGTATAAAAAGGATTTTGGTCTAATCGAACTATTTCTACAATCGATTTGTCACATTATATGACCTGTAATTATCAATAAGAAGAGGAAGGGAAAAAGAAAAAACGCGGCGTATCGACTACGCTGCGTTTTTCTACAGAGGCAAACTTATGGCAATTGTTATAAAATCCTTCAGCAACAAATAGCCTAGTTCAGTCAAACCGTATATAAAGGATAAAGCAATCACAAAATGATTGAAATGCTTTTCATCATTTGTTCCGTTCATCTTATTCATGTTTCATCACCTCACTGACGCCTGCGGCGGTTCTTCACGGATCCAATGATCATCTTTTCGCCAATCATACGTTTCATCAGTATCAAGATGTAAAGTCTGATTGCCGATTTTCACTGTATTGTGATTGACCCACGTCACTGCTGGGCGGCTGTCCGGGTAATTCCAGTAGATTGTTCTCTTGACAAGTGTTTTTTCATTTACAAGTTCACCTCTGGCTGCATCTAAGCTCAAGGTGTTTTCGGATACATAAGTGTTTAACGTATAGCTGCCGTCCGGCGATTCAACCGATTGGACGAGATTGCCTTTCGGAACGTTTTTTAGTGAAAATAACATCCAATAGATGGCGCCGCCGAAGAAGACCAGCAGGGCAAACATAATAAACGGGATGTTGCTGCGTGTCTTAATGTGACTCTCTCCCTTTTTTCTCTCATTTTACTATATATCGGATTCATATGATCTTTACATTTCTTTAAAATTACCTTAATAAAGCAATGATAAGATGAAATAAAGCCAATAAAGGGTGAGGGGAGACAGAAATGGAAAAAACGTATTGTCATTCCGGCGAGAAGGACCCAGAAGCGGTCTACTTAACTGTGAGAGGCTATCGAATTAAGCTGTCGCCTGAACAAATGAAACTGATTTCTGCCGTCAGAAAGTAAAAAATACATGATAAAGGCAGCCGCTTGTGCGGCTGCCTTTTTGATTTAAGAATATTTTCTTTTCCGCTGTGCGAAATGCTTTTGAAACCAATCTTTCTTATATAAAAATGCGATGGTCTCCAGCCAAAAACCCGGAATCTTTTTGGGGAATATCGGTTTTTTGTAGAGTGCATGATATGCGGATTTTAAGTCGTCCCACTGCGTGCATGTTTTTGTCTGCTCAAATCTCGCAACATCAATCACCCGCACCGCCCCGGTTTCTGTCAATATCAGATTCCGCAAATGAATATCTGACGGGTTCAGTCCGGCTGCCCGGGCGTCAGAAAGCGCTTCTTCAACCTGCTGAATCATGTCATCACTGATTGCAATGCCTTTCTTCAGACAGTTATAAAAGGTTTCACCTTTAATATATTCCATGAGAATAAATGAATCGCCAGTTTCGTAAATGTCAGGATAGAATGCGGACCCGGCTAATTTTTCATAGATCGCTGCTTCTTTGACTGCTGTCGCTTGATATTCCGGAAAAAATACTTTCAGCGCCATTTTTCGACCGCCTTCTGTTAAGGCAAACACATAGGCGCTTCTTCCCTTGCCGATTAGTGTTAATTCCTCGGATTTCTCTTTGACTTTATCAAATCTGCTGTTCTTGCGGTATATGACGGAATGGGCCAGTGCCTCTGCTTTTGTCAGCATTTCATTCACCTTCTTTGCTCTATTTTATGCAGCTGTTTATAGGAAAATCATAAACTGTTCAGGAAAAAGAGCCTAATTCTAGTGTATCTGGTCTTGAAGAAGAAGGCTACTTATAAGCATGAATTGTGATAAAAGTGACATAGAACTTTTAATTTCCATTCTTGAAAAGCGCTTACAAATGGGATAGTATTAATTTTAAATAAAGCGCTTTCGTGAATGATCAAGGGGGAAGAAGCTATGACAAAACAGATTGTGACAGGGATTATCGGTGCAGGCCGCATCGGCAAACTTCATGTTCAAAATATAAGCCGGATTCCTCACATGAAAATAAAAGCAGTCTCTGACATTCAGGCAAGCCGTATAAAAAGCTGGGCCGACAGTCATCAGATTGAATACATAACCTCTGATTATCGTGATTTATTACATGATCCTGATATTGATGCTATTTTTATTTGCTCTCCTACAGCCGTACATGCACAGATGATCAAAGAAGCAGCCGAGGCGAAAAAGCATATATTTTGTGAGAAGCCCGTTAGTTTCTCTCTGGACGAAACGAGTGAAGCGCTTGCGGCTGTCCGGAAACACGGTGTAACACTTCAAGTCGGATTTAACCGCCGCTTTGATCCTCATTTTAAGAAAATCAAAACGATTGTTGAAAATGGTGAAATTGGTACACCTCATTTATTAAAAATCACGTCCCGGGACCCAGAACCCCCGAATATAGATTATGTCCGTACGTCAGGCGGATTGTTTATGGATATGTCGATCCATGATTTTGATATGGCCAGATATATTATGGGAAGTGAAGTGACGGAAGTGTATGCCAAAGGGGCGGCTTTGGTGAATCCTTCTTTTGCGGAGCTGGGTGATATTGATACAGCTGTTATTACACTGACTTTTGAAAACGGTGCCATGGCTGTGATTGATAACAGCCGCCAAGCTGTGTACGGATATGACCAGCGGGTTGAGGTTTTCGGGACGAAAGGCTCTGCAGCGGCTGACAATAGCAGGCCGACAACGGTTGAGGTGTCAACAGCTGATTTTGTGATGAAGGATAAACCGCATTTCTTTTTCCTTGAACGCTATAAGGATTCATATGAGGAGGAGATTCTCCGTTTTGCAGAAGCGATCGGCACAAACCAGGAGACTCCCTGCACCGGCAATGACGGTTTACAGGCCGGAAGGATCGCCAGAGCAGCACAGCAATCGCTTGCTTTTGGCATGCCTGTCAGCATTGAGCACACTGAAAAAATCGCTTTTTAATCTAACAGGATTACAATTCAGCAAGCTTGGGTATATACTCCATTGATACTTTAAGTAGGCGGTGGAGAAAATGAATACAGTACATGCTAAAGGAAATGTTTTGAACAAAATCGGAATTCCTTCTCACATGGTTTGGGGTTATATTGGCGTTGTCATCTTTATGGTTGGAGACGGCCTCGAACAAGGCTGGCTGTCTCCTTTTCTCGTTGATCATGGTCTCAGTATGCAGCAATCCGCATCGTTATTTACCATGTACGGCATTGCTGTCACCATCTCAGCTTGGCTTTCAGGAACGTTTGTCCAAACTTGGGGGCCGAGAAAAACGATGACTGTCGGATTGCTTGCATTTATCCTCGGTTCGGCCGCTTTTATCGGCTGGGCGATTCCTCATATGTATTATCCGGCTCTCTTGGGCAGCTATGCTCTTAGAGGCTTGGGATATCCGCTGTTTGCATACTCTTTTCTCGTATGGGTGTCATACAGCACCTCTCAAAATATTCTCGGCAAAGCCGTCGGCTGGTTTTGGTTTATGTTTACGTGCGGCCTTAACGTGCTGGGCCCGTTCTATTCCAGCTATGCAGTTCCGGCCTTTGGAGAAATCAATACGCTTTGGAGCGCTTTACTGTTTGTGGCGGCAGGCGGAATTCTTGCCTTATTTTTTAACAAAGATAAATTTACTCCGATACAAAAACAAGATCAGCCGAAATGGAAAGAACTGTCGAAGGCATTTACGATTATGTTTGAAAACCCTAAGGTAGGCATCGGCGGAGTGGTCAAGACGATTAATGCGATAGGACAATTTGGATTTGCCATCTTTCTTCCTACTTATTTAGCACGATACGGGTATTCGGTTTCGGAATGGCTGCAAATATGGGGGACGCTGTTTTTTGTGAATATTGTGTTTAATATCATTTTCGGTGCAGTCGGAGATAAACTTGGCTGGCGCAATACGGTCATGTGGTTTGGCGGTGTCGGATGCGGTATTTTTACGCTGGCGCTGTATTACACGCCTCAGCTGATCGGGCATCAGTATTGGGTGCTCATGATTATCGCCTGCTGCTACGGCGCGGCTTTAGCAGGGTACGTTCCATTAAGCGCGCTTTTGCCGACGCTTGCACCTGATAATAAAGGTGCTGCCATGTCAGTGTTGAATTTGGGATCTGGTTTATGTGCGTTTATCGCGCCGGGCATCGTGAGTCTTTTCATTGGGCCGCTCGGTGCAGGCGGCGTGATTTGGATCTTTGCGGCATTGTATTTTTTCAGTGCCTTTCTGACGCGATTCTTGACAATTTCTGAGCAAAGCACAGATGTGTATACGGAGGAACGGTTTGTCAGGGAAAATGTGCAGACAAATTTTGATAAAACGGTTAAGCAGTAGCCTCTTTGGTCAAACTAATCATAAACGTGTGCAAAGAGGTGTAGAGGGTGAAACGATTCAGCACGGCGTATCTTTTGCTGGGCATTCTTTGCTCAGCGGCAGTATTTTTAATAGGAGCTCCTTCCCGCGCACTTGGCGCGGAAGTGGAGCACTATGAGCCGCTGCAGGTGCATGTGCAGCTTGAAAAGGTGTATTTGGACGGCGATGTCAGCATTGAGCATAAGCATGAAAAAGTGTTTTCTATGGATGATTTTTGGGCAGCTTATGCCGGATGGACGCTTGTGGAACAAAAAAAGGGATATGTGCTCTTCCGGAAGCAAATGGACGATATTTCTCCGCTCAGCAAGGTCAACGGGTATATCGGTGTATCGGATAATGGAGTGATTTCTACTTTTCATGGGCGGCCTGAGCCAGCTTCCGAACCAATTCAGTCTTTTTTTCAAATTGATTTAGAAAGGCTGGAAAGCCATATGCAAAAAAATCTGCTGAAAGGCATTCCATTTCGGACAAAAGCGGAGTTTGAGGATGTCATCGAACATATGAAGACATACAGCGGGTAACGTCCGCTGATTGAAGACATGTATTCATGTCTTTTTTTTCGTGAAAGAATGAGAGAGAAGCGAACATATGTTAACTTTTCTATAAGACTTTGGCTGTTTTTATGGTACAATGAAGAACAGTCAAAGAGGTGAATTTGCGTGATTGAATTTGTTAAAGGGACGATTGATTATGTATCTCCCCAATATATTGTCATAGAGAACGGCGGCATCGGCTATCAGATTTTCACGCCGAATCCGTTTATATATAAGGAGAGAAGCCAGGAAACGATTTTTACATACCATCATATCAGAGAGGATGCTTTTTCGCTTTACGGTTTTTCAACAAGAGAGGAGAAGGCGCTCTTTACAAAGCTGTTAAACGTGACCGGAATTGGCCCGAAAGGAGCACTTGCCATCTTGGGCTCGGGTGATCCCGGAGCGGTCATCCAAGCAATTGAAAATGAAGATGAAGCTTTTTTGGTCAAGTTTCCTGGAGTAGGAAAGAAAACCGCACGCCAGATTATTCTAGATTTAAAAGGAAAGCTGGCAGATGTTGTGCCTGAAATGATTGAAAATCTGTTTAATCATGAAGAAAGGCTTGAAAAGCAAACAGCGGAAACGGCTCTTGAAGAAGCACTTGAAGCCCTCAGGGTTCTCGGATATGCTGAAAAAGAAATCAAAAAGGTGCTTCCTCACCTTAAAGAAGAAATTGGGCTGACAACAGACCAATATGTGAAAAAAGCATTACAAAAACTATTAAAGTAAGGTGATGTTCATGGATGAACGGCTCGTCTCAAGTGAAGCAGACAACCATGAATCAGTGATAGAGCAAAGCCTGAGGCCGCAAAATCTGGCACAGTATATCGGGCAGCATAAGGTAAAAGAAAATTTGCGCGTGTTTATAGATGCGGCGAAAATGAGACAGGAGACGCTGGATCATGTTCTTCTGTACGGGCCGCCCGGACTCGGAAAAACAACGCTTGCTTCGATTGTTGCTAATGAAATGGGAGTGGAATTGCGGACGACCTCAGGGCCTGCGATTGAAAGGCCTGGTGATTTGGCTGCTATATTAACGGCGCTGGAACCGGGAGATGTATTATTTATTGATGAAATACATAGGCTGCACAGATCGATCGAAGAGGTGCTTTATCCTGCAATGGAAGACTTTTGCCTGGACATTGTGATTGGCAAAGGCCCATCTGCCCGCTCGGTTCGGCTCGACCTTCCGCCTTTTACGCTGGTGGGAGCCACGACGAGGGTGGGGCTTTTGACGGCTCCTTTAAGAGACAGATTCGGCGTCATGTCTCGCCTTGAGTACTATACACAAGAAGAACTGGCGGATATTGTCACAAGAACCGCTGATGTATTCGAGGTTGAGATTGATAAACCGTCGGCTCTTGAAATTGCAAGAAGATCGAGAGGGACGCCCCGCGTGGCGAACCGCCTGCTGAGAAGGGTGCGCGATTTCGCCCAAGTGCTGGGTGACAGCAGGATTACGGAAGACATTTCTCAGAATGCGCTGGAGCGGCTTCAGGTTGACCGCCTCGGTTTGGATCATATTGATCATAAGCTGCTGATGGGCATGATCGAAAAATTCAACGGCGGCCCAGTAGGCCTTGATACGATTTCAGCTACCATCGGGGAGGAATCGCATACGATTGAAGACGTATATGAACCATATCTGCTGCAAATTGGATTTATACAAAGAACGCCGCGTGGAAGGATCGTGACACCGGCCGTTTATCATCATTTCCAAATGGAGGCTCCCCGATATGACTGAATTTCCTAAGATCATCATGATTCTTGGTGCTGTTTTGCTTATTATCGGAGCAGTTTTGCATTTTGTCGGCAAGATGCCGGGAGATATTTTTGTAAAAAAAGGAAATGTCACGTTTTTCTTCCCGGTTGTCACTTGTATTATTATAAGTGTGGTATTATCAATTTTGCTTAATCTTTTTGGCAGAATGAAATAACAAAAGACTAGAATAAAGGTGAAATCATCATGAAAGTCGATTTATTTGATTTTGAACTACCAGAACGTTTAATTGCACAAGTACCGTTGGAGCAGCGTGATGCTTCAAGGCTGATGGTGCTCGATAAACATACAGGAGAGCTTACTGACAGCTCGTTTAAACACATTATCAGCTTCTTTAACGAAGGCGATTGTCTAGTCCTGAACAATACCCGGGTACTGCCTGCGCGGTTATTCGGCACAAAAGAGGATACCGGCGCGAAAGTGGAACTTCTTTTGCTGAAACAGGAAACCGGTGATAAATGGGAAACACTTGCCAAACCGGCGAAACGGGTGAAAAAAGGAACTGTTGTCACATTTGGAGACGGAAGATTGAAGGCAATCTGCACGGAAGAGCTTGAGCACGGCGGCAGAAAGATGGAATTTCAATATGACGGTATTTTCTACGAGGTGCTTGAATCCCTTGGAGAGATGCCGCTCCCTCCATATATCAAAGAACAGCTTGATGACAAAGAGCGCTACCAGACAGTGTATTCAAAAGAAATCGGCTCTGCTGCTGCGCCTACAGCTGGCCTTCACTTCACGGAAGAAATCTTACAGCAGCTGAAAGACAAAGGCGTGCAAATTGAGTTCATCACACTGCACGTAGGCCTTGGAACGTTTCGCCCTGTGAGTGCCGATGAAGTGGAAGAGCATAATATGCATGCAGAGTTTTATCAAATGTCAGAAGAAACGGCTGCAGCCTTAAACAAAGTAAGAGAAAATGGCGGTCGGATCATTTCTGTCGGCACGACCTCGACACGCACGCTTGAGACGATTGCCGGGGAACATGACGGGCAATTTAAAGCATCAAGCGGCTGGACATCTATTTTTATTTATCCGGGCTATGAATTTAAAGCCATTGACGGAATGATTACAAACTTCCATTTGCCGAAATCGTCATTGATTATGCTGGTCAGCGCGCTTGCTGGAAGAGAAAACATTCTGCGTGCCTATAACCATGCAGTGGAAGAGGAATACCGTTTCTTCAGCTTCGGAGACGCGATGCTGATTATATAATTTGAGAACAGGAGGCCTCATCAAAAGTGGCTGAACAACCAATACGCTATGAATTTATAAAAGAATGCAAACAAACAGGAGCGCGGCTGGGCAAAGTGCATACGCCTCACGGCTCCTTCGAAACGCCGGTTTTTATGCCGGTCGGCACACTGGCGACAGTCAAAACAATGTCGCCTGAAGAGCTGAAAGCAATGGATGCAGGCATCATTTTGAGCAACACTTATCATCTATGGCTTCGTCCGGGCCAAGACATTGTCAAAGAAGCGGGCGGGCTCCATAAATTTATGAACTGGGACCGCGCAATTTTAACAGATTCAGGCGGTTTTCAGGTCTTTTCTTTAAGCAAGTTTCGTAATATAGAGGAAGAGGGTGTCCATTTCCGCAATCATCTAAATGGAGACAAGCTGTTTTTATCTCCGGAAAAAGCGATGGAGATCCAAAACGCACTCGGCTCTGATATTATGATGGCGTTTGACGAATGCCCGCCATACCCGGCGGAGTACGACTACATGAAGAGGTCAGTTGAACGGACAAGCCGTTGGGCGGAACGCTGCCTGAATGCCCACAATCGTCAGGATGAACAAGGGCTGTTTGGTATTGTACAAGGCGGAGAATATGAAGATCTGCGGACACAAAGTGCGAAGGACTTGATTTCGCTTGATTTTCCGGGATATGCTATAGGCGGATTGTCTGTAGGTGAACCGAAGGATGTCATGAACCGTGTACTCGAATTCACAACACCGCTCTTGCCGAAGGATAAACCGAGATATCTGATGGGAGTAGGTTCTCCGGACGCACTGATCGACGGAGCGATCCGCGGGGTCGATATGTTTGACTGTGTGCTGCCTACACGGATTGCAAGAAACGGCACAGTGTTTACTGCTGAAGGACGACTCAATATGAAAAATGCGAAATTTGAAAGAGACTTCCGTCCGATTGATGAAGAGTGTGATTGCTATACATGTAAAAACTACACTCGCGCGTACATTAGGCACTTGATTCGCTGTAATGAAACATTCGGCCTTCGATTAACAACTTACCATAACCTTCATTTTCTGTTACACTTAATGGAGCAGGTAAGACAGGCTATTCGCGAGGATCGTCTGGGTGATTTCAGAGAAGAGTTCTTTGAGCGTTACGGCTATAACAAGCCAAATGCGAAAAGCTTCTAAATAAACATAACAGGCTTACAGAAAGGGGTGAAAATGATGACTGGCACTTTAGGTACATTGGTTCCTATTATTTTAATGTTTGCGGTCCTTTACTTCTTGCTGATTCGTCCTCAGCAAAAGCAGCAAAAGGCTGTACGCCAAATGCAAGAGGAACTGAAAAAAGGCGATTCAGTAGTGACAATCGGGGGATTGCACGGTACTGTTGACTCTATCGACGAAAGCAAAGTCGTAATTAAGACTGGTGATAACACACGTCTTACGTTCGACCGCCGCGCGATCAGAGAAGTTTCTGCTGCTGAATAACAGCAGGAGCTATACATAGCAAACAAAAAAGAGCGGGCAAGTGAGCCCGCTCTTTTTTATGTGGAAGACCTGTTTCCCCTCATGTTCACGCCGAAAATCCCGCCCAGCATGCACACCCCTAAAAATCCCAGATGGAAGATCAGCTGTTCTGCTGTAAATGTCTTTCCGAATCCTAAATACTGAAACAATAAGATAATCAGAGAAAAACTTAAGGCGGTCAATGCGCCAATCATCCAGCCTCTTTCCTTGCCTTTCCCGCCTGAAATGAATCCGCCAATAAATAAAGAGAGAAATGAGATAGCGGTGATCAGCCAGTTAAATGATGATTCTTCCAGCGAGGTTGCGGTCAATAAAAGTGAAACCGCCAAACTTGTCAGGAGCATGGCTGAAAATATGGCGATTAAGCCGTAAAGAATGCCTTTTCCAACTTGTTTCGTTTCCTCCATGATTGTCTCCTCTCTGCCTGTATTAAAAGGCTTCTGTTCTTTTTGTTCAAAACCGTCAGACATGCTGATGGCTCGTCTTTGTAAAAATGTATTCCCTTATCCCATGAATTAGACGTAAAAGCTTTGTGAAATGCAATCGGTTTTTCTTACATAAATTGATCATTTTGTTGCAACCTATAATGAGTTGGAGGTGCATAATGGAAGAGCTTCTCACTATTGCGTTTCGCACAGTCGTATTGTATTTTGTGATATTGGTCATTTTTCGTTTCATGGGCAAACGGGAGATCGGAGAGCTTAGTATTTTAGATCTAGTTGTTTTTATCATGATGGCTGAAATTGCCGTTTTAGCCATAGAAAACGTAGACGATCATCTATTTCATACCATTTTGCCAATGCTTGTATTAATGATCATTCAAGTGACTTTGGCATACTTTTCTTTAAAAAACCGAAAAGTCCGCCAGCTTCTTGACGGTAAGCCGACCATAATTATCAAATATGGAAAAATTGACGAAGAAGCCATGAAATCACAGCGTTATAATTTTGATGATTTAATGGTTCAGCTCAGAGAAAATAGCGTCGACAGAGTAGCTGACGTATCATTTGCCATTTTAGAGCCGTCGGGCAAACTGACTATTGTAAAGAAAGAAAATAGCGGAGAGCATCGGCAGCTCGAAATGCCGCTCATTATAGACGGCTTCATTCAAACAGAAAACCTCTCCAGAATCAGTAAAGATAAAAAATGGCTGCTTGAAAATTTGCAAAAACACGGATACACCAACCCTTCAGATATTTCATTTTGCTCGTTTACAGACGGAGAAATATATATTGATGAAAAAGATGGGCACCGCACGTGATCATTATCGGATGATCAACCGTCCGATAATGGGAATGCGGCGAAGCTCATCTTTTTTAATTAAACGGAAAACGAGCAGGAGGATCATATAAACGGCGGCGCTCGCCGCAATCCATCCGGCTAGATTGACAGCCTCAGATGCTCCAAAGCTTATATAATGTTTGATGGCGGAGCTGATGAATCCGCAAATTACAATAACAGCGAAGCTGAGCGCGTACTCCTTGATTTTGATGCTGATCGGCAGCACTTTGCTTACGGTTGCTGCGTGCAATAGCGTAACGAGCACCATGCCTGTCACAATGGCTAATGCCGCGCCCATAATGCCAAGAGAAGGCCTTGTGGCAAGGACAAAAATAAGGCCTGTTTTGACTAGCGCTCCGATTAAGCTGTTCATCATCGCAGCTCCTGCCAAATTAAGCGCCTGCAGCACAGCTTGAAGCGGGCCTTGAAAATAATAAAGCAGAAAAAACGGGGCCATCACTTTTATAAATACAGCTGCGCCTGAAGAACCGTACATCACTCTCATCAGCTCATCCGCAAATACAAATAAAATAACAACTGAAATGCCTCCGCTGAGCAGACAGAGACGCATCGCCTGTTCCAAGCGGTATTCCACCACCTGCAATTTTTTCTGCTCCATTCCTTCACTGATCGCAGGAACAAGCGCGGTCGACAAAGAATATGTAATAAAGCTGGGCAGAGTCAGCAGCGTCATGGCAAAGCCGGTCAGTTCCCCGTATTGCTTTGTTGCGGCAACTGTTGCCACACCGGCGATGGCAAGGCTTTGAGCGACGACGATTGGCTCGAAAAACCAAGAGAGGTTTCCGATAAAGCGGCTCCCGGTTGTTGGAAGGGACACGCTCATTAATTGGGTAAAGGTTTGTTTTCCGTTTTTAATTGACTGGAAAAAATGCTTTCTGATTTTAATTGTCTTTTTATACTTAAAGCAAACGAATAAATAAAGAAGTGATGCCAGCTCCCCTGCCACTGAGGATAGCATTGCCCCCGCTGCAGCATATTCAATTCCGTAAGGGAGAAAAATCGTTGTGCAGACAGCCACGAGTGAAATGCGGACGACCTGTTCAAGGACTTGTGACATAGCAAGCGGGTTCATATTCTGTTTTCCTTGAAAGTATCCCCTCAGCACACTCGATATAGCAATAATCGGCACAACCGGCGTAATGGCCAAGAGCGGATACAGTGTTCGCTTATCTGTCAGCATCGTTTCAGCCATAACCGGGGCGAAAAACAGAAACAGCGGTGTAAAGATGAGGCTGAGCACTCCCGTAATGGTCAGAGACATGACTAAAATATTTTTCGTTTTTTGATGATCTCCCCGCGCACTGGCTTCAGCGACTAGCTTGCTGATCGCGACCGGCAGACCGAATTGAGTTAATGTAGTGGCCAAGAAGAAGGTAGGCGCTGCCATCATGTAAAGCCCGACTCCTTCTTCACCGATAAAACGGGCGATAACCACCCGGTTGACAAACCCGAGCATTCTTGTAACCATTCCTGCTGCGATAAGGATAAGAGTGCCTTTTAAAAACGTCTGTTTCGCCATTTTTACCCCCTGCCTTCTCAAACTACCTGGAATCATATACAATAAAGATATGCGTATATGTCGTCCAAGCATGACAAGTCTTCTTGAAAAACAATAAAAAAGGAGCGTGGAATTCGTGGAGAAGCATCCAGCCGATCTATATAAAGACCACGTCAGGCCGTTTCTTTACAGCAAACTGGAAGAGTTTAAGATTCTCGGGTATGATGATGTTGAACTCGAAAGTTTGTGGTCATACTTAACAGATAAGAAGTGGAAAAAGAAAACGGAACTGAACATTTATGAACTGGCGAGTGATATTTTATCAGTGAAAATTGGCGAATTTATGAACTATGCAACCGTTGAGTCATTTAAAACGTCTAATTGGCTGGGCAGTGAAGAGGGCCAGGAAGCATTGGAAGAACTGCTGAGATAGCAGGTTGATTCGCATAGGTTTAAGGGAGGATATACATAATGAAAAAAGGACGCTTGATTGCGTTTTTCCTTTTCGTTCTATTGATCGGCACGGGCTTGGGCTACTTTACGAAGCCTGCCGCTAACAATATTACGTTAGGATTGGATTTGCAAGGCGGATTTGAGGTGCTGTATGATGTACAGCCTGTAAAAAAAGGTGACAAAATCACAAAAGACGTTCTGGTCAGCACAGTAGAGGCATTGAACCGCCGGGCCAATGTTCTCGGGGTCAGCGAACCGAACATCCAAATTGAAGGGAATAACCGGATTCGCGTTCAGCTCGCTGGCGTGACAAACCAAAACAGAGCGCGTGAAATTTTGGCGACTGAAGCGCAGCTTTCTTTCAGAGATGCAAATGATAAGGAACTGTTAAACGGTGCTGATTTAGTCGAAAACGGCGCTAAACAAACTTATGATAGCACAACAAATGAGCCAATTGTCACGATTAAGCTGAAAGACGCTGATAAATTTGGTGAAGTGACCAAGAAGGTCATGAAAATGGCGCCAAACAACCAGCTTGTCATTTGGCTGGATTATGATAAAGGTGATTCCTTTAAGAAAGAAGTTCAAAAAGAGCATCCTAAATTTGTATCCGCTCCAAATGTAAGTCAGGAACTAAATACAACTGATGTAAAAATTGAAGGTCATTTCACAGCTCAAGAAGCGAAAGATTTAGCCAGCATTTTAAACGCAGGCGCACTTCCTGTGAAACTGACTGAAAAGTATTCGACATCAGTAGGCGCACAATTCGGCCAGCAGGCTCTCCATGATACGGTGTTTGCCGGTATTGTCGGTATTGCAATTATTTTCTTATTTATGCTTTTCTATTACCGTCTGCCGGGATTAATCGCGGTGATTACGCTATCTGTTTATATCTACATTACACTCCAGATCTTTGACTGGATGAATGCCGTACTCACGCTTCCGGGAATTGCCGCTCTCATTTTAGGTGTCGGGATGGCTGTTGACGCCAACATTATTACCTATGAGCGGATTAAAGAAGAGCTCAAGCTAGGAAAGTCAGTCCGCTCTGCCTTCCGTTCAGGAAACAGACGGTCATTTGCGACGATTTTTGACGCGAATATTACAACCATTATTGCAGCGGTTGTGCTCTTTATCTTTGGGACAAGCTCTGTTAAAGGGTTTGCGACAATGCTGATCCTATCGATTTTGACAAGCTTTATCACTGCCGTTTTCTTATCGAGATTTCTCCTCGCTCTCCTTGTGGAAAGCAGATGGCTTGATCGGAAAAAAGGCTGGTTTGGTGTCAATAAGAAACATATCATGGATATTCAGGATACGGATGAAAATACAGAGCCGCATACGCCATTCCAAAAATGGGATTTCACGAGCAAACGCAAATACTTCTTTATTTTCTCCAGTGCGGTCACGGTTGCCGGGATTATTATCCTGCTTGTGTTCAGGCTGAATCTTGGCATTGACTTTGCAAGCGGTGCACGGATTGAAGTGCAAAGCGACCATAAGCTGACGACAGAGCAAGTTGAAAAGGACTTTGAATCTCTTGGTATGGACCCTGATACTGTCGTTCTGTCAGGCGAAAAGAGCAATATCGGTGTTGCCCGTTTTGTCGGGGTGCCAGATAAAGAAACCATAGCAAAAGTAAAAACGTATTTTAAAGACAAATACGGGTCTGAGCCAAATGTCAGCACAGTTTCACCGACAGTCGGTAAGGAGCTGGCAAGAAATGCGCTGTACGCAGTTGCTATAGCTTCTATTGGCATCATTATTTACGTTTCAATCCGATTCGAATACAAAATGGCGATTGCTGCCATCGCCTCATTGTTATATGACGCATTCTTTATCGTCACGTTCTTCAGTATTACAAGGCTTGAGGTAGATGTTACGTTCATCGCGGCCATCTTGACGATAATCGGGTATTCCATTAACGATACAATCGTTACATTTGACAGGGTCCGCGAGCATATGAAAAAGCGTAAGCCGAAAACATTTGCCGATCTGAACCATATTGTAAACCTGAGCCTTCAGCAAACCTTTACACGTTCAATTAACACTGTATTAACCGTTGTGATTGTTGTTGTGACATTGCTGATCTTTGGAGCATCTTCTATTACTAACTTCTCAATTGCTTTATTGGTCGGGCTGTTAACAGGCGTTTATTCTTCTCTATACATTGCCGCACAAATTTGGCTTGCATGGAAAGGAAGAGAACTGAAAAAAGATTCGGCGCAATAAAAAATAGCAGGCTGTCCTCTGCAGGGCAGCCTGTTTTTTGAAGTTTCATTGAACTTAAAATAGACATTTGCTATAATGACATACGCTTACATTTAAACATATATATGGTGTTAAAAGTGTTTATGGCTGGTTTTCAGATATGTAGGAGGGTTTATATATGAGGGTTCGCGAATCAGAGCTGCCGGGCATAGGACAAAAAGTTGAAATGATTACTAGAAACCGTGATAAAATTTCAATTATCATTCATCATGACGGACGGAGAGAGCTTTACTATTTTGACGAAAACGACCATGAGGAATGTGTTGCCTCCGTGCAGTTTGATGACGCTGAAGCAAGGCAAATGTCTGCAATTCTTGGCGGAATGGCATATAAACCGAAAGCATTAGAACAGGTCGAGTCAGCCCTTGATGATTTGATTATAGAGTGGTGTAAAGCAGAGGCGGGAGCGCCTGCCATTCATCAGACGATTGGTGATTTGAATGTGGGTCAGGAATATCATGTGACGGTCATTGCAATTGTTAAAAAGAATCAGGATAAACAACTGAATCCGAGCTCTGAAACAGTCATTGACGAAGGCGATACACTTGTGATTTCCGGTGAGGGAACCGGACTGAAGAGGCTGATCCGGGAAAAATTAACAGCAAAGGGAGCTTAACCTAGTGTTAAGCCATGTTTAAAACCAGTCTTGATGGGGAAAGTTACCTCAATAAGAAGTTTGGGGGAAAAGAGAATGAATAAACAATGGACCATTATTTTCGCACTTATTTTCACCTTAATTGTCGCTATTTTCGCAGTCATTAATGTTCGATCCGTAGAAGTTGATTACCTGTTTGGAAGATCAGAATGGCCGCTCATTCTTGTTATTTTGGGCTCAGTTTTAATGGGAGCGCTGATCGTATTTTCTGTCGGCATTTTTCAGGTAATGAAATTGAAGCGGGAAATAAAAACCTTGCGGAAAGAAAATAGAACAGCAATACATAAACAAGAGGATACTCATCTTGCTGATCAGACTGACACACAGGATGCATCAGCCATGATTGAGAAAAAAGACTAGTTTTCGAATATTATTTGAAACCCCTCAGCCTGCTCTAGTATAATAGGGTGGTTGAGGGGTGAATTTATGTTAGCGTCAAAAATGCGATGGGAAATCCAGCGACCAGATCAGGATAAGGTCAAATCACTCACAGAACAATTGCATATAACACCTCTTGTTGCGTCCCTGCTTGTAAAAAGAGGCTTTGATACGGCAGAAAGCGCTAGGCTGTTTTTACATACAAAGGATGCCGATTTTTATGATCCTTTTGAAATGAAAGGCATGAAAGAAGCGGCATATCGAATAAAACAGGCGATTTCACAACAAGAAAAGATTATGATATATGGCGATTATGACGCCGATGGGGTTACAAGTACGTCAGTGATGCTTCACACGCTGCAAAAACTGTCGGCTCAAGTTGATTTTTATATACCTGACCGTTTTAAAGAAGGATATGGACCTAATGAACAGGCGTTTCGTTCGATTAAAGAACGGGGCTTCTCTTTGATCATTACGGTTGATACAGGAATTGCCGCTGTGCATGAAGCGAAGGTGGCAAAGGAACTCGGACTGGATGTCATCATTACCGATCATCATGAACCGGGACCGGAGCTTCCGGATGTCCATGCGATCGTCCACCCGAAGCAGCCTGGCTGCACTTACCCGTTTAAAGAGCTTGCCGGGGTTGGAGTCGCGTTTAAGCTTGCCCACGCTTTATTGGGTGAACTTCCTGATGAACTGCTTGACCTGGCGGCTATCGGCACCATTGCCGATCTAGTCCCACTGCATGACGAAAACAGATTAATTGCAACACTAGGACTTGAAAGGCTTCGACGGACAAATCGGCTCGGCTTAAAAGAGCTGATTAAGCTGTCAGGCGGAGACATCGGAGAAGCGAACGAAGAAACAGTCGGATTTCAGCTCGCACCAAGGCTGAATGCCGTCGGAAGAATCGAACAGGCGGATCCCGCTGTTCATTTGCTTATGTCAGAGGATTCGTTTGAAGCGGAAGAGCTTGCCGCAGAAATTGACCAGCTGAACAAAGAGCGCCAAAAAATGGTCAGCAAAATGACGGATGAAGCGATTGAAATGGTTGAACAGCAAGGGCTCGATCAAACTGCAATTGTCGTGGCCAAAGCCGGATGGAACCCGGGAGTCGTCGGGATTGTGGCTTCAAAGCTTGTGGACCGTTTCTACCGACCGGCCATTGTTCTTGGTATTGATGAAGAAAAGGGAATCGCTAAGGGTTCGGCCCGAAGCATCAGAGGATTTAATTTATTTGAGAGCCTTTCTGAATGCAGAGATATTCTTCCTCATTTCGGCGGCCATCCAATGGCTGCGGGGATGACGCTGAAAGCCGAAGATGTGCCGGATTTGCGAAGCAGGCTGAATGAAATAGCGGACAATACGCTTACGGAAGAGGATTTTATTCCCGTACAGGAAGTCGACCTTGTCTGCGGCGTCGAAGACATTACAGTTGAAAGCATCGCAGAAATGAACATGCTGTCTCCTTTTGGCATGCTGAACCCGAAACCGCACGTTCTCGTAGAAAATGCAGTACTGGAAGATGTCCGCAAGATAGGGGCAAATAAAACTCATGTCAAAATGACGATCAGAAACGAGTCGTCCCAGCTTGATTGCGTCGGTTTTAATAAAGGCGAGCTTGAAGAAGGCATCGTACCGGGTTCAAGAATTTCTATTGTCGGTGAGATGTCAATCAACGAATGGAACAATCGAAAAAAGCCGCAGCTTATGATAAAGGATGCCGCTGTTTCTGAATGGCAGCTGTTTGATTTAAGGGGAAAACGGACGTGGGAAGACACAGTTTCCGCCCTTCCATCTTCTAAACGGGCCATTGTCTCTTTCAAAGAAGACTCAACAACATTACTTCAAACTGAAGACCTTCGCCGAGAAGTGCACGTCATCAGTTCTAAAGATCAAGCAAAGGCGTTTGACCTCGATGGTGCATATATTGTATTACTGGATCCGCCGCCTTCGCTGGACATGCTCGCACGTTTGCTGGAAGGAAAGGCGCCCGAGCGGATATATTTTATTTTTCTCAATCATGAGGACCACTTTTTATCAACTTTTCCCGCAAGAGACCACTTTAAATGGTATTATGCGTTCTTGCTGAAAAGAGGCGCTTTTGACGTGAAAAAACACGGTTCAGAGCTTGCAAAACATAAAGGCTGGTCCGTTGAAACAATCAATTTCATGACAAAGGTGTTTTTTGATCTCGGTTTTGTTAAAATAGAGAATGGTGTGCTGTCTGTTGTGAGCGGAGCAAAGAAACGCGACTTAACAGACTCACAAACATATCAGGCGAAACAGCAGCTGATGGAACTGGATCAAAAGCTGAATTATTCTTCTGCTGAAGAGCTGAAGGAATGGCTGAATAAGCTGATGAAACAAGATTCAGAGGCTTATGAAAGTACGAGGAGGACATAAAACAGATGGATTTAAAACAATACGTAACAATTGTACCGGATTACCCGAAAGAGGGCGTGCAATTTAAAGATATTACGACACTGATGGATAAAGGCGATGTATACCGCTATGCCACAGATCAAATTGTTGAATATGCGAAAGAAAAGCAAATTGATTTGGTCGTTGGCCCTGAAGCGCGCGGCTTTATTATCGGCTGTCCCGTTGCTTACGCGCTTGGCGTAGGTTTTGCGCCGGTCCGCAAAGAAGGCAAGTTGCCTCGTGAAGTAATCAAAGTGGATTATGGCTTGGAATACGGAAAAGACGTATTAACGATCCACAAAGATGCGATTAAGCCTGGTCAGCGTGTGCTTATTACAGATGACCTGCTTGCGACAGGCGGCACAATTGAAGCGACAATCAAACTTGTTGAAGAACTTGGCGGCGTTGTTGCTGGTATCGCTTTCTTAATCGAGCTTTCTTACCTTGACGGCAGAAATAAGCTCGAAGATTACGACATCTTAACATTGATGAAATACTAAGGATAACCGCATAACGAAAAAGCACTCCATGTCAGGGTGCTTTTTTCCTATTGTTTTGCATTTATTTTATATAATATTTGGCTATTTGAACTTCTGCTCTTTACATCTTTCGTTTTTTTCTTGATAATAAACTACAATACAGTTTACATTTTAAAAAAGGTGATTCCATGGCGAACGAACAAGTATTGACTGCCGAGCAAGTTATAGATAAAGCGCGCAGCTATCTATCTGATGAGCATATCGCATTTGTCGAAAAAGCATATCTGTACGCTGAAGATGCTCATCGCGAGCAATACCGCAAATCGGGCGAGCCATATATTATTCATCCGATTCAGGTTGCGGGGATACTCGTTGATCTTGAAATGGACCCTTCCACAATCGCGGGCGGATTTTTGCACGATGTCGTGGAAGATACAGATGTGACGCTCGATGACCTGAAAGAAGCATTTTCCGAAGAAGTGGCAATGCTTGTAGACGGCGTAACGAAACTCGGCAAAATTAAATATAAATCTCAAGAGGAACAGCAGGCGGAAAATCATCGCAAAATGTTTGTCGCTATGGCTCAAGATATCAGGGTCATATTGATCAAGCTGGCGGATCGTCTTCACAATATGCGGACACTGAAACATCTGCCTCAGGAAAAACAGCGGAGAATCTCCAATGAAACGCTGGAAATTTTTGCTCCTTTGGCGCATCGTCTCGGGATTTCAAAAATTAAGTGGGAATTGGAAGATACGGCGCTCCGTTATTTGAACCCTCAGCAATATTACAGAATTGTCAACCTCATGAAGAAGAAACGTGCAGAACGAGAGCTTTATGTCGATGAGGTTGTCAATGAAGTGAAGAAACGTGTCGAAGAAGTAAATATCAAGGCTGACTTCTCGGGACGCCCGAAACATATTTACAGCATTTATCGAAAAATGGTGCTGCAAAATAAGCAATTCAATGAAATTTACGATTTGCTGGCTGTCCGTATTCTTGTGAATAGCATAAAGGACTGCTACGCGGTGCTTGGCATCATTCACACATGCTGGAAACCGATGCCAGGCAGATTCAAAGATTATATCGCAATGCCGAAGCCGAATATGTATCAATCGCTTCATACAACGGTTATTGGGCCTAAAGGCGATCCGCTTGAAGTGCAGATCCGCACCTTTGAAATGCATGAAATAGCGGAATACGGGGTTGCGGCTCACTGGGCTTATAAAGAAGGGAAAGCAGCCAATGAAGGTGCAACCTTTGAGAAAAAGCTTTCTTGGTTCCGTGAAATTTTAGAATTTCAAAATGAATCGACAGATGCAGAAGAATTTATGGAATCGCTCAAAATTGATTTGTTCTCTGACATGGTGTATGTCTTTACGCCAAAAGGAGATGTAATCGAGCTTCCGTCCGGTTCTGTTCCGATTGACTTTTCTTACCGGATTCACTCTGAAATCGGCAATAAAACAATCGGTGCCAAAGTAAACGGAAAAATGGTTACGCTTGACCATAAGCTTCGGACAGGTGATATCGTTGAAATTCTCACCTCTAAGCATTCCTACGGTCCGAGCCAGGATTGGGTGAAGCTTGCCCAAACATCCCAAGCGAAGCATAAAATCCGTCAATTCTTTAAGAAACAGCGGCGTGAAGAAAATGTCGAAAAAGGCCGTGAGCTGGTCGAAAAAGAAATTAAAAACTTGGATTTTGAATTGAAGGATGTTTTAACGCCAGAGAATATTCAAAAGGTTGCTGACAAATTTAATTTCTCAAATGAAGAGGATATGTACGCGGCGGTCGGTTACAACGGCATCACAGCTCTGCAGGTGGCGAACCGCCTAACAGAAAAAGAGAGAAAGCAGCGCGACCAGGAAGAACAGGAAAAGATCGTTCAGGAAGTCACTGGGGAACCTAAGCCATACCCGCAAGGAAGAAAACGGGAAGCTGGCGTTCGTGTCAAGGGCATTGACAACCTCCTTGTCCGTTTATCAAAATGCTGCAATCCTGTGCCAGGTGATGATATTGTCGGCTTTATCACAAAAGGCAGAGGGGTTTCGGTCCATCGCGAAGACTGTCCGAATGTCAAAACGAATGAAGCCCAAGAGCGGCTGATCCCGGTAGAGTGGGAGCATGAGTCACAAGTTCAAAAGCGCAAGGAATACAATGTTGAGATAGAGATTCTTGGGTATGACCGCCGCGGATTGCTGAACGAGGTGCTCCAGGCAGTGAATGAAACGAAAACAAATATTTCATCTGTCTCTGGCAAATCGGATCGCAATAAAGTGGCAACCATTCATATGGCGATTTTTATACAGAATATCAATCACTTGCACAAAGTCGTCGAGCGTATTAAACAGATTAGAGATATCTACTCTGTGCGCCGCGTCATGAACTAAAGGGGTTAGAAAATGAGATTAGTTGTTCAGCGAGTAACAGAAGCAAGCGTTACAGTGGACGAAGAGGTCGTCGGCCAAATTGGACAAGGCCTTATGGTGCTGGTCGGCATCACTCACGATGATACAGAAGATGATGCAGCTTATTTAGCCGATAAAGTTGTCAATCTCCGTATTTTCGATGACAGTGAAGGAAAAATGAATCTGTCTCTTGTAGATATAGGAGGAGAGATTTTATCCGTCTCACAGTTTACGCTTTATGGAGATACGAAAAAAGGGCGCCGGCCGAACTACATGAACGCAGCCAAACCTGATAAAGCTTTAGGTCTTTATGAAAAATGGAATGACCTGCTTCGTGAAAAAGGAATCAAAGTGGAGACCGGAACGTTTGGAGCAATGATGGATGTTCAGCTTACAAACTCCGGACCGGTCACGCTCATTATGGATTCAAAATAAAAAAAGCTGCCAAAAGGCAGCTTTTTTTATTGGAAGTATTTCTCTAATCCGCTTTCGATCCCATCTGTTACTTTTTCTTGGTATGAATTGCTATGTACAATGGCTTCTTCCTGCGGATGGCTTACATATCCCAGCTCGTACAGCATAGCGGGCTGTCTGTTTTCCCGGAGCACATAATAATCTCCGAATAATACGCCGCGGTCTGGAATGGAAGAACGCTTCACCACTTCTGAGTGGACATCTGATGCGAGTTCCTGATCTTTGGCAGGACTGTAGTAATATGCTGTACTGCCTCTTGTAGAGGTATCCGCATAGCTGTCATAATGAATGCTGATAAAGGCGTCAGCGTTACGGTAGTGAGAGGTAGAGACCCGTGACTGCAGGCTGACAAAGGTATCATCCTGGCGTGTCACATATACATCCGCTCCAGCCGATCTAAGTTTGCTGGCGAGCAGTTTTGCCGTTTTGATCGTCAGGTTTTTCTCGAATTTCCCCGAATACCCGATCGTTCCGCTGTCTTTTCCTCCATGTCCCGGGTCAACAATAATCGTTTTATTGTTTAGAGAGCCGTTTCCAGACGGGGAATCAGAGACTGGCGGTTCACCTGCTTCTTCTGCGCTTTTAGACGTTTGGACCACCCAATTGGCTACATAAGCAGTTTGCCCGTTATCAAGCTTTATTTCATACCAGCTTCCCTTTGAACCGGTAATGGTGTATGAATCTCCTTTGGCAGCGCGCTCAACGATCGAAGCTGATGTTGACGCATCACTTCTTAGATTCGTTCCTCCGTACATGATATAGGCTTTTTTAGCGGAGGATGAACTGCCGGCATTTGCTGAATCATCAGCTGGAACAGAACTAGTCAAAAGGTAATGGCTTGCAACCCAGCCTTTTAGCCCGTTCACCTCAATGTGAGCCCAGCCATTTTTCTCGTTGAGAACCGTCAGTTTCGTTCCGCGATCAAGTTTTGTTATAATTGCCGCGTCATGTGAGGCGGAGGCTCTTACATTTAGCGAAGAAACACCGACTGTGCCCGTCGTTGACGCACCGGAATCCTCGGTTTGGTCACTCTCATCAGACGCTGAACTGCTGCCTCCTGATGTGACATATTCAGATGATACCCACCCGGTGGCACTGTGATAGGATATCTTGATCCAGCCCGAATCTTTATCAATGACAGATGCTTGGCTGCCTTGCGGGAATTTGCCGATGACTTCGTAGGAAGTGCCCGGGCCGCTTCTCATCCGCAGATCGGGGTCTGTTGATGTCACAGTGTCACTGCTTCCTGAGGAGCTTGTGCTGGCCTGGTCTTCCTTTGTAATAAGCCAGGAGACTACCCAGCCCTTTTCTCCGGAACCAAGCTGTATCTGCACCCAGTCTCCATCTTCCTTTAAAATTGGATAGCGTTCTCCCTTTTTTACTTCCGCTGAAATGCCGTAGCTAAGCCCAGGGCCGCTTCTGACGTTCATTTCATCTGTTGCGATGACCGCTTCTCCTTGAGCAGCTGTAACGGATGAAAAGGTCGGGAATAGCGCTGCGGTGAAAATAATACATACAATAAGGACAAAGTATTTCTTGTTCATTGTGTCCTCCTTTCTGATGATCATTAAAAAAGCATTCTTGTTTAATATCGTAAAGTCCTTTCTGATTTTTAAATAAAAATAAAATGATTTGTTTATACTAAGCGTAAATACAATCAAAAAGGTGTGCAAATCATGAAATATCATCCAAAAATGGGACGTGCATTTCACGACGGTGAAGCGAATCTGCATTACAGCGATCACGCAGATCCCGATACGACTGGTTATCTTACGGAAACAGCATCTGAATTTGGTCTTATGTCCAAAGAAGCAGCGCTGAGGAAAAACAACCGGAATAAAGCTTGACAGAGAACCCCAATCCCATTATTATAATAGAAATTGAGTACATAGCAAATGATGAAAGATTTGAACCAATAATGGAGAAGAGTAGGTCAGATTGCATGATTAGAGAGGAACCCGCCCCAGGCTGAAAGCGGATCCCATTGCGTCTTTCTCGAAACAACACTCCGGAGGTTTCCTGCTGAACGCGTGAATAACGCCATTAGGCAGTGAACGTGAACCTGCGTTAAAGGATCGAGCGGGAATATGAACGTATTCCAACTAGGGTGGCACCACGGGTATAACTCTCGTCCCTACTATCATGTATAGTAGGGGCGGGAGTTTTTTTCATTTTCATCATTAACGATCATTGGATATTTTATAAGGAATACATAAGGAGGTCTACCTATGGGATATAACATTCCGAGAGGAACACAGGATATTCTGCCTGGAGAATCAGATCGCTGGCAGTTTGTTGAACAAATTATGAGAGACACTTGCCGCACTTATCAATATAAAGAAATCCGCACACCGATTTTTGAGCATACAGAACTGTTTGCCAGAGGCGTCGGAGAATCAACGGATATCGTACAAAAAGAAATGTATACCTTCGAGGACCGCAAAGGCAGAAGCCTGACGCTTCGTCCGGAGGGAACAGCTGCTGCGGTTCGCGCTTTTAATGAAAACAAGCTGTTCGCAAATCCTGTACAGCCGACAAAGCTTTATTATGTCGGGCCGATGTTCCGTTATGAACGTCCTCAGACGGGCCGTTACCGCCAGTTTTATCAGTTTGGAATTGAAGCGATTGGTTCGAAAGACCCTGCAATCGACGCTGAAGTAATGGCGCTTGCGATGAGTATTTATGAAAAAGCAGGTTTAGAAAACGTTAAGCTTGTCATAAACAGTCTCGGCGATCAAGATAGCCGCAAAAGCTACAGAGAAGCGCTCGTGAAACACTTCGAGCCTCGCATCGAAGAATTTTGTTCAGACTGCCAGTCCCGGCTGCACACGAACCCGCTTAGAATTTTGGACTGCAAAAAAGACCGTGATCATGAGCTGATGAAATCGGCACCTTCGATTTTGACATATTTAAATGAAGAATCAGCCGCTTATTTTGAAAAAGTGAAACAATACTTAAATGATCTTGGCATTTCGTATGAAATCGATCCGAACCTTGTGAGAGGGCTGGATTATTACAACCACACCGCATTTGAAATTATGAGCAATGCGGAGGGCTTTGGCGCGATTACGACACTTGCCGGCGGCGGACGCTACGACGGGCTTGTCGAACAGATCGGCGGACCTGAAGCACCGGGCATCGGATTTGCGATGAGCATCGAACGCTTGCTTGCCGCAATTGATGCTGAAAAAAGAGAGCTGCCTGTTGATAAGGGAATCGACTGCTATATCGTCACACTCGGCGAAAAAGCAAAGGATTATTCTGTTTCATTGGTGTACAAACTGAGAGAAGCAGGCATTTCCAGTGAAATCGATTATGAAAATAAGAAAATGAAAGGCCAGTTTAAAACAGCTGATCGCTTAAAGGCCAGATTTATTGCGATTTTGGGTGAAGATGAGCTTGCCCAAAACAAAATCAATGTAAAGGATGCACAGACGGGCGAACAGATTGAAGTGGCACTTGATGAATTTATACATGTGATGAAGGCAAACCAAAAGGGATAAGGAGTGAAACGCATTGTTTGGAAGAACATATTATTGCGGTGATATAACTGAAAAAGCAATTGGCGAATCTGTAACGCTGAAAGGCTGGGTCCAAAAAAGACGAGACCTCGGCGGATTGATTTTTATTGACTTGCGTGACCGTACGGGCATTGTTCAAGTCGTTTTTAACCCTGATGTGTCAAAAGAAGCGCTAGCTATTGCGGAAGGCATCAGAAATGAATACGTGCTTGATATTCAAGGAAAAGTGGTGGCGCGTGAAGAGGGAACAGTTAATCCGAATTTGAAAACAGGCGCGATCGAAATACATGCTGATGGAGTGAACGTATTAAATGCTGCAAAGACACCTCCATTTGCGATTTCTGATCAAGCTGAAGAAGTGTCAGAGGACGTTCGTTTAAAACACCGTTACTTAGATTTGCGCAGACCGGCTATGTTCCAGACGATGCAGCTGCGCCATAACGTGACGAAAGCTGTTCGCAGCTTTTTAGATGAAAATGGGTTTCTTGATATTGAAACGCCGATTTTAACAGGAAGCACGCCTGAAGGCGCACGTGACTACTTGGTGCCGAGCCGTGTGCACGAAGGTGAGTTCTACGCGCTGCCGCAGTCTCCGCAGCTATTTAAACAGCTTCTGATGGTATCAGGCATTGAACGATATTATCAAATTGCCCGCTGTTTCCGCGATGAAGACTTGCGTGCGGACCGTCAGCCTGAGTTTACGCAAATTGATATTGAAATGTCCTTTATGAGCCAGGAAGACATTATGTCATTGGCTGAGGAGATGATGGCAAAGGTTATGCGTGAAACAAAAGGTGAGGAACTTCAGCTTCCTCTTCCTCGAATGACGTATGACGAAGCAATGAACAAGTACGGGTCTGATAAACCGGATACGCGTTTTGACATGCTTTTGACGGATGTGTCTGACATTGTAAAGGATACGGAATTTAAAGTGTTTTCATCAGCTGTAGCAAACGGCGGCGTGGTCAAAGCCATCAATGTAAAAGGCGGTGCCGGCGATTACTCCAGAAAAGACATCGACGCTCTTGGCGCTTTTGCTGCAAACTACGGGGCAAAAGGGCTTGCCTGGGTGAAGGTTGAGGCAGACGGAGTGAAAGGCCCGATCGCTAAATTCTTTGATGAAGAAAAGCAGTCTAAGCTGATTGAAGCACTTGATGCTGCTGAAGGTGATTTGCTGCTGTTCGGAGCGGATCAATTCGAAGTTGTGGCCGCATCACTCGGCGCCCTGCGCTTAAAGCTTGGGAAAGAACGCGGACTGATTGACGAAAAATTGTTCAATTTCTTATGGGTCATCGACTGGCCGCTATTAGAGCATGATCCGGAAGAAGGCCGTTTTTACGCAGCGCACCATCCGTTCACAATGCCTGTCCGAGAAGACCTTGAGCTGATTGAAACAGCGCCTGAAGACATGAAAGCGCAAGCTTATGACCTCGTCTTAAACGGCTATGAGCTTGGCGGCGGTTCAATCCGTATTTTCGAAAAGGATATTCAGGAAAAAATGTTTGCGCTTCTCGGCTTCTCACCAGAAGAAGCGGCTGAACAGTTCGGATTCCTGCTGGAAGCATTTGAATACGGCGCTCCTCCGCACGGCGGAATCGCACTCGGCTTAGACCGTCTCGTTATGCTTCTCGCTGGACGTACGAACCTGAGAGATACGATTGCATTCCCGAAAACGGCAAGTGCAAGCTGCCTGATGACAGAAGCGCCAGGCGAAGTAAGCGACGCCCAGCTTGACGAGCTTCATCTTTCTATCAAGAAAAAAGTTAAGAACTGAATGTGCAGTTCGATTCTTGAAAATCAAAATCGTCTGTGATATGATTTTGACAAGTTAAATAAAGTCCTGATGTGTTAGTTGTACACCTAGTTTTGACCGAACATTTTTTTGATTTGGGAGCCCGCATTTTTAAATGGCGTACATGCCTCTTTTCATTCGGTAAAGAGGACTTACAAGATTTAAAAGAGGGCACCCACCTGCTGAGAGCGGGTTCAAAACAAAGGAAAGCTGCAACGGCACTATTGGGACTTTATTTTTTGTGCGCAGAAAAAACGGCTGCTCATGGATCAGCCATTTTATAGATGAAACCAGAATACGAATGTGGAGTGAGGTTCTTGTTACACCAGTTTTCACGCAATGAATTAGCTATCGGAAAAGAAGGCCTTGAAACGCTGAAAAACAGCACAGTTGCTGTGCTTGGAGTCGGGGGAGTCGGGTCGTTCGCGGCGGAAGCTCTCGCGCGGTCAGGCGTCGGCCGCATTCTGCTTGTCGACAAAGATGATGTCGACATTACAAATGTAAATCGTCAGCTTCACGCGCTGCTTTCAACTGTCGGACAGCCGAAAGTTGATTTAATGAAGGCGCGGATCGCAGACATTAACCCGGAGTGTGAAGTGATCGCGTTAAAAATGTTCTATACGGAGGAAACGTATGAGCAGTTTTTTGACTATGATCTTGACTATGTCATTGATGCGTCAGACACCATTTGTTATAAAATTCATTTAATGAAAGAATGTCTAAAACGGGATATTCCGCTCATCTCCAGCATGGGTGCTGCAAATAAAACGGATCCGACACGCTTCCAAATCGCTGATATCTCAAAAACGCACACTGATCCAATTGCGAAGGTCGTTCGTACGAAATTACGCAAGGAGGGTATCAAAAAAGGCGTTCAAGTGATTTTCTCTGATGAAAGCCCGATTGTTATTCGGGAAGATGTCAGAAAAGAAGTGGGGAATGACGAAGCGAAAATACGTAAAGCAAAAATGCCGCCTTCCTCTAATGCTTTTGTGCCGTCAGTTGCAGGTTTGATTATGGGCGGACATGTTGTCATGGATCTTTTGAAAGACATTGAAATCAAACGTGTGAAGGATAAATAATGCATAAAAACAGCCTTGATGATCAAGGCTGTTTTTTTGTTTTATTTTCTTTTCATTAATTTATCGTACACCTGCTTTAAGGCAGATTCGAACTTTCCAGTCTGTTTCGGCTTATAGTATTGCTTATTTTTCAGAGGATCAGGGAGGTATTGTTGTTCGACCCAACCGTTGTCGTAATTGTGCGGGTATTTATAGTCGATTCCTCTTCCTAATTCCTGAGCTCCTTTATAATGCGCGTCTTTTAAATGCTTCGGGACATCCCCAATTTTTCCGGCTCTGATATCTGCCAGGGCCTCATCGATTGCCAGAATGGCAGAGTTTGATTTCGGTGAGAGGCAAAGCTCAATAACTGCGTTGGCCAGCGGGATTCGCGCTTCAGGAAACCCGACTCGCTCAGCGGTCTGAATAGCGTTCAGCACTCTAGGGCCGGCTTGCGGGCTTGCTAAACCGATATCCTCATAGGCGATAACAAGCAATCGTCTTGCGATGCTCTCCAGATCACCGGCTTCAATTAATCTAGCCAAATAGTGAAGAGCAGCGTTGGCATCAGAGCCGCGGATTGATTTTTGAAAAGCGGACAGTACATCATAATGCGCGTCACCATCTTTATCGTGAGAAAAGCTTTTTTTCTGCAAGCATTCTTCCGCGGTTTCTAATGTAATGTGAATTTCACCGTCTGCTGACTCCTTCGTTGACAACACGGCAAGCTCAAGCGCATTTAAAGCGGAGCGGACATCTCCTCCGCATCCGTGGGCAAAATGCTCCATCGCCTGATCATCAATGGATACAGAATAGGTGCCAAGGCCCCGATGCTCATCATGGAGCGCACGTTCCAGTGCCTGTTTAATCAGTTCAGGTGTTAACGGTTCAAGCTCAAAAATCTGGGTCCGGCTTCTGATCGCCGGATTAATGGCATGATACGGGTTAGCCGTCGTTGCTCCGATCAAAATGATCATTCCGTTTTCTAAATAGGGTAATAGAAAATCCTGTTTTCCTTTATCCAGCCTGTGGACTTCATCCAGAATCAAAATCACTTGGCCGGACATCTTGGCTTCCTGAGCTACGATTTCCATATCTTTTTTATTGTTAATGACAGCATTCAGCTTTCGAAAAGCAATACTTGTTGAACCGGCGATTGCTGTTGCGATTGATGTTTTTCCAATTCCGGGCGGCCCGTACAAAATCATGGATGACAAATGTTTTGCCTGGACCATTCTGCCAATAATTTTATCTTCAGCCACCAGATGCTGCTGGCCGATAATATCCTCTATTTTTGTCGGACGCATCCGATATGCCAATGGCTTCATCTATCATCTCTCCTTACTTAATTACAGGGTAACGGAAAACCGTACATTAGAAAAGGGTAAAGGCCCCTTTCCTTCTGCCTCAATGAAAATTCGCTGAAGGTATGTTATAATAACAGTTGGTCTATAAGATAATAAACGGACGAAACATATAGAAATTACCATTATAAATGTGGAAAATCATGAAATAACAGAGGTGTTCATGTTGAAAATATCAACTAAGGGAAGATACGGGCTCACCATTATGATCGAGCTTGCAAAAAAGCACGGTGAAGGCCCGACTTCATTAAAAAGCATCGCACAGACGAATAATTTGTCCGAGCATTATTTGGAGCAGCTGGTATCGCCGCTCAGAAATGCCGGTTTAGTGAAAAGCATCAGAGGCGCATATGGCGGATATGTATTAGGCAGTGAGCCGGATGCCATTACTGCGGGAGATATTATCCGTGTGCTTGAGGGGCCGATCAGCCCTGTTGAAGTGCTGGAAGATGAGGAGCCTGCCAAGCGTGAGCTCTGGATTCGCATCCGGGATGCTGTAAAAGAGGTTTTAGACAGTACAACATTAGAGGATCTTGCCAGCTATACAGACGGAGAGCAAGAAGCTTATATGTTCTATATTTAGATCAGAGGTGTAAACATAATGGAACGGATTTATTTAGATCATGCCGCAACGTCTCCGATGGATGAGCGCGTGCTGGAACAAATGATACCGCACTTCTCCGGCAGTTTCGGTAATCCCTCCAGTATTCATTCATTTGGCAGAGAATCTCGAAAATGGGTGGATGAAGCAAGAGCGCAGATCGCAGCAGAAATCGGAGCGGCAGAGCAGGAGATCATTTTTACAAGCGGGGGAACGGAAGCTGATAACTTGGCGATCATGGGAACCGCACTTGCAAGAAAAGATCTTGGCAGACATATCATCACAACAAAAATTGAGCATCACGCCGTGCTTCACACATGTGAAAAACTTGAGGGAGACGGATTTGACATAACGTATCTGGACGTTGACCAAAATGGAAGAGTCAGTGCAAAACAGGTGAAAGAAGCACTGCGTGATGATACAATCCTTGTGACAGTGATGTATGGAAATAATGAAGTCGGAACAGTGCAGCCGATCGAAGAAATCGGTGAGCTGTTAAAGGAACACAAAGCTTATTTTCATACCGATGCTGTTCAGGCATTCGGGTTGCTGCCAATTGATGTGAAAAACAGCCATATTGACCTTCTGTCTGTTTCCGGGCACAAGCTCAACGGGCCAAAAGGGACAGGCTTTTTATATGCTAGTAAAGATGTGAAGCTTTCACCGCTTTTATTCGGAGGAGAGCAAGAAAGAAAACGCCGTGCCGGAACCGAAAATGTTCCAGGCATTGTCGGGCTGAAAGAAGCGATCAAGCTGTCAAGTGAAGAACGGGACGAAAAAAACGAGAAGTATCAATCGTTTAAAGCAATCTTTGCCGACACGCTTAGAGATGCAGGTGTGGCATTCGAGATCAACGGGGACAAAGAGCATAGTCTGCCGCATGTTCTGAATCTTTATTTCCCCGGTGTGTCAGTGGAAGCGCTGCTGGTTAATCTTGATATGGCGGGTGTCGCTGTCTCCAGCGGTTCAGCGTGCACGGCCGGTTCAGTCCTGCCGTCACATGTTCTGACTGCTATGTTCGGAGAAGAGAGTGACCGGCTGACGTCCTCTATTCGAATCAGCTTCGGCCTCGGCAATACGGCTGAGCAAGTGAAAACTGCTGCCAAACATGTGGCCGACGTTGTCAAACGGCTGACACAATAAGGCGGCTTAGTAATTGGAGTGAATGAAATGGAAAAACGGCCGGAGGATACAAGAGTCGTCGTCGGCATGTCCGGCGGAGTAGACTCATCTGTGGCGGCCCTGCTGTTAAAAGAACAGGGCTATGATGTAATCGGAATCTTTATGAAAAATTGGGACGATACGGACGAAAACGGTTTTTGCACGGCGACAGAGGATTATGAAGATGTGATCCGCGTCTGCAACCAAATCGGAATTCCGTATTATGCCGTAAACTTTGAAAAGCAATATTATGAGAAGGTATTTCAATACTTCCTTGATGAATATAAAGCAGGCAGAACACCAAACCCGGATGTACTGTGCAACAAAGAAATTAAATTCAAGGCCTTTTTGGAGCATGCATTGTCACTTGGCGCCGACTATTTAGCGACTGGCCACTATGCAAGAGTAGACAGAAGCGGCGGAAAAGTCAGAATGCTGCGCGGCATTGATGAAAACAAGGATCAAACGTACTTCTTGAATCAGCTGACAGAAGATACGCTGAGCAAAGTCATGTTCCCGATCGGCGAACTTCAAAAAAGCCGTGTGCGTGAAATCGCCAAAGAAGCAGAACTTGCAACGGCGACGAAAAAAGACAGTACAGGCATCTGCTTTATCGGCGAACGCAACTTCAAAACGTTTCTCAGCCAATATCTCCCTGCACAGCCGGGCGATATGATGACGATGGACGGTGAAGTAAAAGGCCGTCACGACGGGTTGATGTATTACACGATCGGACAGCGTCACGGCCTTGGCATCGGCGGAAGCGGCGAGCCGTGGTTTGCGGTAGGCAAAGATCTTGAAAAGAACATCCTCTACGTGGATCAAGGGTTCCATAACCCGCTTTTATATTCTGACAAAATCACAGCAACAAATATCAGCTGGGTACGTTCGGATATCATGAAGGGCGAAGAGATTTCCTGCACGGCTAAATTCCGTTACCGCCAAGAAGATCATAAAGTAACGGTGCGCATGACTGGCGAAGGTGAAGCGGAAGTCATCTTTGATGAAAAAGTCCGTGCTGTAACGCCGGGACAAGCCGTTGTCTTCTATGACGGCGAAGAATGTCTTGGCGGCGGGACAATTGATGATGTGTACAAAGATGGAACAAAATTGTGGTACGTATAAAAGATGAAAAACCTCAACACTGAGTTGGGGTTTTTTAATGAAAGGAAGATGATCGGTGGATTATAATCAACTCGGTATAGAGGCGATGCAGGAAGGCGATTACGAGAAAGCGGCAGAGGCATTTACAAAAGCGATTGAAGAAAATAAAGAAGACGCGATTCCGTATATCAATTTTGCCAACCTGCTTTCATCCGTAAACGAGCTGGAACGTGCGCTTGCGTTTTATGATAAAGCGCTTGAATTAGACAATAGCGCAGCCACTGCTTATTATGGAGCAGGAAATGTCTATGTTGTAAAAGAAATGTACAAAGAAGCCAAAGACATGTTTGAAAAAGCGCTTCGTGCGGGGATGGAAAACGGCGACCTGTTTTACATGCTCGGAACGGTGCTTGTCAAGCTCGAACAGCCTAAGCTTGCACTGCCATATTTACAAAGAGCGGTCGAACTGAATGAAAACGATACGGAAGCGCGTTTTCAATTCGGGATGTGCTTAGCCAACGAGGGCATGCTGGACGAAGCGCTCAGCCAATTCGCAGCTGTAACAGAGCAAGACCCGGGGCATGCAGATGCATTTTATAATGCCGGTGTCGCTTATGCTTATAAAGAAAACCGAGAAAAAGCGCTGGAAATGCTGGACAAGGCAATCGATATCCAGCCAGATCATATGCTTGCGCTTCATGCTAAAAAACTGATTGATCCATCATAACAGGCACAGGAGGAGGGACAGCTCGTGCAGCAGCATCCGGATCAGCTTAAACTGGAGGAAGAGCCCTATTTAAAAGGGACAGTCAACACAGTCATCTATCATAATGACACCAATTTATATACGGTTCTGAAAGTGAAAGTCACAGAGACCTCCGAAGCCATTGAAGATAAAGCCGTATCCGTGACGGGCTACTTCCCTGCGCTTCAAGAAGAAGAGACCTATACGTTTTACGGAAAGATCGTAACCCATCCAAAATTCGGGCTCCAATTTCAGGCGGAGCATTTCAAAAAGGAGATTCCAACGACTAAGGAAGGCATCATTCAATATTTATCGAGTGATTTATTCGAGGGAATCGGCAAAAAAACTGCTGAAGAAATTGTGAAAAAGCTGGGAGACAGCGCCATTAATAAAATATTGGCTGACGCTTCAGTGCTTTATGATGTTCCCAGACTCTCAAAAAAGAAAGCCGACACGCTGGCCGGTGCATTGCAGCGGCATCAGGGACTGGAGCAAATCATGATTTCCTTGAATCAGTTTGGTTTTGGCCCGCAGCTGTCTATGAAAATCTATCAAGCCTATGAATCCGAGACGCTTGAAAAGATTCAGGAAAATCCTTATCAGCTTGTGAAGGATGTAGAAGGCATCGGGTTTGGGAAAGCAGATGAGCTGGGCAGCAGAATGGGTCTTTCGGGTAACCATCCTGAGCGGGTAAAAGCTGCTATTTTGTACACGCTTGAAACGACTTGTCTGTCAGAGGGGCACACGTACATAGAAACGGAACAGCTGATCATTGACACCCAATCTCTGTTAAACCAGTCAGCAAGGGAAGGACAGCGCATCACAGAAATGGATGCCGCTAACGCGATTATTGCCCTTGGAGAAAATAAAGACATTGTCATTGAAGATGGCCGCTGTTATTTTCCGTCGCTGTTTTACGCAGAACAAAACGTTGCAAAGCGTGTGAAACATATCGCTAGCCAAACCGAATATGAGAACCAGTTTCCCGAATCAGAGTTTTTGCTCGCGTTGGGAGAACTGGAAGAACGGATGGACGTTCAGTATGCCCCCAGCCAGAAGGAAGCGATTCAAAAAGCCCTTTCCTCGCCGATGCTTCTTTTAACAGGCGGCCCGGGAACAGGAAAAACGACGGTAATCAGAGGGATTGTCGAGCTCTACGGAGAGCTTCACGGTGTGTCACTAGACCCGTCAGCTTATAAAAAGGATGAAGCTTTTCCGATTGTTTTGGCCGCTCCGACAGGGAGAGCAGCAAAACGGATGAGTGAATCAACGGGACTCCCTGCAGTTACGATACACAGGCTGCTTGGCTGGAACGGCGCTGAAGGCTTTACTCATACAGAGGATCAGCCGATCGAAGGGAAGCTGTTAATTATCGATGAAGCCAGTATGCTTGATATATGGCTGGCGAATCATTTGTTCAAGGCGATCCCTGATCATATACAAATCATCATTGTCGGAGACGAAGACCAGCTGCCTTCCGTCGGTCCGGGACAAGTGCTCAGAGACCTGCTGGCATCCCAGGTGATTCCGACTGTGAGACTGACAGACATCTATCGCCAGGCAGAAGGGTCATCAATCGTCGAGCTTGCCCACCAGATGAAAAATGGATTGCTGCCGAACAATTTGACTGCCCCGACAAAGGACCGTTCCTTTATTCGTTGCGGCGGGTCGCAAATCAAAGAAGTAGTTGAGAAGGTTGTCGCCAATGCATTGAAAAAAGGCTATACAGCAAAGGACATTCAGGTCCTCGCTCCGATGTACAGAGGAAAAGCCGGCATTAATGAATTGAATGTGATGCTGCAGGACATTTTAAATCCTCCTAAAGAAAAACGGAGAGAATTGAAGTTCGGGGATGTTGTCTACAGAACCGGAGATAAAATTTTGCAGCTTGTCAATCAGCCGGAAAACAATGTGTTCAACGGAGATATTGGCGAAATCACGTCGATATTTTATGCAAAGGAAAATACAGAAAAAGAAGACATGGCCGTCGTTTCTTTTGACGGCAATGAAATGACATTTACGAAAAAAGATTTTAATCAATTTACCCATGCGTATTGCTGTTCTATTCATAAATCGCAGGGAAGTGAATTTCCGATTGTGGTTTTGCCTATTGTGAAAGGCTATTATAGAATGCTCAGAAGAAACCTTCTTTATACCGCGATTACAAGAGCGAAGAAATTTCTCATTTTATGCGGGGAAGAGGAGGCGCTGGAGTGGGGCGTGAAAAATAATGATGCAACTGTCAGACAGACCTCCTTGAAAAACAGGCTGTCCGTACAGGTTGAGGAAATGGATGCCGAGCTTGAAGCTTTGCAAAAAGAGCTCCCGTTCAGCGTACACGACGCCAACATTGGCATGGAAGGCATTACACCATTCGATTTTATGAAAGAAGAACAGCAATAAAATGCTCCCGTGCAAGCGGGAGTTTTTTTTCATTTGCAGTGGAATTGATTTCATCGTATGAGTCTAAGGCGCAAAGCAAAACCTAAGCCTGTTCAACAAAAGGTGGTTGATCACACTTTGAGAACATGCCATGAAGTAGAAGGATTCCCAGTATACTCAGAACGAACTTCTAGTTATCTCGGGACAATTTCCGATATTTGTTTTTCTCTGAAAGGAGATTGTCTTGGGTTTATTCTTGCACAAAAACGCTTTTTGCATCATCATCATGCGCTATTACGGGCGTGTGATATCTCTTCCATTTTTGATGACCGCATATTGGCTTCGGTCAGTTCAGAACAGCTTTTGCCTCTTCCGAAATCATGCTTCACATACGAGCAGATGAAGATGAAGCTTGTGAAATCGCAAGAGGGGGATATATTGGGGATGCTGGAAGATGTATACTTTTGTTTGGACAGGGGCATAATCGTAGCATATGAACTCTCGGACGGTTTCTTTTCTGACCTGGCGGGAAGCAAGCGCCAGATCCAAAGAGCGGATTCGCTTGTCGAGGTGCGGAAAGACGAGATCGTTCTGAACGGATAGAGGTGTGAGGTATGCTTATATGCCCGAATTGCAAAAGTAAGGATATCGGCAAAATCGGCGTGAACCAATATTATTGCTGGGGCTGTTTTATTGAACTGACAGTGGCGAAAGGGAAGATTGCAACTCATCAGGTGGAAGAAGACGGAACGTTAAGCAGCTTGGATGATTTGTTTTCTGAGGATGAACGCAGCATCAATTTTTAATCATGAAAGGAGATGCGCAGGATGAATCGGACGATGACTTCTCTTTTGGCAATGGGAGCCGGAGCTCTCGTGTACCGAATGGCGACTCAATCTGACATGCTGAATAATCGAAGCATGAAGCGGATGAGAAGAAGAATTACGAAAATGTTTTAATGCAAAAAGGATACTCTCCAAAGAGTATCCTTTTCTATGTTTGCCGGACCTCGAGGCGTCTTGCTGCGAGTGAAAGGCTGTAGTTGACTGCGAAATACATAAGGGCCGCAAGTAAAAAGATCGGGAAAAAATAACTGCCGTCTGCGCTTTGGCCGTTAATAATTTGCGCGTTGTGAATCAGTTCAGGCAGGGCGATCACAACAGCGAGCGATGTATCTTTTAATAAAGAAATAAACTGGCTTACGATGGGCGGAACCATGCGGCGAAGCGCTTGCGGCATAACGATAAAGAACAGGGTCTGTGTATAGCTCAGCCCGGAGGAGCGCGCCGCTTCAATTTGTCCTTTGTCAATTGATTTCAGTCCGCTTCGGATAATTTCAGATAGCATAGCCGATTCAAAAATCGTTAGTGCTGTAATTGCAGCAGCTGTAATTTCAAGCTTAATACCAATTTCCGGAAGGGCAAAAAACGTAAAGAAAATAATTAACAGCAAGGGGAGGTTTCTGATCGTTTCAACGAGAACCGCAATCAATTGAGAAAGAACGGGAACTTTCGCATATCGCAGGGTGCCTGCGATTAAACCGAAGAAAAAGCTCAGAATGATGGAGATGAAAGCAACGTACAAGGTGACGAGAAAGCCATCCCATAAAAACGCTAAATGCTCCTGTGAATAAGCACCGATGAAATCCAATGTAACTCACTCCTTATCAATAGCTTTTTTCCAGCCGTTTTTCCAGATAGTTAACACCGATGCTAAGCGGAATCGTCAGCACTAAGTAAAAAAGCGCCACAAAAATATAAACATCAAATACAACGAGTGTGCTCGACGAAACTAAATCGGCTTGGTACATAAGATCCAATCCGGCCACAACCCCAAGAATCGAAGAGTTTTTGACTAAGTTTAAAAATTGATTGCCTAAAGGCGGAATGACGATTTTGATTGCCTGCGGCAAAATGATATGGAGCATGGCTTGGCTGTAGGTAAAGCCTGACGAGCGTGCCGCTTCCATCTGCCCTTTTGAAACAGACTGGATTCCTGCTCTGATGGCTTCAGCGATAAACGCAGAGGTATAAATGGTGAGAGCAACCGTTCCCGCTTGAAAACCGTCAAGCCTCAGGCCTGCGTTTGGAAGTCCGAAATAGAAAACAAAGGTAATTAAAAGAAGAGGGATGTTGCGGATGAATTCTACATATGCGGTCCCGAGCCATTGCAGCGGCTTAAAGACTGTTATTCTCATAACCGCTACAGCAACGCCGAGGACAAAACTGCCGGCCAGCGCGATAACACTTGCAAGCAAGGTATGGTAAAAACCGTCCATATACATGCCGAAGTTATCGAAAAGAATTGACACATTCATCTGCCTATTCACTCCTTATCAAATTGGGATGAGCATCGCCTGCTCATCCCGGGATGGTTGTTATTCAGCTGGGTCTTCTTTGATCCATTTTTTATAAATTTCATCGTATCTGCCATCCGACTTCATCTTTTTAAGTGAAGCGTTGATTTCTTTCGCGAGAGCAGATTGCCCTTTTTTCACGGCGATCCCGTAAGGCTCATCTGTAAAAGGCTTTCCTGTTAATTGATAATTTTTATTTTCATCAGCCATTCCATATAAAATCGCATTATCTGTGGTGAGGGCATCGCCTTGCCCCGATTTAAGGGCTGTAAAGGCTTCTGCGTAGTTTTCAAATTCTAAAACAGATGCTTCAGGCACCTTTTCACGAATGTTTTGAGAGGAGGTGGAGCCTTTTACTGCAAGAACTTTTGAGCCTTTGCCAAGATTCTCGACACTCTTGATTTTGCTGCCTTTTTTCACGAGAAGCGATTGCCCGGCCTCGAAATAGACATCAGAAAAGTCAACTTCCTTTTTTCGTTCATCAGTGATCGTCATTGTGGCGACAATGGCGTCGATATCCCCGTTTTGCAGCATAGGAATCCTTGTTTTTGAGGTGACCTCTTTAAATTCAGCTTTTTTCTCATCACCTAAAATGTCTTTAGCGATTTGTTTGGCAATATCAATATCAAAACCCTCAATCTCACCTGAGCTTGGATTTTTAAGACCGAACAGTCGAGTGTCCGTTTTTACGCCGAAGACAATTTTGTCATTGTCTTTAATGGCGGCTAGCGTATCTTTTTTGCTCTCCTTTGAGGCTTCTCCGTTTGATCCCTTGCTGCCGCAAGCGGCAAGCAAGATGACAGCGAATAAAGAAATCAATGCTAAAGAAAAAATCTTTTTCATACAAGCTCCCCCATTCTGTTTTAATGATTTAAAATACGGCTTAAGAATAAGCGGGCCCGTTCTTCCTTTGGGTTCGCGTAAAACTCAGCCGGCATTGCTTCTTCTAAAATTTTTCCTTCGTCAATGAAGACAATCCGATCGGCAACTTCTTTGGCAAACCCCATTTCGTGTGTCACGACAACCATTGTCATGCCTTCTTTGGCGAGTGTTTTCATGACATCTAGCACCTCACCGATCATTTCAGGATCAAGTGCTGATGTCGGCTCGTCAAACAGCATGACCTCCGGCTTCATCGCCAGTCCTCTTGCGATGGCAACACGCTGCTGCTGCCCGCCGGAAAGCTGGGAAGGATAGGCGTCAGCCTTGTCTGGGATGCCGACTTTTTCAAGATAGTACCGCGCCGTTTCCTTTGCTTGTTCAGGTGGTTGTCTAAGCACTTTTACCGGAGCCAGCATGATGTTCTGCAGCACTGTTTTATGCGGATATAAATGAAAGTGCTGAAACACCATCCCGATATTTTGCCGCACTTGATTGATATCAGTTTTTCTGTCGTTAATGGCGGTGCCGTTTACTGTAAGCACTCCCTCATTGATCGACTCAAGTCTGTTGATGCATCTGAGCAATGTGCTTTTACCGGAACCGGATGGGCCGATGATAACAACGACTTCACCTTTTTCGATTTGAAGATTAATTTGTTTTAACACGTGAAAATCTCCGTAATGCTTGTTTACATTTTGAAATGTGATCATCGCAATCCTCCTATCAGAAAATTTGACCAAAAAAGTAAATGATCAAACTTTTCTGAAAATTAAAAGTGAAAAAATGTCCATGACTTCTGACTGACTAAAGAAACATAAAGAATAATTCCGTGTAAACCTCAAAAGATATAGGTGAGGTGAAAGCAGATGCTCCAAAAACCGGTGCAGCTTTTGTTGTGGGTGGCTATTTGTTTGCTGGTTCTGTTAACAGTCTATGTCTTTTTTATGCTTGATATGTTATGGTCACCCTTTTGGCTCGTCATAAAAACGATCTTTATTCCCTTGATCATTTCTATTTTTATATCTTATTTATTGCTTCCGGTCACGGAATGGCTGCATAGCAAAGGATTGCCTAGGACTTTGAGCATCTTGGTTATTTATGTTCTTTTTTTTGGCGGGATTGGCTGGGCGTTGTATAAAGGGGTGCCTGTTTTAATCGTGCAGCTGACGGATTTGTCAGAAAATATACCCATGTTTGCCGAAACGTATAACGGGCTTCTTCTTCATGTGCATAACCATACGGATGACTGGCCTGATGGTATGCATCACCGTATAGATAAAATGATCCGCCAAACGGAGGCGTTTTTTGCGGGAACGATCGAGGGTGCGATCAGCGGGATCCGCAATGTGCTTGATTACTTCTTAATTGCTGCAACAATCCCTTTTCTCGTGTTTTATATGGTGAAGGACATTGAATTAATGAAAAAGACAGTATGGTACTTGACTCCGAAGTCGTGGAGAAAGCGGGGCAGCGCCTTTTTGCGGGATGTGGATGATTCGCTTGGCGATTATATCCGCGGCCAGCTTTTGGTCTGCTTGATTCTTGGCGTGATTGCAGGCATTTCGTTCTGGGTATTTGGGCTTCCATATCCGCTGATACTTGGCCTTATCTCTGGAGTAACAAATGTCATCCCGTATTTTGGCCCTTTCATCGGAGCTGTTCCTGCGTTGTTAATTGCGATGACGATCTCAGTGAAGGCGGTTCTTGTTGTGGTGATTACGGTGTTTATTCTGCAGTTTATGGAAGGAAATATCCTCAGTCCGTTCATTGTCGGCAGAAGCCTTAAAATGCATCCGGTCGTTATCATGCTTGCACTCCTTGCCGGAGGGGAGCTTGCGGGAATCGTCGGGATGATTCTGGCTGTTCCTGCGACGGCTGTTTTAAAAGTAATGGTGATCCATTTTTTGCGGATGAGGACGGAGCATTGACATCGGCGTGCCGCTTGTCTATAATTTCTCGTAGAATACATACGAATCTCGAGTGACGGATCTGAGTACGCCGAAGCCCTGTTAAAGAGAGAAGCTCCATAAGCTGAAAGGAGCTTTATCAGAAGATCGGAGGAAGCTAATCCTGAGTGCAGTTAATCACTGCCGCTTATCCTGCGTTACAGGGTTAAAGGTGACGGGCGCATGAATGCCCGTAATCAGGGTGGTACCGCGAGACAGCTCTCGTCCCTGTGTAAACGTTGGTTTGCATAGGGGGAGGGCTTTTTTGCTGTCACTGAAGAGAATTTCGATTTTTATAGAGGAGGAAATACAATGAAACACTTAACTTCTGCGGAAGTGCGTCAAATGTTTTTGGATTTCTTTAAAGAAAAAGGACATGCGGTAGAGCCAAGCGCGTCATTAGTGCCTCATGAGGATCCTTCACTGCTTTGGATCAACAGCGGTGTTGCGACGCTGAAAAAATATTTTGACGGCCGTGTCGTGCCGGAAAATCCAAGAATCGTAAACGCTCAAAAAGCGATCAGAACAAACGATATAGAAAATGTAGGTAAAACTGCGCGCCATCACACTTTCTTTGAAATGCTCGGAAACTTTTCCATCGGCGATTATTTCAAAGAAGAAGCCATTACATGGGCTTGGGAGTTTTTAACGAGCGACAAGTGGATTGGCTTCGACAAAGAGCTTCTCTCTGTTACGGTTCATCCTGAAGATGAAGAGGCATATGAGTTTTGGGCGAAAAAAATCGGTATTCCTGAAGAAAGAATTATCCGTCTGGAAGGGAACTTCTGGGATATCGGTGAAGGGCCGAGCGGACCGAATACGGAAATCTTTTACGACCGCGGTGAAGCATACGGTAATGATCCAGAAGATCCGGAGCTTTACCCAGGCGGGGAAAACGACCGTTACCTGGAAGTATGGAACCTTGTGTTCTCAGAGTTCAACCATAACCCTGACGGCACGTACACACCGCTTCCAAAGAAAAATATTGATACAGGCATGGGTCTTGAAAGAATGGTATCTGTCATCCAGAATGTTCCGACAAACTTTGACACCGATTTGTTTATTCCGATCATCAAAGCAACAGAATCGATTTCTGGTGAAACATATGGCAAAGACAATGTGAAAGACACTGCGTTTAAAGTGATTGCTGACCATATCAGAACGGTTGCCTTTGCTGTCAGTGACGGTGCGCTGCCGTCAAATGAAGGCCGCGGCTATGTATTAAGACGCTTATTACGCCGTGCCGTGCGTTATGCCAAAACGATCAACATCCATCGTCCGTTCATGTTTGATTTAGTGCCGGTTGTCGCAGAAATCATGGCTGATTTCTATCCTGAAGTGAAAGAGAAAGCGGATTTCATCGCAAAAGTCATTAAAACCGAGGAAGAACGCTTCCATGAGACCCTTAATGAAGGGCTTGCGATCCTGTCAGAAATGATCAAAAAAGAAAAAGACAAGGGCAGCAGCGTTATCTCAGGTGCTGATGTGTTTAAACTGTATGATACGTATGGATTCCCGGTTGAATTGACTGAAGAATACGCAGAAGACGAGAACATGGCGGTTGATCATGAGGGTTTTGAGGAGGAAATGAACCAGCAGCGTGAACGGGCAAGAAACGCCCGCCAGGATGTCGGCAGCATGCAGGTGCAGGGCGGCGCACTGCGCGACGTGACAGATGAAAGCACATTTGTCGGCTACTCTCAAACCAAAGCTGATGCCAATATCATTGTGCTTCTTCAGGACGGCCAACTAATCGAAGAGGCTCATGAAGGAGAAAGCGTTCAAATCATTCTTGATGAAACACCGTTCTATGCAGAAAGCGGCGGCCAAATTGGCGATAAAGGCTATCTCCGAAGCGAGCAGGCAGTTGTAAGAATTAAAGATGTTCAAAAAGCGCCGAATGGCCAGCATGTGCATGAAGGTGTTGTGGAGAGCGGCACTGTTCAAAAAGGCCTGCATGTTACGGCTGAAGTTGAAGACCATATGAGAAGCGGCGTCATTAAAAACCACACGGCAACGCATTTATTGCATCAGGCTCTAAAAGATGTTCTTGGAACTCATGTCAATCAGGCGGGCTCTCTTGTAACGGAAAACCGTCTTCGTTTTGACTTCTCGCACTTTGGCCAAGTAACAAAAGAAGAGCTCGAACAAATTGAAAGAATCGTAAACGAAAAGATCTGGGCGAGCATCCCGGTCAGCATTGATTTGAAACCGATCGCTGAAGCAAAAGAAATGGGTGCGATGGCACTGTTCGGCGAAAAATATGGCGATATTGTCCGTGTCGTTCAAGTTGGAGATTACAGCTTAGAGCTGTGCGGCGGCTGCCATGTCAGAAATACAGCAGAAATCGGCTTGTTTAAAATCGTTTCTGAATCTGGAATCGGCGCAGGCACAAGACGGATTGAAGCTGTAACGGGACAAGGCGCTTACGTCGAAATGAACAGCCAGATTTCTGTATTGAAGCAGACCGCTGACGAGCTGAAAACAAATATCAAAGAAGTGCCGAAACGGGTCGCGGCTCTGCAGGCTGAACTGAAGGAAGCGCAAAGAGAAAATGAATCTCTTCTTGCAAAACTAGGCAACGTGGAAGCAGGAGCAATCCTGTCGAAAGTAAAAGAAGTTGACGGCGTAAACGTGCTTGCGGCAAAAGTAAATGCAAAAGACATGAATCATCTCCGCACAATGGTCGATGAACTCAAAGCAAAGCTTGGCTCTGCGGTGATCGTGCTTGGTGCGGTACAAAACGATAAAGTTAATATCTCTGCCGGAGTCACAAAGGACCTCATTGAGAAAGGACTTCACGCCGGCAAGCTGGTTAAACAAGCTGCGGAAGTTTGCGGCGGAGGCGGCGGAGGCCGTCCGGACATGGCGCAGGCAGGCGGCAAACAGCCGGAAAAATTAGAAGAAGCTTTGGCTTCTGTAGAAGATTGGGTGAAATCCGTTTTATAATTCGCCCATGTAGTGTAGAATGATGGTAAGATTAGGACCCCAGGCTGAACTTTGCCTGCGAATTTGGGAAAGAGGTGCAAAACGGTGAGCTCGTTTGATAAAACGATGAAATTTAATTTCTCCGATGATTCTGCTGAGACTAACGTAAATGAGGTGCTGATTACAGTGTATGACGCGCTTCAGGAAAAGGGCTACAATCCAATCAACCAGATTGTCGGATACTTGCTGTCAGGTGATCCCGCTTATATTCCTAGGCATCGTGACGCTCGCAATTTAATTCGCAAACTTGAAAGAGACGAATTAATCGAGGAATTGGTAAAGTCTTATTTAGAACAGCATAAAGAGGCGTAAATAAAGAATGAGAATATTAGGACTCGATTTAGGAACCAAAACACTCGGTGTAGCTCTGAGCGATGAAATGGGCTGGACTGCTCAAGGCATTGAGACCATAAAGATAAATGAAGCAGAAGGCGATTATGGTTTATCCCGTTTATCTGAACTGATAAAGGACTATACTATAGATAAAATCGTGCTCGGCTTTCCTAAGAACATGAACGGAACAGTCGGCCCGAGAGGCGAAGCCAGCCAAACATTTGCGAAAGTGCTTGAAACAACGTACAATGTTCCTGTTGTGCTGTGGGACGAGCGTCTTACCACAATGGCGGCTGAAAAAATGCTGATTGCAGCTGACGTCAGCAGGCAAAAACGAAAAAAAGTCATTGATAAAATGGCGGCTGTTATGATTTTACAAGGATATCTTGACAGCTTAAATTAAAGCCAGAGGTGAAGAAAATGGAACACGGCGAAAAAAATATTACAATTGTTGACGATCAAGGAAATGAACAGCTTTGTGAAGTGCTGTTTACATTTGAAAACGAAGAGTTTGGCAAGTCTTATGTCTTGTACTATCCAATCGAATCAAAAGATGACGAAGAAGTAGAAATTCTTGCTTCCAGCTTCACGCCAAACGAAGACGGTGAAAACGGTGAGCTATTCCCGATTGAAACTGACGAAGAATGGGATATGATCGAAGAAACACTAAACACATTCTTAGCGGACGAAGACGAAGAGTAAAACATCGCGCCAAACCAAAGCCGGAGCTATACTGCTCCGGCTTTTTTCTGCTTTATGCAGGCCTCTTTTTGTAATAAATTGCCGAAATACAATGAATCATGTAGTATAAGAGCTGATGGGAGGAGACCTAATGTATATCAATCAGCAAAAAAAATCGTTTTTTAATAAAAAAAGAATCATACTGTCTTCCATTGTTGTGCTGTTTCTCATCATTGGCGGGGCATTTTTATATGGGAAATCATTGCTTGAACCTGTTGAAAAAGACAGTAAAACGACAGTTAATATTAACATTCCGAGCGGTTCGTCTGTTTCAGCCATCGCATCGATATTAAAGAAAAATGATGTCATAAAAAGCGAGAAGGCGTTTCAGTACTATGTGAAATATAAAGGTGCTTCCGGGTTTCAGGCCGGATTCTACCATTTGAATAAAGGTATGGATTTAGATGCCATTATTCAGAAGCTGACAAGCGGGGCTACAGGTTACGCTTTTCAAATCACAGTGACTGAGGGAGCACAGCTGACCCAAATCGCGGCTGCTATTGCGGATGAAACAAAATACTCTAAAAAACAAGTCATAGCGAAGCTGGACGATGAAACATTTATCAATCAGCTGAAGAAAGAATTCCCGGACACTGTGACAAATGATGTTTTCAATAAAAACATTAAGCACCCGCTTGAAGGGTACCTATTCCCGGCTACATACCCTTTTAACGATCCGGACACATCACTTGAAGACATTATCAAGGCAATGATTAAGCAGACAAATTCTTATGTGGAAACATATAAATCAGAAATGAAGAAAAACAAACTTTCTGTGCATAAGCTGCTGACAATGGCTTCTTTGATAGAAGAAGAAGCGACTGAAAAAGCCGACCGCCATAAAATTGCGAGCGTCTTTTATAACCGCCTGAAAAAGAAAATGCCGCTCCAAACAGATCCGACCGTCCTGTACGCGGCAGGCAAGCATAAAGATCGGGTTCTTTATAAGGATCTGGAAATCGATTCACCATACAATACGTATAAAAACACAGGGCTGACGCCAGGGCCGATTGCCAATGCCGGCATGTCATCATGGGAAGCGGCGCTGCATCCGGATAAAACGGACTATCTGTATTTCTTGGCCAAATCAAATGGTGAGGTCGTATTTACAAAAACGCTAAAAGAGCATAATAAAGCAAAAGAAAAATACATTTCCTCAAAAAATGAGAAATAAAAGGAGAGCAAAAAGCTCTCCTTTTGTTCGCTTTCCGCAAGGTTTTATGATAAAATATATCGGGTTGTTTACCGATGTATCATGATGTATTCAGAGAGTGTCCTGCGCATAAGACTGGGGCACTCCTTTTTAGAACGGGAGGCTGTTTGTAGTGACTGACCGGTATGAACAAATAAATGACTATATAGAAGCATTATTAAAGCCTCGGCCGGATAACGTGAAGAAGCTTGAAGCATATGCAGAAGAACATCATGTCCCGATTATGGAAAAAGCGGGCATGGAGGTGCTGCTTCAAATTTTGTCTGTGAAACAGCCGAAAAAAATACTAGAAATCGGAACGGCCATTGGTTATTCAGCCATTCGAATGGCGCTGGAGCTGCCGTCTGCTGAAATATATACAATTGAACGCAATGAGAAACGGCATGAAGAAGCGGTAAACAATATCAAGGAATTTCAGCTTGATGACCGGATTCATGTTTTTTACGGAGATGCGCTTGAATTAGCCGACGCCGTTCATGTAACCGCGCCTTACGATGTCATTTTTATTGACGCTGCAAAAGGTCAGTATCAAAACTTTTTTCATTTATATGAACCGATGCTTTCACCGGACGGGGTGATTATAACAGACAACGTGCTGTTTAAAGGTCTGGTGGCAGAGGATTACAGCAAAATAGAACCGAAGAGAAGGCGCAGGCTTGTAGCAAAAATTGATGAATATAATCATTGGCTGATGAATCATCCGGATTATCAAACTGCGATTATTCCTGTCGGGGACGGACTTGCGATTAGTAAAAAGAAGAGGTGAACGTCATGAAAAAACCAGAGCTCTTAGTGACGCCGACGAGTACAGCGGACATTTTGCCGCTCATACAGGCTGGGGCAACTGCGTTTTTAGTTGGGGAACAGAGATACGGCTTGAGATTAGCCGGAGAATTTTCTCGTGAAGATGTAACAAAAGCCGTAGAGATTGCTCACAAAGAAGGGGCAAAAATATACGTTGCTGTAAATGCAATTTTCCATAACGATAAAGTGGGTGAGCTTGGCGAATATCTGGCTTTCTTAGCAGAAGCCGGTGTCGATGCAGCGGTATTTGGCGATCCTGCCGTGCTGATGGCTGCCCGTGAATCTGCGCCTGATCTGAAGCTTCATTGGAGCACAGAAACGACAGGCACCAACTATTATACATGCAACTACTGGGGACGCAAGGGTGCGGCGCGTTCTGTGCTTGCCAGAGAATTAAACATGGACAGCATTGTTGAGATTAAAGAAAATGCGGAAGTCGAAATTGAAATCCAGGTGCATGGAATGACGTGCATGTTCCAATCGAAGCGTTCTTTGATTGGAAACTATTTTGAATATCAGGGCAAAGTCATGGACATTGAAAGAAAGAAAAAAGAATCAGGCATGTTTTTACACGATAAAGAACGTGATAATAAATATCCGATTTTCGAAGATGAAAACGGCACTCACATCATGAGCCCGAACGATGTGTGCATCATTGATGAGCTCGAGGAATTGATAGATGCCGGAATTGATTCTTTCAAAATCGATGGTGTTTTGAAAACGCCTGAATACCTAATAGAAGTCACCAAAATGTACAGAGAAGCAATTGATTTGTGCGTGGAAAACCGTGACGAATACGAAGCGAAAAAAGAAGACTGGATCGAACGCATTGAAAGCATCCAGCCAGTAAACAGAAAAATTGATACCGGATTCTTCTTCAAGGAAACGGTTTATTAATCAAAAGGAGGTTAAGCTATGACTGCCGTAAATGATAAAATATCCACAATCGTTAATGGAAAGCGTGTGATTACGAAAAAGCCGGAGCTTCTCGCACCTGCTGGTAATCTTGAAAAGCTGAAAATCGCTGTTCATTACGGAGCGGACGCGGTCTTTATCGGGGGACAGGAATACGGGCTTCGCTCGAATGCCGATAACTTTACGATCGAAGAAATTGCAGAAGGCGTTGAATTCGCAAAGAAATATGGCGCGAAGATCTACGTAACAACGAATATTTTCGCTCATAATGAAAACATGGACGGGCTTGAAGACTATTTAAAAGCGCTTGGAGACGCCAACGTTGCCGGTATTATTGTGGCAGATCCGCTTATTATTGAAACATGCCGCAGAGTGGCGCCGAATGTTGAGGTTCACTTGAGCACACAGCAGTCTCTTTCAAACTGGAAGGCTGTCCAGTTCTGGAAGGAAGAAGGTCTCGACCGCGTCGTGCTGGCACGTGAAACTAGCGCTCTTGAAATCAGAGAAATGAAAGAAAAGGTAGATATCGAAATCGAATCCTTCATTCATGGCGCAATGTGTATTGCATATTCCGGCCGCTGCGTGCTGAGCAATCACATGACAGCGCGGGATTCCAATCGCGGAGGCTGCTGCCAGTCATGCCGCTGGGATTATGATCTCTACCAAACAGACGGTGCCAACGCCGTTGCTTTGTATGGTGAAGAAGATGCACCATTTGCGATGAGCCCGAAAGATTTGAAGCTGATTGAATCCATTCCAAAAATGATTGAAATGGGGATCGACAGCTTAAAGATTGAAGGCCGCATGAAATCCATTCACTATGTAGCAACTGTTGTCAGCGTATACCGCAAAGTAATCGATGCTTATTGCGCTGATCCAGAAAACTTTGTGATTCAAAAAGAATGGCTTGAAGAGCTTGATAAGTGCGCCAACAGGGACACTGCGACAGCTTTCTTTGAAGGAACGCCAGGCTATGAAGAGCAAATGTTCGGCGAACACGCCAAGAAAACGACATATGATTTTGTCGGCTTAGTGCTGAATTATGATGAAGATACACAAATGGTCACGCTTCAGCAGCGCAATTTCTTCAAAAAAGGCGACGAAGTGGAATTTTTCGGTCCAGAAATCGAAAACTTTACACATACGATTGAAACCATTTGGGACGAAGACGGAAATGAGCTAGATGCTGCCCGCCATCCCCTGCAAATTGTCAAATTCAAACTAGACAAAAAGATTTATCCGAGCAACATGATGAGAAAGGGGAAGTAACAGCCCATGGGTAAGAATCCAGTAGTCATTGGAATCGCAGGAGGTTCCGGTTCAGGAAAAACGAGTGTCACACGGTCCATTTATGAACAGTTTAAAGGACACTCAATTTTAATGATCCAGCAGGACCTTTATTATAAAGACCAAAGCCATCTTCCGTTTGAAGAAAGGCTGAACACAAACTATGATCATCCGCTTGCGTTTGATAATGACTATTTAATCGAGCATATTCAGGATCTATTGAATTACCGCCCGATTGAAAAGCCGATTTATGACTATAAGCTTCACACACGTTCAGAAGAAACGGTTCACGTAGAGCCAAAGGATGTTATTATCCTTGAAGGCATTCTTGTTCTTGAAGACAAAAGGCTTCGTGATCTGATGGATATCAAGCTTTATGTTGATACGGACGCTGACTTGCGTATCATCAGACGGATTATGAGAGATATTAATGAGCGCGGACGCTCTATTGATTCTGTCATTGAACAATATGTGTCAGTGGTCCGTCCGATGCATAACCAATTCGTCGAGCCGACGAAACGATACGCTGATATTATTATCCCGGAAGGCGGTCAGAATCACGTCGCAATTGATCTGATGGTCACAAAAATTCAAACCATTCTTGAACAAAACGCGATTTTGTAATACCATAGCATAGACATAAATAACTCTGACCATATTATGTATAGGCAGGAAGGGAATGTGCGAATTCCCTTCTTTCCCTGTTTATAAACGCGAAATATTTGCAGAACGACACGATTCAGTTTAAGATAAACAGTACCTATATGGGAGAGAAGAACGAGGACTGCCCTGTGTTCTCATTCTTGTATTTTTTAGTTTATGCTCTCATACATAATCGAAGATGTTGAGGGACAACCAGAAGGAGTGAAGGGACATGGCACAAGAGAAAGTTTTTCCTATGACTGCAGAAGGAAAACAAAAACTTGAACAAGAATTAGAATATTTGAAAACGGTTAAACGAAAAGAAGTAGTAGAGCGAATCAAAATTGCGAGAAGCTTCGGAGACCTTTCCGAGAACTCTGAATACGATTCAGCGAAAGAAGAGCAGGCATTTGTAGAGGGCCGCGTGACGACTCTTGAAAATATGATTCGCAATGCGAAAATCATTGAAGATGACGGCGGCTCTAACGTTGTCGGTTTGGGTAAAACCGTCACTTTCGTCGAACTGCCTGACGGTGATGAAGAATCATATACGATCGTCGGAAGCGCAGAAGCTGACCCGTTTGAAGGGAAAATCTCAAACGATTCACCGATCGCAAAAAGCCTCTTGGGCAAAAAAGTAGATGAAGAAGTCACAGTACAAACACCGGGCGGAGAAATGCTCGTGAAAATTGTGAAAATTTCATAATATCTGTTTAGCAGCGAAACACCTCGTCCACAATGTGGGTGAGGTGTTTTTTTATGAAGATATCGAAACGAATGAAGCTGGCAGTCATCGCTTTTTTGATTGTATTTTTTCTGCTTCTGCTGAGGCTTGCAGAAATCCAGCTGTTTTTCACAGAATCATTTTCTAAAAAGAAAATTAATTTGATTCAAGAAAGTGTGAAACAGCGGACGGAGGAAGTGCTCATTTCAGATGGAAGAGGCTCTTTTTTAGATCGAAACGGGCGGGCGCTGACAGGACAAAGCGAGCCTGCGGTTGTTTTGTTCCCTTTTCTGCTGACGCAGGATTGGCCGATCAAAAAAGTTGCGGACATCCTCGGCATGTCTGAAGATGATTTGCGCCAGACACTAGGTCAGGCAAAAAAACCGGTCATTTTGCAGCAAAAGAAAATCAAAACACTTTCAAAACAATCTATCACAAAAATCAATTCTTTGAAATATCCCGGTATTTACGGCGTATATATGGAGAATGAAGACAAGCCCAGCCTTGCTTCACATACGATAGGGAGCACGAACCAAGATCCGGCGCTGCTTCGCAAGAAATATCCTGACAAGGAGAGCCTTCCGATTACAACAGAAATCGGAACAACCGGTTTAGAACGGACATTTGACGAGTTTTTGCTTCCGGAACAAGACACAAAGCTTTTATATCATGTGGATGGAAAAGGAAACCCTTTGTTTGGCATGGACGTCAAATATACAGCTGAAGCCAATACATTTTATCCGCTCCAGGTCAAAACAACGATCGATCAAAGCATTCAAAAAGCAATGGAGGAGGTATTGGATGAACAGGGGCTGAAAAAGGGAGGAGCTGTGCTGCTGGACATCGAAAATAGCAGTGTTCTGGGAATTGTAAGCAAACCAGATGCGGATGTGTCCCGGCAAAACACACTTCAAAATTATATGCTGACGCCAATCTATCCCGGATCAGTTTTTAAAACAGTCATTGCCGCAGCTGCAATCGAAAATAATATGGTGAAGCCTAGTCAAATCTTTAATTGCAATTTAAACCTGTATGGGGAACCGGGGGACGACAAAGGAACCTTGTCTTTTGATGAAAGTTTTGCCCAAAGTTGTAATTACACATTTACGAGTCTTGCAGAACAATTAATGAAAAAAGACAGCTCGGTTATTGAAGATATGTCCGAGAAGCTGGCTCTCACTGATCGGGCAGGCTGGGAGGGAAAACTGTACCACGAAACCGATTTCCGCCAGCTGTATAACGAAAAAAGCGGCGTGATTTGGGGGGATGAAAAAGACAAATCAGTCAAAAAAGCCATTGCGCAAACAGCAATCGGGCAGAAAAATGTAAAGGTAACGCCGCTGGAGATAGCCAATATGATGGCGACAATCGCCCGCGGCGGAGAAAAACGGCAGGTGAAAATTGCCGAACAAATTGAGTATAAGAACGGCACAACGCTCGTTACGTTTAAAGATCAGAAGCTCAAAGGGGAAACGATAGACAAATATACGTCACAGCAGCTTCAAAAAATACTGCGGCGGGTAGTAGAATCTCCTTCCGGAACGGGCAGAAGGTTTCAAGATCTTCCGTATACTGTAGCAGGGAAGTCGGGCACAGCCCAGACAGGCAAGCTTTCAAAAGAGAAGGAAACGCTCTACGAAAAATGGTTTGCCGGATATTTTCCCGCGGATAAGCCGAAATACGCTCTGGTTGTTTTACACATGGATACACCGGGAGATAAGGCTCTGACAAATTCGGTGTTTTATGATATTGTTAAAAAAGTACACGAAATTGAAATCAATCAGAAATAGAACAACTTCTCAGCACATGTTAAAATATATGCTGAGCCAAGAGGGATAAAGGAGTGCAGAATTATTGAGCAATAATCAATCTCGTTATGAAAATCGTGATAAACGCAGAAAAGCCAATTTAGTGCTTAACATTTTAATCGCAATCGTATCCATACTAATTGTCGTAGTAGCAGCGAATCTCTTCATTAACAGTCCTTCTAGCAAAGATGTCAGCAAGGATTCTGAAACGGCGCAAAAACAGGAATCTCCGGCTTCAGGAAAGACGGAAAAGAAATCGGATGAGGATATAAAAGACAGCAAGAAAGATACATCTGACAGCGAAAAGGATTCTGAGAAGTCTTCTGACTCTGATTCCAAAAAAGATGATTCTTCTTCTAAAAAAGATGACTCTGATTCAGATTCAAGCTCAGATTCAGCCGGTGACGGGCTTAAAGATGCAAAAGTAACAGAAGGCGGCTCATCGAGCGATGTGGAAAAAACGTATGAAAATCCTAACTGGAAAGCAGTCGGAACTGAGCAGACTGGCGAGCATGCCGCTACTTATGATTCAAGTTCACAAGACTGGGCTGAGATGCTGAAAGCCATTTCGTACGCAACTGGTGTCTCAACAGATAACATGACGGTGCTCTGGCTTGGAAATAACGGCAGCCCTCAGGATGCCAAAGGCAAAATTTTGGACAAGGCGACTGGGAATAAATATCAAGTCACGATTACATGGATCGATGGAAAAGGCTGGAAGCCGACAAAAGTAGAAAAGCTAAAATAAACAAAAGCAGCCGGGTTACAACCGGCTGCTTTTGTTTTAGGCTTCAGCTGCGAAATGAACCACCGCGCTGTACAATATTCTTCCTTCTGCCACAGCAGTTTGGTGTGAAACAGATTTCACCCGGAGCATGATGGCTTTATTGTTTTCAATTTGTGTATTGATTTTCTTTTCAAGCTCCTGCAATGAAGCGGCTTCAAAAAATTCCACTTTGTCTTTAATCAGATCTAATTGAAAATTCATGTCTTGACCCTCCAGCTTTCACAAGTCATATGAAGTATAAGCTTTTTTGCGGTCAATGCGCAATATGAGATGGCATAAAATACACAAAGTGTTTTAGTACCTGCTTTTCAGAAGATGTGGTAATATAGGAACTGTTCCATCATTAATTCATAGTATGCTTATAGGAATTATTAAATATGGAGTGTGACAAATATGGGACGTGAATTTATCCCTCTCTTTGAAGATTGGGCAGCAACTTATGATCAAACAGTACAAGGTTTAGATATTCAGTATAAAGAAGCATTCAGAGGCTACGATCATATCCTTGATGCCATCGTCAGAAAATCTGGAACGCATGTGTTAGAATTTGGCCCGGGGACAGGGAATTTGACAGCTAAGCTGCTCGATGCAGGCAAAACTGTATTTGGAGTCGAACCTTCTCCAGCAATGCGTAAACTGGCTTCTGACAAGCTTTCAGGCAGGTCGGAAATCGTTGATGGAGACTTCCTGACATTCCCTGAGCCGCCATTTCAGGCTGATACAATTGTCAGTTCATATGCTTTTCATCATTTGACTGACGAAGAAAAGCGGGCTGCCATAAAGCAATATGGCAAATACCTTCACTTGCATGATAAAATAGTGTTTGCCGATACCGTCTTTGAAAATGCGCAAGCGTATCAACAGGCTATCGATAAAGCCCGTTCTCAAGGCTTTTATCAGCTTGCAAATGATTTAGAGACAGAGCATTATCCTACATTGGATGCGTTGAAAGAAATGTTTACAGCTGAAGGTTTTGCAGTCCGATTCACTCAGCAAAACGACTTCGTGTGGATAATGGAGGCGATCAAACGGTAAAGTGAAGGGAATGTGAATAGATGAGACTAGCAGTCATCGGAGCAATGGAAGAGGAAGTTACCATCTTAAGAAACAAACTTGAAAATGCAAAAACAGAAACGATCGCACACTGTGAATTTACAACAGGCGAATACGAAGGAACTGAAGTGATTCTTTTAAAATCAGGAATTGGAAAAGTAAATGCTGCTATCAGCACGACGCTTCTGCTTGACCGTTACAAGCCTGATTATGTCATTAACACAGGCTCAGCCGGCGGATTTCATCATACATTGAATGTAGGGGATGTCGTTATTTCCACTGACGTTCGTCACCACGATGTAGACGTAACGGCTTTTGACTATGAATACGGCCAAGTGCCGGGTCTTCCGGCTGCTTATGCGGCGGATGAAAAGCTGATCAGCATCACTGAAGAAGCGGTATCTGAACTCGACGGCATTCAGGTTGCAAAAGGAACGATTGCAACAGGCGATTCTTTCATGAACGATCCGAAGCGGGTTGAAGAGGTGCGTGCGAGATTTTCTGATCTGTACGCGGTTGAAATGGAGGCTGCGGCAGTGGCTCAAGTATGCCATCAATTTAAAACGCCGTTTGTCGTCATCAGAGCGTTATCAGATATCGCAGGCAAAGAATCACATGTTTCATTTGACCAATTTTTAGAGCAGGCGGCTGTTCATTCAACAGAGCTTGTGTTAAAGGTGATCAAACGAATTCATTAAAACGGGGAGAACGTTCTCCTCCGTTTTTCTCTAAAAACAACCTCTATTAAGGAGGAGGACATATATGACAGTGATTACGGACATTACCGAGCTGATTGGGAATACACCGCTTCTCCGCTTGAAGAACTTTGATGTTCCAGAAGGAGTCGCGGTGTATGCCAAGCTTGAAATGATGAATCCAGGGGGAAGCATCAAAGACAGACTGGGAGATATGCTGATTCGTGACGCGCTCGATTCAGGCAAAGTGAAACCCGGCGGAGTGATTATAGAAGCTACGGCAGGCAATACAGGGATCGGCCTTGCGTTAAGTGCCAGAAAATATGGGCTGAAAGCGATTTTCTGTGTCCCTGAACATTTCAGCAGAGAGAAACAGCAAATTATGCAAGCGCTTGGCGCATCAATCATTCATACACCGCGTCAAGACGGAATGCAGGGAGCCATTCAAAAAGCCATTCAGCTGGAGACTGAAATTGAAAATTCTTATTGCGTTTTGCAATTTAAAAACCGAGTAAATCCATCGACTTACTATAAGACGCTTGGACCTGAAATGTGGGAAGCGCTTGACGGGAATATTCATACATTTGTCGCAGGGGCAGGATCAGGAGGCACATTCGCAGGGACAGCTTCCTTCTTAAAAGAAAAAAATCCAGCAGTCAAAACGGTGATTGTTGAACCGGTGGGCTCGATTTTAAACGGAGGAGAGCCCCACGCTCATAAAACAGAGGGCATCGGCATGGAGTTTATCCCCGATTATATGGATAAGAGCCATTTTGACGAGATCTACACCGTAACAGATGAGAATGCGTTTAGACTTGTGAAAGAAGCGGCAGAAAAAGAAGGCCTGCTGATCGGAAGCTCTTCAGGTGCAGCGCTTTATGCGGCATTGGAGGAAGCGAAAAAAGCATCCGCTGGAACTAACATTGTCACAGTATTTCCTGACAGCAGCGATCGATATATCAGCAAACAAATATACGAAGGAGGCATCTGATATGAAGAAAAAAACATTGATGATACATGGCGGAATCACAGGTGATGAGAAAACAGGCGCAGTTTCCGTGCCGATTTATCAAGTAAGCACGTACAAGCAGCCGAAAGCAGGGCAGCATACAGGCTACGAGTATTCAAGAACGGCCAATCCGACTCGAACCGCTCTCGAAGCACTTGTGACAGAACTGGAAAGCGGGGAAGCAGGCTATGCGTTCAGCTCAGGAATGGCTGCCATTACAGCGGTTATGATGCTGTTTAACAGCGGAGATCATGTCGTGTTGACTGATGATGTGTACGGCGGAACATATCGCGTGATGACAAAGGTGCTTAACCGTCTTGGCATTGAATCAACATTTGTTGATACGAGCAGCAGGGAAGAAGTTGAAAAAGCGATTCGCCCTAATACAAAAGCAATTTATATTGAAACACCGACAAACCCGTTGCTCAAAATCACCGACCTGACGCTCATGGCTGATATCGCAAAAAAAGCGGGTGTTCTGCTTATCGTAGACAATACCTTTAATACTCCTTATTTTCAACAGCCGCTTACTTTAGGCGCTGATATCGTACTGCACAGTGCGACAAAATATCTTGGCGGACACAGTGATGTCGTCGGAGGTTTAGTTGTGACAGCTTCGAAAGAGCTTGGAGAAGAGCTGCATTTTGTGCAAAACTCCACAGGCGGCGTGCTCGGCCCTCAAGATTCCTGGCTGTTAATGAGAGGAATCAAAACGTTGGGACTCAGAATGGAAGCGATCGATCAAAATGCGCGGAAAATCGCAAGCTTTCTTGAGAATCACCCTGCTGTCCAAACGTTATATTACCCTGGTTCTTCAAATCATCCCGGACATGAGCTTGCAAAAACGCAAGGAGCGGGCTTCGGCGGCATGATCTCCTTTGATATTGGCAGTGAAGAACGGGTTGATGCGTTTTTAGGAAATCTGAAACTGTTTACCATTGCTGAAAGCCTGGGGGCGGTTGAAAGCTTAATTTCTGTTCCTGCAAGAATGACACATGCCTCTATTCCGAGAGAACGCCGGCTTGAGCTCGGCATTACGGACGGCTTGATCAGAATTTCTGTAGGAATTGAAGATGCGGAAGACTTGTTGGAAGATATCGGCCAAGCGCTTGAAAATATATAACAAATGGATAGAATTACTTTCTCTGTAAGCCGCCGGATTATATTATAATAGTCGTATACTATGAATCTGGCAGGTGATTCTTTTGAACAAAAATAGAATGAAATCTTTAAAAGAAGACTACAAGCATTTTGCTTTTACATTGCTTGCAGTCAGCACTTTTTTATATATAGGCGCAGTTCTCCCTGATCAAGGCTTAACATTAGGCCAGAAATCGACGATGTTTTTAGCGGATTGCGTATTTTTAGCCGGTGCCTTCTTTTGCGCTGACCGTTCACTTATTTACAAGAAGCGTCTGGAAGAAGCCGACGAATAAAAAAACAGCCATCATCAGAGATGGCTGTTTTTCTGTTATTGTTCTCGAAGTTCTTTTCCCATGCCTTTTAAAAACTGAAGGCCGAACCCGACGGCTCTGTTGATGTCAGGATCGTTCATTGCTTTTAACAGGTCGAGAATCCCGACTTTCTTGTCTTCTTTTAAAAAGCTTTGTGCCTGTTCAGTCCCAGCCATTACGCTTTCTAAAAGCTTTGCTGTAAACTCAGGATCGGCTTTTGTCAATGCGCCTCCGGCGGCCATCATCGTGTTGATGAGGTTGGTGACAGGCTCGCGGGAAACTTGGCCAAGCGCAATCTTGGCAATGTCTTCCTTCGCTCTGAGCATGCTTGTTGCCGCATCAAAAATTCCAAGATCATTGAGTTCATTCATTAACGTCATCGTTTTAGAGACGGCGTCCTCATTTTCCGCCAGCAGCTCTTTCAGTTCTTCTATTTTTTCAAGCTTCATTTGCTCAGCTGTTTTTGTTTCTTTTTTGATCGTCGTAATCGGAGTGGCCATTCGTTTTCCTCCTATCGTTTAATCAGTCAGATGTACATAGCCAGGGCGGTTCCATTTTCTTTCTGCTTCGACTCCGTTTTGCGGATGCCGTTTTTTGTTGCGCGGATTTGTTTTTGGAAGCGGCGCTGTTTCACAGCCGCCAAGCACTTCCATGCGGACCTTTGTCTGTTTATAAGCAGGCGTGTTCGTCCGTTTATCAGCTGCAGGGCCCGTCAAGAAGTTAATCGCTGACTCCTTGTCTGTCGAGTTCATTGGCAAATAGAGTTCATTTTTCCGTACCCGGTCTGTGATCAGCGCGTTCAATTTGACTGCTCCGAACGGAGAAACGAGCCGTACAAGCGAACCGTCACAAACACCTCGCTCTTGTGCAAGCTCAGGTGAGATCTCAACGAATACATTCGGCACTTTCGCTTGGATGCCTTTCGATTTATTTGTCATGTTTCCTTCGTGGAAATGCTCCAGCATCCGGCCGTTATTGATATGAAGGTCATATTCCTCCGGAAATGCCGCTGGCTCGGTCCAATCAGAAAGGGCAAAGCGGGCTTTTTTGTCAGGGAAATTAAATCCGTCTTCATACAGAAGCGGTGTGCTTTCACCTGTGAAGCTGCCCCATAGGAAGCTGTTCCAGCCTTCAAGCACCTCATAGCTTGCTTTGGCAAACAGAGGAGAAAGACTTGCCATTTCAGAGAAAATGTCACTTGGATGGCTGTAATTCCAATTCGCTCCTAAACGGTTTGCCACCTCTTGAATAATCCACCAGTCCGGTTTTGCGTCACCAAGCGTCGGAAGCGCCTGATACAATCGCTGGACACGGCGTTCTGTGTTGGTAAATGTTCCGTCTTTTTCAAGTGAAGGAGTGGCCGGCAAGACGACATCAGCATATTGAGCTGTTCTTGACAGGAAGATGTCCTGTACCACGAAGAAATCAAGGCTTGATAAAATATCATGCACATGGTTCGCGTTTGAATCGACCAGTGCCATATCCTCACCGACAAGATACATAGCTTTCATTTTTCCTTCTTCAATGGCATGAAGCATTTGAATATTATCTAAACCAGGCTTTCCATCAATCTCGACACCATATGCCTCTTCAAATTTAGCGCGTGCTTTGTCATCTGTAATATGCTGATATCCCGGCAGCCAGCCAGGCAATGTTCCCATATCACATGCGCCTTGCACGTTATTGTGTCCGCGCAGAGGATAAGCGCCGGCACCTGGACGGCGATAGTTGCCCGTAGCGAGAAGCAGGTTTGAAATGGCTGCTGATGTATCAGAACCGCCTGTATTTTGTGTGACACCCATTCCCCAAAGGACACAAGTGCCGTCAGCATCACGAATCATTTCAGCAATTTGAATGATGTTTTCTTTTGAAAGGCCTGTGATGCGTTCTGCATAATCAAGCGTATACGTTTTAAGGGTTTCTTTATAATCTTCAAAGTAATTGACGTTCTCATCAATAAACGCCTGATCGTGCCAGCCTTGGTCGATCATATATTTCGTAACAGCCATCAGCCAAACTTGGTCTGTGCCTTGTTTAGGGCTGATGAACAGATCAGATCGCTCAGCCATCTCATTTTTACGCAGGTCAGCAACAATCAGTTTTTGACCGTGGAGCTTGTGTGCCCGTTTGACGCGTGTTGCGAGCACTGGGTGTCCTTCCGCCGGATTGGCACCGACAATGATGACCAGGCCTGCTTTGGCAATATCTTTAATCGTGCCGGCGTCACCGCCCATGCCGACAGTGCGGAACAATCCGTCTGTAGCAGGAGACTGGCAGTAGCGTGAGCAGTTATCGACGTTGTTTGTTTCAAATACCTGACGCGCTAGTTTTTGAATGACGTAGTTTTCTTCATTCGTAATTTTAGAAGAAGAAATAAACCCTACAGAGCCTTTACCGTACTGCTCTTTAATTGATCCTAATCTGCTTGCGACAAGATCGAGGGCTTCTTCCCAAGAAGATTCCACAAAGGCTCCGTTTTTACGGATTAAAGGCTTTGTGATCCGCTCTTTTGAATTGACAAAATCCCAGCCGAATTTCCCTTTGACACATGTGGAAATTGCGTTAACCGGAGCATCAGAAACAGGCTGGATCTTTAAAATATCCCGTCCTTTTGTCCATACTTCAAATGAACATCCGACACCGCAGAACGTACATACAGTTTTCGTTTTTTTCGTTCTCGTTTCACGCATTGCCGCTTCGACTTCAGAAATGGCAAAAATGCTGCCATACCCCGGTTCAACATTTTTCACGAGATCAATCATCGGTTCCATGACGTCCTCTTTAATGCCTGTCATAAAACCAGCCTGCCCGAGCATTGATTTTTCCATCAGTGCATTACATGGACATACTGTTACACACTGACCGCAGCTGACACAGGAAGATTCATTGATCGGAACTCCCTCATCCCAAATGACGCGAGGGCGTTCGCGTTCCCAGTCGATTGAGAGTGTTTCATTTACCTGAAGGTTTTGACAGACCTCAACACACTGGCCGCAGGCAATACATTGGTTTGGATCATAGCGGTAAAAAGGATGAGACATATCAACCGCGCAAGAAGGATCTTCTTTTGGCGTGTATGGGTATTTTTGATGCTCGATCCCCATCATTTCCGCTGTATTATGCAGCGTACAGTTTCCATTGTTGTTATCGCAGACTGTACAATACAGCAAATGATTTTCAAGAAGGCGGTCCATCGCTTCGGTTTGCGCTTCTTTCACTCGATTTCCTGAAAGATCAATAGACATCCCGTTTTCTGCAACCGTCGCGCATGAACGAACCAGCTTGCCGTTTGCCTCTACTATGCAAGTATCACAAGTTTGAATCGGGTCAACCTCTGGTACGTGGCAAATCTGCGGGTACTCAATTCCGTTTTCATTTAAAATATCTAAAATTGTGGCCCCTGCTCGTGCTTGAATTTCTGTTCCGTCTACACGGACACTGATCGACTTAACGTCCATCATATTCATATTCCCCTCCATCTTTCTTTCAAGAAGTCAAAAAAAGCCATGTATAGATACACCTGCCCTTAATTCTAAGAAGGTGTAAACACACATGGCGGAATAGTTCACTAGCAAGTCTTACTAACAGACCAATCCTTGATTTTTATAAAACGATAGACTCATAACAAGATCCTATTACAAATCCATCAACACTGCTTTTATTATAATGTGATATTTATTATAATACAATATGGCAGGAAAATTTTAACCAAGTGAAATGTCCTGAGGGGAACCGGGAAAAGCCTTTATAAGGCAATATCGGAAGGGGTAATCAGCATGTCTAAAAAAATTCATGAATTCAATGATATCATTCGAAAACTTCGCAAAGAATTGTTCGGAAAAGGGCCTGAGAGAATTCATACTGTATTTGTAGAAAACATGGCAGTTTCAACACTATACGGAAATCTGAGTGCAAGCGAGCAGTTTATCGCCCGCACGCCTGAAGGAAGAGAGATGGTACATGCGGCCCGGACAAGCCTAATTCAAGACCTTTATTCCAAACAAACACCGGAAGGAATGGAGGAACTCATGGGAGCTAAGCTAGTCCATTTGTTTTCTGATATTAAAATTGAGGAAAACATCGCTGTATCTGTATTTGTTTTTGACCGAAAAATAGATGAGCAAAAAGAAGTTCTGCAAAGCTAGTATATTTGTCATTGACACAAATTTGTCACATTTGATATGATGTTGCTACAGTTATAGAAGGCTAAAGCAATGGAATGTATGCACGAACTGTATATATTCTCTTTCAATATCTTCATACTGCTTGATATTGTTGTATGGGTATGCATACAAGTTAGGCAGCATTCAAACGCCTGGTTTGACACAGGTTATTTGAGTGCTGCCTTTTTTATTGCCTTTCTTGCATAACTGTGAGAAAAGAAGAAGTAATGGAGGCGTTTAATTATGGCTTTTCGAAAACCGGATGAAATAGCGGAAGCAACAATTGAAGCAGGAATGAAAAAAATAAAGCTCCCACTGCCGTCACTGCTTGTGCTGGGGTTTTTAGGCGGTGCATTTATCGCGCTTGGGTATTTGCTTGATATCAGGGTAATCGGCGATCTTCCGAAAGAATGGGGGAGCCTGTCCAGTTTGATTGGTGCAGCAGTATTTCCAGTCGGTCTGATCCTTGTCGTACTCGCTGGCGCCGAACTGATCACAGGCAATATGATGTCAGTTGCGATGGCGTTATTTTCGAGAAAAATATCAGTAAAAGAGTTAGCGATTAACTGGGGAATCGTCACAATTATGAACTTAATCGGCGCATTGTTTGTTGCGTACTTTTTCGGGCATTTGGTTGGATTGACTGAAACAGGTCCCTATTTAGAAAAAACGATTGCCGTTGCCCAAGGAAAGCTCGATATGAGCTTTGGCAAGGTTCTCATTTCCGGCATCGGCTGTAACTGGCTTGTATGTCTTGCAGTGTGGCTTTCTTTCGGCGCCCAAGACGCAGCAGGAAAAATCCTTGGCATCTGGTTCCCAATCATGGCTTTTGTGGCTATCGGATTTCAGCACGTTGTCGCCAACATGTTTGTGATTCCTGCTGCCATTTTTGCAGGCTCATTCACGTGGGGGCAGTTCATCGGAAACATCATTCCGGCTTTTATCGGTAATGTTATCGGCGGAGCTGTATTTGTAGGTCTCATTTATTTTATTGCATATCATAAGAAAGACCGTTCCAGAAAAGAAATGAAGCAGGTGTCATGACCAACGGGCAAATCCATTCGATGATTTACACAATTTCCGTCCATTTTTAGAAAAAGATGTTTACAAAATGGAATTTGGTGGATATACTTACAAAGTAAGAAAAAAGCAAAGGAGGCTGAACCAAAATGACAATGAGACAACGACGTCAACCTGTACGTGATACACATGTAAAAGTTCATAGTTTATTCAGCCTGTGGAAGAGTTCGTGTCCTTCCTTAACCGATGCTTATCGCACGCATTAAATTCGGAATAGTCGGACATACGCAACTCCCCGCAGGCAGTAGAGGCATTGGTGTCTTCTTTTGTCTGCGGTTTTTATTTGCCCGCGGCAGAAGGGGTGTGCCGCGGGTTATTTCGCTTGATGCGGACTTTGAAAGGGGGTGAGCGATATGACGATTAACCTATTCTTTTTAACGTTAACGATTAAAAAACGGTTTAAAAGCCTGGAAGAATTCGAACGAGAACAGCAGATTGAACAAATTTATGATGAAATGAAAGAGTCTCAGTTAAAGCATCTTTATTTAACAAACTGGCGCTAAAAGCAACGAAAAAAACTGAAGGGGGAATGGCATATGCTTAGAATGGAACTATTGATGCATTATACTATGGAGAAGGACCAAGTTTAGCGAAACAGCTGTCAAGAAAATGCCTGCCTGCATACAATAAATCAACGTTACTGTGAGGCAGGTGATGGCATGATGAACGATTATCAAAAAAGGCTGCCGTCGATTGGCCATGGTTATGCGTCCATGCCGCATTCCTTCAAACATGGTTATGGAAATCCATTCCGACAGCAGAGGCTGATGGCAATGCAGCAGCAAAGGCTGTATGTATTCCCTTATCATTGGCATTAGAGAGAGGGCAGAAAACATTTTGTTTTCTGCTTTTTTTGCGGAAAAAAATGAAAAAGTTTAGTTCTATTGAAACATTTCTCAATACATTGCCGTCTAGTTGGTACCTTCCTTCACTTTTAGAATGAAGATGATGTTTATTTTTTGAATATAATAAATAAACATAGGAAACCAAAAGCAGGTGTTTAAAATGCTAGAAAATAGACTCTATAAACGATCGGATTTTTGGAAATTATTTTCTCGGAAATATAAGCTAACCAAAACAATTGAGCATATGATGATTGACTCTATAGATATACAAGAAAATGACAGAATTTTAGAAATTGGAATCGGAAATGGCACTGTCTTTAAAAGCATAACCAAGAAACTAGAAAAGGGAAGCCTAAAAAGCATTGATCCTTCAAAGCGAAAGGTAAGACAGATATCACGTGCGAATCGAAAGAACATGGGGAACGGGGAGCTTTTTCATGGCTATCCAGAGGACATTCCCTTTGATGACCGTACCTTTAATAAAGTCTTTTCTTTACATACGGTTCAGAGCTGCACCGATATTAGGCTTGCATTAAGAGAAATTTACAGGGTGCTTCAAATTGACGGCCGGTTTTATATCAGTATTGACACAAATACCGGTGAAAAAGAGAAAACGTATATTCAACTGCTGAAAGACCAGCATTTCAGGGATCTTTCTGTTATCAGGCGTGATTCCTGTCTATGTATTGTGGCTGTTAAATAAAAAATTTCTCGGGAAATATATCCAAGATCCTTACATTTGGATTTGGGTATATTTTCTTAATTTTTTATTTTTTGCATATACTTTATATTAAAAAAAGTTTTTTTCATTTAAACTTATAACAGAAGAAAGAACAAAGAGGTGATTTCAGACAGGGCAGACATTATTTGTGAACAAAAGGAATGAATATTCATTCCGCAAACGAATCGGAGGTTGTCAGATTACATGTTATCCGCATCCAGCAGTAAATACGACATGATTATGAAAGCGTCGGTCTCACTTTTTACGGAAAGGGGTTTTGACGCTACCACTATTCCTATGATAGCTGAACGTGCTCATGTAGGGACAGGAACGATCTATCGTTATTTTGACAGCAAAGAAACACTCGTTAACGTACTGTTTCAAGAAAGCATCCAGCGATTTACGGAAAAACTGAAGCAAGATGTTTCAGAATTGCCTGTCAGAGAAGGCTTTCACCACGTATTTTGCTGTCTCGTTCAGTTTACGAAAGAGAGCGACTATGCGCTTTTTTTTCTTGAAACCAAAAAAGATGCTCATTACTTAAATCATACAAGCAAAAAAATGATAGAAAATCTGACTCAAATGCTTGATGACTATTTTAATAAGGGAAAAGCGGAAGGCGTGATTCGCAGCCTGCCCTCTAATGTGTTAATTGCGATTGTATTAGGGGCGTTTCTCAAGATATATCAGCTCGTTCAAACAGGTGATATAGAGATGGACACTGATTTAATTACTGAATTGGAACAATGCTGCTGGGACGCCATTAAGCTTCATTCATCACAAAAATAGGAAAGGGAGATGTTAATGAAACAGGCAAGCGCAATACCTCAGCCCAAAACATACGGACCTTTAAAAAATCTTCCGCATCTTGAAAAAGAACAGCTTTCTCAATCCTTATGGCGGATAGCTGATGAATTGGGGCCGATTTTCCGTTTTGATTTTCCGGGAGTATCCAGTGTTTTTGTATCGGGCCACAATCTTGTGGCTGAAGTGTGTGATGAAAGCCGCTTTGACAAGAACCTTGGCAAAGGCTTGCAAAAGGTGCGCGAATTCGGGGGAGATGGCTTATTTACAAGCTGGACGCACGAACCGAACTGGCAAAAAGCCCACCGCATTTTGCTGCCGAGTTTTAGTCAAAAAGCGATGAAAGGCTACCATTCTATGATGCTGGATATCGCAACCCAGCTGATTCAAAAATGGAGCCGGTTAAACCCTAATGAAGAAATTGATGTAGCAGACGATATGACACGTCTGACGCTTGATACGATTGGGTTATGCGGATTTAACTATCGATTCAACAGCTTTTACCGTGATTCACAGCATCCGTTTATCACCAGTATGCTCCGTGCCTTAAAAGAGGCGATGAATCAATCGAAAAGACTAGGTCTGCAAGATAAGATGATGGTGAAAACGAAGCTGCAGTTCCAAAAGGATATAGAAGTCATGAACTCCCTGGTTGATAGAATGATAGCGGAGCGAAAGGCGAATCCGGATGAAAACATTAAGGATCTCTTGTCTCTCATGCTTTATGCCAAGGATCCAGTAACGGGTGAAACGCTGGATGACGAAAACATTCGATACCAAATCATCACATTTTTAATTGCTGGACATGAGACAACAAGCGGGTTGCTATCCTTTGCGATTTATTGTCTGCTTACACATCCGGAAAAACTGAAAAAAGCTCAGGAGGAAGCGGATCGCGTGTTAACGGATGACACGCCTGAATATAAACAAATCCAGCAGCTCAAATACATTCGGATGGTTTTAAATGAAACCCTCAGACTGTATCCAACAGCTCCGGCTTTTTCTCTATATGCGAAGGAGGATACTGTTCTAGGCGGGGAATATCCGATCAGTAAAGGGCAGCCAGTCACTGTTTTAATTCCAAAACTGCACCGGGATCAAAACGCTTGGGGACCGGATGCGGAAGATTTCCGTCCGGAACGGTTTGAGGATCCTTCAAGTATCCCTCACCATGCGTATAAGCCGTTTGGAAACGGACAGCGTGCTTGTATTGGCATGCAGTTTGCTCTTCAAGAAGCGACAATGGTTCTCGGTCTTGTATTAAAGCATTTTGAATTGATAAACCATACTGGCTACGAACTAAAAATCAAAGAAGCATTAACGATCAAGCCGGATGATTTTAAAATTACTGTGAAACCGCGGAAAACAGCGGCAATCAATGTACAGAGAAAAGAAGAGACAGACATCAAAACAGAAACAAAGCCAAAAGAAACCAAACCTAAACACGGCACACCTTTACTCGTTCTTTACGGTTCAAACCTTGGGACAGCTGAGGGAATAGCCGGTGAACTGGCTGCTCAAGGCCGCCAGATGGGCTTTACAGCTGAAACGGCTCCGCTTGATGATTATATTGGCAAGCTCCCTGAAGAAGGGGCAGTCGTCATTGTAACGGCTTCTTATAATGGGGCGCCGCCTGATAATGCTGCCGGCTTTGTAGAGTGGCTGAAAGAACTTGAGGAAGGCCAATTGAAAGGTGTTTCCTATGCGGTATTCGGCTGCGGGAACCGGAGCTGGGCCAGCACGTATCAGCGGATTCCCCGCCTGATTGATGACATGATGAAAGCAAAGGGGGCATCGCGTTTAACAGCGATTGGGGAAGGTGACGCCGCCGATGATTTTGAAAGCCATCGCGAGTCTTGGGAAAACCGCTTCTGGAAGGAAACGATGGACGCATTTGATATTAACGAAATAGCCCAGAAAGAAGACAGGCCTTCATTATCGATTACTTTTCTCAGTGAAGCGACGGAAACGCCGGTTGCTAAAGCATATGGCGCGTTTGAAGGGATTGTGTTAGAGAATCGAGAACTCCAGACAGCTGACAGCACGCGTTCAACCCGCCATATTGAATTGGAAATTCCGGCTGGTAAAACATATAAAGAAGGCGATCATATCGGAATCCTGCCAAAGAACAGCAGGGAGCTTGTTCAGCGGGTTCTCAGCCGATTCGGTTTGCAGTCCAATCATGTGATAAAAGTAAGCGGAAGCGCTCAAATGTCTCATCTGCCGATGGATCGGCCGATCAAAGTTGCGGATTTATTGTCGTCCTATGTAGAGCTGCAGGAACCGGCATCAAGGCTTCAGCTTCGGGAGCTGGCCTCTTATACAGTCTGTCCGCCGCATCAAAAAGAGCTGGAACAGCTCGTTTCAGATGATGGCATTTACAAAGAGCAGGTACTTGCAAAACGTCTTACCATGCTTGATTTTTTAGAGGATTATCCTGCTTGCGAAATGCCGTTTGAACGGTTTTTAGCACTTTTGCCATCACTAAAACCGAGATACTATTCCATTTCAAGCTCACCGAAAGTTCATGCAAATATCGTGAGCATGACGGTAGGAGTTGTGAAAGCCTCAGCATGGAGCGGCCGAGGTGAATACCGGGGTGTCGCCTCTAATTATTTAGCAGAATTGAATACAGGTGATGCAGCAGCTTGCTTCATTCGTACGCCGCAGTCCGGATTCCAGATGCCGAATGATCCTGAAACGCCTATGATTATGGTCGGGCCGGGCACAGGAATTGCGCCATTCAGAGGCTTTATTCAGGCAAGATCGGTTTTGAAGAAGGAAGGAAGCACCCTTGGTGAAGCACTTTTATACTTCGGCTGCCGCCGCCCGGACCATGACGACCTTTACAGAGAAGAGCTGGATCAAGCGGAACAGGACGGTTTGGTCACAATCCGCCGATGCTACTCGCGCGTCGAAAACGAACCAAAAGGATATGTCCAGCACTTGCTCAAGCAAGATACGCAGAAATTGATGACACTCATTGAAAAAGGGGCTCATATTTACGTATGCGGTGATGGATCGCAAATGGCTCCTGATGTAGAGAGAACTTTGCGATTGGCATATGAAGCTGAAAAAGCAGCAAGTCAGGAAGAATCAGCTGTATGGCTGCAAAAGCTGCAAGATCAAAGACGTTATGTGAAAGACGTTTGGACAGGAATGTAAAATATAAAATCCCGCCAATCTGATTGGCGGGATTGCTTTGCATATGAGAAAACCGGCACGATAATGAAATCTACTGAAAAGGATGTTATAGGGAGTATCGCGCCGGCCTTATTATTCATATCGGCATGCAGAGGCAAAAGTTTAGTTCTTTTTACCTTATTTTCAAAAATAAATAGTCTGAAAGTCTTGTTTTTGATTTTCGACTCAGGCTTTTGGCATTTTGTTCTTTCTTATTCCTTAAGATCAGTCATCTGTTGAAGATTGATGCTTGAATTGCTGTTCCACATGCTTACGGTAATGAAAGTCATGAATCAGCCGAATGGTCGGCCTGATTAACAGCAGCAAACTTCCGATCGCAAACAGCCATATCCCTGCCGACATTAACCGGTCATAGAAAAAGAAAAAACTTCCAACGAGAAACATAGCACCGATGATAAAATCGTTTACTGTATAAAGAACCTTATATCGTTTTTTGAAAAAAAGCTCATATCGTTTCAACTCTTTTTGGATGTCATGTTCTTCATTTCCTTTCATTATCATCCCTCCATTCAATTTTGGCTTACCCTTACGTAAACGGCATGTAAACATAAGGGCTGCCTTGCTGAAAGGAGACATAATCAACGATCAGAAACTAAAGTGAAAAAGTAATCCGCATAGGATCTCTTTTTTACGATTTCATCGCCTGAACAATAAGAGCAGTCAAAGCTTTTGCCCCTTTAGGAACCAAGTGAACACCATCAGGGGTAAAATATTCCGGATGCTGAAGAGCTTCTGTATGCCAGTCAACTAACGTAACATGTTGATGTGCGCTTGCCTGGCGCTGTAAAGACTCATTAACCTTGCTTTCCCATTGGCGGGGAACCCGTGTATTGACAAGATAGATATGAGCTTTTGAGAAAGATTGAAGCAGTTGTTCGATTTGGCTGTTTGTAAAGTAGCCATTGGTTCCAAGCTCAATGATAACAGCCTTGTTCAGCTGATTAAAAGACTTGTATTCCCTTGTGAGTTCCAAAGCTTGAGACATTTGTCTCCCTACCTTTCCATCAATCGTCACATTTGAAAATGACTGACGCAGGTGTGAAGAAATATCAAGCATGACGGAATCTCCTATAGCTAAAACTTCTTTCGCAGTGTCTGCTGGTTTTTTCAACTGTTGGGATTGCGTGTCTTTCTTTTTATGAGTCTCTTGCCCACTATCTTTGTTTTCCTTTTGACCCTGATTGGAATCTGTTGTCTTTTGTTCAGGATTGTGTTTTTTATCTGCTGCAGCGTTCTTTTTATCCCCAGAAGCCTGGCTGGTGTCAGCATTTGTTTCTTGTGAGCTATAGGTCCATTTGGTAGGGTGCTTTTGCTCGCCGGCTAGCCCTGACAGCCCGCCTGCAAAAATAAGTATAGCGAAAATAATGAAACCAATTGACATTTTGCTGATGACAGATGTCGTTTTCCATTCCTTGATTCTATGTATAAAAACACGGCGGGAAAATGACCTAAATCCCTGTGTCCGTATCGGCTTCTCAATAAAATGGTAGGAGAGCTCGGCAAGTATACATGTCACAATGACCTTTAGCACGATATGCCAAAAAACAGGGTTTCCGATTTCTTGAACTGGCGTGCTTAACACAATAACAGGGTAGTGCCAAAGATAAATTCCGTAAGACCTCGTTCCAAGCCACCGAAGCGGCCTCCATGAAAGCGGATTGCCTAAAAAGCTGCTCGGATGGCAAACACATGCAATAAGGATTGCGGCAGTCACGCTAATGAATAGCATTCCGCCTCTGTAAAGAAAAGGCTCGTATTCATCTGTGAAATAGACACACAACACTAAAATACAAAATGCCAAAAATTCAGTGGCGTGCAAAGTGTGCTTCAGTTTGCTTGGCAGCCTGTTGGAAGACAGCCTTTTCATCGGCCATACCAAAGCCAAGGCACATCCGATGAGAAGTTCAAACGAACGAGTGTCTGTGCCATAGTAAACGCGGCTCGGATCTCCGCCAGGTTCATACAGTACGCTCATCATCACGGCTGAACAAAGCACAAGCAATGATATCACCGCAGCCAATCTGGCGCGGCTTTTCATTATGTACATTCCAACAACTAAAAACATCGGCCATATGATATAAAATTGTTCTTCAATCGCCAGCGACCAAAGGTTTTTTAGAGGTGATGGGGAACCGAAACTATCAAAATATGATAGCTTGTGAAAAATAAACCACCAATTGCTCATATAAAAGAGAGAAGAGATCGCATCTCCACGTACAGTGTGTAATAGTTCTCGATCAAACAATACGACCCACACAACAGTGGAAAAGATCATAAGGTAAGCCGCTGGCATAAGCCGCCGAATGCGGCGCACCCAAAAATCCCGAAAATCAAGATTGATATCATTTCCATATGCCGGTAATAGAATAGATGTAATCAAATATCCGGATAAAACAAAAAAGATATCAACTCCGATAAAACCACCGTTAGCCCAATTGAAATTTAGGTGATAAGCGATAACTGACAGGACGGCGAAAGCCCGAAGGCCATCAAGTCCAGGAATGTATCGATGATGCTGTGTCTTGTGATACATGGGTATTCCTCCAATAGTATGTAAATATTCTCGTTGTTTTTGGTAGCGAGGTTACGACCTCGAATAGAGAAGAGAGAAAACATCCATAATCTTAGATGGATGTTTTTATTTTATCGAATATAACGTTCTCCCACGAGCAAGTTTGAAATGACACGGGTTGGAATTGTAAACTCTGTAACGCCCATATAGCCGGGGGCGACTTCATATTCGTCAAATGAGATCACAAGTTTATGGTCTTCAGTAATGTAAAACGTCTGATCAGGAAGAATCGTTTTGAACGGTTCTGCATCTTCGTCAGTGAGCCAATATATTTTATTTGGATCTTCCTTCATTTGCTGTTTCATTTGCTCTCTAATATTTTGACTGATGACTTTAATATAGCGCTCATCTTTGAATAAGCTTTTTAATGTAAGTAAAATATCATTCTTTTTGTCAATTGTAATATAACGGCTTTGTGTGTAGGAAGATGCTTGTGTTTTTTCAATATTGCGCCGGATAGAGAGTAAATCTGGCGTGTCTGTGACCGTCTCGTAATCACTGTAGATGCTGAGATGCCCTTTTTTGTTTTTGGATGTGGACTGTATAAACTCTTTATACAGCTGCTGGCTTTCTTTCAAGTATTTCTGGTTAATGCTGTTTTCAAGCTCTTTATTAGAAAGCCCGGACAAAGCAGGTGTTTTGACATCAATGCTTGATTGGTCTTTTTCCTCTTTGATTTCAATAAAGGTGATCGCTTGGACGATTTTGCCGATGACAGGGATCTTGGACATAGCCTGAGCGGCGTCCGGGTTGATATTAACAAGCGCAGTGAATAAAATAGCTGCAGCGATTGCTGCTGATGTCGGCCACATGACGATTCTTTTCTTTTTTGGTTCTTGCTGAAGGGCTTTTTCAACAATGATATCCAATTCTTTAGGAATCTGAACATTTTTATATTCTTCTCTTAATTGCTGTAATCTCTTATCCATTAAGAAAGATCCTCCTTCGTCAACTGAATGCGCATCAGCTTCAATGCTCTGTATAGGCGCGTTTTGACGGTATTCGTGTTTTCTCCTGTAATTTCCGCAATTTCTTCTAATTTGAGGTCTTCAAAAAAACGTAAAATAATAATGGTTTTATAGCGGTACGGCAATTCGTCAAGCGCTTCATGGAGATCAGTATCCTTGTAATGGTCTTCCTTTCCTTTGCTTAAAAATTCTATCGTTTCGTCGTCCATCACTCTTATCTTTTTTTGTTTGCGCAAAAAATCAATGGCTGTCCGTACTAAAATTTTATAAAACCAGCTTTTTATCGTCCCAGGGTTCCTGACCGTTTTAACTGAGCTCAGCGCTTTTTTTATAGATTCCTGAACAATATCTAATGCGTCATCTTGATTTTTCACATAACTGAAAGCCAACCTGTAGAAATCTTGCTTATGGTCAGTTATGCATGTGACAAGCAACGCTTTTGTTGTTTGTTTTTTCTTCATTGCAATAAAGGGCTCCTTTTTGAATATACGTATATCGTAGGCTGTTACCTAGGATAGACGCGGCAGGCTGAAAAATAGTTTGCGCAGAATCACATTTTTTTAAAAGAGAGAAGTAAATCAGCATGGGGGGTTTATGCATAAAAAAACAAGGCTTGTTTTGTACAAGCCTTGTTTTTGGGGTAAGAGATGCCAAACATTATTCCAAATAATGTTTCTTGAAATCTGAGTGAATAGAAAATTTACGGCGCAACTGGATGAGATTTTTCCCGAAGCTCTCTTCTAATAGCTCTCTATGCTTTTTCAGAATTTCCATGAGGTACAGATCATGAATGATCACTTCAGTAATAGGCATGACTAAACCTACATGCATCGTCCATGCAGCACGGCTGTCATTGCCAAGTGAGACAATGCCCGCTACTACTTCTGAATCATCTCCGCTATAGACAAGCCACCGTCCGTCATACTCTTCTGTAATTTCACTGCTCATATCATGAAGGTAAACATTGGCAAAATCAGATACGATGTCTCCGTACGCAATAATGGTGACAATAACGCCTTGATCTGCCGCCTGTTTGAGCTCTGATTCTATCTCCTCAAAATCCTCTTTCCATATTTCTAAGAGGATTCTTTTTTTGGCGGATAAGATACAAGCCTTCACCTTTTCAAGAATTTCACTGCGGCCGGTGATATTCCAGATGTTTTCCCGGTCATTAGCAGTCTGCTCGAACTTTTCAAAATATTTCTCAGCCTGATCAAAATGCTCTTCCGCTTTGAGCCGGCGGTTTTTAATCAGTTCTTTTGCGGGGACTGGAACATACTGAGGCGTATTTCCATGACTGACAAAAACATCTCCCCTTATGACAAGGCTTTCCAATACTTCATAAATTTTAGAACGGGGCACTCCGGATTTTTTGGCAACGGCATAGCCTGTTAAAGGTGATTCTTGCAATAATGCCAAATACGCTTTCGATTCATATTCTGTAAAATTGAGGTTTTTTAAAATGTCTAACATATTTTCTTTCATATATCCTCCAATATAAAGAGCAATCGCTGCCTTAGTAATCGCTATTTTAACAAACCATATTGATTTATTCCAAACGCATTGATACACTTTTATAAGTAGTTACTTTTGTAGTCACTATATGATTGAGGGGATTTTTTAAAGGGGGAGAGAACAATGCACAGCTTACTCGCATACATACCGATTGCTGCCATGATGGTTATCATGCCGGGGGCAGATACGATGCTTGTGATGAAAAATACGCTTAGGTATGGCCCGAAAGCCGGCCGTTATAACATTCTCGGATTGGCAACAGGACTTTCCTTTTGGACGGTGATTGCCATTTTAGGATTATCAGTGGTGATCGCAAAGTCAGTGATTCTTTTCACAACGATCAAATATTTGGGAGCGGCATACTTAATTTATTTAGGTGTAAAAAGTTTTTTTGCGAAAAGTATGTTTTCGTTAGATGACATGCAATCCCAAGCAAAAAATATGGCAAGTTCTCCGAAACGTTATTATAAAACTTCCTTTATGCAGGGATCACTCAGTAACATTCTCAATCCTAAAACTGTTTTGGTGTATGTTACAATCATGCCCCAATTTATCAATTTGAACGGAAATATAAACCAGCAGCTCATTATTTTAGCTTCAATCCTAACCTTATTAGCGGTGTTGTGGTTTCTGTTTCTTGTTTATATTATTGATTACGCAAAAAAATGGATGAAAAACTCAAAGTTCCAGAAAGTGTTTCAAAAAATTACCGGAATAATATTAGTAGGTTTCGGCATCAAAACTGGTTTGAGTTAACACTTAAATGAAATTTGAAACCAAAGTTTAATTTAGTGTTTGGCCCTATAAAAAAGACAAGGGAGTGAGTATCCCTTGTCTTTTTTATTTCACCTTATGTCCTCTGCGGGTTTGCACCTTATACAAAATAATCAATAAAACAAACCAGACCGGGGTGACAAACAAAGCAATACGTGTATCATTTGCCAGTGCCAATATGACAAGAATGAACGCGAGAAATGCAAGTGTTAAATAGTTGGATAATGGGTAAAAAGGCATTTTAAATTTGTTTGCTTTCGCTTCATGCTGCCTTGTTTTTCGATATTTCAAATGGCAAATCACCGTGATGCCCCAAATAAAAATGAAGCATATTGTAGAAACACTTGTAATCAGTGTGAAGACTTGCTCAGGCATTAAATAATTCAGACTAACGCCAATCAGAATGGCGACGGATGAAAAGAACAGCGCATTGCTTGGCACGTTAGAAGAAGTCAATTTCTTTAATAGTCCAGGTGCGTGATGATCCTTTGCAAGTGAATAGACCATTCGGCTTGTGCTGAATAAAGCGCTATTTGCAGCTGACGCGGCTGATGTTAATACAACAAAATTGATCAAACTGGCAGCCACAACGATGCCTACTGCAGAGAAGACCTGAACAAATGGGCTTTCGTTTGGATTCAACACATTCCAAGGATAGATACACATAATCACGAAAAGTGCGCCAACATAAAAAAGTAAAATCCGGACAGGGATTTGATTGATGGCTTTAGGGATCACTTTTTGGGGATTTTCTGTTTCACCTGCTGTCAGTCCAACCAGTTCAATACCCACGAAAGCGAAGACAACCATTTGGAACGATAGGATAAACCCATGCCATCCATTTGGGAACATGCCGCCGTGGCTCCAAAGGTTGGTGAGGCTGGCAGGGCCGGAAGCTGCGGAAAAACCTTTCGCAATCAGGAAAATGCCAGTTACGATCAGAGCCAGTATGGCAATGACTTTGATCAATGCAAACCAAAATTCTAATTCTCCGAAAAGTTTAACGGTGGCAAGGTTCATGACCAGCAGGATAATAAGCGCAAGAAGACCCGGCAGCCATTGAGGCACATCGGGAAGCCAATATTGCGTATAAATGCCGACCGCCGTTAAATCAGCCATCGCGAGGGAAATCCAACAGAACCAGTAGGTCCACCCAGTGATAAATGCTGCCATGTTTCCTAAATAGTCCCTTACAAAATCAACAAAAGAGTGGTATCCCGCATTTGATAAGAGCAGTTCTCCGAGCGAACGCATAATGAAAAAGCAAAATACGCCGGTGATCAAGTAAGCAAATAAAATGGATGGTCCTGCGAAATGGATGGATTTACCTGAACCTAAAAATAAACCTGTACCGATTGCACCTCCAATCGCCATTAATTGTATATGCCTGTTTTTAAGGCCTCTAGACAATTTCTGTTGCTGGCCAAAATTGTCTTTGCTAGAATTGCCTATCAATTTTATTTTCCTCCAGTAATAAAAAGATGAGTAAAGTTTTATCGGATATTATAACATTTAAAAGAATAGATACTTTTATTTTTAAATTTTAAAACTATTTTAAGTGCTGTTACATGTCTTGTGGCTCTATTTTTACTCGTGATTCTACCTGAATAGCAGAGTAAAACAGGAAAGTCATTTGGACAATCTGACAGGCTAGTTTTAATCGGTAATGATTTGTATAATTGCATACCCACTATGATTGAGGCCTGCAGGGGGATCAAATCGATAGAATCGGAGATAAAGTTTTTAAGCTTACAGACTCCTTAACTTTCAAGGTGGATTGCAAAAATGACGAAGTTTTGCAAATTGTAATACTGTGGCGGTCACATAGAGTGTTCGTCTTTTTAGTTGTGAACGAACTTAAGGGGTTATATTTGGGTAATTTGTCATGATCTATAAGATTCATTTTTTGTCATTGATGATTTTGACATCATTACATTCCCCGAGAATGATAAACTGTTTACTGATTATTACTTTTGAAGGGGACTGGCCCTCTAGAACTGAGCATCTATCATACTAATATGAGATGCAAATGATTCAACATGTAAACATATACGCATAAAAGCCAGCTTTGTCAATCTGCTATAGAGACCTTTTTAAACGTGTATCAGCAGATAATCTCAACGCGGACTATAAAGTTTCGAAATATTCTTGTTAATGGCTTATCTAATAAGGACAAAGGATGATAGACGTGAGAAGAATAGATAAAATATACCATCAGCTCAAGCATAATTTTCATGATTCAACCTTAGATCATCTTTTAAAAATACAGGGGAATTCAGCAAAGGAGATTGCCGAGCAGCTGAAAATGGAGCGGTCCAATGTCAGCTTTGAATTGAACAATCTCGTCCGGTCCAAAAAGGTCATCAAAATTAAAACGTTTCCTGTAAGATACATCCCAGTCGAGATAGCAGAAAAATTATTCAACAAGAAATGGGATACAGAGATGATGGAAGTGAAAGACCTTCAGGCGTTTTCCGGAAATTCAAAGCAAAATCATCAACACATTTCCACGAATCCCCTAGAGCTTATGATAGGGGCAAAAGGGAGTTTGAAGAAAGCGATCTCCCAGGCAAAAGCAGCTGTCTTTTATCCGCCGAACGGTCTGCATATGCTCCTCCTAGGGCCGACTGGTTCCGGTAAATCCCTTTTTGCGAACCGAATTTACCAGTTTGCCATTTACTCTGACATATTGAAGGCCGGCGCACCATTTATTACATTTAACTGTGCAGACTACTACAACAACCCTCAATTATTGCTTTCTCAATTATTCGGACACAAAAAAGGTTCATTTACAGGTGCTGCCGAGGATAAGGCGGGTTTAGTCGAACAGGCCAATGGGGGCATTCTTTTTATGGATGAAATCCACCGCCTCCCTCCCGAGGGACAAGAAATGCTGTTTTATTTTATTGACAGCGGTTCTTATAACAGGCTTGGAGAATCTGAACATAAACGAACATCGAACGTATTGTTTATTTGTGCGACTACAGAAAATCCGAGTTCTGCACTATTGAAAACGTTTTTGCGAAGAATCCCAATGACCATTCATATTCCTTCGCTTGAAGAACGATCGCTTAAAGAAAGAGTGGATCTGACGACGTTTTTATTAGGGAAAGAAGCAGAGCGAATTAAGAAGAATCTGAGTGTGCATATCGATGTCTATAATGCGCTTATTCACTCTGCGAAATTTGGAAATGTCGGACAGCTGAAATCAAATGTCCAGTTAGTTTGCGCACACGGATTTTTGCATAACCTTGACAGAAATGAAGTTATTGAACTGACTGTTCGCGATCTGCCTGATGAAATCAAGCAAGAATGGATGTCCAGCAGCAAAAACATGCAAAGAAGCAAAGCCATTTCTGAATATGTCAATATTACAACGATTATCTCTCCGATTGTAGAAGATGAAACAACAAAAATTGACGAAGACCTCTCATTTAACTTATATCATTTGATTGAGGAAAAAGTGAAAACGCTTATGAAAGAAGGTTTATCCAAAAAGGATATTAACCAATACATCTTGACTGATGTCCATTTGCATGTCAGAAGTTTTTTTCATCATCAAGCTTTTCAAAAAGACAGCCTGCTGACATTCGTTGAAGATGACGTGATTCAAATGACAAAACAGTTAAAAGAAATAGCTGAACATGAGCTGGATTGCACATTTGACCGTAAGTTTATTTATTTCTTGAGTATGCATATTGACGCATTTTTAAAGCGAGGAAAGCAAATTGATGTTTTGAATACACAGGAGACGGATGAAATTCGTGATACCCATGTGAAAGAATATCGGGTGGCGATGATTTTTAAAGATAAAATTCAGGAATATTTTAAAGTGGCTATTCCTGAAATAGAAGTCATCTACTTAACGATGTTAATCCATTCCATCAAATCGTTAAAGGAGAACAAAAGAGTCGGTATCATCGTGGCTGCGCATGGAAACAGCACGGCGAGTTCGATGGTTGAAGTCGCGACAGAACTGCTAGGGAGCACGCCGATTGCAGCAGTCGATATGCCGCTTTCTGTTTCACCTTCGGACATTCTTGAATGCGTAGCAGAAAAAATGAAACAGGTTGATGAAGGTGAAGGTGTTTTAATGCTGGTAGACATGGGGTCGCTTGCAATGCTGGAAAGCAGGCTGGAGGAAAAGACAGGAATTTCCATTAAAACGATCAGCAATGTTACGACTTCAATGGTGCTGGATGCTGTCAGAAAGGTCAACTATTTGAATTTAAATTTGCATGCGATCTATCAATCGGTCACGAAGGATTTTATCGAGTTGTGGGAGCGTCAGCCAGCGGCACCCGGCAAAAAGAAGGCATTGGTATCCATCTGCACCACGGGCAGCGGGACGGCGAAAAAGCTGGAAGACATTCTAACCACGATCGTAAACAAGGCCTCCGATACACCGATTCACATATTGACCGTATCATCGATTAAGCTGGCCAACAGCATAAAAGAAATCGAAAAAGAGTATGAAATCCTTGCGACAGTCGGAACGAAAGACCCTAAAATCAATGCTCCGCATGTATCTTTAGAAGTGTTAATTGAAGGGCAGGGAGAGAAGCTGATTCAACAGGCGATTACAAAAGGAAGCATCCCCTTGAGCAATGGATTGAACGAAGCAAATATGATTGTCAGGGAGCTTTGCGAGGATAGCCTGAAAAAATACCTTGTCTTCTTGAATCCCCACCATGTGATCGAAATGTTATTGGAGTGGCTGCAAACCGTTCAAGATGAGCTGGGGGTCATTTTCAATAATGCGGTTTTGATCAAAGTCATTATGCACACGGCTTTCGCCTTTGAAAGGGTAATTAAGCAGAATCCGATCGCTTTCTCAGAGGAAGAAGAGATCAATGATCAGCTGAAGGAAATGGTGTACGTGACAGAGCGAACATTAGCCCCTTATGAAGAAAAGCTCGGACTTCGCATAAGTGATGATGAAAAATTATTTATAGCCGCCATATTTGCTGAAGAAGTGCATGACCAGCTGTTTTAAAAACAGTTTTTTCATATGAACCTGTATTAAATGGAACACCATTTTAATACAGGTTTATTTTTTTCGTTTTAAGTGTTTCAACAACAAATTGCTATTGGCTGAAATAACAATGAAAACGCTTAACACAACTGTGTTGGCACGATCCTTGCATTATATATGGATGTACAAAACAGGAAAGGAGCAATAGATATGATTTCAGTTATTATCAGCGGTCATGGAGATTTTCCCATAGCATTAAAAGAATCTTCAGGGATGATATTCGGTGAAGAAAATAACCTGATTGCAGTGCCGTTTTTTAAAGGGGAAGGAATACAAACGCTGCAAGAAAAATATCATCAGGCGCTCAAGGATATCCCGGAAGAACATGAAGTGCTTTTTTTAGTCGATATTTTTGGAGGGACGCCATATAACGCGGCAGCTTCCTTTATTGCTGAGGATCAAAGAATGGATATGGCAGCCGGCGTAAACCTGCCGATTCTGCTGGAGGTATTAAGCCTGAGAGAACATCTGGCTCTCAAAGATTTGCTGAACAACTTAAAAGCAATGAGTCAGCAAAGCTTTCAAGTGTGCAGTGAACATTTAGAAAAAGTAAAAACAGCCAATCAAGATACAAGAGAGGATGAATTATGATGAACATTGTGTTAGCAAGAATTGATGACCGCTTTATTCACGGCCAAATCCTGACAAGGTGGATAAAAGTCCATGCAGCCGACCGAATCATCGTTGTCTCCGACGATATTGCTCAGGACGAAATGAGAAAAACGCTGATCCTTTCTGTTGCTCCTTCAAATGTAAAGGCAAGTGCCGTCTCGGTTTCTAAAATGGCAAAAGCATTTCATAGTCCGCGCTACGAAGGCGTAACAGCAATGCTCTTGTTTGAAAATCCGTCTGATATTGTATCTCTTATAGAAGCAGGTGTACCGATCAAAACCGTAAACGTCGGGGGAATGCGTTTTGAAAATCATCGCAGGCAAATCACAAAATCAGTCAGTGTCACAGAACAAGATATAAAGGCATTTGAAACATTAAGTGACAAGAGCGTGAAACTGGAATTGAGGCAGCTGCCTTCAGATGCCAGTGAGGATTTTGTACAGATTTTACGGAACGTAACAAAATAATCAAGGGGATGAGAATATGTCTTCATTACAAATTATTTTGTTGTTAATCATTGCAGCAATCACCGGAATCGCAAGTGTATTGGATGAAGGGCAGACACACCGGCCGCTTGTGGCCTGTACGTTAGTTGGCTTGGTGCTCGGGGACTTAAAAACGGGAATTATTCTTGGAGGCACACTGGAGCTGATGGCGCTCGGCTGGATGAACGTCGGGCTTGCCATGGCACCTGATACAGCGATCGCCTCTGTCATCTCAACCATTTTAGTTATTACCGCTGATCAGGGAATTGGCGAAGGGATTGCTGTTGCTGTTGCTTTAGCAGCTGCGGGTCAGGCGCTGACGATTTTTGTTCGGACGATCACTGTCTTTTTCATCCACCGCGCTGATCAATATGCAAAAGCGGGAAATATAAAAGGAATTGAAATTATGCATATTACCGCGATGGTGTTTCAAGCTTTGCGCGTCATGATTCCTACATTGATTGTTGCTTTAATTAGTGTCAGCGCTGTTCAGGCGTTCCTGGGAAATATTCCTGATGTCATTACAAAAGGACTGCAAATAGGCGGAGGCATTATTGTGGTTGTCGGGTATGCCATGGTGATCAATATGATGAATATTCCTTATTTAAAGCCATTTTTCTATATTGGTTTCTTATTAGCGGCGTTTACCGATTTTAACTTAGTGGGATTTGGAGCCCTTGGTCTCTGTCTGGCGCTTTTATACCAGCAGGTGATGCAAAAACAAAGCGCTCACGGAGCAGTCGCGGCCGCATCAGACAGTGGCAGTGTTGCTGTTTATGATGACGATGATGATCTTGATGCCTAAACGATGAGGGGGGAAGAAAAAATGGAGAAAGAAAAACGATTAACGAAAAAAGAAATTTTCAGCATGTTTATTCGTTCAAATTTTTTGCTCGGTTCCTTTAACTTCGAACGTGTGCAGGCAATGGGATATTGTTATGTCATGATACCGGCGATCAAAAAATTGTACGGTCCCGGAGCGAAAAGAAACGAAGCCTTGCAGCGGCATTTGGAATGGTTTAATACACATCCGTGGCTGACAGCGCCTATATTTGGCGTGACGGCAGCCATGGAAGAAGAAATGGCGAACAATAAAGGAATTGACGGAAAAGCGATAAGCGGAATGAAAATTGGTTTGATGGGACCAATAGCGGGCGTAGGCGACCCAATTTTTTGGGGAACGATTCGTCCTGTCTTAGCTGCGCTAGGAGCCTCCCTTGCTTTAGGAGGAAACATTGCCGGCCCTTTGCTATTCTTTTTCTTGCTGAATGCCATAAGATTAAGCACAAAATATTACGGATTAAAGTATGGCTATGTGAAAGGAATGGAGATTCTTCAGGATTTAGCGGGGAATCGCATTCAAAAGCTTACAGAGGGCGCTTCGATTCTCGGATTATTTGTTATGGGGGCTCTCGTGTCCAAATGGACCACCATCAACATTCCAATCGTTGTATCCAGGATTAAGGATGAAAGCGGAAAAGTAGATGTTCAAACTGTACAAAATGTGTTAGACAGCATTATGCCGGGTGCGCTGCCTCTCGGATTAACGTTATTGGTGGCATGGATGCTTCGCAAAGGGGTGAATCCTCTTCTCATTATTTGCGGCATCTTTGTCATCGGGATTCTCGGGTATTGGGCTGGATTCTTAGCATAAGGTGTGTGAAGGAAAAAGAGAGAAACTGCAGCAGTCTTTTCATATATAAATCATTCGGATAACAGCGAAACAGAGGAGAATTGCCAGAAACGGACCAGCTTGCGCAGCAGTCTCTCTTGAAAGTGTTCAAACATGAAGAGAGGAGCGAAGGAACAAATGAAAAAGAGACTTATTCAAGTCATGATCATGTTCACCCTGCTGTTGACTATGGCATTTTCGGCAGATGCAGCCGATTCAAGCTACTATGATGAGGATTACCGTCCTCAATACCACTTCACACCGGAGGCAAACTGGATGAATGACCCAAACGGAATGGTATATTATGCCGGGGAATATCACTTGTTCTATCAATACCATCCATACGGGCTTCAGTGGGGGCCCATGCATTGGGGGCATGCTGTCAGCAAAGATTTGGTTACATGGGAACACCTTCCTGTTGCGCTTTATCCGGATGAAAAAGGCACGATCTTTTCTGGAAGTGCAGTTGTAGATAAAAATAACACAAGCGGTTTTCAAACAGGCAAAGAGAAGCCGCTTGTGGCCATTTATACACAGGATCGGGAAGGCCATCAAGTGCAAAGTATTGCCTATAGCAACGACAAAGGAAGAACATGGACGAAGTACGCTGGCAACCCTGTCATTCCAAACCCGGGTAAAAAAGATTTTCGCGATCCAAAAGTCTTTTGGTATGAGAAAGAAAAAAAGTGGGTGATGGTGCTTGCGGCCGGTGACCGAATCCTCATTTATACATCAAAAAATCTGAAGCAGTGGACGTATGCAAGTGAATTTGGACAGGATCAAGGAAGCCACGGGGGAGTATGGGAATGCCCGGATTTATTTGAGCTTCCGGTAGACGGCAATCCGAATCGAAAAAAATGGGTCATGCAGGTCAGTGTCGGAAACGGAGCGGTCTCGGGAGGATCAGGCATGCAATATTTTGTAGGGGACTTTGATGGAACTCATTTTAAAAATGAAAACCCGTCAAACAAAGTTCTCTGGACGGATTACGGCAGAGACTTTTATGCGGCTGTATCCTGGTCTGATATTCCATCCACAGACAGCCGCCGGCTATGGTTAGGGTGGATGAGCAATTGGCAATATGCGAATGATGTTCCGACATCCCCATGGAGAAGTGCAACGTCCATTCCAAGAGAGTTAAAATTGAAAGCGTTTACCGAAGGGGTTAGAGTGGTCCAAACACCGGTGAAAGAGCTGGAAACCATTCGCGGAACCTCTAAGAAGTGGAAGAATCTGACCATATCGCCTGCAAGTCATAATGTGTTAGCGGGGCAATCTGGAGATGCCTATGAAATAAATGCAGAATTTAAAGTAAGCCCTGGTTCAGCTGCTGAATTTGGTTTTAAGGTCCGAACAGGTGAAAATCAATTTACGAAGGTCGGCTATGACCGAAGGAACGCCAAATTGTTCGTTGACCGGAGCGAGTCGGGCAACAACACCTTTAATCCGGCCTTTAACACCGGAAAAGAAACAGCCCCGTTGAAGCCGGTAAATGGGAAGGTTAAGTTGCGCATTTTTGTTGACCGCTCCTCGGTTGAAGTATTTGGGAATGATGGAAAGCAGGTCATAACGGATATTATTCTCCCAGACCGATCAAGCAAAGGGCTTGAATTATATGCTGCAAATGGCGGTGTAAAGGTAAAATCTTTAACCATACACCCTTTAAAAAAGGTATGGGGAACGTCACCTTTTATGTCCAATTTGACTGGCTGGACGACTGTAAATGGCACGTGGGCAGACACAATTGAGGGGAAACAAGGGAGGTCGGACGGAGATTCCTTTATCTTGTCTTCAGCATCCGGGTCAGACTTCACTTATGAATCTGATATCACCATTAAGGATGGAAACGGAAGAGGGGCAGGAGCACTAATGTTTCGCTCTGACAAAGATGCCAAAAACGGTTACCTTGCCAATGTGGATGCGAAGCATGATCTAGTGAAATTCTTTAAATTTGAGAACGGTGCTGCTTCTGTCATTGCTGAATACAAAACACCGATAGACGTTAATAAAAAGTATCATCTGAAAACAGAGGCCGAGGGCGATCGCTTTAAAATCTATTTAGATGATCGTCTTGTGATTGATGCAAATGATTCCGCATTTTCAGAAGGCCAATTTGGCTTGAATGTGTGGGACGCGACTGCTGTCTTTCAGAATGTAAAGAAGGAGTCTTAATTTTAAAAAAGGCACAGACCTGAACAGTCTGTGCCTTCTCGTTTTATTTTAACAAATTTAATGATTCGCGGTTAAATGCTTCCAAATCATCAGGTGTTCTGCTTGTGACAATGTTGTGGCTGACGACTACTTCTGCATCTTTGTAGTTTGCACCGGCATTGATTAAATCTTTGCGGATGCTGCGGTAGCCTGTGATATCTTTGCCTTTTAGAAGATCCGTATCAATCAGTACTTGCGGGCCGTGGCAAATTGCGAAAACAGGTTTTTTGTTTTCGACAAATGCTTTTGCGAATTCACCCGGACGGTCATCTGCACGAAGCAAATCCGGAGAGAATCCCCCAGGAATTAAAAGTGCATCAAAGTCACTTGCATCCACATCAGAGATGGCTTTGTCAATCTTTACTTTCTCGCCATGCTTACCGGTAACTTCTTTGCCGGCTTCCAAATCGATAGCCACAACACTGTAGCCAGCTTCTTCGTATGCTTTTACCGGACTTGTATATTCGATGTCTTCGAATTGGTCTGTAACAAGAACTGCGATTTTTTTGCTCATAAAAAACCCTCCTAATAACTCTCTATTCATAGAATAACAGGAAGATTGACCGGCCTTCAAAATATTTGCTTAACGAGATTATTTTTCGTGAGTTTCATTAAAAGCGGGTCAGCCCATATAAGGACTAACCTATTACAATGTGGAAATATCAATCACAAATCGATAACGGACATCGCTTCGGAGGATACGTTCGTATGCTTCGTCCACTTGGTCAACTCCGATGACTTCGATTTTAGGTTCGATGCCATGCTCAGCTGCGAAATCCAGCATCTCTTGAGTTTCTTGAATTCCGCCGACTAGAGAACCTGCAATGCTGCGGCGCCCCATGATTAGGGAAAACACACTGTATGTGTCCGGCTTGGCAGGAGCTCCAACGTTTACAAGTGTCCCGTCTATACGAAGCATTGATAAATAGGCATCTACATCGAGATTTGCCGATACCGTATTTAAGATCACGTCAAAACGCCCGGCCAATGCAGTGAATGTGGCTGGGTCACTTGTTGCAAAGTAATGATTTGCACCGAGTTCTAGAGCTTCCTCTTTCTTATTCATGGAACGGCTCAGAACGGTTACCTCTGCACCCATCGCATGTGCAAATTGAATCGCCAAATGTCCAAGGCCACCCACGCCTACAATCGCAACTTTTTTACCAGGGCCAACATTCCAGTGTTTCAGCGGGGAATACGTGGTGATACCTGCACACAACAGCGGACTGGCAACATCCATTTCCAAACGATCTGGTATGCGAACAACAAATCTGTCAGTGACAACGATTTTTTGGCTGTACCCGCCATAAGTGGGGTTTCCGTCGTAGTCTACTGAGTTATACGTTTGAACAACACCCTTCGTGCAGAATTGTTCCTCTCCGTTGAGACAGTATTCGCATTCTCCGCAAGAGTCAACAAAACAGCCGACACCAACGCGGTCTCCGACAGCAAACTTGGTGACTTCTGCTCCAACGGCTGTTACGACACCGGCTATTTCATGTCCAGGCACCATAGGGAAGATGCCACCGCCCCATTCATCAAAAGCGCTATGAATGTCTGAATGGCAAATACCGCTGAATTTAATATCGATTAAGACATCGTGCGGCCGTAATCCTCTTCGCTCAATCGTCGTTTGTTCAAATTTGGCTTTTGCATGTGACACGCTTAATACACGGGTTTGATGTTGATTACACATATGAACCTATCCTTTCTTCATCATAAGTGTTGTAAATAAAAACATGCACTTATTTATGTTTTATGGTGTCTTCAACATAACGATAAACCTTAAAGTCTGCTTTAAGGCAAGGGTTTTTTTAAAAAACCATTTAAAATGAACCTGATTTATAAGCTGAGAAACAGTCAGTAATTAATGCAGAAACTGTAATCATGCTGCGATCCCGGGGTGAAAGTTTTTCTTCTCTTGCCCAAATGTCACCGAAACATCATCATGAAGTTCAGCAAACTTTGGCGCAAATTCTCCTAATTGTTCTCTTCCGGCAGTGTGTTTATTTGCCATTCAGCAATCCCTCCAACTACACTGTTTTTAGTGCATGGAGAAGTATAGAGTTTAAAGTGTGCTTTAAGGCAAGTCCCGAATATATAAACCCAGATTCAGCAGCTAACCACTTGTTTTGAGCTTGACTTAAAGTTAACTTTAAGTGTTACCTTCACAACATACAGGATAGAGAGGTGAAGATCATGAATATTGCTCAGGTGGCAAAGCAGTTTGGCCTGACAGCCGCAACACTCCGATATTACGAACGTGTAGGATTAATCCCGCCTGTAAAACGAAAAGACAGCGGCATTCGCGACTATGATGAAGAAGATATCAAATGGATTGAATTCATTAAATGCATGCGAAATGCGGGACTATCGATAGAAGCGCTAATTGAATATACAACATTATTTACCGAAGGTGACCGTACAGTAGAAGCTCGAAAAAATATCCTGGCTGACGAACAACAGCGGCTGATAGAGAAGCGGAAAGAAATTGATGCAACAATTAAAAGATTAGACACAAAAATTAAAGATTATGATGGGAAATTGCGCGAAAATGAGGCAAAGCTCAAAAGCAGGCCTAAAACGGAAAGTCTTCACGGATCAGTGGAGCAAAGAAGGTAGCATTCTTTGCGTGTGAAGAGGGCAGGTCAAAAACGAAGGATTTTGTTTCTGGCCTGTTTTCTCCATCAAGAGATCGCATAAAAAGAGGTGGTTACGATTCCTTATTTGGATTGGAGAATTTGCAAACATTATCGGAGATCAGATGGAGAAAAGCGGTTAATCTATTTACGGTCATAGGACCCGAACAAACAGTGCTCATTTTGAAGCTGAGGAACAGTTGTGGCCAATCAATACTGTTCCTCAGCAAATCAGTCATTGTATGTTAAAGGGTTGGCAATTGAATGGCTGTATCAATATTTTTTAAATTCAGCTTGACTTGTTCGTCAGGGTTCCAAGGATGGTACCAGCCTTTTTCCATCATATAGCTTGAGAGTTGTTCGTGCATATCGAGTGCTTCTTCCAAATGGCGGATAAGGACCTCTTTTACTTCAGGTGTTCCGGCTTCAGTGGCTGCCATCGCATAATTTCTGACTCCGTTCTTTGCTGAAATTAATAAGTCCATAGCAATGATTTGGTCTGTTAGAACATTCATGCCAGTCAGATATTCTATGATAGGATTCATGATTTATTCATCTCCTCATTCGTGCTTTGCATTAGATAAAATAGAGGCAAATTCCTGCAACTGGCGTGTGGTGATATCAACATCTTGCTGCATGATTTCTTTCAGCTTCGGATCAGATACCAGTGCTTTCATTGTTTTAGATTTCGTCAAACAAAGTGTCTTAAATGCAGTCATTTCCTGAACCTCAAGCACTTCGTGTAAGGCGTATTCCATTTCTGTAACCTCCGTTTTTTAAGGCTTTAACACAACTTTGATACAATCATCCATTTTTGAATCAAAAATGTCATAGCCATGCTTGGCTTCACTAAGCGGCAGGACATGGCTGACAACATCTCCCGGATCAATTTTGCCTGTCGATACTAGTTCAAACATGTACGGCATATAGTGGATCACTGGAGCCTGTCCAGAGCGTATATTGACGTTTCGCTGCATAATATCTCCTAACGGAAAACCGTTATATCTGCCTCCATACACACCTGTAATTTGTATGGTTCCTCCTTTGCGAACAGCTTGGGAAGCAATGACCAATGCACTCATCGTTCCGCCATGAAGCTTTAAGCCGCTGGCAAGGAACTCGAGATCGCTCATTTTACCATCCATCCCAACAGCGTCAATGACTACATCCGCTCCGCCTTTCGTGATTTCCTTTAAATAATTCCCTGTATTCTCATGGTCTTCAAAATTAACGATTTCTACTTTGTTTGTACGTTTCGCATGCTGTAAGCGATAGTTTACATAGTCTACTGCTATGACGCGTTTTGCACCTTTTAGCCAACAAAACTTTTGAGCAAACAGGCCGACTGGTCCGCAGCCGAGAACGATAACTGTATCGCCTTTTTTTACGCCGGCATTATCCACACTCCAAAAGCCGGTGGTCATGGCATCGGCAATCACGCTTAATTTCTCATCGGGTTCCTCACAAGATTCAGGGATTTTAAAATGGGTAAAATTCGCAAACGGCACTCTTAAATATTCAGCTTGCCCGCCTGGATAACCGCCAGTTTGCCCTGAATAGCCGAAATAAGCACCCATTTCCCCATTGTCATTAGACTGATCACATTGACTTTCCAGCTGGTTTTTACAAAAAAAGCATTCCCCGCATGCTATATTAAAGGGAATAATTACCCGATCTCCCTTTTTTAGTTTAGTCACCCCAGAACCAACTTCTTCGACGATTCCCATCGGTTCATGGCCGATGACATAGTCTTCTTGCATATTTGGAATGAATCCATGGATTAAATGTAAATCTGATCCGCAAATGGCTGTACTGGTGACTTTGATAATCATGTCATCGGATTTTTCAATCTTTGGATCGGGGACATCTTTGACAACAACATTTTTAATGCCTTGATACGTTACTGCCTTCATGCTGTAAAACCTCCAGTGTTAGTGTTCATCAGGTGTCCGGTCAAACATCCCTTTACGATTTGTTTCATCAGGAAAGAGGTTCATATTGCCGACCATGATCGTGTTTTTTGCAGAGAGCTGATCCAGCTTATACTGTTCGCTCAGCTCATATGGATGGAACCATTTTTTGCTGATCATCAGTTCCGTAATCTCTTGGTGCATTGCAATTCCTTGCATCAGCTGTTTCCGCAGCAAGGCTCTTACATCTGGTGAAGCGGTTTCTGTCAAAGCTACAGCAGTATTCCTTACGCCTTCCTTAGCTCGTATAAGAAAATCCATCGCGAATGTAGTGTCTGCTAGTTCAGGCACATTCAGCGAATTAATGGGGTCTAAATGATCATTATTCAAAGAGGCTTACCTTCCTTTCAATTGATGATTGGCGTTGGGCGGCTTTGAGGGACAGGGGCCTGAAATGAGGCACGCTCATAAACCGCTTGTAATTCAGTAAGGTCTTGAATGGATTGCTGTACATCTTTTTCCATCAAGTCCTTCAGTTCTTGGTCAAACACAAGCCCTTGCATTAACTTTGATTTCGCTATACAAAGTGTTTTAAAGTTCACGATTTCATGTAAGTCAACAGCCTCATGAGCTGCCAATGTTTGATGATCCATATTGATGTAACCTCCTTTTATCAACGTTACATTTCCCGAAATGAAGTTGAAGCATACAGAAAATACACTCGGTATCATTTTTTGTTTTAAGAATCGCTGTTTTTGCTCGTTCTTATGACATGGACTAAACTGCACTTAAATCTGAAATAAGGGTGAAGTATGGAAACTTGACATAGTGCTGTCAGGTTTCTTTGGTATCATTAAATTGGATGACCAGTAAAAGTATGGTTTTATAGGAGGCACTCGATATGAAGCTGTTACAAATTAGACTGTTGGTGAATGATTTTAAGAAAAGCGTCGAGTTTTATAAAGATTCATTAGGACTTCCAATAAGTTGGTTAGAGAATGAAATGGAATATGCACTCTTTGATAATGGGGAAACGAAAATAGAGCTTTTATCTCGAGAAACGATGGCTGAAATCGTTGGAGAGGAAAAAAAGTCCTTGGAAGGAGAAGCTCAATCAAAATTTTTGCTTCAGTTTAAGGTAGAAGATGTTGATAAAACGTATGACGATTTACACGAAAAAGGAGTTAAATGTGAGAATAAACCGCATGATCGCAAGGAATGGAGTGCCCGAGTTGCTCACTTCAGAGATCCAGATCATAATCTGATTGAAATATATAAAATGTTATGATTTTTTGACTCGCAAAATCATAGAATAACGTTTGATAACGTACCTAATCATTTTTACACGCCCTGGTAAAAGAAAGCAAAGTCATAATAGGTTGCGGACACTGAACTTGCAGCATTTACGCTGATTTGTATGGTGTCCGTTTTTGATTGGTGAAAAAGGTGGAGTATCTATGAATCGAGAAGAAGCGTGGATACAAGGAAGCAGTACACTGATTGAGTTAATTGGTGGAAACGAAGCCGCTTGATCCATGTCCTTTTTCCTGATTGTCAATCGTGATTACCGACTGGACAAATGATTAAGAGCCAAATGTAACACACCATCAATATCAAGCCTGACTACCATTTATTTTGTATCCTTAATTGTCGAAAACATAGGAATAATTCCACTTTTGAAAGATCTAGTTTATGGTACATTGATAAATATATGGGAGGGGAGGGGGCATGGTATCTGAAAGTAAATCCTTAACTGGATGTAAGAAAGTCAAACGTACGGCATTTATAAGGGGAGGGTATAAGGTGAATAAGCTAAAGAGGCTAAGTATGCTAACGGTGATGATTGCATCTGTGTTCATTTTTTCTAGCCATGCACTTGCAGCTCAGTATTATACGGTTTCAACAAGCAGCGGTGCTCCTGTCAATATGCGCAGCGGCCCAGGTACAAGTTGGGGAATTGTAACGACCATTCCGAGCGGAACCCGCATCCCGATCTATTGCTACAAAACCGGTACAACTGTAACTGGAAAGTATGGAACGAGTAATATTTGGAATTACACAGAGCGGACGCTTGCCAGCGGGGAGATCGTTCCTGGATTTGTCTCTGATACATATATGTATACAGGCTCAGACGGTCCGGTTGTTCCTAAATGCAGCTGGTAGCCTATGTTCTATCGTTTTTTAAAATGAAGGAATTGAAGAAAGAGGGATGACATTGACTAAACTGAAAATGCTGAGTATGTTAACCGTTATGATTGCATCATTATTTATTTTTTCCAGTCAGGCACTTGCCGTTCAGTACTTTACTGTCTCAACAAGCAGCGGTGCGCCTGTCAATATGCGCAGCGGTCCTGGTACAAATTATCCTATTATGCTTTCCATTCCGAGTGGCTCCCGTGTTCCTTATTATTGTTACGCTTATGGAACGACTGTTACAGGGAAGTATGGAACGAGTAATATCTGGGACCAAATCCAGTGGAAAGATTCCCGGGGTGTCGTGAATATTGGATATGTGTCTGACACATATGTGTACACAGGTTCAGACGGCCCTGTCGGTTACAAATGCAATTAGCTAAATACTCCGTACAATAGAATCTCTTCTTAAGGGCCAATCTAGGACGAACCATACCAACAACAATAGTTGGTATGGTTTTTGCTGCGATGAAGTCTTCCATACCTGCATTTGTGGTGATTTTCCAAAGAGATTCATGATGTTAGACACTGGTTGTTGTTGAGGACAAAATAACGAGCCGCTTTAGAGTTGTATCTAATGGTATAAAATACGGAATTAAGATAGGAAATAATCAATAGGAGAACGTAATGTACAAACCTATTTTTCGATGAAATCCCTAATATCACTTTGGTTAAACATCTCACATTGCGTTCTCGTTAGTGAAAAGTTCTTTTTACGCTTCGTGAAATCTTCTCCAATTCCATAGTTAGTTTTACCTGTCCTATTTTGAAAATTTTAATCAATCCTTAACACGTATGTTTCTTTTCTTTTTCTAACATGTCGTGTAACCTCTCAGAAAATTCTTTATGGTACATTGTGTACCCCGTATGATTTCCGGGGAATTCAACCCATTCTGTTTCCAATTGTTCCGCTAGGGCGTTCGCGCAACGATAAGGAAAAAGCTCCCGAGAAGCACTTCCGCCAGCTGGGAGTATCTTCATCGGTGAAGATGTAAACACAGTTTTTAATGCTTCGAAATCTAATGTATAGCTGAGAATTCCTTGAATTTCATACTCAGTGAAATACGTTGAATTGCCGAGAAGCCGCTTTGTCAGCACTGCCTTTGATTGTTCGTCTGTCTCTAATCTTGACATGAACTTAATGACTTCACTTCGGTGATTTTTCTTAAGGTCTTCCATGAATTGCTCGGCTTGTTTCAGCTCATTTCCATGCAGAAGCTGCAATAAGATTGGTTCGTGTGAGATCATGACATGTACTTGTTCGGGATGGCGTATGCACAGATCAAGCCCGATAACAGCCCCGGAGCTGCTTCCAAATATGTATGCCGGTTTATTGGTGATTTTGGCTAGAAGACGGTGAGCATCGTCACTGTGTGTTTCCACACGGTAATCCTCAATCTGATTGGCGAGATTGCTGCGGGAATGGCCGCGGCGATCGTAAGTAACAACCGTGTACCAGTTAGCCAGATGATTGGCAACATGATGGAACTTGTCGGCATCACCGCCTCCGCCGTGGACCAAAAGAATGATTGGACCTGAGCCACGCACCTGATAGTGGATGTTCGCGCCGGGTACTTGCAACGTTCCATTGTTTATCGTCATTTGTAGGACCTTCCTTTCTTCTCATCTCCCTTAACTTTACACAATTGGCCAATGGTATTATATGCAGGAAATAACTAAGAAACAAACTCGCCATATAAAAAGCACTGATGATTTTTCATCAGTGCTTCCGTTTTGTTTATTTAGAGTAGACAATTTTTTTTATTGTTTCAATAGAGAGGTGATATTCATCAGATAATTGATGAATGGTTTTGCCGTTTTTAAATGCTTTTTTAATAGAAGCGTTTCTGTCATCGATCAGCTTTCTTGTTCCTGAACACGCACCCCATTTTTGATGAGAGGATTCAGGTTTAGGGATATATATTGTTTTTCCTTGAACATACTTTTGAATTTCCGATATCAGCTTTTCAGGTAAAATAGCGGTTGCTTTTACATATGCCATTTCTGCCAGCTCCTTATTTTTTTATGTCAAATAAGGTGCAAAGCCACTATATCAGAAAAGCTTACTTGGGCGATCTTTTAGAAAGTCTACCCCATGCAAAGTATCGCCTTCCCAATAGTAGGCTTTGCATGGGACGTTGCGGAATCTGGCATTCTCATCTTGTTTGCCATTTACATCACCTCCCTAACGATTTTCGATGATCACTTCCATTATAAAATAGAGTAAAGCCTTATGGCATCTTGTTAATGAAAGTTGAAGCAGTATGAAAATCAAGGGACCTTCCCAGTGAGAGGGGCTAAGGCTGATTGGCAATGAAAAGAGTAAGATTCAAGCTATATTACTTTAGATTCAAAATATTGACAAATTGATGTATTTTCAACAATAGGGCAGTTTCTTCATGTATACTGAGTCTGTATTTACAATATTTAGAAAGGGGAAGTGCAATGAAAATCAGTATGCAAAAAGCAGCGATCTCATTACTTGTTTTCACCATGTTTTTTACCCTGATGATGAGCGAAACGGTTTTTGCGGCGGGACTGAATAAAGATCAAAAGCGCCGGGCGGAACAGCTGACAAGTATCTTTGAAAACGGCACAACGGAGATCCAATATGGATATGTAGAGCGATTGGATGACGGGCGAGGCTATACATGCGGACGGGCAGGCTTTACAACGGCTACCGGGGATGCATTGGAAGTAGTGGAAGTATACACAAAGGCAGTTCCGAATAACAAACTGAAAAAGTATCTGCCTGAATTGCGCCGTCTGGCCAAGGAAGAAAGCGATGATACAAGCAATCTCAAGGGATTCGCTTCTGCCTGGAAGTCGCTTGCAAATGATAAGGAATTTCGCGCCGCTCAAGACAAAGTAAATGACCATTTGTATTATCAGCCTGCTATGAAACGATCGGACAATGCCGGACTAAAAACAGCATTGGCTAGAGCTGTGATGTACGATACGGTTATTCAACATGGCGATGGTGATGACCCTGACTCTTTTTATGCCTTGATTAAACGTACGAACAAAAAAGCGGGCGGATCACCTAAAGACGGAATAGACGAGAAGAAGTGGTTAAATAAATTCTTGGACGTACGCTATGACGATCTGATGAATCCGGCCAATCATGACACCCGTGACGAATGGAGAGAATCAGTTGCCCGTGTGGACGTGCTTCGATCTATCGCCAAGGAGAACAACTACAATTTAAACGGACCGATTCATGTTCGTTCAAACGAGTACGGTAATTTTGTAATCAAATAAGCAGTGAGGAAAAGAAACCGCTGCAGATGAACTCAATCTAAAAGATACCAATGATATTGGTATCTTTTTATTTGCAGTAAAAAGTATTCAATTTTCTCTAATGATTATGTCATGCTTGAGGCAGATACATGAAAGGACCTTGGCGATTTCATAAAAAACAATATAGAGGCTTTCCTAAAGCCATGCAAGATTACAATGGATCTGTGCAAGAAGGCGCATTCAATCCATCTATTAACGATGGAAAGGGGGAGGCTTTTTGCACAGTCCATCTACATCATTTGATAGTCTCCATGCGTATAAACTGTTCCGTCCATAATACGTCGTGCGGTACGGACGATCTTTATACCAGTGGGCTCCACCATTGTTTCAATAATACCAGAAGAATGAGCTAGCCGAACCTTTGTAGAGTGGTTTTTTGCTATTCTTGCAGGGATTGCACCTTCCACTGAAAGGGCTCTTGTTGTACATATCGCTCCAGTGACAGCCAGTGCTTGATGTGGCTTTTGCATGGACATCATCCTGATGTGTAAGTCCATCTCAACGTTTGAATGCCAAGCACCTGTACTATCTTTATATTTCTCTGGTTTTGCTACTATAGCCAGTTTGGGGACAGCCGGCGATAACTTTGTAGCTGAAAATCGACTGGCAAAGCCGCATTTCTCTGCCGCAATGGATCTTAATTCTTCAAATTGAGCCAACTGTAGATCAGTAAATTCTTCTGCAAGTTCCGTTCCATCCAGGCCGATACTGCTCGCTTCCACAAAAACTAATGGATTTGCATAGTCGATAATAGACACCTCTATTTGGCCTTGACTTGTATCTAAAAACTCCGAACTATTTCCAGTAGGCAATAAATGACCGGTAACTGAACCAGCGGCATCATGAAAGTTTAAATAGATTGGAGATCCAGATCCAGGTACTCCAGATATCGTAACATCTCCGTCATATTTGACCTGACCGTCTTCCACTTCTACTTCCGCAATGATCATTTTATTCGTATTGGTATTCAGGATCCTTACCGCAGTCATTGGTTCTGTCGCTTTTACAAGTCCTTCTTCGATAGCAAATGGACCAACAGCAGCGGAGATATTTCCGCAGTTCCCCTTAAAGTCCACTTTTTCTTCTGAAATGCTGACTTGACCGAAAGTATAGTGAACATCAATATCCGAAGTATATGCTTTCTTTATTATTGCCACTTTACTAGTAAGGGAATTACCGCCACCCAAACCATCTATTTGTCTTTTATCAGGACTTCCCATGACATCAAGCAAAAAGGGCTCCCATTCGTTTTTATTGTTAGGCATGGCTGATTCGTGGAAAAAAACGCCTTTGCTTGTTCCGCCTCTCATGATTGTTACATTCGTCTTGACCATCGTCATCATCCTCATCTTAAAGGTAGTATTTTTTATGTTTTTTAGTGTAGAAGGTAAAAAAATAAAAATAAAATATAAGTTTTCTTAATATTCGATAAAAAAACTTTTATAATTGTGAAAGAAGGACTAGAAAGGAAGATGAAAATGGATGAGAAAGATTGGATTTTATTGAAAATTCTTCACGAAGAACAAAGTGTAACAAAAACAGCAGAACGATTATTTACATCACAGCCTTCCATCACTTATCGGTTGAATAAGATTGAGGAGATTTTCGGAATTGAATTATTCACCAAAAGGCATAAAGGAATTACCTTTACTGCGGAAGGAGAACACTTGGTTGCTTATGCAAGAAGAATGCTACAGGAACTTCAAGATACCAAAGATCATATCTCTAATCTAAGCAAAGAGGTGCAAGGACATCTAAGGCTGGGGGTATCAAGCAATTTCGCTCAATATAAGCTCCCTAAGTTATTAAGGGAATTTTCCACTATGTATCCTAATGTCCAATATAGTGTACAAACAGGCTGGAGCACAGATGTCATGAAATTATTAGATGCTGGTATTGTACAAGTCGGTATACTGAGAGGAAGCCATCGCTGGAAAGGGGTGGAGGAACGGCTGACACGGGAAAAATTACATATCATCTCAAAAAAACCAATAACGATAGAGCAACTTCCTTTTTTACCTTTTATCAAATATAAAACGGATGCTTCTTTAAAAACGATTATAGAAGATTGGATGCATACGAATCTAAAACAAGCCCCCATTATTGCAATGGAAGTGGATCGACAAGAGACTTGCAAAGAGATGGTAAAGCATGGTCTTGGTTACTCCATAGCACCAGAAATTTGCCTGCAGGAATCTGATCATTTGTACACAATGGAACTGTATAATGCTAAGGGTAAGCCTCTAATGAGAGATACTTGGCTAATGTACGATCAAAAATCATTAGGAATCAAACTCGTTAAAGCATTCATTGATTTTTTAAAGGGTGAACAAATGGTAACCATTTAAAGTTATGATAGAATTTTTTTTGGAACACAGTAAAAAAATATTTATTTAACTTATTACACCGTATAAGATATGTTAATCAAAAGTCATTTGAAAGCGCATTCTTGGAGGTGTAATATGCTTACTATTTTAGGTTTTTCGATGGTAACTGTTTTTACAATATTAATAATGACAAAGAAAGTCTCGCCTATTGTTGCCTTGACCATCACTCCCATTGTTTTTGCTCTTATTGGAGGTTTTGGTAAGGGTATTGGCGACATGATTTTAGAAGGAATTCAAACAGTTGCAAGTTCAGCGGCATTGCTATTGTTTGCTATTCTTTTTTTCGGAATTTTAATTGATGCAGGTTTATTTGATCCGCTAATAGAAAAAATTTTATCTATAGTAAAGGGAGACCCTGTGAAAATAGCGATAGGGTCTGCCGTCTTGGCAATGCTTATCGCTTTAGATGGGGACGGTACAACAACCTATATGATAACAGTCTCAGCAATGTTACCTTTGTATAAAAGAATTGGTATGAATCCCATGGTTATGGCGACATTAGCAATGCTGTCGTTGAGTATCGTTAGCGGAATGACTCCATGGGGCGGACCAGCTACAAGAGCGATTTCAGTGCTGGGTTTGGATCCTTCAGATTTTTTTGTGCCATTACTTCCGACCATGCTTGGAGGTATTGCTTGTGTGATATTTCTGGCTTTTCTAATGGGAAGGAAAGAGAGGAATCGAATAGGCATCGTTCAATTAGAGCCTAGACATATAACAAAGGACAGCTCTCAATCTTATATGGCTGCTAGTTTGGAGAGCGAGCAATTGAAAAGGCCACGCTTAATATATCTTAATTTATTCCTCGTTATAAGTATCATGGTGTTTATTGTGCTTGGAACTAAGCATCCGTCAGTTTTATTTTTAATTGGTTTTGTTCTTGCCCTTACTATAAATTATCCGAATGTAAAAATGCAGAAGGAGCGAATCGCCGAGCATTCTGGTAATGCCATAACTGTAGTATTATTGGTATTTTCAGCAGGAGTATTTGCTGGTATATTATCCGGGACAAAGATGGTGGATGCCATAGCAGGATCATTAATATCCGTTATTCCCTCATCAATGGGAGGGTTTTTCCCCGTTATTGTAGCACTCACTAGTATTCCGTTTACTTTTGTTTTATCAAATGATGCATATTACTTTGGTATGGTACCTATCTTTGCAGAAGCTGCCTCAGCATATGGTATAGAACCAGTAGAAATTGCGAGGGCTTCTATAATGGGGCAGCCGGTTCATCTGATGAGTCCATTAGTTGCGTCAACACTACTGTTAGTAAGCATGCTTAAAATGGACTTGGGGTCATTTCAAAGGTTTGCCGTTAAGTGGGCTGTAATTACATCATTAGTTATTACGTTGTTAGCAATCATTACAGGGGCTATTACTATTTTGTAAAGAAACAATAATAATATTTAGACTGCCAATGAATCATTAGTTTGATTGATTTAAATACAGCTGAAAGGGGTCCCAAGCTGATCAAGCCAGTTGTCTTTCAAGTTACTCTATTGTTTAGGGTTCTTTTTTAGAAGCGGCAGCGTTTTTGTCGATGTTTAGCCAGCATTTTCAGCATGATGTGGAAAAGACAAGAGACAAACAAGCTCTTGTCTTTCCTAATATGATAGTTCAGTATAAATATTTAAGAAAAATGTCAGTATTGAGTAATGAATGTATCACCAGGCGTATGCCTCAGGTGTCTCTCCTCCAGGTCCGGGAAAGATATCATTTAACATGCGGAGAATCTCCTTATCCAGACTGATTTCAACGGCTTTTATCGTATCACGCAGCTGCTCAACTGTTCGTGGTCCGATGATCGGCGCAGTTAAAACTGGATTTGCCAGCACCCATGCCAAAGCCACATTTGCTTCTTTTTCTCCTAGTTCTTTGCATAAATCTGAAAATTTCTCGAGTTGCAAACGATGTTTTTCAATTAAATCTGCTCTTTTTGCTGTACGAGTTCCGGCATTGCTTTTCAATGCCTTCCCGCCAAGAAGCCCTCCTGCAAGGGGACTCCACGCCACTACTCCTAAACCAAGATCCCGTGCAGCCGGCAGCACTTCCATTTCAGCTGTTCGTTCTAATAAACTATACTTATGCTGTTCAGTGACGAGTCCCATGAATCGCCGTTTTTCAGCTTCAGCTTGCGCTTTAACTAAATGCCAGCCTGCAAAATTACTGGATCCAATATAGTCTACTTTGCCGGAGCGAACCTGAGTCTCAAAAGCTTCCCATATCTCATCCCACGGTGTCCGCCTATCGATATGATGCATTTGGTACAATTCAAATATGATCTGTCTGAAGCCGCTTCAGTGATCCTTCCAGATGACGTCTGATTTTGTATAGAGACAAGCCCCTCATATCATTTGGTCCGTCATTCGGATCAGAAATCGGTTCATATACTTTTGTCGCCAGAACAACTTTCTCGCGGCGCTGTCCTCCTTGTGCAAACCATTTTCCAATGATGCTCTCTGTCAATCCTGCGTTTTTGCCCCAGCCGTAAATATTGGCAGTATCAAAAAATTGAATGCCGTTATCAAGCGCTTCATCCATGATACGGAACGCAGTCTTTTCGTCTGTATCAACTCCAAAATTCATCGTGCCTAAACATAAACGGCTCACCCGCAATCCTGTTCTCCCTAAATAGGTATACTCCACAACAAACCTCTCCTTTATCATTATTTTTTGCAACAGCTGCAATACAATTGATTCAACAATTGTTTCGCTCTTTGTTACGATTAAAAAGACGAAGCAAATGTAAAGCAGACGCAAAATTATAGGAGGTTTTGTCAAATGAATATAGAGGATCTATGGGATCAATTTCATCAGCCGTTAAAAACATATATTTCACATAGGGTTAACGATCAATCTATCGTTGATGACCTCTTGCAAATCGTATTTATGAACATCTCCCAAATCTGATCGATGAACGAAAGATCGACAGCTGGATTTATCGGATCACTAGAAATACGATTATTGATTTTTACCGTACAAAAAAAACAAGCGAAATATTGCCTGATGTTCTACATTTTAATGACAGTGCAGAGGAAGAAAATTTCACCAAGGAAGCAGCTGTGTGTATTCGATCGACCATCAAACGGTTGCCTGAAAAGTATCGAGAGGCTCTCGAGTTAACTGAATTCCAGGGGTTATCACAAAAAGAGTTGAGTGAAAAGCTCGGCATTTCTTACTCGGGAGCAAAATCAAGGGTACAACGCGGACGTGGAAAATTAAAACAGCTGCTTGAGGGGTGCTGTCATATTGAAGCGGATCGATATGGAAATATCGTAGACTTTCGTATTTTAAAGGAATAACTGATGAACATAGTCAGTTATTCCTTTAAAATAGGCCATCCACATGAAGAGCATTTTTCCTTTGATGTTTGCAAGAGATGTATGTATAATATAAATCGTAATGTTTTCGATTTAATAAAAAAGGAGTGTTGGAATGAACATTTTATTTTCAAAACGGCTAGGCATATTAACGATTGGTTCATTACTAGTTTTGGCAGGATGTCAGACTTCCGGTTCTTCTGCAGGTGAGTCTAATCAAACAACATCATCCTCAGCAGTTGAAGAAGACTCTTCCAAAACGCAAGAGCAAACATCTGACAGTCATACACACGAACATTCTCACGATCATAGTCATGCGCATGATGAAGAAACAGAAAAAATATATGAAGGCTATTTTAAAAACAGCCAAGTAAAGGATCGCTCACTTTCTGATTGGGAAGGAGATTGGCAATCTGTATATCCATACCTGCAAGATGGTACTCTTGACGAAGTGTTTTCATATAAATCAGAACACGAAGGCGGCAAGACAGCTGAAGAATATAAAGAGTATTATAAAAAAGGCTATCAAACAGATGTTGACCGTATTGTAATCCAGAAAGATACTGTAACGTTCTTCAAAAATGGAAAAGAATATTCTGGTAAGTATACGTATGACGGATACGAAATTCTAACCTATGATGCGGGCAATAGAGGGGTAAGATACATATTCAAACTAGCTAAAAAAGCAGAAGGGCTGCCTCAGTATATTCAGTTTAGTGATCATAGTATTTACCCGACTAAAGCTAGTCATTACCATCTCTATTGGGGGGACGACCGTGAAGCTTTACTTGATGAAGTCAAAAACTGGCCTACTTACTACCCGTCAAAAATGGATGGACACGATATTGCCCATGAGATGATGGCTCATTAAATGATGATTACTCTATGAAAGTTGTTCTGCCATAGCCATTTTTTCTGTGGAGAATTGATAGAATGGGGAAAAACTGATTGAGACCATTCAGTATCCGCCATATTATTGTGACGTGGCATACCTTGAGTCATCTCACATGAAGAGTAGAAGAAACCTATTTCAAAATAAAAAATCATTGGATGTATGGCAGTGGATTACGCTTGAAATCTATTGGCTTATATGAAGCAAAGAAGAGACCCAAAGACCGCAAAGCTTTCAAGAAAGCTTTGCGGTTTTTTATATGTCTAAGCCTCGATTCATCTCACCATAAAAAGGTATTTCAACTTTCTCTTTTGATCGACAATAGTCCATAAAGGGAAGAATATTTCCCTCACAAAGAAGTCGTGGCAGTAATCTCCATAGGTGTGTTTGCATGGCCCCACTTTAATGGTTTTGTTTAAATCTAATAAAAAACAGACGCCATAAAGATTTCTTATGGCGTCTGATGGATATGAGGTAAGGTGTGTTCTTAATAGCCACCAAAGAAAGATGTCCCAACGATGATTAATAGGATGAATAGAACTACGATTAATGGAAATGACCTCATAACATCACCTTCCTTAAAAGAGGATAGTACATGATATGCAGATCGAGCTTATTCGATAGTGATGCTAGTTTAATTGATGTAAAAATATTTTTTAGCCTAAGGCTGGACTGCTAACTCATCTTTATTAGTTATTAGATCATACTTATGATTTTGGAATGAATCCGTTTCAAAGTGATGTGTTGTTCTCGGCCAATCGCTGGCTAATCTTCCTGATGCAATCGAGCTATATGAAGCCATCCCTCTTTTATGAAAGTACACCCAAAACTTCTCTCTCTTGCAGACCCTTAATCATTTGACTTGCATATCGAGCGTAAGCATGCCTCATCTAAAAATAAAGTGCACCATCTGCTATTTGTTTTAACATTTTTAAGACAGTGATGCACACCTTTTGCGTTGAGCAAATGGAACAGGCTCAGAAGGGGCGAGCTGCTCCTTACTTCACCCAGATAAAAGACGGGGATAGACGGCATGCACCGAAGCTAACTGAAAGTTAAATTGAAATGAAAAAAGGGGCATGTTAAGCCCCCTTTAAGACTATCGAGAACTTCTCAATAGCCTAACGCATTGTATGTTTAACATGTTTTAATTTTTCACAACGGATAAACTGACACTGTTGCCTGAGACTGTTACTTTAGCGAAGTCTTGTGTATCAATTACAGGTGTTATTGCTTTGTTGTCGATGGTGATGTTTGTAAAAGATGTTGAAAAATTTGATTTGATAGATTGGCGTGAACCTGTTGTTGCAACTGTAGCGAGCGCTTTCCATTTGGAGATGGAGCCGACATTTGTTTTGCTGATTTCTGAAATGAGACGGCCGTTGTATCCTGCATTGTTTGTGCCCCAGTATGTAGCGCGTGTATTGCCGTTAAGGTTTTTGTAGATGGTAAGTTGTACGGTGCTGCCGGGACGGAAGCCTTTCGTATTCGTAAATTGGCTTCCTCCTTCGAGGTACTGAACCTGATCCTGTCCTTTTGAACCGACTTTCATATATGGTTTCCATACGTTATATTTATCACTGTACTGAAACCCGATATCGGATTCTGTGCCCCCGCTAAAGCCAGAGTAGATGTAGGCTGTCCCATTTGAAACCTGAATGGAGCTAGGAAGCTGGATTTTTGTAACAAAAATGGCACCAGTGCTGTTCAAGTAAGCCCTTCCGCCGATTCCATCAGTTAGCTGTGATGCAGCTTCTGCGGTTTTTGGACTAATAATACCCGGCACATCTACTGCACATGTGCCAAAAAGCACAGTTGCCGTAAGCGCACCCGCGAGCAGTCCTTTTTTCATCATCATTATTTCCCCCTATCATTATAATTAGAAAACGCTATCATCTTGTATTATAAAACATTATGAAAATAATTCCATAATCAACATGAAAATAGACACAGAATTTACACATTATGACTTTGTGTATCTGGCAAACGGTCGATTTCTAATCTCGAAAAATGTCCTGTGAAGTGTAAATGTTACGATAACTTTTCAATCGAGACTTGTGTTTTATTGAAATAGAAAAGCTATAAGAGATGGGGGAGAAATAAGAGGGGAAAGAGCGAAAACACTGTAATCAGATATGTGTGTATAACTCAATTGTTTGTTAGAAAAAAAGTGGGCTTTTTAAGCCCGCTTCTTAGTTCATGTTTCTCTTCAGGAGATTGTCTTTTTCATTTACATTCAATGTCCAACATGACTCCTTTGAGTTTCATCTAATATTTCAAATAATCTTTTGTACTTTGATATGACTACTTGGTCCACAATTTTATGGCCAGAATTGAAAAAGGTGATTGAGCCCGATCCTTTACCAAGCTGGTTACGATCTGCAAGAACTTTTTTCAACTGTTTTGCAGTACCGACACTGCCTGAAATCATATCAACTTTTATCCCAAATAGTTTTTCAAAACTGTTTTTGAAAAACGGAAAATGAGTGCATCCTAACACAATCGTTCCATATTGTTTCAGATCAAAAGAAGATAGTTCGTTCTTTAGATATTTAATGATTTTGTCTTCACTAAAATCAAAGTTCTCAGCAAATTCAACTAGTCCTGGAAGAGCTAAGCAATCAACAAGGTCATGGTGATCAATTTCTTTAACTAGATTATGAAATTTCTCTTCTTTAAGCGTCAAATGAGTAGCAACTACCAGAACTCTTTTTCTTTCCTCTGTACATTTATTTATAGCAGGCTTTACAGCGGGTTCGATTCCGATTATCGGAAAGTCGAAGTTTCTCCGAAGATCCTCTATCGCAATGCTAGTAGCTGTATTACACGCAATAACCAGAGCTTTGATATTTTGACTGGCCAGAAATTCAGCTGCATTGAAAATATATTCTTTAACTTTACCCTTTGATTTTTCACCGTATGGAACGTTTAACGTATCTGCATAAAAAATGTAATCTTCATAAGGAAGAACTTTTATGGCCTCATACAATACAGTCATGCCACCAATTCCTGAATCAAAAAATGTCTCATTCTTTTTTTATCATATGACTTTATATCATCTGAATCAAACGAAAAAGAACCATTTTACTATTCGAATTTAATATGGGAGTTATCGATTTTTCGAATAGGCAGCAAAACTTGAGAAGGGGAGATAAGATCGAAATGTTGGTGATGTATTGTGGTGAAATCATCAAGATCGCACCGTATCAATGGGATGATTTTAGCTTTGAAAATGTAGAGTATTTAGATTTCCAGAGTCAGTGGATGAAATTACGAAAAAAAAAGCAAACTGCCTGTCAAAGTTTGCTTTTTGCTCTATCAATGAGGTGCGCCTATATTTTTATATCCTCTTGGCAAAGCTGATTTAAAAGCTGCTTAACCGAAATTTCCTCAGTCAATGACCGTATCCCTTGACCTGCCCATAAAGACATCTGATCATGGTTATTTTGAAGTGAAGCCTGCTGTCTCATTGCCTTCGTTAGTGTATTTTGATAAGGGTACGGAAGGGTTTGTGTCTCAAACTGTTCTTTTTCTTCCATCCATTTATTTACGATTCCTCTGGCCTCTTTACCTGAAAATAATGTCGTAAGCTTTGTATCTGCTTCGTTTGCTTCTAGTATTTTCTGTTTATGTACTGGATGTGCGTTACTCTCGTGACAAATTAAAAAGGCAGAACCGATTTGAACGCCTTGGGCTCCAAGGGTTAAAGCTGCTTTTACTCCTCTGTGGTCTATCATTCCCCCAGCAGCTATGACAGGTACACTCAATGCATCTGCCGCTTGTGGAATCAGAGCCATTAAACCTATGGCAGATTCACCTTTGGAAGGTAAAAATGCTCCGCGATGTCCACCGGCTTCGCTTCCTTGAAGGACGACGATATCCATTCCCCGTTCCTCCATTAACAATGCTTCTTCCACTGTTGAAGCGGTTCCAATTAAACAGCATCCAGCGGTTTTTAGCTCCTTTACTGCGTCTTCAGGCGGCAGATCAAAAGTGAATGAGCAAGCCTTAACCTTGTATTTTAAAATTAGATCAATTTTTTGATAGAAGTCATCCCACTCTTCTTGTACAGATGTGAATTGATTTACTTGATTAGCTAACGGTATGTTTTCTTTCCACTTTTTAATCTGATCTTCTGGTGGCATCTCTAGACCTAGCGGAACAAACACATTAATTTGAAAAGGAGCGTCTGTCAGCTCAAACATTTCTTTTATTTGTTGTTCTAGGAGGTCTGGCGTAAGATACCCCGATGCTAAGCTGCCAAGAGCACCTTGATTCGAAACTGCAGATGCAAGTCGGGGCTTTGTAATACCGCCAGCCATTGGAGCTTGAATAATCGGTTTTGTTAAGGAAAACTTCTTCATAAATTCATTCATACCGAATCCCCCCGTTAAGACATGATTTTTGAAAAAAGTGCCATTTTAAAATTTACTCAAAAACTCGTATTCGCTTAAATATATCGTTTTCCTTCTTTTTGTCAATCTCTCATACCAGTTAACATGTCGATAAAGCAGGGGGATTAAAGTGTGTCAAAGATAGTGTCGTCCCATGGCGGCTCTACAAAAAACTGAATATTCATGTAGTCCGTCATAGTTGATATCTGATTTTGAGATGTCTTGCATCTTAATATTGAATGATATATAGGAGAACATCATGTAAAATAAAGCTTAGAAGAATACATCACATTCAAGAGTAAAAAAATCTATAAGACGTACAGATCAATATTCGGTTTTACAGTTAGATATTAAGGCTGAAACGGAGGAACATGTAATGCGAAGTGAGCAGGAAATGATGGACATTTTTTTGGACTTTGCTTTGAACGATGAGAGAATCCGATTGGTCACTTTGGAAGGGTCACGTACAAACAGAAATATCCCTCCTGACAACTTCCAAGATTATGACATCTCGTATTTTGTAACTGATGTAGATTCTTTTAAAGAAAATGATCAGTGGCTCGAAATCTTTGGGAAGCGCATTATGATGCAAAAACCAGAAGATATGGAGCTTTTTCCTCCCGAATTAGGTAATTGGTTTTCATACATTATTCTTTTTGAGGATGGCAACAAATTAGATCTAACCCTTATTCCAATTCGTGAAGCAGAAGATTATTTTGCTAATAACGATGGTTTGGTTAAGGTATTGCTTGATAAGGATTCGTTCATCAACTATAAAGTGACCCCAAATGATCGCCAATACTGGATGAAAAGGCCGACTGCAAGGGAATTTGATGATTGCTGTAATGAGTTCTGGATGGTTTCGACTTACGTAGTAAAAGGACTAGCAAGAAATGAAATCCTTTTTGCCATTGACCATTTAAATGAAATTGTACGTCCTAATTTATTGAGAATGATGGCCTGGCATATCGCATCTCAGAAAGGGTATTCATTTAGTATGGGGAAGAACTATAAATTTATGAAGCGGTACCTTTCAAATAAAGAATGGGAGGAACTCATGTCTACATATTCTGCGAATGGGTATCAGGAAATGTGGAAGTCTTTATTTACTTGCTATGCATTATTTAGAAAGTATTCAAAAGCTGTATCAGAAAGTCTTGCATATAAGTATCCTGATTACGATGAAGGCATCACTAAGTATACGGAAGGTATTTATTGCTCAGTAAAGTAATAAGAATATAGGATTGTTTTCATATGATATTTGATTCTCGCTGACAATGGAGACCAAGGAGTCACCATGTTTGTAAAAAGATGCGTAAATCGTTATGTTTAAGAATGTCTACGCATTTTACTATGATTATTCTTGTCCAAAATTTTTGTTCTTTTTAACGAAACGAGGCATTATAATTAACCTATAGGCACATTAAAAAAATAATAGAATGTAAAGGAGGATTTTTGTGTTCCAAACCTTAGACCATTTTTTGAAATCTTGGGAGTTCGAAGCAGATGCTACACAGAAACTATTAAATAGTCTGACTGATGAATCACTTAAACAAGAAATAACTTCACAAAATTGGACTCTAGGCCGTATTGCTTGGCATACTGTTGCTGCCATTCGCATCATTACCTCAAACACAGACTTAACGTTCCATGCCCCAGCTGAAGATTATCCTGTTCCAACTTCGGCTCAGTTTATAGCTGACAGCTATCATCAAGCCAGTAATGCATTTGTACAGGCATTAAAAACCCAATGGACTGACCATACACTTCAAGAACGTATCAACTTTATCGGACAACAATTGCCTAACGGTTCACTTTTGATGTTTTTAATTCAACATCAAAATCACCATCGGGGACAAATGACTGTTCTTATGAGACAAGCAGGGTTAACTGTTCCAGGTATTTATGGTCCAGCAAAAGAAGAATGGGCAAAATTTGGTTTGGAAGCCCCGAAAATGTAATCAACCTTTTTATAAAAAAGTTACGCTATGACAACATATAAGAAGATGTTTTGATCTATCTTTTTTCAAAACATGTTCTTTTTTTGTTCGTTTACCAATGATAAGAACATATTCGAATCATTTTTATTCCAAACCACTTCAAATGACAACGTTCTTCCGCTTTATTGTTGGCCTATTCCCAACGATGTAAGTATAATTTTTAATGCTGTCAAATCTTCGATACACATATCTATAGATTCCTCTCTAACAAAACCCCCGCTTTTTCTGCCATCACTCGAGGTGGGGAAGGCATTTCATTTTTCAACCACCATTCGACTACTCCTACGTATGCATTTGCAACAAATTCAGCAGCGATCGATGGTTCAGAAATTCCAATGAAACATTCAGGTGTTGCTCAATTTTTGAATAAAAGCAGCTGCGCCAAAAGGAAGCCTATTGGAAGAGTCTAGCTGAGTTGGAACGTCTTCTCAAAAGGGAAGGCAATTTATTTACTGTAATTCATACAATGAGTAAAGCCTCCCAGGTATAATCTTTACTTCGTTCGACAAATTCTGCAAATTGTAGACAACTTCCTGATTATTTGGATAATTAACTGAATAGGAGGGGAAAAGTTGTCATATTTCATTATACTTATCATCGTTCTATTATCGGAGCATTGGTAACAGCAGCAGTCGGTATCATCTCTTCAAAAGTAGAGGTAATCTCGCCGAAAACTACAATAGAATCTAAAGAGGAAGAACAGAAAAGTTTTTATACGCTGAAATAAAGCAGAGAAAGAGCATCTCCTGCGGGGGTGTTTTTTATAGAGGAGTTGGAAAAACTGAATCAGACTAATTTACTTTTAAGATTCACCCTTGAAATTGCTGCACTAATCTCCTTAGGGGTGTATGCTTGGATAAGCTTTAATGGTTATTTTAAATATGTTTTAACTTTGGTTTTACCTATTGCAGTTATGATTGTCTGGTCTGTATTTGCAGTACCTCATGATCCTAGTCGAAGCGGACAAACTGTAATAGCTGTAAACGGGGTAACAAGGTTAGTTATTGAATTATTGATCTTTGCAATGGCTGTTGCAGCGCTTTATTTTAGTCATTTAAAACCAGTTGGTATTGTCTTTTTATGTCTAATAATACTCCACTACATCTTTTCAGCTGAGCGTATCAAATGGCTTCTAAATCAATAGAATAGTTTTTAATTTCGGCACTCGTTATTTGAGTGCTTTTTATCATTCTCTGTAGAGCCAGTGATTCTCAGATTAGATTTGAAGGTTAACGGCTTGGGCACAGTTGCAGTATAGAACGCATTTTCCAATAAAGAAGGCGCTCATTTGAAATTCATCATTAAACAATTGTACAAAAGTAAAATTTGTATTTAGAATGTAGTAATAAATAGAAATTCTACGTAGGAGGGTATCTTGTGGAAGAAAAGAAAGCTTTAATCATTGTGGATGTACAAAAAGCCTTCGATGATAAAAAATGGGGGGAACGGAATAACGTAAAGGCGGAAGAAAACATTAGTAAAATACTAAAATTATGGAGAGAAAAAGGATGGACAGTCATATACATACAACACACTTCTGATAAACCTCATTCTTTATTCCATCCAAAGAATGAAGGGTTTGCGATAAAGGAAATAGTTAAGCCTATGGATGAAGAAGTCATTATAACCAAGACAGTAAATAGCAGCTTTATTGGTACGAATTTAGAAGAATTCTTAAAATTAAATGAAATAACCACTGTAGTCATAACTGGTTTAACCACGCCTCACTGTGTATCAACCACCACAAGAATGAGTGGTAATTTAGGGTTTGATACATACCTGATTTCAGATGCAACAGCAGCCTTCGGAATGAGAGACCAAAATGATACATATTATGATGCGGCGACTATTCATAATATATCTCTAGCTACATTGCATGATGAATTTGCCACAATATTGACAACTGATCAATTAATAAATGATTTTATAAAAACTCACTGATGAAAAACATTTTGGCACAGTAAAACGGCAGGCGCCTTTCCAATAGGAAGGGCGCTTTAATTCGATTTCCTGCTTTACTGCTCAGAGGAGGTGCATCAATGTTTCTTTATCGACAAGCAAGAGCAGATGAAGTAAGCAAAGTGGCAAAGCTATTCCATCAATCTTTCAATCAATATCCTTTTATGGATTTACTCGTAAAACGCGAAAAAAAGATCATTCATTTATTTTTGAAATGCATAAAGTACTGACAAGAGCATATTTTAAAAAGCATTTCTTTTTTGTTGGCATTCAGAATGGTGAAATGGTTGTTGCCGCTCTATTAAAACATCGTGATAAACCCGACATTAAACTTGATCGATTATATAGCAGCAGGGGGGATAACATTAATCAAAATGGGGCTAAAAAATTTTCCAAATCCTTAAAAGAGCCGGCATAGAAGTATTAGGAGTTTCGCCATTTTATCAGGGAAAGAGTTTAGGCAGCAAAATGATTAATGACTGTCTCATATCTTTTATTTCAAAATGAGGGGACGGCATTTTGGCCCTTATCATGAATACTGATCTCAATGGATCATTTTACAAATCGTCCTGATTTTATATTTAAAGATTATCATAACCTTTCAAAGATGGAGGTCGAATGAATGTCTTCAAAAGAAAAAAAGAGTGTAACCATTTTGACGGAAAGTCAATTGTCTTCGAGAGCATTTAAAGATGAAGCGTATGAATTTTATAAAGAATTGCGAAAATCACAGCCTCTCTACCCATTATCTTTAGGAGCTCTGGGGAAAGGCTGGCTCATATCGAGATATGATGATGCAATACATTTATTAAAGAATGAAAAATTAAAGAAAAACTATGAAAATGTATTTACCGCAAAAGAAAAACGTCCTGCTCTATTGAAGAATGAAGAGACTTTAACAAAACATATGCTTAATTCAGATCCCCCTGATCACAACCGCTTGCGAACTCTTGTTCAAAAAGCATTTACGCATCGGATGATTTTGCAGTTGGAAGACAAAATCCAGCATATCGCAGATTCTTTATTGGATAAAGTGCAGCCCAACAAATTCATGAACCTAGTAGACGATTATGCGTTTCCATTGCCGATTATCGTGATAAGTGAAATGCTCGGCATTCCTCTAGAAGATCGTCAAAAATTTAGAGTTTGGTCGCAAGCAATTATTGATTTTTCAGATGCCCCTGAAAGACTTCAGGAGAATAATCAATTGTTAGGGGAATTTGTTGCATACCTTGATTACTTAGTTCGTAAAAAAAGGAGCGAACCTGCAGGAGATTTAATCAGTGCATTAATTCAAGTGGAAAGTGAAGGCATACAATTAAGTACAGATGAATTGTACTCGATGATTATGCTGCTTATCGTTGCAGGTCATGAAACAACCGTAAACTTAATCACCAATATGACATATGCTCTGATGTGTTATCAAGATCAATTAGAAAAGCTCCGTCAGCAGCCGGATTTGATGAATTCAGCCATAGAAGAAGCATTGCGGTTTCATAGCCCGGTTGAGTTAACGACTATTCGATGGACGGCTGAACCGTTTATACTGCATGGACAGGAGATTAAACGGAAAGATGTGATCATCATTTCCTTAGCATCAGCAAATCGCGATGAAAAGATATTTCCAAATGCCGATATATTTGATATTGAAAGAAAAAACAACCGCCATATTGCTTTTGGCCATGGAAGCCATTTTTGCCTTGGTGCACAGTTAGCCCGCTTAGAAGCAAAGATAGCGATTTCCACCTTATTACGCCGCTGTCCAAATATACAGTTAAAAGGCAAAAAGGAACAAATGAAATGGAAAGGGAATTTTCTGATGAGAGCACTCGAAGAACTGCCGCTTAGTTTTTAATTTTTTGGGGATATGTGATTTTCAAACATATCTTGTTTTACTCTTCAATTAGATTAAACGATAGTAAAAGCTGTAACATAAAAATTTGATATGATAGCTTTTCAAAAACAAAGTTTAGCATTATTTATGCCTACCGGGCATGAAGATGTCTTGCAAACACCAATAGTTTCATCCTATCGGTGTTTTTTATTTGTTTTCAGCCTCATTTGGACAAACAGCTGTTACATAGTAAACGTTTGTTAAGATAAAATAATGGAGGGCATAGTTTCTAATGAGAAAAATAATGATAGATGGAAAAGACTTTGAAAATATAGAAGTTTTACATGATGTTTTAAAAGATAAATCTTTATGGGATTGCCTGACAGGGTGGGTGGATTTGCCGCTCACTTTAGTCTTGAAAAATTTTGAGTTCATACATTTTTAGGTTCATACGCTGACGATGTATTAGAAGTTTTACAAGAGGCTCAAGAGGAACTAAAGGACGAATTTAAAATAATAATAGAGTAGACTTTCTGTTTTGCGAATTTTAACAATTTTCGTTCGCGGAAAAAGGCAATGGGCACCGCAAATTCAATTTTCGGTGAGACCGCAATAACTTTTTGGCTTCTGATAAGTTTCTTATGATGTTGGTATCAAGTCACACAAGTACATAACTCTCCCATGACTTCTTTCTGATGTAAGTTAATTTCATTATGAGTTAATCTCGGGGATAATTTTATTCTGTGAATAATATTTTAAAGGGATTTAAATTTAAATAATATTTGATTATCGAATAAAAATTCGTTATTATTTAAATTGGATGAAATATAATTCTGTTAAGGGTATTGGGGGTTGTGAAATGGGTATTATGCTTGACGAAACTGATAAGGCCATCTTAAGAGAATTGCAGGAAGATGCTTCAATATCAAATTTAAATTTATCTAAGAAAATTGGGCTTTCACCATCAGCTTGCCTTGCAAGAACAAAGAACCTAGTAGAAGCAGGTATAATTAAAAAGTTTACGACTATTGTTGATGAGAAAAAACTTGGAATCGAAGTCACAGCACTAGCTCTCATCAACTTATCACCCTTAAATAGGGAGACAATTCATTCATTTTTAGAGGATATAAACAAATTCCCACAGGTTCAAGAATGCTACACACTTACAGGAAGCCATGACTATATGCTTAAGATTGTGGCGAAGGACATGGAGAGTTATCGGAATTTTATCATTGATTCATTAATGCAGAACCCTGCTATTAGTGGAGTTGACACAAGCATAGTCATTAGTACAGAAAAAAGAACTGTCAGTGTGCCAATTGATGAAATGTAGGAGGTTGTTGATTTGAATAAAAATAAAGAATCGTTACATTTAAGCTCTTCTGCTATAAACACTCATATGAATAAGAGAAGTCAAATATGGGCTGCATTTCGTTCTGCATTCCCATATACCATTCCGATTTTTGCGGGGTTTTTGTTTTTGGGGATAGCTTATGGAATCTTTATGCATTCTTTGGGATTTAGCGCAATCTATCCAATCATCATGAGTTTTATGATATTTGCGGGCTCAATGGAGTTTGTTGCAGCGAATTTTTTACTTGGTGCGTTCAACCCTATGAATGCTCTTTTTTTGACGTTAATGGTCAATGCCCGGCATTTGTTTTATGGAATTTCCATGTTGGATAAGTACAGGGGGACTGGAAAGAAAAAGCTTTATCTGATTTTCGGAATGTGCGATGAATCATTTTCTATCAATTATACCGCTAATGTTCCGGCGAATGTTGATAAGGGCTGGTTTATGTTTTTTGTGACACTGCTTAATCATTTATATTGGGTCGCGGGGGCAGCGATAGGAGGTATTTTTGGGTCGTACGTGAAGTTTAATACCGAAGGGCTTGATTTTGTGATGACTGCTCTGTTTATTGTGATATTCATAGAACAATGGATGAAAGAGAAAAAGCATTACAGTGCTCTCTCAGGACTTGGACTTTCAGTAGCCTGTCTTATCCTTTTTGGCGGAAACCAATTTATTATTCCTGCTATGCTCGCCATTTTAGGGGTACTGACTGTTCTGAGAAAACCATTGGAGAAAGCTGAGGTTTCCGTATGACGATGACTATGACGCAGCAAATGATCACCATTGCAATGGTCGTGCTAGGAACAATGCTGACACGGTTCCTTCCATTCATGATTTTCCCGTCTGGCAAACCGACACCGAAATATGTACAGTATCTTGGTAAAGTGCTGCCATCAGCGGTAATCGGGCTTTTGGTCATTTATTGTTTAAAAGATGTGAGTCTGCTTTCTGGAAGTCATGGCATTCCTGAATTAGTTGGAGCAGCTGCAGTTGTACTGCTTCACTTGTGGAAGAAAAATATGCTTCTTTCCATAGCGGGGGGAACCGTTGTTTATATGGTTTTGGTGCAATTGGTTTTTTAACCGGTATCGGAAACTATCAAATCATGCTTTTATTAAACTTGATAAAAATATATAAAACTGACACAAGTTTATTTTGGAATCAACACTGTGCCAGTGCAAATAGCACCTGTAATGTTTCCTGGCTATTCAAGAAGTGTCTACTTTAATCGGAGGATGTATAATGTCAAAAAAAGTGTCGGTTTCCTATATCATCATTATAGGATTAATGCTATTTGCATTGTTTTTTGGAGCAGGAAATCTCATTTTTCCGCCTATGCTTGGTCAATTGGCCGGGAAAAATGTATGGATCGCTAATGCAGGTTTCTTAGTGACCGGAGTTGGATTGCCATTACTGGCTATAACAGCATTTGTTTTTTCGGGTAAACAAAACTTACAGTCGTTAGCCAGCCGTGTTCACCCGGTGTTTGGCATTGTATTTACGACGATTCTCTATTTGGCAATCGGGCCTTTTTTCGCTATCCCGAGATCAGGAAACGTATCGTTTGAAATTGGGGTAAAACCTTTTTTATCAAATGATGCAGGCCCTGTCTCATTGATCATATTTACAATATTATTTTTCGGATTGGCATGCGTGTTATCACTTAATTCTTCAAAAATCATTGATATAGTTGGGAAATTTTTGACGCCAATTAAGCTGACATTTATCGGATTGCTTGTAGTGGTAGCTCTTATTCGCCCAATTGGAACCATTCAAGCACCATCAAAAGGGTACACATCACAAGCGTTTTTTAAAGGATTTCAGGAAGGATACCTTACTCTGGATGCCCTTGTAGCATTTGTTTTTGGAATTATCATCGTGAATGCATTGAAGGAACAAGGAGCTTCTACCAAAAAACAGCTGATGGGTGTTTGTGCAAAAGCAGCCGCGATTGCAGCTGTACTCTTAGCAGTTATGTATACAGCTCTTTCCTATATGGGGGCTTCCAGCGTTGAAGAACTAGGGATTTTAGAAAATGGAGCAGAGGTTTTGGCTAAGGTTTCATCCTATTATTTTGGTTCTTATGGTTCAATCTTATTGGGCTTAATGATTACAGTGGCGTGTCTGACGACAAGTGTCGGACTGATCACTGCGTGTTCTTCATTTTTTCATGAACTATTCCCGAACATTTCTTATAAAAAAATTGCTGTCGTTTTATCAGTGTTTAGTACGCTTGTCGCAAATATAGGATTAACCCAGCTTATTAAGGTGTCAATGCCTGTCTTACTGACGATGTATCCTATCGCGATTTCCTTAATATTTTTAACGTTTTTGCATTCTGTATTTAAAGGGAAGACAGAAGTGTATCAAGGCAGTTTATTATTCGCATTCATCATCAGCTTATTTGACGGTTTGAAGGAGGCGGGAATAAAAATTGAAGTTGTGAATCATATTTTCACTCAGATTCTTCCTATGTATAACATAGGGCTGGGGTGGCTCATTCCAGCTATTACAGGGGGAATATGCGGCTATATACTGAGTATATTCCGAACAAAAACAAGTTGATCAATCAACAGCAATATCACTCAGATCTGCAGGATCTCCTCCATCAGTGGATACTTCAACTGTTACAATTGGATGTTCTGCCCCTGTCCAACCGAAAATATCAATCTTTCCGTTGTCACCCGAAATCTGTAGGTGAATATTTAATAGTTGTGAGAGCGATTGACTCTTTAGGAAATAGTCAGCCTTTAACTTCAAGACGCAACCAAGTGTCTAGGGCAATGATCTTCGTTCAAAATTCTTTGAATGAGGAAAATCTACATTCTAATATCGACTAGGTTTCACAATTCAGAGTGCAAAATCACGAAGAAAAAGCAAACTACATACCGAAGTTTGCTTTTTTGCTCTATACAAACAATGAGATGCGCCTATATTTTTATATCAGACAACTGATCAGAGGTATTTTGAGGCGAAGCCTGCCTTCCATCCATTTATTTACGATTGATCTGGCCTCTTTACCTGAAAATGATCCCTCATATGCGTTAAAAAAGCAGATAAAGCAGGGGTAATTAAAGTGTCTTTCCGCCTTATAAACATGGTTGATACGAAAGAATATTTGTCAGAGATAGTGTGGCTGCGAATGCGGCCTTCTTTTTCATGCGAAGCAATGATTGAACGAGGCAGCAGTGAAATCCCCAAGCCGGCGCTTACACAGCCAATGATCGCTTCAAGTATGCCAAATTCCATTAATTTTATAGGTAATAAACCTTCTTCTTGGAGGATATGATTGAGCTTTGCTCTGTAAGAGCATCCTTTACGGAATACAAGCATTGTTTGTGTTTGAACATCCTGAATGGAAGAAATCACAGGGTGTGAAGCGCTTGTAACAAGAACCATCTCTTCATCCAATACCTTTTCTTGAACTAAATCAGGGTGTTCAATAGGCCCTGAAATAAAAGCGCCGTTTAACTCATAATGTAAAACTGCTTGTATTTGTTGTTCCGTAGGGCCGGTTACTAGGTTCAAATCAACATTTGGATAGAGGTTATTATAATGTGCAAGGAGTTGAGGAAGCCAAACTGCAGCTGTTGTTTCCATTGATCCTATACGCAGTGGCCCAGAAGGCGCGGATGATTCGCCCATGGCTGCTCTAGCTTCTTCAATAGTATGTAGAATTTTCTCTGAGTAAGAAACAAGAATTTGCCCTGGGGGAGTAAGTGTGATTCCTCGACTATGGCGATAGAATAATTTTGTCTGTAAATCGTTTTCTAGTTGTTGTATCTTATTCGTTACGTTCGATTGTGCATAATTTAAAGTCTGAGCAGCCTTGGAAATACTGCCTTCACGAGCAGTAGTGAGAAAAACCTGTAACAACTGAATATTCATCTAGTCCTCCATAGTTAATATCTGATTTTGAGATGTCTTCCATCTTAATTTTGAATTATATATGATAGCAGAGCTTCATGTAAACTAAAGCTTAGAAGAATAAATGATTTCTAAAGTAAGTGATAAGGCTATTTCAAAAAATGGTTAATTTACTCGAAGTTGATTCTGTATATTGCCTATGGAAATACACATCATAACATAGGCTTGACTAACACCAGAATGAAGGGGTTATTGGGAAATTACTTTATTCTAAATGTAGCAGCTGCTTGGAAATAGCTGACACATTAACGAATGAAATTAAAAAGACTGTTGTAGTAGAAGGAGGGGATTTTATGCCATTACTTCGTTTTGACTTTTAGAAGGGCGAGATCAATCAAGTTTGAAAAAACTTTTAGATGTCGCTCACAATGTTGTAGTAGAGGCTTTTGATGTGCCTCAACAAGACCGTTATCAAATTGTTCATGAACATCCAGAAAATCATATGATTATTGAGGATACTGGGTTAGGATTTAACCGAACTAAAAATCTTGTTGTTCTTTCAGTTACAAGTAAATCCCGACCGGAAGAGAAGAAACAAAAATTTTACAGGCTGTTAGCTGAAAGACTGGAATCTGAGTGTGGTATCGCATCAACTGATTTAATTGTATCTATTGTTGAAAATGATAATGCTGACTGGAGTTTTGGACTTGGTGAGGCCCAATTTTTAACAGGTAAATTGTAGTTGAATACTACCCTCAAATGCTTGATTGAAGAAAAGGATAGAGAAACTAGGGTAGCGGAGCAAACCATGTGTTTGCTCCGCTTTTTTATGTTTATAAAAGAATAATTAAGGAGGTATTGTGGATTTCTATAAAAAATATTTTGACATTTCAGTAAAGAGCAGATATATTTATATATGAACACATGCTCATATATAAATATTGTTTGCATTATGTTAGAATGCTTCATAACAGATTTGAAATAATAAATACATATGTATCAATAAACTTTAGGTAAGGAGGAGTTTTTTATGGGTCACAATCATAGTCACAATCATAATGAAGGAGCAAATAAAAAGGTTTTATTGATCTCTTTTATCATGATTACAGGTTATATGATAATAGAAGCTATAGGAGGATTTTTAACAAATAGTCTGGCGCTTTTATCTGATGCAGGCCATATGCTGAGTGATTCAATTTCATTAATGGTTGCCCTGATTGCTTTTACATTAGCTGAAAAAAAGGCAAATCACAATAAGACATTCGGCTATAAACGATTTGAGATTCTTGCAGCTGTGATAAACGGTGCTGCCTTAATTCTTATTTCTCTTTATATCATTTATGAAGCAATCGAACGCTTCTCTCATCCACCAGAAGTAGCAACAACCGGTATGCTTACAATTAGTATCATCGGGTTAGTTGTGAATCTATTGGTCGCTTGGATTATGATGAGTGGCGGAGATACAAAGAATAATCTGAATATAAGAGGAGCTTATTTACATGTAATAAGCGATATGCTCGGCTCTGTAGGTGCCATTTTAGCTGCCATACTTATCATCTTCTTTGGATGGGGCTGGGCAGACCCATTGGCTAGTATCATTGTGGCTATTCTTGTTCTAAGAAGCGGTTACAATGTGACTAAAGATTCCATTCACATATTAATGGAAGGAACTCCAGAAAATATCGATGTCTATGATATCATTCGTACAATTGAAGGGACAGAGGGAATTCAAAACATTCATGATTTACACATATGGTCTATCACAAGCGGATTGAATGCTCTTTCTTGCCACGCAGTTGTTGACGGTCAACTGACCATTTCAGAAAGTGAAAATATTTTACGCAAAATTGAACATGAACTTGAGCATAAAGGCATTACGCACGTAACCATTCAAATGGAAACCGAAGCGAATAATCACGATAATGCGATCCTTTGTCAGGCCAAAATTGAGAAGCCACGTGACCACCATCACCATTAAATTTTTTATCTAACTTTATAGTGAGGAGATCAACTAGCATTTTGCAGATTCTGTCTACTGACAATTTGAAATTGGCGGGGTGATAATGTGTACGACACTATAGTAATCGGGGCTGGTCAAGCAGGGATCTCGATAGGATATTATCTAAAGCAGTCCGATCAAAAGTTTATTATTTTGGATAAAAGTCATGAGGTGGGGGAGAGCTGGAAAGATCGGTATGACTCATTAGTTTTATTTACTTCTCGAATGTATAGCTCTTTGCCTGGAATGCATCTTGAAGGAGAAAAACATGGATTTCCTTCAAAAAATGAAATTGTTGCTTATCTAAAGAAATATGTTAAAAAATTTGAAATTCCAATCCAATTACGGACAGAAGTAATAAGTGTCCTAAAAATAAAGAATTATTTCTTAATAAAAACAAATCGGGAAGAATATCAAACGAAGAATCTTGTCATTGCTACAGGGCCTTTTCATACCCCTAATATTCCATCAATATCAAAGGATTTATCCGATAATATTAATCAATTACACTCATCACAATATAAGAATTCAAAACAATTGGCATATGGAAATGTACTAGTAGTTGGTGGTGGGAATAGTGGTGCTCAAATAGCTGTTGAATTATCCAAAGAAAGAGTTACATATTTAGCCTGTAGTAATAAACTAGTTTATTTCCCTTTAATGATCGGAAAAAGAAGCATCTTTTGGTGGTTTGATAAATTAGGAGTTTTACATGCAAGTCATACATCAGTAGTAGGCAAATTCATTCAAAAGAAAGGTGATCCAGTATTTGGGCATGAATTAAAACATGCAATAAAACAGAAAAAGATCATCTTAAAAAAAAGAGTCATTGCCGCAAAGCAAAATGAAATCATTTTTAAAGATTCATCTACATTAGAAGTAAACAATATTATTTGGGCTACTGGTTTCAGGAATCCCTTATGTTGGATAAATATAAAAGGTGTTTTGGATCAAGAAGGTCGAATCATACATCATAGAGGTGTTTCACCTGTAGAAGGATTGTACTTTATAGGGTTGCCTTGGCAGCATAAGCGAGGTTCAGCGTTGCTTCAAGGTGTAGGAAATGATGCTGAATACATTGTAAAACAAATGAACGGTGGATAAACGAAGCAGAGCAGTAACTCACATGTTTACTGCTCTATTTTATTGTGAATAAGGGTAGCGAAGTGGAGATGCGCTTTCTCTTTTATTTAAGAAGTTAGAACATAGAAATAGAAAAAGCACTTTAAGACATACTCATATTTTTATGTTCAACAATGGTCTTAAGGAGGCTGCGCATTGAATTTGTCAGGTACGCATCTTTATGGCGTATAAAGATTGTTGAGATACAGCTGTCTTTCTCAGGTAATGGGTGACAATAAACCTTACCTTGTGCAGCTAGATGCATAACAGCAGATTCCGGTACCACTGTTATACCGAGTCCAAGTGCAACACTATTTAAGATTGTCTCCAGGATGTTAAATTCCATCATTCTGTTTGGGTGCACACCTTCATCTTTGAGCCATTGTTCAAGCCTAGACCGATACCCGCACCCCTGATTAAAAACAAGAATCGGAGTCGTTGAAAGATCCTCTATATTAAACGTTTTGTTACTGGTTACAAGAGTAAGTTTTTCAGTATAAACATCATACTGTTCCAGAATAGAATGTTTCAAAGGGCCTGAAATAAAAGCTCCGTCTAATTCGTGATTCATGACCTTTTTAATAAGTTCCTCTGTTAGACCAGCCTGCAATGATAAATCCACATTAGGATACTTTTTATAATAGGAAGCTATGATGGTCGGCAGTATCCTCACTGTTTCCACTGTACCGATTTTTAATATTCCAGATGGTATTTCAGTATCTAGAAAGACCTGCTCCAGTTCTTCAACATCTTTCAAAATTTTGTTAACGTATTCAATCATTTTTCGGCCCTCTGGGCTTAGTGAAACCCCTTTTTTATGGCGATTGAAAAGAGGTGTTTTGAGCTCATTCTCTAATTGCTTAATCCGCGCAGTTACATTAGATTGTACATAATTTAACTCTTTTGCAGCACCGGTAATACTCTTGTGATGGGCTACGCATTTGAAAATTTGTAAGTCTCGCAGTTCCATGAAGATCCCCCCTTCATTAAAGTATCATTATCAATGATGTTTTTCATCACTTTTGTTCATTTTACTTGATGCTTACTTCTTTTTATAATTCTCATTGTAATTTTAAAGAAAAGGAGGGGAATTCAATGAAAAAAAGTCAATTATTCATTGGTGCCCTTACATGTTTAGTGGCAAGTATGTCTTGGGGCGCGATGTTTCCAGTTGCAGATCATGCATTAGAATTTATTGATCCGTTTTATTTTTCATTTATTCGCTACGGTATGGTAACGATTATGTTAGTGATTTTATTATTAGTGAGAGAAGGAAAAAAATCATTTCATTTAGAGGGTAAAGCAAAATGGATCATTTTATTTGGGGTGATGGCGTTTACTGTATACAATGTTCTTATTTTTTTAGGTCAAAGGTTGATGGGGAAGTCTGGAATTATGACAGCATCCATTGCCGAGGCACTCATGCCGATGCTTTCAATTGTTATTCTATGGGGATATAAACATGTGAAACCTAAAAAATACACAATGATCAGTATATTGATTGCCTTTTTGGGGGCTTCGATGGTCATAACCAAAGGTAATATAAGTTTCTTTTTTTCATTAGGGGATCATCTATTCTCGATACTCTTTATATTCATTGGTGTTTTAGGGTGGGTTGTCTACACAATGGGGGGACAGATATTCCGAGAGTGGTCCACACTTCGTTATTCAACTTTGACATGTTTATTCGGCACAGCTATAACAGGAATCATGACAGCTATACTTACCGCGCAAGGTTACGTGTCGGTACCGAGTATTAAAGTGATTGCAGCAATTAAGTATGATTTTTTATTTATGATTACTTTACCAGGTATCATAGCCCTCCTTAGTTGGAACTATGGCATTAAAATCCTATCATCCATTAATGGGATTTTATTTATTAACTTTGTCCCCATTACTACATTGTTAATCATGGTGATCAAAGGATATAACATAACTGCATTTGATATAGTAGGAACACTGTTTGTCATTATTGGACTCATTTTAAATAACATATATCAGCGTAAGGAAGATTATAAGCAGGTATTACAAAAAGAAAAAACAAATTTGACTATCACTTAGACGGTGGGGGATTTAAAATGTTTGAAGGTTTATTGTTTTTCATTTCAGCTGGAATTGTCTGTGAACTTGCTGCAATTAATAGAAATGGCCGCAAAAATATAAAGCAACAGGCGGAATTGATTCAAATTTTAAAAGAAAACCTTAATAAAGACATTAAATAAATCAAGACGGTTGGATATTATTGAAACACACCAGAAAATTCAGGTGTGTTTTTATTTTGCTTTCTTTTTTAAGCCTTAAAACGTCACCAATCGCTAGTTGAATACTATGGGAACCACTCTCCATACGGAAAAAGATGATTATTTACATCATTCAGAGTTGATTTTAGGTTCTTTTGAACTTATAATGTTATATATACTGTTTTTTGTTTATTCAGAAAAAACGGGTTATAAAAATAAATATTTATATCGGAGGTGTACGCCTTACTAGGTAAGGCAAATCATTGACAACCATTAACCTTATAATCTTTACTATTTTAATTGTCTTAACAGCATTTTTTGTTGCGACTGAATTTGCGATAGTAAAGATCAGGTCATCAAAAATTGACCAACTCATATTAGAGGGAAAAAAAGGTGCCATATCAGCCAAAAAGGTCATTACTCATTTGGACGAATATTTGTCAGCTTGTCAATTAGGGATCACGGTTACAGCGTTGGGAATTGGCTGGGTCGGAGAATCGACTTTTGAAGTGATTTTGCACCCCTTATTTGCTCATTTTCATGTAAGTGAAACAGTCTCACATGTATTGATCTTAGTGATTGCTTTTGTGATGGCGACTTTTTTGCACGTTGTAGTTGGAGAGCTTGCTCCTAAAACACTCGCTATCCAAAAAGCGGAAACCATCACTCTTTTGACTGCAAAGCCAATTATTTGGTTTTACCGCATCCTGTTCCCTTTTATATGGTTTTTAAATGGTTCAGCCCGGTTTATAGTAGGACTCTTCGGTTTGAAACCTGCATCAGAACATGAACTTGCTCATTCTGAAGAAGAACTGCGCATCTTACTGTCTGAAAGCTATAAGAGCGGTGAAATCAATCAAAATGAGTTGAAATATGTAAATAATATTTTTGAATTTGATGAAAGAATCGCCAAAGAAATTATGATTCCGAGAAGAGAGATCGTAGCGATTTCTAGTGAGGATTCTTATGAAACTATTGTTAAGACCATTAAGACAGAGAGCTATACAAGGTACCCCGTCCTAAATGGAGATAAAGATTCAATCATTGGTTTTATCAATGCTAAAGAATTTTTGTCAGCTTATATTGACACAGACCAGAAGATAAAAGAGGATTTCAAGTTAGAAAATCATATCAACCCTGTTATCCATGTTATTGAATCCGTTCCAATTCATGATGTATTGGTAAAAATGCAAAAAGAGCGAACACATATCGCTATTCTTGTGGATGAATATGGCGGCACTTCAGGTTTAGTCACTGCTGAAGATATTCTTGAAGAAATTGTCGGGGAAATCAGAGATGAATTTGATAAAGATGAAGTGCCTAATATTAGAAAAGTAAATGATAATCACTATATCTTAGATTCGAAAGTGCTCATTGAAGATGTAAATGATTTATTGGGAACGACGTTAGCAAGTGACGAAGTGGATACAATAGGCGGCTGGTTTATGACTCAACAAATAGACGCTGCAGTTGGATCCGTTATAGAAGCCGATGGGTATATTTTTAAAGTGCACAAAACAGTTGGCCGGCATATTAATTATTTAGAAATTGTCCGGAAAAAAGAATAACATCTAGATAAAGCACATGAGATTTTGACTAGATGCTTAAAGCCTGAGATGAAATTTTCATCCAGGCTTTTTTAAACAATGATCTTGCAGTTTAAGTAGGTAATCATGATCGAAATTCAAACGTTTCTCAGCAAACAAGGAGGCTTGGATATCTATAGCTCTTTTACCATTACCTTCTCACCATTAAAGTCGAGTTCACCATTAAATCGAAAACCAAACCTTTGATAAAGGCGTATAGCATGAATATTATTTTCAAATATACTTAAATAAATTCTCTTGCATTTATATAGCTCTGCAAGGTGCTGAATGAGGGCTTTAAGCATTTTCTTCCCTAATCCTTTTCCCTGATAGCGTTCGTCAATAAAAAATCGGTCAAGCCAGACTCGTCCGTTTTTATTATCTTCATCATACTCGGGAAACAATCCATACATTGCAAAACCGACTAGATCTCCATCATAGTAAAGCCCGACAGGTTTATAATAGTGACATTCTTTTGCATCCTCTAAACATACTTTTGTAGATTCAATATATGATAATTGATTCTGGCTGACATGCAGATCAAGAATTGCAGCACGATTATCATCAGTTACTGCTTTTATGTTTATACTCATACTACATTCTCCTTTTTTCTTATCCCGGTATCCTGATATTGCTAAAACTCAGCTTAAACTATATTCACGTCAAGCAACATGTAGCCTATCAAATTAAGTACCTTTTCTTATTGTGCCTAACCAGAGGCATTCCCTGCATCCAAATGACTTGACTTTATAGAGGCTGAATTAATTCAAAGCTGTAGCATCATTCTTTTTTTCTTTCCAAACCATTGTAAGACCAAGGCCGACAATCATAACGAAACCTGCAAAAAGGAAAGGATAATGAATGTTAAGATCAAATAGTATACCGCCTAGAGCAGGTCCAAATATATTTCCCAGGCTGGTGTATGTGGAGTTCATGCCTGCTACGAAACCCTGCTGGTTACCGGCCATATTGGATAAATGAGCGGTTAAGGCCGGACGTAGCAAATCGAACGCCAGAAAAATAAAACAAGTTACAAGCAAAACAGTTAAAAATCCTGACATAACAGTAGACACGAAAGCCAAGATCGCACCGGTTATTAAGCACAGCTGAATCATTCTTTTCTCTCCAAGTTTGTTGACCAATTTCCCGAAAAGTAAAACTTGAATAACTACCGCAACAATGGAGCTAATCGTAATAATGGCTGCAATATCTTTTGGTGTGAAGCCAAATTTATGATCAGAAAACAAGCTGAATACCGTTTCATAAGCTGATAAACCAAAAGCCATTACAAAGACGATAATAAATGCAATGAAATAGACAGGATGAATGGATCTCTTCAAGTCTTTAATGAAATTTGATTCCTTTGTATGAGATGAGAGTTGATGGCGTTCTTCTATCGACAATGACTCTTTTAGTATAAAAACAGAAGTGACAGCTGCTATTAACGCGATGGCGGAGGCGAAGAAAAACGGCATGCGGATGCCAAAGCCGGCAATAAATCCTCCCGCACCAGGCCCAATAATAAAGCCTGTGCTAATTGCAGCAGAAACATACCCCATAGCCTTTGACCTTTCCTTTAGGGTTGTAATATCAGCTACATATGCTGTTACCGCGGGCATGATAAAAGCCGCACTTACACCACCCAATATCCTCGAGAAATAAAATATTGAAACATGGGTCCCTAATCCGAAAATCAACTCAGATAAACTGAATATAAGCAACCCGAGAATAATCATTTTTTTTCTCCCGAAACGGTCAACCCACCTACCTGCAAAAGGTGAAGTAATTAACTGAGAAATGGCAAAAGCCGCAACAAGATAACCCATTGTGCTGCCGGATAAATGCATGATTTTCATAAAAGAAGGCATAACTGGAATGATTAAACCGATACCAAGAAATGCTACGAAGATGTTGCTTAATAGTATAATGAATATCGTTTTTTGCTCATTTATTGATTTTTTCATCTGAATTCCCCTTTTACTCAATTGAACCCTTTTTACCTATCCTTTTCGCTTGACGCTTTTTTCAAGTACAATCAAATCATAAGGTATATGGTTACCGTATAGTCAAGGAGGTTTTTATGAGCGAAGATGTTAAGAAGTATTTCACAACAGGGGAGTTTTCGAAGCTCTGCCGTGTAAAAAAACAAACCTTATTTCATTATGATGAGATTGGTCTTTTCTCGCCGGAAATAAAAAAAGAAAATGGGTATAGATATTATTCCTATCATCAATTTGAGATTTTTCAAGTCATCAGTCTATTTAAAGAGCTTGGGGTTCCATTAAAAGAAATAAAGTGTCTAATAAAAGGAAAAACACCAGACAAGATCCTGCATGTTCTAAAAGAAAAGTCTATTGAGATTGATAAAAAAATAAATGAGCTTAAGCAGTTGCAAATGATCTTACAAACAAAAGTGACGCTTACAGAACAAGCACTTGAGACTGATTTTTCCTCAATTTCTTTTGAATATTTAAATGAAGAAACATTCATGTTAAGCCGAAAAACATTAAACTTACCGGAACGAAAATATGTGGCAGCCATTTCAGAACTCATTCATGAAGTTCAGCAATATGAATTAGATGAAGGATATCCGATAGGCGGAATCTTTGCACGGGAACAAATCTTAGAAAAAGACTTCTACAATTACAGTTACTTTTATATAAAAGTAAAAGATGGGGCAGAGAACATAAATTATCATGTACGACCAAAAGGCCTGTATGCAGTTGGATATGAAATAGGCGGAAATACTGAAGAGGCGTACCGGAGAATCATTGAGTTAATTGAAAGAAATGGAATGCAAATAGGGGAAAATGCATATGAGGAATATATGCTGGATGAGATGGTAGTTGACGGGTATGAAAATACATATGCAAAAATCCTCCTTCAAGTTAAAGAGGTGTAAGATTACGAGATTTTCATATGGGAAAATTGTTTCTGTTGTGTGCCCAAAAAGAATATAAACTGGTTTACTAAAAGCGAGCCCACATACAGGAGACGGTACAAACGGCACTGGGAACCGCAAGTCTATCGGCGTTGAAATATGCTATAACGATTCAGGAGGCGCTAAATACTACGCTGCTGAAAAGCTGGCCATCAAGGCGCATCCAAAGAGATAAATCTAAAAGAGCTGGGATAGGGGGGACAAACAACAGAATTCCGTATACTCTGTTGTTGTGCTATGTAAATGTTCAAAAGCCATTTAGGATCGTCGACTTTTGATAATCCATCATATAAAGGTGTCATTCGATGTCATGTTAACAAAGGCTAGTGAAATTCAACATCCAGAAAACGATTACAAGGTCGGTGATAAATTATTCATCCATGAATCAAACGGTGATCGAACATTCATTTTTGTGTTTAATATGAGTTTTCTTGATTTAGCACACTCCCTTAATAAATGCATAGGATACTATCACAAAAATTTATAATTGCGGGGATCAAAAAATGTACTATAACCCTTTTTCGCCTCAATGTTATTATTATGTGACTGTGCCGATGTATAATGATGGAAGATCTGTTTATTGGACTATTCCAAATGAGATGGAGAACGTACACAGAGGTGCCGATTTGCGCTCTTCATATGAAGATAGAAACCTTCTTTTGAGGGATTATGGACCAAAACCATTTGTTGTAAATATCAATAGAGCCACAAAACAAAACAATACGTTCCGTACTGCTTTATGGACAGGAAAGCATTTTCAAGTTACTTTGATGAGTATTGGTATTGGAGAAGACATTGGTTTGGAAATCCATCCTAACGTTGACCAGTTCTTACGGATTGAGCAGGGGCGTGGGATCGTCAAAATGGGAAAGAGTAAAGATCATTTGAACTTTCAAAGAAATGTCTATGATGATTCTGCCATTGTTGTCCCTGCCGGCACTTGGCACAACGTAATTAATACAGGAAATACGCCATTAAAACTTTACTCCATTTATGCTCCTCCTAACCATCCATTTGGTACAGTTCATAAAACCAAAGCAGATGCAGTGGCTGCGGAAGATTAGCACAGATATTCTGCAGAATTCTAGAATAATTAAAGTCACATTCAGCATGAAACATGGGGAACCAGTACCATGCTAATGAAACCCCATTTAATATCCAAGCAGCGTGTCTTGTGCTAATTTTAAGTAATTGATAAATAAAGCCGATTTAAAATTAAATCGGCTTATTGCTTTATTCGAGTTCCTTTTAGCAGAATTGGCATTATCGAATGTAAGTATTTTTTCAATCCGCGGATATCGAAATGAATCTATCAGCTCAAAGAAAGTAACTTTCACACTTGACTATATACCTATGGGGGTATATTATTGTTTTGTGAATAACAAAGAGTTAATAAGGTGGTGTAAGTAGTATCAATTATTTAGTTATTGCATTCCTGCTTATTTTTGTGATTATCATTGCAACGTATAGACGTTATTATCCTATAACCGGAATCTCTTGTATCCATAAAGATAAATTAGAGGCTATGGACATCACAATATTAGATATTCGTCATTATAACGATGTACCCAATTTTTCGGATAATATTATTTTAAACATCCCATATGCGTATCTAAAACGTTTTTATTTAGAGATTCCACGTGATAAAATACACATAATAGCTCGTGACCGGGTGGAATTAAATTTAGGAGTGCGTTTTCTAAAGCGCAAAGGTATCCATGTAAACAGTTATGAACTGGCAGCATTGTAAAAATAAATGAAAGAAAGGATTTCATTGATATATGGAGTATGATCAAAAGATTAAAAACCGCTTACGACGGATTGAAGGACAAATTAAAGGTGTATTGACTATGATGGAACAAGGAAAAGATTGTAGAGAGGTTGTGACCCAATTAGCAGCTTCCCGTAATGCGATCGATCGAGCGATGGGTTTAATTGTGAGCACAAACCTTGAACATTGTGTTCGTGAAAGTTTAGAAAAAGGCGAAGACACACAAAATTTAGTAAAAGAAGCAGTCGACTTATTGGTAAAGAGCCGATAAAAATTCATCAACCTAAGGTTGACGAATTTTTATATGCGTTATATTATACCCCCTATGGTATTTAAAGAGTTGAATAAAAGCAGATCTTTCGAAAAAAATTTTTTGACTTCAATATACCCATGGGGGTAATTAGTTAGGAGAATCAACATGACAGAACAAACAAAACGCACAACAATTGTTTTATTTAGCGGGGATTATGATAAAGCAATGGCAGCCTATATTATTGCAAATGGTGCAGCTGCCTACGATCATGAAGTGACGATCTTCCATACTTTTTGGGGATTAAACGCTTTACGTAAAGAAGAGCTGATTCCAGTGAAAAAAGGATTTCTTGAAAAAATGTTTGGAAAGATGATGCCTCGTGGTGCTGATAAGATGGGTTTATCTAAAATGAACTTTGCAGGTATGGGCCCTAAAATGATTAAAAATGTGATGAAAAAGCATAATGCACTTACATTACCTCAGTTGATTGAGATGGCTCAAGAACAGGGGGTAAAGCTCGTAGCTTGTACGATGACAATGGATCTTCTTGGTTTACAGGAAAAAGAACTATTAGATGATATTGACTATGCTGGTGTAGCAGCTTATTTGGCAGATGCTGAGGAAGGCAGTGTCAACTTATTTATCTAATGTTACTCATTTACTCATTGCTAAGCGGAAGGAGAAGTTTAAAGGGAAGTAAAAATATTGAAGAAACAAGGATTTAAAAAGATCACAAATATAAAAGGGGCATGAATACATGGTATTAACTTCTAGTGAGAAACTTTTTGTATATTTATATACCCCCACCCCTATATGAGAAAAGGAGGAAAAAAATGATGAAAGCAACTATTGTACTAGACGCTAAAGGTTTGGCGTGTCCAATGCCTATCGTAAAAACGAAGAAGAGAATGAAGGATTTAAAAGCTGGTGAAGTATTGGAAATTCATGCGACAGATAAAGGTTCTACAGCAGATCTGGAAGCATGGGCAAAAAGTACAGGCCATGAATATCTAGGTACTGAAGCAGAGGGAGAAATACTTCGTCATTTTCTTCGAAAAGGAGGAGAGCATTCATCAGAAAATGCATCTTCAATTCCTGAGATTTCATTAGAAGCTTTCAAACAGAAAGTAGATAGTGACGAGTCTCTTAACATTTTAGATGTTCGAGAGATAGAGGAATATGAAAAAGCTCATATCCCTGGAGTTGTGCATATCCCTCTTGGTGAAGTGGAAAAGCGCTCTGACGAATTAAACAAAAATGATGAAATTTATATTATCTGCCATTCGGGAAGAAGGAGTGAAATGGCGGCCCGCACCATGAAGAAACAAGGTTTTAAAAAGGTTATTAATGTTGTCCCCGGTATGCGGGATTGGACAGGTAAAACCGAATAAATAAAAAGCATGATGAACAGATGAGTACAAGAGTAGCGATTATTGCGGCAAATGGCGGTCTGTTTGATGCTTATAAAGTCTGTAATATTGCGACAAGGAAAAGAACATGTCGCAGAAGGTTGTAAGAAAGCAAATGTGCCTTCTATTCCTAAACTGATTGAAATGGGAGTTGCATGATTTGGTTGTCAAATAACGATGGACGTTATGGGTTTAACAAAAGATGATTTTATGGAAGGAATCGAAGTAGGCGGGGCTGTTACCTTTTTAGATTTTACTAAAGATGCTGATGTATCCTTAACATTTTAGTCCCGCTAAAAGATTCGATATAGGAGGTATTGAAACATGACCGTAAAGGCAATGACCCCAAAAGAAGTCACACAAAAAATCTTTAACAAAGAACCTTTATTTATTTTGGATGTGCGTAATGAAAATGATTTTAACGATTGGAAGATTGAAGGACATGACTTTGACCATTTAAATATACCGTATTTCGATCTTTTAGATGGCGTAGAAGATATCTTGGAGAAAATTCCTTCTGATAAAGAAGTGCTGGTCGTTTGTGCAAAAGAAGGTTCATCCGTCATGGTATCCGAAATGCTATCTGAAGCAGGTCATTCTGTATCCTATCTTAAGGGTGGAATGAAAGCATGGAGCGAACATTTAGAGCCGGTAAAAGTCGGGGATTTAAAAGATGGCGGTGAGATGTATCAGTTTGTTCGAATCGGTAAAGGCTGCCTGTCATACATGGTCATTTCCAATGGTGAAGCAGCAATTATTGATGCGACACGTATGGTAGATTTCTTTATGGATTTTGCGAAGGAGAAGAGTGCAACGATTACTCACGTATTTGATACACATCTTCACGCGGACCATATTTCAGGCGGCAGAGTCATTGCTGAAAAAACAAAAGCAACCTACTGGTTACCGCCTAAAGATGCTGAAGAAGTGGTATTCGATTATCAGCCGTTGGAAGAAGGAAACGACATGATCATTGGAAATACAACGATTAAAATTCAACCGATTTATTCTCCGGGGCACACGATTGGGTCCACTTCTTTCATTGTCGATGATCTGTATCTTCTTTCAGGTGATATTTTGTTTATTGATTCAATTGGCAGACCAGACTTAGCCGGTATGGCAGAAGATTGGGTAGGAGATTTAAGAAAAACGCTTTATAGCCGTTACAAAGCGTTATCAAAGGATTTAATTGTATTACCAGCACACTTTACGATCATTGACGAGCTAAATGAGGATGGAAGTGTTGGTAAAAAACTAAGTACATTATTTAGCGAGAACCATGGTTTGAACATTGCGGATGAAACAGAATTTAGACACCTAGTAACAGATCATTTGCCTCCGCAACCAAATGCATACCAAGAGATTCGAGAAACAAACATGGGGAAAATCAGCCCAGATGAAGAAAAACAGCGTGAAATGGAGATTGGTCCAAACCGCTGTGCAATACGGTAACACAAGTTTCTATTAAAAAGAGGAGAGATGAACATGAAATCAGATAAAGTATTAGACGCAAAAGGCCTGGCATGCCCAATGCCAATCGTCAGGACAAAAAAAGCGATGGATGAACTGGAATCAGGTCAAATATTAGAAGTGCATGCAACAGATAAGGGAGCTAAAAGTGATCTTGCAGCTTGGTCTAAATCAGGCGGGCATGACCTTTTAGAGCAAACTGATGAAGGTGATGTATTGAAATTCTGGATTAAAAAAGGCTAATAATGTGAAAGGGTATCGAATAAAAAGATACCCTTTTCCTTTGAAAGGAGGAAACCAAAGTGGATATTGCCTTTATCACAACTCTTTTCATTATAGGGTTTATTGGTGCCTTTATTTCCGGAATGATTGGTATTGGCGGAGCAGTTATTAATTATCCAATGCTATTGTACATTCCTTCTTTAGTGGGAGTGATGTCATTAACTGCCCATGAAGTTTCAGGGATAGGGGCTATTCAAGTTTTCTTTGCGACACTCGGCGGTGTTTGGGCTTATCGTAAGAGTGGTCTTCTAAATAAAGCATTAATTATTTACATGGGAAGCAGCATCCTTTTAGGGAGTGTATTGGGGAGTTACTTTTCTCATTACATATCTGAAAAAGGAATTAACTTTATATACGGAATTCTGGCTATTTTAGCAGTTATTTTAATGTTGATACCTAAAAAAGGACAAGAACATAGCGAAGATAAGGAAGTGATATTTAATAAATGGTTGGCTTCTTCCTTAGCGTTTATCATTGGTGGCGTATCAGGTATTTTAGGAGCTGGCGGCGCCTTTATCCTAGTCCCCATTATGTTATCGATTTTAAATATTCCTGTTAGAGTCACAGTCGCTTCATCTCTTGCGATTACATTTCTTTCATCCATTGGCGCAACAGTTGGAAAAGTAATCACGGGCCAGGTTCTTTTTGTACCAGCGCTGGTTCTTATGATTGCTAGTTTAATTGCATCTCCTATTGGCGCATCAGTTGGGCAAAAAGTAAATACAAAATTCCTGCAATGGGTTTTAGCGCAATTAATAGGTGCGACAGCTATTAAAATTTGGTTAGAGCTCCTTTGATATGAGCCAGCGGGTAAAATGAAAGATTAAAAGATTCATCACTCGTTGGTTTCTTATTAATGTTATGACACTTGGCCGCGTTCAATAAATGTTTCAAGTGTTTGATGAAATTCATTTTGATAATGGTGACTTGGACAAGTCTTGACTATAGTACCATGAAATGCATTTGACTTAGTGGTGTCCAGTGTTGTTTTGCATTAAGACAGCATTCATAAAATAAAAGAGACCATAACTTAATCTTTGATCACCTTTTTTAAAACATTTTAATCCTGATTGGTTTAAGGGGTATGGTATGTGATGGGTATAATGAGTCAATATAAATTATGTCTATTTTGTGCCCAAAATAAATAGAGGGACTCGAACTAAAAAAGAGGATGCCAAACTATATAGGTATCTTTGTTTGCTTTAGAGTTATTATATTTGAATATGACATGCCACGTAACAACACGTTATTGCACATATAATTAAGAAGCAACTACTAAGGCAGATTCTTCTCTCTTTTAACACCATATCCAATCAGCCTCAAATGTAATATAATGTTGCCAAACCATATTGGTTGTGGCACCGAGGAGGAAATGATAGGTGGTTTATTTCGTAGCATTTTTTTGTTTTGCTATTACACTTCATAATATTGAGGAAGCTATTTGGTTACCTGAGTGGTCACAACAATCTTCAAAGTTTCAAAAGCCAGTAACTTCAAATGAATTTCATTTTGCTGTCATTGTTATAACTATGTTGGCTTATTTATCTGCATTTGGTTTTTTATATATGCCAGAATCAGATATTGCAAAATGGATTTTCATTGGCTTTCTAGGTTCTATGGTTATCAACGCTATTTTTCCACATCTTATCGCAACTGTTGTAATGAAAAAGTATGCACCTGGACTTCTTACGGGCTTATTGCTTAACATTCCAGTAAACTCATTAGTTATTTATCAAATGTTTTTAAAGAATTTGATTGTATGGAAGGAGTTAATAATATCTACGTTGGTTGTAGGAATTATTTTATTAGCACTTATTCCATTATTATTTAAAGTTGGTGATAAAGTATCTCCTTAATGAGTTTAAATTGGTAAGGATTGAGGGAAAAGGTGGAAATTTTCTAAATAATGGATTATTCTGTATATCGGATTTCTACAAAACAATGTCTTAAGTCATCATTGATTTTGGTGCCCAATTAGTTGCCCTGAATTCATGAAAAAGGATAAAATAGGTGTAAATAAAGTTGCTATTTTAAAATTAGAATCAATTCATTATCGTAAAAAATAATAACTAATTGGCAAAGAAAGGATAATCAGTCTAATGAAAACATTAGTTATCGTTATACATCCTAATTTGGAAACGTCTGTTGTCAACAAAACCTGGATGAATCGTTTAAAGCAAGAGAAAGACATTACGGTTCATGACCTGTACGGTGAATACCCTAATTTTATCATTGATGTAGAAAAAGAGCAGCAGCTCCTGTTAGATCATGAGCGTATCGTTTTTCAGTTCCCAATGTATTGGTACAGCAGTCCCGCGTTACTCAAACAATGGGAAGATGATGTGTTAACACATGGCTGGGCTTATGGAACTGGAGGAACTAAATTGCATGGAAAAGAACTACTCTTAGCTATCTCCTTAGGCGCACAGGAATCTGATTATCAAGCAGGCGGAGAATATAATATCACGATCAGCGAGCTTATCAGACCGTTTCAAGTCACTGCTAACTATATAGGAATGCGTTTTCTTCCTGCGTTTACACAATATGGGACACTTCATCTTTCAAAAGAAGATGTTAAGAACAGTGCGGAGAGATTGGTTGACTATCTTAAAGCCGAGCATTAATCCGGTATTCGCGAGGGAAGCTGAAACAAATGATGTGTTATGAAATAAGGGTTTGTGACAGATTTTCATAAACTTAATTTCAAAGTTACATCAAATACTTAATTCAGGGGGGGCATAGTGCGAGGGCTTAAAATTAATTAAAGCAGGGCAATGAGTACGGATTTCTTAATGAAATGTAGAGTTCCTTGGCCTCTAATAGGTACCCGATTTGTGTCCAGAATTCTGAAAAATGATGAAAATAAGTATAAATAAAATAAACATATGCTTTGAATAAAAGCTTTTGTAACTCATGATATGTTTTTACTATGTTGAGGGACTAGTGGGCGTGGTATATGTCAGAAAAGAAACCGATGATTCAAAGGTGTTTTGACCCCTGTTTATGAGACAGGGATCAAAACACCTTTTAAACATCATTATTACCTTCCTCTGATAATGAAATATAAAAAAGTTACCAGCAACTCTCTGCGGCATCTCGCCGTGTTCAATTGTTTAGTCCTTTTTTTTCATAATCTTTACAAATCTGAAAAAGTCATCATCATTCAGTAGGGGCTTGTCATCTTCACGTCCATTGCGATGCATATGCGGATCAGAGTGATGTTCATTGTAGAACTCTACGATATGAAATCCACACTTATTCACATAGAAGTTGATATTTCGCTTTTCGAAATAAGGTGTCACGGTTTCCCAAAGCACAGTATCCGGATACTGTGCTTCAATGGCTTTCCAAGCAGAAAGACCAATCCCTTGGCTGTGATATTCTGGAGATACATAGAATAAATCTAGCGAATTATGATTTGTTTGGCTGTTGATACGTACTACTGCACCACCGACATTCTTACCATCCTGAAGAATATGATATACCACTGCTCCGGGAGCATTGAAAGACTCCTGAACATCATTGTCCGATGGAATCGGCCCATCTTCGCAATCACCGAACGTTTCAATCACGGCGATCGCAAAGGCTTCTTGTAATTTTTTTTGGAATTCTGGCAGATCAGATTCCTTTGCTAGTTCCAGAATAACTTTTGGTTCATTTTTAGTTTTCATGATTGTTCACTCCCTCAGTTGCTAAAATATAGAGTTCAGTCGTTCAGTAAAACATTCGAGCTGCTCTGCGAGGCCTTTTCACAAAAAAGTGATTCCATCGCTCTTTCTTCCGCGGTAAATTTGGCGTTAAAATACTTCAAAAGCTTTCTCCTGTCTTTTTGTATGATTCTTTTTCTTTGTTTCATTGGAAAACAAGCTGCATGTAACCCTAATTTACTATTGTTCACTACCGTATTAAGTGTCGTATGCGGGATTTGTCATCATTCTCGAATTTTTCCTGCGAAAAGTTACAAAAATAGTCGAATGAGGCGCCTTTGACTATGAACATGCGTAAAAGATTCAATTTAGATTCGATCATGAGCAATGCACATTGAGTAAACTCTGGTGGATTTATTAGCCCAAAGAAGCCTAAATGATATAAAAATAACTAGTCCATATATCAAATCTGTCCGTTTAATGCCCGCTTCATTCAACAACACTAATTTGAAGTCATGCAATCTGTGCAAGGGGGTTATTTCTGAATAGATTTTTCCGAATGCAGCGGAGTTGCTTTGGGACTCCCGTTTACTTTGCCGTACGTCAGCTTGCGCCATACTAATTCCATCGGACCGTACCTAAACCGTTTCAACCACAATGTACTAAAGCTCATAAGAACGAAGTACACGGCCAGACTGAACATGAACGTGCCGGCGGATTGAATATGATCCGCAAGCCCGAATCCGTACCTGAGGAACAGAACTGTTCCAATGATAGAGTGAAGCAGATAACAGGTCAATGACATCCGTCCGACTTTGGTGAATATCATCATAGGGCCTCGCAGCTGAGGAAGGTATAGAAACAGCATTGCAAAAGTGCTCATATAAAACATACTTCCGGTTAAGCCGCCATTTTGACCCAAGACAGAGGAAATGTCCTTCCACAGCATATTCTCAGAAAGATTAAACATGTCTAGTAATATACTGCTTTGTGTTATTAGAAAAGCGATTGTGCTAATGATCCAGATACGCTTCCATATAGGCTTTTTCGCTTCCATGTCTTTGAAAAATTCCATCTTAACAAAGTACACGCCCAGCAGAAACATGAGAAACATGGAATAGATCATAGAGAAAGAGCCGGCAGCCATCGTGACCATATCTGTCCACCGAGTGCTGATGGATTCCATGTAGGTAAGGCTGCTGTGGCTAAACAAAGTAAACTCTGAAAAATTCGGGTTTTTTGACCCTGCAGTATTGATGACATTGTACAACATTGTGAAAACAGGAGTCAGGAATTGAAACACGATAAGTGCGATAATCCATCTAAGCACCGTTTTGGCCGTGCGTTTATAGAAGGCGAGTAACAGGAAGCCACTTACGGCGTAAAAGGCCAATATGTCACCGACCCAAACAAATGTGATGTGCAAAATGCCAAATCCCAACAGGATAGATAACCTGCGGGCAAACAGCTTGTTGGGACTCTCTACCTTCTGCGCGGCTCGATCCATAAAGATCATAAACCCGACTCCGAACAGGAAGGAGAATAACGTAACGAATTTCCCTTCGGCAAACCAGGAAACCAGCTTATGCAGTACGTCATCGGAGGCCATTTCGAATCCCTTTACTGAATCTACGATCAGAAAATAATTGACAATAATAATGCCAAGCAAGGCAAATCCTCGTACGATGTCCAGAAAATGAACCCGTTCCCGCAGACTCACCGGTTGCCCGCGTCCTTCTTTTTGTACAATCATATCAATACTCCTTTCCCATTTATCACGGCAATGTGTAGTGCGGATCTGAAAAACTTGAGCCTTACAATGGATAAATATAAAGACCGAATCTTAACAATTTATGAAGAGTCATCATTTTTTTTAGAAAATGTGACAAATTTGTGGCGAGCATCAGCTTTCATAAATTGTTAAGATTTACGTAGTATCTTATAACGTACTTATTACTATGAACGATATATAGTAAGGACACACGAGAAATAACAACAAGAATCATGAGGTGAGAGAGACATGGCCTATCGAATATTAGTCGTAGAGGATGATGAGGATATTGGTGATCTTTTGGAGGAATCCCTTACACGTGCAGGTTACGAGGTGCTAAGAGCCAAGGATGGAAAGCGAGCATTGCAACTTGTGAATGACTCGCTTGATTTGGTTATTTTGGATATTATGATGCCAGGCATTTCGGGAATTGAAACATGTCAGCACATCAGGAAATCCTCTAACGTCCCGATTCTGTTTCTGACGGCCAGATCGAGTACACTCGATAAAACTGAGGGATTACTCGCCGGCGGCGATGATTATATGACTAAACCATTCTCGGAAGAGGAACTTCACGCTAGAGTGATTGCTCAATTACGCAGATATACTATCTATCAGGAAAAGAAGGAACAGGAAGAAACATTTCTTATCGGGGGCAAACTAAGAGTGAGCGAAGAATTTAATGAGGTGTGGAAAGAGGAGAAGCAAATCAAGTTGTCAGATCTGGAGTATCGTATCCTGAAACTTCTGATGAACAAACGCAACAAAATATTTTCTGCCCAAAATATATATGAGAGTGTGTGGGGACAGCCTTACTTTTACTGTTCCAACAATACGGTGATGGTGCATATACGGAAGCTGCGCTCCAAAATTGAGGATGATCCGGCACGTCCGGTTTATATAAAAACTGAATGGGGAAGAGGATATCGATTTGGCGCATCTTAAATTTACGCTAACCAAAAAACTGGCTTTGCTGATAATGGTTGCTGCGATTGTGAGTGGTGTGATCTTTCTGACGTTGCAAAAGATCACAGATGATCTGATCGAGGGATATCTGAGTTCGGAAGAGTATTATCACGAGGAGTCAGCAAGATACATTCAAAAATTCAGCAAGTACGTTTCAGAAAATGAGTTGTCTACATCAGATAGAAAAGCGTTTGGCGAGTGGGTCAAAAAAGAAAATTACATTAACCTCACCATATTCAAGGATCAGGAGCTGCAATATGATTCTATTTATTCCGAATCGGATTATGGAAAGGAAAAGCTGACTCAGTACGCTCAAAATCATTCACATCCTGTCAAGTTTAGCGATGGTGAAGGACGAGTCATTATCGACGGTTTCTACTCTTCCCGATATTATGATCTGGCCTTTGCATTGGATTTGCTCGGGGCAACCCTCATCTTTTTAATCATTGTTCTCTTCGGAATTCGCCAAAGTCTTCGCTACCTTAAAACGATTCATCAAGAGATTCATATTCTTGAAGGGGGCGAACTGGACTACGAGATGACGATAAAAGGGCATGATGAATTAGCGATGATTGCAAAGAGCATTGAGGATCTGCGGAAAGCTTTCCTGGATAAACTTAAAGCTATCGAGGAATTGCAAGCTGAGAGCCGCAGCCTGGTTACCGAAATGTCGCACGATATGCGCACACCGCTGACGTCGCTGATCATGAATCTGGAGTTTGCCAAAAAAGAGGGAGGCGAAGCGGGTGCCAGCAAAGATCGGTATGTAGCCAATGCTTATGGTAAAGCACTGCAATTAAAAAGCTTGTCTGACAATCTGTTTGCGTATTTCCTGCTGAACAAGGAATATGAGGCCGATCTGGAGACCGTTGCAGTGAAAGAAGTGATCTACGATCTAATATCAGATCAGATTGCTATCCTTCATCAGGAGCATTTTCGGGTCCATATTTCAGGCGAGCTGCCGGAAACCTATATTAACGTGAATTTGGAGGAGCTTGGTCGTGTATTTGATAATGTGATGTCAAACTTATTGAAATACGCAGATCCGGAAGAAAAAATCAGTATCACGTTTGTATCGGATCAAGAGATATTTGAGATCCATGTTAGCAATACGATTAAACTTGCAGATATAACACCGGAAAGCAACGGACTCGGTGAAAGAAGCATTGCGCGAATGATGTCCCGCATGCAGGGACAGTTTCACAGTATACAAAAGAATTCTAAGTACTACATTGTGCTACGATTTTGGAACACCAAGATGTAGGCTGAGAATAAAAACCACGAATATATTGAAATAGGAGACAACATGATGAGATTTTCTAACAAATTCAAAAAGGTGCCTTACCTGTTACAAGCGCTTCTCAACGTCTGTCTGTTCTTTCTGGCGTTAGCCTTAAGCGCACTTCTGATCAGCGAGACTTGGTACATTGTGCTATTCGTATACAAGTCACTGTTCAACAAAGTGGACAGCTATTATGAGATGCTTGGAGAACTGCTTATATTCTTCATGTACTTTGAGTTCATTGCTTTGATTATCAAATACTTCAAATCAGACTTTCATTTTCCGCTTCGCTACTTCATTTATATTGGCATCACAGCTGTCATTCGTTTGATTATCATCGATCATGATCAGGCGATCTCAACGTTCTGGTGGGCGATGGCCATTCTTGCAATGATTTGTGGATTCTTTATTGCCAATAGACGAAATTCTGTTGTTGAACATTAATAAATTAGTTCGCATTATGCCGATACGCCGCCGAAATGTCCTAATTGTGAAAGGGAACTGGTACAGATTTTTATAACTCTATCTGTTTAATGTCAGCTCAGAAATCTGTAGTGGATCAAATTGAATCGTGGTTGTAAGTGGATATCCGAATGTATTTATTGGCTACTTTAACAGACATGTCCCGATGAAATAGCATTAACTGTTTGGAGATGAAAATCGCTTCTTTATTTCACAAGGAAGAGGTTAAAATTCTTAATAAATAAGATGAAAAAGTTAGGTTGGACGTTTATTGGGTTTTTGTAACCATTTTTTACCATAATTGATATAAACGTATAGAAATGATAACAAATGAATATATAGTGTGTAATGAAAATAAGCTTCATAACCAATGAGCTAGATTTACTATATTGAGGGCCTAGTGATATAGAAAACAGATCGATGGTACAAACCATCGGTTTTTTTATTTGTTTTCATACTCATTGAAAATCACCTCATTAGGACAAACAGGTATTACGCAGCATTACCCAAGGGGTGATGTATTTTATGAAGGTAATAATCATCGAGGGACTGCAAACTGACAAATGCATGAACGATTGCTATCATTATTTAATAAAACTTTATAGGAAGGAGATCCAGGGTGATAGCAATATATCGTGGAACAAGCGATCAAGGGATCGAGCATCGACAGCCAGATCGAGGCCTGTATAAAGAAAGCAGGGACTAAAGATGTACTGAAGTATACCGATCTAAGGATTTTCTCAGGAGAGCTTTTAGAACGTCCGGCTTTGAATGCCTGCGGGAGGATTATAAGTCAAGTTATTTGTTACGATCCTGCCTGTCTTTCTCGGAGAGCTTATCAGCGATGAAAAAAATGATTTTCATAACTCTTTCAAATAGAGAAAGCCGGAGTATGAGATCCGGCTTCTTCTGCATTATTTCCCCTTCGCCTTCTTCCGCTTTTCCTTCTCTGCCCGATAAAACTCATGAAACATCTTCATCAGCGCCCGTTTTTCAATCCGCGATACATAGCTGCGTGAGATACCGAGTTCTTTGGCAATCTCTCGCTGCGTTTTTTCCTTCTTCAAATCAAGTCCAAACCGCCCGACAATCACTTCCTTCTCACGGTCATCTAAAATGTCAATGTATTGTTTCACTTTTTCAAGCTCCATATTGAGCTGGATCGTATCTATCACGTCTTCGTTTTCTGATTTCAAAACGTCAATCAGGCTTATTTCATTCCCTTCCTTATCCTGCCCGATCGGATCGTGAAGGGAGACGTCTTTTTTTGTTTTTTTCAATGCGCGCAAATGCATGAGGATTTCATTATTCATTACAAAAGGGGGGTGCATAAATTTCCCATAACAGTTTGACTAAATAAATGTTGAGTCAGTTTCCTGTAATAAATGCTTAAACGTTTCTTAGCGAATGAAGGGGATACCTTAAATAGCCAAGCCACATTTTCAATTGCATGTGATTGTATGTACGAAAGATTAATATTACGCAACATGAAAGTTGGAATGCAAAAGTGATATGTAAAATAATTGGACTGCCACTCTAAATAATCTGTCCAAGTTGCAGGCATTGTTTTTTTTATCGCCTTCATGTCTATATATATGGCAAAATTCATGAGCGAAATCATACCATAGTTCAATTCGGCTTTTTCGGCTGTCCAAGCATATATTATAAATCCCGCTGTGTTTAAGTGCGAAGCTTGTAACAGGTTTAAACGACAGTCTGATGTCTAAAGCTTCGGCAATCCGTTCAAAATTAATTTGTTCAGGTTCTGTAATATCAATCTTTCTGTATAAGTTTTCAATCCAATCCTCTAAATGACTGTTTGTATACCTCAAGATGAAATACCTCCTTAAATACGACAATCTAAAAATTGGATTCGTTTAAATATTATAGGGAAATCAAGACTTTTTTCATAGGAAAATGCGTCTGAGGAGATGGAATATGAATCCGTTTAATAATGACTGTTTTCGTAAGTATGATGATTTTAACACGCATCTGGATTTCTCTAGAAAAGTAAAGGTCTTTAGGGATTTATGTCAAAATAATAGTAAGTACCTTATGCAACAGGGAGTTTGGTTGCTTAATAAGGAGGGGGAAGTATGAAAAAAAATATTCACATATTGGGAGCCTCTGGGGTCGGAACGTCAACATTGGGTGCTGCATTATCAAAGCATTTGCCTCATACGCATCTTGATACCGATGATTACTATTGGTTAAATAAATTCACTAAAAAAAGAGAAATTCCTGAAAGACGAAAGTTGCTTGAAAAAGACTTAACAATAAATGAGAAATGGATTCTTTCTGGTGCAGTGTGTGGCTGGGGCGATAATCTAAAAAGTTATTTTGACCTTGTCGTCTTCTTATGGATTCCACAAGATATACGGCTTGAGAGATTAAGGCATAGGGAATTTCAGCGTTATGGAAATGAAGTGTTAGCCGGTGGCAGTAAATATGAACAATCAAAAGCATTTTTAGAGTGGGCTTCTTTATATGATACTGCTGGAATGGAAGTTAGAAGTAGAGCTTTGCATGAACATTGGATGGCAGATTTATCTTGTCCAGTGTTAAAAATTGAAGGCGATTGCTCAGTCAACGAAAGAGTTCACCGCGTCTTGGATTATTTGAATTCTAATTAAACTAACGGCTAGCGATTGAAAAAGAAGAACACGGAGCTGATTCACTTGCTCTTGTTGGGGGCAAGTGCTGACAACCCTATTACTGGTTTAATTAAAGAAGGAGTATAAAACCTGTATAAAAGATGTTACTAAATATCTACGACACAGGTTTTATATGTAGGTAACTAATATTCTTATTTTTAACTTTGCATTTTTTTATTCTGCAATAGTCGATTCTATTTCTGCTTTCAATTTTTCGAACCACTCTAAGTTAACCAAGTGATGTGAACGGGAATTTTCGTTCATACGGCGAAAGTAATCGATTGTGCCGGGAATTTCTTGAGTGATGGACAGGTATTCATCAAGGAGCTCGATTCGAGCTTTAGTCTGATCGATTTGTGATTGGATCAGCTCCAGTAATTTATTTTTGTCGAATTCATCTGCAAAGAGTAACGCCCCATAAAATTGCAGGTTCACATATTCCGATTTGGCGCCGTATTTGATCATTAATTTTTCGAATTCTGCCCTTCCCGAATCTGTGACTTTGTAGTTACGGATTTCACGCCCGCTGGTTGAGGGTTTCTGCTCAATCTGTTCAATAAAACACTTTTCTTCAAGCTGCTGCAGATTGTAATAAAATGAACCTTTCGTGAAGTTAACAATGTATTTGTAATGACGCTTTTCCATTAAGGCCAGAAGTTCATAGCCGTGAGCTCCGGGGTTTTGGATTAGCAAGCCAAGGATAAGTAAGGGAATCATGGTTTCATCACCTTCGCCATCCGCGCCTCAAATTCCGCGTACGTGATTTTACCCGAAGCCAAATCCATACTATGAAGGTAAATCTGTTCTGTTTTAGAATAGTCACCATTCACTTTCAGCGATTGCTCCTCTCCCGAAATGGGTTTCAGGATATGGTGTTTTTTCGAAAAAGCCTCGAAATAGCGGTAACCGAATTTGCGTTGTGAAGCTGCGTCTAAATGAATGCCATCAGGATTCGCAGTCAAACCTGCTGCAGTAACAAAATAACAATTCTGTTTTTCATTAGCAAAACGCAGCAATTGTTCATTAACCTGTCGAAATTCAGTCGCGTGCTGTCCAAAACCGGTCTTTCCAAGAAAGTCACCAAGCCCTCCAATAATCAACGGTACCTCATCAAGTTCCAACTCGTTTCTTAGCGTCTCAATAATAAGAGTTAATTTCTCGTAATAAGTTTCATGTAGCGAACGATAACTGTCACTCTCACCTTGGTGCCAAAGGATTCCACAAATTTGACTGGACCGGAGGGCGAAGCCGGCTTCGGACAAAGCATGCTGAAAAAGGATGCCTTCCGGATGCCAGTCATTCAATGAACTGCCACCTTCGGCACAAGGGATCAAGCCAATTTCTTCATCAGGATGAGCTTTCGACCAAGCATCTGCAAAAGATGCCGCCAGGCCAACGCCGGAAACCGGACGGTCGTAATTAATCGGCTCTGTCATCATCTGCCACTGTCCATTGCGCAGCATTTTTATTTTTTCATTATAGATCGGGTCTACTTCATTCAAAAATCCACGGCCCGCCATATTCGACTGCCCCAACATTAAAAAAGACTTTATCATCTAATTTTTCACTTCTTTACATCAATATTTTAGTCTAATTAGACTATAGTCGATTCAGTTTGTCTTGTAAAGTTTTAATAAGGTTTTACTTTTATTATTAGTATGTATGAAAAACAAACTAACATTGAACATTTGGTGGATGTATTTGAGAAATAGCAAGTTCTTTTGCTATTTCTTATCCCACTATCGGGGGCGATTATTGAACAAAAACTAAAGGAGTGATACATATTAGTCATGTATAATATGTATCACTCCTTATTTTTTATAGCTTTTTTTGATTTAGATCTTGATAGACAATGAAAAAACAACAAAAACCCTGTCATGTAAGGGTTCCTATGAGCTTCAAAATCATTTTTCATGGGAAATACCTTCAATAATGGGGGTGTATCCCAAATGAAATGGATTGTTAAAAAGGGAGGACTATGTTGAAGAGGTTAAATATCAATAAAAAAGTATTAAAAAGGTTAACGATTGTACCAATTCTATTCATTTGTTATGTTTTATTTTTAAATCCTGAAGTTATACTTGAAGAGCAATGTCCTAATAAGCCTTATAGTTTAACAATCGTAAAGCACGGGACAGGTATATTTGATAAAAAAATTGTTCTAATATATTACAAAATCAACGGAAAAACAGTAGCTGTTGGAAATTTGGTGTTTTTTGAGAATTTGGGAAGAGATATAGATGTTACTTGGGATACTAATACTGATGATGGAACTTGGTGGATAGATAAAAGCGTACATTTAACAATGACTTATGCTAAAAATTTTGAGGGAGATTTAGACAAGAAAGATATTGATTTTGATTATGGTACTGTCCAATAATAATGAAGTCAAATAGGAATATATACTAAAAGAACCGCCAGTTGCGGTTCTTTTGTGTTTAGATTTAAACGGGTTTAGGAGCAGTTTTCTTACCTTGCAAGTACCATGATTCCAGAAGATTATCATAAGTATTGCTGGCAATAAGTAGAACAAATCAATACATAACTTGACTACTTAGTAGTAAAACTCGATGCCATGAGAAAGGTTGAAGTCCTACTCATTTATGACTTATTTAAACCAATAAACGGTCAACCGAGAGTAACCGATTGGCAGGTTGAAATCCAGTCAGTTTTAAATTATCGATATTTAAATCACAAACCTTTGCTGATTTCTTCGGAGTTAACAGTCGATGAGATTTTGGATATAGACGAGGCTCTTGGTTCACGGATTCACCAGATGTGTCGTGATTACATAGTGATTATTAAAGGCGATCGAATGCAATTAAATCATAGGTAAGGTGATTGGGAATGAAGGAGGAAACGAATGTGAAAGTAATTGGTGGACTTTATATATTTGGACCTTCAAATCCAACTGAAGGTAAAGATCTTACACCAACAATCCGTTTACTTGAGGAAAAAATAAAGCAAATGGAGCGGATGCTGAGTGCTTAAAGCAGTCGTGTCTCTGCTGGCAATTTTACTCTCCGCACCGAGAATAGAAAAAGAAATTGAGCTATGGGAACAGCTTGACGGGAGGTAAAGAACAGTTGTATTGCATTAAGTTCACTGTTTATGGTGAGCCAGTCGCGCAAGGACAGCCGCGTGGATCAATACGAGAAATGGGAAGGTGCATATGCGAAATCCAGTGAAATCAAAGTATTTTAAGCAGTATGTAGCTTTGGTTGCGTCTCAGCATCGACCAGAAACAATTATTACTGGTCCTGTTTCAAAGTGTACAGACCAATGCCTAAGTCAGTTTCAAACTCAAAAAAAAAAGAAAGAGAAAGCTGAAAATGGTCTTTTGCGGCCTACTACAAAGCCTGATGTTGATAACTATGTAAAGGGTGTGAAAGTGCTTTGAATCAGTTGATATACAAAGATGATAATCAGGTGGTGGATTTGAAAGTCAGTAAGTTTTATAGCGAAGAGCCGAGGGTGGAAATCATGATAAAAGAGGTTTCTGCCTAAAAATAAAACACACCGAAGCGCTTAGCCTCAGTGTTCTCGATATGAACTGGTACTTCTATCAAAACACAGGGGGGACCTTTGAGTGTACAATCCAAGAGAAATAAACATCAAAAAAGACTTAACTATTCAGCAGAAGATTGACCCAGGGAGAGTTCAAATCATTGTTTTATATGGAAATCAAGGTACAGCCCATGTCTAAGATGCTCCGGAGCACGGGAAAACAGTGATTCAAACTGTAAAGGGCAGTTTTGCGCGGGTTGATCATGAGATAGGTTACAAAATTAAATAGCAGTGGCTTTCCACTGCGGGGAAGGAACGGTATGGATAAATTATAGGAAATTTAGTGACATCCACGAAAGATGACAGTTGAGCAGGAGGCGGAATATTTGAAAGTGCATCCGGATTACATAGCGATACTCGTGCCAAAGGCAGAGAAAAAAGATCGGTGATGAAACAATTATTGCAAAGCGTGATAGGACAAACGATTGGCTCCTTGGCGCTATCGCTGTGGTTTTATTATTTGCGATTGCAGTCCTGCCGGGATAGGGGATAAAGGCATTGCAAGAATACGAGAAGTGGCATAATTTAAAAGAAGGCTGGAATAAAAAAAGGGAGAGCTATCTCCCCCTATATATTAGTAACAACGTTCATAATTTCCATACCATATCCCACTCCACGAGGTAACACCTTTCAGATACCACTTATAAACGCCGTCATCATAGACGTTAGGTATTTCATTTCTTGAATTATAAGGACCGAATTGTTCTACTATACAAGTTTTTAGTGCGTTTGCCTCGGTAGTTGTGTTTGTGGTCGAAGAAGTGGTTGCAAATGCAGGAGCTGCTGAAACAAGTAAAGCAAGTGATAAAGCTGAACCAGTTAACACTTTTTTCAATTTCATTTTAAACACTCCCTTTGTTTTTTTAATACAACTGTATTATCGCATGTTATCCAAAAATATCCAAGTTATTTTTTGTTAATGTTTTGTGAACTTAGTTGGAATAAAGAAATCTGCCCGAATGCCTGTACCCCGAAATGGGGGCACAGCATGGGCGATGAGGAGGTAATATTGTCCAAGACGGAAAGCCTGTGGACACTGAACTTACAGCATTTACGCTGTTTGTTTGGTGTTCGTTTTTTATTTGAAAAAGGGGGATACAATCATGAATCAAAAAGAAATTGAAACTCTAATCACTGGATGGTGAAAGAGGTTCGTCGTTTGCAAAAGGTACTCTATGGTTCAGTACTTCCCATGAAGAATTGGAGTGTTGCACAATATGGATTAGAATCAGCTATGCCAAAAGGAAGTCCCGGGAAGAGTCAGGCAGAATTGCGGCAAATGGAATGAGAGAGGAACGTCTTTTCAAACGTCTTAAGTATTATGAAGAACGAGTCTATGCGGTTGAGTTGGGGGCAGAAAAGATCAAAGGGGAGCAGCACAAAGTTATTTATGATTGCATGATGGAGGGGATGAGTTATCGTGCAATAGGTCTTCATCTTGGCATTTCAAGGGAAACTGTACGCAAAATGAAAGATGAGTTCATCAGCCATTTATGCCAAGATTGCCACTTTGAGCGCTTGTTGAATCTGAAAAAATCTGTGGTGTAAAATGGGAGGCAGGTCGGCGCGGTGAATTATTCCTGCGTCACCACTACATTCATGCAATGAGAAAACCTCCCAGCGATAAGCGAGGATCAACTCAACTGGGAGGTTTTATACAGTGAATTCGGGTGATAAAACAGCAGCAGTATTGCATACACATTAATATTCCCGACAAAATATGGTTTTATTCTTTTTGCAATTAATACAATGATTAACAAAATAAAGCCTAACGTTTGATGACGATAAGGGTTGAATGTGCTCTATCAAACGAAGGCTTTTAGAGCGAATTCACCAATAACGGGTGCATTCGTTCGTAGGAGGATTATTTCCAAGAAAAAAGAGTTCTATTCATATTGAGGAGCGCTTTTCATATTAAAACCCCACGTTGATTATAAAGAGTTGGAGAAACGTGGGGCAGAGCGATAGGGTATTTATGTGTAGGGTTGCTCTAATAAGTATTCTATACAGCTTATGTTGTTATGTGTATGGTTTTTTTGATAAATCCTCATGGAGCGGTAAATAGGTGGTTGTAATAGAACGAGTAGATGCTTCTGAACATAGTTTATAACAGATAAAAAATAATGAAAGGAGAAGAAAATATGCATCATTGCAAGATTTTACCTCCAATTGTGCATCCGACTAAGTGTTGTGAACATCATACGTTCTCCAATACAATTGTTCCTCACATTCATCCGCAGCATACAACTAGCGTGAATCATCAACATTATGAGCATGTTCATTACTTTCCGCATAGTTACTCAAATTACGATCCTGTCACTGAGCATCATAAGTATTGCGGAAAACCTTGTTGTTAAGGATTTCCGAAAACAATTAATTAAAAAGAGAGGTTTTAAAGTGGCCTCTCTTTTTATTGTCTATCCTATTTTGACAATTTAAGGGTATTGTTAATAACATAGCAAAACGCCATAAAAACTTCTTATGGCGTCTTCGTACAGGGAGGTGAAATTCAAAAGGCCGCTTTGGATTAAAGTGCCTAAAGACTAATAAAGGAATGCAGCACCAACAATGATTAACAGGATGAATAGCACTACGATTAATGCGAAGGTGCTACCATAACCATTTGTGTTTCCCATATAGTTACCTCCTTTTATAGTAGATTAAAATATTTCAAGACTAATAAAGGAATGTAGCACCAACAATGATTAACAGGATGAACAACACCACAACTAACACGAAGGTGCTATTGTAACCATTTGACATGTTATCACCTCTTTTAATGGAGTTAGTATAAGATATGTCAAACAATAATTTTCGACATAGATTTAAGTCTAAATAAGAAAAAATGAATATTTTGTCTAAAGGTGCAATAGTAGACACATCAGAAAAAAACTATTAAAACAAACACAAACTCAAACATGAGGTCCGGAGGTGGGTGAGATGTAATGCCAAGACCACGAGATCCACGAAGAGATAGAGCTTTTCGTTTATGGGAAGAAAGTGGCGGGAGCAAGAAGTTAAAAGACATTGCCGAGCAATTAGGCATCCCAAGCAGCACTATTCGCAAATGGAAAGCAAACGATAAATGGGAAGAAAAAATAAAATGGAGCGCTCCTAAATCGAAAGGGAGCGCTCTTTTACGTCGAGGCGCACCAAAAGGTAATAAAAACGCAAAAGGGAACAAGGGAGGAAGAGCACCGCTTGGAAATAAAAATGCACTAGGGAATAAAGGCGGTGCTGCTCCACTAAGAAATAAAAATGCTGTGACTCATGGTTTCTTCTCAAAGTTCCTGCCAGAAGAAACACTATCCATCATGGAAGGGATTCAAGAACGTTCACTTGTCGATATGATATGGGACCAAATACAAATTCAATATGCTGCGATTATAAGGGCACAAAAAATCATGTTCGTTTCTGATAAGGGAGAAATGATTAAGGAACTGAAAAAGAAAAAAACAGTTTTATCTGAGACAAACGAGGTCGAAGAGGAAGAATACGAATTCCAATTTTCTTGGGATCGTCATGCAACGTTCTTGAACGCTCAATCTCGTGCAATGGCAGAGCTCAGGAACTTAATTAAACAGTTTGATGAATTAGCCCATTCGGAAGACGAACGACGCCTTAAATTGGAGCATATGCGCTTAAATATCAACAAGAAAAAATTAGAGATTGAAGAACTTACAGAAGAAGATAAACCTTTTGAGATCACTATTGTAAACAAGAGTGATGACAAATGATTAAACAAGTAAATCCTCATTTTAAAGAATTTCTCTTTGACTGGAATCAAAAGTTTCAGTTTCTTGTTGGTGGTTATGGGTCATCCAAAAGCTATCATGTGGCACTCAAAATTGTTCTGAAATTGCTTAAAGAAAAACGAACTGCACTTGTTATAAGAGAGGTGTACGACACACATAGGGATATTTTACCTACGTGCGTCAGAAAGCTGTCGCTAATGAAGGCTTGTCAATAACTGAAAACTTAGCACAGATCGGTGTTAAAATCCCTTCATCGATAACAGATCGATTACAAACAATTGAGAACGAAAAAGAACAGAGCAAGAATAACGCAGACAAAGCTGCTGGCTAAGCCAGTGGCTTTTTTATTACACAGACAGAAGGAGAGAGGATATATGGCCATTAAAGTTGTTAAGAATCTAGTCTCTAAATCAAAATATGGATTGAAATGTCCAAACCCAATGAAAGCTGAATATATCACTATTCATAACACTGCGAATGATGCTTCAGCAGCCAATGAGATTTCTTACATGAAGAATAACTCTAGCTCAACGAGTTTTCACTTTGCAGTAGACGATAAACAAGTCATTCAAGGGATTCCAACGAAATGTAACGCTTGGCACACAGGAGATGGAACAAACGGTACAGGGAATCGTAAGTCGATTGGTGTCGAAATTTGTTATAGCAAGTCAGGAGGGGCACGATATAAGGCAGCGGAAAAGCTTGCTATTAAGTTTGTGGCACAGCTACTGAAAGAACGCGGATGGGGTGTTGATCGTGTCCGTAAGCACCAAGGCTGGAACGGCAAGTATTGCCCGCACCGTATTTTGTCAGAGGGAAGATGGAATCAAGTTAAGGCTGCTATTGAAAAAGAATTAAAGTCGCTAGGTGGCAAAACAAGCTCAGACAAAACAAGTGCAACTAAAAAGAAAACAACAAACTCAAGTAGCAAAAAAACGTCATATGCGCTGCCTTCTGGCATCTATAATGTCACAAGCCCTATGCGAAAAGGGGCTGACGTAAGGCAGATTCAAAAAGCTCTAGCGGCTCTTTATTTCTATCCGGACAAAGGTGCGAAGAATAACGGTATTGATGGTGTGTATGGACCAAAAACAGCAAATGCAGTCAAACGGTTCCAATCTATGTATGGTCTTACCCAAGACGGTATTTATGGACCGGATACGAAAGCTAAACTTGAAGCATTATTGAAATAACAACCCTCTTTTTTAAAGAGAGGACATTTTATGTATTTTTGAAGAGTGTATTATTTACTGAATTTAAAGACCAAAGAAAAATAAAATAGTACTCTAGTATGGATATTCAGTTAGCTCTCAAAAAAGATATTGATATTTATTCCAACTCTGTGGTATTTAATTGTTGTCAATATTCTTAAAAGGAGTTGGAATAATGAACAAATTTTTCTTGGCTCTCTTTTTATCTGTAATCACTTCTGTTAGCATGGTTTCAACAGCAAATGCAGCTGTAATCGATCATGATAAAGTAGTGGGTTTTAGAGAGGTGGTGCCTACAACTGTTACTCAAAAAGCGGCGAAACGTTTTCAGCCATATTTAAAGGTTTATAGCGGCTGTGTACCTTTTCCTGCAGTAGATGCGCAGGGTAATACAAGTGGTGGTTTAGAGCCGACTGGAGCACCTGAAGGACATTGCAGCAAAAATACTGGACAAGTATATTCACGTTCTGCATGGTACAATGGGGTTTGGGCAATTATGTATTCTTGGTATTTTCCTAAAGATGAAGCCTCTCCAAGCTTAGGTCACAGACATGACTGGGAAGGAATCGTTGTATGGATTGATAATCCAGCAAATCAAAATCCAAAGGTTTTATCAATTGCATATTCTGGACATGGAAAATTTACAAATGTAGCACCAAGCGGAACCAACATGAAAGATGGCACTCATCCTTTGATTGCTTATGACAGCACATGGCCTCTCAACCACGAATTGATGATGAGCGATCGTGTTGTAGGTGGAACTCAACCGTTAATCGGCTGGGATGATTTAACTCCTGCCGCAAGGAATGCATTAAATACAGCAAATTTCGGTAAAGCAAATGTTCCTTTTAATAATAGTAATTTTACCAACAATTTAAAGAAAGCTTGGTTTAAATAGAAAAAATAAAATAATTCTGTACTGAGAAGAGTCCTTACTTAAAGAAGGGCTCTTTTTCTACTGAAATCAAGACGGTAGTTACGGACAGAAAACAAAAAAGACTGGATGGGCTATTATAAATATCTTGTTAGCTTTGCAAAGAAAAACACCAATCAATTTAAAAAAAGCCCCTCATTTGCAAGGGGCACTAAATTCAATTTTTTGCTTAATCGTCCCAGTCTTCATCCTCTTCCCAGTTTTCTTTCATCTCATGGAGCCTTTCATAAAAGAACTTTATAAAATGCGCCGAATCAAGCTCTTTATAGCCACCAAATTCACTCCAAATAACAACTGGACATTCTCCTTCACTGTTCATTTTATTGGTATCTAAGCAATAACCAAAAAAATCAACATGCTCTATAACTACCAATCCACTTGGCAATTCCCTATATTGACGATATTCCCTGGTTGTCTCAACAACTGAAGCACCACCTAAGTCATAGCCTAATAAATCAATTCCATAAACCCCGCCAGAACCATAGTTTCTAAGAAACCATTTGTAGCTATCTGGAAGTGTGACTTGAAGATCTTGTTCAATTTTTAAGATTTTATCTTCGCTAATTCCACCTGTGAAATCTTTTTCTTTTGCATTTTCAGCTAAGAATTCTTTTACTTTCAAATAAAAATCCATGGCTTATAACCCCTTATTCTTTCTCATATTGTTTTGCTCTCCACTTCCAATACCTTGTCTTAAAGTTATTGTATTGTTTCTCCAGGTAAACATCATTTCTAAAGCTTTCGCCATTACCTTTTAGGCCATGTATCACATCACTATACTTTGTATGTAAACTGTTAGGTATCTCAAGCAATGTTCCACTTTCTTCTTGTATGAGGTGATGTAAGTTAATCTGTGTTCCGTCTTTAGCATAAGGGGATTTACCATCCTTCATTAATTCAAGATTGGTTTTTCCTCTTGGAGTTTTTTGATTAATATCAATGTCTTTTAAGGTATAGACTCTCCGGCTTACATCTCTAACTTCACCTTTAACCTTTACTTTGCCGTCTATTTCAACAGCACTGTACTTTTCTTTATTTAACCAAGGGAGATTTATTTCCTGACCTGTAAATGGCTTTCTACTTTCATCTAATTTTTTGGCAAGCTGAAGCAGCCTGTCTTTTGCGCTGACATCGTTGATGACATTATACGGCATGCCACCTGCTACAACAACATCTTCTCGCATGACAAACGGTTTAATTGTTGTTAGTGGATCAGGAGTTTCATCCAGTTTTTTAGACACTTTTTTGACTGCAGCTTTTCCGGCTGTTTTCACTCCTATTTTAGCAACTGAACCAGCACCTTTTAAGCCAAAGATGTTTACTGCTGCATATGTAAACCAATGAGCCTTTGATTCTGTGTCTCCGTTCTTTACGTCTCTTACATAGGAGGTTATAATCGCATCTTTAATTGAGTTAAATGTGGAATCATAGTGATAAACTGCAACTGCAGAATTAATAAGCATGTCGACAGGATGATTGTGTGCCATATAGTCTAATGTTTCAACTGTCATATCATAAAGAGCTGTAACAGTACCTTTGGCTCCAGCCATTAGCTCACGTGTGTTCTCAATCTGTGTGAAATATCTTTGTTGATCTGCTGTCAGATTTTCATAACCAATGGTTTTAGCCATTGAATAGAATTCATCGGCATCTGCATAATCGTAATTTTTTAGTCTTTCTTTCAGCTTTTCGATTTCCCGTTCTTTTTCTTCCTTCTTCTTAATCGTCAAATAAGCTTCCGTTCGCTTTTCAATATCGCCTTTTTTCTTATGTATATCACTCTCACGGTACGCCTTAGCGTTGTAGTGGATGGGCGTAGCGTTTTTGCCTTTGCCCGTTGCTTCTTGGAGCTTTTGGAAGTCTGACTTGATGAATTGTTCATTTGGCTCTGACATAGCATATTCTGTCAGTAAATCTTCGTCAAGATCACCTAGTTTTTCAATTGTTTTTTTGCGTTTGTCATTGGCATCTGCAAGCCCATCCTTGAAGGTTTCTGTTGAAAACAAGTCGAGCGGGAGGATGTCGTCGATATCGTTTAGAATATCTTTCATGGCTTTTTTCTGTTCAGACATGATAGATTTTGATTTTTTATGGGCGTTAGCCAGTTCATGTTCTAGAAAAGATTCTTCAATATAAGCATCAGAGAGACCTTTGTCCTCGACAGCTCCGGCAATGCTGTTAAAGAATGCGATTTTCATGTCAATGTAGTCAATCCATTGATCAGTGACACCAACATGATCATGATAGAATGCTTTAATGTTATTAGCGCCTTTACCAGAGAATTCGCTGTCATCCAGTTCAGCGACGCTTTGTAAAGCTTTTCTCAAGTTGACCATTTGCGTCCTTAGTTCTTTATATTCTTTGGCGCGGTCTGTAGCTTCAGACATAAGTGTTTTAGCTTCAAAGACTTTCATAATCATACCCTTTCATTTAATTATATAACAAAATATTACCATGGAAGAATGATGAAACTAACTGTTATGTGGATCAAAGGGTGGAAATGAATCATTAGATCTGTGTCTTTTGGCCTGTTTCGGGGGATTGGGATAGTTGGTCGAGAGTTTCTTGATGTCTCCTGAAACTCGCTTTCTCTACTTAAATTAAAAGAAAAAGATCAAACTTGTTGGTATTCAAAGTCAAGTCATTACCTATGAATTATTTGTGGTATACCTATTGATTAATAAAAAACTTCATATTAAAAAAGAAGAAGGAACAAAAAAATACGCATTTAAAAGGGTTCTGGTGCAAAAAATTAAGTGGGCCCACACTATTGAAATATGAAAAGAAGTTCCGACATAGTCAGATAACTTTTAGGTTATGAAATATAATGTGAATCTTTAAAATATTTGATTGAAAAATCAAAGAGGAGAAGGAAAGTGGAAAAAAGAGATTGGATCATTTTACAAACCGTTTACGAAGAAAAAAACATTACAAAGGCAGCAGAACGTTTATTTATTTCACAGCCAACTTTAACTTACCGCCTTCAGCAACTTGAAAAAGAATTTAATATTAAAATTTTAAATAGAGGTAGAAGAGGTGTGGAATTTACTCAGCAAGGAGAATATCTTGTTACCTATGCAAAAGACATGCTAAGTCAATTAAAAATAATGGAAGAGAACTTATGGAATATAGGGGACCATATTCATGGAACCATTCGTTTATGTGTCTCCAGAGCTTTTGCTTTATATAAGCTGCCGTATATCGTGAAAAAATTTACTGATATACATCCATTTGCGCAATTTTCCATCAAAACTGCATTAAACTTAGAGGTCATTAAAGCAGTTTATAAGCAAGATGCACATATTGGTTTTGTCAGGGGAGAGCATCATTGGAGCAACGAAAAGAAAATGATCAGCCAGGAGACCATGTGTATTATTTCTAAAGAAGAAATAAAGTTTCATCAAATTCAAAGGCTAAACAGAATTACTTATAATACGGATCCAGCATTAAACATGGTGATCGATAATTGGTGGAATCAACATTTTAATAAACCTTCGAATGTCTTAGTTCATACAGATAATATGGAAGTTGCAAAAAAATTGGTTATGAAAGGTATTGGATACGCAATTGTTCCGAGTACAGTTTTAGAAGGTCGTGACTCACTGCACACAATCGTTTTAAAAGATAAAGAAGGCAACCCTTTAATGTGGCGGACTTGGATGCTCTATCTAAAAGACAATTTAAATTTATCTATGGTAAATGAGTTTGTTAATCAAGTTGAAAGGTTTTCAAATATAGATTCTGTTTAGAAACGAACTTAGCTTCAGCAAAAGCAGTAGGCTATAACAGCACTATTATTGCGTCAGACAGAGGTCAAATTGAAAACCCTCTTTGGAAGGATTATATTAATGAGTATATACAATACTTTAAAGACAATGGTGTCTCTTAACAAGATATTGATGCCATGACAAAAACAAACCTAGAAAAACTATTAGGGTATGCTAACGAATAATGCAGTAACCATCGAAAAAATCTATCGGATTTCATTATAAAGTGATATTTTATCTATTTCATAGTTTGTCTTACAGTAAAGATAACAGGGTGGCTTATATAAATTTCAATAACGTACACTCTGTTTTTTAAGGAATTGTAAGCGTTATATAAAAATGAATGCTGTGGGACACAAAAGGAGGGACATCATTGACAAAACTTCGCATTGGATTAATCCATGCCACAATGAATTCAGTTGCTCCAATCCATCGGGCTTTCTCCATGCATTCAGAAGACGTAGATCTCATCAATTTTATGGATGAAGGATTGATTTACGAGCTGAATACAACAAATAAAATTACAACACGGATGATCTTGCGGCTTTGTGAATTAGCTGGAAAAGCAGTAGAAAGCAACGTGGACGCTATACTATTTACATGTTCATCTTTTACGCCTTACATAAGCAGAATAGCGTCTTTGCTTCCTGTTCCTGTTCTGCCATCTGATATTAGTATGCTTCAGGAAGCAGTGAAAAGAAGTGCAAATATAAGTATTGTGGCAACTGTTCAGACTGCAGCCCCGACAACAAAAGAAATGCTGTTCGAACTGGCAAAAATACACAAGAAAAAGATAAAGGTTAACACGTATTTCATTCCTAAGGCATTTCATGATCTTCAGAAAGGTAATGAATCAGGTCATGATAAACTCATTCAAGACAAAATTGACGAAATAGACGCCTCCAGCGAAGTGATTATTCTAGCTCAATATTCAATGGCTCGTGCAGTTGAGAAAATAGAAAATCAAAAGGTTTTAACGGGACCACGAATAGGTGCTGATCACGTTATTCGATTGGCAAAAGAATTTAAATCAGGTTCATAGTTAGTGGGACGGTTAAAGAGCCGTCTAAACTGTTTACAGCCTTTTTATTTTATATTTTGTAAGCGAATTAGTATCAAGGAGATGGTTATATGACAACATATCGCATTGGAGTTTTACATGGAGATGGAATTGGACCTGAAATTGTAAAAGCGACAACTTTGGTGCTGAAGGCCGCAACTCAAAAAGCAGATATGTCTTTGGATTTGGTTGATTTACCAATGGGATGGGATGCAATAAAAAAATATAATGATCCAATGCCAGATGTAACCGTAAAAGAATTAGAGAAGTGTCATGGATGGATATTAGGCCCACATGATTCTGCTGCTTATCCAGAAGAACACAAAGAAAAACGTAACCCAAGCGGAGAACTTCGTCACCATTTTGACCTTTATGCAAATATAAGGCCGGCAAAGACAATACCTGGAACGAAAAGTGTTGTAGGGGAAGCAGATTTGGTCATTTACCGTGAAAATACTGAAGGCTTCTATGCTGACAGAAATATGTATATTGGTGTAGGAGAATGGCAAATTACGCCGGAGGTGGCTGTATCAACAGGGGTTTTTACTAAAAAAGCTATTTCACGTATCGCACATGCAGCATTTCAAAGTGCGATGGAGCGCCGTAAGAAAGTTACCATCGTCCACAAAGCGAATGTAATAAGACTTGGATCGGGTCTCTTTTTGAATACGTGTCGTGAAGTGGCAGAACAATACCCGGAAGTAGAAGTAGATGATTATCATATTGATGCAATGACCGCGCATTTAGTTCGTCGTGCAAAAGATTTTGATGTTATTGTGACGGAAAATATGTTTGGGGATATTCTTTCGGATTTAGCAGGCGAGTTAGTTGGCAGCTTAGGACTTGCACCGTCAATTAATTCAAACGCAAAGCAGGCAATGGCACAGGCTGCTCACGGTTCGGCACCTGATATTGCAGGGAAAAACATCGCAAACCCTATTGGAATGATGCTTTCAACAGCTATGTTGTTTGAATGGCTTAATACTCAACATCATGATAAAAAACTGAAAGAAGTTGCAGAACTAATAGAAAATTCACTTTTTGAAACCGTTAGGGCTGGAATCAAAACAGGAGATCTTGGTGGTAAATCTTCAACATCAGAGTTTGCAGAAGCGATTGTAGAGCGGTTCAGCCTTTGAGATGGGAAAAATGATAGTTTAGTAAGAGATTTAGTAGATTATTATCAAAACACCAATGGTTTGAGGCTATTGGTGTTTTTTTTAAATCAAGTTTAATATTCTTTAAACAATTTAATATCATGTATTTAAATATTTTGGACAAACAGCTGTTACATAGCATTACTCAAGGGGTGATGCATTTTATGAAGGTGATAATCATCGAGGGACCTCAAACTGACAAATGCATTAACGATTGCTATACATAGGAATAGAATTTCTGCTGTTTTTTTATTTGCTGGGGCAGAGGAGACAATAGTGAAAAATTTATACTATTGTATGTAGGTCAACAATTAGCTTATCTTTCTTAGAAATAAGAAAAAGCCGTTATGAAACGGCTAAAGGGAATCAGAACTAATGTTGTTTATCGAATCAAACAAGGAATTCATGAGTAGGTGCTAGAGTTACATTCCGGGATGCTTCCTTCATTTCGCCAATAGACATAGATCCGAAAAAGGCAAGTCCAATTAAAACGGCGGATAAACTGATAAACAATTTAGATTTCGATATTTGCTTTTTAGTCTATGCCCTATTTATTGGAAGGGGGAGTCCTGCTGCTGTTTGGGCTGCGCATATCATGTTGCACCTTTTATGATGAAAACGTTAAAAAGTTTGCGGTTTTTTTGCGGCCCAAACACTTTTTAGAAATGTTAGAATATTACATAAAAAGACATAAAAGGAGGGGTCCTGTGAATCCGGTTTTGTCATCGTCAGAAGTTGGCGTAAAGATCAATGAATGGTATAAAATGATACGTCAATTTAGTGTCCCGGATGCAGAGATTTTAAAGGCAGAGGTGGAGCAAGAAATCCAACGGATGGAGGAAGATGAGTACTTACTCATTTACTTCTCCCTAATGAAATTCCGTCATCAACTCATGTTAGATTATTTGGAACCCGTAACAACACGCATAAGACCAACTATTGACGAACTTCTTGATAAAATTGAGACTTCAAATAAAGGCATATCTGGTCTTTTGTCGTATTATTCTCTGTTTTTCAGAGGGATGTATGAGTTTGATAAGAGGGAATATGTCAAAGCAATTGGTTTTTATCGAGAAGCAGAAAAACACCTTACTCATGTAAATGATGATATTGAGAAGGCGGAATTTCATTTTAAGTTGGCTGAAGCTTACTATATTATGAAGCAAAATCATATCTCTATGCACCATGTTAAACAAGCGATGGACATTTATAATCAATATGAACTTTATAAAGTGCGAAAAATACAATGTCATTTCGTGATATCTGGAAATTACGTTGATTTTAAACATTTCGAGAAAAGCCTGCCGCACCTTGAAAAAGCCTTAGAGTTGTCCAAACAATTAGATCGCAATGAAAGGCTACTTAGTTCGGCTTACTACAATCTCGGAAAGAATTACGCAGATTTAGGAATAAATGATAAAGCAGATCATTTCTTAAATGAGGCTGCCAAGGTATCAGAAAGTGCTAAGTTGAGCAATTTACCACATTCCCTGTTTACATACGCTAAATTTCTTTTTAAGCAGGGGAAAACAAGTGAAGCAATAAAAATGAGTAAAAAGGGTTTATCCGCTGCGATATCCCAAGGTGATAAACTTTTTGTGTCCCTGCAAAAGTACTTGGAAGCACTTTATATTAATGCAGTAGATCAAGCGGGAATCAAAAAAACGATTGATTACTTAGAAAGAAATAAGAATTATGCGTATGTGGAAGATATCGCAATTGATACGGCTGAAGTTTTTGCAAAATCAAAGGAATTTGAAACATCATATGTTTATCATCAAAAAATGCTTGAAACGCAAAAACAAATTCAGAGGGGAGAATGCCTGTATGAATTTTAAAAAAAGCGTAATCATTATTCTTACTGCAGTTACTTTAAGTTTAGGTTTCGTTACTACTTTTACTGTAGAGCAAAGTGAAGCATATCATCAACTTTCTGACCGGAATCAAACATAAAAACTGATTAAACCCTCTTAATTGAGGGTTTTTATTAAGGTAGTAGGGCACCACAATATAAATTTTCGGTGAGACCGCAATAACTTTTTGGTTTCTTATAAAAAAACGTGATCATGTGCCAGGCATCTGAGATAGCTTATCAAGGAAAACACCAGATTATGAAAATCAAACGTAAGAACTAAGTAAGAGGAGTAAATCATGTATTTACTCCTCTTTTAACTGTCTATGAAAGGGTTGTTGTGATTTTGACGTTTCTCCATTGTGGTTTTAATTTGTACATAACACTCTCTTGTGAATCGCACTAGATCGATATCAAGTTAATAATTAATAATTTTATTCTGTGAACTGTTTTGTAAAAATTAAATTGATGTTGATATTGATTATTAACGAATAATTCGTTTTACACCCTGATTGTTAGACATAACTAATAATTGCAGGTGCAGTTTCTTAATAAAAAATATAATTTAAACACACTTAACAGCTATTTGAGCAATTTCTTGAGGGACAGAATCGTTAGATCCAGTTAGATTAGCACCCTTTTTTATTTATTTCCTTTGGTTAGAATAAAACGTGCCAAATCGTTCCCAAATTTCCTCAAGTTTTTCAAGACGATCCTCAGAGTCATTCATTCTTTTTTTTCCAACAAATGCTATAAGTGTATTAATAAGACTTAGCGGAGCAACAAAAGAATCAAAAAAAGTTGGTAACTGACTTGAAGCAGTTAGTACTACATCCGCATGAGGGACGAGTGGAGAAAGGAAATTATCAGTAATGACAATTGTGGTTGCACCTCGTTCTTTGGCAAAAGCAATCATATTAACAGTACTTGTTGAATAACGTGAGAAACTAATACCGACTACTACATCTTTCTCATTTAATCTATATAATTGTTCAGGTTTATTTTCAACGGGACCCAGTAATTGAGCGTTTCCTATGATAATATCCAAGTAATATTGCAGAAATAGCCCAAGTGATGTGGCACTCCGATTCGCAGATATATAGACTTCTTTTCCGTTTATCAGAAGGTTTGCTGCATCTAAAAATGCTTTCGAATCTAAATTTTCCATTGTCGATTTAATATTCGCTATATCATCTTTAAAAATATCGTAGATGTCCTGGTTTGAATCATCATAAACTTGGGAAGACATTTTTAATCTGTCCCTCGTCGTCAATTGCATCTGAACAGAGTTCTGCATCTGGTTCTGCAGTTCACGATATCCGGAAAATCCTAAAAAGACAGCAAAACGTACCACCGAAGCTTCACTTACACCTGTTAGTTTCGCTAGAGTTGCAACTGTATAAAAAGGGACCGTGTTCGGGTTGTTAATGATATAGGCAGCCAGCTTTTCCTGTGACTTACTCATAGCAGGCATTTTCTCAGCTATTAATTGATAGACATTTTTCTGACCCATATAGTTACCTCTTTTTAATTTTTTCTTTATAAAAAAGGATAGTTCAATTTATAAACAAATGCAATGGAATTTTCATTTTTAAAAGTTTTTTGAAATATTTTTGTCGTTTTTGTTCTAAAAGGTTTCCAAATAAACTTTTTTCATCTAAAATGAAATAGATATTTCATTTTAGATTTGTTTTAGAATATATTATTTCTTTTTGTGGGAGGATAATGAGATGACATTAATGAAAAAACATTTTTTAACAGAGTTTGAGAACCGAACATCAAAATCCAGAGCTTTCTTCTCAAAAGCAAAGGAAATCATGCCGGGCGGGGTAACAGCTAATATCAAATCTTTTGACCCCTATCCAATTATTATGGAAAAAGGAAAGGGAGCCTATTTATACGATCTTGATGTAAACAAGTATATTGATTATCTGCTTTCCTACGGTGCTCTAATGCTTGGACATGGTCATCCCAAGATCATTAAAGCCATAAATGAACAGCTTGAGGAGGAGGGAACGATGTTATTTGGGACCCCTCATCAGCTTGAACTTAGTATGGGGGAGAAAATAAAAGAGCTTTATCCAAGTATGGAAAGAATCCGTTATACCAACTCTGGAACAGAAGCTACTCTTTTGACTTTACGTTTGGCATATGCGTACACGGGTAAAACCAAAATTGCTAAGTTTGAGGGTCATTATCACGGGGGGTATGATCAAGTTCTTTTAAGTGTAAATCCTTCTCTTGAAGAAGCAGGTCACCCTCACTCGCCAAAATCAGTGATCGAATCTAAAGGGATTGACCCATATCATGAGAAACATACCATAACACTACCTTTTAATGACCTAGAACATACTTCTGACATCTTAACGAAAAAAAAGGATGAGATTGCCGCGGTTATCCTTGAGCCTATACAAGGAGGATTTATTCCGGCAGAACCTTCTTTTATGAAGGGGCTGAGAAAGTTAACGGAAGAGTTAGGCATCTTGCTAATTTTTGATGAAGTAAAAACAGGTTTTCGCTTAGGGCTTGGAGGAGCTCAAGGGCACTATAATATTAAACCGGATCTCACTGCACTAGGAAAAGTGATAGGTGGTGGTTTTCCTGTGGGAATCGTGGGGGGGGAAGAAGAAATAATGAGGATAAGCGCCCCCACCGCTTCGTCTGATGTTTTTGACAGCAGTCAGAGCAAAAAATCTAATGCTAAAGATGTTCTTTTTCACAGCGGGACATACAATGGACACCCTACGATTCTGGCAGCTGGTCTTGCTACTATAAAAGTTTTAGAACAAGAAATCGAACACGTTTTTAAGATGACTGCTAGATTAAAAAAGGGAATAGAAGATCTTTTTGAACACCGAGGAATTACGATGCAAACGATTGGTCTGGGTTCCATTTTTAATGTTGTCATTACGGAAGAAGAAAAAGTAAGAAACTACAGAGATTTGCAACAAGCTAATTTTTCTATGAGAAAGGAATTAGATTTTGGTTTACTTTCAAAAGGAATCTATACAAAGCCATTAAACAGATACAGCATAGCTACAGTGCATGGGGAGAAAGAAGTAGACTATACACTTGAGGCGTATGATACAGTTCTATCTAAAATGATTTAGGAATCATCTCCTAAGAAGATAAACTGATTTTTCACTTTATTAATGATTTATTGTGCCATAACCGGTAAAGGTTTATGTTCTCTCGGTAGCACCTTGGATAATAATGACCTTTCTCTTTAATTTCTTTATAAATATATTTAACTTGATGTTCATACTCTGATCATATTTCTTTTCTTAAATGTAGTCTTGATATTAAGGCCGTTAGCTATAAGATAGTATTGAGAGACCGTTACTAACATTTGTGACTGGTCTCTTTTTTTGAAAAAATAGAAATCCGCAAAAAAGAGGGGTTTCTGTTGAATGGATGACTATCTGACTAAACCTTTCGAGCCGAAAGAATTACTGTTTCGCATAAAAGCATTATTACTGCGACGGTATATAATGTTGAATTCAGAAGAAAATCCGCCGGATTCTATTGCCAGTAATGGTGTTAAGGTAGCATCTTAACTTTTAATCACTTTGTAGATGTAGAAAGGGCTTAAAATGTTTGATTCAAAAATTGCTGCAGATCGAGTTGGTGCATAATGAGGAAGGGAAATAATCCATTAATGACCCTATCGACCTGCAACATTTTCGAATCGCCCGGGTCATCCATTCCCAGGAGATTAAACATCCATTAGTCCACCCACATAAAATTGCTAGATCCCGGGAGCGGGTGGTTGGTTAGGTCTGAACATTTTCGACGTGCTAGAGATAAATACTGACTGCAGAGTAAACAAGCAGCAAACACATGACTGTGCGAAATGCCTTATCGTGTTTCTCAAAGAGCTTTTTGAACACAGAGCCGAATCCAGACCATAAAAGCAGTGCCAGCCAGCCGAGAATAATGGCTAATGTGAGATAAACAATGATCGCTGTTATTGTATGCTGAAACGGAAAGATAAAAGCACTCATCACTGTTAAGAAGAACAAAATGCTTTTGACATTGATTACTTGAAAAATAAATCCTGATAAAAAAGAAGAATGTACATCTTCAGAGTCCTTCTTTGCTTTTGTGGACTTGCTGATCTGCCAGGCCAGGTAAAGCAGATAGACTGCACCTGCTATTTTGAAGTACGGCTCTGCAACTGGAATCCATTTGTATAATCCCACCGTAAATACACCGCTGAGAAACCCCAAGACTGCAACTTGCTGGGGCAGAGGAGACAATAGTGAAAAATTTATACTATTGTATGTAGGTCAACAATTAGCTTATCTTTCTTAGAAATAAGAAAAAGCCGTTATGAAACGGCTAAAGGGAATCAGAACTAATGTTGTTTATCGAATCAAACAAGGAATTCATGAGTAGGTGCTAGAGTTACATTCCGGGATGCTTCCTTCATTTCGCCATTAGACATAGATCCGAAAAAGGCAAGTCCAATTAAAACGGCGGATAAACTGATAAACAATTTAGATTTCATACATGCATTCCCCTTTCGATATTTGCTTTTGAGCATATACCATCTTCTTGAAACAGATGATACTATCCTCTATTTTTCCATTATAATCGAAAAGGTTGCCTCCTAACAATGCCAGCTCTTCCAGATAAGGGTATCCTTTGCCGTTCTCTAAACGAGAGAAAATGTTGAGGAGTTTAGGTGTATCGCCATTTCTTATATAAAGAACGTCTAATGCTTCAAATAAGTTCATAAAAAGTTCGTCTTTAAAATCTACAGCACTTCTTATTCCTTTGCGGAAGCAATCCATTGCTTGTTCTTTTTTGCCTTGTTTAAAATAAATCAACGCTAGGTCATGATAAGCTTGCGGAAGTACGTCAGAGTTTATTTTTCTGTATTGAACCAAGGCTTGTTCGATGTAACGTGCAGCCTTATTTAAGTTGTCCATTTTGTGATAGCAGTTGCCGAGATTGAAAAATGCAGTGGCATAGATGTGAGTATTTTTACTTTTAAGCAGCTCGGCACCTTTTAAAGCTTCTTGAAGGTGAGGGAGAGCCTTTTCGTGATTTTCAAGGTCATCGTAGTTACCGGCAATGACAAAATGGCACTGTATACGTCTGACAGAATAAAGTTCATGTTTTTTATAGATGTTGTATGAAAGTTCAGCGTAATGCATTGAGATGTGAGTCATCTTCATATGATAATAGACTTCAGACAGTTTAAAATAAAACTCAGCTTTTTCAATCTTGTCGGAGATCGTTGGAATTTTGCGTTCAGCTTTTTTGTAATATGTAATGGCCTTTGTGTATTCACCGTTTCTAAATTCATACATCCCGCGGAAGAAGTTATAATAATATGCCCGCATATTGTCTAGTTTTTTCTTATGTCCTTCGATTTTCTTTAAATATTCTGAAAGTTCCATTCGATTTTCATCAGATGGCAGCGTATACTCCAGCATGATTTTATGTCGAAAGGCCATTAGTTGATAATAAATAAGCAAGTCTTGATCTTCTTCCATAACCTCTATATCACGTTCGATTTCAGCTTTTAACATTTCAGCATCAGTTACGTTGAATTTTTGAATATGCCTATGCCATTCATTAATCTTCATTCCCACTTCAGCTGATGTGATTGATATCAAGATATTCACCCTTCCCTTAACTCTACTAGTAATGTAAATATTAACAAGTTTTCCTTCGCAGAAAAAGGCAATAGGGCACCGCAATTTAAATTTTCGGTGAGACCGCAATAACTTTTTAGCTTCGTATTAAGGAGCTTGATTATATGCTAGGTAACGGGGAAAGTGACAGACAGGTTGGGCTGTCAAAGAAAACACCAGAATATGCAGAAGCAAAAGGTAAAGCAACTAAGTTAGAGGAGTAAACCATGTGTTTACTCCTCTTTTTTCTGTTTATAAAAGGATTGTTGCGGAATCGTCATCAAGTCGCAAAAGTATTGTTGAGCTCTATTGTTGGTGACTATTGGGGAGTATTTCAAACATTTATTTTAAAAATCGTTTCGGAGAAAGGAAAAAAGAGAGTGAAAAAATGGTTCACCTCTTTATATCGATAATAAATAAACCAGATAAATAGGGAAAAAGACTTCAATACAAAAGAAAAAGTTTATTTTATAGACTGTTAGACATATATAAAAACAGGAAAACTGTCTGATGTAAGAAGGTAGTTTTAAGTTTAATATAGTTAATGCCCAAAAAATGGAGATTTATAATGGGTAATGTAATATCTCGAAGGAAAACTCTCTTAATTTAAAACTGAAAGGAGAATCATAAACTACTAGGAGAAAGATAGATTAAATTGTTAGTGAATTAATCTTAAGAGAATTAATGATTAGTAATCCTAAAAACAAAGAAGATGGAGAATATGTATGTTTAAAAAAATTAGTATTTTTATATTACTTTCTTCAATAATCATTTCAGCTTTTTCACAGACGGCATCTGCTCATACAGTCAACCCTGTGAATCCTAATGCTCAGGCGACAACGAAAGAGTTGATGAATTGGCTAGCTCATCTACCAAACCGGTCTGAAAATCGCATACTGTCAGGTGCATTCGGCGGATATACAAATGCGACGTTTTCTATGATAGAAGCTAATCGAATCAAAAATGCTATTGGCCAGTCACCTGCAGTATATGCTTGTGATTATTCGAGAGGGTGGTTGGAGTCAGGAAATATTACTGATGCAATTGATTATAGCTGCAACAGTGATTTAATTTCTCATTGGAAGAGCGGAGGTATACCTCAGATCAGTATGCATCTTCCTAACCCTGCGTTTCAATCTGGACATTATAAAACTCAAATCTCAAACAGTCAATATCAAAAAATCTTAGATTCATCAACTACTGAGGGCAAGCGATTGGACGCTATTTTGAGCAAAATTGCAGATGGTCTTCAACAGCTAAAGAATGAAGGTGTACCTGTTCTATTTAGACCTCTTCATGAAATGAATGGAGAATGGTTTTGGTGGGGACTAACCGAATATAACAAAAAAGACAGCCAACGCATCTCACTTTACAAACAACTTTATCAAAAAATCTATCATTATATGACTGATACAAGAGGTTTGGACAACCTGATTTGGGTATATGGACCAGACGCTAACAGGGATTTTAAAATAGATTTTTATCCTGGCTCATCATATGTTGACATTGTGGGATTAGATGCATATTTCTCAGATGCTTATTCGATTAAAGGATATGACGAGTTAACGGCTCTGAATAAGCCATTTGCTTTTACAGAAGTAGGTCCTCAAGAAACAAATGGCAGCCTGGATTATTCACAATTTATCAATGCAATTAAACAAAAATACCCTAAAACCATCTATTTCTTAGCTTGGGATGACGGTTGGAGCCCTGTCGCTAATCAAGGTGCCTCTAATCTCTATAATGACAGTTGGACACTGAATAAGGGCGAAGTGTGGAGTGGTAGTTCACTTACACCAATAGTTGAATAACTGAAATGACAAAGGACATAATGAGTAAACAATTTCTTCATGTGGTATAGTGAGACTTGCTGAATTTCTTACAGAAAAAAAATTCATCTCATCATAGAAGAAATGGACGTTATGGTTTCCAAAAGAAGATACTAGACGTTGTGCAAAGAAAAACGTAAGGAGCAGACATGAGTTTGCTCCTCTTTTTTTCCGTTTATAAAAGGATTGTGGTGATGTTGACGAATTTTCGGTGAGACCGCAATAACTTTTTGGTTTAAATGGAAAATTTACAGGCAGGGAATTAAGTGGTTTTGAGGGTTACTTAATAAAAAACTCAAAATAGCCGCAGATCAAGTTGGTGCATAAAAAGGAAGGGTATTATACCTTCCTTTTTTTATTTGAACGGAATTTTGGAAATTGCCCAATTCCCAGCTTTTTAAATATAAGAATAGTAGTATACTACCTTGAATTTTTGTAAAAATGGTAGATTGGAAATCCAAGTAAATTTTCTTTTTCTTCGCCTTTAAGTGAACTAAATATTCTCTGAGCCTTCACTTTACTTCCTAATAAGACTTCACACGCGAAACTTAATGTTAAGTCTTTAGTACTCTCAGCCCTATCTTGTATATCTAAGATCTCAGCTTGTTCTTCTTCTGATAGTTTATAACCCTTTATGAGTTTAATTAAGTAAATATTAACCTTTGGAATATCCTCTGTTGAAAACTCCAAGAGATGTCGTTTATTAAGATCAAGAGCAAGGTCTAAATATTTCTCGTCTCGGAATTTATTATAATAATTTATAAAGTTTAATGAAGTGTTTATTGTAAAGTGAGCTTTGATATCATGATACTTATCAGAGAAAGATAATTTTATTATTTCGAAATCAAAGTTAGCATCTTTCGCCAACTCCTCAATGTTTTGTGCTGAGTAAATACTCACTCGTTGATAATAATCCTCCCAATTATCAGGTATACTAACAGGATTCTCATTATCTAGGCTATTTTTTCTAGGTATATCTTCTTTCGGCAATAATCCACCTATAGTTGTTAAAGCTTCATTACTGTAAAAGTTAATGAATTTATCACCTGTAAAAACTAACCTTACTCTTATATAATCAGAAAGATTAATGGCGTATATCCTTGTGTTTTCCAGTTTTTCTCCATTGTTAATTTTCAGCAATCCATATTGATTATTTTTAAAAACTTGGATGATGCCTTTAAATAATGACGATAAATTCTCCTTATCATGAAATACATAATTTTCGTTTATGCCTATTTGACTGCAAACGTTTATTAACTCTTGGTGAAATTTAATGTCTTCTTCAATATTCTTAAATTTCTTTTTGTTGTCTAACCTCAGTTCTAACTCGAAAGAATGAAATGGAAACTTCTCATGTACAAAGAAATAGTTTATTATTTGCAAACACTTCATATATGAACCAAGTGTTTTCAATTTGCCTAATTTAAAAGACCCGCCTTTTTTATCTTTTGGCAATTCAATACTCAAAGTGTCCTCTATAACGACTTCGTGAGAATTTTCCGTCTCAATTATCTTGTAGGTAATATTAACTTCCTCATCATTTAATCGTATCCTTTCTGTATTAACCCTTTGGATTTTGTCAAGTTGGGCTACGTCTATAGGAATCCCAATATTATCTGTTGTAAATCCATAAACATAGGCAGACTTTTCAAATAGATCAGAATAATCATTATTTATATCAATGATGTCTACTTTATAACTTGTGAAATTCATATGCTCACTAAGCTCAATGTAGTGTTGAGGCTGTTTTTTTACGATATTTATAAATACATTGCATAGAGGTTCTAAAGTATCCTTTTCTAATCTTTTGAAATCTAAGGAAATAGAGTCCCTTCCATTATTGTTAAGTTCAAGTAAGAGCTTTTTTAAATCTAATGGAGCCAACATCCGATAATATGCCTGCTTTTTTAATGTAGTTGGATTTATTGTTACAACAAAGTATAATACGCCCACCCCAAACTTATAATACACTTCTATGTCTGCTTTCTTTACCGAATGTTTTATTTTTCCTTTTTTGTGAACTTTTTTGAAGGTCGTAGTTCCTTTAACTTGAACTTTAACTTCGCCAACAGCATTTTTTTTGACTAATTCACTATTGTTATAAACAAGAATTTCACCATCAAAAGAGATCCCCTTATCATTCCAGGTAATGTTACTAACTAAGTGGAAGGGTGGTTGAAGTATTAAATTATTCATTTCTAAACAAGCCAAATGTTCAATAATTGTTGTATCAATGGCTACTTCGTTTCTATCAGGATTTTTGCCATTACGATTTTTTGATCCCATTAAAAATATCTCCTTATTATATTAATTAGAAGTTCATAACTTATTGAGATTTGAGAGCTTTATCTTTGATAGATCAATACTCCGCATATCAATAATACCAAGTATTACATTTTCTTTGGGATTTTTTTGTTTCTGTTTTTGGTTCAAAGTATTGTAAATTTTCCATAGCTGGATGGAAGGTTGAACAGGCCGAGAAATAAAGAAAGGAGGGAGTATCGCTGGACATTAGCTGATACTAATGACAATGTTGAGTTAACTAAAAAGATGGTGCTTCAAATGGTGGTTTCAAAACTTCAGGCGTTCAGGTGGGGGATCTAAAGGAAGAAATAGAACTTTCATTTTTTTACTCGAATGATTTGAAAACAGTGCCCATTTTGTACCTGAAATCAATATAAAACGGTGTAAATGGATGAAAGGAATGACATCAAGTGCATGAGATGACGGGGTTTTGAACAAGTGATAAGCTTTCACTTTATTGAGGGCCAAGTGGGTGTCGAAAAACCGATGGTTTCAAACTATTGGTTTTTTATAATGTTTTCATACTCATTGAAAATCACCTCATTAGGACAAACAGTTGTTACATAGCATTACCCAAGGGGTGATGCATTTTATGAAGGTAATAATCATCGAGGGACCGCAAGCTGACAAATGCATTAACGATTGCTATCATTATTTAATAAAACTTTATAGGAAGGAGATCCAGGGTGATAGCAATATATGTAAGGGTATCGACCGAGGAGCAAGCGATCAAGGGATCGAGCATCGACAGCCAGATCGAGGCCTGTATAAAGAAAGCAGGGACTAAGGATGTGCTGAAGTATGCCGATGAAGGATTTTCAGGAGAGCTTTTAGAACGTCCGGCTTTGAATCGCTTGAGGGAGGATGCGAGTAAAGGACTTATAAGTCAAGTTATTTGTTACGATCCTGACCGTCTTTCTCGGAAATTAATGAATCAGCTTATCATTGATGATGAACTCCGAAAGCGAAATATACCCTTGATTTTTGTTAATGGAGAATACGCCAATTCTCCAGAGGGTCAATTGTTTTTCGCAATGCGGGGGGCAATCTCAGAATTTGAAAAAGCCAAAATCAAAGAACGGACATCAAGCGGCCGACTTCAAAAAATGAAAAAAGGCATGATCATTAAAGATTCCAAGCTATATGGCTATAAATTTGTTAAAGAGAAAAGAACTCTTGAGATATTTGAAGAGGAAGCAAAAATTATTCGGATGATTTTCAATTACTTCACCGATCATAAAAGCCCTTTTTTCGGCAGAGTAAATGGTATTGCTCTACATTTAACTCAGATGGGGGTTAAAACAAAAAAAGGCGCCAAAGTATGGCACAGGCAGGTTGTTAGACAGATATTAATGAACTCTTCTTATAAGGGTGAACATAAGCAGTATAAATATGATACAGAGGGTTCCTATGTTTCAAAACAGGCAGGAAACAAATCTATAATTAAAATAAGACCTGAAGCAGAGCAAATCACTGTTTCAATTCCAGCAATAATCCCAGCCGAACAATGGGATTATGCTCAAGAACTCTTAGGTCAAAGTAAAAGAAAACACTTGAGTATCAGCCCTCACAATTACTTGTTATCGGGTTTGGTTAGATGCGGAAAATGCGGAAATACCATGACAGGGAAGAAAAGAAAATCACATGGTAAAGACTACTATGTATATACTTGCCGGAAAAATTATTCTGGCGCAAAGGATCGCGGCTGCGGAAAAGAAATGTCTGAGAATAAATTGAACCGGCATGTATGGGATGAAATTTTTAAATTCATCACAAATCCCCAAAAGTATGCTTCTTTTAAAGAGATTGAACAATCAAATCACCTGTCTGATGAATTAGAACTCATTCAAAAAGAGATAGAGAAAACAAAAAAAGGCCGCAAGCGTCTTTTAACGCTAATCAGCCTAAGCGATGACGATGATTTAGATATTGATGAAATCAAAGCACAAATTATTGAGCTGCAAAAAAAACAAAACCAGCTTACTGAAAAGTGTAACGAAATTCAATCAAAAATGAAAGTCCTGGATGATACAAGCTCAAGTGAAAATGCTCTAAAAAGAGCTATAGACTATTTTCAATCAATCGGTGCAGATAATTTAACCCTTGATGATAAAAAAACAATTGTTAACTTTATCGTGAAAGAAGTTACCGTTGTGGATTCTGACACTATATATATTGAAACGTATTAAAGAGGGTTATTGCCCTCTTTTTGTAATTGAAACCTCTGAAGTAGATCCAGACATCGAAGAAAACAGATAGCCAATCAAATTAGTAAGCGCCTTTCTAAATGGGCTTATGAAACTGGTGCACATTACATGTATCAACATTTATCCAAACAAACCATTCGGCAGTCGAGTATTCAAGTGCAGATTTCTTTATTGTGGATGCTTTTTATGTGTGAGAAATAGACTTGGGATGAAGATTATCGCAAGGACAATGGCGGATACTAAGAATCCGGCATGGTAACCTTTTAAGTCATTCGCAATCGTTGGTTGCAATCCTTGTATAGTAGTTGCGACAACAGTTGCGATAACAGCTGAACCAAAACTTGAACCAAGGTTTTCAATAATATTAATACCGACACCTGCTTCTGGAAGTTGTTTGCTGTCAAGTCCTGTATAAGCATCACTTGTTAACGGAAGCATAATTCCTCCAAAACTGGTCCCGCGGATGAATAATATGATAGAAATCCACATCATACTTGTTTTATCGGTGATAAAGATAAGCGGAATAGATCCGATAAGCGAAAGAACAAGACTGACCATAACCACGTATTTTGCACCGATCTTATCAATCATTTTTCCAATCATTGGCCGAGTAACGAGCATCCCAACTCCTTGAGGGATTAATGCAAGCGCAGCTTCGATTGCCGTGAAATGACGGAAGTTTTGAAAGAACAATGGAAGTATTAACATGGGTCCCATGACGGCAATATTCGCTAATAATAACCCGACGCTGGATGTTAAGAAGTTTTTGTGTGCAAACAAATTTATAGGGAGTACGGTTTGATTTTTTCTGATTCGATTATATACGATGTAAATTAAAGCTAAAGCGAGGCCGAAGCCCACCCATAGGATTGTTTCGCTATTGTTAAATGATGCATGGTCTGCTGCTTTTGTAATTCCGTATATCATTGCTGCACTCATTAAGGATAGATTGATAATTCCAAAAATATCAAGTTTACTATTTTTGTTGAATGGCTCAAAGTCTGGAAGAGTTTTCATCATCAGTGGTGCAGCAATCAAAACGATGAACACGTTGATGAAGAAAATCCAATGCCATGATGTAGCTTGAACGATGAAGCCCCCGATTACAGGTCCTAAGATTGGGCCCAAAATCATAGGTGTGCTGACGATAGCCATAACTTTTCCTATATTCTCTGGACCTGCTGTTTTAACCAAGAGTGTTGACATAAGTGGAGTAATAATCCCAGCGCTAAATCCTTGAAGCATACGGAATAAGATAAAGCTAGAAACATCCCAACTAATTCCAGCAAAAACAGAAGTTACACCAAAGGCAATGACTGCGCCGATTAAGATTTTCTTTCCATTAAATTTGTTCATAAGCCATCCGGATACTGGAACTGCAATAGCAAGAGCTAAAACATAACCTGTAATGGACCATTGAATGGTATCCAACGTCGTACTGAAATCCTTATTTAATTTGTCGATGGCAATGTTCACCATAGTTGAGTCAAGCATTGGGGCAATTGCTCCAAGTGCAATAGCCCAGGCAGCCATGAGGATTTCTTTTGGTAATCCTGGTTCCTTTACTTTGCCTTTTAACATATTATTCTCCTCTCAAAAGTTGTATTTTTGTTTCCTGGTCAACAAAAAATAACATAATTTTGTTTCCGCGTCAACAAAATAACGGTAATAAAAAGGCAGCCGAAACTCAATAGAGTTGGCTGCCTGTGGTTACATTTTCATTATTTAAATTTATTCCGACTTAATATCAACACCATGTTTTTTTATTTCTGCATCCAAATGTCTATTATACTTTTCCGCAAAGTTAATCATAAAATCAAATTGTTCCTCGGTTACCTGTTCAAATACTGCCTTATCACGCTCTAGAAACTCTTTATGCAGTTTATCATGGATTTTATAAATTTCTTTCCCTTGCTCGGTAAGCCTAAAATGAATTTCTTTCTTGTTATCTGGCTTCTGGTAGCTCTCGATTAAGCCTTTTTCTATGAGCTTTTTAGTCATTTTACTAATGGCGCCCCTCGTCATATAAAGGGACTCAGCAAGTTTTGTCACATTAGTATTTCCATGTTCAATGGATTCTATACAATGTACTTCAGAAGGCTTATACCCTTTAAGACAGACTTCCATCTTTGGCTTATTAAGCCAAGCCATCTTGTTAAACAAGTCCCTGAAATTCATTAGGAGCAGTTCTTTTTTGTTCATGGCGAGTCCTCCCACCCGTTGGTGCATCAGCAATAGTGTAATGGATTTTTGTTTCCGTTTCAATAATAAACCAAGAGAGGAGAAGAGATCACCGAATATATTTAAACGTATTAAAGAGGAGTATGCACCCCCCTTTTGTAATTACAATCTCATTTTCAATACACCTCGCAGCATACGTCGCCAGCTTTGTCCCTTTACCAGCGGAATAGCTTTCAATTCCTTTTATCAGCCCGATCGTTCCGATGGAGATTAAGTCCTCTGCATCCTCACCTGTATTTTCAAATTTTTTCACAATATGGGCGACCAAGCGAAGATTATGCTCAATCAGCATGTTCCTGGCATGTTCATCCCCTTTAGCCATGAGCTCTAAGTATTTTTTTTCCTCGCTGCTTGAGAGCGGTTGTGGAAAGGCATTGTTTTTCACGTAAGATACTAAAAAGACAAGCTCTTTAACAACAAAGCCGAGCGCTGCGAAAACACCTGTCACCATCGTCACCTCCACAAAAGTATGTAGGCAAAAGCCTATATGTAAATGTATGTGACCGGGAGGCTGTCTGTGTCTGTACCGGGAAATTTCTCGCGGGGGAGTCCGGCTTTTGTAAGCAGCATACTAACTTCAAATGTTAAAAATAATCTTTATCAAGCGCCCATACATTGAAATGAACAAAGGTATGGGGGGATGGGAATGAAAAAATGGATGGCAGGCCTGTTTCTTGCTGCAGCAGTTCTTCTTTGTTTAATGGTTCCGCAGCAGATCCAAGGCGCATCTTCGTATGACAAAGTGTTATATTTTCCGCTGTCTCGTTATCCGGAAACCGGCAGTCATATTAGGGATGCGATTGCAGAGGCACATCCAGATATTTGTACCATTGACAGAGATGGAGCAGACAAAAGGCGGGAGGAATCTTTAAAGGGAATCCCGACCAAGCCGGGCTATGACCGGGATGAGTGGCCGATGGCGGTCTGCGAGGAAGGCGGCGCAGGGGCTGATGTCCGATATGTGACGCCTTCTGATAATCGCGGCGCCGGCTCGTGGGTAGGGAATCAAATGAGCAGCTACCCTGACGGCACCAGAGTGCTGTTTATTGTGCAGTAATAAAGAAGAGGCTCTTTCTTGAGCCTCTGTTGTTACAATCCTTCGCCGAGCTGAATTTTCGGGGGATAGGTTTCTGCTTTTCGCCAATATTGGCGTGTGCCTTCGTCCCGTACAACGATGCCCAGCTGTGCCAGTTCGAGACGGAATTCTTCAATATCGTCTTTTTCTTCGTCCTGCAGTGCTTTGTGACGAGCTTTTAATAAGGCATGGGCGCCTTGCGATAGGTCTGGTGCATCAGGAATCCATCGGCGAAATTGATCTTTAAACGGATCACCATCTGTTGCCCATTCGTAATGATGCTGTCTAAAGGCCTTCTCAACGTTTACTGGTTTTTCATCAATTTCTTCCCGTACCAATTCATATCCGGCTGTTCCCAGGAGGACAAGCCGTTTGTGATCCATAAATACAAGAGCGATGTCATCGGAATGAATTGTTTGCACTTTTTTTCCTTTGATGAATTCCACTGTGTGATCTGTAATTTTGACAGACAGCAGCATTGCAATAACAGAATGAGCGAACCAAATCCCCGCACACATACCGAGAAGAGCAGTGATAAATGAAGCTGTAGATCCCTGAAAAGAGGTAATGAGCCGAAGTGGTCCTTCAAGAGGGATCCAGGGGAGGGATAATGCCCATTTCGCAATCTGCGGAATAAAATACCCGATTGCAAAACCGATGATTGCAAGTGCAGCGTATAAAAAGAATACAGCGGTTTTCGTAACTCCGATAAGAGTATGAGATTGATTCTGCAACATGTCACCTTCTTTTTACTAAAAAAATCGAATACCTTCCCATATTTTAACTTAAACTGATGGTAAATCAAGGATAAAGTGATAATTATGGATATAAAGAGATTCAGTAATAGAACTGGCAGGCACAGTCAGTCATGAAAAATAAAATTTACATGCGCAGACGATGTAAGCCCCATTTGTTTTCTGCGTATCACAATACAATCCAAAGGGAACATAAAGAGTAAAGGCTTTTTAGACAATCAGGAGGAACAGATATGAAAATTGGATTAATCGGCTTAGGGAAAATGGGCATAAACATAGGAAAGCAATTCATTGACCGCAATCATCAAGCGGTTGGATATGATGTAAATCAAGCGGCTGTTGATGAACTGAAAGCATACGGGGCTGAGGGGACAACGAATCTTAAAGAGTTCATTTCTTTATTAGACCCGCCGCGTATCCTATGGGTTATGGTACCGCATGGCATTGTCGATGCTGTTTTGCGTGATGTATCACCTTTATTAAGTAAAGGCGATATGATTATCGAAGCTGGAAACTCTCATTATAAAGAATCAATTCGCCGCTACAATCAAATGAAAGAAGCGGGTATCCATTATCTCGATGCCGGAACGTCGGGCGGAATGGAAGGCGCACGGCATGGAGCCTGTTTTATGGTGGGGGGCGACCATGAAGCATGGGAGATTGTGGAACCGCTTTTTCGTGATACTGCCGTCGAAAATGGTTATCTATACGCTGGTGAAGCGGGAAGCGGACATTTTTTAAAAATGATCCATAATGGAATTGAGTATGGAATGATGGCCGCGATTGGTGAAGGATTCGAAGTGCTTGAAAACAGCCAATTTGATTTTGACTACGAGAAGGTTGCCAGAGTGTGGAATCATGGTTCTGTCATTCGTTCTTGGCTTATGGGACTGACTGAGCGAGCTTTCGCTAAGGATGCGAAACTGGATCAGATCAAGGGCATTATGCATTCCTCAGGTGAAGGAAAATGGACGGTGGAAACCGCGCTTGATCTGCAGACGGCAACGCCGGTCATCGCCATGTCACTAATGATGAGATACCGTTCTTTAACAGACGATACGTTTACAGGAAAGGTGGTTGCTGCGCTTCGAAATGAATTTGGAGGCCATGCGACAGAAAAAAAGTAAGGGGGCTAACAAGCCTCCTTATTTTTTTGGCACCTTCAGAAGATGAGGGAACTTTTTATAAATGACCAGCATGATGATCAGAATATATGTACCGTAAATGCTGATAGACAATAATTTATTGCTGGTGAAATTGGCACCTGCAATAGTGACAACAATAATATTGGGGATTTTCCCTATTAAAGAAGCAAAGAAAAAAACATGCCAGCGAACCTGGCTCAGACCGCAGATCACATTCATTATAAGGGAAGGTATGACAGGTATCAGCCTTCCTAATAAAACAGCGGTAAAAGCGTTTTTGTTGAAGGAAGCCTCGTAGCTTTGTATGGCAGGATAGGCCTGAACTTTTTTTCTGGCCCAATCTCTAAAACTGTACCTGGCGAGAAAAAACAGCAATATTGTACCAAGCATTGAGCCGGTCAGTGTAATCCAAATTCCATTTGCAGTCCCGAACACTGCGCCATTTAAAGCAGCAATCAAAGCAAACGGCACTATTGGGAAAAAAACATCGGCAGCAATCAGCAGCATACTAAATAAAACGGAAAACATCCCTCCTGCTTTGATTGCATCAAGCCAAGCTTCTTTCTGAAAAAAACCAACTGAAATGATAGCGATAATCACAAGTATACCTATTACTTTTTTTAACATGTCTATGGTCACTCCCAACTTAGGTGATGTCAGGAGTCAAAACCTCCGTCATCTAAATTAGTATAACTGGTGCCATTTCAGCGGTTCAACTGAAAACCAGGTTGAGAACACAATTCTTTTTAACCTTATAAAAAAGGCTGTCCATCTCTCTGTTTTCTGCATTCTTATTAATAGGGAGGGATAGAAATGGTAACCATAAAAAAGGATTTTATACCGGTATCAAATGATAATCGTCCTGGCTATGCGATGACGCCTGCTTATATTACGGTGCATAATACAGCGAATACAGCAAAAGGCGCTGATGCGAAAATGCACGCCAATTTTGTGAAAAACCCGAGCACATCCGAAAGCTGGCATTTTACAGTTGACGATTCAGTCATTTATCAGCATCTCCCGATAGATGAAAACGGCTGGCATGCGGGAGACGGTACAAACGGGACAGGAAACCGCAAATCGATCGGGATTGAAATCTGCGAAAATGCTGATGGCGATTTTGAAAAAGCAACATCAAATGCCCAGTGGCTGATCAGAAAGCTGATGAAGGAAAACAATATTCCGTTACATCGTGTTGTTCCCCACAAAAAATGGTCTGGGAAAGAATGTCCGCGGAAACTCTTGAACCACTGGAACTCTTTTATAAACGGAATTTCTTCCTCGGATACACCTCCAAAAGAACCTTCACCATCATATCCTCTGCCGTCTGGGGTTATAAAGCTCACTTCGCCTTATCGAAAGGGCACAAACATTCTCCAGCTGCAAAAGGCTTTAGCTGCACTTCACTTTTACCCTGATAAGGGAGCCAAAAACAATGGCATAGATGGAGTTTACGGACCGAAAACAGCGAATGCCGTCAAGCGTTTTCAGCTCATGAACGGATTAACTGCAGACGGGATTTATGGGCCAAAAACAAAGGCCAAGCTTAAATCGAAGTTAAAGTAAATGCAGGATTTAACGGATAACCTGTTTCCAGTGCGGATTCAGGTTATTTTCTTTTCTTTGGTTTGTGTGTTTTTCAGATTGGAAAGAAGGGAATTTTAAAAAATCATCAGCTGCGCCGCAATGAAAGCAGAATGATATTCACTGAGGGGGACACGTTAACTATAGGAAAAAACAGTGATAGCGAAAAACTCTTCATTGAACGAAGAGAAACAGAGGTATAACATTAAGGTGAGGCTTTTGGGGGTGTAAAGATGAAACATTTTATCATCCTTTTCCTTCTGCTGTTTGTTACAGCAGGATGCGAGGGAAGGGGATACGAAGACGTTGTAGCATTTGGTGACAGCAATACGCGTGGCTCTAATTGGGATTATCGCGATTATCCAAAAGCACAGCAGTGGGTCAATATATTAAAAACAGCTGAGCGCGGTAACCTTGATATACTCAATGCGGGAATCGGCGGACAGACGACAGAGGATGCCCGTCTCCGATTTCAGACAGATGTGCTGGATCAAAAACCGAAGTATTTGTTTATTATGTTCGGCACCAATGACGCTGCCATACTGACTGAGGGGAAACCGAGAGTGTCGAAGCAGCGTTTTAGAGAAAATCTGGTTTATTTTATTGAAGAAAGCAGAAAACACGGGATCAAGCCAATCTTAATGACGTGTATCCCAATTATAGAAGGTAATGGGAAGCATCATTTGTTTTACTATTCCAGATATCAAGCAGCTGCTTTTGAACCAAAAGGCGGAGCAAGGAAATGGCACAACTCATATAACGATATTACAAGAGATGTGTCGAAGCGCCTGGATGTCCCTCTTGTAGATAACTGGAAGCATTTTATAGAAGCAGACGGCGGAAAAGCAACTGATGAAGCGCTTATCCAATCTGGTCTTATAGATCCTTCTGGAAATCATATGACACCTAAAGGGGCAAGGATCGTATATGAAGGAATACAAGATGGGCAGATCCTGCAGCGTTGAGCCGGACAACCGCCTAGTCCGATTTATTTCTCCTACATAGGCTGTTATAAAACCTTATTAAGGAGGCGCTTCACATGTATGGCGCAGGCAGAGCATATGGATACGCTTTTATTGTTGTTTTAGTTGTTGTTCTCCTTGTTGTGGGCGGCATATACTGGTTAGCATAATAACCGGCCCTTTAAAACACCTCTTTTTAGGGGTGTTTTTTGCTGAAAATAGTAGTAAAGCGCGCAGCCAAAGTGATATAATATCAGTCATCTGAGTAAAAAAAGGAAATACGCCCGGAAAAAATAGACAAATTCCTATTAAGAAGATACGGAAATAATATGTCCGAGCGATCTTCTTTTTATTTCGTTTTCAATTAACTCGATAAAGTCACGGTTTAAATTCATTTCGGTGGCTTTGAAATAAGATTCTATTAGTAATTCATCAGACAGTTTTCTCATGCTAGGAACCCAATTAATGGGAGAGGCACCTCCTTAAAAGTTGGAATCATTCATGATTTTAACGCATACAATGATAAGTTGCGTTCATCTGAGGTTGAAGTTATCTTTAATCTACCATGAAATGCATATAAGAACAATCGTTCTGTTATCCACACCAAAAAGTGGATAACTTGTGAGTATCGTGTTTATAATTTGTCTAAAGAGTGATGTAATAAGAGTGGATAGTGTGTGTAAATTTATCCACACCTGGTGAAGAAACCCAATTTTTGTCGAAATTTTTTTGCTCAGTTTTTCTTTAGGCGCAAGTTCGATTTTTTTCGACAATCATTTTGAAAGAAAGAAAAAGGGAAGGGTGCGGGTTTTGTTAAAAAAGTTTTTTTTACCTGACGAGTTTGTAAAAAATATTTTTCATATTACACCTGAGAAATTAAAGGAACGAAATGTAAAAGGGATTATTACTGACCTGGATAATACGCTTGTTGAATGGGACAGGCCGAACGCGACGCCGCGATTGATCGAGTGGTTTGAAGAAATGAAGGAACACGGCATTAAAGTGACAATTGTCTCTAATAATAACGAAAGAAGAGTGAAACTTTTCTCAGAACCGCTTGGAATCCCATTCATCTATAAAGCAAGAAAACCGATGGGTAAAGCCTTTAATAGAGCGGTGCGTAATATGGAGCTGAAAAAAGAGGACTGCGTTGTCATCGGAGACCAGCTGCTGACCGATGTGCTCGGGGGAAACCGAAACGGCTACCATACGATTTTGGTCGTGCCAGTCGCTTCCTCTGACGGATTCATTACGCGCTTTAACCGCCAGGTCGAACGCAGAATACTGAGTGCTCTCAAACGAAAAGGGCACATTCAGTGGGAGGAGTAAGAAATGGAAAAGGTTGTTTGTATCGGGTGCGGAGTTACGATCCAAACCGAGGACAAAACAGGTTTGGGGTACGCGCCGCCTGCATCACTTACGAAAGAAAATGTGATTTGCCAGCGTTGCTTCAGACTGAAAAACTATAATGAAATACAAGATGTCTCCTTAACTGATGATGATTTTTTGAACATTCTTCACGGTATTGGAGAAACGGACTCTCTTGTCGTAAAAATTGTTGATATTTTTGATTTTAACGGCAGCTGGATTAATGGGCTGCAGCGCTTGGTGGGGGGAAACCCTATCTTATTAGTTGGCAATAAAGCGGATATTTTGCCTAAGTCACTGAAAAGAGAGCGTCTGATCCAATGGATGAAGCGTGAAGCGAAAGAGCTTGGCTTAAAACCGGTTGACGTATTTTTGGTCAGTGCGGGACGCGGCCAGGGAATAAGAGAAGTAATTGACGCGATTGAGCATTACCGCAACGGAAAAGACGTCTATGTTGTCGGATGTACAAATGTAGGAAAGTCAACCTTTATTAACCGGATTATTAAAGAAGTGTCAGGTGAAGAAGATATTATTACAACATCCCAATTTCCTGGCACAACCCTTGATGCGATTGAAATCCCGCTGGATGACGGTTCATCGCTTTATGATACACCGGGAATTATCAACAACCATCAAATGGCGCATTATGTCAATAAAAAGGATCTGAAAATATTATCTCCTAAAAAGGAGCTGAAGCCTCGCACATTCCAGCTTAATGATCAGCAAACACTGTATTTTGGCGGACTTGCAAGGTTTGATTATGTGTCTGGGGAAAGATCTCCTTTTATTTGCTATATGCCGAATGAGCTGATGATTCATAGAACAAAACTTGAAAATGCAGACGCGCTTTATGAAAAGCATGCAGGGGAATTGCTCACACCTCCGGGTAAAGATGAAATGGATGAGTTTCCTGAATTGGTCGCCCATACGTTTACGATAAAAGACAAAAAGACAGATATCGTTTTCTCTGGGTTAGGCTGGGTTACTGTCCATGACGCCGATAAAAAGGTAACTGCATACGCGCCAAAAGGCGTTCATGTATTTGTTCGGCGTTCATTAATTTAAGAAAAGGGGAGAGGAGTATGAAAAAGCTGTACGGGGTTATCGGAAATCCGATTGGCCATTCTATGTCACCTGATATTCATAACGCATCATTGAAAGACCTCGGGCTTGACGGACATTATCATGCCTTCAAGGTAGAAGAGAATGATCTGGAGGATGCGGTAAAAGGAATAAGAGCTCTAGGCGTACAAGGAATCAATGTGACTGTTCCGCACAAGGTTTCCATTATGGATTATCTGGATCATATTGATGAGAGTGCAAAATTGCTCGGTGCCGTAAACACGGTCAGAAGAGAGGGAGATAAGCTTGTCGGATACAATACCGATGGGGAAGGCTTCGTGAAGTCATTAATGAAGGTATTAGACAAGCCCATCTCTGAACTGTCATTCTTAATGATCGGCGCTGGCGGAGCGGCGAGAGCCATTTTTACAACAATTGTCCGAAATACCCCGAAAAAATTTGACATTTGCAACCGGACGTTAGAAAAAGCAAAGCGGCTTACAGAAGCTACTCCCTCGTTTCACAATAAAGAAGTATTAAGCATAAAAGAAGCAGAAGAACGTCTTGAGCAGTATGATGTTATCATCCATACAACGTCTGTGGGCATGTATCCGAACGTGGACGATGTGCCGCTTTCATTACAGCGTGCCGCGAGCAGTGCCGTCGTATGTGATATCGTGTATAATCCAATACAGACGGCCCTTTTAAAGGAAGCAAGCCAAAAAGGCTTGAAAACACTCGACGGTGTGGGCATGTTTGTTGAACAGGCAGTATTGTCTTTCCAATTGTGGACTGGACAAGAGCCTGATATTGAAAAAATGAGATCCATTGTAATAGGAAAATTAGGAGGAACAGAATGTTAACAGGTAAACAAAAACGTTTTTTGCGTTCAAAAGCGCATCATTTAACGCCGATTTTTCAAGTAGGTAAAGGCGGAGTAAACGACAACATGATTAAACAAATTGCTGAGGCGCTTGAAGCGAGAGAGCTGATTAAAGTCAGCGTGCTTCAGAATTGCGAAGAGGATAAAAACGATGTAGCGGAAGCTCTTGTAAAAGGAAGCCGCTCTCAATTGGTGCAGACAATCGGCAATACGATTGTGTTATATAAGGAATCAAAGGAAAATAAACAAATCGAGCTTCCTTAAAGGTGGTTGAAATGAAGAAAATCGGAATTTTCGGAGGCACGTTTGACCCTCCGCATAATGGTCACCTCTTAATGGCGAATGAGGTGCTGTACCAGGCGGGGCTTGATGAAATTTGGTTTATGCCTAATCAAATTCCGCCGCATAAACAGAACGAAGACTATACCGACAGCTTTCATCGCGTGGAAATGCTAAAGCTTGCAATTCAATCTAATCCGTCCTTTAAGCTGGAGCTTGTTGAAATGGAAAGAGAAGGGCCATCATATACCTTTGATACCGTTTCTTTACTGAAGCAGCGTTATCCAAATGATCAGCTGTTCTTTATTATCGGCGCTGATATGATTGAATATTTGCCGAAATGGTATAAGCTGGACGAGCTGCTGAACCTCATTCAATTTATTGGAGTAAAGCGCCCCGGTTTTCATGTTGAAACCCCTTATCCGCTTCTCTTTGCAGACGTTCCGGAATTTGAGGTATCATCAACTATGATAAGGGAACGGTTTAAAAGCAAGAAGCCCACTGACTACTTAATCCCTGATAAAGTGAAGAAGTATGTAGAGGAGAATGGTTTATATGAATCGTGAGGAGGCACTTGCATGCGTGAAGCAGCAATTGACCGAACACCGATATATCCATACGGTTGGCGTGATGAACACGGCGATCGAACTTGCGGAGCGTTTTGGAGCCGATTCTAAAAAAGCGGAAACAGCGGCAATCTTTCATGATTACGCCAAATTCCGCCCGAAAGAAGAAATGAAACAAATTATTGCGCGTGAAAAAATGCCTGCGCATTTATTGGATCATAATCCGGAGCTCTGGCACGCTCCGGTCGGCGCTTATTTGGTCCAAAGAGAGGCAGGGGTTCAAGATGAAGACATTCTTGACGCCATTAGGTATCATACCTCAGGGCGCCCCGGCATGACACTTTTAGAAAAAGTCATTTACGTTGCCGATTACATTGAGCCAAACCGGGCATTTCCCGGTGTCGATGAGGTGCGTAAGCTTGCTGAGACAGATTTGAATCAAGCGCTGATTCAGTCCATTAAAAATACAATGGTTTTTCTTATGAAAAAAAATCAACCGGTTTTTCCAGACACATTTTTAACGTATAACTGGCTTGTGTCTGGCAGCTGAACAGGAGGAATTTGTGAATGAACCAAAAGTCCATTTTAAAGATCGCAGCTGCGGCTTGCGATGATAAACGGGCAGAGGATATTTTAGCACTGGATATGGAAGGTATTTCTCTGGTTGCTGATTATTTTCTGATCTGCCACGGAAATTCAGATAAACAGGTACAGGCGATTGCCCGTGAAATCAAGGATCAGGCTGATGAAAACGGCATTCAAGTCAAAAAGATGGAAGGCTTTGATGAAGCAAGATGGGTTCTCGTTGATCTAGGCGATGTAATTGTCCATGTCTTCCACAAGGATGAAAGAAGCTACTACAACCTTGAAAAGCTGTGGGGAGACGCTCCGCTCGCAGATCTTGATCTTGGAATGAATCAATGATTTATCAAGGCTTTGCAAGCGTGTATGACGAGTTAATGTCACACGCGCCTTACGATCAATGGACAAAATGGATTGAAGCATCCCTCCCGGAAAAAGGCCGTATTCTCGATCTAGCATGCGGCACGGGGGAAATCTCCATCCGGCTTGCCGAAAAAGGCTTCGAGGTTACAGGCATCGATCTCAGCGAAGAGATGCTTTCTTTCGCCCAGCAAAAGGTATCGAGTAGCCAGCCTATTTTATTTCTTCAGCAGGATATGAGAGAGATCACCGGCTTTGACGGTCAGTTTGACGCTGTTGTGATATGCTGTGACTCATTAAATTATTTAAAAACAAAAAATGATGTGATCGAAACCTTTAAAAGTGTATTTCGGGTATTAAAGCCTGAAGGCATTTTGCTGTTTGATGTTCATTCATCTTTTAAAATTGCGGAAGTCTTTCCGGATAGCACATTTGCTAACCAGGACGAAGATATCAGCTATATTTGGCAGAGCTTTGCCGGAAGTGACGAGCTTTCTGTCATTCATGATATGTCGTTTTTTGTGTGGAACGGAGAAGCGTATGATCGTTTTGATGAGACACACGAGCAAAGAACGTTCCCGGTGGAAGAATACGAAGAAATGCTTAAGAACTGCGGCTTTCAGCTCCATCACGTGACAGCTGATTTTACGGATTCCGAGCCATCAGCACAATCAGAACGCCTCTTTTTCAAGGCGCAGAAATCAAAAACCATCGTTTCTTAAAACGATGGTTTTTTAAAATGCTTTTTTATGCTTTTGCAGTACAGACGAAGGTATGACATACTCGTCTACACATGAAACTGCTTTTTCACTGCGGAAATATCCTCCTCGTACTTCATATGAGTATTTTGAAATACCCGGTGAAACATATCCTGCACACCGCTTTCCAGCGCTTTAATGCCTTCTCCTGTTACACCGCCTTTAACGCAAACCTTTTCCTGTAATGCAGGCAGGGTATACAATTCGGTTTCTAACAGTTTTCCCATTCCGACAAGCATTTCCTTACACATCAAAATCGCGTCCTGTTTAGACACTGATGTTTCCGAAACAGCTGCATCTATAAACCGCTGAATCAGATAGCTCATAAAAGCAGGGCCGCAGCTTACGATGTCTGATGCAACCCTCGTGATGTCACTTTCAATTTGCAGCGGATGAGAGATATGCTGCATCAGCTCATTGATTTTCGCTTTTGCAGATTCGCTGCAGCTTGTGCCGAAAGTGACGAGAGAAACACCTGCCAGCGCTCTGTTCGTAATACTTGGGATCACTCGCGCCACTTGACACGGCACATATTGTTCGAGCTGTTCGGTTTGAACGGGGCTTGTAATTGAAATGAGAATATGATCTTTTCTTAAATAAGGTAACGCTCTTGCCAGTAAAGGATATATATCAAGCGGCTTAACACAAATAAAAATCATCTCGTTCTCAGAAACGAGCTTTTCGAGACTTTCGGTAACGTTTATGCTGTGGTAGCGGTTTTTTATGTGTAACGCTTTTTCAATTGTGCGGTTTGTGATTGTCATGTTTGAGGGATCGGCCGCTTTTGATTCAATAAATGATTCGATAAGGATCGTACCCATATTTCCTGTGCCGATAAAGCCTATCTTCAATGGTTTCCCCTCCTTTGAGCTATTATCCTCTAAACCATATGTGTTATGAAAATAAAATATGACGAAAGCGGGGAACATGCACGATGAATTGGTTGAATCAGCATAAGAAAGCAATTATTTTAGCGGCTTCTGCGGCTGTTTTCACAGCAATTATGATCTTTCTGGCCACAGGGAAAAATAAAGAGCCGGTGAAGCAAGCTGTACCAACAGAGGCAGAAAATACAGTGGTAAAGCAGGAAGCAAACAACGACGAGTCAAACGAAACAATTGTGATAGACATCAAAGGTGCTGTTCAGCATCCTGGCGTTTATGAAATGCGAACAGGGGACAGAGTATCTCAGGCAATTGAGAAAGCGGGCGGGACCAGTGAACAAGCAGACGAAGTGCAAGTAAATTTGGCGGAGATTCTGCAGGACGGGATAGTGGTGTACATCCCGAAAAAGGGAGAGGAAACAGCAGTGCAGCAAGGTGGCGGAGTGTCTGTCCAAAGCGATGGAGGGAAGGGAGCGCTGGTGAATATCAATACAGCAACCTTAGAGGAGTTACAAGGCATCTCAGGGGTGGGGCCATCCAAAGCTGAAGCTATTATTGCATATCGGGAAGAAAACGGTCGTTTCCAAACAATTGAAGATATCACTAAGGTTTCAGGAATAGGTGAAAAGTCATTTGAGAAAATAAAGTCTTCCATTACAGTAAAGTGATTTGACGGTCATGCATTATGATAGGTAAACTAAAGGTCAGGCAATACAACATTTGGAGGGAACAACGTGGAACGAATTTCATGGAATCAATACTTTATGGCTCAAAGCCATTTATTGGCGCTGCGCAGCACATGTCCGAGATTATCTGTCGGCGCTACTATAGTCAGAGACAAACGCATGATAGCAGGAGGCTACAACGGGTCAATCGCGGGCGGCGTACATTGTGCAGATGAAGGATGCTTAATGATAGATGATCATTGTGCAAGAACGATTCACGCTGAAATGAATGCGATTCTTCAATGCTCTAAGTTTGGGGTGCCGACTGATGGAGCGGAGATTTATGTGACGCATTATCCGTGCATTCAATGCTGCAAATCTATTATTCAAGCTGGTATCAAAACGGTTTATTATGCTGAGGATTACAAAACACATCCGTATGCGCAGGAATTATTTGAACAGGCGGGTGTAACTGTTGAACAGGTTGAACTCGATGAAATGATCGTTGATCTGAAAAACAGAGAAAAGCTTTCATTTGTAGCGGGTCTTATAGGGAAATTGGCCGATGCCGGTTTAGCGGAGGAAGAATTGAAAAAGATACATGAACAGGCGAATACACTTTTCACGAGCTACGTGTTATGAATGCGTAATTCGCGTTTGTTATTGCCTATGGCGGCAGCTTCGGCAACGGTTGGAATTACTGCCGCCGCTTATTTCCCCGCTATTTTTCTTTTCATCCTCTTTCTCCTCATCATTTTAATCAAAACGAGGCACGCTTTTCTTATTATTGTTTGTTTCTTCTCTTTTATATTGTTTTTTGTACTGTATGCAGTCACAGATTCTCAGAATGTCTCTTCCTATCGGCAGGGAACCTATCAATTCAAGGCAGTGATTGCCACTATTCCCAAAATTGACGGCGACCGTATGTCTATGATGGTTAAGACACCTGATAAGGAAAAATGGGCTGCTGCGTATCGCATTCAGTCTGCTGGTGAAAAAGAACAGCTGTTATACATAGAACCAGGAATGTCATGTGAGTTGACTGGTACATTGGAAGAACCGAAACACGCAACTGTGCCGGGTGCATTTGATTATAACGAGTATCTTTATCGGCAGCATATTCATTGGAACTACTCTGTCACGTCTATCCAAAACTGCAGCGAACCTGAAAATTTCAAGTACAAGGTGCTCAGCTTGAGAAAACATATCATATCATTCACAAACAGCCTGCTGCCTCCTGATTCGGCAGGAATTGTACAGGCACTTACAGTCGGTGACAGATTTTATGTGGAGGATGAAGTGCTTACCGCGTATCAAAAGCTTGGTGTTGTCCATCTCTTGGCAATATCAGGACTCCACGTGGGGATTTTGACAGCAGGTTTGTTTTATATCATGATCCGCCTTGGTATAACAAGAGAAAAGGCGTCAATTCTGTTGCTGTTATTTCTGCCGCTCTATGTGATGTTGACCGGCGCTGCTCCTTCAGTGCTACGCGCCGCTCTCATGTCGGGTGTTTACTTAGCTGGAAGTCTTGTCAAATGGCGTGTCCACTCTGCAACTGCAATTTGCCTTTCATACATCGTCCTTCTGCTCTTCAATCCTTATCATCTCTTTGAAGCCGGTTTTCAGCTATCGTTCGCCGTCAGTTTTTCTTTAATTCTATCCTCTTCTATTTTTCAGCAGGTTAAAACCTCCTTGGGGCAGCTGACAATTGTATCACTCATCGCTCAGCTGGGCTCGCTTCCGATTCTTCTATATCATTTTCATCAGTTTTCTATCATCAGCGTACCGATGAATATGTTGATGGTACCATTTTATACCTTCTGTATTTTGCCGGGAGCTGTAGCAGGTGTTCTTCTATTAAGTCTTTCCGCTTCGTTTGGGAGATTGTTTTTCAGCTGGTTTGATTTATTGATAAGCTGGACCAATAGGTTAATCACAAAAATTGCAGATGTTGATGTGTTCACGATTATGATCGCACATCCTGCACCTGTTCTGCTTTTTTTATTCACGGTCACGATCATCCTATTGCTTATGGCGATTGAAAAACGCTCCTTGTCGCAGTTGATGGTAACCGGCGGCATTTGCTGCACAGTGCTGTTTCTGCTCTTTATATATCCGTGTCTTAGTTCCGAAGGAGAAGTGGATATGATAGATATTGGACAGGGTGACAGCATGTTTGTAGGTGCTCCGCATCAGCGGGGTCGTGTCTTAATTGATACCGGCGGCACTTTGTCTTACTCGTCAGAGCCTTGGCGCGAAAAACAGCATCCGTTTTCACTGGGGGAAAAGATGCTGATTCCGTTTTTAACTGCTAAGGGAATCAAACAGCTTGACGCTTTAATTCTGACGCACGCTGACCAAGATCATATCGGAGAGGCGGAGACTCTGCTGAAGCATCATAAAGTAAAGCGCCTCGTGATTCCGAAAGGGTTTGTTTCTGAACCTAAAGATGAGAAAGTGCTGCAGACAGCCAGAGAAGAGGGAGTGACAATTGAAGAGGTGAAGCGAGGCGATGTATTGCAAATAAAGGATTTGCAGTTCCATGTACTGTCACCTGAAGCACCTGATCCGGCAAGCAAAAATAATTCATCTCTCGTTCTGTGGATGGAGACGGGCGTTCTGAGCTGGATCTTGACGGGTGATCTGGAGAAAGAAGGGGAACAGGAGGTGATGGACGTGTTTCCAAATATTAAAGCAGATGTCTTAAAGGTGGGGCACCATGGGAGCAAAGGCTCTACCGGTGAAGAATTCATCCAACAGCTTCAGCCGAAAACGGCCATTATCTCAGCCGGGAAAAACAATCGGTACCATCATCCTCATCAAGAAGTTCTGCAACTATTACAGAGACATTCTATCCGCGTGCTGCGAACAGATCAAAACGGAACGATCCAATATAGATACAAAAACAGAGTTGGAACCTTTTCTGTCTATCCTCCATATGATACATCAGATATAACAGAGACGAACTAAAAAAGACTGCCGAGAAATCAGCAGCCCGGGCAGTCGCTGTTATGAACCAACTAGGTGAATAACCGTTGCCATGACAAACAAGAAGGCGAAAAATCCGAAGGACACAACAAAACCAACAGCTGAATCTACAGCATCATTTCGTTTGCTTTGAACGTTTTTTTCAAAATCATTCAACTTTATCCCTCCTGACTGACTTAAGTATAATGGAATTGTTTTGAAAAATCTAGAAGCTAAGGTAACGTTTTCTGTTCTGGTGATTATCGCCTTTTTACAAGCTGTCCCGGGGGCTTGCGAACAGGCGTTTAATATAAATGGGGAAGCAGCAGTCAGGCTTCCTCTTTACTATTTTCCAAACTCAATTTAGGATAGAAGGGGATGATGAAAGAGAGGAAGTCGTACAACAATGGTATTTGATGTGTGGAAAAGCCTGAAAAAAGGAGATGTCCATCCAGTTTATTGTTTATACGGAAAAGAGACATATCTGCTGCAAGAAACCGTCAGCAGGATCAGACAGACGGTCGTTGATCAGGAGACAAAGGATTTCAATCTGTCCGTTTTTGATCTGGAAGAGGACCCGCTGGATCAAGCGATTGCAGATGCTGAAACGTTTCCGTTTATGGGGGAGCGGCGTCTTGTCATTGTGAAAAATCCATATTTTTTAACAGGTGAAAAGAAAAAAGAAAAAATTGAGCACAACGTCAGTGCGCTTGAATCATATATACAATCACCTGCGCCTTACACAGTCTTTGTCCTGCTTGCTCCGTATGAAAAGCTTGATGAGCGGAAAAAGCTGACGAAAGCGTTAAAGAAGCACGCGTTTATGATGGAGGCGAAGGAATTAAATGCAAAGGAAACGACAGACTTTACTGTCAACCTTGCAAAAACAGAGCAGAAAACAATCGGTACGGAAGCGGCGGAGCATTTGGTTCTGCTTGTGAACGGGCATCTGTCATCGATTTTTCAGGAGATTCAAAAGCTCTGCACGTTTATTGGAGATCGTGAAGAAATTACGCTGGATGATGTAAAAATGCTTGTTGCTAGAAGCCTTGAACAAAATATTTTTGAGCTGATCAATAAAATCGTCAACCGAAAACGAACAGAGAGTCTGCAAATTTTTTATGATTTGCTTAAACAAAATGAAGAACCGATCAAAATTATGGCGCTTATTTCGAACCAGTTCCGGCTGATTCTGCAGACAAAGTACTTCGCGGAACAGGGATACGGACAAAAACAAATCGCTTCTAATCTAAAAGTTCACCCATTTCGGGTAAAGCTGGCGATGGATCAAGCAAGGCTTTTTTCAGAGGAGGAGCTCCGTTCAATTATTGAACAGCTTGCTGTCATGGACTATGAGATGAAAACCGGGAAAAAGGACAAGCAGCTCCTGCTCGAACTGTTCCTTTTACAGCTGTTAAAAAGAAATGAAAAAAACGATCCCCATTATTGAGGATCGTTTTTATATTATGCAGAAAGTCCGTTCACTTTTTTCGCTAGTCTTGATTTGTATCGAGCTGCGGTATTTTTGTGTACAAGACCTGTTTTCACTGCTTTATCAATACGTTTAGCTGCTTCAGTAAGAGCAGTTTTCGCTTTGTCAGCTTCGTTGTTGGCAACAGAAGCTTCAACTTGTTTGATTGCAGTACGCATAGCAGATTTGATTGTCGCGTTATGAACGCGGCGTTCGTTGTTTGTTTTTGTACGTTTAATCGCTGATTTAATGTTTGGCATGTGTTTCACCTCCTAAGATACAACCTGTAGCACAGTGTCTTAAGGTTAAATCTTCTTCACAATAGAACAAATTGTATTCTATCAAACACACCTTTAGATTGCAATATAAATGTAAAGTATTTTTCATTGAAGGTTCTCTTTTTAGCATGATTCATTCAGCAAATGGCAACAATATAGGTACTTAATGTGAAGGAGGCCCCTGTATGAAAAAAAGTGAGCTAGATGTGAATCAGTATTTGATACGTACCGATTTGGCAGTGGAAACGAAGGAAGCAATGGCCAATCAGCAGGCTGTGCCGACAAAAGAAATTAAAGGCTTTATTGAAAAAGAGTGTGATCACGGCGGCATTAAAATCCGCACAGTTGATGTTACAAAGGAAGGCGCAGAGCTTTCGGGAAAAAAAGAAGGGCGCTATTTAACGCTTGAAGCACAGGGAATCAGGGAGAATGATTCGGAAATGCAGGAGAAGGTCTCTGCTGTCTTTGCAGAGGAATTCTCAGCTTTTCTTGAAAACCTTAATATCTCAAAAGATGCGAGCTGTTTGATCGTTGGGCTCGGCAACTGGAACGTGACACCTGATGCGCTTGGACCGATGGCAGTAGAAAATCTGTTGGTAACAAGGCACTTGTTTAAGCTTCAGCCGGAAAACGTACAGGAGGGTTACAGGCCTGTCAGTGCTTTTGCACCGGGTGTAATGGGGATAACAGGAATCGAAACAAGTGACATTATTAAAGGTGTGATTGAGCAATCGAAGCCTGATTTTGTCATCGCCATTGATGCGTTGGCGGCGCGGGCGGTGGAAAGGGTCAACACAACCATTCAAATATCGGATACAGGCATTCACCCGGGATCTGGAGTGGGGAATAAACGAAAAGATTTAAGCAAAGACACGCTTGGTGTTCCGGTGATTGCTATCGGTGTTCCGACAGTAGTTGATGCCGTGACAATTGCCAGCGACACGGTGGACTACATATTAAAACATTTTGGCAGAGAAATGAAGGATAACAGGCCATCAAGATCGCTTGTTCCGGCAGGCATGACGTTTGGGAAAAAGAAAGTGCTCACTGAAGAAGATCTTCCCGATCAAAAGCAGCGCCAATCGTTCCTAGGGATTGTCGGAACCCTTCAAGAAGATGAAAAACGGCAGCTCATTCACGAGGTGCTTTCGCCTTTAGGACACAACTTAATGGTTACGCCGAAGGAAGTCGATTCATTTATCGACGATATGGCAAATGTTTTAGCGAACGGACTAAACACAGCGCTTCATGAAAAAGTGTCACAAGAAAACAAAGGCTCCTACAATCACTAAACAGTTCTACTTCCTCTAGCTTGTTCATAGAGTAATTACTAGACAAGCGCTGGAGGGATTCAATGAGAAATAAACGCAGAAACAGACAGATTGTTGTTGCGGTAAATGGAGGGAAAGCGATAAAAGCCATCTTTCTATTTATCGTAAGCCTTATCGTGATTTTTGTTCTATCCGGTGTGCTGACGTCTCTCCGGCCGGAACTTAGGCCGTCGTCTGACTCTTTTTATGGGATTGCTGAAGAATTGCCGGGTGACGTATTTGCACATTTGCTGCGGATGGAAAACCATTATTTCGCTTCTGACCTCTCTCAAACCGACAGCTCATTTCATCTTTCTCGTCTTTCTTTAAAGCTGGCGACGAGCATTAACCTCGAAGATCCGCGGAGCTTTCTCGGTCGGGAGCTGCCAGGGTTTGCACAATTTGATACCGAGATTTTGTTAGCTGGACAAGGAACCGATTATACGAATATGCCTGCGGAATCGCCGCCGCCGTCTAAGGTGATGGAGGAAGAAAGGGAAGCGAATTTGGCAGAGATTGAAAAACAGCAAACGCAATCAGATAATGCGCAAAAAGATCCGCCCAAACAAACAACAGGTGATAAAAAGGTCGTGTTTATCTATCACACGCACAATACGGAATCATATCTCCCTCTATTAAAAGGTGAGACCGATCCTGACATGGCGCGCCATTCTAAAGCCAACGTCACGCTTGTAGGAGATATGTTCGGACAAGCGCTTGAATCCCAAGGCATCGGAGCCACAGTGAATAAAACCGATATACAATCAAAATTGAATAAAAAAGGCTTAAACTATGCCAGGTCCTATGATGAATCAAGGCCGGTTGTGAAAGACGCCCTCGCTTCAAACAAAAATCTGCAATATATCATTGACATCCACAGAGACTCACGGCGCAAAAAAGACACAACCGCAACGATTAAAGGGAAAAGCTATGCCAGGGTAGCCTTTGTCGTCGGGAAAAAAAGCAAAAACTTCGAAGAAAACTATAAAATTGCGAGTGAGCTTCATAAACTGATGGAGAAAAAATACCCCGGACTTAGCACAGGTGTCTTTTCCAAAGGCTCGCCAGGCGATAATGGTGTTTACAATCAGGATTTAACCGATAGAGCGCTTTTGCTCGAGTTTGGCGGAGTAGATAATAATCTCGAAGAGCTGCAGCGTGCGGCTAACGCGGCCGCGGACGTATTCAGCGAAATGTACTGGGATGCTGAAAAGGTCAACGCAGCGAGCGGGGAGACGAAAAAACAATAAGAAATAGGTGGTTGATTTGATTGCATACTTTGGAAAATGCTTACTGCTTATCACGATCATGTTTTTAGGCGTACTGTTCGGCATGCAGCAGGCAAACAACGGGATGCTGAGTATGAAAGGCTATCATGACCCTTCACTGAAGGGGGCGTTTACGCTCACCGACGGAAAAGATAATGAAAAAGAAGCCTCAATCCTAGGAGAAACAGTCACGGCAAAAGATTTAGAAGAAAAACAAAAAGAGCTGGAAAAGGTGGAGACATTCAATATGTTTTCAAAAGCCGGAAAAGCGCTTTCGGACACCGTAACCAATACTGCCCAGTCAATGTATGAATGGATACGGGATATGAATCAATAAGTACGTGAAAGAGAAAAGCAGCCCAGATATGATAGGGAACTTTTCTCTTTCTTGTTTTACATTGAATCTTTACAATCCTATTGATATAATCTAAGCTAGTGTATTTTGCGTTTAATAGTAGGAGTGATAGATTGTGACAGATAAAGAAAAGCGTTTAGAGAGGCAATCGAGAATACGGAATTTCTCTATCATTGCCCATATTGACCACGGAAAATCGACCTTAGCGGATCGTATTTTAGAAAAAACGTCGGCAATCACTCAACGAGAAATGAAAGAACAATTGCTCGATTCTATGGATCTTGAACGTGAGCGGGGCATAACCATTAAATTAAACTCTGTTCAGCTTAAATATAAAGCAAAAGACGGAGAAGAATATATCTTTCATCTAATCGATACGCCGGGACACGTCGACTTCACGTATGAAGTATCCCGAAGCCTTGCTGCCTGCGAGGGAGCGATTCTTGTCGTGGATGCAGCCCAGGGGATTGAAGCGCAGACGCTCGCCAATGTCTACTTAGCGCTTGACAACGATCTTGAAATCCTTCCGGTCATCAATAAAATCGACCTTCCGAGCGCCGAGCCCGAACGTGTGCGCCAAGAGGTAGAAGACGTTATCGGCCTTGACGCATCAGAAGCCGTGCTTGCTTCAGCAAAAGCCGGTATCGGGATTGAGGAGATTTTAGAACAAATCGTAGAAAAGGTGCCAGCTCCGACCGGAGATCCGGAGGCGCCGCTCAAAGCGCTGATCTTCGACTCGCTTTATGACGCCTACCGCGGTGTCGTGGCTTATATCAGAGTCGTTGAAGGAACGGTAAAGCCGGGACAAAAAATCAAAATGATGGCAACCGGGAAAGAATTCGAAGTAACAGAGGTGGGCGTGTTCACGCCGAAAGCAACTCCGACAAATGAACTGACGGTCGGTGATGTAGGCTTCCTGACTGCCTCAATCAAAAATGTCGGTGACACACGTGTCGGTGATACAATAACGAGCGCTGCCAATCCTGCAGAAGAAGCGCTGCCGGGATACCGCAAGCTAAACCCGATGGTGTACTGTGGTTTGTATCCGATTGATACAGCGAAGTATAATGATTTAAGGGAAGCTCTTGAAAAGCTTGAGCTGAATGATTCCTCCCTTCAATATGAAGCGGAAACTTCGCAAGCGCTTGGATTCGGGTTCCGCTGCGGATTTTTAGGCATGCTTCACATGGAGATCATTCAGGAGCGAATTGAGCGTGAGTTCAACATCGACCTGATTACGACAGCGCCAAGCGTTATCTATGACGTGTATATGACAGACGGCGAAAAGGTCGTTGTCGACAACCCGTCCAACATGCCGGATCCTCAAAAGATCGAAAGGGTTGAGGAGCCATACGTAAAAGCGACGATGATGGTGCCGAATGACTATGTCGGCGCTGTAATGGAGCTTTGCCAAGGAAAACGCGGCAATTTCATTGATATGCAGTATTTAGACGCAAACCGTGTCAGCATCATTTATGATATGCCATTAGCGGAAATCGTATATGAGTTTTTTGATCAGCTGAAATCAAGCACTAAAGGCTATGCGTCCTTTGATTATGAACTGATCGGCTACAAACCGTCCAAGCTTGTGAAAATGGACATTATGCTGAATGGTGAAAAAATCGATGCCCTTTCCTTTATCGTGCATCGTGATTACGCATATGAACGGGGAAAAGTGATCGTTGAAAAACTGAAAGAACTCATTCCGCGCCAGCAGTTTGAAGTTCCGGTACAAGCCGCAATCGGCCAGAAAATCGTGGCCCGCTCCACCATAAAAGCAATGCGTAAAAACGTATTGGCTAAATGTTACGGAGGGGACATCTCGCGTAAACGGAAACTTCTTGAAAAACAAAAAGAAGGAAAGCGCCGTATGAAGCAGGTCGGCTCAGTTGAAGTGCCGCAAGAAGCATTTATGGCAGTTCTGAAAATGGACGACAGTCCGAAAAAACAATAGAAGCCGCCGCAGTCTTGTACTGCGGCTTCTTTCTGTAAAGAAGGTGAATCCGTTGAAATCAGCTTATATCCATATCCCATTTTGTGAGCATATTTGCCACTACTGCGATTTCAATAAATATTTTATTCAAAGTCAGCCAGTCGACGAGTATTTAAACGCACTCGAACAGGAAATGATAAATACAATAGCAAAAACCGGGCAGCCTGATCTCAAAACAATCTTTATCGGAGGAGGCACGCCGACCTCCCTGTCTGAGGAACAGCTTAAAAAGCTGATGGATATGATCAACCGCGTGCTAAAGCCCTCAAGCGACTTATCGGAATTTGCGGTTGAAGCGAATCCGGACGATTTGTCCGCAGAGAAATTAAAAATATTAAAAGAAGCAGGCGTAAATCGCCTTAGCTTTGGTGTGCAAACGTTCGAAGACGATCTGTTAGAAAAAATCGGCCGAGTGCACAAGCAAAAAGATGTATTCACCTCTTTTGAAAGAGCGCGGGAAATCGGTTTTGAGAATATCAGTCTTGATCTCATGTTCGGGCTTCCGGGGCAAACCCTCAAGCATCTGGAACATTCCATAAACACTGCTTTATCATTGGACGCCGAGCATTATTCCGTTTACTCCCTTATTGTAGAACCGAAAACGGTATTTTATAATTTGATGCAAAAAGGGCGGCTTCATCTTCCGCCGCAGGAGCAGGAAGCTGAAATGTATGAAATGGTGATGAGCCAGATGGAAGCTCACGGCATTCATCAATATGAAATCAGCAACTTTGCTAAGGCAGGCATGGAATCTAAGCACAATCTAACGTATTGGAGCAACGAACAATATTTCGGTTTCGGAGCTGGCGCTCACGGATATATTGGCGGCACACGAACAGTGAACGTCGGACCTGTTAAGCATTACATTGACCTGATAGCTGAAAAGGGTTTTCCGTACAGAGATACACATGAAGTGACAACAGAAGAACAGATTGAGGAAGAAATGTTTTTAGGTTTGAGAAAAACAGCCGGTGTCAGCAAAAAACGATTCGCAGAAAAATACGGCCGCTCCCTGGATGGACTTTTCCCAAGCGTGTTAAAAGACCTCGCTGAAAAAGGGCTGATTCACAATTCGGAGTCTGCCGTTTATTTGACTCATCAAGGGAAATTATTAGGCAATGAAGTTTTTGGCGCTTTTTTGGGTGAGTTATAATTGACATTTTTCTTGTGGTTTGATACTTTTGTTATAGAATTAGCACTCGCTTATTGAGAGTGCTAACAGAGGTGATGATGATGTTAACAAATCGTCAGCTGCTGATCCTACAGGTTATAATCAACGATTTTATTAAATCGGCACAGCCGGTGGGATCAAGAACTCTTTCGAAAAAAGATGAAATCACATTTAGCTCTGCAACAATAAGAAACGAGATGGCTGACTTGGAGGAATTGGGCTTTATTGAAAAAACCCATTCATCCTCAGGACGTGTTCCGTCAGAGAAAGGGTATCGGTACTATGTTGACCATTTGCTGTCACCCGTCAAACTGACGAAAAGCGACCTGGACCAAATCCACTCGATCTTCAAAGAGAAAATTTTCGAGCTGGAGAAGACAGTTCAAAAATCAGCGCAAATTTTGTCCGATCTGACGAATTACACATCCATCGTACTCGGGCCGAAGCTGAGTGAGAATTACCTTAAACAGATTCAAATCATTCCGATTCAGCCTGATATGGCGGTAGCGATTCTCGTTACCAATACGGGGCATGTGGAAAACAAAACGATTAACTTTCCGACCAAAATGGATCTGTCTGATATTGAAAAACTGGTAAATATACTGAACGACCGTTTAAGCGGCGTTCCAATGGATGAACTGAATGAGCGCATATTTAAAGAAGTTGTCATGTACCTAAGACAGCACATTAAAAACTATGACAATATACTCGACGCGCTTCGTTCAACCTTTCATTCCACAAATCACGTTGAAAAGTTGTTTTTTGGCGGGAAAATCAATATGCTGAACCAGCCTGAGTTCCATGATATCACCCGAGTTCGGTCGCTGCTTTCATTAATTGAGAAAGAACAGGATGTTTTAAAGCTGGTTCAATCCCCGCACACGGGAATTTCGATTAAAATCGGAAAAGAAAACGACTATGAAGAGATGGAAAATTGCAGTCTGATTACGGCTTCTTATTCCGTAGACCAGAAGCAGATCGGCTCAATTGCGATTATCGGCCCGACCCGCATGAATTATTCCAGGGTTGTCAGCCTGCTTCAGCATGTGACTTCGGACTTGTCAAAAGCATTAACAAGTCTGTATGATGAATAAGGGAATTTTGGCAAATTTTATCGAAGGGCAGCACCTGTCCTTCTCCTTACACTTTGAGGGAGGTGAACACAATGTCAGAAGAAAAACAAACCGTTGAACAAAACGAAACAGAAGAGCAAGAAATCATTGAAGAACAAGCTGCCGCTGATGAACATCAGGAAGAAACAAATGAAAGCGAACTTCTTCAAAACCAAATTAACGAATTGCAAGGTTTGCTTGAGGAAAAAGAAAACAAACTTTTGCGTGTTCAAGCAGACTTTGAAAACTATAAACGACGCAGCCGTTTAGAGATGGAAGCGTCCCAAAAATACCGTTCTCAAAATATCGTGACTGATTTACTGCCGGCTCTTGACAGCTTTGAACGAGCGCTTCAGGTTGAAGCCGACAATGAACAGACGAAAAGTTTGCTCCAGGGAATGGAAATGGTCCACCGTCAGCTCGTAGAAGCCTTGAAAAAAGAAGGCGTCGAAGCCATCGAAGCTGTAGGGCAGGAATTTGATCCTAATCTGCACCAAGCTGTTATGCAGGCTGAAGACGAAAACTACGGCTCAAACATTGTTGTTGAGGAAATGCAAAAAGGCTATAAGCTGAAGGATCGCGTCATTCGCCCTTCCATGGTCAAAGTGAATCAATAATTACATAGCAGGAGGTTATTCAAGTGAGTAAAGTTATCGGAATCGACTTAGGAACAACAAACTCATGTGTGGCAGTGCTTGAAGGCGGCGAGCCTAAAGTTATTGCTAACGCTGAAGGAAACCGCACAACGCCATCAGTTGTTGCATTTAAAAACGGCGAACGTCAAGTAGGGGAAGTGGCTAAACGTCAATCTATTACAAACCCTAACACAATTATGTCTATCAAACGTCATATGGGTACTGATTATAAAGTTGAAATTGAAGGAAAGGATTACACTCCACAAGAAGTGTCTGCTATCATCCTTCAACACCTTAAATCATACGCTGAAAGCTATCTTGGCGAAACAGTATCAAAAGCAGTTATCACAGTTCCTGCATACTTTAACGATGCTGAGCGTCAAGCAACAAAAGACGCTGGTAAAATTGCAGGTCTTGAAGTAGAACGTATCATCAACGAGCCGACTGCAGCAGCGCTTGCATACGGACTTGATAAAACAGATGAAGATCAAACGATCCTAGTATACGACCTTGGCGGCGGTACATTCGACGTTTCCATCCTTGAGCTTGGCGACGGTGTATTCGAAGTTCGTTCAACTGCCGGCGACAACCGTCTGGGCGGGGACGATTTTGACCAAGTTATCATCGATCATCTTGTGTCTGAATTCAAAAAAGAAAACGGCATTGATTTATCAAAAGACAAAATGGCGCTTCAGCGTTTGAAAGACGCAGCTGAAAAAGCGAAAAAAGATCTTTCCGGCGTATCTTCTACGCAAATTTCTTTACCGTTTATCACAGCTGGAGAAGCAGGACCGCTTCACCTTGAACTTACATTAACTCGCGCTAAATTCGAAGAGCTTTCTTCTCATTTAGTAGAGCGCACAATGGGTCCTGTCCGTCAAGCGCTTCAAGATGCAGGACTTTCTGCAAGCGAAATCGATAAAGTCATCCTTGTCGGCGGATCAACTCGTATCCCTGCTGTACAAGAAGCAATCAAAAAAGAAACTGGAAAAGAAGCTCATAAAGGCGTAAACCCGGATGAAGTTGTGGCGCTTGGTGCTGCGATTCAGGGCGGCGTTATCACAGGTGACGTAAAAGATGTTGTTCTTCTTGACGTTACACCGCTTTCTCTCGGTATCGAAACAATGGGCGGCGTGTTTACAAAACTGATCGACCGCAACACGACGATCCCAACAAGCAAATCTCAAGTGTTCTCAACTGCTGCTGATAACCAAACAGCTGTTGATATCCATGTTCTTCAAGGTGAGCGCCCAATGTCTGCCGACAACAAAACACTCGGCCGCTTCCAGCTTACTGATATCCCGCCAGCACCGCGCGGCGTGCCTCAAATCGAAGTTTCTTTCGATATTGACAAAAACGGTATCGTAAACGTAAGAGCAAAAGACTTAGGCACAGGAAAAGAACAAAACATTACAATTAAATCTTCTTCAGGTCTTTCTGATGAAGAGATCGAACGCATGGTAAAAGAAGCGGAAGAAAATGCTGACGCTGATGCGAAGAAAAAAGAAGAAATCGAAGTCCGCAACGAAGCAGATCAGCTTGTTTTCCAAACTGAGAAAACATTAAAAGATCTTGAAGGCAAAGTGGACGAAGAACAAGTGAAAAAAGCCAACGATGCCAAAGATGCTTTAAAAGCAGCGATTGAGAAAAACGAATTTGAAGAGATCAAAGCGAAAAAAGATGAGCTTCAAACAATCGTTCAAGAGCTTTCTATGAAGCTTTATGAAGAAGCTGCTAAAGCACAGCAAGCTCAAGGCGGAGCAAACGCTGAAGGCAAAGCGGATGACAACGTTGTCGACGCTGAATACGAAGAAGTAAACGACGACCAAAACAAAAAATAAGTTCTTTTTAGTGTCAGCCCCGCTTCCGGAGCTGACCGAAAAGAACACATTTCATAATCTGATTCAATGATTAGAAAGTCAAAGTCAGGCATCTCTTGGCTTTGACTTTTTTTCTTGCCCGGGATAAAAGGAATTGAAAAATCATAATTCAAAATGATACAATCTAATTTATGTGAGAAATTCGGGAGAGTGAAGCGAGATGAGTAAGCGTGATTACTATGAAGTGCTGGGAGTAAGTAAGAGCGCTTCAAAGGATGAAATTAAAAAAGCTTATCGGAAGCTGTCAAAAAAATATCATCCTGATATTAACAAAGAAGCCGGATCAGATGAAAAATTTAAAGAGGTAAAAGAAGCGTACGAAACGCTGTCAGATGACCAAAAACGTGCGCATTACGATCAATTTGGTCACACTGACCCTAACCAAGGCTTCGGCGGCGGAGGTTTTGGCGGCGGCGATTTCGGCGGTTTTGGTTTCGATGATATTTTCTCAAGTATTTTCGGCGGAGGCACAAGACGGAGAGATCCAAATGCTCCGCGCCAGGGTGCTGATTTACAGTATACGATGACCCTGTCGTTTGAGGATGCGGCTTTCGGTAAAGAAACAACCATCGAAATTCCCCGCGAGGAAACGTGCGAGACATGTAAAGGCTCAGGTGCGAAACCTGGAACAAATCCAGAAACATGCTCCCACTGCGGAGGCTCCGGCCAGTTAAACGTGGAGCAAAATACACCGTTTGGAAAAGTCGTTAACAGACGGGTCTGCCACCACTGTGAAGGTACAGGCAAAATCATTAAAAACAAATGTGCGGACTGCGGCGGCAAAGGAAAAATCAAAAAACGCAAGAAAATCAATGTGACAATTCCAGCCGGTGTAGATCACGGGCAGCAGCTTCGTCTCTCGGGACAGGGTGAACCAGGAATAAACGGCGGCCCTGCCGGGGATTTATTTGTCGTGTTCCATGTACGCGCACACGAGTTCTTCGAGCGTGACGGCGATGATATTTACTGTGAAATGCCGTTAACGTTTGCTCAGGCTGCTCTTGGAGATGAGGTAGAAGTGCCGACGCTGCATGGAAAAGTGAAATTGAAAATTCCGGCCGGTACACAAACAGGAACGAAATTTAGATTAAGAGGCAAAGGCGTTCAAAATGTCAGAGGCTATGGACAGGGTGACCAGCATATCGTCGTCCGCGTCGTTACGCCGACAAATCTGACTGATAAACAAAAAGACATTATCCGCGAATTTGCTGAAGTCAGCGGAAACCTGCCTGACGAACAGGAAATGAGTTTCTTTGACAAGGTAAAACGCGCGTTTAAAGGCGATTAATTATTGGATGAGGAGTTGGTAGTTTTGAAATGGTCCGAATTAAGCATTCACACAACACATGAAGCGGTCGAACCTATCTCAAATATATTGCATGAAGCTGGTGCAAGTGGGGTTGTGATAGAGGACCCGCTTGATTTAATTAAAGAACGTGAGAATGTGTACGGGGAAATCTACCAGCTCGACCCCAATGATTACCCAGATGAGGGTGTCATTGTCAAAGCATATCTGCCGGTTAACAGTTTTCTGGGCGAAACTGTAGACGGCATCAAAGAAACGATTAATAATCTCCTTCTTTACAATATTGATTTGGGCAGAAACCACATCACTATTTCTGAAGTAAATGAAGAAGAGTGGGCGACTGCCTGGAAAAAGTATTATCATCCTGTGAAAATTTCTGAAAAGTTTACAATTGTGCCGACGTGGGAGGAATATACGCCGGTCCATACTGATGAACTGATTATTGAAATGGACCCGGGAATGGCTTTCGGCACAGGGACACATCCGACAACCGTACTCTGCATTCAGGCGCTTGAACGCTTTGTGCAAAAGGGTGATAAGGTGATTGATGTCGGCACTGGTTCGGGAATTTTAAGTATTGCGGCTGCAATGCTTGAGGCTGAATCGGTTCATGCCTACGATCTTGATCCCGTGGCTGTAGAAAGTGCACGCCTCAATCTCAAGCTGAACAAAGTCAGCGATATTGCTCAAGTGAAGCAAAACAATTTGTTAGACGGGATTGAAGGGGAACATGATGTGATTGTGGCCAACATTTTGGCTGAAGTCATTCTTCGCTTTACTTCACAAGCGTACAGCCTGTTAAAAGAAGGCGGTCACTTTATTACGTCAGGAATCATCGGTCATAAAAAACAAGAAGTAAAAGAAGCACTGGAACAAGCTGGCTTTACCATTGTAGAAATCCTTTCAATGGAAGATTGGGTCAGCATTATTGCGAAAAAATAACAGTTAGTAGGTGTCACAGCGTATGCAACGATATTTTATCGAGCTCACGAAGCAGCAAATAGAGGAAGCGCCGGCTTTTTCGATTACCGGCGAAGATGTTCATCATATTGTGAACGTGATGAGAATGAATGAGGGAGATCAGATTATCTGCTGCTCTCAAGACGGCTTCGAGGCAAAATGTGAACTTCAATCTGTTTCCAAAGATAAAGTGTCCTGCCTTGTGATAGAATGGACGAATGAAAACAGAGAGCTTCCTATAAAGGTCTATATTGCGAGCGGCCTTCCGAAAGGAGATAAGCTTGAATGGATTATCCAAAAGGGGACTGAGCTCGGAGCTCATGCCTTTATTCCTTTCCAAGCCGCGCGTTCTGTTGTCAAGCTGGATGACAAAAAGGCAAAGAAAAAGCGGGAAAGATGGACGAAAATTGCGAAGGAAGCGGCTGAGCAATCGTACCGTAACGAAGTGCCGCGAGTGATGGATGTCCATTCTTTTCAGCAGCTTCTTCAAAGGATGCAGGATTTCGATAAATGTGTCGTTGCATACGAGGAGTCATCGAAGCAAGGGGAATTAAGCGCATTCAGCGCGATTGCAAGCAGCCTTCCGAAAGGATCATCTCTATTGATCGTATTTGGTCCCGAAGGCGGTTTAACAGAAGCGGAGGTTGAACGGCTCACAGAGCAAGACGGTGTGACGTGCGGCCTTGGACCGAGAATTTTAAGGACAGAAACCGCTCCGCTATACGCGTTGAGTGCGATTTCTTATCAAACAGAGTTATTAAGAGGTGATCAGTAATGGCAACTGTTGCTTTCCATACGCTTGGCTGTAAAGTCAACCATTATGAAACAGAAGCAATCTGGCAGCTTTTCAAAGAAGCGGGCTATGAAAGAAGAGACTTTGAACAAACAGCTGATGTATATGTCATTAATACATGTACGGTTACAAATACGGGAGATAAAAAAAGCCGCCAAGTGATCAGACGCGCCATTCGTCAAAATCCTGACGGTGTCATCTGTGTCACAGGCTGCTACGCGCAAACCTCACCTGCTGAGATTATGGCGATCCCCGGTGTCGACATTGTAGTTGGAACACAGGACCGTGAAAAAATGCTTGGCTACATTGACCAATACCGAGAAGAACGCCAGCCGATTAATGGCGTCAGCAACATCATGAAAGCAAGAGTATATGAAGAGCTTGATGTGCCTGCTTTCACGGACCGCACAAGAGCGTCATTGAAAATACAGGAGGGCTGCAATAATTTCTGCACATTCTGTATCATTCCGTGGGCGCGCGGCCTGCTCCGCTCCCGCGACCCTGAAGAAGTCATTAAACAAGCGCAGCAGCTTGTTGATGCCGGATATAAGGAAATTGTTCTTACGGGTATTCATACAGGCGGCTACGGCGAAGATATGAAAGATTACAACTTCGCGAAGCTTTTGAGCGAATTAGACACCCGTGTGGAAGGCGTGAAACGGATCAGAATTTCTTCAATCGAAGCCAGCCAAATCACTGACGAAGTGATCGAGGTCTTAGACCGCTCAGATAAGATAGTGAATCATTTGCATATTCCGATCCAATCCGGATCAAACACAGTGCTTAAACGGATGAGACGCAAATATACAATGGAATTCTTTGCAGACCGTTTAAATAAATTGAAAAAAGCACTGCCAGGCTTAGCTGTTACTTCTGATGTCATCGTCGGATTCCCTGGAGAAACAGAAGAAGAATTTATGGAAACCTATAACTTTATTAAAGAACATAAATTCTCTGAACTGCATGTTTTCCCTTACAGTAAACGTACAGGAACACCAGCTGCGCGAATGGAAGACCAAGTGGATGAAAACGTGAAAAACGAACGTGTGCACCGCCTGATTGCTCTTTCTGACCAGCTTGCAAAAGAATACGCTTCTCAGTATGAAAATGAAGTGCTTGAGATTATTCCTGAGGAAGCCTATAAAGAAACAGAAGAAGAGAACATGTTTGTCGGTTACACAGACAACTATATGAAGGTTGTTTTCAAAGGCACGGAAGATATGATCGGCAAAATCGTAAAAGTCAAAATCCTAAAAGCAGGTTATCCTTACAACGAAGGACAGTTTGTCCGTGTGGTTGAGGATGAAATAACTGAACACATGCGTTTGTCTTCTTAACCTAAAAAATCGGTGCATTAAAATGTACCGATTTTTTTATTTAGCCGGGATAAGAAGGTGAATCAATCGGTAAAACAAGTTTGTAAGCGGAAGAAATAAAAGAGCTGTCACCACATTAAATAAAAGGCTGAAATGCGCGATCTTTTGTGCGGGATCAGGTGATAACTGCTCTACAAAGCCGGTCGCTGCGGTCAGAAAAGGCAATACTAGAGCCACCCCTAGCACGTTAAATACCACATGGGCATATGCTGTCTGTTTCGCCGCATATCCGCCGGATACAGCAGCCATGACAGCTGTAATGCATGTCCCGATATTTGATCCGAGTACGACGCTCATCGCCTGTGTCAGTCCGATAATCCCTTCATTCATAAAACTCATCAAAATGCCGATACAGACAGAACTGGAGTGAATGATGGCAGTTAACACCATCCCGATTAGCAAAGCGGACCAGTTTGAATCGTTAACATGATATAGAACGTCGGCTCCCGTTTTCAGCTTCGTCAGCGGCCCGGCAAGATGGCTGAATCCGCTGATGCAAAAGAAGATGATGCCCAGTCCAAGGAAGCTTGTTCCCAGCTGTTTCAAAGGATACCTGCCAGTCAGAAAAAACAATAAACCTCCTATTAAAAGAACCCAAATCAAAATATCCATTTTGATAGCAATAAATTCAGTTGTAAAAGTAGAGCCAACATTTGTCCCCAGAATCATCGGTATCGTCCGCTTAAAAGAAAGAACGCCCGCACTTACAAAGCCGATGACAATGACCATAAAGGCTGAGCTGCTCTGAAGTATCCCCGTAAATACAATGCTGATAAGAAACGCTTTTAACGGATGGTCTGTAAATAAAAGCAAACGTTCTTCAATTTTTGAGTACGCCATTGAAATTAAGCCCTTTCGAAGCATGTTCATGCCTGCGAGAAAGAATAATATAAGAGCAGTAAAGCTAATCAGAATTAACATCCTATTCACCAACCCCTTTCTTTCATTATATAGACAGGCAGTCGCACTCATGACGGAAAAGTGAACTCACTTAGTTGACCTGACTGATGGCTTATATTATAATGTCAAAGTACATGTTTATATGTGTAACTTAAAGGTAGTCGATTGGTGTATTCGGAGGGAGGGAAAGAGAATGTCAAAAACGGTCGTTAGAAAAAACGAATCGCTTGAAGATGCTCTTCGTCGCTTCAAACGCAGTGTATCAAAGACAGGTACTTTGCAAGAAGCAAGAAAGCGTGAATTTTATGAAAAACCTAGCGTAAAGCGCAAGAAAAAGTCTGAAGCTGCTAGAAAACGCAAATTCTAAAAGAGGGTGGATTTATGAGTCTTCTTGAGCGTCTCAACCAGGATATGAAGCTGTATATGAAAAACCGTGAGAAAGACAAACTGACTGTCGTTCGAATGGTTAAGGCTTCACTTCAAAATGAAGCAATTAAGCTTAAGAAAGACAGTTTGACCGAGGATGAGGAACTCACTGTCCTTTCTCGTGAACTTAAGCAACGTAAAGACTCCCTCCAGGAATTTTCAAACGCTAATCGTTTAGATTTAGTAGATAAAGTTCAAAAAGAGCTGGACATTTTAGAAGTTTATTTACCTGAGCAGCTGTCAGAAGAAGAGCTGCGTACAATCGTAAATGAAACCATCGCGGAGGTCGGTGCGAGCTCAAAAGCGGACATGGGCAAAGTGATGGGGGCAATTATGCCTAAAGTAAAAGGTAAAGCTGACGGAAGTTTAATTAATAAGCTTGTGAGCAGTCAACTGTCTTAAATGGCAAAGAAAAGGACATCTTTCTAAGAGAGATGTCTTTTTTTATACATAAAAAAATGAAACCTTTGATACATTTGTTACGTATGAAGAGAAGGCACTTATTATAAAAGGAAGGAGGGATACACCGCCCTTGCTTCAAATCAAAGGATTCCGTGCTGCTCTTTTGAGTATATTTTTGCTTTCTTTATTAGGCGTACAACTGAACGCAAAAGCAGAAAAACAAACTGTTTATGTGATTCCGGTTGAAAAAAATGTCGAACAGGGTCTCGCCTCGTTTTTGTCCCGTTCGTTACAAGATGCAAAGGATGCACATGCAGACCATATTATTCTCGATATCAATACCCCGGGGGGATTGGTCAAATCTGCTATAGATATGGCCGATTTGATAACCGAAAGCGAGATCCCCGTAACTGCATATGTCAACAAACGCGCGTTGTCTGCTGGTGCATATATTGCACTTCAAGCAGATCACATTTATATGGCGCCTGGCGGAAAAATGGGAGCCGCCGCGATTGTTGATGGCCAAGGCAATGCCGCTGACCAAAAAGCTCAATCACTTTGGCTGGCAGAGATGGAAGATGCCGCAGTGAAAAATAACCGCGATCCAAAATATGCGCTCGCAATGGCTGATCCGGATATAGATGCCAAGGAAGTCGGCGCGCCTAAGGGAGATCTGCTGACACTTAACGCAGACAAGGCAATTGAGGTAGGCTATTCAGAAGGCACTGCTGACAATTTGTCCACGCTCGTAAAGAAGCTTGGGTTCGAAAAGGCGCAGATTAGCTACGCAAAGGAGAGCTTTGCGGAAAAGACAGCAAGATGGCTGACGAATCCGGTCATTGTCCCTATTCTGCTGACAATCGCTTTTTTAGGTCTGACGGTGGAGCTTTTTTCCCCGGGTGTCGGCCTCCCTGGAACGGCTGGACTCATTGCGTTATTGCTGTTCTTCTACGGGCATCTCGCAGCAGGCCTTGCCGGGTATGAGACGGTTCTCCTCTTTATAGCAGGGGTGATTCTCATTCTGCTTGAGATTTTTCTTCCCGGAGGAATCATTGGATTACTGGGCTTGGGAGCGATTATTGCGAGCCTGTTTTTAGCCGCGGGGAGCTTCACTGTCATGGCGGTTTCTCTCTTGATCGCCTCAGCTGTTTCGATTACAGCTTTTATTTTACTGACAAGGGTGTTGGGAAAGCGTATGAAATTCTTTAAGAAATTGATATTAAATGATTCTACAAACACGGAGAGCGGCTACGTTTCAAATCAAACGCGCACGGACTTAATGGGAAAAGTGGGTATAACCTTTACACCGCTGCGTCCTTCCGGTACCGTGATTATTGATGATGAACGCCTTGACGTTGTTTCGGAGGGATCGTTTACAGAAAAAGATAAAAAAGTAAAAGTGATTAAAGTAGAAGGCTCACGCATTGTCGTGAGAGAAATTTAAATAGAAACGAGGAGAAGTTATATGGATCCGTCAACACTTATGATTCTGGCAATTGTCGCAGTAGCGATCATTGTTTTGGCAGTATTTTTTACATTTGTGCCTGTAATGCTTTGGATTTCAGCTTTGGCAGCCGGAGTGAAAATCAGCATTTTCACTCTAGTTGGGATGAGGCTTCGCCGCGTCATTCCGAATCGGGTTGTTAACCCGCTGATTAAAGCGCATAAAGCGGGACTTAATGTTGGAACAAACCAGCTTGAAAGCCACTATCTGGCTGGAGGTAATGTTGACAGAGTCGTCAACGCGCTGATCGCCGCTCAGCGAGCTAACATTGAACTCACATTCGAGCGCTGTGCTGCCATTGATCTTGCAGGCCGGGACGTGTTGGAAGCTGTTCAAATGAGCGTTAATCCTAAGGTGATTGAAACACCGTTCATTGCCGGTGTCGCCATGGACGGAATTGAAGTGAAAGCGAAAGCGAGAATCACAGTAAGAGCGAATATCGAGCGCCTCGTCGGGGGAGCAGGGGAAGAAACCATTGTAGCTCGTGTAGGTGAGGGGATCGTTTCTACAATCGGTTCATCTGATAATCATAAAAAAGTGCTTGAAAACCCTGACATGATTTCTCAGACAGTCCTTGGAAAAGGATTGGACTCAGGAACTGCGTTTGAAATTCTCTCAATTGATATTGCAGATGTAGATATCGGCAAAAACATCGGTGCAATTTTACAAACCGATCAGGCCGAGGCTGATAAAAACATCGCGCAGGCAAAAGCGGAAGAACGACGTGCGATGGCTGTCGCTCAAGAACAGGAAATGCGTGCCCGCGTAGAAGAGATGCGCGCGAAAGTGGTAGAAGCCGAGGCGGAAGTGCCGCTTGCGATGGCAGAAGCTTTGCGTGAAGGGAATATTGGCGTCATGGATTACATGAATATCAAGAACATCGATGCTGACACAGAAATGCGTGATTCATTCGGCAAGCTGACGAAAGACCCTTCGGATGAAGACCGCAAATCATAATCTCTCTAAGAAGGGAGAACGCTGATGGAAGATTTACTGACCAATCCGCTTATTATTGCAGCGATCATCGGAATCATTTCTGCAATTTTCGGCAAAAAGAGCAAAGAAGAAAAGCAAAACAGCCAAAAAAGAAAAAAACCTCAACACGTGCAATCTGCTTCTCCTCAAAAGAAGCAGTCAAAAGAAGATGCCCCTGCACCTATCCCTAACCGTATGGAACAGGCAAGACGGGAAGCGGAAGAAAGACGCAGGGAAACAGCAAGAAACCTGAAAGGGCTGGGACGAGATCTTGCTGCTGCCAAACAAAAAACAGTATATACAAAACAAAAAATGCTTCAGGTGAATAAGGACACCGTCGTACAGGGGATCGTTCTAGGAGAGGTGTTCGGGCCTCCACGGGCGAAAAAACCTCACCGTACGATGCGCTCAGCCCGTAAAAATTAAAGTGTTAGAACCTCCTTTCAAATCATACATATGAGATGAAAGGGGGTTCTTTTTGTATGGGGCAAAGAAAGAATCGTATGAAAGCTTGGCTGACAAGAGCATTGGAAATTCCCCCGGACGTTATGATGGATCTGCCGAGGATTACAATGGTTGGCAGACTTCATATCTACATAGAAAACCACAGAGGCCTTTTGCTTTTCAGTGAGAATGAAGTGCGGCTGATGCTGAAGCAGGGCCAGTGCATCATATCTGGTAAAAATTTTGTCATCAAGGCGATTCTTCCGGAAGAGATAATTTTGGAGGGTACGATTGATGTCGTTCGATATGTTGAGTCATAAAGCCGAGGGGGAAATGTTGTGAAAAATAAATGGCTGTCTTTTTTTTCGGGTAAGGTCCAGCTTGAATTGACGGGAAGAGGGATTGAGCGGCTCCTTAATGAATGCACAAGACAGGGGATTCCGGTCTTTCATGTCAAAAAAAAGAAAGAAGCCGTATCGTTATATATACAGCTTCAGGATGTACATGCCTTTCGGCGGGTGAGAAGTAAATTTAAATGTAAAGCCCGATTTATCAATCGGAAGGGTTTTCCCTTCCTGTTGCTGAAATCAAAGCTGAATATAGGGTTTACGATCGGTTTTGCGATTTTTTTCATCCTTTTGTTTTTGCTGTCCAATATGGTGTGGAAAATTGATGTGACAGGCGCTAAGCCTGAAACAGAACATCAAATGAGGCAGCATCTTAATGAAATCGACGTCAAAAAGGGCCGTCTGCAGTTTTTAATGATGTCGCCCGAAAAAATACAGAAATCATTAACCAATGGAATAGACAATATCACTTGGGTCGGAGTTGATCTGAAGGGGACGACCATTCACATGAAAGTTGTGGAGAAAAATGAGCCCGAAAAAGAAAAGTATGTTAGCCCGCGCAATATTGTCGCCAAAAAGAAAGCAACCATTACGAGAATGTTTGTGCAAAAAGGACAGCCCATGGCCGCCATACACGATCATGTTGAAAAGGGGCAGCTGCTTGTTTCGGGACTGATCGGCAGCGAAGACCATCAGCAGGAAGTTGCCTCAAAAGCAGAAATTTACGGAGAAACCTGGTATAGATCAGAAGTGACAGTCCCGCTTGAAACATTATTTAACGTCTATACGGGCAAAGTAAGGACAAAGCACAAGCTTTCTTTTGGTTCTTTGGCAATCCCGATCTGGGGGATGACGTTTAAAAAAGAGGAATTGAAGCATCCAAAAACAGAACAAGAAAAACATTCGCTTCATTTTCTCGGATTTAAGCTCCCTGTATCCTATGTCAAAGAGCAAACGAGAGAAAGTGAAGAGGCTTTGCGAAAATATACAAAAGAAGAAGCAGTTCAAGAAGGCATTAAATTGGGTAAACAGGATGTAGAGGATAAAATAGGCGAAAACGGCGAGGTGAAAAGTGAAAAAGTTTTGCACCAGACTGTTGAGAATGGTAAAGTAAAGTTGATTATTCTCTACCAAGTTATAGAAGATATCGTTCAAACCACACCTATTGTCAGGGAGACTGAAGAATGACAGAACATTTACTTGCGATGAATCAAAAACTGAAAAACCCGGACGAGGCGCTTTCACTCTTCGGGAACCAAGATTCTTTTTTGAAATTGATGGAGAAAGATCTGAATGTAAATATCATTACGCGCGGCGAGACGATTTATGTGTCAGGCGATGATGAATCGTTTCAGATTGCAGACAGGCTGCTGGGATCGCTCCTCGCTTTAATTCGCAAGGGGATAGAGATCTCTGAACGTGATGTGATTTACGCCATCAAAATGGCAAAGAAGAATGAACTTGAATACTTTGAAAGCATGTATGAAGAAGAAATTACAAAAAACGCAAAAGGCAAATCAATCCGTGTAAAAACAATGGGACAGCGGGAATACGTGGCCGCTATGAAGCGGAATGACCTTGTATTCGGCATTGGTCCGGCGGGAACCGGGAAAACGTACCTGGCTGTCGTAAAAGCAGTCCATGCTTTAAAAAACGGACATATCAAAAAAATCATTTTAACAAGACCTGCCGTGGAAGCCGGTGAAAGCCTTGGTTTTCTCCCAGGTGACCTAAAAGAAAAAGTAGATCCTTATTTGCGCCCGCTGTATGACGCTCTCCATGATGTGCTTGGGGCAGATCATACAGAACGTCTGATGGAAAGAGGCATCATTGAAATTGCTCCGCTCGCATATATGAGGGGGCGGACGCTCGATGATGCTTATGTTATACTTGATGAAGCACAGAATACCACGCCTGCTCAAATGAAAATGTTTTTGACGAGACTGGGTTTTGGCTCTAAAATGATCATTACAGGTGACGTCAGCCAAATTGATCTGCCGAAAGGCGTCAAATCGGGACTTGCAGTAGCGAAGGAGATGCTGAAAGGAATAGACGGCGTTTCTATGATTGAGCTAGACCAGACAGACGTGGTCAGACATCCGCTTGTTGCGAAAATTATTGAAGCATACGATAAGCAAAATTAATGCTGAATGACCCGATCGCGCGTTATCGGGTCATTTTTATGATTGCTTATGGGCTTGATGTTTCAAGAGGAGGTTCTTGTGTTGAAAAAGAAGGCTAAGACCAAAAGCAGCTCGAAAAAATGGAGCAGTTTTAAAAATGCCCGCTCCATGCATGTACTGCTGTATCTTCTGCTGGCTGCCATTATGTTTGCTTTGCTTTTTGTACATGTTAAGCCGGAAACACTTGATTTAGACCTGTTTTCAGTCAGCGACAAGACCATTTACGCTCCGGCAACCGTAGAAGATCAAAAAGCCACAGAGGAAAAAAAGCAAGCCGCTGAGGACGCGGTTGAAGATCAATATACATTAAAAAAAGAATATACAGACAATCGGATTGACCTTGTGTCATCAATATTCGACAGTATTAGTGAAGTGAAAAAATCATCGGAAGAAGGCAGTAAATCACCATCGGAAAAATCAATGGTCAAATCTGTAAAGGACAAATTGACATCAGATGTGAATGATTCTATATCGGAGGATTCCATCAAGACATTGCTGAAAGCAGACAGTGAAGACTTTTCTTTTGTCAGAGATACGGTCATTACCGCAGTAAATACGGTCATGAGCAGTGAAATCCCCTCGGATAAACTATCTGATGCAAAGGATAAGGTAGAAAAAGAGCTAAAAAGCAATTCTATTCCTTCTAAATACTTGGGAGCTGCGACAGAAATCGGGCGTTTTGCTATTATTCCGAATTACGTCTTCGATCCGAAAGCAACAGAGGCAAAACGGCAGGAAGCCTCAGATAATGTCCAGCAGGTTCAAATCAAACAGGGGCAAGTGCTCGTGGAAGAAAATGACCTCATTGATCGGGAAGTGTACAGAAAACTTGAGCTGACCGGGTTATTAAATAACTCAAATCTCTTTAAACCGATCAGCGGGCTATTGATTATGATCGGACTTTTCATTGCAACACTTGTATATTATTTTGAAAAACAGAAACAAAATCTGAAGTTTAAAAACCAATCCATTCTGTTATTCTCCATAATCACAACACTTTTGCTTGTGATCATGGAGGTTGTCAGTTTGTTTCAGAAGATGGAGTATAATAATATCGGCTATCTGGTCCCCATTGCGGCCGGCGCCATCTTAATCAAACTGCTGATGAATGAACGCATTGCCATTTTGGGAAGTATCATTCTTGCGATTTGCGGAAGTATGATGTTTAATCAGGGTGTGACAGGAACATTCAATTATGTCATAGGGATTTATTATTTGATCAGCGGCATTTCAGGTGTATTATTTTTAGGAAAACACAATGCAAGATCAAAGATTTTGCAGACCGGACTTTTCGTGGCGTTTATTAATATGGTTGTCGTTCTATCCTTATTATTGATCCAGAACACTGCGCTGTCGGGTCTTGAAATCGGCACGTTAATGCTCATGGGGGTTGTGTCGGGGTTTGCTTCATCTGTATTGATCATCGGCCTGATGCCGTTTTTTGAGACGGGCTTTGGCATTTTATCCACCATGAGGCTGCTCGAGCTGTCTAATCCTAACCATCCGCTATTGCGCAAAATACTGACAGAAACACCAGGTACATATCATCACAGTGTAATGGTTGCCAATTTATCAGAGGCAGCCTGTGAAGCGGTTGGGGCTAATGGTTTGCTTGCAAGAGTCGGCGCATATTATCACGATCTCGGAAAAACAAAGCGCCCGCAATATTTTATTGAAAACCAAATGAATATTGACAATCCGCATGACAAGCTGTCACCTCAGTTGAGTAAAAATATTATTATCTCGCATACGACAGACGGTGCGAATATGCTGAGAAGCTATAAATTTCCGAAAGAGCTTGTCGATATTGCTGAGCAGCATCATGGAACCTCGCTTTTAAAGTTTTTTTACTATAAAGCGAAGGAAAAAGGCGACCAGATTACAGAGGAAGAGTTCCGTTATCCGGGGCCGAAGCCGCAGTCAAAGGAAGCCGCAATTATATCAGTGGCCGACAGTGTTGAAGCGGCCGTCAGATCCATGCATAATCCAAATCCTGAACGAATTGAAAAGCTTGTCCGGGGTATTATATCCGATAAGCTTCAGGACGGACAGTTCAGTGAATGCGATTTGACATTTAAAGAGCTGGATACAATCGCAAAAACGCTCTGTGCAACATTAAAAGGAATTTTCCACTCCCGGATTGAATATCCGGAGGCTACTAAGAAGGTGAAATAGATGAGTTTACTGATTGATATCGTTGATGAAACGGGAAGCGTCTCAGAAGAGATGCTCAAAGAAGTAGAAAATCTGCTTCAATTTGCCGCTGAGCGTGAAGGCGTTCAGGATCAGGCTGAAGTTTCTGTCACGATTGTTTCCAATGATGACATACATCAGATTAACAAAGAATACCGGGGAAAGGATGCTCCGACAGATGTCATCTCATTTGCTCTTGAAGAAGAGGGGGAAGGCGAGATCGAAATCGTGGGCGCCGAAATGCCTCCGGTTTTAGGTGATATTATCATCAGTGCCGATCGCACAAGAGAGCAGGCAGAGGAGTATAATCATTCTTTTAAAAGAGAGCTCGGATTTCTAGCTGTACACGGATTTCTGCACCTTTTAGGATATGACCATATGACGAAAGAGGAAGAAGAGGAGATGTTTACTAAGCAAAAGGAATTGCTGGACGCTTATGGACTCAAAAGATCATAGAAATGAGCTGAAGCGATTCTTCAAAAGCTTCGTGCATGCAGGCCGGGGCATCTGGGAAACAGCGCGGACGGAGCGGAATTTCCAATTTCATGCCGCAGCCGCCTGTGCTGTTCTCATTTGCGGCTTCCTTGTAGAGCTCAGCATGATTGAGTGGATGATTATATTCCTTTTGATAGGCGGTATGTTTTCGCTTGAGCTTTTAAATACAGCCATTGAACATACGGTTGATTTAATAACTGACAAACATCACCCTCTTGCTAAAGCGGCCAAGGACGCTGCCGCCGGGGCTGTTTGCGTTTTTGCCGTGATTTCGTGTATCATTGGTTTACTTATTTTTTTGCCAAAGCTGTAATGGCTGAAAATTCTTACATTTATTTTACATTTTTAGAAATGGGCGTGAAAAAAAGCGCGCGATTATGTAAAATATAAAGTGATAGCGGTACCATTATAGGTAAGAGAGGAATGTACACATGAACAGACAAGAATTAATAACAGAAGCTTTAAAAGCGCGTGATATGGCATATGCGCCGTATTCCAAATTCCAAGTAGGAGCCGCTCTTCTTACCAAGGATGGAAAAGTGTACAGAGGCTGCAACATTGAGAACGCGGCATACAGCATGTGCAATTGCGCCGAGCGTACCGCTTTATTTAAAGCTGTTTCTGAAGGGGATACAGAGTTTCAGATGCTGGCCGTTGCGGCTGACACCCCTGGACCGGTATCTCCGTGCGGAGCCTGCCGCCAGGTGATTTCTGAGCTTTGCACAAAAGACGTTATTGTCGTACTGACTAATTTACAAGGACAAATAAAAGAAATGACTGTGGAAGAATTATTGCCAGGCGCATTTTCATCGGAGGATTTACATGACGAACGAAAGCTTTAAATCAGGATTTGTATCCATTATTGGAAGACCAAACGTAGGAAAATCTACATTTTTGAACAGAGTCATTGGACAAAAAATCGCGATCATGAGCGATAAGCCCCAAACGACGAGAAACAAGGTGCAAGGAGTACTGACGACAGGCACATCACAAACCATTTTTATTGACACACCAGGGATTCATAAACCTAAGCATAAGCTTGGGGACTTTATGATGAAAGTGGCGCAAAATACATTAAAAGAAGTCGATTTGATCTTGTTTATGATCAATGCTGAGGAAGGCTACGGGAAGGGCGACGAATTCATCATTGAGAAATTGCAGACGATGTCTACGCCTGTATTCTTAATCGTAAACAAAATCGATAAAATTCATCCCGACCAATTGCTTCTGCTAATTGACGAATACCGCAAACGTTATCCTTTTAAGGAAATTGTTCCGATTTCTGCTTTAGAAGGAAATAACATCGAAACCTTGCTCGCTCAGATTGAAGCGTATTTGCCGGAAGGGCCGCAATTCTATCCGAGTGACCAGGTAACTGACCACCCTGAGCGATTTATCATTTCTGAATTAATCAGAGAAAAGGTGCTGCATTTGACGAGAGAAGAAATCCCGCACAGCATTGCGGTGGCCATCGAATCCATCAAAGGGCAGGACAACGGTTCTGTGCACGTAGCGGCAACGATTGTGGTCGAGCGGGATTCCCAGAAAGGCATCGTGATCGGTAAAAAAGGAAGCCTTCTAAAAGAGGTTGGAAAAAGAGCGAGAGCGGATATTGAAGCACTGTTGGGCTCCCGTGTTTACCTTGAATTGTGGGTGAAAGTGCAGAAAGACTGGCGTAATAAAATGTCCCAGCTTCGCGATTTTGGCTTTAAAGAGGACGAATATTAATCTCTAGCTGTGTGTGTCATTATCTCACAGGAACAGGGATACATTAGCAAATTTTGTTTAACATGAAATGGAGGACATCTGGTCAAGATAAAGGTAAGAATTTGGAGTTTAGGTAAGCTAGTTTAACTACAGAAAGGTGGGTTTCTTGTGTTGAATTTTACCTGGAACGTATTTTCTCAAACAGGAAATGTTGATACGTATCTTCTTTTTAAAGAACTGGAAAAAGAGAACATGGAAAGACCCGAAGAACTAGAAGATGAGCTAGCCCGATTTGATTATCCAATTTTATAAACCTCTTGGCCGCTCCTGCTTGAGGAAGGTGCGGAAATGCTGACAAAATGTGAAGGAATCGTTCTTCGCACAAATGATTACGGAGAGACGAATAAAATCGTAACTTTACTGACAAGAGAACACGGAAAAATAGGTGTTATGGCACGAGGCGCCAAAAAACCGAACAGCCGTTTATCAGCAGTCAGCCAGCCCTTTTTGTATGGTTCTTTCTTAATGCAAAAAACATCGGGCCTCGGAACGCTTCAGCAGGGGGAAATGATCCTCAGCATGAGAGGCATCAGGGAAGACTTGTTTTTAACAGCATATGCTGCCTATATTGCTGAGTTAGTCGACAGAGGCACAGAAGAAAAAAAGCCAAATCCTTATTTATTTGAATTCATATTAGAGTCATTAAAACAGCTGAATGAAGGAACAGATCCGGATGTTATCACCTTCATTGTTCAAATGAAGATGCTCGGTGTCATGGGCCTGTATCCTGAGCTAAATCATTGTGTACATTGTAAAAGCCAAGACGGAACCTTTCATTTCTCTGTTCGTGATAATGGTTTTATATGCCACCGCTGTTTTGAAAAAGATCCTTACAGGATACCGATCAAACCGCAAACGGCAAGGCTGTTAAGACTCTTTTACTATTTTGATCTGTCGAGGCTCGGCAATGTGTCCTTAAAAGAGGAAACAAAAGCTGAATTAAAGCAAGTGATTGATTTATATTACGAAGAATATTCGGGATTGTATTTAAAATCAAAGCGCTTTTTAGATCAAATGGAAAGCATGAAACATCTTATGGGTGAAAACAAAAGTTGACTTTTGGTCCATCTTTTTATATGATCATTTATTATAAAATATGTTGCAGTGAGAGAAAGAAGTACTTGCGTTTACCTCATGAAAGCGACCTTAGGGCGGTGTAAGCTAAGGATGAGCACGCAACGAAAGGCATTCTTGAGCAATTTTAAAAAAAGAGGCTGGGATTTTGTTCTCAGCAACTAGGGTGGAACCGCGGGAGAACTCTCGTCCCTATGTTTGCGGCTGGCAAGCATAGAGACGGGAGTTTTTTGGTTGCTGCCGCAGTCAACTTATGAAAGAAAAGTGGAGGTGCTTGAAATGAATATTCAAGACATGATTCTAACCTTGCAAAAGCATTGGTCCAGTCAGGGCTGTGTGCTTATGCAGGCTTACGATGTAGAAAAAGGAGCCGGCACGATGAGCCCGTATACATTTTTGCGCAGTATCGGCCCTGAGCCGTGGAAAGTGGCTTATGTAGAGCCTTCCAGACGTCCGGCAGACGGCCGCTACGGGGAGAACCCGAACAGACTGTATCAGCATCATCAGTTCCAGGTCATTATTAAACCGTCACCTGATAACATTCAAGAGCTGTATTTGGATTCCTTGCGTGCTCTTGGAATTGATCCGCTTGAGCACGATATTCGCTTTGTTGAAGACAACTGGGAGAATCCGTCTTTAGGCTGTGCGGGTCTAGGCTGGGAAGTTTGGCTTGACGGAATGGAAATAACTCAATTTACGTATTTCCAGCAGGTCGGGGGATTAGAGTGTAAACCCGTTTCTGTAGAGATTACGTATGGAATTGAGCGTCTCGCGTCTTATATCCAGGATAAAGAAAACGTGTTTGACTTGGAATGGACGTCAGGGTTTACAGTAAAAGATTTATTCATGATGGCTGAATATGAGCATTCTGTTTATACGTTTGAAACATCAGACGTCGATATGCTGTTCCAATTGTTCAGCACATATGAAAAAGAAGCGATCAAGCAAATGGACAACGGACTTGTTCATCCAGCATATGACTATGTGCTGAAATGCTCGCACACTTTCAACCTGCTTGATGCCAAAGGTGCGATCTCTGTTACCGAGCGGACGGGCTATATCGCAAGAGTGCGGAATTTAGCTAGAAAAGTAGCAAAAACCTACTATGAGGAACGAGAAAAACTAGGGTTCCCAATGCTTAAAGGGGAGGGTTCTTCTCATGAGTAAACAGGATTTACTTTTAGAGATCGGATTAGAGGAAATGCCGGCGCGCTTTTTGAATGAAAGCATGGTTCAGCTTGGCGACAAGCTGACAGGCTGGCTTAAAGAAAAAAATATTACTCACGGTGAAGTGAAACTCTTCAATACACCGAGACGTCTTGCTGTGTTCGTTAAGGATGTCGCAGAAAAGCAGGATGATATAAAAGAAGAAGCAAAAGGGCCTGCGAAAAAAATTGCCCTTGATGCGGACGGGAACTGGACAAAAGCGGCAATCGGCTTTTCAAAAGGCCAAGGCGCGAATGTGGAAGACCTGTACATCAAAGAAGTAAAAGGCATAGAGTATGTATTCGTGCAAAAATTCCAAGCCGGCCAAGAAACGAAGTCGCTTCTGCCGGAATTGAGCGGTTTAATTACAAGCTTGCATTTCCCGAAAAACATGCGCTGGGGAAATGAAGATTTGCGTTATATCCGACCGATCAAATGGATTGTCGCATTATTTGGACAGGATGTCATTCCATTTTCGATCACAAACGTTGAGTCTGGACGGACAACACAGGGACATCGTTTCCTCGGACATGAAGTGTCAATTGAATCACCTTCAGCTTATGAAGAGCAGCTCAAAGGACAGCATGTTATTGCTGATCCTAGCGTCCGAAAGCAAATGATTCAATCTCAGCTGGAAGCAATGGCTGCTGAAAACAATTGGAGCATTCCAGTTGACGAAGACCTTCTTGATGAAGTGAATCATTTAGTAGAATACCCGACAGCTCTTTACGGTTCATTTGAATCCGAGTTTCTGTCAATTCCTGAAGAAGTGCTTGTCACAACAATGAAAGAGCATCAGCGCTACTTCCCTGTCAAAGACAAAAACGGTGACCTGCTGCCTCACTTTATCACAGTCCGAAACGGCAACAGCCACGCGATTGAAAATGTGGCCCGAGGCAATGAAAAAGTGCTGCGCGCACGTTTATCTGATGCTTCATTCTTCTACAAAGAAGATCAGAAACTAAACATTGATGCAAATGTGAAGAAGCTTGAAAATATCGTTTTCCATGAAGAGCTTGGTTCTCTTGCTGATAAGGTTAGGAGAGTCACATCAATCGCAGAGAAACTTGCCGTTCGTCTTCAGGCTGATGAAGATACATTAAAACATGTGAAGCGGGCTGCTGAAATTTCTAAATTCGACCTTGTGACGCATATGATATATGAATTCCCTGAACTTCAAGGAATTATGGGCGAAAAGTATGCGAGAATGCTTGGCGAAGATGAAGCTGTGGCTGCGGCAGTTAATGAACATTATATGCCTAGATCAGCGGGCGGAGAAACGCCTTCTACTTTCACCGGAGCTGTTGTAGCAATGGCGGATAAGCTTGACACAATCGCTTCATTCTTCTCTATCGGCGTAATTCCGACCGGTTCCCAGGACCCTTACGGACTGCGCCGCCAAGCAAGCGGTATTGTTGCGATTCTTCTTGACCGCAACTGGGGAATTTCATTTGAAGAGCTGCTTACTTTCGTTCAAACCGATAAAGAAAATGAACTGCTGGATTTCTTCACTCAGCGCTTGAAATATGTCTTGAATGCTGAACAAATCAGACATGATGTCATTGACGCCGTGCTGGAAAGCTCTGAGCTTGAGCCGTACTCTGCGCTGCATAAAGCACAAGTACTGGAGCAAAAGCTTGGTGCACCTGGCTTTAAGGAAACAGCCGAAGCGTTAGGCCGAGTGATCTCTATCAGCAAAAAAGGAGTCCGCGGAGACATTCAGCCTGATCTGTTTGAAAATGAATACGAAGCAAAACTGTTTGATGCCTACCAAACAGCGAAGCAAAATCTGCAGGAAAACTTCAGCAAAAAAGATTATGAGGCGGCGCTTGCTTCACTTGCAGCCTTAAAAGAACCGATCGATGCTTACTTCGATCATACAATGGTTATAGCGGATAATGAGTCATTAAAGGCAAATCGTTTAGCGCAAATGGTAAGCTTGGCGGATGAGATCAAGTCCTTTGCGAATATGAATGCCCTTATTGTAAAATAAAGAGAGAAAAGGCGGTTGCTGTGTGATCGGTAATCGTCTTTTCCCCATTTATAAGTTTTTTGTTTGATTACAAGATATTTACGTTATAATATGGATTATTATTTCTTTACATAGCTATGAAGTGAAAAGGTGGTGAGTACGATCGAACTAAATAAACGGCAAGAACATATTTTGCAGATTGTAAAAGAAAACGGGCCGATTACAGGGGAGCATATTGCAGAAAAGCTGAACCTAACCAGGGCGACATTGCGCCCGGATTTAGCCATACTCACCATGTCAGGATTCCTCGAGGCGCGCCCGAGAGTCGGTTATTTCTATACGGGAAAAACCGGCACACAGCTTTTGGCGGATAAACTCAAAAAGCTTCAGGTGAAAGACTTTCAATCTATCCCCGTAGTGATTCACGAAAACGTTTCTGTGTACGATGCGATTTGCACCATGTTTTTAGAAGATGTAGGTACTCTGTTTGTGGTGGACCGCGATGCTGTTTTAGTCGGGGTGCTTTCACGAAAAGACTTGCTCAGAGCGAGCATTGGCCAGCAGGAGCTTACATCGGTCCCTGTTCACATCATCATGACAAGGATGCCGAACATTACGGTGTGCAGACGCGAGGATTATGTGATGGACATTGCAAAGCACTTAATAGAAAAACAAATTGATGCACTGCCTGTCATCAAAGACACCGATAAAGGCTTTGAAGTGATCGGCAGAGTGACAAAAACAAATATGACCAAAATACTTGTCAGTTTATCTGAAAATGAAATCCTATAAGATTGCAAACTAACGGGGGGATAATATGAATAACCGCATCATCTATGTTGTATCGGATTCCGTCGGTGAAACGGCTGAATTGGTAGTAAAAGCAGCACTCAGCCAATTTAACGGATCGGCGGATGATACTCATGTAAGAAGAATTCCTTATGTTGAAGATATAGGCACTATCAATGAAGTGATTTCACTTGCAAAGGCAGACGGCGGCATTATCTGTTTTACACTCGTGGTGCCGGAAATCAGAGAATATTTGATAGCCGAAGCGGAAAAAGCAAATGTTTTATATTATGATATTATCGGCCCGTTGATTGATAAAATGGAAACAGCCTATGGTTTAACAGCGAAATACGAACCGGGGCGGGTGCGCCAGCTTGATGAAGATTATTTCAAAAAAGTGGAGGCCATCGAGTTTGCAGTTAAATACGATGATGGACGTGATCCAAGAGGGATTTTAAAAGCTGATATCGTTTTGATCGGCGTGTCAAGAACGTCTAAAACACCGCTGTCTCAATATCTCGCACACAAACGCCTGAAGGTTGCCAATGTTCCGATTGTACCGGAGGTTGATCCGCCGGAAGAACTCTTTAACGTTGATCCGAAAAAATGCATCGGTTTAAAGATTAGCCCTGATAAACTGAATCATATCAGAAAAGAACGTTTAAAATCACTCGGGCTTAATGATAAAGCGATTTATGCAAATATCAACAGAATCAAAGAGGAACTCGAGTATTTCGAAAAGATTGTGGATCGGATCGGCTGCCAGGTTGTTGATGTTTCAAATAAAGCGGTTGAGGAAACAGCAAATATTATCCATCATCTCAAAACAAAAAACATATAACTCAGGACGCTCTATCCTGGGTTTTTGGCTGTGCCAAAAGGGAATAATGAAAAACAATAGCATCTTTGTGAAGTTTGTATTATAATAAAAAATTGTGATAAAATGATTAATTTTAGGTTTAAGGATCGTGTGATACGAATAAACTATTATGGGTAAGATGTCAAGAATTTCTCCCGGAAATTTTTCGACAAATTCATATACATCCACAATAATAAAGGATGTGCGATTTTGCTTGCTTTTATGCAGGAGTTTAATGGAGGGATGGAGAATTACTCTTCTTAATGAACAAGAAAAGACGATTTTTGTCGATGCTGATGCTTGTCCGGTAAAAGATGAAATTTTACAAACAGCATCCGAGTATGAAGTTCAAGTTCTTTTTGTCGCTTCATTTGAACATTATCAGCTTTCCAGAAGCAATGAAGAAAAATGGAAGTATGTTGATCCTCATAAAGAAGCTGCTGATTTATATATCGCAAATCACGTGAAACCGGGAGATATTGTTGTGACGCAGGACATCGGATTAGCATCTCTGCTGTTGAACAGAAATGTCTCTGTTATGTCGGAAAGAGGTCGTCTTTACAAGGAAGACACGATTGATTTTGCCCTAGAGGGCCGTCATTTTTCCGGCAAACAAAGAAGAAAAGGCGTATATGCCAAAGGGCCTAAAAAATTGAATAAAGAAGATCGAGAACGATTTATTACACTGCTGCAAAAAATCCTGTCGAACGATGAAGGGATTTTGCACTAAAGCATCGAATAATGTACGACGGAGTGTTATAAGATGGGAAATCGGATACCAGATGAAATTGTGGATCAGGTGCAAAAGTCGGCAGATATCGTTGAAGTCATAGGTGATTATGTTCAATTAAAGAAGCAAGGCCGAAACTACTTTGGACTCTGTCCTTTTCATGGAGAAAGCACACCTTCGTTTTCCGTATCGCCCGACAAACAGATTTTTCATTGCTTTGGCTGCGGAGCGGGCGGCAATGTTTTCTCTTTTTTAAGGCAGATGGAAGGCTATTCTTTTGCCGAGTCGGTTTCTCACCTTGCTGACAAATACCAAATTGATTTTCCAGATGATATAACAGTCCATTCCGGAGCCCGGCCAGAGTCTTCTGGAGAACAAAAAATGGCTGAGGCACATGAGCTCCTGAAGAAATTTTACCATCATTTGTTAATAAATACAAAAGAAGGTCAAGAGGCACTGGATTATCTGCTTTCTAGGGGCTTTACGAAAGAGCTGATTAATGAATTTCAGATTGGCTATGCTCTTGATTCTTGGGACTTTATCACGAAATTCCTTGTAAAGAGGGGATTTAGTGAGGCGCAAATGGAAAAAGCGGGTCTCCTGATCAGACGCGAAGACGGAAGCGGATATTTCGACCGCTTCAGAAACCGTGTCATGTTTCCGATCCATGATCATCACGGGGCTGTTGTTGCTTTCTCAGGCAGGGCTCTTGGCAGCCAGCAGCCTAAGTATATGAACAGTCCTGAAACCCCGCTCTTTCATAAAAGCAAACTGCTTTACAATTTTTATAAGGCCCGCCTTCATATCAGAAAGCAGGAAAGAGCAGTCTTATTTGAAGGGTTTGCTGATGTCATATCGGCCGTAAGCTCGGGTGTAAAGGAAAGCATAGCCACGATGGGAACGTCTCTTACAGATGATCATGTCAAGATCCTGAGAAGAAACGTCGAAGAAATCATTCTTTGCTATGACTCTGATAAAGCCGGTTATGAAGCCACCTTAAAAGCTTCGGAGCTTCTGCAAAAAAAAGGCTGCAAAGTCAGAGTTGCAATGATTCCTGACGGATTGGACCCTGATGATTACATCAAAAAATTCGGCGGGGAAAAATTTAAAAACGACATTATTGATGCCAGTGTCACCGTAATGGCGTTCAAAATGCAATATTTCCGAAAAGGAAAGAACCTGTCCGATGAAGGCGACCGACTAGCTTACATTAAAGACGTACTGAAAGAAATCAGCACGCTTTCAGGGTCTCTAGAGCAGGAAGTCTATGTAAAGCAGCTTGCTTCAGAGTTTTCGCTTTCACAGGAGTCTTTAACTGAGCAGCTGTCTGTTTTCAGCAAGCAAAACAAACCTGCTGACAATAGCGGTGAAACAAAAACGCGGCGAGCGCATCTGACGACAAAAGCAAGGCAAAAACGTTTGCGTCCGGCGTATGAAAATGCAGAAAGGCTGTTACTCGCTCACATGCTTCGAGATCGGAGCGTCATCAAAAAAGTGATTGACCGGGTAGGGTTTCAATTTAATATTGATGAGCACCGGGCATTAGCCGCCTATCTTTATGCTTTTTATGAAGAGGGAGCCGAGCTTACGCCTCAGCATCTGATGGCCAGGGTGACGGATGATCATATAAGCCAGCTCTTGTCCGATATATTAATGCTTCAGGTTAATCAAGAGCTTAGCGAAGCCGAGTTATCAGATTATGTAAAAAAAGTGTTGAATCAAAGAAATTGGTCAATGATAAAAGAAAAAGAGGCGGAAAGAGCCGAAGCAGAGAGGCAAAAAGATTTTTTAAGAGCTGCTTCTTTGGCTCAAGAAATCGTTACATTGAACCGATCTTTAAAATAACTGGAGAACTGATGAGGAGCATTTATTGGCAATGATTCCTTGCGGAGGAGCAAATAGATCGCTTAACCTCATCATGAATTGTCATTTCATTATTCGCACATTGTTAAAGGCAGTTCACATAGAAAACGCCTGAATGGACCGAATAAGAATCATACCGCTTATAGAATTCGTTGCAAGCTTTGGAAGGAGGGATCCATAATGGCTGATAAACAAACCCACGAGACAGAATTAACATTCGACCAAGTAAAAGAGCAATTAACAGAGTCTGGTAAAAAACGTGGCGTTTTGACATATGAAGAAATTGCTGAGCGTATGTCCAGCTTTGAAATTGAATCAGACCAAATGGATGAGTATTATGAATTTTTAGGTGAACAAGGTGTTGAATTAATTAGTGAGAATGAAGAAACAGAAGATCCTAATATTCAGCAGCTTGCCAAAGCCGAAGAAGAATTTGACCTTAATGACCTAAGTGTACCGCCTGGCGTTAAAATCAATGACCCAGTTCGTATGTATTTAAAGGAAATCGGTCGGGTTAACCTTCTTTCTGCAAAAGAAGAAATCGCCTACGCTCAAAAGATTGAAGAAGGTGACGAAGAATCTAAACGCAGATTGGCTGAAGCGAACCTGCGGCTTGTTGTCAGTATCGCAAAACGGTATGTCGGACGCGGTATGCTGTTCCTTGATCTGATCCAGGAAGGAAACATGGGTCTGATGAAAGCCGTTGAAAAATTTGATTATCGCAAAGGTTATAAATTCAGTACGTATGCTACGTGGTGGATCAGACAGGCGATTACACGCGCCATTGCCGATCAGGCGAGAACGATCCGGATTCCCGTTCATATGGTTGAAACCATTAATAAATTAATCCGTGTGCAGCGTCAATTACTGCAAGACTTAGGCAGAGAACCAACACCTGAAGAAATTGCGGAAGATATGGATTTAACGCCTGAAAAAGTACGCGAAATCTTAAAGATTGCTCAAGAGCCGGTATCTCTGGAAACACCGATCGGTGAAGAGGATGACTCGCACCTTGGTGATTTCATTGAAGACCAAGAAGCAACTTCACCTTCTGACCACGCCGCATACGAGCTATTGAAAGAGCAGCTGGAAGATGTGCTTGATACGTTAACTGATCGTGAAGAAAATGTATTGCGTCTTCGATTCGGTCTTGATGACGGCCGTACAAGAACATTAGAAGAGGTCGGCAAAGTATTTGGAGTAACGAGAGAGCGTATTCGACAAATCGAAGCCAAAGCGTTGCGGAAACTAAGACATCCTAGCAGAAGTAAACGTTTGAAAGATTTCCTTGAATAAGATGGAACGGGTCTTGAAGATCCGTTCTTCTTTTTTTTAAAAAGATATATGGATAATATGCCTTTATTTTACTGAAAAATGATGTCATTTGCAAATGAACATTGTGGTGAAAAATTTCAAAATCTAATTCCATATTTTCTATTGTAAGCGTATACAATACATTATACAATAGAATAAAAAGGATATTAGAGATTTAGGCATGTTTCAATTCAATTTTGTATAAAGTGTGAATAAAAAACTTTTGTATAGCAATCCATTTACTTTTTGTAAAAATAAGTTAGAATTAGAAGTGTTTACATAGGGGGAAGGATCAAAAAGGGGGAAGGGAAATGAAATGGAACCCGCTTATTCCATTTTTGCTGATCGCTGTTTTAGGAATTGGTCTAACTTTCTTTTTATCAGTAAAAGGACTTGATGACTCTCGGGAGATTGCAAGCGGAGGAGAAAGCAAATCTGCTGAAAAGAAAGATGCAAACGCTTCACCAGAAGAAATTTACAAGGCAAACTGCATCGCATGCCACGGTGAAAATTATGAAGGTGTTTCGGGTCCGAGCTTAAAAGGTGTAGGGGATAAGAAAGATGTCGCTGAAATTAAAACAAAGATCGAAAAAGGCGGTAATGGAATGCCTTCCGGTCTTGTTCCTGCCGATAAGCTGGATGATATGGCAGAGTGGGTGTCAAAAATTAAATAAAAGAACTATTTTTCTCTTTATACATTCACAGGCCGCCGAGATGTTCTCGACAGCCTTTTATTTTTGACTGCCGCGTGCAGACCCGCATCAAAAGAAATAATTTCAAAATCATTTGCTTCAGCTTGGATTCCGGGCTGATTTTTTATATGATAGTAAAGGAAAAAATGATTGAGAAAAGTTGTGATGACAAGTGAACGAATTAAAATTATCTAAACGATTGCAAACAGTAGCGGAGTACATACCGAATGGAGCGGTGATGGCCGATATCGGCTCTGACCACGCATACCTTCCTTGTTATGCGGTGCTGAATCATAAAGCCAGCGGGGCGATTGCCGGAGAAATAACAGACGGCCCGTTTTTGTCTGCAAAGCGGCAGGTTGAAAAATCAGGCTTAAACTCGCACATTTCTGTAAGGCAGGGAGACGGACTGGAAGTGATTAAAAAAGGTGAAGCTGATGCCATTACGATTGCCGGAATGGGCGGGGCTTTGATCGCTCACATTTTAGAAGCGGGCAAAGACAAATTAACGGGGAAGGAACGGCTCATTTTACAGCCGAATATTCATGCTGTTCATATCAGGGAGTGGCTTTATAAAGAAGGATATGCGCTGATAGATGAGGTAATCCTTGAAGAGGACGGAAAGTGCTATGAGGTGCTGGTAGCAGAAGAGGGAGACAGGGATGCGGCTTATGACGGTATTTCTTTATCAGCCGGGATGCTCGTCGGTCCTTTCTTGGCAAAAGAAAAAAATGCTGTCTTTTTGAAAAAGTGGACACAAGAGCTTCAGCACACTCAAAGCATTTATGAACAGATCAGCCAAGCGGCGGATACAGAGCAAAACAAACAAAAATTAAAGGAGCTCTCCGATCGAATGGAGCTGTTAAAGGAGGTAATCGATCATGGCTAAAAGTGTAAATGGGCAGCAGATCATCCAGCTGTTTGAACAATTTTCCCCGAAAGCCTATGCGGTTGAAGGAGATAAAATCGGCCTGCAAATCGGCACCTTAAACAAACCAATTAAAAATGTGATGGTTACACTTGATGTGTTAGAGAGCGTTATCGATGAAGCGATTGAAAAAGAGGTTGACTTGATTATTGCACACCATCCTCCTATTTTCCGGCCGCTAAAGCATATTTCAACAGATCAGCCTGCCGGAAGGTTAATTGAAAAGTGTTTGAAGCATGATATTGCTGTTTATGCAGCTCATACAAATTTAGACGTTGCGGACGGCGGCGTGAATGATTTGCTTGCTGAAGCATTAGAGCTGAGTGAGACGGAAGTGCTGGCACCTACTTATACGGATCCTCTGAAAAAGCTGGCAGTTTACGTGCCGAAGGAATATGAAGAGCAGGTCAGAGCCGCGCTCGGAAATGCGGGGGCCGGCCATATCGGTGAATACAGCCATTGCGCGTTTTCATCTGAAGGAATCGGCAGCTTTAAGCCATTAGAGGGAGCTAAGCCTTTTATCGGTGAAGTGGGAGAGCTTGAGCTTGTTCATGAAGTAAGGCTTGAGACTGTATTTCCTAAAAGCGTCGAAAAGGCTGTTATCAATGCAATGATAAAAAGCCATCCATATGAAGAAGTCGCTTACGATATCTATCCTGTCGAACAGACTCCCGCCGAAAAAGGGCTCGGCCGTGTCGGAACCCTTAAAAATGAGATGACGCTCAAGGAATTCGCTTTATTTGTGAAAGACAAGCTTGACGTCAATGGTGTCAGAATGGTTGGGGATGCTGACAGCATGGTGAAAAAAGTAGCTGTTCTTGGCGGAGATGGAAACAAGTATATTCATCATGCAAAACGAAAGGGAGCCGATGTTTACGTCACAGGAGATTTATACTTCCATGTGGCCCATGATGCGATGATGCTTGGCCTAAATGTGGTTGATCCGGGCCATTACGCGGAAAAAATCATGAAAGAAGGCGTCACGAGAAAACTTACATCAATGTGTAATGATAAAAAGTTTGGCGTGAATATCTTTGTTTCTGAAACAGATACAAATCCATTTACATTTCTATAAAAAAACTGAGGCTTTTACAGCCTCAGTTTTTTGCTTTTACTTTTGGAAGTATTTTTTTGAGCGGTATATTATGTTCAGTTGTCCAAGTTGATGGATCTTCGTGATCAAACTGCTCTAAAAAGCGAATGACTTCTTTTGTGATCGGCGTCGGTGTTGAAGCTCCCGCTGTAACTGCAACGGTATTAACGCCTTTCAGCCATTCGAGCTTCAATTCGCTTAAGTCGCCGATCCGGTATGCTTTTGTCCCGGCTATTTCCTCTGACACTTGAGCAAGCCTATTTGAATTGTTGCTTTTCGGGTCTCCGACAACGATTGTTAAGTCCGCTTTTTTTGCCTGCTCTGATACAGCTTCCTGCCGCACTTGAGTAGCGAGGCAAATCTCTTGGTGATATTCGACATGAGGATATTTTTCTTTGACAAGCTCCATAATGTCGTGAACATCCCATTGAGACATTGTTGTTTGATTCGTCACGATTAACTTCTCGGCTTGGATATCAAGGTTCTTTACATCTTCTTCTGTTTCAACTAAGTGAACGATCTCCGGCGCTACGCCAACGGCTCCCTCAGGCTCTGGATGCCCTTTTTTGCCGATATAGATCACGTGATATCCTTTTTCTTTCATCTCTAAGATTAGATTATGAGTTTTCGTCACATCCGGACATGTAGCATCAATTGCGACTAACCCTTTTTCTTCTGCGATTCTTCTGACTTCGGGAGAAACACCGTGCGCAGTGAAAATGACAGTTCCTTTGTCAACCTGCTTTAAGATGTCCAGACGGTTAGAGCCGTCCAATGTAAAAATCCCTTCCTCTTCAAACGCATCAGTGACGTGTTTATTATGAACAATCATCCCGAGTATATAGATGGGTCTTGGCAAGCTTTTATCTAGCGACGCATTTTTGGCAATGACCATAGCATCAACAACACCATAGCAATAGCCGCGCGGTGAAATTTTAATTACGTCCATTTTCGGTTGTCCTCCAATACTGAAGTGAGTAAAGGCAATATAAAAAGCCGTAATCAAACGGCTCTATTCTTGCATTCTTCTGATCTCATTATAGCCAATCTCACTTAAGATATCAAAGAATGTTAAATATATAATCTCGGTTTTGAACTGCCTGATGTTCTTTTCGGAGCAGGAGAGGCAGCTTCCTTTTTCTTCGGGGCAGATGTTTTTAATTCTTGTTCTTTATTGTCAGTTGTTTTAGATTTCTTTGGGAGAGAAGAACTTTTTGGTTTTGATTTTTTGTTCCCATCTGAGGTTTTTGTTTCAGTCTCTTTTTCTTTTTCTGATGATTCTTCTGAAACGGATTGTTTTTCACTTTCCTCATTGGCCTCTGTCTCAGTATCATCACTTTTACTTAATTGGCTGTACAGCTTCATCATTGCTGGCAGATTGCGGACTAATGGGCCGTACTGCTGGATCATAGGGGTGACTTGCTGCGCCATGCCGAGTACTTTTTGCACATTTCCAAGCATACTGGATAATGATGCAGGATTGGCGATATTTTGAATGCCTTGCAGGCCAGCACCTCCGCTCGCTGCTGCACCTGCTCCTGGAATTCCAGGAACTCCGGCGCTGCCAGCGCCTCCTCCGCCGGGTAGGAACCTTGACAGCATTCCTTTTAAGCCTCCGCCTGTACCTGCACCTGCACCATTTCTCGCTCCGGCATTTGCCTGAGGAAGAAATTGTCCGGCTTGCTGAAAACCTTGCTGCTGTGCTCCAAATGAAGGTCCTCGCATATTAGGCGGTCTTCTGCCCATCATTCGCTGATTTGGCATTGGGCGGGGCGGTCCGGGCTGTGGGTAATTTCTCATTGGCTGCTGCGGTGAAAACATACTTGTACCTCCTTTCAGCTCTCTCTGCTATTAGAATATGCATGGGCTGCGGTATTTGCTTTACATAACTGAATAAAACAAACGCCTTGCAAACGTGGTGTTTTTAAGCAAAATCGGGTATAATGTGATGATGGACACATAATGTGCCGCTTTAAGGAGCTGGGAAAAATGAAAGAAACGAAATTTGAACTTTATGAATTGAAACCATTTATTATAGATGCAGTACATCGCCTTGGTTTTTACGAACCGACTGATATCCAGAAAAGGCTGATTCCTGCAGTGTTAAAAAAAGAAAGCGTCATCGGCCAGTCTCAGACGGGTACTGGAAAGACTCACGCTTATTTACTGCCTTTATTAAACAAAATTGATCCTGCTAAGGATGTCGTTCAGGTTGTCATTACGGCTCCGACAAGAGAGCTTGCCAACCAGATTTATCAGGAAGCGCTTAAAATCACGCAGGGTGAAGAAGGAAGTCAGATTCGCTCGAAATGTTTTATCGGAGGCACTGATAAACAAAAATCAATTGATAAATTGAAAATACAGCCGCATCTTGTTGTCGGTACACCCGGACGGATTGCTGACTTAATCAAAGAACAGGCGTTAAGTGTTCATAAAGCTGAATCTCTTGTTATTGATGAAGCGGATTTAATGCTGGACATGGGATTCCTTGCAGATGTAGATTACATCGGTTCCCGCATGCCTGAGGATCTGCAAATGCTTGTGTTCTCAGCGACCATACCGGAAAAGCTGAAACCATTCTTGAAGAAATACATGGAAAATCCGAAATACGCCCATGTGGAGCCAAAACAGGTGACTGCTGCGAAAATCGAGCATATCCTCATTCCTTCGAAACATCGTGACAAGGACAAGCTCCTTTTTGACATCATGTCGCATCTGAATCCATACCTGGGGATTGTGTTTGCCAACACGAAAAATACGGCTGACCATATTGCCCAGTATCTGACTGGCAAAGGCATGAAAATCGGCTTGCTGCACGGCGGATTAACACCACGTGAGCGGAAAAAAGTCATGAAGCAGATCAATGATTTGGAATTCACATATATCATTGCAACTGACCTTGCCGCAAGAGGTATTGATATTAAAGGTGTCAGCCATGTTATCAACTATGAGCTGCCGGATGATCTAGATTTCTATGTTCACCGTGTGGGCAGAACGGCTCGTGCCGGCTCATCAGGACAAGCGATGACCATTTATGAGCTTACTGATGAGGATGCATTAGTAAGACTTGAAAAAATGGGCATCGAATTTGAGTACTTAGAGCTTGAAAAGGGCGAATGGAAAAAAGGCGATGACCGTCAGCGCCGCAAAAAACGTAAAAAAACGCCGAATGAAGCGGATGAAATTGCTCATCGTCTCGTGAAAAAGCCGAAGAAGGTTAAGCCTGGGTATAAAAAGAAAATGAGCTATGAGATGGAGAAAATCAAGAAAAAACAGAGAAGAAACCAATCTAACAAAAGAAAGTAGGGGAACCTGTTGCTGAGAATAGGCTCACACGTCTCTATGAGCGGAAAACATATGCTTCTGGCTGCAAGCCAGGAAGCAGTCTCTTATGGGGCGAATACGTTTATGATCTATACAGGCGCACCGCAAAATACGCGCCGAAAGAAAATTGAAGACTTAAATATAGAAGCAGGCCGGGCACATATGCAAGAAAACGGCATTGACGAGATTATCGTACACGCGCCTTATATTATTAATATTGGCAACACGACAAATCCGTCCACTTTTGAGCTGGGTGTTGATTTTCTTCGTTCAGAAATTGAACGGACAGCGGCCATCGGAGCGAAGCAAATTGTCCTTCATCCTGGCGCTCACGTAGGGGCAGGAGCTGAAGCGGGCATCAAAAAAATTATTGAAGGCTTAAATGAAGTGATTGATCCGAATCAAAATGTCCAGATTGCATTAGAAACAATGGCTGGAAAAGGATCAGAATGCGGCAGAAGCTTTGAGGAGCTTGCGCAGATTATCGAAGGCGTTACACACAATGAGCAGCTGTCAGTGTGCTTTGACACGTGCCATACACATGATGCCGGGTATAACATTGTCGAAGACTTTGACGGAGTGCTAAATGAGTTCGATAAAATCATTGGCATTGACCGTATTAAAGTGCTTCATATCAATGACAGCAAAAATGTCAAAGGTGCGAGAAAAGACCGCCATGCAAATATTGGCTTTGGTGAAATAGGTTTTGACGCACTGCAATATGTTGTTCACCATGAGCAGTTAAAAGACATTCCAAAAATTCTTGAAACACCATACGTCGGTGAAGATAAAAAGAACAAAAAACCGCCATACCGTTTTGAGATTGAAATGCTGAAAGAAAAACAATTTGATGATACATTGCTTGAAAAGATTTTACAGCAATAAAAAATGGGGGATAACACCCCCATTTTTTAGCTTGTAAATTGTTTGAATAGTTCATTAACTGTTTGAGCTGTTTCTTTCGATGTAATCGTCTCTACTTGTTTCAGCAGCCGCATTCGTTCACTCTCATTAAAGATGTTTACATTTTTCCCGTATAACAGGTTCGCTACTTCAACGGCCTGCGATCTTGTTAAGCTGATTCCGTATTGTTTTGAGTACTTCAGCAAATCATCAGCAGTAGCCTGATTAAGCCGCTGCAAAATAATTCTTTGAAATAAAATCATCGGTCATTCCACCTCCAGACTTAATGTATGGGCAAATCAGTAAAATGTGTCAGTGTTTAATGGTAAAATAGATTTATAATGTATTTAAAATAGTTATTGCAGGAAAGGAGATTTTATGACCCCAACAAAACAACATAAGAAAGAAACATTTACCCATTTTATTTTCAGGGTCTTTATGATTCTGGTAGGAGCTGCATCTGCGGCTGTAAGTATTGAATTATTTTTAATCCCCAATGATTTTATTGATGGCGGGATTATCGGTGTATCACTTATTTTAGACCACCTCTTTATGTCAAACCCCTTTCTGAATTTCGCTTTTTTCGTTGTGATATTAAATATTCCTTTTATGATCTTCGGATATAAATATATCGGTAAGACCTTTCTAGTCTCTACGTTTATAGGGATTGTCGGGCTTGCCGTTATTGAATCCTCACTTCACCATGTAGAAGCCATTACAACCCAGCCTATTTTGGCTACTGTGTTCGGAGGTCTTTTACTCGGCTTTGGCGTCGGGCTTGTTATTCGAAACGGAGGTTCAATGGATGGTACAGAAATTCTCGGTATTTTGCTGACCAAAAAACTCCCGTTTTCAGTAGGTGAGTTCGTTATGTTCATCAATGTGTTCATTTTCATTTGGGCAGTTTTTGTGTTCGGTCCTGAGCAAGCTATGTACTCATTCATGACTTATTATATTGCGATGAAAACGATTGATGCCGTGATCCAAGGGCTTGATGAAACAAAAGCTGTCATTATTGTGTCTGAGCAGTATGATGAGATTTCCGACGCGATTTTGCACCGTCTTGGTCGGGGCACAACGAAGCTGAAGGGGAAAGGCGGGTATACGGACGAAGAAAAAGACGTAATTTACGCGGTTGTCACAAGGCTGGAAGTGACAAAGCTCAAATCGATTGTGTTTGAAGTCGATCAAAATGCATTCATAACAATTATGAATACTCATGAAACGAGAGGCGGAAAATTCAAAAACGCAATCCACTAGGCTTTCATTTACTTTTATTTATTTTATGGGTATAATTTTATCTGCAGTAAAGAAAATGGCTTGCTGGACAGACAGCTGCCATTTTCTTTTTCATACATGTAATACGTTCTTAAGCAAAGCGAAAAGGGGGACCCTTCATGAACGTACAAGAAGCGCTGAACCTACTAAAAGAAAACGGATATAAATATACAAACAAACGGGAGGATATGCTGCAGCTTTTTGCTGATTCAGACAGATATCTTACCGCTAAAAACGTACTGTCTGCACTGAATGATGATTATCCAGGCTTAAGCTTTGATACAATCTACAGAAATCTTTCTTTATATGAAGAACTTGGGATTTTGGAAACAACTGAGCTGTCCGGTGAAAAGCTCTTCCGATTTAAGTGTTCATTCACCCATCACCACCATCATTTTATTTGTCTTGCCTGCGGCAAAACAAAGGAAATTGAATCATGTCCGATGGACAAGCTTTGTGATGATTTGGATGGCTATCAGGTCAGCGGGCATAAATTTGAGATTTATGGCACATGCCCTGATTGTACAGCGGAAAACCAAGAAAACACTACTGCGTAAAATGCGTATATATGAAAAAGGGGCCCGGTTTGGGCTCCTTTTTCAGTTATTGACACGTATTAAGTGATGCTTATTGTTGTTCATCCATTGAACGGCTTCTAGCCAGTTGTTTACTCTGATGATGTTTGAATCAATCGGAAGCTGATTATAAGGGGAATTGAACAAAATCACCGGTATCCCGGCTTCTTTCGCAATCATCATGGCGTTCCCGTGATGATCCTCAAAAAACAGGTCGATGTTATGATTCTTGACCGCTTCAACTTTGTGATGACCGCCAACGAGTTCGATGTGGTCATAATGAATGTTTTGTCTGTCAAACCATTCATAGGTAATATCAGTTAAATGAGTCCGTCTCGCTGTAATATAAATAAGCTTGTGCTCCTCTTTGAGAAGATCAAGTGACTGTTTCGCATGCTGTGCAAGCAATGCTTCCTTATATATGATCGCTTCATTTTGATTCATCCAATCCCAAAATTCTTCCTGGGTAATGTTTAACAGCTTTGTTAAATCATAATCCGTCATATCGTTTAATGAAATGGAAAGATTAAACGAACGGTTCAAATAAGGGACGAATGTATCCTGAGCCGTGATTGTGCCGTCAATATCTATTCCTAAGCGTAACATGCCCACACTCCTTCAGTTTCATCCCTTCAAGTGTAACATAAACAATTGACATTAACAGAAAAGTTTAGCAAACATGAATCAGGCAAAATGGATCAAACTATAAAAGCTCCTTTAATAAAACAGAAGGGGGAATTGAAGGTGGCAAACGATTACGAAAAGCGTGATAACAACAGTTACTATGTTGATCATGGATCTGAAGGGACAAATATTAACCGCGACAATGACGGTTTTTTTGAGGAAACAGCTGCTGAAATCGCAGAGCCTTATCGTGCTGCTGACCGCAGCAATGACCAAGACAATGATCGCAGCGGCGGCAATGTCAATGAAGGACGGGGAATAGGATATATCGCTTTAGCCTTGTCCATCATTTCATTGTTTGTACTGCCTGTTTTATTGGGAGCTGCCGGTATTATTGTCGGCTATATCGCAAGAAGAAGAGGTGCTCAAGGCCTTGGCGCCTGGGCAATGGGTATCGGTGTCGTTTCATTAGTGCTTGGAATATTTATTATTCCATTTTTCTAACACAAAAAAGCTTGACGGGTTCCCGTCAAGCTTTTTGTGTTTCTTCTTTTAATTTTGCTTTTTCAGCTTCAAGTTTTGCGTAGTGTTCCTCAGCAAGAATGTCAATTTCTTTTTTGAGTTCTTCTACCATCGTTTCCTCTGGAACCTTACGGACAATTTTCCCTTTCCGGAACAGCAGTCCTTCACCGCGTGCGCCGGCGATTCCGATATCAGCTTCTCTCGCTTCACCAGGTCCGTTTACAGCGCAGCCGAGAACAGCAACTTTAATCGGTGCTTTTATCTTAGAAATATACTCTTCCACTTCATTGGCAATGCTGATTAGATCAATCTCAATACGGCCGCAAGTCGGGCAAGAGATGAGCGTGGCAGCATTGGAGGCTAAGCCGAAAGATTTCAGAAGCTCCCTTGCTACTTTTACCTCTTCTACAGGGTCTGCGCTTAGTGAAATGCGCATGGTGTTCCCGATGCCTTTGCTTAAAATGGCGCCGAGTCCTGCTGCGCTCTTTACTGTGCCGGCAAACAGTGTTCCTGACTCGGTGATCCCGAGGTGAAGCGGGTAGTCAAACGCTTTCGCCGCTTTTTCATAAGCCTCGATTGCAAGGTTCACGTCAGAGGCCTTCATGCTGACAATAATATCGTGAAAATCAAGATCCTCAAGAATTTTAATGTGATGAAGTGCGCTTTCTACCATTCCATCGGCAGTCGGATAACCGTATTTTTCTAAAATGCGTTTTTCCAATGAACCGGCGTTTACTCCGATTCTGATCGGAATGCCTTTGTCTTTGGCTGCTTTAACAACCGCTTCAACTTTTTCGCGCCGGCCGATGTTGCCGGGGTTGATTCGGATTTTATCTGCGCCGCCTTCAATGGCTTTCAACGCAAGTTTATAATCGAAATGTATGTCAACAACGAGAGGAATGGAAATGCGCTTTTTAATATCCGCAATGGCGTTTGCTGCCCGTTCATCAGGACATGCTACCCGAACGATTTGGCATCCGGCTTCAGCCAAACGGTTAATTTCCGCAACCGTTGCTTCTACATCATGTGTTTTTGTTGTTGTCATGCTTTGGATGACAACTTCATTGTTGCCGCCTATTGTTAAAGGTCCCACTTTGACGGGACGCGTTTTTGTACGATGTGTGATTTCACTCACTTGCAATCGCTCCTTAATTGTAGTTGCCGCTTCTAGATATAACAATTCTAGTATGGTTTATGTGAATTTATTTTACAAATTACATTGTAACAGTGTCTTCGCCGAACTGACAAGAAATTAACGTTAAATTAAGGGTAGACCGGGAATTTATACGCTGTTCCCGCTTGAATGGCATTGGCTTTCACATTTGGATTCAGTGCTTCAAAATCCTTTACAATGTCATCCGGAGAACCTGCTGATCCGACTATCGACATAACCGTATCACCCGGCTTTACCTTCACCGTTTTATAAGCCGGTTCTTGTACAGCCGTTTTTGCTGATGCTTCATAGACAGGGAGGTCCTGAATGGGTATGGTTCCAATTTTAAGGTCATAAAAAAGAATAAAAAGTATAAAAACAATGCTGCATACTAAGGTGAGACGCTTCATCGCTTTTCCTCCCGCATACGAAATTTTATACCATAGTATGCTTGTCCATTTCGATTCATGACAAAAGAAAAGAGACTGCGAATGCAGTCTCGGTTTATACAGCAGCTTTTTTGGACGGAATCTCTTTTAAAACGAGAAACAGGATGACAAAATTGACAAACCAGTTCAGCAAAAATTCACTTGGTACGGTTGCTTCTAATGCCCGCATGATTGTAAAGAATACAGTTGAAAGGGTGATGGAATAAGCAGAAAGCTTCCAGAGCTGATGATAGGATAAATGTTTTTTCTGCGAATTCTTAATGATTAACCCGATAAGCGCTAAAAACGATACTTCAATAAATTTTCCCGCTGCTGTTACGAGAAAAATAAGAGCTGAGAGAACAGTTACAATCATCGCTTTATTTTGGTTTAACCCTGCAATGACATCTTTTTTCTGTAACTCTGATGGCATCATTGAGTAAGACATTTCTTGGGCTTGTCCGTCAATGGCCAAAACAAATTTGTTCTGAAGGATGCCGATCGCGTTTTGCTTTGCTTCAATTTGTTCAGTGCCATAGGAGTCTGTCGGATCGAACACGATAACGAAACCATTTGCTTGAGATTCCGTGGCTTTTTTCTCATCCGTTTGAAGTTTGCCGTTTGAAATTGTGAAATCAGGGAAATCTTTGTTTAAAACAGTTTTAAAGCCGTTCATTGATTTTACGGTCCCTGTACTTACATAATAAGCGGTAGGGATTGCAAACAGGACAGAGAGCAAAAATACATAAAGAATCGCTTTTCCGATTCCTTGAAATCTTGTTTTTGCAATATCACGGGGAGAGTATGTACTTTTAATGAAAAGCTGAAACACATTCACTATCTTCACTTCCTAGCTAAACTAATATATGTTGCTTATTGTATCGTTGCATGCGTGTGAATACAAGGAAGACATGAAGAAGACAGAGTAAAATGGGAGGATGGAAGCTATGGATATGTTGTATTGGCTGTTGATTGCAGCGGTTTTTATCATTGCCTTTATCGGGCTGGTGTATCCTGTTATTCCGAGCGTAGTATTTATTGTTGCCGGATTTGTATTGTACGGATTTTTATTTTCATTCAGTCCGTATTCTTATATGTTCTGGCTTGTTGAGGCAGTTTTTGCCGCAGTATTATTCGCAGCAGATTACGTGTCGAATCTGCTTGGAGTAAAAAGGTTCGGAGGAAGCAAAGCTGCCATATGGGGAAGCACGATCGGTTTATTAATCGGGCCTTTTGTCATTCCGGTTGCAGGGATCATATTGGGGCCGTTTATCGGGGCTGTTTGCGCAGAACTTATCGTTCATCAGAAGGACTTAAAGTCAGCGTTTAAAATTGGCCTCGGCTCACTCATTGGTTTTTTAACAGGGGTTATTGCAAAGGGCATCACACAGCTTTTGATGATCGGATACTTTTTATGGACGGTCCTATAAGAAATGCTGGCGGCAGGTTTAATGGGGCAGATTATCGGTTAAAGTGAAATATGTCCGCTGAAATGAGCCAAATCGTGAGCTTTTTCATTGATTACAAAGCATTCTTTTGTTACATTGAATGAAGAAAGGCTCGCTGTGAAGCGGCATTTCAGTACATATATACTAAGGAGGAATTATCATGGCTTACGAACTTCCAGAATTACCTTATGCGTACGATGCTTTAGAACCGCATATCGACAAGGAAACTATGACTATTCACCATACGAAACACCACAACACATACGTGACAAATTTAAACAAAGCGGTTGAAGGAAACACTGCTCTTGCCAACAAATCAGTTGAAGAGCTTGTTGCAGATCTTGATTCTGTTCCTGAAAACATCCGCACTGCAGTCCGCAACAACGGCGGCGGACACGCGAACCACAAATTATTCTGGACACTTTTATCTCCAAACGGCGGAGGCGAACCGACTGGCGCGCTTGCTGAAGAGATTAACAGTGTATTTGGAAGCTTTGACAAATTCAAAGAGCAATTCGCAGCAGCAGCAGCTGGACGCTTCGGTTCTGGCTGGGCATGGCTTGTTGTGAACAACGGTAAACTTGAAATCACAAGCACGCCAAACCAAGATTCTCCGCTTTCAGAAGGCAAAACGCCTATCTTAGGTCTTGACGTTTGGGAGCATGCTTACTACCTTAACTATCAAAACCGCCGTCCTGATTACATTTCAGCTTTCTGGAATGTTGTAAACTGGGACGAAGTGGCTCGTCTATACAGCGAAGCAAAATAATGGCACAAACAAGGTCCTCATTATGGGACCTTGTTTTTTTATGTCTTCTTTTTACATATCTCGGTTTGAGTGAGACAGACTAAGGGATAGTAAAGGGGAGTCAGTAATGAGCAAACTAAAAAAAGTGATAGGCGATGTAGACGTAAACAAAGGGTTACTCTTTCTGCTGACCATTGGCGGGCTTTACTCGCTGGGAATTGCACTGTCCAATACATTTGTTAATGTGTATCTTTGGAAGCAGTCAGGGAAATTTATTGATTTGGCGATATATAATTTATCCATTGTGACAATGCAGCCGATAACCTTTTATTTGGCTGGACGGTTAGCCAAAAAAATAGACAGGGTATTCATTTTAAGGTTCGGCGTCATTTTTTTAGCTGCCTTTTATTTAAGTGTGCTTTTAGCCGGAGAAACGGCGGCCAGCCGCCTCGTGCTAATCGGCGCGGTGCTCGGAGTTGGCTATGGCTTTTATTGGCTAGCGTTTAACGTACTGACCTTTGAAATAACAGAGCCGGATACACGAGACTTTTTCAACGGGTTTATGGGCATTCTGTCTTCCTCTGCAGGAATGATCGGCCCGATTGTAGCCGGATTCGTGATCTCAAGGCTTGAAAATAATACGGGTTATACAGTGATTTTCAGTCTCTCCCTCAGTTTATTTGCCCTGGCTGTCGTGATGAGCTTTTTCTTAAAACGGAGAGAATCAAAGGGCCGTTTTATGCTGAGCAAAGTATTTGGAGAGCGCCATAGCAATATGAATTGGCGGAGAATCACGAATGCGCATTTTTTTCAGGGTTTGAGAGAAGGGATTTTTGTCTTTTTAATCAGTGTGTTTGTATTTATTGAGACAAACAGCGAACTTGCTCTCGGTACATTCGGTCTTGTCAATTCAGCTGTTTCCTTCTTTGCCTACTACTTTGCATCCAGGCTGATTAAGAAAAAGGCGAGAAAAAAATCGATTTTGCTGGGCGGACTTATTTTGTATGGCGCGCTGTTTTTGATTCTGTTCCATATGAGCTTTTCGACATTATTAACGTATGGCGTTTTTATTGCCATCGGCTATCCTCTGTTGCTTGTGCCATATGTATCACTTACATATGATGTGATAGGGCGCGCGAGGCATGCCAGAAAAGCAAGAATTGAATATATCGTGCTTAGAGAAATGTTCTTGAACGCCGGCAGAATTGTTTCCATTTTGTGCTTTCTCCTGATTGTGGCCCTTCTGAAAGAGGATGTGGGAATTCCTTTGTCACTTGCGATATTGGGTATAGGACATCCTTTGATTTATTACTTTGTCAAGGATATCCGTTTTAAGGAGAAAGAAGGGGAAAATGAAACCATGGAAGAAGATGGCCAAAAACGGGTAACAGAACCGACCCTGTTAAAAGGCGAGAGATAATTTTTTTGCCAAAAAGGGGTTATCTGTAGAAAAAAGTCGAAAAAACCTTTAAAATGAAAACTGGCACTCTTACTTGAGTGTCTTTTCTTTCTGTAAATAGAAAAGGTGATGTTATGAGGAGAAATAAACCAAAAAAGCAAAATCATAAAGAGAAAAAGAAGTCGCTTCCGATCCGGCTGAATATTTTATTTTTAGCTGCCTTTGTTATATTCACCTGGATTATTGTGGAACTGGGCATCAAGCAGATCGTGCAAGGCGATGATTACAAAAACCAAGCGAATAAGCAGGAACAAAGTGAAGTCAGCTCAGCGGTACCACGCGGGAAAATTTATGATCGAAACTTTAATGCCATTGTGACAAATAAGGCTTTAAATGCAATCACATACACGAGATCTAAATCGACCACGCAAGAACAGCGCTTAAAGATCGCAAAAAAGCTGTCTGACATGATCAAAGTCGATACAAAAAAAGTAACAGAACGGGATAAAAAAGATTATTGGATTTTGACTAGACCGAAAGAAGCGAAAAAGCTCATTAGCTCTAAAGAAAGACAGCAGGTTGAAGACAAAAAAATATCCGATGACGATTTATACCAGCTTCAGCTAAAACGGATTACTGATAAGCAGCTGAATGAATTGACGGATAAAGATATGCAGATCCTCGCTATCAAAAGACAGATGGATTCGGGCTATGCATTGACCCCTCAATATATCAAAAACGAAGATGTATCAGCGAAGGAAATGGCAGTGGTAAGTGAACATTTAGACGAACTGCCAGGTGTTGATGTCACGTCCGATTGGGAACGTGAATATCCGTATAAAAACCTTCTTCGCTCAGTGCTCGGAAGTGTGTCCAGCTCTAATGAAGGATTGCCGTCCAACTTGCTCGACCATTATCTGTCGCTTGGCTACAGCCGAAATGACAGGGTCGGAAAAAGTTATCTGGAATACCAATACGAAAGCCTTCTGCAGGGCCAAAAAGCCAAAGTCGAAAATATCACAGATTCAAACGGCAATGTCACGGGAACGAAAACCGTTTCTGAAGGTAAAGCCGGTAAAGATCTCGTCCTTACGATTGACATTGATTTGCAAAAAGAAGTGGAAAAAATCATTGAGAAGAACCTCAAATCTGCTAAAGCAAGACCAAGCACGCAATTGTTAGACAGGGCATTCGTTGTCATGATGGACCCAAGAAACGGTGAAGTGCTTACAATGGCGGGCAAGCAGATTAAACAAGAAAATGGGAAATATAAAATTGATGATTACGCTTTAGGTACAATGACGTCATCTTACGCCATGGGTTCAGCAGTCAAAGGCGCAACAGTCTTGACAGGCCTTCAAACCGGAGCTATCAATCTGAATACTGTTTTTCAAGATGAACCTTTATATATTGGTCAGGATAAACGCGGTAAAAAGTCATGGACTAACTTAGGACCGGTCAATATTCAAAGAGCCTTAGAGCAGTCTTCTAACGTATTTATGTTTAAAACAGCGATCGCGCTCGGAAAAGGTGAATATAAACCGCACCAAGCTTTACCGATTGATACGACGGCCTTTGATACGTTCCGTAATTATTTCAGCCAATTTGGATTAGGTGTCAAAACTGGAATTGATCTTCCGAATGAAATGACAGGCTATAAAGGAACAGACAGATTGACGGGATTCTTGCTTGACTATGCGATCGGGCAATACGACACGTATACACCGCTGGAACTTGCGCAATACGTATCAACGATTGCAAACGGCGGATATCGCTTAAAGCCTCAGCTTGTAAAGGAAGTCAGAGAACCTGATGCTAAAAGAGGGATCGGTGCTGTCGTGCAATCCGTTCAGCCGGAAGTGCTGAATAAAATCGACATGAAGAGTGAATACATTAAAGAGGTTCAGGCCGGATTCAGACGGGTGATGACAAAAGGGACAGCTGCCAGCCAATTTGCTTCAGCGTCATATCAGCCTGCTGGTAAAACAGGAACAGCACAATCGTTCTATGATGGACCTGATAAATCAAAAACAGGAACAGCGACTTATAATACGACACTTGTTGCCTATGCACCGGCTGATAATCCTGAGATTGCGATCTCTGTAGTAGTCCCTTGGGCTTATATTGATTACAGCGCTAAATATACCATTACAAACGAAATCGGCAGGGAAGTAATGGATAAATATTTTGAGCTGAAATCGAAGCAGGACAAAGAAGATACTCAGCAAAAGAATAAAGACAAAATTGAAGAAAATGCAGAAAACACAACGTCTTCTGATAACTAAAAAGAAACGCTCACATGATGTGGGCGTTTTTTTATACAAAAAAACGCACTGATTTACAAAACCTTTACATTCGGTTCAAACCCTTTTTACATAGAACCTTTACTCTATACGTGTAGGACAAATTACACATTATACGCAGGGGGAATTCAGGAAATGAAAAAAAACAAATTGGTGCTTATGCTTCTGATGGCTGCTTTTATGATGATTGCAGCTGCATGCGGAAATGCAGGAGAAAGTAAAAAATCGAATAGCGATTCTGCAAAAGGAGAAGAAAAGGCATCAGGTTCTTTAACCATTTCTGGTTCATCGGCAATGCAGCCACTAGTACTTGCAGCCGCGGAAAAATTTATGGAAGAAAACCCTGATGCTGATATACAGGTACAAGCTGGCGGTTCTGGAACAGGGCTTTCTCAAGTCTCTGAAGGAGCTGTTCAGATCGGGAATTCAGACGTTTTTGCTGAAGAAAAAGAAGGCATCGATGCAAAAGCGCTTGTCGATCATCAAGTCGCTGTAGTTGGTATGGCAGCAGCTGTAAACCCTGATGCTGGTGTAAAGGATATTTCAAAAGATGAATTGAAAAAAATCTTCACTGGCAAAATCAAAAACTGGAAAGAGCTCGGCGGCAAAGACCAAAAGATTACACTTGTAAACCGTCCTGATTCTTCTGGCACACGTGCTACATTTGTGAAATATGCGCTTGACGGAGCGGAGCCTGCAGAAGGCATTACTGAAGATTCCTCTAACACGGTGAAAAAGATCATTGCTGATACTCCGGGAGCGATTGGATATCTTGCATTCTCATATTTAACAGATGACAAAGTAACTGCTCTATCTATTGACGGTGTTAAACCTGAAGCGAAAAATGTAGCAACTGGCGAGTATCCGATTTGGGCTTATCAGCATTCTTATACAAAAGGTGAAGCGACAGGTTTAGCTAAAGAATTTCTTGATTATCTAAAGAGTGAAGACATTCAAAAAAGCATTGTTACTGACCAAGGCTACATTCCGGTTACTGATATGAAAGTGACACGCGATGCCAAAGGGAAGCAAAGCTGATCTTAATAAAAAGAGGAGTGCGGGGACAACCGTTTCTCCTCTTAACACATTCATAGGAGTGTAAAACAATGATAAACAATAGAGAAAATATGTCTGTGAGCGAGCGTTTAATCAGCTCAAGGCAAAATCGGCAATTGGATGAAGTTCGGGGAAGAATGATTGTGACAGCATGTGCGCTGATTATGATTGCGGCATCTGTTGCGATCACCATTTTCCTCGGCGTGAAGGGGCTGCAATCTTTTCTTGTAAATGGTGTAAGCCCAATTGAATTCTTAACGAGCTTAAATTGGAATCCTACAGATAGTGATCCGAAATACGGAGTGCTGCCATTTATTTTTGGCTCATTTGCAGTAACGATTCTTTCTGCTCTAATCGCTGCGCCGCTTGGCATTGCAGGTGCGATTTTTATGACAGAGATTGCCCCGAATTGGGGAAAGAAAGTGCTGCAGCCGGTGATTGAGCTTTTAGTCGGTATTCCATCTGTTGTTTATGGATTCATAGGTCTTACAGTATTGGTGCCGTTTATCGCCCATTTCAAATCGAGCGGAACAGGGCACAGTTTATTGGCGGGAACGATTGTCCTTTCCGTCATGATTCTCCCGACGATCACATCGATTTCTGCTGATGCAATGGCTTCTCTTCCGAAGAGTTTACGAGAGGGTTCTTACGCGCTTGGTGCCACAAGATGGCAGACGATCAGAAAAGTACTTGTGCCTGCGGCTTTTCCAACATTGATGACAGCTGTTGTGTTAGGCATGGCTCGGGCGTTCGGTGAAGCTTTGGCTGTTCAGATGGTCATTGGAAATACAAGAGTATTGCCGGAAAGCCTGTTTGACACTGCGGGAACGCTGACAACGATCATCACGCTGAATATGGGCCACACCACATACGGAAGTGTTGAAAACAATACGCTGTGGTCAATGGGGCTTGTGCTTCTGGTGATGTCATTCTTGTTCATCCTGCTTATTCGCTACTTGTCATCTAGGAGGAAAGTGTAATGAACCGCAAAATAACAGATAAACTGGCGACCGGAATGTTTGGTTTGTGTGCAGCCATTATCGCTGCCATTTTAGTAGGTTTGTTTTCCTATATTATTATAAACGGTGTTTCTCAGCTCAGTTTTCAATTTATTACAACAAAATCGAGCGCCATTGCAGCTGGAGGAGGCATACGAGATCAGCTGTTTAACTCCTTTTATATTTTGTTTATTACAATGCTGATTACAATCCCGCTCGGTGTGGGCGGCGGAGTCTTCATGGCTGAATACGCGCCTAATAACAAAGTAACTGACTTCATCAGAACATGTATAGAGGTGCTTTCATCTCTTCCGTCTATTGTCATTGGGATGTTTGGATTATTGATGTTTGTCAACTTAACAGGCTGGGGATATACGATCATAGGCGGAGCGCTTGCGTTAACTGTTTTTAACCTTCCTGTCATGGTGCGTGTGACAGAAGACGCGATCCGTTCAGTCCCTAAAGATCTGAAGGAAGCCTCTCTCGCTTTAGGTGTATCACGCTGGCATACCGTAAAAACAGTTTTAATTCCAAGTGCGATTCCTTCTATCATCACAGGAGCAATTTTAGCGTCAGGAAGGGTGTTCGGGGAAGCGGCCGCATTATTATTTACGGCAGGCCTGACAACACCGCGTCTTAATTTTACGGAGTGGAACCCGTTTTCGGAAACATCACCGCTTAATATTTTCAGGCCCGCTGAAACACTTGCGGTCCACATTTGGAACGTCAATACACAAGGAATGATTCCGGATGCTGAAGCGATTGCCAACGGTGGTTCTGCCGTGCTGGTGATTTCTGTTCTTGTGTTTAATCTCGCGGCGAGATGGCTTGGCACGATGATCTACAAAAAGCTTACGGCAAATTAGAACGGAAAGAGGCGAAAAACATGTCTGAACAAATGGTAAAAGAAAAACCTGAGCGAGCTGTTATTGTTCCGAAGCAGAATCACGTGCTTGAGGTCAAAGATCTGTCTATTTTTTACGGAAATAAACAAGCCGTTCATCATGTAAACATGGATATTGAAAAAAATGCGGTGACTGCTTTAATTGGGCCGTCGGGATGCGGAAAATCTACTTTTTTGAGAAATATTAACCGAATGAACGATTTAATTCCATCTGCAAGAGCGGAAGGTGAAATCCTTTATGAAGGATTAAATATATTGGGCGGCAATATTAACGTTGTCAGCTTGAGAAGAGAAATCGGAATGGTTTTTCAAAAACCAAATCCATTTCCGAAATCGATCTATGCGAATATCACACATGCATTGAAATATGCCGGAGAGCGGAATAAAGCTGTTTTAGATGAAATTGTGGAAGAAAGTTTAACAAAAGCGGCCCTCTGGGATGAGGTGAAGGATCGTTTACATTCATCCGCACTCTCGTTATCCGGCGGCCAGCAGCAGCGTTTATGCATCGCGAGAACACTTGCGATGAAGCCGGCTGTTCTTCTGCTTGATGAACCAGCTTCAGCGCTTGATCCGATTTCAAATGCGAAAATAGAGGAATTAATTACAGGATTGAAAAGAGAATACTCAATTATTATTGTCACGCACAATATGCAGCAGGCTCTGCGGGTTTCTGACCGGACGGCATTCTTTTTAAACGGCGAGCTTGTAGAATACGGACAGACCGAACAGATTTTCACGAGTCCGAAAAAGCAAAAGACAGAGGATTATATTAACGGGAAATTCGGATAGGAGGGCGGCAATGAGTATTGCTACCGAAGCTGTAATGAAACAGGAAGTCTATCAAGTCAATGGAATGAACTTATGGTATGGACAGCATCATGCTTTAAAAAATATCAATTTGAGCATTTATGAAAATGAGGTTACGGCGATTATCGGTCCATCCGGATGCGGGAAATCGACCTTTATCAAGACATTGAATTTAATGATTCAAATGACGCCGAATGTAAAGCTTGCAGGTGAGCTGAACTATAATGGCAGCAACATTTTAAAGGATAAAGTGGACATCGTGGATTTGCGAAAAAATATCGGCATGGTATTCCAAAAAGGGAATCCGTTTCCGCAATCTATTTTTGATAATGTGGCTTACGGACCGAGAGTCCACGGCACCAAAAATAAGAAGAAGCTTCAGGAAATTGTGGAAAAGTCATTAAAAGACGTGGCGTTATGGGATGAGGTGAAGGATCGATTGCATACGTCCGCTCTTTCGCTGTCAGGGGGCCAGCAGCAGCGTCTTTGCATCGCCAGAGCACTTGCGACCAATCCTGATATTTTGCTGATGGATGAACCGACATCTGCACTAGATCCAATCTCAACGAGAAAAATTGAAGAACTCATTCTAGAGCTGAAAAATAAATATACAATTGTCATTGTCACGCATAACATGCAGCAGGCAGCAAGGGTTTCTGATCAAACCGCCTTTTTCTACATGGGCGAGCTTGTTGAATGCGACAATACGAATAAAATGTTCTCTAACCCGAAGGACCAAAGAACGCTCGATTACATTTCAGGAAAGTTTGGATGAAAAAAACAGGCTGAGTCAGCCTGTTTTTTTATCGTGTTAACGTTTTTACGATCTTTTTGAAACTCATGTCTGATTTTACTTTAAACTCGCCGGCACGAATTTCTTTGTGATAGCCGGCATCAATGACATAGTCATTAAAGTCTTGAGCCGAAGAGATAATGCCCTCTTTTTCAAGAATAGCAGATACATCCGCAGTGCTCATGCCATCTTTAATTTTGAGCTTGTACGTTTTGACTTTGTCTGTTTTCGTGTCTGAGCTGCTGTCATCGGTCAACGATTTCTCTTTTGAATCAAGAAGTTTTTGATATTCATCACGGTTCACAGAAACCATTTTTTTAGAATCAAGGTAATTGTTCACGTCTTGTTCAGTTACTGTTTTATTATCTTTTACAGCAGCGGCCTGATCTTCGTCAGTCAGATAAAAAACAGCTGCAAGAACGGCTGTCGCTAAAATGATGCCGCCAGCAAATGCCTGAATGCCCCGTTTTGTCATACGAGCACCTTCTCATTATCTTTGATAATCGTATTCACGTCTTCCACTGATACATGCTCAGCTTTAGCAATCGCTTCAGCTGACATACCGTTATTATATTTAGAAAGTATTTGTTTAGCGATTTTTTGATTGATGTCGTTCTGCTTTGATTTGCGAATGACAAGGTTTGTTTCCAGTAATTCTTCCTCAAGCACTGTCATTTTCTTTTTGAGCTTGTAAATTTCCTGCATCGCAGAAAGCTGCAGTGTTTCGAGCTCCTGTTCTACATCTTTCATCGGGTCTCTTTGAGAATATGAGAATGCAATTAGCGCTATACTGACGATAAACAACGCAATAATAGCAATTTCCACGTTTCATCACCTTCTATTCTTTTTTTATCCTTCTTTTTTATACCATAAAACCAATAGTTTCTAAAGGAATTCGCGAAAAAAACGAGATTTTGTCGAGAAATCTTTCTTTGCTTCTTCTTTATGTAATGGTTTAATAGGAACACGAAGTGAACGATTGGAAAGGAGAATGTTAGGAGTCCATGGATAAACACCCATTTCCCTATAATATACGACATAAGCTTTCCTTTTTTAGGGACACATTCGACATAATCATTCAAAACGCTCACACCTTGACCGTAAGCTGGGAAATCTCGGAAGAAACAATGCGGCTGGCTGAAGCGGTCCTTTTCGAAAAAACGCAGGATATGATAAAAGAATTGCGGATTGTCATCAAAAGAAAAGACATTGAAGCTGTCAGGACAAAACGCACAACGTATGATAAAGGCGAATGGACGATTAGACAGGCGGCTGGTGATGCTGTATATCGGGCTGAATACAGAATTGTGAATTCAATGAATGTCTCTCTCAAGCTTGCCGATACAGACGACATCTATCTTGATGAAAATGGGATTCGTCATATAAACAGCTTTCAGATTGAGGAAGCGCATACCAGGTGGGAGGCGCAATTTTCTGCATACACCTGTTATGGGAGAGGGGAAAAAGAACGGTGAACATTCTCATGCTTTCACCCGAACATCCCGATGAGCCGAAAAGCGGGCTCGGTGTCCATTTAAACCGCCTCAATTCCTATTTAAACCCTCATATCAACATTACAGTTTGTACTCCGAGCGGGCAGCTGTTTTCGTATGCGAAGTTTGAAGATTACATAGCTGATGCTAACTTTACAATGGTTCGCCATGTGTTATCACACAATAAACGCTTTGATCTGATTCATGCCCATGATGACACAACTGCCCCTGCCGCCCAGTATTTGAAACAACGGCTTGGCCTTCCGCTTACTGCGACAATCCACGGTCTTGAAAGAGAAAGGAAGAAGGTGTGCCGAGAAGCCCCACACCCATACAGGCTCAAGACCGAACGGCTCCTTATAGAATCCGCTGATGCATTGATCGTATTAAGCACATTTATGAAGCGGTCTCTTAATAAGGCAGCACATAAAAAAATAACCGTTATCCCAAGCCCTGCATCTATGGAGGAAGAGAAGGGGAAAATCCAAAGAAGCATAAATAGAAGATTCCTCTTTTCATATGGAAGGTTCGTTCCGGAAAAAGGATTTTCGCAGCTGTTAAAGGTATTTGCCTACTTGAAGCAGCGTCAGCCTGACCTCTATCTAGTGCTGGCTGGGGAGGGGCCGTCTCTGTCCTCCTATGAGAAATTGGCTGCGGCATATAACCTGAAGGATCGTGTCATGTTTCTGCCGTTTCTCAATAGGAAAGACATCAGAACGTTACTGTCTCACTGTGAAATGGCTGTTTTCCCTAGTTCTTATGAACCGTTTGGGCTTGCCGCGCAAGAAAGCATGGAACAAGGTGTGCTGACTGTCGTTTCTCAGTCGGGTGGTTTTTGTGATTATGCCGTTCATGACAAAACGGCAATCATCGCTGATTTTACGCGCGTACAGGAAGCGGCTGATCTGCTGGACAGCTTTTTAAAAGACCGGGAGAAAGCCCGCCGGATAAAAGAAGCTGGCAGACAACAAGTGTTTAAGCTCCACCACCCCCGACTCATTACGTCATCATATTTGCAGCTTTATGAGCGTATCATCAATAATTCAGCAATTCATTGAAAAACAGCCTAGCATTCCGTCCATTATAGTGGTATTATATATAAGTCTGAATAAGTAAATGATTTTAGTTTGGAGGGAAAATAATGCGCGTTAATATTACTTTGGCTTGCACTGAATGTGGTGAGCGTAACTATATTTCTAAAAAGAACAAACGCAACAATCCAGACCGCGTTGAATTTAAAAAATATTGCCCACGTGATAAAAAATCTACGTTACACCGTGAAACAAAATAACAGCTTTGCTGTTTGAGGTGTAAGAAAAAAGCCAGAGCTTTGAAAAAGGTTCTGGCTTTTTTTCTATTCCGAGGGGGATGAGAGATGAAATCACAATTAAGAAAAAAGACAATGCAGGCACTGTCTACTTTATCAAGTGATGATCTGCTTCAAAAAACGGAACGTATGTATAAGTATTTGTTTTCTCTGCCGGAGTGGCAAAATGCCGGCACCATTGCGGTCACCATCTCCAGAGGATTAGAGATACCGACGCGTCCTGTCATTGAGCAGGCTTGGGAAGAAGGGAAACAAGTTTGCATCCCAAAATGCCATCCGGACACGAAGAAAATGCAATTTCGCACATATCAGACTGATGATCAGCTCGAAACCGTGTACGCCGGACTGCTCGAGCCGGTAATTGAAAAAACAAAAGAAGTAAACCCATCACAAATTGACTTGGTGATCGTTCCAGGTGTTTGTTTTGATGTTAACGGGTTTAGGGTCGGCTTTGGAGGCGGCTATTATGATCGCTATTTAAGTGCATATGAAGGGAAGACAGTCTCTTTGCTTTTGGAGTGCCAGTTGTTTGCGCACGTACCCAGTCTGCCGCATGACATCCCGGTACATAAGCTGATAACAGAGGATCGGATCATTTCTTGTTTTTCATAACTTTCCTGTCCCTGATTCGAGAATAAATAAGGTAGAATAACAAACCCTATTGGCAGGAGGGATATCATGAAAAAACTTTTGATATATGCCATTTTCGCGGTTTCTGCCGTCATGTTTTATCAAAATCGCTACCGTCTTATGAATACTGTACTCAGCCAGCCAGGAATCAGGCGGTCTTTTATCCATTTGTTTTTAAGAATTCCATTTATCCGCAATAAGTTTATACAGCAAGCTTTCTAAAATCCCGTGAAAAACGGGATTTTTTGCTTTCAGTAGGCGTTTCGGAGCGCCAGCTGTTATAATGAAAAAAAACTATTGGAGCGGTAAACATGTTTTTGCTGGAGTATACATATTGGAAAATTGCGGCGCACCTGGTGAATAGCGGGTATGGCGTCATACAAGCCGGTGAGTCAGATGAAATATGGCTGGAAGCGCCGGACAAGTCCTCTCATGATCTAGTTCGTCTTTATAAGCACGATCTTGATTTCCGTCAAGAAATGGTTAGAGACATCGAAGAGCAGGCCGAACGAGTAGAACGAGTCAGACATCAATTGGGCAGACGAAGGATGAAGTTGCTGAACGTGTTTTTTTCAACGGAAGCCCCAGTTGATGACTGGGAAGAGATTGCAAAAAAAACTTTTGAGAAGGGAACTGTGTCAGTTGAGCCGGCGATCGTTAGAGGAACGATGCTTCGAGATGATCTTCAAGCGGTTTTTCCATCATTTCGTACAGAAGATTGTTCAGAGGAACACGCTTCGTTTGAAAACGCGCAAATGGCGCAAGAACGCTTCCTTTCGCTAGTGCTGAAACAAGAAGAACAGAGAAAAACTGAAGCGGCGGTTTTTCAAAACGGAAAACCGACTTTTACATATTTATTTATTGCGCTTCAGATCCTGATGTTTTTCTTGCTCGAAATAAACGGAGGCAGCACTAATACGGAGACACTGGTGGCTTTTGGAGCAAAAGAAAACAGCCTGATTGCACAAGGAGAATGGTGGCGGCTTCTGACACCGATCGTGCTTCACATCGGCATAGCGCATTTAGCTTTTAATACGCTGGCTTTATGGTCGGTTGGTACAGCGGTTGAGCGGATGTATGGATCGGGGAGATTTTTGCTGATTTATCTGGCTGCTGGCATTACGGGTTCGATTGCGAGTTTTGTGTTCAGCCCGTATCCTTCGGCAGGGGCATCAGGAGCCATATTCGGATGCTTAGGTGCATTACTGTATGTTGCTTTGTCTAATCGAAAAATGTTTTTAAGAACTATAGGAACCAATATTATTGTCATTATTATCATCAATCTGGGCTTTGGTTTTGCGGTTTCGAATATTGATAATTCAGGACATATCGGCGGCTTGATTGGCGGCTTTTTCGCTGCAGCAGCACTGGGGTTGCCTAAAGCCGGAGCCTTTGGAAAAAGATTGTTGTCAGCGGTTTTGCTGATTGCTTTGGCTGTTGGATTTTTATATTACGGATTGCATTCGCCTTCACACCAGGAGTCAGCGCTGATTCAGCAGGCAAGCGAGCTGTATCAGGAAGGAAAGTATGAAGAAGTAACAGAATTGCTGAACGGAGAAGCAGCGCAAAAAGATGCCTCTGCCGATCTTTTGAAAATTCTTGCTGTTTCTGATATTCAAATCGGCGAATATGATCAGGCGGTTTCCCTTTTGGAACGAGCAGTGAAAAAAGAACCTAAAGACCATGCTTCCTATTACAATTTAGCGTTATTGTATGCGGAAAAAAATGAGCTTGCACAAGCAGAAAAGGCCATCCAGACGGCTGTGAAACTGAAGCCGAAGGAGCAGCGCTACAAGGAGCTGCAGCGGCAAATTGAAAACAATAAAGAATCATAGAGGTGGAATATGGAAAGGAAGCTGGCTTTTTTGTCAGCGTTTTCTTCTTGACTGACCGCTTCCTTATGAATACGCTTATGATAGTTAAGTTCAAGAAATGGTGAGGAAAATGAATACATTTTATGATGTGCAGCAGCTGTTAAAAACGTTTGGCCACATTGTTTATTTTGGAGACAGAGAGCTTGAAATTGAGTTTATGCTGGATGAATTAAAGGAATTATACATGAACCACATGATTGAAAAGGAGCAGTGGGCCAGAGCGGCAGCTGTCCTTCGAAAAGAATTGGAACAAACAAAAAACGGAAGAGATTTTTATAAAGGCTAAGGTGATAAAAATGGACGAGATATGGTTTGCGGGCATTGACCTGGGAGGAACGACGATTAAACTCGCTTTTATTAATCAATATGGCGAAATTCAGCATAAGTGGGAAGTTCCGACTGATAAAACCGGCGACACGATTACTGTCACAATTGCAAAAACAATCGACAGCAAGCTGGATGAGCTGCAAAAACCGAAGCACATCATCAAATACATCGGAATGGGTGCACCAGGCCCTGTAGATATGGCGGCAGGAGTGGTTTATGAAACAGTAAATCTAGGGTGGAAAAATTATGCTTTGAAAAACCATCTGGAGACAGAAACCGGCATCCCAGCTGTTATAGAAAATGACGCGAATATTGCTGCGCTCGGGGAAATGTGGAAGGGAGCGGGTGATGGCGCAAAAGACGTCATTCTCGTGACGCTTGGCACAGGAGTTGGCGGCGGCATCATTGCAAATGGTGAAATTGTACATGGTATAAATGGCGCCGGCGGAGAAATCGGCCATATTTGCAGCATCCCTGAAGGCGGAGCGCCCTGCAACTGCGGCAAAACGGGCTGTATCGAAACAATTGCGTCAGCAACCGGAATTGTAAGAATTGCAAAAGAAAAAATAGCAAATGCTAAAAAGACGACACGTTTACAAGCAACCGAACAATTGTCAGCGCGGGATGTGTTTGAAGCGGCGGGTGAAAATGATGAAATTGCCCTTGAGGTGGTTGATTATGTAGCCAAGCATCTTGGTTTGGTGCTCGGAAATTTGGCAAGCTCGCTTAATCCATCCAAAATCGTTCTTGGCGGCGGCGTATCGAGAGCCGGAGAACTGCTGAGATCAAAAGTCGAGAAAACATTCCGCAAATGCGCGTTTCCGCGGGCAGCCCAAGCTGCTGATATTTCAATCGCAGCACTTGGAAATGATGCCGGCGTTATCGGAGGCGCTTGGATCGCTAAAAATGAATGGCTGAAACATCAAAATTGTTAAAATTGTGTAAATGAAATTGATTTTTTGTTGTGCTCAGGTTAAGATTTAATTTGATGTGTTAATGAGAATGTTGGGAATAGACTGATTTTTTTGAGCGTGCTGCATAGGAGGTTGAAATGCGAAAAACGTTTTTTTCGAAGATTTCATTTATGCTGATTGCCATTTTATTGATGTGGCTGAAAACGTATGCTGTTTACAAAACCAGTTTTCATATTAAAATCGACAATCTAACACAGGAATTTATTCTGTTTATCAACCCATTGAGTTTTTTGTTGCTTATTTTTGGCCTCAGCCTGTTTTTAAAAGGCAAAAACAGAAATCGCTACATTATCGCGATGAGCTGTCTTGTCACGTTTGTATTGCTGGCAAATATGGTTTTTTACCGTTTTTACAATGATTTCTTAACAATCCCTGTTCTTTTTCAAACGAGCAATATGGGTGATCTCGGAAGCAGCATCGGAACACTTCTTGAGCCGACAGACCTCCTATTAGCTGTAGATATTGCGGTTTTAATATGGCTTCACATCCGGCAAAAAGCTTTTCAATCGGACATTCCCTCAACGAAAAATGAACGGGCGGCTTATTTTTTGTTCGTTGCTTCTGTTTATTTCTTCAACCTGGGCTTGTCTGAGGCGGAAAGACCTCAGCTATTGACACGCTCATTTGACAGAGAAATGCTTGTTAAAAACATTAGCCTGTTTAATTTTCATATTTACGATGGCGTTCTTCAGTCAAAGCAATCCGCACAGAGAGCGTTGGCAGACAGCAACAGCCTGACGGAGATTGAAAACTACGTAACCGCTAATGCGAAGGATGCCAACAAACGCTTATTCGGCGCTGCAAAAGGAAGGAACGTCATTCTCGTATCCTTAGAGTCGACGCAAAGCTTCGTGATTAATGAAAAATTGAATGGAGAAGAAATCACGCCTTTTCTGAATGACTTTATAAAACAGAGCTACAACTTTAATAATGTTTACCACCAAACAGGCCAGGGGAAAACCTCGGATTCTGAATTTATCGTGGACAATTCACTGTATCCGCTTGGACGAGGTGCCGTATTTTTTACGAATGCGGGCAATCAATATATGGCCGCTCCTGAAATTTTGAAAAACAGCGGATACTATTCAGCGGTGCTCCACGCTAATAATAAGAGCTTTTGGAATCGTGATTTAATGTACGACTCATTTGGATATGATTCGTTTTTTGATATTAACTCGTATGATGTAACTGACGAAAATTCAGTCGGCTGGGGACTTAAGGATAAAGAATTTTTTGAGCAGTCTTCAGAGCTGATGAAAAATCTGCCTCAGCCGTTTTACTCGAGGCTGATTACACTGACGAACCACTTCCCGTTTGATCTTGATGAAGAGGACCAATTGATTGATGAATATGATTCAAGCAGCCAGACGCTAAATAAATATTTTCCGACAGTGCGTTATCAGGATGAGGCGCTGAAACGGTTTATCGAAAAGCTGAAGGAAGACGGGTTATATGACAACTCTGTTATTGTATTATATGGTGACCATTATGGTATATCAGAAAACCATAATGAAGCGATGGGGCAGTTTTTAGGAAAAGAAATAACCCCATTTGAAGAGGTACAGCTCCAAAAAGTGCCGCTGGTCATTCATATTCCGGGTATTACTGATAAAAAGCCGCAAACCATTGAAACAGTAGGCGGGCAGATTGATATCAGGCCGACGCTGATGAATCTTTTAGGGATTGATACGAAAGATCAAATTCAATTCGGCAACGATCTGCTTTCAGACGAAAAACTGGACTTCACGGTGCTCCGGGACGGGAGCTTTATCACAGATCAGGTTGTTTATACAGACGGTGCGTGTTATGACAAAGAGACGGGAAAACCGTTAGAAGAGACAAAACAATGTGAAGCATTTGCTGATAAAGCAAAACAGGAGCTATCACTTTCTGATGAAATCATTTATGGGGATTTGTTGCGATTTTATGACCAGAAAAGGCTGGACAATTCGTCAAAACGGAAAGAAAAACAAATGCTTGATCAGGCATCGTAATCACAATGTCTCCCGCGTCAAAGTGAGCGGGAGGCTTTCTTTTTTTAAATACGCTGTCATATAGTAACAAAAAAGGGGGATGATGATGGCGTTTATTACGGTGAAACCTGAGATCAAGAACAATTTGGCCAGAGTGGCGAAAGAACTGAAGATAGACGAGGAATTGCTTAAAAGTGCAAATCGCTCCGCACAAAAACATCAATTGTATTGCCCTGGTTATGTGATAGAGGAGCATAGCGGCAAAGAGCTTCAAACCATTCAGGACATAAAGGGCTTTTTACAGCCTCGGCAGCTGAAACTTTCTGATAGCTGGATTGAGCAAGAGAAAATCTATGATGATTCAGCTGTTGAAAAGGAAATAAAGAAGATTATTGATGTTTTTCCGTTTGTCTCATGCCGGGAAATTGGCCGTTCTGTACTCGGCAGGCCTATCTGGGAGCTGAAGGCTGGTGGGGAGCATGCCGTAAAAAAGGTCCATATGAACGCGTCATTTCATGCGAATGAGTGGATTACAACGTCTGTCCTGCTAAAATGGTTTAAGGAATACTGTATGTCATTATGCTGCAATTCGCCTTATTTTGGCTTTTCTCCCATAAAGCTGTTTAACAGCACATCCTTATCCCTCGTTCCTCTTGTCAATCCGGATGGCGTTGATCTTGTTTTAAACGGATCAGAAGTCATGGGAGCCAGAAGAGATGAGCTCGAAAGGCTAAATGAACATCGTCCAAATTTTAATGAATGGAAGGCGAATATAAACGGGGTTGATTTAAATAAACAATTTCCATCATTATGGGAAATTGAAAAATACCGAAAACCGACAGCACCCAGCTACCGCGATTTTCCGGGAATCTCTCCGCTTACGGAGCCGGAATCTATTGCGATGTACCGGCTGATCACGGAGAATCCGCCTGACAGACTGCTGGCTCTTCATACTCAAGGAGAAGAAATTTATTGGGGCTATAAAGGCCTTGAGCCTGAGGAATCTGCTGCCGTCATAAAGGAGTTTGAGGAGTTAAGCGGGAACATTTATAAGGGAGTAAGGGATATAGACAGCTATGCTGGATTTCGTGATTGGTTTATTCACCATTATTTTAAGGAAGGGTATACGGTGGAACTTGGAAAAGGCCAAAATCCTTTGCCGTTTCAGCAGTTTTCACACATATATAACGCCACAAGCGGTATCTTGTGGAGGGCGTTATTTTTTCATGAGTAACTGAAACTTTTTCTTTTTTCTGCCGAAGCAAATATGAGAGAATAAAGATGATCGGAGGGGAATGCTGATGAGATCAGTTTGTTTTATTCTGCTGGCGGTATTGCTGTTTAGTTTATCGGCATGCGAACCATCTCATCAGCAGCAAAAACAGGCATCGGCGGCAAAAGATGAGAAAAAAGACATCATACCGCTTTCCGCGGAAAAAGCGGATGGGGCGGAAGGCTGGCTGAATAACAGCACAATATTATATACTGCGTCTAATCCGACGAAAACAGAGCTTTTTGCGTACCGCATCTTTACAGGCAAAGCGAAAAAGCTCTATCAAACGGATGGTCAAATCGTTGATGTTCAAATCAATGCGAGGGAGCAGATGATTCTGCTGCAAATCACACATAGCCAAAAGACGGCAGTGGTTTTGCTTAATGCAGAAGGAGAGACGCTTTACGAAAAAGATTACGAAACGTATGAGCTTGAAGCTGCTTGGAATCAGTATGATCCTTATCAAATGATGGTGACGGAATTCAATGAAAACTGGGATTTCCATACATATCAGGTGAATGCTAAAAAAGACGAATCTTTCTTAAGCCCAGTACAGGTTCCGTTCATTCATTGGACATCCAAAAATACATTTGATTATGTAAAAGAGGGTAGAGACGATAAAACAGGGCCTTTATATACGTTCGATACAGCTTCTAAGACGGAACAGAAGCTTGAGGATAACGTTCTATTCTTCGATTCTTTCCATCAAATGAGTTTTACTGTCAAATCAGCTTCCGGAGGAAAAGGGACGTATCAGTTTAAAACGCCGCAATCAACATCACCTGTTACAGCGAAATGGCCGCTCCAAGCGAAATATACAAGTTTGGCTCCAATGGAGTATGACTATGATGAAGCAGGAGGCCTGTTTTATACATTCAAACAAAGCGGCGATGCATATAAGCTCGCAGCAATCAATGTAGCATCGGGAGAGACAAAAGATCTTGTGTCTCTGCGGGAAATGGAGCCGATTCAAATATCTCCGAACGGGAAATATGCGTTATACGGCTTTCATTTTGAGCAAATTATTTTATTGAAATCACATGAAACGAAGCAACTCATCATTGATCAAAAGGAGATGGAATAACGATGGCTATCGCAGATGTAACCATTATCCCAATCGGTACGGAAACACCCAGTGTCAGTGCTTACGTAGCCGATGTGCAAAAGATATTAGAAGGATATCAAGCAGAAGGGAAAATCAAATATCAGCTGACACCGATGAATACGCTGATCGAGGGAGAACTCAGTGACCTTTTTGCAGTTATTCAGGCAATTCACGAAGCGCCATTTCAAAAAGGATTGCACAGAGTGGCAACGAATATCCGTATCGATGACAGGCGTGACAAAAAAACGACGCTTGAGAGCAAAATAGAAAGTGTCAATAAACATTTACAGCCATAAAAATAAACCTGTATCCGATCGGATACAGGTTTTAATGTGCGGTTGGATACCCGCTGTTTATTACGGTCATCACGGTAAACCATCCAAAGACAAATAAGGTGGCACCGGCTAATAAAAACCCGAGTATATTTTTATTTCTAACAGAACGCAAGACTCCCCATAAAGCGAAAAGAGCGACAAGGCCGAAAATCACGACAAGTAACATAACACAGCCCCCTTTACATTGAAAAACCTGCAATTCTTTCCAGTTTTATTCTACCTGTTTTTTATAGGTTTGTCGATAGCGTTTTCATTGCGATTGTTTGAATCTTTTTTCAAAAACCCTCATAATAAGAGCATAAAAAAGAAAGAGGTGATAATAGTGAAATGGAGACGAATGCCAGTAGGGCCGATTCAAGCTAACGCATATTTTCTCATCAATGATGATCAATGCCTGATTTTTGATCCGGGCGGCGAGGGACATAAAATCAATCAATACATAAAAGAAAAAGGGCTGACGCCTTTAGCCATTTTGCTTACACATGCCCATTTTGACCATATTGGGGCGCTTGATGAAGTGAGAGAAAAATGGGATATTCCTGTTTACCTGCATCAAAATGAAAAAAATTGGCTTACGGATGCTTCTTTAAACGGCTCCGGCATGCTGCGAGGGATAGAAGTAACAGCTAAGCCTGCAGATCATCTAATTGAAGGCGACGGTGAGTTGAATATCGGGCCGTTTCATTTGGAAACATTATTTACGCCGGGACATTCACCAGGCAGTGTGTCTTACTACGTGAAAGATGCAGACTTGGTCATCTCCGGAGATGTCTTGTTCCAAGGCGGTATAGGACGTACGGATTTAATAGGCGGCGATCAAGAGACGCTGCTGACGTCCATTCATGAAAAACTGCTTACGCTTCCGGAACACACGCTGGTGTTAAGCGGCCATGGACCTGAAACAAACGTACTGACTGAGCAGGACCAAAATCCGTTTTTAAATGGGTTTTCATTGTAAAAAAAGAGACAAACCGATAAGGTTTGTCTCTTTCTGCATTTAATGGCCTCCGCCGCCGGGCACCATAATAAAAATTGAGTAATATGTAAAGCCGGCGAAGAAAATCGTTAAATAAGCGCCAAAAATATAAATATACATGCGTTCGGTTAAGTTCAAATACGATAGAAACACAAATAAGATCGTCTGTCCAAAAAATAAAAGGGAAGCATCTTTCATATCACCTAAATAAAACATGACTGCAAAAATTCCCGTCCAAAATCCTAACACCCGGAACATGCGATTCATTTTTATCCCCTCCCGAGAGTCCCTCTGACTGTTATTATAATGGATCACACCTAGAAATGTAAACATTTTCATTATTAATATACAAATGGAATTTGTCCCTTTGATTGTGTTTTCTATTGTATGAATGTTTTTAAAAAAATAATCCGAAAAAAGTTCTGTAAATGGTTTAAATGAAAAATGATCCGGGTAGTTATTCTACAAAGAGATGGTTAACTGAGGAGGAAAAAACGAATGGAACAACAATTAACTTTTTACTCATATCCAAGCTGCACGTCATGCCGAAAAACAAAACATTGGCTTAAAGCACATCAAATTGAATTTAACGAACGGCACTTATTCAGAGAAACCCCGACAAGAGAAGAATTAAAGTACATTTTATCGTTAACGACAGAAGGAATTGATGAAATTTTGGCGACAAGAAGCCAGACTTTCAAAAATTTAAATTTAAACATTGAAGAAATGACGGTAAATGAGGTGCTGGAACTTTTAATCGAGAAGCCGAAGCTTTTGCGACGCCCGATTCTAGTAGACAACAAAAAGCTGGTGATTGGTTATAACCCGGGAGAACTGTTGAAGTTATCGAAGAAGAAAACGGTTCATCAATCTGCATGATGAAAAACCGAAGATCCGCTGATTTATTCGAATCAGCTTGTCTTCGGTTTTTCACCTGTTCAGAAACTGGGCTAGCTGGATTCGAACCAACGATCACGGAGTCAAAGTCCATTGCCTTACCGCTTGGCTATAGCCCATTGAATCTAAACATAGTATGTGTAAAGGCAGACGCGTTATACATATATAGCGTACATTTTTCAAAAACAGGAGGTAGCTCATTAAGATGATAGCTCTTGATCAGCACTTAACAGAGCACAAAGAAGATATCACGCAACAATGGCTGGAAGTTTGTACATCAACAGGCAGCTGGCTGTATTCAGCGAAAGATCAGCAAAAACTAGAACAAAAGTTAAAAGACCAGCATGAATTATTGGTGACCATCGTAGCAAAATCCCTTAGAAAAGAAGACGTAGAGGATGAGCTCAACCGGTGGTCTCTTCAATGCGCCAGAGACCGTGCCGTTCATGAAGTGACGGTTACACAAAGTGTCGGCCAGTTTAACACTTTCAGGCACATCATGTTTGAATGGATTCATAAATTCAGCGAAGCTTCTTCTCAAGACATCAGCATTCAGGAATTTTATGAGTGGAGCCGGATCTTGAATCAAAACATTGATGAGATCATCGAAGTGTTTACGGGAGAATATCACCAGGTGACCATGATACAATTAAACGCGCAAAAAGAAATGATTAATGAATTGAGTGCGCCGATTATGCCGATTACTGATGGAATTGGGATTCTTCCGCTTGTCGGTGAAATTGATACGCACAGAGCGAGGACGATTTTGGAGTCTGTGCTGGAGCAGTGCTCAGCGTTAAAGCTCTCGTATTTATTTTTAGATATTTCGGGCGTTCCTATCGTTGATACCATGGTAGCCTATCAAATTTTTAAAGTGATTGACAGCACCAAATTGCTCGGCATTGAGACGATTATTTCAGGAATCAGGCCGGAAATTGCCCAAACTGTCGTGAAGCTGGGTCTGGATTTTTCGAATGTGAAAACCGAGCAAAGTCTTGCTAAAGCCCTGGCCAATAAAGGGTTTAAAATAAAAGAGTGTTGATGCCTTTGCCATGTTTATCTTGAAAGATAGCAGCTGAACAGCCTTTCACGGGCTATTCAGCTTTTTTAACTTCTATAAATAAAATGTGATGGCTGTTGATGTCTTTTACCTTAAAAGAGTAGCCATCATATTCTATGGTACTTTCAGGCTCAGCGTCTATGTTTTGTGTCAAAAACCAGCCGCCCAAGGTGTCTACTTCTGCGTCCGATAAATCGGTTCCAAGCAGGCTGTTAACATCGCTGATTAATAATTTTGCATTTAACAAGTAATGATCCTTTCCAAGTTCGCGGATATGAGGCACTTCATCCGCATCAAATTCATCACGGATTTCTCCTACAATTTCCTCGATAATATCCTCGACAGTGACCAAACCGGACGTCCCGCCATATTCATCTATGAGGATCGCCATATGAGTGCGTTCCTTTTGCATTTTCAGCAATAGTTTATAAATAGGAATCGTCTCAATGACATGGATAACGGGCTGTACGAAAGGTTCAATTTGATGCTTCTTGATTGAAAAATCTTTCGTCAGCATGGAAAACAGCACTTCTTTCATATTAATCACGCCAATAACGTTATCTTTATCCTCTCTTACAACTGGGTACCGTGTATATTTTGTTTGCTTGACTGTTTCCTGAAGATTTGAAATGGAGTCTTCATCTAGTGACAAACTGACCATTTCATTTCGCGGCACCATAATTTCCTTTGCCATTCGTTTATCAAAGGTGAAGATATTATTCATGTACTTTAATTCACTTTTTCTAATCTCGCCGCTTTTATAGCTTTCAGCCAATAGGACCCGAAGTTCTTCCTCTGTATATGCCAGCTCGTGCTCTGATGCCGGCTTCAGTCCAAACACTCCTGTAATCAATCGGGCAGAGTGGTTCAACAGCCAAATGAATGGAAACATGATCTTATAAAACCAAATAAGCGGTTTAGCGAACAACAAGGTAATGCTTTCTGCTTTTTGAATGGCGAAACTCTTTGGAGCCAGCTCCCCGATAACGACATTTAAATACGTAACCGCTAAAAATGCGATGACGAGTGAAAGCAGGTGGGTAAGCGATTCATTTAAGCCTGCTTTATGAAAAAGCGGTCGAAGCAGAGTTTGCACAGTCGGTTCCCCAAGCCATCCCAGTCCTAATGCTGCGACTGTGATGCCCAGCTGACAGGCTGATAAATATTCATCAAGGTGAGTGATGACATGCTTTGCCGCTTTAGCACCTTTCTTTCCTTTTGCGACAAGCTGATCAATTTTGGACCGCCGCACTTTCACGATTGAAAATTCTACGGCAACAAAAAATCCTGTTAACAAAATGAGAATAGCGACTGCTAGTAAATTGACAAATTCCAAAACAACTGCCTTCTCCAAGGAAGGCATGCACCTCCCTTTTCCGATGTCTTTCTACATTCCATACCACCTGAAAATGCTCATAAAACATGTGTTGAAGCGGCAGACTGGTTTAGTGACGCGGTTATTGGGCAATTAAAGAATAAAGAACAAAAGTTTGGAGGATCTTGACATGAAGGCACATACAGGAAAGGATTGGTTTTGGTACCAAATGGGGCCTCAAGAAAGAAGTAAGGCAAGAGATCTAATCCATTTTTCTCACTGGCCTCAGTGTGAAAAGTGGTTTGAAAATAACCATCACGTTAATTTTTTGCGAGTAGATACAACTGAAACGGAAAATGAAGCGGTATTTGGGTCGATTGTTTATGATCAGGGGCTTGGTGAAGAAAAAGATCATACTGTTTTTCACTTTTATATCACCAGACAATATTTTTTTACAATCAATTTTGATTTTTCGATTTTGAGAGAGATTAAAGGAAAAGAAGTTGTCCGGCAAATGGAAAGAGCGGACAATGCGATAGAGGGGTTTTTAATTCTTCTCGGCGAACTAATGAATGCGTATTTAATCGGTGTTGATGAATTTGAAGTAAAGCTGAGAAAGCTTAGATGGCAGATTAAAGACGACAATAGCAAAAGCATTTTAAACCGTGTCCATCTCCTGCGCCATGAACTGATGATTTGGAAAAATTTGATACTAAGCGCTAAAAAAATTGAAATGGCGTTGAAAGAAACCTTTTTACCTCAAAATGAAGAGAAAAAGGATTATCAGCGGACACAACTGAAGATTGACAGGGGATTTACATACATCAGCGAATTTGAAGGGGAGCTTAACAATCTGCTGCATTCAGAGGAAGTCATTACCTCACATAGGGGGAATGAAATTGTAAAAGCGCTGACCATTTTCACGACGCTTTTTACGCCGATTACAGCTCTTGGGGCCTTATGGGGGATGAACTTTTCAGTGATGCCGGAACTGAATTGGAAATACGGATATCTCTTTTCTCTCTTATTGATTGTCACATCTACAGTTCTGATCTATCTCTATTTGAGGAAAAAAGGCTGGACGGGAGATATGCTGCAGGAGCGGAAGAAGAAAAAGAAACCTCGAAAAAGGCGGACTCTATAGGATGTTTCATATTTTGTACAGCGTGCCCCGTTTTTTCACCAGTCATATCAGGGTGACCGGATACGATGTCAAGGCGCTTATGGCAGAGCATCAAATCCGCCGTTTACCGATTCTTGAATATGGCCAAATTGCCGGTATTGTTGCATTAGGCGACCTTTCCGTTGAGAAAGATACTGGTCAAAAAGCGAAAACAGCATAATGAAAATGGAATCTAGCAGGCATGGTGACCATGTCTGCTTTTTTATTTATAGGGAAAATTATAATGACAGGGGTACATTCAGTTGAAAGTCTTTTTCTTGCCAGAAAGAAGGGATTTTTCAGCATATAACGTCTCACAAAATCACGTTTTCCCTGTTTGATTACCGCTCCTTCTTTTTCTACAATACGCATTGAAAGGAGAGGGAATCAAATTGGATTCAATAGAAAAGGTAAGCAAAAACTTGATTGAAGAAGCATATCTAACAAAGGCTTCTGATATTCACATTGTGCCGAGGGAGCGGGACGCTATCATTCATTTTCGGGTCGATCATGCCTTGCTGAAAAAAAGGGACATGAAAAAAGAAGAGTGCGTAAGGCTGATTTCACATTTTAAATTTCTTTCAGCAATGGATATAGGTGAAAGGCGAAAGCCGCAAAACGGTTCGCTTACGTTAAAGCTGAAAGAGGGAAATGTTCATTTAAGAATGTCAACGCTGCCCACAATTAATGAAGAAAGCCTCGTGATCAGAGTGATGCCCCAATACAATATCCCTTCGATTGATAAATTGTCGCTATTTCCGAAGACAGGAGCCACATTACTCTCGTTTTTAAAACATTCCCATGGCATGCTCATTTTTACCGGGCCAACTGGTTCAGGGAAGACTACCACACTATACTCTCTCGTTCAATATGCAAAAAAACACTTTAATCGAAATATTGTCACATTAGAGGACCCTGTTGAAACAAGGGACGAAGATGTTCTTCAGGTTCAGGTGAATGAAAAAGCCGGTGTAACTTATTCCGCAGGTCTGAAAGCAATTTTGCGCCATGACCCCGATATGATTATTTTAGGTGAGATCAGAGACGCGGAAACAGCTGAAATTGCGGTGCGGGCAGCGATGACGGGACATCTGGTACTAACGAGCCTTCATACGAGAGACGCAAAGGGCGCAATTTACAGACTGCTTGAATTCGGTATCAATATGAATGAAATTGAACAGACTGTCATTGCAATAGCGGCTCAGCGCTTGGTTGATTTGGCTTGCCCGTTTTGTGAAAACGGATGTTCATCAGTGTATTGTCGCCAGTCACGAAATACCAGGAGAGCTAGCGTTTATGAGCTTCTATACGGGAAAAATCTTCAGCAATGTATCCAGGAGGCAAAAGGAAATCATGCAAATTACCAATATCAAACGCTTCGTCAAATTATCAGAAAAGGAATTGCGCTCGGCTATTTAACGACAAACAACTATGACCGGTGGGTTTATCATGAAAAAGATTAGAAAAGTCTGGTTGTTAAAGGATCAAGCCAGGTTATTAAAGAGGCTCGGTGAAATGACTGCGGGCGGATATACACTTCTGGATGGATTACGCCTGATGGAACTTCAGATGAATAAGAGGCAGGCGGCTGACTTGACTGATTCGGTCACTTGTTTGAGGGAAGGGGCTCCGTTTTATCAAGTACTAAAGAGTTTGTCATTTCATAAGGAAGCCGTAGGTATTTGTTATTTTGCTGAAACACATGGTGAACTGCCTGCTTCAATGATCCAGAGCGGAGAGCTGCTGGAACGAAAAATTGCACAGGCAGACCAGCTGAAAAGAGTGCTGCGCTATCCGCTTTTCCTCATCTTTACGGTCGCTGTCATGTTTTATATGTTACAGTCCATCATCATTCCTCAGTTTTCCGGTATCTATCAATCGATCAATATGGAAACCTCACGTTCAACCGATATGCTTTTTGCTTTTTTTCAGCATATTGATCTTGTGATCATTTTGCTTGTTCTTTTTACAGCAGGTATCGGGATTTATTATTGGCTTGTGTTTAAGAAAAAATCACCTGCCCGGCAAATGCTGATTTGTATCAGGATTCCTTTGGTTGGAAAGCTTGTCAAGCTGTTTAACAGCTACTTTTTTTCTTTGCAGCTAAGCAGCCTTTTAAAATCAGGCCTCTCAATTTATGACAGCCTTAATGCATTTAAACATCAAACGTTTCTCCCTTTCTACCGCTGCGAGGCTGAACAATTGATTGAACGGCTAAAAGCCGGTGAGTCAATTGAATCCGCTATTTGTGGAAGCCCTTTTTATGAAACTGATTTATCAAAAGTCATATCTCACGGCCAGCTGAGCGGCCGATTGGATCGGGAGCTTTTCACATACAGCCAATTCATATTACAGCGGCTGGAACACAAAGCGCAAAAATGGACAGGCATCCTTCAGCCAATGATTTATGGAATTGTTGCAGCGATGATCTTACTTGTGTATTTATCTATGCTTGTGCCTATGTATCAGATGATGAATCAAATGTGAAAGGAAGAGGCTGATGAATGAGAAAGGATTTACACTTGTTGAAATGTTAATCGTGCTCTTTATTATTTCGATTTTGCTTTTAATTACGATACCGAACGTCACGAAACATAATCAAACCATTCAAAAAAAGGGCTGTGAAGGCTTACAAAACATGGTTAAGGCACAAATGACTGCATTTGAGCTTGATCATGAAGGACAAACTCCGAGCCTTGCCGATTTACAGTCAGAGGGCTATGTGAAAAAGGATGCTGTCTGTCCAAATGGTAAGCGCATTATCATCACCGGCGGAGAAGTTAAGGTTGAACATTAAATTAAACGAGGAGAAGGGGTTTACCCTTTTAGAAAGTTTGCTTGTGTTAAGCCTTGCCTCTATCCTCCTGCTTGCCGTCTTCACCACACTTCCTCCTGCTTATGACAATACAGCTGTCCGACAGGCAGCAAGGCAGCTGAAAAATGATATTATGCTCACACAGCAGACTGCTATTTCCCGTCAACAAAGAACAAAAATTCTCTTTCATAAAAAAGAATATCAATTAGTCATTGGTGATACGGTCATTGAACGTCCGTATGCAACGGGACTTTCTATAGAACTGCTGACATTAAAAGACCGTTTGGAATTTAATGAGAAAGGGCACCCGAATGCAGGCGGAAAAATACGAGTAATAGGCCATGACGCTTATGACATAACAGTTTATCTAGGGAGCGGGAGAGTCAATGTGGAGAGAAAATAAAGGTTTTTCTACAATAGAAACAATGTCTGCGCTAAGCCTGTGGCTGTTTGTGCTGCTGACAGTCGTCCCCTTGTGGGACAAGCTGATGTCTGATGAAAAAATGGCGGAATCACGAGAAATTGGCTATCAGATGATGAATGAGAGCATTAGCAAATATGTCATGAGTGGTGAAGGAGCCGCGTCAAAAACGATTACAAAGAACAATCATATCTATGCAATGAAGTGGGAGGAGGAGGGCGAATATCAAAACGTATGTATCAAAGCCGCAGCTTATAAAGAAAAATCATTTTGCCTCAGCATCCTGCAGACAGAATGGCTACACCCTTCTTAACGTATTATTTTCGCTCTCAGTCTTTTTGCTCATATCAGGATCGTTAGCTGCGATTTTCCATCTGTTTTTGTCTCGACAGCAGGAACATGACGGTTTCACACAGCAAGAATGGATGATTTCGATAGAACAGATGATGAATGAATGCAAGGAATCACAGGCAGTTAAGACAGCCGAGCATGGGAGCGTGTTAATCTGCACCAATCTTTCCGGACAAGACATCCGTTTTGACATTTATCATTCAATGATAAGAAAAAGAGTGGATGGCAAAGGGCATGTTCCGATTTTAGATCATATTACTGCCATGAAAGCTGATATTGAAAATGGTGTTGTTTTGCTGAAAATTGAGAGTGAGGACCAAAAAGTGTATCAAACTGCTTTTCCAGTCTATTCGTATTTAGGAGGGAGGTGAATGTATCGTACAAGAGGGTTTATTTATCCAGCTGTTCTTTTTGTGTCAGCGCTTGTGCTGTTAATCGTGAACTTTGCTGCTGCTCAATATATTTCACGCTGCATGTTTGAGAAGGAAACAAAAGAGTTATACATAGGAGAGAATTTGCTTCAAAATGGGGTGCTTCTTTCGATTCGGCATGTTCTAGAGGAACGGAAAGGCCAGGAGGGTACGCAGCAATTTCCATATGGACGGGTTTCTTATTACATTCATGATACATCGATAAAAGAACAAAAAGAAATCAACTTAAGAGTGTCAACGGAGTCGGGAACAGAAAGAACTGCACAGATCGTGTTTGATCAAAAACAGAAAAAACTGCTGAGATGGACAGAATAAAACAGTGTAAAGGGTATAAAAAAAGTCATGTGAGACAACACTTCATAATAATTGAATGATGAGGTGATCACGTGAAAACGAATGACTATGTTAAATATATGACGCAGCAATTTGTCAAATATATAGATACTCCGAGAGATGAGCGAAAAGAACGAAAAGAGGTGCGGAAAGAAACAAAAACGCCTGTTTCCCAGCAGTTGTTCGGTATTTTACCCTATGGCTTCAGACTTTGGCTGAAACGGAAAAAATAACCGCAAATAAACGAATAAGGTCCTTCAAAAAATGGAGGACCTTATTGATATTCTTCTAATATGGCGATTTTATTGACCTTTTGGCTATAAGGATCAAATGAAATCGTCACAAAAACGCCGAATTCTTTTGACCCTTCCCTCAGAGTTAAATGGTATTGCTTCACTGCTTCATCTTTTCTTTTACGGTCCCATACTTTTTGTTTGAACAGTACCTGTGCAAGCGGGTACCTTTTTTTTGCTTCTTTTACAGCAATCTCTTCCCATTTGGACATGTGGCGGGCGGTTACAAGCGGTGTTTCTTCTGCGTGAGCGGCTGTGGTGCCAAAGACGAGAAGAGATAGACAAATCACACATTGTTTGATCATCATGCTGTCACCCTTTCTTTGTTTATTATTACCAAATAATAATGGGATATGCATTTAAATTCTCACATAACAATCCCAAAAATTTCAAAAAAATTGAAAAAATGAGCAATACTGAGCAAGACTTTGTAATATGATGAAAACATTCTTTTAAACGAACGAAATGAGCGATTTCGGTGTTTTTAAATCTATAAATCGTTGATTATACTCTATTTGTGTAGTTCTTTAAAGAGAACGATTGTCATATCAAGTTACAGTGTTTTACAGGAGGTAAGATATGTTTCGATTGTTTCACAATCAGCAAAAGGCGAAGACGAAACTGAAAGTTCTGCTTATCTTTCAGCTTTCAGTCATTTTCAGTCTGACTGCCGCAATATGCTTACAATTTTCCGATGATACAAGCGCTGCTTTTCATGATATTGAAACATTTGATGTCTCACTTCAAACGTGTAAAGACTTTCAGCATACAGATAAAAACTGCCATTATGATAAACGCTGGGATCAAAGTGATTTGCACATATCAGATCAAACGGATACGAAAGGCACTGTATGCTCACCTTTCGCCTTATTTGCTGTGCTCGAAAATACAGGTGAGAAACTTAAGAAATCAAAGTGGAAGTGGGAGCTTCATAAGCTTGAAAATGCCCGCAAACCGTTAAAGGATGGGAACGTGATCGAAAAAGGATTTGTCTCCAATCAAATTGGCGATTCACTTTATAAAATTGAGACGAAGAAAAAAATGAAACCCGGCATTTATGCATTTAAAGTATATAAACCGGCAGGCTACCCGGCAAACGGCATTACATTTGAGTGGTCGGAGCCTATGAGGCTTGCAAAATGCGATGAAAAACCGACAGTCCCTAAAAAAGAAACAAAGCCGGACGTCAAAAAGGAGAATGAAACAACACAAAAGGATATACAGGAAAAAACAATGAAAGAAGAAACATCTCAAGAAGCTGTAACCAAAGAAAAAGAAACTCAATCAGACCAGAAGGAAAGCGGGGAAGAGGATGAAAAAAGCAATGAAGCTGATCAGTAATATTTTATACGTGATCATCTTTACTCTTATTATTGTGCTGACACTTGTCGTGATTTCAACACGTTCATCCGGGGGAGAGCCGGCAGTGTTTGGGTATACGCTGAAATCAGTTCTGTCAGGTTCGATGGAGCCGGAGTTCAATACAGGTTCCTTAATATTGGTCAAAGAAACCACTGATGTGAAAGAGCTCCAAAAAGGTGACGTTATTACATTTATGCAGGATGCAAATACGGCGGTCACCCACAGAATTGTTGACATAACAAAGCAAGGAGACCATTTGTTATTTAAAACAAAAGGTGATAATAATGCAGCCGCTGATTCAGCGCCTGTATCGGACGAAAATGTTCGCGCGCAATACACAGGTTTTCAGCTTCCATATGCCGGCTATATGCTTCATTTTGCCAGCCAGCCGATTGGAACGGCTGTATTATTGATTGTTCCCGGCGTGATGCTGTTAGTGTACGCTTTTGTGACGATCAGCAGCGCCATTAGAGAAATTGAAAGAAAGACAAAAGCCTTGGAAACAGATACAAAGGACAGCACCATGTCTACTTAACTTCAGTTGTAAACCTGGCAACAGGTTTCGATATAAAATCATTCAATAAAAGGGGAGTTTACCATGGGTATGAAAAAGAAATTGAGTTTAGGAGTTGCTTCTGCAGCACTAGGATTAGCTTTAGTTGGAGGAGGAACATGGGCAGCATTTAACGACATTAAATCAAAGGATGCTACTTTTGCATCAGGTACGCTTGATTTATCTGCTAAAGAGAATTCAGCGAGTGTGAACTTATCAAATCTAAAGCCGGGAGATAAGTTGACAAAGGATTTCCAATTTGAAAATAACGGATCACTTGCGATCAAAGAAGTTTTAATGGCGCTTAATTATGGAGATTTTAAAGCAAACGGCGGCAGCAATACATCTCCAGAAGATTTCCTCAGCCAGTTTGAAGTGACATTGTTGACAGTTGGAAAAGAGGGCGGCAATGGTTACCCGAAAAACATTATTTTAGATGATGCGAACCTTAAAGACTTGTATTTGATGTCTGCTAAAAATGATGTAGCGGCTACTGAAAAAATCAAAAAACAAATTGACCCTAAATTCTTACATGCAAGCGGTAAAGTCAATGTAGCAACAATTGACGGTAAAACCGCTCCTGAATATGATGGTGTTCCAAAAACACCAACTGACTTCGATCAGGTTCAAATGGAAATCCAATTCAAAGATGATAAAACAAAAGATGAAAACGGGCTTATGGTTCAAAATAAATATCAAGGCAACTCCATTAAGCTTCAATTCTCGTTCGAAGCTACACAGTGGAACGGCTTGACAATCAAAAAGGACCATACTGATAAAGACGGTTATGTGAAAGAAAATGAAAAAGCGCACAGCGAGGATAAAAATTAATAACAGCAATAAAAAGAGACGGCCTAGTATTCATATACTGGGCCGTCTCGATGGTTATTGACAAAAGAGGAGTTAGTGCCTCTGCTCAGGCACTACTCCTCTTTTTGGGATTTTCTCCATTTTTGATAATCTAAAAATTCACGAAATTGTTTTTTCGATACCCCGGATGTCATCGCATCGCGAACCAATTTCTCCCATTCACTATCTAATTGACCATCGTATTCGGTTTCATGTTTCTCATCGAGCAAAGTATGAACCGAGACGTCCAGAACAGCGGAGACTTTTTCGAGAAATTGAATGGAGGGGTTCGTTTGTAGATTTCGTTCTATTGAGCTTAAATAAGACTTCGCTACCCCAGCTTTTTCAGCTAGTTCTGATAGTGAGTAGCCTTTTTCTTTACGGTATTGTTTAATACGCTGGCCAATCAATGTCATCACCTTCCTTGTGATATTATAGCACATTCAGAAAGGATTTACGGTATGACTTCTGGCTGCCGGACCAGGATGAGCAGACTTTTTGTTTAAAAGTAAATATTTTCGTATTTCTTCCGGGCTGATATTTGCCTCTTTGGCTTCCACCATTAATTCAACCCATTCTTGATCCAATTCAAAGTGCTCTTGTTTTGCATTCTTCATGCAGTTTCTCCTCCTAAAATACTTGTTTATGTATTTCAGCCAGTCCGGCCATGACTCATTGTATGCTTCATTAGTCTCTGGAAGTCATTTGCCATTAAATCACCAGAATTTTTTTCCAATATACCTTTATTATAATCGTATTTTCTCAAAAAAAACGAGAATGATGTCGAATAGTAAAAAAGTTAGCTTGAAATATTATTTTGCAGATAAAACAATCCGCCATTTTCAATTTCAACTGATATCTTTGGTTGATACAAGGTTTTCAGCGCCTGTTTTTCTAGATGGTATTCTTCTGGTTTTTCTTCTATATGCTCGTAAAACTTATCAAGCAATGTCATATCATTCTTCCACCTGTTAACCGCCTGTTCCGCCCAGTCGGACGGCTCCTGCATAGCGGATTTGGAAATATAGTTTTCCATACGCTTAAGTCCGCTTTCTGGTTTGATCATAGGTGAAATGGTGAAGCAATAGTCACATATTTGAGACGTCAGTGAAAACTGGGTCAGCTTGCTTTGAAAATCTTCAATTATCGTTCCAGAGACTAGGTGAAGACCTAGTGACAATAACTTATCCTTTTTCATGTCGGACTGGTATGAAATCGTGACATTTATACCAAGCCAAGGCTGAAGTGGGACTTTAGCTCCGGCTGATTCAATTTTCTCATACATTCTGGTAAATCTCCCATTTTGTTTAACAGCTTTAAATATTTGAAAAAGACGCGGGGCCCCAAAATATATAAATTCACCATCTAGGTCTTTTGGCGCATTTTCTTTATCTGTAATAAAAGTGATTTTCATTGGATTCGGATCACCGCCTGTCTTCTCGCGCCAATGCCAGTAGAAAGGGCGGTTCATGATTTGTTTGTCCATTTCAACTGTAAGCTGCACTGTCATATAGCCTAAGCCTTGATCGACGATTTGGCAGCTGTTTGCTTGAAAAAAACGCAGCAGAAAATCGTGAACCTCTTGCTGTCTCACTAATAAAACCTCCTTACAGGCTAAGATCCTCTTTTTTCAGCAGGCAGCTGTTTTTTATAAGACAAAAATGAGGTTAAGTTATCCATTTTTATTTTCATTTCTTCTTCTGTTGCTGAGTGATACAAAATGTCATGAAGGTGCTCTTCAAAATTGTTCACTTGAATTTTCGTTAAAATATCATCAAGTTCACCGACCACTTTTTCAAACAAATGAATTTTTTCATATAAAAGCTTTAGAATATGCTCTTCCACCGTATGTTTTGTCGCCATGTTATAAATATGCACGTCACGCTCCTGCCCGAGTCTGTGAATTCTTCCGATTCTTTGCTCAAGCCGCATCGGGTTCCATGGCAGGTCATAGTTGATCATGTGATTGCAAAATTGCAGGTTAATTCCCTCACCGCCTGCTTCAGTTGCAATAAGGACTTGGATTTTTCCGCGGAAAAGATCCTTCATCCAGTCTTTTTTTCCACGTTTAAATCCGCCTCTAAACGGCACAGAACTGATGCCGTTTTGCTGAAGAAACCACTGCAGATAAATCTGGGTTGCACGGTATTCTGTAAAAATGATGACCTTATCGTCGATCTTTTTGATCAAATCAACAACTTGAAGCGCTTTAGAGTTTTGTGTCACTTGATTGATGCGATCTATTAAAACTGAAATCGTATCCTCATCAATGGCAGGTGCTTGTTTCTCTTTTTGATCAAGCATCTTTTTCAGCGTCATATACACCGCTTCTCTGCTCGAACAGCATTCTCTTTGCAAGGTCATAATCGAGAACATGCTGGCTGGTTTATTGATACTTTCCTTCAAACGAGAAATTTCATCATAAAGCGCCTGCTCTGATGGAGAAAATTCAATCGGCACTGTTTCAACATGGCGCTGTTTCCAATTCAGCCCGGTATCATGCCGCCTGTTACGGATCATGACTTTATTCACAAGATCTTTTAAATGTTCATGCGCTTCTAAACTGGATTTCTTCTTGGCGAACTCCTCCTGAAAGTGATTCTGACTGCCTAAATGGCCGGGTTTTAATAAGGACACCAAATTGAAAATCTCTTCGATACGGTTCTGGATTGGCGTCGCGGTAAGAAGCAGGCAATATTTTTTTACGAGATTCCGGACAAATTCATAGTTCTTCGTTTTGCTATTTTTCAGTTTGTGTGCCTCATCAATAATGACAAGATCATATGGGATTGACAGAACGATTTCGCGATGGGGCGAGCGCTTCGCGGTGTCTATTGATGAGACGACAATATCGCATTGCTCCCACACATAGCTTTTCTTTTGTTCAACAGCCGGAATCAAAAATTTTTCCTGAAGCTCTTTGACCCATTGTGACACAAGGGAAGCGGGCACAAGGATCAAAATTTTTTTTGCTAACCCGCGAATCATATATTCTTTTAGAATCAGTCCAGCTTCAACCGTTTTCCCGAGACCAACCTCGTCTGCTAAAATCGCTTTGCCGTTCATTTTTTCAACCACTTTTTGCGCCACCTCAAGCTGGTGGGGGAGCGGCGTAAAGGAAGGCAGATATAAAGGAGCCCGTAAACCTTCAAACTCTGGAATTGCTAATGTTTTCTGGATTTCTGCAGAGAGCTTGTACAGTTCCCAGTTTGCCCAAGGGCCATCGTTTTTCAGTCTTTCAGCAAATTCTTCAGGCCATTTTGCATCGTAGATCATTTCTGTATTCATTGCTTTGAAACCGCCTTTCTTATTCTTCGATTCTTAAGATGAATAATATAAGAAAAATCTGCCCAAATTGCTGTTGCCCAGCATATAGTGATGATGGTAGGATATGAGTATGTATTTGATGTAAGATATTGCTATAGTATGTCCATAACAGCATGAAAATATGAGCGAATGACAGCAAGGGGAGAGACCTGACCGAAAACCTCGGGATACAGGCGCCGAAGGAGCAAACTGCGGAGTGAATCTCTCAGGCAAAAGAACTCTTGCTCGACGCAACTCTGGAGAGTGTTTGTGCGGATGCGCAAACCACCAAAGGGGACGTCTTTGCGTATGCAAAGTAAACTTTCAGGTGCCAGGACAGAGAACCTTCATTTTACATGAGGTGTTTCTCTGTCCTTTTTTGTATGTTTTTAGCTGCGCCGTTGATAAAGGGGAGGAATTAGATGCTGAACAGAACGCCGTTATTTGACCTGTATAAGGAATATGGAGGAAAAACGATTGATTTTGGAGGCTGGGAGCTTCCTGTTCAATTTTCTTCTATAAAAAAAGAACACGAGGCTGTCCGAACTGCAGCCGGTTTGTTTGATGTATCTCATATGGGAGAAGTCGAAGTGTCAGGGAACGACAGTCTGTCTTTTTTGCAAAGATTGATGACAAATGATGTTTCCGCATTAACGCCAGGCCGTGCTCAATATACAGCGATGTGTTACCCGGATGGCGGAACCGTCGATGATTTGCTTATCTATCAAAAAGGAGAGAACCGCTATCTGCTTGTCATTAATGCTTCTAATATAGATAAAGACTTGGCTTGGATGAAAGAACATGCAGCAGGTGATGTACAGATTGACAATCAGTCAGACCAAATCGCGCTCTTGGCTGTACAGGGACCGAAAGCAGAAGCGGTCTTAAAAAATCTGACAGATGCGGATGTGTCTGCATTAAAGCCGTTTGCGTTTATTGATGAAGCCGATATCAGCGGCCGCAAAGCACTTATTTCACGCACTGGCTATACGGGAGAAGACGGGTATGAAATTTACTGCCGCAGTGATGATGCTATGCATATTTGGAAAAAAATCATCGATGCAGGGGATGCATACGGATTGATTCCATGCGGTCTCGGTGCACGTGATACACTCCGGTTTGAAGCGAAGCTCCCGCTCTACGGTCAGGAGCTGACCCGGGATATTACACCGATTGAAGCAGGTATAGGCTTTGCTGTAAAGCACAAAAAGGAGTCTGACTTTTTTGGTAAGTCAGTATTGAGTGAACAAAAAGAAAACGGAGCGAAGCGCAAACTTGTCGGTCTCGAAATGATTGAAAAAGGGATACCGCGGCACGGATATGAGGTTTTCCAAAATGGCAAGTCTGTCGGAAAGGTGACAACCGGCACGCAGTCACCGACATTAGGAAAAAACGTCGGCCTTGCCTTAATTGATTCGGAAACGAGTGAGATCGGGACTGTTGTAGATGTAGAGATACGCAAAAAATTAGTGAAAGCAAAGGTTGTCAAAACACCATTTTATAAACGCTAATATTTTTTCTTGGAGAGAGGAGACAACACATGAAGCACCGTTATTTGCCCGCAACAGAAAAGGATAAACAGGAGATGCTTGCTACTATCGGCGTAAGCAGCATCGATGATTTATTTGCTGATATACCGGAAAACGTCAAATATAAAAAAGAGTATCAAATCAAAAAAGCGAAATCAGAAACAGAATTAACAAGAGAACTGACAAAGCTGGCCTCTAAAAATCGTGATACCGTACAATACGCTTCTTTCTTAGGAGCGGGTGTATATGACCACTATCAGCCTGTCATTGTGGATCATGTCATTTCACGCTCTGAGTTTTATACCGCATATACGCCTTATCAGCCAGAGATTTCACAAGGAGAGCTCCAGGCTATTTTTGAATTCCAAACGATGATCTGTGAACTGACAGGCATGGATATCGCCAACTCCTCGATGTATGACTGCGGAACAGCCTTGGCAGAAGCAGCAATGCTTGCTTCAGGCCACACGAAAAAGAAAAAAATTGTTGTGTCAAAAACCGTGCATCCTGAATCGCGAGAGGTGCTGAAAACGTACGCAAAAGGTCAGTATATTGATGTTGTTGAAGTACCCGCTGCGGATGGCGTTACGGATCTTGATGCATTGCGTCAAACCGTTTGCGAGAACACAGCCGCAGTGATCGTTCAATACCCGAATTTTTTCGGCCGGATCGAGCCGCTAAAGGATATTGAGCCTATCGCTCATCAAGGGAAATCCATGTTTATTGTTTCAGCCAACCCGCTGGCGCTTGGTCTTCTCACTCCGCCGGGCAAGTTTCAGTCTGATATCGTCGTCGGTGATGCGCAGCCTTTCGGCATTCCTTCAGCATACGGCGGCCCGCATTGCGGCTTTTTTGCCGTTACTAAAAAATTAATGAGAAAGGTGCCGGGCCGTCTCGTCGGACAAACGGAAGACGAAAACGGAAAAAGAGGCTTTGTGCTTACCCTGCAAGCCAGGGAGCAGCATATCCGCCGGGATAAAGCAACATCAAATATATGCTCGAACCAAGCTTTAAATGCGCTGGCAGCATCAGTGGCCATGACTGCTCTCGGAAAAAACGGCGTAAAAGATATAGCCCGCCAAAATCTCTTAAAAGCCAACTATGCAAAGCAAGAAGCAAAAAAAGCAGGCCTTACCGTTATGTTTGATGGGCCGATGTTTAATGAATTTGTCATCAAACTGGATGAGCCGGTGAGAGCTGTGAACAAGCGTTTGCTGGCAAAAGGCATGATTGGCGGATATGATCTTGGGTTGACGTATCCGGAGCTGGACTGCCATATGCTGATTGCTGTAACGGAGCTGAGAACAAAAGAAGAAATTGACGCACTCATTCAGGAATTGGGGGATCGCCATGAGTAATCAGGACCAGGCACTTATTTTTGAACTTTCAAGAGAAGGCCGAATCGGCTACAGTCTGCCGGAGCTCGATGTACCGGAAATCGAATTGGAGGACCTCTTGTCAGACACCTATATTCGTGACGAAGACGCAGCGCTGCCGGAGGTTTCAGAGCTGGACATCATGCGCCATTATACAGCGCTGTCCAAACGCAATCACGGGGTGGATTCCGGTTTTTATCCTCTCGGTTCTTGCACGATGAAATACAATCCGAAAATCAATGAAAAAATCGCGCGTATACCTGGTTTTGCTGCGATTCATCCCCTTCAGGATGAAGACACGGTGCAAGGCGCATTAGAGCTTTTATATGATTTAAGCAAGCACCTTGAAGAAATAACGGGAATGGATGAGGTTACGCTTCAGCCTGCTGCCGGAGCGCACGGCGAATGGACGGGGCTGATGATGATCCGTGCCTATCATGAAGCTCGCGGGGATTTCAAGCGGACGAAGGTCATTGTCCCTGATTCCGCGCATGGGACGAATCCTGCATCAGCGACAGTAGCAGGCTTTGAAACCGTTACGGTGAAATCGAATGAAAAAGGGCTTGTTGATTTAGAGGATTTAAAAAGAGCAGTGAATGAAGAAACTGCAGCGCTTATGCTGACGAATCCGAACACGCTCGGCTTGTTTGAGGAGCAGATTACAGAGATGGCGGAAATTGTACACCAAGCGGGGGGGAAACTGTATTATGACGGCGCTAATTTAAATGCCGTTTTAAGCAAGGCGAGACCTGGTGATATGGGATTTGACGTGGTGCACCTCAACCTGCATAAAACATTCACAGGCCCTCATGGCGGCGGAGGCCCGGGCTCAGGCCCTGTCGGCGTAAAACAAGATCTGATTCCTTATTTGCCAAAGCCAGTTTTAGTCAAAAAAGAAGGGCGCTTTACGTTTGATTATGACCGCCCTCATGCGATCGGCCGTGTGAAGCCGTATTACGGCAACTTTGGCATTAATGTGAGAGCGTATACGTATATTCGCTCCATGGGGCCTGACGGATTAAAGGCTGTTACTGAGAACGCAGTGTTAAACGCCAACTATATGATGAGAAAACTCGCGCCTTATTACGATCTTCCATTTGACCGCCATTGCAAGCATGAATTTGTATTATCAGGGAAGCGGCAGAAAAAGCTGGGAGTGCGTACGCTTGATATTGCAAAACGGCTGCTTGATTTCGGCTATCATCCGCCGACGATTTATTTCCCGCTTAATGTTGAAGAATGCATCATGATCGAGCCGACAGAGACCGAATCAAAGGAAACACTGGACGCGTTTATTGATGCTATGATTCAAATCGCAAAAGAAGCGGAGGAGAATCCGGAGCTTGTTCAGGAGGCCCCGCATACAACGATTGTAAAAAGAATGGATGAAACAAAAGCGGCGAGACACCCGGTGCTCAGATACGAGGCAGAAGAAAGATAAATAAAAACAGCTGTCTACCAGACAGCTGTTTGCTTTATTTCTTCGCTTTAATCTTTCCGCCCCATTTTTTAAAGCCGCCTTTTAGGTTGTAAATCTCAGTGCAGCCGTTTTTGCGCAGGGTTTGTGCCGCGCGTCCGCTGCGGACACTGTTTTGGCAGTACAGGTAAACAGGCTTGTCCGTACGGATCTCATTTTTTCTCTGTTTCAGCTGGGAAAGCGGGATGTTGCGGGCGCCTAAAATATGTCCGCCCTCAAACTCATTTGGCTCACGAACATCAATAAGCTGCGCTTTGCGGTAACCCGCGCGGAATTCTTCTTCGGTAAGTGTTTTCATAATTCGCTGCTGATAGACATATGAAGCAATCATATAGATGATAAATGCAGCAAAAATAATCAAAACGATCATATTAGACAATGTGATTCTACTCCTTTAGCATATAAAATCAAAACCCTGCTTCATAAAACAAGGTCATAGAGCCGTTTTCGACAAATACTATTATAGTAAAGCACAGCGTGATTGTCATCTATAATGGAACTAAAATATTTTTCATTTTCCCGACAGTTTGATAAACTGATTCTATTAAAACGGTAAGGAAGGTCTTAAAATGCAAAAAGAAACTTGGCGGTTTATAGACTCAGGCAATGCAAGTCCTGCATTCAATATGGCGCTTGATGAAGCGCTTTTATATTGGCACAGCGAAAAGAAAATCCCCCCGGTTATCCGTTTTTACGGCTGGAATCCGGCGACACTTTCTGTAGGGTATTTTCAAAATATTAAAAAGGAAATCAATTTTGAAGCAGTACATAAATATAATCTCGGATTCGTCAGACGCCCGACCGGCGGGAGAGGTGTGCTGCACGATCAGGAACTGACATACAGCGTAATTGTTTCGGAAGAGCACCCCGAGATGCCGGCAACTGTTACTGAGGCTTACCGGGTTATTTCAGAAGGCATACTTCAAGGCTTTAGAAATCTCGGTCTGGACGCTTACTTTGCCATCCCGAGAACTGAAAAAGAAAAAGAAAGCTTAAAAAATCCGCGGTCATCTGTTTGTTTTGACGCGCCTTCATGGTATGAGCTAGTGGTTGAGGGGCGCAAGGTGGCGGGAAGCGCGCAAACGAGACAAAAAGGCGTGATTCTTCAGCATGGCTCCATTCTGCTTGATTTGGATGAGGATAAGCTGTTCGATCTGTTCTTATATCCGAGTGAAAGAGTAAGAGAACGGATGCAGCGCAATTTCAAAAATAAAGCGGTTGCCATTAATGAACTCACTGAAAAGCTGGTGACGATGGATGAGGCTCGTAAAGCCTTTAAAGAAGGATTTGAAACAGGTCTTAACATTCATTTGGAGCCATATGAACTTTCTCAGGAAGAGCTTGATTTTGTTCATCACTTGGCTGAAACAAAGTACGCTTCAGATGAATGGAATTATAAGCGGTAAACAGGGCTTTTGACCCGCGGAGCATCCTTGTTTTTTCAAGTTCATTAGTGTAAACTTGTAATGGTTTATAAAGTTAAGGTGCTTTTTGGGAGGGTTTCGATGACAACACCAAGTATGGAAGATTATATTGAACAGATTTATATGCTGATTGAAGAAAAAGGATATGCACGAGTTTCCGATATCGCGGAAGCATTGGCAGTCCATCCCTCCTCTGTAACAAAAATGGTTCAAAAACTAGATAAAGACGAATATTTAATTTATGAAAAATATCGCGGTCTCGTGTTAACGTCTAAAGGGAAAAAAATAGGCAAACGGCTGGTATACAGACATGAATTGCTTGAGCAGTTTTTAAGAATCATTGGTGTTGATGAAGAGAAAATATATAACGATGTCGAAGGAATCGAACATCATTTAAGCTGGAACAGTATTGATCGCATCGGGGATCTTGTACAATATTTTGAAGAAGATGATGCCCGTAAAAAAGATCTGAAATCAATCCAAAAGAAAACAGAACATCATAATCAGTAAAAAGGCGGTCTCGAAGGAGGCCGTCTTTTTTGATACGCTGACGCCACCCGTCATTCGTTGGTCTATTTCTTCGCGTGTTTTCTTAAAATGGTAATAAACGATCGGATGGAGGGGGAGGGAATGAGATGTATATTGACGGTGTGTTTTCCGGCGGAGGAGTAAAAGGCATTGCGCTCGCAGGCGCTTATGAAGTGCTTGAGGAAAAAGGCTTCCGCTTTAAAAGAGTTGCGGGTACAAGCGCCGGCGCCATTATTGCCGCTTTCATTGCGTCAGGTTACACCAGTAAGGAAATCCACGCTTTAATTGAAGAAGTGGACGGAGAGAAATTGCTGGATCAGAGGTACTCATTTCTCCCCTTAAAGATGCTCCAGTGGGTGTCCATCTACTGGCGTCTTGGATTATACAAAGGCGATACGATAGAAAAATGGATTGCTGATCTGTTAAGAGCGAAAGGCATAAGGGTTTTCGGCGATTTGCAAAAAGGGTCTCTGCGCCTTATTGCTTCTGATCTGACAAACGGCACCATGATTGTTTTGCCGGACGATTTGGCCCGTTACGGGTTAAATCCCGATATGTTCCCGGTTGCCAGAGCGGTCAGAATGAGCTGCAGCATTCCGTATTTTTTTGAACCGATAAAATTAAAAACGGACACAGGCACCGCCACGGTTGTCGACGGAGGTGTGTTAAGCAATTTCCCCATCTGGCTGTTTTCAAAGGAAAGAAAGCGCCCTGTGATCGGTGTGACGCTTGCGCCGCGTGAAAGAGAGCGTCCGAAAAAAAATATCCGCAACGCTTTTGAACTGTTCGGCGCCCTGTTTGAAACGATGAAGGATGCCCATGACGCAAGGCACATTGCATCACGCTATGAACAAAATATCATTTTTCTCCCGGTTGATGGCGTAATGGCAACTGATTTTCATTTAACACAACAAAAAAAACTAGCCCTGATTGAGCTAGGTAAAAGACGGACAGAGCTGTTTTTAAAGCAGTGGACCTATTAAAAAAGCGCTCTGTTTTTCTTTTTATTTTTTTTCCCTTCTATAACAGTCAGCTGAGTCTGGCTTTTTTTCTTGAGAATCATCGGCTTAGGCTTGCTGGCGCTCGGAACGCTTCGCAGGTGGCTGACACGTCCCTTATGTCCGGCGCGGTGTTTTGCTTTTTGTTCTTTCATCCGGCGCCGCGATTGTTTCGCCGCTTTTTTGAAGGCTGCTCCTTCGCTGCCCGCATTTCGATTCATTACATATTTCACAATAAAATAAATAATGATACCTGCCACGATGACGGTTACCGCCATTTTTGCCATTTCACCGGGATTGGTTACCAGCACATAGAGGAAACCGAACGCTCCCAGCGCAATTAATACAGCAATAATAGGTTGTACACGATGATTCATAACTGTCCACCTCCGAAAGTAATAGCAGGGCAACGGATTTTAGATGACGTTGTGAGAAGGCTTCTGATTTTGCTCAGACAATGCTTCGAGTCTGAGAAGTTCGTTAAAGCTTTCGATGGCAACTTCAACCTGATCATCCTTAGGTTCCTTTGTGGTTAACAGCTGAAGCCAAAGACCCGGGTACCCAAGTAATTTCAGACCGGGAATGTCACGCACTTTGTTTGTCAGCTGCAGAACTTCAAAGGATATACCAAGCACGACCGGTATCAGTGCGACACGATCTATTACACGCAGCCAAAGCGGATCTGTCGGAACAAGTAAATAAACAAACATGCCGACAATAATCGTAAATAAAATAAAGCTTGATCCGCAGCGGTAATGAAGCCGAGATTGGTTTTGGACATTCTCCACAGTAATTGGCAAATTCTGTTCATAACAGTTTATGACTTTATGTTCGGCTCCATGATATTGAAACACTCTTTTAATGAGCGGTGTCATGGACAAAAAATAGATGTAACCGAGCAGCAAAATCAACTTAAACAGGCTTTCAACCGCGATTTGCGCTGTGTCCGAGGAAAAAATCGGCCTTGTCAGTTCAGCTAAGAAAACTGGAACCAATGTAAATACGAATTTACTGAACAAAAATGATAGGACGCCTATAACTGCGAGGCTGAGATACATAGACAGCCCGGAGGATTTTTTTTCTTCCTGCTCAAGTGTCTCGTCTTCAGATGGATCGAGCCCGTAACGTTCGCTTGAAAAATTCAGATGCTTTGTGCCGTTTGCACTCGCTTCGATAATGGCCGCGATCCCCCGTAAAAATGGGATCTTTTTCACGATGTTCAGTTTCGGGTTGTGTTTGCGTGGAAGCTTAAAAAAGTCAATGCTTCCATCCGTTCTTTTGATGGCTGTAACGTAATGATGCTTTCCGCCAAACATAACGCCTTCCACAACAGCCTGCCCGCCGTAAGCGGGCGGAACTTTATGTTTTGACATATTATCAACCTGCCTATTTCTTTAGGATTGCTAACCATTTCCTTTCACTCTATTGTACAGGAAACAGCGCTAAACCTCTAGATTGACAGGCTGAAAAAATTGTCATAGCCTTGCTTTTTCTACATGCATTATACCCGTTATTTTCAAATTTTACTCGCAGCTGCCAAAAAGTGTGAGCTTTTTTATTGACATTTCATTTTTTGGGCACACTTTAACTGGAGGTGCCATGATGACAAGCGAAAAAGATACAGAACAAAATGAAGAATTGAATGAGAAGCAAAAGCCGCCTGTTTCAATGGCCGGCAGGGTGGCGGCAACAGGTTTTTGCGGAGGCATACTTTGGAGTTTCGTTGCTTATATCGCATATTTGTTTCATTTTTCCGAAATCAGCCCGAATATGATATTGCAGCCGTTTGTACTCGGAGAGTGGAAAAAACATGGGCTGGGAACGGTAATCAGCATCATTTTGATTGGAGTAATTTCAATTGGCGCAGCATTTCTTTATTTTCTTCTATTGAAACGTTTAAAAACAATGTGGCCGGGTATTTTATACGGCTTGGTGCTTTGGCTGCTCGTGTTTTTTGTTTTTAATCCGATTTTTCCAGATGTGCGCACGGTGACCGAACTGACATCAGATACAATTATTACGACCATTTGCATTTATTTGCTTTACGGGCTGTTTGTCGGGTATTCCATTTCATTTGAATACAATGAGCTGAATTCGGAAAAGCTTGCACGTGCGCTGGGAATGCATAGAGAATAGTGTATAATCCTTTTCCAGTATGATAAAATGTTCACGAGAAGTGAACATTTTTTACATGAGAAACCCTCGCGAAAAGGAGAGATTATGTGCCTCATTTTTTGATTTTGAACGGACCGAATGTTAACCGGCTTGGGAGTCGTGAGCCTGAAGTATTCGGCCGCCAGACACTGACCGATATTGAAACAGATCTTTTTCAGTTTGCTGAAGCCTTACATATCCAGCTCACTTTCTTCCAGTCTAATCACGAAGGTGATTTGATAGATGCGATACATGAGGCTGAGGAGCAATACAGCGGGATTGTTCTGAACCCCGGCGCCCTGAGTCATTACAGCTATGCGATCAGGGATGCTGTTTCAAGCATCAGTCTTCCTGTGGTAGAGGTGCATTTATCAAACTTATACGCCAGGGAAGAATTCAGGCATCAGTCGGTTATCGCTCCTGTTGCGAAAGGGCAGATTGTCGGTCTTGGAGCTGAAGGCTACAAGCTTGCTGTTCGCTACTTATTAAGCCAGCAAGGGGGAGAATCAAGATGAAGCTAGAGAAATTAAGAAACCTGTTTGGACAGCTGGGAATTGACGGCATGCTGATTACAAGCAACACGAATGTACGCTATATGACAGGGTTTACAGGTTCGGCGGGTTTGGCTGTTATATCGGGTGACAAAGCAGCGTTTATTACGGATTTTCGTTATACTGAGCAGGCGAAGGTTCAGGTAAAGGGTTTTGAGATCATTGAACATGGCGGCAGCTTGATTCAGACCACTGCCGACACTGTTGAATCGTTTGGCATCAAGCGTCTCGGCTTTGAACAGAACAGCATGACATATGGCACTTACGCTTCATACAGCGCCGTTATCAGTGATGCCGAATTAGTGCCTGTGGCTGAATCCGTGGAAAAGTTGCGCTTGATTAAGTCTAGTGAAGAGATTAAGATATTAGAGGAAGCTGCGAGGATTGCAGATGATGCCTTCAGACATATCTTGACGTTTATGAAACCCGGCATTTCTGAAATCGCTGTTGCCAATGAGCTGGAGTTTTATATGAGAAGCCAGGGAGCAGACAGCTCTTCTTTTGATATGATTGTCGCCTCAGGCCTTCGTTCAAGCCTTCCGCACGGTGTGGCCAGTGACAAACTGATTGAAAGCGGAGACCTTGTTACGCTTGATTTTGGCGCTTATTATAAAGGATATTGTTCTGATATTACCCGGACGGTCGCTGTAGGTCAGCCCAGTGATCAATTGAAGGAGATCTATCAGGTTGTATTTGATGCTCAGGCGCTTGGCGTCGCACATATTAAGCCGGGAATGACAGGAAAAGAGGCTGACGCCCTCACAAGGGATCATATTGCTGCAAAAGGCTACGGTGACTATTTCGGCCATTCAACCGGGCACGGGCTCGGCATGGAAGTTCATGAATCGCCGGGATTATCCGTCAGATCTTCAGCTATCCTTGAACCGGGTATGGTGGTCACAGTGGAGCCGGGCATTTACATACCAGAAACAGGCGGTGTCCGCATTGAAGATGACATCGTGATTACAGAAAACGGCAACCGGACAATCACCCATTCCCCAAAAGAACTTATTATTTTGTGATTGGAATATAGGAGGACATTAAACATGATTTCAGTTAACGATTTCCGTACAGGATTAACAATTGAAGTAGATGGCGGCATTTGGCGCGTCGTTGACTTCCAGCACGTAAAACCTGGAAAAGGTGCGGCATTTGTCCGCTCTAAACTCCGCAACCTTCGCACTGGCGCCATTCAGGAAAAAACATTCCGCGCTGGTGAAAAAGTAGCGAAAGCGCAAATCGAAACCAAAACAATGCAATATCTATATGCAAACGGAGATCAGCACGTATTTATGGATACTTCTTCTTATGAGCAGCTTGAACTGAGCGCAACTCAAATCGAAGAAGAATTAAAATACCTGCTAGAAAACATGTCTGTGCATATCATGATGTACCAGGATGAAACACTTGGTATCGAACTTCCAAACACAGTTGAGCTGAAAGTTGTTGAAACTGAACCTGGTATTAAAGGTGATACAGCGTCAGGCGGTACAAAACCTGCGAAAACTGAAACCGGGCTTGTTGTAAACGTGCCGTTCTTTGTGAATGAAGGCGACACACTTGTTGTCAATACATCAGACGGTTCTTACGTTTCAAGAGCATAGAAAGAAAAAAAGAAGTCTGTTCCCAAATGGGAGCAGGCTTTTTTTTTTGTGCCCAAAAACAGAATCTTTCTTTTATACGAAAATGACAAGACTACTTCAGCAAGCTAGAGCATATCATATAAAAAAATGGGAGGTTGGGAGAGTGCTATGAAATTTTTACTTGGAAATATCAATTCTACTGTTTTAACAATGGCGGGATTACGAGTTTTATCCTCTATGATTGAGCTGACGGCAGCAATTGTCATGCTTGTGACCAACGATGTCCGGAAGGCGGTTGTGGTTAACAGCATTCTCGCTATTGTCGGTCCGTTGATTTTTATCATTACGATGACTGTCGGAATCTACCAAATTGCCGGGCAGCTTTCGTATGCAAAGCTGATTCTGATTTTTACGGGTGTTGTTTTGATTTTGGCGGGTGTTCATAAATAAAGAGAGGCTTGTCATAAAGTCTGCCTCACATCATACATTTTAAAGAAGCCAATCGGTAGAAAGGAGGAGGCTCTGTTGAATGAAATCGCTGAGGTTCTCCCCGAATCCATGAAAAACGCCCTTTCTGAAATACCGGAACAACAATGGCTGGAAATCGAAGAAGTCAGAATTCGGATCAACCGCCCTGTTGAATTGATTCGAAGAGGACAACCTGTTTATTTGTCCTATGCGGGCACGGCCGAGGATGCCCATCTGATCCTGAGCCGGCTTAGCAACTATAGTATGTATACTCTTGAAGAAGAGCTGAAGAAAGGGTATGTCACGATCAGAGGCGGCCACAGAGTCGGACTGGCGGGCAGAGTCATTACGGAAAACGGAGGTGTGAAAGGCCTCCGTGACATCGCATCTTTTAATATACGAATTGCCCGGCAAAAGCTGGGGATTGCGGAGCCGCTGCTTCCATACTTATATCAAAACAGCTGGCTGAATACGCTGATTATCGGACCGCCCCAAACAGGCAAAACAACACTTCTCCGGGACCTTGCGAGGCTCTCAAGCACCGGCAAAAAACCCATGCTGCCCGTTAAGACAGGAATCGTCGATGAACGGTCAGAAATTGCCGGATGTCTTCGCGGCATTCCGCAGCATCAATTTGGTCAGAGAATTGACGTGTTAGACGCCTGTCCAAAAGCTGAAGGGCTGATGATGATGATTCGATCCATGAGCCCTGAGGTGATGATTGTCGATGAAATCGGGCGTATGGAAGATACAGATGCACTTCTGGAGGCGCTGCATGCCGGTGTTTCAGTAATCGTATCGGCGCATGGCTGGAGCATATCCGACCTGATGAAGCGGCCTTCATTGAAGCGTTTGTGGGAAGAAAGAGCCTTTGACCGCTATTTGGAATTATCAAGAGCAAAAGGGCCGGGCACAGTGAGCCGCATTTATGACAAAGACGGAAATGTGCTGTCTAGGACGACGGGCGTGAAAACATGCTGAAGTTGCTGGGCGCTGTATTCATTGTGGTAGCGACAACATGGACAGGTTTTGAGATGGCGAAGATTTATACAGAACGGCCGCGGCAAATCCGCCAGCTGCGTGCGGCGCTTCAATCCCTCGAGGCTGAAATCATGTACGGCCATACACCGCTTCATACTGCTTCACAGCAGATTGCCAAACAGCTCGCACAGCCTGTTTCAGCTCTTTTTTCCGCATTCAGTGATCAGCTGGACAAGGGAAGTGATTCCGCGAAAACGGCGTGGGAGCAAAGCTTAAAGAAGGTATGGGACACCCTGTCTTTGAAAAAAAGCGAATACGAAGTGCTGAAGCAGTTTGGCGAGACGCTCGGGATTCATGATCGAATCTCTCAGCAAAAGCACATCAAGCTGGCGCTGACACATTTGGAAGGCTCTGAAGCGGATGCTGAGCAGGCGCAAGCGAAAAATGAAAAAATGATAAAAAGTTTGGGCTTTTTAGCGGGCTTGTTACTCATTCTTCTATTGATGTAAACGTGAGGGGAGCAAAAATAAAATGGGAGTAGACGTGAATGTCATATTTCAAATTGCCGGAGTGGGAATCGTGGTCGCTTTTTTACACACGATATTGGATCAGATGGGCAAGAAAGAATACGCTCAGTGGGTGACGCTGTTAGGTTTTATCTATATTTTATTTATGGTCGCCACGATTGTAGATGACCTATTTAAAAAGATAAAAGCTGTGTTTTTATTCCAAGGATAGGGGGGCTTGCAGATTGACATTGTTCAAATTGTAGGTTTAGGGCTGATCGCCACCTTCCTTTCTTTAATTGTAAAAGAACAAAAGCCGACTTTTGCGTTTTTAATCGTCGTTTTTGCCGGATGTGCCATTTTTCTTTATTTGGTAGACCAAATCTACGACATTATTCGAATGATAGAAAAAATTGCGATTAATGCAAATGTCAACATGGTCTATGTTGAAACCATTTTAAAGATTATCGGAATCGCCTATATTGCTGAATTCGGGGCACAGCTCACAAAAGATGCCGGTCAAGGAGCCATCGCCTCGAAAATAGAATTGGCGGGGAAAATTTTAATACTCGTAATGGCTGTGCCTATTTTAACCGTCATTATCGAAACGATTCTCGGACTTATACCTTCTATGTCATAACCGAAAGGAGGCGGTAGATTGAAGCGCTTTCAATGGGTTTTGCTTTTGGCCGTGCTGATCATAGCAGGCCGTGCAGAAATTGTACAAGCAGCTGGTAATGCAGAACAAACGGAAGACCATGCTGAAACAGCCGAGCAATTAGCGGAAAGGACAGCAGCCTCGCTTGAAACAGATAAGATCGGGGAATTTTGGAATGACATTATGACAGAATACGGCGGACTGCTGCCGGAAAGCCAAAAAGGTAGCTTAATGGAGTTTATCAATGGCGATAAATCATTCTCACCGCAAGAATGGCTGAAAGCTCTCTTTTCTTATTTGTTTCATGAAGTGCTTGCCAACGGAAAGCTGCTGGGCACATTGATTTTGCTCACGATTTTTTGCGTCATTCTGCAGCTTCTGCAAAATGCTTTTCAGCAAAGCACCGTCAGTAAGGTCGCTTACTCAATTGTGTACATGGTGCTGATTATCCTTGCGCTTAATAGCTTTCATGTGGCAATTAACTATGCAACTGAGGCGATTCAAACGATGACCAGCTTTATCCTGGCGCTCATTCCGCTCCTCTTGGCGCTTTTGGCTTCCTCAGGCGGAGCTGTATCTGCTGCCTTCTTTCATCCTGTTATCCTCTTCCTGATGAACACGAGCGGTCTCTTGATTCAGAATATCGTCATGCCGCTGATTTTCTTATCAGCGATTCTGAGCATTGTCAGCACCATGACCGAACAATACAAAGTAACACAGCTGGCCAACCTGCTCAGAAATATCGCCATCGGAGCGCTGGCTGTTTTTCTTACCATCTTTCTCGGCGTCATCTCTGTTCAGGGAGCCTCAGCTGCAGTGACAGACGGCATTACGCTCAGGACGGCTAAATTTATAACCGGAAATTTTATTCCTGTGCTTGGCCGAATGTTTACAGACGCAACAGATACAGTAATCAGCGCCTCTTTACTGCTGAAAAATACGGTAGGGATTCTCGGTGTCGCTATTTTGATCTGTATCGCGGCATTTCCGGCAATCAAAGTGCTTTCCCTCGCTTTTATTTATAAGCTGGCAGCCGCGATTCTTCAGCCGCTTGGAGGCGGACCCGTCATCACCTGCCTCGACGTCATCAGCAAAAGCGTCATTTATATTTTTGCAGCTCTCGCTATTGTGTCTCTCATGTTTTTTTTAAGCCTTACTGTCATAATCACAGCCGGAAACCTCACGATGATGATGAAATGAAGGAGGCAGGCGAATGAGTTTTTTAACGGAATGGCTTACCACTATCGTGTTGTTTATCCTATTTGCAATTGTGATTGATATGCTGCTGCCGAGCTCCAGCATGCAAAAGTACGCAAAAATGGTAGTCAGCCTGCTCTTGATTGTCGTCATGCTTACGCCGATTTTTAAACTTTTCAAGACAGACCCCGAAATCATCTTTGAATATCTCACAAAAAACGGGCAGTCAGAGTCTGCCGACATAAAAAATCAAATCAATTCAAAAAAAATAGAAATACAAGCTTCCCAGCGCGCATATATTCTAGAAGAAATGGCTGTCCAACTAAAAAAGAAAGCGGAGGAGAGATTCAGTCATGATGAATATAAAGTAGGCCGCATCAAACTCACGGCAGGAGAAAAGGTAGATTCAGAAGAGGATATTAAAACAATCAGCGTGTATATGGCCCCGTCTTCTGAAAAAACGGTCCAAACGGTCGCGCCGGTCCACATTGATACAGATCATGCATACGTAACGAAAGAAGCAGCCGAACAAAAAGAAGCCAAACAGATACAAACGCGGCTCGCGGACATTTGGGAAATCGGAAGTGAGAAAATTACGGTTCATATGGAAGGCGGGGAGAGTGTCGGCAATGAATAAAAACGGATTATGGAATGTATTGAAAAAGCAGTTTCTTCCGGGACAAACGAAGGACGGCGAAAAGCCGAAGCTGACCAAATATCATTACTTTCTATTCGTTTTTGTTCTCGGAGTTTCCTTTATGCTTGTCAGCCAGCTGTTTTCTTCACCTGAGAAAACAGAAAACGCCAAAACGATAACGGCCGTATCATCGCAACATTCCGCAGACAGCAAAGAGAAAACAGCCGAAGTGTTTAAAGCCTCAAAATCTGATAAACCTAAAGACTCGATCGATGACTATGAAAAAGAGTACGAAAATCAGCTGAAAGAAATTCTTGAAACAATCATTGGTGTGGACGATGTCTCGGTTGTCGTGAATGTAGATGCAACGTCGCTGAAAGTATACGAAAAAAACAAATCAAACAAAAATACAACCACTGAAGAAACTGATAAAGAAGGCGGAACAAGAAGCGTTACAGACCAAACATCGGAGGAAGAAATCGTCATGATCAAAAACGGCGATAAAGAAACACCTGTCGTCGTCCAAACGAAAAAACCTGATATACGCGGTGTACTCGTTGTTGCTCAAGGAGTGGACAACGTTCAAATAAAACAAACCATTATCGAAGCGGTGACACGGGTCCTGGATGTTCCAAGCCACCGGGTTGCGGTTGCCCCTAAAAAAATAAAGGAGGATTCATAAATGCTTAAAAAACAAACCGTTTGGCTATTAACAATGCTTAGTCTTGTCGTGGTGTTAAGCGTCTACTATATCATGTCGCCGGAAAGCAAAAACGCCGTGCAGATGCAAAGTGAAAAAAGCGCGTCTGACAGCGGAGAGGTCGCAACTGAAAAAGCGCCTGCCAAGCAAGACACGAAGGAAAAAAGCGGTACAGAAACTGAAAAAGGAAAAGAAGATGGAACAAAGGGAACGAAAGATTCATCAGCAGACAAGGAAACATCCGCTGAAGCCAGTGAAAAAGGAACTGTTGTTACGGAAACAGCCGATGATGATTTGTTTACAACGTACCGTCTTGATTTAGAAGATGCCAGAAGCAAAGAAAGAGAAGAGCTGAATGCCATTGTATCAAGCGATGATGCAACAGCCAAGGAGAAAAGCGAAGCATACGATAAAATGACGGCTCTCAGTGAAGTGGAAGGAACAGAAAAACAGCTGGAAACGCTGATTAAAACACAAGGTTACGAGGATGCGCTCGTTAATGCTGAAGGAGATAAAATCAATATTACAGTCAAATCAGACAAACACTCCAAATCGAAGGCGACAGCCATTATAGACCTTGTGGCAAAAGAAATCAAAACAATGAAAGATGTCGCTGTCACATTTGAACCATCCAAGTAAGAAAGAGGAAAAAGAAGCCCGCTAAACAAGCGGGCTTTTTGCGTTGCTGTCATATTAGAGTTGAATTCAAAAGTCCGCTCCTGTAAGATGAACATAGTATGTACTTTTAGTAGTAACCTATAAAAAAGAAATTTCATACATAGGAGTGCGATTGAATGTTAAATATCAAAGAAATCCACGAGCTGATTAAAGCAATTGACGAGTCTACAATTGACGAATTCGTATATGAAAATGAAGGTGTATCCTTAAAACTGAAAAAACACGAAGCAGGCACGGTTCAAGTTATGCAGCAGGCACCGGCAGCACCTGTACAAGCACAGGCTCCGCAGGCAGTTCAGCCGCAAGCGCAGCAAGCAGCGGCACCTGCCCAAGAAGTACCAAAGCAAGATGAGAATCTGCATAAAATCACTTCACCAATGGTAGGAACATTTTATGCTTCTTCATCACCGGAAGCTGGCCCGTATGTAACAGCCGGTTCAAAAGTAAATGAAAACACAGTTGTCTGCATTGTGGAAGCGATGAAGCTTTTCAACGAAATCGAAGCAGAAGTGAAAGGCGAAATCGTTGAAGTATTAGTAGAAAACGGCCAGCTGGTCGAATACGGACAACCTCTATTTCTTGTAAAAGCGGAGTAAGGAGACTGAACATGATTAAAAAGCTATTGATCGCCAACAGAGGAGAAATTGCTGTCAGAATCATCAGAGCCTGCAGAGAGCTCGGAATTGAGACTGTCGCTGTTTATTCAGAAGCTGATAAAGATGCCCTTCATGTTCAAATGGCCGATGAAGCTTTTTGTATCGGACCGAAAGCATCAAAAGACAGCTATTTAAACGTTACAAATATTGTGAGTGTTGCAAAGCTGACTGGCACGGACGCCATTCATCCGGGATACGGATTTTTAGCTGAAAATGCTGATTTCGCTGAATTATGTGAAGAAGTGAATGTCACGTTTGTCGGCCCGAGCGCTGACGCCATTTCAAAAATGGGAACAAAAGACGTTGCGCGGGAAACGATGAAACAGGCCGGCGTGCCAATCGTACCGGGTTCACAGGGAATTATAGAAAATGTGGAAGAAGCGGTTTCGCTTGCTAATGAAATTGGGTATCCTGTAATTATAAAAGCCACCGCAGGCGGAGGCGGAAAAGGAATTAGGGTTGCTCGCACTGAAGAGGAACTGATTAATGGCATTAAGATTACACAGCAGGAAGCGGCAACTGCATTCGGAAATCCAGGTGTATACATCGAAAAATACATAGAAGATTTTCGCCACGTTGAGATCCAAGTGCTTGCTGATAACTACGGAAATACGATCCATTTGGGCGAACGCGACTGCTCGATCCAAAGACGCCTGCAAAAGCTTTTGGAAGAATCACCGTCTCCTGCCCTTGATTCAGAAATCAGGGAGCAAATGGGAGATGCAGCGGTAAAGGCTGCAAAAGCGGTTGGCTATACAGGTGCTGGAACAGTTGAATTTATCTATGACTACAATGAACAGCGCTATTACTTCATGGAAATGAACACGAGAATCCAGGTGGAGCACCCAGTCACAGAAATGGTGACGGGAACTGACCTGATCAAGGAACAAATCAAAGTGGCTTCAGGAATGGAACTGAGCCTCAAGCAAGAAGATGTTGAATTTGAAGGCTGGGCCATCGAATGCCGAATCAACGCAGAAAACCCAAGCAAAAATTTCATGCCGTCACCTGGTGAAATTAAAATGTACCTGCCTCCTGGCGGTCTTGGTGTCCGTGTCGATTCAGCTGCGTACCCTGGCTATTCCATCCCACCGTACTATGACAGCATGATTGCAAAGGTAATCACATACGGAAAAACGAGAGATGAAGCGATTGCCCGCATGAAGCGCGCATTGAGCGAATTCGTCATCGAAGGCATTGAGACAACAATCCCTTTCCATTTAAAACTGCTTGAACACGAAACATTTGTGAGCGGAGAGTTTAATACGAAATTTTTAGAAACATATGATGTAATGGGCTCATAATTTTTACGGAGGTGAATTGAATGAAAGACAACAGCTTGCTTAAGATGGATCACGAAGATACGCATTTGGGTAAGGTTGAGATTGCACCGGAGGTCATTGAGGTCATTGCCGGCATTGCAGCATCAGAAGTTGATGGAGTTGCCGAAATGCGCGGAAACTTTGCGACAGGCGTCGTTGAGCGCTTTGGCAAAGTGAATCATGGCAAAGGTGTCAAAGTCGACCTTGCGGATGACGGAATTACGATCGATGTATACTGTGTCGTTACATTTGGCGTTTCGATTCCGAAAGTTGCAGCATCCGTTCAGGAAAACATTCGTCAAACCTTATTAAATATGACGTCTCTTTCGATTAACGAGATCAATATTCACATCGTCGGCATTCAATTTGACACAAAAGCCCAAGAAGTCCAAATCGACGAAGAAATGTAAATGGCTTAACACGAAACCAAGGGGAGGGCGGCCCTTTGGTTTTTTTACACGTTACCCTTTATTTCAAAGCATGAAGAAAGCCGGCTTACATAGCCGAGTTTCTTCATGAACGTGAAATCCGAATAATCATATTAGGGTGTGTGAAAATATTCGGTAATAGGGTAAAAAAACCTTGATTTCAATATGCGGATACGAAAAAAATATGTTATGATCTCTTTGTGGCTTAACGACAAGCGGATAAAGAGGATCAAAGGAGAAAGAAAATGAAAAGAAGAACAGCAAGAGAAAAAGCTTTGCAGGCACTATTTCAAATTGATGTCAGCGATATTGCAGTGAATGAAGCCATAGAACACGCACTGGATGAAGAAAAAACAGATCCTTTCTTTGAACAGCTTGTACACGGGGTATTGGAACACCAAGACCAGCTGGATGAAATGATCTCCAAGCATCTGGTGAATTGGAAGCTCGATCGGATTGCCAATGTTGACCGTGCGATTTTGCGCCTGGCAGCATATGAAATGGCATATGCCGAAGACATTCCGGTGAATGTCTCCATGAACGAAGCGATTGAGCTGGCAAAACGGTTTGGTGATGACAAAGCGACAAAGTTTGTAAACGGGGTTCTTTCTAACATTAAATCTGATATTGAACAATCATAGGAGGAAAGAAAATGACTGCAACAATCATCGACGGAAAAGAAACGGCTAGAGAAAAACGCGAACAATTGGCAAAAGAGGTAGAAGAGCTTAAAAAGCAAGGCGTCACTCCCGGACTGGCGGTTATTTTGATTGGAGATGATCCTGCTTCTCACTCTTACGTGCGAGGAAAGAAAAAAGCGGCAGAAACAATGGGAATGAATTTCAAGCTCGATCAATTTGACAGCAGCCTCACAGAAGCTGAACTGCTTTCCATTATTGATCAATATAACCAAGACCCTGAGTTTCATGGCATTCTCGTTCAGCTTCCGCTCCCAGACCATATTTCTGAAAAAGCGGTGATCGAACGTATCTCTCCTGATAAAGATGTAGACGGTTTTCATCCGTTAAACGTAGGGAAAATGCTGCTTGGCGAAGATACGTTTCTTCCTTGCACGCCTCATGGAATTGTTGAGCTTTTGAAGAAAACCAATATTGACCTTTCCGGTAAAGAGGTTGTTGTAGTCGGCCGAAGCAACATTGTCGGCAAACCTGTCGGCCAGCTTTTATTAAATGAAAACGCGACGGTTACTTACTGTCATTCAAGAACAGAAAATATTACTGAACATACGAAAAAAGCGGACATCCTGGTGGTGGCAGTCGGCAGAGCCAACTTCATCAGTGCAGACCAGATCAAAGAGGGCGCTGTTGTCATTGACGTCGGCGTTAACCGTCTGGAAAACGGAAAGCTTTGCGGAGACGTTGAATTTGAAGGGGCAAAGGAAAAAGCGTCCTTCATCACGCCGGTTCCGGGCGGAGTAGGTCCGATGACCATCACGATGCTTGCGCATAATACTGTTAAATCTGCGAAACGTACGTTATCATAGATAATTGGAGATATTCACAGGCGAAATGTTTACCCGCCTTGAATATGAGCACGATACCCGCTTCTTCAGGCTCCTAAAGCCAGGGCGGGTTTTCTTTAGTTATGGTGCAGGAATGCTTAGGAGAGGAGTTTTTAGACATGGGTGAAGCAGCGTATGTGACCGTCTCAGCGCTGACAAAGTATATAAAACGAAAATTCGATGTAGATCCTCACCTTGAAAATATTTGGATTAAAGGCGAATTGTCGAATGTAAAGATACACACACGAGGGCATATTTATTTCACTTTAAAAGACGAAAACGCAAGAATGCAGTCGGTGATGTTCGCGAGACAAAGCGAGCGTCTGCCTTTTAAACCTGAAAACGGAATGAAAGTGCTGGTCAGAGGCGGAATTTCCGTATATGAACCGAGCGGAAACTATCAATTATATGCCAAAGAAATGCAGCCTGACGGGGTTGGAGCGCTTTATTTAGCGTACGAAGAATTAAAAAAGAAGCTTGCCGGAGAAGGTTTATTTGACGACCGCTACAAAAAACAAATCCCCGCATTTCCAGCCACAATCGGGGTTGTGACATCTCCAACGGGTGCCGCTGTCAGAGACGTTATTACAACTCTAAAAAGAAGATATCCCCTTGTAAAAGTCATTGTTCTTCCAGCGCTCGTACAAGGTGAAAATGCGAGCAGATCCATCGTTACGCGCATTGAAGAGGCAAATGAAAAAGAGATTTGCGACGTATTAATTGTCGGGAGAGGCGGCGGTTCGATAGAAGAACTGTGGGCATTCAATGAAGAAATTGTAGCACGCGCCATCTTTGCTTCCAATATTCCGATTATATCGGCAGTCGGACATGAGACGGATTTTACGATCAGTGATTTTGTCGCCGATATCAGAGCCGCGACGCCGACAGGAGCAGCTGAGATTGCTGTGCCTCATACCACTGATTTAATCGAACGCACAAAAACAGCGGAAGTCAGAATGACAAGAGCGATGCAGCAGCACCTCGGCCAGAAAAAAGAACGGATTCAAACGCTGCAATCGTCCTATGCCTTTCGTTTTCCAAAGCGTTTGTATACGCAAAAAGAGCAGCAGTTTGACCTCGCGTACCAGCAGTTTCAAGCACAGCTGACCGCTCTTTTAGATCGGAAAAGCAGACAGCTGGAGCGTGAAACGTACAGATTAGAGGCACTGCATCCTCATGAACAGCTGAAACAAGCGAGAACACGATACCAGGAACAAACAAATCAGCTGAGAAAAAATATGAATATCCAAATGAAGCAGCTGCATTCCCAATTTCAAACCGTTCTTGGCAAGCTGAATGCACTAAGCCCTCTTCAAGTGATGGAAAGAGGATACAGCTTGGCTTATAAAGAAGATAAACTCATTAAAAGTGTCAGTCAAATAGAAGAGCAGGACCGGCTTGAAGTCAAGCTGAAGGATGGCGTGCTGACCTGTGAAGTATTAGAAAAGAGAGGGGAAGAAAAATGACAGACGTGAAAAAAAATGAAAACATGACATTTGAAGAAGCGATGAAAGGGCTTGAGAGCATTGTATCAAAGCTTGAAGAGGGAGATGTGCCTCTAGAGCAAGCCATTAACTATTTCCAAGAAGGCATGGCTCTGTCAAAAATGTGCCATGAAAAGCTGCAAAAAGTCGAAAAGCAAATGGACTTCATTTTAAAAGAAGACGGCGAACTGGCACCTTTCAGTGTTCAGGAGGAAGACGAAGGTGACAAATAAATTAACGAGCTTTCTGGCGGACCGGAAAAAAACAATTGAAAATCAGCTTTCTGTCTATACAGAAAAGCTTGATATGCCGGACTCATTAAAGAAATCTATGCTGTATTCTCTACAGGCCGGCGGAAAGCGGTTGCGGCCTCTGATTGTACTGGCTGTTTTAAACGCATATGGAAAAAGCGAAAAAGACGGCATTCCGGTGGGCTGTGCTGTCGAAATGATTCACACGTATTCGTTAATTCATGATGATCTTCCATGCATGGATGATGACGATTTGCGCCGCGGGAAGCCGACAAACCATAAAGTGTTTGGTGAAGCGACGGCAGTATTAGCGGGTGACGGGCTGCTCACAGAAAGCTTTAAGCTGATTACCTCCCACGTGTCAGACGAGGTGTCAGCAGAAAAGCGCCTGCGGCTTGTGAATGAACTGATTTCAGCGGCAGGCACCGAAGGCATGGTCGGTGGGCAATTAGCTGATATGGAAGCGGAAAACCGACAAGTCACGCTTGAAGAGCTCGAATCCATTCATGAACGGAAAACTGCCAAGCTCCTTGGCTTTTGTGTAATCGCCGGTGCTATTTTGGCTGATGCGCCTGAGGAAGACATTGAAACACTGCGTACCTTCAGCAGCCACATTGGAATCGGATTTCAAATCAGAGACGATATTTTAGATTTAGAAGGCAGTGAAGAGAAAATCGGCAAACGTGTCGGCTCGGATACCACAAATGACAAATCGACATACCCGTCGCTTCTTTCATTGGAAGGGGCCAAACATAAATTGGATGTTCATATAAAAGAGGCGAAGCGATTGATCGGCGGACTCTCTCTTCAAAAAGACCTTTTATATGAGCTATGTGATTTAATTGCGGCAAGAGATCACTAAAACGATCCTAATTTGAAGCGGCTGCACGAGATATGGTAAAATGTAAGCAGTTTATATGAAAAATGAAAAGGAAAAGCGCGTTTGTCTTTTTTTATGTCTGAGATTATTGTCAGCTCGGCATGCAAAAGACATGTATCATTGCAGAAATTCATGCTGAAAGTGAGTTGATCCGCTTTGGATCTTTTATCAATACAGGACCCGTCGTTTTTAAAAAACATGTCCATTGATGAATTAGAGAAATTAAGTGATGAAATCCGTCAGTTTTTAATTACAAGTTTATCCGCTTCCGGCGGCCACATCGGCCCAAACTTAGGTGTCGTAGAGCTTACTGTCGCCCTGCATAAGGAATTTAACAGCCCGAAAGACAAATTTTTATGGGATGTAGGCCATCAGTCGTATGTCCATAAGCTGCTGACAGGACGCGGAAAAGAATTTGCGACGCTTCGCCAGTACAAAGGGCTTTGCGGATTTCCAAAGCGGAGTGAAAGCGAGCACGATGTTTGGGAAACCGGGCACAGCTCGACTTCTCTGTCAGGCGCGATGGGAATGGCAGCTGCCCGTGATATTAAAGGAACGGATGAATATATTATTCCGATCATTGGTGACGGCGCGCTGACCGGCGGTATGGCGCTCGAAGCCCTTAACCACATCGGCGACGAGAAAAAAGACATGATTGTCATCCTTAATGATAATGAAATGAGTATTGCGCCAAATGTTGGTGCCATTCACTCTATGCTCGGACGGCTCCGTACTGCGGGGAAATACCAGTGGGTCAAAGATGAGCTTGAATACTTATTTAAAAAGATTCCGGCAGTTGGGGGCAAGCTTGCCGCCACGGCGGAACGAGTCAAAGACAGCCTGAAATACATGCTCGTCTCCGGAATGTTTTTCGAGGAGCTCGGTTTTACGTATTTGGGCCCAGTGGACGGACATTCTTATCATGAGCTGATTGAGAATCTTCAATACGCCAAAAAAACAAAAGGCCCTGTTCTTCTGCATGTCATCACGAAAAAAGGGAAGGGGTACAAACCGGCTGAGACCGATACGATTGGGACATGGCATGGTACCGGACCATATAAAATTAATACCGGTGACTTTGTAAAGCCGAAAGCCGCAGCTCCTTCGTGGAGCGGTCTTGTCAGCGGAACTGTGCAGCGAATGGCGCGCGAGGACGGACGCATTGTAGCCATTACGCCGGCTATGCCTGTCGGTTCAAAGCTTGAAGGTTTCGCAAAGGAATTCCCTGACCGGATGTTCGACGTAGGAATCGCAGAACAGCATGCCGCAACGATGGCGGCAGCTATGGCAATGCAGGGTATGAAGCCGTTTTTGGCGATTTACTCAACCTTCCTGCAAAGGGCATATGACCAAGTTGTCCATGACATCTGCCGCCAAAACGCCAATGTGTTTATTGGAATTGACCGTGCAGGACTCGTTGGCGCTGATGGAGAGACACATCAAGGCGTGTTTGATATTGCGTTTATGCGCCACATTCCAAACATGGTCTTAATGATGCCGAAAGACGAAAATGAAGGCCAGCACATGGTTCATACAGCACTTAGCTATGACGAAGGCCCGATAGCGATGCGTTTTCCGCGCGGAAACGGACTCGGCGTAAAAATGGATGAACAGTTGAAAACGATTCCGATCGGTACGTGGGAGGTGCTGCGTCCAGGGAACGATGCTGTCATCTTAACATTCGGCACAACAATCGAAATGGCGATTGAAGCAGCCGAAGAGCTGCAGAAAGAAGGCCTTTCCGTGCGCGTTGTGAATGCGCGTTTTATTAAGCCGATTGATGAAAAGATGATGAAGAGTATCCTAAAAGAAGGCTTGCCAATTTTAACAATTGAAGAAGCGGTCTTAGAAGGCGGTTTCGGAAGCTCGATTTTAGAATTCGCTCATGATCAAGGTGAATATCATACTCCGATTGACAGAATGGGTATACCTGATCGGTTTATTGAACACGGAAGTGTAACAGCGCTTCTTGAGGAAATTGGACTGACAAAACAGCAGGTGGCAAATCGTATTAGATTACTGATGCCGCCAAAGACACACAAAGGAATTGGATCATGACGTCAAAGAAAGAACGATTAGATGTATTATTAGTGGAAAGAGGGCTGGCGGAAACGCGTGAAAAAGCCAAAAGAGCCATTATGGCGGGGATCGTCTATTCAAACGAAAACCGCTTGGACAAGCCTGGAGAAAAAATTGACCGCGACCTTCCGTTAACCGTCAAAGGAAACCCGTTGAGGTATGTGAGCAGGGGCGGCTTAAAGCTCGAAAAAGCGTTGAAGGAATTTCCCGTCTCTGTCAAAGATAAAATTATGATTGATATTGGCTCCTCCACCGGCGGTTTTACGGACTGCGCTTTGCAAAATGGAGCTAAACAGTCATACGCTGTGGATGTAGGCTATAATCAGCTTGCGTGGAAGCTTAGACAGGATGAACGGGTCGTCGTGATGGAACGGACGAACTTTCGTTATGCAACACCGGCAGACTTTACAAAGGGCATGCCGGAGTTTGCCACAATTGATGTGTCCTTTATTTCACTGCGGCTCATCCTGCCTGTCCTAAGGACTTTGCTCGTACCGGGCAGCGACTGCATGGCTCTAGTTAAGCCTCAGTTTGAAGCGGGACGGGAATCCGTCGGCAAAAAAGGGATTGTCAGAGATCCTAAAGTGCATGCTGATGTGCTCAAGCGAATGATCAGTTTTTCTGCCGCTGAAGGCTATATCTGTAAAGGGTTGTCATTTTCTCCAATCACGGGAGGAGACGGAAATATTGAGTTTCTCCTTCATTTGCATTGGCCGGGAGAGGGACAGGAAGGTCAGGAGCTGCCAGAAGAAGAGATCATGCGCGTTGTAGAAGAAGCACATAAGACGTTAAAAGAAAAAAAAGCAGATGTACTGGAATAATAGGGCGCTATTATTCCTTTTTTCTGCATTCATGTACAATGTGCAGAGAATCATATAACATAAAAGAACAGATAAGCTTGGAAATAGAGGTGCTTACATGAACAAAGGCCAGAGGCATATTAAAATCAGAGAGATCATTACAAGCAATGAAATCGAAACGCAGGATGAATTGGTCGACATGCTAAAGCAGGATGGATACAAAGTAACGCAGGCCACGGTATCACGGGATATTAAAGAACTTCACCTTGTGAAAGTGCCTACGAATAATGGTTCTTACAAATACAGTCTTCCGGCGGACCAGCGTTTCAATCCGCTGTCAAAGCTAAAGCGGGCATTGATGGACGCATTTGTGAAAATAGACTCAGCAAGCCATATGATTGTGCTGAAAACGATGCCGGGCAATGCCCAGGCAATCGGGGCGCTGATGGACAATTTGGACTGGGATGAAATGATGGGGACCATTTGCGGAGATGATACGATTTTAATTATTTGCCGGACTCCTGAAGATACAGAAGGCGTAAAAAACAGACTCCTTGAACTGCTGTAACAGAAAATCTAACAAAGATAAGAGGTGTAATGCTGTTTGTTAGCTGAACTATCGATTAAAAACTTTGCCATTATTGAGGAACTGACGGTTTCTTTTGAACGCGGGCTTACGGTTTTAACAGGAGAAACCGGAGCCGGCAAATCCATCATCATAGATGCCATTTCTCTTTTAGTCGGAGGCCGCGGATCATCTGAATTTGTTAGATATGGGGAAGCAAAAGCCGAACTTGAAGGGCTGTTTCTGTTGGAGAGCGGCCATCCTGTTTTAGGCGTATGCGCTGAGCAGGGAATCGACGTTTCAGACGAAATGATCGTCATGAGAAGGGATATCAGCACGAGCGGGAAAAGCGTTTGCCGTGTCAATGGCAAGCTTGTCACGATTGCTTCGCTAAGAGAGATCGGCAGGCTTTTATTAGATATTCACGGGCAGCACGATAACCAGCTGTTAATGGAAGACGAAAATCATCTCCAGCTTTTGGACAAGTTTGCCGGGGCCGAAGTGGAAAGCGCGCTTAAAACGTATCAGGAAGGGTACCAGCGGTATATGAAGCTGCTCAAAAAGCTTAAGCAGCTTTCTGAAAGCGAACAGGAAATGGCCCATCGTCTTGATCTTATTCAATTTCAGCTCGAAGAAATCGAATCGGCAAAGCTTGAGCTTAACGAAGATGAACAGCTCCAAGAAGAGCGCCAGCAAATTTCAAACTTTGAGAAGATATATGAGTCGCTGCAAAATGCATATAACGCGCTTCGCAGTGAGCAGGGCGGATTGGACTGGGTTGGAATGGCATCAGCGCAGCTTGAAGATATATCTGATATAAACGAACCGCTGAAAAAAATGTCTGAAAGTGTTTCGAACTCCTACTATTTGCTTGAGGATGCCACATTTCAGATGAGAAATATGCTGGATGAGCTTGAATTTGATCCGGAACGCCTGAACTATATTGAGACGCGACTTAATGAAATCAAACAGCTGAAACGAAAATACGGTGCCACTGTTGAAGACATTTTGGAATATGCTTCTAAAATTGAAGAAGAGATTGACCAAATTGAAAACAGGGACAGCCACCTTCAAAGCTTGAAAAAGGAGCTTGACTCCGTCGGCAAAGATGTCGCAGTGGAAGCGGCAAATGTGTCACAAATCCGAAAAACATGGGCGAAAAAGCTGGCTGATGAGATTCATCGGGAATTAAAAAGCCTGTACATGGAAAAATCAACTTTTGATACGGAATTTAAGGTCAGAACAGCGTCACGCAATGAAGAGGCGCCGCTTGTAAACGGCCAGCCCGTTCAGCTGACTGAACAAGGGATTGACCTGGTGAAGTTTTTAATTTCAACCAATACAGGCGAGCCGCTGAAATCCCTTTCGAAAGTCGCTTCAGGTGGAGAGCTGTCACGGGTGATGCTTGCCATAAAAAGCATTTTTTCCTCACAACAGGATGTGACATCGATCATTTTTGATGAGGTTGATACCGGTGTAAGCGGCAGGGTCGCACAGGCAATCGCTGAGAAGATCCATAAGGTGTCAATAGGATCACAAGTGCTGTGTATTACACACCTCCCTCAGGTGGCTGCCATGGCCGATACGCATCTTTATATTGCGAAGGAGTTAAAAGACGGCAGAACGACGACACGTGTCAAGCCGCTCTCTAAGCAGGAAAAGGTAGCGGAAATCGGGCGCATGATTGCAGGTGTCGAAGTAACCGACTTAACGAAACGCCATGCGAAAGAACTTTTAAAACAAGCGGATCAAGTCAAAACAACTGGGTAAGTTGCGCGAGAAGCGCAGCTTATTTTTTTCGTGCACATCCATTCGTTCATCAGTATATCCAATGTTTTTCTTCATATGACAGTTATAAATAAGCCGTCAGAAGGCAAAATTAAATGATGTAGCAGCAAGTCATAAAGAAGGTGTGGGATAGGAGCGAGGAGAGTGAAGTAGTGAATGCCCGATAACATCAGAAAAGCAGTAGGTTTAATTCTCCTTGTTTCGTTATTAAGCATAGGTTTATGCAAACCGCTAAAAGAATATTTACTGATTCCAACGCAAATGAGAGTATTTGAAACCCAAACACAAGCGATTGAAACGAGTTTATCGGTAAACGCTCAGACATCAGAATCCTCAGAAGCGTTTACAGTAAAGAAAGATCCGCATGAAATCAAGGTGACGGGCAAAAAATCAGGTGAGTCAGAATTGGTATATGATCTTGCCGGATTTCCAATTAAAAAAACAAAAGTGCATGTTCTTCCTGATTTAAAAGTTATACCTGGCGGACAATCAATCGGTGTAAAACTTCATTCCGTCGGTGTTCTTGTCGTCGGATTTCATCAAATCAATACAAGTGAAGGCAAAAAATCTCCGGGAGAAACGGCAGGAATTGAAGCGGGCGACATCATTATTGAGATGAATGGACAGAAAATTGAAAAAATGAATGATGTAGCCCCATTTATTCAAAAGGCTGGGAAAACTGGTGAATCTTTAGACTTACTGATCAAACGTGATAAACAGAAAATCAAAACGAAGCTGATCCCAGAAAAGGATGAAGGAGAAGGCAAATACAGAATCGGGTTATATATCAGAGATTCTGCTGCCGGCATAGGCACTATGACCTTTTATGAACCGAAAACAAAAAAATACGGAGCACTTGGCCACGTGATTTCCGATATGGACACAAAGAAACCAATTGTAGTGGAGAATGGAGAAATTGTTAAATCCACTGTAACATCAATTGAAAAAGGGACAGGCGGTAATCCGGGAGAAAAACTGGCGCGATTTTCCTCAGAACGCAAAACGATCGGGGATATTAACAGAAACAGCCCGTTTGGGATTTTCGGCACACTGCATCAGCCGATTCAAAACAACATATCAGATCAAGCATTGCCGGTTGCGTTTTCTACCGAAGTCAAAAAAGGGCCGGCTGAAATTTTAACGGTTATTGATGATGACAAAGTAGAAAAATTCGATATTGAAATCGTCAGCACAACGCCGCAAAAATTCCCTGCGACAAAAGGAATGGTGTTGAAAATTACCGATCCAAGGCTGTTGAAAGAAACAGGAGGCATCGTACAGGGGATGAGCGGAAGCCCGATTATTCAAAATGGAAAAGTGATCGGTGCTGTCACCCATGTATTTGTAAATGACCCGACAAGCGGCTACGGTGTTCATATTGAATGGATGCTGTCAGAAGCAGGAATCGATATTTATGGAAAAGAAAAAGCAAGCTGACTGCCGGAGTTTCCGGCAGTTTTTTTATTTTGATCCCTCTTCACTTCTCAGAATACATACGGTAAAATATACAAAAGAAGATTTTTCGACAAATTCACGTTTCCTTGTTTGTCAAATTTCATTTTTAGTCGAAAAACAGAGAAAAACATAGAATAACAAAGATATGCCACTAATATTGGTGATTATGATTTTTTTAGAGGGTATATAGCGGTTTTGTCGAATGTAAACATGTAGCAAGGGTGAATCCTGTTAACTACATTTGGGGAGGAAGAAACGTGGAGAAAATTAAAGTTTGTGTTGCTGATGATAATCGAGAGCTGGTAAGCCTGTTAAGTGAATATATAGAAGGACAGGAAGACATGGAAGTGATCGGCGTTGCTTATAACGGACAGGAATGCCTGTCGCTGTTTAAAGAAAAAGATCCCGATGTGCTCGTATTAGATATTATTATGCCGCATTTAGACGGACTTGCGGTTTTAGAGAGGCTGAGGGAATCAGATCTGAAAAAACAGCCGAATGTCATTATGCTGACAGCCTTTGGGCAGGAAGATGTCACGAAAAAGGCCGTCGATTTAGGCGCGTCCTACTTTATTCTCAAACCGTTTGATATGGAAAACCTTGTCGGCCATATCCGCCAGGTCAGCGGAAATGCCAGCAGTGTGACGCATCGTGCGCCATCATCGCAAAGCAGTATTATACGCAGCAGCCAGCCTGAACCAAAGAAGAAAAATCTCGACGCGAGCATCACAAGCATTATCCATGAAATCGGCGTCCCAGCCCATATTAAAGGCTATCTCTATCTGCGCGAAGCAATCTCAATGGTATACAATGACATCGAATTGCTCGGCAGCATTACAAAAGTCCTCTATCCGGACATCGCCAAAAAATTTAACACAACCGCAAGCCGTGTAGAAAGAGCGATCCGTCATGCAATTGAAGTGGCATGGAGCAGAGGAAACATTGATTCCATTTCCTCGTTGTTCGGTTATACTGTCAGCATGACAAAAGCTAAACCGACAAATTCGGAGTTCATTGCAATGGTTGCGGATAAGCTGAGGTTAGAGCATAAGGCTTCTTAAACATGAGCTTATTAAGTGGTCATTAAATCAAACGTCTTTTATTTATTAGTTTGCGCTGATAAATAGGAGGCGTTTTGTTTTGGGGACATTTGTTAGTATGGGAGAAGAATATTAAGTACCCGCATATAGTAAAGGATGGGTTTGAAAAGTAAGGAAAGCAAATGGCGGTATTACCTGCACTCTTGGTCCATTCATACATCTTATAGGATCACGAGCATGATCGACCCTAGATGTGTCCGTTATAAAATGAAACCTTTCTCCTGCAAAATCGTAAGTAAGGCGTATTCATGTAAAAAGGAGACGTACGAATGAAAAAGAAAAAAGCAAGAAAGCGTGAGGGGTTTTTCCTGGATTTTCTTTTCGAAGTTGGCGGGGAGCTCTTTCTTTTGCTGTTTAGATGTGTACACAAACTATTTATATAAAGGGAAAAAAGACTGCCGAATCGTTTCGGCAGTCTTTGCACATTAATCTTTATAAGGCACCCAGCCTGGCGTGTTCACAATTGCTTGCCATAGCGGTTCAGGCAAATGATATTTTTCTTTATCTGTGCCTTTGATCACTGTTTCGATTTGCTTTTCACGGCCTTCTTTTACTTTTACCGTCCAGTCAGGGTCAACTAGAATTTCGCGTCCCATAGCGACCAGCGGAATACCGTTTTCGATGACGGCAAGCGCGTCATCAGCGGAATGGATGGAACCGACGGCGATCAGCGGCACTTTGTTTCCGACACGTTCATTCAATAAGTCCATGCGTGTGCGAGTCGGATCTGCACCGCGGCGCGCTTTTGAGTTCACGTCCATCAGTGAGACATGAAGATAATCCAATTCTTTATCTCCTAAAGCATCAACAAGCGTATAAGTTTCAGTCATTGTCAATCCCGGTGTCTCAGGTTCTTCCGGAGACAGGCGGTATCCGACTAAGAACGCACCCTTCGCATGTTCTGAAGCGGCTTTTTTCACTTCATCGACAATAGCGAGCGGGAAGGCTAATCGTTTTTCATCGCTTCCTCCCCAGCGATCCGTGCGCTGGTTGGTTTTCGGAGAATAAAACTGCTGAATTAAGTAGCCGTTTGCACCGTGAATTTCGACACCGTCAAAGCCGGCTTCAATGGCGCGTCTTGTCGCTTCTCCAAACGCCTTCACAATGTTTTCCACTTCTTCTTCTTTTAATGCGCGAGCAATTTGTTTGCCGTTATCAAACACGTCACTTGGCCCCACAACATCCTGTTGAGGAACGAGCTCAGACGGGCACTCAATACCGCCGTGATGAATTTGTACAACAGCTTTCGCGCCTTGTGCCTGAATGGCTTGTGCTAACTTTTTTAAACCTGGAATGTTGGAATCGTCATGGATGGCCGGCTGCCCGGGGAATGCTTTTCCGTCCGGTGTAACATTTGCGCAGGCTGTAATCACCATTCCCATCTCTTTTGAACGGGGGATGATGTAGTCGAGCTCCGCTTCAGATATTGTACCGTCTTCATTAGAAGCGTAATGAGTCATCGGTGCTACTGCGATCCGGTTGTTGATTGTAACGCCGCTTTTAAACGTAAATGGTTCAAAAAGTGGCTTATACTTAGGATTCATTTGATCATCTTCTTTCGTTTGGATTCGCACATATTCTAGCCTATATGTAAAAATTAATGCAATTGATCTGCTTTACCGACTGAATATCTTGAGTGCAGAGTGATGTTTTCGCCGCTCTTTTTCGGGGCCTTTGTAGCCGCCGCTGATTTGGTGGCCGATGGAGCATGTGATGACAGCTGCCGCCAGCAGCAGAACGAATTTTTTCATGGCTTTAACTTCTTTCAATAAAGTAAATATCCTTTAAAAGGTTACGCTTGGCTGACCCACCCGTCAAACGATTTGCTCACCCTATTCTCAAATTTTTTAAAATGAATAAAAAGTTGCTTCTTTCCGCTAATTTTTTCTAATTGGCACCTCAATTAGAGCCATCCTCATAGACAAATCTGCTCGTTATCTTTCTAACAACAGGAAATGATCGGGTCGTATAACCCTTTTGAAAATCATGGAACTTGCTCGCCTGCATTCGCGTTGTCTTTACAAATTCGCCATTCTGGTCAAAGATAAAAGCCAAACATCAGGAAGAGGTGGTCATGTGAAACAAACGGTTCTTTTGCTGTTTACTGCGCTCTTTCTTTCGGGGTGCAGTGTTGCAAGTGCGGATGACTCAGTGCCAAGGTTTACCGAAGAGGGAAAATACATTGGCTCGGCTGATCCTCATACGATTGCGGTTTCTCTTAATGGAGAAGAAACCATGATACAAGTTCCGAAGGATAAACGTGATGAATGTGAATCACTGCCAGATCAGACACATGTCCTGGTGAAATATACAAAGAAGGATAATGGAACTTTACAGCTGGAAGATATTCAGCTGCGAAAGAACTCGTCATAAAAAGACCGGAGGGAGTAAGTTGAGAATGTTATGGAGGAGCTTGGCGCTGTGCGGATTGGCTTTGACGCTCGCGCCTTGTGCACAGGCAACAGAGCCGATAGAAGGGAAAACAGTGTATATTGATGCCGGACACGGCGGTGAAGACAGTGGAGCGGTCGGAAACGGGCTCTTTGAAAAGGATATTAATTTGGCTGTCTCAGAGCATGTGACGGACAAACTAAAAGAGGAGGGAGCCAATCCTGTTGCATCCCGGTCTGACGATCATTTTCTGACCTTGGAGGAAAGAGTGGCTAAGGCAAGTGCCAATCAGGCTGACCTTTTTGTCAGCATTCATGTGAATTCAGGGGTTGCTTCAGCTTCAGGAACAGAAACGTATTTTCAATCTGATTATGAAGGGGAGAACAGCCGGCGTCTGGCATCCGATATTCAGTCACAGCTCGTTTCATCCTTACAAACGAGAGACAGAGGCGTGAAAGAATCAGACTTTTACGTCATTACATATTCACAAATGCCAAGTGTGTTGGCGGAGCTTGGGTTTATCACTAACAGCTCTGATGCGGACAAGCTGGGAAGTGAAGAATACCAGCAAAAGGCCGCAGATGCGATTGTCAACGGCATTGATTCTTATTATGATCAGTAGATTGATACAGCCTTAATCCTAGAGTGGAGCCGACAAAATAAGTATAATGGAGAAAACTTTAGGGTTTGAGGTGAAACGATGACAAAGATTTTTGCCCACCGGGGGGCCTCAGGTCAATTTCCCGAAAATACAATGCTTGCATTTGAAAAAGGAATTGAAGCCGGAGCGGATGGGATAGAGCTTGATGTACAGCTGACGAAAGACGGACGCATTGTTGTAATTCATGATGAAAGACTTAACCGTACGACATCACTTAAAGGATTCGTGAAGGATACAGCCTATGATGAGGTAAAGACTGCGAATGCGGCCGCTGGTCACGATCAAGCGTACAGCGATATAAAAGTGCCGCTGCTAGAAGATGTGCTCTCGTGGGCGGTAAAAAAGGATTTTCTCATCAACATTGAATTAAAAAACAGCGTGATCCGCTATGAGGGAATGGAAGAAAAAGTGCTGGAGGCAGTGAAGCGATTTAATGTAGAGGACAGAGTCATCCTATCCACGTTTAATCATGACAGCTTGGCGCTGTGCGCCCGGCTTGCACCGCATATCGAACGGGCAGTATTAACTTCAGATGTGCTTTATCAGGCAGATCGATATATCGCGTCTATTCCGGCTTCCGGCTATCACCCGAAGTTAAACAGCCCAGGGGTCACAGATGAAGTACTGAAGAAAATGAGGAACGGTTTGATTAAGGTAAGGCCGTATACAGTCAATCGTCCGGAAGATATGAAGCGTCTCATTGAAGCGGGAGCAGACGGCATGTTTACCGACTTTCCAGAAAAGGCTTCGGCATTGCTGAAAAATGAATAGTTGTTAGAAGGAGGCTGTTTGACGCAGCCTTCTTTTTTCATTCATTCATGCCCGTTTCAAAGCATACATTCATAGAAGACAACTAGAAATTGTAAGCGCTGTCTATCTTCTGAATGAGGTGAAACCATGAGGAAAACAGTCATTGTAAGTGCTGCAAGAACTCCATTTGGCAAATTCGGCGGAGTTTTGAAAGAGGTGAAAGCTGCTGAGCTTGGGGGCATTGTGATGAAGGAGGCGCTGCAACAGGCTGGAGTCTCTGGAGATGATGTAGAAGGAAACGTCATGGGCATGGTTGTCCAGGCCGGCTCAGGGCAGATACCTTCCCGTCAAGCTGCCCGTCTGGCGGGAATGCCTTGGAGTGTGCCCTCAGAAACACTGAATAAAGTCTGTGCTTCCGGCCTTCGCGCTGTCACTTTATGTGATCAAATGATTCGGGCGCAGGATGCGGACATACTTGTTGCGGGGGGGATGGAAAGCATGAGCAATATTCCGTATGCCGTTCCCGCCGGGCGCTGGGGAGCACGGATGGGAGACGGCGAGCTTAGGGACTTAATGGTGTATGACGGATTAACGTGCGCATTTGACGAGGTGCACATGGCTGTTCACGGAAATACAGCTGCCAAGGAATATGCAATCTCACGAAGAGAGCAGGACGAATGGGCGTTGAGAAGTCATGCAAGGGCAGCTAAGGCCGCCGATGAAGGGAAGTTTCAGGATGAAATTGTTCCCGTCAACTGGATCGGCCGAAAAGGAAAACCAAACGTTGTTGATAAAGATGAAGCGATTCGCCGTGACACAAGTCTGGATCAGCTCGCGAAACTTGCTCCGATTTTTGCAAGTGACGGTTCTATCACAGCCGGCAATGCTCCCGGGGTCAATGACGGAGCCGGCGCGTTCGTGCTGATGTCTGAGGAAAAAGCTGCTGAGCTTGGCAAACGGCCTCTGGCTACAATTCTTGGTTTTTCAACTACGGGAATGCCAGCGCACGAGCTGGCGGCAGCGCCGGGGTTTGCCATTAACAAGCTCCTGAAAAAGAACGGTTTGACTGTCCAAGATATTGACTTGTTTGAAGTAAATGAAGCTTTTGCTTCAGTTGTTTTGACATGTGAAAAAATCGTAGGTTTCGATCTTGAAAAAGTAAATGTGAATGGCGGTGCGATCGCGCTCGGCCACCCGATCGGCGCGAGCGGGGCGAGAATTCTCATGACGCTTGTTTATGAATTAAAGCGCCGGGGAGGGGGTCTGGGCGTTGCCGCTATTTGCAGCGGGGCAGCACAGGGAGACGCCGTCTTAGTGCAGGTTCATTAAAACATGATGAAAAAGGGGATTTGAATGGAAATCAAACAAATCATGGTAGCTGGCGCAGGTCAGATGGGGAGCGGAATTGCTCAAACAGCCGCCGACGCGGGCTTTTATGTGCGGATGTATGATGTGAATCCAGAGGCCGCGGAGGCAGGATTGAAACGGCTGAAGAAACAGCTGGCCCGTGATGCTGAGAAAGGAAAAAGGACCGAGACGGAAGTGAAGAGCGTAATCAGCCGCATTTCGATTTCTCAAACGCTTGAGGAGGCAGAGCATGCGGACATTGTGATTGAGGCTATCGCAGAAAACATGGCGGCAAAAACTGAGATGTTTAAAACACTTGATCGCATTTGCCCGCCTCATACGATTTTGGCCAGCAATACATCTTCCTTGCCTATTACAGAAATCGCTGCTGTAACAAACCGGCCTCAACGGGTTATTGGCATGCATTTTATGAATCCCGTCCCTGTAATGAAGCTGGTAGAAGTGATTCGAGGCTTGGCTACATCAGAAGAAACGGCCTTAGATGTTATGGCATTAGCGGAAAAGATGGGGAAAACAGCGGTAGAAGTCAATGATTTTCCTGGGTTTGTTTCCAACCGTGTGCTTCTTCCAATGATTAATGAAGCCATCTATTGCGTGTATGAGGGAGTGGCGAAGCCGGAGGCAATAGATGAAGTGATGAAGCTGGGCATGAATCATCCGATGGGTCCGCTTGCATTAGCGGATTTTATCGGACTGGATACGTGTTTATCAATTATGGAAGTCCTTCACTCAGGCCTTGGCGATTCCAAATACCGTCCTTGCCCGCTGCTCCGCAAGTATGTCAAAGCAGGCTGGCTTGGCAAAAAGAGCGGACGCGGTTTTTATGACTATGAGGAGAAGACTTCCTGAAGTCTATTCCATCCGGGGGTGGCCGAGTTGCATGTAACCCAAGAGCAAGTCATGATGCGAAAAATGGTGCGTGATTTTGCACGAAAAGAAATTGCTCCCGCTGCGGAAATCATGGAGAAAACGGACGAATTTCCCTTTCAGCTGATCAAAAAAATGGGTAAACACGGACTGATGGGAATACCGGTGCCGGAACAATACGGCGGTGTCGGAGCGGACGTTGTTTCTTATATTTTGGCAATTCATGAGATTTCTAGAATCAGCGCGGCTGTCGGCGTGATTCTCTCCGTTCATACCTCGGTCGGCACAAATCCGATTCTGTATTTCGGCAACGAAGAGCAAAAGATGAAATATATACCAAAGCTCGCGTCAGGAGACCATTTGGGCGCATTTGCACTAACGGAGCCTCACTCGGGGTCGGATGCCGGGAGCCTCCGCACAACAGCAATCAAAAAGAACGGCAAATATCTATTAAACGGATCGAAAATATTCATAACGAATGGCGGAGCAGCTGATATCTATATCACATTTGCTTTAACAGCTCCAGATCAAGGCAGGCACGGGATTTCGGCTTTTATTGTTGAAAAAAACACACCCGGTTTTACCGTTGGAAAAAAAGAAAGAAAGCTGGGGCTTTATGGCTCCAATACTACGGAACTGATTTTTGATAATGCAGAAGTGCCTGAAGCCAATTTGCTTGGCAAAGAGGGGGATGGCTTTCACATTGCCATGGCGAATTTAAATGTCGGTCGGATCGGCATTGCGGCACAGGCCCTCGGAATTGCAGAGGCGGCTCTTGAGCATGCCGTTGATTATGCGAAGCAGCGAGTGCAATTTGGAAGGCCGATCGCAGCCAATCAAGCCATTTCATTTAAGCTGGCTGATATGGCGACTAGAGCTGAGGCGGCAAGACATCTTGTCTACCACGCTGCAGACCTTCATAACCGCGGCCTAAACTGTGGAAAAGAAGCGTCTATGGCTAAACAATTTGCTTCCGATGCAGCCGTAAAGGCGGCGTTAGACGCCGTTCAAATTTATGGGGGATATGGCTATATGAAGGATTATCCAGTTGAGCGCCTGCTTCGCGATGCAAAGGTGACGCAAATTTATGAAGGGACGAACGAGATTCAAAGACTGATTATTTCCAAGTATTTGCTTGGCGGAACCTGATAGACAAAAAACGCAAAAACGGAGGTTGAGGATATGGAGGAGAAACAGCATTATTCTCCAGGGTTGGACGGTGTGATTGCGGCAGAAACTCATATTTCTTATCTTGACACGCAGTCCAGCCAGATTTTGATAAGAGGCTATGATTTAATAGAACTTTCTGAAACAAAAAGCTATCTGGAGCTTGTCCATTTATTGCTGGAGGGCAGGCTGCCAGAAGAAAGTGAAATGGAGACGCTGGAACGTAAAATAAACAGTGCCTCAAGCCTGCCTGCTGATCATCTCCGTCTGCTTGAGCTGCTCCCTGAGGGCACTCATCCAATGGATAGTCTGCGTACCGGCCTGTCGGCACTTGCTGGCTATGATCGGCAAATTGATGATCGGTCTCCTTCCGCAAACAAAGAACGCGCCTATCAGCTTCTTGGGAAAATGCCTGCCCTCACTGCTGCCAGCTACAGGATCATTAATAAGAAAGAACCGATTCTTCCGCTTCAAACCCTATCCTACAGTGCGAATTTTCTCTACATGATGACAGGGAAATTGCCGTCTTCATTGGAAGAACAGATTTTTGACCGGTCGCTCGTCCTGTACAGTGAGCATGAGATGCCGAATTCAACCTTTGCGGCCAGGGTCATTGCATCTACACATTCAGATCTTTATGGGGCTTTGACTGGGGCTGTCGCTTCCCTGAAAGGGAATCTTCACGGAGGAGCAAACGAAGCTGTGATGTATTTGCTTTTGGAGGCAAAAACGACATCTGATTTTGAGCAGCTTTTGCAAACAAAACTGAAAAGAAAAGAAAAAATCATGGGCTTCGGCCACCGGGTGTATATGAAAAAAATGGACCCGAGAGCACTCATGATGAAAGAGGCGCTGCAGCAATTATGCGATAAAGCCGGTGACCATCGTTTATATGAGATGTGCGAAGCGGGTGAGCGGCTGATGGAGAAGGAAAAAGGGCTTTACCCGAATTTGGATTACTATGCTGCCCCAGTGTATTGGATGCTCGGCATACCGATTCCTTTATATACGCCGATCTTTTTCAGCGCGAGAACGTCCGGTTTATGCGCCCATGTGATCGAACAGCATACCAATAATCGGCTCTTCCGTCCCCGTGTCAGTTACATGGGCCCGCGATATCAAACAAAACCATGAAAGGAACTGGTAGAATGCCGAAAACGGATCGTGTTATCGAAGAAATCACAGACTATGTGCTTGAGAAAGAGATTACTAGTGCCGAAGCGTATACAACAGCGGGGCATGTATTGCTGGATACCCTGGGCTGCGGGATCTTGGCGCTACGGTATCCGGAATGCGCAAAGCTGCTTGGCCCGATTGTTCCAGGAACGACTGTGCCGAATGGAAGCAAAGTGCCGGGAACGTCATATGTTCTCGATCCTGTGAGGGCAGCGTTTAATATCGGCTGCATGATTCGCTGGCTCGATTACAACGATACGTGGCTGGCGGCGGAGTGGGGGCATCCATCCGATAACTTGGGAGGAATCCTTGCCGCTGCTGATTATGTATCAAGAGTGAGGCTGTCTGAAGGAAAAGAGCCGTTAACAGTACGCGACGTACTTGAGATGATGATCAAAGCACACGAGATCCAAGGTGTGCTGGCGTTAGAAAACAGCTTAAATCGAGTTGGCCTTGACCATGTGCTGTTTGTCAAAGTTGCGACAACCGCTGTTGCGGCAAAGCTTTTGGGCGGCGGAAGAGAAGAAATCAAAAATGCGCTTTCGAATGCATGGATTGACAATGCAGCATTGAGGACATACCGCCATTCACCAAATACAGGCTCGCGTAAATCATGGGCGGCAGGAGATGCAACGAGCAGAGGTGTTCATTTGGCGCTGATGTCGTTAAAAGGGGAAATGGGTTATCCGACAGCCCTGAGTGCACCGGGTTGGGGGTTCCAAGACGTTTTATTCAATAAGAAAGAGATCAAGCTTGCCCGTCCGCTCGACGCTTATGTCATGGAAAATGTGTTATTTAAAGTGTCTTATCCTGCGGAATTTCACGCCCAGACAGCGGCGGAGTGCGCCGTCATTCTTCACCCGCAGGTAAAGAACCGGATTGATGAGATTGACCGAGTTGTCATCAGAACGCATGAATCCGCTATCCGAATCATTGATAAAAAAGGCCCGCTCCACAATCCGGCAGACCGTGATCACTGCCTCCAATACATTACAGCAATCGGTTTGCTTTTTGGTGATATCACCGCACAGCATTATGAAGCTGAAACAGCGAGTGATCCGAGAATAGATAAACTTCGTGATAAAATGGAAGTGACTGAAAATAAAACATATACCGAGGATTATTTGAAACCTGATAAACGTTCCATCTCAAATGCCGTTCAGGTTCATTTTAAAGACGGAACGAGCACGGAAATGGTGGAATGTGAGTTTCCCCTCGGCCATCGTTTTCGAAGAGAGGAAGCAGTGCCGAAACTGCTGGAAAAGTTTTCTGACAATCTCAAAACCCATTTTCCTGATAAACAGCACAAACACATTTATGAGCGCTGTACCAGCTATGAGACATTACAAACGATGCGCGTAAATGAATTCGTAGACATGTTCTGCATGTAAAAGGGGGATTTGTTTCATGTCGTGGATCGTCAATAAGCAATCGTCACAAGAGGAGCTTGCAGGGCGTTTCCGCAAGCTGATGTCAGCACCGGACATTCTTCAAATTCCCGGCGCCCATGACGGGATGGCCGCTTTGCTTGCGAAAGAAGCCGGTTTTTCTGCTATTTATTTGTCCGGTGCTGCCTATACAGCCAGCAGGGGGCTGCCTGATTTAGGGATCATCACATCGGCAGAGATAGCTGAACGGGCCAAAGATCTTGTACGTGCAGCTGATCTGCCTCTGCTTGTGGATATCGATACGGGATTTGGCGGTGTCTTAAATGCCGCCCGAACAGCCCGGGAGATGCTTGAAGCAAGGGTAGCAGCCGTTCAAATAGAAGACCAGCAGCTCCCAAAAAAATGCGGACATTTAAATGGCAAACAGCTAGTTCCGATAAAGGAAATGGCGCAAAAAATAAAAGCCATTAAACAAGCGGCACCCTCCCTTATTGTTGTTGCCCGTACTGATGCCAGGGCGCAGGAAGGGCTTGCTGCCGCAATAAAACGTTCAGAGGCTTACATTGAGGCGGGAGCGGACGCAATTTTCCCGGAAGCGCTACAGGCGGAGAATGAATTCCGCCAGTTTGCTGAGCGTATCCCCGTTCCGCTCCTTGCGAATATGACTGAATTTGGGAAAACGCCATATTATCGTGCCGATGAATTCGAAGATATGGGGTTTCACATGGTGATATATCCTGTCACCTCGCTTCGAGCGGCGGCAAAAGCTTGTGAGCGGATGTTTGGTTTGATGAAGGAGCACGGCTCACAAAAAGAAGGACTTCATGATATGCAGACACGAAAAGAACTGTACGATACGATTTCTTATTATGACTATGAAGCGTTAGACAAAACGATTGCCAAGACCGTTTTGCCTGACGAATAATGCAACAAAAAAAGCCGGAGCATTCTCCGGCTTTTTTTCAGCTATCGTTTTCTGAATCGCGGGCTGACTTGATTGCGTTTTCTGTCTCTGTATAAAATGAACCCGGCCAGCACATAGAGGCCGATCGCAAAAAAGATGAATCCTGACAACCCTTGGAGCCAAAGAGCTGAAAATGGCTTGATTGTATGGCTGAAAAGTGTATCTCTCATCAGTTTAATGCCTAAAGCAGAAATAGCCCCGGGGATGACTAATATTAAAAGCGCAAGAAGTCGGCTCATCTTCAGAAAACCCCTTTATCTTTTCATTTCCTTTATTGTCCAGCGGAAAAAATATTTTGTCAAGAGAAGAAAACGTGGTAACATAGGGTTGTGCAAATTATTGCAACGGAATAAACAGGTGTGCAAATTTTTTCATACAAAGGGGTATCGGGATGCAAAAGGTACTGATAGTAGGTGCCGGCAAAAGGGGAACGGCGTTATTACATATTCTGATTAAAACAGCCATCATAGATATTATTGCCGTAGTTGACAAAGACCCCGAGGCGCCGGGATTGAAAGAAGCAGAACAGTATGGGATTGCCGTATCATCTGATTGGAAACCTTACATACAACAAAAACCGGATATCGTCATTCATACTACCGGCGATCAAGCCGTGTTTGACGAGCTCCTTCAAAGAAAGCATGAAGATACCATTGTCATGCCGGGAAAAATGGCATACATCGTTTTTCAGCTGATGGAAGAAAAGCAGCACCTGATTCAAATGCTAAAAGAGCAAACCTATAAATATGACAGAATTTTTAATTCCACCCATGATGGAATGATTTTTATTGATATCAATGAAGAAATCATTCTCTTTAACCATATGGCCGAAAAAATGGTCGGAAAAAAACGTGAGGAAGTCATTGGGCGCCCAATAAAAGAAGTGATTCCGAGCACGAAGATGCCGCGGATTTTAAAAACAAGAGTGCCTGAATACAACCAGAAGCAACTGTTAGGCGATCATTTGCAAATTGTGACTACAAGACTGCCGATTATTGATGAAGGCGGACGTCTGCTCGGGGCTCTTTGTGTGTTTAAAGATATCACTGATGCGGTCGAGCTGGCAGAGGAAGTGACCAACTTAAAGCAGGTCCGTACGATGCTGGAGGCAATTATTCAATCCTCCGATGAGGCGATTTCTGTCGTTGATGAAAACGGCATCGGCCTGCTAATCAATAAAGCGTATACGAAAATGACGGGGCTTTCTGAAAAAGAAGTCATCGGCAAGCCTGCAAACACTGATATTTCCGAAGGCGAAAGCATGCATTTAAAGGTGCTTGAAACAAGACGTCCTGTCCGCGGTGTCAGAATGAAGGTCGGCCCGAATGAAAAAGAGGTCATCGTTAATGTAGCACCGGTGATTGTGGACGGGATTTTGAAAGGCAGCGTCGGCGTGATTCACGATGTTTCCGAAATTAAAATGCTGACAGCGGAGCTTAACCGCGCCAGACAAATTATTCGCACGCTTGAAGCGAAATACACGTTTGACGACATTATCGGCAAAAGCGAGCAAATGCTGGTTGCGCTTGAGCAGGCGAAGCTCGGTGCGAAAACACCGGCAACCATCTTGCTGCGCGGGGAATCAGGAACAGGAAAAGAACTGTTCGCCCATGCCATCCATAACGAAAGTGACCGGAAATACAATAAATTTATTCGCGTGAATTGTGCAGCCCTTTCTGAAAACCTGCTCGAATCAGAATTGTTCGGCTATGAGGATGGTGCGTTTTCAGGAGCGAAGCGCGGCGGTAAAAAGGGTTTATTTGAGGAAGCAAATAACGGCAGTATTTTCTTAGATGAAATCGGTGAGCTGACACAAAATATGCAGGCCAAATTGCTGCGCGTCCTTCAAGAAAAGGAAATCGTCAGAGTGGGCGGCACGAAAGCGATCCCTGTCAACGTCAGAGTGATCGCGGCGACAAATGTAAATATTGAAAAGGCGATGGCGGACGGAACATTCCGGGAAGACCTGTATTACCGGATCAATCGCTATCCGATCTCCATCCCGCCTTTGCGGCAGCGGTTGGAGGACATTGAAGCATTGAGCGTCAGACTTATCCAAAAGATCAACCGGGATTACGGCAGGAATGTAAAAGGGCTCTCACAGCAAGCCTTGCGCGCCTTATCTGCCTACCATTGGCCTGGGAATGTCCGGGAGCTTGAAAATGTCCTTGGACGAGCCATGATTTTTCTGAATCCGCATATGGAATGGATTGAAAAAGATCACTTGCCTGTATTCGAACTTGAGCAAAAAGAAAATGACACAGACCAGGGAACAGGTTTTGATTTTCCGGATATTGAAGGCGAAAAGCTGTCTGTCGCAGTAGAAAAATTTGAAGCACATTTGATCCAGCAAACGCTTGAAAAGCATCATTTTAACCGGACAAAAACAGCAAAAGCTCTCGGTGTCAGCATTCGGAACTTATATTACAAAATGGATAAATATGGCCTTGCAAATGAAGGCATGCAATAATTTGCAGAATAAACGCAAACATCTGCACGAATGTTTCAATATACCTGGTATGACAGCACCCTTAAGAGCTGGCATGGAACTTGCATAATAAAAGGCGGAGTCGAAACAAGAAAGGTGGTAACAGATGAAGCTGAAAGATTTAATCGGCAAAGCGTCGATACACAAAAATAAGACCATTGCGGTTGCTCATGCTGAGGATGAGGAAGTGATCCGGGCTGTAAAGCTGGCAGCCGAGCACCTATCCGCCCGTTTCTTGTTAACGGGCGACAGCACAAAACTGAACGATCTGACATCATCCATGCAAGGGCATCAAGTGGAAATCGTCCATGCTGATACTCCTGAGGAATCGGCGAAATTAGCGGTTCGTGCTGTACACCATAAAACAGCGGACGTTTTAATGAAAGGCAATGTGCCGACTTCTGTTTTGCTTAAAGCGGTATTGAACAGACAGGAGGGGCTTCGGTCAGCAAGTGTCCTTTCTCACGTGGCTGTCTTCGATATACCGGATTTTGACCGGCTGATGTTTGTGACAGATTCGGCAATGAATATTGCTCCTTCGCTGGAAGAGCTCCGGCAGATTTTGCAAAATGCCGTTCATGTGGCCCATGCAGTGGGGAACAATATGCCAAAAGCAGCTGCTCTTGCAGCGGTCGAAACGGTGAACCCTAAAATGGAAGCGACCGTGAATGCAGCTTCTCTAGCTCAAATGTACAAAAGGGGCCAGATCAAAGGTTGCATTGTTGATGGACCGCTTGCTTTGGATAACGCAGTTTCACAAATTGCCGCGGCTCAGAAAAAAATTTCGGGAGACGTAGCGGGCAACGCAGATATCCTTCTCGTCCCAACAATTGAGGCCGGCAATATTTTATATAAATCACTGATTTATTTTGCCAAAGCCAGCGTGGCGGCTGTCATAACAGGAGCCAAAGCACCGATTGCCTTAACAAGCAGAGCGGACTCTGCTGAAAATAAACTGTATTCCATTGCGCTGGCAATATGCGCATCCGAAGAATACACACATTAGGAGGAACGAACATGGAACTTTTTAAATATATGGAGAAATACGATTACGAACAATTGGTATTCTGCCAGGATGAACAATCTGGATTAAAAGCGATTATCGCGATTCATGATACAACGCTTGGTCCGGCGCTTGGCGGAACGAGAATGTGGACATATGAAAATGAAGAAGCGGCAATTGAAGATGCGCTCAGATTGGCTAGAGGCATGACCTATAAGAACGCGGCGGCAGGCTTAAACCTTGGCGGCGGAAAAACAGTCATTATCGGCGATCCGCGCACAGACAAAAATGAAGAAATGTTCCGCGCGTTTGGCCGCTATATTCAAGGGCTGAACGGCAGATACATCACGGCTGAAGATGTGGGCACAACGGTCGAGGATATGGATATCATTCATGATGAAACAGACTACGTTACAGGGATTTCTCCTGCGTTCGGCTCTTCTGGAAATCCGTCCCCAGTCACAGCGTACGGGGTGTACAGAGGAATGAAGGCAGCAGCTAAAGCTGCTTTCGGAACCGACTCTCTTGAAGGAAAAACCATTGCTGTACAGGGTGTTGGGAACGTAGCCTATAACCTTTGCCGCCACCTGCATGAAGAAGGAGCAAACTTAATCGTTACGGATATCAACAAACAATCTGTACAGCGTGCAGTTGAAGATTTTGGCGCCCGTGCTGTAGATCCTGATGACATTTATTCACAAGACTGCGATATTTATGCGCCGTGTGCCCTTGGTGCGACTATTAACGACGACACCATTAAACAGCTGAAGGCGAAAGTGATCGCAGGTGCGGCTAACAACCAATTAAAAGAGACACGCCATGGTGATCAAATTCACGAAATGGGCATTGTTTATGCACCGGATTACGTGATTAACGCGGGCGGTGTTATCAACGTGGCAGATGAGCTTTACGGCTATAATGCAGAACGTGCATTGAAAAAAGTCGAAGGCATTTACGGCAATATCGAGCGTGTACTAGAGATTTCTCAGCGTGACGGCATTCCTGCATATTTAGCGGCTGACCGCTTGGCAGAGGAACGGATTGAACGCATGCGCCGCTCAAGAAGCCAGTTTTTGCAAAACGGCCACAGTGTATTAAGCAGACGTTAAGAAATTGATCTGGAGGTTATGAAAGTGCTACATGACGAAAAACGCATTCTCACAATTAATCCAGGCTCAACTTCAACGAAAATCGGTGTTTTTCATAACGAAAGAAGCATTTTTGAAAAAACATTGAGACACAACATAGAAGAGCTGCAGCGATTTGACCGAATTATTGATCAGTATGAATTTCGTAAAAACCATATTCTCGAAACGCTTCATGAACAGGGAATCAATATTTCAAAGTTTGATGCAGTCTGCGCAAGAGGCGGCCTTCTCCGGCCAATTGAAGGCGGGACCTACGTAGTGAATGATGAGATGATTGAGGATTTGAAAAGCGGCTACGCCGGTCAGCATGCTTCTAATCTCGGCGGCATTATCGCGCGGGAAATCGCTGATGGCCTGAATATCCCTTCGTATATCGTCGACCCTGTTGTCGTAGACGAAATGTCAGTGCTTGCGAAAGTGTCAGGCATGCCTGAAATTGAACGGAAAAGCATTTTCCATGCGTTAAACCAAAAAGCTGTCGCTCGTAAAGCGGCAGCCTCTCTTGGCAAACGATATGAGAACATGAAAATGATTATTACCCATATGGGCGGAGGTATTACAATTGGCGTCCATGACCGCGGGCGAGTGGTAGATGTCAATAACGGCCTGCACGGCGAGGGACCATTCAGTCCTGAACGAGCAGGAACAGTGCCTGCGGGAGATCTTGTTGATCTATGTTTTTCAGGGGAATATACAAAAGAAGAAATCATGAAAAAGCTTGTTGGCACCGGCGGACTTTTAGGCTATCTCGGTACTAATGATGCAGTAAAAGTGGAACAGATGATTCAAGGGGGCGATGAAAAAGCCCGCTTCATTTATGATGCCATGGCATATCAGGTAGCAAAGGAAATCGGGGCAGCCAGCGCGGCGTTAAAAGGCGAAGTTGAAGCGATTGTGCTGACGGGAGGCCTTGCGTACGGCAAAAGCTTTGTTTCTGCTATCAGATCATACATAGATTGGATTTCAGACGTTTTAGTCTATCCGGGTGAAAATGAACTGCAGTCTCTTGCCCAAGGGGCGCTCAGAGTATTGCAGGGCGAAGAGCAATCCAAACAATATCGTATTGAATAGACAGACAGGAGTGAGTCACCATGGCAACTGAGTATGACGTAGTCATTCTGGGCGGCGGTACCGGCGGTTATGTTGCGGCCATCAGAGCCGCTCAGCTCGGCTTAAAAACAGCCGTTGTGGAAAAGGAAAAACTCGGAGGAACATGTCTGCATAAAGGCTGTATCCCGAGTAAAGCGCTGCTTAGAAGCGCAGAGGTATACCGGACAGCTCGTGAAGCCGATCAATTCGGGGTGGAAACGGCTGGCGTGTCCCTCAACTTTGAAAAAGTGCAGCAGCGTAAGCAAGCCGTTGTTGATAAGCTTGCAGCGGGTGTAAATCATTTAATGAAAAAAGGAAAAATTGACGTGTACACCGGATATGGACGTATCCTTGGACCGTCAATCTTCTCTCCGCTGCCGGGAACAATTTCTGTTGAGCGGGGAAATGGCGAAGAAAATGACATGCTGATACCGAAACAAGTGATCATTGCAACAGGATCAAGACCGAGAATGCTTCCGGGCCTTGAAGCGGACGGTAAGTCTGTACTGACTTCAGATGAGGCGCTCCAAATGGAGGAGCTGCCACAATCAATCATCATTGTCGGCGGAGGGGTTATCGGTATCGAATGGGCGTCTATGCTTCATGATTTTGGTGTGAAGGTAACAGTTATTGAATACGCGGATCGCATATTGCCGACTGAAGATCTAGAGATTTCAAAAGAAATGGAAAGTCTTCTTAAGAAAAAAGGCATCCAGTTCATAATAGGGGCAAAAGTGCTGCCTGACACAATGACAAAAACATCAGATGATATCAGCATACAAGCGGAAAAAGACGGAGAAACCGTTACCTACTCTGCTGAGAAAATGCTTGTTTCCATCGGCAGACAGGCAAATATCGAAGGCATCGGCCTAGAGAACACCGATATTGTTACTGAAAATGGCATGATTTCAGTCAATGAAAGCTGCCAAACGAAGGAATCTCATATTTATGCAATCGGAGACGTAATCGGTGGCCTGCAGTTAGCTCACGTTGCTTCACATGAGGGAATTATTGCTGTTGAGCATTTTGCAGGTCTCAATCCGCATCCGCTTGATCCGACGCTTGTGCCGAAGTGCATTTACTCAAGCCCTGAAGCTGCCAGTGTCGGCTTAACCGAAGACGAAGCAAAGGCGAACGGGCATAATGTCAAAATCGGCAAGTTCCCGTTTATGGCGATTGGAAAAGCGCTTGTATACGGTGAAAGCGACGGTTTTGTCAAAATCGTGGCGGACCGAGATACAGATGATATTCTCGGCGTTCATATGATCGGCCCGCATGTCACCGACATGATTTCTGAAGCGGGTCTTGCCAAAGTGCTGGACGCAACGCCGTGGGAGGTCGGGCAAACGATTCACCCGCATCCAACGCTTTCTGAAGCAATTGGAGAAGCAGCGCTTGCCGTAGATGGCAAAGCCATTCATTTTTAAAAGCATAAAGGAGGGGCTTGAATGAGTACAAACCGACATCAAGCACTAGGGCTGACTGATCAGGAAGCCGTTGATATGTATAGAACCATGCTGTTAGCAAGAAAAATCGATGAAAGAATGTGGCTCTTAAACCGTTCTGGCAAAATTCCATTTGTAATCTCTTGTCAAGGACAGGAAGCAGCACAAGTAGGAGCGGCTTTCGCACTTGACCGTGAAATGGATTATGTATTGCCGTACTACAGAGACATGGGTGTCGTGCTCGCGTTTGGCATGACAGCAAAGGACTTAATGATGTCCGGGTTTGCAAAAGCAGCAGATCCGAACTCAGGAGGCCGCCAGATGCCAGGGCATTTCGGACAAAAGAAAAACCGCATTGTGACGGGATCATCTCCGGTTACAACGCAAGTGCCGCACGCAGTCGGTATTGCGCTTGCGGGACGTATGGAGAAAAAGGATATCGCAGCCTTTGTTACATTCGGGGAAGGGTCTTCAAACCAAGGCGATTTCCATGAAGGGGCAAACTTTGCCGCTGTCCATAAGCTGCCGGTTATTTTCATGTGTGAAAACAACAAATACGCAATCTCAGTGCCTTACGATAAGCAAGTCGCTTGTGAGAACATTTCCGACCGTGCCATAGGCTATGGGATGCCTGGCGTAACTGTGAATGGAAATGATCCGCTGGAAGTTTATCAAGCGGTTAAAGAAGCACGCGAAAGGGCACGCAGAGGAGAAGGCCCGACATTAATTGAAACGATTTCTTACCGCCTTACACCACATTCCAGTGATGACGATGACAGCAGCTACAGAGGCCGTGAAGAAGTAGAGGAAGCGAAAAAAAGTGATCCCCTGCTTACTTATCAAGCTTACTTAAAGGAAACAGGCCTGCTGTCCGATGAGATAGAACAAACCATGCTGGATGAAATTATGGCAATCGTAAATGAAGCGACGGATGAAGCGGAGAACGCCCCTTATGCAGCTCCTGAGTCAGCGCTTGATTATGTGTATGCGAAGTAGGGAGGAAGAACAAATGTCAGTAATGTCATATATTGATGCAATCAATTTGGCGATGAAAGAAGAAATGGAACGAGATTCTCGCGTCTTCGTCCTTGGGGAAGATGTAGGAAGAAAAGGCGGTGTGTTTAAAGCGACAGCCGGACTCTATGAACAATTTGGGGAAGAGCGCGTTATGGATACGCCGCTTGCTGAATCTGCGATCGCAGGAGTCGGTATCGGAGCGGCAATGTACGGAATGAGACCGATTGCTGAAATGCAGTTTGCTGATTTCATTATGCCGGCGGTCAACCAAATTATTTCTGAGGCGGCTAAAATCCGCTACCGTAGCAACAATGACTGGAGCTGTCCGATTGTCGTCAGAGCGCCATACGGCGGAGGCGTGCACGGAGCCTTGTATCATTCTCAATCAGTCGAAGCAATTTTCGCCAACCAGCCCGGACTGAAAATTGTCATGCCATCAACACCATATGACGCCAAGGGTCTATTAAAAGCCGCAGTTCGTGACGAAGACCCGGTGCTGTTTTTTGAGCACAAGCGGGCGTACCGTCTGATAAAGGGAGAGGTTCCGGCTGATGATTATGTCCTGCCAATCGGCAAGGCTGACGTAAAACGGGAAGGCGACGACATCACAGTGATCACATACGGTCTGTGTGTCCACTTTGCCTTACAAGCTGCAGAACGTCTCGAAAAAGATGGCATTTCAGCGCATGTGGTGGATTTAAGAACAGTTTACCCGCTTGATAAAGAAGCGATTATCGAAGCTGCGTCCAAAACTGGAAAGGTTCTTTTGGTCACAGAAGATACAAAAGAAGGCAGCATCATGAGCGAAGTAGCCGCAATTATATCCGAGCATTGTCTGTTCGACTTAGACGCGCCGATCAAACGGCTTGCAGGTCCTGATATTCCGGCTATGCCTTATGCGCCGACAATGGAAAAATACTTTATGGTCAACCCTGATAAAGTGGAAGCGGCGATGAGAGAATTAGCGGAGTTTTAAAGACGTAAGGGAGGATACAATCATGGCAATTGAACAAATGACGATGCCGCAGCTTGGAGAAAGCGTAACAGAGGGGACGATCAGCAAATGGCTTGTCGCCCCCGGTGATAAAGTGAACAAATACGATCCGATCGCGGAAGTCATGACAGATAAGGTAAATGCAGAGGTTCCGTCTTCTTTTACTGGTACAATAACAGAGCTTGTGGGAGAAGAAGGCCAAACCCTGCAAGTCGGAGAAGTGATTTGCAAAATTGAAACAGAAGGCGCGAATCCGGCTGAACAAAATCAAGAACAGCCAGCTGCATCAAAAGCCGCTGAGACGCCTGCTGCAAAAAGTGCCGAAGCCGCTGATCAGCCCAATAAAAAGCGCTACTCGCCAGCTGTACTCCGTTTGGCCGGAGAGCACGGCATAGATCTAGAACAAGTAACAGGAACAGGTGCCGGCGGGCGCATCACACGAAAAGATATTCAGCGCTTAATTGAAACAGGCGGCGTGCAAGAACAGAATCCTGAGGAGCTGAAAACAGCAGCTCCTGCACCGAAGTCTGCATCAAAACCTGAGCCAAAAGAAGAGACGTCATATCCTGCATCTGCAGCCGGTGATAAAGAAATCCCTGTCACAGGTGTAAGAAAAGCAATTGCTTCCAATATGAAGCGAAGCAAAACAGAAATTCCGCATGCTTGGACGATGATGGAAGTCGACGTCACAAATATGGTTGCATATCGCAACAGTATAAAAGATTCCTTTAAGAAGACAGAAGGCTTTAATTTAACGTTCTTCGCCTTTTTTGTAAAAGCGGTCGCTCAGGCGTTAAAAGAATTCCCGCAAATGAATAGCATGTGGGCGGGGGACAAAATTATTCAGAAAAAGGATATCAATATTTCAATTGCAGTTGCCACAGAGGATTCTTTATTTGTTCCGGTGATTAAAAACGCTGATGAAAAAACAATTAAAGGCATTGCGAAAGACATTACCGGCCTAGCTAAAAAAGTAAGAGACGGAAAACTCACTGCAGATGACATGCAGGGAGGCACGTTTACCGTCAACAACACAGGTTCGTTCGGGTCTGTTCAGTCGATGGGCATTATCAACTACCCTCAGGCTGCGATTCTTCAAGTAGAATCCATCGTCAAACGCCCGGTTGTCATGGAGAATGGCATGATTGCTGTCAGAGACATGGTTAATCTGTGTCTGTCCTTAGATCACAGAGTGCTTGACGGTCTCGTGTGCGGACGATTCCTCGGACGAGTGAAACAAATTTTAGAATCGATTGACGAGAAGACATCTGTTTACTAAATAAGAAAAAAGAGCATTTTTTGAAGTTTTGTTTCAAAAAATGCTCTTTTTCTATTATTCAGCGATTCGTATTTTCATTTCGACACGATATTCTTCTTGTTTTTTCGGGGAGTAATGAATCGGTATGATTAACTCGTATACATCACTGACAACTGTTAATTGGCGGTCTGCGATATACTTGATAAGCTTCTGTAAGTTGAGAAAATAATGTTCAGGCGAAAAATTATACGCGATACACGCATACCTCCCTTTAGGGATCGTTGTGATTTCCATATCCAGCGTAATTGATGAAATCTGTTTATTCGTCAATACAGGCGTGAAAATATGACGGTAAGTCATTTCATCAATGCTGGTGTAGGGCTGAAAAGAGAAAGTAGCGCCGTAGCTATTGTTCGTAAATCCATCTGCTGACTCGATAAATTTTTTTAATTTGCTGTAGGAGGCGTTGAGCACGTTTTCAGGCCCGATTCCTTCTGCCTCTGTCTGAATGATCCGTATTTCTTCTTCATCTAAAACAAACACCTCACCGAGCGCGGGATATTCCATCTGCCGTTTCATCCGCTTTTTCACCAATGAAATGGTTTGCTCCAGGGCTGATAAAAAGTCTAATTTCTCCCTGATTTGCCTCTCCTGCTCTGTATAAAAAGTAAACAGTTCTTCCATCTCTAAGTCCTGTGCTTTTTTCATCTCTTCTAAAGGTGTGCCGATATATTTCAATGATTTGATCAAATCCAGATGAATGAGCTGAGAATCTGTATAATAGCGGTAGCTGGTATCCGGGTCGACGTAGGCTGGTTTAAATAAATCAATTTTATCGTAATAACGGAGCGCTTTTATCGACACGTTTGCCAGTTTTGATACTTCCCCAATTGAGTAATACGATTCCTTCATGCCATCACTCCTTCTATCATCAGTATAAAGAAGAAGCGCATTCTTTGCAGTACACAAAGAATGCGCTTCTTATCACGTGCTGGCTTTAAGATGTGCAGGCGCTTTCCAAGCAATGGTCAGTGCAATCCCTATGGCTAAGGTGACCGTTGCAAAGTAGAAAGGATAGTTTACATCTATATCGAACAGCATTCCGCCGATAATAGGCCCGAATACATTGCCGATACTTGTAAACATTGAATTCATACCGCCGGCAAACCCCTGTTCATTTCCCGCAATCTTTGACAGGTAAGTCGTTACCGCAGGCCGCATGAGATCAAATCCGACAAATACGGTGACTGTCACCAGCAGAATCGCAACATATGAATGTACCGTTGTCAGCAAGAATACCAGACTCGTCGAGAGAATTAAGCTGTACCGAATTAAATGGATTTCACCAAACCATCTTGTGAAGCGGTCGAATAAGACGACTTGCGTAATGGCGCCAACAATCGCTCCTCCTGTAATCATAATGGCAATGTCGCTGGCCGTAAAACCGAATTTATGATCCACGAATAATGCAAATAAAGATTCAAATGATGCTAAACCAAAAGACGAAATTAAGATAATGAGAAAAGCTATGAAATACATGGGGGCAAAAATCCGTTTAAAGCCTGTCTTCTGCCCTTTTATTTCCTGATTTTCAGGGTTTCGTTCCGGCTCGCGCAGCGTGAGGATTGATAAAATGGCTGCTAACAGTGCAAAAGCTGCCGCAAAGAAAAAAGGCAGCCGGGAATGGACTTCTGCTAAAAATCCCCCGATGCCGGGGCCGATAATAAATCCTGTTGAAATAGCGGCTGACATATAACCGAGCGCTTTTGGCCGTGTTTTAATGGTCGTGATATCTGCGATAAAAGCCGTGACCCCGGGCATAATGAAGGCTGCGCTGATACCGCCCAGCATACGGGAGATAAATAACATCTCAACTGTTTTTCCAATGCCGAATAAAAACTCCGACACACTAAAGAACAACAGGCCGATCACGATCATGATCTTGCGCCCGAAGCGATCAACCCATCGTCCGGCTATTGGTGAGACAATGAGCTGTGTAATAGCGAAGCAGGCAACCATATAGCCGACCGCGGTTCCCGATAAATGCAATTCATTCATAATGGTCGGCGTTACTGGAATCACAAGCCCGATCCCCAAAAAAGCAATAAATAAATTGGTTAATAATATAGTTAAGGTAATATTTTTCTTCTCCATATGACTTCCCCTTTTTCAAGTGTGTATCCCTTATACTGTAAGACCTCCTCCTAGGGGAGAGTCAACGGATTTGCAAAATCTTTCTAAAGCCTTATGACAGTTATTCATTTGCGGGAACAAGCATGTCGATATGCTGCGGCAGGACCTGAATGACTGCGGGTGTATGTGTATAAACTTCTCCATCCATATCCGCCTTTTTGGCAGTGTCTGTTTCAATCTCGATACGGGAGGCCTGGACATAGGACAGCTCTCCGGTAAAACGATCAATTGAGCCCTGTTCCATGCTCATCAGCTCCCGCAGCGCGGTGAGGTTGGTGTTGCGGCATATGAGAACATCAAGTAAGCCGTCTTCAATACTGGCATCGGGCAGAGGAATTCGATTCGTTCCAATGTATTGGCCATTCATCACAAGCAGCATAACGGCTTCTTCTTTAATTTCTTCTCCATCAATTTTTAATGTCATCGGAAACGATGCAGCGGATGAGACGGTTCGCAAGGCACTTGTAAAATAGCTGATTTTTCCCAATAATGCTTTTTCCGTTTCGTTGATTTGATTCGACGTTTCTGCAATTAAGCCGATCCCCCAGAAATTCAAAAAATAACGGTCATTCATCTGACATACGTCTACGCTGGTTTTTTTTCCTGCCATAAGTGCTTCCGCGGCCTTTGCAAGATTTTGAGGGATGCCAAGCACTCTTGAAAAGTCATTGCACGTGCCGCCGGGCAAAATTCCGACAGCGGGTTTTCTTGCTAGAGCGCTGATAGCATTTATGCATTGATGGATCGTGCCGTCGCCGCCGAGAATGAAGACGGTGTCGACAGAATCATCAATGGATTGGCAAAAATGATACGCATCATCCTTTTTCTTTGTCTGCTTAATAATCACCTCATCTAAATGGTGAGATAAAACCGGCACCACAGCACCAAGTGCTTTTTCTATATTTTTGTTACCGGCATTTCCGTTATGAATCAGTAACGCTTTCCTGTGGCTCATATACAACTGCTCCTTTATTTTACTTCTAGTTATATAATCCCCTTTTTCTGTAAGCAGTAAACGAAGAGCAAAAAAAGTGCACGGCGAAGCAAAGTCATTTGCCGATATGGACGTTTCCTTGCTATCATAAGAACAGATGATGAAAAAGGAGAGGTCTTCATTGAACATGGACTTTAATTTATTTATGAATGATATTGTCCGCCAAGCGAGACAAGAAATAACAGCTGCCGGATACACCGAGCTTAAAACAGCCGAAGAGGTGGATGAGGCACTTACGAAAAAAGGAACGACGCTCGTCATGGTAAACTCTGTTTGCGGATGCGCCGGAGGAATTGCAAGACCGGCAGCCTACCATTCCGTTCACTATGATAAAAGACCTGATCAGCTCGTCACCGTTTTTGCCGGACAGGATAAAGAAGCGACAGCGCGTGCGCGTGACTATTTTGAAGGTTATCCGCCATCTTCTCCGTCCTTTGCGATTTTGAAAGACGGAAAGATCATGAAAATGGTAGAGCGCCATGAAATTGAAGGCCATGAGCCGATGGCCGTAGTGGCAAAGCTGCAGGAAGCCTTTGAAGAATATTGTGAAGAAGTATAAGACGAACAACCCGGATGCTAAAAGCACCCCGGGTTTTTTTGTGCATAAATTTCCAAGGATATATGAATAAATATTAAGGGATTATTCAATCGGATTGTACAGCGATTTAATTTTTATCTAGTAATATCAGAAGAGATCACTGGAAAGATAAGCTTAAAGATAATTTTTAAAAATAGTATTGCATAAAAATGAGAAACTGTTTAAAATACAAATTAACGAATAAATATTCAAATACACCAAAAGTAATGAATACGGGGGAAATGGATCATGAAAAAATGGCTCTTATTACTTGTAGCTGCTTGCATCACCTTTGCATTAACTGCGTGCGGCTCAAGCAATTCAGGTTCAGAAAGCGGAAAGAAAAAATTAATTATGGGTACTTCGGCGGATTACAAACCGTTTGAATATAAAGAAGGAGATAATATTGTCGGCTTTGATGTAGAGCTGGCAAAAGCTCTGGCAAAGAAGGCAGGCTATGAAATTGAAGTGCAGGATATGGACTTCAACAGCTTAATTACAGCGCTTAAATCAAAACAGGTGGATCTCGTTCTGTCAGGAATGACACCAACGCCTGAGCGTAAAAAACAAGTTGATTTTTCCGATGTGTATTACACAGCGAACCATATGATTGTCAGCAAAAAAGACAGCGGCATTCAATCTTTGAAAGACCTGAAAGGAAAAACAGTTGGCGTTCAGCTTGGCTCTATTCAGGAAGAGAAGGGGAAAGAGCTTTCTCCGGAATATGGTTTTAAAACAGAAGACCGCAACAGAATTTCTGATTTGGTGCAGGAAATCAAATCTGACCGTTTCGATGCCGCGATTATTGAAGACATTGTTGCAGAAGGGTATTTCAAATCAAATGATGACCTGCAAGGCTTTGTGATTCCTGATGCGAAAGCGGAAGAAGCCGGTTCAGCAATTGCTTTCAGAAAGGACAGTGAACTGACAGACAAATTCAATAAAGCGCTCAAGGAAATGGAAGATAACGGAGAGCTTGAGAAATTGAAGAAAAAATGGTTCACTGGCGAGAAGTAAAAAAAAGCGGCTCAACTTTTTCGTTGAGCCTTTTTATTGAATAGGAAACTTTTTTCCTGTAAGAAAAGGAGACAAAGGCTATGAATTTGGATTTTTCAGCAACGATCCCCCAAATTCCTTTTATATTAGAAGGCTTGGCAATTACATTAAAAATTGTTGTTGTATCTGCTATTATCGGACTTATACTCGGTATTGTGCTAAGCTTATGCAAGATCAGCACATTCCGCCCGTTTATCTGGATCGCTGATTTTTATACATCAGTGTTCCGAGGCACGCCTTTAGTGCTGCAGCTTATGATTGTCTATTTTGGCCTTCCTCAGCTGCTCGGATTTCAAATTGACCAGTTTTGGGCTGCGGTTGTCGCATTGTCTTTGAATTCCGCCGCTTATGTATCGGAAATTATCAGAGCCGGAATCAATGCCATTGATAAAGGGCAAAAAGAAGCTGCTGTTGCACTCGGTGTCCCGTATGGAAAAATGATGAAAGATCTGCTGCTGCCGCAGGCCTTCAAAAATATATCACCTGCAATTGTGAATGAATTAATTACGTTAACAAAAGAATCGGCGATCGTTACCGTCATCGGGCTTGGTGATGTCATGAGACGCGCATATCAAGCTGGCGCCGCCACTTACAATTACCTTGAGCCGCTCATTATCGCGGGATTGATTTATTATGTGCTTGTCCTGATTTTAACGTTTATCGGCAAGGCTGTAGAAAGGAAGCTGAAATCCAATGATTAAGGTTGAAAAGCTGTCAAAATCATTTGGGAAACACGAAGTATTAAAAAACATTTCAACAACAATCGCTGAGGGTGAGGTTGTTGCCGTGATCGGTCCTTCAGGCTCAGGCAAATCAACGTTCTTACGCTGTTTAAACCTGTTGGAAAAGCCTAACGGCGGAACCATTACAATAAAAGACACAGAGATTACGAAGCCGAAAACCAACACATTAAAGGTCCGGGAAAACATCGGGATGGTTTTTCAGCATTTTCATCTCTTTCCGCACAAAACGGTTCTCGAAAACATCATGTACGCGCCTGTCAATGTAAAAAAAGAATCAAAACAGGCTGCACAGGAGAAAGCTGAGGACCTGCTCCGCAAAGTCGGTTTGTTTGAAAAGCGAAATGACTATCCAAACCGTTTGTCTGGCGGACAAAAACAGCGTGTCGCGATTGCCAGGGCTCTTGCGATGAATCCGGACATCATGCTGTTTGACGAGCCGACCTCCGCCCTTGATCCAGAGATGGTCAAAGAAGTGCTACAGGTGATGAAAGAGCTGGTCGAAACCGGCATGACCATGGTGATTGTCACACATGAAATGGGCTTCGCAAAAGAAGTGGCAGACCGTGTGCTGTTTATGGACCAAGGAATGATTGTCGAAGACGGCAATCCGAAGGAATTTTTTATGTCGCCAAAATCCAAAAGAGCGCAGGACTTTTTAAAGAAAATATTATAGAATATAAAAAAGAAGAAGGCTGGCCGCCTCTTCTTTTTTATTGAAGAAACAAATAGAAATGGAGTCCGACATGTTTAAAATTGGTTACCGCACAATAAAGACCGCGCTTGGAACAGCTTTGGCTATTTATATAAGCCAGTTATTGCATTTGCAAAACTTCGCATCAGCAGGAATCATCACCATTTTGTGTATACAAATCACACAAAAACGGTCGCTTCAGGCCTCATGGGCCCGCTTTGCGGCATGCTGTCTGGCAATTGCTTTTTCTTATCTCTTTTTCGAGCTTATTGGCTACCACCCGTTTGTGATCGGAGCGCTTCTTTTGATATTCATTCCGATAACGGTTCTGTTAAAAATTAACGAGGGTATCGTCACCAGTTCTGTTATTATCCTTCATTTATACATGTCCGGCGGCATTACGCCTACTTTCATCTGGAATGAAGTTCAGCTGATTACGGTCGGCATCGGCGTCGCTCTATTGATGAACTTGTATATGCCGAGTCTTGATCGGAAGCTGATTGCTTACCGTAAAAAGATAGAGGATAACTTTGCTGTCATTTTTGCAGAAATCGAACGGTATTTGTTAACTGGTGAGCAAGATTGGTCTGGAAAAGAAATTCCGGAAACGCACCAGCTTATTACGGAGGCTAAAAACCTGGCATATCGAGATGTGCAAAACCACATTTTGCGTTATGAAAATCTGCATTATCATTATTTTAAAATGAGAGAAAAGCAATTTGAAATTATCGAACGCCTTCTCCCTAAAGTGACATCGATCTCCATTACGGTAGATCAGGGAAAAATGATCGCTGAATTTATTCATGATTTGCGGGAGGCGATACACCCTGGGAATACAGCGTACAAATTTCTGAAAAGACTTGCTGACATGAGAAAAGAATTTGAGGAGATGCCGCTTCCGGCGACTAGAGAGGAATTTGAAGCGAGGGCCGCTCTCTTCCATCTTCTCGGCGAAATGGAACAATATTTAGTGATTAAAAGTTATTTTAAAGGAATAAAAGCGCAAAAATCACTCGGATGATTCGCATGAGCTCTTCCTTCATTGGTCAACCTAATGAAAAAGGAGGAGCTTATGCGTTTTTTCTTATGTTCGATTATTATGATGATTTCACCGATTTGGCCGCTCGGCGAAAATCCGCTGCCGGGTGATCCATATGTTATTGTCAACAAGCAAACAAATGAACTTGCTGTTATCCTCGACAACAGAGTAGAAGGCGTGTATAGTGTGGCGACTGGAAAAACAGATGATTTGACGCCTGAAGGAGAGTTTTCGGTAACGGTAAAAGCGGAAAATCCTTACTACAGAAAGAAAAATATTGAAGGGGGATCTCCTGACAACCCGCTTGGGGCAAGATGGATCGGATTTGACGCGAAAGGAACGGACGGGCGGATTTATGGAATTCATGGGACAAACCGAGAGGAATCAGTAGGAAAATTTGTGTCTAACGGCTGCATACGTATGCATAACGATGAGGTCGTTCATTTGTTTCAAACGATACCAGTAGGAACGAGAGTGCTGATCACGGACGACAACCGCTCTTTTGAGGAGATTGCCATCGAGCATAAAGCTCTGATAAAAAAGCAGGATATTCCCATTGAATAAGGCGCCTGCTTTTTTATCGTTATAGAAACATGACGATTCCTGAGAGTACAGTTGAAAGAATAAAAACTCCCAAAATCACGATCAAAACGCTTTTCATCAGTTTTTGAGACATGATTTTCACTCCTTAAACAATCTGTCTATATTTTAGCGTGTTTTGAATGGGCGGACAAGCGATATCTATTAGCGAAAGCAGGGATGAAAATGAACAGGCTTGACCATATCGGGATAGCCGTTTTTTCGATAAAAGATGCAAGAAGCTTTTATGAAAATGTATTGGGGCTTGCATTTCTTCATCAAGAAACGGTTGAAGAGCAAAAGGTGAATGTTGCTTTTTTTCAAGCTGGTAGCGTCAAACTTGAGCTGATAGAGCCGTTGACAGCTGACAGCCCCGTCCATTTATTTTTGGAGAAGAAAGGGCAAGGACTGCATCATATTGCGTTTTTGTGCAACTGCCTATCTGAACAGCTTCAAGCATTGTCTGACCAGCATGTTCAATTGATTGACAGGTTTCCAAGACAGGGAGCGAACGGGAAAAAGATCGCGTTTATTTCCCCTCGGGAAACAAACGGTGTTCTTGTAGAGCTTTGTGAACCGAAAGGAGACCAACACAATGAACATGAATGAGCACATGGATCATTTATACACGAAACGCAAGCAGGCAGAAGAAGGCGGAGGACGGGAAAAGCTGGCTCAGCAGCGGCAAAAGGGCAAGCTCACTGCTCGGGAAAGGATCATATTTCTTCTAGATCAGGACAGCTTTATCGAATTACATCCCTTCATGGAAAGTCAAGTGTTAACAAGAGAACAGCGCATGTTAGGGGATGGGGTCGTGACAGGGTACGGCACAATTGACGGCCGCTCAGTTTATGTATTTGCGCAAGACTTCACAGTGTACGGAGGGGCGCTTGGCGAAACCCATGCCAGGAAAATCTGCGCTTTGATGGATCTGGCAGCAAAAAATAAGGCGCCGATTATCGGGCTGAATGACTCAGGTGGTGCGAGAATTCAAGAGGGTGTGTTATCATTAGATGGATACGGTCACATATTTTACCGAAACGTCTTATATTCCGGAGTCATTCCGCAAATATCGGTTATTTTAGGGCCGTGCGCTGGAGGCGCTGTATATTCTCCGGCACTCACAGATTTTATATTTATGGCTGAACAGACCGGCCGGATGTTTATTACCGGCCCGAAGGTGATTGAAAAAGTGACAGGGGAACAGGTTGATGCGGAGAGCTTAGGCGGAGCGGGGATACATAATGCCGTCAGCGGAAACGCCCACTTTTCCGGACATACGGAGAAGGAGGTTCTGACAGGGGTGAGAAAACTGCTGTCTTATTTGCCGCTGAATGGCCGGACAACTGAGCCAAAGCCAGAGAAAGAGGCGTCCAGACCGTTATTAAACCGTCTAGTGCCTGCTGACACGACAAAGCCGTATGATGTTCGGACGGTGATTAAGGAGATGGCCGACCCGCAGTCTTTTTTTGAGATTCAGCCATTTTTTGCGAAGAACATTGTCATTGGGTTTGCAAGGCTGGGTGAAAAAACAATCGGCATCGTGGCGAGCCAGCCGAAGCATCTGGCGGGAAGCTTGACGATTGACGCTGCTGATAAAGCAGCAAGGTTCATCCGTTTTTGTGACGCATTTGATATCCCGCTGTTGACTGTTGAGGATGTCCCGGGGTTTCTGCCCGGTATTCAGCAAGAGCACAACGGAATCATCAGGCATGGAGCAAAATTATTGTTTGCTTATGCAGAAGCGACTGTCCCAAAAGTCACACTCATCATTAGAAAAGCGTACGGCGGCGCCTATGTGGCCATGAACAGCAAAGCAATCGGAGCGGACCTTGTGTTTGCATGGCCGAATGCTGAAATCGCAGTGATGGGTCCAGAAGGTGCGGCATCGATTTTGTATGAAAAGGAAATCAAAGCTTCAGCTGACCCGCAAAAGACGAAACGCGAAAAAACAGCGGAATACAAAAAGCAAAACGCCGGCCCATACAAAGCGGCCGCTTGTGGAATGGTCGATGACATCATTTTGCCGGAAGAATCAAGGGGAAGACTGATTCAAGCTTTTCATATGCTTGCACATAAGACAGAAGAGAGACCGAAAAAAAAGCACGGTAACATACCGCTTTAATATGGAGGGACTTACAAATGGTGAATGAAAAACGCCTGCTGGAAGAATTTTTAGAGCTTGTCCAAATTGACTCAGAAACAAAGCACGAAGCTGAAATCTGCAAAGTGCTGAAACGAAAATTTTCTGATTTAGGTGTGGACGTTAAAGAAGACGATACAATGGATATCACGGGCCACGGAGCCGGTAACCTGATTTGCACGCTAAAAGGGACAAAACAAACAGATACGATCTATTTTACATCTCATATGGACACAGTTGTACCCGGAAACGGCGTAAAACCAGTTGTAGAGAACGGTTACGTCAAAACTGACGGCACGACGATTTTAGGCGCTGATGATAAAGCGGGATTGGCTGCAATGTTTGAGGCGATTAAGGTGCTGAAAGAAGAAAACATTGAACACGGCACGATTGAATTCATCATCACAGTAGGGGAAGAATCGGGTCTGATCGGAGCGAAGGCGCTTGACCGTTCTATGATCACTGCATCCTACGGCTATGCTCTTGATTCAGACGGAAAAGTCGGAAATATCATTGTGGCCGCGCCGACACAGGCGAAGGTAAGAGCGGCAATTTTCGGGAAAACCGCTCACGCCGGGGTTGAACCTGAAAAAGGCATTTCAGCGATTACAATCGCTAGCAAAGCCATTTCAAAAATGCCATTGGGCCGTATCGATGAAGAAACAACAGCTAATATCGGCCGGTTTGAAGGCGGCACACAAACAAACATTGTGTGCGACGAAGTTCATATTCTTGCTGAAGCGCGCTCTTTAGTTCCTGAGAAAATGGAAGCTCAGGTTCAAAAAATGAAAGCTGCTTTTGAAGAGGCAGCTGCTGATATGGGCGGACGCGCAGAAGTCGAAATTGAGGTTATGTATCCGGGCTTTAAATATCAAGACGGCGACCAAGTTGTTGAAATCGCGAAAAAAGCGGCTGCTAAAATCGGACGTCCAAGCGAGCTGCAAACGAGCGGCGGCGGAAGCGACGCGAACGTAATCGCTGGTCATGGCATCCCGACGGTCAATCTTGCTGTCGGTTATGAGCAAATCCATACAAAAAATGAAAAAATGCCGATCGAAGAGCTCGTTAAAACGGCAGAAATGGTTGTTGCCATTATTGAAGAGGCGGCAAAATAAAAAAAGAAAACCCGAGTGCGATTTCCCGCATCGGGTTTTTTTAGCTCCATTTCCTAAGCGGCCAAAATAACACATCCTGTTTTTTAGCGTAATGAAGCAAGGGGTCTGACTCTGGCAATGCAATGCCGTGAGCATCAGTCACCGTATTGACTGAAATTTCCGCTTCGGCGTTTTGCAGCAGCCATGGATGATGATGGATGTCTTCGTAATAGAGTTTGTTTTGATTGGTAGTATAGAGTCTATACCGTTCTGTCAGCCAGTAATCGAGCGAATCCTTTTCTGCTGTAAAAGGCGCTGAAATGGGCCGGTATGCGGCGTGGAATGCTGCTTCTTTGTCATTTTTCCGCTTGCTGACATAGTCAATGGCATCACCGTTTTTTTCGGACTTCATATCCGCGTAAAAATAAGGCAGATGAAAGAATGTGCGAGCGCCAAGGACCGCCAGACGATGATCGGCATCTAAGCTAAAAAAATAAATGCCGGGCTTGCCTTTATACGTGACATAGGTGCGGAGGTTAAGCTCAGGAAATGCACGCGCACCGGGAATGACAGGAAGATAACGCGCCCTCAGGTTCGTGAGCATAAAGGGAAGCATGCTGATCCAAGCTTGCCCGTTATATGTATCTAATTCTAAAACGGACGGTACCAAAGCGCGAAGGATAGAAACATCAACAGGCCAGTGAGCAAATAAGACATCATTCCAGGTTTGTCTCATGATCCAGATTCCATCAGGTACAGAAATATTTTTTTGCTGAAAGCGTTCCGTCAACGTATATGCTCCTTTCGGTTGGAGGTGAGTAAAGGTATTCCCGATTTCCTTCTTTTTAAACGATACGGCTATTTTTTAGGATGGCCATTTCTGCTTCAGCCATGATAAACAAGACTGTTTGGCGCGGTATGCTTTGCAAGTAACAAAAAACAACCCCGGCTTTTCGCACGGGGTTGCTTTTTTATTTCACCGACTCAGTAAGAGCGGCTGTTTTTTTACTTTTATGATGCGTCATCTGAAGGACGATGTTTTGCACTGTCAAAAACAGTCCGCTTGTAAACCAGTACAGCGGAAGGGCTGCCGGCACATTAAGCGAGAAAATCGTCATCATCACAGGGAAGATGAACACCATCAATTTTGCGGATTGCTGCGCTGCAGGGTTTTGCGGGACAGCGGAATATTTCGCGCTCAGTTTTTGAGCGATATAGGCTTGGACAAAATACATAATCCCTGCACTAAGGGACATGAGAATATCAGATTGCCCTAAACTGAACCATAGAAACGAGTGTGACGCAATTTCAGGTGTTGAGCGAATCGCGTAATAAAGCCCAATCATAATCGGAGACTGAATCAGCATTGGAAGACAGCCCATCGCAAGCGGGTTGATATTATGCTCCTGATACAGCTTCATCATTTCCATTTGCAGCTCTTTTTGCTTTTCCGGGTCCTTCGTCTTTTTCAACTTAACCTGGATACTGTCAACCTGAGGTTTAATAACGGCCATTTTCTCTTGGAAGATGCGCTGTTTTTTGAACTGATTGACAAACAAAGGCAATACAACTATACGCACAATAATGGTTACGAGGATAATAGAGAGTCCGTATTCTCCGTGAAACAGCCCGGCAACACCCTTAAGCAGAGCGGAAAACGGTTCGATTAAATAATCGTGGAAAAAACCTACGTTGCTGAGGCCTCCCACCTGATTAGTCGCTGCAAATGCAGCATTGCCCGAGCATAATACGATCAAAAAGATACCCATAGCCAAAAGTTTTTGATATGTTTTTAACAATTTTGTTCTCCTCCTTTTTATAAATGCGGTTTATAAAAGAAGAGAACCGGCGTCTTCCTCATCGTTCACAGGCGAATTCATGCGGAAGACTTTACGTATCCAAGTTGTAATGCGATGATATATAATAATAAGAAAGTCTGTTCGGTTAATGTGAAAGACCGTCTGATGTTCATCTGTTCGTTTTGATTTCCATTGCTCGCCCGCACGGCACTCCCGTAAGAGGAATGCAATCCCGATTGCCGTTAGAGCAGGAAGAATAATTGTGAAAAAATCGACTAAGAATAAAACGTCATTTATCGATTCCACAAACATTGTCATCACATCCATTCAATAGCTTCATTTTACTATATGTACAAGCTGTTGTCTAATGACCGAAAAGGAGATTTGTTTATGCCGGGAAAGAGCCGAATTATTTTCCATATTGATATGAATAGCTTTTATGCGTCGGTTGAAATGGCATATGATCCGGCTCTCCGGGGAAAGCCGGTCGCAGTTGCCGGAAACGTAAAGGAGCGAAAGGGCATTGTGGTAACATGCAGCTACGAAGCAAGAGCGCGCGGCGTCAAAACAACGATGCCGGTTTGGCAAGCGAAGCGCCATTGTCCTGAGCTCATCGTTCTTCCGCCGAACTTTGACCGCTATAGAAACTCTTCACGAGCGATGTTTACCATTCTTCGTGAATATACTGACCTAGTGGAGCCTGTCTCCATCGACGAAGGCTATATGGACATGACCGATACACCATACAGCAGCCGCGCTCTAGAGACGGCAAAAGAAATCCAAAGCAGGCTGCAAAAAGAGCTGCTGCTCCCGTCAAGCATAGGGATTGCACCGAATAAATTTCTCGCTAAGATGGCGTCTGATATGAAAAAACCGCTTGGAATTACGATCTTAAGAAAGAGGCAAGTGCCCGACATCCTGTGGCCGCTTCCTGTTGGAGAGATGCACGGAGTCGGCAAAAAGACAGCGGAAAAACTGAAGGGACTCGGCATCCATACAATCGGAGAGCTAGCTGCAGCTGATGAACACTCGCTGAAGCGCCTGCTTGGCATCAACGGTCCGCGCCTGAAAAATAAAGCAAATGGCATTCACCATGCGCCGGTTGACCCGGAGCGCATTTACGAATTTAAAAGCGTCGGCAACTCATCGACACTTTCCCATGATTCCAGTGATGAAGAAGAGCTGTTAGGCGTCTTTAGAAAGCTTGCCGCTTCTGTGAGTGACCGTTTACAGCGCAAGGAAGTCATGGCTTCGAAGCTTTTTATTATGATTAGATATGCGGATTGGAAAACCATCACAAGAAGCACTACGCTGAGAAACCCGATTGATCAAAAAAATGACATTTTGAAAGAAGCGGAGCACCTCTTTTTTAAACATTGGAATAAAAATCCTGTCAGGCTGCTTGGCATTACCGGAACGGATTTAGTAGAAAAAGAGCAGGCCTATAAACAGCTCGATTTGTTCAGCTTTAATGAAGATGCGAAGGATGAGCCCATTCAGCAGATGATGGAAAAGCTGAATAAAAAGTACGGTACCAAACTGATCAGAAAAGGGGCAACGTTAAAAAAAGAGGAGAGCAAAACAAAGGGAACAAGCTTTAATAAAGATTTTTTTCAAGATGAAAAGAAAAGCTGAATCGCTTGAAAAAAAGGGTGAATGTATGGTAATTTCTTTATTATAAATATCATTTTATTTTAATTTAAATTTTAAAATGATTAAACGTTTGCAGAAGGGACGTTAGAATATGTCAAAACAACAAATCGGCGTTATCGGACTTGCGGTCATGGGTAAAAATCTGGCTTTAAATATCGAAAGCCGGGGATTTTCTGTTTCTGTTTACAACAGATCAAGCAGTAAAACTGAGGAGTTTTTACAGGAGGCAAAAGGAAAAAATGTTGTTGGCACTTACAGCATTGAAGAATTTGTCCAATCCTTGGAAACACCGCGCAAAATCTTATTAATGGTTAAAGCGGGAACTGCAACAGATGCGACAATTCAATCTCTTCTTCCTCATCTAGAGAAGGATGATATTTTAATTGACGGCGGTAATACATACTATAAAGATACACAGCGCCGTAACAAAGAACTCGCTGAAAGCGGCATTCATTTTATCGGAACAGGCGTTTCCGGCGGAGAAGAAGGAGCGCTTAAAGGACCTTCTATCATGCCTGGCGGACAAAAAGAAGCACATGAGCTTGTAAAACCGATTCTTGAAGCCATTTCTGCAAAAGTTGACGGAGAACCTTGTACGACATATATCGGTCCGGACGGCGCCGGCCATTACGTAAAAATGGTGCACAACGGAATTGAATACGGAGATATGCAGCTGATCTCTGAATCATATTTCATTCTGAAACAGGTGCTGGGCCTTTCTGCTGATGAGCTTCATGAAGTTTTCGCTGAATGGAATAAAGGTGAGCTTGATAGCTACCTGATTGAGATTACGGCTGACATCTTCACAAAAAAAGACGAAGAGACAGGCAAACCGCTTGTTGATGTGATTCTTGATAAAGCAGGCCAAAAAGGAACAGGAAAATGGACAAGCCAAAGCGCACTTGACTTAGGCGTTCCGCTTCCGATTATTACTGAATCTGTATTCGCACGCTTTATCTCAGCTATGAAGGAAGAGCGTGTAAAAGCGAGCGGACTTCTTTCAGGACCAGAAGTGAAGCCTGTTACAGAAAATAAAGAAGAGCTGATTGAAGCGGTCAGAAAAGCGTTGTTCATGAGTAAAATCTGTTCATACGCGCAAGGATTTGCCCAAATGAAAGCTGCTTCTGAAGAATACAACTGGGATCTGAAATATGGTGAAATCGCTATGATCTTCCGCGGTGGTTGCATCATTCGCGCGGCATTCCTTCAGAAGATCAAAGAAGCTTACGATCGCGAGCCTGAGCTTGACAACCTGCTTCTTGACAGCTATTTCAAGAATATTGTAGAAAGCTATCAAGGAGCGCTTCGCCAAGTGATTTCACTTGCAGTTGCCCAAGGTGTGCCGGTGCCATCATTCTCAAGCGCATTAGCCTACTATGACAGCTACCGCACAGCCGTACTGCCTGCAAACTTAATTCAAGCACAGCGCGACTACTTTGGCGCTCATACTTATGAGCGTACTGACAAAGAAGGCATCTTCCATACTGAATGGATGAAGTAATCAATAGAAACCCCCGAAGCTCTTAAGCTTTGGGGGTTTTGTTATTAAGGAGATTGTTATACCTTTGTTCAGCGTAAAAAAGCCGAAAATGCTTGTAAACATTTTCGGCTTTTTTCTTCTTATTATATATTCCACCAGTGTAAGCCGTCTTTCACCAAAAGATCATCAGATTCTTTCGGTCCCATTGAGCCTGATTCGTAGTTAGGAGATAAGGTTTTGTTTGCTGCCCATGTTTCAGAAATAGAGTCGACAAAGCTCCAAGAAAGGGCAACTTCATCCCAGTGTGCAAAGTTTGTTGCATCGCCAAGAAGACAGTCGTGAATTAGTTTTTCATATGCTTCAGGGGTGTTCAACTCGTCATTGCAATTGCTGCAATAATCGAGTTTGATTGGCTGTGCGTGTGCTGCTCCGCCAAGCTTTTTAGCATTTAAGTAAAGCGTAATGCCTTCGTCAGGCTGAATATGAATGACAAGCAAGTTCGGATTCATGTTGTTTTCATTACCGTAGTACAGGTTCATCGGAATGTCCTTAAATTGAACGACAATTTTTGTGGACTTTTCTTTCATTCGTTTTCCGGTTCTGATGTAGAATGGAACACCAGCCCATCTGAAGTTGTCGATCAGGAGCTTGCCGGCAACAAAGGTTTCTGTATTGGAGTCAGGAGCGACATTATCTTCATCTGTATAAGCAGGAACCGGTACACCGTCAATTTCACCAGCTTGATATTGTCCGCGCACAAAGTATTCATCCACTTCGTCTTTTGCAATAGGACGCAGTGCTCTCAGCACCTTCACTTTTTCGCTGCGGATTTCTTCTGTGTTCAATTTGATAGGCGGCTCCATTGCAAGAAGGGCAACCATCTGCATAATATGGTTTTGCACCATGTCGCGAAGGGCGCCTGATTTTTCGTAATATCTTGCGCGGTCTTCAACGCCTAGTGATTCGCTAGATGTGATTTGAATGTTTGAAATGTAGCGGTTTGTCCAAAGCGGTTCGAAAATCGCATTGGCAAATCGAATCACTTCAATGTTCTGAACCATTTGTTTGCCTAGATAATGGTCGATTCTGTAAATTTGATCTTCCGTAAATGCTTCGCGGATTTCTTTATTCAATGCCTGTGCGCTTGGCAGATCATGGCCGAACGGTTTTTCGATGACAAGGCGGGACCAGCCGGTTGTAGCTGTTACACCCTCTGATTTTAATGTTTTTGCAATCGTTCCGAAGAATTCAGGAGCCATTGCCAAGTAGAACATTCTGTTGTTAGGAATTTGATATGTATCTTCCAGCTGGTTAAGCAATACGTTTAGCTCTTGATAAGAACCAGGGTTTGTCACGTCAAACGGGTGATAGTAAAAATGAGACGTGAAATCATCTATATGCTTATCTGCAGATGAGGAAATGGATGTTTTAACAGTTTGGCGAAGATCCTCATTAGACCAAGGTCTTCTTCCAACTCCTACCACTGCAAACTCTTCTCCGATTTGTCCGTTTTGATATAAACGGTGAATAGACGGATACAATTTTCGTTTTGCTAAATCTCCAGTTGCACCGAATATGACAATTACTGCTTTTGGTTGTTGGTTTGTTTTCACTAAAAGTACCTCACTTTATTCGAAGCTTTATTTTAGTACACCCCGTATATTTCCTTCATTTTAAATCTAAAATTCAACGAAAGCAAACATTTAAGCCCTTTTTTAAGCAGAATGCTGAAAAAATGTTTCTAGCACGAAAGGATTGTTCTTTTCAGAGGCAAGATTCACATTTTCCGCTTGATCCTGTATTCTTGTAGGTATCTGGTTCTAGTAGGAGGAAGGAAACGTGGAATTACTTTTTTTAGGGACGGGAGCCGGCATCCCCGCCAAGGCGAGAAATGTAACGTCGGTGGCATTAAAATTGCTTGAAGAAAGGCGTTCGGTATGGCTTTTTGACTGCGGGGAAGCCACACAGCATCAAATTTTACATACAACGATTAAACCTCGTAAAATAGAGAAAATCTTTATTACACACATGCACGGCGATCATGTATACGGACTTCCGGGGCTTCTGGGGAGCCGTTCCTTTCAAGGCGGAGAGGACGAGCTGACAGTGTACGGACCTAAAGGGATCAAGGCGTTTATTGAAACAAGCCTTGCCGTCACGAAAACCCATTTGACATATCCGCTTGCGATCCAGGAAATTGAAGAAGGAATCGTGTTTGAGGACGATCAGTTTATTGTCACAGCGGTATCTGTTATTCATGGAGTGGAAGCCTTCGGGTACCGTGTGCAGGAAAAAGACGTACCGGGTTCCTTGAAGGCTGACGTATTAAAAGAAATGAACATCCCGCCCGGACCTGTATATCAGAAAATCAAAAAAGGCGAAACGGTAACGCTTGAAGACGGACGAATCATCAATGGGAATGATTTTCTGGAGCCTCCTAAAAAGGGAAGATCTGTTGTGTTCTCCGGTGATACGAGAGTAAGTGACAAACTAAAAGAGCTTGCGAGGGATTGTGATGTGCTTGTTCATGAAGCAACCTTTGCTAAGGAAGACCGTAAACTTGCTTATGATTATTATCACAGTACAACGGAACAAGCGGCTGTAACAGCGAAAGAAGCAAGAGCGAAGCAGCTCATTTTAACCCATATCAGCGCAAGATATCAGGGAGATGCTTCTTTGGAGCTTCAAAAAGAAGCGGTTGACGTTTTCCCCAATAGCGTGGCGGCATATGATTTCTTAGAGGTAAACGTCCCGCGAGACTGAAGGCGGAGCTCTTATTTGACAATTTGTGATGACGTTGTATAATAAAACGTAATCATTACGCTTTATAAGGAGATGTTAATTATGAGAGTAAATGTTACTTTAGCCTGCACTGAAACGGGAGACCGAAATTACATCACAACAAAAAATAAACGCACCAATCCAGACCGTTTGGAGCTGAAAAAATATTCACCGCGTTTAAAGAAATATACCCTTCACCGTGAAACAAAATAATATAAAAGACCGGGAATCCCTTACGGCCCGGTCTTTTTTTACGTTAATTGACTGCCTGGTAAAGAGGAGCGGCCTGCTGGCACGCTGCGCACCATACGTCATAAATAGCCAAGTGAACGATATGAGGTTCATCATGATGGATGTTGTGGGAGCTGTTTTTAGCTTGAATCCAGCCGCTTTGGTTAGATAGAGACAATATGCTGCTGTGCAAGTTTTGCCACTCCTGTTCAGCAGCGAATTTCTCAGTCCGTTCTCCTGATGACAACACAAGAAGAGGCATGTTTCCTAAGTGGACTTGCCGCTTTTTGAGCTCCTGCAGACTTTTTGAAAACTCTGCATGTGTGCCCTCAAGCATCATCTTTCTCGTATGTGATTTGTGCATTTCTTCGGGTATAAAGGTAAAGCTGGCGCAATCGCCTAAAGCTGGGTCAAGAAGGACCATGCCGATAATATCATGCTTGTTTTTGCAGGCCCATAAACCGGTGATGACAGCTCCGTATGAGTGTGAAACAGCCAAATAAGGAGGTTTTACATCAGCTGCTTTAAGCAAACTCTCCAATTCTTTCACTTGTTGATCAGCTGTTCGTTTAGCTCTGCTTTGCCCGCTTTTTCCTATGCCTGCCCGATCATATGTGAAAATGCCAAATTCATCATCAATGTCCGCCATTAATGGTTTCCACGTCTCAGAAGAAGTACCATAGCCGGCCTCAAAGACAATCGTTACACCGCTTGATCCTTTCCGGTGCTGTGTATGAAACGCACATCCGTCAATTGTATATGTCTTTTCCATCCAAGCTGATTTCATTGGAGTCATCTCCTCTAATTGGTTCTACTAGGGAGACGGAGAACCTTAGCCGATCGTTTCTCTAAAAATAAAAAAAGAGATATCCTCTACAGGATATCTCTTATGGGCATTACCAGCCTCTTTCGTATTGAACAGGGGCCGGAATCTCTGTATTGAGCTGTTTCGCAGCAGTTCTTGCAAAGAATGGATCCCGCAAAAGCTCTCTGCCGATAAAGATGAGGTCGGCACGTCCGTTTTGCAGAATTTCTTCAGCCATTGAACCGTCTGTAATCATGCCGACGGCACCAGTAGCCATGTCCGCCTGTTCACGGATTTTCTCAGCGAAGCTGACCTGATAGCCAGGGAATACGTTAATGTCTGCGTGAACAAGGGCGCCTGAGCTGCAGTCAATTAAGTCAACACCCTGCTCCTTCATCCATTTTGCAAAACCGATGTGATCGGCAATGTCTAAGCCTTTATCAGTGTAGTCAGAAGCAGATACACGGACAAATAAAGGACCGTCCCATACTTGTTTGACTTCATCAATGATCTCTCTCAAGAAACGATAGCGGTTTTCAGGTGAGCCGCCATATTCATCTGTTCGATGGTTGGAAAGCGGAGACAAAAATTCATGAATTAAATATCCGTGCGCCGCATGAATTTCAATCACATCAAAGCCGGCTTCTTTTGCGCGGGCAGCCGCTTGCTTGAACTCCTGGACCGTTTCTTTTACTTTTTCTGCTGACATTTCTACAGGTGTTGCTGATTGTTCGTCAAACGCAATCGCCGATGGAGCGAAGATATCTCCTTCAAGCTCAGCTTTACGTCCGGCATGGGCAAGCTGAATGCCGATTTTTGAACCTTGTTCTTTGACCTGCTCAGTCAGTTTTGCAAAGCCTTCAATATGCTCGTCGCTCCAAATGCCTAAGTCTTGGTCAGTGATTCGTCCTTGAGGGTTAACTGCTGACGCCTCTACAATAATCAGTCCGACCTGGCCGATTGCGCGCGATATGTAATGTGCCATGTGGAACGGTGTTAATTTTCCGTCCTTTTCATGAGAAGAATACATGCACATTGGCGACATGACAATGCGGTTTTTTAACGTCATATCTTTAATTGTAATAGGTGTAAATAATTTTCTGGCCATTTCTTTCGCCTCCCGTAAGGTTTTTAGAGATTGATTATATCAAGTCATTTCTTTCCCGTCATATAAACTGCTCAAATGAACCGCTTTTGTCAAACATTTCTGTATAATAGACGAGAAATCAGTTTATTTTTCAGTATAGAAGCATTTTTATTCATAGGAGGGGCGGAATCAATGAATTGGCAGACGAAGGACGAATTGCTGGCACTTTTAACTTCTCTTGTGCAATACGAAAGCATCACCGGTTCAAAGGGCGAGGCAGCGCTTGCAGAGTATCTTTATTTTATTTTGAAGGACAAGCCCTATTTTCAAAAGCACCCTGATGATGTAACACTTCATCCGATGGACGATGGCAGATCTTTTCTTACGGCTCTAGTCAAAAAGAAGAATGTCAAAAAGACAGTGCTTCTGCTGAGTCATTTTGATGTCGTTGACATAGAAGATTACGGCGAATTTAAACATATGGCTTGCAAGCCTGCTGAGCTTTTGAGCTCCTTTTTAGAGAAAAAAGAGCTGCTCCCGGAACGTGTGAGAAGAGATGCCGAAAGCGGAGACTGGCTGTTCGGAAGAGGGACGATGGATATGAAAGCGGGGCTTTGTATTCAACTGTCGATGCTGGAGAGGGCAATGAACGGGCATTTTGAGGGCAATCTGCTGTTGATAACGGTTCCGGACGAGGAAGTGAATTCAAGAGGCATGATTGAAGCGGTTCCTGCATTGAAGGAGATGGAGAAAAAGCATGATATCACATTAACCGCTTGCCTGAATGCCGAACCGATGTTTGAAAAATTTCCCGGCGATCAGCAGCAATATTTTTATACAGGAAGCATTGGCAAGGTGCTTGCGGGTTTTTTCTGCAAGGGGATTGAGACACATGTTGGAGAGCCGTTTTCAGGTCTAAACGCAAATTTAATGGTATCTGAGATTAACCGTTTGCTTGAACTGAATGCTGATTATTGCGAAAAGGTTGATGGCGAGGTCACTCCGCCGCCGGTAAACTTAATGCAAAAGGACTTGAAAGAGGCATATTCAGTCCAGACACCGCATACAGCCGTCACATTATTTAATGTGCTGTCAATGAAACGCTCAGCTAGTGAGCTGCATCAGATGCTGCTTAAAACAGCAGAACAGGCGGCGGAGGAAATCATGTCGAACGTTCGGAAGAAAACACAGGATTTTCAACAATTTGAGCCATTTCAGCCGATTGAGCGGGACGTCACTGTTTTGACATTTGATGAGCTGGTCTCGCGTGCAAAAAAGCGTGCGGGGATCTCGGAAACAGAGCGGGCTCTAAATTATGCCTTTGCTAACAGGGGGGAGCTTGGAGACAGGGATTTTTCGACGAAAATTGTTTCTGAGCTTGCTTCGCTTTGTAAGGAGGATGCGCCGCTCATCGTTCTGTTTTATAGTCCGCCGCTTTATCCAGCTGTTTCTTCAAAGGATGATCAATTGATCAGAAATACAGCAGATCAGATAAAGCATTATGCGGCTGAGCGATACGGCATTGCATTACGGGAGGTTCAGTACTTCCCCGGACTTTCGGACTTGAGTTATCTTCAGCTGGAAAAACAGGAGGTTGATGCATACACAAGCAATATGCCGCTCTTTAACAGAGGATATTCATTGCCAAGCGGTAAAAATCAGGCTTTATATGTTCCGGTTTTAAATGTCGGTCCGGCTGGTAAAGACCCGCATAAATGGACGGAAAGATTGTATATGCCTTATTCCTTTGAAGTGCTTCCCGATTTGCTTTCATTTACGATCTCCGCGCTATTAAAGCAATCAGAATCTGCCGGCCAGCTGCTGCGGGAAAAATAAAAAACAGAAGGCACAGTGCCTTCTGTTTTTGTCTTACATCTAAGAATGTCTCTCTAAGGCGGCAACGGCAAACTGTTCTTTGATTTCTGCGCTCCGTTTAGCTGTTTCTTCAATACAGTGAATAATTGCTTCTTCAAAGCGGGAGTCCTGTAAAGCGCGAAGACCTGCCTCTGTAGTGCCCCCAGGACTGGTGATTTCTTTACGCAGCTTTTCCGGCTGTTTGCCGCTTTGAAGGAGCATATCTGTTGCCCCTGCCATTGTCTGCAAAATGAGTGCTTTTGCCGTTTCTTTATCTAATCCTACTTTTTGTGCCGCTTTTTCCATCGCCTCAATATAACGATACACATAGGCCGGGCCGCTGCCTGCGATTGCAGTGACAGCGTCAAGATCTCGCTCCTCAACCAGTGTTGCATCACCGATTGTTTTCAATAGAGCTTTTGCGGCACTAATATCATTCTGGCTTGCTTCAGCGCTTACGGAAAATCCGGTTGCTGATTTTCTGATTGCCGCTGATGTATTCGGCATGACGCGAATGACCGGGAGCTTTCTGCCAAAATAATGCTGAATGGTTTCGATGGTAAGGCCTGCAAGTACTGAAATGACAAGCTGGTCCTTGATATACGGCCGTATGCTGTCGATGCTTTCCGCCGCGTCTTTCGGTTTGAAAGTGAGGATAATGATATCGGTGTGAGTGAAAAACTCATTTTTATCTCTGCATGGACGCACGCCGTACGTTTCCTTTAATTCAATCAGACGCTCGTCATTTGAGCGATTTGTAATATAGATATGTTCTGGTTTTGTGATGCCGCTTTGCAAAATGCCGTTGATCATTGCTTCTGCCATTGACCCGGCGCCGACAAATCCTATCTTTTTCATTGATATCCTCCTTCTATCAGAACAACAAAAAACCTTTTCATCACGTAAAGGACGAAAAGGTTCGCGGTACCACCCTCATTAGCACAAATTGTGCTCAGCTCAAATCCCCGTAACGCGGGAAACGTTTAGGTTTTCCTAACCGCGACTTGAGGGCAGGTTCTACAAACAAGCGGGCCGCAACACCTTTCAGCCGGGGGTATCGCTCTCTTAGGCCATTGCCTTGTATACTATTCCTCGTCATAGCGTTCCAATGGTTCTCGTTTTAGTTTGTTGTTCATTATGCAATGGCGGACAAGCTAATGTCAATAGCTTTTTCAAAAAGGTTTGTTCTCATTCTGCAATAATGACACAAGACCGAGAAAAAGCTAAAATATGAATAATGAATGAAGACAAGGAGCGAAAGGATGACAACTGAAGATGTAATTGCGATCCGCGTCCCGACGCCGTTTGCTGTCGGCGATGTTATCGTTTACCTCGTAAAAGGTGATGCACTGACACTTATCGATGCCGGGCCGAATACAAAAGAGGCTGCCAGAGCCCTGCAAGAGCAGCTTGCCGCTGTAAATGTGAAAATGTCAGATATCGAGCAGGTTGTACTGACTCACCATCATGCTGATCATGCAGGCTTGCTTGATGTCTTTTCAGATGAAATCGAAGTGATTGGGCATACATTCAACGAACCTTATATCAGCCGAAATCAAGCCTTTATGGATTGGCAAAAACGTTTTTTTCAAAAGCTGCTGCCTGAATTAGGCGTTCCATTTGATACGGGGAAGGCGGAAAAGCTGATTCGATCAGCGTACGCATTTTCCTGTACGAGATCTCTGACAAAATCAATCAGAGAAGGTATGGGCATAGATGGGCTTGAGGGCTGGTCTGTGTTGGAGATGCCTGGACATGCTGAATCGCATATCGTTCTGTTCCATGAAAAAAGCGGAAGGATGCTTGGCGGCGATCTACTGCTGGCCAACAGCTCGTCTAATCCGATTTTGGAAGCGCCGAAAGCGGGAGACGTCAGGTCAAAGCCTTTAGTGGATTATCAGCGGTCATTGCGAAGGCTGTCTCAACTTGATCCAACAATCGTATTTCCTGGTCACGGCGAGCCTATCACCAGTGTACAAGCGCTGATTGAGAAGCGTTTTGACAAGCAGAGGAACAGGACGGAGGATGTGCGTCGCATGCTGGATGAAAAGCCAATGACCGCTTTTCAGGTCTGTCAGCAGCTTTTTCCTGCTGTATATGAAAAGGAATTGTTTTTAACGATGTCAGAAACGGCAGGTCACCTTGATGTGTTGGAGGCTGAAGAAGCCATCACGTCATATTGGGAAGGAAATACCGCATACTTTAAAACAATGAAGAGGTGAAATGGGTGAAACATATAGCGGGAAAAAGGATTTGGATAACCGGCGCTTCAGGAGGGCTTGGTGAAAGAATCGCATACTTATGCGCGGCTGAAGGAGCCCATGTCCTGCTGTCGGCTAGACGCGAGGATCGTTTGATAGAAATCAAAAGGAAAATAACCGAGGAATGGAGCGGACAGTGTGAGATTTTTCCTCTGGATGTCGGCCGCCTAGAGGATATTGCCCGGGTCCGCGATCAGATCGGCTCGGTTGATGTACTGATTAACAATGCGGGCTTCGGTATATTTGAAACGGTTTTAGACTCTACATTGGATGACATGAAAGCGATGTTTGATGTGAATGTCTTCGGCTTGATCGCCTGTACAAAAGCGGTGCTTCCGCAAATGCTTGAGCAAAAAAAGGGCCATATCATCAATATCGCCTCTCAAGCGGGGAAAATCGCAACACCGAAGTCTAGCCTGTATTCCGCGACCAAACATGCCGTGTTAGGTTACTCAAACGCTTTGCGGATGGAGCTTTCGGGAACCGGCATTTATGTGACAACAGTCAACCCGGGACCGATTCAGACGGACTTTTTTTCCATTGCTGATAAAGGCGGGGACTACGCCAAAAATGTCGGCCGCTGGATGCTTGATCCTGATGACGTGGCAGCTCAAATTACAGCTGCAATTTTTACGAAAAAGCGGGAGATCAATCTTCCGCGTTTAATGAATGCCGGCACTAAGCTGTATCAGCTGTTTCCAGCTCTTGTAGAAAAGCTGGCAGGACGCGCGCTCATGAAAAAATAATGATGGAACTGCCTGTGGTGGAGTGGCTTGTTTCTCACGAGGCAGTTTTTGATAGTGGAAGGGAGAGATTGTTGAATGTCAGTTCATTCAGAAGTCCTTCATGCTCTGCTTAAAGATCCGTTTATTCAGAAACTGATTGATGCAGAGCCTGTATTCTGGGCAAATTCAGGCAAGAAAGAGGGGCCAATACCCCGTGCAGATGAGTCGGCAACCGAGATAGCGGAAGCGGAAAAAAGAATGCAGCGGTTTGCACCTTACATTGCCGAGGTGTTTCCTGAGACGAAAGGCGCTAAAGGAATCATCGAGTCTCCGCTTTTTGAGGTGCAGCATATGAAGGGAAAGCTGGAAGCGGCATATCAACAGCCATTTCCCGGAAGATGGCTTTTAAAGTGCGACCATGAGCTTCCGATTTCAGGATCGATTAAAGCGAGGGGCGGGATTTATGAAGTGTTAAAGCATGCTGAAAATCTCGCGCTTCAAGAAGGGATGCTTCAGGAAACCGATGATTACCGCATCTTACAGGAAGAGCGGTTTACCGGGTTTTTCTCCCGCTATTCGATTGCTGTCGGTTCGACAGGAAATCTAGGTTTAAGCATCGGCATCATCGGCGCGGCACTCGGCTTTCGCGTGACAGTGCATATGTCCGCCGATGCTAAGCAGTGGAAAAAGGATCTCCTCCGCCAAAAGGGAGTCACTGTTATGGAGTACGAAACAGATTACAGCGAAGCGGTGAACGAGGGGAGACGGCAGGCGGAACAAGATCCATTCTGTTATTTTATTGATGATGAACATTCTCGTCAGCTGTTCTTAGGATATGCTGTTGCCGCAAGCCGATTAAAAACACAGCTTGACTGTATGAATATAAAGCCAAGTCTTGAGACGCCCTTGTTTGTGTATCTGCCGTGCGGAGTCGGCGGAGGACCGGGCGGTGTAGCATTTGGGCTGAAGCTTTTATACGGAGATCATGTTCATGTGTTTTTCGCAGAACCAACTCATTCACCTTGTATGCTGTTAGGGCTTTATTCAGGACTTCACGAAAAGATCTCCGTCCAGGATATCGGCCTGGATAATCAGACTGCTGCTGACGGACTTGCCGTAGGGAGACCGTCAGGATTTGTCGGCAAGCTGATTGAACCGCTTCTGAGCGGCTGTTATACGGTAGAGGACAATACGCTTTATACTTTGCTTCATATGTTGGCTGTATCTGAAGATAAATATTTAGAGCCCTCGGCTCTTGCCGGCATGTTCGGGCCGGTTCAGCTTCTTACGACAGAAGAGGGAAGGCACTATGCTCAGAAATATAAGATGGAACATGCCGTACATGTCGTCTGGGGAACGGGAGGAAGCATGGTTCCAAAAGATGAAATGGCTGCGTATAACCGAATCGGTGCTGATTTGCTAAAAAAACGAAATGAAAAATAAGCAGACAGTGAAAAGGTTTTCCGTTACAATCTTTGTAAGGGTTTTAACCTACAGAGAGTCAGGTGTAAACAGTGAAAAATAAAGAACTTAACCTACATACTTTATATACACAGCACAATCGGGAGTCTTGGTCTGGTTTTGGGGGGCATTTGTCGATTGCTGTATCTGAAGAAGAGGCAAAAGCTGTGGAAGGATTGAATGATTATCTATCTGTTGAAGAAGTGGAGACGATCTATATTCCGCTTGTTCGCTTGCTTCATTTACATGTCAAGTCTGCGGCTGAACGCAATAAGCATGTCAATGTTTTTTTGAAGCACCCACATTCAGCCAAAATTCCGTTTATTATCGGCATTGCTGGCAGTGTCGCAGTCGGAAAAAGCACGACGGCGCGGATCTTGCAGAAGCTGCTTTCGCGTTTGCCTGACCGTCCAAAAGTGAGCCTTATCACGACAGATGGTTTTTTATTTCCTACTGCCGAGCTGAAAAAGAAAAATATGATGTCAAGAAAAGGATTTCCTGAAAGCTATGATGTAAAGGCGCTGCTCGAATTTTTGAATGACTTAAAATCAGGAAAGGACAGCGTAAAGGCCCCGGTGTATTCCCATCTAACCTATGACCGCGAGGAAGGTGTGTTCGAGGTTGTAGAACAGGCGGATATTGTGATTATTGAAGGCATTAATGTTCTTCAGTCGCCCACCTTGGAGGATGACCGGGAAAACCCGCGTATTTTTGTTTCCGATTTCTTTGATTTTTCGATTTATGTGGATGCGGAGGAAAGCCGGATTTTCACTTGGTATTTAGAGCGTTTTCGCCTGCTTCGGGAAACAGCTTTTCAAAATCCTGATTCATATTTTCATAAATTTAAAGACTTGTCCGATCAGGAGGCTGACGAGATGGCAGCCTCGATTTGGGAGAGTGTCAACCGGCCGAATTTATATGAAAATATTTTGCCGACTAAATTCAGGTCAGATCTCATTTTGCGTAAGGGAGACGGGCATAAGGTCGAGGAAGTGCTGGTAAGGAGGGTATGAAATTGTGCATCATATTGAACTATATGTCTCTGATTTGGAGGCGTCTAGGCGGTTTTGGGGCTGGTTCTTAAAAGAACTTGGTTATAAAGAGTATCAAAAATGGAGCTCAGGCATCAGCTGGAAGAAAGATCGTTTTTACCTAGTGATTGTGCAGGCGAAAGAGTCATTTCTAGAGCCGAAATACCATAGATGCCGAGTCGGTCTGAACCATCTCGCATTTCATGCTGAATCCAAGCTTCAAGTCGATCAGATGACTGAAAAATTGACGGCAAAAGGTTATCGTGTGTTGTACCGAGACAGGCATCCTTTTGCCGGAGGAGACGGGCATTATGCAGTCTTTTGTGAGGATCCAGACCGGATTAAGGTAGAGCTCGTTGCCCCAAGCTGTTAATCGTGATCTTCGGACAGGCTGTTCAGCTTTTTCTCAATGCGATCCAGCTGCGCTTTTCGGTTTTTCGCATACTTGAAGCCTGTAACAGCCGCAAAGACGACAGCGGCAAATATAATAAATACAAACAGCTGAAACATCACATCACCTATATTCATGTTCTTCACCTCATGTTTGCGGGAGAGATTCATTCTCTTCCGTTTTTTATGTAAAGCGGCTTTTCCAGACGGGAACGGTGTTTTGTGGTCTCCATTTTCATTTGCCGATAGGCGAACGCTAAAAATGGCAGGCCGAGCAGGGTAATGCCGCTCAGGACAGAAAAAATATAAATCGGCCGGCCAGCGCCAAACAGGTCTATACATATCCCCCCGACCCAAGGGCCGATGACGTTTCCGAGCTGTGAAAAACCGATTGCCCCGAAATAAGTGCCTTTTAATCCTGGTTTTGCAATCTGGTCTACATACAAATCCATCATAGAGAATAAAAGCACTTCGCCGATTGTAAATGTGATGACAATCATCACAATTGATGGAACACCGTGTGATACGGTGAAAATGGCCATGCTGATGCTAACCATCACATTACCGAGCATCAGAGAACAAAGCGGCGAAAACCGTTTTGCAAAATGGACAATGGGAAATTGCGTCGCCAACACAACGATTGCGTTTAATGTCAGCATCAGCCCATACAGCTTCGTTCCATTGCCGATCAAGGGGTTCTGCGCCATATACTGAGGGAATGTGGAACTGAATTGTGAGTAGCCGAAGGTGCATAGCGTAATGCCGACCAAAGCAATGGTAAAAAGATAATCCTTTTGCGTGACCATAAACGCTTCCCGCACGCTCATATTTCGGGACTGGGCTGGTGCTGATAAGGATGGATGTTTTTTAAATTGGAGGGCAAGCACAATTCCGTATAGTCCGTAAATGACTGCAGGCACCAAAAAGGGCGTAGTCGATTGCGATGAGCCGAAATATAGGCCAAGCACAGGTCCGAAGACAACGCCGATATTAATAGCCGCATAGCGTAAATTAAAAACTAGCAGTCTCGTTTTTTCTTCTGTCATATCAGACAGCAAGGCCTTTGAAGCGGGCTCAAACAGTGATTTGCAAAGACCGTTTAATGCGTTTACTACAAAAAACACCCAGAGATTAGATGCTGCCGCAAAGCCTGCAAATACCAGCATCCATCCGAAAATCGATACAAGCATCATGTTTTTTCTGCCGAATTTATCTGAGATATATCCGCCGTAAAAGCTTGCGAGGATGCCGACTGATGAGCTCGCGGCAATGACCAGCCCTGCATAGGAAGCTGATGCGCCTTGGACGGCTGTCAAATAAATCGCTAAAAAAGGAATGCTCATCGATGTTGCCATTCTGCCGAAAATGGTTCCGATTATAATTGTCCAGCTGATCGGGTGGATATCTTTCCATTTCTTCATGAATTATATTCTCTCCTGTATGTATGATCTTTCTCTATCATATATGAAAAAATTTCCTTCTCCAATAGATCGTTCAAAATATTTCGTTATTGACATGTAGTATGCCTGATTGTATGGATGGCAATATACTATGCGTTGAGGATGCGTGTGGCTGACGGAGTTTACATCTTGAAATTGAAGAAGGAAAATGACGGGATGTCCGATGAAAAGCAAAGCGATTGGTCAGTGAGAGTGTGTTAGTTTAAGCCGCCAGGACGTAGATCATATCGGCAGTGAAACCGGCTATGAGTCAAGATGTACGCTGAAAACCGGCATGGGCCGCATGACAGAACAAGAGAGCACATCTCTTCGAAAAAGTGTATACGCGTGATCATGGACAGCTTATTCCGTTTTGCGCGAGCACTGAGGGGAATTTTACGCCAGGCCATATGAATCTATGGAGCGTGAGAAAATCCTGCTTTTTTCTGTAAGCCTGAGACTGTTTATTTGTTTCAGGCGGTGTTTTCAAAGGGAAGCCGCATCAGCGGCTGAAAGAACTGACAGTCATGCGTTTAAGAGAACAGACCTTGGTTTGTGACATAGTCATAAATGATATCTTCTATATGCGCATGCAAATCCTCATCCGGTTCTTCATTCCGTCTCTCTTGTAGAGCCGCTTTCAGGCTTTGTTTTTCATACGGGCTTAACGGGTCTATAGCAACGTTTCTGCCGTATTGACGCAATGCCTGTCCCATCATTTTTTCGACAAATTTCTCCATCATGACTCTCCTATCCTTATGCTTCGCTTTTATTCTACTAAATGTTTTTCTTCTCTCAAACCCTTGGATCATATTTTCTGTCAGACAAGAATCATTTACCAGTATAAAACGAACATACTTTCGCATATAATGAAAAACGAACATAAGTTCTTTTTAGAGGTGTGTATGATGAAAGAAAAAGTGATTTTTCTCGTTGACATGCAATCGTTTTATGCATCTGTAGAGAAAGCGGAAAATCCACATTTGAAAAATAAGCCTGTCATTGTTTCGGGTGACCCTGAAAAAAGGGGCGGAGTGGTATTGGCTGCCTGCCCGCTGGCGAAACAAAAAGGTGTGGTGAATGCTTCACGGCTGTGGGAGGCGCAGGAAAAGTGTCCTGAGGCTGTTGTGCTCCGGCCGCGTATGCAACGGTATATTGATGTATCACTGCAAATTACGGCCATTCTCGAGGAGTATACAGACCTTGTGGAGCCTTATTCTATCGATGAACAGTTCATGGACATTACAGGCAGCCAGAAGCTGTTTGGGACGCCGATGGAGATCGCGAAAAGCATTCAGGGCAGAATCATGCGGGAGATCGGCGTTTATGCGCGGGTCGGAATCGGCCCTAACAAAGCGCTGGCCAAAATTGCGTGTGACAATTTTGCCAAAAAGAATAAGAACGGTATTTTTACCTTAACGAAAGAAAATATGAAAACCGAAATGTGGACGCTCCCGGTGGGCAGCATGTTTGGCGTCGGGAGCCGCATGAAGCATCATTTAAATCGAATGGGCATCAGCACGATCGGCGGGCTCGCGGCTTTTCCGCTCGATCTTTTAAAAAAGAAATGGGGCATTAACGGCCACGTGCTGTGGATGACGGCAAACGGAATCGACTATTCCCCTGTGTCAACTTCGTCTCTGGACGGGCAAAAGGCGATAGGCCATGGAATGACTCTCCCGAGAGACTACGAACACTTTGACAAAGAAATCAAGGTCGTATTGCTTGAGCTGAGTGAAGAAGTGTGCAGGCGAAGCCGAAACGCCGGGGTCATGGGGCAGACGGTGTCAGTGAGCTGCCGGGGTGCTGATTTTGATTGGCCGATGGGCTTCAACCGGCAAGTGAAGCTGGCAGAGCCGACTAATTCTACGCAGGATGTATATGAGGCTGTACGCCGGCTGTTTCTTACATTTTGGGACGGGAAACCTGTCCGCCGTCTCGGTGTCAATCTGTCTCAGCTCTCATCTGATGACATATGGCAGCTCAATTTATTTCAGGATTATGCAAAGAAAATGAGCCTAGGCTATGTGATGGATGGCATTAAAAATCGATTCGGCGATACAGCAATCATCAGGGCGGCGTCACTGACAGCGGCAGGCCAGGCATTTGAACGTGCGGCTAAAATAGGGGGGCATTATAAATGAACGACCATTTAAAAAGGGGCAACCTGCTGTGGGAAGGGAGCAGGATGTTTCTGCCGGAACATAAGCAAAACCTGCTGGAGAGAAAGCGACTTAAACAGAAGCTGCAAAAGCCGATCCTTGACCCCGATAAGCTGGAAGAGATGAATCAAACGCTTTGCGTCGCGATGGAGTTTGCTCAGGATATCACTGTCAGCTGCTTTCAGGACGGTGAAATTGTCCGCTGCACCGGGAAAATCTGCCGGTATGAAGAGTTTGAAAAAGCAGTATGGATAAAAGGAGACGAGGATCATCTTTATAAGCTGAAACTTGATCAAGTGCTTGATATTGTGCTGTAAAGTCTTTCCTCCTGCTTGGGGGAGAAATAGGCGTAAAATGATCAAACATTGTTCCCTCGGCAGTCTGGAAACGTATGATAAAGGAAAGAAGGCATTTACAATTCCAGCCAGGCAAAATATAATTTTTATATTGTGAGAAAAAGAGCTGACATTCGTTTTGCCAGACGGAGGGAGATCAAATCGTAATGGATATTCGAACAATCATGTCTTCAGATTATGAAATGGTAACGTCTGTACTGAATGAATGGTGGGGCGGCAGACAGCTGAAAGAAAAATTGCCGAGACTATTTTTTGAGCATTTTCAGGACACAAGCTTTATTACATCCGAACATAACAGCATGACGGGATTTTTAATCGGATTTCAATCGCAATCGGATCCTGAAACGGCGTACATTCATTTTTCCGGTGTGCATCCGGATTTCAGAAAAATGCAAATTGGGAAACAATTGTATGATGTATTTATCGAAACAGTAAAACAAAGAGGCTGCACCCGGGTAAAGTGCGTCACTTCACCTGTGAATAAGGTATCAATCGCATATCACACAAAATTGGGGTTTGATATTGAAAAGGGCACCAAGACGGTAAATGGCATCTCAGTGTTTGCAAACTATGATGGTCCGGGCCAAGACAGGGTACTGTTTGTCAAAAACATATGAGGGGGAAATATGATGGATTTTTTATCAAAAACACCTGAGCCTCCTTACTATGCAGTCATTTTTTCTTCTGTCAAAAGCGAAAATGACACAGGATATGGAGAAACAGCGGAGCGGATGGTATCACTTGCGGCGGATCAGCCTGGATTTTTAGGCGTGGAAAGCGTACGTGAAGCGGATGGAAGGGGCATCACAGTTTCCTATTGGGACAGTATGGACGCAATTAACCATTGGAAGCATCACACTGAACATCAAGCGGCAAAAGAAAAAGGAAAAAGCCTTTGGTACGAGTCGTATGCAGTCCGCGTCGCAAAAGTCGACAGACAGCGGCTGTTTCAGGAGAACACGAATGATTGAATTTCTCCAGCATAAGGAAGCCGCTATAGCGCGTGAGATTTTAGCCATACAGATCCCCGCCTACATAAAGGAAACAGAGATTATCGGTTTTGACGGTATTCCCGCTTTACAAGAGAAGGTGAAGGATATTCAAGCATCCCATGAACGGTTTGCGGGATATCGGAAAAACGGCAAGCTGATCGGTGTCATTTCATATGAGAAAAACATGCATCATCTCACCATTTGCAGGCTTGTTGTGCATCCTGACGGTTTCAGAAAAGGAATTGGACGAGCACTTCTGCAATTTGTCATTGATCATAATGAAGACGCTGAGAAAATCGAAGTAGTCACAGCCGAGAACAATACCCCGGCCGTGTCACTCTATACACAGGCTGGATTCCAAAAGGCAGAAACCGTCAAAGCAGCGCAGGGTCTATTGCTGTCGGTCTTTCATTTGTATCCGAAAAGAAAAGTTGAGGTCATTCTCTACAACGAAAAATGGGCAGAATGTTTCGATGAAGAAAAAGAACGGCTGAAACTTGTGTTCGGGCCGGAGATTATCGCTGTTCATCACATCGGAAGCACATCAATACCGAACATGGCAGCGAAGCCAATCATTGATATGTTAATTGAAGTCAGAAGCATTGAAGCCGTGAGCCAATTTGATGAACAAATGAAGGCTAACGGCTATACACCAAAAGGTGAGAACGGCATAGCGGGCAGGCGTTATTTCCAAAAGGGCGGAAATAAACGCACTCATCATGTCCATATGTACGAACAGGGAAACCCTGCTATTGAAAGGCATCTGTTATTCAGAGATTATCTCAGATCTCATCCAAACATAGCGAAAGAATACGCCGTTCTCAAAAAACGGCTGGCGGCCCAGCATCCTGACAGCATCAATCAGTACATACAAGGGAAAGATGAGTGGATCAAGACTGCAGAAGAAAATGCGAAGCGGTGGAAAAAAGGCAGAAACAATGCGAATGGCAGTGTTGTATGCTACAATAGCGAAAATGATGAAAACGGGGGTTTCACCTTATGAACATACATGTGACAGATGCAGCAAAACAGGCACTGCAGCAGGCGTTTGACGCCAACCCGGGGAAAAAAGCCCAGCTTCGTTACGATGCAGAAGGATGCGGCTGCGCGGTAAGCGGTGTCCCGACAATCTGGCTGGCAGAAGAATTAACGGGACAGTGCGAGCAGCTGGAAACGAACGGCATTCCGCTGTATATCCAATCGTCACAAAAAGTGTTTTTTGACGATCAAATGACGATCGATTACAATGAAAAAGCCAAAACATTGGCGCTGAAAAGCCCGGCTGAAATGCTCAGCCCCAGAATGAGCATATTAGTAAAGTAGGAGACGCGAAACGTGGAACAAAAGCTGAAGGCAATGAAGAACACAGCACAAAATAAAACGTGGGTATCCTTCCTGAATCAAAACCATCCCTATACCTTGCTTCACTGGTCAATTGGAGGAGCAGAGTCCATCAAGAAAGATGTCTGGCTATTGCAGGATGAAATGACCTTCGAGACGCAGGAGTTTACAACGATAGATCTTGCGATTGAATGGATCAGAGAAAATATGGATGGCATTACCGACGTTCTGTAACATAAAAAAGCGAAAGAGCCGAAGAGGCCTTTCGCTTTTTTATTCTGTTGAATCATTCATGTTGTCTAAAAACTCCTGCACTGTTTTTCGGTACGTATCCCGATTTTTGGTATATGACATGGCGTGTTCACCGTTCTCGGCAATGTACAGCGCTTTCGGCCCGCGTTTCTTTTCATAAAGCCGCTCGGTTGAAGAAACAGGAATGTAGTCATCATCCTTACTGTGAATAAAGAGGACCGGCTTTTCGATTTTATCAATGACAGCAAGCGGAGATACTTCACGTGCGCGATAGCCGCCTCTCAGCTTCAAAAAGAAGTCGGCGATAGGAAGCAGGGGCCAAGACGGGAGCCTGTATTCCGCTCTCAGCCGGTAGGCAAGCTGTTCATCAAAACATGCGAACGGACAATCGGCAATATAAAAATCAGCGCCATCGCTGCAGTGTGCACCAGCGTAAAGCAGGGCGGTCACAGCTCCCATCGACTCACCGTGAATTCCGATCAATCCGCGATGATTTGTTTTGTTTTTGAGCCAGCTGACAACTTTATTGAGATCATCCTTTTCGTAAAACCCGTAGCTGGTCGTCTTTCCGCCGCTTTGGCCATGCCGGCAGTGGTCGTAAATGAGAGACATTCCAGCCGAGATCAAGAAATAAATGCATATACTTAAGAGAATTCAGCACATTCATGGTTACCCCGTGGCAGATGATGATGGTATTTGGTGTGTCATGCGGTGCGACATGGTATCCTTTTATGTCGTACCCGTAAGCGGAGGGTATCACAAAAGCGGTTTTCTCCATTTGCTCAAATGATTCAAACACATCATGTCCGTTGTCTGTCTCTCTTTTGATAATGTCTTCATCCGTTTTTTTCTTGATGAATAGAATCATATTTGAAAAAACAATTCCGATTGCGATGACAGCTGTTACGAGAGCGCCAATGGCCAAAAGGATTTTCTTCAAAAGTCACAGCACCTTTCAACTAAATATATAGGCAATTCGTGTTTGAAATCATTATACCTAAACACTGCTCCGCTGAGAAAGTGACCAGAAGAGAGTCTGCTTGTTCAGTGTATATGCTCCGTGATAAACTGTCTTCAAAACAAAACATGGGGGAAGTCTGAATGAAAAAACAAAAATCCGCTGACAAACACCAGCTAAAAGACGGCCTTCAATCCGATATCAAAGCAAAGCTTATGGAGATGAAGAGCCAATTGAAGGAAGAGGATGAAAAGAGGCAGGAAAGAGAAAAAGCAGAACAGATCAGAAAGAAAAAAGAGATCGAAAAAAATAAGAGCTTTGAAGAACTCCTAAATGAAAGCCAAATGGATTGGCATCAATATAAATAAACCAGCACCCGTACAGGTGCTGGTTTTTCTGCTATGAGCGATGAGCTTTGTAAATGTCTTGTTTCGTATGAGATTGGAGCGCTTTGATTTCCTCTTCGGTTAAACGCCGTGCATTTGCTGCCTGAATATTTTCCCGTAACTGCTCAATCTTACTGGCGCCTGTAATCACTGAAGCGACAGCCGGCTGTGCTAGCAGATACTGCAGCGACTTTTCTGTCATGGAAAGATCGGGAGCCACTTCCTCCATTGCCTTGCGGGCATTTGTCAGTTCCTCGAATGAATAGGACAAGTACCCGTTTTGTTTCATACTGTCTGAAGCTTGATCAAGCGGTTTTTCAGTTAAGAGCCCTTTTGCAACAGGACCTCTGGCGACTACGCTGATTTGATGTTTCTCTAAAAGCGGGAGCCATTCCTCAGGGCGTCTGTCAAACAGGCTGAATTGCATCATAATGCTGACGATGTTTGATTTTTTTACATATTCTTTAATCACATTCGGGCGGATGGAAGAAATGCCGTAGTAGCGGATGACACCTTCTTGTTTTAATTCCTCAAACGCTTCAATCGTTTCATCAATGTTGTCCTCTATCGTGCCGCCGTGGAGCTGATAAAGGTCGATATAATCTGTTTTCAGACGTGTAAGGCTCTTTTTTACCGCCTCTTTTATGTAAGCTTTTGAAGGGTCCCAATACCAGCCCTCGCTTCCGTCATCCCAACGGTTTCCCGCTTTTGTTGCCAGAATAATATCATGGCGTCTGTTTTGGATCGCATCACCGACAATTTCTTCGTTGCGTCCCCGGTCATACAAATCCGCTGTGTCCAAATAGTTGATGCCGAGCTCGATCGCTTCATCCAGAATGGACAATGCTTTGTTTTTTTCAGTTCCAAGAGACATACAGCCGAGTCCGACTTCACTAATGTCTAAATCAGATGTACCCAATTTGCGCTTTCTCATGTGCACACTCCTTTTTTAGGCTTTGTATTGACCGTAATATAAAGGAGCTAAAGTTTCAACTTTTATGGCTTTGAGATCCAATCTTTCACATATTGAAATGTGCGTCCATACTCTTTTAACTTCGCCCGAATTTCCCATGCTTTTCCGACTAAGACAACACCTTTTGGCATGCGGTGCACTTTCACGAAGAAGCCCCCTTTTGCTCTAGTATGATAAAATGTATGGGGCATCATATAGAGACAGAACGGGAGATGAAGAAATGAAATCATTAGAAGAAAAAACAATTGCCAAAGAACAGATCTTTTCGGGTAAAGTCATTGATCTTTATGTCGAGGATGTAGAGCTGCCAAACGGCAAAGCCAGTAAACGTGAAATTGTGAAACACCCTGGAGCTGTAGCGGTACTAGCCGTCACAGATGAAGGGAAAATCATCATGGTCAAACAATTCCGTAAGCCGCTTGAGCGGACGATCGTTGAAATTCCGGCCGGTAAGCTTGAAAAAGGTGAGGAGCCGGAGTATACGGCACTTCGGGAACTTGAAGAGGAAACCGGTTATACAGCAAAAAAACTGACAAAAATAACTGCGTTTTATACATCACCCGGATTTGCAGATGAAATCGTTCACGTTTTTCTTGCTGAGGAGCTTTCTGTGCTTGAAGAAAAACGGGAGCTTGATGAGGACGAGTTTGTTGAAGTGATGGAGGTGACGCTTGAAGATGCGCTAAAGTTGGTTGAATCGCGTGAAGTATACGATGCTAAAACAGCCTACGCGATTCAGTATCTTCAGCTGAAAGAAGCGCTCCAAGCACAAAAATGAAAAAGATTTACGCGGATTTGCACATTCATATCGGCCGGACCTTTACAGGAAGGGCTGTCAAAATAACAGGCGCCAAAACATTAACACTGGACAGAATTTTGGTTGAGGCCAGTGAACATAAAGGAATTGAACTCCTCGGCATTATCGACTGTCATTCTCCGGAAGTCATTCTAGAGCTTGAGGAAGGCATTTCATCTGGAAAATATCGCGAGCTTGACGGGGGAGGAATCCGTTATCGCAGCACGACTCTTTTATTGGGGAGCGAGCTGGAGATTTATGATGAAGCCTGCAGCGGACCGATCCATGTGCTCGTATTTATGCCGACGCTGGCTGCTATGAAACAGTTTTCAAACTGGCTGTCAGCCCGGCTGAAAAATATTCATTTAAGCTCGCAGCGGATTTATGAAACGGGCTTAAACCTGCAAAAAAAAGTGCAGGATATGGGCGGCTTGTTTATCCCCGCCCATATCTTTACGCCGCATAAAAGCTTATATGGAAAAGGGGTTAAATCAAGCTTAACTGAGGTTTTTGATCCATCTATGATAGACGCGGTGGAGCTTGGATTAAGCTGTGATACAGACATGGCATCACAGGTATCTGAATTGAATCCGTATCCTTTTTTAACAAATTCTGATGCGCATTCGTTGGGGAAAATCGGCAGAGAATATAATGAACTATATGTGCAGTCAGCTGATTTTACTGAATTTGCTCTTGCATTAAAGGGACAAGATGACAGGAAAATTATCGCAAATTATGGCTTGGACCCGTTATTGGGGAAATATTATCAGACGGCTTGCGAAGCGTGCGGAGAGCCTGCTGTAAGCGGGGAAACAGCGTGCGCGAATTGCGGAAATGCCAGATTTACCAAGGGAGTCAGCGAAAGATTGCGTGAATTGAGTGATCAGCTTGAAGATCGCGTCCCGCGTCCGCGATATGTACATCAGATCCCGCTGCAATTTGTTCCGGGTGTAGGTCCGAAAACGCTGGACAAACTAAAAAAAGCCTTCGGAACAGAAATGGCTGTTCTTCATGAGGCTGCAGAAGAAGATTTGGCTCGCGTTGTCCCGCCGAAAACCGCGGCGCTTATCGTAAAAGCGAGATCCGGAAAATTGGAATTGAAAGCCGGAGGAGGAGGAACCTACGGTAAAATTAAACCGTGAGCTAAAGATTAACTCAGTTCCTCCTGTACTTTTCTTTTTGTGCGTATAAAGGTAATCAGCTGGATGATTTCATCTTCACTCAGCGGCTTGCCATCAACAGAAATGGTAAAGTCAAGGCTGCTCCACGTGGCCAATTCTATGGCCTGAGGAGCAGTCTGCTTTTGTTTCTCGCGGCCTAAAAGTTCATCGCAGGTTGTGTCAAAGAGGTCAGCCAGCATGGCAAGCGCTTCAAGTGAAGGCCGTCGGTAGCCTGACTCGTAGCCGGCATATGTGCTTTTTGCGATACCGAGAAGGTCAGCTGTATATTGAAGCGACCAATTTTTCTTTTTTCTCAATTCAGTTAAACGATCTAGATTCATGAACTTCCGCTCCTTTTTCACCTTGAGCTGATTATATCATATAGGTATTAGGAAGTGTACGCGAATTGAATAATAATGTCTTGCGTATTTTATTTTCCGTGTCTATAATTGCATTAAAAGTATGCGAAAAGCGAATACCTTCTCGCAACCCATCTTTAGATACAGTGAAGAGGTGCATGGTATGAAAAAATTATTGATGTTGACAACTGGGGGAACGATTGCTTCAGTTGAAGGGGAAAATGGGCTGGCTCCCGGAGTCAAGGCTGATGAATTATTAAGTTACGTATCAAAACTTGATAACGATTACACAATGGAAACTCAGTCGCTTATGAATATAGACAGCACCAATATGCAGCCTGAATACTGGGTGGAAATAGCGGAAGCCGTTAAGGAAAATTATGATGCCTATGACGGGTTTGTTATTACTCACGGTACAGATACAATGGCCTATACATCTGCCGCACTATCGTATATGCTGCAGCATGCCAAAAAGCCGATTGTCATCACCGGCTCGCAGATTCCGATCACGTTCCAAAAAACCGATGCTAAAAAAAATATTACAGATGCCGTTCGATTTGCCTGTGAAGGCGTGGGCGGCGTTTATGTTGTATTTGACGGCAGAGTCATTCAGGGAACGCGTGCGATCAAATTAAGAACGAAAAGCTACGACGCATTTGAAAGCATCAATTACCCATATATCGCTTTTATCAATGAAGACGGGATCGAATACAACAAACAAGTAACGGAACCTGAGAACGACACCTTCACAGTTGACACCTCACTATGCACAGATGTATGTCTGCTGAAGCTGCATCCAGGCTTAAAGCCCGAAATGTTTGATGCCCTGAAAAGCATGTACAAAGGAATTGTCATTGAGAGTTATGGCAGCGGAGGGGTGCCGTTTGAAGGCAGAGACATTTTGTCAAAAGTGAATGAGCTGATCGAAAGCGGCATTGTCGTGGTCATTACGACTCAATGTCTTGAAGAAGGCGAAGACATGAGCATTTACGAAGTTGGCCGCAGAGTCAACCAAGACTTAATTATCCGATCAAGAAATATGAACACAGAAGCGATTGTGCCAAAATTGATGTGGGCACTAGGTCAGTCTTCGGATCTTCCTGTCGTCAAGAGAATTATGGAAACGCCGATAGCTGATGACGTTGTCCTGTAAAATGTAAAAACGATAACCAGCAAAGAGAAAGAAGGTTAAAGATTATGTTAAACGGCCAAAAAGAATATCGCGTGGAAAAAGACTTCCTTGGGGAAAAACAAATTGAAGCAGATGTTTATTACGGAATTCAGACGCTCCGTGCTTCTGAAAATTTCCCGATCACAGGATACAAAATCCATGAGGAAATGATTAACGCACTGGCGATTGTGAAAAAAGCTGCGGCTCTTGCTAACATGGACGTAAAACGGCTGTATGAAGGAATTGGCCAAGCTATCGTACAAGCCGCTGACGAGATTCTGGAAGGCAAGTGGCACGATCAGTTTATCGTCGATCCGATTCAGGGCGGTGCCGGAACTTCTATGAACATGAACGCGAATGAGGTTATCGGAAACCGGGCGCTTGAAATCATGGGACATAAAAAGGGAGATTATATCCATTTAAGTCCAAACACACATGTGAACATGTCACAGTCTACGAACGATGTGTTCCCGACTGCTATCCATATTTCCACATTGAAGCTCTTAGAAAAACTGCTGAAAACAATGGAAGATATGCATAGTGTGTTTAAGCAAAAAGCACAGGAGTTTGATTCTGTTATTAAAATGGGCCGGACACACCTTCAAGATGCGGTTCCGATCCGTCTTGGCCAGGAATTCGAAGCTTACAGCCGTGTTCTCGAGCGAGATATCAAACGAATCAAGCAATCGCGCCAGCACCTATATGAAGTCAACATGGGCGCAACTGCTGTTGGTACAGGGCTGAACGCTGATCCTGAATATATCAAACAGGTAGTAAAGCACCTTGCTGATATTAGCGGGCTTCCTCTTGTCGGCGCTGATCATCTTGTTGATGCGACACAAAATACAGATGCCTATACAGAGGTATCAGCTTCATTAAAAGTCTGCATGATGAACATGTCGAAGATCGCAAACGACCTGCGCTTAATGGCGTCGGGACCGCGCGCCGGACTTGCGGAAATTTCTCTGCCTGCACGTCAGCCGGGTTCATCTATTATGCCGGGGAAAGTCAATCCGGTTATGGCGGAGCTGATCAACCAAATTGCGTTCCAGGTTATCGGAAACGACAATACAATCTGCCTTGCTTCAGAAGCCGGCCAGCTTGAGTTGAACGTCATGGAGCCCGTGCTTGTCTTTAATTTGCTTCAATCCATCAGCATCATGAACAACGGCTTCCGTTCGTTCACTGACAACTGCTTAAAAGGCATTGAAGCCAACGAAAAGCGTATGAAGCAATACGTAGAAAAAAGCGCAGGCGTGATCACAGCTGTCAATCCGCATCTTGGGTATGAAGCGGCAGCTAGAATTGCCAGGGAAGCAATTATGACAGGGCAATCTGTCCGGGATCTTTGCCTGCAGCATGATGTGCTGACTGAAGAAGAATTGGATATTATTTTAAACCCATATGAGATGACCAAACCAGGTATCGCGGGGAAAGAACTATTAGAAAAATAAAATTTGTACAAAATACAGCTTATTCATCTCCGAATAGTCGGATGAATAAGCTGTTTACAACATAGGGATGAGGAAGTATAGTATACGTGTTGCACTATATATTGAAAGCGTTTTAGCTTTTACATGAAGGGGGACTTCTTTTGAAGGATGTAAGATTGCCAACACTATTTGAAATTATTATTGTACTAGGAGTATTTTTAGCACTTGTTCTATCGTTTACAGTCTTTCTCGACTTGCCGATACAGCTGGCGCTTTTTGTTTCATGGTTTATTGCAATGCTTTTAGGTATAAGACTCGGTTATTCTTATAAAGATTTACAAAATGCGATTGTACATGGAATATCAAATGGCCTTGAAGCCGTACTGATTCTCGTTTCAGTTGGGGCGCTCATCGGAACATGGATTGCCGGAGGCGTTGTGCCGACTTTGATTTATTACGGACTGGAATTTATTCACCCAAGTATCTTTTTACTGGCAACGTTAATTATTTGTTCCATTATGTCTGTGGCAACAGGAACGTCATGGGGAACAGTCGGAACTGCCGGCATTGCCATGATCGCAATTGGAGAGGGGTTAGGCATTCCGCTTCCTCTAGTAGCGGGAGCTATTCTTTCAGGTGCTTATTTTGGGGACAAGCTGTCTCCGCTGTCTGACAGTACAGTTCTAGCTTCTTCACTATCAAAAGTCGATGTATTGGCTCACGTGAGAGCAATGCTTTATTTATCAATACCTGCTTATGTCATTACAGCTATACTCTTTACAGTTGTTGGATTTATGTACGGCGGGAAAAATATTGATCTTGATAAAGTTGAATTCTTAAAATCATCTTTGCAAAACACGTTTGACATTCATATTTGGATGCTGATCCCGGCAGTTCTCGTCATAGTCTTATTGGCGATGAAAAAGCCATCTATGCCGGTTATCGTAATTGGCGCTTTACTCGGTGCAATCTGGGCTGTTGTTTTCCAAGGAATGGATATTGCTCATGCGATTGCAACTGCGTACAACGGCTTCTCTATTAAAACTGATGTTGAATTTTTGAACGGCTTGTTAAACCGCGGTGGAATTGTCGGTATGCTTGATTCTCTCGTCGTCATCATCTTTGGCCTTGGTTTTGGCGGTCTGCTTGAGAAACTCGGCGTGTTAAAAGTCATTGTTTCAACATTTGAAAAGAAATTAACTTCAGCCGGCAATGTCACATTGTCTACACTGATCGTAGCGTTTTTAGCAAACATCTTCGGCTGTGCGATGTATGTATCTCTTATTTTGACTCCGAAAATTATGGAAGACAGCTATGATCGCTTACATCTGGACAGAAGAGTGTTATCACGTAACTCAGAGGTCGGGGGAACATTGACTTCGGGGATGGTTCCTTGGTCTGATAATGGGATTTACATGGCTGGTATTTTAGGTGTTTCTACCTTCTCTTATCTGCCGTTTATGTGGCTCAGTTTTGTAGCAATAGGTCTTGCAATTATCTATGGTTATACAGGAAAATTTATATGGTATACGAAAAACAATACAGTTAAAGCCGAAAAACTAGGCTAATAGGGGAGGATCACTGAATGATAGCGAAACACATGATTCGGACACTGATGATCGAAACGCCTTCGGTTCCCGGAAATCTTGGAAGGGTGGCTACGGCAATCGGCCTTCTGGGCGGGGATATTGGTGAAGTGGAGACGGTAAAAGTCGGACCCAATTACACAATGCGGAATATTACCGTTCAAGTGGAGAATGAAGAACAGCTTCAGGAAGTGATCGCGGCTGTACAGGCCCTCGGAGAAGGGATCAGGCTTCACACCGTATCTGATGAAGTCCTGTCCGCACATGAAGGCGGAAAAATCCAAATGAAAAGCAAAATGCCGATCCGTTCACTGGCAGAGCTGGGACGTGTCTATACACCAGGTGTTGCGGACGTGTGCCGACTGATCGAAAAAGAACCTGAAAAAGCTTCTATTTATACAACGATCAGCAATTCTGTTGCAATTGTAACGGATGGAACCGCAATTTTAGGCCTGGGGAATATCGGCTCTGTGGCTGGCATGCCTGTCATGGAAGGAAAGGCTGCTTTGTTTGATCAGCTGGCGGGTATTAGCGGCATTCCGATACTTCTTGATACGAGTGATCCTGAAGAAATCATCAAAACAGTAAAACATATTTCTCCGGGCTTTAGCGGCATCCTTCTTGAGGATATCGGTTCGCCGCATTGTTTTGAAATCGAGGATCGCCTAAAAGAGGAGCTGAACATCCCTGTTATGCACGATGACCAGCATGGTACAGCTGTAGTGACGCTGGCAGCTGCCATTTCGGCATGCAGGAGTGCGGGGGTTGACCTGAAGGAAGCGAAAGTGGGGCAAATCGGCCTTGGCGCAGCAGGCGTGGCCATCTGCCGGATGTTCATGGCTTATGGTGTGAATGCTGTGTACGGAACAGACAAATCAGAGTCAGCAATGAACCGTCTCGAACAATACGGCGGACAGGCAGTTTCCAGTATTGAGGAGCTTATGGAAACATGTGATATTGTCATTGCTACAACGGGCGTTCCGGGTTTAATAAAACCGGCATTTGTACGTTCTGGTCAAGTGATTTTGGCTTTATCGAATCCGAAGCCGGAAATTGAGCCGGAGGCCGCGCTGCAGGCTGGCGCCGCATATGCAGCTGACGGGCGTTCTGTTAATAATGTACTCGGTTTTCCTGGGATTTTTAGAGGAGCGCTTAACGCAAAAAGCACGGAGATTAATCATGATATGCTTGTCGCAGCAGCAGAGGCCATCGCAGCCTGCACTAAACAAGGTGATGTGGTCCCTCAGCCGCTTGATTCAAAAGTCCATCATGCGGTAGCAACAGCTGTCGAGCATGCAGCTCTTACAGCAGTGAAATAAATGTAGCTAAACAGCACCTGTCGTAGCAGGTGCTGTTTTTTTTCTTATCATTGTTCAATTTTGTTATCATTACTATGAAAATAAAAAAGGGAGTGATCACATGGCAAAAAGCCAAGCGAAAAAGAAGCGGGAGCATCGATTGAGAAACGGCGGACGTGACGTCTTTTTATCAAGAGGCAGCACACCATCTTTCAGCACACATGAAAGAATGACAAAAAGCAAAAAAGAGATTTTGAATAAACGGAAGCATAAGAATCCTTATGATCATACAGCAGTTGATGATAGGGATTTTTTTGTGCCCCAAAAAGCCGCCTAGCATTCGTCTCTAGCGTTTCTTTTTGAAAAAGGGCATGTTTTTCTGTTTCTTTCATACAATCTATTAAATCAAATCACTAGAGCGGGCGGGAGGAAACGGTATGCGAAAAATCTCTTATAAGGACATGTTTCTCAGGCATGTTAAAGATCATCTCTCTCTTTATATATTTGTGTCAGTGCTGTTTTTCATGGGTGTCATCTTTGGCGCGATTATTGTCAACAGTATGACCATCAGCCAGAAAGAAGATTTATACTACTACTTAAGTCAATTTTTTGGACAGCTTTCGGATGGAAAACAGGCAAGTTCAGCTGATATGTTTGGGCAAAGTATCTTTCATAATGCAAAGTATTTAGGCCTGATGTGGATACTGGGAATTTCCGTCATTGGGATGCCGATTATTTTCATTATGGTCTTTCTGAAAGGGATCGTCGTCGGCTTTACTGTCGGGTTCCTAGTCAATCAGATGGGAGTAAGCGGGTTTTTCCTATCATTTGTCTCCGTTTTGCCGCAAAATGTGCTGCTGATTCCGGCTTATCTCATTATGGGCACATGTGCAATTGCGTTTTCTTTAAAGTTAATCAGACAGCTGTTCGTGAAACGAAGCCTGCATGACGCGCCGATTCAATGGTTCGGGCGGTATGCCTTTGTGCTGCTGGTCATTCTGTTTTTAGCGCTGATCTCATCTCTGTTTGAAGCATACTTATCTCCTGTTTTAATGGAAAAGCTTACATCTAGACTTTTTTAAAATCATTATTAAAAGAAAACCATTTTATTTATCAGTTTATAATAATTATAGTTGGAACTCTGCGCGTATTTTGTTATAATGAGTCATGGAATGCGGCGTAGGAGGGAAAGACATGGAAAACCGTATTGATCGTATTAAGAAACAACTGCACTCATCCAGCTATAAACTTACGCCACAGCGTGAAGCGACAGTAAGAGTGCTGCTTGAAAACGAAGAAGACCATTTAAGCGCAGAAGATGTATACCTCCTAGTAAAAGAGAAATCTCCTGAGATCGGTCTCGCTACAGTATACCGTACGCTTGAATTATTAACTGAATTAAAAGTCGTAGATAAAATTAACTTTGGAGACGGTGTGTCCCGTTACGACCTTCGGAAAGAGGGAGCAGCTCACTTTCATCACCACTTGGTGTGCATGGAGTGCGGAGCCGTTGATGAAATTGAAGAAGATTTGCTTGAAGACGTGGAAGAAATCATTGAACGTGATTGGAAATTTAAGATTAAAGATCATAGATTGACGTTTCACGGCATTTGCCACCGCTGTAACGGAAAAGAAACTGAATAGACGGTGCCGAGCGCGAACCTTTTCTCATAGGGAAAGGTTTTTTTGCTGTTTCTATGTATAAAACCTTTCTGATTTGGCATATGGTTTATATAACTGGAACCATAGGGAAAGGATCGATTAGGACATGGGAAGATTCCTGAAAACAGCTGTCGATGCATTGAAAGTTTTCATCCTGTTTACCGGTTTTACCGCTTTGTTCTATTATGCTATGATATGGGTGAATCAAGAGTATGAAAACTATCATCGGTATGATAAACCGGAAGGCTCCGCTGTAAAAGTTGTTGAAATGGATCAGGATGAAAAAGGCGGATGGCTCGACCGGTTGATCTTTTTTTACCAAAACGGGGAGTAGATCAAGAGTGAAAGATCAAATAAAGGATTTCATCCACTACGTCATGGTAGAGAGAGGGCTCTCTCAAAATACGATCGTATCCTATGAACGTGACTTGAAAAGCTATTCTCTCTACTTAACAGAAACCCTTCATGTTACGGATTGGAATCACGTTACCCGCATACATATTATCCAATACTTAAAGCATTTGAAGGACTCGGGGAAATCCGGCAAGACATCGGCGCGGCATTTGGCATCCATTCGCTCTTATCATCAATTTCTGCTCAGGGAAAAAGTAACGGATAAGGACCCTTCCGTTCATATCGAAACACAAAAGACGGAACGGGCGCTTCCGAAGGTGCTCGCGCTCAATGAGGTCGAGCGGTTATTGGACACGCCTAAGCTGACGAGCCCATTCGGATACCGGGATAAAGCGATGCTGGAGCTGCTTTATGCGACAGGCATACGAGTCAGTGAAATGATTGAATTGAAAACGGCTGATGTTCATTTATCTATGGGGTTTATCCGATGCTTCGGCAAAGGAAGAAAAGAACGGATTGTGCCAATCGGTGAAGCCGCTGCTTCCGCCATTGAGGAATATATGACAAAAGCCAGGGGAAAACTGTTAAAAAATAATGTATCTGACGCCCTCTTTTTAAATCATCACGGCAAACAGATCAGCCGCCAGGGATTTTGGAAGAACCTGAAAAAAATCGCGTTGGAAGCCGGCATTAAGAAAGAGCTGACTCCGCATACACTCAGGCATTCCTTTGCGACGCATCTGCTTGAGAACGGGGCAGATTTAAGAGCGGTGCAGGAAATGCTCGGTCATGCGGATATATCCACGACGCAAATTTATACGCATGTGACGAAAACAAGGCTGAAGGATGTGTACAAGCAGTTTCATCCGCGAGCATAGCCGCAGGTGGCTGCGGCTTTTTTGTTTAGAGCGACAGAAAATATTGAAGTTTCTCATTATTTCCAAATACATTGTCAACGGGAATGAAAACGGTTTATACTTGAGTTGTCAGACCTCTTAGCGATACAATAGACGTATAGAAAAAAAGGAGGCTTTCAAGATGCCTGCATACAAATATAATCGTGTGTTTTTAATTGTGATGGACTCAGTCGGAATCGGCGAAGCGCCGGATGCCGCTGACTTTAATGACGAAGGCGCTCATACGCTCGGTCATATTGCCGAGCATATGAACGGATTACATATGCCGAATATGGAAAAGCTCGGCCTTGGTCTTATCGAAGATATCAAAGGTGTAGAAAAAACAGAACATCCGCTTGCCTATTATGGAAAAATGCAAGAAGCGTCAAACGGAAAAGATACGATGACCGGCCATTGGGAGATTATGGGTTTATACATTGATAAACCATTTAAAGTGTTCCCGGAAGGCTTTCCTGATGAATTGCTTCAAGAGCTGGAAAAGAGATCTGGCCGCAAAATTATTGGAAACAAGCCGGCTTCCGGCACAGCGATTTTGGATGAGCTTGGTCAGGAGCACATGGAGACAGGGGCTTTAATTGTTTACACGTCTGCTGACTCTGTTCTGCAAATTGCCGCTCACGAAGAGGTTGTGCCGCTTGAGGAGCTGTATCGCATTTGCGAAACGGCGAGAGAGCTGACGCTTGATCCGAAATATATGGTTGGCCGCATTATTGCACGGCCGTTCGTCGGAGAGCCGGGTCAATTCAAACGGACGCCAAACCGCCATGACTATGCCCTTAAACCGTTTGATCGCACTGTCATGAATGAATTGAAAGACAGCGGCTTAGATGTGATTTCAATCGGTAAAATCTCTGATATTTACGACGGAGAAGGCATTACTTCTTCACGCAGAACGGTTTCCAATATGGACGGAATGGACAAGGTGATCGATACGCTGGGAGAAGACTTTACGGGTCTGAGCTTTGCGAACCTTGTTGATTTTGACGCGTTATTCGGACACCGCCGTGACCCTGAAGGCTACGGACGCGCGCTTGAAGAATTTGATGCGCGGCTTCCGGAAGTGTTTGAAAAAATGAGAGAAGACGATCTGTTAATTATTACAGCCGACCATGGCAATGATCCGATTCATCATGGGACTGACCATACACGCGAGTATGTGCCGATTCTCGCTTACAGCAAAAAACATAAGAAAGCGCAAATGCTGCCGCTTGCAGATACATTTGCTGATATCGGCGCAACGATCGCTGATAATTTCCAAACGAATAAACCGAAATACGGGAAAAGCTTTTTATCTTTATTACAATAGGGGGACTGTTTCTTGAAGGACAGAATTGAACGCGCAGCCGCTTTTATTAAACAAAACCTGCCGGAATCTCCGAAGATCGGCCTTATTTTAGGCTCAGGTCTTGGCATTTTGGCGGACGAAATTGAAAATCCGGTCAAGCTGAAATATGAAGATATACCTGAATTCCCGGTATCTACTGTTGAAGGGCATGCCGGACAGCTTGTGCTTGGCACTCTTGAAGGAGTTTCCGTCATTGCAATGCAGGGCCGCTTTCATTTTTATGAAGGCTACTCAATGGAGAAAGTCACATTCCCTGTACGCGTGATGAAAGCGCTCGGTGTGGAAGCGTTGATCGTGACAAATGCCGCAGGCGGTGTCAACACTGAATTCCGTGCGGGAGACTTAATGATTATTACCGATCATATCAACTTTATGGGAACAAACCCGTTAATCGGGCCAAACGAAGCAGATTTCGGCGCCAGATTTCCAGATATGTCTTCAGCCTATGACAAAGATCTGTCCAGCCTGGCTGAAAAGATTGCGAAAGACCTTAATATCCCAATTCAAAAAGGCGTGTACACTGCTGTGACAGGACCTTCTTACGAAACACCGGCAGAAGTCCGTTTCTTAAGAACGATGGGCTCTGATGCAGTCGGCATGTCTACTGTTCCGGAAGTCATTGTAGCGAATCATGCGGGAATGCGGGTTCTTGGCATTTCCTGCATCTCTAACGCGGCAGCCGGAATTCTGGATCAGCCTTTAAGTCACGATGAAGTGATGGAAGTGACCGAAAAAGTAAAAGCTGGATTCTTAAAGCTTGTTAAAGCGATCGTCGCTCAGTACGAATAAAAATGAATCAATGCAGGACCAAAAGACAGCTGTGTCTGATATCACACAGCTGTCTTTTTTATGCCCAAAATTCGAAACATTTTCCATCAGTGGCGTATAAAACCATCCCGCTTGGAAAAAATAAAAAGGATTATGAAATGGAGGGCTTTTGAGATGAAACGTCTTTTATCCACTTTGTTGATTGGTATAATGCTGCTTACATTTGCACCGTCTGCATTTGCAAAACAAGACGGAAAACGTACATCGGAGCTTGCTCATGAAGCGAAGTCTGCGGTGCTGATAGAACGTGACACGGGAAAAGTGCTTTACAACAAGAACAGCAATGAGAGACTGGCGCCTGCAAGCATGACGAAAATTATGACGATGCTTTTGATTATGGAAGCTTTAGATAAAGGCAAAATCAAAATGAGTGATAAAGTCCGTACAAGCGAGCATGCGGCGTCAATGGGCGGCTCACAGATCTTCCTTGAGCCCGGCGAAGAAATGACTGTCAAAGAAATGCTGAAAGGCATCGCAATCGCTTCGGGAAATGACGCTTCCGTCGCCATGGCTGAATTTATTTCCGGCTCTGAAGAAGAATTTGTGAAGAAAATGAATAAAAAAGCAAAAGAGCTGGGATTGAAAAATACATCCTTTAAAAACCCAACAGGACTGACCGAGGAAGGACACTACAGCTCTGCTTATGACATGGCAATCATGGCTAAGGAATTATTGAAATACGAATCAATTACGAAGTTTACCGGCACGTATGAAGATTATCTGCGTGAAAATACAGATAAAAAGTTTTGGCTTGTAAATACAAATCGCCTTATCAAATTTTATCCTGGTGTAGACGGCGTAAAAACAGGCTATACAGGCGAAGCGAAATATTGTCTGACTGCTTCGGCTAAAAAAGGAAACATGCGGGCCATAGCGGTTGTATTCGGAGCGAGCACGCCTAAAGAAAGAAACGCGCAAGTGACAAAAATGCTTGACTTCGCCTTTAGCCAATATGAAACGCATCCTTTATATAAACGAAATCAAACAGTAGCAAAAGTAAAGGTCAAAAAAGGGAAACAAAAATTTATCGAACTCACTACATCTGAGCCGATTTCAATATTGACGAAAAAAGGCGAGGATATGAACGATGTGAAAAAAGAAATCAAGATGAAGGACAATATTAGTGCTCCGATTCAAAAAGGCCAAGAGCTTGGCACTCTTGTTCTGAAAAAGGATGGAGAAGTACTCGCTGAAAGTCCTGTTGCTGCAAAAGAAGATATGAAGAAAGCCGGGTTTATCACATTCTTGAAGCGGACGATGGGAGACTGGACAAAATTTAAGTAATTATGCCGAATGACCACTAGTTTTGTCACGGTGAAGGAATTCATTCCGTCGAAATCGAAACACTCATTATCCGATCATATCAAGGAGGAATGAGCATGAGCCTTGGAATTGACATGCATGTCAAAGAATCTGTGCTTTGTATTCGATTAACAGGCGAACTCGATCACCATACGGCTGAAACCCTGAAGCAAAAAGTGACTCAATCATTGGAGAAGGATGATATTCACCATATCGTGCTGAACTTGGAGGACCTCTCCTTTATGGACAGCTCGGGGCTTGGCGTTATTTTAGGAAGATACAAGCAAATTAAGCAAATTGGCGGGGAAATGGTCGTTTGCGCTATCTCTCCTGCGGTGAAGCGATTGTTTGATATGTCGGGTCTGTTTAAAATTATCCGATTTGAACAATCTGAACAGCAGGCGCTCCTGACACTGGGGGTGGCATCATGAAAAATGAAATGCACATTGAGTTTTCTGCCCTCAGTCAGAATGAATCGTTCGCCCGTGTGACAGTTGCTTCATTTATAGCTCAGCTGGACCCGACAATGGATGAACTGACTGAAATCAAAACAGTCGTGTCAGAGGCTGTCACGAATGCGATTATCCATGGATATGAAGAGAACTGTGAAGGGAAAGTTTACATTTCAGTGACGCTGGAAGATCATGTCGTATATATGACCATTCGTGATGAAGGCTTAGGCATTACAGATCTTGAAGAAGCCCGTCAGCCTCTATTTACGACTAAGCCTGAGCTTGAGCGCTCTGGAATGGGCTTTACCATTATGGAAAATTTCATGGATGATGTCAGTATCGATTCATCGCCTGAAATGGGAACAACGATTCGCTTAACAAAGCACTTATCAAAAAGCAAAGCGCTTTGTAATTAAGGAGATTTGTTATGGATGTGGAGGTTAAGAAAAACGGCAAAAACGCTCAGCTGAAGGATCATGAAGTAAAGGAATTAATCAAACAAAGCCAAAATGGCGACCAGCAGGCAAGAGACCTCCTCATAGAAAAAAACATGCGTCTTGTTTGGTCTGTCGTACAGCGGTTTTTAAACAGAGGATATGAGCCTGACGATCTCTTCCAGATCGGCTGCATCGGGCTGTTAAAATCTGTTGACAAATTTGATTTAACCTATGATGTGCGTTTTTCAACGTATGCAGTGCCGATGATTATCGGAGAAATCCAACGATTTATCCGTGATGACGGAACCGTAAAGGTATCAAGGTCATTAAAAGAGCTTGGAAACAAAATCCGGCGCGCGAAGGATGAGCTTTCGAAAACACTGGGCAGAGTGCCGACGGTGCAGGAGATCGCTGACCATTTGGAGATTGAAGCTGAGGATGTTGTACTGGCCCAAGAGGCGGTAAGGGCTCCATCTTCGATTCACGAAACCGTTTATGAAAATGACGGAGATCCGATTACCCTGCTTGATCAAATCGCTGACAACTCAGAAGAAAAATGGTTTGACAAAATTGCGCTGAAAGAAGCGATCAGCGATTTGGAGGAAAGGGAAAAACTAATCGTCTATCTCAGATATTATAAAGACCAGACACAGTCCGAGGTGGCTGAGCGGCTCGGGATCTCTCAGGTGCAGGTTTCCAGGCTTGAAAAGAAAATATTAAAACAGATTAAGGTTCAAATGGATCATACGGATGGCTAGTCTGCAGTGCAGGCTAGCTTTTTTGTGTGCAAAAGCGTGGTAATTTATGGTCTTTTCGAGCGGATGAATGAGAACAAAATCGAACCACATACTACATATATAACCACCGAAAGATGGTGATCAATGATGGAACGACGAATATTTATCCGGCTTCGCCACCGGGTGCTGGCACATCCAGGGGATATTATTACCGTTGGAGATGCCGCGCAAATAGAAGGGCAGCTTCAGCTGAAAAAGAAACTTTCGGCTATGCCGCTTTATCAGGTGAGCGAAAAAGATAAAAATATCGTAATTCTGGATATCATACAAGTCCTCAGAGCCATTCATTTACAAGATCCGACACTTGATGTTCAAACCGTAGGCGGAGCAGAAACCATTGTTGAAATTCAATATCGAAAGCGAAATTTATCAACGGTTCTATTTATCGGTGTCTGGCTGCTTCTGTTTATTGGATCGTGTCTTGCCATCATGAACTTTCATGAGGATGTAAGCATGAGAGATGTTCATATCGCACTATATGAAATCATAACCGGAGAGAGGAATGACTATCCATATTTGCTTCAAATCCCATACAGCATCGGTTTGGGACTGGGGATGATCGTGTTTTTTAACCACATATTTAAAAAGCGCCTAAATGAAGAGCCCAGCCCGCTGGAGGTTGAGATGTTTAACTATCAGCTTGATCTCGATCAATATGTGGCCATGCATGAGAATCAAGAAACCATAAAGGATCTGCATGATCGTTAGTGTATTGTTCATTATTTTTGTAGGGCTCGGCGGAGGCATAACGGTGGGGGCGGGTTTCGTTGCTTTTTTAACCGTAATGGGAATCATTCCGCGGCTGATGCAGCTCACCAAAACAATGAGATTTGTTCAGGCTTATGAAGCGGCTGTTATTCTTGGCGCGGTTTGCGGGGGATGGGAGACGCTTCATATGAATCATCTTTATCTAACAAAATGGATAGCTGTGCCGGTCGGGCTTCTGGCAGGTTTGTTCGTCGGGATGCTAGCGGCTGCTCTTACAGAGGTTTTAAATGTCCTGCCGATTTTGGCAAAACGAATCGGGCTCAGAAGTAAAATCATTATTCTGTTAATGGCCATCGTTATTGGGAAAATCGCGGGATCCTTATTTCATTGGCTGTACTTTATTGACCATTCATAAGGAGGTTTCAAGATGACAAACATAAAAGAAAATTACAAATCAAAAGTGAAAACATATCAGCCTAAGCCGCCTTACGTCTGGAACTGTGTAAAAGCCTTTTTAGTGGGCGGACTGATTTGTGCAATCGGGCAAGGTCTGCAAAATTTTTATATCCATTTTTTTGATTTCAATGAAAAAACTGCGGGGAATCCAACAGCTGCAACGCTGATATTAATTTCCGCCCTGCTTACAGGGTTCGGCATCTATGACAGAATCGGACAATTCGCAGGCGCAGGTTCAGCCGTACCTGTCACAGGTTTTGCCAACAGTATGGCAAGCGCGGCTCTTGAATATAAAAGTGAAGGATTAGTGCTTGGAGTAGCGACAAATATGTTTAAACTGGCAGGAAATGTTATTGTTTTCGGAGTTGTAGCTGCATACATCGTTGGAATGATTCGGTTTGCTTTTGAGAAACTGATGTCATAGGAGGAGAAGAAAATGAAATTAACAGGAAAGCAAACCTGGGTATTTGAACATCCCATATTTGTCAACTCAGCGGGAACGGCAGCAGGACCAAAGGAAAAAGACGGACCGCTTGGCTCTTTATTTGATAAAACCTATGACGAAATGCATTGTAATCAAAAAAGCTGGGAAATGGCGGAACGGCAGCTGATGGAAGACGCTGTTAATGTTGCACTTCAAAAAAACAATCTGACAAAAGATGATATTGACCTATTGCTGGCAGGCGACTTGCTGAACCAAAACGTGACGGCTAACTATGTGGCAAGACACTTGAAAATCCCATTTCTTTGTATGTTTGGCGCCTGTTCAACATCAATGGAAACAGTGGCTGTCGCATCAGCCTTAGTTGATGGAGGGTTTGCCAAAAGGGCACTCGCTGCCACCAGCAGTCACAATGCAACTGCGGAAAGACAGTTTCGCTATCCGACAGAATACGGAGGCCAAAAACCGGACACTGCTACCTCCACTGTAACCGGAAGCGGTGCAGTTGTCATCAGTCAGACACCGGGTGATATCCAAATCACAAGTGCGACTGTCGGGAAGGTTTCTGATTTAGGAATTACAGATCCTTTTGATATGGGATCGGCTATGGCTCCGGCTGCAGCTGATACGATTAAGCAGCACTTTAAAGATCTCAACCGGACAGCGGATGACTATGATCTAATCCTGACAGGTGACCTGTCAGGCGTCGGTTCTCCAATCGTAAAAGACATTTTAAAAGAAGATGGATATCCAGTCGGCACAAAGCATGATGATTGCGGGCTTCTGATTTACACTCCGGATCAGCAGGTCTTTGCCGGGGGGAGCGGCTGTGCTTGTTCAGCGGTTGTCACCTACTCTCATATTTTTAAGCAGCTGAGAGAAGGAAAACTAAACCGTGTATTTGTCGTGGCGACCGGGGCGCTATTAAGCCCGACGATGATCCAGCAAAAAGAAACCATCCCGACTATCGCCCACGGGGTTGTATTTGAGCGTGCAGGAGGTGCATCTTAACATGGACTACCTTTTGGCTTTTGTCTGCGGCGGGGCCATTTGTATCGTCGGCCAGCTGCTCTTGGATATTTTTAAATTGACGCCAGCTCATGTCATGACATCATTTGTTGTAATCGGTGCAATATTAGATGGTTTCGGCATTTACGATAAATTTATTGAATTTGCCGGAGGAGGCGCCACCGTTCCGATCGTCAGCTTCGGTCACAGTCTTCTGCACGGCGCCATGCATCAGGCGCATATACACGGATTTATCGGAATCGGCATGGGGATTTTTGAGCTGACCTCGGCCGGTATCTCAGCCGCTATTCTTTTCGCCTTTATCGTAGCTGTTATTTTCAAACCGAAAGGATAATGCCGACATGACGACAAAACGCAAGGTCATACTGGTAACAGACGGGGATGTTTATGCCGCTAAAACAATTGAATACGCCGCAAGCAAAGTGGGAGGCCGATGCATTTCACAATCAAAAGGGAATCCTTCCACCCGCAGCGGCGCCGAGCTTGTCAAGCTGATCGCCTCAGCACCGTATGATCCTGTATTTGTCATGTTTGACGACTCCGGCCTTCAAGGAGAGGGTCCGGGAGAAGCCGCTCTGACCTATGTCGCAACCCATCCGTCTATTGAAGTGCTCGGTGTGATTGCGGTCGCGTCAAAAACACATCAGGCTGAATGGACCAGGGTCGATGTAAGCATTGACCGCAATGGAGAAATAACTGAATACGGCGTCGATAAAGTCGGGGAAAGGGAATTTGATGACCACAGAATGAGTGGAGATACAGTCTATTGCCTTGATAAACTTGATCTCCCGCTTATTGTCGGTATCGGGGATATCGGCAAAATGGGCAGAAAAGACGATATCTCAAAAGGGTCGCCAATCACCATGAAAGCGGTCGAGTTTATTTTAGAAAGGAGCGGGTATCATGCCGGACCACAAGGAAGAGAAAATTCGGGTTTATCGGAATCCAGCTAAAAATGAAGAGTATTTCAAAAACCGTGTTGGGATGGGGACGAGCTATGATGTAGGTGTTCGCAAGCTCACGATTTTAGATAAAGAGATCCAGCTTTACTATCTAAATGGATTATGCGATACAGCCTATATTATTCATTTAATGAGAGAGCTTGTTGCCATTAACAATCGGAAAGAAGACCCTGATGAGCTGGTCGACATCGTCGAAAACAGGCTGCTTAACGCCCAGGTCGAAAAAGTAAAAACCTTGGATGAAACCACCGACCAAGTGCTGTCCGGGCTCGTCGCTGTCATTGTTGAAGGTGCAGGCTTCGCATTTATAATTGACGTCAGAAGCTATCCGGGCAGAAACCCGGAAGAACCTGATACGGAAAAGGTAGTCAGGGGAGCCAGAGACGGATTTGTTGAAAATATCGTCGTCAATACGGCCCTTCTCAGAAGGCGGATCAGAGACGAACGCCTTCGAGTCAAGATGACTAAAGTTGGTGAGCGGTCAAAGACGGATTTAAGCATTTGTTATATAGAAGATATAGCTGATCCGGATCTGGTTGAGATCGTAGAAAAAGAAATTGCATCCATTGATGTCGATGGATTAACAATGGCAGACAAAACTGTCGAGGAATTCATTGTTAATCAAAGCTATAATCCTTTTCCGCTCGTGCGCTATACAGAAAGACCGGATGTGGCCGCAAATCATGTTCTAGAAGGCCATGTTATCATTATAGTGGACACATCGCCGAGTGTGATCATTACCCCGACGACTTTATTTCACCATGTGCAGCATGCTGAAGAATATAGGCAGGCGCCTTCAGTCGGGACCTTTTTAAGATGGGTAAGATTTTTCGGTATTCTTGCTTCTACTTTATTTCTTCCGATCTGGTTTCTCTTTGTGCTTCAGCCTGATCTGCTCCCGGACAACATGAAATTTATCGGTTTAAATAAAGATACGCATATCCCGATCATCCTGCAGATATTTTTAGCTGACTTAGGAATCGAGTTTCTCAGAATGGCTGCCATTCACACACCGACGGCTTTATCGACAGCAATGGGTTTAATTGCCGCTGTTCTGATCGGGCAGATTGCGATTGAGGTCGGCCTTTTTTCTCCTGAGGTGATTCTGTACGTCTCACTTGCGGCGATTGGAACCTTTACGACGCCTAGTTATGAATTAAGCTTGGCAAACAAAATGAGCCGTCTTGTCCTCATGATACTCGTTGCTTTATTTCATATAAAAGGGCTCGTCATCGGATTTACAGTGCTAATTATTGCCATGACAAGCATCAAATCCCTTCAGACACCGTACTTATGGCCGCTGATTCCCTTTAACGGAAAGGCGCTGTGGCAGGTTCTTGTCCGCACAGCGAAACCTGGCGCAAAAGTAAGACCCAGTATCGTTCACCCCAAAAATCGCTTAAGACAGCCTACCAATTCATAATCGCATTGAAACTGACTGAAGAGTATGATAATGTATGTCTTAATTATGAAGGGACAGTCCATAAAACTGTCCTTTCATCCATAAGCGGAGAAAGAGGGAATGACATTGTTCTTACACGGCACAAGCAGACAAAATCAACATGGTCATTTAGAAATCGGAGGTGTGGATGCTCTCTATTTAGCGGAGAAATATGGTACACCTCTTTACGTATATGATGTGGCTTTAATACGTGAGCGTGCTAAAAACTTTAAACAGGCGTTTATTTCTGCAGGGCTGAAAGCACAGGTGGCATATGCGAGCAAAGCATTCTCATCAGTCGCAATGATTCAGCTCGCTGAGGAAGAGGGACTTTCTTTAGATGTCGTATCCGGAGGAGAGCTATATACGGCTGTTGCGGCAGGCTTTCCGGCAGAACGCATCCACTTTCATGGAAACAATAAGAGCAGGGAAGAACTGCGCATGGCGCTTGAGCACCGCATCGGCTGCATTGTGGTGGATAATTTCTATGAAATTGCGCTTCTTGAAGACCTATGTAAAGAAACGGGTCACTCCATCGATGTTCTTCTTCGGATCACGCCCGGAGTAGAAGCGCATACGCATGACTACATTACAACGGGCCAGGAAGATTCAAAGTTTGGTTTCGATCTTCATAACGGACAAACTGAACGGGCCATTGAACAAGTATTACAATCGGAACACATTCAGCTGCTGGGTGTCCATTGCCATATCGGCTCGCAAATCTTTGATACGGCCGGTTTTGTGTTAGCAGCGGAAAAAATCTTCAAAAAACTAGACGAATGGAGAGATTCATATTCATTTGTATCCAAGGTGCTGAATCTTGGAGGAGGTTTCGGCATTCGTTATACGGAAGATGATGAACCGCTTCATGCCACTGAATACGTTGAAAAAATTATCGAAGCTGTGAAAGAAAATGCTTCCCGTTACGGTTTTGACATCCCGGAAATTTGGATCGAACCGGGCCGTTCTCTCGTAGGAGACGCAGGCACAACTCTTTATACGATTGGCTCTCAAAAAGAAGTGCCGGGTGTCCGCCAATATGTGGCTGTAGACGGAGGCATGAACGACAATATTCGTCCTGCGCTTTACCAAGCTAAATATGAAGCTGCGGCAGCCAACAGGATCGGAGAAGCGCATGACAAAACGGTATCAATTGCCGGAAAGTGCTGTGAAAGCGGAGATATGCTGATTTGGGATATTGACCTGCCGGAAGTAAAAGAAGGCGATCTTCTTGCCGTTTTTTGTACAGGCGCTTATGGATACAGCATGGCCAACAATTATAACCGTATTCCGAGACCCGCCGTTGTATTTGTCGAAAACGGTGAGGCTCATTTAGTCGTGAAGCGAGAAACATACGAAGATATTGTAAAACTTGATCTGCCATTTAAAACGGGTGTAAAGCAATAAAAGAAAGCGCCGATTTTTCGGCGCTTTTCCTATTTGAATATAGATACAATCGCATTCCAGATAGATACGAAGAAATCAATGACTTTCTGGATGAAGTTTTTGCCTTCATCTGATTCTATGAATTTCGTAATCTTATCTTTCGCTTTATCAAGCTGGTCACTGACCTGTCCCCAGTCAATGTCAGCATTTTTCATCTTATTGAATAGGGAGACAAGCTGATTCTTTTGGCTGTCTGTAAGCGTGACATTTAAATCAGAAGCTGCGTCGTCCACTTGTTTTTCGATGTCAGCTTTATTATCAGGCACCCCGTTTTTAGCAAACTCTTCTTTGATTTTTGCAATCAGGGCTGATGCATTTTCGTTACCGATTTTGTCTCCAAGCTCTGATGTCGTGACAAGCTCTTGGTTGGCGACTTGTTTAACATCCTCCGAGATCGCTTCGTCTGAAGAAACTTCATACGCCTTAATCAATCCAGTTAAAGCCGCAGTCCCGGATACTTCAAACGGTGCTGTAACATACACCTTCGCATCTTTAACACCGGCTGTCATCAGTGCATTCAGGTACATTTCATCTGTGATGCCGCTGATATTATGGGTCTCAACATTCAATCCGGAGCCTTTTTTGGCAATGGTGATTGACGATGAAGAAATCGCTCTCGATCCGATTTGCGCGTTCGATATATATTTTCCTAAATATTCATGTTCTTCCTTATTGGTCACGGTTACCGTTGTGGCATTATCAGGGACATTCATTTCATCAAGCACTTTTTGTTTGTCGGATTCTGACAAATCAGCACCCAGTGTTACAATGACATCTCCAACTGCGGCATCCGCGAGACTGACCTTCGGAACCGTCAGCAGCAAAACGGCCGCTGCTAGCATTCCAATCCAAATTTTCTTCAAAGCAGTTTGACCTCCTTCAATTTCACAAGCAGCTGGATAGTGCTGCTTTGTGAGGACCTGAATCATGAAAAATACAGTTCCGTTAGGTTAGACGGAGATAAAGAGATTCAGGTTTCATTTTTATTTTTTAGTAAAGCCCGGGAGATTCGTTTTCCCCCGAAAGGTGTGGTATAATAGCCGCGACAAGGAGAGACAGGCTATAACCTATCATACATAATCTCCTTTGAAAATTAAAATAAAGAAAGTAGGCATACAATTGAAAACAGGTTACTTTTTATTAGAAGACGGGAACAAAATCGAATTTGAACTTTATCCTGAAGCTGCACCTGGAACTGTTGCAAACTTTGAAAAGCTTGCGAACGAAGGCTTTTATGACGGGCTTACATTCCACCGAGTGATTCCTGGCTTCGTCAGCCAAGGCGGATGCCCGCACGGAACTGGTACTGGCGGTCCGGGATACACAATCAAATGTGAAACAGAAGGCAACCCGCATACACATGAGGCGGGCGCACTTTCTATGGCACATGCCGGAAAAGACACTGGCGGCAGCCAATTTTTCATCGTTCATGAGCCACAGCCTCATTTGAACGGTGTTCACACTGTATTCGGTAAAGTAACAAGCGGATTAGAATTCGCGAAAAACATGTCTAATGGCGACGTCATGAAAGAAGTTCGTGTAGAAGGCTAATCGGCAGGTAAAAGGCTTCCTCATATAGAGGGAGCTTTTTTATTTGTAACTAATTGAATAGTTTACTAAATAGTATTGTTGATATGTGTTTTTGATTTTAGGGTGAGTATTTTAAGCTAGAGGAGGAAGTAAAGTGAATAATGAAATATACGAAATTGTAGAGAAGATCAATTATCTGAATAATAAAGAGCAATTGGAATTGCTCGATTTAATGATGGGATTCTTTCAACAAACAGTACTGGATAAAGAAAGTTTGGATTCGGCTAGGGTAATTCAGATGTTTAATACGTTGCTAAAGGAAATTAATCGTGAGTATACTCCTGAAGAAGTTGAAAAAATGTATTTGCTAAGAGATATGTTGGGTTTGAAACAAGCATTGATAAATAGTATTAAAACTGTGTAAAGGGGGCGTACAATGGTTTTTATTGCTCAGTAATATAAAAGAACTCAATAGAGCATACAGCGCTCAGATTGCAATAAAATTATGATTTTATTTAAATTAAATGAATTAGAAATAGGGGAGGAATTTGACTGAATAATATTGAGCCAAGATCGAGCTTATCACACGAGAACTCATCCTATTTATTATAACAGAATTGGAAAAGATTAAAACTCTCTATTAATTCCGTATTAATATTCTTTAAGTTTAGGGAAAGAGAATACTGCACTGAAAAAACAGCTGAGAAATTTTCCATTTTTTAAAATATAATGAAATAATTGTTGTTAATGAAAGCGTTTTCGTGTTATTTTATATGTGAAACAAATAATAAGATAGGGAGTGATTCTTTGAAAAAGATCAAGTCATTGTTTCTTATGTTCTTGGTCATTGCTATGTTTATTGGCATATTGCCAGACATTAAAGCCAAAGCCGATAGTGAGGATGTATTGGATACTTCTTCACCAGTATTAAGTGATATTGAGGGGAAGGAAGAGCTTGAAATTAACGGAGAAAAGTACACGTATACTTACGACTTCACTGATCCTGAAGTGAATAGAGTTAATGTTACTGATGAAAGTGGTGTTGAGATAAAATTTGAATATGACACTAAGACGAATACACTATATAAAAACAATGAGCTTGATTTTAATCTTGTCAAGGAAGAAGACGGAATTATATCACCTTCAGATGCATCCACTATGAAAATTCCACCGGGCGGGAAATACATGGGTAAATACAACTATAAGTACAACTTGAAAGGCGTTTCAGTTGGTGTAGCTACAGCAGCCATAGCTGCAGTCTCAAAAGCACCTTATAACGTCATACTGAGTATTGTATCATTTTTAGCAGGTACGCAAACAACTGCATATTATACGGTATTCCAGTATCGTTATGCTTTTAAGTGCAATGCTTATCCTTATGCTAATAGAACAAAGTTCTATGAAGATTCTTCAAGGAAAAAAGTTCTAAGAACAGCTGACAGTGCTAAGTTCTTTGGAAGTAGACCAACTCCGGCAAGTTGTCAACCATAAAAACGAGGTGAGAAAATATGCAACAAGAAAAAACAACAGCTATTAATAGGGTTATAAAAAGATATATCCTTTTGTTCCTTGTTTTATGTGCATGTTATTTTGTTTACATGGGGGTACTCGGTAATAAATTTACTTTGATCCCATTGATTATTTTCATTGTCGGTTCTGTAATTGGCGAGCTCATAAGAATAGCGAGGATAAAAAGATAAAAGGGGGAAACGCCCCCTTTTTTATATGATACTGTTTAAATAAAAGAAGAATTTTATTTAGAGAGAAAATTGAAACAAAAAAGACTCCCGTTTAGCGAATCAGTTTTAATCAAGCTTTTTAATATAACGGGTATAAACCCATCCGCTTTGATCCTCACCAGCTTCATTGCGAAAGAGAACCTTACTCCAATTCTTTTTCTTTTCTTCAACAAAGACAATTGATGACTTGTCTAATACGTACGCTACATTTGAATTTGTTTTAGGACGTGTTCTAACTACTAATGTATCTTTTATAACCATTCTGTAATTGGTTTTAAGTTCTTTATTCATTGGAATGTCTTTTAAAACGTTTTTAGCTTCCGATACTGTTTCTGGTTTTTTTTCAATGAATTCATCTATTATATATTTTGAAGTTAATGCCTGGTTAATAGGAGAGATTAAATCAGTGTAAATGAGGTTCGCCAGTAATAATAAAGCCGTTGAGTGTTTAGAAATAAAGTAAAGAACAGTGTTCCATAAACGATTCAATCCCTCGAAGTAATTTTGTCTAGTTATCCCATCATTATTGGTTAAAGCTATAACTGTTTCTTCAACGTAATCAGAAATTTCGTCGATCTCACTTATGATTTTAGAAGAGATTTCCTCATTTGTAACATATAAGCTTGAATTTAGAATAGCTTGGTCTTTGAATACTGTTCTAAGTTGCTGCATGTATGTTGCTATCTGAACTCTATTAGAACCTAAGTCATGCATTAAACTATTTCTTAACTGTTGAGTATATTTTTCTTTAAAGTTCGTGGGTCTTAAAGCCGTCCTCATCTGATTCAAGGCAGATTCAACCCCTGATGATTTTAAGATATCTGAAGTGTGCATTTTAGGTAGGAGGTTTATTCTGTTTAAAGCAAATTGTTTCTTATAAGATTTAATTAGCTCTAATTGTGATTCGGAAACTGCTTTCATGGCATCTTGCATAGGACGAGTGTTGATATTAATTTGAGATTGTAAAGATGATGTAGTCAATAAAGATTGCCCCTTTGTTTTTTATTATAATTTTACCACAAAGTGGACTTTAATAGACGAAAAGACATATCCAATAAGGATACGCCTGTTTAGTTTACATGCCTATATGCTTCCCAGATATACTTGACGTTTAATTTATTCCCTCTTTGATCGCTGTCTGATCCTGTTATAAACCCAAGTTCGTTTATACTTCCGTATGTAGTAGAGTTTCCCCCAACCAGGGATAATCCCATTTCATTTACACATTACGTATGGCCTCCATTGTCATTATCAATTAATAACATGGAATCACCTATAGATAATGGGTAAACCTTTACAAGAGTTGGAGTGAAAGGCAGCAATATTTGTTTACTAATTGTTCCATCGCCTACATACGTTCCTTTAGCCATCTGAGGAACATCAGAGGATAACGCATATTCCGAGTGTAGTTTACCACCAAGAAACTCAGCGTTTCCATCTATAGAACCTGTAATGATTCCCTTGTCATTACGTACTGGTACTGGCGGTCCGGGATACACAATCAAATGTGAAACAGAAGGCAACCCGCATACACATGAGGCGGGCGCACTTTCTATGGCACATGCCGGAAAAGACACTGGCGGCAGCCAATTTTTCATCGTTCATGAGCCACAGCCTCATTTGAACGGTGTTCACACTGTATTCGGTAAAGTAACAAGCGGATTAGAATTCGCGAAAAACATGTCTAATGGCGACGTCATGAAAGAAGTTCGCGTAGAAGGCTAATTGGCAGGTAAAAGGCTTCCTCATATAGAGGGAGCTTTTTTATTGGGTAAAAATGTTCAATAAAAAACCGCCGAGTGCTGATGGCGGTTGGTAAACCGGGTTTTTAAGGAAGGAGATTTCTCAATCCCCAAATAAATACATTAAAAAGTTTTGGTGACGTTTTGATCAGTAAATTGATGATTAATCATTTTAGCTTTGCTTACAAAGTTATTTTCAAAGACAATTCCTGTGTTTAAACCTCCGGAGCCAAACACAGATTTGGACAAAGTTAAAGGCCTGATCATAAAAGCGCCGCCTACGTTAATTACACTGTTCCCGGAAACGTTGTTTATATTAATAGGATAATCAATCATACTATCAAGTCTCCTTTCATATCATTCTATTTTTTATATGTATTAGTGCTAGAGTTGATTAGCGTAAACTTATCGGCAAAAATATTTAGGAGATGCCTGTTTTTATTGATTTATAAAAATGCTCGAAAAAAGAGCCTCCTTTAAAGCTTCCGGAAGCCCAGATATCTGTCTATTCTTTTAACTACTCTGAATGCGGCAGCTGCTTTTCTGGCGAATGTAATAGGATCATCCTGTGCTGACTCAAAGTGCATATACATTGCTCACGGCTCACTAAATAACCAGTGGTTATGCAATGCAGTAATCGTCATGCGCAGCTATCATAGTTCGGTGAGCAAAGAATTTACCTCTTCATGTACGAAACTAAGTGAAATACTTTACCATTTCGAACCTCAAACGGGAAAAATGGGGAATTGACAAGGGATGAGGTGGGCAAACAAACACCTGACTCGGTGGCAGAACGAACTGCCCAAAATTTTGGCAAACTCCCTGCGTATCTTTTGTTTCCTCCCATTTCATGCTATTGCTCCTCCTATGTCAAAAAAGAATGTATGAGAGAAGATCCCGCCATAGACAATGTTGTTGGACGACTGAAGATAAAATTGTGCTGATTATACAAAAAGTGGATTGGGAATGATAAAAGAACAAAAAAGTTTAAGGAGAATCACATGCAAGTTTTGACAGGGTTGCTCGAACAGTACGGATATGCCGTCTTGTTTATTGTCTTGATGTTAGAGCTTCTAGCTTTACTTGGACCGGGAGAGTTTGCCGGTGTTCTCGTGTTTCAAGAAAAGTTAAACTGGGTGCTAAGCATGTTAGCGGCCGGATTGGGGAGCTGTGGGAGTGAGCATGTCGTATTGGATCGGGTATAGACTGGGCCCAGCTGCAATTCAGAAAGCTTTTGCGTCGAGAGGTGTTCTGTTAGCCGTTATTGTTCTAACTTTTTTTTGGACGGTATTCAGAGGGCAAGATCGGAAAATCGAACTCTCTTTCTTATTTTTCCTAGTCATTGGTGGGGAGCTTTATGAAGAGGGAATCAGACGGCTCTTTCATTCCCTTCATCCTGTTCACGCTCCTTTGGAAAGTCATGTATTATATCCATTCCCGAGCGAACAGACTTTAACGGCATTTGTCATTTTTGGTTTTTGTGCTTATCTTTTTGTTCGTCATTCTCACAAGGCGTGTCTGCAAACTGTTGCGTTTTTTTGTTTATTATCGTTTTATTCCTCATCGGGCTGAGCCGTGTGTACGTTAATGAGCAGTATCCGAGTGATGTTGCTGCGGGTTACGCCTTCGGCGGTGTTTGGCTGAGTTTGAATGTTTTGGTCATGGAGCTTTTCCGTTTCTCCAGAAGATTTACCAAGCTGAGAAACGAACCCAATTAGTATGTAATCAAAATTAAGTAAACTTTAAAGTAGTACGGGTCATTGGGATTGATATTTTGTAGTAAAATAAATCAAACAAACGTGATGTAATGAAAAGGAGATCGCGATATGAACAACAAAGGCTGTATAAAATGCGGTAGTACTGAAGCCGGACAAAAAGAAATAGCTACAACCGGCACGGGATTATCAAAGCTGTTTGACGTGCAGCATAACCGATTTCTAGTGGTTTACTGTAAGAACTGCGGATATTCAGAGTTTTATAATAAAGAGTCTTCAACTGCCGGGAATATATTGGATTTATTTTTTGGAGGCTGATCCATGTTTTTTTTCGAGCTTGAATGATTTTAAACATATCATGAAAGCAAAAACGGGATGCGGTTATCACCTGTGAAATAGGTTGCTGCAAACATTCCAGTAACCTTTATGACGTGAATTGTTTTTTGTCAAGTGCCATGGGTATCATGGACTGGGAGATCAATGGAATGCAGTAAATGAACAAACTGCTCGTAACCTCATGCTTTATATACGATCTAAAGATTTTGCATATGAGAACTCTCTTTCTTCTGAGTCCATCGCTTCTGAATTATGCGATTCATTTCTTTCAATATTTTCAGGCCTAGTTATGGTCGACAAGAAAAAAATAGGCATGATGTGGGTAGAAGATGAAGATTAACAGTTTGTAAAATCACTTCAATGGTCCTAATGGGATTTTTTTTCGATTCGTGATAACATAAATTGAAGACCGTTGTTTATTGGAGGAAATCAGTTGAAATCAGAAAATGTTTCGAAGAAAAAATCAATATTAGAATGGGCAAAAGCAATTGTGATTGCTGTCGTTCTCGCTTTGCTCATCCGCAACTTTATTTTTGCGCCGTATGTCGTTGATGGTGACTCTATGTATCCTACACTTCACAACCGTGAAAGGGTCTTTGTCAATATGACAGTCAAATACATCGGCGAGTTTGATAGAGGAGACATCGTCGTGTTAAACGGAGATGATGTTCACTATGTCAAACGTATTATCGGCCTTCCCGGCGATACGGTTGAGATGAAAAATGACCAGCTCTATATCAACGGGAAAAAGGTGGACGAACCTTATTTGGCGGCTAATAAAAAGAGAGCGAAACAGGACGGTTTTGACCATTTGACCGATGATTTCGGCCCGGTTAAAGTGCCTGATAACAAGTATTTTGTGATGGGCGACAACCGTCGGAATTCAATGGACAGCCGTAACGGTCTTGGCCTCTTCACGAAAAAACAAATTGCGGGTACGTCAAAGTTTGTTTTCTACCCGTTTAACGAAATGCGCAAAACAAATTAGGATCAAGCAGTTTCCCATTGGGGCTGCTTTTTTTATATCTTTTTTACGGTCATCCCCTAAAAACAGAACATAAATTCGTATATCTATAGAAAAGAAATTTTTGCAGAAATGTGAAACATATTCCCGTTATGCATCGTTATATTAATAATTTACGAGAATTTACGGTTTTTTATTCATGAAAAAAAGGAATAACTCATATGAATGAATAGATTCATATTGGCTGGAGGTTTAGAAATGGGAAGAATAAAAACCAAGATTACCATTCTGTTAGTGCTTTTGCTTTTACTTGCAGGCGGTTATATGTACATAAATGATGTTGAGCTGAAGGATGTTCCGACAGCAATTGGACAAACCTTGTCCTCGGAAGAAGAGGAATACACCATCCAGGAATATAAAGTGACGAGAATTGAGGGCTCAGAGTATCATGGAGTAGCAGAAAACGGAACGAAAATCATCTTCAACGGAAAAAAATTAAATCAGGATTTATCTGATATAAAAGAAGGTGACAAGATTAAGGCATACTTCAGCAAATCAAAGCGGATCGACGGATTAATCAAGGTTGCAAAAGTGAATGATTAACAAAACATCACCTTTCGGATCGAAGGGTGATGTTTTGTTTTTCTCAAATTGTAAGTTTATTTCATTGCGTACTTTAAAAAGGATCGCTATAATAGCCAATAAGGACAAATGAATAAAGATTGTATCCTTCGGGGCAGGGTGGAAATCCCGACCGGCGGTAGTAAAGCACATTTGCTTTAGAGCCCGTGACCCGTGTGCATAAGCACGCGGTGGATTCAGTTTAAGCTGAAGCCGACAGTGAAAGTCTGGATGGGAGAAGGATGATGAACCGCTATGCAAAATGTTTAAAAATGCATAGTGTTATTTCCTATTGCGTAAAATACCTAAAGCCCCGAATTTTTTATAAATTCGGGGCTTTTTTGACGGTAAATAACAAAAGAGGGGAGGGAAACAAATGGAAGAGTATTATATGAAGCTGGCATTAGATCTTGCGAAGCAGGGCGAAGGACAGACCGAATCCAATCCGCTCGTCGGTGCTGTTGTCGTAAAGGACGGACAAATTGTCGGAATGGGCGCCCATTTAAAATATGGTGAAGCTCATGCAGAAGTTCATGCCATCCATATGGCTGGAGCACATGCAGAGGGTGCCGACATTTACGTTACACTCGAACCGTGCAGCCATTACGGAAAAACACCGCCATGTGCAGAATTGATTATCAACTCTGGCATCAATAGAGTGTTCGTGGCGATGAGAGATCCTAATCCGCTTGTGGCTGGAAGAGGGATCAGCATGATCAAAGAAGCCGGCATTGAGGTAAGGGAAGGCATCCTGGCAGACCAGGCGGAGAGCCTGAATGAAAAATTTCTGCACTTTATGAGGACAGGCCTTCCGTACGTCACGCTAAAAGCGGCTGCCAGCCTTGACGGCAAGATAGCTACCAGCACGGGTGACAGCAAATGGATCACGTCAGAGGCTGCAAGACAGGATGCTCAGCAATACAGGAAAACACACCAAAGCATTTTAGTCGGAGTTGGCACAGTGAAAGCCGACAATCCGAGCTTAACCTGCAGACTGCCGAATGTAACAAAACAGCCGGTTCGGGTCATACTTGATACCGTACTCTCGATTCCTGAGGACGCTAAAGTGATTTGCGATCAAATAGCGCCGACATGGATTTTTACGACGGCACGCGCAGACGAGGAAAAGAAAAAACGGCTTTCAGCTTTCGGAGTGAACATATTTACACTTGAAACCGAGCGCATTCAAATTCCTGATGTTTTGAAGATCCTAGCGGAAGAAGGCATCATGTCGGTGTATGTGGAAGGCGGTTCAGCTGTTCACGGAAGCTTTGTCAAAGAAGGCTGTTTTCAAGAAATCATCTTCTATTTTGCCCCTAAACTAATCGGAGGAACGCATGCTCCCAGCTTAATCTCCGGTGAAGGTTTTCAATCAATGAAAGATGTCCCCTTATTACAATTCACTGATATAACCCAAATCGGCCGTGATATCAAACTGACGGCAAAACCGACAAAGGAATAGGATGGTGACCATGTTTACAGGAATTATCGAAGAAACAGGCACAATCGAATCCATGAAAAAAGCAGGGCATTCAATGGCCTTAACTATTAAATGCTCAAAGATTTTAGAGGATGTTCATCTTGGCGACAGCATTGCAGTGAACGGCATTTGTCTGACTGTCACTGATTTTACAAAAAATCAATTCACAGTGGATGTTATGCCTGAAACAGTCAAAGCTACGTCACTGAATGATTTAACAAAAGGAAGCAAAGTAAATCTGGAAAGAGCGATGGCGGCAAACGGCCGTTTCGGAGGCCATTTCGTCTCTGGCCATGTCGACGGAACTGCGGAAATCACACGAATTGAAGAGAAAAGCAACGCAGTTTACTATGATTTAAAAATGGACCCATCATTAACAAAAACATTGGTTTTAAAGGGATCAATTACTGTGGATGGCGTGAGCTTAACCATATTCGGCCTGACAGAAGACACAGTGACGATCTCCTTAATACCGCATACGATCAGCGAAACGATTTTTTCAGAAAAAACGATCGGCTCTAAAGTGAATATCGAATGCGATATGATCGGAAAATATATGTATCGATTTTTGCATAAAGCCAATGAAAATAAGACCCAACAAACCATTACAAAAGCCTTCTTAAGCGAAAACGGCTTTTAGAGAGGAAGATTTGCATGTTTCATCCGATAGAAGAAGCACTGGACGCTTTAAAAAAAGGCGAAGTCATCATCGTTGTAGATGATGAAGACAGAGAAAATGAAGGAGACTTTGTGGCTCTTGCCGAGCATGCAACGCCGGAAGTCATTAACTTTATGGCGACACATGGGAGAGGACTGATCTGCACGCCGCTCAGTGAGGAAATCGCAGACAGGCTTGATCTTCACCCTATGGTTGAGCATAATACAGATTCTCACCACACTGCATTTACCGTAAGCATAGACCATCGTGAAACGAAGACAGGTATCAGCGCTCAAGAAAGATCTTTTACCGTTCAAGCATTGCTGGACAGCAAATCCGTGCCATCTGATTTTCAGCGTCCGGGGCACATTTTTCCACTGATCGCGAAAAAAGGAGGTGTCCTGAAAAGAGCGGGCCATACAGAAGCTGCTGTTGATCTTGCTGAAGCTTGCGGATCTCCAAGAGCCGGCGTCATTTGTGAAATTATGAATGAAGACGGAACGATGGCGAGAGTGCCTGAGCTCATTGAAATTGCGAAAAAGCATCAATTAAAAATGATCACCATTAAGGATTTGATTCAATACCGTTACAATCTGACAACACTTGTAGAGCGTGAAGTTGACATTACGCTGCCTACTGATTTTGGGACATTTAAGGTTTATGGATACACAAATGAGGTAGATGGAAAAGAGCATGTCGCATTTGTGATGGGAGAGGTGCCGTTCGGAGAAGAACCGGTATTGGTCCGGGTGCATTCAGAATGTCTCACAGGTGACGTGTTTGGCTCTCATCGCTGTGATTGCGGACCGCAGCTGCACGCCGCGCTGAACCAAATTGCCGCAGAAGGCCGTGGAGTGCTCCTGTACTTGCGCCAAGAAGGACGAGGCATCGGTTTAATCAATAAATTAAAAGCTTATAAGCTTCAGGAACAAGGCTATGACACCGTAGAAGCCAATGAGGCGCTTGGATTCTTGCCGGATCTTCGCAACTATGGCATCGGAGCACAAATTTTACGCGACCTCGGTGTCCGGAATATGAAGCTTTTGACGAATAATCCGCGAAAAATCGCAGGCCTTGAAGGCTACGGACTCAGTATTTCAGAAAGAGTGCCGCTTCAAATGGAGGCGAAAGAACACAATAAAAAATATTTGCAAACCAAAATGAACAAGCTAGGTCATTTACTTCATTTCTAATCACAAATATCACAAAAAAGGATGGGAATCATATGAATATCATACAAGGAAATTTAGTTGGTACAGGTCTTAAAATCGGAATCGTAGTAGGAAGATTTAATGATTTTATTACGAGCAAGCTGCTGAGCGGAGCAGAAGATGCGCTGCTCAGACATGGCGTAGACACAAATGACATTGATGTGGCTTGGGTTCCAGGCGCATTTGAAATACCGTTTGCTGCGAAAAAAATGGCGGAAACAAAAAAATATGATGCTATTATCACATTGGGCACTGTCATCAGAGGCGCGACGACACATTACGATTATGTCTGCAATGAAGCTGCAAAAGGCATCGCGCAAGCAGCAAACACTACTGGTGTACCTGTCATCTTTGGAATTGTAACAACTGAAAACATCGAACAGGCTATCGAGCGTGCCGGCACAAAAGCGGGCAACAAAGGTGTAGATTGTGCTGTTTCTGCCATTGAAATGGCAAATTTAAACCGCTCATTTGAATAATTTGCTGAAAACAGTTTAAAAATATGGCGAAAATGATATAATGTGAGAAAACGGATCACCTATTCGTATCCGTTAATAGCAGACTGGACATTTTGGATATAGAGGGGTTTTTATGTTAATTCGTTATAAAAAATCGTTTGAAAAGATTGCGATGGGGCTTCTTTCGTTTATGCCGAATGAAAAAGACCTTAAGCAGCTTCAGCAGACAATTAAGGACTACGAAACGGATACAGACCGCCAGCTCTTTCTTTGGAAAGAGGACGAGGATATCGTCGGAGCAATCGGAGTCGAAAAAAAGGATTCTGAGGTTGAGATCCGGCATATCAGTGTGAATCCTTCTCATCGCCATCAAGGAATCGGAAAACAGATGATGGATGCTTTAAAGCATTTATTCAAAACGCAAGTACTGGTTCCAAATGAATTAACGCAGAGCTTTTTCGAACGTTGTCAAGGTCAGCAGGATCAAGACATTTCATACAATAATTAAGCAGAGGCTGTCATCAGCCTCTGCTTTTTTTTCTGCGTTCTATTTCTCTTTCACGTTCACGGATGACGTCAGTCCGATCCCGCAAACGGTGTTTGTCGATCAGAAATATGTTCCTGAGTGCACTGGGCTGCCCCCATGTATACTTTTTTTTCCTGCATTCGATCCTGCATGCTTCCTCCAGTTTCTCATCTTTGATTGGCAGCATAATGCTTTTATAGGCAGAGCCCGTTTCGATTTGTTCGTAAACCGATTGCATAAGCTCGAGAAAACGGCCATGATCGAGCCCTAAGTCTTCGACTGCCCGGTGTTCTGCTTTGAGAATCCGGATGCTGTTCGCCATCAGTCTTTTTGCCCCGGCTGTATTCTGCCTTCTGTGATGATATAAAGCAACTGCAAGCTGAATAAAGCCGACCCAATAGCGTTTTCGTTTCTTTGGCGGATCTTCCTTCCAATATTCTTCTAATATTTCATGGCATTCAAAATAATCCCGTGTCGCGTGAAACTCAACGAGATAATCTATATAAGCTTTCGGATACAAGGTGCTTCCTCCTTTAATGTGCTTTTAGTGTACCATAGAAGGGATAAAAGGAAAAAAGAACGCCCGGCCTCTAGTGCTTCTTAGAAAGGAAAACCAGAAGCAAAGGCTTTTTCTCCCGCTTCTGCGCTCCGAGCAAACACCTCTTGTGTTTTGAATATTCTGTACAAACTCCTTCAAAACAGGATATGAAATAGTATTGGACGAGAGCTTTTTGGTGGCTTATACTATAGGGTAGCCAGTTTTTCCGGCAATGAGAGTGATACTTGAAAATGGTGAGATGATGGAAGAATATCAAGTGAAAATTGATACGTTTGAGGGCCCATTGGACCTGCTGCTTCATTTAATCAATCGTCTTGAAATTGACATATATGATATACCTGTGGCGAAGATCACTGAACAATATTTATTATATGTACATACGATGCGCGTGCTTGAGCTCGACATTGCCAGCGAGTATTTGGTTATGGCTGCCACGCTGCTCAGCATTAAAAGCAGAATGCTGCTCCCGAAGCAAGAGGAGGAGCTTTTTGAAGATGAATTACTTGAAGAAGAAGATCCGCGGGAGGAACTGATTGAAAAGCTGATTGAGTACCGAAAATATAAAGATGCGGCGAAGGATTTAAAAGAACGGGAAGAAGAAAGACAAAAATCGTTCACGAAACCGCCGAGTGATTTGAGTGAATATGCAAAAGAAGTAAAACAGTCTGAGCAAAAGCTCTCTGTCACGGTCTATGATATGATCGGAGCTTTTCAAAAAGTGCTGAAACGCAAAAAAATAAACAGGCCGATGGAAACAACAATTACAAGACAGGACATACCAATCGAAGCCAGAATGAACGAAATCGTGCACAGCTTGAAATCTAGAGGAACGAGAATTAACTTTATGGATCTGTTTCCATATGAGCAAAAAGAACATTTAGTAGTGACCTTTCTAGCTGTTCTTGAGCTGATGAAAAATCAGCTGGTCCTCATTGAACAGGAGCACAATTTTTCAGATATTTACATTACGGGGAGTGAATCCATTCATGGGGCTTGATATCGTGAATTGGAAAGCTATTGTGGAAGCCCTTCTTTATGCGGCAGGCGATGAAGGGCTTACAAAAAAGCAGCTGTTAACAGTGCTTGAAATCGAAGAGCCTGAACTAAACACTATCATGGCGGATGTGGCGGACGAATACCGCGGAGATACACGAGGGATTGAACTTATTGAGTATGCAGATACGTACATGCTCTCTACCAAAAAAGACTTTGCGCCTTACTTGAAAAAACTGATTGAAGTGCCGTCAAAGGGCCTTTCTCAAGCATCTTTAGAAGTACTGGCCATTGTTTCATACAAACAGCCAATTACGAGAGCAGAAATTGAAGAAATCAGAGGAGTAAAATCAGAGCGGATTTTACACAGTCTTGTCGCGAAGGCGCTATTGTGTGAGGTAGGGCGTGCCGATGGTCCGGGGCGGGCCATTTTATACGGTACTACGCCGACTTTTCTTGAACAATTCGGTCTGAAAACGCTGGACGAGCTTCCGCCGCTGCCTGAAAATGCGGAAGAAGACGTTCTTCAAGAAGAAGCAGATTTATTTTTTGAAAACTTTAACCAAACCTTCGAAGATATAAAATAGAAGTTTAATGAATCGCGCTTTTTCATCATCATAAGATATAAGGAAGAAGCTATCATGAAAGAAGCAAAATGTGAGAGACAAAGACATGAGGGGAAGATACCAAACGAAATGGGACATTCGATTGTGCGAGCGCAGACTCAAAAAACAGGCGAATTCTTATCAATGGTTGTCAATACCGTGAACGATTACCTAAATCAAACGACGCTTGAGTCCTTACAGGCTGAATTGCCTATTGAAAAAGGATACTGCTGTGATGTGCTGAGCACTCTGAGAAGAATGGCAGTATTTTGTGAAGGAGGCGCAGAAGCGTGCCGCCGTCTCCTGATGCAGGAGCCTTTTCAGGAAGCCAGAGCGGAAAAAACACTTTATAATGTGTATCACCAATGCATTGAAGAGTTCTTTATGCCGAAAAAAGACACGTGGTGTGAAAATAGCCGGGCGTCTTATACCGGGGTCAGCGCAATTGAGTTTTATCATGCTGTTCCTGCGTCGCTTGAGCAATTATTATTGCCGTTGAGCGCGGCCTTTCTGAAGATGAGGGAAGAGCTGGCTCATTACGAAGCGTCCGGATCAAGCATGGCGCCAATCAGATAACGTTTACTCTCCCTTTTTCAGGGAGAGTTTTTTTATGTTTGCTTCCAGAAATATAATTGTTATTCATAACTGATGGACATGCGCATAAACTTGTACAAACCACCACAAGGACGTGAGCAAACATGCGCATTTTCAAAAAAGCAGTATTCGTGATCATGATTTCTTTTCTTATTGCAACTGTAAATGTGAATACAGCACATGCTGCTATAGATGTCAGTGCAAAAAGCGCGATCATTATTGACGGTGCGTCAGGCAGAGTGTTATATGCCAAGGATGAGCATCAAAAAAGGCGGATCGCGAGCATCACAAAAATTATGACCGCCGTCCTCGCCATCGAATCCGGCAAAATGGATCAAACGGTGACGGTTTCGGCAAATGCTGTCAGAACAGAAGGCTCCGCCATTTATTTAACAGAAGGTCAAAAAGTAAAGCTGAAAGATCTTGTGTATGGCCTGATGCTAAGATCAGGAAACGACGCCGCTGTCGCGATTGCTGAGCATGTCGGTGGGAGCCTCGATGGGTTTGTTTATATGATGAATCAAAAAGCCGAGCAGCTTGGTATGAAGAACACCCGTTTTCAAAACCCGCACGGATTGGACGACCATGAAAATCATTATTCAACAGCTTATGACATGGCCATTTTAACTAAATATGCTATGAAGCTGAAAGACTATCAAAAGATTTCAGGCGCAAAAATATACAAAGCGGAAACGATGGAAAGCGTATGGAAAAACAAAAATAAACTGCTGACCATGCTATATCCGTACAGCACAGGAGGAAAAACAGGCTATACAAAACTTGCAAAACGGACACTGGTCTCTACGGCTTCAAAGGACGGCATTGACCTGATAGCCGTCACCATTAATGACCCTAATGATTGGGATGATCATATGAAGATGTTTAACTATGTGTTTGAGCATTATCAAACCTATTTAATTGCAAAAAAAGGGGATATTCCAAAGCTGAAAGGCACATTTTATGAATCGAAGGCTTTTATCAAACGTGATATCACCTATTTGCTGACCGAAGAGGAAAAAGAAAATGTAAAAATTAATACCACACTGCTCAAGCCGAAAAAAGCATGGGAAAAAGATGCCTCGAAAATCCCTGACATCGTAGGGCACATGGAGATCATGTTCAACGATGCAACCATCGCAAAAGTGCCGATCTATTATGAAAATGAGCGGCATCAAAAACCGAAGAAACAATTTTTTGAAACGTTTAAATCAATCTTTCTGAATGCGGCAGGCGGAGCAAAATGGTCAATATAATTTGGGTCAGTTTAACCGTGATCGGACTCGTTTTTGCGATGTGCAACGGAACTCTGCAAGATGTAAATGAAGCCGTGTTTAAGGGTGCAAAAGAAGCGATTACGATCTCATTTGGATTGATGAGCGTGCTTGTTTTCTGGCTTGGCTTAATGAAAATCGCCGAGCAGTCAGGGCTTTTGGATATTTTCAGCCGGATGTGCAGACCTTTTATATCTAAACTGTTCCCTGATATACCGCCGGATCACCCGGCGATGGGCTATATTTTATCTAATCTTATGGCGAATTTCTTCGGCCTCGGAAATGCAGCAACTCCGCTTGGCATTAAAGCAATGGAACAAATGAAAAAGCTGAACGGAAACCGATCGGAAGCAAGCCGGTCGATGATTACTTTTTTAGCTGTTAATACGTCCTGCATCACACTCATCCCGACAACGGTGATCGCTGTCCGAATGGCTTATTCCTCCAAAACGCCGACAGATATCGTCGGGCCAAGCATTTTGGCAACGCTTATTTCCGGAATCGGTGCCATTATCATTGATCGGTATTTTTATTACCGCCGCAAAAAGAAGGGAAGGTGAGCGGATGGAAATCATCAACTGGCTGTCTTTAGCCATGATTCCAATCATTATTGCCGGAATTCTTCTTTATGGAACGATCAAAAAGGTTCCGACATATGAATCGTTTGTCGAAGGCGGGAAAGAGGGGATAGAAATTGCCTTTTCCATTATCCCCTATTTAGTCGGAATGCTTGTCGCTATAACTGTTTTCAGATCATCAGGCGCGCTTGATTTTATAATGGATCTTTTAAAACCGGCTTTCTCCGCTATCGGCATCCCTGCTGAAGTAGTGCCGCTTGCTCTGATCCGCCCGATCTCCGGTACGGCCGCACTTGGAATGACGACCGATTTAATTGCAGTATACGGGCCCGATTCCTTTATCGGCAGGCTGGCTTCCGTCATGCAGGGATCTACAGATACAACGCTTTACGTACTGACTGTGTATTTCGGAGCAGTCGGCATTAAAAAAATGGGTGATGCATTAAAGGTGGGACTTCTTGCAGATTTAATCGGCGTAGTTGCATCTATCATCATCGTTACGTTATTATTTGGGAGCGCCTGAAAACGGCGTTTTTTTTAGATTTGGCATAGGAATTTGAAAAAGCTTGTTTGTTAAGGTTGAAAAAAGTAAGATAATACTTGAGGTGAAAGACATGGAAAGACTGCAAAAAGTGATTGCTCATGCCGGAGTTGCGTCGCGCAGAAAGGCAGAAGAGCTGATTAAAGAAGGAAAAGTAAAGGTGAATGGCAAAGTAGTAACAGAGCTAGGTGTTAAGGTCACCGGTTCTGATCAGATTGAGGTAAACGGGTTAAAGGTTGAACGCGAAGAGCCGGTTTACTTTCTCTTATATAAACCAAGAGGCGTTATTTCCGCAGCGCAAGATGATAAAGGACGCAAAGTGGTGACGGACTTTTTTAAAAATATTCCGCAGCGCATTTATCCGATTGGGCGTCTGGACTATGATACGAGCGGTCTTTTGCTTTTAACCAATGACGGCGAATTCGCCAATAAGCTAATGCATCCTAAGTATGAAATAGACAAAACATACGTGGCGAAGGTGAAAGGAATCCCGCCTAAAGAGCTGCTCAGAAAGCTGGAGCGCGGAATTAGGCTGGAGGAAGGCAAAACAGCGCCTGCTAAAGCGAAGCTGCTGTCTTTGGATAAGAAAAAGCAGACAAGCATTATTCAGCTGACGATCCATGAGGGACGCAACAGACAGGTGCGCCGCATGTTTGAAGCGATCGGACATGAGGTAATCAAGCTGAAGCGTGAGGAATACGCGTTTTTAAACCTGCGAGGCCTGCACACGGGCGATGCCAGAGAGCTTACGCCTCACGAAGTAAAAAGGCTCAGAGCACTGGCGGATCACGGTAAAAACGCTTTCTAAATTTCACATAACCTTCAAAAAGTAAGAAATGTGAAATGAACGTGCAATGATATAATTGAATGGATCTGCAATAGGGGGAAGGGGGCAGTGGACAATGAAGAAAAAAAGGCGTTTATTCATTCGGACCGGCATCCTTCTCGTTTTAATCTGCGCACTCGGCTATACCATTTACAACGCTGTATTTGCCGGCAAAGAGAGTATATCCGAAGGGTCCGACGCACCGAATTTTGTCCTAGAGGATACGAATGGGAAACGTATCGAGCTCAGTGACTTAAAAGGGAAAGGTGTTTTTTTGAATTTCTGGGGTACATGGTGTGAACCGTGCAAAAAAGAGTTTCCTTATATGGCAAACCAATATAAGCATTTTAAAAGCCAAGGTGTTGAAATTGTCGCTGTAAATGTTGGGGAGTCAAAGATAGCAGTACATAATTTTATGAAATCCTACGGAGTCAATTTCCCGGTTGTTCTGGATACAGATCGCCAAGTGCTTGATGCCTATGACGTATCTCCGCTTCCGACAACCTTTTTGATCAATCCGGAAGGAAAAGTTGTCAAGGTGGTGACCGGCACTATGACAGAAAGCATGATACACGATTATATTAATCTCATAAAACCCGGAGAGACTTCGGGATGAAGCAAGTCAAATGTGAATGCGGACATATAAACCCGGTCGGAACCGTTTTATGCGAATCGTGCGGAAGAGCTCTTCAGGAAACTCAACCTCCGCTCGCTGATATGAGATATGACGGAAGCGCAAGACGTTCGCAAACCTATAACAAAACGATCATCGACAAAATTTGGAATTTCTTTTCCTCGGTTAAGGTGGGAATATGGCTTATCGTCATAACCCTTGCCGCATCAGCGTTCGGCACCATTTTTCCCCAGGAAGCCTATCTGCCTCCGGGCGCACAGGCTGATACTTATTACAAGGAGCAGTACGGCACGTTTGGCCAGCTTTATTATTTGCTCGGGTTTCATCATTTATATGGTTCTTGGTGGTATTTGCTGCTCATTGCCTCGATCGGCATTTCACTCGTGATTTGCAGCCTTGATCGGGTCATTCCGTTGTACAGAGCGTTAAAAAACCAAGGCGTCAGAAGGAGCCCAGCTTTTTTAAGAAGGCAGCGCTTGTTCAGTGAAACAGTTACTGTGCTGAACGGGGAATCGAAAGAAAAGATAGTTGCTCTATTAAAGAAAAAACATTATAGAATCAGAGAAAAAGAGGGCAGCATTCTTGCTGAAAAAGGACGCTTTTCCCGCTGGGGCCCGTATGTCAACCATATTGGATTGATCATCTTTTTGATTGGTGCGATGCTGAGATTTGTGCCTGGCATGTACGTCGATGAGACGCTTTGGGTCAGAGAAGGCGAAACCGCCGCAATTCCGGGTACAGACGGAAAATATTATTTGAAAAACAATCAATTCAGCGTAGAGACCTATAACAGCAAAACGGAAAAAAAGGTATTTGCAGATGCCATTGACAGAGTCGGGGACGGTAGAGTGGCAAAGAACTTTCAAACCGATGCCGTACTCTACAAGAGAGAAGGAAAAATTGTTTATGGCGAGAAGCCGAAGCTGAAAAAAGTAACAGAAGAAGACATCCGTGTCAATCAGCCGCTGCGTTTTGATTCTTTTTCCGTTTACCAGGTGGATTATAAAGAGAATCAGCTTGACCAAATGGTGTTCCAGCTGATTGATAAAAAAACAAAAAAATCCTTTGGGAGCCTGAAGATCAACCTTCTGGATCCAGATTCGGTCTATGATCTTGGCAACGGTTACAAAGTGGAAATCGCCAGCTACCTGCCAGACTTCTATTTTAATCAGGACGGAGAGCCGAGCACAAAAACAAAGATCCCTAACAATCCGGCTTTTGTCTTTAATATTATAACGCCGGACAAACCGAAAGGCGAAAAGAGCTTTGTCGCCATCCAAGAAACCATCGAAGGATCAGGCAATAATAAATACAAGCTGAAATTTGACCATGTCGAAACGAAAAACATTACTGGACTTACAGTCAGAAAGGATCTGACACTCTGGGTGCTTGCTGTCGGCGGAGCCATTTTTATGATCGGTGTTATTCAAGGTATGTACTGGCAGCATCGAAGAATTTGGCTGCACTCACAGGACGGTGCAGTTATGGTAGCAGGGCATACCAATAAAAACTGGTTTGGCCTGAAGAAGGATTTAGCATTTATATTGGCTGATTCCGGACTGACTGAACCGGTGGACCAAAAAGAATTAATCAAAACACAGAAATAGGCGAAAAGGGAGTGATGTCATGGCAGAGCTGAGCGGAAATTTTCTTTATGCGGCCTTTCTTGTGTATTTAATCGCTGTCCCAATCTTCGGCGGGGCCATACGCGGGAATAAAGATAAAAAGGGCAGGCCAAACCGATGGGCCAACATTGGAATCACCCTTTCTATTGTCGGTTTTTTCTGCCACCTAGGATATTTCATCACAAGGTGGGCTGCCAGCGGCCATGCGCCTGTCAGCAATATGTTTGAATTCACCACCGCTTTTGGCATGATGCTTGTTTTGGCGTTTATCATTCTTTATTTTCTCTATAGATTGCCTTCATTAGGCCTGTTTACGCTGTCAATTGCTTTATTGCTGATTGCCTACGCCAGCATGTTTCCGACAGATATCTCGCCTTTAATTCCTTCGCTCCAAAGTAACTGGCTGTATATTCACGTAACAACGGCCGCGCTTGGGCAAGCTATACTTGCCATCAGCTTTGTCGCTGGTGTCATCTTTCTTTTGAAGCATGTAGACCAGACAAAGCCAAGCAAAAAGACCTTCTGGCTTGAAGCGATTATGTTTATCCTGGTCACAACCGTCGCCTTTATTGCAATCACATCGGCATTTCGTCTTGCAGGCTATGAAGCGGAGTTTAACTGGGTGGACAAAAGTAAAGAAAAAAGCGTGATGGTGTACGAAATGCCCGCGCTTGTCGGTCCGCATCAGGGAGAGCTTTTGACCGAAGGAAGAATGGAACCGCTTGTTGATCTTCCCGCGCTTTTCTCAGGCAGAAAAGTGAACACTGTCATTTGGTCATTTGGAGCAGGTCTTGTGTTGTATGGGGCTCTCCGTCTGATCATCAGAAAAAGAATCAGCGCTCTATTACATCCGCTGGTGAAAAACGTCAATCTTGATCTGGTGGATGAGGTTGGGTACAGGGCCGTATCAATCGGATTTCCGATCTTTACACTCGGCGCGCTGATCTTTGCAATGATTTGGGCTCAGCTCGCCTGGACCAGATTTTGGGGCTGGGACCCTAAGGAAGTATGGGCGCTGATCACGTTTTTGTTCTATGCCGCTTACTTGCACTTAAGACTGTCAAGAGGCTGGCACGGTGAGAAGTCAGCATGGCTGGCCGTAATCGGTTTTGCTATTATTATGTTTAATTTAATATTCGTAAATCTTGTGCTTGCCGGACTTCATTCTTATGCATAGTCCTTTGAAAGCGACACAGTTCTCAAACTTTCTCACGATTTGATAAAATGAAAGTAACAGAAGGAAAGCAGGGGGAAAACATGGACCAAACGAACGAAACAAAAATATTAGTAGTTGATGACGAAGCCAGAATTCGCCGCCTTTTAAGAATGTATCTTGAACGTGAAAATTATGCTATAGATGAAGCTGAAAATGGTGATGAAGCCATTGCCAAAGGGCTTGAAGCCAATTATGACTTAATTTTGCTTGATCTGATGATGCCGGGGACTGATGGAATTGAAGTGTGCCGGCAAATTCGTGAAAAAAAAGCGACACCCATTATTATGCTGACCGCAAAAGGAGAAGAAGCAAACCGGGTGCAGGGGTTTGAAGCGGGAACAGATGATTATATTGTTAAGCCGTTCAGCCCGAGAGAAGTCGTGCTGCGTGTAAAGGCCCTTTTGAGAAGAGCATCCCAAACCTCTTATTTCAATGCCAATACACCGACGAAAAATGTGCTCGTGTTTTCACATCTGTCAATAGACCATGATGCTCACCGCGTAACAGCTGATGGAACAGAAGTGAGCCTGACGCCAAAAGAGTATGAGCTTCTATATTTCTTAGCGAAAACGCCTGACAAGGTGTATGATCGGGAAAAGCTTCTGAAAGAAGTGTGGCAATATGAGTTTTTTGGTGATTTACGGACAGTGGACACTCACGTCAAACGCTTGAGAGAGAAGCTGAACAAGGTTTCTCCGGAGGCTGCGAAAAAAATTGTCACCGTATGGGGTGTAGGTTATAAATTTGAGGTCGGCGCTGAATGAAATTTTGGAAAAGCGTAGTAGGCAAGCTGTGGTTTACGATCCTTTCACTCGTCTTGATCGTATTGTTCATTTTAACGGTTCTTTTGCTGGAGTTTATTGAAAACTACCATGTGGAAGAAGCCGAGAATGATTTAACACAGCTTGCGAATAAAGTTGCTGTCATCCTAGAAAATCATGAGGACCAGGCACTGGCAAGGTCAATCACTTGGGAGCTCGCTGATAACTTAACAAGCATTGCCATCATCCAGGATGAGAAGAACCACTGGTATTCTCCGAATGATAAAAATCGCCTGTCGTCTATTACGGTTGAGCAAATACAGCATGACAAAGACTTAAATAAAGCTCTCAAAGACCATAAAAAAGTAAGCAAACGGACGGGATTGAGCGATACAGACACGGATAATGAACGCCTGATTGTAGGTGTCCCGTATGAAAAAGACGGAAAGAAAGGCATGGTCTTTTTATCCCAGTCTTTGCTTGCCGTTAAAGATACAACAAAACATACGACCCGCTATATTTTTCTTGCCGCTGGAATTGCGATTGTGCTGACCACATTTTTCGCATTCTTTTTATCAAGCAGGGTCACGTACCCTCTCCGAAAAATGAGAGAAGGCGCGCAGGATTTGGCGAAGGGCAAGTTCGATACAAAAATCCCGATTTTAACTCAGGATGAAATCGGTGAACTGGCGACCGCTTTTAATCAAATGGGCCGGCAGCTTAACTTTCATATCAATGCGCTCAATCAAGAAAAAGAGCAGCTTTCTAACATTTTGAGCAGTATGGCTGACGGGGTTATTACCATTAATATTGACGGTACGATTCTTGTGACCAACCCGCCGGCTGAACGTTTTCTTCAGGCTTGGTATTATGAACAGAACATGAATATCAAAGAAGGCGACAACCTTCCGCCTGAAGCAAAAGAGCTGTTTCAAAACGCTGTCAGCACTGAAAAAGAACAAATGATTGAGATGACGCTTCAAGGCAGATCATGGGTGCTTTTGATGTCGCCGCTTTATGCGGAATCGCACGTCAGAGGAGCGGTTGCCGTACTGCGTGACATGACAGAAGAACGCCGCCTTGATAAGCTGCGGGAGGACTTTATCGCAAATGTCAGTCATGAGCTGAGAACACCGATCTCCATGCTTCAGGGATACAGTGAAGCAATTGTTGATGACATTGCAAGCTCTGAAGAAGACCGGAAAGAAATTGCCCAAATCATTTATGACGAATCGCTCCGAATGGGCCGTTTAGTTAATGATTTGCTTGATTTAGCCCGAATGGAATCAGGCCATACAGGCTTACATTATGAAAAAATCAATGTGAATGAGTTTTTAGAAAAGATCATTCGGAAGTTTTCCGGTGTTGCTAAAGAAAAAAATATTGCTTTACATCATGACATTTCTCTCACAGAAGAGGAATTTATGTTTGATGAAGACAAGATGGAGCAGGTATTTACCAATTTGATTGATAACGCGCTGCGGCATACTTCAGCCGGCGGCAGTGTCTCCATTTCAGTCCATTCTGTGAAGGATGGATTGAAAATTGATATCAAAGACTCCGGGTCTGGCATACCGGAAGAAGATCTGCCATTTATCTTTGAGCGGTTTTATAAGGCAGATAAAGCGCGGACAAGGGGCAGAGCAGGAACCGGGTTAGGGCTGGCTATCGTTAAAAATATCGTGGAAGCCCACAACGGATCAATTACTGTGCACAGCCGAATAGATAAAGGAACAACATTTTCTTTTTATATTCCGACAAAACGGTAAAATCGAGTCTGAATTTGCCGAAGAATCTTGTTCCATAAGAAACACCCGCTGACTGAGCGGGTGTTTTTTTAATAGCCAACATTAATAAAATTTAAGGATATGTTAATATAAATTCCCTTCCAAATTCCAGTTACTCGTAATATAGTTGTAATGTAACTTTTCAAGCTATTCATACGACAAAAAAGTGAACGGAGGGGTTTCAAATGGAAGAAACCTTTCAATTATTATATGATACATATCATCAAGATTTGTACCAATTTTTATTTTATATGGTAAAGGATAAAAACCAGACAGAAGACCTTCTTCAAGAGGTTTATATCCGGGTATTAAATTCTTATCATACGTTTGAAGGAAGAAGCAGTGAAAAAACATGGCTTTTGTCTATCGCACGCCATGTTGCGATAGACTGGTTCCGTAAACAGCAAACAATCAGACAGCGTATACTCGGTACATTTGACTGGGATACACAGGATGTCAGGGATCAGCAATTGCTGCCGGACGAACTTGCGGTTCAACATGAAAATGTCCGGGAAATTTATGCTGCGCTTGATCAATGTACAATCGATCAAAGAGCTGTGATTATCTTGCGGTTTATTCAGGGATATTCAATACAGGAAACAGCCAAGGCTCTGCGCTTCTCGGAAAGCAAAGTAAAAACGACCCAACACAGAGGGCTCAAAGTACTTCGGAAACATATGGAGCTTTTGAGGGAGGAGCTAATGGATGATGAAGTCAGAATGGAACGAAGAACAGATAAAGGAGTTGTTAAGTCAACTTCCGGCAGTTAAAGACCATCGTTCGCCTCAGGATATTTACAAGCGGCTGACGATGGCAAAGCGTAAAAATAAGCCCGCTGTCAGGTGGATTGGCCCCGCGTGTGCCGCTGCAATTGCGGTTTATATCGCCTTCATTATTTCTCCTCATTTCTTTGATCAGGCACAGCCTCAACAAAAAGAAGCGTCCCAAGAGAACGCAGTAACGAAAACTGAGACAGAAGACAGCCCAAAAGCTGCATCGTCCTTGGATCATACATCGTTTGTCGTTCCTGAAAAGGAACAAGACAATTACATCACTGTAGCAGTTGCTGATGCCGATACATCCGCAATCATACCCGTCAGCATCCAAAAAACAAATGCAGACCAAACGATCCAGGATATGCTGTTTGAAAGTAGTGAATTGGGCATCCTTGATCATGCCATTACAATTCCATCCTTCATAGATGAAGTAGAAATAAAAGAAAAACCAAAGCAGAAGGAATTAAGTATACGAGTCCATCAGCCAGCTACGGCATTTTCTGTAAAAGATGATACACTGTTAAAAAAATTGCTTAAAGAATCCTTAAAATGGAGTCCTTATGAAAAAGTCAAATTTCTATCGGATCAAAATGAGAGTGGGGTTCGGATTGGCTCATATGGCACTTTTACGGAAATTTCGATTCCCAAACAGTCAAAACGATCCTACTACTTGTACCAAAATAAACAAGGACAAGACTTTCTCGTTCCGTCAAATCATTCTTTTGATACAGTAAAAGAAGCGATTAAGGAAATGGAATCGAGCAGCCAAGAAGATACGACACCTCTTATTCAAGCGGGTACTGTCCAATCTGTAACGAAGAAACAGAAACACTTATATATCCGCTTTTCAAAGGACTCAGAAGTTGAGGATTCTATTGCCGGTATTTTAATGATTGAGGGACTTCTTTTAACCGCAAAAGAGTTTGGCTTCACAGAAGTGACCTTTGCGGAAACCAGAACGAAAAAAATCGGCAAATATGACGTATCAGATGCAATTCCGGTGCCAGCTGCTCCAAATCCGATTTCCTTAAACTAAAAAGAGCCCTTTAAGGCTCTTTTTTAGTTGCTATTCATATAATAGAAATTTTCAAAAAAAAGTTGTACGTGTATAATAAAACAAGGTAACGATTGAAAGGATTTGAGATGAGTGAACGTGTTAACGATTAAAGGAGTTTCCATTGGGGAAGGGATGCCGAAAATCATCGTTCCGCTGATGGGAAAGACGGAAAAACAAATTCTGAATGAAGCAGAGGCTGTAAAATTACTGAATCCGGACATTGTTGAATGGAGAGTCGACGTATTTGAAAAAGCTAATGACAGAGAAGCGGTCACAAAGCTCATTTCTAAGCTTCGTAAATCTTTAGAAGACAAGCTATTTCTATTTACATTCAGAACCCACAAAGAGGGCGGGAGCATGGAGATGGACGAAAGCTCCTATCTTGCTTTGCTGGAATCGGCAATCCAAACAAAAGACATCGATCTGATAGACATCGAATTATTTTCAGGAGATGCAAATGTAAAGGCGTTAGTATCGCTGGCGGAAAAAAACAACGTCTATGTGGTGATGTCAAATCACGACTTTGAAAAAACACCTGTAAAAGATGAAATTCTTTCCAGACTTCGAAAAATGCAGGACTTAGGCGCGCATATTCCAAAAATGGCTGTTATGCCGAATGATACTGGAGATCTCCTAACACTGCTTGATGCGACGTATACAATGAAAACAAAATATGCAGACCGCCCCATTATTACAATGTCAATGGCTGCAACAGGGCTCATCAGTAGGCTGAGCGGTGAGGTTTTTGGATCGGCTTGTACTTTTGGAGCTGGAGAAGAGGCGTCCGCACCAGGTCAAATACCTGTTTCTGAGCTAAGGAGTGTCTTAGATATTTTGCATAAAAACACACGGGGATAGAAATAAAAAAACTCAAGCTATATAGATAGCTTGAGTTTTTTTGATTATGGCAGATCAATGAGTTTCACAGACACAATATCAGGGACATTTGTTAGTTCTTTCACAATTTTATCTTCCAGATGTCTGTCAAAGGAAAGCATCATGATGGCTTCTCCGCCTTTTTCCTTACGGCCAACCTGCATAGTTGCAATGTTAATATCGTTATCTCCGAGAATACGTCCTACTCGGCCAATGACACCTGTTGTATCTTGATGCTGGATATACACCAAGTGACCTGTCGGATAAAAATCAATATTAAATCCATTGATCTCGACAATTCGTTCTCCGAAATGAGGAATATACGTAGCCGTTACAGTAAAGGTGCTGCGGTCTCCTGTCACTTTTACGCTGATGCAGTTATCGTATCCAGATTCAGAAGAGGAAATTTTTTCACTGAAGCTGATGCCGCGTTCTTTTGCGACACCCCCGGCATTGACCTCATTAACAGTAGAGTCAACGCGCGGTTTTAAAAAGCCTGACAGAAGGGCTTTTGTAATGAACGATGTTTCAAGTTTAGCAATTGTGCCTTCATATTGAATGGCAACATCCTGTACTGGTTCTTTCATGCACTGTGATACAAGGCTGCCAATTTTTCCTGCAATTTGATGGTAAGGCTTAATTTTAGCAAATTCATCTTTTGTCATGGCAGGCAGGTTGATAGCTGACATGACAGGCAGGCCTTTTGCGAACTGCAGAACTTCTTCTGACACTTGGGCGGCGACATTGAGCTGTGCTTCTTTCGTTGATGCTCCCAAGTGAGGAGTGGCAATGACTAATGGATGATCAACAAGTTTGTTGTCAACTGGCGGTTCGACTTCGAAAACGTCAAGAGCCGCTCCCGCAACATGCCCGTTTTCCAAAGCTTCGAGAAGTGCTGCTTCATCGATAATTCCGCCTCGCGCACAGTTAATTAAGCGAACGCCTTTTTTCGTTTTTGCAATCGTTTCTTTATTCAATAAGCCTTTTGTTTCTTTTGTTAAAGGCGTGTGAACGGTAATGATATCCGCACTTTCAAGCACTTCTTCAAATGTACGGCTGTTTACGCCGATTTTTTTCGCTCTTTCTTCCGTTAAGAAAGGATCAAAAACGTGCACAGTCATACCGAACGCTCTCGCACGCTGTGCAATTTCACTTCCGATTCGGCCTAATCCTACAATACCAAGCGTTTTTCCATAAAGCTCTGAACCGACATAAGCTGTGCGGTTCCACTCTCTGGATTTCACTGAGATATTAGCCTGCGGAATGTGTCTCATTAAAGAAGAGATCATTGCAAATGTATGCTCAGCTGTCGAAATGGTGTTGCCGTTCGGAGCATTGATCACGATTACCCCGTGTTTCGTAGCCTCATCAATATCGATATTATCGACACCGACACCGGCTCTTCCGACAATTTTTAAAGAAGTCATTTTGTTGAAAAGGTCTTCTGTTACTTTTGTCGCGCTTCGCACCAAAAGAGCATCAAAAGTATGTAATTCATCTTCTGCATCTGCTACGTTTTTTTGAACGATTTCAATAAAGTCTGATTCAATAAGTGGCTGTAAACCGTCGTTGCTCATTTTGTCTGAGACCAATACTCGAAACATCGTTAGATTTCCTCCTAAATTGACAAACTAAATATCTGATAATTTAACATATTCTCAAAAGAGTGTCAACGTGTATTGACGCAGTAAAGGATAAAAGTAAAGCCTAATAAATCAATGATCTGACAGCTTGCAGGTAATATATTTAATTTGAAGCAATTCTCTATACAGCCAACCAGTTATCGTTTATAATGTAATTAAATTTCATATGATCAATCTTCGGGGCAGGGTGAAATTCCCTACCGGCGGTGATGAGCCAATGGCTCTAAGCCCGCGAGCTGTCTTTACAGCAGGATTCGGTGAGATTCCGGAGCCGACAGTACAGTCTGGATGGGAGAAGATGGAGGTTCATAAGCGTTTTGAAATTGAATTTTTCAAACGTTTCTTTGCCTAGCCTAATTTTTGAAACCCCGCTTTTATATATGAAGCGGTTTTTTTATTGGCTGGAAAAGAACCTTTCCGTTTTCGAGTAAGATGTGATCGAAAAGGAGAGAATGAAGTGAAAGTAAAAAAATTAGTTGTGGTCAGCATGCTGAGCAGCATTGCATTTGTTTTGATGCTGTTAAATTTCCCGTTTCCGGGTCTTCCGGATTATTTAAAAATCGATTTTAGCGACGTTCCCGCAATTATTGCCATTCTGATTTACGGACCTTTGGCGGGTATTGCCGTAGAAGCGATAAAAAATGTTCTTCAGTATATCATTCAGGGAAGCATGGCCGGAGTTCCTGTAGGGCAAGTTGCGAATTTTATTGCAGGAACACTCTTTATATTACCGACTGCTTTCTTATTTAAAAAACTCAACTCAGCAAAGGGCTTGGCTGTCAGCCTGCTTTTGGGAACTGCAGCGATGACCATTTTAATGAGTATTTTAAATTATGTTCTGATTCTTCCGGCATACACGTGGTTTTTACATTCACCGGCATTATCCGACAGCGCGCTAAAAACAGCAGTCGTCGCAGGTATCCTGCCGTTTAACATGATAAAAGGTATTGTAATTACGGTTGTATTCTCACTAATTTTTATCAAGCTTAAGCCATGGATTGAGCAGCAGCGAAGTGCACATATCCATTAAATAAAAAAGCTCCCGTTCGGGAGCTTTTTTTAGTTACTTCTATTCAAATTTAAGTGGGTCGCCTTCAAATGGCTCATCCGCCACTTTGATGGAATCAGTAGGGCATCCTTCAAATGCGTCAATCATATCTTCTTCCAGTACCTCAGGGACTTCGACAACACCTTTGTTTTCATCAAGCGTTACGAACGCGATGCCTTCATCATCGTAATCGTAAATGTCTGGTGCAGCAGCTCCGCAAGCGCCGCATGCAATACATGTATCTTTGTCTACGATTGTGTACTTTGCCATGAATAAAACCTCCCAGATTGTTCTTGGTGGAACAAATGGATCAATCTTTATATTTAATCAATTTAACACCTATTCCTCTTACTTATTGTAATGATGTTGCTGCCACATTTCAACAGAAAAATGATTGAGAATGCTTATCACATAAGGGGTTATCTACATAACATCCCCCTTAATGATGACTTTAAACGTCGATTTCTGTTTGAAATCTGTTAAAATAAAAAGAGCAAATCAACGATTTTTGTCAGGAAGAATGTAGGTGGATAGGTTGTCATTTAATTACTTCGATATTATGGTTCTCGATTGTCTTTGCAAAATAAACGGGGAACGGTCGGGAAGCGCTGTTTTTCACCTATTCAAAGGCAAGAGATCGTCACAGACCATTCAAGATGCCGGCTTATTTCAGACTGCAAAATACTTTGGAATGGCGGCAAAATGTTCGAGAAGCGATATTTCTGCGTCGCTTGACAAGCTTGAAAAGCATTCATATCTCGCGCCAATGTCTGAATCAGATACATACAAAGTGACAGCCAGCGGCGCAGCAGTTTTGAGACATGCCCTTAGCGAGCGGCCTTGGCCCGTTCATTGTCACGGCGCTCATTATCAGCAGGCTGCCGGCGTGCTTTGGAAAAGGCTTTCGCTGCTTGTGCAGGTCCTATCCCATAAACAGCAAGGGAGCAGGCAGTATATCCCTGTCACAAAGGATCATAAGACACTTCACTGGGTAAAGAAATACCTGTCCCGGCATACGGATCATATAGAGATGGCAAAAAGCCTTTTTGCCATGCTTGAGGCGCATTTGAAAAAGATTGAAAACAAAGCAGCGCAAATTTTTGTCTACTCCTTAACCTCGCACCATCGGATCGGTTATACGAGCAGGCAGCTTGCTGATACGCTGAAAGAAGACGAATGGTATGTCTATATCATGTTTTGGGCTTCGGTACATTATTTTATTCATTCTCTTCCGGAGTGTGAAGATGCTTTGTTAAAGGATCTCCTTTCTGATGTGCACTTAGATAATGCCCTGACAGAGTCGACGAGGAAAACATGGCAGATGGTCAAACAAGGGTTTCCGATACAGCGAATTGCTGAAATCAGAAAGCTGAAAACAGCGACGATTGAAGACCACATTGTCGAGATTTCTCTCCATGAGCCTGCGTTTATGATTAATGACTATGTATCAGCAGAAGACCAGCTCCAAATCGCAGAGTTTGCCAAACGGATGCGGACGAATAAAATCAAACAAATTCGCGACGGGCTGGAACAGCGGTTCAGCTACTTTCAAATCAGACTGGCATTGACAAAGCAGGTGCAGCAATATGACTAAATTACAGCAAACGTTATATCAGTTTTTTGGTTTTACTTCCTTTAAAAAAGGGCAGCAGGACATTATTGAAAGCATACTCAGCGGGAAGGATACCATTGCAATGCTCCCGACTGGGGGAGGGAAATCGCTTTGCTACCAGCTGCCTGGTTATATGCTTGACGGCATGGTATTAATCGTTTCTCCACTGCTTTCTTTAATGGAGGATCAGGTGCAGCAGCTCAAAGCCCGGGGGGAAAAGCGTGCTGCAGCTTTGAACAGCATGCTTAACAGGCAGGAAAGACAATTTGTTTTAGAACATATTCATCGATATAAATTTTTGTACTTGTCTCCTGAAGCTTTACAGTCTCCATATGTATTGGAAAAATTGAAAAGCGTCCCGATCAGCCTATTTGTTATTGACGAAGCGCATTGTATTTCTGAATGGGGACACGACTTCAGGCCTGATTATTCAAAGCTCGGGCAGCTGAGAAAAAAACTTGGTCACCCGCCCGTTCTGGCATTGACCGCCACGGCTACAAAGGAAACGCTGCAAGATGTCATGAACCTGCTGGAGCTGCAGCATGCTGTACGCCATCTCAACTCAGTCAACCGCCCAAACATCGCACTGAGGGTTGAAAATGCGGCGGATACTGCCGAAAAAATAGATAGGGTCATTCAGCTGGTTGAAAACCTGCAAGGTCCGGGAATTGTTTATTGTCCGACACGGAAATGGGCTGAGGAATTAGCGCGTGAAATTAAAAGCAAAACGAGCAGCAGAGCCGACTTTTACCATGGCGGTTTGGAGTCAGGGGACAGGATTTTAATTCAGCAGCAGTTTATTCATAACCAGCTTGATGTGATATGTTGTACGAATGCGTTTGGAATGGGTGTCGATAAACCCGATATCAGATATGTGATTCATTTTCACCTCCCGCAGACGGCAGAAGCTTTTATGCAGGAAATCGGCAGAGCGGGCCGCGACGGAAAGCCGAGTGTCAGCATTTTGCTGCGGGCGCCAGGGGATTTTGAATTGCAGGAACAGATTATCCAGATGGAGAGTGTCACAGCTGAAGAAATCGCCGACGTAATCCGTGTGCTAGAGAAGACGGAGGAGCGGGATGAGAGAAGGCTTCGTGACGTATTACTTCAGTATGGCGTCGGAGAGACACAGGCCCGTACGATGATTCATCTCTTTATGCAGGGAAAAACATCAGTTGAACTGATGAAGAAAGAAATTTCATATCGCATGGAGCTGAAACTGGAAAAAATGCACCGTGTATCATTTTTGCTTCAGCGTGACGGCTGTTTAAGGCAGGCACTGTTAACCTACTTTGATGAATCATACGAGCCTGATGACGGAAACCTCCCGTGCTGTTCACATTGCGGTTTTGATTTATCCTTGTATGAACAAAAAGGGGCACGGAGTAAAATGGCGCCATTAGACAGCTGGAGTTCGGAATTGCACCGGATATTCAGCTTGCAGACTGTAGGTGAGCTGAACTGAAACAGCAAAAAGATTATATTCAGCATATGTCTGACCATGATATGCTGAAGCAGTTATATTTGACGCAGCTACTCATCATCTTTGCCGCTGCTGCAGCAGGACTGTTCTTTTTTGAGGATGTACGGGACGTATTAAAGCTCTGGGACATTCGCGATATGCGAATCATCTGGTATGGTGTTTCTATAGCTGTTATTGTTATTTTAGCCGATATGGCAGTAATGAAATGGTTTCCGTCTCATTTATATGATGACGGCGGAATCAATAAAAAAATATTCAGTAAGAGGTCAATCCCTCATATTATATTTTTAACGCTTCTGATTGCTTTCGCGGAAGAAATGTTATTCAGGGGAGTGCTGCAGACTCATATCGGTTTATGGGCGGCCAGCCTTATATTTGCCGCTCTGCACTTTCGGTATTTGTCAAAATGGCTGTTATTTATTATGGTGACAGCAATCAGCTTTTTGCTCGGTCTGATGTATGAATGGACCGGCAACTTATTTGTTCCGATGACGGCGCATTTTATCATTGATGCCGTGTTTGCCTGTCAGATTCGTTTTGAACATGTGAGGAGGGATAAACATGACGAACATGTCGAGAGTAGAGAGAAGAAAAGCCCAGAATCTTTATGAAGATCAAAACGCCGCATTGGCGGACGATTATGCCGATGATGGAGAAAGCCTTCCGACAAGACAATCTGTAAAAAATCAAAGAGAACAGAAAAAAAAGCAAGGCAAAACAAAAACGCCATTATTCACAGTACTCGCAGTAATATTTGTATTTGTGCCGGTTATCGTTTTAGTCACCTTATTTTATCTAAAGAGCCACCCGGATAATCATGACGATTATGAAGATGTTTTTATTGACAGCAGCCAAAGCAAATATGAGGTTGTCCCGAAATCAGAGGATAAAAACGATACCGCAGACACTAAAGAAACCGCACTGCAGAAGGAGTCAAAAAAAGAGCCTGAAGATTCCAAGCCAAAAGAGCAAACAGCTGCTGATAAGAAACAGACTGCTGTAGCGGAAAAAGAAGACTCGGCAAATAAGGAGGAAGCAACCGCCGCGGCTGCTTCCTCTTCCCAATCAACAGTACAACAGCAAGAACAGCAACAGCAGCCGGCTGAGCCAGTTCAAAATGTGCCGAATCGCGTTGTCAAGCACACCGTCCAAAAGAAAGAAACGCTATACCGCATTTCCATGAAGTATTATAAAAGCCGGACAGGAGAAGAAAAAATTCGAGCGTATAATCATCTGAATGGAAATGATGTTTACACCGGACAAGTTTTGGACATCCCCTTAATGGATGAATAGGGTATTATTTTTATTTTACGTTCATATATTGTAGCAATGAAAATGGACAAGGTGTGAAGCGTATGGAATCCTTATGGAATCAGCTGGATCAGTTTACAGACGTGCCGACCAAACAGATGCTCCAAGCGCTTGTAAAACGAAAACAAAAATTCGAAAATTATGCAGCGCAATGCCGCAGATGGCGATGGGCTTCACTTATCTGCCTAGGCTTATTATGTGTTATGATCATGATCAAAAGCCCGGAGCCTCAGCTTATACTTCAAGAAATACTTAGCCATACCTTTTATTTATTTTGGATGCTGGCAACCGCTTTTGCCTACTGCACTTCATATTATTTCAAGAAAAAGGAAGAAAAATCCGAGACTGATTTCCATAAACTGAGATGTGAAATTATTCAGAAAAGCACTGATCTCTGGCCGCAGCCCGATAAATGGAAGGCGAGAGAGTCTGTTTTTCATATGATGAAGCACAAATATGACATTAATCTATATTTTGAAAGTAAATAAAATGGGGCGTTTTCTCAAACGATAGAAACGTCTTTTTTTTATTGTCCGTCTTATTGATAAGTTCTAAAAAGAATGGAGAGTTTTTTATGAAGCTATCAGTGAAAATTGCCGGTGTACTAACTGTTGCGGCAGCGGCAATGACGGCAAAAATGTATGCAACAGCAAAAGGCAATCATTTGAAGACACATACGTTTCCTTTATCAAAGATGAAGGGCAAGCCGCCTCTGACAATCTTTTTTATTTCAGACATTCACAAACGTCTCATCGATCAAGACCTTTTAGAAAAAGCGCGAAGCCATGCCCCCCACTTGGTTATAATCGGCGGTGATTTAGCTGAGGGCGGGGTGCCCAGTGCGAGAATCGAGGAAAACATCAAAAGGCTCGTACATTTCGGGGTCCCTATCGTGTTTGTGTGGGGGAATAATGATTATGAAGTCAGGCAGCATAAGCTGTATTCCATATTTAAAGCGCACGGCGTCATCGCTCTGAGAAATGAGTCAGTCCCGTTTTCATACAATGGGCATAAAATTGCGATTGCGGGGGTTGATGATATCAGGATGGAGATGGATCATTATGAGGAAGCCATCAAAGAACTTGATGAAAGCCAGCTGAATATTCTGGTTTGCCATAATCCGGAGATTCATGAACAAATCAATGAAGATGACGGTATTGATGTGATATTCAGCGGACATACCCATGGAGGCCAGATCAGGTTTGGAAAATTCGGTCCTTATGAACTGGGGAAAACAGGTATTGTTAAAAACGCGGCATATCTGATCAGCAACGGCTACGGCACGACAAAAGTGCCTCTTCGTTTAGGTGCTGAGCCTGAAACTCACATTGTGACTCTTTGCGGGCCAGAATAACTTCTAAAAAGCAAAAATCCGTATGGCAATAAAAACTGCATTGTGCTTGTCTTACTAGTGAACTCAGTGTAAACTGATAACAATTAAGAACCTATGACTCATCATCTCATATAATGTGTTATATGATTTGTGTGCAAGTAGAGGCAGGAGGGAACGTTATGCGGCTTGAGCGTCTGAATTATAATAAGATCAAAATCTTTTTAACCCTCGATGATTTGACAGACCGGGGATTGACAAAAGAAGACCTCTGGAAGGACTCATTCAAAGTCCACCAGTTATTTAAAGATATGATGAATGAAGCAAATACAGAGCTCGGCTTTGAAGCGAATGGACCGATTGCAGTGGAAGTGTATTCTCTCCAAGCACAAGGGATGGTCGTGATCGTAACAAAGAACCAAGACGCCGATTCAGAAGACGATGAGTATGATGATGATTACATCGAAATGCAAGTCAAGCTTGATGAAAGCGCGGACATCATATATCAATTCCATTCCTTTGAAGATATCATTCAGCTTTCAGAAAGCTTACAGCGAATCGGTATCACAGGGGGAACTGTCTACCACTATGACGGGCAGTACTTTTTAAGCCTTGAAGATCTAGGGTCACATACGGCTGAAGGGGTTGTGGCGGTTCTGGCTGAATACGGCAATCCGACAACTTTAACGATTTATCGCCTGCAAGAGTATGGTAAGCTCATTATGGACGGTAATGCCGTAGAAACGATACAAACTCATTTTTCATAAGAATGCAACGGAAAACTGCTGATTTCAGCAGTTTTTTTTCGTTAAAAAACATGGAAAAACATAACGTTTATTCTATGCACAGATCATATGAAGGTGTATACTATTCTCTGAAAGGGAGCATGTGAGAAACAGAAGATTCTAGGAGGTTAACTCAAATGGCAGCCGATCGAAACACCGGTCATACAGAAGAGGACAAACTTGATGTATTAAAATCAACCCAAACCGTAATACATAAGGCTCTGGAAAAATTGGGATATCCCGAAGAGGTATACGAATTGTTAAAAGAGCCGATGAGATTATTAACGGTAAAAATACCTGTTCGTATGGACGACGGTTCAGTAAAGATTTTCACAGGATATCGTGCGCAGCACAATGACTCTGTCGGTCCAACGAAAGGCGGGATACGTTTTCACCCGAACGTAACAGAAAAAGAGGTGAAGGCGCTTTCAATTTGGATGAGTTTAAAATGCGGCATAATTGATCTTCCATATGGCGGTGGTAAAGGCGGAATTGTTTGTGATCCAAGGGATATGTCGTTTAGAGAGCTGGAGCGTCTGAGCAGAGGGTATGTCAGAGCGATCAGCCAAATTGTCGGCCCGACAAAAGACGTGCCGGCACCGGATGTATTTACAAACTCACAAATCATGGCTTGGATGATGGATGAGTATTCAAGAATTGATGAATTTAATTCGCCTGGATTTATTACAGGCAAACCGCTTGTGCTTGGCGGATCTCACGGGAGAGAATCTGCGACAGCAAAAGGTGTTACCATCTGTATTAAAGAAGCGGCTAAGAAGAGAGGCATCGATATTAAAGGTGCGCGTGTCGTTGTCCAAGGCTTCGGAAACGCGGGAAGCTATTTGGCAAAATTTATGCATGATGCGGGGGCAAAAGTTGTCGGCATCTCAGATGCGTATGGCGGACTTTATGATCCGGAAGGCCTTGATATCGATTATTTACTCGACCGACGCGACAGCTTCGGTACCGTAACAAAGCTTTTCAACGATACCATTACCAACCAAGAGCTGCTGGAGCTGGATTGTGATATTCTCGTTCCTGCTGCGATTGAAAATCAAATTACAGAAGAAAATGCCCATAATATCCGGGCTAAAATTGTCGTTGAAGCAGCGAACGGACCAACAACGCTTGAAGGAACAAAAATTCTTTCAGACCGGGACATTCTGCTTGTACCAGACGTGCTGGCAAGTGCCGGTGGCGTAACAGTTTCTTATTTTGAATGGGTTCAGAATAACCAAGGCTTCTACTGGAGTGAAGAAGAGGTAGAAGAAAAATTAGAAAAAATGATGGTCAAATCATTTAACAATATTTACGAAATGGCTAACAACCGAAGAATTGACATGAGGCTCGCTGCATATATGGTCGGCGTTCGCAAAATGGCTGAAGCTTCGCGTTTTAGAGGCTGGATATAAGTTGATGATTTGCATAAAAATAAAAAATCTCCTATGATAAAATAGGAGATTTTTTTATTCGGAAATAGAAAATATGAAGTGAAATGCCAATCGCAGGAGTTGACAGAAATGATTCAAGAAAAAGCAATTATTATAGGCGGAGGACCTTGTGGACTATCTGCTGCCATTCACCTAAAACAAATTGGCATTGATGCCCTCGTCATTGAAAAAGGCAATGTCGTTAACAGTATTTACAATTATCCGACGCATCAAACCTTTTTCAGCTCAAGTGAAAAGCTCGAAATCGGAGATGTCGCATTTATTACAGAGAACAGGAAGCCTGTCAGAATCCAGGCTTTATCGTATTACCGTGAAGTCGTTAAACGGAAAAACATCCGTGTTAATGCGTTTGAAATGGTGCATAAAGTGACGAAAACGCAAAAAAACACATTCGTTATTGAGACGTCAAAAGAGACCTACACGACGCCATATTGTATCATCGCCACAGGCTATTATGATCATCCAAACTATATGAATATACCCGGTGAGGATTTGCCGAAAGTATTTCATTATTTTAAAGAAGGCCACCCGTATTTTGATAAAGATGTTGTTGTTATCGGCGGGAAAAATTCAAGCGTGGACGCCGCCCTTGAACTCGTGAAATCTGGGGCGCGTGTCACAGTTTTATATAGGGGCAATGAGTATTCTCCAAGCATTAAGCCGTGGATTCTGCCGGAATTTGAAGCTCTCGTCAGAAACGGTACAATCCGTATGGAATTTGGCGCTTGTGTCGAAAAAATCACCGAGGATGAAGTTGTGTTTCGCTCCGGAGAGAAAGAACTCATTACCATTAAAAATGATTTTGTATTTGCCATGACAGGCTATCATCCTGATCATCAATTTCTTGAAAAAATTGGTGTTGAAATTGATAAAGAAACAGGGCGTCCATATTTCAACGAAGAAACGATGGAAACGAACGTTGAAGGTGTCTTTATTGCCGGTGTTATTGCTGCGGGAAACAATGCAAATGAAATATTTATTGAAAACGGCAGGTTTCACGGGGGGCATATCGCAGCGGAAATCGCCAAAAGAGAAAACCATTAAAGATGAGGAGCATATGATGCATTCGTATGCTCTTTTTGTTTTTTTAAGTGCAGACAGATGTAAAATTTTAAACAACATGGTAGGATAGACGTAGGAATATAAAGGAAAGAGGTTGCCTGATGTTTGCAATCATCTCTGCAGGAATTGCCCCCGGCATCGCGTTATTAAGTTATTTTTATTTAAAAGATCAGTATGATAATGAACCTGTACATATGGTGCTACGGTCGTTTTTTCTCGGGGTTGTTCTTGTATTTCCCATCATGTTTATCCAGTATGTACTTGAAAAAGAGAATGTAGGAGGCGGAAGCTTTTTCGTTTCTTTTTTATCTTCGGGGTTTTTGGAGGAATCATTAAAATGGTTTATACTGATGATCAGTGTCTACCCGCACGCCCACTTTGATGAGCATTATGACGGGATTGTGTACGGTACAAGTGTATCACTCGGTTTTGCAACCCTCGAAAATATTCTTTATTTAATTGGCCACGGCGTGGAGCATGCGTTTGTCAGGGCGCTGCTGCCTGTTTCATGCCATGCCTTGATTGGCGTTATAATGGGATTTTACCTTGGAAAAGCCCGTTTTTCCGCTGATAAGGCGCGTGTAAAGTGGCTTACTCTTTCTTTAGTTGTCCCATCCCTTTTGCATGGATCATATGATTTTATCCTAACAGCGCTTAGCAATTGGATTTATTATATGCTTCCATTTATGGTATTTTTATGGTGGTTTGGTTTGCGTAAAGCGAAAAAAGCCCGTTCCGTTAATATGATGCAAGTATAGAAGCCGCACAGCAACCGTGCGGCTTTTTTGTGTGCAGTTTTTACAAAAGAGTTTTTATGTTCTGAGGGATAACAAGGAAAGAGTGTATAAAAATAACCTCGTTACAGAAAATACGATTACACTTAAAAATTTGCAGTAGGAGGCTTGAAAAGATGAAGTCCAAAGGATCGATTATGGCATGTCTCATCCTTTTTTCCTTTACAATAACGACGTTTATTAATACTGAAACGATCTCTGCCTTTTCGAATCAGGTCATTCAAAGAGGGGCAACAGGGGATGATGTGGTCGAACTTCAGGCGCGTCTTCAATACAACGGATATTATAACGGAAAAATTGACGGGGTTTATGGATGGGGGACGTACTGGGCAGTTCGAAATTTTCAGGATCAATTCGGGTTAAAAGAGGTTGACGGCCTTGTAGGAGCTAAAACAAAGCAAACCTTAATATGTAAATCAAAATACTATCGTGAATATGTCATGGAACAGCTCAATAAAGGGAATACATTCACGCATTACGGAAAAATTCCGCTAAAGTATCAGACGAAACCATCAAAAGCAGCAACACAAAAGGCAAGACAACAAGCAGAAGCACGGCAGAAACAGCCTGCGGAAAAAACAACGCAGCAGCCTAAAGCGAATGCGAATAAACAGCAAAACAATACACCAGCAAAAGCAAGAAAACAGGATGCGGTAGCAGCGAACATGCCTGGTGGATTTTCCAACAACGATATCAGGCTGCTTGCTCAAGCGGTTTATGGCGAAGCCCGGGGCGAGCCGTACGAGGGGCAGGTTGCTATTGCAGCAGTCATTTTAAACCGTTTGAACAGCCCGTTATTTCCAAATTCAGTAGCGGGGGTTATTTTTGAGCCGCTTGCCTTCACAGCAGTAGCCGACGGACAAATTTACATGCAGCCGAATGAAACGGCACGAGAAGCAGTGCTGGATGCCATCAATGGCTGGGACCCATCAGAGGAAGCACTTTACTACTTTAATCCGGATACGGCTACAAGTCCGTGGATTTGGGGGCGTCCGCAGATTAAAAGAATCGGTAAACACATTTTCTGTGAGTAGCAGATATGAGAAAGCATAAAAAGAGGTGTGATAAATGATCAGAGGAATTTTAATCGCCGTGCTTGGTATTGCAATAGTCGGTACAGGCTACTGGGGATACAAAGAACACCAGGAAAAAGACGCAGTTCTTCTTCATGCTGAAAATAACTATCAGCGGGCGTTTCATGAGCTTACCTATCAGGTGGATCAGCTTCATGATAAAATCGGAACAACACTTGCCATGAACAGCCAAAAATCACTGTCGCCTGCATTGATCGATGTGTGGAGGATTACATCAGAAGCTCATAACAGCGTCAGTCAGCTGCCGCTTACATTAATGCCGTTTAATAAAACTGAAGAGCTATTATCAAAGATCGGCGATTTCAGCTATAAAACGTCAGTCAGAGATTTGGACCAAAAGCCGCTTGATAAAAACGAGTATACATCACTAAATAAGCTATATCAGCAGTCCGAAGATATACAAAATGAATTGCGTCATGTTCAGCACCTTGTCATGAGCAAAAACCTTCGCTGGATGGACGTAGAAATGGCTCTGGCTTCTGACGAAAAACAAAGTGATAATACGATTATCAACAGCTTTAAAACAGTCGAAAAAAATGTTGGTGCATTCTCCACTGGGACTGATCTTGGCCCGAGTTTCACCAGTACGAAAAAAGAAGAGAAAGGCTTCAGCCATCTGAAGGGAAAACAAATTTCCGAACAGGAAGCAAAACAAATTGCTGAGCGCTTTGCCCCAGATGACAATTATTCAATTAAAGTGGTAAAGAGCGGAAAAAAAACAAATCGCGATGTATATAGCATCAGCATGAAAGACCCAGACCATAAAGCAGTGATTTATATGGATATTACGAAGAAGGGCGGGCATCCGGTATACTTGATCCAAAACAGAGAAGTGAAAGATCAGAAAATCAGTTTAAATGACGGATCGAACCGAGCGCTTGCATTTTTAAAGAAAAACGGATTTGAAACAGATGATTTGGAAATTGATGAAAGTGCCCAATATGATAAAATCGGTGTATTTTCATATGTTCCTGTTGAAAATAAAGTCCGGATGTACCCCGAGGCAATTCGTATGAAAGTGGCCTTGGATGACGGTGAGGTTGTCGGCTTTTCAGCAAGAGACTTCCTCACATCTCACAGAAAAAGAACCATACCTAAGCCTGCAATTACTGAAGCAGAGGCAAAGTCTAAATTAAATAAAAATGTACAAGTGAGAGAAACAAGGCTCGCTTTGATTACAAATGAACTAGGTCAAGAAGTGTTATGCTACGAAATGCTTGGGACAATTGAAAATGACACATTCAGAATGTATATCAATGCCAAAGACGGATCGGAAGAAAAGGTTGAAAAACTAAAAAATGCAGAACCTATATATAAAGACCTATAAAAAACAGGAGGAAAGGACTAAATGTCTTTTCCTTTTTTTCATTACGTGCTTTAATAAAAACGTGAGTATATTGAATGCGAAAGAGTGAAGTCAATGATAGAGATTGGAGAAAATGTACTTTTAGAATATATAGAAGAAAATGAATTGAAAAAGGCAAAAAGCAAGGCGGTCAGCATCGAAAACAATGAACTTTTGATCGCGTATCCTGTTGATGTAGTTACAGGGCGAACTGTGATTTTACATAACGATATGGAAGTAACGGTAGAGTTTGTGGGAAAAGACGAAGTTCCTTATCGCTTTATAAGCCGTATAAAAGGTAAAGTGAAGGACAAACTTCAAATGATCTGTCTTGAAATGCCTCCCCGTGAAAAAATGAAAAGAATCCAGCGCCGCCAATATGTAAGAACTGATGCGGTATTAGATGTGCAAATTCAGCCGGGAAATGAAGAAGAGATCCGCACACTATCCTATAATATCAGTGCAGGCGGCATCACCGTGGTTTTAGCTGATGGCCTTTTTTTTCAATCGGGGGAATCATTGCGCCTGATCATCCGTCTTCCTGAAGAGGAGCACACACGTCAAATAGAAACAGAAGCAGTTGTCAGACGAATCTTTAATGACCCCAAGTCAGAAAAACGAAAAATGACTTTAGAGTATTCAGAAATTGCAGCAGGTGACCAGCAGGTTTTGCTTCAATACTGCATCAGGCGCCAGTTAAATAAGAGAAGAAAGGCCCGAATGGAATAAACATCGGCAAACACTTCCATACTATTTGTAATGGAGGTGCTCCAATGAAAACATTTGAACGGCTGCTGATCAAATTATTGTTCATTCAGGCCATCATTTTACTTGGTGTCCAATTTCTTTTTCACTATCAGCATATTGAACCATACGTATCAAAAGTGATTCAATATGAAGGGGTGGATAAAATGGAGGAAAACAATAGGATTGAAACCTTCAAACATTAATTATTCATCAATTTTTCACCCTTTTTCATAAAGTTCGTGATACAATCCTTAGAGGAGAAAAGAGCAAGGAGAGGAATTATGGAAAAGAAATTATCGATTGCAATCGACGGCCCGGCAGCTGCGGGGAAAAGCACCGTTGCCAAAATTGTGGCTGAGAAAAAATCGTACATATATATTGATACAGGAGCGATGTATCGGGCGATTACGTACGCGGCTTTACAGGAAAACGTTGATCTGACAGATGAAGAAAAACTGGCTGAGCTGCTAAAGCGGACAGACATTGAGCTGATTACAACAAAAGATGGACAAAAAGTGTTTGTAAACGGCACCGATGTAACTGAGGCGATCAGAACAGATGAAATCAGCAACCAAGTTTCAATTGCGGCCAAGCACAGAAGTGTCAGAGAAGAAATGGTGAAACGCCAGCAGCAGCTTGGGGAAAAAGGCGGCGTCGTCATGGATGGTCGTGACATCGGGACGCATGTGCTGCCAAATGCAGAAGTAAAAATCTTTCTTTTGGCATCTGTGGAAGAGAGAGCGAAACGCCGTTATGAAGAAAATGTGAAAAAAGGCTTTGATGTCAACTACGAAACATTAATTGAGGAAATTGCAAGAAGAGACAAGCTTGATTCAGAGCGCGAAGTATCTCCGCTGCGTAAAGCAGAAGACGCTCTTGAAATCGACACGACATCGCTTTCCATTCAAGAGGTAGCTGATAAAATCCTCGAGGCTGTGGAGCAAAAGTCCCGCTGAGGATGGCAAATGCCACTTTTTTTGAATTTTTCAACGAAGATAGAATGTTATTGCTTGACAAACCTGTCCTTTTATTAGAAGTTAATACTAATAAAACTTTTTATTGATCATTCAAAAAACTTTTTTGGATGATTCTTTAATACATATTCGGCTAAAAGCGGGCATGTTATATGTTCAGCTTTCAAACCGTTTTAATTAAGCTGTGTAGGTTTGGACCAAGGAGGTTATTCAAATGACAGAGGAAATGAATCAAATTGATGTTCAAGTGCCAGAGGTTGGAGATGTAGTTAAAGGGATTGTGACAAAGGTAGAAGACAAACATGTAGATGTAGAAATTATCAATGTCAAACAATCCGGTATTATTCCAATCAGTGAATTATCAAGTCTTCATGTAGAGAAAGCATCGGATGTTGTTAAAGTAGACGACGAGCTTGACCTGAAAGTAACAAAAGTGGAAGACGATGCTTTGATTTTATCTAAACGTGCTGTTGATGCAGACCGCGCTTGGGAAGACCTTGAGAAAAAATTTGAAACAAAAGAAGTGTTTGAAGCTGAAGTGAAAGATGTCGTGAAAGGCGGCCTTGTCGTTGATATCGGCGTTCGCGGTTTTATTCCGGCATCACTTGTTGAAGCACATTTCGTTGAAGACTTCACTGACTATAAAGGAAAAACACTGTCACTGCTCGTTGTAGAGCTTGACCGTGATAAAAACCGCGTGATCCTTTCACACCGTGCTGTTGTTGAAAGTGAACAAGCGAATAAAAAACAAGAACTTCTTCAGTCTCTTGAAGTTGGAAGTGTACTTGATGGCAAAGTACAGCGCCTGACTGACTTTGGCGCGTTTGTTGATATTGGCGGCATCGACGGACTTGTACACATTTCACAGCTTTCCCACTCTCATGTAGAGAAGCCGTCTGACGTTGTTGAAGAGGGACAAGAAGTAAAAGTGAAAGTGTTATCGGTTGACCGTGATAATGAACGTATTTCTTTATCGATCAAAGATACACTGCCTGGACCTTGGAGCCAAATCGGCGAAAAAGTGAAGCCTGGCGATGTGCTTGAAGGAACTGTACAGCGTCTTGTAAGCTTCGGTGCCTTTGTTGAAATCCTTCCAGGTGTTGAAGGTCTCGTTCATATTTCTCAAATTTCCAATAAACACATCGGCACGCCGCATGAAGTCCTTGAAGAAGGACAGACTGTAAAAGTGAAGGTTCTTGATGTGAATGAAAATGAGGAGCGCATTTCATTAAGCATGCGTGAACTTGAAGAAACGCCTAAAGCTGACCAGGAAGATTACCGTCAATATCAAGCGAAGGAAGAAACAAGCACTGGCTTCCAGCTTGGAGATCTGATCGGAGATAAGCTGAATAAACTAAAATAATTGGTGATAAACGTGACTCGAGCAGAACGAAAAAGACAACACATCAATCATGCCTTGTCCACCGGCCAGAAGCGGGAAACAGGTCTTGATGATATTACGTTTGTTCACGTCAGTCTGCCCGATCTTGCATTAGAACAAGTAGATATTTCCACAAAAATCGGCGAACTTTCAAGCAGTTCGCCGATTTTTATCAATGCAATGACTGGCGGCGGCGGAAAACTTACATATGAGATTAATAAATCGCTTGCGCGAGCGGCTTCTCAGGCTGGAATTCCCCTTGCTGTGGGATCGCAAATGTCAGCATTAAAAGATCCATCAGAGCGTCTTTCCTATGAAATTGTTCGAAAGGAAAACCCAAACGGGCTGATTTTTGCCAACCTGGGAAGCGAGGCAACGGCTGCTCAGGCAAAGGAAGCCGTTGAGATGATTGGAGCAAACGCACTGCAGATCCACCTCAATGTGATTCAGGAAATTGTGATGCCTGAAGGGGACAGAAGCTTTAGCGGCGCATTGAAACGCATTGAACAAATTTGCAGCCGGGTCAGTGTACCGGTCATTGTGAAAGAAGTCGGCTTCGGTATGAGCAAAGCATCAGCAGGAAAGCTGTATGAAGCTGGTGCTGCAGCTATTGATATTGGCGGTTATGGGGGAACAAATTTCTCGAAAATCGAAAATCTCCGAAGACAGCGGCAAATCTCCTTTTTTAATTCGTGGGGCATTTCGACAGCTGCAAGTTTGGCGGAAATCCGCTCTGAGTTTCCTGCAAGCACCATGATCGCCTCTGGCGGTCTGCAAGATGCGCTTGACGTGGCAAAGGCAATTGCGCTGGGGGCCTCTTGCACCGGAATGGCAGGGCATTTTTTAAAAGCGCTGACTGACAGCGGTGAGGAAGGACTGCTTGAGGAGATTCAGCTGATCCTTGAGGAATTAAAGTTGATTATGACCGTGCTGGGTGCCAGAACAATTGCCGATTTACAAAAGGCGCCCCTTGTGATCAAAGGTGAAACCCATCATTGGCTCACAGAGAGAGGGGTCAATACATCAAGCTATAGTGTGCGATAAATGATAAAAGCCCAAAACCATATGTGGTTTGGGCTTTTTGTATTATGATTTTCGCTTTTTGAATCTTCCGTTTTGTTCAAGGTTTGTCGCTCCGTCATAGTGAATGGACTGGTCGCGATCTGATTCGACTCTGCCTGAAGCTTTGAGTTTTTTCTCTTGTCTGTCTTTTCCCATGATCATACTCCTTAATGTGAGATCGATTGTTTAAAAAATGTGCTTGAACTCCATACTGGGAATATGGAGGAAGTAAAATGGAACAATTTTATTACTATTGGTCAATGTGGTTTCTGTGGGTTCTGACAACATTTATTTTTGAAAAGACGAAAAGACGAATTGCCGTCTCTGTCTTTATTTTAACTAATATTATTCTAAGCATACATGACATCGCTTTATATTTTTCCCTGAATGCTGCATATTTGATGTTTTTCGTTTGCGGATGTGTCTATGCCGGGTATTTGGGAATGTATCGTTTTCGTTACATCATGGTCTATCTGACGCTTGTTGCCGCGTATGCGTTTGTTTATCTTTTTGCATTATATGACCCGGTTTGGTTCATCATAAAACCTGAGTGGGCTGCTGTTATATTAATAGTGCTTTTAACAGCTTCTGTTGAAAGGAATTTTGAGAAGCAGCTTGTCTTATTTGTCCTAGGGATGTGCCAAGGCGAACTGGTGTATTCATTTGTGATCCAGAAGTTGGCCGGGGCTATGGCTGTCGGCGGCTTTCAATGGCTGAATGCGTGTTCTGCGGGGATGATATTGCTGTTTGGCATATCTAAATACGAACACCTCGCAAGCCAGATTGGTCAGAAAAGCAAAAGATCAAACAAAGGAGCTACCAAAATGTCATGAGTGATTACATCTATCCGATTATTGCTGGGGTCATTGCCGGAATTGCGACAAGGCTTTATATGCTGAAAACGGATTACCGCCAGTATCCGACCTATGTACATGGGAAAGTGATTCACATCGCACTGGGGTTGATAGCGGCTGGTTTAGGTGCAATTATTATGCCGGCGCTTTTGCAGGAGGAATTTACGGCCATCACATTTTTAACATTGGCAGCGACGCAATTTAGAGATGTCCGAAACATGGAGCGGAACACATTGACGCAAATGGATTCGTATGAACTTGTCTCAAGGGGAAGCACATATATTGAGGGGATTGCCATTGCGTTTGAAAGCAGAAATTATATTGTGATCTTTACAGCGCTTTTGACAACCTCTGCGTATGTGTTTTTATCCATCTGGGCTGCAGTCATAGCGGCTGTCGTTTGTTTTTTACTGGCCATGAAGTTTATGTCGGGCAGTGTGTTGAAGGATATTGTAGATATCGAGTACATAAAGCCGCGCTTTGACGGTCCGGGACTGTTTGTTGATAATATTTATATGATGAATATCGGGCTTCCAGAGAAACAGGAACTGATTTTAAAGCATGGCATGGGCTTTATTTTGACGCCGAAAAACTTTAATTCAGCAGCGACGATAGCAAATTTAGGGCAGCGTCAGGCCATTTTATTTGATGTTTCCAATGTGCTCGGGGTTTATCGGGATTCAGGAGAGCCATCTTTGACACCAATTGCAAAACGGGATTTAAATGATGGGAGAGTGGCAGTATTTGTTCTCCCGCAAATTCACCATCCCGAAACGGCTGTTCAAATTATTAGCAATGTTCCAACCCTGGAAAATGCGATTAGAATGCCGACTGAATTTATCAAGAATCAGGATAAGGTGATAGGATGAGTGAATCTCTTACGAAAGTGATTTTGTCTGTAATCACGACAAATCGAAATCGGGTTGCAGGGGGAGCACCTGTCTTTTTTTGCAATGACCAAAAGGAGATGGAGCTTTTCGCTAAAAATCTTGAGGCGATCCTTGATGGAATAGCTCACAGAATCGGAGATGACGTGTATTTGATCGTGAAACATTTTTAAGAATAGTTGTGATCCCAGTAAAAACTGATATAATAAATGAGTTAAGCCCTTCCTCTGAAGGGTTTCTTTTCATAAAAGTGAATGAAATGATTTTAATAACCGGTTGAAAATTTATGTAAAAATGAAAGCGGCTGGATTGAAAGGAAGGGTACTATGGGTAAACCTGTCGTAGCCATTGTCGGGAGACCAAATGTAGGAAAATCCACAATCTTTAACCGGATTGCGGGAGAAAGAATTTCAATAGTAGAAGATACCCCTGGCGTGACAAGGGATCGGATATACAGCTCGGCTGAATGGCTGAATTATGATTTTAATTTGATTGATACGGGCGGTATTGATATCGGTGATGAGCCGTTCTTAGCGCAGATTCGCCAGCAGGCTGAAATCGCCATGGATGAAGCGGACGTGATTATTTTTATGGTGAACGGCCGTGAAGGCGTGACAGCTGCTGATGAAGAAGTGGCGAAAATTTTGTACCGCACAAAAAAGCCTGTTGTTTTAGCGGTTAATAAACTGGATAACACAGAAATGAGAGCGAATATTTATGATTTTTATTCGCTAGGCTTTGGCGAGCCGTATCCAATTTCGGGAACACACGGACTCGGACTGGGTGATTTACTGGATGCCGTTGCAGAGCATTTTAAAAACATTCCTGAAACGAAATACAATGAAGAAGTTATTCAATTCTGTCTGATCGGACGTCCAAATGTCGGAAAGTCCTCACTTGTGAATGCGATGCTCGGCGAAGAACGCGTTATTGTCAGCAACGTGGCTGGAACGACAAGAGATGCTGTTGATACGTCATTTACTTACAACCAGCAGGAGTTTGTCATTGTCGATACTGCAGGTATGCGAAAAAAAGGGAAAGTCTATGAAACGACTGAGAAGTATAGTGTACTGCGGGCGCTGAAAGCGATTGACCGCTCAGAAGTCGTGGCGGTTGTGCTGGATGGCGAAGAAGGCATTATTGAACAGGATAAGCGCATCGCCGGCTATGCACACGAAGCGGGCAAGGCCGTCGTCATCGTCGTAAACAAATGGGATGCTGTTGACAAAGATGAGAGCACGATGAAAGAATTTGAAGAAAATATTCGCGATCATTTTCAATTTCTGGATTATGCGCCAATCCTATTTATGTCTGCCTTAACGAAAAAACGGATCCATACGCTGATGCCTGCGATTATCAAAGCTAGTGAAAATCATTCACTTCGAGTTCAAACAAACGTCTTAAATGATGTCATCATGGACGCTGTGGCAATGAATCCGACACCGACTCATAACGGTTCTCGTTTGAAAATTTACTATGCGACTCAAGTGTCGGTAAAGCCGCCAAGCTTCGTTGTGTTTGTAAACGATCCGGAATTGATGCATTTTTCATACGAACGGTTTTTAGAAAACCGAATCAGAGACGCGTTCGGTTTTGAGGGGACACCAATCAAAATATTTGCAAGAGCTAGAAAATAAAAAGGTGTGAAGCAAATATGAAAAAAGTCACAATGCTCGGAGCGGGGAGCTGGGGAACAGCACTGGCTTTAGTGTTAGCTGATAATCATCACGATGTAACCATGTGGGGGCACCGTGCAGATCTGATCCATCAAATCAATGATCAGCATGAAAATAAAGATTATTTGCCGAACGTCAAGCTTCCAGAATCAATAGAGGCAACAACGGATATGAAGACAGCTGTTTCAGACGCAGATTTCATTATCGTTGCGGTCCCGACAAAAGCAATTCGGGAAGTGCTGAGACAGGCTGTCCCTTTTATAACGAAAAAGGCAGTCTTTGTTCATGTCAGCAAGGGTATTGAGCCAGATTCACTTCTGCGCATTTCTGAAATTATGGAAATTGAGCTCCCGAGTGATGTCAGAAAAGATATCGTTGTCCTTTCCGGCCCGAGTCATGCGGAAGAAGTAGGGCTGCGGCACCCCACAACTGTTACTGCATCTTCAAAGAGCATGAGGGCAGCAGAAGAGGTACAGGATCTATTTATTAATCACAATTTTCGGGTGTACACAAATCCTGACATTATCGGAGTTGAAATCGGAGGGGCTTTAAAAAATATTATTGCCCTTGCTGCAGGAATTACAGATGGTTTAGGGTACGGCGACAATGCCAAAGCTGCTTTGATTACACGCGGACTTGCCGAAATCGCGAGACTCGGAACGAAAATGGGCGGAAATCCCTTGACGTTCTCTGGATTGACAGGAGTAGGCGATCTGATTGTGACGTGCACAAGTGTTCATTCCAGAAACTGGCGTGCGGGCAATTTGCTCGGAAAAGGGTACAAGCTTGAAGATGTTCTTGAAGAGATGGGAATGGTAGTCGAAGGCGTCCGCACGACGAAAGCGGCTTATCAGCTTTCGAAGAAATATGATGTTAAAATGCCGATTACAGAAGCTCTCCATCAGGTCCTATTCAACGGACAAAAAGTGGAAACCGCTGTTGAATCTTTAATGGCGAGAGGGAAAACCCACGAGATGGAGGATTTGGTAAATACGTTTGAAAATCAAGTGAAGTAAAAGTGTCAATCAAATGGTGAATCGCATATCTTAATTGAACGAAAGCCCGAAAAACAGAAGAACACCCAAGTCTTGGGATCTCCTGAAACATTTTGCCGATTTAGGCAATAGAGGATGCATCTGTATGCCAAGTCGCATACTATAGCATCGAAGTCCAAGAGAGTGTTTCTTAAACGTGCAGGTGAATATAGTCAAGTTGACTGAAGCGAAGGTCCCCCTCTTTGCTTCAGTTTTTTTGTTCTATCAATGGATGGAAAATCTGGTTGATCTTTTCCGGCGCTGTATATTAAAATATAATATAACGCTTACATCTTACATATCGGGGAGGCGCACGTCATTGAATCTGGCATTGATGAAAATGTGGTTTGCTCTAGGGTCCATGGGTCTGATGTTTCTGGCTGTAGCTTCCATCTATTTAAGCCGCTTTAAGTGCCAAAACCGTTTTTTGAAGATTGCGATTTCATCATTCGCATACATGTGTATGCTCATATCTGGAATTATTGTGTTTGTCGTGGTTTTTAGCGGCCCTGTCAATGAATAAAGCTGTAAAAGGAAGTGCTGTATGGGTAAACTGAAGTGCGCAATCATTTTTACGGCAGTCGTGTTTTTATCCGGATGTTTATATCCAAATGAACGGAAAAGCAGTGTGCATGCCATTCCTTATCAAGACCAGCTAAAGCAGGTTCAATCTGCTGTTGATGAATTTCAAAAGGCAAATGGAGGCCTGCTTCCCATTCAAACCAAAGATATGTCGACACCGCTATATCAAAAATATCCGATAGACTTTAATCGGTTAGCGCCAAGGTACATAGCTGAACCTCCAAGTACGGCATTTGAAAGCGGGGGAGACTATCAATACGTGCTTGTTGACGTAGAGAACGATCCGACTGTTAAATTAATTGATCTAAAGATGGCAGAAAAAATTCGCGATGTGAAATTGCGCATCCAAATGTACCGTCAGGAGCATCAATATCCGCCTTACAAGGATGTGCTATCTCGTGATTTATTTACACTCGATGAGAAGAAGCTTGGGGATGGCAGCTCTCTTACAGTGACAAGCCCAATCTCAGGGAATTCCTTGCCGCTTATGATTGACGGAGACGGAGAAATATATGCCGATTACCGGACTGAGCTGGCTTCTTGCCTCAAAAAAAGCAAAAAAACGTTTAAACCCGGGACTGAAATCCAGGATATGATTTGGCATGAAACCCCCTTTGTCCCCGCGTTTTCTGTAAAATATACGGTAAATGACAAACAGGAACCTGTTTTTTTAGAAAATGATATGAAAAAGGAATGAACCTTTCTCCCTTGCATACAAATAGGGAGAAAGGTTTTTTTATATTAATAGATTGAGGATGAGAAATTTTCTAAAGATGTCATATTCAAATAGGACAACGTCATACACATATAGTGTCCTGTGTTTGATTGAAAGAGCTTAATAAAATTGAAAAGGATAGGAAGTCCGGGAGGGGATCACTTGGAAAAGGTCGATATTTTCAAGGATATCGCTGAACGAACAGGAGGCGATATATACTTAGGAGTCGTAGGTGCTGTCCGTACAGGAAAATCCACGTTCATTAAAAAATTTATGGAGCTTGTGGTGCTCCCGAATATCAGTAACGAAGCAGACCGGGCCCGAGCGCAGGATGAACTGCCGCAGAGCGCAGCCGGCAAAACCATTATGACTACAGAGCCTAAATTTGTTCCGAATCAGGCGATGTCTGTTCATGTGTCAGACGGACTCGATGTGAATATAAGATTAGTAGATTGTGTAGGTTACACAGTGCCCGGGGCTAAAGGATATGAAGATGAAAACGGGCCGCGGATGATCAATACGCCTTGGTACGAAGAACCGATCCCATTTCATGAGGCTGCTGAAATCGGCACTCGAAAAGTCATTCAAGAACACTCGACCATCGGAGTTGTCATTACGACAGACGGCACCATTGGAGATATCGCCAGAAGTGACTATATAGAGGCTGAAGAAAGGGTCATTGAAGAGCTGAAAGAGGTTGGCAAACCTTTTATTATGGTCATCAACTCAGTCAGGCCGTATCACCCGGAAACGGAAGCCATGCGCCAGGATTTAAGCGAAAAATATGATATCCCGGTATTGGCAATGAGTGTAGAGAGCATGCGGGAATCAGATGTGCTGAGTGTGCTCAGAGAGGCCCTCTACGAGTTTCCGGTGCTAGAAGTGAATGTCAATCTCCCAAGCTGGGTAATGGTGCTGAAAGAAAACCATTGGCTGCGTGAAAGCTATCAGGAGTCCGTGAAGGAAACGGTTAAGGATATTAAACGGCTCCGGGACGTAGACAGGGTTGTCGGCCAATTCAGCGAGTTTGAATTCATTGAAAGTGCCGGATTAGCCGGAATTGAGCTGGGCCAAGGGGTGGCAGAAATTGATTTGTACGCGCCTGATCATCTATATGATCAAATCCTAAAAGAAGTTGTGGGCGTCGAAATCAGAGGAAGAGACCATCTGCTTGAGCTCATGCAAGACTTCGCCCATGCGAAAACAGAATATGATCAAGTGTCTGATGCCTTAAAAATGGTCAAACAGACGGGATACGGCATTGCAGCGCCTGCTTTAGCTGATATGAGTCTCGATGAGCCGGAAATTATAAGGCAGGGCTCGCGATTCGGTGTGAGGCTGAAAGCTGTCGCTCCGTCGATCCATATGATCAAAGTCGATGTCGAAAGCGAATTCGCCCCGATTATCGGAACTGAAAAACAAAGTGAAGAGCTTGTACGCTATTTAATGCAGGACTTTGAGGATGATCCGCTCTCCATCTGGAATTCCGATATCTTCGGAAGGTCGCTGAGCTCAATTGTGAGAGAAGGGATTCAGGCAAAGCTGTCATTAATGCCTGAAAACGCACGGTATAAATTAAAAGAAACATTAGAAAGAATCATAAACGAAGGCTCTGGCGGCTTAATCGCCATCATCCTGTAATACCGGTAGACCTCTTTATAGAATGGGAGGTCTTTTTTCTTTGCTCTTAATAATGGAAAAGGATCAAGGAATAGGATGAAAAAAGGAAAAAAAGGAATATTTGTTCGGTAAATCACCTTAAATCCTTGACGAGCAAGGGATTGACGCTTTAAAATGCTTGATATGGCTTTTTATATGTGTTACTCTACATACAGAAATTCTTCACTTTGTTGGACAAACATTCCTCAGAGTGCAGTTTTTCTTAAAAGCCGTTTAATTGTCTTTCTCTTACTTGCTCTCATTTTTTTCTGAGACAGGTTTAGAATCAGACTGAACTGTGAAGAAATGATAATAAACGAACTGAATGTATCCTTTTGGGAGGAGGTGAAAGGCATGAACAAAACAGAACTTATCAATGCGGTTGCAGAAGCAAGCGAATTGTCTAAAAAAGACGCTACAAAAGCAGTTGACTCTGTTTTTGATACGATCTTAGATGCACTTAAAAACGGTGATAAAATCCAACTGATCGGTTTTGGTAACTTCGAGGTGCGTGAACGTTCTGCACGTAAAGGACGCAACCCTCAAACAGGTGAAGAAATCGAAATTCCAGCAAGCAAAGTACCTGCTTTCAAACCAGGTAAAGCGCTTAAAGACGCAGTTGCCGGAAAATAATTGTGAATATAGATCGTGTATGCATCTAGCTTACATACACTTTATTTCTTCACAGAAAAGCCCCTTTCTAAGGGGCTTTTCATATTTCAAGAGCATGGGCTTCCTGACAGGGCATTCACTTTGCTTTTAGCGGGGCATATGTGCTAGAATCGAAATTAAATGTATTCATTGGTGGAGGACATAGAACATGAAAGAAGTTAATAAAGAGCAAATCGAACAAGCTGTTCGTCAAATTTTAGAAGCGATCGGAGAAGACCCGAATAGAGAAGGGCTTCTTGATACTCCGAAAAGAGTCGCAAAGATGTATGCCGAAGTATTCTCCGGCTTGAATGAAGATCCAAAAGAACATTTCCAGACTATCTTCGGTGAAAACCATGAGGAGCTTGTTCTTGTAAAAGATATCGCATTTCATTCTATGTGTGAGCATCACCTTGTTCCCTTTTATGGAAAAGCACATGTTGCATATATCCCGCGAGGCGGAAAGGTCACAGGGCTCAGCAAACTGGCACGTGCCGTTGAAGCCGTTGCAAAGCGCCCGCAGCTTCAGGAACGCATCACTTCTACAATTGCAGAAAGCATCGTAGAAACGCTTGATCCGCATGGCGTAATGGTAGTGGTTGAAGCGGAACACATGTGCATGACGATGCGCGGTGTAAGAAAACCGGGTGCGAAAACTGTGACTTCAGCAGTCAGAGGCGTTTTTAAAGATGATGCCGCTGCCCGTGCAGAAGTATTGGAACATATTAAACGCCAGGACTAATAAAGATAGAGGGTGCTATAAATGAACCAAAAGCATTCAAGTGATTTTGTCGTCATTAAAGCCGTTGAGGACGGAGTGAATGTGATCGGCCTGACAAGAGGAACAGACACAAAGTTTCACCATTCCGAAAAACTCGACAAGGGAGAAGTGATCATCGCTCAGTTTACAGAGCATACTTCTGCCATTAAAGTCAGAGGAGAGGCACTGATTCAAACCGCGTACGGAGAAATGAAAAGCGAAAAAAAATAAGCTGGCTGTCCCCGCTGTTAAAAGCAAATGCTCGCAAACAGCGGGAGGATACAGCCAATTTCTTTTTTTTATGCTATAATGATACCTGCGTAAGCGAATGAAAAGATAAAACTCATACATAGATTAAGAAATAAATGTGAATTTGGGGACAAGGGTGATATTTTTGCAAGACATCTACGGAACTTTAGCCAATCTGAACACGAAATTAAAACAAAAGCTGTCTCATCCTTATTTAGCGAAGCATATTTCCGCGCCGAAAATTGATGAGGATAAGCTTCTTCTTTTTCATGCTTTATTTGAAGAAGCTGACATAAAAAACAACGACAGAGAAAATTATATTGTAACAGCGATGCTTGTACAAAGCGCCCTTGATACCCATGATGAAGTGACGACAGCTAGAGTCATAAAACGAGACGAAAACAAAAACCGCCAATTGACTGTTCTCGCGGGCGATTATTTCAGCGGGCTGTACTACTCTTTACTATCTGAAATGAAGGATATCTACATGATTCGGACGCTTGCTACAGCCATTAAAGAAATCAACGAACATAAAATTCGTCTGTATGACCGTTCTTTCAAGGACGAAAACGATTTTTTCGAAAGTGTCGGCATCGTTGAATCAGCTTTATTCCATCGTGTGGCGGAACACTTCAACCTTCCGCGCTGGAAAAAGCTGTCGAGTGATTTTTTTGTATTTAAGCGGCTTATGAACGGAAATGATGCATTTCTGGATGTGATCGGCAGTTTTATACAGCTGGGAAAAACAAAAGAAGAGATATTAGAAGATTGTTTTAAAAAAGCGAAAAACAGCATTGAGTCACTTCTGCCTCTAAATTCACCTATTCAGAACATTTTAATAAACCGTCTGAAGACAATCAGCCAAGATCAAACCTATCATCAGAAAGTGGAAGAAGGGTAAACCATTATGCAGGACTCAAAAGAACAGCGCGTACACGGAGTATTTGAAAAAATATATAAAAACTATGACCAAATGAACTCTGTCATCAGTTTTCAGCAGCATAAAAAATGGCGCGACAAAACGATGCGCATCATGAATGTAAAAGAAGGCGCAAAAGCACTTGATGTCTGCTGCGGAACGGCTGACTGGACGATCGCTCTTGCAAAAGCGGCCGGCAAAAGCGGCGAGATCAAGGGCTTGGATTTCAGTGAAAATATGCTGAGTGTCGGCGAGCAGAAAGTAAAAGACGGCGGATTCAGCCAAATTGAACTGCTGCACGGAAATGCGATGGAGCTTCCTTTTGATGATGATACATTTGATTATGTCACCATTGGCTTCGGACTCCGCAATGTCCCTGATTACTTGACTGTACTGAAAGAGATGAGACGTGTAGTGAAGCCGGGCGGGCAGGTGGTATGTCTGGAAACGTCCCAGCCGGAAATGTTCGGATTCAGACAGGCTTACTTTATGTACTTTAAGTATATTATGCCGTTTTTCGGGAAACTGTTTGCGAAGAGCTATAAAGAATATTCTTGGCTTCAAGAATCAGCCAGAGATTTCCCTGGAATGAAGGAACTGGCAGGCCTGTTTGAAGAGGCGGGCCTGAAAAATGTTAAATATCATTCGTTTACTGGCGGAGTCGCTGCCACGCATATCGGATGGAAATGAAAACACAGATGTTTGGGTGAATGATATGAAATTTAAAATGGCCTACTCTTTTTTAAATGACGATATTGATGTAATCGAAAGAGAACTTGAACAAACCGTACGTTCCGATTACCCGCTTTTAAGCGAGGCAGGTCTTCACCTGCTGCAGGCCGGAGGGAAACGTATTCGGCCTGTTTTCGTGCTGCTTTCTGGCATGTTTGGCGATTACGATATTAATAAGATTAAATATGTCGCCGTCACTCTGGAAATGATTCACATGGCATCTTTGGTTCATGATGATGTCATTGATGATGCGGAGCTTCGCCGAGGAAAACCGACAATCAAAGCAAAGTGGGACAATCGTATTGCGATGTACACAGGCGATTATATGCTTGCGGGATCTCTTGAAATGATGACGAGAATTAACGAACCGAAAGCCCATAGGATTTTGTCACAGACGATCGTTGAAGTTTGTCTAGGGGAAATTGAGCAGATCAAAGACAAATACAACATGGAACAAAATCTCAGAACGTATCTCCGCCGTATCAAAAGAAAAACGGCTCTCTTGATCGCGGTCAGCTGCCAGCTTGGTGCTATTGCGTCTGGAGCTGATGAGAAGATTCATAAGGCATTGTACTGGTTTGGGTATTACGTCGGCATGTCTTATCAGATTATTGATGATATTCTTGATTTTACTTCAACTGAAGAAGAGCTGGGTAAACCCGTTGGAGGAGATTTGCTTCAAGGAAACGTCACATTGCCAGTGCTGTATGCCCTGAAAAATCCTGCATTAAAAAACCAGCTTAAATTGATTAACAGTGAGACAACGCAGGAACAGCTTGAACCAATCATTGAAGAAATCAAAAAAACAGATGCAATTGAAGCATCTATGGCAGTAAGCGAAATGTATCTGCAGAAAGCTTTTCAGAAATTAAACACGCTTCCTCGAGGGCGCGCACGCTCATCTCTTGCAGCCATCGCAAAATATATCGGTAAAAGAAAATTTTAATTTTTTTGTAGATATTAAGAAATTTCTCCGCCCCGGATTGATTAATTATCAGAAAGATGTTACGATTTCGGTGTGCAGTGTGAAAGCCTATACATACATAATGATGGGGTGGAGAATATGATGGAAAAGACTTTTATCATGGTGAAACCAGACGGTGTCCAACGTCAGCTCATTGGGGACATTTTATCTAGATTCGAACGTAAGGGCTTACAATTAGCTGGCGCCAAGTTAATGAGAGTGACTGAACAAATGGCTGAGAAACACTACGCCGAACATCAAGGTAAGCCTTTCTTCGGAGAGCTCGTTGAGTTTATTACTTCAGGACCTGTATTCGCAATGGTGTGGGAAGGCGAAAATGTCATTGAAGTGACGAGACAGCTGATCGGGAAAACAAACCCTAAAGAAGCTTTACCTGGTACGATTCGTGGGGATTATGGCATGTTTGTCGGAAAAAACATCATCCACGGCTCTGATTCTCTCGAAAGTGCAGAACGCGAGATTAACATTTTCTTTAAGAATGAAGAATTAGTATCATATCAGCAGCTTATGGCAGGCTGGATCTATTAATCATTGTGAAAATAAGCAACAGAGCCGGCAACATATAACGCCGCCGGTTTTTGTTCTGTTTTGTAAAGGTTTACATTAAAGTGAATAAAGGGTTGAATGGCAGTGTGCATCAGACCTCTGCCTTTCCCAACGATCTAAAATCAGCTGAAAAGCTGATTTTTTTATTGAAACAATACAATTTCCTGATAAAACAAGCTATACTAGGACAAAAAGACAGCGAGACTGGGAGAGTAGAGATGGATACATACAGCGTATTTACAACGAAATGGAAACAATTAACCGGAGTCGATTTAACACTATATAAAGAAGCACAAATGAAGAGAAGGCTAACGTCACTTTATGAGAAAAAGGGGTTCCAAAGCTTTAAGGACTTTGCTGCGGCATTGGAAAAGGATCAAGCTCTCTTAAATGAAACATTGGACAGAATGACGATCAATGTTTCAGAATTTTATCGTAATTATAAAAGATGGGAAGTTCTTGAGACTGCAATTCTGCCGTTAATCAAGACCTCTAGGCCTTTAAAAATTTGGAGTGCCGCCTGCTCAACGGGGGAGGAGCCATACACGCTTGCCATGCTTTTGGACCAGCAAAAAGGTCTTCCGGGCTATCAGATTTTAGCGACGGATATTGATGAAAAAGCATTGGAAAAAGCGAAAAAAGGCGTTTATCAGGAGCGGTCTTTACAGGAAGTGCCGCTATCTGTGAAAGATCGTTATTTTACGCAAAACGCAAATAGAAGTTATGAAGTGAAAACGGAAATCAAAAAGAATATTACATTCAAAAAGCACAATTTGCTGGCGGATCGTTATGAACAAGACTTTGACTTAATCGTGTGCCGCAATGTATTTATTTATTTTACAGAAAGCGCGAAGGAAGAGCTGTATTTAAAAATGGCACATAGCTTGAAGAAGAATGGAGTTCTTTTTGTCGGCAGCACCGAGCAAATCTTCAATCCCGAGAAATTTGGCCTAGTCCCAGCCGATACATTCTTTTATCAAAAAAGATAGACTGACTTTTTGCTGAAAAATATGTTATAGTAGTCTTACTTAAAAGCGTTAATGCGATGAAGGGAGAAGAAGTCATGAGATATTTAACAGCCGGAGAATCACACGGCCCCCAACTGACAACCATTATTGAGGGTGTACCTGCCGGGCTTTACATAACGGAGGAAGATATCAATTTTGAGCTTGCCAGACGCCAAAAAGGACACGGCCGCGGCCGCCGCATGCAGATCGAAAAAGACCAGGCCAAAATTATGAGCGGGGTGCGCCATGCACGTACACTCGGTTCACCAATTGCTCTCGTAGTTGAAAATAACGATTGGAAGCATTGGACAAAAATCATGGGCGCCGCTCCAATTACAGAAGATGAAGAAAAGGAAATGAAGCGCCAGATTTCCAGACCTAGACCTGGGCACGCTGACTTAAACGGTGCAATTAAATATAATCATCGTGATATGAGAAATGTGCTTGAGCGTTCTTCAGCAAGGGAAACAACTGTCAGAGTGGCGGCAGGGGCTGTAGCTAAAAAGATTCTTTCTGAGCTTGGCATTAAGGTGGCGGGCCACGTGTTGCAAATTGGCGCTGTTAAAGCTGAAAAAACAGAATATACGTCAATTGAAGACCTGCAGCGCGTAACGGAAGAGTCTCCTGTCAGATGCTACGATGAAGAGGCAGGCAAAAAAATGATGGCTGCCATTGATGAAGCAAAGGCAAACGGAGATTCCATCGGCGGAATAGTAGAAGTCATTGTCGAGGGAATGCCGGTAGGCGTGGGCAGCTATGTCCATTATGACCGCAAACTGGATAGCAAGCTTGCTGCCGCTGTACTGTCAATTAATGCATTTAAAGGTGTGGAATTCGGGATCGGATTTGAGGCGGCAGGCCGAAATGGAAGCGAAGTCCATGACGAGATCATTTGGGACGAGGAAAAAGGATACACCCGTGCTACTAACAGACTTGGCGGACTGGAAGGCGGCATGACGACAGGGATGCCAATCGTTGTCCGCGGAGTCATGAAGCCGATTCCGACTTTGTATAAACCGCTGAAAAGTGTCGATATTGAAACGAAAGAACCGTTTTCCGCCAGCATTGAACGTTCAGACAGCTGTGCTGTTCCTGCAGCAAGTGTAGTCGCTGAAGCGGCTGTCGCTTGGGAAATTGCGAACGCAGTCGTTGAACAATTCGGATTAGATCAAATTGACCGCATTAGAGAAAATGTGGAGAATATGAGAAAACTGTCGAGGGAATTTTAATGAAGACACTGCATGTTCAAACTGCTTCCTCGTCATATCCTGTTTTTATCGGACAAGGTATCAGAAAAAAGGCTTGCGAACTATTAACCTCTTTAAACAGGCCTTTAACAAGGATTATGCTTGTCACGGATGAAGAGGTGGACCGCCTGTATGGTGATGAAATGCTCCATTTGCTGCAAGATAAATGGCCTGTGAAAAAAGTGACGGTACCGAGTGGAGAGCAGGCAAAATCCATGGACATGTACACAAAATTGCAGAGTGAAGCGATTCGTTTTCATTTGGATCGCTCCTCATGCATCATCGCATTCGGTGGCGGTGTTGTAGGGGATCTTGCCGGTTTTGTGGCTGCCACTTTTATGCGCGGCATTGATTTCATCCAAATGCCTACGACGCTCTTGGCGCATGACAGCGCAGTCGGAGGAAAAGTAGCCGTGAACCATCCGCTTGGAAAAAATCTAATCGGTGCGTTTTATCAGCCGAAAGCCGTGCTCTATGATACAGATTTCCTGCGTTCTCTGCCTGAAAAAGAGCTTAGGTCCGGAATGGCAGAAGTGATTAAACACGCTTTCATCTATGACAGAGCGTTTCTGGAGGAGCTGCTGAATATCCACTCACTGCGTGATATCACTAATGATCAGCTGAATGACATGATTTTTAAAGGCATTTCAATTAAAGCGTCTGTCGTTCAGCAGGATGAAAAAGAAGAGGGGATAAGAGCTTACTTAAACTTCGGGCATACGCTCGGTCATGCCGTTGAGGCGGAATATGGATACGGGCAGATCACTCACGGTGATGCCGTAGCCCTTGGAATGCAGTTTGCTTTATATATAAGCGAAAAGACTGTAGGCTGTGAAATGGACAGAAAACGTTTGGTCAGCTGGCTAAAAAGCCTGGGTTATCCAAGTCAAATCAGAAAAGAGACGGAAACTTCGGTTCTCTTGGACCGTATGATGAATGATAAGAAAACCCGTGGCGGGAAGATTCAGTTTATTGTGCTCAACGAATTAGGGAAAGTTGCTGATCATACATTTTCCAGAAATGAACTTGAGAGCTGGCTGAACAAATGGCGATTGGAGGAGACATCATGATGATTCGCGGAATTCGCGGAGCAACTACAGTTGAACGGGATACTGAAGAAGAAATTTTACAAAAAACTAAACAGCTGTTAGAGAAAATCATAGAAGAAAATCATACAAAACCGGAAGATGTTGTTCAAATGCTTCTGTCGGCTACACCTGATTTGCACGCTGTTTTCCCGGCAAAAGCTGTTCGCGAGCTTTCAGGATGGCAGTATGTACCGGTAACATGTATGCAGGAAATGGACGTAACAGGCGGTCTGAAAAAGTGCATAAGAGTCATGATGACGGTCCAGACAGATGTCCCTCAGGATCAGATCAGACATGTATATTTAGAAAAAGCTGTCGTATTGAGGCCCGATTTATCATTGACAAAAAATACTGAATTGTAATACGATAAGAACAGCTTAGAAATACACAAGAGTGTGTATAAAGCAATTAGAATGAGTTGAGTTAGAGAATAGGGTAGCAGAGAATGAGTTTAGTTGAGCTGAGACATTATGTTTATTCTACCCAAAAGAAGTCTTTCTTTTGGGTTTATTTGTTATATAGTATTTTATCCTCTCATGCCATCTTCTCATTCTCCTTGCCATAAGGAGTGAGAGCAATGAATTTCCAATCAAACATTTCCGCATTTTTAGAGGACAGCTTGTCCCACCACACGATACCGATTGTGGAGACCTTCACAGTCGATACACTGACACCCATTCAAATGATAGAGAAGCTTGACAGGGAGATTACGTATCTTCTTGAAAGCAAGGATGATACATCCACTTGGTCCAGATATTCGTTTATCGGCCTGAATCCATTTCTCACAATTAAAGAAGAGCAGGGCCGTTTTTCGGCCGCTGATCAGGACAGCAAATCTCTTTACACAGGAAATGAACTAAAAGAAGTGCTGAACTGGATGAATACCACATACAAAATCAAAACACCTCAGCTTGGCATTCCTTTTGTCGGCGGAGCTGTCGGGTACTTAAGCTATGATATGATCCCGCTGATTGAGCCTTCTGTTCCTTCGCATACAAAAGAAACAAACATGGAAAAGTGCATGCTGTTTGTTTGCCGGACATTAATTGCGTATGATCATGAAACCAAAAACGTCCACTTTATCCAATATGCAAGGCTTAATGGAGAGGAAACAAAAAACGAAAAAATGGATGTATTCCATCAAAATCATCTGGAGCTTCAAAATCTCATTGAAAAAATGATGGACCAAAAAAACATAAAAGAGCTGTTTCTCTCTGCTGATTCATACAAGACGCCCAGCTTTGAGACGGTATCTTCTAATTATGAAAAATCGGCTTTTATGGCTGATGTAGAAAAAATCAAAAGCTATATAAAAGCAGGAGATATCTTCCAGGGTGTTTTATCACAAAAATTTGAGGTGCCGATAAAAGCAGATGCTTTTGAGTTATACCGAGTGCTTAGGATCGTCAATCCTTCGCCGTATATGTATTATATGAAACTGCTAGACAGAGAAATAGTCGGCAGCTCTCCGGAACGGTTAATACACGTTCAAGACGGGCACTTAGAAATCCATCCGATTGCCGGTACGAGAAAACGCGGCGCAGACAAAGCTGAAGATGAGAGACTGAAGGTTGAGCTGATGAAGGATGAAAAAGAAAAGGCGGAGCATTACATGCTCGTTGATCTTGCCCGAAACGATATCGGCAGAGTAGCAGAGTATGGTTCTGTTTCTGTGCCGGAGTTCACAAAAATTGTCTCCTTTTCACATGTCATGCACATTATCTCGGTGGTTACAGGCCGATTGAAAAAAGGGGTTCATCCTGTCGATGCACTGATGTCTGCTTTCCCAGCGGGGACTTTAACAGGCGCACCCAAAATCCGTGCCATGCAGCTTTTGCAAGAGCTCGAGCCAACACCGAGAGAGACATACGGAGGATGTATTGCCTACATTGGGTTTGACGGGAATATCGACTCTTGTATTACGATTCGCACGATGAGTGTAAAGAACGGCGTTGCATCGATACAGGCAGGTGCTGGCATTGTTGCTGATTCTGTTCCGGAAGCCGAATACGAAGAAAGCTGTAATAAAGCCGGTGCGTTGCTGAAAACGATTCATATTGCAGAAGACATGTTTCATAGCAAGGAGGATAAAGCTGATGAACAGATTTCTACAATTGTGCGTTGACGGAAAAACCCTTACTGCCGGTGAGGCTGAAACGCTGATGAATATGATGATGGCAGCGGAAATGACTCCTTCTGAAATGGGGGGTATATTGTCAATTCTTGCTCATCGGGGGGAGACGCCAGAAGAGCTTGCGGGTTTTGTGAAGGCAATGCGGGCACACGCTCTTACAGTCGATGGACTTCCTGATATTGTTGATACATGCGGAACAGGGGGAGACGGTATTTCCACTTTTAATATCTCAACGGCCTCGGCAATTGTTGCCTCGGCAGCTGGTGCGAAAATCGCTAAGCATGGCAATCGCTCTGTCTCTTCTAAAAGCGGAAGCGCTGATGTTTTAGAGGAGCTAGAGGTTTCTATTCAAACCACTCCCGAAAAGGTCAAAAGCAGCATTGAAACAAACAACATGGGATTTCTTTTTGCGCCGCTTTACCATTCGTCTATGAAACATGTAGCAGGTACTAGAAAAGAGCTAGGTTTCAGAACGGTATTTAATCTGCTTGGGCCGCTCAGCAATCCTTTACAGGCGAAGCGTCAGGTGATTGGGGTCTATTCTGTTGAAAAAGCTGGACTGATGGCAAGCGCACTGGAGACGTTTCAGCCGAAGCACGTCATGTTTGTATCAAGCCGTGACGGTTTAGATGAGCTTTCAATTACAGCACCGACCGACGTGATTGAATTAAAGGACGGAGAGCGCCGGGAATATACCGTTTCACCCGAAGATTTCGGTTTCACAAATGGCAGACTTGAAGATTTACAGGTGCAGTCACCGAAAGAGAGCGCCTATCTCATTCAGAATATTTTTGAAAATAAAAGCAGCAGTTCCGCTTTATCTATTACGGCTTTTAATGCGGGAGCTGCGATTTACACGGCGGGAATTACCGCCTCACTGAAGGAAGGAACGGAGCTGGCGTTAGAGACGATTACAAGCGGAGGCGCTGCCGCGCAGCTTGAACGACTAAAGCAGAAAGAGGAAGAGATCTATGCTTGAAAAAATCATCAAACAAAAGAAAGAAGAAGTGAAAACACTGGTTCTGCCGGTAGAGCAGCCTTTCGAGAAACGTTCATTTAAGGAGGCGCTGGCAAGCCCGAATCGGTTTATCGGGTTGATTGCCGAAGTGAAGAAAGCATCGCCGTCAAAAGGGCTTATTAAAGAGGATTTTGTACCTGTGCAGATTGCAAAAGACTATGAGGCTGCGAAGGCAGATGCGATTTCCGTTTTAACAGACACCCCGTTTTTTCAAGGGGAAAACAGCTATTTATCAGACGTAAAGCGTGCTGTTTCGATTCCTGTACTTAGAAAAGATTTTATTATTGATTCTCTTCAAGTAGAGGAATCAAGAAGAATCGGAGCGGATGCCATATTGTTAATCGGCGAGGTGCTTGATCCCTTACACCTTCATGAATTATATCTTGAAGCAGGTGAAAAGGGGATGGACGTGTTAGTGGAGGTTCATGATGCATCAACGCTAGAACAAATATTGAAAGTGTTCACACCCGACATTCTCGGCGTAAATAATCGAAACCTAAAAACGTTTGAAACATCTGTAAAGCAGACAGAACAAATCGCATCTCTCGTTCCGAAAGAATCCTTGCTTGTCAGCGAAAGCGGAATCGGTTCTTTAGAACATTTAACATTTGTCAATGAACATGGGGCGCGATCTGTACTTATCGGTGAATCATTGATGAGACAAACTTCTCAGCGTAAAGCAATCCATGCTTTGTTTAGGGAGTGAGGTTGTGAAGAAACCGGCATTAAAATATTGCGGTATTCGGTCACTAAAGGATTTGCAGCTTGCGGCGGAATCACAGGCTGATTACCTAGGATTTATTTTTGCTGAAAGCAAACGAAAAGTATCTCCGGAAAATGTGAAAAAATGGCTGAACCAAGTTCGTGTCGAAAAACAGGTTGCAGGTGTTTTTGTTAATGAATCAATAGAGACGATGTCACGTATTGCCAAGAGCTTGAAGCTCGACGTCATTCAGCTTCACGGTGATGAAAAACCGACGGATGCTGATGCTCTTCGCAAGCTGACTGGCTGTGAAATATGGAAGGCGCTTCACCATCAGGATAACACAACTCAAGAAATAGCCCGCTTTAAAGATAATGTTGACGGCTTTGTGATTGATTCATCTGTAAAAGGGTCTAGAGGCGGAACTGGTGTTGCATTTTCTTGGGAATGTGTGCCGGAATATCAGCAGGCGGCTATTGGTAAACGTTGCTTTATCGCTGGCGGCGTGAATCCGGATAGCATCACCAGCCTATTGAAATGGCAGCCAGAAGGAATTGACCTTGCCAGCGGAATTGAAAAAAACGGACAAAAAGATCAGAATCTGATGAGGCTTTTAGAAGAAAGGATGAACCGATATGTATCCATATCCGAATGAAATAGGCAGATACGGTGATTTTGGCGGAAAGTTTGTTCCGGAAACACTCATGCAGCCGTTAGATGAAATAGAAACAGCATTTAAGCAAATCAAGGATGATCCTGTTTTTCGTGAAGAATATTATAAGCTGTTAAAGGACTATTCCGGACGGCCGACTGCATTAACATACGCTGATCGAGTCACTGAATACTTAGGCGGCGCGAAAATCTATTTGAAACGAGAAGATTTAAACCATACAGGTTCTCATAAAATCAATAATGCGCTAGGTCAAGCGCTGCTTGCTAAAAAAATGGGCAAAACGAAAATCATTGCTGAAACCGGTGCTGGCCAGCATGGCGTTGCCGCTGCAACAGTTGCAGCCAAATTCGGCTTTTCCTGTACTGTGTTTATGGGTGAAGAGGATGTTGCCCGCCAGTCTCTGAACGTTTTCCGCATGAAGCTTCTTGGAGCGGAGGTAGTGCCTGTAACAAGCGGAAACGGAACATTGAAGGATGCCACAAATGAGGCGATCCGGTACTGGGTTCAGCATTGTGAGGATCACTTTTATATGATTGGATCAGTTGTCGGCCCGCATCCTTATCCGCAAGTGGTCCGTGAATTTCAAAAAATGATCGGAGAGGAAGCGAAGGACCAGTTGAAACGTATTGAAGGCACTCTGCCTGATAAAGTAGTGGCATGTGTAGGCGGAGGAAGCAATGCGATAGGTATGTTTCAGGCATTTTTAAATGAAGATGTTGAACTGATCGGCGCTGAAGCAGCAGGAAAAGGAATTGATACGCCTCTTCATGCCGCCACTATTTCGAAAGGAACCGTAGGGGTTATTCACGGTTCATTGACTTATCTCATTCAGGATGAATTCGGGCAAATTATTGAGCCCTACTCTATTTCAGCCGGTCTCGACTATCCTGGAATCGGTCCGGAGCACGCACACTTGCATAAGAGCGGCCGTGTCACTTATGACAGTATCACTGATGAAGAAGCGGTGGATGCATTAAAGCTTTTGTCAGAAAAAGAGGGGATTTTGCCGGCAATCGAATCTGCCCATGCGTTAGCGAAAGCATTCAAACTCGCCAAAGGAATGGATCGCGGTCAACTCATTCTCGTCTGTTTATCAGGACGGGGAGACAAGGATGTCAACACATTAATGAAGGTATTGGAAGAAGAGGTGAAAGCCCATGTTTAAATTGGATCTTCAACCATCAGAAAAATTGTTTATCCCGTTTATTACGGCGGGCGATCCAGTTCCTGAGGTTTCGATTGAACTGGCGAAGTCGCTTCAAAAAGCAGGCGCCACAGCATTGGAGCTTGGTGTTGCATACTCTGACCCGCTTGCAGACGGTCCGGTGATCCAGCGGGCTTCAAAGCGGGCGCTTGATCAAGGAATGAATATCGTAAAGGCAATCGAATTAGGCGGAGAAATGAAAAAAAACGGAGTGAATATTCCGATTATCCTCTTTACGTATTATAATCCTGTGTTACAATTGAACAAAGAATACTTTTTCGCTTTACTGCGGGAAAATCATATTGACGGTCTGCTTGTTCCGGATCTGCCATTAGAAGAAAGCAACAGCCTTCAAGAGGAATGTAAAAGCCATGAGGTGACGTATATTTCTTTGGTTGCGCCGACAAGCGAAAGCCGTTTGAAAACCATTATTGAACAAGCCGAGGGGTTCGTCTACTGTGTATCTTCTCTGGGTGTGACCGGTGTCCGCAATGAGTTCAATTCATCCGTGTACCCGTTCATTCGTACTGTGAAGAATCTCAGCACTGTTCCGGTTGCTGTAGGGTTCGGTATATCAAACCGTGAACAGGTCATAAAGATGAATGAAATTAGTGACGGTGTCGTAGTGGGAAGTGCGCTCGTCAGAAAAATAGAAGAATTAAAGGACCGGCTCATCAGCGCTGAAACGAGAAATCAGGCGCTGCAGGAGTTTGAGGATTATGCAATGGCGTTTAGCGGCTTGTACAGTTTAAAATGAGGTGACTGATTTGCGTATCAAAGAACATTTAAAACAGCTGAAGCCTTATCAGCCTGGAAAGCCGATTGAAGCAGTGAAATCAGAATATGGCTTGGATAAAGTTGTGAAGCTTGCTTCAAACGAGAATCCTTACGGCTGTTCAGAGGCTGCAAAAGAGGCGCTTCATCATGAGATTCAACAGCTAGCCCTTTACCCGGACGGGTATAGCGCCGCTTTGCGGACAAGGCTCAGTAAGCACCTCAATGTCAGCGAAACATCACTTATTTTCGGCAACGGTTCTGATGAAATCATACAGATCATCTGCCGGGCATTTTTAAACGATAAAACAAACACGGTTACTGCTGCCCCCACTTTTCCGCAATATAAACATAATGCGGTTATTGAAGGTGCTGAAGTACGTGAAATTGCACTTCGTCCCGACGGCTCACATGATTTAGACGCCATGTTAGAAGCCATCGACGAACAGACACAAGTCGTTTGGATATGCAGCCCGAATAATCCGACTGGCACTTATACATCTGAAGGAGAATTACTCGCATTTCTGGAGCGCGTTCCTTCTCGTGTCCTTGTCGTTCTTGACGAAGCATATTATGAATATGTAACAGCAGAGGATTACCCGGAAACCGTGCCGCTCTTAAGCAAGTATTCCAATTTGATGATTTTGCGCACATTTTCAAAGGCATACGGTCTGGCAGCGCTCAGAGTCGGATACGGAATTGCTGACGAGAACCTGATTCGCCAGATTGAGCCGGCGAGAGAGCCGTTTAATACCAGCCGTCTGGGCCAGGCTGCGGCGATTGCAGCACTTGATGATCAAGCGTTTATTGCTTCCTGTGTCGAGCAAAATAATGCAGGCCTTCAGCAGTATTATGATTTTGCGAAAACTCATGGTTTAAAGTGCTACCCTTCACAGACAAATTTTGTGTTAATTGACTTTAAACGTCCTGCTGATGAACTGTTTCAGGCTCTGCTGGAAAAAGGCTATATCGTCCGGTCAGGAAACGCATTAGGTTTCCCGACATCACTCCGGATTACGATCGGAACAAAAGAGCAAAATGAAGAAATACTTGCCATTTTAGCTGAAATTTTATAAGAGGTGATCAAATATCACCTCTTTAGTCTATAAACCAGGTGATGACGTATGAATCAAATGAAAGATACAATATTGCTCGCCGGTCTCGGATTGATAGGCGGTTCGATTGCCCTAGCCATCAAAAAAAATCATCCCGGCAAACGGATTATCGGAATCGACATCTCTGATGAACAGGCGGTAGCGGCATTAAAATTAGGCGTGATAGACGATCGTGCTGATTCGTTTATTAGCGGTGTGAAAGAGGCAGCTACAGTAATCATTGCGACACCTGTTGAACAAACACTGGTTATGCTTGAAGAGCTGGCTCATTCAGGAATTGAACATGAGCTTTTGATTACGGATGTAGGAAGCACAAAGCAAAAAGTGGTTGATTACGCTGATCAAGTGCTGCCTAGCCGCTATCAATTTGTCGGAGGGCATCCGATGGCGGGTTCACATAAATCAGGAGTGGCCGCTGCGAAGGAGTTCCTGTTTGAAAATGCATTTTATATTTTAACGCCAGGCCAGAAAACGGACAAACAAGCTGTGGAACAGTTAAAAAACCTGCTGAAGGGGACGAATGCCCATTTTGTGGAAATGTCGCCCGAGGAGCATGATGGCGTTACAAGTGTAATCAGTCATTTTCCGCATATTGTAGCAGCCAGTCTTGTTCACCAAACCCATCATTCGGAAAACCTGTATCCGCTTGTTAAGCGTTTTGCTGCCGGCGGATTCAGAGATATTACAAGGATTGCATCAAGCAGCCCGGCAATGTGGCGGGATATTTTATTACATAATAAAGATAAAATCTTAGACCGTTTTGATGAGTGGATTCGTGAAATTGACAAGATCCGTACATATGTAGAACAAGAAGATGCGGAAAATCTATTTCGTTATTTTAAAACCGCCAAGGATTATCGCGACGGGCTGCCGCTTCGGCAGAAGGGAGCGATACCTGCATTTTATGATTTATATGTGGATGTACCCGATCATCCGGGTGTGATATCCGAGATAACAGCGATTTTAGCTGCGGAACGCATCAGTATCACGAATATCCGCATTATCGAAACACGAGAAGATATTAACGGGATTTTAAGGATCAGTTTTCAGTCTGATGACGACCGCAAAAGGGCAGAACAATGCATTGAAGCCCGGGCGGAATATGAAACTTTTTATGCTGATTGAGGTGGAAAAAATGAAACGAGAAAAGGTGCAGACCTTACATGGAGAAATACATATTCCCGGTGATAAATCCATTTCTCACCGCTCTGTTATGTTTGGCGCGCTAGCGGCAGGCACAACAACAGTTAAAAACTTTCTGCCGGGAGCAGATTGTCTGAGCACGATCGATTGCTTTAGAAAAATGGGTGTTCACATTGAGCAAAGCGGCAGCGATGTCGTGATTCACGGAAAAGGAATCGATGCCCTGAAAGAGCCAGAAAGCCTTTTAGATGTCGGAAATTCAGGTACAACCATTCGCCTGATGCTCGGAATATTGGCGGGCCGACCTTTTTACAGCGCGGTAGCCGGAGATGAGAGCATTGCGAAGCGCCCAATGAAGCGTGTGACTGAGCCTTTGAAAAAAATGGGGGCTAAAATCGACGGCAGAGCCGGCGGAGAGTTTACACCGCTGTCAGTGAGCGGCGCTTCATTAAAAGGAATTGATTATGTATCACCTGTTGCAAGCGCGCAAATTAAATCTGCTGTTTTGCTGGCCGGATTACAGGCTGAGGGCACAACAACTGTCACAGAGCCCCATAAATCTCGGGACCACACTGAGCGGATGCTTTCTGCTTTTGGCGTTAAGCTTTCTGAAGATCAAACGAGTGTTTCCATTGCTGGTGGCCAGAAACTGACAGCTGCTGATATTTTTGTTCCTGGAGACATTTCTTCAGCCGCGTTTTTCCTTGCTGCTGGCGCGATGGTTCCAAACAGCAGAATTGTATTGAAAAACGTAGGTTTAAATCCGACTCGGACAGGTATTATTGACGTCCTTCAAAACATGGGGGCAAAACTTGAAATCAAACCATCTGCTGATAGTGGTGCAGAGCCTTATGGAGATTTGATTATAGAAACGTCATCTCTAAAGGCAGTTGAAATCGGAGGAGATATTATTCCGCGTTTAATTGATGAGATCCCTATCATCGCGCTTCTTGCGACTCAGGCGGAAGGAACCACCGTTATCAAGGACGCGGCAGAGCTAAAAGTGAAAGAAACAAACCGCATTGATACTGTTGTTTCTGAGCTTCGCAAGCTGGGTGCTGAAATTGAACCGACAGCAGATGGAATGAAGGTTTATGGCAAACAAACGTTGAAAGGCGGCGCTGCAGTGTCCAGCCACGGAGATCATCGAATCGGAATGATGCTTGGTATTGCTTCCTGTATAACGGAGGAGCCGATTGAAATCGAGCACACGGATGCCATTCACGTTTCTTATCCAACCTTCTTCGAGCATTTAAATAAGCTTTCGAAAAAATCCTGAAGTTTTACTTCAGGATTTTTTATGCAGATCATAATTTGAGGCAAAAAAACATAGCTTGTCTTATAGAGGGGATAGAAAAACGAAAAGGGGGGATGTGCTTTACTTACAAGCCGGCAGGTCAAAGAGCTGCTTTACTGTACAGAGGGCGATCTTCCTTTTTTCATTTTCTATCTCAAGATCTTTTGGTAAACTAATAAGACTCAATAATTTCCTTCCGTACAGAAGCATCTTATTTGCCGGGGGCATTCGTCTGAATTATGATAAGATTAACCCGAACAAATAAAGCTTTTTTGTATGGTTGATGTTGTATAGGAAAAGAAAGGACCGGTCCGATTTGAATACATTGATTCAAGAAGCCATAAAATTAGTTGAAGCAGGTGAAACAGAAAAAGGCCTCAACACGCTCTCGAAGGCTGAAAAACAGCTGCATGATGAAGATAAAGCCATTGCAGCCCAGCTTTATTACGAGTGGGGCGATGTAGAAAAAGCAATTTCACTGATTAGTGATCTACATGATTTATATCCAAATGAAACAGAACTGACGAATTTCTACGCTGAACTTTTAATAGATATTGACGAAGAAGAAAAAGCCCTCGCTGTGCTGGAGACTATTCCGGAAACAGATCCATCATATCCAGAAAGTTTGCTGCTTATGGCGGATCTTTATCAGATGCAGGGGTTATTCGAAGTCAGTGAACAAAAGCTTTTACAAGCAAAGTCCATTCTGGACAATGAACCTGTTATTGATTTTGCACTGGGAGAACTTTACTTTGCTCAGGGAGCCTATGCAAAAGCGGTTCAATATTTTAAAACAACGGCTGAGGAGCAGGGGGAGATCGGAGGCGTTAATGTCCATCAAAGACTGGCAGAATCGTTAAGTGCCTCAGGTGAATTTGAGGATGCCATTCCATGGTACGAGAAAGCTGTCGATGAGAATCCTGATCCTAATACGATTTTCGGCTATGGTTTTACAGCCTTACAGGCGGGGCTTGTGAAAACAGCTATTAAGCAGCTGTCTGATTTAAAGGAGCTTGATCCATCTTATACTTCACTTTATATGCCGCTCTCGAAAAGCTATGAAGCTGAAGGAATGTATGAAGAGGCATTAAAAACGGCAAAAGAGGGGATCAGATATGATGAATATAACAAAGAACTTTTCCTTTATGCTGCCAAAATGGCCTTGAAAATCGGGAAGTCAGAAGAGGGGAAAAAGCTGCTTCAGGAGGCGCTTGCGCTTGATCCGGGCTTTGTTGAGGCGCTTCATACACTTCTTGCCGTGTATCACAAAGAAGAGGATTATGATCAGATCATTGATCTTATTCAAGAGGTTCGAAGCTACGGTGAAGAAGATCCGAAATACAATTGGTATCTTGCAAGCGCATATACTGAATTAGAGCAATACGAGGAAGCAAAACAATCCTTTGAGGCTGCCTATCTTCATTACCGGGAGGATAGAGATTTCTTATATGAATACGCAAGCTTCCTATTAGAAGAAGGCCTTCAAAAAGAAGCGCTGCCGCTTTTGAAAAAGGTTCTTGAAATGGACGGAGCCAATGAAGAGCTGGAAGAAACGATTTTGCGAATCGAGGATGATTTTTCTAGATAAGCAGGAATATTAACCATTCATGTGGAACATATAAGTATATAGATTATACGAACGATAGAGGAGGGAATTACATGCAGACCCCTGTTTCTGTCAATGAGAAAAAAGATTTTATCCGTTGGTTTTTAAACCATTATCAGTTAAAGCGCCGAGAGTGCGTTTGGATCTTGAACTACTTAATGAGCCATGATTCTCTCATGGAGAAGGTTCATTTTGTGGAGCAGGCTGAATTTTGCCCGAGAGGCATTATAATGTCAACACATTGTGTTGAAGAAGTTCCGTTCCGGTTCTATAAAGAGAATGTCATGACTACCGACGCGGAAAAATCTTTTCATGATATTAGATTAAATAAACAGCAGGATTTGTTTATCCAGCTTAATTTCCGTTCGGCTTACAGCTCACCTGAATATGCGGCGGTGCTGGAGTCCAACCCGCATATTCCGAAAAACCTTTTTGAGAATAAAAAAGATCAGGGATTGGCGGAACAGATTTTAGAGCACGCTATTTCCACATTCCAAAGAGAAAAATTATTAAAAGACATTGACGAGGCGTTAGATCGTCATGATAAAGAGGCATTTGAACAATTATCGCGCCAATTAAATCAGCTCACATAATATGACCAGCCTTGCAGTGAATTGCAAGGCTTGTTGCCGTAAAGGGGGAGAACGATGAGGTGGAGAATCACTGATGCCAAGGACTATTTACAAGCTAAGGATTACATTGATACCGCTGTCATACCATTAATTAACATAAGAGTTAATAACCATTTTAAAATGGCGGCGGAGAAAGGCGAGTTTACGCAGCTTCTCTCAGAAGAACTTGAAAGGCAGTTAAAGGGACGGGTATATTTACTTCCTCCTTATACATATGTTGATAGAAATGAAATAACCGTTCAAGGGCTTAAGGATCTGCGGGAAGAGCTGATAACGGAATTTCCGCATGTTGTCCTGCTCACATCTGACGAAAGTTGGAGAGCTGAGGATGCGTTAGGCAAAATGATTGTTACACCGTCTGTTCCATTAGAGCATTTAAATGACTCTTTAAAAAGAAAAATATTGGATGAACGCACTGCTGAAATTTTGAACGTTTTGTTACAGTTATGGAGCACTTCATAAAAACACTTACATTTCCTTATAAACAATATTTTGGCTATATTGACCTTGCTGAGAGATTCATATATTATGAGGGTGTCTAGAGTTATTGCAATATTTTCTATTTTAGTCAGTTTGCAGGGGTGACCTAGAGGGGGGAGAAGAGATGGGCGGAAAACATGATATATCCAGACGTCAATTTTTGAATTACACGCTCACAGGCGTAGGAGGTTTTATGGCGGCTAGTATGCTCATGCCTATGGTTCGCTTCGCACTCGACCCGGTATTAAAATCGACAGGGAAGCAGGATATGGTTCAGGTTGTCAGCGTTGATGAGTTGACAAAAGAGCCGCAGCGCTTTGATTTTAAAATTAATCAAGTCGATGCCTGGTATGAGTCAGAAGAGTCAAGATCAGCCTGGGTCTTCAAAAACGGGGATGAAATTGTAGCACTTTCGCCAATTTGTAAGCATTTAGGGTGTACGGTGAACTGGAATAGTGATCCTAAAAACCCGAATAAATTCTTTTGTCCATGCCATTACGGACTCTATGAAAAGGACGGCACCAATGTCCCTGGCACGCCGCCGCTTGCGCCTCTTGATCATTATGAGCAAGAAGTAAAAGACGGCTTCCTGTATCTTGGAAAAGCAAAGCCTAAGGGGGAAGGGTGACATGCTGAACAAAATTTATGACTGGGTAGACGAGCGGCTTGATATTACACCGATGTGGAGGGATATTGCCGATCACGAAGTACCGGAACATGTGAATCCCGCCCATCATTTCTCTGCGTTTGTGTATTGCTTTGGGGGACTGACGTTTTTTGTAACCGTTATCCAAGTATTATCTGGAATGTTTTTAACGATGTATTATGTGCCTGATATCAAAAATGCCTGGGAATCGGTATATTATTTGCAAAATGAAGTGGCATTCGGCCAGATTGTCAGGGGGATGCACCACTGGGGTGCGAGCCTGGTCATTGTGATGATGTTTTTACATACGCTGAGGGTCTTTTTCCAAGGCGCGTATAAAAAACCGCGCGAGCTGAACTGGATTGTCGGTGTGCTGATCTTCTTTGTTATGCTCGGTCTTGGCTTTACAGGCTACTTGCTTCCTTGGGATATGAAGGCTCTGTTTGCAACAAAAGTCGGGCTGCAGATCGCCGAAGCCACGCCTTTGATCGGAACGCAAGTTAAAACGCTCCTTGCAGGGCATCCGGATATTGTAGGCGCCCAAACGCTGACTAGGTTTTTTGCGATCCATGTATTTTTTCTTCCTGCCGCATTGTTCGGGCTGATGGCTGCACATTTTATTATGATCCGGAAGCAGGGGATTTCAGGACCGCTTTAAACTCTTGATCTGCGAATAAAAGGGAGGGGATGACATGCACCGGGGCAAAGGGATGAAATTTGTAGGCGACTCAAGGATACCGGCTGAAAAAAAGCCGAATATACCGAAGGATTATTCGGAGTATCCGGGTAAAACAGAGGCTTTCTGGCCAAATTTCTTGTTAAAGGAATGGATGGTTGGAGCTGTCTTTCTCATCGGTTTTCTCGTTTTGACGATTGTGCATCAGCCGCCTTTAGAGCGGATGGCGGACCCGACTGATACTGGTTATATTCCGCTGCCGGATTGGTATTTTCTTTTCTTATACCAGCTGTTGAAGTATGAATACGCCGCCGGAAGCTTTACAGTGGTCGGCGCCATGATTATGCCAGGTCTCGCTTTTGGGGCCCTGCTTTTGGCTCCATTCCTAGACAGAGGGACAGAAAGAAGGCCGTGGAAGCGTCCGGTCGCTGTCGGTATGATGCTTCTTGCCATTTCCGCTGCTGTATTTTTGACGTGGCAGTCAGTTGCTACTCATGACTGGGCCAAGGCAGAAGAACAGGGGAAAATTACAAAAGAAGCCGACATTGACACCAATGCAGAAGGATATAAGGTTTTTAAGGAACAGGGCTGTATTTCTTGCCATGGGGATAACCTTCAGGGAGGAGCGGCTGGGCCTTCATTGGTTGACAGCGGGCTGAAACCGGAAGAAATCAAAAAAATCGCTGTAGAAGGGAAAGGCAAAATGCCGGCGGGTGTGTTCAAAGGAAATGATAAGCAGCTCGAAGAACTTGCAAAATTTATTTCTGAAACAACCGCAAAATAACGTATTGTGAATTGTCAAATGGAAGGATATACTTTTAATATCAAAAGCTGACCCGGCGTCAGCTTTTTTATATGGACATATTATTTTTACAGACTGAGAGTTGATTCGATGTGAAATGGTTTCAATATGTATTAGGGCAGCGGCCGATGCTTATTCTTGTCTTAGCCATTAATTTTCTAGGAACGGTTTACGGCTACTATTGGTACTTGCCGCAGCTTTTGGAGACACCGGCCCGTTTCCTGATTTTTGTTCCGGACAGTCCGACAGCAACGTTTTTCTTTCTGTTTGTGCTGCTTGCCTTTCTCATGAAACGGAATGCTCCGCTCTTTGAGGCGCTTGCGCTAGTTACCCTCGTAAAGTATGGCCTATGGGCGGTGGCTATGAATTTTCTTGTGCTTGCAGTAACTGGTGACTTGCCGTGGGAGGGCTACATGCTAATTGCTTCGCATTTTGCAATGGCAGTTCAAGGCGTATTATACAGTCCGTATTTTCGTTTTTCATTTTGGCATCTTGCAATTGCTGCAGTCTGGACACTGCATAACGATGTCATTGACTACTTGTTTGATATGATGCCGCAATACTCTATGCTTTCTGATTATATGACTGAAATAGGATACGGAACATTTTGGCTAAGCATCTTTTCAATCGGGCTTGCTTACTTTCTTGTGGTCTCAAAAAAGCAAACGAAGCTTGAGCTGATGTAAAGACAATGTTGGTCTATCCTTGTCCCTTTCTTCATATTCTGTAAGGAGAGAGAGTGGGAGGGACCTGCATGAAACGAAAGCTGACGATCTGTTTGTTGATTGCACTTATTTTTTATAATGGAAATGCCAAGGCTGCAGAGCGGGGAAGCCTCGAGGAATTGAATGATTTATCCGATACAGTCTTTCAAATGACCCGACAGGCGAAATATGAAGAGGCGCTTCAAGTCTTGGAGTATTTTGAAAAAACATTAAAATCCGCTGAGAAAAAACAGCAAGACCCCATGCTAACGGGAGCCCAAATTCGTCAAATCACATTGGGCTATAATGATATGGTTCGGAGTTTAAAGCAAGCTGATACATCAGACACACAAAAACTCAGAGCAGCCGCGCAGTTCAGAATGCTGATGGATGCGGTTGACAATCGGTCTGACCCGCTTTGGGGCTCACTGGAAAAACCGATTATGGAAGCTTTTACTGAGCTGAAGCGAGATGTCCAGAAGAATGGAAGCACAAGCTTTCATGAAAAATGGAATGAATTTATCAGTTTATATGACTTGATTTACCCCAGTCTTACAATCGATGTATCAGAGGATCAGCTTGAAACAGTCGGAAAACATATAGATGTTATTGAGCAAGAGGAATTTCAGCAAATGACAGAGAGCACGAAGCTTGAACGGCTTTCCCTTCTTCAGCATGACCTGAAAAATGTGTTTGACAGGGTGGAGGAGGATGATGCCGATCCGTCTTTACTCTGGGTGATCATTACAACCGGCAGTATCATCATTACTGCTCTTACCTATGTCGGTTACAGAAAGTACAAGGCGGAAAAAAACAAACTGAAAAAAAGGGACTACCCTAAATAAGGATGAGGGGCGGCGGTCAGCCGCCTTTTTTCTATTACATGTCAGCGCGGAAGCGGATTTTTATTTTCATCAAGCGTAAATCCTTCTCCGAGCACATCGTGAACATCGCTTACCGCTACAAAGGCATGGGGATCAATGGAGTTAATCACGCTTTTCAGCATCACCAATTCATTTTTCGGCACCACACAATAAAGTACATCTATATCCTCTTTTGTGTAGGAACCTTGTCCTTTCAAAATGGTGACGCCCCGTTCCATTTCTTCAAGAATCTTTTTCTGAATCAGGTCGTTTTTCGAAGAGATGATCGTAGCGCCTTTAGCAGCGTATCCGCCTTCCTGAATAAAATCGATTAATCTTGCCGCTACAAATACAGCTACCAGCGTATACATCGCTTCTTTATAGGAGAGATAAGTAAGCAAAGACAAAATGATGACGCAGGCATCGAAAGCAAACATCGTTCTGCCCATCGGAATCCCAAAATACTTATTCACTAAACGTGCGATGATATCAACACCGCCTGTCGTACCGCCGAACTTAAAAATAATACCCAGTCCGGCTCCGATGAATACGCCGGCAAATAAAGCGGCGAGCGCTAAGTCGTGCTGAAGGGGCATATGGATTTCATATCGCTGAAAGATGCTGAGGAACAAAGACAAGGCTACAGTGCCGACAAGGGTATAAACAAACATTGTCCTGCCGAGCAAACGCCAGCCAATAAAAAAAATCGGAATGTTCAACACCAGGTTCGATATAGAGGGGCTGATGTGGAAAAGGGCATAAAGCAAAAGTGTAATACCTGTAAAACCGCCCTCAGCCAGATTGTTCTGCATATTGAAATGAACCAAGCCAAATGAAAAAATTGCCGCTCCGATTAAAATAAAAAATATGTTTTTTAATCTAATTTCTCCAAGCATCACACAAAACCCCTTTTCCTTCCATTAGATAGCGTTTATATTATAGTGGATGAAAAAGAAAACAGCAAACGTGCTTAAACATTTGTCAAACGTATCTGAATTAGCTAACATGTAAGAGGATGATAGGAGGTTTCGTTCAGTGAGTGATAAAACAATGAAAGACATACAGGCTGAAGTAGACCGTTACATCGGCCAATTTAAAGAAGGATATTTCAGCCCGCTGGCCATGATGGCGAGGCTGACTGAAGAACTGGGCGAGCTTGCCAGAGAAGTGAATCACCGTTATGGAGAAAAACCAAAAAAAGCGACTGAAGATGATAAAAGCATGGAAGAGGAAATGGGCGATGTGCTATTTGTATTGGTTTGTTTAGCTAACTCCCTTGATATCTCTTTAGAGGAAGCCCACGACCGAGTCATGCATAAATTTAATACAAGAGATAAAGATCGCTGGACCAGAAAAGAAGAAGGAAAGTAGAGGAGATCAAGATGTCAAACGAAACAATTAAAGTAGTCATTGCGGGACCGCGTGGAAGAATGGGGCAGGAAGCTGTTAAATTGGCAGAACGAACACCACATTTTGACCTTGTCGGGGCCATAGACCATACATACGATCAGCAAAAATTATCTGATGTGATGCCTGTTGAGTCAGATGCTTACATTTACACAGATATCCATGCCTGTTTTACAGAAACACAACCGGATGTCTTGATTGACTTAACAACGCCCGAAATCGGAAAAGTACATACAAAAATTGCATTAGAGCACGGAGTCCGTCCAGTTGTCGGAACAACCGGTTTCTCAGAAGCTGATTTAAAAGAGCTCACATCTTTAACAGAAGAAAAAGGGATCGGAGCCATCATCGCGCCAAATTTTGCGCTCGGTGCGATACTGATGATGAAATTTTCAAAAATGGCTGCCAACTATTTTGAGGATGTTGAGATTATTGAGCTTCATCATGACCAGAAGCTTGACGCACCAAGCGGGACTGCGCTTAAAACAGCAGAAATGATTTCAGAAGTCCGTAAAGAAAAGCAGCAAGGACATCCGGATGAAAAAGAAATTCTCCCAGGAGCAAGAGGAGCGGAGCAAAACGGTATTCGCTTGCACAGCGTCCGTCTTCCGGGACTGATCGCGCATCAGGAGGTCATGTTCGGCATGAATGGCCAAACGCTTCAGATACGCCATGATTCTTATAACCGTGCTTCTTTCATGTCAGGCGTTAAACTGTCAGTCGAACAAGTCATGAAGATTGATCAGCTTGTGTATGGTTTAGAAAATATCATTGATTAGACGGGGGGATAAACAATGAAAATTGCTTTGATCGCGCATGACAAGAAAAAACAGGATATGGTTCAATTTACGACTGCCTATCGGGATATTTTAAAGAATCATGATCTATACGCAACCGGAACCACAGGGTTGAAAATTCATGAGGCGACAGGTCTTCAAATTGAACGTTTTCAATCCGGCCCTTTAGGGGGAGACCAGCAAATCGGTGCACTGATCGCTGCCAATGCACTCGATCTTGTCATTTTTTTGCGCGACCCGCTGACCGCGCAGCCGCATGAACCGGATGTCTCGGCATTAATCCGTTTATGTGATGTGTATTCCATTCCGCTCGCCACAAATATGGGTACTGCGGAAATTCTTGTGCGCACACTTGATGAAGGTGTTTTCGAATTCCGTGACCTTCTTCGGGGAGAAGAGCCGAATGTATAATGCTGACGTTCTTGCTTTTGGCGCCCACAGTGATGATGTCGAGATCGGAATGGGCGGCACAATAGCGAAGTTTGTCAAACAGGAAAAAAAAGTAATGATATGCGATTTGACAGAAGCGGAACTCTCTTCTAACGGTACGGTCAGTTTGCGTAAAGAAGAAGCAGCTGAAGCAGCCCGCATATTAGGCGCAGATAAAAGAATTCAGCTAACGCTTCCAGACCGCGGCCTAATAATGAGTGATCAGGCAATTCGGTCAATTGTCACTGTCATCAGAACCTGTCGGCCAAAAGCGGTTTTTATGCCGTATAAAAAGGATCGCCATCCGGATCACGGCAATGCGGCTGCACTGGTGGAAGAAGCGATATTTTCCGCCGGAATCCATAAATATAAAGACGAAAAAAGCCTTCCGGCGCATAAAGTCAGCAAGGTTTACTATTATATGATAAATGGTTTTCATCAGCCGGATTTTGTTATTGATATCTCGGATACAATAGAGGCAAAGAAACAAAGCCTCAACGCCTACAAAAGCCAGTTTATCCCGTCAAAGGATTCCGTTTCTACTCCTCTGACGAATGGGTATATTGAAATCGTTGAAGCGAGAGAAAAGCTTTACGGTAAAGAAGCGGGCGTGGAGTATGCCGAAGGTTTCTTTTCCAAACGGATGCTGATGCTTGATCATGATGTGCTTGGGGGCGAACAATGAGAAAACTAAAAATAGGAATCACATGCTATCCGAGCGTTGGAGGCTCAGGTATCATTGCGACAGAACTGGGGAAGCAGCTTGCTGAAAAGGGACATGAAATCCATTTCATCACATCAAGCATTCCGTTTAGACTGAATACATATCATCCCAATATTCATTTTCATGAAGTTGAGGTTAATCAATATGCTGTTTTTAAGTATCCTCCGTATGATTTGACATTGGCAAGCAAAATCGCTGAGGTGGCGGAACGGGAGAATTTAGACATTATCCATGCTCACTATGCTCTCCCGCATGCCGTTTGCGCCTATCTTGCAAAACAAATGCTGAAACGCAATATCGGCATTGTTACAACTTTGCATGGCACGGATATCACGGTGTTAGGTTATGATCCGTCTCTAAAAGATCTGATCCGTTTTGCTATTGAGTCATCAGACAGAGTGACGGCCGTCTCCTCAGCGCTTGCGGCTGAAACATACGATTTAATTAAACCGGAGAAAAAAATTGAAACGATTTATAACTTTATAGACGAGCGCGTGTATCTGAAGAAAAACACAGCGGTGATTAAAGAGAAACATGGAATTTTACCAGATGAAAAAGTCGTCATCCATGTGTCCAACTTCAGAAAAGTTAAACGCGTGCAGGATGTCATCCGTGTGTTCCGCAATATCGCTGGCAAAACGAAAGCGAAGCTGCTTTTAGTCGGAGACGGTCCGGAGAAATCGACAGCCTGCGAGCTTATCAGAAAATATGGCTTGGAAGACCAAGTCTTAATGCTTGGAAATCAAGACCGTGTTGAAGAGCTTTATTCTATTAGCGATTTGAAGCTGCTGCTATCTGAAAAAGAAAGCTTTGGCCTTGTCCTGCTTGAAGCGATGGCTTGCGGAGTACCTTGTATCGGAACAAACATTGGCGGTATCCCTGAGGTTATTAAAAACAATGTGAGCGGATTTTTGGTGGACGTCGGTGATGTTGGGGCCGCAACAGCCCGCGCGATGAGCATTTTAGAAGATGAACAGCTAAGCAATCGTTTTACAAAGGCTGCAATAGAGATGCTTGAAAATGAATTTTCTTCCAAAAAAATTGTCAGCCAGTATGAACAGATTTATGCCGATTTAGCAGAACCGGAGTGATCACATGGAAAAAGTTTTTATCAAAGCACTTCCCGTGCTCCGCACCTTAATCGAAGCAGGCCATCAGGCTTATTTTGTCGGGGGCGCAGTTCGTGACAGCTATATGAAACGAACGATCGGAGATGTCGATATCGCGACAGATGCGGCACCTGATCAAGTAGAACGGCTGTTTCAGCGGACTGTTGATGTAGGCAAAGAGCACGGGACCATTATTGTGCTCTGGGAGGATGAAACCTATGAAGTCACGACATTCCGGACTGAATCTGATTATGTTGATTTCAGAAGACCGTCAGAAGTGCAATTTATCTCATCATTAGAAGAGGATCTAAAACGCAGAGATTTAACGATCAATGCGATGGCCATGACAGCGGATGGGAAGGTGCTTGATTATTTTGGCGGCAAGAAAGATATTGATCAGAAAGTGATTCGAACCGTTGGAAAGCCTGAGGATAGATTTCAAGAGGATGCGCTTCGTATGCTGAGAGCCGTACGTTTTATGAGCCAGCTTGGCTTTACGCTTTCACCGGAAACAGAAGAAGCCATTGCGAAAGAAAAATCACTCCTCTCCCATGTTTCAGTCGAACGAAAAACTATAGAGTTCGAGAAATTGCTGCAGGGAAGAGCTTCTCGCCAGGCGCTTCAAACACTCATTCAAACGAGATTGTATGAAGAGCTTCCTGGTTTTTATCATAAACGAGAAAACCTGATTTCAACGAGTGAGTTTCCATTCTTCTCTTTAACATCCCGTGAGGAGCTTTGGGCTGCTCTTTTAATTAACCTTGGCATAGTTTTGAAAGACGCGCCCCTTTTCCTGAAAGCCTGGAAGCTCCCGGGAAAAGTGATCAAGGAAGCCATTCACATTGCCGATACGTTTGGCCAGAGCCTTGACGCAATGACAATGTACAGAGCTGGGAAAAAAGCACTGCTCTCAGCGGCCAAAATATCGCAGCTTCGGCAAAACGAAAAACTGGATGAAAAGAAACTGAAGGACATTCAGTACGCTTATCAAAACCTGCCGATCAAAAGCCTTAAGGATCTTGATATCACGGGTAAGGACTTGCTTGCGCTTCGAAACCGGCCGGCCGGAAAATGGGTGTCAGAAGAATTACAGTGGATCGAGCAGGCTGTTGTGACAGGGAAGCTCTCCAATCAAAAGAAACACATAGAGGAGTGGCTGAAGACATGCGGTCAACATTAAGAAAAGACCTAATTGAATTATTTTCTCAGGCCGGCAATGAATTTATTTCCGGCCAAAAAATCAGTGATGCTCTCGGCTGTTCAAGAACTGCTGTGTGGAAGCATATTGAAGAGCTTCGGAAAGAGGGTTATGAAGTAGAAGCCGTTAGAAGAAAAGGATATCGGCTCATCAAAAAGCCCGGAAAACTCAGTGAAAGCGAAATTCGTTTTGGATTAAAAACCGAAGTGATGGGCCAGCATCTTATTTACCATGACGTTCTTTCAAGCACGCAAAAAACGGCTCATGAGCTCGCGAATAATAACGCACCGGAAGGCACCCTCGTGGTGGCTGACAAACAAACAGCCGGAAGGGGCCGGATGTCTAGGGTATGGCATTCTCAAGAAGGAAACGGCGTTTGGATGAGCCTGATTTTGCGGCCTGACATTCCGCTCCAAAAAACACCGCAGCTGACTCTTCTTGCTGCAGTAGCTGTTGTGCAGGGAATAGAAGAGGCAGCAGGCATCCAAACGGATATTAAATGGCCAAATGATATTTTGATTAACGGAAAAAAAACAGTTGGCATCCTAACGGAAATGCAGGCTGAAGAAGATCGCGTACGTTCAGTGATCATTGGGATCGGCATTAACGTTAACCAGCAGCCTAATGATTTTCCAGATGAATTGAAGGACATCGCGACAAGCCTCTGCCAAGCTGCTGGGGAAAAAATTGATCGGGCCGGCGTCATCCAGCATATTTTACTATGCTTTGAGAAACGGTACCGGGATTATATGACGCACGGATTTACGCCGATTAAGCTTTTATGGGAAAGCTATGCGCTCGGTATTGGCACTAATATGAGAGCCAGAACGTTAAACGGAACCTTTTACGGTAAGGCGTTAGGTATAGATGATGAAGGCGTTCTGCTTTTAGAAACGAACGAAGGCATTAAAAAAATCTACTCTGCCGATATCGAATTGGGCTAATGTGTTGGTACAAGCCCGTTGATTTTGGTATACTTCCATTGGGCAGTATCGCCTGCGAACTGCACCTATTGTTAAAATAGATAGACATTGCAGCAGTCTGCCTTGATCCAAAAAAGGACTGGGACAGAGGGATGAAACTCGCCGAACTTTAGAAAGTGAAGAATCCTTCTCGTTGTAACGGAAGGTTTTTTGGCTTGCAGAAGAAAACGGCAGATCATCTCCTCTAAACATGAGGAGGAGCAAACATGAAAACAAAACTGGATTTTCTAAAAATGAAGGAGTCTGAAGAACCGATTGTCATGCTGACCGCTTATGATTATCCGGCAGCTAAACTTGCTGAACAAGCGGGAGTTGACATGATTTTAGTCGGTGATTCACTCGGAATGGTCGTCCTCGGCCTTGATTCAACTGTCGGTGTGACAGTTGCGGACATGATCCATCATACAAAAGCCGTTAAAAGGGGTGCGCCGAATACCTTTATTGTGACAGATATGCCGTTTATGTCTTATCACCTGTCCAAGGAAGATACGCTGAAAAATGCAGCGGCTATCGTTCAGGAAAGCGGAGCTGACGCACTGAAGCTTGAGGGCGGAGAAGGCGTGTTTGAATCCATTCGCGCATTGACGCTTGGAGGCATTCCAGTAGTCAGTCACTTAGGTTTGACACCGCAGTCAGTCGGCGTACTGGGCGGCTATAAAGTACAGGGCAAAGACGAACAAAGCGCCAAAAAATTAATAGAAGACAGTATAAAATGCGAAGAAGCAGGAGCTATGATGCTTGTGCTGGAATGTGTGCCGGCAGAACTCACAGCCAAAATTGCCGAGACGCTAAGCATACCGGTCATTGGAATCGGGGCTGGTGTGAAAGCAGACGGACAAGTTCTCGTTTATCATGATATTATCGGCCACGGTGTTGAGAGAACACCTAAATTTGTAAAGCAATATACGCGTATTGATGAAACCATCGAAACAGCAATCAGCGGATATGTTCAGGATGTAAGACATCGTGCTTTCCCTGAACAAAAGCATTCCTTTCAAATGAACCAGACAGTGCTTGACGGCTTGTACGGGGGAAAATAAGATGAGACAGATTACTGATATTACACAGCTGAAAGAAGCCATAAAACAATACCATTCAGAGGGCAAGTCAATCGGATTTGTTCCGACGATGGGGTTTCTGCATGAGGGGCATTTAACCTTAGCAGACAAAGCAAGACAAGAAAACGACGCCGTTATTATGAGTATTTTTGTGAATCCTGCACAATTCGGCCCTAATGAAGATTTTGAAGCATATCCGCGCGATATTGAGCGGGATGCAGCTCTTGCAGAAAACGCCGGAGTTGATATTCTTTTTACGCCAGATACTAAGGATATGTATCCCGGTGAAAAGAATGTCACGATTCATGTAGAAAGACGCACAGACGTGTTATGCGGGCGCTCAAGAGAAGGACATTTTGACGGGGTCGCGATCGTACTGACGAAGCTTTTCAATCTAGTCAAGCCGACTCGTGCCTATTTCGGTTTAAAAGATGCGCAGCAGGTAGCTGTTGTTGATGGGTTAATCAGTGACTTCTTCATGGATATTGAATTGGTTCCTGTCGATACGGTCAGAGAGGAAGACGGCTTAGCCAAAAGCTCTCGCAATGTATACTTAACAGCTGAGGAAAGAAAAGAAGCGCCTAAGCTGTATCGGGCCCTTCAAACAAGTGCGGAACTGATCCAAGCCGGTGAAAGAGATCCTGAAGCGGTGATAAAAGCTGCAAAAGAAATCATTGAAACGACTAGCGGAACCATAGACTATGTAGAGCTTTATTCCTATCCGGAACTCGAGCCTGTGAATGAAATTGCTGGAAAGATGATTCTCGCTGTTGCAGTTGCTTTTTCAAAAGCGCGTTTAATAGATAATATCATTATTGATATTCGAGAAATGGAGAGAATATAATATGTATCGAACAATGATGAGCGGCAAACTTCACAGGGCAACTGTTACGGAAGCAAACCTGAACTATGTGGGAAGCATTACAATTGATGAAGATCTCATTGATGCTGTGGGAATGCTTCCTAATGAAAAAGTACAAATTGTGAATAATAATAATGGAGCACGTCTTGAAACGTATATTATTCCTGGTAAACGGGGAAGCGGTGTCATATGCTTAAACGGTGCAGCCGCACGCCTTGTGCAGGAAGGAGATAAGGTCATTATTATTTCTTACAAAATGATGTCTGATCAAGAAGCGGCAAGCCACGAGCCGAAAGTGGCTGTTCTGAATGATCAAAACAAAATTGAACAAATGCTGGGAAACGAACCCGCCCGTACAATTTTGTAGAAGAAAAGCCCCCTTTATCGGGGGTTTTCTTTTAAGATTTTGAGAGTAAAACGGTTTTGCCGCTCCATTTCCGTACAAAACGTGTTACACTTTTGTCGTATGCAAGAATTGAGGTGTCCATTTTAATGAATAAGCAACGGTTCGTTGTTATAGATGTAGAGACAACAGGGAATTCGCCGAAGAAAGGCGATAAAATCATACAAATCGCAGCGGTTGTAATCGAAAATGGACAAATTACTGAGCGGTTTTCAAAATACATTAATCCAAATAAATCAATCCCTGCTTTTATTGAGCAGCTTACTGGAATCTCTAATCAAATGGTAGAAAATGAACAGCCATTTGAAGCAGTTGCTGAAGAAGTATTCCAATTGCTTGACGGCGCTTATTTTGTCGCCCACAATATCCATTTTGACCTTGGATTTGTCAAGTATGAGCTACATAAGGCGGGCTTTCAGCTCCCAGATTGTGAAGTGCTTGATACTGTCGAGCTCTCACGCATTGTTTTTCCGGGATTTGAAGGGTATAAGCTGACGGAATTAAGCGAGGAGCTTCAGCTGCGGCATGATCAGCCGCACCGGGCTGACAGCGATGCTGAAGTGACAGGGCTTATTTTTTTGGAAATCCTTGAAAAGCTGCGGCAGCTTCCTTATCCGACATTAAAGCAGTTAAGAAGGCTTTCGCAGCATTTCATCAGTGATCTGACGCATTTGTTGGATATGTTCATTAATGAAAACAGACATACCGAGATACCGGGCTATACGCGCTTTTCTTCGTTTTCTGTCAGAGAACCTGAAGCTATCGATGTTCGTATAAATGAGGACGAGAACTTCTCATTTGAGATCGAAAGCTGGGAAGCGGGAAATGAAAAAGCGCTGTCAGAGTTAATGCCTGGGTATGAAAAAAGAGACGGCCAAATGATGATGATGAGAGAGGTGGCTGATGCGTTTGCCAATCGTGAGCATGCGCTGATTGAAGCTCCTCCAGGCATCGGAAAAACGATTGGCTATCTGATTCCGGCTGCGCTTTTTGCCAAGAAATCAAAAAAGCCGGTCATAATCAGCACGTATTCGACGCTTTTACAGCAGCAGATTCTCACAAAGGATTTGCCGATTGTCCAAGATCTGTTTCCATTTCCGGTAACAGCGGCGATTTTAAAAGGGCAATCGCATTATGTATGCCTGTATAAATTTGAGCAGGTGCTTCATGAAGAAGATGATAATTATGATGCCGTACTGACAAAGGCACAGCTTCTTGTTTGGCTGACAGAGACAAATACAGGAGATGTAGCGGAACTGAATTTGCCTTCAGGCGGAAAATTGCTGTGGGACAGATTGGCTTATGACGATGACTCCTATAAAAGAAGTCGCAGTGAGCATGTGATCGGTTTTTACGAGCGGGCCAAACAGATTGCTATGCGCTCTGATTTGGTGATCACCAATCATTCCCTTTTGCTGACCGATGAAGGCAGCCAGAAAAAAAGGCTTCCCGAAAGCGGCACATTTATTATTGATGAAGCACACCATTTTGAACGTGCGGCAAGCGAACATTTAGGGAAAAGAGCCACGTACATAGAATTGCATACGAAATTGAGCAGAATCGGCACTCTGAAGGAGCAGGGACTTCTTAAAAAGATGAGACAGCTATTCCAGCGAAACAGCCTGCCGGTTGATTCATTTTTCGAATTGGAAGAGTGGCTTCAGCACGTTCAAGCAGAAAGTGATGCTTTCTTCAGCTCTGTACATTCTTTTGTCAAACGAAGAAAACCTAAAGAAGACTTAAACCGTCTAGTGTTTAAGGTGAACAAAGAAAGCCAGGATAAAAGCTGGTCGATCTTAACGGATGGTGCGGAGAGGCTTTGTTCCATGCTGACACATTTGCAGCAGCTTTTTGAGGCACAGTCATCCCTGATGGAAAAACATTTGAAGGGTATGAAGAGCAAAACCGTCTTTTTAGCCGATGAATACCAAAGAAGCATGAAAGGCTTGCAGCATTACTGTCAGACGTTGCAGAAGCTCTTCTTTGGGTCTGATGACGATGAAGCGGTTTGGATTGAAATAGATGCAAAGGGTGCGAAAAATGCAGTGGCCATTTACGCACAGCCTCTTGAACCTGGTGAACTTCTGGCTGATCAGTTTTTCGCGCGCAAAAATAGTGTGGTGCTGACATCTGCAACCCTTACAGTCGAAGGTTCTTTTCAATTTATGATTGAACGACTGGGACTGAGTGACTTTTTCCCGCGGACAATGAGAATTGAGTCACCCTTTTCTTACGATGAGCGTATGCAGGTGATGATTCCAAAAGAAATGAAATCAATTCAGGATACAGGGCAACCTGAATTTATACAGGATACAGCCCGTTATATCGAACTGATGGCAAAGGAAAAACAGCCTAAAATCCTTGTGCTGTTTACATCCCATGATATGCTGAAAAAGGTTCACCAGGAGCTTAAGCATAACATGAGTGCTTCCGGCATTCAGCTCTTGGCACAAGGGATTACAGGCGGAAGTCCCGGCAAGCTGATGAAGACTTTTAAAACATCCAATCAGGCGATCCTGCTCGGAACAAATCATTTTTGGGAAGGCGTTGATTTCCCTGGTGATGAGCTGACGACAGTAATGATCGTGAGGCTCCCATTCCGGTCCCCTGATCACCCGCTTCATGCTGCAAAATGTGAGCTTGCCCGCAAAAAAGGAAAGAATCCGTTTCAAACAGTGTCATTACCGGAAGCTGTGCTGACCTTTAGGCAAGGAATTGGACGCTTGCTGCGTTCTGCGGGAGACAAGGGAACGATTATTATATTGGACAGACGGATTAAAACCGCTGGTTACGGCCGGCTGTTTCTTGATGCCTTGCCGACAACCTCAGTATCCGAAATGACTGACAGCGAGCTTGAAGCTTATGTTGCAGGGGAAAAAGAATAAAAGCCGCATAAAGCGGCTTTTGCGGTGTGGGAGTAGGATGGTGTTTTATTTAAAAGCGGATTTCCCGCTCTGTGATACTAGTATGGCGTGTCCTGAAATGGAGTATGACTAACAATATTTGTTCAAACTGGAGGATGAAAAAATGGAAAGTAAAATCGAAATTCTTTCAACAATTAATGTAGAGCATTCTGATGATCTGTATAAAATTGTGGACACATTGAATCGTACACTGAAAAGAGAAAATCTGATGTTCGGCCTTGCGCTGGATGAAGAAAACAAAAACCAAGCCGTTTTTACCATTTATCGTACGTAGGTGAGAAGATGAGAAAAAAAGCATTAATATTTACCGTCATTTTTGGTATTATTTTTTTAGCAGTACTTCTTGTCTCGGCAAGCATTTATAAATCAGCCATGGCACAAAAGGAAGAGGGGCACGAAGCAGCAGCTGCTGAAGCTAAAAAAGAAACCGATCTCGCCCATGTTGATCAAGTCGAAACATTTGTCGGAAAAGAGAAATATTATGTTGTAAAGGGAACGGATAAAAAAGGCACTGCATTATATGTCTGGGTTCCTGCTGATAAAAAAGCAAAAATTCTCTCAAAAGAAGCGAAAGAGGGAATCTCTGAAGACAAAGCGGCGAAAATCATAAAGGATGAAGGGCTGGTTTCAAAGCAAAAAGAGGTTCATCTGGCAAGAGAAGGAAACGTCCTGCTTTGGGAAGTGACGTACTTAGACAAAGAAGGGCAATACAGTTTAAGTTATGTGGACTTTACAACTGGAAAGATTCTCAAAAATATCACGCCTTAAGACGAATTAGGGGGAGTTCAAGTTGAAACTGGCAAAAAGAGTATCCGCATTAACACCATCAACCACACTGGCAATCACAGCGAAAGCGAAAGAACTGAAAGCCGCAGGCCATGATGTCATCGGCTTAGGAGCAGGCGAACCTGACTTCAATACACCGCAGCATATTATTGATGCCGCTGTGCGTTCGATGAACGAGGGCCATACGAAATACACGCCTTCCGGTGGTTTGGCTGAACTGAAAAACAGCATTGCAGAGAAATTTAAACGCGACCAGAATATTGAATACAAACCGTCTCAAATTATTGTCTGCACTGGTGCCAAACATGCTCTGTATACCCTTTTCCAAGTGATTTTGGATGAAGAAGATGAAGTTATTATTCCAACGCCTTACTGGGTAAGCTACCCGGAGCAGGTGAAACTCGCTGGCGGAAAGCCTGTTTATGTAGAAGGGCTTGAGGAAAATCACTTCAAAATTTCGCCTGAGCAGCTGAAAAATGCAATTACGGAAAAAACAAAAGCAATCGTTATTAACTCTCCAAGCAACCCGACTGGTGTCATGTATACGGAAGAAGAACTATCTGCGCTCGGTGAAGTGTGCCTTGAACATGATATCTTGATTGTGTCAGATGAAATTTATGAAAAACTTACATACGGCGGAAAGAAACATGTTTCCATTGCACAGCTGTCAGACAGACTGAAAGAGCAAACGGTCATTATAAACGGCGTATCGAAGTCCCACAGCATGACAGGCTGGAGAATCGGTTATGCGGCAGGCTCTGAAGACATTATTAAAGCGATGACGAACCTTGCAAGCCACAGCACGTCAAACCCGACATCAATCGCACAATACGGAGCGATTGCTGCTTATAACGGGCCTTCTGAGCCATTGGAAGAAATGAGAGAAGCATTTGAACATAGGTTAAATACGATCTATGCAAAGCTCATAGAAATCCCGGGGTTCAGCTGCGTGAAGCCGGAAGGTGCTTTTTACTTGTTCCCAAATGCAAAAGAGGCAGCTCAATCTTGCGGTTTCAAAGATGTAGATGAATTTGTTAAAGCGCTTCTCGAGGAGGAAAAAGTTGCGATTGTTCCAGGATCCGGGTTTGGCTCTCCTGAGAATGTCCGTCTTTCTTATGCAACATCGTTAGATCTTCTTGAAAAAGCCATTGAAAGAATCAAGCGTTTTGTAGAAAAACATAGCTAACAGATCAAAAAGCGGCTGACAGAAAAGCCGCTTTTTATCTGCATTGACCCGGTTAGTTAAGAGCGGGTATAATAAAGTGATGATAAAAGAGTTCGCGGGGCAATGAGCTTCCGAATGTCTTTCTTGTTTTGGAGGGAAATATGTTGAAAACAACAATCAACCAAGTGTACAAGCACGTAGGTGAGGAAGTAACGATCGGAGCTTGGGTCGCTAATAAGCGTTCAAGCGGGAAAATTGCGTTTTTACAGCTTCGGGACGGTACCGGTTTTATTCAGGGTGTCGTAGTAAAAGCGGAAGTGGAAGAAAGCATTTTCCAAACAGCTAAATCAGTGACGCAGGAAACGTCGCTCTATATAAAAGGGATTGTCAAAGAGGACGAGCGTTCTCCGCTTGGATATGAACTTGCTGTGACAGATATTGAAGTCATTCACGAAGCGACCGATTATCCAATTACACCAAAAGAACACGGAACGGAATTTTTGATGGATCACAGACATTTATGGCTGCGTTCAAAGCGCCAGCATGCGATCATGAAAATCCGTAATGAAATCATTCGCGCGACTTACGAATTCTTTAATAACGAAGGCTTCGTAAAAGTGGATCCGCCGATTTTGACTGGAAGCGCACCTGAAGGAACAACAGAACTCTTTGCGACAAAGTACTTTGATGAAGATGCATATCTGTCTCAAAGCGGACAGCTCTACATGGAAGCTGCGGCAATGGCTTTAGGAAAAGTATTCTCTTTCGGACCGACATTCAGAGCGGAAAAGTCTAAAACAAAGCGTCACTTAATCGAATTCTGGATGATCGAACCGGAAATGGCGTTTGTAGAATTTGAAGAAAATCTCCAAGTACAGGAAAATTACGTTTCTTTCATCGTGCAATCAGTTCTTAAAAATTGCAAAATTGAACTAAACACATTGGGAAGAGACACGTCAAAACTTGAGCAAATCAAAGCCCCGTTCCCAAGAATTACGTATGATGAAGCGATTGAATTTCTGAAAGAAAAAGGCTTTGACGATATCGAGTGGGGAGATGATTTCGGAGCGCCTCATGAAACAGCGATTGCTGAACATTATGACAAACCGGTATTCATCACTCGCTATCCGACGTCCTTAAAACCGTTCTATATGCAGCCGGCTTCTGACCGTGAGGACGTTGTGCTTTGCGCTGACTTGATTGCGCCGGAAGGCTATGGAGAAATCATCGGCGGGTCTGAACGAATTCACGATATGGAACTTTTGGAATCGCGTCTTAAAGAACATGGACTGGATTCTGACGCATATAAATGGTATGCTGAACTTAGAAAATATGGATCAGTTCCTCATTCCGGCTTCGGCCTTGGATTAGAGCGGACAGTAGCTTGGATCAGCGGAGCGCCTCACGTTCGTGAAACGATTCCGTTCCCAAGACTGTTAAACCGTCTGTATCCGTAATACATTCAAATGAAACAAAAAAGAGTCTCCTGCAAGGGAGACTTTTTACAGTAAAGGGGCAATCACAATCCTTTACAGTAAGAGGTGTGACGATGAAAAAACAGCAATTTATTGATATGCAGGAGCAGGGAACATCAACCATCCCCAATCTTCTGCTCACGCATTATAAACAGCTTGGGCTTAATGAAACAGAACTTATTCTGCTGTTAAAAATTAAAATGCATTTAGAAAAAGGATCATATTTTCCTACACCGAATCAGCTGCAGGAAGGTATGTCAATTTCTGTTGAAGAATGTACAAACAGATTGCGGATGTTTATTCAAAAAGGCTTTCTGTTTATTGAAGAATGCGAGGATCAAAACGGCATCAAATTTGAGAAATATTCTCTTCAGCCTTTATGGGGGAAACTGTACGAGTATATTCAGCTTGCACAGAATCAAACACAGGAAAGAAAAGCAGAAGGGGAACAAAAAAGCCTTTATACCATTTTTGAGGAAGAGTTCGCAAGGCCGTTATCGCCTTTGGAGTGTGAAACGCTGGCGATCTGGCAGGACCAGGATCAGCATGACGCACAACTGATCAAACACGCGTTAAAAGAGGCTGTACTATCAGGAAAACTCAGTTTCCGCTACATTGACCGGATTTTGTTTGAATGGAAGAAAAACGGGCTTAAAACTGTGGAGCAGGCAAAAATACACAGCCAAAAATTCCGGCGTGTACAAGCAAAGCAGAATGAACCGCAAAAAGAGTATAAAAGGCAGGTTCCTTTTTACAATTGGCTTGAACAATAAAGTGAAAAGGTGACAATCGTGTTAAATCTAAAACAAATTGAATTCTGTTTAGACAAGATAGGTGACATGTTTCCTCATGCGGAGTGTGAACTGGTTCATTCCAATCCTTTTGAATTAGTGGTGGCTGTTGCTTTATCTGCGCAATGTACAGATGCACTTGTAAACAGAGTGACCAAAACATTATTCCAAAAATATAAACGGCCGGAAGACTATTTGGCTGTTCCGCTGGAAGAGCTTCAGCAGGATATTAAATCAATCGGTTTATATCGTAATAAAGCGAAAAATATTCAAAAGCTGAGTAAAATGATTATTGAAGATTACGGCGGAGAAGTGCCGAGAGACCGCGATGAGCTTGTCAAACTGCCAGGGGTCGGGAGAAAGACCGCAAACGTAGTGGTATCCGTTGCGTTTGGCGTGCCGGCCATAGCCGTAGATACCCATGTGGAGAGAGTCAGCAAACGATTGGGCATTTGCCGGTGGAAGGACTCGGTTCTGGAAGTTGAAAAGACGCTGATGCGCAAGGTTCCCAAAGAAGATTGGTCCGTTACGCATCACCGGCTTATTTTCTTCGGCAGATATCACTGTAAAGCCCAATCTCCGCGCTGTGCGGAGTGTCCGCTGCTTTCTTTGTGCAGAGAAGGGCAGAAGAGGGATAAAAAAGGACTGGTGAAACGATGACGCAAGCAAAAGAAGTGTTGGCTTCCTATGAGCAATACTTGCGCAGTCTTGGCCAGAAGAGTTCCTCGGATATGAAGAAAACCTTGCAGACCAATCCCGTGTATTTTGATTTCTGCACGGAATTACAAGGCGATTTGCCATGGGAGGACAGCGGGAAATACGTTCCGCTTTTATTTGAAGTGTGGGATGACATCAAAGCATCACTTCTCCCAGTCTTTCAAACACGAAAATCGAGATGTGACCAAAACGAAATGTTAAAGGGCATTGTGTGTTTGCTGGCTTCGTTACATTGGACAGCAGGTGAGCCGGTGAAATCGCTCGATTGGCAAGAACTGAGGGAGAAATCATATCCCGCAAAGCCGATTAATTGGGCTGAACGAGTGGAATTTATTCTTCTTAAGCCGACCCAATACCATTGCTTTATTCAGCTTGATGAGCTGATTACCGAAATGAAAAAGCACTTTTATAAATATCATGCGATGAATCGATAAAACCTCCTGATAAAACGGGAGGTTTTTTATTGTGTACCAAAAAAGCCATCACCCCAAAGGTGACGGCTTTTTTGGTTAATTTGTTTTTTCAATTGATGATGAGTTTGTTTGTGTTTTATTAGATGTGTCTGTTTTATTTTTATTCGTGTCAGTACCTGTTGAGTCATTCGTATCTGAGTTCGAATCACCATCCGACATATCCTGGTTGTTGCTGTTATTACTGTTATTGTTATTACTATTGTTAGATTGGTCTTGGTTACTGTTGTCAGACGGATTGGTGTTCGTGTTGTCTTGTTTTTTGTCTTGATCATTTGTTGAATCATCTGTCTGATCTTGATCCGTCTGACCGTCATCTTTTTGAGAATCATCAGTTTGTGTATCATCCTGAGTCTTCTCATCATCTTGTTTTTCATCATCCGTTTGTTGCTGGTCTTTTTTATCTTCATCGTCTTCAGCTTTTGGCACCTCATAAGATGTGGAAGCTGTACTTTTGCCATCATCACTGACGGCTGTTACTTCGAATTTGTACACAGATCCTGGCTGCACACCCGAAATGACTGCCTCTTTTGCAGAGCTGTTTTGAATTTCCGAGTAGCTGCCGCCGTCAACAGATTGCTTTACAGCAAAGGTCGCATCTCCGTCATAATTCCAGCTTAACGTTAAAGATTGATTGTCTTTATCGTATTTCACGTTTAAACCAGACAGTTTAGCTGTTTCCTCTTTTTCTTCTTTCTCATATGTTTTAGAAACAGTAGAAGGAGCTGTGCCTTTAACAAAGTACTCTGTGAGCTTCTTATCGCTTGGCGTATTTGGCCCTGCCAGTTTTGCAGGGTTTGAGCCTTTTTCTACAGAGGCTTCCACTACGCTGTCAGGCTTCTCAAATGATCCGCTTCCGTCATCGACATCGGCGATGAGCTGGGCGAAGATGCGCTTTGCAATCTGTTGCTCTGTTTTATTTAAAGATTTTTTTCCTATCTTATTTTGAGAATCTACACCTGTCCAAACAGCAGCGGTATATTGAGGTGTATATCCTACAAACCATGAATCTGGTACACCGCCTTGTGCAATATTGTATTTTTGCATATCCGCTTCATCAAAGTTGGTTGTACCTGTTTTACCTGCAACTTCCACTCCCGGAACTTGTGCAAGCTGTCCAGTACCTGTTTTAACAGCTGTTTTCAGCATATCTGTAATCATAAACGCAGTATAATCGCTCATTGCTGACTTTGATTTTGGTGTTAAATCAAGCTTTGTGCCATCGTTAAATTCAATAGACTTTACAAAATGCGGTTCGTTATATGTTCCGTTATTTCCGAATGCACTGTATGCTCCAGCCATAGTTAGAGTAGAGACACCGGGATTACCTTCTCCGAATCCACCGATAGAATATGATTCATACACTTTTTCTTTATTTAATCCGAGCCCCAGTCCATTAGCAAAATCAACTGCTGCATCTTTTCCGACTGCTTGGAACGCTTTTAGAGCCGGGATGTTACGTGATTGGGCGAGGGCTTCACGCATAGACATGACCCCTTTATAGGAACGGTCAAAGTCTCGAATAGGTGTTCCATCTGAATACGTGTAAGCTGAGTCATCAATTTGCTCGTAAGTTGACCATTTTTTATTTTCAATCACTGGACCGTAGTCGAGAATAGGTTTAATGGTAGACCCAGGCTGTCGCTGGGCTTGGGTCGCGTAATTATAGCCACCAACCGTAGAATCTCTTCCGGAGCCAATCGCCCGCACTTCTCCGGTTTTCGTATCGAGAAGGGTAACGCCGCCCTGCATGCCTTCAGTAAATCCGACGGTGTCTCCGTCCATTAATTCATCTAGTTTATCTTGTGCTTTTGTATCTAATGTCGTATAGATCTTTAATCCGTCAGCAGATGGATCGACATCAGATTTTTCATCAATTTCCTTCATAACCTCTTCAACAAATGCGCTGTATTTGTTTGTACTTGCTTTTTCATATTCCTTCTGTGACACGACGCCTTCGTCTTTCACTGCCACTTTTTTCGCTTTGTTATATTGAGAATCAGAAATAAATCCTTGCTTTTTCATCAGACTGAGTACGATGTTCCGTCGTTTTTCCGCTTTATCCGGGTTTTTGACCGGGTTGTACGCTGTTGGGCTCTGCGGCATTCCTGCAAGCGTCGCAGCCTGTTCGACAGTCAATTTGCTTAAATCTGTAACGCCGAAAAATTCTTCCGCCGCTTTTCCGATTCCGTATGCTCTAGGAGAAAAATAAATCCGGTTTAAATACATTTCTAAAATTTCATCTTTAGAGTAATTGCGCTCCAGCTGAATCGAAAGCCATACTTCCTGCACCTTCCGTTTCAACGTTTTCTGATGTGAAAGAAGGGAGTTTTTGACGACCTGCTGGGTGATCGTACTTCCGCCTTCAGCCCCGAAGCCGTCTTTAAAGTTGGCAACTAAAGCACCGCCGATACGGACAGGGTCAATCCCGTGGTGCTCATAAAAACGAGCGTCTTCTGTCGCGATAAAGGCTTCTTTTACAACATCGGGAATTTCATCTATCGAGACGTAGGTCCGTTTTTCGGCGCCGACTTCGGCGATCTCTTTTCCATTTTTATCATAAATCGTTGATGAATAAGGCGTCTTCAATTTGCTTTCATCAAGGGACGGCGCATCAGAAACCATGACGGCAAATGTAACAGCACCGCCGACTACGCCTAAAACAAACAGAATGAGTAAAGTGAAAAGGGTCTTTTTAAACAATCCGCCCTTTTTTCGTTTCTTGCCTTTTTTCGGTGAAGGACTCGACTTGCTGTTCGCTTTTCGTCGAGCTTCACGGCTGTTAAATTGATCTGACATAACATCTCAACCTTTCGTTAATCAACCTTTCGCACCAGATGATGGCGAAAAATAAAGCTGTTCAATAATACTAATATAATCAATTCTGGGTGCGTATCCAAGAGAAATCGGATAAGCTGTTTCTTCCAACTCATCTTTTCGAATTGATTTTCTGCCGTTTTTTTCTTTTCTGTCCCAGAAATAAAACAGCTTATCGGCTTCCAAAAAATAAACCTGGTCGAAAGCGGATATAATAACAAAACAAATACCGTCTTGAGCCTTTACCTGCTTCATGTGCTCGATTTGATGGTCATGAAAATTCTGCAGGGGGAAAGAGGTCTTGTTTTTCGTTTCTTTCGCCTCAAAATCAATATACCGCCCTTTGTAAATCCCATTGTAGTCTGTTGTCGATGATTGTTTAAAGTAAGCTTCTTTAATCACTGCGGCACTTCTTTTTGGATAATGGACATTTACAATTTGAACAGGTGTCGGCTTTTTGTGTATAACGGCAATTTGGTTTGTCAGATAATACTTATTCGTTTCGTTTAAGTCATCTTCGAGGGTCATTCCGCGATTACTGTAAGACGGGGCCCTTTTCTGACTGTTTTGGGATGAAACCGAATGTTTCGGCTGAAATGTTTTTCCGTTAGGATACCGAATCACTTTCTCATCCTCCTTATTAAACTAATCATGACGGAAGTGAATGAACGTGCAAGAACAACAGACCATTAGAAAGCTTCTGAGCCGGATTGAGCGGCAGACAAAAATAAAAAACGCGGATAACATTTCAAGAACAAATGCTTATAAAGCATTTTACGACCGTCATCCGGAAATCAAATGGTCACTCTTGGCTTCTTTCGTTTCTCGTAATGCCGGCTGGTCAATGACTGACTTAAAAGGCAGTCTGTTTCAGCTTGGACTCCGTGAGAGACAGCAAAAATGGTTCTTTTTAGCCTATGAAAGAGCGAACTGGCTTATTTTTTCGGATGCCTATCCGCAGCTTCTTTTATACCACTGGTCAAAAAGAGTTGGGAAGCCGCTGTTTCATCTGCTGCATGTGTTTGGCGTCTCGCAATTTATGTCGGAAGAATGGACCCGTTTTTGGCATGAGCGAAATACGGAGCGGCTAATGTACGCCCTCATTATAAATGAACAAAACACTATCCAAACACCTATTATACAAAATCCTTCGTTTAAAAAGAATGTTTTTGACACGATTCCTTTTTATTTAAGTGACTGGTTTCATTTTAACACCGTTATTTTTCCTTCCTCAAATGGGTTTTTTTACGGCATTTCAGTGAAACGCTTTTCGAAGGCGGAGGAAAGGATAAGGCTGGGAAAGCAGCTGTCTCAATTGCTGTTCAAGCCAGAATTGTTCTCCTCTTTTTATCACTTTTTGCACACAGTGCCGCACACAGGTTCCCGTTTTGATATGGAAAAGATGATCGGGATTACAAAAAGAACATCTCCTATGCTAAGGACATGCTACCCTGAGTTAATCCACTCATTAGACGGAACGAAAACAGATTGGTTTCATGGAAAGATAAAGAAAACGTTCTTTAGGCGCGAGGAATTGCCGAAGCAGATTGAATTGACAGACTGGTATTTACATAAAAAGCGCCAGCTTCATGCGCTTTTTGCGGTGGAGCAGTGGCTCAAAAAATAAAGAAGCAAGGAAATTCCTTGCTTCTTACGTAGAAGGGCGGTTCGGACCGCCTAATTTTTTATCTAAAGAATCGATTGCCTTTGATTCAGTCTTTTTTTGCTGGCCGGCTTTTTTCGGTCTTGTTTTCATACGGCACCTCCTCACAAGTATCGTTTGCATTAAGGAGGAGGATCATACAATTTTTGCGGGTGTTTTTGTCGAAAACTTCAGCTTTTCGTGGAATACCTGTTTGTTTGGCGATTTGCTTCTAGTTTTGTCATGAGGAAGGAAAGAGCCTTGAGAGCAAAGAATTTTAACCGGGAGAGACAAGGAAAGGGAGGTACACGAATGTCCGGTTATGTATGCAAGACAGATATTCTCCGTATGCTTTCTGATATAGAAGATGAATTAACGCGAGCTGAGCAAAGCCTGAATCATTCTGTAAATGCATTAGAGGCTGAGATGCGGGAAACGGAAAACGATCGCCTAAGTATGCTGGAAGAAGAAATCATAGATCTTCATATTTGTATAAATGAGCTGTATCAATCGCCTGAACACAGGTATGCGTTTGAGAAGGTATACCGTATCGGCTGAATTTGCGAGTGAAATTTGGTACGATAGGCATTGAGGTGAAAGATATTGCTATCACAAACTTTGCTGGAAATGACCGAGCAAATGATTGAAGTTGCTGAAAAAGGCGCTGATCGGTATCAGGAAGGAAAAAACAGTAATCATTCTTATGATTTTTTTGAGACGATAAAGCCTGCAGTTGAAGAGAATGATGAACTGGCTGCTCGCTGGGCAGAGGGTGCTCTTGAATTGATAAAAGTCCGCCGGCCAAAATATGTGCATAAAGAGCAAATTGAGGCCGTAAAGGATAATTTCCTGGAATTGGTCCTTCAATCTTATGTTCATCATATTCATAAAAAACGATTCAAGGACATCACTGAGTCAGTCCTTTATACATTGCACGCAGTAAAGGATGAAATTGCAAGAGAAGACAGCCGGTAAAAGGCTGTCTTCTTTTCGTTTTTATAGGGGGCCGGACGTTAATTCATCTCATATGCCGGGCTTTCTGCTCCATTTGCTTCGAGAACCTTCATACTGTTACGAAACTCAGTTATGCTGAGATGTCCTTGAATATAGAGGAACTTGGCAAAGTCCATCAGTTTATTCATACAGTCTGTTTCATATTTCTTCATTTCTGCAAAACGTTTGCTTAAGTATGATACGTTCATTATGGTGCATCCCCTCTCATCTGTATTGAAAATATGGTACCATAATGATTCGACTTTTTTCTGTTTTTAAAAAATTTAAACTTTCGACACAATTTGACAAATGCTAATCATCACTTGTGACACAAACAATAGAAGTCATTCATACATATATAGAAGAGAAATATGTTGTGTTTAAGGGGGAATCGCAATGAACGGGAGCTCTCGAAGCTATCCTCGGCAAATGGGCTATTATTATCCTCAGCAAATGCAAGGATATTATCAGCAGGCTGCACCCGGTTATTTAGAGCAACAACTGCCTCAGCAGCATTATGGACAGCAGGATTATTATCAGCCTTATGCTCCGATTCAGCCTATGCCTATGCAGCCGCCTGTATTTTCTAACCCTTATCCTATCCCAAGGCCTAATCAACAGCAGCCTTCGCAATTTCAAAGCATTATGTCGCAGTTTAAAAAAGCCAATGGGCAATTTGATTTTAATAAAATGATGGATACGACAGGTCAAGTAATGAGTGCAATGAATCAGGTCGGATCTTTAATAAAGGGATTTACCAGCTTTTTTAAATGATAGAAGCATGAATGAATCGTTCATTCATGCTTATTTTTTGGAAAGAAAAGTGTCATTGTCTGCTCGTTCCAAGACGTTTCCATATCTTCTTGGCGAACTTCATAAGGCAGCTGAACCGTTCTTGTCATGCTTGTAAAGGTAGCCTCATTTTGGTGTTTCTGTTTTTCTTGGAGTGTTACATGGAGATACCTCGATTTAACATCAACGACGATCTCGCCATCTCGAAACGTCGCCGGAATGGTAATATCGATATACAGCCCAGTATCTCTTTCTCTGACATGTATGGTCGTCTGCACATCCTTTAAACTCGAGTTGATCAGGTTCTGAAATCTGTTTATAAGGTTGCCGAACGCTGAGGATTGAAAAAGAGTGTCGATTGCCTCCGTTATGATTTCTTCTTTCTTTTGCAGTTCGTTCTTTTTGTCATCATAGAATTCCAATTTCGCCACCGCCTTTTTTATCCAGATTATGCGTCTATGCCAGATGTTGTTATAAATTGAAGCAAAATTGAAAGTGTGGTTAAATAGTGGTGAATGAAGGGATAACGGTTGAAGTGAATGAGAAGGGAGAAAATACATTGCTGAAAAAATTATTCGGAATGGGCAAAACTCAGGAAAAGGTGACAGAAGAGGTTATTTATTCTCCGGCAGACGGTACAGTAATGGACCTGTCAGATGTACCGGACCCTGTTTTTTCACAGAAAATGATGGGAGAAGGAATAGCGGTGGAACCTTCTAGCGGTGAAATCGTTTCTCCCGCTGAAGGTGAAGTCATTCAGATTTTCCACACCAAACACGCCGTTGGCATTCGGACTCGCTCGGGAATTGAGCTGTTAATTCATGTCGGGCTGGAGACAGTCAATATGAACGGAGAAGGATTTACTGCCCACATTAAAGAAGGGGATAAAGTGAAGGTCGGTGACCCGCTGATTACATGTGATTTGGAATTAATAAAAGAAAAAGCGAGCAGCACAGTCATCCCAATCGTTATAATGAATGGTGAGGCTGTAGGATCAATGGTATCGGCAGGCGAAAAGGCTGCTCGTAAAGGCGAATCAAAGCTCCTTACAATAAAAGCGAAATAAGCAGGGCGTATGCCTTGCTTTTTTTATTCAACTGTATAAAATTTGCACCTAGCCATGCAAACAAATATTCGGTAAACTGTACTTGACAAAGAGGTGTAAAGAATGAAAAAGAAATCACTGACTGAACTCATTTCTGATTTAAAAGGAAATGAAAACGTTGTGAATTGGCATGAAATTGAGCCTCGGGAAGCAAAAACAAGGCCTATGCCCGAAAGTATAGACGAGAGAATCAAAGCGGCCCTTTCGAAAAGGGGCATTGATGAACTATATACTCACCAATATTCCGCTTTTCAATATGTGCAAAAAGGAGAAAGCATCGTTACCGTAACGCCAACAGCATCAGGAAAAACGTTATGCTACAACCTCCCAGTCCTGCAGTCCATCGCCCAAGATGAAACAAACCGGGCGTTATATTTATTTCCGACTAAAGCGCTGGCACAAGACCAAAAGAGCGAGCTAAATGAAATTATTGATGAAATGGGCATTGATATTAAAAGCTTTACATATGACGGGGATACGTCTCCGGCAATCAGACAAAAGGTGAGAAAAGCAGGTCATATTGTCATTACAAACCCCGATATGCTGCATTCTGCCATTCTACCGCATCATACGAAATGGGTCAGTTTGTTTGAAAACCTTAAGTATATCGTCATCGATGAGCTTCATACGTATCGAGGTGTGTTCGGCAGCCATGTGGCAAATGTGATCCGGCGGCTAAAGCGGATCTGCCGGTTTTATGGAAGTGATCCGGTTTTTATTTGTACTTCCGCAACAATTGCCAACCCAAAGGAATTGGGAGAGCAGCTGACAGGCAAACCGATGCGGCTGGTCGATGACAATGGCGCACCGAGCGGACGCAAGCATTTTGTGTTTTACAATCCGCCAATTGTGAACAAACCGCTGAATATTAGAAGGAGCGCAACCGCAGAAGTGAATGAACTGGCGAAAGAGTTCCTTAAAAACAAAGTGCAGACCATTGTTTTTGCCAGAAGCAGAGTTCGGGTGGAAATTATTTTAAGCCATATTCAGGAGCTTGTGAAAAAAGAGATTGGAACAAAATCAATCAGAGGCTATCGGGGAGGCTATCTGCCGAAAGAGCGAAGAGAAATCGAAAAAGGCCTGAGAGAAGGCGACATTTTAGGAGTGGTCAGTACGAATGCCTTAGAGCTTGGTGTTGATATCGGCCAGCTGCAAGTGTGTGTAATGACGGGGTATCCCGGAAGTGTTGCAAGTGCTTGGCAGCAGGCGGGACGAGCCGGCAGAAGACACGGTGAATCTTTGATTATCATGGTAGCCAATTCAACACCGATTGACCAATATATTGTGCGGCATCCTGAATATTTCTTTAATCGTTCGCCTGAATCTGCAAGAATCAATCCGGAGAATTTGATTATTTTAGTAGACCACTTAAAGTGTGCGGCTTATGAGCTTCCTTTTAGAGCTGATGAAGAATTTGGACCCATGGAAGTCAGTGATATTCTTGAGTATCTTGAGGAAGAGGCTGTTCTTCACCGCAACGGCGAACGGTACCATTGGGCAAGTGAGTCGTTTCCTGCTTCAAACATCAGTTTGCGTTCCGCCTCCCAGGAAAATGTCGTTATAGTTGATCAGTCGGATATTGCAAATGTAAGGATTATCGGTGAAATGGACCGTTTTAGTGCGATGACGCTTTTGCATGATGAAGCGATTTATTTGCATGAAGGCGTTCAGTATCAAGTTGAGAAGCTCGATTGGGACCATAAAAAGGCGTATGTCAGAAAAGTCGATGTCGAATATTATACGGATGCAAACCTGGCAGTTCAGCTGAAGGTATTAGAAATCGATAAAACGAAAGAAAAAAGCCGTACGTCATTGCACTACGGAGACGTCACTGTCAATGCCCTGCCGACCATTTTTAAAAAAATAAAAATGACCACTTTTGAAAATATTGGGTCTGGACCTATTCATTTGCCGGAAGAAGAACTGCATACAAGTGCAGCTTGGCTCGAAATCAAAACAGCGGATGAAGACATCGGGGAAAAGACACTGGAACAGCTGCTTCTTGGCATCTCGAATGTGCTGCAGCATATTGTCCCTGTGTATATCATGTGTGATCGAAATGATGTTCATGTTGTTTCTCAAATTAAAGCAGCCCATACCGGATTGCCAACCATATTTTTATATGATCACTATCCGGGCGGTATCGGTTTGGCGGAGGAAGTCTTTAAACGTTTTTCAGACATTAATGAAGCGGCGAAACAACTGATTACACATTGTCCTTGTCATGACGGCTGTCCGTCTTGTATAGGTACGGAAATAGAAGGGATAAAAGCAAAGGAAAGAATTTTGCAGCTGTTGGATCAAATGTCGTAAGGAGGGAGGCCGGATATGTCATTAAAAGGGAAACTCCAACGGATGAAAAAGCACATGGCGCTCGACGAAGGAGAACAAAAAATAGAAGCAGGCAAACAAGAAAACCACTTTGATGACATCCCGTTTTTAGAAGAGTGGGAGGCTTTTGGCATGAAGCCTTTCATCTTCGAAGATGAATATTGCCTCATCAGAGAAGTGGAATATTCGCTTTCTCACCGCCATGGGTTATACAGCTTTTCTGAGCTTGAGGAAGTGATCACACTGTGGAATCAAAGCGGCCTGTCGCATACATTGTCAGCAAAAGGGTATAACAAAAACAACCTCTTTTTCTTTGATACAGAAACAACCGGTCTTGGGGGTGGAGCTGGGAATACCATTTTTTTGCTTGGGCATGCGAGAGTATATGAAGACCGAGTGACAGTCAAACAGCATCTTTTGCCCAAACCGGGGAACGAAGTCGCCTTGTACCAAAGCTTTTTAAGCGAGGTTGACATTACATCACTTGTGACCTACAACGGCAAAGCCTTTGATTGGCCGCAGGTGAAAACAAGGCACACCTTGATCCGTGACAGACTTCCGAAGCTTCCGGAGTTTGGCCACTTTGATCTTTTGCATGGAGCTAGACGCCTGTGGAAACACAAAATGGACCGTGTATCTCTTGGCACGGTTGAAAAAGAGGAGCTCGGCATCCGCAGGCTAGAAGACACACCGGGCTACTTGGCGCCAATGCTTTACTTTCATTTTATCAAGGCGCAAGAGCCGGATCTTTTAAAAGGTGTCCTGCATCATAATGAAATGGATGTGTTATCACTCATTTCATTGTACATCCATATGTCTAAAAAAATCCTTTCAGAATCACATGCGCCAAAAGAACACAGTGAAGCCTATGCTATGGCGAAGTGGTTTATGGCTCATAAAGAAACGGACCAAGCGATCAAGCAGTTGGAAAGGCTTATAGAAAAATCGTTTGAGGACCAGGACAGTGCACGGCTGGATTTATCGCTCCTGTACAAAAAACAAAACCGCTTGGAAGAAGCAGTGCCGCTTTGGGAAAAGCTGTCCCGCTCGCAAAACCAGAAGTGCAGATACGCTGCTGTAATAGAGCTCGCGAAATATTTTGAGCATAAGAAAAAAGAATTCGGAAAAGCATTGCAAATAGCAGAGCAATTGCTTAGCGATGCGGCATGCTTATCAGAGAAAGAAACTGAAAAACTGCATGTGAGAATTGCCCGTCTGAAGAGGAAATATTCCTCTTAAATATTCCCCGGGAAAGCGCAAAAGACGACTTGTTTCGCCATGAATTTTTTTTGCTGAATTCACATTGATTTTGTTGTAGAATAGCGGCGAATCCTGTAAAATGACGTTAGTTATTTTTAAAGGGAGAGTTGGTATGTATAAGGGTGTTTTTTACTTGTTCTTTGTTGTGGTATTTTTGATTGCTTTTGTGTTTTCAAACTTTAAAGACAGCTTAATTGCACACTTTTAAAATAGGTCTTTGCATCAGAACATGTACCCCTTATTTTTCATAACTTAGTATTGTAATAAAGTTTATGGAAAGGGGATTTTATCATGCATCACTGCAGACCGCATATGATGGCGCCAATTGTCCATCCTACTCATTGCTGTGAACACCATACGTTTTCGAAGACTATCGTGCCGCACATTCACCCACAGCATACAACAAACGTAAACCACCAGCATTTTCAGCACGTTCACTACTTTCCACACACTTTCTCAAATGTTGACCCGGCTACGCATCAGCATTTTCAAGCAGGAAAACCTTGCTGCGACTACTAGTATGGAAAACGTGCAGCTTGATGGTGTAAACAATGCAGCACAACAAATGGGGCCCACGGGAGCCCCATTTTTTAAAGCAGGTGAAATGATGAAAGTATTGGCAATAACGGGCTATAAACCGTTTGAACTCGGGATATTTAAGCAGGATGACAAGGCGCTGTATTACATAAAAAAAGCCATTAAGAACCGGCTGATTGCTTTTTTGGATGAAGGATTAGAATGGATTTTAATTTCGGGCCAGCTTGGAGCGGAGCTGTGGGCGGCAGAAGCTGCATATGATTTGCAGGAAGAATACCCTGACTTAAAGGTAGCTGTCATCACACCATTTTACGAGCAGGAAAAGAACTGGAAAGAACCGAATAAGGAACAGTATGAAGCAGTTCTGGCTCAGGCAGACTATGAAGCAAGCCTGACTCACCGTCCTTATGAAAGCCCGCTTCAATTCAAACAAAAAAATCAGTTCTTCATTGATAAGTCCGACGGGCTTCTGCTTTTATATGACCCGGAAAAGGAAGGCTCCCCTAAGTATATGCTTGGGACAGCGGAAAAAAGGCGCGAACAGAATGGCTATCCCATCTACTTTATTACAATGGATGACTTGAGAGTGACAGTAGAGGAAGACAGCTACTCATAGCAATAAGAGAAATTTGACAACCGTACAGATTTCTGAAAAAATATATGTGATGATTCACGATACGAGGTGAAAAAGATGCTTGCTGATAAAGTAAAGCTTTCTGCGAAAGAAATTTTGGAAAAAGAATTTAAAACAGGCGTTAGAGGCTACAAGCAAGAAGACGTTGACAAATTTTTAGATATGATTATTAAGGATTATGAAACCTTCCATCAAGAAATTGAAGAACTGCAGCAGGAAAATCTGCAGCTGAAAAAACAGCTTGAAGAAGCCAGCAAAAAACAGCCTGTGCAATCTAACACAACAAACTTTGATATTTTAAAACGGCTGTCTAACTTAGAAAAACACGTTTTTGGCAGCAAGCTTTATGATTGATCACGCTTGAAAAAAATGGCGCTTGTAAATTGTAATCAGTTGTTATATAATAATTCATGTTCTTAACGTTCGGGTAATCGCTGCAGATCTTGAATCTGTAGAGGAAAGTCCATGCTCGCACGGTGCTGAGATGCCCGTAGTGTTCGTGCCTAGCGAAGTCATAAGCTAGGGCAGTCTTTAGAGGCTGACGGCAGGAAAAAAGCCTACGTCTTCGGATATGGCTGAGTATCCTTGAAAGTGCCACAGTGACGAAGTCTCACTAGAAATGGTGAGAGTGGAACGCGGTAAACCCCTCGAGCGAGAAACCCAAATTTTGGTAGGGGAACCTTCTTAACGGAATTCAACGGAGAGAAGGACAGAATGCTTTCTGTAGATAGATGATTGCCGCCTGAGTACGAGGTGATGAGCCGTTTGCAGTACGATGGAACAAAACATGGCTTACAGAACGTTAGACCACTTATATTTAAAATGATGAAAACAAGCTCTCCCGTATAAGGAGAGCTTTTATCTTGAAAAGAGAAAAGTTTTAAAAGACAGGGTGATACGATGAAGAAGTATACACTAATTGCAACGGCGCCGATGGGCATTGAAGCTGTTGTCGCAAAGGAAGTACGAGATTTAGGATACGAATGCAAGGTTGATAACGGGAAAGTTATTTTTGAAGGTGATGCACTTGCCATCTGCCGTGCGAACCTTTGGCTTAGAACAGCCGACCGCATAAAGGTTCAGGTTGCTTCTTTTAAAGCGAAAACATTTGATGAACTGTTTGAAAAAACGAAAGCGATTAACTGGCGCTCATTTATACCTGAAAACGGGAAATTCCCTGTCATCGGAAAATCGGTAAAATCAACACTTGCAAGCGTTCCTGACTGTCAGCGGATCGTCAAAAAAGCAATTGTCGAAAAGCTCAAGCTGCAGTCCGGCAAAGCCAATGATTGGATTGAAGAAACAGGTGCCGAGTATAAAGTCGAAATTTCTTTATTGAAAGATCAGGCTTTGATTACACTGGACTCATCAGGGACAGGCCTTCACAAACGAGGATACCGTGTCGATCAGGGCGGTGCGCCGATTAAAGAAACACTTGCTGCCGCTTTGGTGCAATTAACCAATTGGACGCCAGACCGCCCGTTTGTTGATCCTTTCTGCGGCTCCGGAACAATCGCGATAGAAGCGGCGCTAATTGGCCAAAACATCGCCCCGGGATTCAATCGCGATTTTGTTTCAGAGGATTGGGAATGGATCGGTAAAGATCTGTGGAACAAAGCGCGGCTTGAAGTCGAAGAAAAGGCAAATTATGATCAGCCGCTTACAATTTTCGCAAGCGACATAGACCACCGCATGGTTGAAATCGCAAAAGAAAATGCAGAGGAAGCAGGACTGGGAGATTTAATCAAGTTCAAGCAGATGCAGGTCAAAGATTTTACCACAAATCTGGAGTTTGGCGTAATTGTCGGCAACCCGCCATATGGAGAGCGTCTCGGCGAGAAAAAAGCCGTTGAGCAGATGTACAAAGAAATGGGGAAGGCGTTCGAGCCGCTTGATACTTGGTCTGTGTATATAATGACATCAAATGAAAACTTTGAGGAAGCATATGGCAGAAAAGCAACGAAGAAACGAAAGCTCTTTAACGGGTTTATTAAAACGGATTATTATCAATACTGGTCAAAAGTAAGACCGCAGCGCAAGAAAACAGAAAACGCATAAAAAGAAGACGCTCTGCATGCGTCTTCTTTCATCTTTCAGCCCTATTCTATCGTTACCAACGGTGAGCTTTCGCGTTGCTTCTCAATATAATGTTGGTTTGGGACATTTCAGTGTGACCGTTTACTTGAGACTTAGAACGTTTAGGCCGCGTCCAATTGTGATGAAACAGTTCAGAATGCTGATCTAATCGGTTTCTATAACTCATGTCAACATCACTCCCTGATAGAATATTGTTGATAAGACGGATAATCCGGAGACGGAATATCAAGTGTAGTTTGTGCATGTTTCGGTGATAACATGCGGTAAAGCATGTATATAAATTGAAAAGTTCGCATACAATGATGATTATTTCCATCAGAGGTGATCTCATGCTGAACAGCGAACATTTTAATCTTATTCAAAGGGCGCTTGACGCAACAGCAAACGAGCTGAAGGAGCTCGGAACTGATTCGTCTCCGTCTGTGATTTCGCATGCGCAAACTGATTTAGAAAAAGCGGTAGAACATATTTATTCAACAGACCATCCTTTTTTATCGTCGCATGTGATCAATCGTAAGTAAACTGCAAAAAACTTGGCATTGCCAAGTTTTTTTATTGTATTCATCAGCGGAAAATGATATTATTGGTGGTCTGAATGTCGAATAGTTGGGGGTTGGAACTAGGTGACAACATCACGTTTGCCTTTTTCTTTAACGAAAACAAAGAATTTTTATGAAGAATTGAACAATTGGATTGGTGACGTGTTTTACGATATCCTTCCCGAAAAAGGGTTTGATCTTCGGGACGAGCAAGTATTTATGGCTTTTCAGCTGGAGCGGGCGTTTAAAGAGAAAAAAGTCATGTTCGCCGAAGCTGGAGTGGGAACGGGGAAAACGCTGGTTTATCTTCTTTTTGCAATCAGCTATGCAAGGTATGTCGGCAAACCCGCCATCATCGCTTGTGCAGATGAAACATTAATTGAACAGCTGGTGAAAAAAGAGGGCGATATTTCTAAGCTGGCTGAGCATCTTGATCTGAAAATTGATACAAGGCTGTCAAAATCACATGAGCAATATTTATGCTTGAAGAAGCTTGAAAAAACAATGCAGCGTTCTGATGATGATAAATGGCTGGATCTTTATGAGTCGTTACCGTCATTTGTCCACGAGTCACAGGCGATGCAGCGCTTTTATCCGTATGGCGACCGTAAGCAGTACGCAAATCTATCGAATGAAGAGTGGTCTGACGTAAGCTACGACTCGTTTCAGGACTGTCTGACTTGTGATATGAGACACAGATGCGGTCTGACACTTTCCAGAGATTACTACCGCAAGTCAACGGACTTAATCATTTGTTCCCATGATTTTTATATGGAGCATGTGTGGACGGAAGAATCACGCAAACGAGAGGGCCAGCTGCCGCTCTTGCCTGATCATAGTGCAGTTGTATTTGATGAGGGGCACTTGTTAGAGTTTGCTGCGCAAAAAGCGCTAACCTATAGAGTGAAGCAGTCTACTCTTGAATTGTTTTTAGAACGATTGCTGCAAAATGACATCAGAGAAGAGTTTGCAGAATTGATTGAAGATGCGCTTCTCGCAAACGACGAATTTTTCTATGTTCTTTCTGAAGAATCAAAGGAAGTAGCCGGTTCACACCGTTTAGAAATAAAAAATGACCAGCGTGTCAAAAAGGCGGCGGACGAGCTTTGCCGTTTACTTGATAAAATCGGTGAGGCACTTGTATTTGAGTCTGAAATGTATACGATTGATCAATACGAACTGTCAGTAGTGGAAGAATATGTTGAACAAATGGCGTATTCATTATCTCTATATCAAAAGGATGCGATCAGCTGGCTGGAGAAAAAGGAAGCAGAATCAACTTTTGTCGTGATGCCGAGAACGGTAGCAGAAGTACTTGGCGAAAAAGTGTTTTCTAAGAAAATTCCTTATATCTTTTCTTCTGCTACGCTGTCAGAAGGCGGTTCGTTTGATTATATTGCCGACAGTCTTGGGATTCATGATTATTTGTCATTAACTGTTGATTCCCCTTATGATTATGACGAGCAAATGAGTATTAATCTATACGCAAAAACAGATATGGCCGCTGAACAAAAAACGGCTGAAACGATTGAAACAATCAAACGTTACAAAGGAAGAACGCTGGTGCTTTTCCCTTCTTTTGAAGAATTAAACGAGTTTAAAGAGCTGTCGGCGGCATGGGAGCTGCCGTATCCAATTTTCTTCGAAGGTGATGAGGAAATCAGCAGCTTAGTAGAGAAATTCCAAGAGGAAGAGGAAACAGTACTTTGTTCAGTTCACTTATGGGAAGGACTCGACATTCCCGGTGACGCATTGATGAATGTTACCATTTGGTCATTGCCGTTCCCGCCACACGATCCTGTATTTACAGCGAAGCGCAACGAAGCGAAAAAAGATCCGTTCGAAGAAGTTGATCTGCCATATATGTTGTTACGTGTACGGCAGGGCATCGGGCGCCTGATTCGCTCGAATCAAGACAGCGGCTCGATTCACATTTACGCTGGCGGAGAAAATGAACGCATCATTGATGAGGTCAAAAAGGTCTTGCCTGTTGAACCGCACATGATGTAATGGAAAAAAGCTGACGATCGTTCGTCAGCTTTTTTTATTTGTCAGCGGGATAGCCAGCCGCCATCAACTGCTAAAATATGTCCATTTACATAATCTGAAGCACGTGATGCCAAAAAGACTGCAGTCCCCCCGATATCATCCGCTTGGCCCCAGCGGCCGGCAGGAATTCTCTTTAAAATGTCCTCATTTCGCTTTTCGTCATCCCGAATAGGCTTTGTATTCGCAGTAGAAATATAGCCTGGGGCGATTGCGTTGACCTGAATACCTGACGCTGCCCACTCATTTGCAAATGATTTTGTCAAACCGGCAACAGCGTGTTTGCTCGCGGTGTAAGCCGGAACGAGGATGCCGCCTTGAAAAGACAGGAGAGAGGCAATATTAATAATCTTTCCATGACCTCTTTTCAGCATGTGCCTGCCAGCAAGCTGTGTCAGAATAAACAGGCTGTTTAGATTGACATTCAGTACGTGCTGCCAGTTCTCTTCTGGAAAATCTTCCGCTTTTTCCCGATGAATAATGCCGGCATTATTGACAAGGATGTCGATCTGCCTGTTTTCAAACAGCTCATCTGCAGAATCCTTTATCGCTTCCGGCTTGCTCATGTCCAATGTAAAAGATGTAAATATCCGGCCTTCCTGTTCCACAAGCTGCTGTGTTTCAGACAGACTGCTTGTATGTGATGTGCCGATAATATCTGCGCCAGCCCCGGCTAGGGCTTTGGCTATTCCTTGACCGATCCCTGTTCCCGGGCCTGTCACCAGCGCTGTTTTTCCTTTTAATGAAAAGGCGTCATGTAGATAACCCATCTTATTTCAGCCCATCCATCGGAACGAGATCCATGTCCGTAAATGTGTAATTTTCTCCAGCCATCGCCCACACAAAGCTATAGTTTGATGTTCCTGCGCCAGAATGAATAGACCAGGCGGGAGAAAGGACAGCCTGCTCATTTCCAACAACAAGATGGCGTGTTTCGTCCGGCTGGCCCATGAAATGAAATACCTTTGAGTCCTTTTCAAGATCCAGATAAAGATAAGCCTCCATCCGACGGTCATGAACGTGTGCTGGCATGGTATTCCAGTTGTTGTTTTGATCTAACATCGTTATTCCCATCATCAGCTGACAGCTTTTAATGCCATCCTGATGAATGACTTTGTACAGACTTCTGACATTAGACGCTGCATCATCACCAAGGCGGTCCGGTGTCAGTTCAGATAGGGCGGCTTTTTGTGTCGGATAGCTTTTGTGGGCGCAAGCGGAGACGAAGTAAAACTTCGCTTTTTCCCCGTTCAGGCTTGAAAACGATACATCCTGATTGCCCATTCCAATATAGAGAAAATCCTTTGTTTGAAGCACATATTCATCATCGCCGACTCTAACGGCACCAGGCTGGCCGACATTAATAATCCCGATTTCACGCCGTTCCAAAAAGAAGTCTGTTTTTAGAAAATCACCTGCATCAAGCTTCAGTTCACTTTGCCCTGGAGCCGCTCCGCCGATGACAACCCGGTCTTCATGTGAGTAATACATCGTAAGTTTGTTTTCTGTAAATAAAGAATCCATTAAGAAATGAGTGCGAAGCTCCTCTGTTGTAAAGCGTTTTACTTGTTCAGGATGTACAGAATAACGATTTTCCATTATATTTCCCCCTTGGTTAGGATTTCAGCATCACTTGAATGAAAATATTTTGGTAACGGTTTCAAAGAAAATTTTAGGATAAATAGTGAAAAGAGTCAACGAAAAAATAATGAATTGACACATTATTAAAAAAACTCTTCCCAAATTTTAAAATTATGGTATTCTTTTGTTGTAACGGTTTTGAAATCGGTTTCAAATATATGAGATACAGGAGCACTTGAATGAAAAAGAAAACAACAGGCCATACAACCATCAAAGATGTAGCTGAATGTGCAGGAGTTTCGAAATCGACAGTTTCCCGCTATATTAACGGAAAAATTGACGCGATTTCTCCTGAAAAAGTGAAAAACATTAAAAAGGCAATCGCAGAATTGAATTATCGGCCGAGTAAAATGGCACAAGGTTTGAAAATAAAAAAAAGCAAGTTAATCGGATTTGTTGTAGCTGACATTACAAATCCTTTTTCGGTCGCTGCTTTCAGGGGAGTCGAAGAGGTTTGTGATCAATATGGTTACAGCATTATGGTGTGCAACACAGATAACAGTCCTGAAAAAGAGCGGGAAATGCTCTTAAAGCTAGAAGCCCATTCGGTTGAGGGCTTGATTTTAAACGCAACAGGGGAAAACAAGGATGTACTCCGCGCTTTTGCTGAACAGCAAATTCCAACAATCTTAATTGACCGGAAACTGCCGGATCTGAAACTGGATACCGTAACGACTGACAACAGATGGATCACAAAAGAGATTCTTCAGAAGGTGTACAGCAAAGGGTATACTGATGTCGCGCTGTTTACCGAACCGATTTCCTCTATCAGCCCTCGTGCAGAAAGAGCAGCTGTGTATCAGGAAATGGCTTCGGTTCATAATGTGAACGGGGTCAGATTGCATGAAATTGACGTAAAGGACAAGGAGCAGCTTAAGGCGGCGCTTCGTTCTTTTCACAAGGAAATGCCGGAGCAAAAAAAAGCGATTCTGGCTTTGAATGGCTTGATTATGCTGAAAATCATCAGCTGTATGGAAGAGCTTGGCCTGCGCATCCCTCAAGATATAGGGATTGCAGGATTCGATGATACGGAATGGTATAAACTGATCGGTCCAGGTATTACAACGATCGCCCAGCCGTCACATGATATGGGCAGGACGGCGATGGAACGTGTATTAAAAAGGATTGAAGGTGACAAAGGAGCGCCTCAAACCATTGAATTAGAGGCAAAAGTCATCATGAGAAAGTCACTTTAATCCTAGGTGCCCTCAACTAAGAGGAGGTTGGGAAGAGATGAAGCTTGATGCGGTGACATTCGGGGAATCAATGGCCATGTTTTATGCAAATGAGTATGGAGGCCTTCATGAAGTATCCACTTTTTCTAAAGGGCTTGCCGGAGCAGAAAGCAATGTCGCCTGCGGCCTTGCCAGACTCGGATTCCGAATGGGATGGATGAGCAAGGTCGGCAATGATCAGCTCGGAACGTTTATTTTACAAGAGCTTAAAAAAGAGGGAGTGGATGTGTCCCGCGTGATCCGCTCGCAGGACGAAAATCCCACCGGGCTGTTGCTGAAGTCAAAAGTGAAAGAAGGCGACCCGCAAGTTACCTACTATAGGAAAAACTCAGCTGCAAGCACATTAACTTCAGCTGAATATCCGAGAGATTATTTTCAATGCGCAGGCCATTTGCATGTGACAGGTATTCCGCCTGCCTTGTCAGCCGAGATGAAAGACTTCACGTATCATGTCATGAACGACATGAGAAACGCAGGGAAGACCATTTCATTCGACCCTAATGTAAGACCTTCGCTTTGGCCTGATCAAGCAACAATGGTACACACAATCAATGATCTGGCTGGGCTTGCAGACTGGTTTTTCCCGGGTATCGCAGAGGGAGAGCTATTGACCGGAGAAAAAACACCTGAAGGCATTGCCGACTATTATTTGAAAAAAGGTGCCAGCTTTGTTGCTATTAAACTTGGAAAAGAAGGCGCTTACTTTAAAACGGGGACAAGTGAAGGATTTCTAGAAGGCTGCCGGGTCGACCGGGTGGTTGATACGGTCGGCGCCGGAGACGGATTTGCAGTCGGTGTAATCAGCGGTATCCTAGACGGTTTGTCGTACAAGGATGCGGTGCAAAGGGGAAATGCGATTGGCGCTTTGCAAGTGCAGGCACCGGGGGATATGGACGGTTTGCCGACCAGGGAGAAATTAGCTTCTTTTTTATCTGCTCAAAGAACGGTTCACCAAAAGAAAGGGGATTATTAATATGGAGTCCAAAGTCGTTGAAAACCGTCTGAAAGAAGCAAAGCTGATTGCAGTCATTCGTTCAAAGGATAAGCAGGAGGCCTGTCAGCAGATTGAGAGTTTATTAGATAAAGGGATTCGTGCAGTTGAAGTGACGTATACGACCCCCGGGGCATCAGATATTATCGAATCCTTCCGTAATAGGGAAGATATTTTAATTGGCGCGGGCACGGTCATCAGCGCGCAGCAAGCTGGGGAAGCTGCTGAGGCTGGCGCGCAGTTTATTGTCAGTCCGGGTTTTTCAGCTGATCTTGCTGAACATCTATCTTTTGTAAAGACACATTATATCCCCGGCGTCTTGACTCCGAGCGAAATTATGGAAGCGTTGACATTCGGTTTTACGACATTAAAGCTGTTCCCAAGCGGTGTGTTTGGCATCCCGTTTATGAAAAATTTAGCGGGTCCTTTCCCGCAGGTGACCTTTATTCCGACAGGCGGGATACATCCGTCTGAAGTGCCGGATTGGCTTAGAGCCGGAGCTGGCGCCGTCGGAGTCGGCAGCCAGCTGGGCAGCTGTTCAAAAGAGGATTTGCAGGCTGTTTTCCAAGTGTAAGTGGAATTGTTTTTTCATAACCGGAGGATGGGAGAATCCACAATATGAAAATCAAGGCGACAATTGAACGGGTACCTGGCGGAATGATGATTATTCCGCTATTTCTTGGAGCGGCGCTCAACACGTTTGCGCCTGGAACAGCGGAGTTCTTTGGAGGGTTTACGGGTGCTTTGATTACCGGAACGCTGCCGATACTGGGTGTTTTTATCTTTTGCGTAGGAGCAACGATTGATTTTCGTTCTTCAGGCTATATCGCAAGAAAAGGAATCACGTTATTATTGGGGAAGATCGGATTTGCGGCGCTGCTCGGCGTGATCGCAGCGCAATTTATACCTGACGAAGGCATACAATCCGGCTTTTTTGCAGGCCTTTCTGTTTTAGCAATTGTCGCGGTAATGAATGAAACGAACGGCGGACTGTATTTGGCGCTCATGAATCACATGGGAAGAAAAGAGGATGCGGGCGCTTTCGCCTTTATCAGTACAGAATCTGGTCCTTTTATGACCATGGTGACGTTTGGTGTGACGGGACTTGCCGCATTCCCATGGGAAACGCTGGCAGCGACAGTCATCCCGTTTTTACTTGGATGTATACTTGGAAATCTGGATCATGATCTCAGAGACTTATTCAGCAAGGTTGTGCCGGCGATCATTCCATTTTTCGCCTTTTCGCTCGGCAATACCTTGAATTTTGGAATGCTGATCCAATCAGGGCTGCTCGGCATTTTTATCGGAGTTTCTGTCGTCATTTTATCGGGCAGTTCTTTGTTTTTGCTTGATCGTTTTATTGCGCGGGGAGATGGTGTCGCGGGAGTGGCCGCTTCTTCTACGGCAGGGGCGGCTGTAGCCGTGCCATATGCATTAGCGGAAGCGAATGCCTCATTTGCGCCAGTTGCTGAGTCGGCAACTGCAATTATCGCGACAAGCGTTATTGTCACCTCGCTCTTAACCCCGCTGGCAACAGTGTGGGTAGATAAAAAAATCAAGCAGAAAAAGCGGAGAACACCTCCGCCAAAAAATCAAATGACGATCAACTGAATAAAAAGGCTGCCATAAAAACATACCGGCAGCCTTTTATACAAACAATTTGACTTTCATACCCCCTTCCATTAGCCTGTAATGGAACGGCTAGAATAGGGAGGGAATGGATATGGAGATACATACATATGAAAAAGAATTTTTTGATCTTTTAAAAAGAATCTCACATTACAGCGAAGCAGTTGCGTTAATGCACTGGGACTCCAGAACAGGCGCGCCGAAAAACGGCTCAGAGGATCGTGCCGAAAGTATCGGCCAGCTTTCAACAGATATATTCAATATCCAAACATCAGATCGAATGAAGGAGCTTATCGATGTCCTGTATGAACGATTTGATGACTTGTCGGAAGATACGAAAAAAGCAGTGGAACTGGCGAAAAAAGAGTATGAAGAGAATAAGAAAATCCCTGAGGCTGAATACAAAGAATACGTGATTCTGTGTTCAAAGGCAGAAACAGCGTGGGAGGAAGCGAAAGGAAAATCTGATTTCAGCTTGTTTTCTCCTTATTTAGAACAGCTGATTGAATTCAATAAACGTTTTATTACGTATTGGGGATATCAAGAGCATCCTTATGATGCATTGCTTGATTTGTTTGAGCCCGGCGTCACGGTAAAGGTGCTTGATCAGCTGTTTGCTGAGCTGAAGGAAGCGATTATCCCTCTTGTTAAACAGGTGACAGCTTCCGGAAATAAACCAGATACAAGCTTTCTTACAAAAGCGTTCCCGAAAGAAAAGCAAAAAGAGCTCAGTCTGTATTTTTTACAGGAGCTTGGCTACGATTTTGATGGCGGAAGACTTGATGAAACCGTTCATCCGTTTGCAACTACGCTGAATCGGGGAGACGTTCGGGTCACGACGAGATATGATGAAAAAGATTTCCGGACGGCGATCTTTGGCACCATTCATGAGTGCGGGCACGCGATTTACGAGCAAAATATTGATGAAGCACTCAGTGGCACGAACTTGTCAGACGGCGCATCAATGGGAATTCATGAATCGCAATCATTATTTTACGAGAATTTTATCGGTCGCAACAAGTATTTTTGGACACCGTACTATCAGAAGATTCAAGAAGCATCACCTGAACAGTTCAAGGACATCTCCCTGGATGATTTTGTCCGGGCAATCAATGAATCAAAACCTTCATTTATCAGGGTCGAAGCGGATGAATTAACGTATCCTCTTCATATCATCATCCGTTATGAAATTGAAAAAGCGATTTTTAGCAATGAAGTGTCTGTGGAAGATCTGCCGTCGCTTTGGAATCAAAAATACCAGGATTATTTAGGGATTACACCGCAGACCGACGCAGAGGGGATTTTACAGGACGTCCATTGGGCAGGTGGAGATTTCGGCTACTTCCCATCCTATGCGCTCGGCTACATGTATGCGGCTCAGCTGAAACAAAAAATGCTTGAGGATCTCCCTGAATTTGACGCTCTCTTGGAAAGAGGAGAGTTCCATCCGATAAAGCAATGGCTGACGGAAAAGGTGCACATTCACGGAAAACGGAAAAAGCCGTTAGACATTATTAAAGATGCAACAGGAGAAGAGCTGAATGTTCGCTATTTAATTGATTATTTATCAAACAAATATTCAAATCTCTATCTGTCATAATCAAAAGCCTGGCGGCGCGTCGTCAGGCTCTTTTATATCGAATCCCCTTGAAATACGAATGATATCTAAAAAAACAAAAATAAAGTTCGGGAATTTTTATTTTCAGCCTATGCAAGAGATTAGAATCTTGATATAATTTATTACAATATAATAGGAACACTCATATAATCGCGTGGATATGGCACGCAAGTTTCTACCGGGCACCGTAAATGTCCGACTATGGGTGAGCAATGGAACCGCACGTGTACGGTTTTTTGTGATATCAGCATTGCTTGCTCTTTATTTGAGCGGGCAATGCTTTTTTTATTCTCATAACGGAGGTAAGACAAGATGGAAGCACTGAAACGGAAAATAGAGGAAGAAGGCGTCGTATTATCTGATCAGGTATTGAAAGTGGATTCTTTTTTGAATCACCAAATTGATCCGCTGCTTATGCAGAGAGTTGGTGACGAATTTGCGTCCAGGTTTGCAAAAGACGGTATTACCAAAATTGTGACAATCGAATCATCAGGTATCGCTCCCGCTGTAATGACGGGCTTGAAGCTGGGTGTGCCAGTTGTCTTCGCGAGAAAGCATAAATCGTTAACACTCACCGACAATTTGCTGACAGCGTCTGTTTATTCCTTTACGAAACAAACAGAAAGCCAAATCGCAGTGTCTGGGACCCACCTGTCGGATCAGGATCATGTGCTGATTATCGATGATTTTTTGGCAAATGGACAGGCAGCGCACGGGCTTGTGTCGATTGTGAAGCAAGCGGGAGCTTCTATTGCGGGAATTGGCATTGTTATTGAAAAGTCATTTCAGCCGGGAAGAGATGAACTTGTGAAACTGGGCTACCGAGTGGAATCTTTGGCAAGAATTCAGTCTTTAGAAGAAGGGAAAGTGTCCTTCGTACAGGAGGTTCATTCATGAGAAATGGATTCGGCAAAACGCTGTCTTTAGGGATTCAGCATGTTCTTGCCATGTATGCCGGCGCTATTGTTGTTCCTCTGATTGTTGGAAAAGCAATGGGACTGACTGTCGAGCAGCTGACTTACTTAGTATCGATTGATATTTTTATGTGCGGTGTGGCTACCCTTCTGCAAGTGTGGAGCAACCGATTTTTTGGGATCGGGCTTCCGGTAGTGCTTGGATGTACCTTTACAGCTGTATCGCCAATGATTGCGATTGGATCTGAATATGGGGTTTCAACAGTTTACGGCAGCATTATCGCTTCAGGCATTCTTGTCATTTTTATTTCATTTTTCTTTGGAAAGCTCGTATCGTTTTTTCCGCCGGTCGTGACAGGCTCTGTTGTTACGATTATCGGTATTACATTGATGCCGGTTGCCATGAATAACATGGCCGGCGGAGAAGGAAGTGCAGATTTCGGAGATCTCTCCAACCTTGCTCTTGCTTTTACCGTGTTGAGTATCATTGTGCTTCTGTACCGTTTTACAAAAGGCTTTATCAAGTCCGTCTCGATTTTGATCGGTATTTTGATTGGCACCTTCATCGCTTATTTTATGGGGAAAGTTCAATTTGATAATGTTTCGGATGCGGCAGTTGTTCAAATGATTCAGCCATTTTACTTCGGCGCGCCGTCTTTTCATGCAGCGCCTATCATTACGATGTCCATCGTTGCAATTGTCAGCCTTGTGGAGTCAACTGGTGTTTACTTTGCTTTAGGTGACCTGACAAACCGCCGTTTGACAGAGAAAGATTTGTCTAAAGGCTATCGAGCTGAAGGACTGGCTGTGCTTCTGGGCGGTATTTTTAACGCTTTTCCTTATACGGCATTCTCTCAAAATGTCGGGCTTGTTCAGCTCACAGGGATCAAAAAAAATGCCGTCATTGTGGTCACAGGTGTGATACTAATGGCATTTGGGCTGTTTCCAAAGATCGCTGCTTTTACGACCATTATTCCATCCGCTGTTTTGGGCGGTGCAATGGTGGCGATGTTTGGAATGGTGATCGCTTACGGAATTAAAATGCTCAGCCGCATTGATTTTGCGAAACAGGAAAATCTGCTGATTGTTGCCTGCTCAGTGGGATTGGGGCTCGGTGTGACCGTTGTGCCGGATATTTTCAAACAGCTTCCGAGTGCCTTAACGCTGCTTACAACGAATGGCATTGTGGCGGGTAGCTTTACTGCAGTCGTCTTAAATATTGTATATAACGTTTTTTCTAAAGCTAAAAAAACAGAACAAGAAGCTGACCTCGCTGAACAAAAAACAGCAGTCTAACTCCGCCGCGGCGGAGTTTTTTTGCATATAAAAAAGATTGTTGCGGCACAATGTATGCAAAGAGGTGATCGCATGGCGTTTATTTTATCCATTGGAACAAGTCTTCCTGCGTATAATGTAAACCAAGAGAAAGCGGCCGAGTTCGCCCGCTATATGTTTCAGCATTCTTTTAAGGATATTGACCGGCTGTTATCCTCCTTTAAAAACGGGCAAATCTATTCGAGACAGTTTGTTAAGCCGATTGAATGGTATAAAGAGGGGCACAGCTTTGAAGAAAAAAATCAAATATACATAGAAGAAACACTTAAACACAGCAGAGCGGCTGTTCGTGAGTGCCTCTCTCATCCGGAATTTTTTCAAGAAGCCATTCCTTATGAGAAAGTGGAAGCTGTTTTTTTCGTCTCCAGTACAGGTCTTTCCACACCGAGTATCGAGGCGCGGCTTATGAATGAACTTCCGTTTTCTCCATATACGAAGCGGATTCCGATTTGGGGGCTTGGCTGTGCAGGAGGAGCCAGCGGACTTGCGCGTGCAGCCGAATACTGCAAAGCGTATCCTGAGGCTTTTGTGCTTGTCATTGCTGCCGAGCTGTGCAGCCTGACATTCCAGCCGGAAGATAAAACGAAAAGCAATCTGATCGGCACCTCGCTTTTTGGTGACGGCATTGCCGCAGCTTTATTATGCGGAGAGAAGGCGGACCGCAGGGTGTCAAAGCTGAAGCTTGCGCCGAAGATAATGGACGCCCAATCTGTTTTGATGAAACAATCAGAAGATGTCATGGGCTGGGACTTTACCGATCAAGGATTCAAAGTCATTTTTTCACGAGACATTCCGACCTTGGTGGAAAAATGGCTCAAAACAAATGTACAGATTTTTTTGGACAAACATAAGCTGTCATTCCATGATATCAGTGTTTTTTTGGCGCATCCAGGCGGAAAAAAAGTGATCGATGCATACATCAAAAGTCTCGGGCTGTCGTCAGAAAAGCTTTCATCTGCGCAAAGCATTTTGCAAAAGCACGGAAATATGTCTTCAGCCACAATCTTGTATGTGATCAAAGACCATCTGCAGAACGGACATAAAAAGGAAGCTGAACGAGGACTGATTGGCGCATTAGGGCCGGGTTTCTCATCAGAGTTGCTATTATTCAGCTGGGAAAAGGGGGCCTGACTCATGTTTTGGTTGTTGATCGCCATTCTCATTGTTCAAAGAGCAGCAGAAATGGCAGTGGCCAGGCAAAACGAACAAAAGGTAAAGAAGCAAGGAGCAATTGAATTTGGCGAGAGCCACTATCCGTATATCATTACGATGCATATCCTTTTTTTCCTGTCCTTAATTGCCGAGGTGCTGCTGATGAATAAACAGCCGTCCAGCTGGTGGCTCGGTATCGCTGCAGTGATTTTAAGCGTACAGATCGTACGGTATTGGGCGCTTTGTTCCTTAGGGGCATATTGGAATACGAAAATCCTTGTTGTTCCAGGTGTAGAGCTTGTAAAAAAAGGTCCATATAAATGGATGAAACATCCAAACTATGCCGTTGTTATCCTCGAAATTTTGCTGATTCCGCTGCTTTATCAAGCATACGTCACCATGTGTCTGTTTTCCATTTTCAATGCCGTGTTGTTAAGCGTCAGAATTCGCGCAGAAGACAAAGCATTACAGGAATACAGCGTAAAATAGCGATTGAAAATCATTCTCAACCATGTTAAAATGGATTTGAAAAAGATTCTCAATCAGGATGGTGAAGCAAATGACAATGCTGTTTTTGCTTGGAGCGGTTTGTACATATAGTGTATTAATTGGTTTTGTATTAAAAGGAATCTCTAATAAATCTGTTTGATGAATCTGGAACTTGTAAAAGTTGCAGATTTTCTTTTATAGAAGCTGCCGTAATGGCGGCTTTTTTCTATTCTCCTAAAGAAATTTGGTTTATTCTTGTGTAAAATGAAAAGGGAATGAATTCAGATCTTTCGAAAAAGGTTCACAATTGAAACGGCACAAAGGGGTTCAGACTTATGACAGATCAAAACAGAAAAGAGCTTTTGCATAAAACCGGGGAACTTTATAAGCAATTTATTGAGAATCAAGATGAACAAAGGGCTGCTAAACTGGCTGCGGTCATGAAAAAAGCGGCTGATGAAGAGGTTTATATCGCGTTTACCGGGCATTATTCAGCGGGGAAATCGTCACTGCTGAACTGCCTGTTAATGGAGAATATTTTGCCGACAAGCCCGATTCCGACAAGCGCTAACCTTGTTGTGATCAGAAACGGGGAAAAGCGAGTTCGGCTTCATACAACAGACGGAGCGTGTGCTGAGCTGGAAGGGGCTTACCAGAAAGACAAGGTGCAGCAATATTGTAAAGACGGGGAACAGATTGAAAGCGTCGAAATTTTTGACAGGTATACTGAGATCGATTCCGGGGTTGCGTATATTGATACTCCAGGGATAGATTCAACAGATGATGCTCATTTTCTATCGGCTGCTTCTATTCTTCACCAAGCGGATGCGCTGTTTTACGTCGTTCACTATAATCACGTGCACGCTGAGGAAAATGTAAAGTTTCTCAGATCAATAAAAGAAAGCATTCCGAATGTGTATTTTATCGTCAATCAAATTGACCGCCATGATGAGACGGAGACGAAATTTGGAGACTATCAAGCGCAGGTAGAGGAGATGCTTTGCAATGAAGGGATTTCAAGGGAAGCGCTCTATTTTACGTCAGTAACAGAACCGGATCACCCGTTCAATCAGATGGGGGCCCTGAGAGAAGAGTTAAGAAGAATAGAACAGCAATCAAAAAGCAATATGCAAGCTTTAACGGAACAAAAAGTCCGTAATCTGCTAAAGGAACATACGGAAATGCTGAAGAAAGACGAAGCAGGCGCTCCGAGTTTCGCTGAACAGCTTAATATCCAAACTGGACTGGTCCAATCGCTGCGTGATCAATTGGATGTGGCCGAAAAACAAACGACTGAGGCAGAGAAGAGGATGCAGGAAGAAATCAATCTTATTTTAAAAAACGCCAACCTGACGCCTTTTGAAATGCGTGAATTGGCGGCTGCATTTTTAGAATCACTAGAGCCTTCCTTTAAAACCGGCTTTTTCTTTTCTAAAGCGAAAACTGCACAGGAAAGAGATAAAAGGCGGAATGCTTTTTTCTCTGATGTGGCAAAACGAACAGAGGCCGAAGCGGATTGGCATATAATAGACACGCTTCATAAACTCGCCAAGGCATTTGATGTCTATACCGCTGAAAGTGAAAAGCTGATTCAGGCCTATCGCACACCGCTTGATATAAGCATCATTGAACGCGCGGTCAAGCATGGTGCAGCCTTTTCTTCTGAATATGTATTGCAATATACAAAAGATTTGGCAGAGCTCATCCGGAAAGAGGCGAAAAGAGAAGCCGCAGACATCATAAAGGTGCTCTCCGCTATGGTGAAAGAGCGTGTTTCCAAAGATGTGCAAACAATTAACGACCGGCTCGTCCAAGAATCAGAAAAACTTGTCTTTCTTCAAGAACAGGCGCGTTTAGAGAATAATGCCCGAGAGAAAACCGATCGCCTGTGGGCCATTTGGGAAGAAGAAGCCGCATGCCCAATGCATATAGACACAGAATGGTTTAAATCGAAGAAAACAAGAGTGGCGGCTCCAGAGCAGAAACAAGGCCGAAGCCAGCTGACGGCGCAGCCGATGCCGAAATCAGAAATCAAAATGGAACAAGAAATGCCGCTTCAAGACCAAATCAAACGCTTTTACACTTTGTCTGACCTTTTAAGCGAATGCAGCATGTTGTTAAAGCAAACTTCAGCGTTTCGTGAAAGGGTGAAAAGGCTTGAGGAACGGAAATTTACACTCGCTCTTTTTGGAGGCTTCAGCTCGGGGAAATCATCATTTGCCAATGCGCTTGTCGGCGAAAGAGTGCTGCCATCTTCACCAACGCCAACCACAGCGACAATTAACAAGATCACAAAGCCAATCAATGGCAACTTAAACAAAACAGCGGATGTAGTGTTTAAGACAGAGGATGACATAACGGCTGAAATTTTGCAGCTCACCGGAATACCAAAGGAACCGGCAGGCCGTTCTTTCACAGAGAAGTGGGAAAAGGCAGTCAAAAAAAACAGGCTGCAGGAAGAACACGTGAAATTGATCAGCAATTTCCTGCTTGCATATGAGAAGTATCAGCAGTATATACAGGAACAGAAGAAATTAACGATTCCGCTATCTGAATTAAAGCCGTATGTAGCAGAGGAAACAACGGCCTGTGCTGTGAAAGAGGTAACGGTCTACTATACATGCCCGCTCACTGAAAAAGGGATTACGATTGTTGATACACCCGGCGCGAGCAGCATGAATAAACGGCATACAGAACTGGCATTCCAATATATCAAAGATGCCGATGCATTTTTTTATATGACTTATTATCAGCACTCTTTTTCAAAAGGAGACCGTTCATTTTTGCGAAAGCTTGGACTTGTGAAAGAATCGCTCAGCATGGATAAAATGTTTTTTATTATTAATGCTGCAGACCTTGCAAAAGATAAAACAGAACTCGAAACAGTGACCGATTATGTCAGCGCAGAGCTTGTAAAAGAAGGGGTTTATGAACCGCAGCTCTTTACCGTATCAAGTAAGGAGGAACTGGTGGGAAAACCGGAGTCATTTTACAATCAGTTCTCAAAAGTAAGAAAACACTTAGACCGGTTTATCGAAGTGGACGTAAAAAAAGCGTCAGCAGCGCAGCTCAGTTCGGAGGCAGACAAACTATGCGAAACCGTTTTTCAGCTTCACCAATCCCAGCATCAGTCCCGAGAAGAGAAGGAAGCGCAGAAACAGCGCCTTATGCTGTCATTTGAGCGGACAGCGGCCGATATCGAGAAACGGCGGAACTCAAAAACCATCATTGAAAAAGTAAAAAAAGATACAAGAGAGCAGCTATATCACATTGCACAGCGATTATCATATTTTGCAAATGATTTATTAAAATCGGCATTTCATCCTGGACTGCAAAACGGGGATTGGAAAAAGAACGTCAGTAAAGCGATGACAACAGCCTTACATGAATATCAATTTGAATATATTCAGGAAATCAAAACGCTTGATGTTCGCATGAGCGGTTTCATCGAACGGCATATCAATGAAGAATGGCTGGATCAATTTCAAAAAACATTAAACGAGGACGGTTATTTTTCCGTTTATGCGGGTGATCAGCATTCGAACGGCATACAGTTGAAGGAAGTTGAACCGGAAATAGAAGAACGTGCTTTTGAGCAGGAACTAAAAGAGGTCAAATCACCGAAGCAGTTTTTTGAGCAGAAAGGAAAAGCGGCCTTTATCGAAGCTGTACGGATGAAACTTACGAAAATCACAGAGGCATGGATAAAAAATGAAGAAGAAAGCCTGATCTCTCATTACACAGCTCACCTCAGACGCTTACAGGAAGATATGGGTGAAAAAGCAATCGCGCAAATAACGGATCAAAAAGAGACATATTTAAGAGGATATGCGGAAGGGGAACATGCGAAAGAGATTGAAATGGCGTACCAGGCGTGCATCTCCTGGAAAAATTCAGACAATACAATAAAAATGTAAAATTCAGTTGGCTTGTATTTCAAGTCATGATAGACTAAATAGAAAAAAGCGAGATGAACGATTAATGTCAGAGGTACATAAAGCAATTTCAGCACATTCATCAAAACAGCACGAGCATATCAAAGCATTTATGCGTCTTGAAAATATGCGTGAATTGGCGATTGAAGAAGCTGTTGCTAAATGCAGAAACGATGAGCCTTATACTACAGATGCAATTAATGAAATTACCGAGCAAATGAATCAGCTCGCTAAAAAAGGCATCGTCCCGACAAGACGGCTTGTATCAAAAGAAATGGTCAGAGAATACGTAAGCCGCATGTAAGCTGGATGATCCTGTCGCGAGTGAACCTCCTGCCGGAAGCATATACTATATGCATCCGACGTAAGGGGGGATTCATGTTGGGCAGAACAAAGCTCGGAAACAGAAATGCACAGGCGAATAACAATGCCAAAAAGAAAAACGGATTTCAAACCCATTTTGACTCTTACGCAGGACGCGAAGCTGAAAAGCTGATCGCCAGCAACAAAAGACACAACGATTGATAAATATCCAAACAGTATCTCTAATTAAAGAGATACTGTTTTTTATTTTTGGGCTGCTTATGATAAAATAGAAGGAATGAAAGAAAAGGGAGTTATTTGATGAATAATAATAAACTATTGCTGGTTGACGGCATGGCTCTTTTATTCCGGGCCTTTTTTGCCACGGCCGTACATCGCAACTTTATGATAAATGACAGCGGGGTGCCGACGAATGGCGTCAACGGCTTTTTAAAGCATTTGATTACAGCTGTGGAAACATTCCAGCCGACACACGTCGTCTGCTGCTGGGACATGGGGAGCAAAACGTACCGAAATGACTTGTTCCAAGATTATAAGGCTAACCGCAGCGCGCCGCCTGTGGAGCTGATTCCGCAGTTTGATTTGGCAAAGGAAGCAGCCGCAGAGCTTGGAATTATGAATATTGGCTTTGCCGGCTATGAAGCGGATGACTGTATCGGTACTCTTGCCGATTTATTTGCGAATGAAGCGGACATTACGGTCGTAACAGGAGACAGAGATTTACTTCAGCTGTTAACGGATAAAGTAAGCGTTGCTTTGCTTCAAAAAGGAATCGGAAATTATAAAGTCTATACAAAAGAGACTTTTTATGAAGAAACAGGCGTAATGCCGAAGGCTTTGATTGATATTAAAGCGCTTATGGGAGATTCCAGTGATAACTATCCCGGAGTCAAAGGGATTGGAGAAAAAACAGCCTACAAACTGATTCGTGAATACGAAACGATTGACCGTTTATTGGAAAATCTTTCTCTTCTTCCAAAAGGACAGCAGGGAAAAATTCAGCAAGGTTTAAGCGATTTGGAGATGTCGAGGAAGCTTGCGGAAATTCATTGCTCAGTGCCGCTGGCCTGCACACTGAAAGACGCTTTATTTACTTTGCAAATGGAGCAGGCGGCTGACATGCTTCGCCGCCACCAAATCAAAGGAATTGAGCGTATGCTTGAAAAGCTGAACGCTAGAGAGATCGTTTAGATCTTCTCTAGCGTTTTGTATTGCTTTTTTTTGCTCTCTCCTCAAGCTCTGTTTTAGGGTCATTATGTGTATTGCCTTCCAGGTCGCCTTGCGGAGTAACACCGCCGGTCAGCCGGCCTTTATCTTTCTTTTTCATGTTAGTTCACCTCGCCATTAGGATGAACCAATGATCAAGATTTAATTCTTTTCATTCAGCCGAATCGCTTCTTTTGCCAGAAGATCGGCTTTTTGGTTTTGCTTGCCCGGTATCCATTTGATGAAAAAAAGAGGGAATGCCGCTTTTAATCGGATGATTTCTTCTACGAACGGTTGAAACGTTTTATTTTTAACCATTTCAAGCTCAGTGGCGCGTTCCACAATATCTGAATCGGTTCGAAAGGAAACCGATTGATACCCGCGCGTTGCACATAGCTTCATCCCTTCAATTAATGCAAGAAATTCCGCTTCTTGATTTGTATGCACTCCGATTGGAATAGAGAAGGATTCTGCTGTTCCCTCATGTTTGATAAAAATGCCGATACCGGAAGGTCCGGGATTACCAGCGCTTGCGCCGTCTACGTATATTTCTGTAGGCATTATGAACTCCTTTCATCTTTAGGTATCATTTTTTTGGCTGCATAAGCATAAGGCAATGAAATCAAAGATACCGCAAACTTAATCAAATATGTAGAAATAAAAATATGAAGCCACACGCCTGCCGGATAAATGCCGAGAAAGGCGACTGCAGTGAATATGAATGTATCAAACAACTGGCTGACTGCTGTACTGCCGCCGTTTCTGAGCCATAAAAGCCGATCAGAAGGAAATATCCTTCTAATTGCCGAATATACATAAACATCCAGCGTTTGGCTGAAGATAAAGGCAAGCAGACTTCCTAACGCAACTCGCGGAAGGAATCCGAAGATCGTTTCCAGCGCTGTTTGTGATATGTCGCTGGAAGCCGGTTCGAAAAGCAGCACGCCCTGCATGACAAATGTCAGCGTCAGGAGCGTTGAGAATCCGAGCCATACCGCTTTTCTGGCTTCAGCTGGCCCGTATTTTTCATTCAGCACATCTGTCGCAAAAAAGATTGTGCCATACATCACATTCCCAAGTGTCGCTGTTAAGCCAAACAGTTCGACTGTTTTGACGACTTGGAGGTTGGCGCAGACTGTCGCAAAACCGATCCAAACAAACAGCCCCATTTTGCCAAATCCTTTATAAAATAAAAGAACAATGATAAAATGAATGATCGCAAAAAAGATCCAAAACGAATTATTAAACAAGATGAAAAAGCTTCCTTTCCGGGGTAAGATTGGTTTGATTATAGCATATGCCCGGCAACTAATGAATGGTAAGGTGATTGTAATGAAGCTCAGACCGCATTTGAAAATAGAAGCAAAAGGAACGGGATCCGTCTCATTTTTTAGCGAAGACTGGCTGACAGCACAGCAGGCACGTATGCTTGCCAGAGAACTTGGCCGTTTTCCATCCATGAAGGAGCTAGAGTTCGAAGACGAGAAAGGCGGCAGCTGGACGCTGAAGGATTTGGAAAAGCTGACAGAGGAGCTTGCTCAAGAGCCTGATGACATTACTGTTTATTTTGACGGCAGTTTCGATAAGGAGAGCGAATTGGCCGGTCTCGGGATCGTCATCTATTATTCATTGGGAGGAACCCGGCATCGCTTGAGAAAAAATAAAAGCTTCCGGCTGAAAACCAATAATGAAGCTGAATACGCAGCGCTTTATGAAGCAATAAGAGAAGTAAGAGAGCTTGGGGCAAGCAGAAATTCAATTACAATCAAAGGGGACTCGCTTGTTGTGCTGAATCAGCTTGACGGCAGCTGGCCTTGTTATGATCCATCTCATAATGAATGGCTGGACAAAATAGAAGCACTCCTTGAATCGCTGAAGCTTACTCCAACCTACGAAACAATACAACGAAAAGACAATCAGGAAGCTGACGGCCTCGCTAAAAAAATTCTATCCCATCAATTCGTAGAAAGCCACACGAAATTAGACCGTAACGGAGATGACGATATTGGATAAGAAAATGATCTTTAAAGAACTGACAGAACTGCACGATGAATATTGCAAGGACTGTTTTATTAAGAAGCAGTTTCGCAAAGAATTTGGCAAAACTTATGCGCATTCATTTTGTATCAATAAATGTACGGTTGGTGAAAAGCTGAAACAATACGGAGATGTCTTAACCAATCACTAAAAATAAAAACCGCAGAAGCTGCGGTTTTTATTCTTTGAATTCATCGAGCTGATGCTCGCTGTCATCTAGCAGCTGCTGTTGCTGCTTTACAAATTCAGGATCATCGAGAGCTGCCAGCTCTTCAGATTGTGACAGTTCTCTAGCATCCTCAATGGCTTGGTATGCAGAGTCAACTAATGTTTTGCTTTGGCCTCTCGTCGCAGCTCCTGTTGTTTTCTGCGCTGTTTCCACCGCTAGTTCCAGCTGCCGCTTATCCGTAAAGCCAGTCTGATCCTCATTATGAAATTCTGAAGTCACCAAAAACACCTCCGCCATTATTTTGCAGAGTTTTTTTGAAATTTATGTACCAAAATAGAAAAGAAAATAAAAATAAGCCGATATAACTATTGAACCAGAATAAATAGGACTGTTTTACTATTTGAGGTATCTTGATAGAGAAGGGGAACGCAGCTATGGATGATAAAGACTTGAAGTTGATCCTTCACAAAACATTTATAGAAATATACAGTGATTTAGAAGAACTGGCGGATATCGCGAAAAAAGGAAAACCATCAATGGAAAAGTATGTTGAAGAGATTGAACAGAGGTGTAAACAAAACATTTTGGCGATTGAAATCCAGATGAAAATCAAATAGGAGAGGCGAATGCCTCTCCTCTATTTGTCATCTCATCATCATGTATTGAGTTTAGAGTTTTACAACATTAGAAGCTTGAGGTCCACGATTACCTTCGACAATTTCAAAAGAAACTTCTTGTCCTTCTTCTAATGATTTGTATCCATCTCCTTCGATAGCTGTGAAGTGAACAAATACATCGTCTCCGCCTTCAACTTCAATGAAGCCGAATCCTTTTTCGTTGTTGAACCATTTTACTTTACCGTTTTGCATATTGCTTAATTCCTCCTAGTACTGTAGCACCCATGTGCTAAAAAAAATTTTGTCATCATCTAACTTTGATTCATTGTTAAATGATGGTTCAACTATACACCATCTGGGAGCACCCGTCAAGTTTCGAAACGGCTTATTTTTCAAAAGAAGGGCAAGTTTCATAAAAAATGTAACCGCTTTTATTAATGGCTGAATATAAATAAAAAGAGCACACGATTTTCGTATGCTCTCAAGTACGCCATTAAGATAGTGCTTTGGCTTTTTGTTTGGCAGTCATCATTTCTGATTCCTTCAGGATATCCTCTAAAATCACTTCAGAGGAGTTTGCTAAATGAAGGTCCTTAATGTTTTTCTTCATGCGATGCAAGGTATCTTCATCTGCAAGAAGGGAAGTGACTGACTCGAGAATCTCTTCATGACGGTTCACAACGATGGCAGCTCCGCGGTCTTCAAAGAAGTTTGCATTTTCTTTTTCCTGGCCAGGCACGGGTTTGTACAGAATGACAGGCACTCCAATGGCTGTGGCTTCTGTCAAAGTAATGCCGCCGGGCTTGGTAATCATGCAATCTGTGATCCGAAATAGCTCATCAATGCGCTCCACATAGCCCAGAACTTTTAATTTGTCACCATTTTCCGCCTCAAGCGCACTCAAAGATTCTTTTAAAGCCGTATTTTTCCCGCACACGACAACCACTTGCACTTGGTCATCCTTGACAAGGTTTTCGCACAGCTCTTTTACGTTCTTTAATACACCGTGAGCACCTGCCATGATCAGAAGCACTTTTTTGTTTGGTGAAAGATTGTACTTTTTATATATCGGGCCAACCGGCATGGATTCTTCAAATTGCGGCCTGATTGGAATTCCTGTGATTTTTACGTTGCTTGGATGAGTGCCGATCTCCAGCAGTTTTTCCTTCACGTAATCTGTCGCCACATAATATTTATCCACGTTTTCGTGAACCCAAATTTTATGAAGACAAAAATCAGTCATAACGTTGAAGGTAGGAATGACTCTTCCAGTTCGGCGTCTGTATTCCGGCACGACGATCATCGGAAATGTATTAATAATAATATCGGGCTGATGTTCATCGACAAGTTCGCCCAATCTTTTATTACCCATTTTAAAGTAAATATTGAATTTACGTTTATTATAGATTTTGTCAACTCCGTAATAAAACAAACGATAAAACTGTTTCCCGATTGAGAAGCTTTTTAAATAAAGGTATTGAGTTACCTCTGAAACAATCGGATTTGACTCTTGGTACAAATTAGAAACTGTTACATGCTGAAAGCCGAGCCGTACACATTGTTCATAAAGTGTTTTGGCTACCTGCACATGTCCATTTCCGTAATTTGCAGTCAAAATTAATACTCTTTTATTGGTATTCAAGTAAATTCACCTCAATGTAATCAACAACAAGCAAGCTTCATGCATCGTAAGGAGTTATTGTCTATACATAAACATAACACAAATACATAATCGAATTATTAATGCAGTGAAAAAGTTAAGCTAATTTTAAATGATTTGGATTCCAGTATTTTAAATTTTTGTTATACGCAGACTGAATCAGATGTATTTTATCATATTTTTTGCTCAGCGTATCACTAAAAAAAGAAAAATTAGTCCCATTCATAAGGAGTTTCCTGGTAAACGTAATAATTCAGCCAATTCATAAACAATAATGTGGCATGCGCTTTCCAGCGATTCACTGGCTCGTTGCTGCCTTTTGCAAAATAATGTTTAGGCGCCTCGACAGTAGAAAGGTTTCGTTCCAAATCTCTTTCATACTCTTGAAGAAGCGTATTTGTATCATATTCAGGGTGCCCTGTCAAAAAGACTTGTTTTTCGTCTTTGGACACAATTAAGCAAACCCCGGCTTCCTTTGATGCGGTAAGAATGTTTAACTCGGGCACTGCTTGAAGCTGTTCCATATTTATATCTGTATGCCGGGAATGCGGCACGTAGTATAGCTCGTCAAAACCTCTTACCAATCTTTCGTGTTTTGAAAGAACGGTATGTTCGAACACACCGAAGATTTTTTTCGGCATTTGAATTTTTTCCACACCGTAATGGTAGTACAAACCTGCTTGAGCACCCCAGCAAATATGCAAGGTTGAAGTGACATTTGTTTTGCTCCACTCCATGATTTCCTTGAGCTCTTCCCAATATGAAACCTCTTCAAACGCCAAATGCTCGATCGGCGCACCGGTGATAATCATGCCGTCAAACCTCTTGTGACGGATATTGGAAAAAGTCGTGTAAAATTCGTCAAGGTGTTCTCTCGCAGTATTTTTCGGCGTGTGTGTGCTTGGGATTAAAAATGTGAAATGAACCTGTAAAGGCGAATTTCCAAGCAATCTGAGAAGCTGAGTCTCTGTTTGGATTTTTTTCGGCATCAAATTTAATATAATAATTTTTTGCGGCCGGATATCCTGATGAAATGCTCTGCTTTCATCCATTACAAATATATGTTCACTTTCAAGCACCTGTTTTGCCGGCAGGTGTGTTGGTATATTAATAGGCAACGTGCCACCTCCATTATTTCCCCGTTTAATTTTCTTCATTATAGGAATTTTCACGCCAATTTTCAATCTATCTATACGTGTTGAGGGGGAAACAACAGAAAACTCTTTAAATAAAACGCACTGACACGCCTTTTGGTTTCACAGTAAAATGATTTTCCATGATGTCAGAGGGAATTGTAATGTTTTATAGAATGATAAGATAAAAAATGAGCCATATGAATTGATAATGAACGGACGCTTATATCGTTAGGTTTCTTATGAGTTCTTAATTGATGTTTACATTTTGAATTGCGATTTAAAAAAGGTAAAATAATCAGCACCAGGGACATAGGAGGGACTTACATGTCTATTTATCATATGAAGGTACGTACAATCACAGGGAAAGACATGACACTTCAGCCTTTCGCGGGAAAGGTACTGATGATCGTGAATACAGCAAGTAAGTGCGGTTTTACTTCCCAATTGAAGCAGCTGCAGGAATTATATGATACATATCAGCAGGAGGGGCTGGAGATCTTAGGGTTCCCCTGCAATCAATTCATGAACCAAGAGCCTGGTGAAGAGGCTGACATACAGGAATTTTGTGAAACAAATTACGGTGTTACATTTCCTATGTTTTCAAAAGTGGATGTAAACGGGAAAAACGCCCACCCGCTGTTTGTGTATTTGACAGAACATGCGAAAGGGATGCTGGGAACTAAGGCGATCAAGTGGAATTTCACGAAATTTATAGTGGATAGAAATGGAGAAATCGTTGGCCGTTATTCACCAAATACAAATCCGAAAGAGCTGGAAAACGATATCGTGAAGCTATTAGAGCACTAAAAAGAGGGTGTTTTTGTGAAGGAATTGAAGCAGGCAGAGCAAATCAGGACATGGGTTCAATCTATCCTGACTGACGAAAGCTCTGGACATGACTGGCATCATGTATCAAGAGTAGCAGATCTTGCAGCGTATATTGGAGAAAAGGAAAAAGCGGATTTGTTCATTGTTGAAACAGCGGCTTTGGTTCATGATTTAATTGATGTGAAGCTGCCTGACACGGTCAGGCTTTCTGTGAGCGAAGTATATGATCAGCTCGTTTTTTTCGGAGTAGGAAAAGAGAATGCTGACAGGGTGATTCATATTATAACAAGGATGTCCTTTCGAGACAGGGAAAAGCTGGCGAAGGAGCCGCTCTCAATTGAGGGAAAAGCCGTACAGGATGCTGACAGACTTGATGCGATTGGTGCTGTCGGCATTGCGAGAGCTTTCATGTTTGCGGGCGCAAAAGGGCATGGCCTTTATGGAGATGAGCAAAGCGCATACGCTCATTTTTTTCATAAGCTGCTGCGGCTGAAAGATATGATGAATACAGACACTGCACGGGAACTGGCAGAAGAAAGACACAATTTTATGCTTCAGTTTGTCCGCCAATTAGAAAAAGACATACCCGGGATTGATGCCGAAACGTCGTAATAGAAGGCTTGGAGCGACTATGATAGAATAAGTCACAGATATGCTATAGGAGGACGATCATGAAGATAAAATCAATTGAACCTACACCAAGCCCGAATACAATGAAAGTCATCTTAACGGAAGAGCTTCCGGCGGGCAAAAGCAATAACTATAAACCTGAGCAAGCAGAAGGCGCACCGCCTGTTATAGCGGAAATCCTTAAAATAGATGGAGTTAAAGGGGTCTATCACGTCGCAGATTTTCTTGCTGTTGAACGGAATGCAAGATACGACTGGAAAGACATTTTACCGCAAGTCCGCACTGCATTTGGGATGGAAAGTGCTGAAAGCGCAGAAGAAAATCGTTCTGATCAAGAATCTTTTGGAGAGGTAAAAGTTTTTGTGCAGATGTTCAGCGGCATTCCTATGCAAGTTAAATTAACCGATGGAGAGCGGGAAGAACGCTTCGGCTTACCTGAACGCTTTCAGCAGGCGATCTTAAAACTTAGATCTGAAGCTTCCAATGTTGTGTTTGAGCGGGCTTGGAAAGAACAAGGTGTCAGATTCGGTGACTTTGATGAAATCGGCCATGACGTGACAGAAGAGCTTCAGGCGGCATACAGTGATGAACGGCTGAAACGACTGACTGAAGCAGCCGCTCAAGGAAAGGGCGAAGCAAAACAAGCTGTACAGCGCAAAGCGTATAAAGTAACGCTTGACATGCTGGATGATGAGGACTGGAAAAAGCGTTATGCACACTTGGAACAGATGGATCCGAAAGAAGAGGATATCCCGGTTTTACAGAAGGCATTGGATGATCCAAAGGTGTCCATCAGAAGACAGGCTGTTGTGTACTTAGGAATGATTGAAACACCTGATGTTCTTCCTCTATTGTATAAAGCACTTGAGGACAAAGCTGTATCAGTCAGAAGAACGGCCGGAGACTGCCTGTCTGATATCGGCGATCCTCAAGCCATTCCTGCTATGATCAAGTCGTTAAGCGACTCCAGCAAGCTTGTTCGCTGGCGTGCGGCCATGTTCCTGTACGAAGTCGGCGATGAAAGTGCAATTGAAGCTTTGCGCGCTGCCGAAGATGACCCCGAATTTGAGGTCAGCCTTCAAGTCAAAATGGCGCTTGAACGTATTGAGCATGGAGAAGAAGCAAAAGGTTCTGTTTGGAAACAAATGACGGAAAGCAGAAAAAAAGGCGAATAGAAATAAAAAAGGTGCAGATCATGCACCTTTTTTATGTGAATTCACTTTTTATAAAAATTATTTCGAATATTGTTGAAAAATATCCGAAAACTATTTATAGTAAGTAACAATATTAATAGTTGGAGGGTTCAAATCGAAAGAAAGCTATATAAATATAAAAACACGAAAGAACAAAACAAGGTGAGGGCGGCCTGTATTTATCTTATTTGCAAAAACAGCCCACAAATAAACTGAAAATTGTCAAAATAAAATCCAATCAAACAATTGAAAGAATTTAGGAGGATCACCATGGCAGAATTACGCAGTAATATGATCACACAAGGAATCGATAGAGCTCCGCACCGCAGTTTGCTTCGTGCAGCAGGGGTAAAAGAAGAGGATTTCGGCAAGCCGTTTATTGCGGTGTGTAATTCATACATTGATATCGTTCCCGGTCATGTTCACTTGCAGGAGTTTGGGAAAATCGTAAAAGAAGCAATCAGAGAAGCAGGGGGCGTTCCGTTTGAATTTAATACCATTGGGGTAGATGATGGCATCGCAATGGGGCATATCGGTATGAGATATTCGCTGCCAAGCCGTGAAATTATCGCAGACTCTGTGGAAACGGTTGTATCCGCACACTGGTTTGACGGAATGGTCTGTATTCCGAACTGCGACAAAATCACACCGGGAATGCTTATGGCGGCAATGCGCATCAACATTCCGACGATTTTTGTCAGCGGCGGACCGATGGCGGCAGGAAGAACAAGTGACGGGCGAAAAATCTCCCTTTCCTCAGTATTCGAAGGGGTAGGCGCCTACCAAGCAGGGAAAATCAACGAAAACGAGCTTCAAGAACTAGAGCAGTTCGGATGCCCAACGTGCGGGTCTTGCTCAGGCATGTTTACGGCGAACTCAATGAACTGTCTGTCAGAAGCACTTGGTCTTGCTTTGCCGGGTAATGGAACCATTCTGGCAACATCTCCGGAACGCAAAGAGTTTGTGAGAAAATCGGCTGCGCAATTAATGGAAACGATTCGCAAAGATATCAAACCGCGTGATATTGTTACAGTAAAAGCGATTGATAACGCGTTTGCACTCGATATGGCGCTCGGAGGTTCTACAAATACCGTTCTTCATACCCTTGCCCTTGCAAACGAAGCCGGCGTTGAATACTCTTTAGAACGCATTAACGAAGTCGCTGAGCGCGTGCCGCACTTGGCTAAGCTGGCGCCTGCATCGGATGTGTTTATTGAAGATCTTCACGAAGCGGGCGGCGTTTCAGCGGCTCTGAATGAGCTTTCGAAGAAAGAAGGAGCGCTTCATTTAGATGCGCTGACTGTTACAGGAAAAACTCTTGGAGAAACCATTGCCGGACATGAAGTAAAGGATTATGACGTCATTCACCCGCTGGATCAACCATTCACTGAAAAGGGAGGCCTTGCTGTTTTATTCGGTAATCTAGCTCCGGACGGCGCTATCATTAAAACAGGCGGCGTACAGAATGGGATTACAAGACACGAAGGGCCGGCTGTCGTATTCGATTCTCAGGACGAGGCGCTTGACGGCATTATCAACCGAAAAGTAAAAGAAGGCGACGTTGTCATCATCAGATACGAAGGGCCAAAAGGCGGACCTGGCATGCCGGAAATGCTGGCGCCAACATCCCAAATCGTTGGAATGGGACTCGGGCCAAAAGTGGCATTGATTACGGACGGACGTTTTTCCGGAGCCTCCCGTGGCCTCTCAATCGGCCACGTATCACCTGAGGCCGCTGAGGGCGGGCCGCTTGCCTTTGTTGAAAACGGAGACCATATTATCGTTGATATTGAAAAACGCATCTTGGATGTACAAGTGCCAGAAGAAGAGTGGGAAAAACGAAAAGCGAACTGGAAAGGTTTTGAACCGAAAGTGAAAACCGGCTACCTGGCACGTTATTCTAAACTTGTGACAAGTGCCAACACCGGCGGTATTATGAAAATCTAGATAGCTGGGGACACTTTCTTTTATTTTAAGGCGTGAACATTTGAAATCCGGCCCTCTCTATAGTATCCTTTACTTCAGATGAAGGATACTAGAGGGGGCTTTTTTTATGTCAATGGCTTATGAAGAATACATGCGCCAGCTTGTCGTACCGATGCGCCGCGAGCTGACTGGAGCAGGTTTTGAAGAGTTAACAACAGCGGAAGAAGTAGAAAACTTTATGGAAAAGGCAGAGGGCACAACTCTTGTAGTCGTTAACTCTGTATGCGGCTGCGCGGCAGGCCTTGCGCGTCCTGCGGCTACACAGGCAGTCCTCCAGAATGACAAAACACCTGACAATACGGTGACTGTATTTGCGGGCCAAGATAAAGAAGCTACTGCGAAAATGCGTGAGTATTTTACTGGCCAGGAGCCTTCTTCACCATCAATGGCTCTTTTGAAAGGCAAAGAAGTTGTACATTTTATTCCGCGTCATGAAATTGAAGGACACGATATGGAAGAAATCATGAAAAATCTGACTGCTGCCTTCGATGCGCACTGCTAAATGCCCGTTCTCCGGGCATTTTCTTTTTGGGAGTACAGAAGATGATAACAACAAGCTATAGACCGTCTGAACACACCATAAAAACTGCAAAGCAGCTTTCTAAAGAGCTAAATATGCCATACTGCGGCCGGAATAAACAAACGGTTGAGCACCTGCTGAAATCAGCTGAACGTGATTTGCTTGTGGTCGGCAAAGAGCGGTTTGAGCTGTATACGAAACAAGGTGCCAAATTCTTTTTTCATCCGAATACAGCGATGTTCAGAGCCAAACGCTTCTTACAGGGGGAGAAAGAACCTATGCTTCGGGCTGCCGGCTTATCTGAAGGGGATACGTTTTTAGATTGCACACTCGGGTTGGGGTCAGATGCCATTATCGCAAGTATGGCAGTAGGCGAAACGGGTTCTGTTGTTGGGATTGAAAAAAACCATCTTGTGTCTGTTTTAGTGAGGACGGGGCTGCATTCATGGGAAACGGGTATAGAAGAGCTTCAAGCTGCGATGAGAAGAATCCAGGTGAAGAATGGTGATTGCTTTGAACACATCAAGCAGCTCCCTGACAACTCTGTTGATGTGGTTTATTTCGATCCAATGTTTCATGAACCTGTAGAAACCTCTGACGGCATCGCGCCTTTACGTGATTTGGCAGAGGATTCCGTTTTGCACGAAGGATGTATCAATGAAGCGGTACGAGTCGCCAGAAAAAGCGTTGTGCTAAAAGACCACTGGAAAAGCCCGCGGTTTGAACAGTTTGGTTTTAACGTCATGAAAAGAAAAACAGCACTGTTCCATTATGGCGTCATTCAAACAAGCCCGTGATTCATATCACGGGCTTTCTGTTAATCGGTGACCTCCATGACGACAAAGTATAATAATGTTAAGAGTGAAACTGTGGCAAACAGAGCGTCAATCATGCGGAAAGCCTCCTTTCATGAAATATTGTAAGCGTTTTTACACAAAGTGCATAGCAACGAATCTCCTAATTTGCATATCAGTTTCATATAGTACATGACTTGCATGTTTTGGATGTGCTAAAATAAGAGAAACATGACAATAAAATAGAGAGGAATAAGCAGTCATGAAATTGTGGATGAGAAAGACCCTTGTGGTTTTATTTACCATTGTAACGTTCGGGCTCGTATCTCCTCCGGCTGCCCTTATGGCGGACAAGCCTTCCGGACAGCCGAGCAGTCTTGAGCAGAATGATTACACCGCTTTTTATGATGAGCATGACCTGTACGATGATGAGTCGGATGACAGGCGAGATCCTGAACTGCTTTTTCAATCGTACAAGGAACAGCTCCTTGACAGCGCTGAGGATCAGTCCTTTTTAAAATTCGGCAGCAGAATCGCTCCTGTCATTGAGGATGACTATCGGAAAGAGATCCTGCCAAAAATCGAAAATGTGATTAGTGATTATTTAGCGACATTGCAAGATGATGAGGCGTACCAAGATGTTGTGATCTCAAGCATGCCTTCAGCGGGCAAAACGGAAAAAATTTTCAACGTTTACAATCGGACAACTGGAGAAGATCTTCTCAGATTCCATGTGCGAAGAGACCACCCGCCTCATGACGGCTACTGGTTTAATTTTCATTATCATACAGCAGAAGATGGATTTCAATCACATCATGAGCTTGGGAGCATTTACTGGGACCGCAACACGCCTCCCAACTGGATGAGTGCCTAAAGGAGATGCCATTAGACATGAAAAAGTACACAATGAATGAAATGGTCGATATAACAAAGGATATGCTGAACAAACGGGGCGTTATGATAGAAGATATTGCACGGATTGTTCAAAAACTTCAGGAAAAATACAATCCAAATCTGCCGCTCAGTGTTTGCATGGAGAATGTAGAAAGAGTCCTGAACAAACGTGAAATTATTCATGCTGTTTTGACAGGCCTTGCACTCGATCAGCTTGCGGAACAGAAGCTTCTCCCCGAACCGCTGCAGCACCTTGTTGAAACGGATGAACCGCTTTACGGCATAGATGAAATTATCCCGCTTTCAATCGTTAATGTGTACGGGTCGATCGGTTTGACCAATTTCGGTTATTTGGATAAAGAGAAGATTGGAATTATTAAGGAACTTGATGAAAGTCCAGACGGTATTCACACCTTTTTGGATGATATTGTGGCAGCTCTTGCTGCAGCAGCGGCGAGCAGAATTGCCCATACGCATCAGGATCTGCAAGATGAAGAAAAAGAACAGGATGAAAAGCCTGTCGTCAGCTGACTATAAAAAAATCATTTCTGGGTTCAGAAATGATTTTTTATTGTGTTACACTACTAGAAGACTACTTTTAAAGGATGAAAAAAATGAAACAGTATAAGGATTTATGCAGACATGTTTTAGAGCATGGTGAGAAAAAGGGAGACCGGACAGGGACCGGAACAATCAGCACTTTCGGATATCAAATGAGATTTAATTTACGGGAAGGCTTTCCGATGCTCACCACTAAAAAACTCCACTTTAAATCAATTGCGCATGAACTGCTGTGGTTCTTAAAAGGAGATACGAATGTACGCTATCTGCAGGAAAACGGAGTGCGAATCTGGAATGAGTGGGCTGATGAAAACGGTGAACTTGGACCTGTATATGGCTCCCAATGGCGTTCTTGGCGGGGAGCTGATGGAGAAACCATTGATCAAATTTCCCGTCTTATTGAAGATATTAAAACAAATCCGAACTCCAGACGCTTAATCGTCAGCGCCTGGAATGTTGGTGAAATTGATAAAATGGCGTTGCCGCCGTGCCATTGCCTGTTCCAATTCTATGTGTCTGACGGCAAGCTGTCCTGTCAGCTGTATCAGCGCTCTGCCGATGTTTTCTTAGGTGTGCCGTTTAATATTGCATCTTATGCCCTCCTAACCATGATGATTGCTCATGTGACTGGGCTTGAACCGGGCGAGTTCATCCATACGTTTGGTGATGTTCATATTTATCAAAATCATATTGAACAAGTCAATTTGCAGCTGGAAAGAGATGTTAGACCGCTTCCGCAGCTTCGTTTCGCCAGAAAGGTTGATTCTATTTTTAACTTTGCATTTGAGGACTTTATCATCGAGGATTATGATCCGCATCCTCATATAAAAGGGGCGGTCAGCGTATGATTTCATTCATTTTTGCGATGGATGCCAACAGGCTTATCGGCAAAGACAATGATTTGCCGTGGCATTTGCCCAATGATCTTGCATACTTTAAGAAAATAACATCGGGCCATTCAATCATTATGGGCCGGAAAACATTTGAATCGATCGGACGTCCGCTTCCAAATCGGAAAAATATTGTCGTTACCTCAGCGCCGGATTCAGAATTTCCGGGATGCACGGTTGTCAGTTCATTAAAGGATGTACTGGACATTTGTTCAGGCCCTGAAGAATGCTTTGTGATCGGAGGGGCTCAGCTCTATACGGACCTGTTCCCTTATGCGGACAGACTGTATATGACGAAAATTCATCACGAGTTTGAGGGTGACCGTCACTTTCCTGAATTTGATGAATCCAATTGGAAGCTGGTTTCTTCTGAGCAGGGGACCAAAGACGAAAAAAACCCGTATGATTACGAATTTCTAATGTATGAAAAAAAGAATTCTTCTAAAGCGGGAGGATTTTAATTGGTTCGCTACAGCCTTCTAGTGGTTTATATTGTGTATATGCTGTTAAAAAATATGAAACAATTATTTAATCAAACAATGCTCGATCCCCGTCTGTCATACAAAAAACAGATGGCTCTTGTGTACGAACAGCCAAAGGCGTTTTTAGAAGGCTGTATCGGCATCTCCGGTTCAGTTGTGACGATCCATCAGCCAGAGCCAATACCACACGGTCCTGTTTTGTATGTGCATCCCCGTTTGCGTTTGGCTGAACTGGCCTTAATTGCTGGATATATTGAGGAACCGGCCGGCTTTATCGCTAACCCAAAAGTGTTCCGCTTGCCTTTTATCGGGCAATGGCTGGATCGGATGGATGTGATTTCAGACGGGGATTCAGAAAAGGTATATGAAGATGTGACAAAACAGCTGGAAAAGGGACAAAGCCTGATTCTTTCACTAGATGGTTCTATTGATCCTGTAGAACTTGCGGCCCGCTATCATCTTCCGTTGGTGATGGTGGAAACGAAAGGAACAGATAACATGCAAAATGGCTCGTTTTTTAAACGCTTAAAACCGGCAGACATTGAATTGTCCTTTTCAAAAGCTTATATACCTGCCAATGAAAAACAATTACGTGCATAAAAAAGCGCAGTCGTGAAGACTGCGCTTTTCTGTTACTGTTACGAAAGGAAAGGCACCTTTACACAATAGAAGAGCACGCAGAAAAACATGGCAGCGCTCCCGCCCAATACAAAGCTGTGCCAAATGGCGTGATGGAAGGGGATCTTTTTCCAAATGTAAAAGATGGTTCCGACAGAGTATAAAATGCCGCCGAGAAAAAGGAGGCTGAATCCCGCTCCGCTCAGTGAAGCATATAAAGGTTTAACTGCAATAATCATCAGCCACCCCATGACTAAATACACGAAGGTTGACAATAGGATAAACCGTTTCACAAAGAAAATTTTAAAAACGATTCCGCCTAGGGCAAGTGACCATACGATAACCAACAGGGTAAAGCCGAGTGTGCCTTTCAACGGCCCAAGCAAAAAAGGCGTGTAGGTTCCGGCGATGAGTACGTAAATTGCGCTATGATCAATAATCTCCAAAATGTCCTTCGTTTTTTTATGTGTGATGCTGTGAAGCAGGGTGGAGCTCAAATATAACAGCAGCATAGAGACACCGAATATTGTAAAGCTGACAATGTCCCATGCAGACCCGTAATTAGCCGCAAATATTATTAGAAACACTAATGCTGGGATGGATAAGAGGACACCGATGCCGTGTGTAATCGCATTGGCGATCTCTTCTTTGATTGTAAACAAGTACATTCTCCTTTCGATCGCTAGATCATTTGATTTTTTAACGTCTCTATAAAGCTCAAGCCCTCAAAGGTAATTTTTGTGCCTGCGCGTCCGCGGCTTTTGGTGACATAATCTTTTTTCTCCAAATAGTCGAGACGGCTTCTGACCTGCTGAGGAGTTAACGAGGTTTGGGTATTTTTGCTGTGTTCAGAAATGATCCGTCTGCTGGCAGGTTCTCCTTTTTCGTTCAATACTTTTATTGTTTCCAAAATAAACAAAAACTCAGCTTTTTCCATTAAAGTAAGCAGTTTCGCTTTTTTCTTCGACGTTTTTCCGTCTATCGTGCCTCTAATATACGGCGGCAGGTCATATGGCTGAATCGTTCCCCCGCTTGATACTGCCGCCATATAATCTGCAGCGTTTTTTAATTCCCTGACATTGCCTTCAAATGCATGCTTCTCAAGCACGGGAAAAACGGAGGGATCGATTAACAATTGCTGACCAGAATTTGAGAGAAAATGCTGTGTCAAAAGCGGAATATCGCTTTTTCGTTCCGATAATTCGGGCAGTGTGAGCGTTAAAATGTTCAGTCTGTAGAATAAGTCTTGCCTGAATGTATGTTCCACGGATCGGTCTGCAGAAGCACAGATCATTCGCGGTTTCTCCGTGTCTGAATCAAGCGCTTTTAACAGCTGAGCTTGTACAGAAGCAGGCATGCGCCATACATCATCAAGAAAAAGGGTTCCTCGTACCGCTTTTTGAAAAACACCTGTGTTTCCGTTAGGGCCAAAAAGCTCATGAATAAGGGTTTCTTCCGAATGGGTGCTGCAATTGACGCTTATAAACGGTTCATTGCTTCTCGAAGATTCCAAGTGTATGGCATGTGCGAAGTGATTTTTGCCTGTTCCGATTTTTCCTGTTATTAAGACAGGAAGCTCCGATAACGAGAACTGCTTGGCGATTCGCTTCGCTTCCAGAAAAGTTTGATGTTCTCCGATTAGATGTTGAAATGTATTGAGTTTTGGTGCACTATTCATCAATTGGCTCCTTTTGGTTCTAATTGGTTTCATTATATCATGCCTTTTGGTTGAAAACACCCTTTATTTTACGATCATCTTTTTTCTTGGCTCTGCAGGATAATGGTTGAACAGAAGTTACCACAAGATGTGGTGGACATAGTCTGTATTTTTTTAATTATTAAATAAAAATAATTGTCTTATTTTTTGAATATTCATGTTATAATGGCATATTAAATAGGGATTTAAAACAAGAAAGGAATCTGTACATGAAACCGTTGCTTAAAGAAAACTCTCTCATCCAAGTGAAAGACATTTTGAAGGCTCACCAAAACGTAAAGGACGTTGTCATTCACACACCTTTGCAGAGGAATGACAGACTTTCTGAGAGATATGAATGCAATATCTATTTAAAACGCGAAGACTTGCAAGTTGTCAGATCTTTTAAGCTCAGAGGGGCTTATCATAAAATGAAACAGCTTTCCAGCGAGCAGACAGAGAACGGAGTTGTGTGTGCAAGTGCCGGAAACCACGCTCAAGGTGTGGCATTTTCGTGTAAACATCTTGGCATTCACGGAAAAATTTTTATGCCGTCTACTACACCGAGACAAAAAGTATCTCAAGTTGAACTATTCGGAAAAGGATTTATCGATATTATTTTGACAGGCGATACGTTTGACGACGCGTATAAAAGCGCTGCTGAATGCTGTGAGGCGGAATCTCGGACGTTTATCCATCCGTTCGATGATCCGGATGTGATGGCCGGACAGGGAACGCTCGCAGTCGAGATTTTAAACGACATTGATACAGAACCGCATTTTCTTTTTGCAAGTGTCGGAGGCGGCGGCCTTCTCTCTGGGGTAGGTACATATTTGAAAAACGTGTCTCCTGATACAAAGGTAATTGCTGTTGAGCCGGCGGGAGCGGCATCCTACTTTGAATCAAACAAAGCTGGGCATGTCGTCACACTTGATAAAATTGATAAGTTTGTAGATGGGGCGGCTGTTAAAAAAATTGGCGAGGAAACCTTCCGGACGCTGGAAACTGTCGTTGATGACATTCTCCTTGTGCCTGAAGGAAAAGTATGTACATCCATTCTTGAATTATATAACGAATGTGCGGTTGTTGCTGAACCGGCTGGAGCTCTTTCTGTCGCAGCGCTTGATTTGTACAAGGATCAAATTAAAGGGAAAAACGTGGTGTGTGTGGTAAGCGGGGGCAATAACGATATCGGAAGAATGCAGGAAATGAAGGAGCGTTCCTTGATTTTTGAAGGCCTTCAGCATTATTTTATCGTCAATTTTCCACAAAGAGCGGGGGCGCTCCGCGAATTTCTTGACGAAGTCCTCGGGCCGAATGATGACATTACAAGGTTTGAATATACGAAGAAAAATAATAAAAGCAATGGACCTGCTCTTGTCGGCATCGAGCTGCAGAACAAAGCCGATTATGGGCCGCTGATTGAACGGATGAACAAAAAACCGTTTCATTATGTAGAGGTGAACAAGGATGAGGACTTGTTCCATTTGCTAATCTAATTTTTTTACACAACCGCGCAAAATGACAGACAGCCCGGCTGGCATCATATATAATAGAAGAAAAACAAAAAAGAGGATTGATAGCTTGTTACTCAAAAGCCTAGAGTTCAAACGCGGTGACGGGATTCAGGTGAAAGTGACAGAAATACCTGTATTAAAGGAAGATGAGCACTATTTCTTTATGTTACATCACCATTTGCAATTCTACTTAAAAGAAGTGTTTTCATCAAACAGCAGGGCAAAAGTGTATTCTTTCCGACATTATATGAAGCGGCGGATGAAGTGGGCAGATTATCAGGCTGTATTTCATCAAGAGGTGTTAAAGCACAACGCGTAACATGCCGTTTTTTACCTGCATGCCCTCCTTTGTAATCGTTAATGGGGAGGCATGCAGGATTTTTTTTGCTCAGTATCGAATACAAACATGGGACAGTAAGGACGGTTTTAGAAAGCGTTTTTATGCTGGCTGGAAAGGATGGATGTCATGAAGGTTATCAAGGGGTTAACGGCTGGGCTGTTTTTTCTGTTTTTGTGTGCATGCGGAGGACAGCAGATTAAAGATCCGCTCAATTACGAGGTGGAGCCTTTTACATTTCAAAACCAAGACGGCAAGAACGTTTCTTTAGAGAGTTTAAAAGGAGAAGTATGGCTGGCGGATTTTATTTTTACCAATTGTGAAACTATATGTCCGCCAATGACCGCTCATATGACCGATCTGCAAAAAAAACTGAAAGCCGAAAATATAGATGTCCGCATCATATCATTTAGTGTTGATCCAGAAAACGATAAGCCGAAACAGCTGAAGAAATTTGCCGCAAATTATCCATTATCTTTTGATAACTGGGATTTTCTCACGGGATACAGCCAGAGTGAGATTGAGGAGTTCGCACTTAAGAGCTTTAAAGCGATCGTAAAGAAGCCGGAGGGAGATGACCAAGTGATTCATCAATCTTCTTTTTATTTGGTAGGTCCGGACGGTAAGGTGCTGAAAGATTACAATGGAGTGGAGAATACACCGTACGATGATATCATTTCCGATGTGAAGTCAGCCAGTACACTCAAGTAAGCTAAGAGACTAGGCATTTGCAAATCTTCTAAAACATGATACACTTTCCACTAGTAGAATGGGAAGGAGCAACAAGATTGAAGCTGCGCATTTTTTCAATCATGGCCAGTTTGATTTTGCTTCTTACTGCGTGTACGAGCATACGTACATCATCTGAGGGAAAACAAAAAGCCCATGAAACGAAAACAAAAGAACACATTGTCATAGCGGCTGTCGGAGATTCGCTGACAGAAGGAGTCGGAGATCCCGACGGAAAGGGATATGTCGGCAAGGTGGCGGATTCTATCCGGTCAGATAAACAAGTCAAAACGGTCGACGTGAAAAATTATGCTGTAAAAGGGAACCGTTCGGATGATTTATTAGAAAAACTAAAAGATAAAAAGGTTCAAAAAGGCATAAAGGACGCAGATTATGTCTTTTTTACAATTGGCGGTAATGATTTGATGAAAATCCTTCGCCAAAACTTTCTGCAATTAACCGTTGAACCGTTTCAGGAAGCGGAAAAACCGTACGAAAAGCGCTTTGAAAAAATCATTTCTGAAATTCGCGAGCTGAATGATCACGCTGAGCTGATTTATGTCAGCATGTACAATCCGTTTACGTTTACATTATCAGAACTAAATGAAATAAATGGTGTCGTCACGGATTGGAACCATATTGCTGAAAAAGAGCTGAAAAAAGATAAACATGCAAAAATCGTCCATATCGAAGATTTGTTCAATCAAAAAAGTGACAGCAGCCGAATTTCTGAGGAAGATGATTTTCATCCTAATGGTACGGGTTATTCTCTTATCGCAAAGCGCGTCTATCAAGCCATTAAAAAAGAAGGATTACCGAAAGAGTAGGGTGACAGCATGAATAAGTGGAAGCGACTGTTTTTTATATTGCTTGCAATCAATTTTATCCTCGCCGCCGGGTTTGTGGCACTTGTTTTGCTCCCGGGGGAACAGGCTCAGGTGAAGGATTCATCTGAGAGCGAGTATGGATTTCAAGTGACAAGCACAAAAGAATCATTAGCTGCGTTTGTTAACTCATATTTAAACGACAAAGCATCAAACAAGCTTGATTATAAAGTAGAGATTGATGATGATGTTCATGTCGCAGGGAAAATCAAGGCATTTTCCACGTCTATTGATGCGTTTATCGCTTTTGAGCCGACCGTGAAAAAAAACGGTGATGTAGAGCTGAATGTCACGAAATTTTCGTTAGGGAAATTGAGTATACCAATTAGCTTTGTGTTAAATTATATGGACAGCTTTTATGAATTGCCGTCATTTGTCCATGTTCACCCCGGAGATAAAAGCATTGAAGTGCGTTTGTCAGAAATGCCTTTAACGAATGGAATGTATGTCAAAGCGGATAAGATAAATTTAGAAAAAGATGAAATTGAGTTTTCCTATTACCATCCTAAACAATAGAGGTGACTGAAAATGAAACGGATTTACCAGTATTTCAGTTTATTATCCTTTACGTTTTCCCTGTACTTCGGCTGGCTTGCTTATCATCATCTGGCCGCTGAAGACATGGATCAAATGTATTTGAATGTTTCCTATTGTGCCTTGTTCCTAAGTGTGATGGTGTTTACATTCGGTATGAGAGACCGAAAAAAAACCGATAAGTCATGAAAAAGAGACATGAAACAACGTCTCTTTTTTCGTGCGGTCCGAAGAAAATTTGAGAACACAAGGAGAAAAGATGAAAGCATACGATTTTACACAGGGGAACGTGCTGAAACAGCTTGTACTGTTTTCAATGCCTATTATGCTCGGAAACGCATTGCAGGTTTCCTTTCAATTTATAGACAGCTTGTGGATCGGCAATTTACTGGGGGCAAAGGCCCTTGGAGCAGCCGCGGTATCAAGCACGATTGTTTTGACCGTGCTGTCTTTTATTTTGGGCCTTAACAATGCGACGTTAACAATTTTATCTCAGCAAAAAGGAAAAGATGATGTAAAAGGAATGGCGTCGTATATTAACGCTTTTGTTGTTTTATTAACAGGCCTAAGCATCGGATTCGGCGTTGCCGGTTTTTTTCTCTCAGAGCTTTTGCTGCGTCTTCTAAAAACGCCGGAGTCAATGATTCCGCTTGCTGAGACGTATTTACAGATTCAATTTATCGGCATTTTATTTTTGTTTGGTTATAACTTTATCAGTACTGTGCTTCGTGCGCTGGGCGACAGCAAGACACCTCTCCGGTTTATTGCGTTTGCTGTTGTACTGAATACAGTGCTTGCGCCGCTCTTTATTTCTGTGTTCCGCATGGGAATAGCGGGAGCGGCTTATTCAACGATTTTGTCACAGGGCATTGCGTTTCTGTATGGGTTGTTTTATGTCATCAAACACAAGCTTGTGCCATTCTCGATTCCGAGAATGCCCAAGTGGGAAGAGTCCGCGCTGATTTTGAAACTCGGGATTCCGGCAGGTCTGCAGATGACGGTGATTACAGGCGGTATGATGGCGATTATGAGTGTTGTTAACTCATACGGGGATCACGTGGTATCAGGATTTGGCGCGGTGCAGCGGCTTGATAGCATCATCACGCTTCCAGCAATGGCTGCCGGTACGGCCGTCAATAGTATGGCAGGGCAAAATATTGGAATCGGAAACGAAAAAAGAGTGGGAACAATTGCAAGGCTAGGTGTGATAGCTGTTATTTCCTGCATGCTGGTGATTGCGGTTATGATTTGGGTATTTGGTAAATATCTCATAAGGTTATTTATCAGTGAGCCTGATGCGGTCGCATTTGGTGAACAATATTCTGGTATTAAATTTAATCTCGTTTTGGGTGTTGAGATATCCTTTCACAGCTCTATTTTCAGCTTGGCTTGGACAAAAAGGAATCGGGCTTGGAATCGGAATGAGTTTTTTATTTAGCAGCTGCGCGGCATTTTTGTATTATAGATATGGCCGCTGGAAAGCAATGAAGCTGTTTACTGAAAAATAAGTGAAGCACTGCGAAAAGCACATACCTATATATCGGTATGTGCTTTTTTTCACCGTTTTTTATCAAGTTTGCTGAAGAGCTCGATTAACGTGGCAAGTTCAGCATCAGTGTAGCAGTCAAAGCGTTTAAAGAAATATTCCGTTTTTTTCTCGTTAAAGTGCTGAAGGACTTTTTCGCCTGCTTCAGTGATATGAATGCGGATGATGCGTCTGTCTTCCTTCGATCTGATTCTCGTAATCCATTCCTTTTCTACCAGCGCATCGGTCACAGCCGTAATGTGGCTTGCCGATACCTCTAAAATAGGCGCAAATTCAGTGACTTTTTTAGGCCCTTGTTCACTAAGGATTCGAAGAATGGTGAATTCATTCCGCGACAGCTCTTTATCTAAAATTTCATTGATTTCATTGCGTATTTGTTTAAAGACTTTACGGAGTAAAGTTTCCATATCGTACATCATCTGTGTTCTTACTTTCAAATTTGTGAACCTCCATTACATAAGCATATTGCTTAAAACCTATAGATTTTATTGAAAAGCAGAATCATTTTCATTCTATTTTTACATGCTATAATATAATAATACCACGTATTAACAAAGGAGGCACCAGTATGTCTGAAAAAAAAGAAATCGCCACATTTGCAGGAGGCTGTTTTTGGTGTATGGTTAAACCTTTTGACGAACAGCCGGGAATTGAAAAAGTGGTGTCCGGGTATACAGGCGGCCATACTGAAAACCCTACGTATGAAGAGGTGTGCAGTGAAACGACGGGACATCGTGAAGCCGTTCAAATCACGTTTCATCCTGATGTATTCCCTTATGAAAAACTGCTTGAATTATTTTGGCAGCAAATCGATCCGACAGATGCCGGAGGGCAATTTGCTGATCGCGGCAGTTCCTATCGCGCAGCCATTTTTTATCATAATGATAAACAAAAGGAGCTTGCGGAAGCTTCCAAGCAACGTCTGGCGGAAAGCGGCATCTTTAAAGATCCGATTGTAACGGACATTTTAAAAGCTGAACCTTTCTATGAAGCGGAAGGCTACCATCAGCATTTTTATAAAAAGAATCCAGCACATTATCAGCGCTACCGGACAGGTTCCGGACGAGCGGGATTTATCAGCGAGCATTGGGGGGCTAAATAAATGGCGTACAATAAAGAAGAAAAAATAAAGTCATTAAATCGCATGCAATATGAAGTAACGCAAAATAACGGCACGGAGCCGCCGTTTCAAAATGAATATTGGGATCATAAGGAAGAAGGGTTGTATGTAGACATTGTGTCAGGCAAGCCATTGTTTACATCCAAAGATAAATTTGATTCCCACTGCGGCTGGCCAAGCTTTACAAAGCCGATTGAAGAAGAAGAAGTGGAAGAAAAACTGGACACGAGCCACGGCATGATTCGCACAGAAGTAAGAAGCCGAACTGCTGATTCTCATCTTGGCCACGTATTTAATGACGGACCTGGTCCAAACGGACTTCGTTACTGCATAAATTCAGCAGCGCTGCGGTTTGTTCCGAAGCATAAGCTAAAAGAAGAAGGATACGAAAGCTATCTGCATCTCTTTAATAAATAAACTGTTAAAAACAGGCCTGCCTAATGGATAGACAGGCTTGTTTTTATGCCTTTTTCTCTTGATGCAATTCTTCAATAATCTGTGCAATTCTTTCTTTCGTAATGAGCGGGGCTTGATCTGATTGATACCCAGGCAGATTGACTTTGCGAAAGTCAGGATGTTTTTCCGGCTCTGGAAGGATCGCATAAAGGTTGCCCCATTCATACAGTGATTCAATTTCATGTGGAGATGTTAATTCTTCGTGAAGCTTTTCACCTGGACGCTTGCCCACTTCTACTGCAGCCGGCCGCGGGAGCCCGTGCTGCGATGCATATTCTTCAAACCCATGAATCAGTTCTTCAAGTTTCAGTGATTCCATTTTGAAAATAAAGGTTTCTCCGCCTTTTGTAATAGCAGCCGATTGTAATGTCAATGTAGCTGCATCGTCTATTGACATGAAAAATCTAGTCATGTTTTTGTCTGTGATGGTCAGAGGTTCACCCTCCATCATCTGTTCAAATAATATGGGGATGACCGAACCTCTGGAACCGAGAACATTTCCAAAGCGGACCGAACAAAACAAGGTTCCTTTGTTTTGGACGTGGCGGTTTGCTTGATGAAACAGCTTTTCAGATAACAGCTTGGTGGCACCCATTGTGTTCACAGGAGATACTGCTTTATCTGTACTGATATTAATGACATGCTGCACTCGGTGTGAAAGGGCAGCTTCCACCACATTTTGTCCGCCGATGAGATTGGTCTGGATCGCTTCAAATGGATGGTCCTCACATGTCGGAACCTGTTTCAGCGCAGCCGCGTGAAAGACGATATCGACGCCTTTCATCACCTGATTCACCCTTCTGTGATCGCGTATATCTCCAAGTACAAATAATAGCCGCTTATCCTCCGCATACTTTTGGCTCATGACATACTGTTTACTGTCGTCTTTGCTGAATACAATCACCTGTTTAGGTGTAAGCATCAAAAGGCGTTTGACAATTTGACTCCCGATTGAACCCGTTCCGCCAGTGACTAAAACTGTTTTGTTATGGAAAAATGGTTTTAGTTCTGCTGTTTGCTGTTTAGGCATGGCTTATCCTCCAACTCTCGTTTCTCTACCATGCATCATATGTTCAACTTTGTAATCGAATTAATGAAAGCAACCAATAAAACAAAATTTAGGGGAATGATCATGTCACAAAGTGTTCTTTTTTAATAGAAAATGGAAAAACGGACGTAACTAGGGAACAACAAAACTAAATAAACAATGTACTAAATATTCAACATATTTTTATTTCGCTCCGCAAAAGCAAATCTGGCAAAGTCATCTCACGTACCTCTTTGGAGAATAAGTTGTTTATGAGTCAGAAACCCTATAAAAAAAGGTTCATTTTCCTCACGGTAATCACCTGTATATATTTTACAATAGTAGTGTTAGTGATAAAAGAGGAGGGTACCAAATGAAGGTTTCAAAAACAATGCTGCTAAGCACTGCCGCGGGTTTATTGCTTAGCCTGACAGCAACCTCGGTGTCGGCTCATTATGTGAATGAGGAACATCATTTCAAAGTGACTGCACACACGGAGACAGATCCGGTCGCATCTGGCGATGATGCAGCAGATGACCCGGCCATTTGGGTTCATGAAAAACACTCGGAAAAAAGCAAGTTGATTACAACAAATAAGAAGTCAGGGCTCGTTGTGTATGATTTAGACGGAAAACAGCTTCATTCTTATGAGTTTGGCAAGCTCAATAATGTCGATCTGCGCTATGATTTTCCATTGAACGGCGAAAAAATTGATATTGCTGCCGCATCCAACCGGTCCGAAGGAAAAAATACAATTGAAGTATATGCAATAGACGGGGATAAAGGAAAATTGAAAAGCATTACAGATCCGAACCATCCTATTTCCACCAATATTTCTGAGGTTTATGGATTCAGCTTGTATCACAGCCAGAAAACAGGAGCATTTTACGCATTAGTGACAGGCAAACAAGGGGAATTTGAGCAGTATGAAATTGTTGATGGTGGAAAGGGTTATGTAACAGGGAAAAAGGTGCGTGAATTTAAGTTGAATTCTCAGACCGAAGGCCTTGTTGCGGATGATGAGTACGGAAACCTATACATAGCAGAGGAAGATGAGGCCATCTGGAAATTTAACGCTGAGCCCGGCGGAGGATCAAAGGGGCAGGTGGTCGACCGTGCGACAGGAGATCATTTGACAGCTGATATTGAAGGACTGACAATCTATTATGCACCAAATGGCAAAGGATATCTCATGGCTTCAAGTCAAGGAAATAACAGCTATGCAATGTATGAACGGCAGGGGAAAAATCGCTATGTAGCCAACTTTGAGATTACAGATGGCGAGAAAATAGACGGTACTAGTGACACGGATGGTATTGATGTTCTCGGTTTCGGACTTGGCCCAAAATATCCATACGGGATTTTTGTGGCGCAGGACGGCGAAAATATCGATAACGGACAAGCCGTCAATCAAAATTTCAAAATTGTATCGTGGGAACAAATTGCACAACATCTCGGCGAAATGCCTGATCTTCATAAACAGGTAAATCCGAGGAAGCTGAAAGACCGTTCTGACGGCTAGAATAGAAAGCAGCTTGTGCAGCTGCTTTTTTCTATGAATAAAAAAATCGTTCATAGCAATGAACGATTTTTCAAGAAAGCGCCAGATGAATCGCTTTTAGTTTTGCAGGAAGCTCATCAAACGTAAATGCGGGTACGGTCTCTTTATAATTGGCTGCTGCAGCTTTTTGCCGTTCTTCAGGGTGGTAGATATAGAAAGCGGCTTTTTCCTTAAAGTCGTTCATGCCGTGATAAGAAATAAAGGATGAAAAAGGATGTGCCGCGGGTAAATCTGTTAATTGAAATGCTTCGCATGCAGCGATATCAAACGTTCGGTTATTAAAACTGGTATTTTTGATGCGCATAGTATTTTGGTTGAAAGCAAAATGATAGGGACGATGCGCATTAATTACGATGTCTGCCCCATTATAATAATGAACGGCCTGTTCGGGTGGAACCCATGTGCTGACGACATCAATATGCGGCTGTTTGAGCACTTTTTTAGGCAGATATTTTCCCCATTCCTTGCCGATTACCCGAACCGTGAATGGCAGATGGACCGCTTCTTTCATAAGCTGAACCCGATTAGGGTAAGGATAGCCGATGATTAACAGATTTGAATGATAGGAATGTTCGGTGCCCATTTTTTTAAACAGCCGATGGTTAACTGGTATCGGAACATAATAGACGTTCTGGTAGCCGAGCTCTTGATAGTAGAGAGCTGCATTTTGTTCTATCGTTAATATGGCGTCAGCAAGCTTAATTACCTGAAGGCTGATATCCATATAAAATGGGTCTTCGGTCAGCCAAACATACACGGGGATATCCTTACCCTTTAACCAGGTCAGCCAGTCGTGAGGAACGCGGTCTCCAACCATCATAAGTGTGAAATCCGGCTGAAACGCTTCGATCTTCATCAAAGATTCTGCTTCAGGTTTATCTGCAATCATATACTCTGTATGAGTGTTCTGAAAACATTCTTCAGCCCAGCGATCAAAATAACTGTATATTCCTCCGTATCCCGACTGGATATACAAGACTTTCATCGGATGTTATGAAAAGAACGTAACGCTTTCTACTTTGTCTACATCAATTAATGTTGTAGCTTGGCCTGCCGGAGTGACGGAGCTTTCCTGTGTTACAAATACGATCCCGTGAACCTGATCGAAAGCAACGAAAACAACCGGTCCGATCATGTCACCTGAATCAGTCACAATGCTGATTGTCGTGCCTGGCGTAATTCTGGCAAAAATCCATCTTGCCGGAAGAGAAGGGTCTAAAATAGATTCTGCCGTAACCGTTTCACTTTCATCTACTTTTTGATCGATGGCAGCATCAAGCAAGGCTTTAAGATTACTATCCATATTTTCTCCTCCTTCTGTTGCAGTTGGAAATAAAGGGCTTAAAACGGCTTTAATTAAATCCTTTTTTAACTGTGCATTTTCAGAGCTCATTACACACACCTCCTATTCGATAGTGAACTCACGTTATTCATATTCTTCCGGCTGTTATTTGGTATGAGTCGAACGCCGTACCTGATCTATTTTTCATCTATTTAAGGAAAATGCTGATTTTTTAATGGAGTGGACATAGCCTATACCATAAATCGAAGTCGCACATATTGTGAAACAGAGATAAGGATAAGGGAGAGGGATGATTTGGATTTAGAGAAACAAGTGGATCGAGAAGAAAACCAAGATGATCTGCATTTTATTTTGCTTTTGCTGATTCTGCTGATACGTCAATCGTCTTCTGAAGGAAATCCATCTGACCTCAGACGCCAGCTTGTTTTTGCAAAAGAGCTGGGCGTACCGGTTTCAAAAGTCAATTTGATCAACGGAGATACACTTCAAAATGTCATCGTAAAAGAAGTTCTGACTGATTTGGTTATTTTCCAAAACCCGTTAAATAACACGAGAGCTCATGTTTCACTCTCAAGTGTTGTAAGCTGGGGTGCTTTTTAAATGATGACAGAGGCTCTGCTTGCTGCGGAGCCGTTTTTATGTTTGACGGTGGGAGGCGGTATAGATGGGAGAGAAAGTGTCTATTATTTTAACAAGTTACAACAAACCCGATTATTTGCAAAAAGCGATCGAAAGCGTGATACAGCAAACGCATGATCTTTGGGAGCTTTTTATCATGGATGATCATTCGAATGCAGAAACAACTGCGGTGATTCACAAGTATCTCCATGACCGGCGCATTCAATATCATAACAGTTTCGTGCATCCTGCAGATCGATTAAAAACAGCCCGTTATGCCACATTAATTAACAGTGCGCTCCCATTTGCAGACGGCGATTACATTTCCTATCTTACTGACGACACTGTTTATCATCCTGAGCGGCTGAGCCGTATGGTGCAAGAGTTTTCACATAAGCCTGAAGCGCAGGCGGTCTATTCAAAACAAAAAGTTGTACATGTAAACGAAAGGGGAGAGGAAATCTCACATTTCTACAGAAATGCCAATGCAGTGCTTGATCAGGCCGCTTTTCAAGTTGATCATTGCTCAGTTATGCATCGCCGTTCGTTACTTAATCTCATCCATCATAAATTTGGAGGCTACTGGGATGATGATATGAAGCATTGGAATCATGGCGACGCAATTTTTTGGGCGAGACTCAACAACTTTACCCCATTTCTGCCGATAAATGAAGTATTAGACACAACCTATAAAACCCCAGATTCATTTCAAAATGCATATCGGTTTCTGCCCGCCGATTTGATTGACGGCTCTTTTGTAAAAGGTTCAGATCAAAATGTGTATTTTTTTGATCAGGGTGTAAGGCATCCTGTTGGAGAAAAGTGGGGTTTTTTGTATCTAAATCGGACTGTCGCTGTTCCAGACCCATATTTATTCCAATATAGGATTGGCAAAATTTTAAACATTCCGAATTATATTTTAGTAAAGGAAGCTGACCATCCTGCAATATTTTATATCGAAGCCGGAAAAAAAAGGCGAATTGTGGACCAGTATGCGTTTCAATTTTATCAATTTCAAAGAAAAGACATAGTGACAATTGGAAAAGAAGAAATGGAGGCGCTTCCGGAAGGACCGCCGATTACGTGGAAACGATCTGAATTGATCAAAAATCCGCCTGGCCGACGTCTGTTTTTCATCGAACGCGAGCCGTTTTTGTTTCTAAACGGCGTCTTTCACCCGATTAGTGAACAAGTAACAAGGAAGTTTTTTTTACATCAGAAGCCAATCTCCGCTTCTTTCCTAAATATTCAGCAATTTCCAATTGGAAAGCCGTTTTATCCGGTGTACGATGAGATTATAAAGAAATTGAATATTGCAACAGAGTAAAGGTATAGGTCATAAAAAGGAGACGTTCATGACAGGACATTATTCAAAAACGGAACATCAATATATATTGTTAACGTCTGAATCGGCATCGTTTGATCATTACAGCGTATACAGAGATCCGCAGCTTCCGCAAATTTTTTCTCATAACTTTGTTCAGCTCCATGATACGTTTCCATTGGAGCGGTTACTTAACTTTTTACCCTCCGTACCAAAGCTGCTTGATGCGAATTATCTCCATTTAAAAGCGTCGCCGCAGCATGTTTTTCCGCTCGGTTTGAAGCAGTCACTTGTAAAAAGCGGTTTTGTCGTCGAGGATGAGCTACTATATGACATGAAGCTTAGTGACTGGAAGGGGCAGATGGGACATCCTTTAACCGCATGGGGGACGGCAAAAAGTCTTAGCGACGGATCTTCTATTATGAAAATTTACGATTCCATTTATATTGGAGAAGCAATCGCTGAACAAAAATTAAAAAGAAAATATCCTTTCTATGAAGCAGATATAATCATTCTTGTTGTTTGTTACAGCGACCAGGCACAGAAAGTTCCCATTGGGTGCGGCGAGCTGTTTATCGATCATCAAGAGAAAACGGCTAAAATCGAAGAAGTGGCAATTTTAGATCAGTTTCAAAGGAAGGGCTACGGCAGTATCTTAGTGAAAGAAATGCTGTCCATCGCCAAATCACTAGGAATGGAAGCAGCCTACTTAGTGGCTGCAAGCACTGACGGTGCAACTCAGTTTTACGAAAAGCTGACGTTTAAAAAATATGAGCGGGTGCATACTGTATTTCATTATTTCCTTACATGAAATAGGCGTTTGCACAAACCATTTGGGACTTGGCCCGCATAAAATGCCGTATATCGTGATAAGAAAGGATGAAAACAGCATGTATGGATACTCTGGGTACGGTTACGGATTTGGCTGCGGGACAAATACATTTGTGTTAATTGTTGTCTTGTTCATTTTATTAATTATTGTTGGAGCCGCTTTTATTTGCTAGATGCTGAAATTTCAAAAGAGCCTTCCTTATTAGGAAGGCTCTTTTTATGTGAAAAAGTTTTTGCGGGGAACGTCATGCCGCCATTTGGACACTCATACAATATGGTAAAAGGGGTTTTGAGGTGGGAGCATGAGCAGTTATTTGATTAAGCCAGAGCTTAGCTCGGCCTATCCGGTTGTCAGTTATGCGAAGGGTTCATATGTTTATGATCAGACCGGAAAAAAATATCTCGACGGCTCGTCAGGTGCGGTGACATGTAATATCGGCCACGGAGTTCGTGATGTGACTGAGAAGCTGAAAGAACAGCTTGATCAGGTGTCTTTTGCTTACCGCTCACAGTTTACGAGTGAGCCCGCCGAGCAATTAGCCGCTCTCTTGGCACAGGAGCTGCCCGGAGATGTGAATTGGTCTTTTTTTGTCAACAGCGGATCAGAAGCGATAGAAACAGCTATGAAAATCGCCATTCAGTATTGGCAGGAAAAAAAGCAAACACAAAAATCCATCTTTTTGTCTCGATGGAGCAGTTACCACGGAATAACTTTGGGAGCGCTTTCATTGTCTGGTTTTTATGAAAGGAGATACCGGTTCACCCATCTCATTGAGCGGTATCCAGCTATCTCAGCTCCACATATTTATCGGCTGAATCACGAGACGGAAGAAGACTTTGTTCAGACTGCAGCTGATGAACTGGACACCATGATTAAAAGAATCGGAAGCCAATTCATCGCCGGCTTTGTGGCTGAGCCTATTATTGGTGCTGCAGGAGCAGCGATTACTCCGCCTCCGGGATATTATGAGAGATTAAGTGAGGTATGCCGCACACACGATGTGCTTTTTATTGCAGATGAAGTGATGACGGGGCTTGGGAGAACAGGAAGGATGCTCGCGACAGAGCATTGGGATACCGTACCTGATATTGCTGTACTGGGGAAGGGACTCGGTGCGGGGTATGCACCTATTGCTGCTGCCGTCGTATCTGATTCTATTATTGAAACCATAAAACAAGGGTCAGGTGTGATTATGAGCGGTCACACATATAGTGCACATCCCTATTCAGCCAAAGCTGCTCTTGAAGTTTTGCGATATGTGTTAAAGCACGGCTTGATCAAACAATCAGAAAAAAAGGGCGCTGTGCTGAAGAAGAAGCTTGATGAGGCGGCATCTCAAAGCGGCATTATAGGTGAGGTGCGCGGAAAAGGACTGCTATTAGGCATTGAATTTGTGGCAGACCAAAAAACGAAGAAAGTGTTTCCGCCAGAGCAGGCGATAACCCAGCTTATTGTCAGCGAGGCGAAAAAACGCGGGCTGATTGTTTATCCTTCCAAAGCTGGAATAGACAGTGGAGAAGGAGATGCTGTCATTATTGCTCCTCCTTTTACTATTTCAGACGGTGAAATGGAAGAGCTTATCTCTATTTTTTCAGAAACAGTTGCAGCGGTCGAAAAAACTTAAAAAAGGATTGACATTAAATGGCGCCATTTCAAAAAGCAATCAGCATTGACACAGCAATTGCAGATGTTCGGGATGGATCGGTTCTGATGTTTGGCGGTTTTGGGGGAGTCGGGTCGCCTCCTTCATTGATTGAAGCGATATTGGACAGCGGTGTAACGGATTTAACTGTGATTTGCAATGACGCCGGTTTCCCGGATATCGGGATCGGCCCGCTTATTGTTAATCAACGGGTCAAAACCCTGATCGCCTCGCATATCGGTTCCAATCCTGTAGCCGGAAAACAGATGACAGAGGGGACGTTAGAGGTTCAATTTTCACCTCAGGGAACGCTTGCGGAACGGATTCGCGCCGGCGGAGCGGGGCTTGGCGGTATTTTAACCGACGTGGGCATTGATAATCAAATGGTTTGCGAAAAAAAGGACATTGTAACAGTGGCGGGAAAACGATACTTGATTGAAGAGGCGCTGACGGCTGATTTTGCTTTCATCAATGCTTACATTGCAGATGAATTCGGCAATCTAACGTATGACAAAACCGCGCGCAATATGAACCCGCTTATGGCAATGGCCGCCAGGAGAACCTTTGCCGAAGCTGAGCGTATCGTTCCGATGGGTGAGATTTCTGAAGAAATGATTGTCACACCGGGGGTTTTTGTTGAGGGAGTTGTACGAAGCGAGGGAGTGAAGTGGAAATGGGCTTGGGAGTAGCAGAAAGAGAACAGATTGCAAAACGGGCTGCTGCTGAAATTAAGCAGGGCATGATTGTGAATCTCGGTATCGGTATCCCATCCTTGGTACCGAACTTTTTGCCGCCTGACATGCAGGTCATGTTTCAAGCGGAAAACGGTGTCCTTGGCATTGGAGAAAGTCCCGAAAAGGGAGAAGAGGATGCGCATTTATGCAACGCCGCGGGCTATCCTGTCCGCGCTGTAAAAGGGGCGTCTTATTTTGATACAACCATGTCTTTTGCGATGATCAGAAAAGGCAAAATTGATATTACGATTTTAGGCGCCCTGCAGGTGAGCCAATCAGGAGATTTGGCAAATTGGCTTGTTCCGGGAAAAAAGGTGCCTGGTATGGGCGGGGCGATGGAGCTTGCCCAAAAAGCGAAAAAAGTGGTTGTCGTCATGAGTCATACAGATCAAAAGGGAAGGCCTAAATTAACAGAAAGATGTACGCTGCCATTAACTGCTGCAGGCTGTGTAGATTTGATTATTACCGAAAAAGCGGTTCTTGAGGTCGATAGCCATCACTTCATTTTAAAAGAGCTGATGAATGGCTCGACAATCGATGAGGTGACGAGGCTGACAGAAGCTGAAATCAAAATAGATATGCCTTTTTCTTAAGAGGGGGAATGAGGATGCAAGACATTGAAAGAAAAGTAATCGGGTGGCTTGATCAGCATTCGGCCAAAGCCATTCGTCTTCTCAAAAGGCTGATTGGGGAAAAAAGCACATTGGGGTCAGAGTTTAACGCCCAAGCTGTTGTGCTTGAAAAGCTGCGGCAATTTCATATGGACATTGATGTATGGGAGCCAAGCATAAAGCAATTAAAACAGCATCCCTACTTTAAATCTAACCGATCCGATTTTCATGAGAGCCCGAATATCGTGGCTAAAAAAACGGGAGCCGGCGGAGGCAGGTCCCTGATTTTGAACGGCCATATCGATGTTGTGCCTGAAGGAAGCGTAAAGGATTGGAAGTATGAACCGTATCAAGCTGTCGAAGAAAACGGTAAAATATACGGCCGCGGCTCAACGGATATGAAGGGAGGCAATACAGCCCTTCTTTTTGCTTTAGAAGCCCTGCACGCCTGCGATGTCAAACTGAAGGGAGATGTATTGTTTCAGAGTGTTGTAGATGAAGAGTGCGGCGGCGCCGGTACACTTTCCGCCATCATGAGAGGCTATCGTGCTGACGGGGCGCTGATTCCTGAACCGACGAATATGAAACTATTTATTAAGCAGCAGGGTTCGATGTGGTTTCGGATCACTGTGAAGGGATTATCCGCACATGGGGGCACACGCTACGAAGGGGTAAGCGCGATTGAAAAAAGCATGCACGTTATCACAGCGATACAAGAGCTGGAGAAAGTCCGCAATGCGAGAATTTCAGATCCGCTGTATGACAATATCCCAATACCGGTACCGGTGAATATCGGCACCATCTCAGGCGGTGCCTGGCCATCTTCAGTTGCAGACCGTGTCGTCATAGAAGGGAGATGCGGAATTGCTCCCCATGAGAAACCAGAAGCTGTAAAACTTGAATTGGAAAACTGGCTGAAGGATTTAGAATACCATGACGAATGGTTTAAACGTCATCCCGTACAAGTAGAATGGTTTGGCGCTCAATGGCTGCCGAATGATTTACCTGATGATCACCCTTTAATTTCTGTGCTGCAATCAGCCTATCAAAAAATGAAACAGACAGAGCCGATTATTGAGGCTTCCCCGTGGGGAACGGATGGAGGGCTTTTGTACCATGCAGGAGATACACCAGTAATCGTTTTCGGGCCGGGGGAAACAAAAACGGCTCATCAGGCCAATGAATACATTGAGGTTGAAGCCATGATAGAATCTGCTAAAATTATTGCACTTTTTGTCATGGATTGGTGCGGGCTTCATACAGATGGGGAGGATGCGGATGCTCAAGTCAATAAAGAGTAGCGGTGTCACAGCAGTTTTGGACCATGACGGTTTTAATAAACGAATCAGAGTGGTCCGTTATGACGGAGCCATTGAGAAGGCCCTGCCGGATATCGTGGCAGCGGCAAAAGAAGAGAATGCAGAAAAAATCATCGTCTATGCGAAGCAGCATGATGAGCCAATGCTTGCCAAACAATTATTTGCGCCGGAGGGCTATCTAAAGGGCTATTATCTCGGCCATTCGGCTTGTGTCATGGTACGTTACCTTTCAGAAAGCCGGAGACAAACAGATTCTTATACAGAGGAACAGGAGATCATCGAAGCCATATATCGCACAGCGCCCCGTCTTCGCAACGACAGTACACCCGTTTTTACGAGAAAAGCAGAAACAAACGACATGTACCAGCTATCGATGCTGTATAAAAAAGTATTCCGCACGTACCCAACCCCGGTATTTGACCCCGCTTATATTGAAAAGACGATGAATGCAAATACGGTGTATTATATCATGCTTGATCATGACCGCCTGATCAGCGCAGCAAGCGCAGAAATCAATCCAGAGCTTGGGCATGCAGAAATAACCGATTGCGCTGTGCTGCCGGAATATCGCGGCCATTCGTTAACAAGCTTTTTAATCGAGGCGTTAGAAAAAGAAATGGCTGGAAAGGATATCTTTCATGTATTTTCTCTCGCCCGTGCTTCGTCTTTTGGGATGAATGCTGTGTTGTACCATTCAGGTTATCAGTATGGCGGAAGGCTGATCAATAATTGCTTTATAGCCGAAGGCCTTGAAAACATGAATATTTGGTGCAAGCAACTGTAAGTCAAAATAAGCGCGAGGAGGAGTTCGTTTGAAAAACAAATGGTATAAACCGAAACGGCATTGGAAGGAGATCGAGTTATGGAAGGACGTTCCGGAAGAGAAATGGAACGATTGGCTTTGGCAGCTGACACACACTGTAAGAACGTTAGATGATTTAAAAAAAGTCATCAATCTGACCGAGGATGAAGAGGAAGGCGTCAGAATTTCTACCAAAACGATCCCCTTAAATATTACACCTTACTATGCTTCTTTAATGGACCCCGACAATCCGAGATGCCCGGTACGCATGCAGTCTGTGCCGCTTTCTGAAGAAATGCACAAAACAAAATACGATCTGGAAGACCCGCTTCATGAGGATGAAGATTCACCGGTACCCGGTCTGACACACCGCTATCCCGACCGTGTGCTGTTTCTTGTCACGAATCAATGTTCCATGTACTGCCGCTACTGCACAAGAAGGCGCTTTTCCGGACAAATCGGAATGGGAGTCCCCAAAAAACAGCTTGATGCTGCAATTGCTTATATCCGGGAAACACCCGAAATCCGCGATTGTTTAATTTCAGGCGGTGATGGGCTGCTCATCAACGACCAAATTTTAGAATATATTTTAAAAGAGCTGCGCAGCATTCCGCATCTGGAAGTCATCAGAATCGGAACAAGAGCGCCCGTCGTCTTTCCGCAGCGCATTACCGATCATCTGTGCGAGATATTGAAAAAATATCATCCGGTCTGGCTGAACACCCATTTTAACACAAGCATCGAAATGACAGAAGAATCCGTTGAGGCATGTGAAAAGCTGGTGAACGCGGGAGTGCCGGTCGGAAATCAGGCTGTCGTATTAGCAGGTATTAATGATTCGGTTCCAATTATGAAAAAGCTCATGCATGACTTGGTAAAAATCAGAGTCCGTCCTTATTATATTTACCAATGTGATCTGTCAGAAGGAATCGGGCATTTCAGAGCTCCTGTTTCCAAAGGTTTGGAGATCATTGAAGGGCTGAGAGGTCATACCTCAGGCTATGCGGTTCCTACCTTTGTCGTTGACGCACCAGGCGGAGGAGGTAAAATCGCCCTGCAGCCAAACTATGTCCTGTCACAAAGTCCTGACAAAGTGATCTTAAGAAATTTTGAAGGTGTGATTACGTCATATCCGGAACCAGAGAATTATATCCCCAATCAGGCAGACGCCTATTTTGAGTCCGTTTTCCCTGAAACCGCTGACAAAAAGGAGCCGATCGGGCTGAGTGCCATTTTTGCTGACAAAGAAGTTTCGTTTACACCTGAAAATGTAGACAGAATCAAAAGGAGAGAGGCATACATCGCAAATCCGGAGCATGAAACATTAAAAGATCGGCGTGAGAAAAGAGATCAGCTCAAAGAAAAGAAATTTTTGGCGCAGCAGAAAAAACAGAAAGAGACTGAATGCGGAGGGGATTCTTCATGAAAACATGCGAATGGTGCGGCGAGCTCGAAGCGGTGCCCGGCAGGAACACGGTGTACTGGGAGCTCCCTGATGGAACGAGGGCTATAGAACTGACAGACACCCCTGCCATGGTATGTTCTTCCTGCGGTATGACCTATCAAGAGGAAAACACGGTTAAAGAGATTGAGGATCAGCTGCTTTTAATTCAAACAAAAAAACTGCCTGAAAGCCTGACATATCAGCAGCTCATGGAGACAGAAAGAATTTTGAAACGCAACTATTTTGACTTCTCCTGAGTCATGTTTCAGTATTCTTTTGTTGTAATTTTACACTTGAACTGTATAATAGAACAACAAAAGACAGACACCAGGAGGGGAAACCCATGAAATCCTTTTATCACTATTTATTGAAATACAGACACCCTAAGCCGAAGGACAGCATCAGTGAATTTGCCAATCAGGCGTATGAGGATCACAGCTTTCCAAAAACATCAACCGATTATCATGAAATCAGTTCATATTTGGAGCTGAATGCTGATTACCTTCACACGATGGCGACGTTTGATGAAGCTTGGGATCAATACGAGTCTGAAGTGCACGGCAGATAATAGCTGTTTCATCCGCAGATCACTGCGGATTTTTTTATGTCCATACCCATACCATAATTGGATATTTCCTTTGGTTTTCATGCCCATGCGAATTGGCTTCACCCGGCATACGATAGCGTATGAGAAATGTTGCGGCGAGGGGGAGACACCATGAAGCAAAATAAACCGAAATTCCAAGTAGGGGATATCGTAGTCGTCATTATGTATGGAACAGTCGGCACCATCACAAAAGTACACCAAATTGATAAACACTATCTTTATGAAGTCAATCATAACGAAGTTTTATACTTTGAATCATCTATTCAGCTTTATAAAGATTATGAGGGTGTCATTGTCGACATGGAGAAGCTTGATATTGAGTATGAATTCCTTATTGGGGACGTTGTTTATGTTAAAGATTATGGAAAAGAACTCTTTCGCATTATCGGCCATAGAACAGAAATTTGGAGATATTTAGAAGATGGCTGGGAAGATATCATTTATGAGCTGACCCGTTTAAAGGATGGAGAGTGGCTTGAAACGGAGGAAGAGGATCTCACGCTGGTGCTTAGAAAATATGAAATGGACCAGTTTGTGCATCAGCTGTTGTTTGTCCATTATGTCGGAGAAACTGGCCATGAGATCGGCGAAGATATCGCATCGTCTGCTCTTCTTCAGTTTGAAGGCGATGATGAAGATCAAGATACCCTTCACATCCTTGCTGTGTCAATTGTTGATGAGCTTCTGGATATTTATAATGACTACAAAATTCTGTACGAAATGTTTCAGGATGAAGAATATAAAGACATGATGATGTTTGTTTTGGAAAGTTTAAAAGAGCATTTCAGTTAGTTTGTGAACATACGGATCAAGACATATAAAAAATATGGCAGACAGCCCCAAATCATCACACGCGTCATTCCTTTGAGCGTTTTTTCCATTATGATATCAAATCTTTCTCCGTCCAGTGCTTCCATCATTTTAGCAATCATAGCGTCAGCCTCCCATGGCTCGTTTTTTATTCAATATATGACTGAAAGAATTGTTTAGAACACCGGGTATAATTCAGCCTGTTTTTTCATAAAACATAAAAAAGGAGGCGGTACGGAGATGAAAGAAATAGATCTTGTGATTGATACGGAAGAAATCGCTGAATTTTTTTACAGAGAGCTTGCAAGACGGGGCTACATACCGAGTGAGGATGAGCTGTTTGAAATCGCTGATATTACCTTTGATTATTTGATAGAAAAATGTATGATAGATGAAGAGCTGGATGAAGATGAGTGAGGCTTAAAACCGGAGCGGTCAGCTCCGGTTTTATTATTCGTGTTCTATGACTTCTGTGAAAATTGAGGTGGTTAAATTGTACAAGCCCGTTAGCTTGTTTCTTTTCTTTCTCATTCTAGCTGCGGCCATTCATACAAATGCTGTTCAATCTGCAGATGAAGCAATAAGCAAGGCAGCTGTTTTGATCCGTCAGCCATGGCTTAATGAAGTCATGACGGGGATCACGCATCTTGGTGCTTCTTCTTTTCTGCTCCCTCTAATTGTCATCATTGGAGCAGGCATGTTTTTCTACAGAAAAACATGGGACGGCCTGTTGATGCTCTTAGTATTCGGCACAGATCGGCTGTTAAACAAAGTCTTAAAAGAATGGATCGAAAGAGTGAGGCCTGATTTTGCACCGCTGGTTCATGAATCATCCTTCAGTTTTCCGAGCGGCCATTCCATGAATGCTGCTTGTGTCTATCCTGTTATTGCTTACTTTTTAGTGAAACACCTCCCGTTTTTGTCCAAGCATAAAAAAATGGTATATATCATAGCCGGTGTAATTGCTGTTTTAGTCGGCATAAGCAGAGTGTATCTGGGGGTTCATTTTGTGACGGATGTGTTAGGCGGCTTTAGCCTCGGCTTGCTTCTGTTTTTCCTAGTAAAAGGTTTTGACGAAAAGATTAAGCGGTTTCGACAAAAATAGAGAGAGGAAAACACAGCAAAAACGCCAATATGTTAAAGAAATAAGAGGGAGGGGATCTTGATGATGTTATCCGTGTTTAAAAAGAAGTCTTGTTCCTATGACGTGACAATATTTCAGACACCCCGGTTTGGCGAAAAAAAGGGCTACAGAGCCGTCTATCGAACTGAACTGAACGGGAGCGATCATCAAGACGTGCTGAAAAGAGCATTCTCTTTGTTTAATGTATTCGACACTGTTCCGAGTGATTATGATGCAAGATTCATGGCCACAGGGGACGTGATCCTGATTGACGAGGGCAGAAAAGGGAAAACATATTATCAACTGCTTCCCGCCGGCTGGAGGAAAATCAATCGTCTGATTGTACAAACGACATAATGAAAAGAAAACTGCGGAAACCCGCAGTTTTCTGCAGTTTTAAGGCTTGCGTTTGGCAGCAGAATATTCTTTCCCGTGTGCTTCTTCAGCTGCAATGATATCTTTTTCAGGTATATGATTGTTCTTTTTTTGGCCGGTGATCCGGTTACGATGTTTTTTACCCATGTCCTACCCCTCCTTCCTGCGGTTAGGTTTTCAAATTAACACCCCGATTATCCGTTTTTCTGAGGAAGTGCCTAACAGATCCTCGAACATTTCTTTTTTCGACATATTCCTTTATAATCAATGCTGAAGTTTGTTTCATCATGACATTCGTTGTAAAATGGACGGGCTGGATGATAATTTAGATTTACAGGAGGATATGAGATGAGTGTACATATAGGTGCTGAAAAAGGACAAATTGCGGATACTGTGCTTTTGCCGGGAGATCCTCTCAGAGCAAAATTTATTGCAGAAACGTATCTTGAAAATGTAGAATGCTACAATGAAGTCAGAGGCATGTATGGATTTACGGGTACATATAAAGGTAAAAAAATCTCAGTACAAGGCACGGGAATGGGCGTTCCGTCTATTTCAATTTATGTGAATGAATTAATTCAAAGCTACGATGTGCAAAATCTAATAAGAGTCGGTTCCTGCGGCGCTATTCGTAAAGATGTCAAAGTGCGAGACGTCATTTTGGCGATGACCTCCTCAACTGATTCACAAATGAACAGAGTCGCTTTCGGAAGCATTGATTTTGCGCCTTGCGCAGATTTCGAGCTTTTAAAAAATGCCTATGATGCCGCAAAGGATAAAGGTGTGCCGGTGACTGTAGGAAGCGTATTTACAGCTGACCAGTTCTACAACGACGATTCGCAAATTGAAAAACTTGCAAAATACGGTGTGCTTGGCGTTGAAATGGAAACAACTGCATTGTATACATTAGCAGCGAAGCACGGAAGAAAAGCCCTGTCAATTCTCACCGTGAGTGATCACGTATTAACAGGAGAAGAAACGACAGCGGAAGAGCGTCAAACGACATTTCATGATATGATAGAAGTGGCTTTACATTCCGTATCACAATAAAATATATCAAGAGGCGTGCTGGGTGCCGGCAGCCTCTTCTTTATGAATGCGGAAACGATTGATAAAAGGAAGGTAATGTAATATGAAAAAGTCCGGTAAATGGTTCTCACTGGCTGCCGCTCTGAGTGTAACGGCAATAGTCGGAGCCGGCTGCAGCATGTCGAACGGAGATGCTCAAAAGGATACGAAAACCACAGCAGAAACAAAGCAAACAGAACAAAAAACAGCTGACAGCAAAAAATCAAACACTCAAAACAGTGAGTTTTCATTGAAAAGCCAGTATTTCAATGATATTAAAAAAGTCGATGGTCTGGAAACCATTCAAAATCCAGAAAATATACTCGCGCTTGTCAATAAACAATATGCACTGCCCGGAAACTATGAACCTAGCGATCTTGTCATACCTGATGTAGAGTTTTCTTTTGAAGAAAAGATTCAAAAACGTTACATCAGAAAAGAAGTGGCCGACGCATTAAAAACAATGTTCGATGCTGCCAAAAAGGAAGGCTATGAACTGGCAGCTGTCTCAGGGTACCGTTCGTATGACAGACAGAAAGTCATTTTTGACAATGAAGTAAGCCTAAAAGGGGAAAAGAAGGCAAAGGAAGCGGTTGCTTACCCGGGTGAAAGCGAGCACCAAACAGGCCTTGCGATGGACATTTCGAGCCGCAGCAATGGCTTTGAGCTAAATGAAGCGTTCGGAAGCACGGCAGACGGGAAATGGGTGCAGGACAATGCTTATAAATATGGCTTTATCATTCGCTATCCGAAAAATAAAGAAGATATCACGAAATATGAATATGAGCCATGGCATCTGCGCTATGTAGGCAAAAAAGCCGCAAAGGTCATCCAAGATAATGATTTAACGCTTGAAGAGTACTTTGAAAAAGTGAAGAAAATTTAAAATGAAAAGCCCGCTTACACTAGATAAGCGGGCTTCATTGTGTCTGGTGAATCTAGCATTTGTTCTATGCTTACCAGAAGAATAAACCAGCAAGAGCCACTCCTGCAATTAAACCGAGGGAAATCCCGTAAGCCGCTCCATATCCCCAATAACCGCCCCAATATCCGTAACCGAAACCTCTTGGCCCTCCGCCGACCGGAGCTATAAAAACTCTGTCTCTTGTTACACGGGTAATTCTGCCGACGTGAACTCTCCCGCCTCTCTCTGTAATTCTGACGACTTTACCTTGATGGTTTTTGCAAAGATGATAATATCTCTCCAATATTGTTCCCCTCCTATCCTGACTTTCTATCAGCATATGATAGATAGGAAAAAAAGGTTGGACGAAAACAGGGGGCGATACGCCGTTTTACTTGTACGCGATAAAAATACAATGACCCATGTACTCACTATATAACTGCATGAGCTGATAATGTGTTTGAAGCGTATCGTAATAGATGGGATCAATCGTTTGCGATAAATCCATTTCTGTGGTTGGTTCAAATTCCATGTCTTCCGGAAGAAGTGTCATCGCTTCTGTTTTTTGAAAGCCATAGGATCTTAGGAGTTTATGCCATTCGCTTTCTTCATGTAAGCAAGTAAATCCGTAAAAATCCATCATTTGCTTCTTTTCTGCAGGGGGCATCGGTTTTTTTAAAGCAGCTTCGATACCAATCAGCATCCCGCCGGGTTTTAAAACTCTTGAAATTTCTTGAAGAGAGGATGTCAGGCGTGAAAAACTGAGGACCGATTCTGACAGGACGCAGGAAAAGGACTCAGCAGAAAACGGGAGATGTTCCAGCTCCGCCTGATATGCAGGGATGGCAAGCCCTTCATTCGCAAATCTTTTTTTCGCTTTCTCAAGCATAATAGGATCTTTATCAACGACTGTTACAGGATACAGCAAATGTCCTAAATAAGCCGCCGTTTGCCCTGTTCCGCATCCGGCATCAAGAATCGGCTGATCCGGGGAGGGCGCAGCCTTTTGCAAGACCGCTTTTGAAAAAGCCAGCCCGCCTGGGTGCGCCCCTGCGACACCGAATAAGGACAGCATTTCTAAATATCGGCTCAATATCGAATCCTCCTTTTTCCTTATCATATGTCGTATAAAGACATAGGTTTATGAAAAGCAAAAGAAGGGCGTTTCTCTTTCATTTCTGCTCCGAGTTGACGAATAAGAATTCGTCCATGATAATAATGTAAGAAGAAAAAGGTGGTGTTTAATTGAAACGGCAATTAAAACTGTTTTTTATTGTGCTGATCACTGCAGTTGTCGCTTCGGCGCTTACTTTATTTATTACGGGCAATTCCAGTATCCTGGGCCAAAAATCAGCAAGCACAGGAGACAGCAAGTTCGACAAATTAAATAAAGCGTATGAGCAAATCAAAAGTGATTATTACCAAAAAACAGATGATGACAAATTAGTAGACGGAGCAATTAAAGGAATGATTCAATCACTGGATGATCCGTATTCTACATATATGGATCAAGAGCAAGCGAAATCATTCGACGAGACGATTTCAGCATCTTTTGAAGGAATCGGAGCCCAAGTAGAGGAGAAAGACGGAGAAATCCTTATTGTATCCCCAATTAAAGGTTCACCTGCTGAAAAAGCCGGTATCAAACCGAGGGACCAAATCATTAAGGTAAATGGAAAAAGCGTAAAAGGCATGAATGTAAATGAAGCCGTCGCTTTAATCCGAGGCAAAAAGGGCACAAAGGTGAAGCTTGAACTGAACAGAGCGGGAGTGGGGAATATCGATCTTTCCATTAAGCGCGATACCATTCCTGTAGAGACTGTCTATTCAGAGATGAAAGACAACAACATCGGAGAAATTCAAATCACTTCTTTCTCTGAAACAACAGCTAAAGAGCTGACAGATGCGATTGACAGTTTAGAGAAAAAAGGCGCCAAAGGCTATATTTTAGACTTGAGAGGCAACCCGGGCGGCTTAATGGAACAGGCGATTACGATGAGCAACCTGTTCATTGATAAAGGGAAAAACATCATGCAGGTTGAATACAAAAACGGTTCAAAAGAAGTCATGAAGGCCGAAAAAGAACGGAAAGTGACCAAGCCGACCGTCGTTTTAGTAAATGACGGTACAGCAAGCGCAGCCGAAATTATGGCCGCTGCCCTTCATGAATCGTCAAACGTACCGTTAATCGGCGAGACGACATTCGGCAAAGGTACAGTACAAACGGCAAAAGAATATGATGATGGCTCTACCGTCAAACTGACAGTTGCCAAATGGCTGACTGCTGATGGCGAATGGATTCACAAAAAAGGCATCAAGCCTCAAGTGAAAGCAGAGCTGCCTGATTACGCGAAGCTGCCGTATTTGGACGCAGATAAAACGTACAAATCAGGTGATACAGGCACAAACGTCAAAGTGGCTCAGAAAATGCTCAAAGCACTTGGTTACAAGGTAAAGGTTAACAGTATGTATGACCAGGATTTTGTATCTGTCGTCAAACAGTTCCAGAAAAAAGAGAAGCTGAATGAAACAGGCATACTGACTGGCGATACAACAACGAAATTAATGATAGAACTTCAAAAGAAGCTGTCTGATAATGATACGCAAATGGAAAAGGCAATTGAAACACTGAAAAAAGAAATGTAAAAAAACCATACGCGGCTGCCGCGTATGGTTTTTTTATGCGCCCTTTTGATTTGGATTAGCGTCTTGTTTTTTGCCAAATAAACCTTCAATGACAGGATTGGATCCCGCGTTTTTAACGAACAGTGGATTCAGGATGACCACAGCGATCATGTTGGCGGCCAATCCCCAGAATCCTTCATAAATGCCATGTGCGGATTGAGTGATATACACAATAAACGTTACCGCTAGGCCGGCTAATAATCCGATAACCGTTGCTTCTTTCGTTTGGTTTTTCCAGAACAGGCTGACAGCAATCGCAGGGAAGATTTGCACCATACCGGATACACCTAATAGCTGAAGTGTCACTAAGGCAGTCGGGAACAGCATTCCAAACAGCAGCGCAAGACCGATGACAACAAAGACCATTGAACGTGTGACGAGGGTCAGCTTGTTTTGCGACACATTCGGATGAATCAAATCCCGGTATAGGTTGTTGGCGAATAAATTCGATGCGCCGATTGCCATAATGGAACAAGGTATTAATGAAGCAAGAGCGATAGTGGCATATGCAAAGCCTTGTGCCACGCCGCCGTAAGATGTTTGAATCAAATGCAGCAGCGCCAGCCTTGGATTTGTATCTTCCGGCAGGACAAGAAAGGCGATAAAGCCAAGAAAAATAACCAATATTAACACAATATTGTAAAGCGGCAAAAACATGCTGTTTTTTCTTACTGCATCAGCGCTTTTCGCCGTGAAAACACCTGTAGCGGCATGCGCCCACATAAAAAGTGCCAGAGCGGAAACAATAGATGCTGTGATAAACCAAGGGATGCCTTTTGGCCCTTCTGCAGGTATCGTCAGCATTTGCGGCGCTTCCTTCACTAACGTGTCAATCATCGGTGTCCAGCCGTTAAAATGAATGAGAGGGAGGGACACCACCATAAACAGCATAATGACCCATACTAAAATGTCCTTAATGATGGCTGTATATGTGGGCCCTTTAATCCCGCTGAAGAATGTGTAAAGAGCAACAAGAATAAATGAAATGATCACAACGAATTTTACGTTAATATATCCAGTGCCGGCAACCTGAAGCGTGTCTTGAATGCCGCTCAGCTGAAGGCATATGTACGGAATAAGCATGAGTACCCCGACGATGGCAACGAGGCTTGCCAAAAGCTTACTGTTAAAACGTTCCCGGGCATAATCCGCGAGTGTTGTTAATTTATGAATTTTCGCAACTTTCCAAAGTTTCGGCAAGAAGAAGTAGGCGATAAAGTAGGCCAACACAGAATAAGGAATGGCGAAAAATGCAACACTTCCGCCTGTAAAAGCAGTACTGGTCAACCCTAAGAAAGTATAGGCCGTATAAAGGTCAGCGCCTACTAAAAACCAGACGAGAAGACCGCCGAAGCGTCTGCCGCCGACAGACCATTCTTCCAAAGAAGTGCGTGAGGATTTGTCTCTTCCGGCGAGAAAGCCGATACAGACAACGGTTAAAACAATAATAGCAGTAATGAGAAGTGCAGTCAGATTCCCTTGCATTATTCAAGTCCTCCATCTTTTTTTTGCATCTGATAAATGCCAAACGAGCATAACGGCGTAACAATAATCCACAGCAGCAGCCAAAAGTGGAAAAACGGCAGGCCGAACATAATCGGTTCTATTCGATTCACAAGCGGCAAAAGCGCGAGCTGAACGAATGGCAAAAGAATGAGAATAACAATAAGTGCTTTTTTAACCATTTACTTTCCTCCTGAAACATGATAATGCTCACTATAATAGCAGTTGTAAGAAAAGATCACAAGATAATTATTAGAAAAAAATGATTTTTTCAATTATTTAATCAAAACACATGGTTTGCATCCTTTTCAATAAAGGTTTAAAATAATAAATATCTTGAAATCGAGATAAATAGGAGTGAGAAAATGAAAACAGAAGGATTGCACCATGTCACAGCATTCGCCAGAGATCCGCAAGAAAACTTGCGTTTTTATACAGAAGTGCTTGGGCTCAGGCTTGTTAAAAAAACAGTAAACTTTGATGATCCCGGAACGTATCATTTTTACTTTGGGAATCAAAACGGAGATCCCGGTACAATAATGACCTTTTTTCCGTTCCAAGGAAGCGGACAGGGAACGGTAGGAAAAGGCCAAGCGGGCCGGGTGTACTTTTCAGTTCCCTCAGGCTCCCTGTCTTTTTGGAAGGAACGTCTTGAGAAAAGCGGGCTGAGCCTAGAGGAAAAAACGTTGTTTGGTGAAAAAGGTCTTATTTTTGATGATACAGAAGACCTTCCGCTGGCGATCATGGAGGATGCGAAAAGCGGCAAAAGCGAGTGGACGCCTGACGGGATCACAACAAATGAAGCAATTACGGGAATGAAAGGTGTGCTGCTATATTCCTACGACCCGCAGGCGACCATACAATTGTTAATGGAAAGCTTTGGATACACCAAAGTGGCCGAAGAAGACCAGATTGTCAGACTGGCAACCTCAGCGGCCGTCGGCGGTGTCATTGATGTCCATTTATACCCTGAAAAAAGAGGAGTCGGAGGATATGGTACGGTACACCATGTAGCGTTTCGGACAAAGAAAACGGAACAGGCGAAATGGCTGCCGATTATTGCTGAAAACCATCTGCCTTCGTCAGAAATTCTCGACAGGGAATACTTTACATCAGTTTATTTCAGGGAGAAAGGCGGTATCTTATTTGAAATTGCCACAGATGAACCGGGCTTTATGACAGATGAAACGTTTTCTGAGCTAGGGACTTCCTTAAAACTGCCTGAATGGCTGGAGAAACATAGACACCAAATTACAGACATTTTACCTGAACTTTAAAAGGGGGAATTTATAATGAAGCATATTTATGAAAAAGGAACATCTGACAACGTACTTTTGCTGTTGCATGGCACGGGCGGTAATGAACACGATCTGCTTTCATTGGGGCGGTTTATAGACCCTAATGCCCATTTGCTTGGTGTCAGAGGATCGGTGCTTGAAAATGGAATGCCGCGATTTTTCAAACGTCTGAGTGAAGGAGTTTTTGATGAAAAAGATCTTGTGGTGCGGACAAGAGAATTGAAAGATTTTATCGACGAGGCTGCAGAAACGCATCAGTTTGATCGCGGCAAAGTGATTGCAGTCGGTTATTCAAACGGCGCAAACATTGCGGCAAGCCTGCTTTTTCATTATAAAGATGTGTTAAAAGGGGCTATTCTGCATCATCCAATGGTTCCGATTCGGGGTATCGAGCTGCCTGATATGGCGGGGCTCCCTGTTTTTATCGGTGCCGGGAAATACGATCCTCTTTGCACGAAGGAAGAATCAGAAGAGCTTTACCGCTATTTGCGTGACAGCGGGGCATCAGCCTCCGTTTTCTGGCAGGACGGGGGCCATCAGCTGACTCAGCATGAAGCTGAACAGGCTCGTGAATGGTACAAAGAGGCGATTGTATAAAAAAACCTTAGTCCGGATTTCGGACTAAGGTTTTTCATATCCTTACAGCCAAGTTGATACTTTTGAAAGCGGCAGACGGTTGCTTTGATGCGCAGGCTTCACTGCTTTTCCGATTGAAATTAGCATAACCGGAACATAGCGCTCACTGATATCAAATTGCTTTTGGAACTGCTCTTTGTTAAATCCGCCAATTGCGCAAGTGTCATAACCTTTTGCTTTTGCGGCAATCATAAGCTGCATAGCAGCTAAAGAAGCATTTAAGAAAGCGGAATCACGTGCGAATTGCTCGCTTTGGTAAGCACCGTTGATTTGGCCGAGCAATGTTTGTTTGATTTCATCCGTAATATAGCCTTGGCTTGCTAATTCAGCATAAACTTCTTCACCGTTTTCATTTGCCTTTAAATCGCCTAAAATGGCAACAACAGCAGAAGACTCAACGATTTGTTTTTGATTATACGCTACAGGAAGAAGCTCCGCTTTTGATTCATCGCTGTGGAATACTGTAAAATGCCAATGCTGAAGGTTCCAAGCAGAAGGCGCTTTAGCGGCAAGGTCTAATAGCTCAGTCAGCTCCTCCTTAGAGATCGGGGCATTTGTATCATATTCCTTTACAGATGCACGTGCTTTTAAAACATCCAGAGTATTCGTCATAGTGTTTCCTCCTTCGGATAAACGTGGTATGATAATAGAAAAGTTAGAAGCTTACTAAATGTAACTTGAAAGATTATTGTAATGGATCATTGAATACATGTCAATCAATAGATGAAGGGATGAAGACTTGTGGGAAATACGATGTGCCCTAAAATGGAATCCGCATTCTCATTGCTGGGAAAACGATGGAACGGTCTGATCATCCATGTGCTAATGGATGGGCCGAAACGGTTTAAAGAGATAACGGAAACAATACCGATGATCAGCCAAAAAATGTTGGCAGAGCGCTTGAAGGAGCTTGAACAAAACGAGATTGTCGAACGGCAGGTTCTCCCTGAAACGCCGGTCAAAGTCATCTACACGCTAACTGAAAAAGGAACAGCGCTTCAAGCTGTATTTCAAGAAATGCAGGCATGGGCCGATCAATTTTGCGAGCCTGGTGACACAGTGTGTGAAGAAGAGAAATAAGGAAAGCGGCGTCTGAAAAAGAGCCTTTGTTTCCATGGTGAGTCATGTAAGTACGGTTCACACCCCGTTTACATGACTTTTTATATTTGTCAGACTGACATTTCCGGATTGGCAAAAGTGTCATGTTCATGGAAATGATCAATAAGTTATAGCATCCAACCTGTTGTAAATGGGGATTATGAGTTATCTTATTATGCAAATCAGCAAAATTTTATATTTTCGGCCAAAACCCAGTCAGCATCCAATTGGCGTTTAAACCGGATCTAATAAGGAGATCCAGGTTTTTCGTATTGCTGGATGCTTCTATACTGATGACTTCCGCATTTATGAAAAAAAGAGAGAGCTTCTTGGAGCTCTCTCTTCTTTTTTTTGTGGGGAGACGAAATCTTATAGTTTTCCATTCAAAAATTGCGCCTCACCAAGACCGAAACTCCAGTCTGCGTCACCATTCTCAGTAATAGATACCATGAGGTCTTCAGGGGAAATTCCGCATTTTTCTTCTAGCCTTTCAGCAAGCAGAGCATACAATTTTTCCTTTTGGCTTTCGGTTCTTGCTTTGCTTGTCATACTAATGATGACCAGATCCTTGGTTCTCTGAAACCCTAATCCCGTATCTTGGATTATAAGCTCGTTTGCGGGATGCTGATGGACAATTTGATAACGGTCTCTTTCCGGAACACCAAATGCTTCAACCATCGCTTGGTGAGCAGTATCTAATAACAATTGCAGCGATTTTTCATCACGGCCCTCAATTACATCAAAACGCAATAATGGCATGTGTACTCCTCCTCTTATGAAGTTGTTATCCGTCTGTTCTCATATTGTCTCATTTGCTTCCAGACAATGGATAGATATAATGATTGGCAGTCAACTTTAAAAAACATAACATATAACCAAAAGTTAATCAACATATAACTAATAAATCATTGGGTTAGGCGGTAGGTAATCGAGACAAGCTCATAAAAACGATTGACAGTCATTGATTAGGAGATTAGTATGAACATATTAGTTGATCAAAAGATAACAATCATATAACCAAGACATTTTTAGTTATTAATGAAAGCGCTTTCTATTCATCTAGGCATGAAAAGCGCCAAAACATTGTCGCGAGAATCATATAAAACACTTTTGGAGGGGTACCATGCCGATTTTAATTGTAGCTGTCGGAGTGCTGATTCTGTTATTTCTCATTATTAAAGTAAAATTAAATACCTTTGTCTCACTGATTGTCGTTTCATTTTTAGTAGCCATCGGACTTGGAATGGATATCAATAAAATTGTTCTTTCAATTGAGACTGGAATTGGCGGGCAGCTGGGGCATTTAGCTTTAGTGTTTGGACTTGGCGCGATGCTTGGGAGGCTTGTCTCTGATGCTGGGGGCGGCTACCGGATTGCCATTACGCTGATTGACAAATTCGGGAGGAAACGAATACAGGCGGCGGTTGTAGTTGCCTCTTTTATCATCGGTATTGCGCTGTTTTTTGAAGTGGGTCTTGTTCTGTTGATACCGATTGTTTACGCGATTGCTAAAGAATTAAAAATGCCTTTTCTGTATCTGGGAATCCCGATGGCCGCCGCCTTAAATGTTACTCACGGATTTTTGCCCCCGCATCCTGCTCCAACTGCTATCTCAGTTGCATACGGTGCCCATATTGGCCAGGTGCTGCTTTTTGGAATCATCATCGCTGTTCCGACAACTGTGATTGCCGGGCCTTTATTTAATAAATTTGCGATGAAACGGTTTCCTGGTGCGTATCAAAAGCATGGAAACTTATCGGGGTTAGGACCGAGGAAAGAATTTCAGCTGGATGAAACACCGGGCTTTGCGATCAGTGCTGTCACGTCTTTATTCCCGGTTATCTTTATGGCAATGGCAACAGTTTTTTCTTTATTATTGAATGAACATTCAAAAGGAAAAGACATTATAGAATTTATCGGCACTCCGGGAACGGCAATGCTCATTTCGCTGTTGCTTGCACTCTATACGATGGGATATGCCCGTAAAATACCTATGCAGGAAATCAGCAGATCTATTTCAGAATCAATTTCGCAAATTGCGATGATGCTGCTCATCATAGGAGGGGGAGGAGCGTTTAAACAGGTGCTGATTGACGGCGGGGTCGGCGATTATGTCGCTGATTTTTTCCGTCAAACAAACATGTCGCCGCTATTCGTTGCATGGACCATCGCCGCGGTTCTGCGTCTGTGTCTAGGCTCTGCTACCGTGGCTGCGCTTACCACAGCGGGAATGGCAGCTCCGCTTATGGAGGCTGGCAGTGTAAACCCCGCGTTAATGGTGCTTGCAACAGGAGCCGGCAGTGTCATTGCGTGTCATGTAAATGATGCAGGATTTTGGATGGTAAAGGAATTTTTCGGCTTGAGCATGAAAGAAACATTTCAAACCTGGACGCTGCTTACAACAGTTCTTTCGGTTACAGGGCTCGGCTGTGTGTTATTGGCAGGGCTTGTGATGTAACAATCATAGACAGTCCGTAGCCCAATCGTTTTTCTTCCTTGCTGAATACTTTACGTATAGGCAGACATAAAGGAGGAAAAATTCATGTACCCTCATCATTCGTATTTACGCGGAATCCCAGGTCCAGCCGGATATCCGGCGCGTAGTCCTTTTTTGTTTGGCGCTCCTCTAGTCGGCGGTTTATTAGGCGGTTTTCTCGGGAGTGCGCTGTTTAACTATTCTCGTCCCTATGCCTATCCTCCTGGCCCTTATGGATATGGAGGCGGACCGTACGGTTTTGGTGCCGGCGTGCCATACGGGGGATATCCCGGCTTCTATTAATAAAAAACGGCCTGCATCGATTGCAGGCCGTTTTTTATCGGATGATTTCTACCTCGGACATATTGTAGTCTTGCTGCTTTTGAAACATGACTTCCAGAAGGCCATCCTTATAGACGGCTTTTGTTCCTTTGCGTTTGACTAAACAAGGAAGGTTTACTTTTTTCGGATGATCTGCTCTTGGGAGGTTTTCCAACCATAATTCGTGAGATGTGTGTTTGATTCTCACTTGTTCCAGCCATTCTTCGCTGATTGGCACCTTTACAAACACATGGTCTGCTGTTTCGAATATATCAATATCAGGTTTGACATCAGGTTTTGCATCAGGTTTGGCGGGATGTTCTTTTTGGGGGAGAGGATCGCGGAAAGGAAATTGAGCCGCATAATCACTGCCGAACACACTTTCCATCACACGATTGACATACGTTTCAACTTCTTTCGGATCAGCTTTTTTTAATGCTTCTTTAGAAAATTGATTGTGGAAAGGAAAGTACTTGTTCCACTCAAACATTGTCTTCACATCCTTTCTTCACGGACAAAATAGTATATGCCCGCCAGATCTTTCACGTGATATAATATAAGATGCTCTAAAGAAAGGCAGGGATATAAATGCAACATTCAGAAACAAAAAAAGGCGTTATTTACACAGCCGTTTCCTTTATCATGTGGGGCCTGTTTCCGCTCTATTGGAAGCTTCTCGAACAGCTGCCGGCTCTTGATATTTTGGCTCATCGTATTATATGGTCTTTTGTTTTTATGTGTATCGTACTTTTTTTCTTGCAGCAATGGAAAATAGGATGGCAGGAGCTGCGCTCTCTGAAAAAGAACGGAGGGATCCTCTCTTTATTTCTTGCTTCTATCCTGATTTCGATCAACTGGTTTGTATACATATGGGCTGTAAACCATGGCTTTTTGCTTGAGGCTAGTCTTGGCTATTACATTAATCCGCTTGTATCAGTGCTCCTTGGGATTTTATTTTTAAAGGAAAAACTGAATCGCCTGCAATTAGTGGCCGTTTCGATTGCGGCAGCCGGTGTCATCATCTCGGCGTTCCAATACGGCTCCATTCCTTATGTTGCGCTTCTCCTCGCATTCAGCTTTGGGCTGTACGGGTTAAGCAAAAAAAGAACAAGCCTGCCGAGCGCCATCGGCTTAACGCTGGAAACATTCATGATTATGCCCATTGCATTGGGGTATTTGCTGTTCAGCGGACATGGTCAGCCAGCGGGTGCAGAAAGCGGAGGGACGTGGCTGCTTCTCTTTTTGGCCGGTGTGTTTACGGCTTTGCCGCTCTTATTGTTTGCGGAAGGAGCGAAACGGCTGCCACTGTATCAAGTCGGTATCTTACAATATATTGCGCCGACCATTACCCTGCTGATCGGGCTGTTTGTTTACCATGAGCCATTTTCAAGCTCGAAGGCTTTTACATTCAGCTGTATATGGGCTGCGCTGCTCTTGTTTACGTTTTCACAAGTGAAGTGGAAACGGGCGTCAAAAAGCCATTGAGGCCTTTGGCTTTTCAGCTGATGCATATATTATGTATAATCATTTCATGTATGTAAGACATAAAGGAGCAAGACGATGGACAATGATAAAGAGATAGTGAAAGCCTATGCTTCACTTTGGAATAACCGATCTCTCGCACATGATGACGCAGAAGCGGTAGCAGAGGCGATTGATCTTGAGCTCTTGGATAAACGAACACATCCAAGACTCCGAAAACCGATGCTGGAAAAATATTTTGCCGCGATTCAGCGCATTGTGAATTCACAGCTCGAACCGGCTGTGAAATATCAGCTGGTCAAATTACATACAGAACGTGCAGAGTATTTAAAAGAAGAAAGAGGGGAGCAATCATGAAAGCGATCATAAAAGAAGATGTGCAAGCATCTTTAGAACGATATGCGGACCGCCCTGTATATATCCATTTAGAAACCACCACAGGTTCTTATTCAGCGCACTTAAATGAAAAGAACATGACGGTTGTTGCGTATATTCGCAATGCAAAAGTCACTTATCATCAGGCAAAAATCAAAGGCAACGGGCCTTACCGCGTTGGCTTGAAAACAGAAGAAGGCTGGATTTATGCTGAAGGCTTGACTGAATACACGGTAGATGAAGAAAACCGTTTATTAATGGCGGGACACCTGCCGGGCGGTAAACTGGCTATTTCTCTGCAAATCAGCGAAAAACCGTTCACAGTTTAAAGAAAAGGGTGAATAATAATGAAAGAACATGTACTAGTAATCCTGCCTCACCCTGATGACGAATCATATGGAGTGGCAGGCCTCATTGCCTTAAACAGAAAAAAAGACATTCCCGTTACGTATGCCTGCGCCACTTTAGGTGAAATGGGCAGAAATATGGGCGATCCATTTTTCGCGAATCGGGAAACGTTGCCGCTGCTAAGAAAACAAGAGCTCATCAATGCTTGCAAAGAAATGGATATCAATGACCTTCGGATGCTTGGACTCCGTGACAAAACGCTCGAATTTGAAGACGATGAGTATTTAGCTGATATCATGGAAGAGATCATAGATGATGTAAAACCAAGTTTAATTGTCACATTTTATCCCGGACACGGTGTGCACCCTGACCATGATGCATGCGGGGAAGCGGTTATCCGTGCATTATATCGCAAAAAGAAAGAAGACCGTCCGCGTACAATCTGCATGGCCATTACCCGCAACAGAGAAGAGGTTCTCGGCGAAGCTGATGTCGTACTTGATATCAAAGAAGTAGCTGATATTAAAATGAATGCGTTAAGAGCTCACCGCACACAAACAGAAGGCATGCTCAGAGAGCTTGAAGAGAAATTGAAAAATAATGAACCTGTTATGGCAACATGGTTTGAAGAAGAAATATATTGGACGTATCAATGGAATGATTAATCAAAAAGGTATAAGGCCTTAAGCCTTATACCTTTTTTAATTTTAAGTCCGATGCAATTGCTGAAGCGAGAGTGGATCTCAAGGCAATATCTTCGAAAGACAAACCTAGCTGAACCGCTGTTTGCGCGATTTCCGGACGGATTCCAGACAAAGTTGAAGAAACACCGATTAAACGAAGTGCCTCAATCAGACTGAACAGCTGATGGGCAACCATCGTATCAATCACAGCTACTCCTGACAAATCAATATACAGTTGTGTCACCTTTTTTTTCGCACATTGATGCAGTGTGTTTTCCATAATCAGCTTGGCGCGGACTGTATCAATATCTCCGATTAAAGGCAGCAGTCCGACGCTGTGAAACAGCACGATGACCGGAGCGCTCAATTCAGTAATCATATCTTTTTGGGCCTGAAGCTGAAGGCTTGTGTTTTTGTACATTTCTTCTATAAAAATATGAATCACAAGATCAAACGCTTTTATAAGGGCGTGATACAGGTCTTCGGCTTCTTCGCTTTTCACAGTATCCTGATTGAGATGGACAAATTCTTTCACATAAGAAACATATAAATCTCTCACTCTGACAAACTCCCGAATAATATAGTGGATAGGAGTTTTTAAATGCTCTTGATCCTGTGTGACTTCAAAGGCCCATTCTTTCAGTATAGGCAAGTATACGTCCTCATCATCTATAAAAATACGGTTTATTTTATAGTTAAAGGCAAGATTCTGGCTCTTTAAATTGTGAATGACAACAGGATCTGTTGAGGCATAAATGGAATTGGGATCAGTCTCCTCGATTGTTTCATACCACGTTGAACTGATGGTTTCCGCATGCTGGGAAAGATACTCGAATAATTTTTTGTTTTTTGCCATGATTGATCACCTCTTTTAAATGTGTTGTTTTTGCGAATAACGTTTTTGCAGTTTTGCCAGCCTGAAAAACAGCCCAACTGCTCCGGCGGCGAGTCCTGCTATTAATCCAATCCAATAGCCGAATGCACCGAGGCTTGTAAACGTACCGACCATATAACCGACCGGAAGGCCAATGACCCAGTAAGAGACAAAAGCGGCCGCAAGCGTATAGTTCACATCTTTGTACCCTCTGAGTGCTCCCTGGATCGGTGCGGCAACAGCATCGGAAAGCTGAAAAAATAGCGCATAAATTAAAAAGTGCTGTGTCAGCCGGAGCACATCGGGGTCAGAAGTGTACATGCCCGCAATTTGCTCTCTGAATAAAAGGATACAGGCGGCAGTGAACAAAGAAAAGCCGATCGCCATCATGATGCCGATTAAGCTATATGAGCGCGCATCCTTAAAACGGGCTGCACCCGCTTCAAACCCGACAACAATTGTTAGAGCCATGGACACGCTAAGCGGCAGCATATATAAAAGAGACGCAAAATTCATGGCTGCCTGGTGGGACGCGATGGTCACTGTATGAAAATGGCTCATTAGAAGCGTGACAGCTGCGAAAATGCTCGTTTCAAAAAACACGGCGAACCCAATAGGCAGCCCGATTTTGAGCAAATTTTTGCATGCTTTCCAAGAGAACTTATACAAGGTAAGGAAAATCCCGTATTCAGAAAACGGTGCGTTTTTATGAATAATGAAAAAACTGATGATGCAGATACACCAATAAGTTAACGCGGATGCCAGCCCCGCGCCGACACCCCCAAGTGCCGGCATTCCGAACTTCCCGAAGATAAATACATAATTCAATACAAAATTGATTGGAAGAGAACTGAGTGTAATCATCATGGTGACTCTCGTTTTTCCTAATGAGTCGATGAATGATCTCAACACGGTGTAAACAAATAAAGGGAAAATTCCCAGTGATAAAAAGCCTAAAAAGTGTTTAGCAATCTGATGCACGTGAATATCAAGGTTCAATCGGCCAAGAATAAGGTCAACTGCAGCATATCCAATCAATAAAACGGCGATGCTAAGTAGCGCGGCCACGTATACAGCCTGTAAAACAGTAAAGGGAATCTTCTGTTTTTTCTCTGCGCCTAATAACTGAGCGACAATCGGGGTGACCGCCATTAATATACCTGCAAGTCCTGTGTAAACAGGGGTCCAAAGGCTTGAGCCAATCGCGACACCCGCTAAATCAGCGGGGCTGACTTTCCCTGACATCACCGTATCTAGAAAAGTCATAAGAGAAAGCCCCGCCTGGGTAATGAATATCGGTATTAAAATGTGCAAGAGCTGTTTGATTTTTTTCCGGGCATTTTGAGTTTCTTTCATACATTGATCTCCGTTTCTTTTTCATAACGAGAGAAATTATAACATTTTATGTATAAAAAGCAATGAACGCCGGGCCTATTCTTTTTTTGTCGGTTTCGTTTTTCTAAACATTTGGGCATAAATAAAAGAAAGCGAAATCACGCCTAAAAAGGTGCAAATATACTGAATGATTCTTTCGATTTCCATTCTTTACATCCCTCCTTTACCAATAGAATGTGCATCAATAAGATAAGCATTCGTGAAAAGTTGGAAATTTGAACAGGAGATGAAGATTATGCGCTATGAGCAGATATCAGAAAATGCGTTCAAGGGGAAAATACAGGTGTACCTAGAGCAAATATTAGGTGATGCATCTCTAATCTTGAAAACGCTTCACGAAAAAGACCAGTGTCTCCTTTGTGAATTAGATGAATTAGGGCACATTTTTCAGGACATGCAGGGGATTGCATCCTCCTTTTATTTGCAATCATACATTGAGGAATTTACGCCGGCATTTATTGAGCTGGCCAAGGCGATTAAAGCCTTATCGGAACATAAGCATGGAGCTTTAATTGTGATTGAAAGAGCGGACCCGGTTGAACATTTTATTCAAAAAGGCACCTCACTACACGCCGAGATCAGCTCTTCATTAATTGAAAGCATCTTTTTTCCTGGAAACCCTCTTCATGACGGCGCTTTATTGGTGAGAGAAAATAAACTCGTGTCAGCAGCCAATGTGCTCCCTTTGACGACGAAGGAAGTGGATATTCATTTGGGAACCCGGCACCGGGCGGCTCTTGGTATGTCGGGCTATACGGATGCACTGGTGCTCGTGGTTTCAGAGGAAACAGGGAAGATGTCGTTTGCCAAAGACGGTGTATTATATCCGTTAATTTCACCAAGAACGTAAAAATAATAAAAAGGGCCTGATTAAGAATCCTATCATGAGACAAAATGACTGAATTCGTATCTTTATTAAAGCATTCGCTTCAAGCTGAATGCTTTTTGTCTTGAAGACAGGGAATATAAGCTGGTAGAAAAGTTATATGTAATGAATATTAATAAAGTGAAATACTTTACCTGTTTATGTATTTATAGTACCGTATAAAATATTATATAAATTTTCAAAGGAAGGGTGCTGCCGCATGGCAAATGTATTAATGATCGGTTTCCCCGGTGAAGGGCATATTAATCCCTCTATCGGTGTGATGAAGGAGCTGAAATCCCGGGGAGAAAACATTACGTACTACGCAGTGAAGGAATATAAAGAAAAAATCACAGCTCTTGATATAGAGTTTCGTGAGTATCATGATTTCAGGGGAGATTACTTCGGGAAAAACGCAACCGGCGATGAAGAAAGAGATTTCACAGAAATGCTCTGCGCTTTTTTGAAAGCCTGTAAGGATATCGCGACTCATATTTATGAGGAAGTCAAACATGAATCGTATGATTATGTCATATATGATCACCATCTTCTCGCGGGTAAAGTCATTGCCAACATGCTGAAGCTGCCAAGATTTTCATTGTGTACAACCTTTGCGATGAATGAGGAATTTGCGAAGGAAATGATGGGAGCGTACATGAAAGGATCACTTGAAGATTCGCCTCATTATGAATCATACCAGCAGCTTGCAGAAACGTTAAATGCTGATTTTCAAGCAGAGATCAAGAAGCCATTTGATGTTTTTTTAGCTGATGGTGACTTGACAATCGTCTTTACATCAAGGGGATTTCAGCCACTGGCTGAGCAATTTGGCGAGCGATATGTATTTGTCGGTCCTTCCATTACAGAAAGAGCCGGAAACAATGATTTCCCATTTGATCAGATTGACAATGAAAACGTGCTGTTTATTTCAATGGGAACCATTTTTAACAATCAAAAGCAGTTTTTTAATCAGTGCCTTGAAGTGTGTAAGGACTTTGACGGTAAAGTTGTGCTTTCCATCGGCAAGCATATTAAAACAAGTGAGTTAAACGACATTCCGGAGAATTTCATTGTACGCCCGTATGTCCCTCAGCTTGAGATCTTGAAAAGAGCCAGCTTATTTGTGACCCACGGCGGAATGAACAGCACAAGTGAAGGTTTGTATTTTGAAACCCCGCTCGTTGTCATTCCGATGGGAGGCGACCAATTTGTTGTCGCAGATCAGGTAGAAAAAGTCGGCGCAGGAAAAGTAATTAAAAAGGAAGAATTGTCTGAAAGCCTACTGAAAGAGATGATACAAGAAGTAATGAATAATCGTTCGTATGCTGAAAAGGCAAAAGAAATTGGACAATCACTGAAAGCGGCAGGCGGCTCTAAAAAAGCAGCCGACAGCATTCTTGAAGCTGTAAAACAAAAAACTCAATCAGCAAATGCATAGTGTAAAAGCCTGTTCTTATCGAAAGAACAGGCTTTTTGCCATTTCATAAGAATGCAGAGGAAGGGATTTGACACGCCGATAGAGAATTGATTAGAAAAATAGACAAGAAAGGAGGAGAAACTGCTTCGTTCATCAATAGAAAACCATCATTTTTACCCTCGCTTAAATAGTTCCTTAGACTTTCGAAAAACATATCGTGCTTATGTAAAATGTGAGGTGTTTATTTAAAGGTTAAAAGGTCGAATGATGCTGAAAATGCTGCCAAATGTTTGAAAAGGGTTTAACTTGCTGAAAAATTGACGATAAAACAGTTGTGTGCCATTTTTGGAAACAAAATACTAGCTGTTTTTGCAAAAAAACAGTTTAGGAGGTTGAATGAATGAAAAAGAAGATTGTAGCCGGCTTGGCTGTTTCTGCAGTTGTTGGGTCGTCGATGGCCGCAGCACCCGCGGAAGCAAAAACGATAAAAGTAAAAAGCGGTGACTCTCTTTGGAAACTTTCCCGCCAGTATGATACGACAATATCAGCTCTGAAATCCGAAAACAAATTGAAATCAACGGTGCTTTATGTCGGACAAAGTCTTAAGGTTCCTGAAAGCAGCAAAAAAAGCACGACATCCCCATCTAATTCAAGCAAAACATCAACATACACAGTTGCATATGGTGATTCCCTATGGATGATTGCTAAAAATCATAAAATGAGTGTTTCTGAGCTTAAAAGCTTAAACAGCCTGAGCAGTGACCTGATTCGTCCGGGGCAAAAGCTTAAGATCAAAGGGACAAGCAGTTCAAGCGGATCAAATGGATCAAAGAAAAACAGCGGTTCCAATTCTTCAGGTTCTTCAAAAAGTACATATACGGTCAAGCTTGGTGACTCACTGTGGAAAATCGCAAACAGCTTAAATATGACTGTAGCCGAATTAAAAACCTTAAATGGCTTAACATCAGATACACTTTATCCTAAACAGGTGCTCAAAATAAAAGGAAGCAGTTCACCTAAGAACGGAAACAGCGGTTCCAAAAAGCCGTCAAACTCCAATCCCTCAAAAACAACGACGTACAAGGTAAAAGCAGGCGATTCGCTGTGGAAAATTGCAAATCGGCTCGGAGTCACTGTCCAAAGCATCCGTGATAAAAACAATTTATCATCGGATGTGTTGCAAATCGGGCAGGTTCTGACTATTTCGGGAGCATCAAAATCTAATCCTTCAAATCCGACAAAGCCAACAAAGCCAAAAGATAACTCAGGGTCAAACATTCAAATAGGTTCGAAGATTGACAGAATGATAACGGAAGCGAAAAAATATGTCGGAGTGCCTTACCGATGGGGCGGAAACACGCCTGCCGGTTTTGATTGCAGCGGCTTCATTTATTACCTCATTAATAATGTATCATCTATATCAAGATTGAGTACGGCAGGGTATTGGAATGTCATGCAGAAAGTCAGCCAGCCGTCAGTAGGAGACTTTGTCTTCTTTACCACATATAAATCCGGCCCGTCTCACATGGGGATTTATCTAGGCGGCGGTGATTTTATTCATGCAAGCTCATCGGGCGTCGACATTTCCAATCTCAGCAATTCGTATTGGAAACAGCGGTACTTGGGCGCAAGAAGTTATTTTTAAAAATGAGTATGACAAAAAGCCTTTTATAGGCTTTTTTGTTTATACCAGACAATGATTGACCACACTGTTAGAAAAAACAAGGGGGAGACAGTATGTACCGTCTCTTGCTGTTGATGATGCTGACGGCACTGGGAGTTGCCGGATGCGGACAAAAAAAACCTCCAGACCCTCCTAACCGGGTGCCGGAAAAAAAAGTGGTTGAAACGTCAGCGTTTGGTCATCATGTCCAGTTGGTCAATCGTGAAGGGAAAGCAGTCGGCTTTATAGAGATCAAAGAATCAGATGATGAAGGCCTCGATATTCATATTTCCGCAAACAGCCTGCGTCCAGGTGCTTCTCTCGGTTTTCATATTTATGAGAAAGGTTCTTGTGTCAGGCCGGATTTTGAATCAGCGGGCGGTCCCTTTAATCCACTGAACAAAGAACACGGCTTCAATAATCCGATGGGGCATCATGCCGGAGATCTGCCGAACCTTGAAGTCGGTGCTGATGGAAAGGTAGATGTCATAATGAATGCGCCTGACACTTCACTGAAAAAAGGAAGTAAACTAAATATTCTCGACGAGGACGGAAGTGCATTTATTATTCATGAACAAGCGGACGATTATCTGACAAACCCAAGCGGCAATTCCGGTGCGCGTATTGTCTGCGGAGCCCTTTTGGGAAATAACGAGAAGCAGTAATATCATCCAAGCCCTTTTGTATTGAGCATACAGGGGCTTTTTTAGTATACTCGTTAATGGAATATGAATAGGAAAGGGAATCTGTCTATGACAACTCAACTACAGCACTTAACATTGCCGGAAGATATACAACAAAAGCTTTTATCATATAAAGAGCAGCCTATTTCCCCGGAGTTTCAATCGCTTATAGGAACATCAGGCTATGAGGCGGAGGATGAAGCCATTCTATTTGACGCCATTATTGCATTAGCCATGGGGAAAAATGTCCTGCTGAAAGGGCCTACAGGTTCAGGAAAAACAAAGTTGGCAGAAACATTGTCCAGCTATTTTCATAAACCGATGCACAGCGTCAACTGTTCAGTCGACTTGGATGCTGAGGCATTGGTCGGTTATAAAACGATTGAAAATCAATCTGGCCAGGCGACAATCGAGTTTGTTTCAGGACCTGTTACAAAGGCAATGAAGGAAGGCCATTTTCTTTATATAGATGAAATCAATATGGCGAAGCCAGAAACACTGCCTATTTTAAACGGTGTATTAGATTACAGAAAAATGATGACAAATCCGTTTACAGGCGAGGTCATACGGGCTAAAAGCGGTTTCGGAGTCATTGCAGCCATCAATGAAGGCTATGTCGGAACTGTTCCTCTGAATGAAGCGTTGAAAAACCGTTTTGTCATCATTGATGTGCCTTATATTAAAGGCGAGCTGCTGAAACAAGTGCTCATGTCTCAGTCAGCCCTGAAAGACGAGAAATTGATTGACAGATTTATCACGCTTTCCTCTGACTTGATCGTTCAGGCCAATAACGGACAGGTGTCTGAAGAAGCGGCATCCATCAGAGCTTTAATCGATACATGTGATTTAGCTGCTTATATTCCGCCGCGTCGTGCCATTGAGCGGGGAATTGTAGAAAAGCTTGATGATGATCGGGAAAAAGCGGCCGTCCGAAATATTGCAGAAACTCTGTTTGAATGAGGGGGCTGCGATGAAATTTATCAAATTTAACGACAGCACGATTGATTCATTTTTATTTATGATGCTGACTGATTTGGCCAAAACACTCACCAAGAGTGAAGCGGTAGAAGTGGAGTATGGCGTTCAGTCCTATTACAATCCATTTGAAAAGAAAATCTATATGAGCCACTTTTGGAAAGACAGGGCAGCTGAGGACATGGAAGCGGGTCTGAAAAGCGACGTCTACCTGCGTTCAGTCGGAACAAGATATAGCTCGCTGCATGAGTTTGCGAACTTTTTGAATGATATCCATCGTCATCTCACCTTTAAAAGTTTTGCCAAGCAGCTCTTTATGCTGCTTGAAGACATTAGGATCGAAGAATGCATCAAACATGAGCGTCCGGGTACGAAACATGTATTTGCGAAGCGAAAAGACATGTACAGAAAACATTTCTCAACTCAGCTGACCTTAAATTTGGAACGAAGCATTTTTACCGATGCGCTCTTTTGCGCGATCTATGTCAAGCTCACAGCGGAATCGCCGCTTGAGACTCTTCCGTCCATGCGTGAAGATATCGATCTGATGCGCCCGTTTATTGAGCAGCAGCTCTTGCGTGTGTATGAAGCAGATTCGACATGGCAGGTTCTGAAAATTGTTGAGGACCTCATGGACGGACTTGAAGAGGTGCTCGATAAAGACATGTTGAACACCTACTTCTTTTTGCCTGAGCTTGACTACGCAAAAGCTGCAGAACAGCCTTTATTTGAAGAAGAGAAAAAAGCGCCGAAGCTGAGTGATGACGTCACGCTTCCAAAACAATCAGACGGTGATGAGGATATCCATGAAGAAGAAATGCCGACATGGCACAGGGAAACAGAAGCACCGTCTAAAAGCTTCCTTCAATTTGATATTGAACACGGCGCAAAATCAGATTTAGGAAAAGATGCTTCAAGGGAAGGCGACGATGGAGATCAGGCCCTTGGCTCTGTTCAAGGATCAGCCAGACAAACGAAACGGAAAGACTATTCCAAGCTGGAAGCGCTGGAGTCTCAAAAAGACCAGCCGAACGGAGCGGGTATGGCTGACGGCAAAGAAAATAAATATGCATTTCCAATTTATAAAGAACCGCAGCCGGCAACCAGTGAAGAAGAGCTTTCTTATAAACAGCAGGCAAAAACGATTGAATCGTATCAAAAGCGTTTGAAACAAATGATTCAAAAAACGCTTGAACATAAAAAAACATTGCCGAGAACAGACCTTCATGCCGGGAGACTGAACAATAAGCTTCTTCGCTACTTCACTGAGCGAAATCCGCGCCTGTTCTACAAAAAGCAAGAACCATCTTCAGAAATCGATGCAGTTTTTACTTTGCTGGTCGATTGTTCAGCCAGCATGTTCGACAAAATGGACGAAACAAAACGAGGAATCGTGTTGTTTCACGAAGCGCTGAAATCGGTAGCGGTTCCGCATCAGATTGTCGGTTTCTGGGAAGACACAAATGATGCAACCGAAACAAGCCAGCCAAACTATTTCAATACGGTTATTCCCTTCCAATCATCATTAAGACAAGAGTCTGGACCGGCCATTATGCAGCTTGAGCCAGAAGAAGATAACCGTGACGGGTACGCAATTAGGCAGATGACGAAAAAAATGCTGCATCGCAGCGAGGCGCAAAAGTTCTTAATTGTTTTCTCAGATGGAGAGCCGGCCGCATTTGGCTACGAACAAAATGGGATCGTCGATACAAGTGAGGCGGTTATCGAAGCCCGAAAAAGAGGAATAGAAGTGATAAATGTTTTTCTCTCCAACTCAGAAATAGAAGAATCGCAAATGAAGACGATCCAGGATATGTACGGAAAATTCAGTATATTTGTCCCGGATGTTGATCAGCTACCGGATGTTTTGTATCCGCTGCTGAAAAAACTGCTTCATAAAAGCATAGGATAGCCCTTAATCCTATGCTTTTTGGCGTTTGTTTTTTCGAATGATTAAATTTTTTGTTTTTTATAAAGGTTTTTTACTATTTTGTGAACAATCAAGGTAGAATCAAATTGCAAACAGTGGTAAAATATCGTTGGAAGCGTTTTTATTACATAATTTTGGACACAGCGTTCGAAAGTTATTTCAAGATAGTGAATCAATCACTTGATTATCTAAGTTGGGGGTAATATTCAAATGTTTCAAAATAGTATGAAACAACGAATGAATTGGGAAGATTTTTACGGTCCGAACCTCGGCTATGCGCTGGAGCTTTACGATCAATATACCCAGGATCCGAACAGCATTGACCCGGATTTGAAGGAAATGTTCGACGAGCTCGGTGCTCCGCCAAGCGATATAAAAGAGGCCTCGGGAACAAAAGAAAAGGGACGTGTTACAGCCGATCTGATTCAAAAGATCGCATCCGCAGTCAGACTTGCAGAAGATATCCGAACCTATGGCCATTTGAACGCTTCCGTCAATCCGCTCAGAAAGGATGAGAAAAAGAGCGAACTTTTTCCATTATCCGATTACGGGCTAACAGAAGAGGAAATAAAAGCAATACCTGCGTCTGTCATCTGCAAAGACGCTCCTAAAAACATTTCGAACGGTTTAGAAGCCATTCAGTATTTACGAAATACGTATAAAAGAACGATCTCATTTGAATTTGACCATGTGCATGACTTCAAAGAGCGCGAGTGGCTGACAAGAAAGATTGAATCTGGCGAGCTGTTCCAGAAGAACTCAGCTGAAAAGCTGTCAGCTGTGCTGGAAAGATTGACAGAAGTAGAGGGCTTTGAGCAGTTTTTGCACCGCACATTCGTCGGGCAGAAGCGCTTTTCCATTGAGGGTCTAGACGCTCTTGTTCCAGTGCTTGATGACATTATTGCACAATCTGTCAAATCAGGCACGACAAGTGTCAACATCGGGATGGCGCACAGGGGACGCCTGAATGTCTTGGCACATGTGCTCGGCAAACCGTATGAAATCATCTTCTCTGAATTCCAGCATGCGCCGAACAAAGATCTTGTACCGTCTGAGGGATCCATTGGAATCAGCTACGGATGGACAGGGGATGTCAAATACCATTTGGGGGCGAATCGGGAGCTTCAAGACGCTGAAACAAAATCAGCGCGCATTACGTTAGCGAACAACCCGAGCCACTTGGAATTTATCAATCCGATTGTTGAAGGCAGCACAAGAGCGGCACAGGAAACGCGAACACAAAGCGGATACCCGGTACAAGATGAAACAAAATCGCTGGCCATTTTAATCCATGGAGATGCTGCATTCCCTGGGGAAGGAATTGTAGCTGAAACATTGAATTTAAGCTCTTTAAAAGGGTATCAAGTAGGCGGTGCGATTCATATTATCGCCAATAACATGATCGGATTCACAACAGAAAGCGCTGAATCCAGATCGACAAAATATGCCAGTGACCTGGCCAAGGGTTATGAAATTCCGATTGTTCACGTGAATGCGGACGATCCTGAAGCTTGTCTCTCAGCTGTTAAGTTTGCGGTCGAATACCGAAAAACATTCAACAAGGATTTTCTGATTGATTTGATCGGGTACAGACGCTATGGACACAACGAAATGGATGAACCGTCAACCACTCAGCCAATGCTGTATGATGCTGTCAGAAAGCATCCGACAGTCAAACAAATTTTCGCTGAAAAGCTGGTAAAAGAAGGCGTGCTTACCGAGGAAGTCGTTCAAAACATCGAAAAATCGGTAACGAAGCGCATTGAGGATGCATATCAGAAAGTTCCGTCTAAAAAGGAACACACTGCCTGTGAAATTGAACTTCCAGAGCCTGTATCAAACGGTTTCCCAGATGTGGACACTTCGATTGATTTTGATGTGCTCCGCAAGCTGAATGGCGAATTGATCAACTGGCCGGAGTCATTTAATGTTTTCGGCAAGCTAAAACGCATTTTAGAAAGACGCGCCAAGGCGTTCGATGATGACAGAAAAGTGGAATGGTCTTTGGCAGAATCACTCGCGTTTGCTTCAATTTTGAAAGACGGAACACCGATTCGTTTAACAGGACAGGATTCCGAGCGCGGAACGTTCGCCCAAAGAAACCTTGTGCTTCATGACAGTGAGACGGGCAAAGAATTTGTGCCGCTTCATCACTTATCTGACTGCAGCACATCATTTGCTGTTCATAACAGCCCGCTGTCTGAAGGATCGGTTCTCGGTTTTGAATACGGCTATAACGTGCATTCACCGGAAACGCTTGTTTTGTGGGAAGCACAGTACGGAGATTTTGCCAACGCTGCTCAAGTGTATTTTGACCAATTTATTTCTGCCGGACGCGCGAAATGGGGCCAAAAATCCGGATTAGTCATGCTACTCCCGCACGGTTACGAGGGACAGGGGCCTGAGCACTCAAGCGGAAGAATCGAGCGATTCCTGCAGCTTGCAGCGGAAAACAACTGGACGGTTGCCAACCTGACAAGCGCGGCACAGTATTTCCATATTTTAAGAAGACAGGCTAAAATGCTGCTTCGTGAAGAAATCAGACCGCTCGTCATTATGACGCCGAAGAGCCTTCTTCGCAACCCAAATACGGTGTCGGAAGTGCAGGAGCTCAGCGAAAGCCGCTTCCAGCCTGTTTATGAACAGTCGGGACTTTCTCATGACTATGAAAAAGTAACCAGACTTGTATTATCCAGCGGTAAAGTGTCTATAGACATCAGTGATCATTTTAATAAGTTAGAAGACGGTAAAGAGTGGCTTCACATTGCGAGAATCGAACAGCTGTATCCATTCCCAGCAAAAGGAGTCAAAGAATTATTTGCAAAACTTCCGAACCTGAAAGAAATCGTTTGGGTGCAGGAAGAGCCGCAGAACATGGGGGCTTGGGGTTATATCAGCCCGTATTTGACAGAGATTGCACCAGAGGGAGTAAGCGTTCAATATATTGGACGAAGAAGACGATCCAGCCCTGCAGAGGGAGATCCGACAGTTCATAAAAAAGAACAGGAACGTATTGTATCTGATAGCTTGACTCGCAAAAACTAAGGGGGAAATGAAAAAATGGCGGAAATTAAGGTACCTGAATTAGCAGAATCAATCTCAGAAGGAACAATAGCCCAATGGTTAAAGCAGCCTGGTGACTATGTAGAACAGGGTGAATATCTGCTTGAACTAGAAACGGATAAAGTGAATGTTGAATTGACAGCAGAAGAATCGGGTGTACTTCAAGAGGTATTGAAAGATTCGGGTGATACCGTCCAGGTCGGAGAAATTATCGGTACGATTTCAGAAGGCGCGGGTGAAAGTTCTGCCCCTGCTCCTACAGAGAAAGCAGAAAGCAAGGAAAGCGTAAAAGAAGAGAAACAGGCTGAACCAGCTGCACAAGAGGTGAGCGAGGAAGCACAATCTGAAGCAAAATCAAGAACAATTGCTTCTCCGTCGGCCCGTAAGCTGGCGAGAGAAAAAGGAATTGACCTGTCTCAAGTTCCAACTGGAGATCCGCTTGGAAGAGTGCGCAAGCAGGATGTCGAAGCGTACGAAAAACCGGCATCAAAACCGGCTCCTCAGCAAAAGCAGCAGCCTCAGGCTCAAAAAGCACAGCAAAGCTTTGACAAACCTGTTGAAGTGCAAAAAATGTCACGCCGCAGACAAACGATTGCAAAACGCCTTGTAGAGGTACAGCAAACATCAGCGATGCTGACCACATTTAATGAAGTGGACATGACGGCTGTCATGAATCTCAGAAAACGCCGCAAAGATCAATTCTTTGAGCAAAATGAAGTGAAGCTCGGCTTTATGTCTTTCTTCACGAAAGCGGTCGTGGCTGCATTGAAAAAATATCCGCTGTTGAATGCAGAAATTCAAGGCGATGAGTTGATCGTTAAAAAATTCTACGATATCGGAATCGCTGTTGCTGCTGATGAAGGCCTTGTCGTTCCGGTTGTGCGGGATGCGGATCGCCTGACATTTGCAGGAATCGAAAAAGAGATCGGCGAGCTTGCGAAAAAAGCAAGAAACAATAAATTAACCCTTAGCGAGCTTCAGGGAGGCTCCTTCACGATTACAAACGGAGGGACTTTCGGTTCATTGATGTCAACTCCAATTTTAAACAGCCCGCAAGTCGGTATACTAGGCATGCATAAGATTCAGCTGCGCCCTGTAGCCATTGATGAAGAGCGTTTCGAAAACCGTCCGATGATGTATATCGCTTTATCTTATGATCACCGAATTGTAGACGGTAAAGAAGCGGTTGGTTTCCTCGTGACAATCAAAAATTTACTGGAAGATCCTGAACAGCTTTTATTAGAAGGATAATAAAAAAGGGTACATCACGATAAAGTGATGTACCCTTTTTGATGCATATTTAAAGTGATAGATTGCTGCTTTTGGATCCAGCTTGCTTCTTTTTCACTTTTTTTGACCAATATGTTGCAAGCATAGAACCTGAAAGGTTATGCCACACACTGAATATTGCGCTGGGTACGGCAGATAACGGTGAGAAATGAGCCGTGGCAAGTGCAGCCCCGAGCCCGGAGTTTTGCATGCCGACTTCGATTGCGATCGCTTTTTGAGACGGGTAATCCATTTTTAAAAGCTTTGCACAAAGAAACCCCAGTAAATAACCGATACCGTTATGCAGGATAACAACTGAAAAAATGAGCAACCCCGATTGAAGCAGATTTTCCCGATTGCCGCTGACGACAGCTGAGACAATCGCAACGATGCCAATGACAGAAACAAGCGGAAGGGCATGTACGGCTTTTGCCACTTGTTTTCTGAAAAACATTTTGACAATCAGACCTGCAATGATCGGAAATAAAACCGCCTGTAAGATTGAGATAAACAAAGACCCCGGCGAGACAGGAAGCCATTCTTTGGCAAACAGCATAATCAACAACGGTGTTACAACAGGTGCCAATAAGGTAGAAATTGTCGTAACCGCAACAGAAAGGGCAGTATTTCCTTTTGCTAAGAATGTCATAACATTAGATGCAGTTCCCCCGGGACAGCAGCCGACAAGAATAACACCAACTGCGATTTCAGCTGGAAGATGAAGCCCAAATGCGAGGCCGAAAGCAACGAGCGGCATGATCGTATACTGAGCTATTACTCCAATAATAACTTGCCAAGGCTTTCTGACCAGCTCTTTGAAATCATCGGCTTGCAGTGTAAGGCCCATCCCAAACATGATAATGCCGAGAAAAATCGTAATATAAGAACTGATCCACGTAAATAAAGATGGGAAAGAAAATCCCAGCACTGCAAAAACAATGACCCATATGCCAAAGGTTTGTCCTGCAAAATGACTTATTTTTCTAATGATGTCCATAAAAACACTCCTAACACACTTATCAAGAACTTCAGCAGAAATTCTTACAAATTTCATAACATTCTCTTATTATAAATAATTTTCTGAATAATTCAATATTAGTTTTTGGCAGATGTCTATAGATATATGATGTAAACTAATTAAAATGTTCTTGACTATATAGGAAGATATTCTTACAATGAACCTTTATAATGGTTAGATCAAATAGGAGTGATACGGTGAAGGAAGCAAATCAATGGTCTTCGAAGCTCGGCTTTATTTTAGCCGCGGCAGGATCAGCTATCGGGCTTGGTGCGATATGGAAATTCCCATATGTTGCCGGAACCAGCGGAGGAGGCGCATTTTTACTTATTTTTATTTTATTTACGGTTTTAATCGGACTGCCTTTATTGTTAGGTGAATTCATCATAGGCAGAAGAACACAGAAAGATGCCGTTCAGTCCTATAAAACACTTGCTCCAGGAACGAAGTGGCATTGGATCGGTTATTTAGGCATGGTGACGTGCTTTATTCTTCTATCTTTCTACAGTGTCGTAGGCGGATGGATTTTAATTTATATTATAAAAGGCTTCACTGGCGGTTTATCGCAAACATCTGGTTTTGATACGATATTTGCAAGTACCATTTCAAATCCTTATTTGGCTGTAGGAGGCCAGCTGCTCTTTATGGTGGTAACAATTTTAGTTGTTGCAAAAGGGGTAAGCAGCGGAATTGAAAAAGCAAGCCAAGTATTAATGCCGGCGCTTTTTCTATTATTCATCATTTTAATGGTGCGTTCGGTTACACTTGATGGCGCGATGGAAGGAATCAAATTTTTCCTGATGCCTGATTTAACTGCAATTGATGCCAATACCATTTTATATGCAATGGGACAATCCTTTTTCTTATTAAGTGTCGGTGTATCTGTCATGGTAACGTATAGCGCTTATTTAGAGAAACAGGAAAATCTGGTACAGTCCGCTGTATCTGTAACTGTTATGAACATGCTTGTTGCTGTAATGGCCGGAATTGCGATTTTTCCAGCTGTCTTTTCATTCGGCCTCAAACCAGACCAAGGCCCGGTTCTGTTATTTAACGTGCTGCCGACTGTGTTTAATCAAATGCCGTTCGGAATTATCTTTTTATTAGCATTTTTACTTCTATTTTTATTTGCTGCATTGACATCTGCTTTTTCAATGCTGGAAATTTTGGTCGCAGTACTTTCGAAAGGCGATGTCAATAAGAGAAAACGATTCGCTTGGTTAGGCGGAATTGCTATTTTTATTGTCGGTGTGCCGTCTGCATTATCATACGGTGTCTTAAGTGACGTCACTATATTTCATCTGTCTATTTTTGATGCGGCCGACTATCTTGTGAGCAATATTTTAATGCCGTTAGGTGCGTTACTGATTTCGATTTTTGTCCCGCTAAAAATACCGAAACAGGATTTGTTTGACGAGCTGAAAAGCGGTTCTAATCTCAAACGAAAGTGGTTTGCTGTTTGGCTGCTGCTCATTCGATATTTATCTCCTGTTGCCATTATCATCGTGTTTTTGCATGTGGTAGGGATTTTTTAAAACACGAAGCCCCCGGAGAAAGGGGGGCTTTTTTTAATAGAGCTTCCAAACGACTTCTTTTGCCTGCTCAAAACGTTTTTCAGCCTCGCGCCAATCCACGACATTCCACCAGTGATCGACATAGCTGGCCCGGTCATTTTTGTATTGCAAATAGTAGGCATGCTCCCATACGTCAAGCGGTAAAAGGGGGATCACATCCCATTGGCTAAAGAGCTGGTGTTTTTCTGCCGTTAAAATCTCCAGCCGTCCTGATCGAGGTGCCCAGACCAGAATGGCCCAGCCGACGCCTTCCACTTTTTTAGCGGCCTGGGTAAAATGTTCTTTAAAAGCGGAATAGCTTCCAAATGAAAGGTCTATCATTTGGAACAATGCCCCTGTAGGACGCCGTTTTCCGTTTGGATGCATAGAAAACCAAAAAATACTGTGCAAATAATGGCCTGCTCCATGGAACGCAAGCTCTCTTTCCCAATGAGTGATTAAGTCATAATTCTTTGTCGCTCTCGCTTTTTTAAGCTCTGATTCTGCTTTGTTCAGGCCATCGACATAGCTTTGATGATGTTTTGTATGATGAAGGACCATAATATCGCGTGAAATATAAGGTTCTAAGGCGGAGTATTTGTAAGGAAGCTTTGGCAGCACGTGTTTCCCTATAGGGACATAAGCGCGTCTTTCACTTGTATCATCTGATTCTGTAATATCCCGATAAAGGGCAGCGGCCTGTTTATACCAATCTTCTTCTGTTGTTTGGTCATCTTCCAGAGCCTCAATCATCTTGTCGATTTGATCTTCAAACTGGTCAAGCTGACCTCGCTTTTGAATCTGATCTTTCAGGGCTTCACACCAATTGAACATCTCAGCTTGATAAGATTCACGTTTCATTTGCTGTCTCCTTTTCAATAGAATCTAAATACTTCCCGACAGCCAGCAAAGAGAATACATATGGATAACTGTGATAGCGAATATAAAATTGCTTCGGCAATCCGATCCCTGCTGGATACGCGAGGCTATCGAAGCTATGCGAATTGCTGTCGGTAAGGTATTGCATGCCTTTCACAACTGACGGGTGTTCGGAATTTTCATATGTGAGCAAAGCGTCTAAAGCCCAGGCCGTTTGTACAATGGTTCCTCTATGAAGCGGTACATATGTTTTGATTTCGGCGCTTTTGCAGGATTCTCCCCAGCTTCCGTCATCATTTTGTATGGATTTGAGCCAACGCAGAGCCTTTTGTATACCGGGATGCTTTCGGTCAACCCCGCATGCATGCATACCAGTAAGAGCAGCCCAAGTGCCGTAAATGTAGCAAACACCCCATCTGCCGTACCAAGACCCATTTTGTTCCTGATGTTCGAAAAGCCACTTCACTGCGCGTTGAATATGTTGATGTTTTTCTGTGAAGCCAACTTTCTCGCCTAAAAAGTGCAGTACACGTCCGGTGAGGTCGGTGGTTGAAGGGTCAACTGCAGCGTCCTCGGCGGATTCAAGCGGCAGAAGGCGGATCAGTGGATGGTTCACGTTTTTTTCGAAAGCAGAAAATCCGCCGTCATTGTTTTGCATCGATAAAAGCCAAGATACCCCTCGCTCCCATGCTGCAGGAGAATGATTGCGGGGAATCGCCTTTAAAACGGCTGCAGTGTCGTCACAGTCAGGGTTATTTGTATTAATGTTTGAAAACCCCCAGCCGCCAGGAACTGAATTTGGATTTTTGACAGACCAATCTGCTATTTTGGTATGCTGGCGTTCTAGCAAAAAGTCGGCTGCTTTTGTAACGGAGCTATCCGTTTCAGTCACACCATTTTTTTGAAGGGCATAGCTGATTAGAGCTGTATCCCAAACAGTTGAAGTAGAGTTTTCCAGATAAGGAATCCCGTTGCATTTAGTCACCAGTGATTTAATGCCGGTAATCGCCCTCCTGATAATAGGAGAATAGCGTGACACACCAAGTGACAGAAGGCTGTAAACCATAAATATGGTTGCGCTCGCATAGCTGTATAATGTTCCGTCTTTTTCAATCCGGTCCAGCATATACGTTTTAGCTGTCTGTAGGCCCAGCTGCTGAAAAGCAAATGGTGCATGAAAAATGCGTTTCCAATGTGACAAAATAGACGTGAGATCTCTTTCTTCGAAAGCATCAGACCGAAGCCAAGTGAAAGGATTTTTTGTCATGTGCGGATCGAGATGGCGAAGAGATGAAATATTGCGGTTAATAAGGACAAATCGCTGATTGAGTGTTACAGCCATTGGAGCAAAATGAATACGGGCATATGAGCTGAACTGATAGAAATGAATCGGCAATGTTGGGGGGAGCGCCATGAGTGATAATGGTAAATACAAAGCAGGCCAAGGATAAAGCCCGTTCGCGGCAAGCATCCATTTTGTCATAAAATGAACATGTCTCAAACCGCCATGTGAGATGATAAATTGTTCAGCTTTCTTCATGTGCGGCTCAGATCTGTGAAAACATCCTGAAGCCAGCATCCCGACATATCCTTGGACGGTAGCCGTTAGATTTCCGCGCGTTTCATCGGGATAGTTGATAAATGTGCCGTCTGGCTGCTGTTTTGCATGAATGCCGGCTGCAAGGGATGATATCAGTTCTTTTTCATTTTCGCCTTCATCTAGTGAGGTAAGGAGCAAAATAAAAAAGGAATTTGTCATGATTGGTCCTTCAAAGCAAAATGTCCATGAACCATCAGCATTTTGCCTGTCTCTTAACTCGGTAATGGTTTTCTTTTGAAAACGCCTCACTTTCTCCTGAAGTGTGCCCATCACGCTCAACTCCTTCAGAAGCATATATATTCAGCGTCTTTTACTGCCATTACAGAAAGAAAAAAACTGCTGGCAGGCAGCAGTTTTTTAAACATACATGTTAGTCTTCAAGGTTTATCCATACACTTTTGACTTCTGTGTAATTATCCAAGGCATATGATCCCATTTCTCGTCCGAGTCCTGACTGTTTATAACCGCCAAATGGAGACGCCGCGTCAAACACATTATAGCAGTTCACCCAAACGGTTCCGGCTTGAAGTCGGTCCGCGATATAATGAGCCTGCTTGACGTTCTCTGTCCATAGTCCGGCCGCAAGCCCATATTCTGAATGGTTTGCCCGTTCAATAACTTCATCGACAGTTTCGTACGGAATTGCAGTCAGCACGGGTCCGAAAATTTCTTCTTTTGCGATGGTCATTTCGTCTTCAACATTCGCAAACACAGTCGGTGCGACAAAATATCCTGCTTCAAAAGGACAGCTTCCGCCGGTCACTACTTTTGCTCCTTCATCTTTTCCTTTTTGAATATAGGAAAGAACGCGCTCATGCTGTTCCTTGCTTACGAGAGGCCCGATTTGAGTATCTTTATGAAGTCCCGCTCCTTGGCGGAGTGACTCAGCATAGGACGCCATTTCATCAACAACTTCATCATATTGGTCTTTATGAATGAAGACACGTGAGCCCGCACAGCAGACTTGGCCCTGGTTAAACATCACACCGTTTAAAGCGCCCGGGATGGCTTTTTTCAAATTAGCATCCGGCAGAAGAATATTAGGCGATTTTCCGCCCAGCTCCAATGTAACACGCTTAATGCTTTTCGCTGCGGTGGACATGATTTTCTTTCCGATTTCAGTGGAACCGGTAAAGGCAATTTTATCAACCGCTTCGAGGTTCGTCAGCGCTTCTCCCGCATCTTCACCGAATCCTGGGATGATGTTGATTACACCGGCAGGGAAACCGGCTTGGTCAATTAATTCTGCCAAATAAAGAGCTGAAAGCGGTGTTTGTTCAGCCGGTTTGAGGACGATTGTACAGCCTGTTGCAAGTGCCGCGCCCATTTTCCACATCGCCATCAGGAGCGGGAAATTCCATGGAATGATCTGGCCGACGACACCGACAGGCTCATGACGCGTATAATTAAAGTAAGCGCCGGAAACCGGAATCGTCTGTCCTGTTATTTTTGTACACCAGCCGGCGTAATAGCGCATATGCTCAATAGCCAGCGGAATATCTCCATTAGTCGTTTCATTGATCGGTTTCCCATTATCAAGTGTTTCAAGCTGAGCAAGCTCAGTTTTATGCTCTTCCATTAAGTCCGCCAGCTTATACATCAGTCTGCTTCTCGAAGCTGGAGACATTGTTCTCCATTCACCTTGGTCAAAGGCTTTCCGGGCAGCTTTAACCGCTTTGTCCACATCCGCAGCCTGGGCTTCATACAGCGTCATCAAGGTTTCGCCGGTCGCCGGGTTTGGAGTGTCAAAGGTTGCCCCTGAGGCACTCGGAACAAACTTTCCGTCAATATAAAGCTTCTTTGTTCCCTGCAAAAATGTCTCCAGCCTTTTCGTCACTTGCATCGTTAAAGAACTCATCCGTAACAAACCTCCAGTCATTTTTTATGGTCTGTTCTGAGATTCTTGGTGATAGCACATTGATTCTTGGGTTGAATAGCAGAAATAAGCTGTGATAGTTGCTTCAAACGTAAGCGTATACAAACATTCTATAATAGAAATCAAGGCAAAATCAATGAATAACCGATATTGCAATTTACAAAAGAAAAAAGCTACAATAAGCTTATAGATAAGAAAAGGAGATTTCATCATGATTCATAAAAATTGGCTTGAAAAAGAAACAATTAAAAAAGTAAAGTGTGTGCAGACAAACGCAAAAAAATATATCGTAAACCGCGTTTTAACGCCGGGAAAAGAATATGAAGTAAAAAATGAAACAGAGGAGTTTCTCTTTGTGGTCGACAATACGAATAAAGTCGGCGGCTATTATAAAGAATACTTCGAAGAGATGTAATGTTTCCTTGAAGCATCAGACAGATTTTGTTAAAACATCGATACATAATCCGCAGCTCAGCTGCGGTTTTTTTGTGGTTAAAACAGGAAATATAAAACAAAATTAAAAAAATCATTAAAAACCACTTTTTTATAAAAACATTGCTGAATATTGAAACTTTTTTCTCTATATGTGCGTATTACTTGATGACAACAGCTTAAAAGCCAAAAAACAAATCAAAAATTTGAAAAATGTAATCTGTTCGTAATGGTTTAAATGTCTTCTATGTCGTATTCTTATATAGGGATAAAGGACTTATTTTTATGTAGTGAATGATAAAACAAATAGATAAATGCAGAAAGAGGGGTTCTTCATTGGGTATTTTTTCTGTTAGCAGATCAACGGACGCAAAGAAGCTTGAGGCTTTGCTCGTTGAAGGGGAAAGAATAGAATCGATTTATAAGCTCCGAGTGGACCAAATTTGCTTTACAAATAAGCGGATCATTTTCTTTGACAATAAAATGTTTTCCAAAAAGAAGGTTCGTGTATTTCTTCCATATAAAACAATTGAAAGCTTTGCCATCCAAGAAGCGGGAATGTTTGATCCGGACACTGGGCTTTTATTGATGACAAGAAGCAAAACGTTCGAATTAGAATTTGCGAAAGACACCGATTTAAGCGAGGTTCAGGCGGTGCTGACAAAGCATTTGTGCAGCTGAATATTTGATGAGCCAGCCGTTCAAAAAATGGTTAGGCTTTTTTTATATATATATAAAAGAACAGGGCATGTGCGCCCTGTTCTTATTACACCACACTGTTTTTCGCTGAGTTCGAATCAACAAGATCTGCATCTAATACATTTGAAATCGGTACGACAAGAGGAGTAAAGTCGCCATTTTCTTCTCCAAACCCTTGATTTATTTTAGCTGATAAAAAGTAATCGACCTGCTGATACGGACCGAGTGTTAAAGAGGAACCTCGATCCATCGTATTGATTTTAAATCCGCCGACATTTACGACGGAGGGTGAAAAGAACATCTCATCACTTCCTTTTGATTGAGGAGTTAACCGCTTCACTTTCAAAAGAGGCCGGAGAATCAATTTGGTCTCTGTCATCCACATGGCTTCTCGTGCCCATAAATCCGCTCGCATCTCCAAAATTCTGTCCGTAGCCTTGATTTTTTTTATCTGAATTTTGCCATTCTGCCAATAAATTTTGTCCTACGTTAACCGCTGAAGCATTTTCAAAGGAATTAATTTTCAGCATGAAAATATTAATATTGATATACGGAGTTGGTTGAACCACAGGCAAACCTCCTTTCTATAGTTGTATGCTGGCGGTTATAAAGTATGTTAAGACAGGGGGCTTCAAATGGATTTCGAAAAGATGAAGCAGTGGATGGAATTCGCACAGCAGATGTACGGCGGTGACTTTTGGAAACAGGTATTTGATGAAGACCAAAAAACCCCTTTTATGACAAATGGCCAATCTCCGTTTCCGTTTGCGCAGCAAGATCAGCGAGGGAAAGGAGATGCTTCATTTCCGAGCATGGATATTGTAGATACCGTTGCGGAAGTGCAGTTTTTAATTTATCTTCCAGGCTACCGTAAACAAGACGTTCACATATTATCGTACGGAGATTATTTAGTGGTGAAGGGGCAGCGCTTTTCCTATTTTAATGAACAGGACTTTCGCCAAAAAGAAGGGAAATACGGAAGTTTTGAAAAGAAAATTCCGCTTTCCGATCATCTTCATGGAAAGATGAATGCCATTTTTAAAGACGGAATCCTATACATCACCATTCAAAAAGACGAAGGTCAAGCGAAAACCATTGTTATTGATGATTGATTTTCATACTGAGTGCATCTGCCCCATCACGGTCATCAATTGATTCAATCGGAATGACCATAACAATAACATCTGCATTTTGTTCCCCAAAACCGTTATTTCTTTTGATAGCAGAGCACCTGTTCCTTAACTCCGCAGAACCAAAGGTAAGGGATGAGCCGGTGCCTATCGAGTTAGTCTTGAGATGAGAAATATTGATGTTAGTTGGAAGCATGAAAACCTCTCCTTTCTATGGGATATACCTCATTATATATGTAGACGAAAGAGGAGTATGCAAAGGGTCGTGATGTCATGAAAAAAATGTTCCGGTCGCTGATCAGGCATTGCTTGAAACCAGAACTTGACAAACTGCGTGAATGTGAAGAAAGACTCTCAGTGATTGAGAAACAAAAACAAAGCAGCAAACAAGAGTCTGAAGAAACCTATATACATATTGAAACGCTGAATGTCGAAAAGGTTGACTATCATCTTGAATTCGGCGAGCTGACCATTGATGAACTGAGCGGCAGATTAAATATAGGCGCAACCTATTATATACCGCCAGAAGAGAAGGACAAAAAGTGCCAACGAAAACCCGAAGCACCATCGACGCCAGCGGTCACGATCCGTTCAAAAAGGCAGTAGCTCATCTTTCCATCGATGTTTCCATGTTTGACAGAAGGCAAAACGGGAAACAGGATAGAAAGGAGAGGATATACATGGCACTGACAAAAGAACAAACACAGCATCTCTATCATAAATTGCTCGATATGCAAAAAGAATTGTCTGGCGAGAAAAAGGAAACAGAATCAATGACGGAAGAAGTGGGGGAGCTTTCCAACGGGGTTGACAACCATATGGCAGACCACGGGACGCTCGTCACAGACCGGATGACAGACCAAACAGTGAAAGAGATTGACCGGGAGCTGTTAGAGGAGGTCAACCGTGCATTACAAAAGATGAAAGACGGAACTTACGGCGTGTGTGAAAAAACCGGCCAAGAGATTCCTTACGAAAGACTTGAAGCTGTTCCTTATGCAAGAATGACAGTTGAGGCCCAAGCTGATGTGGAGGATGATCTGGAGACAGATGCTCCTTCTTATGAAAGAGAGTTTCATGAACAGGTAAAAGACTTATCCAACAAAGAAACAATTGATCAAAAAGGCTCGCAGACGTATGAAATCTTGGATCGTGAACAAGATTCGAAGTAAAAATGGCAAGCAAGTACACCGATATTAGATGTACTTGCTTTTTTTTTGAAAAAAAATCTCATATTCAAAATAAAGTGATTGACTTTGCGTAAAAAAGAAAGTAACATACTATTTGTAAGTAAATATAAAAAGTTTACCGGGAGGAATACAAATGTCTACAGTTTTATTTGTAAAATCAAGCGACCGTACAGCTGAAGAAGGCGTTTCAACTAAACTTTACGAAGCTTTCTTAGCTGCTTATAAAGAAAACAACCCTAATGATGAAGTGGTTGAATTAGATCTTCATAAGGAAAACCTTCCTTACCTTGGCAGAGATATGATTAACGGAACATTTAAAGCAGGTCAAGGAATGGAAATGACAGAAGATGAGAAAAAACAAGCAGCAATTGCTGACAAATATCTGAACCAGTTTGTAAAAGCTGACAAAGTTGTTTTCGCATTCCCGCTTTGGAACTTCACAGTGCCAGCAGTGCTTCATACTTATGTTGATTATCTGTCTCGCGCAGGCGTTACATTCAAATACACACAAGAAGGACCAGTCGGTTTAATGGGCGGCAAAAAAGTTGCGCTTCTTAACGCTCGCGGCGGTGTCTACTCAGAAGGACCAATGGCTGCACTTGAAATGTCATTAAACTTCATGAAAACAGTTCTTGGTTTCTGGGGTGTTCAAGACTTGCACACAGTTGTCATCGAAGGACATAACGCAGCACCTGATCAAGCGCAAGAAATCGTTGAAAAAGGTTTACAAGAAGCAAAAGATCTTGCTGCAAAATTCTAATAAAGCCAAGACTCCTATCGTTACAAATAGGAGTCTTTTTGTATATACACATTAATATAGAAGAAAATAATCATTCGCTTTTAGCAATAAAGGCTATTTTTTTTATTGTAATATATTTTTTGTTTGTCGAATTGTCAGGTATTTTGGAGAAAAAACAGTTTTATTCACTGGAAAAAGTTTTTCTAAACAATTGTTCTGACCTCTTGATTAAAAGCGCCTGATGGTGTACTATATTAAAGAAGCTACTTTGTGCGTATTGTTAATTAAGTTTTAACCTTTAAGCTGTAATAGGGAGTTTTATATCGAAGCCGGAATGTCATGCCTCCATTGCAGAGGACGACAGGAACGTTTCTGCAAACACCCACTTTGAGGAGTGGTGGTTTAAAACTTTCTTACTTGCATACGGCAAGACGTAGCGAAAGCCATTTCCTTTTCGGAAATGGCTTTTTATTTTATCTAAAAAGGTTTGGTATAGTGAATATTCCATTTTTGTGTGAAAGAAATGAAGGCCGCTTTTTTATGATATGATGGGAGAAATTCAAGGAAAAGCGAGGTTTACACGTTATGTTACATAGAGCCCAATCCCTTCTGGCTCATTATTTTGGTTATGAGAAGTTTCGGAGCGGCCAAGATGAAGCGATCCGCTTGGTGACGGAAGCGAGGCAAAATACGGCCTGCATTATGCCGACGGGAGGCGGCAAATCGATTTGCTATCAAATTCCGGCATTAATGTTTGAAGGGACGACGATCGTCATATCACCGTTGATTTCCTTGATGAAGGATCAAGTTGATGCGTTAGAAGAAGCGGGGATTAACGCCGCCTACATTAACAGCACACAATCCAATCAGGAAATATATGAGAGGCTGAACGGACTCAAAGAAGGGGCTTATAAGCTTTTTTACATTACACCAGAGCGACTAACGTCCACAGAGTTTATCCGGATTTTGCAGGGCATAGATGTTCCTTTGGTCGCAATAGACGAGGCGCACTGTATTTCTCAATGGGGCCATGATTTCAGGCCAAGCTACAGGAATATTGAAATCTTGTTCCGTGAATTACACGACAAGCCTGTCATCATGGCGTTAACAGCAACAGCCACACCCGAGGTTCATGATGATATTTGCAAACAGCTGCATATTCAAAAAGAAAACACGGTATATACCGGATTTTCCCGAGAGAATTTAACCTTTAAAGTAGTAAAAGGAGAAAATAAAGATCGGTTTATAGACGAATATGTGCAAAACAACAGGCATGAAGCAGGAATTGTCTATACCGCGACCAGAAAAGAAGCTGATCGGATATATGAGAGATTGAAACGAAATCAAGTCAGGGCAGGTCGGTATCACGGAGGTTTGGCTGATGATGTGAGAAAAGAGCAGCAGGAAAGGTTTCTTAATGATGAGCTTCAAGTGATGGTGGCAACCTCTGCTTTTGGAATGGGTATTGATAAATCAAATATCAGATTTGTTCTGCATGCACAAATTCCGAAAGATATGGAAAGCTATTATCAAGAGGCAGGACGAGCTGGACGGGACGGTCTTGCCAGTGAATGTGTTCTCCTGTTTTCACCGCAGGATATTATGGTACAGCGCTTCTTAATTGAGCAATCAGAACATGAAGAGAAACAAAAGCAGGATTTAAAAAAGCTGAGACAAATGGTCGACTACTGCCATACGGAAGATTGTCTGCAGCGTTTTATCCTTATGTATTTCGGAGAAAAGGAGCCTGATGCGTGCGGACAGTGCGGAAACTGTACCGATACAAGAGCGGCCCATGACGTGACGCGGGAGGCGCAAATGGTCTTATCTTGTATCATTCGCATGAAAGAACGGTTTGGCAAGACGATGGTTGCACAGGTGCTTGCCGGCTCCAAAAATAAAAAAGTTCTTGAAAACGGCTTTTCCGACCTTTCAACATACGGGATATTAAAACACCAATCCGTTGGCGAAATCAGTGAATTTATCGAATTTCTTATTTCTGACGACTTCATCAGGATGTCCGACGGAACGTTTCCGACTCTTTTTGTCAGCAGTAAAGGAAGGAATGTGCTGAAAGGAGAATTATCAGTAGCGAGAAAAGAAGCGTTAAAAGCGGCAGCGATTACTGAAAATGACGAGCTATTTGAACGATTGCGCATGGTTCGGAAAGAAATTGCGGCTGAGCAGGGTGTTCCGCCATTTGTTGTTTTCTCTGACCAAACGTTAAAAGAAATGTCAGGAAAACAGCCCGTAAATGATGATGAACTTTTGTCTATAAAAGGAGTCGGAGAACAAAAAAGAGCAAAATACGGCCGGCTTTTTTTACAAGAAATACAAGCTTATGCAAGGATGACAGACTAAAAAAACAGAAAAACAATCTTTTTTTCTATAAAAAACACATTTTATTTTCTCTGTTTCGCCTCAAAATAAAAAGACCTGCGAAGCCTATTATATCAAGGGTTCAGCAAGTCTTTCCATCAGAGAGAAATCCTTCATGTAAAGGAACTGTAATCTAAATCATATCTTTTTGTTATTGATTTGACATTTACGTGTGTTACGATATCACCTGTTAGCCGCCAATAAAAAGCTAACAAGGGAGGATTTACTTATGAAGAAGACGATTATGTCCTTTGTGGCAGTTGCTGCACTTTCAACAACTGCATTCGGAGCTCACGCTTCTGCAAAAGAAATTACGGTGCAAAAGGGTGATACGCTCTGGGGAATCTCTCAGAAAAATGGAGTGAACCTAAAGGACTTAAAAGAATGGAACAAGTTAACTTCTGATAAAATCATTGCAGGAGAAAAACTGACCATTTCTTCAGAAGAAACAACCACGACTGGGCAATATACAATTAAAGCGGGAGATACGCTTTCTAAGATTGCTCAAAAATTCGGCACGACAGTCAACAACCTGAAAGTTTGGAATAACTTAAGCTCTGACATGATCTATGCTGGATCAACTCTTTCAGTAAAAGGTCAGGCAACAGCAGCAAACACAGCTACTGAGAATGCGCAAACAAACGCACCTCAAGCTGCGCCAAAACAAGAGGCTGTGCAAAAAGAGCAACCTAAACAAGAAGCTGTACAACAGCAACCTAAACAAGAAACAAAGGCTGAGGCAGAAACTTCTGTTAACACAGAGGAGAAGGCTGTTCAATCAAATACAAATAATCAAGAAGCTTCAAAAGAACTAACAGTTACTGCTACTGCTTACACTGCTAACGACGGCGGCATTTCCGGCGTTACAGCTACAGGCATTGACTTAAATAAGAACCCGAATGCGAAAGTTATTGCGGTTGATCCTAATGTAATTCCGCTAGGTTCTAAAGTCTATGTTGAAGGCTACGGGGAAGCAACAGCAGCAGACACTGGCGGCGCTATTAAAGGAAATAAAATCGACGTATTTGTACCAAGTAAAAGTGATGCTTCTAATTGGGGCGTCAAAACTGTAAGTGTTAAAGTCTTAAACTAATAATATAGATTGTGATAAAAGACATGAGCTTTTGGCTTGTGTCTTTTTTTTGTTCTGCTTAGAGCTGTTTATATCATATGCTGATAAAAGAAAGTGGTCCCGTTTTTCTCTTTATGTGCGATTCAGGGGCTCTCGGGTTAAAAGATTGGTTCCACATTACAGAGACATTCGGCATCATGACATTTATAGCTGGTTGTTACTATCTTTGATCAGCGAAACGAGCTGGTGTTGTATCTTTTTTGGCAGATAATAAGCAGTTGGATGTAGCAGATGCCATTTACGGAACGGAATCGGATTGATTTCAGACGGTTTTTTATTGTGATATTAGGCTCTTGCAGTTGGGCATGGCAGCTTCGGGAGCGAAGTGGCACAACTTTGTCATACTGAAAATACAAAATAATCAATATCAGAAATTCTGCTGATGTGCAATGGCCGACCATTTTAACAGGGATATCATTCAATCCAGTCTTTTATTGGGCTGTTAACCAAGCAATCGTTCAGCGGGTATAGGAGCGAGGATATCGATCAATTTAATTCTGGTTGCGGCGAGGTTCTCAAACTGGAATTTCAGGTTAACAAAAAGGATCCTGGCAGATGCCAAGATCCTTTTTTATTTAAACCAGCCTTTTTCCTTTGACCGGGTAATGGCTTCAATTCGATTTTTCACTTCAAGCTTTTCTAGAATCATTGAGATATAATTCCGCACCGTCCCGCTTTTGATGCTGAGTTCCTGAGCGATTTCTTTTGTGTTTTTACCGTCAGCCACAAGTTCAAGCACTTCTTTTTCTCTATCTGTAAGAGGGTTAGCTTCGCTGTATAAGTCCTCCATCAGCTCAGGTGCATAGATGCGTTTTCCATTCATGACGCTACGGATGGCGTTGGCCAGCTCTTCACTAGGACTGTCTTTTAACAAATAGCCTTTAACGCCAGCTTTAATAGCTCTCTGAAAGTAACCGGGTCTGGCGAAGGTGGTTAAGATGATAATTTTGCAGCCTGTATCTTTTAGCTCCTCAGCAGCTTCAAGCCCTGTTTTTCCGGGCATTTCAATGTCCATAATACATACATCAGGCTGGCGTTTTTTGACAAAATCAACAGCATCTTGGCCGGTTGTACCTTTGCCTACGACTTCCATATCGTCTTCTAGGTTTAAAAGTGATCCTAAAGCGCCCAGCAGCATTTGCTGATCTTCTGCAATAAATATACTAATCATATAAGCCATCCTTTATATTTATTTTGAATTATTAGGAATTGCCATGGTAAGCTTGGTTCCGTTTTCGGTATCGATGTGAAGGCTTCCGTTTGCAAACTCAAGCCGTTCTCTCATCCCGAGTAAGCCATGTCCTTTTGAAAAGGAATTTTCTTCTCCTTTGAATGTTCCATCGTCAGACACTGTAATCACAACTTCCTTCCAGAGCTGCTGAATGTCTACTCGGCAAGTTTTAGCCTGGCTGTGTTTGACGACATTTGTGACAGCTTCCTTTAAGCACATGCTCAAAATGTTTTCATTCAGCAATGAGATATTTTCAGGCCATTTCTCTTCTTCATAGATAAACATAATGTCAGCTGCTTCGAGAATTTGTTTGATGTTGATCAGTTCATCCTTGAGCCGGATGCCCTTCATAGAGGAAACGATTTTTCTTACTTCATTTAAAGAAGTTCGCGCTGTTTGCTGAACACTTTTCAGTTCACGAGCTGCTTGTTCGGGATCTTTGTATATCAATTTTCTTGCTAAGTCGCTTTTTAACCCGATAAGAGAAAGCTTTTGCCCAAGCGTGTCATGGAGATCGCGGGCAATTCGCTGACGCTCTTCTAATTTTACCAGTTCTGCAATCCGTTCATTTGCATCCTCGAGCTTTTCTTCAAGCCGCTCGCGTTCCTTGCGGCTTTTTATACTAAAGGGCAATAAAATCGCACTGATGAGGGTAATGACGACAAAAGGAATTTGAGTCAGAAAGAATTCCTTTTTCAAAACGAGACTGAAATTGGCTGCGACGGCTGCGCTTATTAAATGGACATAATATAAAATATGAAAAGGGACACGTTCCTTAATGTTTCCAATAAAATATGCGATAAAAAAAGCAAAATAAATATAACTGAACAGGGTAATGGAGGCGGTTGAAATGCCAATTAATAAAAATCCCCACAAATAAATGGTCCAGCCTTTTGAGACAAAAGCAAATCGATATACTGAAAAAAATAAAAGCGTCAAAATGATGCCGACAATAATAACAAATGTAGATGATGATTTCCATATAAAGTAGAAGGGGAGGATGAAAAATATCGTCCATATATAGGGCGTAATCCCGTTTAGTTTTTGAAATGTTAAATGCTTTTTAATCATGATCTTACCTCATTTTCAGCTTTTCATCTTACATGTAACTTTATCATTGTGAAAGCCAGAATGCACCCTCCAACAATAAAAAGGAAGCCTTCTAGTAATTAGAAGACCTCCTTTAACATCAGGCGTTCTTCCGCAGCTTCTGTTTTTCTGGTGAATCAGGCGGAAGGTTTACAGGTATATGTTTTATAGCCCGAAATGACACAAACTGTTTGTTATCTTCATCCCAAAGACGGAACGCGAGTGATTGCAGGCTTGTTTTTAAGGTGATTGTCGGTACGTTTTTTAATGGTTCGTGATGTTCATGAGCAACTTCAAGCTTATAGTTAGGCACCTTTGGACTCAAATGATGAACATGGTGGTAACCGATATTGCCTGTTAGCCATTGAAGCAGTTTCGGGAGTTTATAAAATGAACTGCCTTCAACAGCAGCCTGAACGTAGCTCCAGTTTTCATCCGCTTCAAAATAAGAATCTTCAAAGGTATGCTGCACATAAAACAGCCAAACACCGATTGAACCTGAAATCAGAAATATTGGGCCTTGCACCAGTAAAAACGATTGCCAGCCAAAGATCAGACAGCAAGCGGCAGCCAACGCGACAATTGCCAGATTCGTAAGGTATGTGTTTACACGTTCCTTGCGTCTTGCGCCTTTTTTGTTAAAACGGTTCGTGATCAGAAAAACATAAATCGGTCCGAGAATAAACATGATAAACGGGTTTCTATAAAGTCTGTATGCAAGCTTTGTTCGTCTGGATGCAGCTTTATATTCGTTTACTGTTAACATCCAGATGTCTCCTGTTCCGCGTTTATCCAGATTGCTGCTAGTCGCATGATGAATCGAATGGCTGTGCTGCCATTGAAGATACGGGAATAAAGTCAGGACACCTGTCAGAAAACCGAGAATGTGGTTATAGCGTTTTTGTTTGAAAAAAGATTGATGGCAGCAGTCATGGAAGATGATAAAAATTCTTGTCAGAAAACCTGCGGCAATCACCGTTAATGCTAACGTAAGAAGATAGGAGACATCGAGGCTGAGATAAGCAAGAAACCATAGGCCGAAGAATGGGATAAACGTGTTTAAAAGCTGAATCAGGCTGTTTTTTGTTTCAGGCTGAGCAAATGCAGCGACTTGCTTTGTCAGCTGTTTTTGTTTATGTGCAATGGTTTGTTCAGTCATAGTAAGTATCCTCTCATTGTGTGTCTCGGTTCAGTATACGCTAATGAGAGAAGTCTTTTGTAGTAGCACACATCATGCCTCCTATATGACATTTGTCATGTCTCGTGCGGCATGCATAACCGATTGCGCTAAAAAAGCTTGTAAAAAAATTTACAAGCTGATTAATGTTTATCAATCCATATGCGTGATGTACCCGAAATAGCTTCAATCCTGCATGTTCCTCCTATAGGGAACGTGGCAATTGGCGAGGTATGTCCGGCATTTATATTTGCGATGATCGGGATGCCGGATAATTCTTTTTTTGTTTCGATCATGGCTTTTACAAGATCCATTGATACGTTTGATGCTTTCTGAAATCTGCCGATCAAAATCGCCTTTACATGTGAAAAAGCGGGGAGGTGGATGAGTGATTGCAGATCGCGGTCAAACATATGGATGTCTGACATATAATCATCTTCAATCAATAAAATAGTATGTTCTGTTTCGGGAAAATACTCCGTTCCCTGCAGCAAATTAAGCGTGCATAAGTTTCCGCCAATTAAAGTACCTTCCGCATAACCTTCTTGGATTACAACAGGGCCGTTATTAGGATAAAAACGCCTGTTTTCTTGATCCAAAAACCAGCGGTCATCGCTCCACTCACTTGAAGGAAGAATTTCAAACGGGTCGTCCGAAGCGCAGCAAGAAAGAAAATACTCTTGTGTATAATCAAGCCCTTTTTTCATTGCAAATGTTGAGAAGTGGGGGCCTGAATACGTAACAAGACCCGTTTTTCGATAAATTGCGTTGCAAAGAGCGGTTATATCGGAATAGCCGCACAGAATTTTTGGATGTCGTTTGATTTTCTCGTAATCAAGATAACGCAGCAGCTGATTTGAATTAAACCCTCCGAGTGTCGTTAAAATCGCTTTGACGCCTGGATCAAAAAAGGCAGCGTGCAGATCATGGACTCTTGACTCGATAGAGGATGAATCAAATTCATTACATTCATTTGCGTGTTCAGCGATGGTTACCCGATAACCTAAGCGTTCTAACGCCGTTTTTGCTTGGATTTTTGCTTCATTTGATAATATAGACATGCTGGTCGCGGGAGACACGATCCGGATTTCGTCTCCCTTTTTCAGTTTTGAGGCGTACATAGAACCCTCCATCAATGGTTTTATACCATTACAGCATATATTGGCTCTTTCTTCCAGACTTTTTTACAAATCAACCCACTTAATGCTGCCGGATTGGGTATCATGATCGATACATACTTTGAATTGATGTTTTTCATAAAAGTGAATCAGCCGGTCTACATGATTCCAATCCCGTTTGGCGATGTCTCCGGTGACTTTCGGTATATTGTGGTCTCTTGCAATATCTTTTAAATATTTCATGCAAATGGAGCCAAACCCGTGATTCGGAGGGCCTTTTATATCGCCTATATGAATGGCATCGTCCTTGTAAGACGCTACAAGTGAAAAACAGCCTTTTCCTCGGTAAGCCGTTTTACAATCAGTTAGCATAATTTTGCATGTTTGGCCATCATCAATCGAGGAAACAATCATCCACTCATCATGTTTCGATTGATCAATACCAAGCACTTTGGCATCTTTAGATAAATCCTTCATATTCTCCTGCATGCGATAAATTTGAAATTCTAAATCATTTAATTCTTCTTCAAGCTCTTGACGATTTTTTTCTTTAATAGTAAACAAGATCAAACTCCTTTCAAAAATCAGCTTAGAAACACAGTTACCAATTGTATTAGAAGAGAGGCGTATTGTAAACAACAATTCCATTATTACTAGAAATTAGCGGAAAGTCAGGTTTGATCGTTTTTAAGAGAGGAAAAAGAAAACTAACCTGTGAAAAAGGAGGAATCGGAATGGCGATTGATTCATTGATTAACAAATTACAGTATGTCCAATTGGAACCGCCGGATAAAATTCTCTCTCTGTATCTCAATACAGACATGAGAGATCCAGAGCAGCAGGGGGGAGAATGGAAGATTGCCCTAAAGTCAGGATTCAGCCGATTAAAAGAGTATTTGGCAGCTAGTGATCCAGAGGAGGAAAAGTGTCTGGATGGAATCAGGGCTAAAATGAATCAATACTTGAATGCAATGGGAAAAGACATGCCCCGCAGTCTCGTGTTTTTTGTTTCCGACAGCGGCATATGGGAGCCTATTAAGCTTCAAGTCCCTGTAGATACAAGATTTTACTGGGAAGAAACAGCTGTCCTGGATCAGCTGAAGGGTTTGCGCCAGGCATACCCAAGTACGGCGTTTATTTTAACTCAGCAGCATGAAGTGAAAATTATTGAAACCGTTTTAGGAAAAATTGAGGCGGTGGAGTGTTATGAGTATGATATGATCAATGAGTCTTGGAAGAATTTCCATTCCGCTGTAGACAAAGCGGCACCAGTTGAAGAGAATCGGATGAGGGAACATGTAACAGAGAACCAATCAAGACTGTATAAGCGGCTGGCTGCCAGCCTTGATCAAAAAGCTGCCGCGAAAAGATGGGAACGAATGGTTATTGCCGGGGATAAAGAAACGGCCGATATCTTGGATCAGCATATGAATAAACCCATTCATTCGAAAATTCAAAAGAACCTGCTGAATGAAAATGAACATAAGGTCATTGAACATTTGATAAAAGAGGCGTAAACCTAACAGGCCGGGGCTAATAGCCTCCGGCCTTTGAAGTGTGTCTAATTTCTGACGAAGCAATCGAAACCGTTGACATCTTCTTTGAATTTGCATACGATTTGGATAGCCAGTACAAATTAGGAGAGGTCACCAAATGAACCAAACAGAAAATAAACCGAAAAATTACACGGGGATTGTCCTAACGCTGACAGTTCTGATTAACGGTTTAATCGCAGTGCTGTTTTTTATGCCTAAATTAGATCAGTTCAGCCATGCGAATATTCACATTTTGCCAATGCTGAATGCGATATTCAACAGCTTTACGTTTATCTTCTTATTGGCCGCGCTGATTATGATTAAACAAAAAAATATCAAAGCTCACAAACGCTTTATTTTGGCCGCATTCACCACAACATTACTATTTTTGATTTGCTATGTGACGTACCACTCGATTGCGGAAAACACGCTCTATGGCGGAGAAGGTATTATGCGCCCGATTTATTTCTTTATTTTAATTACACATATCTGCCTTTCTGCAATTATTGTGCCGCTTGCGCTGTTTACGCTGATCAGAGGCTTCAGCATGCAGGTGGAGCGCCACAAAAAAATTGCGAGATGGACAATGCCTCTATGGCTGTATGTAAGCCTTACAGGCGTTATTGTATATTTGATGATTTCACCGTATTATTAAAAGCCATACTCAGTATGGCTTTTTTACGTGTAAACATGGCAAAAGCCCAAATTCATTTTTGGGCTTTTGTCAGTAAATTGATAGACTCTTATTCATGAGCCTTGGATTCCATGGTTTCAAGTGTTGCAACCTGCAAAGATTCTTCAACAGTTTTTGTTTTTTCTTTTACTTTTTCTGCATACGTATAATCACCGTAGCAATACGGATAGCGGAAATTTTTCGCATTTCCCCCGCAAGTATACAGATCAGGATTTTTTTTGACTTGCTGCTCGGAGTATTGTTTTGCCAATTCCTCAGTATGCGTTCCTCCATGTTCAGCTACAAAATCAATGTAACCTGCCCCCATGTTGTAGCTTTGAATAATGGTATCCAAATCCACGCCTTTTTCCTTACCGGTCTTGTACATGAGGGTAAATTGCTTGATGCCTTGTTTAACACTGAGTTGAGGGTCTGTTATCTCATTGCGTTTTAACCCCAGAGATTCAGAGGACTGCATGGGATCATTGCCTTTTCCTTTTGACTCCTGATACATCATGCCTAATATGAGTGATGTATAATTAGAGAGTCCTTGGCTTTCAAGCTCTTCTTCCACCAAAGGTTTGTAATCGGTTAAACGTTCCAAAACAATCGTTTTCGTATCGATCGGAAGTTTTTTGATTAAATCCCGGTTGAAAAAAAGCAGGACCAATAAAAAAGAGGCGATGACAAAGACAAAAATCATCATAAAACCCGCAGCAGCGAAACAGCCTTTTCTCTTTTTCTTCACTGTGTTTCACCCTCAATGTTTGGAGCAGTATGACCTTTTTTATTATGACATAAGACGGTATATCAGACCAAGTAAAAACCTGATTTGAAACATAAATTTAAACTATGAGATTGAAATGGAATACAAGCAGGCTGGTTTGCACTCAAGCGCATTTGTTATAAGATAAAACTATGAATAAAGAAAGGTGATACATATGACTGAATTTAGAGAAACGGAACAATCGGCTGCTGATCTGGACGAGGAGACGCTGTTTCTAGTCGCGCAAACATTCAAAGCGCTTTCAGATCCTACCCGAATCAGAATTCTCCATTTATTGTCCCAAGGTGAGCATGCAGTAAACGGAATTGCAGAAAAGCTGAATTTACTGCAATCCACCGTGTCCCACCAGCTTAGATTTTTGAAAAATCTCCGGCTTGTCAAATCGCGCAGAGAAGGAACATCGATTTATTACTCTCCGGAGGATGAACATGTTTTAGATGTTCTTCAGCAAATGATCCATCATACACAGCATGATTGAAAAAGACATCCTTGCTTAACTCGCTGTTAGCGGGCAAGGATGTCTTTTTCTTTATTGTATTCGTGCTGTTCGAGTTCGTTTCTGCTGAGCTTGATGACATAAGAAGAAAAACCGATATAATAAACGGCTATCAGAAAACAGACGCCAATTGTCAGAGGGTCCGTTCCGATTGACTGACTGTATGATCCAAGGCTGTTTAGATCAGGTGAAGTAAGATAAAGCTCCGTCACTCGATACAGAAATCTTGATAGAAATAAAGTTAAGAGAATCACCTCTACCCAAATATGAGTCCGAAAATAGATCTTTCCTCTGCGTTTTTCAAAGGAGATGTTTTTCTTAGCGAAAAAGACAAGGAGCCATCCGCCAAGAATGCCCAAAATGAGATATCCATATAAAAAAGGGTGAATGGCGCTGAAGATTGAAAGGCCAAAAGCAAACAGCGAGAAAAGAATGGTACGGGTGAACAGCCAGCGGGGCTTCAGCGGCTGGTATCCGATGGACCTTTTAATTTTTTTATACAGAAAAAAGATGATGATCATGGCAGGATAAACGCTCTGAAGTGTAAGATGCATGATGTGAAATCCCCTCCGTTGAGAAGTGTATGCTTATCCGGTCAGAAATAGTAGCTGAAATAAATACTGAACACAAAAAAGAAGGGGAAACCCCTGTTTTCATAGCATATGCAAGGTGTATTCCGCCGCATAATAGATATGCCCAAGCTTTATCAAAATGTTATGATTGTTTTGTTGGAAAATACAAGAAGAAAAGGTGCGCAGAATGAAACTGGAACGTTTGTTAGCGATGGTTGTGTTATTGATCAGCAAAAAACAAGTGCAGGCTGCAGAGCTTGCTGAGCTGTTTGAAGTATCTGTCAGAACAATTTACCGTGATATTGAGACGATCAATAGGGCTGGTATTCCGATTGTGACCTCACAGGGTTCCGGGGGCGGAATTGGCATCATGGAAACGTATCGGCTTGAAAGAGAGTGGCTGAAGGAGGAGGAATTGTTTGCAATTGCTTCCGCTTTGCAGAGCGTTTCATCTATGTATGAACCCGTTTCTCACAGCACAGCCTATCAAAAAATCAAACACCTTATACCGGAGCACTCTGCTCAAGCATTTAAGCACCAAACAGAAAAATGGTTTATTGACATGACAGCTTGGGGCCATACTGAGGATCAAAAGACGCTGCGCGAGAAAATAAGCGCTGCCATCGATCGGTTGTCAACGATATCTTTTACATATACAAGCGCAAGCGGGGAAACACTACTTCGGGAAACTGAACCTTATACATTGGTTTGCAAGGCGGGGCACTGGTATTTATACGCTTATTGCTTGGTGAGAAATGATTTTCGTTTTTTTAAACTAAACCGGATGAAAGATCTGGCCATCTTACATCAGACCTTTATCAGAAAAGACATTCAGCTGGACACTTTGCCATGGGATAAGAGTTGGTACCAAAAGGACCGTTTAACTGAATTGGTTATTCTTGTTCAGCCGGCAGCACGTCAGCGCATAGGTGAATGGTTCGGATATGATGTCCTTCACTGTTGTGAGGAAGATAAAATCTGCCAGGCGGTGATTTCACTTCCAGAAGATCAATGGCTGATCGGTTTTTTGCTCCAGTTCGGAAAGGATATTGAGGTTCTGCAGCCTCTTCATATAAGGGATAAAGTAAAAGAAACCATTCATCATATGCAAAAAATATATGAAACCTGACACACTGCTGTCAGGTTTCTTTGTCTATAATCTTAAAAAAAGGAGGAGATCGTATGGGCTTTTCACATATAACACACTTAGACCTGAAACGATTTGCCGGACTATCACAACGGACAAGCAACGCACTGGAAATGACGGAAGAAAGGAGGATTCCGGCACTGTGGGATCAATTCTGGAAGCAGGATATGAGCGCTCTTTTATCACAGGCTGAAAAAGACAAGAGCATTATTGCCTTATATTCGAATTATGAACAAGAGACGAATGGGTTTTATACGTTTTCAGTCGGAACGTTTCAGGAATACGACGACATTCTTCCGGGACCATATGAAAATATTGATTTGCCGGCTTCCGCTTACGCCGTTTTCACTTCCAGAATCGGTCCTATTGAAGAGATTGTGCTTGAAACGTGGAAGGAAATTTGGACTTGGGATAAGCGGCATCTGCGCACGTTTACAGGTGACTTTGAGATGTATGATCAAAATGCCGCAGTGCCACAGCGAGCACAAGTTAACATTTATGTAGCGATAAAAAAATAATAAACTCTTGAAAAACTAATGGTGTTAGTTAATAATAAAACTAACACCATTAGTTTTTGTTAGGAGGAATAAAAAGATGAGAATTACTCAGTACCAAACGGTTTGGCAGCTGACTTTTTTTCCAGCATTGTTTCCGGTTAATTGCTATTTAGTAGAGGAAGAAAACGAAGTCACCCTTATTGATGCCGCACTGCCAGGCAGCTATAAAGGGATTATTCAAGCTGTGAATCAGCTTGGAAAACCGCTTCAGCATATTTTACTGACTCATGCACATGGGGACCATGTCGGATCACTGGATACATTGGCACAAACATTTCCGCATGCAAAGGTCATGATCTCGGAACGGGATTCATTCTTGCTCCAAGGTGACACATCTTTGCGGCAAGATGAGCCGCAGACGCCTATAAAAGGAGGTATTCCGAAACACATACAAACAAAGCCTCACCAACTGCTGACGGGCGGTGAAACAATTGGTTCTCTGCTTGCCATTCCAACACCGGGCCATACACCGGGCAGCATGTCATTTCTTGATACAAGAAACGGCACTTTAATAGCAGGAGATGCGTTTCAGTTGCGCGGAGGAATCGCTGTATCAGGTCAGATAAAATGGGCGTTTCCTTTTCCCGCTTTCGCCACATGGAATAAGGAGGAGGCCATCAAAAGTGCACAATTGCTCGCCGATAAGGCGCCTTCCTGTCTCGCTGTCGGACATGGAAAATTCCTGCGATCACCTTCAGAGCGGATGAGACAGGCGATCCAAAAAGCAAAGAAAGGATGATGAGCATGTCACCGAGAATAGGTTTGACCCAAAAAATGATTGTAGACGCTGCAGCAGAGATTGCCGATCAGGAAGGGGTAAATGGTGTCTCACTTGCCGCACTTTCTAAAAAAATGAATGTTCGCCCCCCGTCATTGTATAACCATATCAACGGGCTGCAAGCGATCAGAGCAGAACTTGCTGTCAGAGGACTGACAAAGCTTTTTGATCAAATGGCGGACTCCGTAACCGAACGAAAGGGAGATTCCGCGATGCTTTCTTTAGCTCATGCATATGTTGATTTTGCAATTGAAAATCCCGGATATTATGAAGCGGCTCTTCTTAAGGTTCACGACAAACGGACGGAAATCGTCTCTGACCAAATTGTCTGTCTTGTGACGAAGCTGCTCATTGAAAACGGCTATGCAAGTGAAAAGACTGCCATTCATGCGACAAGGGGGCTCAGAAGTCTGCTGCATGGCTTTACTGTTTTAATCGCAAAAGAAGCATTTGAACGTGAGGAGGACATTTTAGAAAGCCTGTCATTTTCAATTCGGACATTTTTGTCAGGATTATTAATAAACAATAAAAATATTATGTAAACAAATAAATGGATGTCTTATATTTCTGAATATTGTATAATATCAAGGGAGTATACATAGGGGAGAGGCATTATGCAATGGATGACATTCGCAAGATTGAACGATTAGCGGCAGCTTCATGGCCGGCTTATTTTCAAAAAAGCATAGGGAAATGGCTTCTCAGAGCGAATTTTGGCGTAACCAAAAGGGCAAATAGCGTATGGACGTCTGCGGATATGCCTGAAGGGGATTTTCAGCTAGAGGCCGAACTTTTTTATCAAAGTTTAGGCTTACCTGTTTGTTTTCATATTAGCAACGCATCACCGAAAGGGCTTGATGACGCATTGGCAGACAGCCGTTATGAAAAGGTAGACGAGTGCTTCCAGATGACAGCGTTGTGCCGGTCAATTATGAGCCGAACAAATGACAACAGCCGATTTACATACAAGTGGGAACAAGAGCCATCATCTGTTTGGATAGATGAATTTATTCAATTAGAAGGGTTTTCACCCGAACGTCACAAAGGTTACAAACACATATTCGAACGCATGCCGCCGTGTAAAACTTTTTTCAAGATGTATGACAAAGAAAGCCTGACAGCGCTTGGCACGGTTTCTGTCATTGATGGTTATGGCGGACTTAGTAATATCGTTGTAGCTGAGGAGCACAGAGGAAAAGGGGCAGGAACCCAAGTGATCAGGATGTTGACTGAATGGGCAAAAAACAACGGAGCGGAACGCATGTTTTTACAAGTGATGAAAGAAAATCTGGCGGCAGTTTCTTTATATGAAAAAATCGGATTTTCGCCTATATCGGAACACCATTACCGGATTAAAAGATGACCAAAGGAAGGGGGTTGCTGATGGATTCGCTTCAAGAGATGATTTGCGAAAAACGGACATACACACGCCTTTATCATTCACATAAGCATGCGTACAGCCAATTTCTTTTTCCGCTTGAAGGGAGTATAGATCTTGAGACTGAGGGGCGCCAGGTGAAATTAAATCCGGATCATTTTTTATATATTCCGCCGCAGTGCGAGCATCGCTTCCGTTCTATCGGAAGAAATGAATGTCTTGTACTGGATGTTCCGCTTCACGCAATGAAAATTGATGAGTATCGTGCAGGATCGGGAATTGAAGCTGCACTCGATCCTTTCTGGTCTTCGATCAGGTACTTGCTGACAGAGGAAGCAAAGGCCGGAACAGCCAACTCGCTTCATATGCTAGTACAATACATAAAAGAAAAGCTTCAATCCCATAGCTATGCCTCAATTGCATACATTCACAGCCATTTATTTGAGCGGCTGACGATTAAGAAGCTGGCAGAAATCGAGCATTATCACCCAGCTTACTATTCAAGCTGGTTCAAAAAACAGACAGGGAAGTCCCCGCAGAACTATATTGCCGACCTTCGCCTTGAGGAAGCAAAACGAATGCTGATGGAGAGAAATGAAAACCTTACCGTCGTGAGCGAGGCGCTGGGCTTTCAAAACCTTTCTTCTTTTACAAGATGGTTCACGAAAAGCACAGGAATGCCGCCCCGCCTGTATCGAAACACCTTATATTCGGATAAAAAATGATGGCTCTTTAGTTAAAAGAATATTGTATATCTCCTTTACAATAGGAGAAAAAGGAGTTATTGATATGGCAGTTATTGAAGACTTTGAGAAATTGGATATCAGAACGGGAACAATTGTAAAAGCGGAAGAATTTCCTGAAGCAAGGGTACCGGCAATCAAGCTTGTGATAGATTTTGGGACTGAAATCGGCATAAAACAATCGAGCGCACAAATCACGAAGCGTTACAAGCCGGAAGGTCTCATCAACAAGCAAGTCATAGCAGTCGTGAACTTTCCGCCCCGCCGGATCGCCGGATTTAAATCGGAAGTCTTGGTCCTCGGCGGCATACCCGGCCAGGGCGACGTCGTCCTTTTGCAGCCGGATCAGCCTGTTCCAAACGGCACAAAAATCGGATAACGCAAAAAAAGACGTTTGCCTAAGGCAAACGTCTTTTGCGTATTGAGGCGATGCACCACACGCCACATTCGTGTGTGCCGTAAAGGCATGTACATCGGCTTACACAATTCAGCTCATCGCTATATGAATATAGCATGGAGGGCGAAGGATTGCAAGGATTACTTTGTTTTTGTGATTGAATTTGTCCGTCTAATCAAGATCTTATTATATGAAATGTAATAATCTTTTAGTACAGAAGGTGAGCATGATCTAAGGTAAGCGATTGACCTCATAAGCAACACGTATTCCAGATTCAATCGCGCCTTGCATCCACGCATGAGTGAGTGAGGCGTGTTCTCCGGCGAAATGAATTCTGCCCTCAGGGACAGGAATATAGGGATACAGCTCTAATTCTTGTCCTGGTTCGAAAGCTGTAAAACCTCCCGCAGAATACGGGTACTGGCTCCAGCTAAAAGAAGTGCCAGACACAAATTCAGACCACACAATATCACCATAGATTTCAGATAAATTCAGTAAAGTATACTGGATTCGCTCTCCTTCTGAAAGACTGTCCCATATCAGTGCCTCATCGGCCCATGTATAGCTGGCCAGAATGACAGCATGTCCATTTGCTCCAATATTTCTGCTTGGATAATATGAAAAACGAATCGGAAGATCAGTAATAGATTTGCCGCCGCGCTGCCCGGCTTTTTCCCAAAATCGGCTTTTAAACTCTATGCCGATTTTTGTTGCACTGATATAGTTTAGCTCACGGATGGCCCTCCGTTTATAGTAAGAGAATGAATGGTATGGTTCGACTTTTACAAATCGCAATGTTGAAAAAGGAATGGTTACAATAGCGAGATCAGCTGTGAATGATGTGAATTCTGCCGTTTGTTGATGCTGACAATGGATCGTAACACGATTTTCACCCTGAGACATTTTCATCATTTTTTGATGGTATAGAATGTTTGTTTTTAATTGAGGAAGAAACGCGTGAGGCAGCAGATCCATACCGCCAGTTATCTCATAGAAGTGAGCGGGCGAAGAAAAAAAGATAGATTCCCGCAATACTTCAACAAGGGACATCCCCATATACGCTTCCATATCCAAAAGCACACCGATCATATCGATCGCGCCATATGAAAAATACGTGTTTAAAAAAGAGCTTAACGAATGATTTTTGTATTGTTCTTCGACAATCCGCCAATTTCTCGCTGGATTTTGATTAATAAAATTTAGAATAGGCTGCAGTAAAGAAAGCATCAGCTCTTCAGACGTTTTCCCTTGTTCATTTGGTGCAACTGGGTATCTCAATATTCCAGGAGCTCGTTCGAAAATTTGGAGACGTGTTTTGATGCCATTTGCATAAATGATGTCCATAGGGGTTCTGTTGATAAATACACTTGTTGGCAATTTGAATTTTTTTATATATTCTAAGGTTAACGAATGGTTATTCGGTATGCGCATCGGGCCAGCGTTGAAATACAAATCATCACTAAAGGGAGATCTCAAAGTGCAGACCCGGCCGCCCGTTCTGCCGCTCGCTTCGAGAAGCGTTACTCTGTGGCCGGCATTTTTCAGCAAAGATGCTGATACAAGCCCGGACAATCCAGCTCCTATAACAAGAATGTGCTTTGGATGCTGCGATGCGCTAAGGCCATTTCTAATGATCTTTACCATGTCATCATTCATTAGAGAATTCAATTTTTGGTGGCACCTCTTTTTAGAATTTATTGCATTATATTCATTGAAAAGAGCGCCTATCACGATCTGTTCACATCTTTTGGGATTTGAAAGGGTTATTGTTAAAAGGAAATAAAGGAGTGTTGTATGTGACTAACTTTGTTCATAAGACTGTAAATGGTTTGAAAAGTCTCTTAGATGAAAAAGGAGCGATTAAATTGTTTTGTTCTGAAGGGGATATCATGGAGTTCCTTGTTACTTTTTCACCGGACAAAGCAACCCTGAATGACATTCAAAGCTTTGAGGCTAAACACCAGCTTACCCTTCCAAAGGATTATCAGAAGTTCTTGACACTACATAACGGCGCGAAAATTTTTGAAATTCTTTCTGATGGGGAGAATATAGGTGGAGGACTTTATTTATTTAGCCTTGAAGAGATTGAAGAAGAATTAAAATATGAGGCTTTGTTTGAGGGTATCAATGGTATCCCAATTGGTCACTTATTAGAAGGGTGCCATTTGATGATCGACAAAGATAAATTGGATAAAGGGGATCCCAACTATCTGTTTATATTAGCAATAGGAGAGTATACACCATTAAATTTAAATTTTGAGATATTTTTAGATCGGTATATAGAATCCAATGGGGCAACTTTTTGGGAATGGCGCTACTATACCGCTGAAAATTATTATAGAACACGATCGCACGATGTATAAGACAGTCAGTTCTGGTTGTCTTTTTCTGTTATTCAAGCAAATAATTGTAGTAAAATTTACATAGAGTAGGCTTGAAAGGAGAATGAAATGAAGGTATTTGAAGCTGATTCATTGCTCTCTGAAGCGGACAAAAGAACCAAAGAGTACAAGGAACTACGATCACAAATGGTGAAGCTCAGAAAAGCGTTTAAGGACGTAGCTGACCTAGATGATAGCGAGTTTTCCGGTAAGGGTGCAGACAACATTAAAGCGTTTTATCATGATCATGTCGGTGTTACAGATCAATGGATTGATCTTATTGATATGAAGATTGCTTTCTTAAGCAGCGTTTCTGCAAAACTTGAAGATGCCAAGATGTCTGATGCTTACATAGAAGAATCTTTTTTAGAACATGAACTTGTAAATGCATACACAAAATCAAAATCCATTATGTCTGAACAGAAAAAAGCAATGCAAGACATTCTGAATGACATCAATGACATCCTTCCACTTGAAATATTCTCAACAGAAGACTTCAAAGACAAACTTTCTTCTGCAGATGACAAACGTGAAAAAACAATTGATAAGCTAAACAAGCTTGATGAGAATTTGAAAACAGAATATGCTGAAACAGAGCCTAACGAACAATTCATTCAGCAAGATTTTAAAAAGCTGCAGGAATCTACAGGCAAAGGGAAGAACGCCACTCCGATTCACTATAACGCTAAAGCGTACAGAGAAAGTGACATACATAAGAAAAAAGGCGATATTGAGAAGCATTCTGAATCTTATTTAAACGTGAAGCAAGAAGAAGCTAAAGAACGTGAAATTAAAGAATTAAAGAAAAAACTTAATGATGGTGTATCTGACCCTGATGAATATTTAGAGATTGCTAAGAAAGTAGGGTACGAGAATCTGGAGCCAGCTCAAGTACAGCTTGCAGTGCAAGTTGAACAAGCGAAGCAGCTAGAAGGAGCAGGAGAAATCACTTGGGATATCGTAAAAGGTGTAGGAGTAGGCTTATATGATGTAGGAAAAGACACTGTAACCGGCATATGGGACTTCATCACCGATCCAGGAGAAACACTATCAGCACTGGGAAATGCAGTTATTCATCCAGTGAAAACATATGACGCTATTTCAGCAGCAATAGAAGAGTCATATCAAAAAGATATGGTGAATGGGGATGCCTATTCTAGATCAAGGTGGGTAACCTACGCTGTTGGTTCAGTGGCTGTAGCTGTTTTTGGAACCAAAGGTGCAGGAGCCATTAACAAAGCTGATGCAGCAGGCAAGGTAATAAATAAAGCTAGTCAAGCAGGTAAGAAAATTAAGGACGTCAAGATTCCAGATTTGCTGCCTTACAACCCTAAATACGACCTTGCTACTGTAGGGGACGTGCCATACAATGTAGTGGATGGAGAAAACTTAAAAAATCAATTAATGAGTTTTGCTAAAGGGACAGATAAGGAAGTAAAACCTTTTGATGTTGTTGATTATAGACCAAGTAACAGCCCTTTAGAGAATCATCATGGTGTAATGGATGTATGGGCTAAACATAATGTTCCGAATTATGTGAGTAGAGGTAGTAATACGCCAACAGTAGCTTTAACAAAAGAGCAACACAATGCTACCAAGAAAGTTTATAGAGAATGGTTGTACGAAAAAACAGGGAAAAAAGTTGGCGGTAAAGTAAATTGGAAAGAAGTATCACCTAGAGAAATACAAGAACTTACTGAGAAGATGTTTGATGCTGCAAATGTTCCTAAAGAAGCTAGACAGCAATATTATAACGCATTTAATCAATACAACTTTAGAAAGTAGGTATGGGCATGAGCATTGATATGTTAGTCAAGAAGATTGCTGCAACATCAGACTGTCGGCTGTTTGAAGCTGATGGTCTTCCAGTAATAGACGAGAAGCATCAACTACCAAAAGATATTAGTGAGTTTTATGAACAATGTGGTGGAGCAGTTTTGTATGAAAATGCGGATTATCCAATATACATAGTACGACCAGCTGAGTTTAAATTGGCTAATCCTATTATTGTTGGGGAGCTCTGTGAGGAAGACATTTCATCAGAGTGGTATATTGTTTGCACGGATGGAAAAGGAGAATACCTAACAATTGACTTAAACGAAGAGCGCAAAGGAAAATGCTATGACAGCTTTTTTGATCGACATGGGATTGTCGGGGAAACACAGGTGATAGCAAGTTCATTTACTGATTTAATACAGCGACTGCTTGAGAATAAGGGGAAGCATTGGTATTGGTTAAGGGATGATTTTATATCAATAGGCGATGCATATGATGGTGTTGAAATTGAATAGTCTATTAAACAAAAGTATTGCAATTGTTCATTGATAAAGAGATACAATACGGTAGATGCTCTGTTATTATTTTGCAGAAACAATAATTGGTTAAAATAATAGAATGGAGACCTTACACAGATGGAGAAACACAAAATAGATTCTTTATTACAAGATTTAGATGAACTAGATGCTAGAGAATATAAGCGGACCTTAGAGATCTACAAAAATAAAGAGCATAAAGATGAGTACTTTAAACTTATATATAACGGTTTTATGCAGCATTTTATAAAACTTGGATTTTCTCATTTAAAGTATGCTGTTTTATGTGGAGAATATAAAAGTAAACGTTTGAAATTTAATAATGAGCCATGGATAAATTTGTATTTTTCTCCAAGTTTCTTTAACTTTAACAGAGTTTATTATTTGTCAATAGCTATAAACAATATTGCAACACTTGTAAAATTTAGATTTACTAAACCGGATAATTATATCTCCGCAAATTTCGAGAGAATTCAAAAAGAGGCAAAAAAGGTAGCGGAATATAGAACTCATAAAGTATACAGTCTTATAAATGATTTATTGGGGAACCATAATTATAATTTACTCATGAAATTTAGAAAAAATATAGACCATGGTTTGAATCCTGAGTATGGTAATGTATCTTTGTTGGATACTCTAAATTTTTCGGTTATTGAAGATAAGATTTTTGAAATATTAGAGGCATTTTATTACGATATTCTTAATACAGAGATAAACATATCTAATATTGATATAGATAAGTACAGAATAAAAGAATTCCCAGTTGTTAAGTTACCTTCAGTTCAAGAACAGGAAATTTTTGATTATATTGTTTATAATAATAAAGCGCATGAGGGCTTCATTAATGTAATAAATAATTACTATGATTATTTATTACCTTTTATGAAACAGAAAAATCAAATTAAACCTCTATTAAACATACTTAGCGATATTGTGTTTAGGTTTCATGAAGTATTCCGTGCTTTTTCTTATTTCTTTTTATTATACAGGGTGGAAAATGTAGAAGATCACTTGCCTACTGAAATATTAGAGATCATCAATTTAGATGATTACCAATATTTTATGAATTTATGTTTAACAAGAACATATTCTGTTCATGATAAACTAGGTTTGTTTTTCACTAAAACTTATTCTTTACATGGGAACAAAACTTATTTTAAAAATGTTTCTGAACTTTTGATAAAAAATGAAGAAGATCATTTTGACGAGTTACTAACAGATAAGTTAAATAAAATTATTAGTTCCCCTTCGTTTAAATCTTTGGATTTTTTAAGACAGCAGTTTATGCATGGAACCGATTTTAGTTTCAAACAAACTGAAGGGACTGTTGTATTTGACGATTATTTTTTAATTTGTTTATATCTAAATAATAAAGACTTGTTAGCGTTGATTAAGTATATGGTTTATAATTTTTTCCCTGCCGTAGTTAAAGAATTTCTTGATAAGGATCTTTATAAACAGTTTGATGATTTAATATATAGGATGACTACTACCATTAATCCTCATATGGCAGCGCTTATAAGCAACTTTAACTTGAACACTAAATAAAATAATGGTTTTAACCATAAAACAAAGTCTGGAAATTAGGGAAAGAATCGTGATTAATGCAGGTTCTTTTTTATTTCAAATCTTAAACAATTTATTTTGCCAATATTTCTAGAGCGGGTACTCCATTTTCGGAGCCCGCTTTTATTTATTTCAAGACAATAATGCAATCAGTAGGCGGACTGATTAAAAGAAATAGGGACTTTTTTAGTCTCCAAAAGGTTATTGCGGTATGACGAAAACTTACCGAAAATCACTTTTAAATTATTCCAAATATTGCAAATATCTGTTATATTGTTTAATAATTCGAAACATTTTAGAAAAGAGGGGTTGTAAATGGGTACGATCGCACACGAGGTAGTCGCTAATACTCTGAATGAACTTCATGTTGCTATTAAGAAATGTGAGATAGATTTGGCAGAGCAACTTCTTAAGAAAGCTAAGGAATCCTTGAAGCATATGGAGGAAGACGATAAGGTTATCATTTATTATCAGCTTTTAGAGTCTAGGTACAAGATGATGCTCTTCAAAAACAAAGGTAAGGGACTGCCTCCAAACGACTGGAAAGTGAAGAAGAAAGAGCTACAGGGTTACAATATTGATAACTTGATTGACTACTATTTTTACCTTTACGAAGCTGAGTACATGTCCTATACAAAGAATTATGAGCGAGCTATCAGTTTGCTAAAAATTGCTGAAAAGAAGCTCTCTAAAATTGAAAGCGATATTGAAGCAGCAGAGTTTTATATGAAAACGGCTTCTCTCTATGTGACACTTCATCAAAGTGCAGTGTCGTTAGGTTATATTAATGAGGCAATCAATATATACAGTCAACATGAAGATTATAAAAGACACCTTACAATTTGTTATGTCATTAAGGCAACGAATTATATGCATTTAGGGAAGTTTGAAGAATCAGAGGAATACTTTCTCACTGCAATCAAGACTGCTAAGGAACTTAAAGATGAGTTTTATGAAGCAATGCAATATCACAACATCAGTATTCTTTATTCCAATTTTGATAAATCTCAAGAATGCATAAATGCAATTAAGAAAGCTGTTAGATGCAATGAATGGCGTGAATCTGTTTACTACATTAACTCCATTTATATGATTGTCCGAGAGAGGTTTAAAATAGGCGACAAGGATAATGCCATGTATTATCTCAAGAAAGGACAAGAGGAGCTAAAGTTTAGATCGAATAAAATTTATGAAACCAAAATAAATATTATTCATGACCTATATTGTAAAAGGGTAGATGAAAGCATTGACAAATGCAGGGAAAACGTACAATACTTAGAAGAGAAAGGTGACTTAGATGGAGTAAGTGACCTTTCCTTGGTTATTTCAAGGTATTATGAAAAGGGCGAGTATTACAAAGAGGCTTTGGAATTTGCTAATAAAGCAATCAAAGTCAAAGAGAAAATGAGAAAACTGGAGGGAATTTGATGAAGAAGTTTATCCTTGGCTCGATCTTAGCGGTAACATTCTTTGGATTATCTTTAAGTGTTGGTACACACGTTAATAGTAGTACAGCATCTGGTGACATGCAGGTCGCAGAGCTTCCGGTAGGAATCTAAGTATAAAAGTTTAGTTGGTAAAAAAGGATCAGACTGTTGAATAAAGTCTCGACAGTCTTTATTTTTCTCATCTTAAATGGAATGAATAAAGGACAAAAACGTGGTGTAAATCAGCCTCGTTTTTTTTTGTTGTCAAAAGTGGTTCACAGAGGGAAGACCAAAACCAAGTATGAAGTGTGTTCAAAAAATTAAGCACTAATTTTCTCAATATGAAGTGAAAATGTGACTTAGGTCACTATTTACGGAGAGGTGCTTTTATACCAGTTTTATGAATCTTGACGAGATATTGGCACTTTAAAATCCAGAAAACGTGACATAAAGAACAACTTGTGTGTTTGTTAAAGATTAACTACGCACAACTTTTTTCAAATATTGGAATAATTGGTGATTTTGATCTGTTTATAGGACAAGGTATTCAATACAGCCTAATATTGTGATAGGGTCTGGGTAGGGGGTGATTTGGTACATAAAAAGGGTTTAAATAACTTTTGTTGCTGTGGAGCATCGTCAATGTAGGAAGCTTTAGTGAGAAAGGGAGTTATTGGGATAACGCGCAATTCATTTCTATAACTCTCGATTAAAGCACACAAATCCTTTGGTGTGCTGCTTCAAAAGTGTTGTCGCTTCTATATTTTTGAAAAAAAGTTAACAATTGATAAGGAGGATGTTACAATGAAAAGGAGTAAGTATTTATTAGCGACCATGTTCTCTACAACAATGTTAATTTCTGGTCTGGGGTTTAGTCATAGTGCAAAAGCGGATGGATTCCCGAGTCTTGCCGATCAAAGAGTTCAAACTGAAATCCAAGAGTTAAAAGCAGAAGGCTTGACCGATGAGCAGATTAATAAGTTTTATGAAATGAGCAAGGAAGAATATCAATTTGTGCAAAAACATGCAGATGACTTATACAATGAGTCACAAGAAGAAATAAAAAAATTGAAAGAATCCGGTGAAATTGATGAAGTTTTACACAAGTGGAACGAACCTGAATATCAACCAGAAAACAAAGTCTCAGGGTCATTGGGCACCAAAGGCGATGTCTTAGTTAGTTATGAGATTAACTCTGGAAGCTGGTCTATTGGTGTAGGACATGCCGCTATTGTATCTAGAAATAAGGCAAAAACAGTTGAAGCCTGGCATAAAGATTGGAGCCCAATTAAACAAGATGGGGTCCGTAGATATACTAATAACTGGGGAAGTAAAAAGAAAGTTTATGGGCTATGGGTTAGAAAATCAAACAATGATAAATATATAAATGCTGCAAAATATGCAGAGAAACAGGCTGACGACAAAAAGAAATATAATTTAAACTTCTTTGACAAAAAAACAACAAAAAAATTCTACTGCTCTCAACTAGCATGGCGTTCATGGAAAAATCAAGGACATGACATTGACAATATTAAATGGGACACTCTTGTAACTCCAATGGAACTGGTTAAATCAGATAATACGGTGATATTCCACCACAGAAAATAATGATTTTAAACAAATGATCAAAGCCAAAACAATCGGATTATAACCGATTGTTTTGTTGCTTCATAAGGAGGAAAAAATGAAAAGACTAAAGACCCTTTTTATTCTGGTGAGTATGCTTATAGTCACTTGCTCATGTGATTTACAACCGACAGGAAATAAGACAGAAAGGAACAATAATAATAAAACTGCATTAAAAAATATAAGCAAAGGCGATTTTATTGTTGGCTTTTCACACACATTAGACAGAGGTGCTGAGTTAGCTATATACAAAGAGAATGGGGCAGTACAGGATAGCGTCATAATAAAGGATGGCATTAATCTTAGTGTATCATCATATAATAAAGACGATACTTTTTTTTCTTCAAACAGAAGCAATAACCATTTTATGATTAATAACAAAACTGGACGTATTAAGAAATTTAATGATAAAAGCTTATCTAAAGAAACCGAAGATGAAGGAGCTTTTTTCATTAACACTTCAGATAAGTATGTGTTACATGATATAAACGTTGGATACACTGATTCAGGGTTACAAGGTGAATTGGTTTATTGGAAAGATGACAAACAAAAGAAAAACCAAATTAAGCTTGATGGAGAAATTGTTTCAGCGCAAGTCCTAGATAATAAAATTTACGCAATTACTAGTGATGAAGAGAATATGTTCATCATTTCAATTGATCCAAAAACGAACAAGCAGGAAAAGAAAGCCTCTATTCCAAATAAAACTGTTTATTTTACAGATGATAAAGATGCATTCCAACCTTTTGATGAAAAAACATTTATGTTAGCTATTAATGATAATGTAAATGAAAAAGAACCTTCAAAAATATTATTGATTGATAAGGAGACATTAAAAACAAAAAAAGAAGTTGTAATGGAGAATGGATTCATCCCAACAAAATTAAAGAGAATAAATGATGAGATCGTTGCTGTCTCATACAATGGAAAAGTTAGCTTTTTTGATGAAAATCTAAATAAGAAAAAATCTTTCAAATTCTATGCAGGAAATAGTGAAAAGTTATTGAATGATGTTAAATTTGGTGATAGTAACATGTACGTCCTTATCAAAGGGTTTGACATGCAAAAAGAGAATGTCTTAGGGGAAATAACCTCCTATGACTTAAAATCAGGGAAAAAGGTTAATACAACACCATTAAAAGCGAAAAAAGAATGGGAAATTGCACGTTTTGAATTATTGCATAATGAATAAGATTAGGAGGATATCTCATTTGGGTGGTCCTGCATTTTTAATACTACTTGTACTGCCGGCTGTATCATTTATCTTAGGGATAATAGGATACTTTATTTTCAAAAGAGTATGGGTAACAACTTTGATTATATTCGTACTCTCTTTAGTTTTTATGCTAATTGAAATAGGGTTAGAGCCGACTTTTTTAATCTGGGTGACTATCATGACAGTTGTATGTTTTATATCTGGAATTCTAACTAAATCCATTGCAACTTTAATTAGAGGATGATAGCAGAAGCGAAGCGTTGCGATCACTTTGACAGCATATTTGTCGTACATTTCTTTCAATGAAACCCTAAGTAATATGGCAACTTGATTTGCTCCTAATTAACTCCCTTTTATAAGGGGGTTTTATTTATTACCAACATTTACATTGAACATTTGTTCTTGTTTAATTGAGTTGGGAACATTCGTTCTGTTAATATTAGATCAATAAAGGAGTGAGTCTATATGCTTAGGGATCGAGGAACAATCAATGGACATCAATGATGCTAGAACATTTAATACAGCTTAAACAAGATTTGATTGATGGATCAAAAGTTGAAAAGCCATCTTTAGATGACAAACAAATTGATGAGATGGATATTCTCGTTTCTGAGGCACTTGAATTTAATAAAGAGTTGAAATTCAAACTCTTTAACAATGGATTCATTGAAAATGTCACCGGCAGAGTCCATTACATTAATTTTGAACAACAAAAGCTACACGTAAAAGACCAGAACGACAATACAGTTTATATCAACATGAATAACATCATAGGAGTTACATACAATGATTGATTACCCACAATTTCCACGTAAGAATATACTTTGTGTCGATATGAAATCCTTTTATGCTTCTGTATCGGCTGTAGCAATGGGGTTTAATCCTTTAACATGTTATCTTGCCGTTGTAGGGAATACGGATAGACAGGGAAGTGTAGTATTAGCCGCATCTCCTGCACTTAAAAAAGATTTTGGAATCAAAACAGGATCGAGACTATTTGAGATACCTGAAGATCCAAGAATACACATTGTAAATCCACAAATGAAGCTTTTCATCAGAGTTTCAACTGAGATTACAAAGCTGTTTTACAGATTTATTCCTGAAAAATGTGTCCACACGTATTCAATTGATGAATCTTTTTTAGATGCAGGAAAAGAGAATCCTGAAGAAATGGCCAAAGCAATCCAAAGCAGCATGTGGAGAGAATTTGGTTTGATGTGCACAGTTGGGAGTGGTGACAATATGTTGCTTAGTAAGCTTGCACTAGACCTGGAGAGCAAGGACACAAAGAGTGGTATTGCACGTTGGAGATATGAAGATGTACCAAATAAACTCTAGAAGGTTCGCCCTTTGTCTAAGATGTGGGGGATAGGAGGGAGGATGGAAAGAAATCTGAATCGAATGGGTATATCAACTGTAGGTCAGTTAGCTAAATTTCCTTTAGAACTGCTTGAAAAGAAGTTCGGAATAATGGGGAACCAGTTGTATTATCATGCCCATGGAATCGATTTATCGGAAATAGGCGCTCCATTGATTGATGCAAGGTCAGATTAGTTTTGGTAAGAGTCAGATTTTACTTAGGGATTATACAAGGAGAGAAGAGATTAAGGCTGTTCTTTTGGAAATTTGTGAGGAAGTCGCAAGAAGGGCACGTATACATAATAAAGTTGGTCGGACAATCAGCCTGGGAATTGGGTACAGTAAGGACGAGCTTGGTGGTGGATTTCATCGATCCAAAACAATTGATCTTCCCACAAATATCACAATGGACATTTATAGATGCTGCTTGATGCTCTTTAATAAGTTTTACTCGGATAAAACAGTGAGAAGTATCTCAGTTACGTTTGCAGGTACAGCGCTTCACAGAGCTGGGTTGACTGGTGGACATAAATCATAAAATAAAAGCCCACTCAAATGTATGAGTAGGGCTAAATTAATTAATCAACCTTTTTTAACCTCCGACAGGCCTTTCAGCTACCTGGATGTTAGATGGTGAATCTGTACTCAATTGCGTTAAAGCTACTCCACTTAAAATCACAGCTAAAATAAATACGCAAAGCACAAGTTTTTTCATAAGATTCCCTCCACCTGATTCATTTTCTGTTCAGCCCAAATTTTCGCATTGAAAAAGCGCGTTGCTTCTTCAAAAGCACCTATTAATTCAAACCTTTTTGCAGCTATGTAGGACAATTCATCTACACTTTCAAGTTCATTTTGTTGCTTTAAAAACTCAATATTACTAATACAATTATTGAAATTATTTTTTAATTCACCACAATAAAGGTTGTATAAGATGCTAATTTTGGCTTCGTATACTTTATTCTCCATTACTATGAGTCTTTCCTGTGCTTTATTGTAAAAATTAATGGCTTTCATTTTTTCGTCAATTTTAAAGAGTTCTTTAATCATCATGAATAAAGAATTTATATAATAAATTGAATGTAACCAAGATTCATTTCCTATTGCTTTTTCAAGAGATTCGATGCATTTATCAGGTTTATTCCAATCAGAATAAACGATGCTGAGATTGTGAAATAATTGAGCTTTTAAAAATTCATCTTTTGTTTCTTTTGCAATATCAATTGCTTCTAAGTAATATTGTTCTGCTTCCTCAAATCGATTCATATCAGCATAGTTTGCTGCTGCAATCATTGTTGATGTAGCTAGTTTGCATTTGTAATCAGGGTGTCGCTTATATATTGAAATTGCATTTTTTATATAATGTTGTGCCACAATGCTTTGTTTAACAAGAGTGTATAAGTAAGAGACTTTAGAGTAAAATTCAGCTGCTTCAATTTCATCTGGAATTTCTGCAAGCTTTTTTTCAGCTAATCCATATAAGTTAATTGCTCGATCGTAGTTTTTGTTGTATGCCTCATACATTGCTTCAAATAAATAAAAGTTGTATTCTAATTTATCATTTGTTTTTTTAATGAAGTTTTGATTGTCTTCAGTAAAATAGGTATGCTTTTGCAAAGGCTCTCCTCGTGAGGAATGCAGCAACATTTTATGTCTTTCTTCTAATAGACTATAATACGCAAGAACTTCTTGATCTTCTTCCATTTCATCAAAAAGTTTCTTTATCTCTGAATAATATTTTATTGACTCATCAACCTTTTGCTTTTTTATAGCAATGTACCAGTCATTCAGTGTAGTAGCGACAACTTCTGAAGCGATCTTACTCATCCAAACCCCTCTTTCTGAAAATTTCAAAAATCTCTCGAAAACAATCATAACATAGTCATTGAAAAAATTGTAAAAGGATGTAATGTTTTCTGCAATTTTTTCATTACGAAAAAAATACCCTCCTCAATTAAGAGAAGGGGAGGGGGTTTATCATAATCCATTGCTTGTTCACTATCAGAAATACCTTGAGTTGTTGGGTCAACAATGATGCCCATTGCAGATAAAAAAGTCAGAAGGGCATTAAATTTCTCTGTTAAGTCGTCACCAAATACAGTCAAGTCGTACCCAAAAGCAGAGGCAATTGCTTATCGTAAAAATTTATAATGAGCTAAAAAAGACAGTAAACATAAGGATTTTTGATACTTTAATTAGTGAATAGGGGACAAACGATCGTAAAACGTAAGTGGGAGTAGGGGAAAGGGGGCGTTTCAAGCAAATATTGATGAAAAAAGGGAAATTTGAAGAGGGAAAAACATTGATAATATAGGCTTTTACGATAGCGATTACGATGTGAAAAAGGACGATTTAATGTGAAATTGGGAAAATGTAAATTTGGAAAGGATGTGGAAATGGAAGTGCTATGGGTACATTTGTTCTTGCTTTTGAGTATTTGGATGTTAATATACCCCCATATAATGGTAGTTTAATCCCTATATAATAACTCTTATACCTGCATTTCAGTTACATATAATGGTTATGCTCGAATGCTTTATGGATGCATATAAAAAGGGAAAATCAAGAATATTTTTTTGAAAAGCAGAATAACTTCTGTCTTAAAATGGGATAAATTATTTTGTTTTTGATCGTTATCGTAACAGGAAAAATTAATACGAACACTTATTATGTCCTTAATAAGCAAAATGTTCTGAGTAAAGTACTATATATTCAATGATTTCGACTGACTAAACCTTAGATGCAATATAAGATATGGCCAAGTAATTGTTATTACTCAGCGGTAACAGAAGAGAAGGAATTAGGGAAAGCATTTGATTTCATACATAAAAGACTGCATAGAAAGAAATATCTTGCTTAAAAAGGTGAAAAAGGAGCTAAAAAAGCTCCCTATAAGTTTAAACAACTTTTGTATAAATAGCCGTATAAAACTGAATTGAGTAATCGAAATAATAACGTGTAAGAGTATAAGTATATCCATTGTATTCAATAGAAGGCTTGAAGTTTGGTAGGGGGCTAAGCTGATATATGGTGTCATAATCATATTCATCACTTTTTACTATCACTTCAGACGAAGAACTTGTTGCCAAGACAGGAGCAGCAGATACCAGCATACCTAATGATAAAGCAGAACTCAATAAAATTTTTCGAAGGTTCAAATATATCAACTCCATTTACATTTTATATATTAATTATGAGTTAAATGGAAGTTGCTTTGGAAGTGACTAATGGATCATAAATAGTTAAAATCGTGATTTTAAACAGATAGGAGGAAACGAATGAATCAAGATATTCAGTTTTTAAAAGAACTTCAGCAAGAGTTGAAAACTCAAGATACCGACGGTCAAGCTGCACCACGATTTTGGACAGTCGGTGATTATGAATGGGTCGAAGTCCGGGAGGAAAACGCAGAGCGCTATTCTGTTTACCTGCCATATATTGCAGAAGCATACGTTTTAGATGATTATCTAGAAGAAATTAGAGAAGATAGTGAGCTGGCTAAGGAAGCTTTAACAGAGCTGCAAGAAATTGAGGACGACTATGACGAAGCTATTGAGTGGATTAAAAAATACATTGATGAAGAAGCAGAATTAATTCCAGAAAGAAAGGTTCACATTATACATTCCAAATACAATGTTTTTGACCAAAGCAGAAGCGAAGAGACATATCAAATTGAATAAGCACCACTATACTTCAGAAGCCCATACTTACGCTATGACAGCTTGGAGAGCGCCGAAAGTTGAAAGGCTGATTACTATTCTTGAAACATTTGATTGGGATTCAATAGAGACTTCTAAATAAAAGATAGTTTTTAACTAAACATCTAAGGAGGGATCGTTATCGATATAGGTACACGCATCGATAACGATCGCAGAGGGGGATGTTAATCTCTATAGCGGCGTCTTTCTTCAAAGTCATCGAGATTTTCATTCTGCTTTGACTTGGACTTGAATACAAACCAAATTACAGCAGCTAGTGAATAATCCATGACTTTATCAAAAGTCCAATTTGCAAAAAAGTCTAGAAGAAATTTCATTAGATTCCACCTCCGAGAATATGGGCATCTGTCTTTTGTGATGCCTCTACAATATAAAGAGTGAAATGCAAAGTGAAAATCTAAAAAGAATTGAAAAAAATATAAAAATAATAAGAGAGGATGGAAATATGACCAAAACTAATGAGAAGATTCATGTGCTTGTCGACGAAAAATTAGGAGGCATTAAACGCGAATACATGGAGATCGATCGGAAGGCGGAGGTTGGCGAGAAGATCGTAATTGTGGAGAAGGCTGATTGTGATGATTGGTACGAGAACGGCGCCATTTTTACAGTTAATCGAGACCGCCCGGGAAAGTCGCACATAGAAAGTGACGCAGCTAGATGTGGTGGCAATAATAACGGATTTATCCTACGCGAAGAATATCACGTACTCGAACCGACCGACATCGTTCACATTGACGGTCAGCGCTACGAAATGGTCGATCGCAATGCAGAAGTCTGCGAGAAGGTTATCGTTGTTAGGCCTGACGAAGTAATCGGGGGCGCCCATGATGCAGGGAGAGTTGGAAGGGTAAAAGCACGCCTTTCTGATGGAGATGTAAGCGTAGAAACTATTGGGATGATGTTTGGCGAAGAATATCGCGTTCTCGTCCCACTAGATAAACATCAAAAGATGCACAAAAATAAAAACAGTGGATATAAAGATATGAAAAACTTCATACATAACGAATTAGGTATCACACGGCAAGATATTCAAGAAATGATTAGTGCTGCGGTTTCTAATGAAGTTCAAAAGATGTTTGAATCAGGAAAGCTGGATCGTATTGCGGGAGCAAAGATTGGTAAACTTATTGAAGAAGGGTTTAGAGATAGAGGTCGGTTGCTTTATGGATTTAAAGAAAGGGTTTCTCAAATAGTTTCCGATGAGGTGGGGAAACGTATTGCAAATAACCTCAATATAAGTGTGGAGCTGAAAAGTCAATAAGATCTTCATTTTATTTTAAATTGAATGAAAAAGATAAGAAGTTGACAATATCCAGCATCGGCCTAAACTGTTTTATGTTTCAAAAGATTCTTGTAACATAAAGAATGTTAATGGAAATTGAATAAGGGTGAAGAAATGTTATCCAATAACTGGTTATATGTTAAAAATCCGTATCTTGATCATTTGATTTTTGGAAGTGACTATGAAGAGATTATAAATTTTTTTGAAAAAATAACATCATGGGTCAATACCAACTTAGTCAATGAGCATGAGTCCAAATTTTTATTAACTAAGATGGTTAATGAGGTATTCAATATAAAAACAGAGGTATCTTTCAACTATAGACTTAAGGTTATTGAGAAAATAATCAGAAAGCCAGCCTATTCTTTAATTGAGAAAACTATGAAAGCAGAAATAATGCGTATTTATCGGGAAACTCAAGCAAAGCTCCAAAGTGAGAATGATTCACAAACATTGTTGCTCTATAGGGGATTAACTCGTAATGAACTAGACAGTTATTATAAAAATCCATCTTTATTAAAAACGAATACTCTAGTTTCTTTTACAACAGATGAAAACAGGTATCAACGAGAAGTTCAAGTTGCAGTCGAAGTTCCAATTGAAAATGTATTGTTTTATCGAGATCTGTGCCCTTTTAATGAACAAGGTTATGGTATGTGTTGGTTAGGGCTACATATTGAAGAGGAAGTCATCGTAATAAATCCGAATCAGCATTTCAAAATTAAAGACGTAAAAATAAACCATCGTTTCAGAAGAATGAGAGAAGCCGAAGAAAAATATCTTTGATTAGGGATTTTTTATATAGGAAGTGGGCGATCTAGTTATGCCAAGAAACAAGGATGGATTTTACTTATAGAAGCTGTAATGAAATGATTTTCAATGCATCTTAAATTGAAGCGACTGTTTCATGTCCAAGATGCAATCAAAACACCTATAATACCGTTAAAAAAACTAAACGATCTATGTGCTTAATATTCATTTGTTATTTTAATTGCTGGGCAATAAGGAGTTATGTAACGGAGAGTTTATACTCTCCATGATTCGAAGAAAGGTATACGGAGTTTACCGTGTTTAGTCTTAAATCTGTGCTTAACTTTACATAAAATAGGTTCAATAAATACATAATCATCAGATTCAGACTTTACTTGTTTCATAGAATGAAATTTGCCACGTTTCGCATGGGGCATAAATTCCATAAATCCAGCTGCAGTTCCATCAGGATAAGACAGAAGGAATTTTATATCCTCTTTGGTGTAGCCGGTAATAAGAACTTCAGTGTTATCGTAATTGATCACTTTCAGCCAATTATGTGAACGTTTATTGATCTCATAAGGGGAGTTAGCTTTCTTGAGTACGATTCCCTCTAAGTTCTTTTCTTTGGCCAGATTGAAGTAAGCGAGTCCGTTACCTTCATTCCTTCGATTACACAAACATTTGGATGATTCAGTTCAAGTGAGTTCAGAGCTGTCTTACGCTCGGTGAGTCGCTTAGCTGCAATTGACTGACCGTCTTTGTAGATAACATCAAAGACACAGTAAACGATATTGTGGGGACATGAAATGTTCCATTACAGCCTCAAAGTCAGGGGCGCCGCCTGGGGGCAGCTACAATAACTTCACCGTCGAGCACTGTTCCATCTGGAATATCTAAGTCCAAGAGTTCTGGAAACTTGCTTGTTACTTCGTTGTTGTGACGAGTGTATAACTTAATCTGATTATCAAATTTAGAAAGGATGAGTCTGATTCCATCAAATTTAAGCTCAGTGATATAGCTCTCGTCATCAAAAGGCTCTTTTATTGAATGTAATAGCATTAGCGATACAAACAAAATATCACCGTCATTAGGATCGTATGCTGCAGTAAGCTTTGCAGATAGTCAGAATCAGTATTTTTAGGGTTGAGCCATTCTTTTTCGTTCACATCAGTTAGGATAACTGGCATCCGATCATGAATGTCTTCCATAAGCTCATTAGGCTTTGTTGTGATGAGTGTGCAAGTGTACAACGGATTGTCTTCTGGCGTGTTCCACTTTTCATATAAGCCGGCAAAAGCAAAGAGATTCGACGATTTAAGCTTATTCCGCATAGGAATCTTTGTCTTTGGATCAAGACGCTTCCATTCGTAAAAACTGTCAGCAGGGATGATATAACGTTTGCTGACAAGTGGCTTTCGAAAGCTTGGTTTCTCGGCCAGTGTTTCGGCACGAGCATTAATCATCTTGTATCTATCTTTTCAACTTTAGCAGGGATAAGGCCCCATCTAAGCTTGCCCAAGGTTATTGGATCCATCGTTAATGATTGTCAGGATGTTTTGTGAAGGAGCGACATTATAGTTTGGGTGATATTCACCTTCAGGTAAGAATTGATCTATGTTGAATTGCTTGATGATGTCATTGTACAAGCTTGATACACGAAAAACAAAAAGGAGGGAAGTGATGAAGCAAACAGTTGAGGTTAAAGAAGTTGAAGTGTTGGTCAGGGGAATATGGAGAAAGAATAATCAATGATATTAATACTTAAACAGTCTTCTGATAGTCTTTACAATAATAAGAAAGCCCCCATACCGGGGGCTTGAAGCTGCCTAATAACCATTAAATCCCTTGATTTCAAAGTTTTCTGTATCGAGATTTAGGCTATTCAATTGCTTTAACAACACCTCAAATTTTAAGCAGTCACCGTTTCTTAATTCATCTGGAATATATTTAGGATTTGCAATTTTCATGCCATTCTCAATCCACTGTTTTCGGTATAACTGAATTGCAGCTTCGATTAAGTAATCTGGCGTTACAATAAAACCTAAGCTTACTTCATGATCTTCACTGTAGCCGTATTCAAAATCGCAACAAGGGCAGATTTCAAATGTTTTTTGATACTCCCCATCATTGTTTAATGGGTTTTCACTTAATCCTTTATATCCGCAAATTAAACATGTATATAATTTAGTCATAGCAATCCCTCTTTAATATATATATAGTTCTTATTGATTTTTATAATAATTATAACCAGCTTTTTTATTTGGATGTTTTGGCTTAAAGTACGTTATTATAGTATCTTTATTCCCTTGTCGTTCTACAGATAAGAATTCATTGGTCTTCTTATTATACTTATAATAACGATAATTGCCACCAAATTTTTTCTTGCTTCTTTTTTCAAGAACAGTTTTGCTAGTTGCTTTTCCTAAAAAAGTTCGAGCTTTATTTAGATATTGGGATTTCGTAATGTTGCCAAATTCTTTTTTGTGCTTACGGTAGTGGTCGTCTAAATTTTTCATACTAACTTTACGGACAGCTTTTGAAGCAGATGTTTTAGTTCCATACTTTTTGGTTGCTTGTTTAACACTTGTTTTGCCGAATTTTTTAATAGCTTGTTTTATACCTATACGTGCAACCACGATAGCAATCCAAACTAGTGGGTACCAAGATGCATGCACTTCAGCAGTATTTACATTAAACTCTTCCCCAGTTTTCGTATCAGTTACAGTTGCAATGAAATCTCCATCATCATTTATATCTTGTAATTCAACATTAAATTCTCCATTGAAAACTTCTCCAGAATCATCTTCTGCTTCTGCAGAAACAACCATACTACTTGTGTCTAAATCTAGTTCTAACTCACCATCGACAGATAAACCATCTGTTTCAATATTTGTTTGGATTGTTGCTTCATTACCATTTATGTCGCTTTCTAATTCAACATTACTGTCATCAATAGATTCCCCAAATATCTCTTCAGTTTCTGAATCAATTTGGTCACTGTCAATTGTTTCTGTTGGTGTTTCATCAGTATCAATTAATTCTTCTTCATTGATATTTTGATTTGTTGTTGCAGAAACAAACTCTGTTCCTACGCTATAAAATACAAAAACTGCGAGTAAAAAGCTAATAAAATATTTCAATTTATTTCTCCTTTTTATTTTATTGTGAGTGGAATTGTATTAAACCATAACCATATTCTTGATCAGGGCCTATTTTTCCTAAATCTTTGGCTGTGCTCTTTAAGCTTTTAATTACATCTTCTCTTTGAAAATGTGGATTTTCAGAAAGAATATTTGCTACAACACCTGTTGCAAAAGCTGTTGCAAATGATGTTCCATTAACGGTTTTTACTTCACCTTTGTCAGTGTAAACAGGAATTTGAACGCCTGGTGCAACAAAGTCAATCTTACCTTTTGCTGCAAATGGATCTCTTTTAAGGTTTTTATCAATAGAGGAAACAGAGATAACATTTTTATATTTTGCCGGATAATCCGTTGAAAGACCTAACGTATTGCCAGCAGAAGCGATTACTATTATGTCCTTCTCAATTGCTTTGTTGATAGCATTTCTTAATCCCTTGTCGTCTTTTTGAAAGCCAAAGCTGAGATTGATAATGTCAACATCCTGTTTAATACACCAATTGATACCGTTAATTACATCATTGACTTCACCACCCCCTTTATCATTAAGAACCTTAACATCGAATAATTTCACTTGAGGAGATATTCCTTGAACTGTTTGTTTATTTAAAGGAGCCATAATAACACCCGCTATGGCTGTACCATGCCCCAAAGAATCTTTTGTAGTGGAATTATTTTTTATAGCATCATATGAGGTGATTGAACTATTTTCAAAAATAGACATGGAGCTATTAATCCCACTATCTAATACAGCTACCTTTATAGGACTCTTTGGAGAATAAAGTTTAACTTCTTTACTTGGGAACACAGTACATAGGCCCCAGTTTGTTTTGCAGTCACCATTTGACAAGGTAACTAGAGAATACTTACTCGTGCAACCTGTTAAGGAGAATAGCACAAGAAAAGTAACAAAAAACTTTTTCATTTAATAACCTCTTTCAGCTACTTTTTAACTATTTTTCATTTAGGTAAATAATACTTTGTTTCCATATGTAAGTAAAGATGGGAAAAATAAATTTTGAATATTGAAATTTCTAAATGTGGAAGGGTTGAATAAACAAGAGAATGCTAGGAGTCGTTTTATGTTCATATATTAAGAAAGAAAGCGTACCAGCATCTGAAGTTAGGAAGCTTTTTTTATTATGGCATCTAATTAAGTAAACAACAATTTCACACAGAATGGAGAGATTAAAGTGTCATCTAAAAAAGACGTTACCAGAGAGAATGGTTAGGCAATGAAACAAAAACTTGGAATATAGAGAATGGAGAATGTACTAAAACGCCCGTGGAAATTTTTAAAATGTTGAGGGGGCGTGCAAGCGGGCAAAAAATCACCTTGTCTCATGAAGCTTATTATTAAAACTATATTAAAGAGACTATGAAGTGGCTAGCACCTTCAATGGATGGAAGAGGGAAAGGAACAATGAACATTAAGTTCTGAATAAAACAGCAGTTTTAAATAGATAAGATCTCACTGTATAATAAAGGGAATAGGGGATGTGCATATAACTGTTTTACATTAGAGCATTCTGTTTTTAGAGTAAGTACTGCTACACACTTCCGTAATAAATTGAGAAAAGGGGGAGAGGACTTGGTTAAAGACATTTCGTTTCTTAATGAAGAACAGAAAAAGTTTTTAATGGATTATGTTAAAACAAAAAAAGTCGATGCTTTTAATAAGGTTCAAAAAGTAGCAGCTATTGGATACGAAGGACTTGAGAATGCTTCAAGTGAAGATATGCAATTACTAATAGACGAGTGGGTCTTAATCGACTATATTGACAATGGTTTTGTAAATAACAACACACCATGTGAGTGTGGAAGGCCACTAAGATATCAATACATCGTAAAAAACAACAAGAGTGGTGAGATTAAAAGGTTGGGGGTCAATCACTTTGAAAAACATATCTCTTTAAAAAAACATGTTGTCAAACAAATAAAAAAAGAGTTCGACCTAATAGATAAAGAAATAACTGAAATATTAGATAAAACAAAAGCGAAATGGTCAATTGAAAATGAAATTAGTTATATTCCTAATGATTATAAGTTCAATAAAGCAGACAATATAAAGAAGCAATTAGATATGGGTCTAGCTTTATCAGCTAGACAAATTAATTATTTATTAAAGGAAGTTAACCAAAAGATTCTTTCGGATAACAAGACAGTTAATTTGCCTACCCACGAAGTTTCAAATATTGACGTATATAATTATGAAGAGAAAAAAATTACTTCAACAGATTTCTCTCTTACTAATATTCAAAAAGAAAGGATAAGAGAATTATATAACAGAGGCGTAAAAAACCCAGAGACTATCTGTGAATTCTTAATAAAAAACAAGATCGCTCCATCGCATCGATACTCTACAGGGAAACCGAAAATATTCCCATCTGTTTGTATTTTCCTTGAAAATATTAATGGCAGCTAAGTATATACCGGATTTGATTAAGAAATAACTCAATTTCGATAGGGTATGAAGTTTTGGTTGATTTAAAGAGAGTTTATTGAATAATAAGCGAAATAAAAAAGGAGGATGAGTGAATGTCTATGAATGTAAAGCAGCTAATAAATTCATTACAGACCATGTTAGAGAGAGGTCAAATAAAAGAGGATACAACTGTGCTTCTTAATACTTGTGACGACTGTATGTACGAAGTAACAGGTGTTGAACCATTAGGAGAATTTTTGCAAATTGAAGCTGTGATTAAATAGAACAGGGATTTTAAAGTGATTTTAAGGGGGGATCTAGACAGAAGCTTCTACATGAAAGGGAGTAATAAACATGCAAGTTTTAAGGATCTTTATTGTGCATGTCTTTTCTGCATTATCAGCTGCTGTTGTTTATGTTTTTGGCATTGATTATGATGGCTATATTCCGTACTTCTTAATAAGTGCCATTCTCTTTATCTTCTATTTAATCTTTGCTACACCTGTTCAATATTTCTTGAATCGCAATCCAAAAAGATTTAACTTGAGATATTTACTCATATACATAATCTTTTCTTTCTTAGTGTGGTTAATCTTTGCTATAAGTACTGATCCAAAGACCACCATAGACTTTCTAATGGGATACGAAATTTACTTATTTAGCATTTCATTTGCTGTAATCTTTTTGGGTCTGGGACTCAGTTTTTCTGCAAAACAAGGCAAAGGTAGCAGCTAAGTAATCTAAGTTATCTGAGAAATCACCAACCTCCGAATTACCAGATTATGCTATAATTAGGTGAGGGGAGGAGATGGAATGAAAAGGGCAATCGTTTTGACTTTGATTTGCTTTGGATTTATCTCAGGTTTTTATGATAGCAGTGCCACTGCTAAGATAACTACTGATTACAAGAAAGTGAGTTTTACTATGACAGAGGAATCCACTGGGTTTTCGATGGCTGATTATGACAACGAGAACTACTTTCCCACTTGGTTGTGGTACAAGTTTACGATTTTTGATGCCGAAGGTTGTACTCTAACAATGACAATCAACAGAATAACTCTGGGTGGATGGGTTTTCCCAAGGAGTGTAAAAGAATTCACAGGAAACCACTTTGATTTTACTGCAACAGACAGAGTAGAGGGAGATCCATATAAAAATCACTCTCTAGAGATTACAAAAAATCCAGGATGTGGGAATGTGAAAATAAAAGGCACTTATGGATTTGACCATGAAGAGCCGGACGACTATCCTTTTTAATGTTCCACAAGGCCAAGGCAGATTTAAAGCCTTGGCCATTACTACAAATTTAATGATCATTTTAAGTGATCAAGACTGAGAGGTGAGAACACTGATTAAATCAAATTTAAAGCACATATTAGACGAAAGGAAGATCAGTATCAGGCAGCTATCCAGAGATATTGATCATGAGTATCCGACTGTCAGGAAGCTATACAGAGATGAAATGGAGCGGTATCCAAGAGAGCTGTTAGATAAAGTCTGTACATACCTAAGCATCGAGCTGCAGGAATTGCTTATATTCCAAAAAGACAATAACCATATCGATCACTCAGGATGAAAATGGTATACTAAAGTTATAAGGTTAGGAAAGAATTACAAGTTTTCTAGGTCTACATAAAATCGTACTTTTATTTAAAATCAACATTTAGAGGGAGCCACATGATAAAAATAAAAAACCCATATAGTAGTAAGAGATTAAGCTATAAAGATAAATTCAATAAAAAATTTACTGACTTACTTGTACCGTATATTAAAAAAATACATTTAGAAGAGGATTGGAGCTTTAAATCAAAGTACATTCCTCAAGTCTTGAAAGGATAAGTATTGAAGGGTGGGACAGAAACTTTTGGACAAATGAAAAACCGAATAACATTGAGTTGGATTTACTATCATTATACGTAGCGGAATATATACCAACTGAGAATCTAGATAATTTAAACAAAGGACTAAAGAAACTTATAAATAAATTTCCTTCAAAACATGAATATGGACAATTTGAACAATTTGAACGGATCGATAATTTTTGCAGTGAAGTAAAACAAAGTATTCATAGTGGGCGTTGGAGTAACTTTGGTTTTATTGATATCGGTAAAGAACCAAGACTATCAAAGTTTGTTGAAAATATATATGTGGAAGCTTCACATGTTACTTCTTCATCTGTTATTTTACAATTTTTAATAAAACCTTCAGATGAATTTCTAAATGAATACAAATGCATAGTAGAGAAGAACGTAAAAGGAAGTTCTGTTTTTACTCCGTCTCTCAAGAAATTTTTTAAATTTTGGGGTGCAAAAGGATTAGCTGAACCAATCATCAAGAACCAAATGTTAGAAGACTTAATAATCGAATTAAAATGGATAACAATGAACGAAATCAGCAAATTTTTTGATTTGTATTTTACAAATAACAGAATAATTCCACCAAGCATTGAGGTTTATAAATTAAAGCAACTTTCTTGTGAAATTAAGGAAGAGAAAAAAGGCTTAAAAAATGATTTTTGGCGTTCTGTTGGAATGGATAATTTTTATGATGTATCTAAGGATGGCTATTGGCAGTTATTTTCAGAGGAGACAAGCCCTCACTTTTTAGATTGCTCCTTGAAAGTTACTTGCAATACGGAAATACAAAAGCAATCAATGTACCCTACTTATGATTTTCAAATTGTGTATTCATTACAAGAATTCACTAAAAGGCTGCTTCCGATATTAGCTATTAGAGAATATGCTTTTGATGTAAGTAAAAAAGTAGCTATTCAACAGAATAAAACTTTTTTATCTATAAAAAAAGAAAATCCAAAATATAAAAGTCTAATAAATGTAAGGCATGAGTTAGAACGAGATTTACAAATACTTAAACGTTTCAAAAATGAAATTGGTGATAACTATTTTGATAATGTTAAATCTACATTAAAAAAGATAAGCGAATTCGAGCCTTCTAGACCCCAATATAGAGAAAAGGCAGTAACTGATATGATTGTTGATAATACAAGCTATCTAGTTGAAAAAACATTTAACCATTCACAATATTTCGCTAAGATGATAGATGAAGCAACTAAATTATTGGAAATTAAAACGAATAATTCATTAAGAGCTTCAACTTTTTTTCTCACAATCACCACGGTGATATTTTCTATTATCGCCACAGCAATTGCTGCAGCCTCATTTTATTTTCAACTAAATGAGAATACAAAAGATGAATTACAAAATTTAATCTCTAATATTAATAGCTTCTTTTCTTAACGGGATAGGGTAAGTAAAGTGGAAGTTATGTTGCTAATAAAAGAAGTGCTTTATAAAGAAGTTTGCAACTTTTCCCATCCTTATTCGTAATTAAAAGAAAATTTAATGGAGGTAAGTAACTACAATGGGGAGAGGAAGATCAATTCAAAAAGCACATATAGAGGTAAATGGAACTTTAAAATCGATTTATGCAAGAGATGTTACAAAAATAATGAAGGATAGAAGCCAAGTTTTTTATTGTCCAAATACAAATTGCAACGCTAAATTAAGTCATAATAAGGGGTGTGGTAAGAACCCTAAACCATATTTCTTTTTGCGGAGACTACCAAACGGTAAGCCAAACAACCATATAAATGGTTGTAGTTATCTAATCCCTGATGAATATGTGGATGTAATTGAAGTAAATGAAAAAAGGACAAAATACAATGTAGTAAAGTGGGTTGTGCCACTAGAAGAAGAGCAAACTTATTTTAATAATAGCGGGTCTTCTAATACAGTAATTTCCAAGCGTGCCGCTGTAACTGTAAATAAATCAATAAAGGAAATTACTAAACCATATATTCAAAAGCTTATTAGTGTGAGATCTTTCTTTACTTTGAAAAAAGAACTTGCTGCATATGATAAGGAGATTCAAAGAAAGATATATGGAGAATTGCAAGATCAGTGTGTTCTTTACTTGATACAGGATCGAGGGAAATTAATTAATGATATTGAAAATAAAAAACTTGGTCATGCTTTTTATTTGATAGGTTATCTATGGATGTCAGAGTGGAGACATCTTAAATTGGCTAACCCTTATTTTCTTTTAAGAGATGCAAACAAAGGCATTATAAAATGTTATATCGGGAAAAAAACTGTGAAAAGTGATGTTGGGAGTATAACCTGGGAATTAAAAAAACAAATTGAAGCAGGCACTTCTGAAAAAAGATCTGTTCTTGTTGGTGTTAAAGCAACTGCGATTGGAATGGAGACTATCGAAACTTTTGATGGTGAAACAGTTGTTCCTACTATTAAAATTTATGAAATAGACACAGAGTTTTACTGAAAAGAGCATTAAACTAAATGCTCTTTTTCATACCGCATCGCCGGCATTCACGTAAGAATATTCCACTCTTCACAGAGCTTTTGAACAATGTGTAATCGCAATTGTCGCAGCGGCCGTATTTTACATCAGGATATTCTTTGTAATCATAAACGATTGAAGTATCATACCCGTTTGTATTTCTCTTCCACAAGATCACCTACATAACTTATTCAACATACTCAAGAATACCAAATTTCGTTCGATATAGGGAAGGAAACAATGATTGGATTAGCTTATTTTTTAATTATCTGGCTTGGAGTTGGATTGTTGACTGGCATTAAGTTTATTTTTGTTGATCAGGTCTATGATGAAGAGTTTAACAAACTCATGGATAAAGAAACAGCGGCGGGCATGGAAAGGAATTTGGCCAGCCTGTTTTTCAAAAATAAGCTTAATGCAATTGCCTTTTTCATGATAATTGGTTTGCTGCCATTAGCAATGAGGATTACAAAATTATTTAAAAGAGGTTGATTTATACCTTTGCTTGATAATTTTTATGTACTGCAGTTTGAAAACAAGGAATACTTCAAATCATAGTTAGATGAGGAAGGTTATTTGACATCTAGCTACCGCCACGGAACATCTAAATTGCAAACAATGTATGAAATCATTGAGGTAGCAAATGAGCTCAAATCAAAGTGTAATGTGCAATGTGAGGTAAGGGAAATTCAAGTCGTAAAGTGTTAGGGGGTTTAGGTGTATTGGATAGAGTGGATTGAGAACGGGGAAAAAAGTCTTATTGCGGAAGGATGGATTGAATGGGCTGCTATACTGGAAGACCGGTATCAAAAGCGGTTTGGGTATGTTGAATGGAAGCGGCTTTAAAAAGGGGTGAAATGCCATTAAAAATTTAGTTTTATTGTCCAGCTTTTTCGGGATTGTGCTATCGATTATAGGGCTATTATTTGGAGTCCTAACAGATTTCTTTATTTCAGGTATTGCACGGCTTATGGGTGTTTTAGCTGGTCTCCTCGTATTACTTAGCTTGAAGTCAAGAAACACAGAAATGCAGGCATTTATAGTGAGTTCTAGTACCGCGTTAGGAATAATGGGTGCAGGAATTTTATATCTTCCAGCAGCTATTGTCAATGTCTTAATCGGTTTCAAACTAAACAAAAATTTAAAAGAAGAAAACACTAAGGAGCAGATCTGAATAGACTGCTTTTTGTTTAGTATGACCATGGGTAATTGTAGTATAATAGTAATAAAATAATCATTTTATTGTGAGGTTTAGAGGGTGCTTAAAGAAAGAGGACAAATAGGTCAAGAATTTGGCGCGGAAGAAATTGCCGACTATTTAAAATCAAAGAGTTATAAACCAAAAATTTAAGTTAGTCACTATCGAGATCACTTTGGTGGCTCTATAACCTTTTGGTACAGACTTAGGAAATACTATATAGCTCTTATACAATTTGATACCCCCGAGATGGAGATCCGTTAAGCACTAAAAGTGGCTTTACCCAATTAGGTATGGATTCTAAAGGACAAGCAGAAAAATAATGATTCATTTGATTGCCCACTTTAACGGCTGGTACATAACTAACAAAGAGCCAAATCCTCGAGAAGAGCATTGGATTAATTTATATATTGACTATGAGGATCGAAGCTAAACGCTGTTGGGAGGATTAATAATGACTGAAGATTTTTATTGCGATGAAGTATTAAGTGGAAAAACAAAAGTAAATAAAGTCTTTGAAACCGAGAATGTCTTAGCGTATCATCATACAAGACCTTTTTGGCCAGTCCATATAGTTGCAATTCCAAAAAAGCATATTTCTTCTTTAATAACTTTGGAAGAAGGGGATAACGAGCTACTACTTGAGTTGCTTGGTGTGATAAAAAAGGTTGCAGCTATGGTAACAAAAGAAAACGGTTCTTGTAGAGTACTTACAAACTTGGGAGAATATCAGGATTCGAAGCATCTACATTGGCATATAGCTTCGGGAGAGCCATTAAGATAAAAGAATCCTTTTAATCAAAAGGTGTGAAACTAAATGGATTTGTACATATTTATAATAGTTATTAATTGTTTAGCAGCTATAACTACCATTGTACTTACCTTTTTTAAATCAAAACTTACAATTGTACCTATATTAAACTTTTTGTTTTCTTTGATAACAGCAATAACAACAGAGTATAACGCCTGGACAATCACTTTAATAATTATAAGTTTAATTCTTTTGGGAGTTTTTTCAGCTGTTAAAAAATATGCTCAAGTTGAATACCATTGCTCACAAGCATCTGTCCTATTTGGAGGAGTTCCAACCATAAAAGAATGAATTAGAAAAGCAACTGCAGAAAGAAATCCTAAAGCAATAATCCTCTAATGTTCTCTAAAGGGATTGAAACAGTTGCAAGGAATGGTGAACCGTCACAGTTTTGAACGATTTGCTGTTTGCGGCAGGCAATTTACATATTGGTCTGGGGCACGATTATTTAAAGTGCATTGCCTTACTAATCAATGTCAAAAGATTTTTTAGTTTAACAGAGTCATATGGAAATATTTCAGATAAATTAGCTGTTGTTGCTATGAAAGGTGTGCAATTTGATCAGTTTGAAGAAGCTTACAAAGCTTATAAAGAAACAGTTGCAATAAATCAAAATAGCTTAGTGGACTTTTTAAGTGCTTTAATTACTCTGATAAAAGCAGGTGAGAAGCTACAAAAAGCTGGTGAAAGTTTAGCTATCATCATGAATAAACTTCTTGAAATGAGTCCAGAAAATTCAATGAAATAATTGTTTTATGCAAAAGCCCTTATGAGGGCTTTTTTAATTGTTGTTTGCAGTAACCAACTTCAAAATTTTCCGTATAGGATCTAACATCTCAGGGGTAAGTTTATATCCATCCCAGTGAATATCTGGTTTTTCTAAAAACTCTTTTAGGTTTTTTCTTTCCATTTTAGGATCAGGATCATCTGTTAACCCAAGTATGTAATCAACTGAAACATCGTATAGTTTAGCTAAAATAATCAACTTGTCCAATGGTGGTTTTTTGCTTTCAGCTTCATACCCGCCGTAACTTGATTTTGCAATTCCAATTTTCTCGCCTAACTGTTCCATTGTTAATTTGTGTGCCTTTCGTAATTGACGTAATCTTTTGCCATACATTTTGAATAAACGCCTCCCAAAACCATCTAGTTCAATTATATGAGCTTTCATTTCTCAATTAAATAAAAAAATCTCAAAAGAATTTCTAAATTTTCGCGATTTCTGGTGGAAAATGCATTATAATGTGAAAGCATTATTTTAAAAATGGCAGCAATGAGCTAAGAGGAAGTCATGGTAAGCAAGAAGAACAAAATTGTAGCGGCATTATTAGCATTTTTCTTCGGGGGTCTGGGAATACATAAGTTTTATTTAGGAAGAGTAGGACAAGGTATTCTATATATTTTGTTTTGCTGGACTGGTATTCCGTCTATTATCGCATTTATTGAATTCATTATTTTTCTATACGGAAGCGAAGAAGCGTTTGATCAAAAGTACAATTTTTATTACTTCCAGCAACAATCTAAAGCTTAATTTTAAAGAGGGATACACAGTCCCTCTTTAGATAAAATAAGTATTTTAAAGAAATTTATTTTGAATTGGAGGCTCGGTTACATTCCCAGTTACCCTGATTGTCAATTCTTATTTTTCTTTTTCAGAGTCCATTCAAATAACAATCTTGCAACTTCTTTGTAAAACTGATCTAAGCTATCATCCTCAAATTTTTGGTCAATAATTCTAATTGAGCAGTTCTTTCTTAGTATAACCTTAATTGTTTTCTTCTTCAGTTCTTCATATTCTTCATAAATTTGCTTCCCTTCATTAGACAAGCGGCAGCTACAATGATTTCACAATCTCTACTGTATATCTCCTTTATACGAAATGGTCCGAATGGGGATTTATTACAAATATTACTCCATCTGAATTAGAAACAATAATTGTGATTCTGCGAAAAAAGGATCAGGATATGGCGGAAGAAGACCACTTATAATGTGTTTCTAGGAATTTGTAATTAAATTACAAATACTTTTAATATTCGCTCATGAATTCGTGGTATTATACTGAAGGGGACGATCAAAAGCTTTGGCGTTAGTAATGAAGAATGTTTTAAATATATACGGGTGCTACCTCAAAGTCGGAAAAAAATATTATAGGAGGTAATCATATGTTTAAGTTTAAAAAGAATTTCTTAGTTGGATTATCGGCAGCTTTAATGAGTATTAGCTTGTTTTCGGCAACCGCCTCTGCAGCTAGCACAGACTACTGGCAAAATTGGACTGATGGGGGCGGTATAGTAAACGCTGTCAATGGGTCTGGCGGGAATTACAGTGTTAATTGGTCTAATACCGGAAATTTCGTTGTTGGTAAGGGTTGGACTACAGGTTCGCCATTTAGGACAATAAACTATAATGCCGGAGTTTGGGCGCCGAATGGCAATGGGTATTTGACTTTATATGGCTGGACGAGATCGCCCCTCATAGAATATTATGTGGTGGATTCATGGGGTACTTATAGACCTACCGGAACGTATAAAGGTACTGTAAAGAGTGATGGAGGTACATATGACATATATACAACTACACGTTATAACGCACCTTCCATTGATGGTGATCGCACTACTTTTACGCAGTACTGGAGTGTTCGCCAGACGAAGAGACCAACTGGAAGCAATGCTACAATCACTTTCAGCAATCATGTTAACGCATGGAAGAGTCATGGAATGAATCTGGGCAGTAATTGGGCTTACCAAGTCTTGGCGACAGAAGGATATCAAAGTAGTGGAAGTTCTAACGTAACAGTGTGGTAGCAGATCATCTTTAATCAGGGGTAGCTAACGGGCTGCTGATCGTTCCTTGAGAAGTTTTATAATCAATGATTATTAAAATCGTTAGTAATGGTTAAAGGTCGTTTTCTACTAGGTGAACGGCCTTGGCGTGCTGGAGGTAGGGTATTCTCCATCACTTTATACTAGGTAGGACTGTTAAGAACAGAGCAGGTTAGTTCCAAAAAGAACCCAACTTTAGGATACCCTTAGAGGATTGTATCAGATCGAACCAAGTTTTTTAATGTGACTAGTTATGTAAATTAAGAAAGAACCTGGTGAAATTGCCCAGGTTCTTTTTATATTGCACAAAAACAGACACGGTGATATAATCACACTACGTGCGTTTTCCAGTTAAAAAGTTATAGATATCCATATTATAATTTTATTATATCCTGCTAGGAAGCTCTTGTCAATATTTTTTTTTGAAGGGGAGATGTAGAATGAGTTCTTTGGTTCTCGGTTTACATGAAATTGAAAAAACACAGTTTTCGCTCGTTGGAGGAAAAGGGTTACATTTAGGGGAATTATCAAAAATTCAAGGTATACAAGTACCAGAAGGATTTTGTGTCACAACAGTAGGATATCAAAAAGCCATCGAACAAAACGAAACGTTACAAGTGTTGTTGGATCAGTTGGCGATGCTAAAAGTTGAGGACCGAGATCAGATTGGTAACATCAGCCGGAAGATTCGGCAAATCATTATGGAAGTAGACATTCCTTCCGATGTTGTGAAAGCAGTGGCTCACTATCTCTCCCAGTTTGGCGAGGAACATGCCTATGCCGTGCGTTCTAGTGCGACTGCTGAAGATTTACCACATGCTTCTTTTGCCGGTCAACAAGACACCTATTTAAATATTATTGGCGTCGATGCAATCTTGCAGCATATCAGTAAATGCTGGGCGTCCCTATTTACGGATCACGCGGTTATTTACCGTATGCAAAATGGATTTGGCCACAGCCAAGTTTATTTATCCGTTATCGTTCAAAGGATGGTTTTTCCTCAGGCTTCAGGGATTTTATTTACCGCTGATCCGATTACCTCCAACCGAAAGGTGTTATCCATAGATGCCGGTTTTGGACTTGGTGAAGCACTGGTTTCCGGATTGGTGTCTGCCGATTGTTATAAAGTACAGGATGGGCAAATCATCGATAAGAGAATAGCAACTAAAAAATTGGCTATCTACGGACGAAAAGAAGGCGGAACAGAAACACATCAGATCGATTCTGATCAGCAAAAGGCTCAAACACTGACTGATGAACAAATTTTACAGCTGGCACGCATTGGAAGAGAGATCGAAGCTCATTTCGGCCAGCCGCAAGATATCGAATGGTGTTTGGCCCGCGATACTTTTTATATTGTACAGAGTCGTCCAATCACTACTTTATTCCCCATCCCTGAAGCGAGTGACCAAGAAAATCACGTCTATATTTCTGTTGGTCATCAACAAATGATGACGGATCCCATAAAACCACTGGGATTGTCTTTTTTTCTGTTGACGACTGCTGCACCCATGCGTAAAGCCGGTGGAAGGCTATTTGTTGATGTCACACATCATCTGGCATCCCCTGACAGCAGAGAAGTTTTCTTAAAAGGCATGGGGCAGCACGATCAGCTCTTAAAAGACGCACTTATGACCATAATAAAGCGACGAGATTTCATAAAGTCGATACCAAATGATAAAACAGCACCAAATCCCAGCAGAGGCAATGCAGATATGCCGGCTCAAGTTGAAAACGATCCGACAATCGTGTCTGATTTGATTAAGAGCAGTCAAACATCGATAGAAGAGTTAAAACAAAACATCCAAACGAAATCAGGATCAGATTTATTTCGTTTTATTCTAGAAGATATCCAGGAATTAAAGAAGATTTTATTTAACCCAGAAAGTTCGGTTGTGATTCGAACTGCTATGAATGCTTCATTATGGATTAACGAAAAAATGAACAAGTGGTTAGGTGAAAAAAACGCAGCAGATACGCTTTCTCAATCTGTACCCCATAATATTACTTCAGAAATGGGTCTTGCGCTATTAGACGTCGCAGATGTGATTCGTCCTTATCCAGAGGTAATTGATTACTTACAACATGTAAAAGATGATAACTTTTTGGATGAACTGGCTAAGTTTGATGGCGGAAGCAAAACCCGAGACGCAATCTATGATTATCTCAGCAAATACGGAATGCGATGTACCGGAGAAATTGATATTACAAGAACTCGATGGAGCGAAAAACCAACTACACTTATCCCAATGATTCTTAATAATATCAATAACAGTGGGCCTAATGCCAGCCATCGGAAATTTGAGCAAGGGCGACAGGAAGCTTTGAAGAAAGAACAAGAGTTATTAGATCGATTGAAGCAATTACCGGATGGTGAACAAAAAGCCAAAGAAACAAAACGAATGATAGATATCATCCGGAATTTCAGCGGGTTTAGGGAATATCCGAAATATGGCATGATTAATCGATACTTCGTTTATAAGCAGTCTTTACTGAAAGAAGCCGAACAACTCATAGAAGCGGGCGTTATTCATGAAAAAGAAGATATATACTATCTCACTTTTGAAGAACTTCACGAAGTCGTACGCACACATAAACTGGATTATCAAATCATCAGTACACGAAAAGACGAGTACACATTATATGAAAAACTATCTCCACCACGTGTTATCACGTCTGATGGTGAAATCGTTACAGGTGAGTATAAACGAGAAAATCTCCCAGCCGGAGCGATTGTAGGTCTACCTGTTTCCTCCGGAGTTATAGAGGGGCGAGCGCGTGTCATTTTAAACATGGAAGATGCTGATTTAGAAGATGGAGATATATTAGTTACCTCCTTTACCGATCCAAGCTGGACACCATTGTTTGTATCCATAAAAGGCCTAGTCACCGAAGTTGGGGGTCTGATGACCCATGGAGCTGTTATAGCCCGTGAATATGGCTTACCTGCAGTTGTTGGCGTTGAAAATGCTGCCAAGCTGATAAAAGATGGGCAACGAATTCGCGTTCACGGTACAGAAGGCTACATTGAAATCTTATAATGTCTGATGTGTGTAGAGAGCCATCAGATATCCCCCCATCAGCCCTAACTAGAAGTTGGGAGGCTGCATTTGTACCGAATGATTAAGTTCCCGTTGAACTAACGAAGATCGATAGCACATTAAGAAAAGCTGGAACCTCTTGGAGGAGGTCTGGCTTTTCTATATAAAATTGGCGTAGTGTGCAAAAGCCGCATTTTGCGGGCGGCGCTTCTTTAAAGTGAATTTTTTATTACCAGCATTTAAACTTGTATTTGTGCTTAAAACAAGAGAAAAAGGAGCTAAAAAGCTCCTTTATAAATTTAAACAACTTTTGTATAAATAGCCGTGTAAAACCCGATTGAGTAATCAAAATAATGTCGTGTAAGCGTATAAGTATAACCGTTGTATTCTATTGTTGGCTGGAAGTCCATTGGCAGAGGACTAATGCGGTATATAGTGTCATAATCATATTCATCACTTTTTACTGCAACCTCAGACGAAGTGCCAGCAGCCAATGCGGGAATCGCGGATATGAGCATGCCAAAGGATAAAGCAGAACTCATTAAGATTTTCCTAATCTTCAATTACATCAACTCCATTTACAATTTATACATATATTATGTTGTAATTGGAAGTTATTTTGAAAGTGAATAATGGATCATAAAAAGTAAAAATCTCGATTTTAAAGGGAGCAAATATATGTATAGTAGACGACAGTAATGATAAGTATATTTATGCTGGAACCCAAAAAGAAGCAGCATACAATAATGAGTTTGAAAGCGGAATAAGAGTAAGGGTATGGTTCGAAGGCAACCACATACGAACATTTGAGAAAGAACAAAAAGAAGTAGATCCGTTTGGTGAATGTCCCTTACATATTAACTAAAGTGTAAGTCAATGAAACAATGAATAAAAAATACGAAATATAAGATATTGCTTTTGAAGAACTTGTTTTATGTTTTTCGAATGTATAGATAAGTGCAAAACCCAAGAAGAAAACTGTTACAAACCAAGAAGTGTATTGTGGAAAGATGGCGACCGCCAATACCATGATTGTTGAAAAAATAAATGAAGAGTAATGAGTTACTTTATGATCATCATTCAATGAAATCACCTCTACGAATTTTTACCCGATTTAGTCTGTGTATTACCAGCTTGTAAAAGATTCAATATGAGAAAATGAAGAAGTTTCTGGATAGATTTACACTACAGTTTATTGATATGTAGTTATGGAGTGAGATTGTTAAACATGACGGGAGGGAGAAAGGTTGCCGAAATTCGGAGTAAGCTTGATAGTGCTCATTATTTTCCTTGCAGGCTGCAATAAAAATGAACAAAACGGAGACGAAACAAAGATGCAGAGCCTAGTAGGCTATGTCGTGCTTAAAGACAATAATAGGGCAATTCTCATTACCACTACAGAAACTCCAGTAAAAGAAGATTACGATCTTTCTGAAGGACAACTTATGAACAAGTTTAAAAATAACATAGTAATTGTAGGATTAAGTGAGATTGAGATTGATAACACAGATGATCTCAAAAGAGGTGAAAAAATAAAAGTGTGGTTCCATACACTAAAAGAGTCAAATCCACCAAGTGCAACGATACAAAAATATGAATTATTATAAAAAAAATTGTTGAATTCTCATATAGATAACCTCTGAGACAACAAATGTTGTTCTATTGCATTGAAACTGCCAGTGACCAATATCAAGTTCAGTTATGTTAATTCAAGTGGTTTGATATGTTAGTGTCTTCGAACGAGACGAAATATTGGGAAGAGAGTCCGAATATCAATGAGTATTACAAATTGGTCACAGAATAAGAGACTTAAGAGAGTTGTCTGCATTGTATGTTTACTTGAAGGAGAAGAAAACGGATTTTAGGGTGCTTAGTCTTAATTCTTGTCAGGTCAAACTTTACTTGTTCCATAAAATGAAAACTTGCCGTTAATTATAATAACGTTTAATTTTGTGGCGTTTAAATATATGATTCTAGAGGTCTTATGAAAGAACCGTTCATCAAAAAATGAACGGTAGGAGTTAAAAAAGTAATGTCTTTTCCTTTGTGGCAAAAGGCTAAACATATTATTTGAGATCGTTAAGGACGATTTTTGCAGCCTCAGCGATAAGAGCATTATCATAATTAGCATCTTTCGTAAAGCGGTTTGACAGAATTGCCAAAACAATAGGAGCTCTGTTAGGCGGCCAAACGATAGCAATGTCGTTACGTGTCCCGTAGCTTCCGGCTCCAGATTTATCGCCGACTTCCCATCCTATTGGAGCGCCTGCCCGAATCAGTTCGTCACCAGTAGCATTGCCTCGCATCCAATCGGTTAAGATCGTGCGTTTGTCAGTCGTGAGAGTGTTATCTAAAGTGAAAGCTTTAAGATCGGTTGCCAGTGCTTTTGCGGTGCTGGTGTCACGAATATCACCAGGAATCGCAGAGTTTAGATCCGTCTCGAATCGTTTAGCTTTCGTTACATGATCCCCAATCTGTTTCAGTGACTTTTCAAAACCTTTAGGGCCGCCAAGCTGTTGCAGCAAGATGTTCCCAGCGGTATTATCGCTGTAACGGATAGCCGCTTCCGAGATTTCTTTTAGGCTCATGCCTGTATCTAGGTGTTTCTCTGTGATAGGAGAATATGTAACAAGATCGTCCTTGCTGTAGTGGATGACTTCATTAAGTTTTTCAATTGAGTTTTTCTTCAGGACAGCAGCTGCGGCTAGAACTTTATAGGTTGATGCGTAAGCAAATCGCTCATTCGGCCGATAGGCGATTGTCTTGTTTGAACCTGTATCAATTGCATAAACACCAAGCCTGGCATCAAATTTTTTCTCAAGTTGAACAAATTTTTTATTCGTTATACAGCTTGCCATGTTTGTGTCTTCTATGGATTTTGCTTCGGCATGCGTTGAGCTGTAAAAAGGTGTGAAACCAGTAATGCTTAAACATAAAAGCCCAACACATATTCCGAATTTTATTGACGCTTTATTTTTCAACTTCATCAAGCCTCCTCATTCAAATGATTTTGTATTACCTTTGAAATGTTTCCCATGACAGTTAGTGTAACAAACCCCTTTGCGCTAGTAAACATAGAATCAATTGATCTTATATTTTTAATAAGTTGGGAGAACAAGGGCAATTGCCCACCTACATGGTATTATATAAGAATAGGCAAATCAGAATACATATGCTGACAATGGCTGTCAGCAAAGTCATCTATTAGAAAGCTTTATCAATTGTGATTGGAGTGTTATTGGATGCAAACGAGAAAAGTTTATCTCTACGTATTTCACACAATGTCAGACTGGGAATATGGATATTTAATTGCGGAACTAAACTCAGGGAGATACTTTAAACAAGATGCAGCATCTTTAAAAGTAGTTACAGTAGGGGTTAATAAAGAAATGATAACTACGTTGGGAGGATTAAGCATAAAACCAGATATTTCTCTTGATGAGTGTACTCTTGAGAGTCAAGATCTTATCATTTTACCCGGAGGAAACACTTGGGGAGAAGATATTCATCAGCCGATCTTGAAAAAAGTTGGCGACGCTTTAAAGCTCGGCACGACTATTGCTGCAATTTGTGGGGCAACCTTAGGCCTCGCGAATGAAGGATACTTAAATTCGAGAAAGCACACAAGCAATGACCTAGACTATATGAATATGGTCTGCCCTAATTACAAAGGAGAAACATTATATGAAAAGGGGCCTGCAGTATCTGATGAAAATTTGGTTACTGCATCAGGAATTGCTCCTCTGGAATTTGCGGTAGAAGTATTGAAAAAATTAGATGTATTTGCACCAGATACATTGCGTTCATGGTATAAGCTATATAAGACTCAAAAGCCTGAATACTTTTTTGAGCTAATGAATACAATAAATCGATAGAAAACACTTTAGCAGTTTTTTGTAGTGCTCCTGAACTTATGGGAGCATTTTTTATATGTGTCTAGGAGCTATATAAAGAAATGCAGAAACTTTTAAAAAGAATATAGATTGGTAGGCCTTATTTCGAATAGAGTTTGATTTGGGTTAAAACTGTTCTTATTAAGGCTCATTTCATGGTGCTATAGATTCATTTGGAGAAGACTGTCTTGATCAGAAAAGACCCTTCCAATATATTGAAGTAAAAGATATCGGGAGGAACTCTTTTGAAAAAGATGATGATGTTAGCTTTTACATTTCTTTTGGCTTTGACTATCCATGTAGGGGAAGCTTCGGCCGTTATCGTGAAAGATGAGGAGAAAGTGAGTTTTACAATGACAGAGAATGAAAAATGGTTTATGAAGTCTGATGACCTAAATTCAAACCATTGGACATCTCACTTTGGGTACAGATTCACCATTTTCGATACTGAAGGATGTACAATTAACGCAAGAATCATGCGAATGACTTTGTCAGGATATGAAATAACCGTTAGTGAAAAAAACTTCTCGGGGGATCATTTTGATTTTAGTGCAACTGATCGAGTTGAGACGATGCCTTATAAGACTCATTATTTGATTTTGACAAAAGATCCAGATTGCGGAGATGTTAAAGTAAAAGGTCTATACGGTTTTCAGTTTGATCAGCCAGAATGGTAATAAAAAAGTATCTGGATTCTCACCAGCCTAAACGCCAGCCAAGCTAATGTCTACATGCAGACATTAGCTTTTTTCATTGTTTAATAGGCTGTCGTCACGATTCTAGAAGACTATCTCGTAATAGTCGTCTCCTGTCACATGAAGCCCAAATGACAGGGGAAATGTATATCATTCACACTTTCCGTCGTGAAAATGTAAATGTATTCATAAAAATCCCGCAACATATCAGCAGTGCGCCGAGGATAATATTGATGGTGATCTGTTCGTGCAATTGCAGCCATCCAAAGAATAGGGCCAATACGGGAACAAACATTAATGCCATGGATGCTTTTGACGCTTGGATTTGATTGAGCACCCAAAACCATACGACAAAGGTAAAGCCGGTGGAAAGCAAGCCATTAAACAGCAATGACCACACCGCTTGATATGTCCACTCGGCTGAAGGGACCGGCTCAAATATAAAGGAAAACACCAATAACATGACGGCTCCCATCATAAGGTGCCAGGCATTCATGTGAATAATATCGATATGCTTGAATTGTAGCTTGCTGAACACATTCGCGATTCCCCAGCTAAGCGCTGCTGCAAGGACGCACAGCTCCCCAAATAAAGCGCTTTGATCGATATTGAGCATTTCCTTTCCAAATATAAATAACAGTCCGAAGAGGCCGCAGACCAGTCCCAGCGTTTTATACACATTCATGTTCTCGTTTAATGTAAAATAGCTGATCACCGTAACAAATATAGGCATTGTATATACCAAAACAGAGGTTTTCCCTGAATCGACAAACTGCATTCCATACGTCAAGATCCCCATATAGCCCAGCCCCATCAAGAGGCTCATGATGATATAGCTTTTGAGATGTTCTTTTTGAATTGTAAGCTTTTTTCTTTGGATGAAGAGAATGAGAAATAAAGGAACCGCTCCGATGAACAGGCGCAAACCCGAAAATAAAAGCGGGGGGATGTCATGAATTCCTACTTTCATCGCAACCCAAGTATAACCCCAAATAAGTGTGACAGATATGATTCCCAGCATAACTTTTACCATAATGAAGCCTCCTTTCTTGTTTAAATATCGTGCTGGTTTCTATCATATGTTACATTTATGTATAACTGAAATACATTTTTATTATTGGGGGTATAACCAAATGGTTATGAACATGAACCATCTTCACATATTTGTAAAAGTCGGGGAGAAATTGAATATTACAGAAGCTGCAAAAGAATTGTTCATCTCTCAGCCGGCGGTAAGTAAAGCGATAAAAAACCTGGAGAGCTCACTGCAGCTCAAATTATTGATCAGGGATAAACATCATGGTTTAATGCTGACGGACATTGGAAAAGAAATTTTGCTGCTGGCGAGGCAAATGAAGGGAATTGAAAGCAAAATATATCAAGTAGCCAACCGGGAAAACAAGCTGTTAAACGGGAAGGTGAAAATTGGTTCATTTCCTGCAGTTTCAACAAATATCATGCCACAGGCGATTGCGGCATTCAGATCAAACTACCCGCTGATCCGCATAGAATTGATCGAAGGAACCTCTGACCAAATAAAAGGATGGGTTGAAGATCGTACGGTTGATATCGGGATCGCAGCATCTCCATTTGAACCGTTTGAAAATCAGCTATTGTGTAACGACTATATGGTGGCCGTCATCCCGCCGCAGCGTGACGAATTAAAACTTGAAAAGCATGTCGACCTTGAAACTTATCAAGATGACCTCATTTTTTGTAAAGGCGGTCATGAAATCGCGATGTCAAACGCATTTTCGCAATACAACATCGAATTAAAGGAAAACTTAACTGTGCAAAATGCCGAAACCTTGATTAATATGGTCAAAAATAACTTGGGTATCGGCATCATTTCAAACTTTACACTTTCATCCGTCCCGCATCAGTTGATTAAAAAGGACATCTTTCCTAGGGTCACACGCGATATTGGCGTCATCGCACATTCATTTGAAGAGATAACGCCGGCGGCGCATGAGTTTGTCAAAGTGTTGAAAGCAGTTGTAATCTGAATCAGTTATCGTGTTGCGATGAAATTTGAAGAAGATGAATACTCACCGGCAGAGTTACATAAAAGAAAAAAGCAACCATTTGAACGTTGCTTTTCACTCTATTTGGGACCTTGTATGCTAAGAAAAAGATTCATCCATCTCTGCCTTTGTGGGACTCTGCTCCTTAACTTGTTTTAATGATGCTACTATAAGAAAGCTAACAATCACTAGCAAGAGCCATGAACTTACCTTTCCAAGGTGTACAAGACTCCATGTATCGATTTGGTTTGGATATTTCCAAGCTCCAAAAAACGTAGCGATATTTTCCGCTATCCATATAAAAAATCCGATGAGTACAAAAGAAAGTGCGAGCGGCATACGGTAACGAGCTCCATTCACCTCGTATGTAACCCATGTTTGCCAAAAGACAATGATGACAAGCCCAGATAACCACCATCGAAAGTCTATAGAAAAATGGTGGGTGAAAAAATTCAAATAAATCGCTGTGGCAAGCGGAACAACTGCAAAAAAAGGCGGCCACTTAACCAGTTCAACATTAAGCCTTCTCCATGCCTGGCACAAATAACTGGCTACACTTGCGTACATAAAGCCGCTATACAAAGGTACTCCAAATATTTTGGAGTATCCTTCTTCTGGATAAGACCAGGAGCCCATATGGACTTTAAAAAGTTCCAGAGCAAGCCCAATAAGGTGGAATAATGTGATCACTTTTAATTCATCCCGTGTCTCAAGACCGGAACGCACCATCCACAATTGCATGAGAACGCAGATAATGAGCAGCCAGTCATACCGCGGCAAGAAGGGCAGTGGGATGATTTGCGTAATAGCCAAAGAGGCAAAAATAACGGCAGGAAACAAACATGAAAGGGCTTGTTCCCAGCCAAAATGGACGATTTGTTTTATGGCTCTCATGATGTATGCCTCCTCCATAGTTGTGTTCTTCGTGTATGAAAGGGACGCTTAGTATAGCAGCTAGATGGATATAAGTTTATGTCCATAAGCTCACCGCCAATCACTTTATTTTTCTGTTGATCCTTCATATTTTTTCTTTACGAATCTGTGTCTTCATCACTTCGGTATTCCAATATATCCCCGGGCTGACATTCTAAAGCCTTGCAAATCGCTTCTAAAGTTGATAATCGAATAGCCTTTGCTTTTCCGTTTTTTAATATCGAAAGATTAGCCATGGTGATGCCAACTCTCTCTGAAAGCTCTGTTACGCTCATTTTCCTCTTAGCAAGCATCACATCAATGTTGATAATAATCGCCATGTCATCACCTCAGACCGTTAAGTCATTTTCTGATTTTATATCAATCGCTTCTTTTAACAGTTTTTGAAGAACAGCAGCAAAGACCGCAATCACCATTGAAGCAAAAATAATAACCAATCCGATCACAATGATACCCGGGGCGTCGTCTATCTCGGCCATCAGATAAAAGACAGGCATGCCTGCTGCGTAAAAGATACTGATAGTGACTGCGCAATATTTTATATTCTTCAAAGCTCTTACAGACAAACCCGAGAAAGCTTTGTTTTTGTCAATATAGCTTAAAAGTTTGAACGCTTGATAAAGAGCAAAGTAAAAAGGTATCGCCGTTACATACAAATAGATGAAAACGAGATATTTTATATAAGCGATATTTGGAAATAATTCTGCTGAATAGTTGGCTATCTTAGGCACTAAAAAAATGCATAAAGCAAGAATTGGAATTCCAATAAGAACCAAAGCTATCTTTAAAAAAATTGTCGACATTCGATTCATAACAAGCACCTCATTTATTTGTTGTCTAATTGAATGTAACAAAAAATTTATCGTTTCTCAATAAAAAAATATTGAAATGTATTGATTTGTTATTGTTATAGGAGACCCTTTTCATTTTTGACAAGACAAAAAAGCATCCCTCATCACTGGGAGATGCTGAACTACTTCAAACTTGCCGACTGAATGAACCGTGTCCCTCAGTGAGCTCAGGGATCTCAGGGATCGGTGTGAACATAAAGCTAAGCTCTTTTATGAAGGCTTTTATCAACGTCAAAGATTCAAACAAACGATGGGAAGAAATACATCAAAGGATAAGCGGCTGTTCATACTAATGATCGGGAGGTAAACCGACTTATGATACAAATTTTGATCACTGGTCTTTTTTTATTGGCTCAGCCGAGTGAGCCGCAGGACAGTTTAACGGTCACACAGCAAGGACGGACGATTGCCACTGTTAACCGTGAAGACTTTACAATGCCTCTTCCCGGCACTCCAATGGTTGACTATGAAAAATACAGTAAATTCATCAAACAGCTTGATCAGAAAGTGTACCGTGAGCCGATAAATGCTGTCCTTAACGATCATGGAAGCATCGTCCCGGGCAGGGTTGGCTACAAACTGTATCAACAGGCGTTTATGGAAAAGTTTTATGCGTATTTTTATGGGCAAGGTCCCTCCAAGATAGAAGTGCCGGAAATGAACATTTATCCGAAAGTTGACAGCGAGCTGCTAGCTCACATCAGTACGCAGCAGCTTGGTCAGTACGTGACGTATTTTAACTCAAGCAATAAAAGCCGCTCACACAATATTTCTCTTTCTGCAAAAGCAATCGACAATCACGTTGTTTTCCCTAATGAGACGTTTTCGTTTAACCAAGTTGTGGGAATGAGAACTCGGAACAAAGGATATAAAAGTGCACCCATTATTGTAAAAGGGGAGTTGTCTGAAGGTGTAGGAGGAGGAATTTGTCAGGTGTCCTCAACTCTATTTAATGCAGTCGATCGTGCAGGACTGCAGATCGTTCAGCGCTATTCTCATACTAGAAGTGTACCATATGTACCGCCCGGACGGGATGCGACGGTAAGCTGGGGAGGTCCTGACTTTCGCTTTCAAAACCAATATAACCAACCAATCTTAATTCGGGCAAAAAGGTATGGGGGAAGTATGATTATTACGCTATACTCTTCTGATGTGATTAACAGCAAATTAAGAAAAATCCCCAAAGCTCCATCTCGGATACCGAAAGAAATAAATGCAGAGCAGTAAAGACAAAATCTCAGGTAAGGTTTTTGTTAAGAGAGCTTGTGGATTGCTCAAAATCAATTCTTTAAGGAGCGGCCAGTGAAAGGAAGGAGGGATAAATGAAGTGAAAAGGGTATTATTTTCTGTAATTGTTTTTACAGCAGTTGGATTTACGTTTTGCCAAGCAAAAGCGCATGCCCTGACTTTTACGGTGTTGCCTATTACACAAAAAACAGAACAGTGGTCAGTAAAAGTAAGTGAAGCAAAAAATGTAAAGGAATTTACGAGACCTCAAAAAGGAGAATATCAAGTATATTCCTTGGAAGTCAAAAATATAGGGGAAAAAGCAGCTACAGTGGATGTGCAATTGTATAGAAATGACCCTAATTCAATCACAAGGTTTTCGCTTTTTGGATGTCCCGATGAAAATTGTGTCAAACCAAAAGAAGATTCTAAAATGTTAGCTGAAAGTTTAAATGATGGCTCACCGCTGAAGTTCAATCATTTTATGCTGGCAGATAAGGCCTCTGAATTAGAGGTTGTTATAATTTGGACACAGAAGGGGCAAGAAGGACGCAATTTAAAACAGACCTTTAAATTCACTGAAGATGGCATTAATTAGACAGTAAAGATGGAATGGCTTTGATGATTCGATCTCTTACTTTGCCTGAGGAAAAAACGAAAAATTGTTGGAAAACCAATCATAGCTGAGTCAAATGTCAAAGTGACTGTGATTAATGACTATAGAGAAGAACCAGAGGAGGCCTTTTGGATACTTTATCCGATGGGAGTGAAATGTTTGTCGATGATCACAAAGTCTTTATTGAATACGAATAGAGACTTTGTGACTGACTGCGCATTTCAACTTAACATTTTACTGATAATGACAGTGAAACCTAAACAAGTGCAACCTGTATCATCATTAAAAACCGCTAATTTCAAAATTTTCTATGTCAAGATTTAGTTTTTTCAATTGTTTCAACAAAACTTCAAATTTTAAGCAATTGCCATTTTTCAATTCTTCTGGAATATCTTCCGGATGAGCAATTACCATCCCGCTCTCAATCCATTGTTTGCGATACAATTGAAATGCAGCCTCAATTAAATGATCAGGAGTTACAATAAAACCTAACCTCACATCATGATCCTCACTGTAGCCAAATTCAAAACCGCAACATGGACAAATGTCAAACGTTTTTTGATACTCGCCTTTATACAAAGGATTTTGAATTAATCCTTTGTATCCGCAAATTAAACAAGAATAACATTTTTCCACCAAGTTTAATTCCCCTTTTATCACTTATTTACTATTGCTGTCCCGTAACAAATATTACTTCAAATATAAACTTCGTGTACTGTATTTATAGCATAAGCAGTGCATCTAATCCTCAAAGATGAACACACTTTGGATTTGAAATGGGTGATATAGGAATCAAGATAATATCTGAATAAAAGAAGGGTTTTACAGTTAATTGGCAAAATGGAAAAGAAAAAGTATTTAAGTTGGAACGGGTATTTATTCTATTAGGCATGTAAAGTGTGCCAGCGAAAGTTGAATTCCATGAAATTATGTTAAAGGGGGAAAAGAGGAGATGTGCTACATTGAAATCACAAAGGACAATATTGAAGACAATCATATTTGCTGTGCATTAGGCGCGAAACAATATGAGCATGCAGTTAATGAAAAGAAGAGATGGCTCAAAGCTCGAATGGATGAAGGATTGGTGTTCTATCGCTTACATGAACGGGCAAAAGTCTTTATTGAATATCTACCTGCGAATGAGGCATGGGTGCCTGTCAATGCGCCTAATTTTATGTACATTAATTGTCTGTGGGTGTCTGGCAGATATAAAAATAACGGTCATGCGAAACGATTGTTGGACAAATGTATAGCAGATGCGAAAGCGTGCGGCATGGATGGCATTATCCATATCGCAGGCAAGAAAAAACTGCCCTATTTAAGTGATAAGCATTTCTTTGAGCATATGGGGTTTACTCTACAAGATGAAGCTGCCCCTTATTTTCAATTAATGGCTTTGACTTGGAATGGCCTTGCAGCTTCTCCTGCATTTAAGAGCCAGGTGAAAAGTGATTCTATCAATGAAAAGGGGATTACGATATACTATACAGCTCAGTGTCCGTTTGCAGTGGGCATGATAAATGATTTGCGGGAATTGACTGAAAAGAAAGGGGTTCAATTTCAGTCAATTCAGTTATCATCGAAAGAAGAGGCACAAAAGTCACCAGCTATTTGGACAACTTTTAGCGTTTTTTTTGATGGGAGATTTGTGACTCACGAGATCATGAGTGTAAATAAATTTGAAAAGTTACTTAATACACTAGCTTGATTTTTAATAATAAAAACCCATTTTAAGGTTCTTGACTCAATGAAACAAAAAATGCATTTAAGAGCTGTTATACGTTTTAATCTTGTCTTTAGGGAGCACTTTAATTTAAGTCAAAAGTTTAGACAGTCATCTGTTAGATCATTAGCCCTTTTTTATTTTCTTTTCGGTAACATTTTGATCATATTTTCCTACTAAAAAGTTAGGAAAGTGGGGAAAAACATGAGAAAAAAGAACAATATTAAGAAATGGCTATTGATCATTGCTGGATTCTTGATCATCTGCATCACCACATTATTTGTAATAGTGTCAGGAAACGAAGTGAAATATGAGGGCAGCGGGAAAAGCGGACTGTGGATGTCTAACCTTGAAAAATCAGACAAAACTTCAATTGGACCCAATTATTTTCTAAATCTATATTGGCAGGGGAGTAAGAAGGAAGAAAAGAGGACTGTTGTTGAAAGAATTACTCTGTATGTAGATGGCAAAAAGTATCAAGATGATAACGTAGATGAGTACGACTTATCAGAGTACACAGGTGATGAAATGCCGGGTGGGGGACGCATGGAGGACCATATCGCCACCTTTGATTATATGCCTGAAGATGAAGTGATAGGACATGATGTATTAGTAAAAGTGGAGTGGAGGACAGGCCAGAAAAAACAGACAGAAGAAATCAAATTACATAAGAAGCCATGGTATAAAAAATAGCTTATTCGCTGTATTTGTGATCACATTGGTTGTCACTTTTTTATTTGCGGATTCCTAGGCACAGCAATCTAAGATTCTGCATAGGCTGAAATAAAATCTTGTTCATTTCTAAAACGAGGTGCATGCTGTTGGAACAACAACCAATCAATCATGATGACAGAAACGTGCCGCAGCCTATTCGAAGTGATGGAGCTGGAGCTATTGATGCAGGCCCGCGAAATATGATGCGGGATATTCAAAATCCGAATATACTTGTTCCGCCTGTTACAGATGAAGGTATGATTCCTAACTTGAGATTTTCATTCTCAGACGCTCCCATGAAATTAGATCATGGCGGCTGGTCAAGAGAAATCACCGTCAGACAGCTTCCGATTTCGACTGCGATTGCAGGTGTAAACATGAGCTTAACTGCGGGAGGTGTCCGTGAGCTTCATTGGCATAAGCAAGCGGAGTGGGCTTATATGCTTTTGGGACGGGCACGCATCACCGCTGTTGACCAAGACGGACGAAATTTTATTGCTGATGTTGGCCCCGGTGACCTTTGGTACTTCCCGGCAGGAATTCCACATTCCATACAGGGATTAGAACACTGCGAATTTCTGCTCGTTTTCGATGATGGAAACTTTTCTGAGTTCTCAACGTTATCCATTTCTGATTGGCTTGCGCACACACCAAAAGATGTTCTCTCTGCGAATTTTGGTGTCCCGGAGAGTGCTTTCAACTCTCTTCCTTCAGAGCAAGTCTATATTTACCAAGGGAATGTACCGGGATCAGTCGACAGTGAAGACATTCAGTCACCATATGGAAAAGTACCCAAGACCTTTAAACATGAGTTGCTAAATCAACCCCCAATTCAGATGCCAGGGGGGAGCGTACGAATTGTGGATTCATCTAACTTCCCAATTTCAAAAACGATAGCTGCTGCACTTGTTCAGATTGAGCCTGGCGCGATGAGAGAGCTTCATTGGCATCCCAATAGCGATGAGTGGCAATATTATCTAACAGGACAGGGACGAATGACGGTATTTATCGGAAATGGGACTGCCCGCACATTTGATTATAGAGCAGGCGACGTTGGATACGTGCCTTCTAATGCTGGCCACTATATACAAAATACTGGTACAGAAACATTATGGTTTTTAGAAATGTTCAAAAGTAACCGCTATGCAGATGTGTCACTCAATCAGTGGATGGCATTGACGCCTAAAGAATTAGTGCAAAGCAACTTGAATGCTGGATCTGTCATGCTTGATTCTCTGCGTAAGAAGAAAGTGCCTGTTGTGAAATATCCCGGTACGTAAAAGACGAACAGATCACACAGCTGCCTTTCATATCTTTTTAAAGTAAATAGACCTGAATTTTGGCCAGTGTTTTATTAAATCCCTATGTATACGTTATGTAGGGTTTTTCTGCTTGAATCGTATTGTAATGAGCTTTAAAAAGTTAATGTGGAAATGATAACCATTCGATAATGGGAATTCAATGGCCGATTTCTACCAGTTTGATTGGCTTTAAAGGAGGACAAGAAATGAAAGTACTCATATTTTTATCCAGTTTGACTGCCATTGGGAGCTCTATATTGGGGCGATGGTTAGGGATTCTGGATGATTCTTATGCTGTTGGCGATGCTTGGTTTATAGGTGTTTTAGCTGGATTGATTTCACTTCTAATATTGATTGACAGTCAAACAATGACAAAGAATTACATAGTAAGTTTAAGTACGATACTAGGCATTCTTGGAGTGGGGTTCATATATTTTCCAGCTGCATTCATCAACATATTATTAAGTATTACACTGGATAAACAAAAGAAAGAAGACCTTCATGTAAGATGAAAGAAATGTCATTTAATTCTTAGGAGGGAAAGTGTATGGATTTACCTCTATGGGCTTATATCATATTTGCAATCAAATGTGGTTCAGTTTTTTTGCTGACAAAATAGAAAAGTGAAGCTATAAGCAATGTAAACTATTTTATATGAAAGGGATAACATTGCTTATTTATGTTTACATAATAAAATTATTTAAAACTAATACTGAAAATAACTAATTGATCTATGTACTAAAAATTCATAATTACTAGAAGGATTGGCACCTAAGGAACAAAGCTATTTGACAAGTTCTTGCTAGAGAATTTCAATCACTACATATGATTTTCTGCAAGAAGCTCAGATGAATTATTTTTAGGTGAATTTACTAATGATGAAACCTGGTATGCTTCCATGTCATCAGCATCATAAGGCAGCAGCAAGCTTCGCAGATAATCAGGGCTTGTATTTTTGGGGTTAAGCCACTCTTTTTCATGATCATGGGCCAATATAACCGGCATTCGGTCGTGTATATCTTTCATGAGCTCATTAGGCTTAGTTGTTATGATTGTGCAGGTATAAAGAGGGTATCCTTGATGTGTGCTCCACTTTTCATATAAGCCAGCAAACGCAAAAAGAGCAGATGATTTCAATTTGATCCGCATTGGGATTTTGGTTTTGGAATCAAGCCGTTTCCATTCATAAAAACTGTCTGCTGGTATGATGCAGCGTTTGCTGACAAGCGGTCTTCGAAAGGTCGGTTTCTCGGTAATTGTTTCGGCTCGAGCATTGATCATTTTATAACCGATCTTTTCATCTTTTGCCCAAGGTGGAATAAGTCCCCATCTAAGCTTGCCTAAGCGATTATTTGATCCATCATTGATGATTGCAAGGATGTTTTGTGATGGTGCGACATTATAGCTTGGCTGGTATTCACCTTTAGGAAAAAATTGATCGATGTCAAACTGGTCAATAATATCATCAAATGCAGAGTACAAAGTAAACCTGCCGCACATATCCATCATCCTTTTTAGGGGTTTTTGAATAGTTTGTGGGACGAACGTTCATTTAATACAGGTTCAGAACAATGATTTCTTTTTACTTGCGATAAACTGGTATAATAAGAAAGCCATTTAAGAAGTTATGTAGAAAAAAACATATGCTTTTTAGTTTGACCGACGCTGGATCTTGAAGGAGTTACAAGGATCGCTTAAAAATAGCCTATAAGTATAAAATGAGGCACAGCGTTTTTAACGCAGGGCCTCTTTTATATCAGTAGCCAAATACCAGAGTTGTACTTTGTGATCCGGCATATTTCGTGACAAATTCTTTTGTATATTCCGGCGTTTGGACACGATAGCTATAGTTTGACCCGGGATTCCAAGAAGTCAGCGGAGAGGTTTGTTTGTTGAGTGATGGATAGCTGCCTATGTCTTTGAAATAACCAGTGCCCTTGTCGTCAAGGATGCCGCCTTTTTCACTGCCTTTCCCAAAGTAATTATATTCGGAATATATTTTTGCTTTTGTAGCAATTGTAATCGCCTGGTTAAAATTATTGCTGTAATTGTTTTTAACATGAAAGTAACCGTATCTCATCAGACCTGGGCCTCTAACATACAAGTTCTCAAAATAATTATTGGCGATTGTCATGTGGGGGTAGCCGTCATATTGATGCTGGGAATCATCCGGGTATCCTAAAATCAAACCGTATTTATGATTCGCAAATTTTGAGTTGCTGATCGTGATATAATCTGCGGATTTTCCGATATACACGAGTTTGTCCAAATCGCTTCCGCTTGCATTATAGCTATGACCTGAGAATGTGACGTGATCAATCCAATAGTTCATACCGGAATCTAAATAAAGCTGGATATCATTATTTCCGTTAATCTGCGGACTGTGTTCAAACGTTAAATTTTGAAAAATGACATTTCCAGAAGCTGATGAAGTTGTTAAATAAATATTTTTCAGCGTTTTTTTCGCGTAAGAGCCCACGAGTGTTTTATTTGAGCCAATGGTAACTGTTGTTTTCGCAGATGCGGAAAGATCATTTTGAAGCACTAAAATTTTCGGAGTGGATCCTCCTAGATGGGTTTTTAAATCATTTACGCTTTGAATGTAAACAATCTGCCCGTTTTTTCCACCCGTTGTGCCCGTTTTAGAGATGCCTTTTTCATTTTTGGCATTTCCGGCAAAACCTAAAAGGCCATTTGTTGAGGTATTCGGAAAATCGACTGCACCTAATGCTTTTCCAGGCAAGAGAACCAAAAACAAGCTAAAGACGGTGAACCATAAACAAAGTCGTTTCATCACAATATGCTTCCTTTCAATTTTAATCATTTCCTTGCGGGGATTATTATTACAGTTAATGGAAAGGAATGATAGGTTCTATCTTCCTAATTAATGTTGGGTTACTTAAAAAATAGAGATTGCGCCAAAAGACATACTAACAATTGAAATAGAAGAAAGGATTGATACACCGTTGACTGCAGCAGCTTATCGAAACACCTTGCTATCACTTTTATGTTTAACAGCTGGAATCGTGGATGTAATCGGGTATTTAAGCCTGGGACATGTGTTCACAGCTAATATGACTGGAAACATTGTATTATTGGGGTTAGCTATCGGCAAATCCATTCAGGTCACTGTTTTTAATTCCTTGACTGCGCTAATCGGATTTATATGCGGCGTGATCATTGCTACATTGATGGTCGGAAAGGCGGAAAATACCCTTTGGCCTTCTGCTGTGACAAAAGCCCTCGCACTTGAAGCATTCATTTTGTTTGTCTTTGCTTGTCTTTCTTTTTACCGGGCATTTGTTCCTGTGCACATTCTAATTATACTCATGAGCATTTCTATGGGGATTCAAACTACAGCAGCAAAAAAACTGGGGATCGCAGGTATTTCTTCAACTGTGTTGACCGGCACTTTGGCTTCTCTTTTAGAGGATATATCCGGCCGTTTGTTTTTTAAGAAGCAAAAGAAGACTTTCTTAAGAGATACTGTGTTAAGAGCACTGGCTATTATTTTATATTGTGTGGGGGCTATTATTGTTGCTCTGGCTGAGCCTGATTTTTATCACTTCATTATTTGGGTTCCGATTGTGCTGATCTTTGGCATCATGATGACAGCTAAGTTGAAACTGAGCCGGGAAAAATAGCTTTTCCTGTATAGCTGTTATCAGGCCAACAGCCTGTTTCATTTCGTTATTGAAATGCGAATTTTGAGAGGGGAAAATAAGACATTCGGCTGAAGTGCACATTCGTTCATTTGTATTGGCTTTTTCATAACTACCTACATTTGATATATGAATGATAGTGAATTTGCCTTAAAATCATCTATGAATCTATTTCCTCTTTCAAACCAGATGGATTGAGTCTTATAATGATAATGATTCTCATTTGAAGTCTGGTTTGAGGAGGACCAAATATGAAAAAGATCATGAGTGCATTTGTTGGTATGGTTTTGTTGACGATCTTCTGTTTTTCCCCGCAAGCTTCGGCAGCATATGACGACCTGCATGAAGGTTATGCAACGTATACAAGGTCAGGTTATTCAGGAGGAGCTTTCCTGCTGGATCCCATTCCTTCCGATATGGAGATTACTGCAATAAATCCGGCGGATCTCAATTACGGAGGAGTAAAAGCGGCACTTGCCGGCTCTTATTTGGAAGTTGAAGGGCCAAAAGGGAAAACAACCGTATATGTTACTGATCTTTATCCCGAAGGCGCTCGGGGAGCTCTTGATCTGTCACCTAATGCCTTCCGTAAAATCGGCAATATGAAAGACGGAAAAATCAATATTAAATGGCGTGTTGTCAAAGCCCCAATCACCGGCAATTTCACGTACCGGATCAAAGAAGGCAGCAGCAGGTGGTGGGCAGCAATCCAAGTCAGAAATCACAAGTATCCTGTTATGAAAATGGAATATGAAAAGGATGGTAAGTGGATCAACATGGAGAAAATGGACTATAACCATTTTGTGAGTACGAATTTAGGTACTGGCTCTCTCAAAGTCAGAATGACTGACATCCGCGGAAAAGTTGTGAAAGACACCATTCCAAAGCTGCCTGAAAGCGGAACGTCCAAAGCCTATACAGTACCGGGCCATGTTCAGTTTCCTGAATAAAAAATACGAAACAGCGGATCTTTTCCCGCTGTTTTTTCATTGTTCTGCATCTGCATGTAAAAATGTTTTAATCATGTTCAACTGCTCCTGCTTTGGATAATTGGTATACAGCCTGCTTGAAATCCGAATAGGATCTCCGAAAAAATATCTTTCGTAGTGAGTTTGTCTAGTTCCGAATGAACTCATTGTTAAATCCCATGCCAAACGGAAAATTTTCACACGTTCTTCAGCATTTGTATTGGTTGCTTGAAGATATTGGTCAAGATCTTCCCGTATCTCTGAGTCAAATGCATTTTCGGTAGGCAGTGTCACCATTCCGCTAGCTCCAATTAATTGTATGATTTCAGTAAATCGAGGATATAGCTTAGGAATGATTGTACTGATGACTTGAAGAGGAATTAAACAGGGGCGCATATAGCCGAATTCATCTAACTGAGCATCATTTTCCGATTTGTCAATGAGCGCTTTGATTGTTTCCAATCCCACAATGATTTCTGAGAGCTTTTCTTGGATGTGCTGATATTCGGAAACATTAATGGTGTCGACAAGAAGCTGTGCAACACCTAATAGAAATTCAATTTTTATCATTTGCCTAATGACAACCTGGTGAAAGGTAAAGGCATGAAAAGAGCTTTTTGTCATAAAATCTTTAGCTGCTTCCGCATTATCGTAAAAAAACACACGATTCCACGGCACTAACACATGATCAAAAACCACAATTGAATCCATTTCTTCATACCTTGAGCTTAAGGGATGATTAAAGGAAGAGTCGCTTAATACAAATGATTCTCTTGTGATGAATTTTACGCCTTTTGTATTAGAAGGGATTGAAAAAGCATAAGCTTCATCTGTTTCAAAGAAAAATTTAGGCGCTGAAAAAACCAAGATTTCATCGGTCAACCCGCCTTGTGTTGCAAGCAGTCGTGCTCCATGAATCATTAAACCTTTTTCGGTTCTATCAATGACTTTAGCAGATATCGGTTTTTCACTTAGCCCAAAATAGGACTGTGACCGGTTCACTTGCGGAGTAATGAATGTATGGGTAAAGGAAAGGTCATGCTTAGCAGCTTGTTCATACATATCTAGTATATGTTCAGGAAAGCAATTCTCTTTATCTTTTAGAAGCTCCGCTGACGAAGCAAAGCTCATCATAACCGTATTCATGTAATCCGGACTTCTCCCCATCATTCCGTGAGTATGTCTAGCCCAATGTTCAATCATGTTCCTTCTTTTTTTTAAATCATTTTTGGTTTTAGGCTGGAGATAGGAAAGGCCGATTCGATTATGATCTCCAGGAAGGCAATAAGTCATTTCATGTATTAACTCATCCTTTGTTTGCAATTCATAAAGTGAGCTTTTTGTTTTGATTATTCCTTTAAATGCAGGATGCTCAGAAATGTTACCCTTTATTTTTTCGCCATCATACCATATTTCGTTTTCTAGTTTATTCAATCGGTCAATGAATTCTTTACCATTGATGATCCCCATTTAAGTTTCGCTCCTTCATATTATGCTGCGTATTGTATTATATTTTCGAGAAAACAGCCGGTTCAGCCAATTTGAGGTGGGAAAAGCCTTTTTTAGAAAAACGAATAAGAGTGACTTACATACCGCAAAAGACTGCAAATTTTACTTAAGGTTTTTCTGTAAGTTCAGAGACGTAAAGAATTTGCTTATTCATATAAGAATATCACTATAAAACTTGATAACACGTGTCGATATTATGGACATGAGCGTAAGCGAATTGGATTCAAACGCGCTTGAACATATTTTATTTCAGCCATTACATTGTGCGGAAAGGGAAAACGACACATGAAAGTGAAAACAAAATTGCTGGGGATTATATCAATATTAGTTGTTTCAATTATTGGAATTGGAGGCTCCTCAGTATTTATGATTTCTTCTACTGTGAAAAAGAATGAAGAACTTAAAGACAAAATGGAATTCCAAAAAGAGATAAAACACATCCAATATGAATTGACCGGGTTATCAAATGATGAAAGAGGCTTCTTGATTACCGGAGACAAAGAATACGACGAGGGTATGAAGGAAAAAGCAGACGATGTCTTAAAGAGCCTTGACCGGGTTAATGACTTGATTGATGAAGAGAAGTATCAATCCAATATTGAAGACATTAAGACAAGTTTTACTCAGTATAGAGCTTTGAATCAGCAAGTAGTAACAGCCTACTCTTCAAATCCTAAAAAAGCAGAAACCATCCATTTTGGAGAAGAAAGAACAATAAGAAAAGAAGGCGTAGATCCGGCTGTCAATAAGCTGTCTGATCACCTGGATCAAGAGGTGGAGGATCTAAAAGATGAAATACGAGGCAATGGGAAAATGAGTCAATGGCTCATCATCATTGTCACCGGGATATCAGTTATATTAGGCGTTGTTTTAAGCATAATGCTGTTAAAGTCCATAATGGTGCCCCTAAGAAGCATAAATAAGCAGCTGGAGGAAATTGCACACGGCGACGCTGATTTAACCAAAAAAGTCATTGTGAAAAATAAAGATGAATTTGGCCAGCTTGCCCAATCTTTTAATTCTTTTACTCATTCATTAACTCAAATTGTGAAGCAGATCAGCAGCTCATCTGAACAAGTCGCCGCTTCCTCTGAAGAATTATCGGCAAGCGCGGAAGAATCGAAATCAACATCTGAACATATTTCACGAGCCATGCAGATGGCTGCCGACAGCAATGTGAAGCAAAGCTCAATGACAGAAAAGAGCGCAGAATCCATCACTGAATTATTAGACAGTATATCATCAGTCGCTTCAAATACAGGGAACATAGCGGATCTTTCTTCTTCGATGAGAGACAAGGCTGAAATAGGCTCTAAGTCCGTCAACAAGATGTTAGACCAGATGAAATTCATTGATAAATCTGTAGATTCAGCCGGCAATGGATTGCAAACATTGGTAGCGAGCACAGCAGAAATCAGCGATATCTCTTCGCTTATCACGACGATTTCAGAGCAGACAAATTTGTTGGCACTAAATGCAGCGATCGAGGCGGCCAGAGCCGGAGAGCAAGGAAAAGGATTTGCTGTGGTGGCAGAAGAAGTTCGGAAGTTGGCGGATGAAACAAATAAATCTGCAAACCACATCCAATCGGTGGTAGCGACCATCCAAAATGAATCGATAGAAACGGTAAATAATATTAAGGTTGTTCAAGAAAATGTGAGCTCAGGTATTGTTGGCAACAGGAAATTTCAATGAAATACTGAACCTTGTGGAACAGGTCACTTCTCAAATACAAGAAGTCGCAGCGGCAACTCAACAGCTTACATCAGGCGTTGAAGTGATTCAGCACACAGTTCATACATTGGCCGCTGGAACAAAAGAAACGTCTGCAAATACAGAAGCGGTTGCAAATTCATCACAGGAACAGCTTCATTCAATGGGGGAAATCTCCTATGCCGCAGAATCTCTATCTCAGTTGGCAGAAGAACTTCAAACCGTCATTAATCGTTTTAAATATTAAACAGGCTACTTACGTGCAACCCCCATCTTATTCGGTGGGGGTTGGCTACTTTTACTGTGGTTGTTTCTAAAAACAGAGTTAACTGACTTCTTTTAAGTTAGTTCCGTTTGTATGGCTAGTCCAAATTTTGATCGATTGTCCCTTCAAAATAGTCATCGCTGACCTGTTCATGAGTTTCAGCCAATCCTTTTTCTAATTGCGTGCTTCCTTTATAAGCTGAGGGCTCAAAGTATTTCCCGGCAACATCTGTTGTGTCATTTTTGTTTTCTTTGTTATGAGTTTGTGTTTCAGTGTTTACACTTTCTGTCTCAGTATTGCTGCTTATAGATTGCTGAAAATCATATTCCTTGTCTAATGAAGAAAATCTTTTATAATCATCAGGTCTGTCTGCACCGTTTTTTTGAGTCACTTTACTTCCTCCAGATTATTGATATTTTAGTGGGGTAAGAACTTATTTCGTTCTTTTAGGATCAGAACCATGTTTTTTAGGATCATCTGCTTTAAAAGCTGTTTCAGTCTCATGGTCATTTCTCATTTGTTCAATACTTGAATTTTGAATTCCCTTTTTACTCATTGGTTTCACTCCTTTACGAAAAGTGTTGAATATCAACTCTTCTTATTTTGTCTGTTGATCAGGTATTCATTCACTTTTTTCATTCGCGCTTTCGCCAATCAGGAGAGGCGTTTTCATGCCAGCGTATTATCTAATAAAAGAACGTCATTTTTGAAACCTTTTATTAGCGCATTGCGTATAGCCCGTTGGGGAAGACATCTCGATAAAAGAAATACAAAGGTTGTGAATTTATACTAACAGCACTGTGAATAAATCAAACAAGGGGGGTGAAAAAATGAAAAAAATCGCATCATATTATTTAATGACATTAGGGCTATCCAGCCTTACATTTGGTTTGTTTTTAGGGTTTTATTCTTTCGTTATGTATGGCGATATGATAATTGCATTGTTTACGGCAGCAATTGCTTTATTATACGGTTTTGTGGTGTATGGCCTTTTTGCTGTTCCGCTCCAAATGAAGTTGCAGAAAAAAGCGAGAACTTTCAATGTCATGTACCTATTGATTTACAGTGTGGTTGCTTTTATCGCAGCTTTCCTGTTTTTTGTTATCAATGAACCTGCGTCAATAGCATGGACATTGCAATCGTACTTTTATTATATGTTAAGTATTGCGGCTGCAGTGATTTACTGGTTATGGGATTCTCTGATCCTTTATAAACGTACAGCTTCCGGTGTATAGGCTAATTTTTACCAATCGGAGAAATATGGAGGTTCAATAAAAATTCAGGATCTAAAAGCTTTAGGTTTCATATTTTTTTAAAAAAATCCTCCGCGGATAAAGGCGCAGTATGGGGGCATAATGAGAGCACACATTCAAACCGAATAGGTTTTCTAAGTGTTTTACGATACATACGTTCATCAAGAACATCACGTCATCAAAGGAATATAAAAACTATTGTTGTGGAACGGGCATCTTGAGTTGTTTGAGGAAAGAACATAGATGGTGGTTTATCGTTTTATCAGCGCTTATAGAACAAAGTTTTGGTGGCAGGATCCATACAGCTAAACAGAGGAGAGCGTGACAATGAATCTCGCTCTCCTCAGATTTGTTTTATTCACCCTGATGTTTTTCAACTAATGTGAATGTCCAATCTTTTAACATATGTTTCTGGACATATTTTTTTCCGTTTATTTCGATGTAAGGCAGGTCTGCCATGTCTCCAGCTAACTGTTTTGCTTCAGTCGTTGTTATTCCTAAAAAAAGTCCAATGTAAAAGTAAATATCCCGTTCTTTTATTAGGAAGATATCATTTTGTTCATTACCTTTGGTTTGGTTCCTCTGCTTTAAGCCTTCACCGATAAAATATCCAGCCAAAGCAATACCAATTCCTAAAAAAACGTCCATGTGTATGCCTCCATTATGTCGATGTTATGTTATACGGGCTTGGCATACTCCGGGTTTCATTATTTTTCAAACCTTTTCAATCTGTACACGGCCTGAAAAAAAGGTGGCGCCGCCGCCCATATCGGACAAGCGATCTGGGGTTAGCGCGTTTACAAGCTGTTTTTTTCCTTGTTCATCCGCCCATAATCCTTGGCTGACAACGACACCTGGCAGCACTTGTTCTCCAACTGCAGCGGTCAGCTCGCATTCTCCCCGGCTGTTCCAAATTCGTACAGGTGCCCCATCAACGATTCCGTGTTTTTCAGCATCTTTTGTGTTGATAAAGAGCTTTGGCGTCTTTTCAAGCTTGATGTGTTTTTCATTATTGGAAAATGTTGAGTTTAAGAAATTATGGTTTGGCCCCGGAACATACATAAACGGATGTTCATTATCGGTTACAAGAGGTGTATATGTCGGTAAAGCAGGGAAGCCGTCTTGTTTCATTTTTTCTGAATATAATTCTATTTTTCCGCTTGGCGTTGGAAGTTCGCCCGGAAACAGCGGCTTTTCACGTTTCGCTTTCATAAATGAATTCTTAGTAAGTGAATCGTAATCAATCTCTGCCAAATGCGGATTATCTGGATGGTCAAGCGCCTGGCGGATTAATTCTTCATCTGAATCTTTAAGCTCCTGATCTGTGAATCCCATTGCTTCAGCCATTAATCGGAACACCTCAGTGTTAGACTTGCTTTCCCCATATCTCTCAATCACCGGCTGCTGAAGCTGAATGTAATGGTGCCAGTAGGAGGTGTAAAAATCAGTATTTTCAAAAGCGGATGTTGCAGGCAGTACAATGTCCGCATATGCAGCCGTTTCCGTTAAAAACAAATCATGAACCACAGTAAACAAGTCTTCCCGCAGCAAGCCCTGTCTGACTTTGTTTGCTTCCGGCGCAACGACGGCCGGGTTCGTTCCGTAAATAAAAAGCGAGCGAATAGGCGGATCTGTTTCCAAAAGCACCTTGCCAAGCTGATTCATATTAAACGACCTCGGGGTGCGCCCTTTCAATAAGTCGGGCCGCTGCAAGGCATTTGTGTTATATTCTAAAATTCCGCTGTTATGCTTAATTGCGCCGCCCCCTGTGTGCAGCCATTGGCCGGTGATCGCCGGAAGACAGGCAATCGTCCTTACAATCATCCCGCCGTTATCGTGATGCTGGGGTCCGTTTCCGATTCTGATAAAAGAAGGGGAGGTTTCCCCGTACATTTTTGCCAGTCGGTAAATATCTTCGGTACTGACACTGGTGATCGTCGATACCTTTTCAGGATCATATTGTTTCACGTGTTCACGGAGCTCTTCATAGCCAACCGTGTACTCGGACAGAAATGCTTCATCATGAAGGTTTTCTTTAAATAAAATGTGCATGATGCCAAGAGCAAGTGCACTGTCGGTTCCCGGTTTTATTGGGATAAACCAATCTGCAAGACGTCCTGTTTGATTTTTATGCACATCGATCACGACAATTTTGGCACCTTGTTTTCGCGCTTTTTGGGCGATCGTAATTTGGTGCATGTTTGTACTGACCGCGTTGATTCCCCAAAAAATAAATAGTTTTGTATGAATGGTTTCCTCAGGATCGATTCCCGCGCTTATGCCCATTGTATATTTATAGCCTTCAGATCCCGCTTTGCTGCAAATCGTCCGTTCAAGCTGGCTTGACCCCATGCGGTAAAAAAAGCGGCGGTCCATTCCTTCAGCTGTCAATTTCCCCATATTTCCGTAAAAGCTGTAAGGAAGTATGCTTTCAGCTCCCTCTTCATCAATCAGCTGTTTCCAGCGGGAGGTGATCGTATCGATTGCCTCTTCCCAGGAAATCGGTTCAAATATCGCTTGGCCTTTCGCACCTGTTCGTTTGAGCGGTGTTGTCAGCCGCTTTTCATCATAGATGCGCTCCGTCATATTCCGGACTTTGTTGCATATGTTTCCGGCTGTGACAGGATGATCAGGGTCTCCTTGCACTTTTACGATTTTCCCGTCTTTTTTATGTATTAACAATCCGCACTGATCCGGGCAGTCCAGCGAGCAAACGGATTTGAAAATGCCGTTTTGTTGTGTGGCAAAAGATTTCATGGCCCAGTTCCTCTCTCTAGTTAGATATTTTGTAAGAATTATAACATTTCGGATCATAACGTCAATTCTGAAAAAAAGAGATTGACATCAATCTGAGACTTCTTTATGATAAACGTATTCTTTATTCTGAAAATTACATACTCAACATTTTCTATCCAGAGAGGTGGAGGGACTGGCCCTATGAAACCTCGGCAACATTATTGTGCCAATTCCAGCAAGCGTCAGCTTGAAAGATAGGAAAGCAAGGTTTATACCGGCGTCTGCCTGTAACAGAGCGCGCCTATATATGAATCTCTTTCCATCTTCGGAAAGAGATTTTTTTTATGAAAAATACGATGAAAAGGATGTTTTGCACCATGACGGTTTTGGTTACAGCACCGTACAACGAAGAAGGACGAAAAGAGCTAGAAAACTTGTTTGGCTCAGTTGCTTATCAATCTTGGAAGGAACAAGGCCGGGCATATCGGGAAGATGAACTCATTCAGCTGCTAAAAGCAACAAATGCGACAGGCTTGATTACTGAGCTTGATCAGGTAACAGACAGCGTATTTGCTTCTGTTCCCGAACTTTCATTTGTCGGTGTTTGCAGGGGAATGCCCTCCAATGTGGATGTGGCAGCTGCCTCAAAAAGAGGCATACCTGTTTTTTATACACCAGGGCGGAATGCACAAGCCGTTGCTGAAATGTTTATTGGAAATGTGATTTCCTTTCTCCGCCATACCAGCGCCTCGAATCAATGGCTGAAGGATGGAAAGTGGAACAGTGATTACCTGCAGGCTTATGTCAAATTTAAAGGAAATGAATTATCAGGAAAAACGGTTGGCATGATTGGGTTCGGCGCCGTTGGTCAAAGGATTGCAAAACTGCTGACTGCGTTTGACTGTAAAATAAAGTATTACGATCCATACATTCAAGACGATCATCCGCTGTATGAAAAAGTATCTCTTAAAACGGTGTTTTCAGACAGTGATATCGTTTCTGTACATCTGCCTCGTACTGAGGAAACACTTGGACTTATTGATCGGAAGTATTTTGATCTGATGAAACAGAGTGCGATTTTCGTCAATACTTCAAGAGCAGTTGTTGTAAACCGTGAAGATCTTTTATCTGTATTAAAAGAACATAAAATCAGAGGTGCGATATTAGACGTTTTTTATCATGAACCTCCAGAGGAATCAGATTATGAATTGATTTCATTGCCTAATGTTCTGGCAACACCGCATCTCGCTGGAGCAACATTTGAAGTGGAGGATCATCACGTGACGATACTGAATAAAGCCCTCAAAAAGTGGAAGGGTGAAAAAACTCTTAATATTCCGACAATGTATAACAAGGACGAACTGAAAACAGGGGGATAAGAAAGGAGGCTAACAGAATGAAAAAACAAAAAGGCTATCTCGTTTTTGATATTGGCACAGGCAATGCGAGGGTAGCGGTCGTGAGTGTAACCGGCAGTGTTTTAACAGTTGAACGGGAGGACATCGTGTATTCCACAGAGACGCTTTACCCGGACAGCCGTTATTTTTCTCCTCAGGTGCTGTGGAATCAGGTGATGAATTTGGCAAAACGTGTGCTATCCCGTTCGTGTGATATTGACATCATTGGTTTGACATCGACGAGCCAAAGACAGGGGATTGTTTTGATTGATCAAAACGGCAATCCTTTTCTCGGGCTGCCGAACATCGATAATCGCGGCCGAGAGTGGGAGGCGGGCATTCCCGATCGGGAAGAGATATACAGCAGCACAGGCCGCCTGCCAACTGCACTTTTTTCTGCGCTCAAGCTTTATGGATTAAAACAGCGCCAGCCCTCTTTATGGGAAAAGACTGCAAGCTTTACTAGCATCAGTGATTGGGTGACGTACCAACTGAGCGGAATATTAACATATGAACCATCACAGGCAACAGAAACCCTGCTGTTTGATGTGAAGCAAAACACTTGGTCAGAAGAGATGTGCGACATATTCGGCTTTTCTCCATCTATCCTTCCTCCTCTTGTAAGAGCGGGAACAGCAATTGGAACGATAGCAAATGAATATGCATCCGAATTAGGCCTTTCAATAAATGCTAAGGTTATAGCAGGGGGCGGGGATACACAGCTGGCTGTCAAAAGCACCGGAGCTGGACTTGAGGACATTGTCATTGTATCAGGGACAACAACGCCAATAACCAAAATTACTGAGGATCATGGCGACACAAAACATAAAGCCTGGCTGAACTGTCATACGGATCAAGGGCATTGGCTTGTGGAAACGAATCCGGGAATTACCGGCTTGAATTATCAAAAATTAAAACAGATTTTTTATCCGAATGAAACGTACGAAGTAATGGAGGAGGAGATTTCTGCACTTGCAAAAGAAGACCATGCATGTGTAGCGGCTCTCGGCTCTTATTTATCGGCTGAAAAGAATGCGTTAACGAGAGGCGGTTTTCTTTTTGATGCCCCGCTGTCAGCACATTTAAAGAGGGCACATTTTGTACGTGCAGCGCTAGAAGAGATCGCATTTTCAATCAAATGGAACTTTGACATTTTAACAGAGGTTACTCCGTTTGAACGTGATTATGTTTGGGTGTGCGGAGGGGGATTCCAAAGCAAAGCGCTCACTCAATATATCGCGGATCTTCTTCAAAAAAAGGTCTATGTCCAAGAGGGATATCATCAGGCATCTGTCGTCGGTGCTGCAGTCATTTGCAATGAAACCTTTCAATTAACGGAGGAGATGTCAGCAAATGTCCGGGTGATCGAACCGAAGGACTGTCAGATAGAATTGGCTTTATATGAGGAATGGAAGCAAACACAGCGCTTTTTTTCAGGATCAGAAAGCAAAGTATTAATTTAAGACGGAATTTCTGCTGTTTTGAGGAATTATTTAATTTTCAACTTTAATAAGGTAATACGGTAATGAATAATAGCATCTAAGGAGGAGACAGATATGTTGGATAAAATAGGAATACCGAAGCGGCTTGCCTGGGGATTTTTAGGGGTTGTTTTGTTTATGATGGGAGATGGCCTTGAACAAGGCTGGCTCAGTCCTTTTTTGATCGAAAACGGGCTCACCGTTCAGCAGTCCGCTTCCATTTTTAGTATATACGGAATTGCGCTTGCCATAGCTTCCTGGTTTTCGGGTGTATGTCTCGAAGCATTTGGCGCAAAACGAACGATGTTTATGGGGCTGTTGTTTTATGTGATCGGTACAGCTGCTTTTATCGTATTTGGATTTGAACAGCTGAACCTGCCAGTGATGTATGTGACTTACTTCGTAAAAGGGTTAGGTTACCCGCTTTTTGCTTATTCTTTCTTGACATGGGTCATTTACAGAACACCGCAAAGCAAACTGAGCACTGCTGTCGGCTGGTTTTGGATTGCATATTGCCTCGGCATGTTTGTGTTCGGCGCTTGGTACTCAAGCTACGCGATCAAAGCGTTCGGTTATTTGAATACGCTTTGGAGCTCTATTTTCTGGGTATGTCTCGGTGCATTCTTTGCATTGTTTATCAATAAAGACCGTTTTGAAAAGAAGAAAAGAAAAAGATCAGAAACAGCCGAGGAGCTTTTAAAAGGGGTTACGATTCTATTTACAAATCCGCGCGTGCTTACAGGCGGAATCATCAGAATCATCAACAGCATTGGTACATATGGTTTTCCAGTCTTTTTGCCGATGCACATGGCCCAGCATGGAATTTCAACCAATGTGTGGCTGCAAATTTGGGGAACGATTTTCCTGGGGAACATTGTGTTTAACCTTATCTTCGGTATTGTCGGCGATAAATTCGGCTGGAAAAATACTGTTATTTGGTTCGGCGGAGTCGGCTGCGGCATTTTCACCGTCTTATTATACTACGCACCTGTTTTCTCCGGCGGAAGTTTAGCGGTTGTCAGCGTGATCGGCTTTATTTGGGGCGGTTTGCTGGCAGGCTATGTGCCGATTGGTGCAATTGTGCCGACGGTGGCAGGAAAAGATAAAGGGGCAGCCATGTCTGTATTGAATTTAGCTGCAGGTTTATCAGCGTTTGTCGGCCCTGCACTCGCTTGGCTGTTCATCGGTCTCGTCGGCGCGCAAGGTGTCGTCTGGATCTTTGCGGCCCTTTACCTTGCAAGTGCGGTCTTGACAAAATGTATTCATATACCTGAGGAAAAAGCAGTTAAGGAGGATACATCTCCTCAATATGCATCTTAATTAGAAAGCGCCCATTTTCCGGGGCGCTTTTTATCATTTGTTCAGCAATGTAAGGATTTCCGATACGGAATGACGCAAAAATGATTGATCTGGACGGGATTTCACCATAACAGTCAGCTGATAAGAAACAGAATATAAGTCTGAGCCGTTTGTTCCACGTTAATTTCACGTCTTAGCTCGCCCGAATGTTCTCTCAAAACAAATTCATAACGGTCTCCAATGCTTTATTCTTCATTGAATTCTCGATGACGAGCCATCAACATTACCTCTTTCTGAATCGATCAGTATATAACTATTCTATAAATTATCGAGGGAGTCTAAAGAAAAATAGACAACATATTGACAATGTAATGAGAAATGTTAAGATGTATAGACAATAAGTTGTCCATTCAAGGAGGGAACATCGTGGATTATTCTAAGGAACTGAAAGATTTATTTTTAATGCAACAGTCTTACGCTACATTTTTTTCCACTTTAAACAAAATCCAATCACGCGGAGACGATTATTATGAAAGCTTAACGTCGAGGCAATTTATGACGATGGTTGCCATACTGCATTTACCGGAAGAGGAAACGACATTCAACAACATTGCAAAAAAATTAGGCACTTCAAAACAAAACATCAACAGACTTGTCAGCGGTATTGAAAAAAGAGGTTATGTCATCACTGTACCAAGTAAACGCGACAAGCGTGCAGTTAATGTGAAGATTACTGATTCAGGAAAGCGTGTCATGGAGGAATGCGGTGAAAAAGCGGTGTATTTTATGGCCGATCTATTTAAAGGCTTTTCGACGGAAGAGCTGGAAACATTATGGGTTTTATTGAAGAAACTGTACAGTTTTGACGGAGAAGAACAGGATGGTTTTGAAGAAGACGCTGCTGATTTTGACATTGAACAAAATCGAGACAATTTGAAAACAAATTTATTGCAGGAATTCGCAAAACGGAGAAAGTAAAAAGGAGAACCAACTATGAACAACGTAGCAACAGTAGAAAACTTGAAAATGCAGTATGAAAACAAAACGGCAGTAGATGGGATTTCGTTCGAAGTGAGAGAGGGGGAAGTGCTTGGCTTACTAGGTCCAAATGGTGCAGGGAAAAGCACAACCATTCATATTTTATCAGGAGTATTGTCGGCCAGTTCCGGAAATGTTTCGATATTGGGCCATAGTGTGAAAAAAGGGTCCAAGGAAATGAAGAAAGGCATCGGGATTGTGCCTCAAGATATCGCGATTTATGAGGAGATTTCCGCTGAGAAAAATGTTCGTTTTTTTGCCAGTCTTTATTCTCTTAAAGGAGAAGAACTGAAAGCCCGAGTCAAAGAGGCTTTGGAGCTCGTACAGCTATATGACCGGAAAGATGACAAGCCAAAGACGTTTTCAGGCGGGATGAAAAGAAGATTAAACATTGCGTGCGCCATTGCCCATCAGCCGAAACTGATTATCATGGATGAGCCCACGGTAGGAATCGATCCGCAATCCCGGCATCACATTTTGGAATCGATAAAAGAGCTGAAAACAAAAGGCGCAAGCATCATTTACTCTACACACTATATGGAAGAAGTCGAGGCAATTTCAGATCGTATTATGATCATGAATGAAGGAAGAATTATTGCCAATGGAACAAAAGAAGAGCTGTACAGAGAAGTCAATAAAGAAATAACATACGCTTTTCAACTGGCGCATGTTCAGCGATTAAATAAAAACTCGATTAGAGAAATCATAGGAGTGACAGGAGTTGATTTCTCTGACCATCAACTAAATGTTACTGTTCAAAAGAACCAAGATCACCTGAGTGAAATCATATTAGAATTGAGTGCCCAAGGCTGCAGCATCCTAAACATGAACAAAAAAGAGGCATCGTTAGAAACGGTATTTTTAGAGCTGACGGGAAGAAATTTAAGAGATTAGGAGAGCAAAATGAGTTTGTTAAAATTAATAACATTTGATTTTATGAATATTTTAAGGAATCCGGTTCTTGTAATAGCCAATACGGTCTTTCCTTTTGTTCTGATTCTGGTCATGGGCTTTGTTACGAAAAGCAGCTTTGGAGCAGGCGGGGTCAGTTCTTATGATTATTACGGAGTGAATATGATGATTTTCACTGCAGCTCTGATTGCTATGACGACCTCTAATACGTTTATGGAGGAAAAGGTGAAGAAGGCGAACCTTCGTATTGTGTATGCGCCGGTTTCGACAACTAGTATTTATCTTTCTAAATTACTATCAACCTTTATATTCAGTGTCATTATGTACAGCATGAATGTGTTGATAGCCCAAACGATTTTTCATTTGAACTTTGGAGGACAATATCTTACGTATTTCATGCTTTTATTGTATGTATTTTTATTTTTCGGTTGCTGTTTTGGCACAATGTTCTGCAGTTTGTTCAAGAATGAAGAACAGGCGAATGGGATTATGCAAATTCCGATAGCTTTTTTTGTTTTCTTTGGTGGCGTATTTTTCGGAATTCATAGATTTGGAGATACCGTCAATCAGATATCGATTCTTTCTCCGATTAAATGGGTAACAGAATGTTCATTTCGTCTCATTTATGATCATGATTTCAGTATGCTGCAGCCTGTTATGTCAGGACTAATATTGGCTTCAATCATTTGTATTGCCGTTTCTCATGTTGTATTTAAGCCGGAGGGATATATATGCTGAGTTTATTCCAAAACAGGTGGGAGCGAATCCTGACCAAAAAAGCCATTATTATCATTGCATTAATCATTATCCCTCTGATGATTGGCGTTGCGATTATGTTTTCCGGGAAGCCGGTTTTCAAAGAAACAATCGCTTTTGTTACAGAACTGGACGAAGTTCATCATTTGCCGAGTGATTCTGCATTTAGAGTGGTAACGGTAGATCAGAAGCCGAAGTTTTCTGATCTGATGTTAGGGAAATATGCAGCCATTGTAGAAAAAAATCAACTTGATTACAGCGTAACCACGTTGAAAAGTAAAGCGGATCAAAAAATGATTCAGCAATTTTTTGAGACTGGAGAAATGCCAGGCAGCTACCGGGGAGAGGATGAATTAAGGATGGAACGGGGAACGGGAACGAATATATTAGGCTTTATCATGATGCTTGTATTGATGCAAGGTGTGGCATTAGCTGCGTTATATCCAGAAGACCGGATGCTCAAAACCTTCAAAAGGATTTTAGTGTCTCCCGTGCATGTGGGGAAATATTTGTTGGTTCAGTTTATCTTTACTTTTTTATGTTTATACATACCCACTTACTTGGCCATCCTAATTACAAATGTACTCTTTCATGCTGAAATTGGTTTCCGTTTAAATATTCTTGCTGGGTTACTGGGTGTTCTTACAGTGCTTGCAACAGCATTCGCTATCTTTATGGCTTCTGTGATGGATCGAAACATCAGTTTGATGACGAGTGGTATCAGTGTGATCACGTGTGTATTGTCAGGCTGTTTTATTTCTTTTGCTCCACATCATCCAATATTAAATGCCCTTTGTGCGATACTGCCACAAAAAGCGTATATGACTTTCATTCACGGGGTAGAAATGGGGGATTCAATGTGGGAATACAAAACTCAGGTTATTTATATTTTGATGTGGTCGGCTACGTTTTGTTTCCTTGGGGATTTTATCACAAGAAGAAGAACCAATAAAGGGATTTATGAGTAGGGGAAAAAAGTTATTAGCATTGTTTTAAGAGATGAAAATCTTGTAGGGATTGATCAAGAATCAAAACGTCATAGCTGATGCAGGTCATGAATCGGACATTTTAAAGGAAAAGGGATGTGGCACAGACCAAGAGAATACCGTCATTCTCTTGGTTTCACAATAGAATACACATTTGTATCATATGGAGTACCATTTTGATACATGTACTGTCTTAAAACACCTTCTTTTTGAAACCCCATTTTTAGGAGCAGACGATTTGATGCATCATTAGCAGTAAATACAACTGCGCCAATACGCGACAGTCCAAGGGCAGAAAATCCGTAAGATACGACCTTTGAAATGACTTCTGATGCAAAACCGTTTCGCCAATGCTCCGGGATGATTTCATAACCGATTTCCGCGCGCCTATGCTTTTGGGCCAGAGCGTGAAAGCCTATTGTTCCGATCAGTTCTTTAGTGTCCCGTCTTTCAATTCCCCACCGTATACCGCGTTTTTCTTGATAGAGGGCAGCAAACGTTTGAATCATTGAAATGGCCTGTTCTATAGATTCCATGTTTTCAAGCCCATAATAGCGTGTCACCTCATCGTTTGAGAAACAAGCAAAAATGGCTTCCGCGTCCTGATCTGTGATTTGCCTAAGTATAAGCCGATCCGTTTCTAATATAGGAAACATTCAACCACTCCCCACGTTTGTGTTTTTGTTTATCATATCCCTTTTATTTCCTCTTTTCTATAGCGAAATCAACCAATGCAGCAAAGGAACGAATTTGTGTTTCTAGTTGCTCTTTGTTTTTGCTGAATTGTTTCAAACGATGGCCGTTCGCGCCTGATGGATGGGGAAAGCCGTTAAGGCAAATCAAATTCTGGAGGCTGTGTTGTCTGATCAATGTTTCACATACTGTTTCGGCCGCTTTTCCTAACGGAATGAGAAGAGCTGGTCCCGTCACATGGTTAAGCTCCGCAGGGAAGTGCCCAAAAGCATAGGTGCTTAGGATAGGAGAATGAGTGATAGCCGGTTTGTATCCGGTATAGTTTTTTTGCTGGATAAAGACAGGATATTTAATAACGGAAGTTGTATGGAGCATATACCGTAATTCTCCAAAAAGCTTTGCGGCGCTTTGAATGCCGAAAGCTTGCGGCAGCCCGCATAAATCCAGCATGGTGATAAGGTTATGTCTCATCGACCCGGAGAAACCCGCTGCTATTTTTGTATCTACCGCCATTTGCTCAAGAGTGCGGCCTTGCCGCAGACTTTCGACTGCTGTTTCGTACGCTGTTTTCATCTGGGAAAAACCCGGCGTGATCCCGGCAATCACAATCGTAGCAGTCCGATTGATATATTCATTATGAGGTGAATAGTAGATGTCAAGTTCATTTTCTTGATGGAGATGAAATGGAGAAATAAGTAAATCCGACTTTGTAAGTGAAGAGGGAAGAGAATGTAGTTTTTCTGCGAACTCCTTTAAGCAACTGTGGTTTACAATCATGCGAAAGCCTCCTCAAAAAATGATATCCCATTGTCCATTCTGATCGAAACAACGGGATATCATTCATCATGACCTGCTATTTAAATGACCAGCCTGCCACACCTCTTTAACAGCTTTAGGAACTTCTTTTACTTCAGCTGCGGTCTGCTGAAACGCGGATTTTTTCATTTGGACATCCTGCTGAATCTTCTTTTGTTTTTGCGTCAGCAGATCTGTTTCTGTTTTTAATCCTTCGATTTGTTTTTGCATAGCCTGCGTAACAGAGGAAAGCTCCTTTAGTGCAGGGTCCATTTTTTTCTTGTTTTGAATCACGTTAACTCCTAAGAAGATAATAGAAACTGCTAATACTGCCAGGCTGATATAAACAATAACCATATGTTCACTCCTTTTTTCTTTTGTCATTACCCTGTTTCCGCTTTTTTAATCCAAAGAAATGATGATTGCACAGTTCGTTTGATTTGCGTATTGGATTTATTCTACTTATAATGTGATATCGTACATAGGTAAACAAAGAAAGGGTGCTTCAATTGCAAAGTTTACAAAATAAAACCGCTTTAATCACAGGCGGAGGCAGAGGGATCGGCCGTGCTACAGCTCTTGCTCTTGCGAAAGAAGGCGTAAATATTGGGTTAATCGGCCGGACTGCCGCTAATGTTGAAAAAGTGGCAGAAGAAGTCAAAGCGCTTGGTGTAAAAGCTGCATTTGCTGCTGCAGATGTAAAAGATGCCGAGCAGGTTAACCAAGCCGTCGCTCAAGTGAAAGAACAGCTTGGTGATATCGATATTCTCATTAATAACGCGGGAATCAGCAAATTTGGCGGTTTCTTAGATCTGTCAGCCGATGAATGGGAAAATATTATACAAGTCAACCTAATGGGTGTGTATCATGTGACTCGCGCGGTGCTTCCGGAAATGATCGAACGCAAAGCCGGAGACATCATTAATATTTCATCTACAGCGGGCCAAAGAGGAGCTGCTGTAACAAGTGCTTACAGCGCTTCTAAATTTGCCGTTCTCGGGTTAACAGAGTCTCTTATGCAAGAAGTGAGAAAACATAATATCAGAGTCAGCGCGTTAACGCCGAGCACTGTCGCTAGTGATATGTCTATCGAATTGAACTTAACAGACGGTAATCCTGAAAAAGTGATGCAGCCTGAGGATCTTGCTGAGTACATGGTGGCACAATTGAAATTAGATCCTCGTATTTTCATCAAAACAGCGGGATTATGGTCAACAAATCCTTAAAAATGAAAACCTGTCTTTCGACAGGTTTTTTTATTTGAATGAAATTCATACCGGCATATGCAAATCTGACAATCGTTTTAAATTGAAGCTGGCAGTGAATGCAGGCTATAATAGAACTAAGAAAACTATGTACCAAATGTTCAGTCAGAATTTATTTTTTCCGCTACACCTATAATCAGTAAACATGAAATGAATTGGACTATCAGTCTTTAATATAAAAAAGGAAAACAATAAAAGAAAATTGAATATTTAGTACATAGTGTTGTCAGTGACAGAAGAAGGAGTGCATATGATGAAAGAAGAAAAAAGGAGTTCAACAGGCTTTTTAGTGAAACAGCGCGCATTTTTGAAGCTTTATATGATAACAATGACAGAGCAAGAGAGACTCTATGGGTTAAAGCTGCTTGAAGTACTTCGGTCTGAATTTAAAGAGATTGGTTTTAAACCAAATCATACAGAAGTATACCGGTCTCTGCATGAGCTTCTTGATGACGGGATATTAAAACAAATTAAAGTAAAAAAAGAAGGGGCTAAACTCCAGGAAGTCGTCCTCTATCAATTTAAAGATTTTGAAGCTGCCAAGCTATATAAAAAACAGCTGAAGGTAGAGCTGGACCGCTGTAAAAAACTGATTGAAAAAGCTCTCTCAGATAATTTTTAATAGAAACAAACACCCGGCGCAGCAGTGTGAACCGGGTGTTTTCTGCTTTTCATTATACATATTTGTCGAAAAGAAACAATACAAATCAATGATGACCTTCAAACTTGACATCATTTCCTCACGTGGTAACATTTTAAACGTGTGAAAATGCGAACAAAAAAGCGAACAAAGGAGATGTTACCGATCTTTGATCAAAAGAAAGTAGCCTTTATAGGAGCAGGATCTATGGCGGAAGGAATGATATCAGGTATCGTTCGTGCCAACAAAATCCCGAAACAAAACATCTGCGTTACAAACCGCAGCAATACAGAGCGATTAACTGAACTTGAACTTCAATATGGCATTAAAGGCGCCTTGCCGAACCAACTATGTATTGAAGACATGGATGTGCTCATTTTGGCAATGAAGCCAAAAGACGCCGAAAACGCTCTGTCATCACTAAAATCACGTATTCAACCCCATCAATTAATATTGTCGGTCCTTGCCGGCATAACTACCTCTTTTATTGAACAATCATTGCTTAATGAACAGCCGGTTGTCAGAGTGATGCCCAACACTTCCAGTATGATTGGCGCTTCTGCAACAGCTATTGCCCTTGGCAAATATGTGTCGGAAGACCTGAAGAAGCTGGCCGAAGCATTGCTCGGATGCATGGGCGAAGTCTATACAATCCAAGAAAATCAAATGGATATATTCACCGGAATTGCAGGCAGCGGCCCCGCGTATTTTTATTATTTAATGGAATTCATTGAAAAGACAGGCGAGGAAGCGGGCCTCGATAAACAGTTATCTCGAAGCATCGGCGCACAGACACTTTTAGGTGCCGCAAAAATGCTCATGGAAACAGGAGAACATCCTGAGATCTTAAGAGATAATATCACGTCACCGAACGGAACGACAGCAGCGGGGCTGCAAGCCTTGAAAAAAAGCGGCGGCGGAGAAGCGATTTCTCAAGCGATAAAGCATGCGGCTAAGCGTTCAAAGGAAATCAGCGAAGATATCGAAAAAACTGCAGCGCCGCTATCAGGAGTGATAAAGTGATGCCTGATACAAGCATGAAAAGAGTCGTTGTGAAGATTGGAAGCAGTTCATTAACAAGCCTTCATGGAGAAATCAGCATTCGTAAATTAGAAGCGCTGGTCGACCAGGTCGTCAAACTCAAAGACGCCGGAAATGAAGTGATTTTGGTTTCCTCAGGCGCAGTGGCGGCGGGATATCGGAAGCTCGGATTTATCCAAAGGCCCGAGAAGCTTCCAGAAAAACAAGCATCAGCTTCAATCGGCCAGGGATTGCTGATGGAGGCTTATTCAAAGCTGTTTTTGGCACACGGCTATGTCGCATCCCAAATTTTAATTACGAGAAGCGATTTTTCTGATGAATATCGATACAACAATGTCAGGAATACAATGAATGTACTGCTCGAGCGCGGCATCATCCCGATCATAAACGAAAATGACACAGTTACCGTCAATCGGCTCAAGTTTGGCGACAATGATACGCTCGCAGCAAAAGTCGCAGGATTGATTGATGCAGATATGCTTGTGATTTTATCAGATATCGACGGATTATATGACGGCAATCCGCGCACAAATCCAGAAGCGAAAAGGATACAGCGGGTGAGTGAAATAACACCTGACATCGAAGCATGCGCAGGTGACACTGGAAGCATCGTTGGCACCGGCGGCATGCGCTCTAAGCTTGATGCGTTTAAAATCGTAATGGCGTCTGGCATTAAAGGTTTCCTAGGTCAGGCAGATGTCGGCGATATTTTATATCACGCCGTTCATGAACAGGCGGAAGGCACCTATTTTGAAGCAGAAGGAACGCTTCCGTTGAATCAAAAGGAGCAATGGATCGCTTTTAATTCCGGTCCGGAAGGTGAAATGATTTTATCAGATGATTGTTCACGAAAAATAACAAACGGCCAATCGAGTTTATACCTAGACGGTGTACAGAAGATTAAAGGGAAATTTAAAAGCGGTTCAGTTGTTCGGCTAATGGATTCAAAAGGGACGGAAATCGGCCTTGGAATCGTCAATTACTCTTCTGTACAGCTTCAAGAACCGGAAAAGAACAAGGAACTGACAAACAGAGCTCTAATTGATCAAGAAGCATTTGTTTGCCATGTGGATTTTTCTTTACCTGTAAATTAATTTGCAGAAAAAAACCCGAAGCTTCTATATAGAAGCTCGGGTTCATTTTTTTTATTGATACTGCTCCAGCTTAGAGAAAAATTGAATGACAAACTCATAAAAATCATTCGCGGAAGGCGCAAGCTCTCTATTTTTCGGTTTAATGATTCCGACAGTCCGTTTTACTTGAGGGAACTCAATTGGAATTTTCACAGTAAAACGAGGTGTTGTTTCAGCAAAAGTACTTTCAGGCAGAAGGGTAACGCCCATTCCTGCGGACACTAACCCTTTGATCGCATCCAAATCCTCACCCTCCGTGGAAACGAGAGGAGCAAAGCCTGCTTGTTTGCAAGTATCGATTGCCATCTCTCTAAGTACAAATCCTTCCGGGAACAATACAAATTGGTCGTTGCGCAAATCAATTAAATGAACCGTTTTTTGTTTAGCAAGCGGATGATTTAATGGAACAAGCGCGTAAATTTTTTCAGTAAATAATATTTTTCCCGTTATGTCAGAGAAATTCGTCGGCACCGGTCCTAATAAGGCCAGATCAATATCGCGGTTTCTGACAGCTTCAATCAGAAACTTATAGGAGCCTTGGCGCAGCAAAAATTCGACGTGCGGATATTCTTCTTTAAACGCTGAAATGACAGTCGGCAAAAGCTGGCTGGCGAGGCTTGTAGGAAAGCCGATCTTTACCGTTCCGCGATGCGGGTCAAGATACTCATCAATTTGCTCTTTCGCATAATCAATGGCTTTCATCGCCGTTTTCACATGAATCAAAAATTCTTTTCCGATTGGCGTGAGTTTGATATTTCTCCCTTCACGCTCAAATAAGGTCACATTTAATTCTTCTTCAAGATTGGCAATTTGTCTGCTGATTGCTGATTGGGCCACATGCAAATGATCAGCGGCTTCTGAAACGTGTTCTCTTTCAGCCACCTCCATAAAATAACGCAGTTGGCGCAGCTCCATGTTTGTCTCACATCCATCTATCTCATTTTGAGATTCTTTTGATCTAAATTATATATTGTTTATATCGTTTTGAAAACCTACAATGATTATAGAGTTGTTAGATTTTATGACCGGTATTATCGGAAATTGATCGGGGGAGAGGAATTATGACGTACAATCAAATGCCAAAAGCTCAAGGTCTCTACCGTCCTGAATTTGAACATGATGCATGCGGAATCGGCCTATATGCACACTTAAAGGGCAAGCAGACTCACGACATTGTCAAACAAGGACTTAAGATGCTTTGCCAGCTAGACCATAGAGGAGGGCAAGGCAGTGATCCGGATACAGGAGACGGAGCCGGCTTACTGGTTCAAATCCCTGATGCTTTCTTTAGAAAAGAGTGCAAAGACATCAATCTGCCAGAAAAAGAACGTTACGGGGTAGGAATGGTCTTTTTCTCACAGAAAGAAGATGAAAGAAAAAAAATTGAAAAGCAAATCAATGCACTGATTGAACAAGAAGGCCAAGTCGTTCTTGGATGGAGAACTGTACCTGTAAATGTCGGAAAAATCGGAACAGTGGCGCAAAAAAGCTGTCCGTTTGTCCGTCAGGTATTTATCGGCGCAAATTCTGATCTAAAGGACAATTTATCTTTTGAACGAAAATTGTATGTCATTCGTAAACAGGCTGAAAATTGGGGAGTAACGGAAGGTCTTGATTTTTATTTTGCCAGTCTTTCAAGCCAGACCATTGTTTACAAAGGCCTTTTAACACCTGAACAGGTTGATGCATTTTATTCTGATCTGCAAGACGAAGCATTCGTTTCTGCTTTTGCGCTTGTTCATTCACGCTTCAGTACCAATACATTCCCTACATGGGAAAGAGCGCATCCTAACCGCTATTTGGTTCACAACGGTGAAATTAACACCCTTCGCGGAAATATCAACTGGATGAGAGCACGTGAGCAGCAATTTGTTTCTGAAAGCTTCGGTGAGGACTTAAACAAGATTTTGCCGATTCTCAATGCTGATGGCAGTGACTCTTCCATTTTGGATAACGCATTTGAGTTTTTTGTGATGGCTGGACGCAAACCGGCACATACGGCAATGATGCTCATTCCAGAGCCTTGGACGGAAAATACGCATATGTCCAAGGAAAAAAGGGCGTTCTACGAGTACCATAGCTCCCTGATGGAGCCTTGGGACGGACCGACAGCTATTTCATTTACTGACGGTAAACAAGTCGGGGCGATCCTTGACCGGAACGGTCTCCGTCCGGCCCGTTATTATGTCACAAAAGATGATTATATTATTTTCTCATCTGAAGTAGGCGTTATTGAAGTTGAACAGGAGAACGTTTTATATAAAAACCGCCTTGAGCCTGGGAAAATGCTTTTAATCGACCTGGAAGAAGGCCGTATTATCTCCGATGAGGAAGTCAAAACACAAATTGCAACTGAGTATCCGTACCAAAAATGGCTTGAAGAAGAGCTTGTACAAGTAAATCCTGATCCGGAGTCAAGAGAAGAAGAACAATTTAGTGATCTTCTTACTCGCCAGAAGGCATTCGGATACACATATGAGGATATCCAAAAGTATCTAATTCCTGTTATTAAAGAAGGCAAAGATCCCCTTGGTTCAATGGGGAATGACGCTCCGCTTGCTGTACTTTCTGACCGAGCGCAATCGCTGTTTAACTACTTTAAACAGCTGTTTGCACAAGTAACGAACCCGCCAATCGACGCGATTCGTGAGCAGCTTGTCACTTCAACGATGACTTGGCTCGGTGCGGAAGGCGATCTTCTTCATCCAAGTGAACGAAATGTTCGCCGGATTAAACTGTATACACCTGTTTTATCCAATGAACAGTTTTACGCATTGAAAACGATTGTTCATCCTGATTTAAAAAGCCAAAAAATTGATGTGCTGTTTTCAGAGGATCTTGAACGCGGTTTAAAGGACATGTTCACACAGGCAGAGAAAGCCATCAGCCAAGGCGTAAGTTTGTTAATTTTATCAGACAAAAAGATGAACGAACGACTGACACCAATTCCGCCGCTTCTGGCAGTAAGCGCACTGCACCAGCACTTAATCCGCAAAGGGCTGCGTACGAAGGTCAGCATTATTGTGGAATCGGGAGAAGCACGTGAAGTGCATCACTTTGCAGCGTTAATCGGTTATGGCGCAGATGCGATTAACCCTTATCTCGCTTATGCGACCTACAAGCAGGAAATTGATGAAGGCCGTTTGGATATCAGCTATGAGGAAGCGGTCAGCAAATATGGAAAAAGCATTACTGAGGGCGTCGTAAAAGTGATGTCCAAGATGGGAATTTCAACTGTGCAAAGCTACAGAGGCGCACAAATCTTTGAGGCGGTAGGAATCAGCCGCGATGTGATCGACCGCTATTTCACAGGTACTGCATCACAGCTAGGCGGCATCGATTTACAAACAATTGCAGAAGAGGCACAGCGCCGCCACCGGGAAGCGTATCAGGATGATTACAGCAAAACGCTTGAACCGGGAAGTGACTTCCAATGGAGAAATGGCGGAGAGCATCATGCGTTTAATCCGAAAACGATTCATACTTTGCAATGGGCGTGCCGCAGAAATGATTACAATCTGTTTAAACAGTATACAAAAGCGGCTGATGAAGAACGCATCGGGTTTTTGCGGAACTTGTTCGCATTTGACGGAAACCGCAAGCCTTTGAAGTTGGAGGAGGTTGAATCCGCTGAATCGATTGTCAAACGTTTTAAAACGGGTGCGATGTCATTCGGGTCCTTGAGTAAGGAAGCGCACGAAGCTTTAGCAATCGCAATGAACCGTCTTGGAGGAAAAAGCAACAGCGGTGAAGGCGGAGAAGATCCCAAACGCTTTGTTCCAGATGAGAACGGCGATGATAGAAGAAGTGCGATCAAACAAATTGCATCCGGACGGTTTGGTGTCAAAAGCCATTACCTCGTCAATGCTGATGAGCTGCAGATTAAAATGGCTCAAGGTGCTAAGCCGGGTGAAGGCGGGCAGCTTCCTGGCAACAAGGTATATCCATGGGTTGCCGATGTCCGCGGGTCAACGCCAGGTGTCGGATTAATCTCACCTCCGCCACACCATGACATTTATTCGATTGAGGATTTAGCCCAGCTGATCCACGATTTGAAAAATGCCAACCGTGACGCAAGAATCAGCGTAAAGCTGGTGTCAAAAGCAGGTGTAGGAACAATCGCTGCAGGTGTTGCCAAAGCGACTGCAGATGTCATTGTGATCAGCGGCTATGACGGAGGTACAGGCGCTTCTCCGAAAACCAGTATTAAACATACAGGGCTTCCGTGGGAGCTTGGCCTTGCAGAAGCACATCAAACACTAATGCTGAACGGACTTCGTGACCGTGTTGTATTAGAAACAGACGGAAAGCTCATGACGGGCCGCGACGTTGTGATGGCTGCCTTGCTCGGCGCCGAAGAATTTGGTTTCGCAACGGCTCCGTTAGTTGTACTCGGCTGTGTCATGATGCGTGCCTGCCATTTGGATACATGCCCTGTCGGTGTAGCGACACAAAACCCAGAGCTTCGCAAAAAGTTCATGGGGGATCCTGACCATATTGTGAACTATATGCTGTTCATTGCTGAAGAGGTTCGTGAGTACATGGCTGCGTTAGGCTTCAAGACATTTGATGAAATGATCGGCCGCACTGATGTACTTCATGTAAGTGAACGGGCGAAGGGGCACTGGAAAGCAAGCCAGCTTGATTTGTCTACACTTCTTTATCAGCCTGAAGGGGTGCGGACGTTCCGATCGCCGCAAAATCATAAAATTGATCAATCGCTTGATATCACAACAATTCTCCCGGCTGTACAAGAAGCCATCGAATCTGGAAAAGAAGCTGATATTTCGATTGAAATCAATAATACAAATCGTGTAGCCGGAACGATAACCGGCAGTGAAATCTCAAAGCGTTACGGAGAAGAAGGTCTTCCTGAAGATACAATCAAGCTGCACTTTACCGGATCAGCCGGCCAAAGCTTTGGAGCTTTCGTTCCTAAAGGGATGACGCTTTATTTGGACGGAGACTCAAATGATTACGTCGGAAAAGGGCTTTCTGGCGGAAAAATCATCGTCAAGTCACCAGAAGGATTCAACTCTGCTTCGGATGACAATGTCATTATCGGCAACGTGGCTTTTTACGGTGCGACAAGCGGAGAAGCATATATTAACGGACGTGCTGGTGAACGCTTTGCCGTTCGAAACAGCGGTGTGAACGTAGTTGTAGAAGGTATTGGCGACCACGGCTGTGAATACATGACTGGCGGCAGCGTTGTCGTTCTCGGTGATGTAGGCAAAAACTTTGCGGCAGGTATGTCCGGCGGAATCGCTTATGTACTGGCCGAAGATGTCAAAGCGTTTAAACGCAAATGCAACCTTGAGATGATTTTATTTGAATCATTAGAGGACGAGAAAGAAATCCAGCAAATCAAAGCAATGCTTGAAAGACATACTGCATATACAAACAGCCAAAAAGCAGAAGATTTGCTTGATCAATGGGAAGACAGTGTGAAAAAATTCGTCAAAGTCATTCCGAAAAACTATAAACAAATGCTCGCAAGCATCGAAGAGCAAAAAGCTGCAGGTTTATCAGATGAAGAAGCCATCATGTTCGCTTTTGAGGCCAACACGAAGCCAAAGCAGAATACAGCAGCATCGGGACAAAAACAAGCGGTAGTACAGTAAGGAAGGGGAGAGGAACATGGGGAAACCAACTGGATTTATGGAGATCAAACGAGAAAAACCTGCGGAGCGGGACCCTCTCACTCGCTTAAAGGATTGGAAAGAATATTCTGCTCCTTTTTCAGAAGAAGCATCGAAACGGCAGGGGGCGCGGTGCATGGATTGCGGTACACCGTTTTGCCAGATCGGTGCGGACATTAACGGATTTACATCCGGCTGTCCGATTTACAACTTAATTCCTGAATGGAATGATCTTGTCTACCGGGGCAGATGGAAGGAAGCATTGGAACGCCTGTTGAAAACAAACAACTTTCCTGAATTCACAGGGCGGGTATGTCCCGCTCCTTGTGAAGGATCATGCACTTTAGCGATTTCAGACCCGGCCGTTTCAATTAAAAATATCGAGCGAACCATTATCGACAAAGGATTTGAGAACGGCTGGATTCAACCTAGAATTCCTAAAAAACGAACAGGCAAAAAAGTGGCCATCGTCGGGTCAGGCCCAGCCGGACTGGCGAGTGCTGACCAGCTGAATCAAGCGGGACATTCCGTCACTGTTTTTGAACGAGCAGACAGAGCGGGCGGCCTTTTAACATACGGCATTCCAAACATGAAGCTTGAGAAGGGCATTGTAGAACGCCGAATTAAATTGCTGACGCAAGAGGGAATTGATTTTGTAACGAACACAGAAATCGGTGTTGACATTACAGCTGATGAGCTAAAGGAGCAATTTGATGCTGTGATCTTATGCACAGGCGCTCAAAAACAGCGGGATCTCTTAATTGAAGGACGCGACTCAAAAGGAGTCCATTACGCGATGGACTACCTCACACTTGCAACAAAAAGCTATTTAGATTCTAATTTTAAAGACAAGCAATTCATTGATGCCAAAGGGAAAGATGTCATCGTAATCGGAGGCGGAGATACAGGAGCTGACTGTGTGGCTACCGCTCTGCGTCAAAAAGCCAAAAGTGTGCACCAATTCGGCAAACACCCGAAACTTCCGCCAGCCCGCACGAATGACAATATGTGGCCTGAACAGCCACACGTCTTTACGCTTGAATATGCATACGAGGAAGCAGAAGCAAAATTCGGAAGAGATCCGAGAGAATACTCCATTCAAACGACAAAAATGGTCGCGGATAAAAACGGAAAGCTGAAAGAGCTTCATACCATCCAAATGGAAAAAGTGAAAAATGAGCATGGTAAATACGAGTTCCGCGAGCTGCCTGGAACGGAAAAAGTATGGCCTGCTCAGCTTGTCTTTATCGCTATCGGCTTTGAAGGCACAGAACAGCCGCTGTTGAAACAGTTCGGTGTTGATTCAGTAAATAACAAAATCAGTGCAGCATATGGGGATTATCAAACAAATATCGATGGTGTATTCGCCGCAGGGGATGCAAGAAGAGGGCAAAGCTTAATCGTATGGGCGATTAATGAAGGCCGTGAAGTGGCGCGGGAAGTGGATCGATATTTGATGGGGAGTTCAGTTCTTCCGTAAATAAAGGGGATTATCATATAAGAGAAACCGGTCTGGCTGCCAGCCGGTTTCTTTTTTTATTCCATTACGATCCCGATGTTTCCAAACTGTCTGCCTTCCTGCATTCTTTTATATGCTTCACATGCTTTTTCTAAAGGATATATCCGGTCAATTACAGGCCGCAGCTTATGTTTGTCAATGAAAGCGAGCATAGCTTGAAATTCCTCACCGCTTCCCATCGAGGTTCCCAAAACATTGACCTGAGGAAAGAATAGAGAACGCACCGGAAAACTGAGATTATCCCCTGAGCTTGCCCCAAAGCTGACAATACGGCCATTTGGTTTTACATGGCGGAAGTATTCCGAAAAGAGGGCAGGTCCTATGCTGTCAAGAACAACATCCGCCTTTTTTCCCTGCAACTGCTCATCCCAATTGCTGTAGCTGTCAAATGCGTAATCAGCACCTAATTTCAGCGCCTTTTTTCTTTTCTCCTCACTGCGGGAGGTCACGCTTACTGTTGCCCCAATCGCCTTAGCCATAAATAAAGCGTAGGTTGCTACACCGCTGCCGATGCCGGGTATCAATAGATGCTCGCCTTTTTTTAATTGCCCCTTTGTAAACAGAGCCCGATATGCAGTTAAAGCGGATAAAGGTAAAACGCCCGCTTCTTCCCAAGATAAATAAGCAGGTTTTTTGATTGCATTTTGTGAAGGAATGATCACATATTCAGCAAGTGTTCCGTCCGAAGGACCTCCCAGAATCTCAGGTACAGGTGGAACATTTTCTGTCAAATCCCAGTTCAATGTCGGGAAAATGACTACTTCTGTCTGAACAGTAACATTTTTCACGCCTTCACCAATCTCTTCGATGATACCCGCGCCGTCAGAACCCAGTATCATGTGAGGATCTTGTTCAGATTTGTTTTTCATAAGAAACAAGTCACGATGATTCAGGCCTGCAGATTTTAATTTAACCTTTACCTCTCCGTATCCAGGCTTTGTTGATGGAACGTCCTGAACTGATAACCCCAGAAGACCGGCTTTTCCGTTGTGAATTACAGCTTTCATGCTGTCTGCCTCCTCATTAATTGTATTTTCATATCTTTACATATTTTACATAGCGGTTTTCTTCGAGTAAAATGAACAAATATGATAGCCAATATCACTTTTCATCATAGCAAGCAGGTGAGAGCGCGTGGAAAGCGGAGATTTAAAGATTTTTCAGGCTGTTGCTCGCGAAGGAAGCATAACGAAAGCAGCCCAAATGCTGAATTATGTTCAGTCGAATGTGACAGCCAGAGTGCATAACCTTGAGGAAGATTTGAATATCAGGCTTTTTCATCGAACGAATCGGGGAATGAAGCTGACTGCTGCAGGAGAAAATCTTTTACAATATGCAGATCAAGTATTATCGCTGTTAGACCAAGCTGAAAAATCGACCCGAATGAGCAGGCAACCAAAAGGGCCTTTGCGGATCGGATCACTGGAAACAATGGCGGTAACGCATCTGCCTGAGCATGCAGCATCCTTCCTCAGGCGTTTTCCTGAAGTGGATTTATCAGTGAACACAGCTGATACGCATCATTTGATTCAACAGGTTCTTGATCATAAAGTTGATGGCGCTTTTGTATATGGGCCGGTTGAACACGCTGCAGTTAGACAACTCCATGTCTCCCATGATGAATTAGTTTTGATTTCATCACGAGAAGGGACGGCAGAAGACATGCTTCAGCAGCCGATGCTCTTTTTTGGGGCTGGCTGTTCTCATCGTGACAGGGTCAAAAGATTACTAGAGGAAGCAGGCATACACAATCAAAAAATCATAGAGTTTGGCACATTGGAGGCTATTATAAAAGGTGTTTCCGCCGGGATGGGTACGGCGCTGCTCCCAAAGTCCGCTGTTGACGGCTCCGAGCATCGTACAAATGTATGGATTCATCAGCTGCCACCATCATATCAAGACTTAGAGATCGTCTTTATATACAGGAAAGACTTTTTTATTACGAGTGCGTTTCAGACATTTCTTGATGAGATAAACGAAATGAAAAGATGAAGATAGACGTGCATTAGCAGAATAAAGACGTTTGTCAGTTTTTATTTTAAAGATCTGCATGAAAAAACTGTACTCATTTGAAGCGAGTACAGTTTTTTATTTATTTACGTTTTAAATTAATGCCGATCGCCGCGCCGTTTCTGCTTGAATCAGCTACACCTTTAAAGGTGCCGTTTTCATGGTCGATCGATATACTTTGCACGTTTCCGATATCCACCGGACTTGTGCCGAATTTGTGGCCCATGCCGTTTAGCTTGCTGAGGACATCTTTAGGAACTCCGTCTTCGTAACGGTAAGAGCTCATGCTGTTTGTGTAAATTCTCGGCTCTTCAACAGCTGCTTTTAATTCCATACCATATTCAATGTGGTAGAGAATGGTTTGCAAAACGGATGAAATAATTGTGGCCCCGCCAGGAGATCCAACCGTGAGGACAGGCTTGTCATCCTTAAATAAAATCGTCGGGGTCATGCTGCTTAAAGGCCGTTTGTTTGGCTGTACTTCGTTAGCTCCGCCTGGTATCGCATCAAAATCCGTTAATTCATTGTTTAAAATAACACCGTAATCAGGGACCATAATACCCGTTCCGAATAGCTGTTCGATTGTTGTTGTATAAGAAACAACATTTCCCCAACGGTCAGCAACTGTAAAGTGGGTTGTTTGGCCTTCTACTTTGTCTTTCGGCTGTTCAACTTGTTTATAGTTTGCTGATCCTTCTTGGTATTTCCAAGGGTCACCGGCTTTCGGTTTTTTATTCACTTGATCTAGGTTGATTAATTGCTGGCGTTCTTTAATATAATCGGGGTGAAGCAGGCCTTTGAGAGGAACATTTACAAATTCGGGATCACCTGCGTAAGACGCACGGTCGGCATATGACAAATGCATCGTTTCAGCAAGCAGCTGATATTTTTCCCATGAGCGGACATCGTATTGTGAAAGGTTAAAATGATCAAGGATTTTCAGCATTTGCAATAAGAAAATACCGCCGGAGCTTGGAGGAGGAGTAGTAGCGATTTGATAGCCTTGATAATCTCCCCAAATCGGTTCATCAATTGTAATGTCGTAATTTTCTAAATCTTTTTCTGTCATTGATCCGCCGAAATCCTGGACAGTGTCAGAAAGCGTCTTGGCGAATTTTCCTTTATAAAAAGCGTCAGTGCCTTTGGAGCGAATAAGCTTAAATGTTTTAGCCAAATCCTTTTGAATAAGGGTATCTCCTTCTTTAAGCGGTTCGCCATTTGGTAAAAATACATCTTTTGCGGCAGTCCGTGAAAGCTTTTCCTGATAATCAGAAATGGCCTCTGCCAACACCGAATCAATCGGAAAGCCTTTTTCAGCGAGTTTAATAGAAGGGGTAATTAATTGCTTCATCGAACGGGTTCCCCATTTATCCAAGGCTTCTTCCAGCCCTTTCAGAGTGCCTGGAACACCAACGGCAGTACCTTTTGTTACACGTTCAGAGAAAGGAATTGCTTTGCCGTTTTCGTCCAGAAACATATCAGGAGTTGCGCCTGCTGGAGCACGCTCACGGCTGTCGATTATCGTTGTATCCTTCGTTTTTCCGTCATACACCATCATAAAACCGCCGCCGCCAATACCTGACATCATCGGCTCTGTTACATTGAGTGCAAATTGAATGGCAACCGCTGCGTCAATAGCATTTCCTCCTTTTTTCAGCACATCAGCACCGATTTCAGAAGCAAGAGGATGTGCGGTCGCAACCATGCCGTCTTTTCCAACATCTACTTGTTTGTACTCATCGTAGCTTTTGGGCGGTTTTTTAGCTTCCGCGTGAAAAGGGACACTTCCAGCGACTAACAGAACACTAAGCAGAGCTGTTAAACAGACGTTCCACGTTCTTTTCATGTTCTCCCTCCTATATGAAGCTGTATTGTTACAATCTTAGCGTAAAAAAATTACAGCGTTTTCACAAGTGACAAATGGTATATTATATAGTGCATAATGCCGTTTTTCTGTGCAAAATTGATTATATTGATATGAGCCATGTGCTATATTAGAATCAGCATACGGATTAAGAAGGGACTGCTATGTATTTAACGATTGAAGAAACAGCAGAATATACAAATCTTTCAGAGGATTATATTAAAAGCTTGGTGCTCGAAGGGAAAATCAGAGCCGTTCATGACGGAGAGCAATTTTTGATTTATAAAGAGCAGTTCAAAACGCATCTCGAACAGCTGGAGAATTACAAAGCACTTGTGCAGGAAATATTAAATGAACCGATCCCGGAAGATATTGATGTAAAGGATGAGGATTAGGACACAATTTGAAATTGTGTCTTTTTTTGTATGTTTTTTGCGGAAGCTCCAGAAAATTGGGAGCGTCAGATTTCATTTTAAGAGGATTTTTGATGATTAGTAGGGGGATAAGTATCCAAGAGGTTAAAAGCTTTATAATAGGCTTTAAAGCTTATTTTATAGGGTGAAGGTTGGAAGAAGCTTTTTTAAAAGCTTATGTAACACTATGTATATTATGTTACATAAATGCCGCCGCACTTTGACATTCAACGTTTTTCAGCTATAATAGTAACATAAACCTCAAAATGTTACATAACGGTTTTTAAGGAGTTTTTTGATGCATATTGTACAGCCGATTCGCAGTCTAGAGAAAATCCAAGAAGTCAAACAGTATTTGCTTAACAAAAACAAGCGGGATTATTTTCTGTTTATTTTCGGCATCAACAGCGCGCTCCGCATTTCTGATATTCTGCCGCTGCAAGTGAAGGACGTTCAAAATAAAGATCATTTATGGGCGACTGAAAGCAAAACGAAAAAGAAAAGAAAGATTCTTATTTTAGAATCGCTGAAACAGGAAATATACGAGTATACGAAAGACATGAAGGAAAACGAATATCTTTTTAAATCAGTGCGGACCAGGAAGCCGATTTCCCGCATACAGGCCTACAGAATTTTAAGAGAGGCCGCTGCGGCGTGCGGACTTGAGGAGATAGGGACGCATACACTCCGGAAAACGTTTGGCTATCATTTTTATCAGCGAACGAAAGACATCGCCGAGCTGCAGAGAATACTGAATCATTCATCACCATCCATTACAATGCGGTATATCGGTATTGATGAAGATACGACAAGAGCCGCATATAAGGTTTTTGGAGGGCTTTAATACAAATCGCTTGAAAATATTGATCATCAGAGCTACTATATAAATACTAAAAGCTCTAGTAGCACAGCGGATAGTGCAGCAGTTTCCTAAACTGCAGGTCGGGAGTTCGAATCTCTCCTAGAGCGTTATATTCACAAAAAGACAACAGGCACTTTTCGCCTGTTGTCTTTCTTTATGCAGACCAAATAAAAAACGCCCGCTTATACCGGGCGTTATTCTTATATAACTGCGTCAAATTGATTGACTTTCCATTTTTTATTTTCTTTCACAAATGTCACTTTCCGTTTTGCAGAAGGGGATCCGTCTAATGTAGGGACGGTAAATTCGTATGTGATTGTGCTGCCTTTTTTAGAGATCAGTTTAGCAGTTGATTTTTTCCAATTCAAAAGATTGTCTCCGTCACCGATTGGAACAGCAAGTTTTCCTTTTGAAACAGTGAAATGATAATCTTTAAAGCCTTTTTCGATTGCTGTTTTTGTAAAAATAGGAGTTAAATAATTCACCGCTTTTGCTTTAGTGCCTAGATCACTGCACATGTATACATATTGAAGATTTTGATACTCGAATGTGCCTGATGGGCAAACTGCTTTTTTCACCTTCGGATTGTGGCCGCTCATGGTGTTCCAAAAATGTTCTCTAGCGGATAATGCCAACTGTAATGCTTGTTTTTGTGATAAATCGCCTGATGTATTTTTCGCAAATGCATTTGTGCTTAATGACAGAATAAGTGCAATGGTTGTTAGAAATAGAAGACATTTTTTCATTATCGCTCTCTCCTTCAAAATCTCTTTCTCTTATGTTACAAATGTTACAATAATTACGTATAGATTACAATACTTTTGCATAAATTATTTTTTATTCTTTTACTCACAAAAAATACGCCATTACTTGCTAGTTTATTCTTCATAAGCTAAAAAGATGTGTAAAATTAGAAGAATCGGGAAGGGTTTCATAAGTGCAGTGATGAATAATAACATGTTACATATCCTGTTTTTGTCAAAAAATGAGGGCATGTTTAAAAACGATTTCAAATAAAGGAGTCCTTTAATATGGAAACATCACAAGAACCTCTTGTAACTCAAAAGAAAAGCAAACCATCAGTTTGGCGGTCGATGTCACTCTTTTTAGTGCCGCTTCTGCTGAGCAATGTGCTGCAATCAGTCGGCCAGCTAGTCGGGATGATGGCTGTAGGCAGATGGCTAGGTGTTGATGCAGTGGCAGCTGTATCATCCTTTTTCCCGTTATTTTTTCTTTTAATCTCATTTACAATTGGGATCGGTTCAGGAAGTTCGATTCTGATCGGACAAGCTTACGGAGCGAAAAATGAGGAACGGCTAAAGGCTGTTGTCGGGACGACGCTCACCTTTACATTTTTATTAGGCGTTGTGTTAGCCGTCATCGGCAGTATGTTCACCCTGGATATCCTTCGTTTAATGGGAACACCTGAAAATGTCATTCATGTCAGCGCTAACTATGCACGTATTTTATTTTATGCTATGCCATTTATGTTTTTATATTTTGCATATACTACCTTTTTGCGCGGAACAGGAGATTCCAAGACACCGTTTTATACGCTGATTGTGAGCACGGTCATCAACATCGCGCTTTTGCCTGTTTTAATCCTTGGCATGTTTGGTTTTCCGAAACTGGGCATATACGGCTCGGCATATGCAACTGTCATTTCCACGATTGCGACTTTTCTCGTGTTAATGGTGTATTTACGAAAGCGAAAACACCCGCTGCAATTTGATAAAACAGTGCGTCGTTATTTGAAAATGGATAAGGAACTGCTGGTTCTTCTGCTGCGTCTTGGGGTCCCAGCAAGCATCAATATGATTCTTGTCTCATTATCAGAGATAGCGGTTATTTCATTCGTCAATCATTACGGCTCTAATGCAACAGCTGCATACGGAGTGGTCAACCAGGTGGCCAGCTATGTACAGATGCCGGCCGTCAGCCTTGGTATTGCGGTTTCTATTTTCGCTGCGCAATCGATCGGAGCGAACGAGTTTGACCGCTTAAAGCAGGTCATTCGCGTGGGGATTTGGCTGAATTATATCATTGGCGGCGTACTGATCATTCTGATCTATGTTTTTTCACATCAGATTTTATCGTTATTTTTAACCGAGCAAGAGACGCTTTACATTGCGCACCGTCTTTTGATGATTACACTGTGGAGCTATTTGCTGTTTGGAAATGCCCAAATTATTTCTGCAACGATGCGGGCAAGCGGAACGGTTTTATGGCCGACCGTCATCAGTATTTTTGCAATCTGGGGAGTAGAGGTGCCTGTTGCTTTCGTCCTTTCTCACTATACAAAGCTTGAAATACTCGGCGTCTGGGTTGGTTATCCAGCTGCGTTTGCCGTCAGCTTGCTGTTGATTTATGGGTATTATCAATTCGTCTGGAAAAAGAAACAAATCACCCGTCTCATCCAATAGCCTCCGAATCACACCGTTCATAAGTTTGAACGGTGTTTTTTTATTTGATAGGGGAAAATATAAAATGGAGGAAATATGGTACAGTACATTGAATTCTTATACTAGCAATGAATCAAGGAGAGGTTGAGTAAACATGGCAAACTTTATTGAGAAAATCACGTATTTGGGAACGCCGGCCATCAAAGCGGGCAACGAACATCTAGAAATGATTGTTGTCCCTGAGTGGGGGAGCAACGTCATTTCTCTCGTGGACAAAACAACAAAAGTCCAGCTTTTGCGTGAACCGGAAACAGCAGAAAGTTTTCACGACACACCAACATTGTATGGCATTCCAATCCTGTTCCCGCCTAACCGCATAAGTGACGGTACATTCAGTTTCCGGGGCAGAACGTATCATTTTGATATCAACGAGAAGGATAAACACAACCATCTTCATGGGTTTCTTTACCATGAAAAGTGGAATGTCGTGACCACGAAGCAAACTGATGAAGGAGTGATTGTTGAAACAGAAATTGATCTTTCTGAGCTTCCCCATGTGCAGAAGCAATTTCCTCATCATGCCGTCGTTCGGATGACATACACGATCAAGGAGAATACCCTATTTAAACATGCGACGGTCATGAACAAAGGAAAGGAAGCGTTTCCTTGGGGAATTGGGTATCATACTACATTTGTGTTTCCGGCAGAAAGCTCGTTATTCTCCCTGACAGCAGATCAGCAATGGGAGTTGGATGAACGCCTGCTGCCGACCGGGAAACTGATGGATGTACCGAATAAAGAAGCTTTGCATGAAGGAATGGATTTGCGCCACAAGCAGCTGGATGATGTCTTTTTATCTTCCTATCAGAAGAGGGGCGGAGAAAACCAGGCAGTCATTTATCATCAGCATGCACATATCAGCATTATTTATAAGGCAGATGAACAGTTTAACCATTGGGTTGTATACAATGCGGACGGAAAACAAGGGTACTTATGCCCTGAACCTTACACATGGGTGACAAACGCTGTGAATCTTGATTTACCTTCGTCACTCACTGGTTTACAAGTGCTGGAGCCGGGAGAAGAAACGACAGCTAAAAGCAGTATCACCATTGAACTGAATCATCAATAGCCAATGATGAAGCGCAGAGAGGCGGGGAAATTAATGAAAAAAAGCATAAAGCTTTATGTTGCTGTTTTACTGCTTTTCGTCGTTGCTTCGGTGCCTTATATGCATCAGGCTGCGCTTGCCGCTGAAAAACAAGATGCACTTTCCGGGCAGATCGATAAGATTTTAGCTGATCATCCTGCCCTCGAAGGCGCAATGGCCGGCATCACCGTTCGCTCTGCGGAAACAGGTGCTGTTCTATATGAACATTCAGGAGAAACCCGAATGAGGCCTGCCTCTTCTCTAAAGCTTTTGACAGCGGCCGCGGCACTTTCTGTCCTTGGCGAGAACTATTCTTTTACAACCGAGGTCCGGACGGATGGAACACTGAAAGGGAAAAAGCTGAATGGTAACCTTTATTTGAAAGGGAAAGGCGATCCGACACTTTTACCATCTGATTTTGACAAAATGGCTGAGAAATTGAAACATTCCGGCGTAAAAGTAATTAAAGGCAATCTGATCGGTGATGATACGTGGCATGATGACATGCGATTATCACCTGATATGCCTTGGAGCGATGAATACACATATTATGGCGCGCCAATCTCCGCTCTAACAGCGTCTCCGAATGAAGACTATGATGCAGGCACTGTGATTGTTGAGGTCACCCCAAATCAAAAAGAAGGGGAAGAGCCTGCCGTGTCTGTCTCTCCGAAAACCGATTATATAACGATAAAGAACGATGCTAAAACGACTGCTGCCGGTTCAGAGAAAGACCTCACAATCGAAAGAGAGCATGGAACAAACACGATTACAATTGAAGGGAGCGTACCGGTTGACGCAAACAAGACAAAGGAATGGATTTCTGTCTGGGAGCCTGCCGGATATGCCTTAGATTTATTTAAGCAGTCACTAAAAAAACAAGGTATTACTGTGAAAGGGGACATCAAGATGGGTGAAGCACCTAGTTCTTCAGATGTGCTGCTCTCTCATCGCTCAATGCCTTTATCGAAACTTTTTGTGCCGTTCATGAAATTAAGTAATAACGGACATGCCGAAGTGCTCGTAAAAGAGATGGGGAAAGTGAAAAAAGGAGAAGGGAGCTGGGAAAAGGGGCTCGAAGTGTTAAACAGTACGCTTCCGGAATTTGGTGTTGATTCTAAATCACTCGTCTTAAGGGACGGATCAGGAATCTCACATATTGATGCTGTATCCTCAGATCAACTTTCACAGCTGTTATATGACATTCAGGATCAGAGTTGGTTCTCGGCTTATCTAAATTCTTTACCTGTTGCGGGCAATCCTGACAGAATGGTGGGCGGAACGCTGAGAAACCGCATGAAAGACACTCCTGCACAAGGAAAAGTAAGAGCAAAAACCGGATCGCTCAGTACGGTAAGCTCTCTATCGGGGTACGCAGAAACAAAGAGCGGAAAAAAACTTGTTTTCTCTATTCTTCTAAATGGATTGATTGATGAAGAGGATGGAAAAGATATTGAGGATCAAATCGCTGTCATTTTGGCAAATCAATAATAGCGGGAGACCTGTTTTCCAAGAGAAAACAGGTTTTTTTATGTCTGTAATAACGCTTTGTCGAACCTTCCAACAATTAGAAGAATGATGCACAAAAGAAAATTAGTCCGATTAAAAAGTAGTGTATAAGACCTTATGTAAAACAATACTTTTATCACTTTATATCCGGAAATTTGATAAAAAAAGAAACGAAAAATAAAGAAATAATACTATATTCAAAAAAATGTTATAAAAATTTAATGTTTTTTATTGTACTTTAAAAAATATCCGTTAATATAGTGCATATATGGATTATATAGTCATATAATTTCTTTTATTGTCATTTTTCTGCTTTTTTCTACATTTTCTTATCCTCTTATTATGAGAACTGGAGGGAATCCGTTGAGCGAACATACTTATTCTTTAACCCATGCCCAAAGGAGAGTGTGGTTTACCGAACTGCTGGAGCCAGATACCAGCATTTGCAATCTTACAGCTTGTGTGAAATTCAAAGGCAATATTGAGCTTGATACTCTAGAGGGAGCGCTGAATCATTCCATCTCCCGCAACGACGCCATCAGATTTCAGCTGTTAGAAGGAGAAGAGCTTGAGCCGCGATTGCACCTTACTGAATATAAATATTATCCACTTAGAATAATTGATTTTTCAAATGTTGAAATGATAGAAATAGAGCAATGGATTCAGGATCAAGCGAGCATTCCATTTAAACTGTTCAACTCGCCCCTTTTTCAATTTTACCTCCTTAGAATTGACTCTCATGAAGTTTGGCTATTTGCGAAATTCCATCATATCATAATGGATGGAATCTCTTTAAATGTAATGGGAAATCAAATTATAGATCTTTATCAAAAAATGAAAAAGAAAGATCCTTTACCTGATCAGCCGGAACCTTCTTACTTGAGCTACATCGAAAAAGAGAGTCAATATCTACAATCTCCGCGGTTTGCAAAGGACCGTTTATTTTGGACACAAACCTTTGAGCACCCGTTGGAATACCACTCGTTAGCCGACCAGACGTCCTTACAAAAACAGAGCACATCTGCATCCAGAGACACCATCATTCTTTCACCTGATCTAGAGCAAACGATTCGAATCTTCTGCGAAGAACACAAGATCAATATCATATCCTTATTTATGGCTTCATTTTACATATGCATCAGCCGAATCACTTCTAAAAAAGATCTTGCCATTGGCACCTACTATGGCAACAGAGGGTCAAAGGCTGAAAAAGAAATGCTCGGCATGTTCGTTAGTTCTCTTCCAATCAGAATAACGGTTGATCCTGACACAGATTTTCTTTCCTTTGTCCGCACAATAGGCAGGGAACAGCTTTCTGTTATGCGTCATCAACGGTTTCCTTATAATTTGCTTGTAAATGAATTAAGAAATGAACAGAAGGATTTACACAACCTTATCGGTATATCTATGCAGTATCAGCCACTTCAGTGGCATAATGCAGATGATTTTGACTATGAAACAGCGCTTTATTTCAGCGGATACACCGCGAACGAGCTTTCAGTTCAAATACAAGAACGGATAGACAATGGAACCATTCAATTAAATTTCGACTATCAAAATACCTTGTTTTCTCTTGAGGATATTAAACGAATACAATCTCATCTGCTTACCATACTGGAAAACGCCCTTCACCATCCGCACAGCTTTATAAGAGAATTAGATATGACGAATACAAGAGAAAAGCAAAAATTGTTGTATGAGTTTAACAAGACGGAAGCTGTTTCGCCTAAAGCTTTCACCCTGCATGGGCTGTTTGAGCGACAGGCAGCTTTCACACCGGAGCGGCTGGCCATTCGCTTTTCAGGCGGTTCGCTGACATACGCTGAGCTTGATATGTACGCCAGCCAGCTGGCTGCGCACCTTGCGGCACGCGGCGTCACAAACGAAAGTATCGTCGGTGTCCTGTCTGAACGGTCACCTGACATGCTGATCGCTGTCCTTGCTGTATTGAAGGCCGGAGGGGCGTATTTGCCGCTTGATCCTGCGTATCCAAAGGAGCGGTTGAGCTACATGCTGAAAGACAGCGGGGCATCGCTCATGCTGACACAGCCGGGATGCTCCGCACCGAGCTTTTCTGGAGAGACGCTTGAAGTTGACATGACATCTCTGGCAGGCGAAAAAGCAGAAAACCATGAGTTTACTCCTGCTGACGGCGGTTCTCTCGCCTATGTCATCTATACATCGGGCTCTACCGGGCAGCCGAAAGGAGTGGCCGTTGAGCACCGTCAGGCTGTTTCCTTTCTGACCGGCATGCAGCACCAGTTTCCGCTTTCGGAAGATGACATTGTCATGGTGAAAACCTCTTTTTCCTTTGATGCGTCTGTGTGGCAGCTGTTTTGGTGGTCGCTTTCCGGTGCTTCGGCGTATCTGCTTCCGCCCGGCTGGGAGAAAGATCCGGCATTGATCGTAAAAGCCATTCATCAGGAAAACATGACAACGGCTCATTTTATTCCGGCTATGCTGAACAGCTTTCTGGATCAAGCGGAAATCGAAAGGCTGCGTGACAGCACAAGCCTGAAGCGTGTATTCGCCGGAGGTGAACCGCTTGCGCCGCGTACGGCAGCCCGTTTTGCTTCTGTATTGCCGCAGGTATCATTAATCCATGGTTACGGGCCGACAGAAGCAACGGTAGACGCGGCATTTTACGTATTGGATCCAGAACGGGACAGAGATCGTTTGCGGATTCCGATTGGGAAGCCCGTACCCGGTGCGCGTTTGTATGTTTTAGATCCGCATTTAGCCGTACAGCCTTCTGGTGTCGCCGGCGAACTGTACATAGCCGGAGCGGGTGTTGCCAGAGGTTATTTGAATCGGCCGGCATTAACGGAGGAGCGTTTTCTTGAAGACCCGTTTTACCCGGGTGAACGCATGTACAAAACCGGGGATGTGGCGCGCTGGCTCCCTGACGGGAATGTTGAATTCCTCGGGCGCACGGATGATCAGGTGAAAATCCGCGGCTACCGGATTGAGCCGGGAGAAATTGAAGCGGCACTAAGAAGTATAGAAGGTGTAAGAGAGGCGGCCGTTACCGTACGGACAGACAGCGGGGAGCCGGAATTATGCGCTTATGTAGAAGGGCTCCAAAGAAACGAAGTCCGAGCGCAGCTTGAGAGACTGTTGCCGGGCTACATGGTCCCAGCCTATATGATAGAGATGGAACAGTGGCCGGTTACGCCAAGCGGAAAGCTCGACCGAAACGCCCTGCCAGCTCCTGGCGGAGCGGCAGATGCGGAGACCTACACAGCGCCGAGAAACGTGACTGAGATGAAGCTTTCTCAGCTGTGGGAGGACGTGCTGAAAAATGGCCCTGTCGGGATTCACGACAACTTTTTTGACCGCGGGGGACATTCCTTAAAAGCAACGGCGCTTGTCTCACGGATCACCAAAGAATTCGATGTACAGGTGCCGCTAAAAGATGTGTTTGCCCATCCGACGGTAGAAGGACTGGCTACTGTTATCCGTGAAGGAACGGACAGTCCATATGAAGCGATTAAGCCCGCTGAAAAACAGGAAACCTATCCGGTTTCCTCTGCCCAAAAGCGGATTTATGTCCTTCAGCAGCTGGAGGACGGAGGGACAGGCTACAATATGCCGGCTGTGTTAGAGCTCGAAGGGAAGCTCAACCCTGAAAGGATGGACAGAGCTTTCAAAGAGCTGATCAAGCGCCACGAGTCGCTTCGAACCGCCTTCGAACAGGACGCAGGAGGCGATCCGGTGCAGCGCATCCATGACGAGGTGCCGTTTACGTTACAGACTACAGTTCTCGGCGCACGAACCGAACAGGAGGCCGCAGCCGCATTTATCAAACCGTTTGATCTCAGCCAAGCGCCGCTGTTCCGTGCCCAAATCGTAAAGGTATCAGATGAGCGGCACCTGTTGCTGGTCGATATGCATCACATCATTTCAGACGGTGTTTCCGTCAACATTCTGATTCGGGAATTCGGCGAGCTGTACAATAATCGGAATCTTCCGGCGCTGCGCATTCAATATAAAGATTATGCCGTATGGCAAGAAGGATTCAAAACAGGAGACACGTACAAAACGCAAGAGGCGTACTGGCTGAAGCAGCTCGAGGGCGAGCTGCCTGTGCTGGATCTCCCCGCTGATCATGCCCGCCCGCCGGTGCGAAGCTTCGCGGGTGACAAGGTCTCATTTACGCTGGATCAAGAGGTTGCATCAGGCCTTCACAAGCTGGCACGAGAAAACGGAAGCACACTGTACATGGTGCTCCTTGCGGCTTACACCGCGTTCTTGTCACGCTTAAGCGGACAGGAAGATATCATCGTCGGCTCGCCAATCGCCGGCCGGCCGCACAAGGATCTTGAGCCGATACTCGGCATGTTTGTGAACACGCTGGCGCTTCGGACGCGCCCGGAGGGCGGGAAGCCATTCGTACAGTATTTGCAGGAAGTGCGTGAGACAGCATTGGAAGCCTTTGAGCACCAGGATTACCCGTTCGAAGAGCTTGTCGATAAGCTTGAATTGACACGAGATATGAGCCGGAACCCAGTGTTTGATGCGATGTTTATCCTTCAAAATGTGGAAAAACAGGACATAGATCTGAGAGAAATAAAAGTCCGGCCTGCCAATTTCGCACATCACATTTCTTTATTTGATATCACATTAATAGCTACGGAAATAAGTGGATCTATTTGCTGCGAAATGGAATTTAGTACAGAAGTATTCCTAAAAGCTACGATTGAACGGTGGGCTGATCATTTTATCGAATTTCTGCATGCGGCACTTTCAACCCCTGAAACAAGCCTTGCACAAATAAACATACTTAGTGATAAAGAAAAACAAAAAATAGTCTTTGAATTTAACAAAACTCAGGTTGAATTTGCTCAAAAAGATGTTCCTTTTCATCGCATATTTGAAGTGAAAGCTGAAGAAATTCCAGAACATATAGCTGTTATTGATAACGAAACAGAGATTAGCTATCGCCTTCTAAATGGAAGAGCCAATAGTCTGGCACGAACATTGCAAAACAGAAAAGGACCGAAGCCAACTGTGGCTGTTTTAGCCAAGCGGTCCATTGATGCAATTGTTGGGGTGCTGGCAGTGATGAAAGCTGGCGGAGTGTATATCCCAATCGATTCACATTATCCAAAAGCCCGTATTGAATACATTCTTCGTGATAGCGGGGCAGATATTCTTCTTTTACAGAGAGAGTTGAAGCATTTGATTTCGAACTCGCCTGAATCTAAAATGTCTCACATCTTCCTTGACGATGAGGGCTCTTTTGAAGAAAGTAACTGCAACCTTAACTTATCTCCTGCTCCTGAAGAGCCGGTATATATCATTTATACGTCAGGAACGACGGGTGCGCCTAAAGGTGTTATTGTCACCTATCAGAACTTTACTCATGCTGCTCTTGCTTGGCGTCAAATTTATGAACTGGATCGGAAGCCTGTCAGACTGCTTCAAATCGCGAGCTTTTCATTCGATGTCTTTTCAGGAGATTTGGCGAGATCATTGACAAATGGCGGGACGCTAATCGTTTGTTCAGATGAAAAGAGGCTGGAACCTGCTGAAATATATAAAATCTTGAACTCTCAGAGAATCACGGTGATGGAGTCGACACCGGCTCTCATTATCCCGGTGATGGAGTATGTATACCGTAACCAATTCAAGCTTCCTGACTTAGACATACTGATTCTTGGTTCCGACATGGTGAAAGCTCAAGATTTCAAAACATTGACAGATCGCTTTGGCCAAAGCATGCGCATCATTAATAGCTATGGTGTCACAGAGGCAACCATTGATTCGAGTTTCTATGAAACCAGTATGGGTGGAGAGTGTACGGGAGATAACGTGCCAATCGGCAGCCCGCTGCCGAATGTACACATGTACGTACTCAGCCAGACTGATCAAATTCAGCCGATCGGTGTTGCCGGCGAGCTGTGCATCGGCGGGGCAGGTGTTGCGAAAGGCTATCATCATAAACCTGACTTAACGCAAATGAAATTTACAGAAAATCCATTTGTCTCTGGAGAAAGGCTGTACAGAACCGGTGATCGAGCATGCTGGCTTCCAAACGGGTCGATCCTGCTTCTTGGCCGAATGGATTATCAAGTAAAGATAAATGGATACAGAATTGAAACAGAAGAAATTGAAAGTGTTCTGCTTCAAACAGGGCTTGTCAGAGAAGCTGCTGTTGCCGTTCAGCATGATAAAAATGGACAGGCTGGTTTGGCAGCATATATTGTGCCTTCAGACGTCAATACGAATGCTCTACGGGCTGCTTTAACAAAGGAGCTGCCAGCGTATATGATTCCTGCACATCTGATTCCTTTAGAAAACATGCCGCTGACCCTAAACGGAAAGCTGGACAGAAATGCCTTGCCGGCTCCAAATAATGTGTTATCGCGTCCATATACCGCACCAGTTAACGACATACAAAAAACGATGGCGTATATATGGGAAGATGTACTGAGCATGTCACGAGTCGGCATTCACGATTCCTTTTTTGAGCTTGGCGGAGACTCAATTAAAGCATTACAAGTGGCAGCACGTCTGGCAGCTGAAGGCTGGAGCATGACAATACGCGACTTATTCCGTTATTCAACGATTCAGGAACTATGCGGACATATCACACCATTGGCATCTCAAGCGGACCAGGGACCTGCGGAAGGTGAAGCTGAACTCACCCCGATTCAGCGAAGATTTTTCGGACAGGTACATGCTTTTCACTATCATTACAACCAGTCCGTCATGCTTTTCGGTGAAAAAGGATTCAATGCTAACGCGCTTCATCTAGCGCTGCGTAAAATAACCGAGCATCATGATGCCATTCGCATGATTTTCCAACGTGACCAAAACGGCCATGTCATTCAGTTTAATCGCGGAATCAATCACAAGGATCATGAACTGTTTGGCCTTTATATTTCAGATTGGACAAAAGCATCGCTGGAAAGGGCTCACCTTGATGAAAAACTTGCCGCTGAGGAAACCGTCATTCAAAGCAAAATGAATGTAGAAAAAGGGCCCTTGCTGCAAGCAGGTTTGTTTAAAACGGCAGAAGGGGATCATTTGCTGATTGCACTTCATCATCTTGTGATAGATGGCGTTTCTTGGAGAATTCTGCTTGAGGATTTAGCTGCAGCATATCAACAGGCTTTAGAAAAGAAAGAAATCCAATTACCGCCAAAAACGGATTCTTATTTATCCTACGCCGATGGTCTTACCCAAATAGCTGAAAGTAAACAATTGCTTTCAGAGAAAACGTATTGGCAAACGATTTTAGACGCTCACACTGCTTTTCTTCCTAAGGACATAGAAAATGTGCCAGACAAACTCCAAATGAACAGCGACGCAGCAGCGTTTGTACTATCCGAGGACTGGACTGAAAAATTGCTGTTTGAAACCCAGCAAGCCTATGGTACTGATGCCAACGAACTTTTGCTTACGGCTTTAGGAATGGCGCTTTCTGAATGGACTGGGCATGACCAAATCGTGATCAGCACTGAGGGACACGGTAGAGAAGGGCATGTGCCAAACTTTGATATTTCAAGGACAGTTGGATGGTTTACCTCCATTTATCCTATTCTGCTAGACATGGGTATTCCCGAGCCTTTCGAGGATCAGCTCGCATACCGAATTAAGACGACAAAAGATATGCTGAGAAGAGTACCGAACAAAGGAACTGGATACGGATTGTTAACACACATAGGAGAACTGCGGCATAAAGAGCCTGAGGTCAGCTTTAATTATCTCGGTCAATTTAGCGAAGAGAAGGAAGTTGAAACGTTTCAATTATCATATTACCAGCCCCGTTACGAAATAGCGGGTGAGAGAGAACGAGAGTATGAGCTGGACATCAATGCTCTCATTACGGACGGACGGCTTCACGTAAAAGCGGTATACACACAAGTGTTCAGCAAACACTCAATTGAGTGCTTTATGGATCGTTTTCACAGGCATCTTATCGAGACGATTGAGCATTGTTCGCAGAAAAAAGCACGCGAAAAAACATTGAGCGATTTCAGCAATAAGGAATTAACGTTGTCTGCATTATCTAGCATCGAAGATCTCGTGAAAGATCTTTAACTTTTGAAAAGGTGTGTGGAATTGATGGCACAATCGGCACAAATTCAAGATATTTATCCGTTATCGCACATGCAGGAAGGAATGCTGTTTCATTCATTAATGGATTTCAGCTCGAAAGCATATATCGAACAGACCTCGTTTACGATCACAGGGAATCTATGCGTCGACTCGTTTCAAAAGAGCTTAAACCTTCTTGTTTCTAGATATGATATTTTCAGAACGATTTTCATTAAAGAAGTACCAGATCTTACAGGTCCGCAGCAGGTAGTCTTATCAAACCGGGAATTGACAGTATATAGAGAAGATATTTCTCGCCTGGCTGATCAAGAACAGCAGACGCTGATTGATGCTTTTATGACTAAGGATCGGGAAAAAGGATTTGATTTGCAAAAAGATCCTTTAATGCGTCTTGCCCTTTTTGATAGAGGAGACAGCCAATATACATGTGTCTGGACACATCACCATATCATCATGGATGGGTGGTGTCTCGGCATTATTCTTAAAGAGTTTTTCAGCATGTATGATTCGCTCAAAAACAACTCACCTGTACAGCTTGGCAGCACGGTGCCGTACAGCCGTTATATTGAATGGCTCGGAGAACAAGATCAAGAAGAGACTGCTGCCTACTGGAGCGAATATTTGAAGGAGTACGGCAATACTGCTTCTATTCCCCGAATAAAGCGCCGCACGGCAGACGGGAATTATAAAGCCGACCAGGTCAGCTTTTCATTAGCGTCGGATATGGTTGAGAAACTGACAGAGGCTGCCCAAAACTGGGGAGTGACATTAAACACGCTGTTTATGAGTATTTGGGGCGTGCTGCTCCATCGATATAATGCTGCAGATGATGCCGTTTTTGGCTCCGTCATTTCGGGACGCCCGTCAGCGATTGACGGGATTGAATCAATGGTCGGCTTGTTTATCAATACTGTTCCAGTGCGAATCCGATCTGCGGAAGGCATAACGTTTTCTTCGCTGGTCAAAGCCGTGCAGGAGGATATTTTATCATCTGAACAGCATGGGTATTATCCGCTTTATGAGATTCAAAACCATAGTCCATTGAAGCAAGGGTTGATCGATCATATTTTTGTTTTTGAAAATTACCCTGTACAGCTTCATCAGGCGTTAAGCGTGGAGAGTGAAAATGATGAAGGCGCTCTGAAGCTGAGTGACATTTCAATGTCGGAACAAACCAATTACGACTTTAATATCGTTATCGTTCCGGGAGAATCATTTTATATCAAATTCAGCTACAACGCAGACGTTTACGAGCGGGAGGAGATGCTGAGGATTCAGGGGCATCTAAAGCAAGCACTGGATTGCATTTTGACAAATCCCGATGTTGCCGTCAGTGACATCAATATCGTGCCGCCGGAGGAGCAACAGGTTATCCAATTGTTTAACGAAACTGAGCGTCCTTATGTGAACAAAACGATACCCCAATTGTTCGAGGAACAAGCTCACAAAACACCTGAAGCTGCTGCATTGAAAATGGAAGACGAATGCTGGACCTATCGCCAGTTACAAGTAAGAGCCAATCAGATTGCGCACGCTCTGATAGAAAAAGGCGTTGGATCTGGAGATATCGTTGCTGTAATGATGGGCCGGTCAATGGAAATGCCTGCAGCTCTGCTTGGGATTTGGAAAGCAGGCGGCGCTTATATGCCGCTTGATCCACATTTTCCAGCAGAACGTCTTTCTTTCCTGCTGAAGGACAGTCAAGCGGCTCAATTGCTGATAGAAGAAGACCTTATTTCCTTGATCCCTCCGTCCTATGAAGGAAATACGATAACGATAGAACATACAGAAAGTTACCAAACAGAAGCTCCAAATATGTCGCCAGGTGATCTAGCCTACTTGATCTATACGTCGGGAACGACGGGGCGCCCTAAAGGCGTTTTAGTTGATCATCACGGTATTGCCAATACATTGCAATGGAGACGGGAAGAGTATGGCATGGCCGAACAGGATATATCCCTCCATTTGTTTTCGTACGTGTTTGACGGCTGTGTAACGAGCTTATTTACCCCGCTTTTGTCTGGTGCGTGTGTGCTGCTGACAACAGATGACGAAGCGAAGGATGTGCTGGCCCTTAAGCGAAAAATAGCCCGTTATAAGGTCAGCCACATGATCATTGTTCCTTCCCTGTACCGGGTATTATTGGAAGTGATGACTGCTGACGATGCAAAAAGTCTTCGTATTGTGACATTTGCGGGTGAAGCGGTCACGCCTGATCTGCTTGAGTTGAGTCAAATGATTTGTCCTTCTGCTGAACTGGCAAATGAATACGGGCCCACAGAAAACAGTGTGGCAACAACAATATTGCGGCATCTGAATGAAAAAGAGAGGATCACGATCGGACACCCGATCAGAAACACAAAAGTATTTGTTTTGCACGGAAATCAAATGCAGCCGATCGGCGCTTCGGGTGAACTGTGTATTTCCGGCGCGGGTCTTGCGAGAGGATACTACAAACAGCAAGAGCTGACACAGAAAGCATTCTCCGATCATCCATTCCTTGAAGGGGAGCGTTTATACCGAACAGGTGATGCAGGCCGCTTTTTGCCTGATGGAACGATTGAATATATTGGGCGTTTTGATGATCAAGTAAAAATTAGGGGTTACCGTATTGAACTGAGAGAGATTGAAACAGTTCTTCGACAAGCACCGGGGGTAAAGGAAGCCGCGGTACTGGCCCGTGATGTTTCTGCTGAGGAAAAGGAGCTCGTTGCTTATATCGTTCCAGAAAAGGGAAACAGCCTCCCAGATTTATATCAGCATCTTGCCGGGACATTGCCGTCCTATATGATCCCAGCAAGTATTATCAACATCAGCCGGATGCCATTAACATCCAGCGGCAAGCTTGACAGGTTTGCGCTTCCTGAACCAGAAAACAATAAGAGTGTCACATATATGGCGCCCCGAACCTTAATCGAAGCTGATCTCGCACATATTTGGGAAGATGTGCTGAATAAACAGCACATCGCCATTCGTGATGATTTCTTTCAGTTAGGCGGACAGTCCTTAAAAGCGGCCGCACTAGTATCAAGAATACATAAAAAGCTTAATGTCGAGCTGCCGCTCAGTGAGGTGTTTTCATATCCGACGGTTGAAAGCATGGCGGTCAAATTGATGAGCTTAAAAGAACACGCTTTTACACAGATTGAACCTGCGGATCAAAGAGATGTCTATCCGCTGTCTTTCTCGCAAAAACGATTATATGCTCTTCATCAGCTGGCAGATGACAGCACAGGCTACAACATGCCAGCTGTACTTGAATTACGCGGTAATCTGAATCGCCAGCGGTTGAGAAGCGTTCTCACAGAACTAGTGAATCGGCATGAAGCATTACGGACTGTTTTTGTGCTTGACAGAGACGAGCCTGTGCAGATCATTTATCCAGAGATAGCTTTTGATCTAAAAGAGCTTGAAATGGAATCAGAACAAATGCTTGAGTCTGCAATCGAGACCTTTATCAAACCGTTTGATCTATCATCCGGTCCGCTTTTTAGAGCATGTGTCATTACAATGGGCAATAATCGCGGATTTTTGCTGCTCGATATGCACCATATTATTGCCGACGGTGTCTCGATGAGCACTCTTGTCCAAGAATTTACTGACTTATATTGCGGAAAAGAGCTGCCAGCTTTAAACCTGCATTATAAGGATTTTGCTGTTTGGCAGCAAGAGAACTACCCGAAAGAGCTATACAAAAAACAGGAGGCCTACTGGCTCGGTCAGCTTGGCGGGAGTCTTCCTACACTAGAATTACCGCTTGATAAAACAAGGCCGCGTCTCCCTGATTTCAGCGGTGGAACAATTGAAGTCAACATTGATAAAGACATGACTGATGAGCTGCACCGTTTAATGGCTGAAACGGGAACAACATTGTATATGATTCTTCTGGCTGTCTATTCTATTTTGTTATCTAAGCTAAGCGGGCAAGAGGATATTGTTGTCGGTTCGCCTGCTGCCGGAAGACCGCACGCCGATCTGGAGCGCGTCATCGGGATGTTCGTCAATACATTGGCGATGCGCAGCAAGCCCGAGGGCCACAAAACGTTCAGCTCCTATTTGCAGGACATTCGCCACTTGGCTCTGACCGCTTATGAGCATCAGGATTATCCTTTTGAGGAGCTGGCAGATAAGGTCGATACAAATCGAGAGGTAAATCGCAACCCGCTGTTCGATGCGATGCTTGTGCTTCAAAGCAGTGAAGATTTCCGGTTCGAAGTGCCTGGTCTGTCGATTTCGTCTGTCACTCCTAAACATGATATATCCAAATTCGATTTAACATTACACGCTGAGGAGCATCCGAGTGGAATACGCTGCCGTTTTGAATACAGCACTGCTCTTTTTGAAGAAGAAACCATTACGCAGTGGGCATCCTATTTTATTGAATTGGTGAAAGGGGTAACGGCGGATACCGAGATGAGAATTTCGGACATGCAATTGCTTCCTGCTGCAGAGCGTAGGTTGCTCCTTGAAAAAATGGGGCAGTATGCGGCTTATCCGAGAAATGAAAACATAGTAAGCTTATTTGAAAAGCAAGCCGCTCAGTATCCGGAGCATATCGCAGTGGTGTGCGGCCATTCTCAGCTTACGTATCGAGACCTGAATGAAAAAGCCGAGCGGGCAGCTGCTATGCTGATCAAACAAGGGGTCAGAACTGGCGATATCGTCGGTCTGATGCTCGATCGGTCACCTGATATGATCATTGGCATTTTATCGATTTTAAAAGCTGGAGGGGCCTATTTGCCGATTGATCCTGAATATCCCAAGGAGCGTATCAGCTTTATGCTCAATGACAGCGGAGCAAAACTGCTGCTGACAGAGCGCGGTCAAAACAAACCTGCAGACTACACCGGGCATATTTTGTATATCGATGAATGTGAAAACGACTCATTTCCGGCTGATGTAAACATTCAAGAAATAGTAACAGATCAGCCCGCATACGTGATATACACATCTGGAACGACTGGCCAGCCAAAGGGAGTCATTGTCGAGCACCGCAATGTGATCAGTCTCTTGAAGCATCAAAACCTGCCTTTTGAATTTAACCATGAAGACATCTGGACGTTATTTCATTCTTATTGCTTTGATTTCTCTGTATGGGAGATGTTCGGTGCGTTATTGAACGGAGGTACATTAGTCGTGGTCTCTAAAGAAACAGCCCGTGACCCCCATGCATTCCGTTTATTATTAAAAAAAGAGCGCGTCACTGTACTCAATCAGACCCCGACTGCTTTTTACGGCTTGATGCTTGAAGATCAAAATCATACAGATCATTTAAACATCCGCTACGTGATTTTTGGCGGCGAAGCCTTACAGCCCGGCATGCTTCAAAGCTGGAATAAAAAATATCCTCATACTGATTTGATTAATATGTACGGTATTACAGAAACAACGGTCCATGTAACATTCAAAAAATTGTCCGCAGCAGACATTGCAAAAAATAAAAGCAATATCGGCCGGCCGCTTTCAACTCTGCAGGCTTATGTGATGGATGCTCATATGAATCTGCAGCCTATCGGAGTTCCAGGGGAGCTGTATATAGGCGGAGAAGGTGTGGCACGGGGATATCTCAACAGAGATGAGCTGACCGCTGGCCGTTTTGTATCCAATCCTTATCTTCCGGGAGACAGATTATACCGAACAGGAGATCTTGCTAAGCGCCTGTCAAATGGCGAGCTGGAATATTTAGGCCGCATTGATGAGCAGGTGAAAGTCAGAGGGCACCGTATTGAGTTAGGCGAAATCCAAGCGGCACTTCTTCAGTATCCAATGATTAAAGAGGCGGCTGTCATTACCAGAGCAGACGAGCAAGGGCAAACAGCTATATATGCTTATATGGTGATAAGAGATCAACAGGCTGCGAATATATCAGACATCCGGGCTTACCTAAAAAACGCCTTGCCTGACTTTATGCTGCCTGCCCGTATGATACAAATTGACAGCATCCCGGTGACTGTTAATGGAAAGCTCGATCAGAAAGCCCTGCCAGAACCTGAAAAACACGCTTATACAGCTGATGATATCAGTCCTAGAAATGAGATTGAAACGGTGATGGCTGAAATTTGGGAGGAGCTTCTTAATGTGAATGAGTTGGGTGTAGGCGCCAATTTCTTTGAGCTTGGCGGAGACTCTATTAAAGCGCTGCAGGTTTGTGCCAGACTGAAGCAGCGCGGATTTGAAACGACAGTACGTGAGATGTTTGAATATCAGACTCTTGGTGAACTGTCCGCCCGGGTTCGAAAAGACGTACGCGCCATTGACCAAGGCCCGGTCGAAGGCGAGATTACTTGGACACCTATCCAGCAGTGGTTTTTCTCGCAATCTCTGGAAAGCCATCATTTTAACCAGTCCGTTATGATCTACCGGGCTGAACGATTTGATGAGGCTGCGCTTAGAAAAGTACTAAAAAGCCTTGTGACTCATCATGATGCACTGAGAATCGTATGCCGGCATGAAGATGGCAGGCAGGTGCAGATAAACAGAGGGATAGATCTTTCAGATGAGGAGCTATATGCACTTGAACTGTTTGATGTAAAGGATAGCCTAACAGAAGCACGGTACACGATTGAGGAAGCAGCCAGCCGGATGCAAGAACATATTCGTTTGGAAACCGGCCCCTTGCTTCATGCTGGATTGTTTAGAACCGAGAATGGTGACCATTTATTTCTGACGATTCATCACTTAGTTGTTGATGCGGTTTCCTGGCGAATTTTGTTCGAGGATTTTTCAGCTGCTTACAAACAGGCAGTCTCAGGAGAATCTATTAAACTGCCGCAAAAAACAGATTCATATTTAACGTATTCTCAAAGAATAGTTGACTACTCTAAAAGCCGCCAGATGCAGCGCGAAGCAGCGTACTGGGATGAGTGCGAGAACCGTCACATCCAGCCTGTTCCAAAAGACAATGACGCAGCATCTAACACATTCATAGATACTGAAGTGATTGATTTTGAGCTATCTCGCCATCACACAGAATTACTATTAACGGCTGCACATAAAGCTTACAGCACGGAGATGAATGATATCCTTCTGACAGCTTTAGGTCTTGCTTTGCAGAAATGGACGGGAAATAACCAATTTAAAATCAGCATGGAGGGCCATGGAAGGGAATCATATCTTGAGGACATCGATATTAGCAGAACTGTTGGCTGGTTCACCTCCATTTATCCTGTGTGGCTTGATATGAGAGATTCCGATCATAAGGACAAAGAAGAGCGGCTGGGCCACCTTATTAAACAGACAAAAGATATGCTGCACCGTATACCGCATAAAGGCGCGAGCTACGGCGTGCTGAAATATATCAGCAAAAGATGGGGCTCTGAGAAAAACAGCCCAGAAATCAGCTTTAATTATTTAGGCCAGTTTGATCAGGATATTCAATCAAATGCCTTTGAGGTGTCTGACATCAAGCCAGGAAATGAGATCAGCCCGAACTGGGAGCGTCCTTATGCACTGGATATCAGCGGCGCGGTTTCTTCGGGGTGCCTGAACATGCACATCATCTATAACAGGTTTCAATTTGAGGAAAAAACAATCCAAACATTTTCCAGGCATTTTAAACAGACTCTGGAAAACATCATTGAGCATTGTACCGGCAAAGAAAACCGAGAGTGGAGCGCATCTGATTTCACTGATGAAGACTTAACGCTTGATGAATTGAGTGAGATCATGGGAGCCGTCAACAAACTATAGGAGAGGAGATTCACTGATGCCGCAGCAACCTGAAATACAGGATATATACCCTTTGTCATTTATGCAGGAAGGGATGCTTTTTCACTCACTGTATGATGAACAGTCAAGAGCTTATTTTGAACAGGCTTCTTTTACGATCCATGGACAGCTTGACTTGGAGCGTTTCCAAAAAAGTATGGATGCTGTTTTTGACAGGTACGATATCTTTCGAACAGCATTCATCTATAAAAATGTAGCCAAACCTCGTCAAGTCGTGCTCAAGCAACGTCATTGCCCTGTTCATGTTGAAGATATTTCCCATCTCAATGAAAGGGATAAAGAACATTGTACCGAGGCATTCAAAGAGCAGGACAAATCCAAAGGCTTTGATCTCCAAACGGATGTACTGATGAGAATATCTATTTTAAAATGGGCGCCTGATCATTATGTCTGTATCTGGAGCCACCATCATATTTTAATGGATGGCTGGTGTTTAGGCATCGTCATTAAAGACTTTCTCCATATTTATCAAGCGCTTGGAAAAGGGCAGTTTCCTGATTTGCCTCCCGTACAGCCGTACGGGACGTATATTAAATGGCTGATGCAGCAAGACCGGGAAGAAGCAGCTGAGTATTGGAAAAAGAGGCTTCAGCATTTCGAAAAAGCTTCACCTCTGCCTAAAAGAACAGATCAAATGTCGGATGGGACATTACAGCAGATCACGTTTACCATTCCTGAAAAAGAAACCTCCGAATTACAGAAAATCGCTGCAGCATGTGGTGCGACACTTAACACTGTTTTCCAAGCTTTATGGGGAATCATGCTCCAAAAGTTCAATCGTCGCGACGATGCTGTATTCGGATCAGTTATATCAGGCAGACCTTCTGAGCTAAAAGATGTGGAAAACATGGTCGGACTTTTTATCAATACCATTCCTATTCGAGTCCAAAGTGATTTTCTGTCTTTTTCTGACCTAGTCAGCGGAATGCAAAAGGACATGACTGAAGCAGAAGCGTATAGTTACTTCCCTTTATATGACATTCAGGCGCAGAGCGCTCTTAAACAAGAGCTGATTGATCATATTATCGTCTTTGAAAATACACCTACTCAACAAGAGATTGAAGAGCTGAATCAAGCTGGATCATTTGATTTCTCCGTGAAAGATTTTGAGATGGAAGAGGTAACTAATTATAGATGCAGTGTCAAAGTGATTCCAGGGCGTACTTTGTACGTTCGGATTCATTTTCATACAGGCGCTTATCAACCAAATATGATGTCTGAGATAAAAGATTATTTACTGCACATGATCTCTGACGTCATCTCTGATCCATCTCTTCCTGTGTCAAAGATGACGTTGCTAGATGAGGACAAAACACGGAAAATCGTTTCTCAAAATAACAGGACAGTATCTGTTTCACCTGAAGCGCCAACCCTGCATGGCCTGTTTGAGCAACAGGCGGCAGTCACACCGGAGCGGCTGGCCATTCGCTTTTCAGGCGGTTCGCTGACATACGCTGAGCTTGACATGTACGCCAGCCGGCTGGCTGCGCACCTTGCGGCACGCGGCGTCACAAACGAAAGTATCGTCGGGATCCTGTCTGAACGCTCACCTGACATGCTGATCGCTGTCCTTGCTGTATTGAAGGCCGGAGGGGCGTATTTGCCGCTTGATCCTGCGTATCCAAAGGAGCGGCTGAGCTACATGCTGAAAGACAGCGGGGCATCGCTCTTGCTGACACAGCCGGGATGCTCCGCACCAAACTTTTCTGGCGAAACGCTTGAAGTGGACATGACATCTCTTGAGTGTGAAGAAGTAAAACGTCATGTGTCTGCTTCTGTTAGCGACGGATCTCTCGCCTATGTCATCTATACATCGGGCTCTACCGGGCAGCCGAAAGGAGTGGCCGTTGAGCACCGCCAGGCTGTTTCTTTTCTGACCGGCATGCAGTACCAGTTTCCGCTTTCGGAAGATGACATTGTCATGGTGAAAACCTCTTTTTCCTTTGATGCGTCTGTGTGGCAGCTGTTTTGGTGGGCTCTTTCCGGTGCTTCGGCGTATCTGCTTCCGCCCGGCTGGGAAAAAGACTCCGCATTGATCGTACAAGCCATTCATCAGGAAAACGTGACAACGGCTCATTTTATTCCGGCTATGCTGAACAGCTTTCTCGATCAAGCGGAAATCGAAAGGCTGAGTGACAGGACAAGCCTAAAGCGTGTATTCGCCGGAGGTGAACCGCTTGCGCCGCGTACGGCAGCCCGTTTTGCTTCTGTATTGCCGCAGGTATCATTAATCCATGGCTACGGGCCGACAGAAGCCACGGTAGACGCGGCATTTTACGTGTTAGATCCAGAACGGGACAGAGACCGTTTGCGGATTCCGATTGGGAAGCCCGTACCTGGTGCGCGTTTGTATGTTTTAGATCCGCATTTAGCCGTACAGCCTTCCGGTGTCGCCGGCGAACTATACATTGCCGGAGCGGGTGTTGCCAGAGGTTATTTGAATCGGCCGGCATTAACGGAGGAGCGTTTTCTTGAAGACCCGTTTTACCCGGGGGAACGCATGTACAAAACCGGGGATGTGGCGCGCTGGCTCCCTGACGGGAATGTTGAATTCCTCGGGCGCACGGATGATCAGGTAAAAATCCGCGGCTACCGGATTGAGCCGGGAGAAATTGAAGCGGCACTAAGAAATATAGAAGGTGTAAGAGAGGCGGCTGTTACCGTACGGACAGACAGCGGGGAGCCGGAATTATGCGCTTATATAGAAGGGCTCCAAAGAAACGAAGTGCGTGCACAGCTTGAGAGACTGTTGCCGGGCTACATGGTCCCAGCCTATATGATAGAAATGAAACAGTGGCCGGTTACGCCAAGCGGAAAGCTCGACCGAAACGCCCTGCCAGCTCCTGGCGGAGCGGCAGATGCGGAGACCTACACAGCGCCGAGAAACGTGACTGAGATGAAGCTTTCTCAGCTGTGGGAGGACGTGCTGAAAAATGGCCCTGTCGGGATTCACGACAACTTTTTTGACCGCGGGGGACATTCCTTAAAAGCAACGGCGCTTGTCTCACGGATCGCCAAAGAATTCGATGTACAGGTGCCGCTAAAAGATGTGTTTGCCCATCCGACAGTAGAAGGACTGGCTGCCGTTATCCGTGAAGGAACGGACAGTCCATATGAAGCAATTAAGCCCGTTGAAAAACAGGAAATCTATCCGGTTTCCTCTGCCCAAAAGCGGATTTATGTCCTTCAGCAGCTGGAGGACGGAGGGACAGGCTACAATATGCCGGCTGTGTTAGAGCTCGAAGGGAAGCTCAACCTTGAAAGGATGGACAGAGCTTTCAAAGAGCTGATCAAGCGCCACGAGTCGCTTCGTACCTCCTTCGAACAGGACGCAGGAGGCGATCCGGTGCAGCGCATCCATGACGAGGTGCCGTTTACGTTACAGACTACAGTTCTCGGCGCACGAACCGAAGAGGAGGCCGCAGCCGCATTTATCAAACCGTTTGATCTCAGCCAAGCGCCGCTGTTCCGTGCCCAAATCGTAAAGGTATCAGATGAGCGGCACCTGTTGCTGGTCGATATGCATCACATCATTTCAGACGGTGTTTCCGTCAACATTCTGATTCGGGAATTCGGCGAGCTGTACAATAATCGGAATCTTCCGGCGCTGCGCATTCAATATAAAGATTATGCCGTATGGCAAGAAGGATTCAAAACAGGAGACACGTACAAAACGCAAGAGGCGTACTGGCTGAAGCAGCTCGAGGGCGAGCTGCCTGTGCTGGATCTCCCCGCTGATCATGCCCGCCCGCCGGTGCGAAGCTTCGCGGGTGACAAGGTCTCATTTACGCTGGATCAAGAGGTTGCATCAGGCCTTCACAAGCTGGCACGAGAAAACGGAAGCACACTGTACATGGTGCTCCTTGCGGCTTACACCGCGTTCTTGTCACGCTTAAGCGGACAGGAAGATATCATCGTCGGCTCGCCAATCGCCGGCCGGCCGCACAAGGATCTTGAGACGATACTCGGCATGTTTGTGAACACGCTGGCGCTTCGGACGCGTCCGGAGGGCGGGAAGCCATTCGTACAGTATTTGCAGGAAGTGCGTGAGACAGCATTGGAAGCCTTTGAGCACCAGGATTACCCGTTCGAAGAGCTTGTCGATAAGCTTGAATTAACACGGGATATGAGCAGAAATCCGCTGTTTGACGTAATGTTTGTTCTTCAAAACATGGATCAGGAATCGTTGGAGCTGAATGAACTTTGTCTCAAACCTGCAGCACACAATGGGCTTCAAACGTCCAAATTTGATTTAACCCTATATACACAGGAACAGCCCCACGGTTTGCTGACGTTCCAAATGGAGTTTAGTACTGACTTATATAAGAAAAAAACGATAGAAAAGTGGCTTCAATACTTCATCAATATGTTACTCTCCATCATCAAAGACAACAAAGCCGCTCTCGGAACAATAAATATCCTGAATGAGGATGAGACCCATTACCTTATCCACGAGCTCAATCGTACAAAAATAGATTATCCAAGAAATGAAACCATCAGCAGACTCTTTGAAATGCAGGCAGAACAAACGCCTAATGCTGTAGCAATTGTCAGCGACACCCAAGTATTCACTTACGAGGACCTGAACAGCTGGGCAAATCAAATTGCCTCAGTTCTACAGATAAAGGGCGTAGGGCCTGATAGTGTTGTAGCCTTGTTGACAGGCAGAACACCAGAACTCATTGCAGGAATGCTGGGCATTCTAAAAGCCGGGGGAGCCTATCTGCCTATTGCTTCTGATCTGCCTGTTGAACGAATAGCTTATATGCTGTCAGACAGCGGGGCGGCATTACTCCTTCAATCTGAAAAAACAGAAAAACAACTATTAGACATTGAATGTGAACAAATCATAATCGAAGATATTCAAAAGCAAGGAAAAACGAAGAACGTTGATTCTTCAGCAGGGCCACATTCACTCGCATATATTATTTATACCTCTGGATCAACCGGTAAACCAAAGGGTGTCATGATTGAGCAGCGAAGTGTAATTCGTCTTGTTAAAAACAGCAATTATATTACATTTACACCTGAAGACCGCCTTCTGATGACATCATCAATCGGTTTCGACGTTGGGTCATTTGAAATTTTCGGACCGCTGCTAAATGGTGCCGCTTTGCATCTGTCCGATCAACAAACATTTCTCGATTCCCATCAGCTTAAGAGGTACATAGAACATCAAGGAATCACAACGATTTGGCTGACATCTTCTCTATTCAATCATTTGACAGAACAAAATGAACAAACATTTTCACAGCTGAAACATTTAATTATAGGCGGAGAAGCTTTGTCGCCGAGCCACGTCAATCGAATCAGAAATGTCTGCCCTGAAGTATCTATATGGAATGGATATGGCCCTACCGAAAATACAACTTTTTCGACATGCCTTCACATTCAAAAAACATATGAACTTTCCATTCCGATCGGGCGGCCGGTTGGTAATTCCACCGCTTATATCTTAAATCAATGGGGAGTGCTGCAGCCGGTCGGAGCTGTCGGTGAACTTTGTGTCGGCGGAGATGGCGTCGCCAGAGGATATTTGGGCCGTCCTGATTTAACGAAAGAGAAATTTGTCCCACATCCATTTGCACCTGGCGATCGACTGTATCGCACAGGTGATCTGGCGCGCTGGCTTCCTGACGGCACAATTGAGTACGTTGGCCGTATTGATGATCAAGTAAAAGTCAGAGGCTATCGTGTGGAGCTGGGTGAGATCGAATCAGCACTTCGTCAAATAGACGGGGTCAAAGAAGCCGCAGTGTTAGCACGTACAGCCCAGACCGGGAGCAAAGAGCTGTTTGGCTATATCAGCGTAAAAGCAGGCACGAATGCTGAACAAGTGCGTTCTCTTCTCGCGCGTTCGCTGCCAAACTATATGATCCCGGCGTACATTATTGAAATGGAGACTCTTCCGCTCACATCAAACGGCAAATTGAACCGAAAAGCACTTCCTGAACCAAATTTCACATCTAAACAAACGTACGCTCCACCTCGAAATGATCTTGAAGACCAACTTGTATTGATCTGGCAGGAGGTTCTCGGCATCCAGAGGATTGGAATAGAGGATTCGTTTTTTGAATTGGGCGGAGATTCAATCAAAGCCCTTCAAGTTTCTGCACGCCTTGGGCGCTATGGACTAAGCTTGCAGGTAAGTGATTTATTCCGTCATCCAAAGATAAAGGACTTATCACCATTGATCCGTAAGTCAGAGAGAATCATAGAGCAAGGACCCGTTCAGGGAGACGTTCCTTGGACGCCTGTTCAGCAATGGTTTTTTTCACAAGATATTGAAGAAAGACACCATTTCAATCAGTCTGTCATGCTATTCCATTCTGGACGTTTGTCTGAAAACGCCATTAGACCAGCCTTGAAAAAACTGGCGGAGCATCATGATGCGCTTCGGATGGTTTATCGCAACGATGATAGGCGATGGATTCAAATCAACCAAGGCATTCATGAGTCACAGCTATACAGCTTAAGAACCTCTGATCTTTCACAGTCAGAAAGCGGCTGGGAGACGCAAATCAAACAAGAAGTTGCAGATCTTCAGCAAAGCATCAATTTGCAGGAAGGACCATTGTTGCACGCCGCTTTGTTTAAAACACTGACCGGAGATTACTTGTTCCTTGCGATCCATCACCTTGTCGTTGATGGTGTCTCATGGCGGATTTTGCTTGAGGATTTGTCAGCCGGATATCAACAAGCTGCTGCAGGCCAGACGATCCAGCTTCCGCCTAAAACGGATTCCTACCAGGAATACGCAAGACGCATACAGGAATATGCCCAAAGCAGTAAGCTGATTCGCGAAGAGGCGTATTGGCGAACTGTAGAAGAACAGCAAGCCGCAGAACTGCCCTATGAAATACCGCATCATGTGAACATCGACTTCAGCAAAAGGGACTCATTAAGCTTTTCACTGACTGAAGCAGACACCGCCGTCTTGCTGCAAAACGTCAATCACGCCTATGGCACAGATACACAAGATATTCTGTTAACCGCAGCATCCTTGGCGATTTGTGAATGGACAGGAGGAAGCAAGCTCTGTATCGCTATGGAAGGACACGGGAGAGAACACATTCTGCCAGAGTTAGATATAAGCAGGACGGTCGGCTGGTTTACATCCATGTACCCGGCCCTCATAAGCTTTGAAAATCATAGGGATGAGCTCGGAACCTCAGTAAAAACCGTTAAAGATACACTGGGCCGGATACCAAACAAAGGGGTAGGTTACGGTATGCTGAAATACCTTACACACCCTGAAAATAAAAGCATTACGTTTTCAAAAACACCTGAAATCAGCTTTAACTATTTGGGCCAGTTCAACGACATCGAAAGACAGGACACCTTCCGCCCATCAAGCCTTGGTAGCGGAAAGGATATCACTCATACATGGAAGCGTGAGCAAATCATCGAGATGAGTGCAATGGCAGCAGACAAAAAGCTCCATTTCAATCTTAGTTATCCGCCAGCCCGCTTTCACAGAAACACAATGGAACAGCTTATTAACAGGATTGAACACTTTTTGCTGGACATTATGAAACACTGCGCCGGTCAACAGAAAGCAGAAAAGACACTGAGCGATTTCAGCAGTCAATCATTAACGGCAGAGGACTTGGACAGCATATCCAGCTTGGTGGAAGAATTGTAGAAAATCGTGACAGGAGACATGAACATGACAAAAGCGAATTCAATTCAGGATATTTATCCGCTGTCTTACATGCAGGAAGGGATGCTTTTCCATTCCCTCCTGCAAAAAGATTCACAGGCGTATGTTGAGCAAGCTTCTTTTACAATAGAAGGAAAAGTCAACCCGCAGTTTTTTCAAAACAGCATCAACGCTCTTGTAGAAAGACATGATATTTTCAGAACGATTTTTATCAGCCAAAATGTTTCCTCCCCCCAGCAGGTTGTTCTGAGAGAACGAAATGTCATCGTACTGGAAGAAGACATTACTCATTTAAACGAGGCGGAGCAATCACAGTTTATCGAGCAATGGAAAGAAAAGGACCGGGACCGGGGGTTTCATTTGCAAAAGGATGTGCTCATGCGCATCGCTCTGATTCAAACAGGAGAGAGCCAGTACTCTTGCATTTGGACCTTTCATCATATCATGATGGACGGTTGGTGCCTCAGCATTGTGCTAAAGGAGTTTCTGCATATTTACGCATCTTATGTAAATGCATCCCCAATAACATTGGAGCCGGTCCAGCCATACGGAAAGTATATCAAATGGCTGATGGAGCAAGACAAAGAGCAGGCGGTTTCTTATTGGGACCATTATCTTTCCGGCCACGAACAGCAAACCGTGCTCCCTAAGCAGAAAAAAACAAAGGGAAAAAGCAGGCAGGAACACGTTACATTTTCATTCTCTAAGGAAGAAAGCAGCAGGCTTTCAGAGCTTGCTGCTAGAGAAGAAGTGACACTCAGTACGATTTTCCATACCATTTGGGGCATTCTGCTACAAAAATATAATAATAACGATGACGCCGTATTCGGTTCTGTCATTTCAGGAAGGCCTGCGGAAATCGAAGGCATTGAACATATGGTAGGTCTTTTCATTAATACGATGCCGGTTCGAGTGCAAGGGGCAAAAACGCCATTTCTTCAACTTATAAAAGATATGCAAAAAGACCGTCTTGCCGCTGAAGCGTACAGCTACCACCCTTTATATGAGATTCAATCCCGCTCAGCTGTTAAGCAAGGGCTGATTGATCATATTCTCGTATTTGAAAACTATCCGGTGCAGCAAGAGATTCAAATGCTGAACAAACAGGAACATGCTTCTGATCTTTTTCAGATTCATAATTTCACTGTCGCAGATGAAACCAACTACAGCTTTTATCTTATGGTGGCGCCAGGGGAAGAAATTCATATCAAAATGAACTATGATGCGGAGCGGCACGATCGGTCTTTTGTGCTTTCTGTCAAAGAGCATCTTCTGAATGCTGTATCACAAATCTTAAATAATCCGAATCTTCCACCTGAAGAAATCGATATCACGACAGATACTGAAAAGCGGCAGCTGATTGGAGAAATCACAGATCGAACACCAGTTTACGAAACCATCCATGCCATGTTTGAAAAGCAAGCGGAAAAGACACCAGATGCTCATGCGGTAATTGATCAAGCCTGCTCATTAACATACAGAGAACTGAATAAAGCGGCTAACAGATTGGCACGGCATTTACGAATGAAAGGCGTTGCGAGACAGGAACCCGTTGCGATTATGATGGATCGCTCTGCGGCGTTTATCACCGGCGTTCTTGGAATCTTAAAGGCAGGCGGCGCCATTGTTCCGGTTGATCCGCATTACCCGGCTGACAGAATCCATTATATTCTGCATGATAGCGGCTGTTCGCATGTTGTTTCACAAGCGCATCTTTCCTCATCGTTAGAAGACAATTACATTATCACTCATCCAGAAGATATCGAAAGCAAAGTAGACGGCAGTAACATAAAGTCAGTCAACAATGCTGACGATCTGCTGTATATGATTTATACATCAGGCACAACAGGTAAACCAAAGGGTGTTCAATTTGAGCATCGAAACATGGCTAACTTGCTGAAGTTCGAATATACTCACTCCGGCATTGACTTTGAAGCAGATGTTCTGCAATTTGCTACACCTTCCTTCGACGTCTGCTATCAAGAAATATTTTCTGCGCTTCTGAAAGGCGGCACACTCCACATCGTGCCAGAAGCCATAAAAAGAGATGTGCCTCAGCTGTTTGCATTTATAAACAAGCAACAGACGAATATTGTGTTTCTCCCAACTGCTTTTATCAAAATGATTTTCAGCGAGCAGCAACTGGCGAACTCGTTTCCTGATGGCGTCAAACACCTGATCGCAGCCGGGGAACAATTAATGATTTCAGACCTTTTCCAAGATGTGTTGCGTGAACGCGGCATACACCTGCACAATCATTACGGACCTTCAGAAACTCATGTGGTATCTACGTATACCATTCATCCTGGAGACCCTATTCCTGAGCTTCCGCCAATCGGTAAACCGATAGGCTGTACTGATCTATATATTTTGAATCATCAAAAACAGCTTCAGCCATGCGGCGTACCAGGCGAACTCTATATTTCCGGCGCAAGTGTTGCCAGAGGATATGTCAATCACGATAAACTGACAAGCGACAAATTTTCATCCGATCCATTCAAGCCTGGTGTGATCATGTACCGGACAGGTGATTTGGCCAGACGGCTTGAAGACGGCAACATCGAATATATCGGACGGGCAGACAATCAAGTGAAAATCAGAGGTTATCGAATTGAGCCGCAAGAAATCGAAGTCACGTTAATGAATCACCCGGACATTAGTGAGGCTGCCATTCTCATCTGGCAAGATCAAAACGGTGAACATGAATTATGCGCTTACTATTGCAGTGTACAAAAGCTGAACGCAATAGATTTACGCAGTTATATGGCTAGTGAGCTCCCAGAATACATGATTCCGGCGAAATGGATATGGGTTGACAGCATACCTCTTACCCCAAATGGAAAAGTAGATCGCGCAGCACTTCCGGGGCCAGATGCTTCAATCAGCGGAAACCCATATACTGCCCCTCGAAATCTGTTAGAGGCAAAGCTTTCACAACTATTTGAAGATGTACTGAATAATGGCCATATAGGCATCCAAGACAACTTTTTTGACCATGGCGGCCACTCGTTAAAAGCAACAGTGCTTATGTCACGGATCGCAAAGGAATTCCATGTGCAAGTTTCGCTTAAGGACATCTTTGCTCATCCGACTGTTGAAGGATTAGCTTCAATCATTCGAGAGGCAGAACAAAATCCGTATGCAGCAATTGAACCAGCAGAAGAAAGGGGTACATATCCTGTATCTTCGGCCCAAAAACGAATGTATGTGCTTCAACAGCTTGATGAGGGTGTCGCCTATAACATGCCTGCGGTCTTAGAACTGGAAGGTGCACTGGATGTCGCCAAACTGTCTGCTGTATGTAAAGAACTGATCAATCGGCATGAGCCGCTTCGAACTTCCTTTGTATCCGGAGCTGATGACGAGCCGGTTCAGCGTATCCACACCGAAGTGCCGTTTACGTTAAGTAAAGAGACCACTATCGAGGGATTTGTCCGTCCCTTTGATCTCAGCCAGGCGCCATTATTTAGAGCAGGCCTTATAGAAGTGTCAAACGAGAAGCATGTATTGCTGGTGGATATGCACCATATCATTTCAGATGGCGTATCCGTTCAGCTCCTAATCCGAGAATTTACCGATCTTTATGCAAACCGGCAGCTTAAGCCATTGCGGATCCAATATAAAGATTACGCCGTATGGCAGCAGAAATTTAAAAAGGGAGACTCGTACCAAAAGCAGGAGACTTACTGGCAGCAGCAGTTTAGCGGGGATCTTCCTATACTGGAGCTTCCAACAGATAAACGACGTCCGGCAGAACGGCAATTCATAGGCGGAAAAGTAACCTTTCAATTGGACAAAGAGATCACGGCCCGCATAAAGCGGCTCGCCCATAAAAACAGAAGCACGCTTTATATGACGCTTCTCGCTTTGTATTCAGCCTTTTTGTCTCGGTTAAGCGGTCAGGATGATATCGTGATTGGTTCACCAATCGCCGGACGGCCCCATGCCGACCTTGAAGCTGTTCTTGGGATGTTCGTCAATACACTGGCTCTCCGCACACGCCCAGCGGGTAATAAGACATTTGAGGAATTTCTGAAAGAAGTCAGACAGACGGCATTAGAAGCGTATGAGCATCAGGATTACCCGTTTGAAGAGCTTGTGGACAAACTCGGTGTGCAGCGGGAAATGAGCCGGAATCCTTTGTTTGACACAACGCTAGTCCTTCAGAATATGGAACAGCAAAAGCTAAAAATGAATGATGTACAGCTTCAGTGGAACGACTTGGAGCACCCAATATCAAAATTTGATATTTCCCTATACGTTACAGAGCATGATTCCGAGCTTTTCTGTCAGTTTGAATACAGTACAGCTTTGTTTGAGAAAGAAACCATCCAAAGGTGGGCCAGCCTTTTCACCACGCTTGTGGAACATACAGCTGCCAGCCCTGAAACAGAATTGGACGATATTCCAATCTTAACAAAAGAAGAAGAGAGAGATTTCATTGAATCATGCCATCCGTTTGAGGAGACGGGCTATTCAATGAATCAAACGCTCCACTATGCACTCGAACAGCAGGCAGCAAAAACGCCTGATCAGGCGGCCGTTATCTTCGAAGATGGAGTGATGACCTATAAAGAATTGAACGAACAGGCTAACCGTATCGCCTGGGAGCTAATTGGACGGGGGGTAAAACCCGAAACGACTGTTGCCATTATAGGAAAGCGTTCACCTGAAATGCTGCTTGGCATTTATGGCATTCTTAAAGCTGGCGGCGCTTATCTGCCCATCGACCCGGATTATCCGGAAGAACGAATCAGCTTTCTGCTGGAGGACAGCGGTACAAACATTCTCCTGCTTCAGTCTGCCAGCCTTCATATTCCGGCATTTACAGGAGAGATTGTCTATCTCAATCAGACAAATAACGGACTGGCACATCGTTTGTCCAATCCGAATGTGGATGTTCTCTCGCAATCTTTAGCCTATGTCATCTATACATCCGGCTCTACCGGGATGCCTAAGGGTGTTGAAATTGAACATCGATCAGCGGTGAATTTTTTGAATTCCCTACAGTCCCGCTATCAGCTAAAGCATTCAGATATGATTATGCACAAAACATCATATTCATTCGATGCTTCAATATGGGAGCTGTTTTGGTGGCCTTATGCCGGAGCTTCTGTTTATCTGCTTCCTCAGGGAGGCGAAAAAGAACCTGAAGTGATCGCGAAGGCCATAGAAGAACAAAAGATCACAGCTATGCATTTTGTGCCTTCAATGCTCCATGCATTTTTAGAACATATAAAATATCGCTCTGTACCGATTAAGACAAACAGACTCAAGCGAGTGTTTTCTGGGGGAGAACAGCTGGGGACCCATCTTGTCTCCCGATTTTACGAGTTGCTTCCAAATGTTTCAATAACCAATTCCTATGGGCCAACGGAAGCAACCGTAGAAGCTGCATTCTTTGATTGTCCGCCGCAAGAAAAACTTGAACAGATTCCAATTGGAAAACCTGTTCATCATGTCAGATTATATATCCTGAATCAGAATCAGCGGATGCTGCCTGTTGGATGTATCGGTGAACTGTACATTGCCGGAGCGGGTGTTGCCAGAGGTTATTTGAATCGGCCGGCATTAACGGAGGAGCGTTTTCTTGAAGACCCGTTTTACCCGGGTGAACGCATGTACAAAACAGGGGATGTGGCGCGCTGGCTCCCTGACGGGAATATTGAATTCCTCGGGCGCACGGATGATCAGGTAAAAATCCGCGGCTACCGGATTGAGCCGGGAGAAATTGAAGCGGCACTAAGAAGCATAGAAGGAGTAAGAGAGGCGGCCGTTACCGTACGGACAGACAGCGGGGAGCCGGAATTATGCGCTTATGTAGAAGGGCTCCAAAGAAACGAAGTGCGGGCACAGCTTCAGAGACTGTTGCCGGGCTACATGGTCCCAGCCTATATGATAGAGATGGAACAGTGGCCGGTTACACCAAGCGGAAAACTTGACCGAAACGCCCTGCCAGTTCCTGGTGGAGCGGCAGATGCGGAGACCTACACGGCGCCGAGAAACGTGACTGAGATGAAGCTTTCTCAGCTGTGGGAGGACGTGCTGAAAAATGGACCTGTCGGGATTCACGACAACTTTTTTGACCGCGGGGGACATTCCTTAAAAGCAACCGCGCTTGTCTCACGGATCGCCAAAGAATTCGATGTACAGGTGCCGCTAAAAGATGTGTTTTCCCATCCGACGGTAGAAGGACTGGCTACTGTTATCCGTGAAGGAACGGACAGTCCATATGAAGCGATTAAGCCCGCTGAAAAACAGGAAACCTATCCGGTTTCCTCTGCCCAAAAGCGGATTTATGTCCTTCAGCAGCTGGAGGACGGAGGGACAGGCTACAATATGCCGGCTGTGTTAGAGCTCGAAGGGAAGCTCAACCCTGAAAGGATGGACAGAGCTTTCCAAGAGCTGATCAAGCGCCACGAGTCGCTTCGAACCGCCTTCGAACAGGACGCAGGAGGCGATCCGGTGCAGCGCATCCATGACGAGGTGCCGTTTACGTTACAGACTACAGTTCTCGGCGCACGAACCGAACAGGAGGCCGCAGCCGCATTTATCAAACCGTTTGATCTCAGCCAAGCGCCGCTGTTCCGTGCCCAAATCGTAAAGGTATCAGATGAGCGGCACCTGTTGCTGGTTGATATGCATCACATCATTTCAGACGGTGTTTCCGTCAACATTCTGATTCGGGAATTCGGCGAGCTGTACAATAATCGGAAGCTTCCGGAACTGCGCATTCAATATAAAGATTATGCCGTATGGCAAGAAGGATTCAAAACAGGAGACGCGTACAAAACGCAAGAGGCGTACTGGCTGAAGCAGCTCGAGGGCGAGCTGCCTGTGTTGGATCTCCCCGCTGATCATGCCCGCCCGCCGGTGCGAAGCTTCGCTGGTGACAAGGTCTCATTTACGCTGGATCAAGAGGTTGCATCAGGCCTTCACAAGCTGGCACGAGAAAACGGAAGCACACTGTACATGGTGCTCCTTGCGGCTTACACCGCGTTCTTGTCACGCTTAAGCGGACAGGAGGATATCATCGTCGGCTCGCCAATCGCCGGCCGGCCGCACAAGGATCTTGAGACGATACTCGGCATGTTTGTGAACACGCTGGCGCTTCGGACGCGCCCGGAGGGCGGGAAGCTATTCGTACAGTATTTGCAGGAAGTGCGTGAGACAGCATTGGAAGCCTTTGAGCATCAGGATTACCCGTTCGAAGAACTTGTCGATAAGCTTGAATTGACACGGGATATGAGCCGGAATCCAGTGTTTGATGCGATGTTAGTTGTTCAAAATAATGATTACGAGCCATTGCATCTTCATGATTTGCAAATGAAGCCGGCACAAGTTTCTCATCTCGTTTCTAAATTCGATTTGACACTACAGGCATCTGAGGGCGACGGAAACATTCATTTCCTTTTTGAATATTCAACCGCATTGTTCGAGAAAACCACCATTGAACGCTGGGCATCGCATTTAACAAATGTACTTAGCATCATCGGCAAAAACCCGGAGGTGACACTCAACCATATCGACATCCTGACCCAAGAAGAGCGGCACCAGCTGCTTAATGAGTTTAACACCAGGCAAGCGAATCAATACGGAGTTCAAACAATCAGTCAATTGTTTGAGCAGCAAGCTGCACGAACACCAAAAGCTTCTGCACTTGTCAGCGGAGACAAAACACTGACGTATCAAGAATTGGACGAGTGGTCCAATGGAATCGCACGTGCATTGCGCAACAGAGGTGTTAAGCCGGACACACCAGTAGGCATCATGATGCATCGTTCGTTCAGTATGATAGCAGCCATACTTGGTGTGTGGAAAGCAGGCGGCTGTTACGTTCCCATTGATCCTGAATACCCGAAAGAACGGAAACGCTATATCCTCAGCGACAGCGGAACGAAACTGCTGATGACAATAAATGAAGCGGATCTGGGAGTACTTGCTGACTTTGAAGGAGAGATCTTGACGATAGAAAGCGTAGAGGCAGACGACAAATCGCCGCTGCCGCAAATGTCGTCTGCCCATCATTTGGCTTATATCATTTATACCTCTGGAACGACGGGCCGTCCAAAAGGGGTAATGGTCGAGCATAAAGGTATTGCTAACACTCTTCAGTGGCGGCGAAACGCTTATGCATTCAACGAGACAGATACCATTCTGCAGCTCTTTTCTTTCTCATTTGACGGCTTTATAACTAGTATGTTTACACCGCTTTTGTCAGGTGCAAAAGCCGTTTTGCTTCATGAAGAGGAAGCGAAGGATATTCTAGCCATTAAGCATCAGCTGTCTCGTCAACGGATTACACATATGATTATTGTGCCTGTTTTATATCGAGCCCTTTTGGACATAGTGCAGCCGGAAGATGTAAAGACACTTAGAGTCGTCACACTGGCGGGAGAAGCGGCTGACCGCGAATTGATCGACCGCAGCTTAGCTATATGTCCGCATACCGAACTCGCCAACGAATATGGACCGACAGAAAACAGCGTGGCGACTACCGTCATGAGACATATGGAAAAGCAGGCATACGTAAGCATCGGCCAGCCGATTGACGGGACTCAAGTGCTGATTTTAAATAGCAATCATCAGCTTCAGCCAATCGGTGTTGCGGGAGAGCTTTGTATAGCAGGCACAGGGCTTGCAAGAGGGTACGTCAATCTTCCAGAACTGACAGAGAGAGCATTCACGCAGAATCCATTTAAACCCGAAACACGAATGTACCGAACAGGAGACGCCGCCAGATGGATGGCCGACGGTACACTCGAATATCTCGGAAGAATCGATGATCAAGTCAAAATCAGAGGATACCGTGTAGAAACGAAAGAAATTGAATCGGTCATCCGGTGTATAAATGGTGTAAAAGACGCCGCAGTAGTTGCTCATGAAACAGCGTCAGGACAAACCGAATTAAGTGCTTATGTGGTGACAAAACCAGAGTTGAGCACAAATGCTGTACGCTCAGAATTACAAAACAAGCTGCCGGTGTTTATGCACCCTGCGTTTATTGAAAAACTGGACTCACTTCCATTGTCACCAAACGGCAAGCTGGATCGCGGAGCACTTCCAAAACCTGTATACAACCACGAAGGTGAACGTCCATTCCTCCCGCCAGCCAGCAAAATGGAGCAAATACTGGCAGATATATGGAAAGAAGTACTGGGGGCAGAAAAGATCGGAACAGCTGATTCGTTCTTTGAACTTGGCGGAGATTCAATCAAAGCGTTACAGGTATCTGCGCGGCTTCACCGGATAGGCAAGCAAATGGCAGTGAAAGATTTGTTTAGCCATCCGACCATTCAAGAATTGGCAGCTTATATCCGTGATTCAGATACAAGTTCCAGCCAAGCTGCGGTTGAGGGAGACGTACAATGGTCGCCTGTTCAAAAATGGTTTCTTTCTCAAGATATAAAAGAAAAACACCATTTTAATCAGTCCGTAATGCTGCATCGAAGCACCACTGTACAAGAAGACGCACTGCGAAAAACGTTAAAAGCAATAACGTGTCATCATGATGCGCTGCGAATGGTGTTTACACAGAATGAACAAGGAAAGTGGGATCAGTATAATCGGCCGCTCAGTCATTCGGACGACGCGTTGTACGGCCTTCAGATGATTGATTTATGCACTGATGGAAATAGACCGTATGAACCTCTTATCAAGCGCCATGTACTTGATATTCAGCAGAAAATGGATTTGAAGAATGGTCCGCTGCTGCAAGCCGGTCTTTTCCACACAATTGACGGTGATTTCTTATTTTTATCTGCTCATCACCTCGTCGTTGACGGCATCTCATGGCGGGTTCTGCTTGAAGATTTGGCTTTAGGGTATCGCCAAGCTGCTGGCGGGGAGGATATCAAACTGCCGCCTAAAACAAGCTCATTTAAAGCGTATGCGAAAAAGCTCTCTGACTACGCTGAAAGCCAGCAGCTAATGAAACAGCTCAAGTATTGGCGCGAAGCCGAAGAGTATCAAACAGAGGCATTGCCTTTTGATCAAATCGATGGAACTAGAGCACACGAGGGACAACGGTCCACAATTTCGTTTACCTTAAACGATAAAGAGACAGCAGCACTCTTAAAAGACGCCAACAGCGCATATAACACTGATACGCAGGACATGCTGCTCGCTTCTGTCATTCTTGCGCTGCGCCATTGGACCAATCAATCCGCCTTCAAACTATCATTAGAGGGCCACGGGCGAGAGGATGTATTAAAAGGAATAGATGTGAGCCGGACGATTGGATGGTTTACCGCCATTTATCCGTTATTGATTAAACTGAACGCAGACTTGCCAGATTCGGAAGAAAGCATGGTTCATGTGCTAAAAACAACAAAAGATACACTGAGACGTGTACCTGACAAAGGATTCGGCTACGGTGTCATCAAATATTTGACGCCTCCTGGCAAAAAAGACATCAATTTCACAGGTGCACCAGAAATCAGCTTTAATTATCTTGGTCAATTTGAAAGCGGCCGCTCAGCTGAAGTACCTGAGGAGGACGCCTTCTCATTCTCTCCGCTTGGTGCCGGAGGTGATATCAGCACAACATGGAACCGTGAACAGTCGCTGGATATCAGCGCAATCGCTGCAGAAGGAAAATTGACTGTCAATATGACTTATGACAATGCCCGCTTTCAGCGCAAAACCATTGAACAGCTTAGCGAAACATGCCGTCAATTTTTATTACAGCTGATCGAACACTGCCAGAACAAAAGAGAAACAGAAAAGACGATCAGTGATTTTGATGATCAAGAACTAACCGAGGACGCGCTGCAAGAGATTGCTGATATGCTCAGTTTTCACTAATAAAACCGTGAAGAAAGGTGCAGACACTATGGATAACATCAAAAAAATCAAGAACATTTATCCTCTGAGTCATATGCAGGAGGGAATGCTGTTTCATTCCTTCCTCCGTAAAGAGGAGGGGGCGTATGTCGAGCAGTCGCTCTTCACCATTAAAGGAAGCCTCAGCTATGACTGGTTCCAGCGCAGCATTCAAGCCATTATCGACCGCCATGATATTTTCAGAACCGTGTTTTTGCCGCACGTCCCGCATTTGTCGGGACCTCGGCAAGTCGTGATGACAGAACGTGAATTCCATTTGTACAGCGAAGACATTTCCCATCTGCCAACAAACGACCAGAATGAGTATATTGAACGCTTTAAAGAGAAGGACAAGCAAAAAGGCTTTGATCTGCAAAAAGACATGCTGATGCGGATTTCTCTGTTCAAAACAGCTGAAGATGAGCATGTCTGTCTTTGGAGTCACCATCACATTTTAATGGACGGATGGTGCCTAGGTATCGTTATGCAGGAATTTATGCAAATTTATCAATCGATTCATGCAGGAAAACCGCTTTCATTAGACCCTGTCCGTCCGTACAGCACCTATATTTCATGGCTGACAAACCGAGACAAAGAAAAAGCAGCGGCCTACTGGGATACCTATTTAAAAAACTACAGCGCTCCATCACCTCTGCCTCGTGTGTCTGATAAAGAAACAAAAGAAGGTTATCACCGTGAAGATTTGATATTTTCATTAAATAAACCACTGACAGACAAGCTGAAAGAGACTGCCAAACAACACGGCGTCACGCTCGCTACCCTTATTCAGGCAGTCTGGGGTGTGATGCTGCAGCAATATAACCGCACAGACGACGTTGTGTTTGGCGCAGTTGTATCAGGAAGACCGTCAGAAATCCCAGGCGTGGAGCAAATGATAGGGTTGTTTATCAATACCATACCGATTCGAATTAAAACACACCAAGACGAAACGTTTCACGAGCTGCTCATACGCTGCCAGAAAGAAATGCTGGAAGCTGAGCCGTTTACCTGCCAGCCTTTATTTGATATTCAGGCAAACACCGCATTAAAACAGGAACTGATTGATCACATTATCGTCTTTGAAAACTATCCGTTACAGCAGAAAATCGCCGATTCCGCTGATCAAACTGATTCACCGCTGCAAATCGATCAAGTTCAAGTATCCGAGCAATCAGGATATAACTTTAATCTTGTCGTTGCTCCTGGCGAAGAGCTTGTCATCAAGTTCAGCTATAATGCATTCGTTTACGATGCTGCCTGGATCAGCTGTATCAAGAGGCAATTTACGCAAGCGCTTAGCACAGCTGCACAGCACCCTCATATGCCAATTGCTGATTTTTCTTTTCTTGATGCAACAGAAAAAGAGCAGATTGTCACACAGTTCAACAATACAAAAACGGAGTATCCAAAGAATCATACAATTATCGATTTATTTCGCGAACAAGCAGAAAAGACGCCAGACCATACCGCACTTGTGTATGGCAATATGTCTATTTCGTATAAAGAGCTTGATAAACGCTCTAATGCGCTCGCCAGAGAGTTAATTCAAAAGGGATTTCGGAAAAACGAGACAGCCGGAATATTGGCTGCACATTCTCCCGAATTCATGATCAGTGTGCTTGCCGTATTAAAAGCAGGGGGAGCATACCTCCCGCTTGATGCGGAGCTTCCGCTTGAACGAGTCAGCTTTATGCTTGAGGAAACGCAAGCAAAAATGCTGATTGTTCAAAAGGGATTGGAGCAAAACGCTACGTTCTCAGGAACATGTATCATTTCAGATGCGCAGGGATTGATGGAAGAGAACGATTTCCCTATTAATATCAGCTCCAGCCCGGATGATCTTGCGTACATCATGTATACCTCAGGATCAACAGGCCGGCCGAAAGGGGTCATGATCACGAATCGCAATGTCGTGTCCCTTGTCAGAAACAGCAATTACACGTCTGCGTCCGGTGATGACCGGTTTATTATGACTGGATCTATCAGCTTTGACGCCGTCACCTTTGAAATGTTCGGGGCACTTTTAAATGGCGCAAGCCTTCATATCATTGATAAATCGACAATGCTGACACCTGATCAGTTTGGAGCGTATTTGCTTGAAAATGACATTACAGTGCTATTTTTAACGACAGCTCTTTTTAATCAGCTGGCACAGGTACGAGCTGACATGTTTCGCGGACTCTATACGTTATATGTCGGAGGAGAAGCACTCTCTCCTGCTCTGATGAATGCTGTCAGACACGCCTGTCCAGATCTCGCGCTTCATAATATTTACGGGCCTACGGAAAACACGACTTTTTCAACCTTTTTTGAAATAAAGAGAGACTATGCGGGGCCGATTCCGATTGGAAAACCAATCAGCAATAGCACCGCTTACATCTTAGATACAAAAGGACGTCTTTTGCCAATAGGCGTTCCCGGCGAGCTTTGTGTTGGCGGTGATGGGGTCGCTAAAGGCTATTTGAACAGAGATGACCTGACAAATACTGTTTTTTCTCCTCATCCTTTCTTGCCTGGAGAAAGAATATACCGTACCGGTGATTTGGCGCGCTGGCTGCCTGATGGAAACTTAGAATACATCAGCAGAATTGACAGGCAAATGAAAATCCGCGGAAAACGAATTGAGCCTGCCGAAATAGAAGCGCGCCTGTTAGAAATGGAAGGCGTTCAAGAAGCAGCAGTGACATTGAGAGAAAAAGATGGAGAGGCGCAGCTGTACACTCATTACGTCGGTGATCACAAAAAAACAGATACGGATTTTCGCGCCGATTTGGCGCGTGTGCTTCCAGACTATATGATCCCGCAGCACTGGGTGCGTGTGGAGCGGATGCCGCTTACCGGAAACGGAAAAATAGACCGCAGCGCGCTGCCTATTCCAGAAAATAAGCCTGCCAAACGACAGAACATCATATTGCCAAGAAACTTGGTTGAAGAAGAATTGGCGAACATTTGGAAGCAAGTCCTCGGTGTTAACACAATCAGTATTGATGATGACTTCTTTGCTATTGGCGGACATTCACTAAGAGCACTGCAAGTCATACATACACTAAAACATCAGCAGAACATTGACATACCGATTGATTTCTTGTTCGAACATCCGACAATCGCTCAGCTTGCCGAAAAACTTTATTCTAAACAGCTGACAGCAGCAAATGAACAGCATGTGATCAAACTGAACCAGCACGGCGCGCAAAATCTTTTCTGCTTCCCGCCGATATCGGGATTTGGCATTTATTTTAAAGACCTTGCTTTATTGCTGAATGAGAAGGCAGCCGTATACGGGTTTCACTTTATTGAACAAGACACCCGCATTGAACAATATGTTAATTGCATGACGGACATACAGCCTGAGGGCCCATACGTTTTATTAGGCTACTCTGCAGGCGGAAACCTGGCTTTTGAAGTGGCACAGGCTATGGAGCGCAAAGGATTAGAAGTCAGCGACTTCATTATCGTGGACGCTTATCTAAAAGAACAGCCTTTGCCTATCGATACCGGTAATGACGAATCTGCAGCATATCTGCCTGAAGCAGTCAGAGAAAAGGTGATGAAGAAAAAAAGAAACTATCAGGAATATTGGGCACAATTGCTGAATGAAGGGCACATCAAAGCAAGCATTCATTTCATCGAAGCTGGAATCCATCCCGAAACCAGCAAGAATACAGGCTTAACGAAATGGGAAGGCGCCTGCGGAAACTATAGTGAGTACACGGGTTTTGGCGCTCATAAAGACATGCTGGAAGGAACATATGCTGAAAAGAATGCTGACATCATCCTCGACATTTTAGAAAAGATCACTTCAAATAAAGCAATCCCGCACAAACAATAGAGCGGATTCGCGGACAGAGGCATTCTCTGTCCGCTTCTTTTTGTATCAAAGAATGGATCGATGACACTAGGGAATGATAACATCATCCTTTTTCTTGGAGGCTTGTCATGGATCATCTATCTTTTCTTACGTTTATCATGCTGATTCTAGCCAGTTACAGGCTGACACATTTGATTGTATTCGACAAAATCACAGAATTTATCCGAAAACCTTTTATGAAAAAGAAAAGGATTGTTGATCAAAACGGGCATGTAGATGAAAAAAGCGTGCCGGCTTCTAACTTTGGATACATGCTCAATTGCTACTGGTGTGCCGGTGTTTGGTGTGCCATCTTGATCGGACTTGGCTATCTATTTTTGCCTCGTATTGCAATACCGCTGATCTTTATTTTAGCCATTGCCGGAGCACAAGCGATCCTTGAAACGGCTGTCGGTGTCGGCGTAAAACTTATTGACGTGTTAAAAAGTCTGCAAACCATGATGAATGATAAAAAGTCCTAAAAGCGGTTCACAACATGCTTTAGGACTTTTTTCGTTTATTTAGTGAGATAGACATTCTGTTAATCACCCTTTTATAGCCCGGGAATACCGTAATAGCGAATAGTGAAAGTGATGTAATGGGGGAGAAGAAACAGAATGAAGGTTTGCCAAAAGTCGATTGTCCGTTTCCTTGTCAGCTTGATCATCGGAACGTTTGTCATTTCCGTTCCGTTTATGGCCAATGCGCAGTCTGACAGGGAGCTGAGAGCCGTATGGATTGCTTCCGTATTAAATATTGATTGGCCGTCCAAAAAAGGGTTAACTGTGAAAGAGCAAAAACAGGAGTATATCAAACTGCTGGACGATGTGCAGAAAATGGGAATGAATGCCGTTATTGTTCAGATTAAACCGACGGCTGATGCCTTTTATCCGTCAGCTTACGGGCCTTGGTCGGAATACTTAACCGGTGTCCAAGGGAAGGACCCGGGCTATGATCCTCTTGCATTTATGATTGAAGAAACCCATAAACGAAATTTGGAATTTCACGCGTGGTTTAACCCTTACCGTATTACAATGAATCATACAGATCTTAATAAATTGTCTGAGAGTCACCCGGCAAGAAAACATCCAGATTGGGTTGCCGCCTACGGAAACCAGCTGTATTATCATCCAGGCATTCCAGAAGCGAGAGATTTTATCGTCAAAGGCATTGAAGAAGTCGTAAAACATTATGATATCGATGCTGTTCATATGGATGATTATTTTTACCCTTATAAAATAGCAGGACAGGAATTTCCTGATCAAGCACAGTATGAACAATACGGAAAAGACGCTTTTTCTAATATCGATGACTGGCGGCGGGACAATGTGAACCAGCTTGTCAAACAAATCAACCAAACAATTAAAGCTGCAAAACCGTATGTCAAATTCGGCATCAGTCCCTTTGGAGTATGGAGAAACGCCGCAGATGACCCGACCGGATCGAATACAAAAGCAGGCGTCAGAAATTATGACGATCTATATGCAGACACAAGGCATTGGATCCAAGAAGGCGACATCGATTATATTGCTCCGCAAATTTATTGGAGTATCGGCTTTAACGCAGCGGCTTACGACGTGCTGGCTGATTGGTGGAGCAATGAAGTCAAAAATAGGCCTGTTCACTTATATATTGGCCAGGCAGCATATAAAATCAATAACAATTTTGATCCGCCTTGGTCCGACCCTGAGGAATATGTGCGGCAAATCACTTTGAACCGCCAGCTTGAACTGGTGAAAGGAAGCATGCATTTCAGCCTCAAGGACCTCAACAAAAATCCGCTTGGCATCAAAGAAAGGCTCAGCACTGATCTTTACAGCAAGCCTGCACTGGTTCCGCAAATGCCTTGGCTGGACAGTACCGCCCCAAAAAAACCGAAGCTTACGAAAGTCACCGAAGACAAAAACGGCAATCTTCTGCAGATTAAAGATCACCCATCAAATCAAAAAACGAAAGAAACAGCCTATTATGCGATATACAGAGCCGAAGGGAAAAAGCAGAGAACATTGCTGGCAACGCAAAGAAAAACACATGAGCAGCAAACCTTCTTAGATAACACGGCAGATCCCAACAAGAAATATACGTATTATGTCACTTCAGCAGACCGGCTTCATAACGAAAGCAAAGCTTCCAAACGAACAACAAAATAAGAAATGAGAAGGACGGCTTTCTAAGTCGTCTTTTTTAGTGATTTTGGAGACAGGAAACGATGGTAAACCGCTGTATTTTTTTAAAAAACAAAGGTGAGATTCACATGAATATGGAGGCGGTGTTTGGACATTTTCCATTATTGGAATCTGAGAAACTAGTACTAAGTAAAATCGAAGAGAAACACGTACAGGACGTGTTTTACGTTTTCATTTCTAGTCTGGTTAGGTGCCACATTATTTTTTGTGCTGTTCGGAGATGCTGTGTTGACTGATCCGGCTGAAGAAGCCTTTTTGCCGAACTTTCTTCTCTTGGGAGCGGGCACTGCTCTAGTTTTATGCCTTGTGTTCTTTCTCTATCAAAAACTCGATCAATCACAGTTCGCGGTGATCAAGCTATATATGGGGATCAGCGGTCGGTTTATTGATGGATACGATTTCCCTTTGGAATCTTCCCCTCATCTTCCCGGCTTTATCAAAGGGCCAAGTTATTGCGTTTACGATATGGATGGTATGCGCCTACTGCATGTATTTGCTCATCCCGCTGATATTATCACATAAAAAATGATTCAGTTTTAATTTTCAGACTTTTCTTGTCAGGGAATGATTATAGAACTCGCCTAATAGGATGTTACAAAGATGTGAAGGAGGAAACGATGTGAATTTTGAGCTGACAAAAGAACAACAAATGGTGCGTGAAATGGTAAAAGATTTTGCGAAAAAAGAAATTGCTCCTCACGCTGAACATGTAGATCAAACAGGCGAGTTCCCGATGCATACATTTAAAAAAATGGGTGAACTCGGTCTGATGGGTATTCCATTTCCAGAAGAATACGGCGGATCTGGCGGTGATACGATTTCATATGCCTTAGCGGTTGAAGAAGTCGGCAAAGCCTGCGGCAGTACTGGATTAAGCTATGCTGCAGCGGTCTCGCTAGGCGCAAGCCCTCTTTACTACTTCGGAACAGAAGAGCAAAAACAGACGCATTTGACGCCGCTGGCTTCAGGCACAGCACTCGGATCATTCGGCCTGACGGAGCCAAATGCCGGCTCAGATGCAGGAGGCACTCAAACAAAAGCGATTTCAAATGGTGACGAGTATGTAATCAACGGCGAAAAGTGCTGGATCACTAATGCAAGCTACGCACGCACAGTTATTGTAACCGCCGTAACAGGCAAAAACAAAGACGGAAAAAACATCATCTCCGCATTAATCGTGCCAACTGACACACCAGGACTTACGATTACGAGCCCGTACGATAAAATGGGCGTCCGCGGTTCGAATACAGCGGAAATTTTGCTTGAGGATGTAAGAGTGCCTGCGGCCAACTTACTTGGCGATCCAACAAAAGGGTTTAAACAGTTTCTATATACGCTGGACGGAGGGCGAATCTCCATCGCTGCTCTTGCAGTCGGCATTGCCCAAGCGGCCCTTGATGCATCATTGGCATATGCGAAAGAACGAAAGCAGTTTGGACAGCCGATTTCTTCCTTTCAAGCGATTCAATTTAAGCTTGCTGACATGGCGATGGAAATTGATCTGGCACGGCAAATGGTGTTAAAAGCCGCCTGGCTGAAAGACCATAACCACCCGTTCACCAAAGAAGCGGCGTACGCCAAGCTATTCGCATCTGAAATGGCGACAAGAGCTTGCAATCAAGCCATTCAAATCCATGGAGGTTCAGGCTATATGAAAGAGTATGGGGTGGAACGGATGCTACGGGACGCAAAATTAATGGAAATCGGTGAAGGCACATCTGAAATTCAGCGTCTCGTGATCGCCAGACAGCTTTTAAAATAAAAATGTAAACGCTTTCCTATCATTAAGAAAGGAGGAACAATGAATGGCTGAACTCATCCATTCCACAATCGGCAGGCTGCTGGAACAAACAGCTGATGCGTATCCCGATCGAGATGCTGTTGTGTATCCAGACCGAAATATCCGCTATACGTACGCCCAATTTGACAGTCTGTGCCGTCAAACCGCTAAAGGTCTTATGCGGATGGGGATTGGAAAAGGAGACCACGTCGCCATATGGGCTTCTAATATCCCTGAATGGCTTGCCGTCCAGTTCGCAACTGCGAAGATCGGAGCCGTGCTCGTAACCGTCAATACCAATTATCAAGCACACGAGCTGGACTACTTGTTAAAGCAATCGGATGCCGCCGCGCTTATTATCATGGATTCATACAGGGGCACTTCTTATCCAGACATCGTGAGCAGTTTAATTCCAGAACTGCAAGAAGCAAAGCCCGGCCAACTGAAATCTGAACGCTATCCCTTTTTAAAAACGCTAATCTATATTGGCAATAAACGGTTGCCTGGCATGTATCATTGGGACGATACAGAGAGATTGGCGAAAACAGTGACAGATGCTGAGCTTGAAGAGAGAATGAACAGCCTGGATAAAGACGATGTGATTAATATGCAATACACATCAGGAACGACAGGGTTTCCAAAAGGCGTGATGCTGACCCATTTCAATGTCATCAATAACGCTGCTAATATCGCTGAATGTATGGCTTTAACCTCTCAAGACCGCATGTGTATCCCGGTTCCGTTTTTTCACTGCTTTGGATGCGTCCTTGGGGTTTTGGCATGTGTATCCGTCGGGGCAGCCATGATACCCGTGCAAGAATTTGATCCCGTTACCGTCCTTAAAACGGTAGAAAAAGAGAAATGCACAGCGCTCCATGGTGTGCCTACCATGTTTATCGCCGAGCTGCATCATCCGGATTTTGATGCATATGATCTATCGACGCTCCGAACAGGAATCATGGCCGGCTCTCCCTGCCCAAGTGAAGTGATGAAAGCTGTGATTGAAAGAATGGGCATGAAAGACATTACGATCGCCTATGGACAAACCGAAGCCTCGCCAGTCATTACGCAAACGAGAGCAAATGATTCCTTCATAAGAAGAGTCGAAACAACCGGCCGCGCCCTGCCACATACTGAGGTGAAAATTGTAGAACCTGGGACATGTCAAGAAGTTCAAAGAGGCATGCAGGGAGAACTGTGCACCCGTGGCTATCACGTCATGAAAGGCTATTATAAAGACAAAGATGCGACCAGAAAAGCAATCAATCATGACGGATGGCTGTTTACCGGAGATCTTGCTGTCATGGACGAAGACGGGTACTGCCGCATCACCGGAAGATTAAAAGATATGCTCATCAGAGGCGGCGAGAACATTTATCCGCGGGAAATTGAAGAATTTTTATACCGGCATCCCGCTATTTTAGATGTACAGGTCGTTGGTGTGCCTGACGCCAAATTCGGGGAGGAAGCTGCAGCCTGGATTAAACTGAAAGACGGTAAAAGCGTTTCACCTGATGAGCTTAAAGCCTATTGCAAAGGGAAAATCGCCCGCCACAAAATTCCGCGTTATGTTATTTTTACGGATGACTATCCGATGACGGCCTCAGGCAAAATTCAAAAATATAAACTGCGAGAAAAAACGATTGAAATGTTCAACCTATCATCAAGTCAATGAGGTGAAATCATGTTTACAAAAGTACTGATCGCCAACCGCGGAGAAATTGCAATGAGAATTATCCGAACATGCAGCCGTCTCGGCATTAAAACGGTCGCGGTTTATTCAGAAGCAGACAAGGACGCGCTCCATACAAAAGCCGCTACAGAGGCTTATTTGATCGGAGAATCGAGAGTCAGTGAAAGTTATTTAAATATAGAGAGAATCATAAAGACGGCGAAAAAAGCAAATGCCGACGCGATCCACCCGGGATATGGATTGTTATCAGAAAACAGCCGGTTCGCTGAACGCTGCAAGCAAGAAAACATCGTGTTTATCGGACCTTCCCCTGATATCATCGCAAAGATGGGCAGCAAAATTGAAGCGCGAAAAGCAATGGAGGCTGCAGGTGTCCCTGTGGTGCCGGGCGTTTCTGAATCCCTCGGAGATATAGAGGCAGCCTGCCGCACCGCAAGTCAAATCGGCTATCCTGTCATGCTGAAAGCTTCAGCGGGCGGAGGCGGCATCGGAATGCAGCGTGTTGAAAATGAAGAAGCATTAAAAAAAGCGTACGAGGGAAACAAAAAGCGCGCAGCAGATTTTTTCGGTGACGGGTCTATGTATATAGAAAAAGTTATTGAACATGCGCGCCACATCGAGGTTCAGCTTTTGGCCGATCAACACGGCCATACAGTACATCTGTTTGAACGTGATTGCTCTGTTCAGAGGCGCCACCAAAAAGTCATTGAAGAAGCACCGTCTCCATTTGTAGACGATGAACTAAGAATGAAGATCGGTCAAACAGCGGTAAAAGCAGCGAAGGCAATCGGCTATACGAACGCAGGCACCATCGAATTTATAGTTGACCAGAAACAAAATTTTTATTTCCTCGAAATGAATACGAGACTGCAAGTTGAACACCCCGTGACTGAAGAAATAACAGGCCTGGACTTAGTTGAGCAGCAGCTGCGGATTGCTGCGGGCCATACACTCACATTCTCCCAAAAAGACATCAAACGGAACGGGCATGCGATAGAGGTTCGAATATACGCGGAAGATCCCAAGACCTTCTTCCCGTCACCAGGTACGATCACTGCGTTTTCACTTCCTGACCAAAAAGGAGTCAGACACGAATGTGCGGTAGCAAAAGACAGCACCGTTACCCCTTTTTATGACCCGATGATCGCTAAGATGATTGTCAAAGGCCAAACCAGAACAGAAGCAATTGAAAAACTAGAGACAGCGCTTCGCGACTATCGTGTAGAGGGAATCAAAACAAACCTTCCGCTTCTCATACAGGCTGCGGCAACAAAGGCATTTAAAGAAGGGGATGTCACGACTGACTTTTTGAAACAACACCTATAAAGGAGGCAGTTGTCATGACGGTTAGCATACAAATGGCAGGAAACCTGTGGAAAGTCCACGTCAAAGCCGGCGACCAAATCGAAAAGGGCCAGGAGGTAGCCATTTTGGAATCGATGAAAATGGAAATCCCGATCGTTGCAGATAGAAGCGGAATCGTAAAAGAAGTCAAAAAAAAGGAAGGCGACTTTGTAAATGAAGGAGACGTACTGCTCGAACTGAGCAATTCCACTCAATAATTTGGAGGAAGACCATGCCATATCCTAAAAAAGTGACAATCAAAGAAGTCGGCCCGCGTGATGGCTTACAAAACGAGCCCGTTTGGATCGCAACAGAGGATAAAATAACCTGGATCAACCAGCTTTCCCGGACAGGGCTGTCGTATATTGAAATCACATCCTTCGTTCACCCGAAATGGATTCCGGCGCTTCGAGATGCTATCGATGTAGCAAAAGGCATCGACCGTTTAAAAGGGGTAACGTACGCGGCACTTGTCCCGAATCAAAGAGGACTGGAGAATGCACTTGAAGGAGGCATTAACGAGGCTTGCGTTTTTATGTCCGCCAGCGAGACGCACAACAGAAAAAACATCAATAAATCCACTTCTGAATCCCTTCATATACTCAAACAAGTAAACAACGACGCACAAAAAGCAAACCTCACAACAAGAGCCTACCTCTCGACTGTTTTCGGCTGTCCGTACGAAAAAGATGTCCCCATTGAACAAGTCATTCGCCTTTCAGAAGCTCTATTTGAATTTGGGATTTCTGAACTGTCGCTTGGAGATACGATTGGAGCGGCTAATCCCGCCCAAGTGGAAACTGTACTTGAAGCTCTTTTGGCACGATTCCCGGCTAATCAAATTGCCCTGCATTTTCATGATACGAGAGGAACCGCTCTGGCCAACATGGTCACAGCACTCCAAATGGGCATCACGGTGTTCGACGGCTCGGCAGGCGGGCTTGGGGGATGCCCATATGCGCCAGGTTCATCAGGAAACGCCGCAACTGAGGATATCGTGTACATGCTTGAACAGATGGATATCAAAACAAATGTAAAGCTCGAAAAACTGCTATCTGCGGCCAAATGGATTGAAGAAAAAATGGGCAAACCGCTGCCGAGCAGAAATTTACAGGTGTTTAAATCATCTTGATAAAAGGGAGGACGCATACAATGGGAGATTCTATTCTTTTTACTGTTAAAAATGAACATATTGCGTTGATCACCTTAAACAGGCCTCAGGCAGCAAATGCTCTTTCAGCGGAAATGCTTAGAAACCTGCAAATGATTATCCAGGAAATTGAATTTAACTCAAACATCCGTTGCGTCATCCTCACAGGCACCGGTGAAAAAGCGTTTTGTGCAGGGGCAGACCTAAAGGAACGGATAAAACTGAAAGAAGATCAGGTTCTGGAAAGTGTATCTCTCATTCAAAGAACGGCGGCTTTACTTGATGCCTTGCCGCAGCCGGTCATAGCTGCGATAAATGGAAGCGCATTAGGCGGCGGACTAGAATTGGCATTGGCATGCGACCTTCGAATCGCAACTGAATCAGCTGTGCTGGGACTTCCGGAAACAGGGTTAGCTATTATCCCGGGCGCTGGAGGGACCCAAAGGCTGCCCCGGCTGATTGGCAGAGGAAAAGCAAAAGAATTCATTTATACAGGCAGACGCGTGACCGCACACGAAGCAAAAGAAATCGGTCTTGTAGAGCATGTCACGGCTCCTTGTGACCTTATGCCAAAAGCAGAGGAACTGGCCGCAGCCATTTCTGCCAACGGACCGATCGCTGTCCGTCAGGCTAAATTTGCAATCAATAAAGGATTGGAGACAGATCTCGCTACAGGCCTTGCGATTGAACAAAAAGCGTATGAACAAACCATCCCGACAAAAGACAGGAGAGAAGGGCTTCAGGCCTTTCAAGAAAAAAGACGGGCCGTATACAAGGGAATATAAAAGGGAGGCAATGCTGATGGATTATGAAAAGGAACGAACAGAACGGGCTGAACGGATTCGAAAAGGCGGAGCGGAAAAGTATCATCAAAGCAATCGGGAAAAAGGCAAGCTCTTTGTCAGAGAGCGACTTTCCCTTCTCTTTGACGATGACATTGAGCTAGAAGACGCTTTTTTTGCGGAATGTATGTCAGACGGGCTTCCCGCTGACGGAGTTGTAACCGCTATCGGCAAAATCGGCGTCCAAACTGTTTGCGTCATGGCGAATGATTCAACAGTGAAAGCGGGGTCATGGGGGGCTAAAACAGTTGAAAAAATCATCAGAATTCAAGAAACCGCCGAAAAATTAAACTGTCCGCTCATTTATTTAGTCGATTCGGCAGGCGCCCGAATTACCGACCAAATCAATGTCTTTCCAGGGAGACGCGGTGCAGGAAGAATTTTTTACAATCAAGTCAAATTATCGGGACGCATTCCGCAAATCTGTCTGCTTTTCGGACCATCTGCAGCAGGTGGCGCTTATATTCCGGCCTTCTGTGATATCGTCGTTATGGTAGACGGTAACGCCTCCATGTATTTAGGCTCGCCAAGGATGGCGGAAATGGTTATTGGCGAAAAAGTGTCTCTTGAAGAAATGGGTGGCGCCCGTATGCATTGCTCAATCTCCGGCTGCGGAGATATTCTTGCAGAAACTGAAGAAGAAGCCATACAGCTGGCGCGGGCTTATTTGTCTTACTTTCCGGCAAATTTTCAAGAAAAAGCGCCCATTCATAAGAAACGCCCGCCAAAACACTTCGACACTCCGCTTGCCGACGTCATTCCGCAAAATCAAAACGCACCTTTTGATATGCATGAGCTGATTGAGCGGGTCATAGATGAAGACTCATTTTTTGAGATCAAAGCCTTATTTGCACCGGAATTATTGACGGGCCTCGCACGAATCCACGGACAGCCTATCGGCATTGTTGCAAACCAGCCGAAGGTAAAAGGAGGCGTCTTATTCCACGATTCAGCAGACAAAGCGGCTAAGTTCATTACCTTATGTGACGCTTTTCATATCCCATTGCTGTTCTTAGCCGATATCCCCGGTTTTATGATTGGCACAAAAGTAGAACAGGCTGGGATTATCAGACACGGAGCGAAAATGATTTCTGCGATGTCGGAGGCAACTGTTCCAAAACTCTCTGTCATTGTCCGAAAAGCTTACGGGGCGGGGTTGTATGCAATGGCAGGGCCGGCATTTGAACCGGATTGCTGTCTAGCGCTCCCAACCGCCCAAATCGCCGTCATGGGCCCTGAGGCAGCTGTAAACGCTGTCTACGCTAAAAAAATCGCCGAGCTGCCAGAAGAAGAGAGAGCCGCATTTATCAGCAGCAAACGGGAGGAATACAAAGAGGACATCAATATCTACCGTCTGGCTTCAGAAATGATCATTGATGCTGTTATCCCAGCCAATTCGCTGCGTGATGAGCTGGCCAAACGGCTCAAGGCATACATGACAAAGGAAATGACATTTACCAATCGAAAGCATCCGGTTTATCCAGTGTAAAAGCAAGAACTTAGGAGCGCAAAAAAAGCGCTCCTTTATATATTTACAATAACAACATTATGTAAACTAATTACCATTGCATAAAACGCTTGGTTTTTTAGAATAGTAAATAAAGGCTGCCGCACCTCTAGCGGCAATTGTCAGTTTATCATAAAAAGGGGCCCACATTATGTATCATTTATATTCACATAACGACTTGGACGGAGTAGGATGCGGAATCGTAGCAAAATTGGCGTTCGGAAAAGACGTAGAGGTCCGGTATAACTCTGTCAACGGCTTAAACGCACAGGTGCAGTACTTTTTAGAAAAAGCGAAGGAGAGCAACAGACAGGACGCGTTATTCATCACCGATCTCGCCGTCAATGAAGAAAACGAAGAGAGATTGAATGAGTATGTTCATGCAGGGGGCAAAGTGAAGCTCATTGACCATCATAAAACAGCCCTTCATTTGAATGAGCATGAATGGGGATTTGTCCAGGTGGAATACGATGATGGAAGGCTCACATCCGCGACATCGCTTTTATATGGCTATCTCGTTGAAAATGGCTTCATGAAACCGACAAACGCCTTAGATCAATTCACAGAGCTCGTCCGCCAATACGATACATGGGAGTGGGAGCGGTACGATCAAAAACAGGCGAAGCGGCTTAATGATCTTTTCTTTTTGCTGTCAATCGATGAATTTGAAGCAAAAATGATCCAGCGCCTTTCCGCGCATGACGAATTTTTCTTCGATGATTTTGAAGAAAAACTGCTTGATTTAGAAGACGAAAAAATCGAGCGCTACCTCCGCAGAAAGAAAAGGGAAATGGTACAAACCTTTGTTCACGAACACTGTGTAGGCATCGTTCACGCTGAATCGTACCATTCAGAGCTGGGGAACAGGCTAGGGAAAGATAACCCGCACCTCGATTACATTGCGATTTTGAGCATGGGGTCAAAACGAGTCAGTCTCCGCACCATTCATGATCACATCGATGTGTCAGAAATCGCCGGCCGATATGGCGGCGGAGGGCATGCAAAAGCGTCCGGCTGTTCAATAACCGATGAAGTATTCGAGTTGTTTGTAGCTGAAGCTTTCCGCATTGATCCTGTACGGCCGGATGCTTTCCGTAACATCTATAATCTAAAGGGATCTGCGAATGGATCATTATATGAAAATCGAGCACAAATGAGATTTTTTCTTTTCCCTTTAGACAACGAATGGAATATTCAAATTAACGGAGAAACCCAAGACGAAACATTCGCAGCGTTTGAAGAGGCAGAATGGTTTATTAAGAGAAATTATGCCGCATCGCTCGTGCGGGATGAAGTGTTTGTCGCATTTTTAGCGGAGAATCTGAAGCTGGCAAATCAACATCGCAAGTAAAAAAATATGCATAGGGGAGCGTCAGTCACCCCCTATGCATATCTGCTAGCTATCGTTTAAATATGGCTGTACGTTTCTTAATCACAAAATAAAGGGCTATCACGACAACAGCCAATATCATAATCGGTGTTGTATAAGTGCCCGCTATATTCTCAACATCATCCCACTGGCTTCCTAGCTGTATGCCTAAATAAACAAACAGAATAGACCATGGAATGATAGCAAGCACAGTCAGTACCACAAATTTGAGAAAAGGCATTCTGGCAATACCTGCCGGAATGGATATGGCATGTCTGACAACCGGTATAAAACGAGCCGAGAAGACAACTCCGGCGCCGTATTTCTGAAACCAGTTTTCCGACATGTCGATATGATGCTTTTTAATCAATAAATACTTCCCGTATTTGTCCAGAAATGGCCTGCCGCCATAGCGACCGATCCAGTAAATAAAGATCTGGGCAATGGTACCCCCGATAACACCCGCAATAATTGCGCCAATAAATCCAATCGTGCCTTCCGATACCATATAGCCGCCATAAGCTAATACAATCTCACTCGGAATGATTTCAATCATTAACCCAATCGCAATACCCGCATATCCCATGTTCGTCAGCCATGTTAAAATTTCGCTTATCAAACTGCCCACATTCTTCACAACCTGTCCTAATCTTTTTCACTATTATATGACTGATTGACGAGCAAGATGGTTACAATTTTTTTACCGCAGCATTTCTTTCGTTTCCCGTTTGATCACATCTTCTAAATAGGCCAAAAGCTGAGATCTCATTTCGGAACGCATTAAGCCGATTTCGGTGCTCGCTTTAAAACAGCCTAGCTTATCGCCAATGTCATATCGATTTCCTTCCAGCAGCCGGGCGTGGATCGGCTCCTTACGGCAAACCTCACGAAGCGCATCTGTCAGCTGTATTTCGTTGCCCGCGCCTCTGCCAATTGTCTTCAAAACGGAGAAGATCGAAGAATTCAGCACATAACGTCCCATTACTGCGATTTCCGAAGGTGCTTCTTCAGGAGAAGGCTTTTCCACTAAATCGTTCACTTCATATACATGCCCTTGAGACCCTGATGTATTTATAATACCATATTTGCTGACATCCTCAGGGAGAACTGACTGTACACCGACAACCTCTGTGCCATAAACGTCATATACATCCATTAATTGCCGAAGAGCCGGTGTTTCAGACACCATAATATCATCACCTAAGAGAACAGCAAAAGGCTCATCTCCGATAAAATGCTCCGCACACAGCACCGCATGGCCTAATCCGAGCGGTTCTTTCTGGCGGATGTAATGAATGTTGGCCAAATCGGCAATCTGCTGCATTTCCTTAAGTGTCTCCGTCTTGCCTTTTTCCCGGAGATTGAATTCCAATTCCGCCGACCGATCAAAATGATCTTCAATCGAGCGTTTGTTTCTCCCTGTAATAATCAGTATATCTTCAATTCCTGACTCTGCGGCCTCTTCTACAATATATTGGATTGCTGGTTTGTCGACGATTGGGAGCATTTCTTTAGGCTGCGCCTTTGTCGCCGGCAGAAATCTCGTTCCTAAACCCGCTGCGGGTATAACCGCTTTTCTCACTTTTTTTCTCATTCATCTTCACTCCTGATCCTGTATGTTTTTCTGCGAATCTCCAAATACCCAGATTCGGTTTCCGATAAAATTCATCATCATTCCGCCGATAGTGGCGGCGAGCTTACTCACCAAAAGCGAGCAGCCGCAATTTTGAAACAAATAAAGCAGCAAAAAGGTGATCCCCGACGCGGCAATATTAATCATGAGAAAACGCACGATCTCTTTCCCGTCAGCCTTACGTTTCACACAAAACGTCCAATTCCGGTTCCACACATAGCTGTTGGCGATACCTGCAGTATAGGAGCAGATCTGCGCCGGCAGATAAGAGACATGACAAGCGGTAAGAAGAAAGAAGACACCAAAATCTATCAGCGTATTGCCGACGCCTACGGTGCAAAAACGGCCTAAGGTCTTTATTTTTTCTTTCAGCGTAACGGACCTCCCTTCATAAAAGATGCGAGTGGCAGTCATATTTGTTGATATGGATTACTATAGCGGACAGTGTTGAATAAACAATTAATAAAATATGAACAAAACATGAAAAAGCGGGTATACCGCTCAATAGTCTTATACTCTTGAAAAAAACAGCCGCATTGAACGGCTGTTTTTTGTGTCTGAAAACATACAAATATAAACGGAGTGTTAGCCCCATCTTATCAATGAATAAATGTATCCAGTTCCTTTGTAGAATCGAACACTAACTCCTCCAAAAGTTTCTATACACAATTTTTTTAATGATGTAGGATGTTAGATAAAGGGATATCTTGGATAATGATGTAATCTCCGTTCAATGTGATTAGTGGGAGGCCATGAACAATCCTGTCTTTTTATTTTCTGGACAATGGTCGCTAGGAATGGGGAAGTTTTTTTGAACAATTTTGAAGGAGTGGTGCGATCTCCTCGAAGAAAAGAGAGAATGGAGACACATGAAGATGAGCTTTCAGAACAACTGGGAACATTGCTAAACAGCTTCCGGCTACTTTATGCGTGCAATCTTCGTGACCTGTTGTCATCAAATTCCAAAAGAAAATCCCCCATTTTAAGGAAAAAGGAGGATGTGAAGTGATGAGGAAAAAGTGTAGCGTATGTTTATGGATTCTAGTTTTATTATTGAGCTGCTTATCTGGGAAGTCTGCGTATGCTGCCACAAGTACTACAATTGCAAAACATATAGGGAATTCAAACCCGCTTATCGACCATCATTTAGGAGCAGATCCGATTGCGCTGACCTATAACGGAAGAGTCTACATTTATATGTCAAGTGATGACTATGAATATAATAGCAACGGAACGATTAAAGATAATTCATTTGCCAATTTGAATAGAGTATTCGTCATATCTTCAGCGGATATGGTGAACTGGACAGACCACGGAGCCATTCCGGTAGCAGGTGCCAATGGAGCTAATGGAGGCCGTGGAATTGCAAAATGGGCAGGTGCATCCTGGGCACCGTCAATCGCAGTTAAAAAAATTAATGGCAAGGATAAATTCTTCCTTTATTTCGCAAACAGCGGCGGAGGTATCGGGGTTCTCACCGCAGACAGCCCGATTGGTCCATGGACCGACCCAATCGGAAAACCGCTCGTAACGCCAAGTACGCCAGGAATGTCAGGTGTTGTATGGCTTTTTGATCCGGCAGTATTTGTAGATGACGACGGAACCGGTTACCTATATGCCGGCGGAGGCGTTCCTGGCGGTTCAAATCCAACGCAGGCACAATGGGCCAATCCTAAAACGGCTAGAGTCATAAAATTGGGATCTGATATGACGAGTGTTGTTGGAAGTGCATCTACAATTGATGCGCCTTTCATGTTTGAAGATTCGGGATTGCACAAGTATAACGGAACATATTATTACTCCTATTGCATCAATTTCGGCGGCACACATCCGGCCGATAAACCCCCGGGTGAGATCGGCTACATGACCAGTTCAAGTCCCATGGGCCCCTTTACATATAGAGGGCACTTCCTGAAAAATCCGGGTGCATTTTTCGGAGGTGGCGGAAACAACCATCATGCTGTTTTCAATTTTAAAAACGAGTGGTATGTGGTGTACCACGCGCAAACTGTCAGTTCCGCTCTGTTCGGGGCCGGCAAAGGATACCGTTCTCCCCATATTAATAAGCTGGTGCATAACCCAGATGGATCCATCCAAGAGGTAGCAGCAAATTATGCAGGTGTAACACAGCGTTCCAATTTGAATCCTTATAACCGGGTAGAAGCTGAAACGTTTGCTTGGAATGGACGCATTTTGACAGAGAAGTCCACGGCACCCGGCGGGCCAGTAAATAATCAACATGTAACAAGCATTCAAAATGGAGACTGGATTGCTGTAGGAAATTCAGACTTTGGAGCGGGCGGTGCCAGGACATTTAAAGCAAATGTAGCATCCACTATAGGCGGGAAAATAGAAGTGCGCCTCGACAGTGCTGATGGTAAGCTTGTTGGAACCCTAAATGTACCTTCCACAGGTGGAGCGCAAACGTGGAGGGAAATAGAAACTGCGGTAAGCGGGGCAACCGGCGTGCACAAAGTATTCTTTGTATTTACCGGAACAGGTACAGGAAACTTGCTTAATTTCGATTACTGGCAGTTTACGCAACGATAGCACGGATAATGGGACCGTTTAAAAACAGACGGGTTGATGCACCGGCCAACATACCGGAGCAGCCCGCCATTATGGATATGCCGGTCAGATTTTCTAATACAGTAAAAGACACATTACGAAGGAGAGGAATAAATGATTCCACGCATTAAAAAAACAATTTGTGTATTATTAGTATGTTTCACTATGTTGCCAGTCATGTTAGGGCCAGGCGCTACTGAAGTTTTGGCAGCAAGTGATGTAACAGTTAATGTATCTGCAGAGAAACAAGTGATTCGCGGTTTTGGAGGGATGAATCATCCCGCTTGGGCTGGGGATCTTACAGCAGCTCAAAGAGAAACTGCTTTTGGCAATGGACAGAACCAGTTAGGATTTTCAATCTTAAGAATTCATGTAGATGAAAATCGAAATAATTGGTATAAAGAGGTGGAGACTGCAAAGAGTGCGGTCAAACATGGAGCAATTGTTTTTGCTTCTCCTTGGAATCCTCCAAGTGATATGGTTGAGACCTTTAATCGTAATGGTGACACATCGGCTAAACGGCTGAAATACAACAAGTACGCAGCATACGCGCAGCATCTTAACGATTTTGTTACCTTCATGAAGAATAATGGTGTGAATCTTTACGCGATTTCGGTCCAAAACGAGCCTGATTACGCTCACGAGTGGACGTGGTGGACGCCGCAAGAAATACTTCGCTTTATGAGAGAAAACGCCGGCTCGATCAATGCCCGCGTCATTGCGCCTGAGTCATTTCAATACTTGAAGAATTTGTCGGACCCGATCTTGAACGATCCGCAGGCTCTTGCCAATATGGATATTCTCGGAACCCACCTGTACGGCACCCAGGTCAGCCAATTCCCTTATCCTCTTTTCAAACAAAAAGGAGCGGGGAAGGACCTTTGGATGACGGAAGTATACTATCCGAACAGTGATAACAACTCGGCGGATCGATGGCCCGAGGCATTGGATGTTTCACAACATATTCACAATGCGATGGTAGAGGGGGACTTTCAAGCTTATGTATGGTGGTACATCCGAAGATCATATGGACCTATGAAAGAAGATGGTACGATCAGCAAACGCGGCTACAATATGGCTCATTTCTCAAAGTTTGTGCGTCCCGGCTATGTAAGAATTGATGCAACGAAAAACCCTAATGCGAACGTTTACGTATCAGCCTATAAAGGTGACAACAAGGTCGTTATTGTAGCCATCAATAAAAGCAACACAGGAGTCAACCAAAACTTTGTTTTGCAGAATGGATCTGCTTCAAACGTATCTAGATGGATCACGAGCAGCAGCAGCAATCTACAACCTGGAACGAATCTCACTGTATCAGGCAATCATTTTTGGGCTCATCTTCCAGCTCAAAGCGTGACAACATTTGTTGTAAATCGTTAAGAGCACAAAGACACACATAAATAATAGAGTGTCTGAATTGGCGATTTTCCGATTGGGAAATCGCTTTTTTATTTTGTTGCTGAATTACAGGAAGAAGAAAGGATGTACATAAAAACAGCAAAGCTTTATTCTTCATCTTTTCTAGTTTACATAATATATATTCTAGGAAGTAAAGAAAATAAATAAATTCCCGTCTCAATATAAAAGTATACTTAAGTTAGTGAGACAGAAATTAAAATTTTTCTGCTGAATGACAAATCAAAAAAATGGCGTTGTCAATCCATAATAAACGGCTTCTAAATCCTCCAGCGTCATATCGCCATATGCGCATTTGATAACAGAATCAGCAAACACATCATAGTCATAATCTGTAGAAAATCCTTGCTGCAGCTGTTTTTCGTAAACTTCGATCTGATCTTTTTGATGCTGGATGTCTTTTTCCTTACCTGGATAGTCGGGACCATTTATCATATTACTCATTTTTTTATACAGCACCATATACTGTTTCAGTATTTCATCCACAACGCAAACCTCCTATTAGATGATAAAAACGGACATCGTTACTGATGTCCGCCAAAAAAAAGCTTAACTAATTTGGTTCTGTTCCCCAAATCAGTTTTCCTTGATCATATAATGTGATTTTTTTCGTTGTTTTAAACGTATTTGATTTGAAAAAGGAATAATCGCCGCTTTGTGCATAATTGCTCCAGTCATCATTGTGAAGACGGAGCTGAATATTCCCTGTGCTTGCTCCCGGTGCCAACGTTCCGTTTTTAAATCCAAGTTCCAGATAGGTATCTGCACCTTGCTTTGGTTTATGCAACGTCACAAACTTGTGTGTCACATTGCCGCATCCAATCTGCGCGTAGTCACAGTCAACGTTTTGGCCTTTGTTTTTCGCTTTATACCAGTAACGGGCAGTGACATCTTTTAAATCAACCGTGGTACTGCCGTTATTTTTTATTTGAAGCTGCGGACGGATTTGGTTGCTGTTCATACTCCCATCCCCTGCTCTGTATTGTACAGAAATACCGTTTTCCTGTGTGGGTTTATCTTTTGCTGGCGTTTCAGGAATGTCCTTCGTCGAATCTTTGGTGCCGAGAATGTTTTCTCTAACGAATGTTCCTGAAGCAGATAAATCTGACAACTGCCAGCCGCCTGTTTTAGATGCCCCCGGCTTTAAAGCTGAGGATGATTCCTGTTTATCAGAAAGATTCCAGTTCACCCAGCTAATGGTCTTGCTATCGAGATATTTCAGCCATTCCCGCGATTGATCAAGGAATACACCGCCATTTCCGGAAGCATCACTTGTCCCCCATTCTGTCACAAAAATAGGCGCTCCTTTGCTGAGTGCATAGTTTGCTTTATCCCGTAAAAACTGGCCGTGTGTGCCGGCATAAAAATGAAGTGCGTACATAACGTTTGCATCTTTTAGCTGGTCATCGGCTGCATCATTCACATCCTGGCTCCATGTACCGGTTCCGACAATGATGATGTTGTCTGGATCATTTTTGCGGATAACGGAAATCACTTCTTCCGCATAGGGTTTAATATCACGCTTCCAGTTCACATCACCGTTTGGTTCGTTTGCAATTTCATAAATGACGTTTGGCGTGTTTCCGTAAAGACTTGACATTTCCTTGAAGAATTCTTTTGCCTTCTCTTTATTTTGGTTTGGGTTACCGTCATTTAAGATATGCCAGTCAATGATGACATATATCCCAAGCTCTTTTGCCGCTTCAACCGCTTCTTTTACTTTATTTTTCACGGACGGGTTGTCAATATAACCGCCATCTGCCGTATACATCGCTGCACGGAAAACGGTGATACCCCAATCGTCCCTCAGCCATTTTAAGCTGTCTTTATTGACATATTCTCCATACCATTGCAATCCGTGTGAACTGATCCCCTTCAGCTGTACCGCTTTACCGTCTCGGTTAACGAGCTGTGTACCTTTTATGCTAAGCTGGCCATTCTTGGCTACTGGCGTTTTTGTCCCTGCTGCTGATGCCGGCGAAGCCAGCATGCCGCCCATTGTCAATAACGTAATCAATAAACACGTAATAAAAATCGAGATTGACCGTTTCATATCTGATCTTTTCCTCCTTCGCATCATTTTGGCTCTACACTTCTTATGAGCACGAACTCATTGTAAAAATCTTTCTCATGATTGTCTATCAACCTAATTTCTTGTTTTTGGGAGGTTTAAAAGCCTGTCAATTTGCTCTACCTCCAATGAATAAGACACACATGACACATATAGAACAAAGAAAACTGGACTGAATTGGGACTTTACACGTCATTTTTCATTCGAGTCGAAAAATTAAATTTATTTCCAATAATGAAAAAGCTGCATTCAACTATTGAATGCAGCTTTGTTTTATATTTATATTATGCTTCTTGCTTCTCATCTTCCCATGTTTCAGCGTTTTTCAGCCCTGGGATGTTTTTCGCTTTAAACACAGGATCAAGTCCTTGCTTACGCTGTTTCGCGTAATCTTTATACACTTTGTAAGCAACGTTTGACAGCAGCGTAATCACAATTAAGTTGATCAGCGCCATGATACCCATAAAGAGGTCCGCCATATCCCAAACGATTTGGAAGCCTGATAAAGATCCATACACAACCATAGCAATTACAGCGATACGGTAAATGTTCAGCCATGTTTTGCTTGTTTTAATAAATTCAATGTTTGTCTCGCCATAATAATAGTTGCCGACAACTGAACTGAATGCAAACAAGAACATTGCGACTGCGATGAAAGTCGGCGCCCAGCCTCCAATATGATGGTTAAGAGCAGCCTGTGTTACTTGGATGCCGTCGCCTTTTGGTGTTACACTGTACAGCAAAATAATAAATGCTGTGGACGTACATATGATAAATGTATCGAAAAATACACCTAATGTTTGAATAAAGCCTTGCTTTGCCGGATGGGATACATGAGCCGTCGCAGCCGCGTTTGGTGCGCTCCCCATTCCTGCTTCGTTTGAAAAAAGTCCGCGTTGCGCACCGATAACGATGATGCCGCCTATTCCGCCGCCGACGACTTGTTCAAAACCTAAAGCATTTTTAACAATTGTAGCGATAACGCCAGGGAAAGCCGTAATATTCGTGATGACAACAAATAAAGCGATAAGAATATAAATGCCTGCCATAACCGGCACAATTAGCTGTGAAACAGCGACAACACGTTTTAAACCGCCGAAAATGATAAACGCAGTTAAAACCGCCAGAACTATGGCTACAACTATTTTATTCACATGGAATGCGCCATCCAATGCTCCAGCAATTGTATTTGTTTGAACAGCGTTAAAAATCAAGCCGAATGAGACGGTAATTAAGATTGCAAAAACGATGCCAAGCCATCTGGCACCAAGACCCTTTTGAATATAGTAGGCCGGCCCTCCGCGGAAATCCTCCCCGTCTCTCACCTTATAAAGCTGCGCTAACGTACTCTCAACAAAGCTTGAAGCCATGCCTACTGCAGCCACTACCCACATCCAAAATACAGCGCCTGGTCCGCCTGTCGCAATTGCTAAGGCTACACCAGTCAAATTCCCTGTGCCGACTCGGGATGCGGCCGAAATAAAGAATGCCTGCATAGATGAAACACCTTTATTTCCTTCCGGCTTCTCCCCTACTATTCTGAACATTTCAATAAAATAACGGAATTGGATAAAACCAAAACGTATGGTAAAAAATAATCCAAGCCCTATTAAAATATAAAATAGGTATTTCCAGATGAAATCACTTGGAATATTAATCAAACTATTGAAAAAAGACTCCATATTTACCTCCCGTTTTCATCAATTCAATACGAATTCGATTTTGATGTTAGATTTTTTAACATAACGAGTTTTATTATATCACAATATGACGAATTAGGAAGTTTTTTCGAGAAGAATATTGTCGTAGCCAGATGTTACTCTGTCGACCCCTTCTCTATTATTTTCCTACGAATAAAAACATTCCTTGCAAGCTGGCTTTTATAAAAGAGTGCCCTATTAACAATGTAATCATTTCTTCCCATTCTCTTGCCTTTCTCTTTGATTTAGCACATAAATAAAGTAATAAACCCTAAACAACAAACATATCATTTAAAATATGTTTTTATTCACACCATAAACCGGGTATACATACGCTAATAAAAGAAGTTTTCTCTTTCAAAAACTCTTTCAAAAATAAGCAAAAAGATATATACTTAACAAAGTTAAATTTATTTTTAAATTTAATAAATCAGGTTTACTTTTAGGATGGATTGGGGTATTATTATAAAAATATTCAGTAATATTAAAGGAGGGGGGAGATCATTTGAAAAAAGTAACGATATTGAAAGCATCCATCTTATTCTTGGCGATTGCCAGTTTTCATTTGTTCTCAATTCCCCACGCCTTTGATATCGGCCATCATTATAAAGCCGTAGCCGACCAGCAGGAAATGCATGAGATGAAAGCCGGCCAAAATGCTGATGATGAGAAGAAATCCATCACAGGGGCATTTACGCTGACCGCTTTATGGGCAATGGCTGTTCTGCTGCTGACCGCTGAAAGCAAAAGTACGGGATACTCCCGCAGACGTCAGCGGAAAAAAAGCTTTATACTGGCCAAATTTTATCAATCGTCTTATTTCGGCAAACTTCATGTTCAACATCACCCGATTATGTAACGAAAATATGAGGAGGCTGTTAAACATGTTGTTTATCTTAAGAATGGTGATTTTAGGCTTATTTTCTTTCACAGCGCTGAATTTATTTGTATGGCAGGGGATTGAAGTCATTCATGCTGTAACAGATCTATTCACCAACCATGAAAGCTGATAAAAAACAAACGAAACCCGCTCATATAGTATGAGCGGGTTTTTTATTATTGTTCTGTATGAAGGCGCCAAACAGCTGTAACCTTGCCTGATTCCTCTTCATCAAAAAAGAAAGAGCCATTGCTGTATCTGTCGTTTGTCCGCAACTCTTTTGCCTGCAGTTCTTTTCTGTCGCCTTTTTCTGTTTCTGCCATTAGTCGCTGTTCAAGACCGCAAGCGAACAGTGCTACAACTCGGTGAGGATTCTTTTTCAGTTCCCTTAGCATTACGACACCGCGTTTTGCGCGGGATGTCTTCTCGAACTCAGAAAGACTCATGCGTTTTACCGCTCCCCGCTGTGTGAACAAGACAATTGAATCAGATTGCTGAAGGATCTCACCGGAGACAACAAAGTCATCCTCTTTTAAGTTAATCCCTTTGACACCTGCCGCACGTGCGCCAACTACATTCACTTCGTCTTCTCCAAACCATAGACCGTACCCTAAGTGAGTGGCCATAAAGATCTGGCTTTCCCCATTTGTTACATGTACATCAATCAGTTCATCTTCACCCTTCAGATTTAAGGCCACAAGCGCCTTAGAATAACGCTGTGCTTTATAATGGGTGAGCTCTGTCTTTTTCACCATCCCGTTTTTCGTAAAGAATAGAAGATATGCCGACGGATCAAATTCTTTTATCGGTATGGCCTTTACAATCGTTTCATCACGGTCAATAGTGATCAGATTTGAAAAATGCTGGCCCATGTCCTTCCATCTGATATCAGGCAGCTGGTGAACAGGACAATAGATGTAGCTCCCTTTGTTCGTAAAGAGCAGCAGCACGTCTGTCGTATTCATTTCAAACTGATGCAGCATCCTGTCCGTATCTTTCATTCCGAAGTCCTGTCCGTTGGAAGCGGCAAATGAGCGCTGGCTCGTCCGTTTTAGGTAACCATCCTTCGTAACGGTTACATATACATCCTCAGATGCAACCATGACTTCGAGATTGATTTTAATTTCTTCAATTTTTTCTTCAATCACGGAGCGTCTCGTATCTGCATATTTCTTTTTCAGTGCTTTTAAGCTGTTTGTAATCACTTTTAGCAGTTTTTTATCATTGCTCAGAATAGATTCGAGCTCTTCAATTTTTTTACCGAGCTCTTCTGCCTCTTCCTTAAGCGCTGTGATATCGGTATTGGTTAAACGATATAGCTGCAATGACACGATGGCTTCAGCCTGAGGCTCTGTAAATTCATATTTCGCGATCAAATTGTTTTTAGCGTCACGTTTATCGCTAGAAGAACGGATTGTTGCAATCACTTCATCCAAAATAGACAAAGCTTTCATGAGCCCTTCTACGATATGATGTCTGTCTTTTGCTTTTTGAAGCTCGTAAACGGACCGGTTTGTGACAACTTCCTTTTGGTGTCCGATATATGCATCCAAAATAGACGGCAGGCTCATCAGCATCGGACGGCGGTTATGGATAGCCACCATATTGAAGTTATATGTGATCTGCAAATCAGTATTTTTATATAAGAAATTCAAAATGCCTTTGGCATCAGCTTCTTTTTTCAGTTCAATGACCACTCTCAGCCCTGTTCGATCCGTTTCATCACGAACCTCTGAGATGCCTTCAACCTTTTTATCAATACGGAACTCGTCCATTTTTTTTACAAGGTTTGCTTTATTTACTTCAAATGGAATTTCAGTAATGACAATTTGTTCTCGTCCGCCTCTGATTGTTTCAATTTCAGCCTTTCCGCGAATAATGATTTTTCCTTTTCCGGTTTCGTAAGCTTTTCTTATCCCGTCAATGCCCTGAATAATACCGCCTGTCGGAAAATCAGGCCCTTTAATGACTTCCATGAGTTCATCAACAGAGCAAGATGGCATTTGAATACGCTTAATGACAGCATCAATGACTTCTCCCAGATGATGAGGGGGAATGTCGGTCGCGTATCCTGCTGAAATACCGGTAGATCCGTTGACCAATAGGTTAGGAAACATCGCCGGGAGTACGACAGGCTCCTTGCTTGTGTCATCGAAGTTCGGCACAAATTCAACCGTGTTTTTGTCAATATCCCGAAGAAGCTCAGATGCAATCGGAGATAATCGTGCCTCTGTATAACGCATGGCTGCCGGGGGATCTCCGTCGATACTTCCATTGTTTCCATGCATTTCGATTAACACATTACGAACTTTCCAATCCTGGCTCATCCGCACCATTGCTTCATAAACCGAGCTGTCACCGTGCGGATGATAGTTACCGATGACGTTACCGACCGTTTTGGCCGCTTTTCTGAAGTTTTTATCAAACGTGTTTCCATCTGTATGCATTGCATACAGAATTCTGCGCTGTACCGGCTTTAATCCGTCTCTCGCATCGGGCAGCGCCCTGTCTTGAATAATATATTTACTGTAGCGTCCAAAACGGTCGCCGATCACCTCTTCTAATGGTAAATCATGAAATAATTCTGGCTGTGACAATCATTAAACCTCCTCAGCGACCGATAAGTTTTCATTTTCTAAAATATTGCTTTCTTCATCTAAGCCGAAAGCGACGTTTTTCTCAATCCACTTTCTGCGCGGCTCTACTTTGTCTCCCATTAACGTCGTCACACGTCTCTCTACACGTGCCGCATCGTCAATTTTGACCCTAACAAGTGTGCGGGACTCCGGATTCATCGTCGTTTCCCACAGCTGGTCTGCGTTCATCTCTCCAAGACCCTTATATCGTTGAATGGTATAGCCTTTGCCGACTTTTTTCAGGACATCACCCATCTCTTCATCAGACCATGCATATTCAATGATTTCCTTCTTCCCGCTTCCTTTACTGACCTTATATAAAGGTGGCAGCGCAATGAACACCTTGCCATGCTCAATGAGCGGTTTCATATAGCGATAGAAAAAGGTAAGAAGCAGCACTTGAATATGGGCGCCGTCAGTATCGGCATCAGTCATAATGATGATTTTGTCGTAGTTGATGTCATCGATTGAGAAATCTGCCCCGACTCCCCCGCCGATCGCATGAATGATCGTATTGATCTCTTCATTTTTAAAGATATCAGCAAGCTTAGCTTTTTCTGTATTAATGACTTTACCGCGTAAAGGCAGAACCGCCTGGAATCTGCGGTCTCGTCCCTGCTTGGCTGACCCGCCTGCTGAATCTCCCTCAACGAGATACAATTCATTTTTTGCCGGGTTTCTTGAACCCGCAGGCGTCAGCTTTCCGCTTAAAGTCGCTTCTGATTTTTTTCGTTTTTTGCCGCTTCTTGCTTCTTCACGGGCTTTGCGTGCCGCTTCGCGCGCCTGGCTCGCCTTGATTGCTTTTTTGACAAGAAGCGTTGCGGTGTCCCGATTTTCCTCTAAAAAGTAAGCAAGCTGCTCTGAAACAATCGCATCCACCGCTGATCTTGCTTCACTGGTACCGAGCTTTCCTTTTGTTTGTCCCTCAAATTGAAGAAGCTCCTCAGGTATGCGGACAGAAATAATGGCTGAAAGCCCTTCCCTTATATCGGTGCCTTCAAGGTTCTTATCCTTTTCTTTCAGCAAAGCCACTTTTCGCGCATATTCATTAAAAGCACGCGTCATCGCAGTTTTTGCACCTGACTCATGTGTCCCGCCGTCTTTTGTTCTGACATTGTTGACAAACGACAAAATATTTTCAGAATAACCATCGTTAAACTGGAACGCAAAGTCCACTTCTATAGAATGATGCTCACCCTCAAACGAGACCACTTCAGACAAGACGTCTTTTTCTTCATTTAAATAAGCAACAAACGCTTCTATGCCGTTTTCATAATAAAAGACCTCATGCTGGTCATTGCGTTCATCAATCAACTCAATTTTCAATCCTTTTAACAAAAACGCAGACTCTCTTAAGCGCTCAGAGAGCGTTTCAAAATTATAAGTGGTTGTGCTGAACATCGTTGGATCTGGCTTAAAGTGTGTAAGAGTTCCCGTCTTTTTTGTTTTGCCGATCTTTTCGAGAGATGTAACCGGTTTTCCTCCATTTTCAAATCGCTGCTGATAGACAAAACCGTCCCGCTCAATGGTAACCGTCAGCCATTCAGATAAAGCATTCACGACTGATGCACCAACTCCGTGGAGCCCGCCGCTTGTCTTATAGCCGCCTTGGCCGAATTTTCCTCCGGCATGAAGCACCGTTAAAATCACTTCAGGGGTTGGTTTGCCGAGCTTATGCATTCCGGTCGGCATGCCGCGGCCTCTATCCTGTACAGAAATACTATTGTCTTTATGTATTTTGACGATTATGTGATCTCCATGGCCGGCAAGCACCTCGTCGACAGAGTTATCTACAATTTCATAAACCAAGTGGTGCAAACCCCGCGCGTCAGTAGAGCCAATATACATACCCGGCCTTTTCCTGACAGCCTCAAGGCCTTCGAGCACCTGTATGGCATCTTCGTTGTAATCAAATTGCTGTTTTCTAGCCAAACGTACAAACCCCTTTCAAAAACTAACATTGTCTTTCTCTTTTCAGTGTTACACATCATTTGTATATAAGATATTTTTTATAAACCTCGCCTCGAGCCAGTACTGCCTTGGACTCCTCATTATAACCAATATGTTTGCAATCGCAACATAGAGCTAACGAATCAGTTCTTCTCAAAACATCGGCTAGTGCTGTTTTTACACTATGAGAACGTATGTTTGTTTATTATATATAAAGCAGCAGACCTTCGCAAATCGAACGGCCGAAACCCAGCTGGACAAGGTATTCAAAAAAAGCTGTTCAAGCTTTATTGTATCTGTTTCACCGTAATACGCAAACAATATCTTAAAATTAAAAAGCAAAAATCCTTGAATTTACAAGGATTTTTGCAGTTCTGCACCTATTTTGTTACAGCGTGTGCCACTTTTATGCACAGATCCATGATAACCGTTCTGCCTTTTTCTTTTAGCATCTGGTATGCTTCCTCATTAACTAGCCCTTGCTGTGCCCAAAATACTGGCGCATCTGTCTCTAAAAACTCTTCCGCCACTCCAGGAAGCTGTTCTGAGCGCCGGAATACATTTACGATGTCAATCGGACCGTCTATCTCTTTTAAAGATGAAACGGCTTTGACACCTAGCGCCTCATCAATTGTAGGGTTCACAGGGATAATTTCATAACCCGCGTCCTGCATTGCTTTTGAAACCATATGTGACGTTCTATCCGGACGGTCTGAAAGCCCTACTACCGCTATACGTTTGCTTCTTTGAAGAATCTCTTTAATTTCCGCTTTAGAAGGGTTTTGCATCGTGTGTCACTCCTTTTTCACTTATTTTACACGATCAAAACAGGAGAAATCAAAATATGATGCATGTTTGATTAGATTTGTAAGCAAACTTTACAAAAAAACTTATCATCAGATCATGACATCTCATGTTAAAATAAAAAGAAGGGAATTTGAAAAAGGAGAAATGTAGATGTTAATTGCTTTATTGATTATTTTGGCCTACTTGATAGGCAGCATTCCATCTGGCTTAATTGTGGGCAAGCTTGCCAAGGGAATTGATATTCGGGAGCACGGAAGCGGCAACTTAGGCGCTACCAATGCATTCCGTACATTGGGTGTAAAAGCTGGTTCGGTCGTCATAGCCGGAGATATTTTGAAAGGGACACTGGCAACTGCATTGCCTTTTCTCATGCATGTTGATATTCACCCGCTTCTTGCAGGAGTCTTTGCGGTTTTAGGCCACGTGTTTCCCATCTTCGCCAAATTTAAAGGCGGTAAAGCCGTGGCGACATCAGGAGGCGTTTTGCTGTTTTACGCACCCCTGTTATTTATCACGATGGTTGCGGTATTCTTCATCTTTTTATACTTGACTAAATTTGTTTCTCTCTCATCGATGTTAACAGGGATCTATACTGTTATATATAGTTTCTTTGTCCATGATACGTATTTATTGATTGTCGTTACCCTGCTCACTATTTTTGTGATATACAGACACCGAGCGAACATTAAACGAATTATCAATAAAACAGAACCTAAAGTAAAATGGCTATAAGCTTAAAAAACTTCTCTTTTGACACAGAATAGCCTAATACGTTTATAATAGAGAAAATTCAAATGAAGAACAAAGGGGTGTTCTGTTATGAATATGACAATTAACGAAGACGCATTGAACTGGTATAAAGAAGAACTCGATTTGGAAAGCGGAGACCAGGTTCGCTTTTTCGTCCGTTATGGAGGCTGCAGCAACGTTCAAAAGGGTTTTTCTCTCGGTGTAGCGAAAGATGCCCCACAAGAGGCTGGAGTCACTGCAGAAGCTGATGGTATTACCTTCTTTATTGAAGAAAGTGATTTATGGTACTTTGATAACCACGACCTTCTTGTCAGCTATTCAGAAGACGCTGATGAACCGGTTTTTGAATACCAATAAAAAAGAACGCACTTCATGTGCGTTCTTTTTTTACAAATGAAATCGTATAAGATGATCGGTTAGGTTTTCTTGTTCCAAAACATATTTTTGTGTTTCACCCAGCAGATCAAAGTGGGGAAATTCACTTTTCTTATGGATCCATTCTTTTTTTAACCCGTACGCCGCTCCCCACTGAACCAGCTTATCAATGTCTGCACAACCGGCTTTTGTTACAGTCCTTGCTCCCGGAAATCGGTCATCCAGCCAGTAATGTGTTAAAAATGCGATTTCTCCTCTTTTCACAGCTTGTTTCCACCGGTTAAGTTCCTCCCGTTTCACACCAAACGCCATATCCCGTTCACTTCCCTATTTTTTGGCCTTTTCATATGCTGTGTGCCAATCAGGAAAAGCTTTGCGGAATTGAATTGGCTTAAAGCTTTCTTTATCCACACAAATATGAGATGAGGTGGCTTTGATGGAAAGCTCACCGGCCGGATTATAAATGTGATAACCATAGACGGTTTTAAAGCCGTTATATTCCTCTATCCATGTATGTACAACCGCGGTTTCTCCGTAATGAAGCGGCTTTTTATAGGAAATATTGATATCAACGACTGGGGACAGAACGCCTTTTTTTTCCATATCACTATATAAAAAGCCTAAGTCCTTAATCAAGGCCGTTCTGCCGACCTCCATCCACACAAGATAATTTGCGTGATAGACAATCCCCATTTGATCTGTTTCTGCATAACGCACTTCTATTTCTTTTTTTGATACATGCAAGATTACTCTGCTCCCTTAACGTCAATTTAGCCCCATTTTACCATAATCAAATCAGAAAGAAAAAAACCAGGTTTCCCTGGTTTTTTAAGAACGGTATCCGTTTTGTCTCGCTGCAGATTCGTCCTGTATTTCATTACGAAACGCTTCAATGCTCTGTTCGCGCCTTGCATTTTTTTCTTTGATACGCTGTTTATCTTCTCCTGAAGCAAACTCCATTGATGCTTCTGCTTCTTCTATATTTTCAATTGTATTTTGAACCATATCCTGCAATTTTTCCACATTGTCAGAACGATCATCAGGATTAGGCTGCTGATATTGATTTTGGTTCTTTGTCATTCGGATGTACCTCCTAGAAATAAACTCGAATTTTCGCTACTCGCCTTTTGTCTGCATGATAATCGGCCGCTGTCCTGAAGTATCATGCATTTTTTCCCCTTTATTGGCTTTATATTTTACAGGCTTTGTACCCAAGTGGCTTGGAGCATATTGAGGCTGACCGTTTTTCTTGTTGTTTCCCATGTTTATCCCTCCTCAACAGATAGGTTTCTCAAAAGGAGGGGTAAACATGAATACAAATTAAAGGTTATTTTTGCTTAAATCGCTGTTCAAGCTTTTCCTCAAGCTGATTTAAATACTCTGTATTGGTCATCAGCTCTTTTTTGTTTTCCATGACGAGCTCATGAAAAGAACGTTTTCTCATCTTCTTCACGCTTCTCACCTCCGCATATTCTTTTATTTTTTCCAATTCTGAAAACTTGTAAGCATATCTGAGCATAAAAAAAACTGAATCTAATCAAGATCCAGTTTTTGTTCCATTTCTTTTTTTGTCATGGTGCCAACGTGTATGTCTTGGATAACACCTTTTTCATCTAAGATATATGTCGTTGGATATGACATCACGTTATAGTCAGCATTGATCCCTTTTTTATCAATCAGAATGGGGAATGTTAAATCATACGTATCAGCAAACGCTCTGACCTGTTTCTCACTTTTCTCAGCTGAAGTGAAATTTACCGCAACAACCGCAAGTTTGTCGGCGTACTCTTTTTGCAGCTTTTCCATCGCAGGCATTTCCTGACGGCACGGTTTACACCAAGTTGCCCAAAAATTGAGCAGCACTTTTTTGCCTTTTGCATCCTGTAAAGAGCTTTTCTTCCCTGACAGCGTTTTCAAAGAAAAATCAGGTGCTTGTTGCCCCTCTTGAATTCCGACTTCTTTTTTGCTGTATGTTTGATATAAATTCCATCCCGTATAACCGGCAAGCATGATAAGCAGGATCCCTGCGAGCCATTTTTTCAGCATATGCCACCTCCGCAGCACATTGTGTCATAAAAAGAAGAGAAAGCGAAATGCCTTCTCTTCCTATTGATTCATCAGGACTGCTTCATTTTTTCACGAAGCACCATTTGAAGGATGCCGCCATGGCGGTAGTAATCAATTTCAACTTCACTATCAAAGCGGACGACTGCTTCAAAAGTTGTTACATTGCCGTCTTCATTGATTGCTCTTACAGTCACAAGGTCACGAGGACGAACTGTTTCATCAACATCTACCTCGATGACTTCTTTACCCGTTAAGCCGAGCGTATCCGCATTTTCACCTTGTTTAAACTGAAGCGGCAGCACACCCATGAATACAAGGTTGCTTCTGTGGATTCTTTCAAAGCTCTCTGCAATGACCGTTCTGATGCCGAGAAGGTTTGTTCCTTTTGCAGCCCAGTCACGTGAAGATCCCATACCATAGTCTTTTCCTGCTAATACGACAAGACCGGTTTTATCTTCTTTGTATTTCATGCATGCATCATAGATGGATGTTACTTCACCAGTCGGCCAGTACGTCGTAAATCCGCCTTCTGTACCCGGTGCGATTTGGTTTTTGATGCGAATGTTGGCAAATGTTCCTCTCATCATGACTTCATGGTTTCCACGGCGGGAGCCGTAGGAGTTAAAGTCACGAGGTGAAACACCTTTTTCTTGCAAATACTTTCCGGCAGGCGTATCTTTTCCGATTGCCCCCGCAGGAGAAATATGGTCAGTTGTGACTGAATCGCCGAATTTACCGACAACTCGCAAACCTTTTAATGGTTCAACCTTGCCTGGCTCAACAGACATTTCTTCGAAGAATGGCGGGTTTTGAATGTAAGTTGACTCGCTATCCCATTTATATAATGCTTCATCTGTTGTTTCAATTTCGTTCCAGCGCTTGTTGTCATCAAATACTGTTTCATACTCTTTGCGGAATAGCTCTGGCGTAACAGTTTGCTTAACAAGTGCATTGATTTCGTCCATTGACGGCCAAATATCATTAAAGTATACGTTTTGACCATCCTTGCCCACACCGATTGGATCGGTTTTCAAGTTAATGTTTACCGTTCCAGCCAGCGCATATGCCACAACAAGCGGCGGTGAAGCAAGATAGTTGCCTTTAACAAGCGGGTGAATACGTCCTTCAAAGTTACGGTTTCCGGAAAGGACAGACGTAATCAGAAGATCATTTTTCGCAACCGCTTCTTCGATTTCCGGTGAAAGCGGACCTGAGTTCCCGATACATGTTGTACAGCCGTACCCAACGAGGTTAAAGCCAAGCTCTTTCATGTATGGAAGAAGGCCTGAATTCACAAGATATCCTGTAACAACTTTAGAACCCGGTGCAAGTGACGTTTTCACGTAATTAGGCACCTTAAGCCCTAACTCAACCGCTTTTTTCGCTACCAGTCCGGCGCCGATCAGAACGTATGGGTTTGATGTATTTGTACAGCTTGTAATCGCAGCAATGGCTATCGCACCCGTTTTCATAACTGTTTCTTCGCCGTTAAGGAGTTTAAACTTAATTTCTTTATTTTCTTCCTCAGCATTTAAACCGAATCCTTGGTTACCTGCAGGGCTGACTAATTGCTTTTTAAACGTTTCCTGCATAGCAGATAGCGGGATCAAATCCTGAGGACGCTTTGGACCCGATAAGTTTGCTTCAATTTGAGACAGGTCAATTTCAACCACATCAGTAAATTGAGGGTCTTCCGCATCTGGAGTGTAGAACAAGCCATTGCTTCTGCAGTATGCTTCAACAACATCAATATGTTCAGGATCACGGCCAGTGAGGCGCAGGTAGTTAAGCGCTTCTTCATCTACTGGGAAGAATCCGCATGTAGCACCGTATTCCGGAGCCATATTCGCAATTGTTGCGCGATCTGCAAGCGGCAGTTCAGCAATTCCCGGTCCGAAGAATTCAACAAATTTACCGACAACGCCTTTTTCACGCAGCACTTGTGTTACTTTTAACGCCAAGTCAGTAGCTGTTGTTCCGTTTGGAAGCTTGCCGACAAGTTTCGCGCCGATTACCTCTGGAACTGGGAAGTAAGAAGGCTGTCCAAGCATTCCCGCTTCAGCTTCAATTCCACCGACACCCCAGCCGAGAACACCGATACCGTTAATCATTGTTGTGTGTGAGTCTGTTCCGACAAGCGTATCAGGATACGTTACAAGCTCGCCGTCTTCTTCAATGGCATGGACAACACTTGCCAAGAACTCAAGGTTGACCTGGTGCACAATACCTGTTGCAGGCGGCACTGCCTGATAATTATTAAACGCTTTCTTTGCCCAGCTTAAAAATTTGTAGCGCTCTGCATTTCTTTCGAATTCCAAGTCCATATTTACTGCTAATGCATCTTCTGTACCCGCTTTATCTACCTGTACAGAGTGGTCGATAACGAGATCAACAGGAATTTCAGGGTTGATTTTATCAGGATCTCCGCCGACAGCTGCCATTGCTTTACGCAGTGAAGCCAGATCTACTACTGCCGGAACCCCTGTGAAGTCTTGTAAAATAACTCGAGACGGTTTGAACGGAACGTCGATATCCTTTAATTCGGCAGTTCCCCATTTTGCCAAATTTTCCACGTGTTCTTTTTTGATAACGAAGCCGTCAACTTGACGCAATACTGATTCTAAAAGAACTTTGATGGAATAAGGAAGCTTCGAAACCTTTCCTATACCTGAATCTTCTAACGCTTTTAAAGAGTAGTAATGATATGTTTTCCCATTTGTAGTAAACGTTTTTCTCGCTTGGAAAACGTCTTTTGCTGCAGTTTTTTGCTCGTTTGCCATTCTCCAAAATCCCCCTTCAGATCAGATCATTCTCAGATGAACATTACATTCCATCACAATTTTCTCACAATTTCATATTAAAACAAAATCATACATAAGTAAATATCAATGTTTTTATTAAATACAATAAGTTCGACTTATGAGAAAAAATGTACCGGTAATTTTTACTGTTTACGCTCTCTCATATAACACAATAAAAGAAGCCATATTATGATTGAGGTGATAATGATGGTCAAAAGAAAAGCGAATCACGTCATTAACGGAATGAATGACGCAAAAAGCCAAGGCAAAGGCGCCGGCTATATTGAAAACGACCAGCTTGTACTGACTGAAGCAGAACGCCAAAATAACAAAAAAAGAAAAACCAATCAATAACACCGAACTCTTTTAAGGAGGTTCTCATTTTATGACCAATAAGAATACAAGTAAAGATATGCATAAAAACGCTCCTAAAGGACACAATCCCGGCCAACCCGAGCCTCTAAGCGGAAGCAAAAAAGTAAAAAACCGAAACCATACAAGACAAAAGCACAACTCAAGCCATGATATGTAAGAAAAGCAGACCTTAGTGTCTGTTTTTTTATGCGTTCACCCATTTATAATCCACCGCATATGATGTAAAGCAAGGTTGATATGTGGAGGAATGCTTCCATGGACCATTCAAAACGCAACGATGCAAATGATTTCGATAGTATGGATGAATGGCTTCGGCAATTTTTTGAAGACCCCTTCGCCTGGTACGACGAAACATTGCCTATTGATTTATATGAAACAAGTCAGCAGTATATTATAGAAGCGGATCTGACTTTTTTACAGCCTACACAAGTAACAGTTACCCTTTCTGGATGCGAGTTCATCTTAACTGTCAAATCGTCAGGACAGACTTTTGAAAAACAAATGATGCTTCCTTTTTATTTTAATGACAAAAACATTCAAGCCGAATGCGAAAATCAAATACTCACAGTCGCCGTCAATAAAGAAACAGAAGATGGCTCTTCTTTTTCTCTTCAATTTCCTCTCAGCTAAACATAAAAAGTCACTTTCATCCCCTATTATGAAAGTGACTTTTTTTCCGTCCATTTATCGTCAAATACCCTCTAGTGACTCTCCCATGGCCAAATAGCAGATTCACTATACAATAGAATATGATCTACTATCTCTTTTGACTAGACGTCTATCACTTTTTTCTATTCTTTTTTTTACTGTGTTCTTCTAATCTCTCTTCGTATACAATATGGTTAGAATAAGGGGGAATGATTGATGCTGGAAGGATGGTTTTTATGGTTTATTCTGTTTTGGGTGATCATGATGGTAGTCTTATTATCAATCGGCGGTTTTTTCATGTTTCGAAAGTTTTTAAAGCGTTTACCAAAAGAGGACGGCAGATCAGAGCTTGATTGGCAGGATTACTATATTGAAAACAGCAGACATTTATGGAACGATGAAAACAAACAGTTTCTAGATGAATTGACTGCGCCGGTGCCAGAGCTGTTCAGAGATGCAGCAAAAGCTAAAATCGCAGGCAAAATCGGTGAGCTTGCAATAAAAGAAAAGGTAGCAAAGATTGATCAGCAACTTATGATCAAAGGCTATATTCTCGCAACTCCTAAAAGAGACCATACCTTCTTAAAAAGGCATCTGCGGGACAAAAAAATCGATTTGGAACCTTATCAGACCCTTCTCAAATAAAAAACCTTTCCTGAAAAGAGGAAAGGTTTTTTAATTCATTTGAATATTAGATGACTGTAGCTCGTTATGAAGTTTTCGATATGATAAATACATGGCGATTCTCCAAGGCACAATCATACCGAAAGCCAGAATCCAAAACATTCCGCTCAGTGCACCATAATCAATTGATGTGCTCAAGATCGATTTCATCACGATTCTGATCACCAAAAGACCGACTAATATAAAAACAAATGCTTTAGAGCGTTTCATGTAAATTTCATTATTTTTAATTTCGAACTTAGAAGTTTTGATTAGAAAAATAGAGAAAATCACACCTAAAGTGAATGCTTCCAAAAACTCTGCACCAGTTACCCAAAATACCGGAAATAAAAACATTAACGCTCCCGTACTCATAAAAATCGGCGGAAGAATGATTTTTTTTGGTGAAACAGGCTTGTCAGAGGACTTTATTCTGACCACCATCACAGCTACAGCCATTAACACAGCAATAATCGATGAAACTATAATCATCATACTTATCATTCCTTTGTTTCTCGGAGTGTTGATACTATATACTATACTCCAAAACAATAAAAAAAACCATTTTGAAAAGAAATGACTTTAATGTCCCATAACGCGGCTTACAGCTTCCAGCACTTTTGTTTCCTCAAACGGCTTAACAATAAAATCCTTTGCCCCCAGCTCAATTGCTTCCGTTACAATTCTTTGCTGGCGCATGGCGGTGCACATGATGACCTTCGCTTTAGGATCAAAGGTTAAGATATCACGAAGCGCTTTTATGCCGTTTTTCACCGGCATTGTAATATCCATTGTCACAAGGTCCGGGCGCAGTTTTTTATACAGGTCCGCTGCTTGTTCACCGTCCGCCGCTTCGCCTGCGATTATGTAATTTGCCTCTTCCAAGATCTCTCTGATTTTCACTCTCATGAACTTGGCGTCGTCTACAACTAAAACTCTTGTCATATTCCCCTCCAACAATCGATTTCCACAGATAATAGTCTTATTGTACCAAAAACAAAAGGATTAGTAGTAGTACGAAAGTAATTTACCGTCAAAAACCAGTAAAGCCTCCAAAAAGATCTGACAGCAAAATAATGATCAGGCTCATCCAATTAAAGAATAACAGCACACCAATCACAATCATCAAAACGCCGCCAGCTTTCATAATGAAAAGCTGGTTCTTCCTTATCCACTTCAGCTTTGTGATAAAAAAAGACAATAAAAGAAACGGTACCGCAAAACCGAGTACATATAACATCATGTATGGCACCGCTGAGCCCGGATTGGTGCCTGCAAGTGTGATAACAGCAGCTAATATCGGACCGGTACATGGTGTCCATCCAGCTGCAAATGCCATTCCGATTAAGACCGACCCTAAAAACCCGCTTGGTTTATGCTTAAAATGGATTCTCCGCTCTTTCATCATAGCCTCAGGCCGGAACACACCGAGTGTAATGAAACCGAACAAAATAATAAGCAACGCGCCAATATGCCGAATCGCATCGTGATAATCCCTAAACAGGCTGCCAATAAAAGATGTTCCATAGCCTAAAGCAATAAAAATGACTGAAAAGCCAAGCAAAAAACACAAAGTATGAAACAAGCTTCTTTTCTGCAGCAGCAGCTTTTCAGTTTTTACATCGTCCATGCTGACCCCTGTAATATATGACAAAAAAGCTGGGTAAAGCGGCAGGCAGCAAGGCGAAATAAAGGATAAAAACCCCGCTCCGAATGTCAAAAAATAATTCACGTCTCCCATGTCATCATCCCTTCATGATTTGACATTCCTTCAAGTTATGACAAAATCATTTCATTTTTTTAACACTTTCACTTGAAGGATTTCTATTTTCAGAAAAAACTTATATAATTTAATTTGACATTGAGACATTATACTCCTTCTCATTTGAAAATTAGTATAAATATGGATATAATATAAACATTCACTTTGAAGATCTAATGTATGAAAGGATACATCCCTGTGATTAGAGAGCATCTATTAAAAGAAATTGAAAAAAAAAGAGCAGAGCTGCTGCAAATTGTCATGGCGAACGGAATGACATCTCATATTACGATAGAGCTCAGTCAGGAGCTTGACCATCTTCTCATACAATATCAAAAGCAGCGCCTTCGAGCAGTAGCGGGTGATGAATGATTGCAAAATAAAAAACCCGTATAAGGGTTTTTTATTTTATAACCATGTTTCTCTATATCATAATCTTTACGTATTATTTCGTTTGATTATTCATGGCTTTCATCATTTGATTGATTTTCTTTTGAGAAGGTTTCATTCCCATTTGCATCATCATCATGCGTAACATTTGTTCATTAATAGGCGGATTCTTTTTCAGGTAGCTCATCATATATTTACGAGCAATAAAAAACCCGAGTGCAACACCTATGAGCAATGCAACAACGCCCACTAGGATGCCAACCCATAAAGTCATTTTATTTCCTCCTTCATGTTGTCTAGTTTAAAGTGTACTAAACCAAAAGCTATTATACAACATTTACATCTCTTTTTCTTCGGTTTTAGACAAAATTTCTTTCTTTCACCGGATTTAGCCATCCGTAACGCTTCGAATTGAAATCCATTGCTAAAAAGCAAGGGCTTACTTTTCTTAACACTTCAAAGAATATCGTTTCTGCCTCGTAATCTCCCGAAGCCACAATTTCTATCATGTGCTCCTTCATCATAAACGTCGCGTGGCCTTTTGCTTTCGGCAAAGCTATTCTATAAATATAATCCAGCTGCCTGTAATCCGTCTTGTTTAAATTCATTTTTAACCGCTGATGCATATGTAAAATCGGGATTGGTTGTGTAATATATTGAATCTGTTTCTCTGTCATTTCATACTGCTGCTTTTCAAGGCTTGTCCAATGATAGTCTTGAAACAGCTCAAACATAACCGATTCCCGGCCGAAATAGTGATTGGCAAATTCCTCTTTGATCAGGTACGTATAGTAGTGACGTTCCATCTTTTCATCCCCTTTTCCAGCAGCATTTCATTTGCTCTCTATTATACAAAAGAAGAAAAGAAAGAATTGTCTATTACTGTTAAACAGCCAATACTATTTTTGTCGGATAAACAAGAAAAAGAGGATGATTTGACTCATCCTCTTTCAAAAGCTTACTTATTGATTAATGCCTTAACTCGATTCACTACGTTCGGAACTGAGAAGCCGTATTCGTTAATGATGGTTTCACCTGGAGCAGATGCACCGAATCGGTCTATGCCGAGAACGTCACCTTCAAGCCCTGTGTATTTGCCCCATCCAAATGATGAGCCCATTTCAATTGCAAGACGTTTTTTCACATCTGCAGGAAGGACTTCGTTTTTGTATTCATCAGATTGTTTCTCAAAACGGTCCATTGAAGGCATGCTGACAACAGAAACATCGATATTTTCTTTTGCCAATTCAGCCTGCGCTTCAATTGCAAGACCTACCTCGGATCCGGAGGCAATGAGAAGAGCGTCAGGTGTTTCGTTTTTAGATTTAGAAACGACATATGCACCTTTTTCTACTCCTGCCAATGCTTCTTCAGCTGTTTGATCGATGGTAGGAAGGTTTTGACGTGTAAGCACTAGCGCTGTTGGGTGGTCAGTGCTTTGCACTGCAAGCTTCCATGCTGCTGCTGTCTCATTGCCGTCTGCTGGACGGATCAAAGAAAGGTTAGGCATCGCACGGAGTGAAGCAAGCTGTTCAACAGGCTCGTGCGTCGGACCGTCTTCACCAACCGCAATACTGTCATGTGTGAAGACATATGTCACAGGAAGGCCCATTAACGCTGCAAGGCGAATCGCAGGACGCAGGTAATCAGAGAAGACAAAGAAAGTTCCGCCGAATACACGAAGACCGCCATGAAGCGCCATACCGTTTAAGGCTGCACCCATCGCAAATTCACGTACACCAAACCAGAAGTTTTTGCCTGAGTAATCAACCGCTGTAAAATCACCGGCATTTTTAATAGTCGTTTTGTTCGATCCCGCTAGGTCAGCAGAACCTCCGACAAAGAAAGGAATTTTTTTCGCAAGTCCGTTGAGAACTTCACCGGAAGATGCACGGGATGCCAGGCTGCTTCCTTTTTCATACACAGGAACCTCTTGATCCCAGTCCTTCGGAAGCTCTCCTTTGATTGCCAGTTCAAGCTGTTCAGCAAGTTCAGGATAAACTTCTTTATATTTAGCGAATTGAGCATTCCATTCTTGTTCTTTTTTCTCACCTGATTCTTTAACAGCTGCAGCGAAATGCTCATAAACTTCTGACGGAACGTAGAAGTCTTCTTCATATGTCCACGCGTAAGCTTCTTTTGTTAATTTGCTTTCCTCTTTACCAAGCGGCGCACCGTGAACACCGGATGTACCGGCACGGTTAGGTGAACCGAATCCGATTGTCGTTTTCACTTCAATTAATGTAGGTTTCTTTTCATTTTGGCGTGCTTTTTCGATAGCCGCTGTTAATTCTTCAATATTGTTTCCATCCTCAACATAAAGAACTTCCCAATTCATTGCTTCAAAACGCTGTTTCACGTTTTCAGAGAATGAACGGTCGAGGTCTCCATCAAGAGAGATGTCATTAGAATCGTATAGTACGATCAGACGGCCAAGCTGAAGATGGCCTGCGAGTGAAGCGGCTTCAGAAGAAATACCTTCCATTAAATCACCATCACCGCAAATACTGTATGTATAATGATCGACTACGTTAAATGAATCGCGGTTGTATGTTTCCGCTAAATGGCGTTCAGCAATTGCCATACCGACTGCCATGGCAATTCCTTGGCCAAGCGGACCTGTTGTAGCATCAACACCGGCAGTATGTCCGAATTCCGGATGTCCTGGTGTTTTGCTGCCCCACTGGCGGAATCCCTTAAGATCTTCAATACTAAGATCAAACCCGCTTAAATGAAGCATGCTGTATAATAGTGCTGACCCGTGTCCAGCAGATAAAACAAAACGGTCACGGTTAAACCAGCCAGGGTTTGCCGGACTTACGTTCATAAATTTTGTCCACAGCGTGTATGCCATTGGAGCGGCTCCCATCGGCATCCCTGGGTGACCAGAATTTGCTTTTTCAATAGCGTCTATTGACAGTGTGCGAATGGTAGCAACTGATTTCTTTTCAATTGTATCCATAAAAATCCCCTTCCTTATGTGTTGTACCCTTACATCATAAATGTCTGACGACTTTTTCTCAACTGTTTCAGCTTAAATTTGAGAGAAACTTGTTGAATTTTGTCACATAAGAGTTTTGATTATAGTATATGCAAAAGAGGAATACGATATTGCCGTATTCCTCTTATATTAGTGAAGTTTGTTATTTCTTTGTTCTCTTTTTAGCTTTTCTGGTGTTACATCATTGCCTTCTGGGTCAATGATTTTCACGCTTTTTAACGTGTTCTTCATAGAAGAACGAAAACCTTTCAAATACTCTTGACGGAGCTTTTGCTGTTCGGCTTTTTCTTCTTCTGTAATAACGCCAGCTTTAGCTTTGGCAGCAAGTTCATTAATTCTGGCAATTTTCGCGTTTGAAATCATGTTAAACTCCTTTATTGCATTTTGTCTATATAGTACTAGATCAAAAAAAGTTTTACAACTGATTCACTCTGCTGTCTCTTCATTCTCTATGTATTCCTGAAAACGCCGGTGAACGGTTGCTTTAGAGACATCATAGCCAAACCCTCTTAGAGTAGCCGCGATTTCAGCAAACGTCAGTTTATTCGCTCTCAGGCGGACGATCTCAGAGATTGGCACCTCTATTTTTTCTTTTCCACTGTTCTCATGTTGGTTTTTTAAGTTTTTTTGCGGTTTAAAACCGTTTTTTACTGCACGTTTCATTCCCCGTCTGATTTTCATGTTGTGAATCTTTCGCTGATACTCTTCCACAATGCTGACGATTTCCAAGACCATTGAGTCAGCCTCCGATAACTCCAGTTCACCTCTATGAGCCGTTGTATAGACTTTCACACCTTCTCTATAAATACAATGAAGCAGTGCGATTTTTGCGTTTCCCCGTCCGAGCCTTGTCTCATCCTGAACCAAAATGACATCAATTCCAGCGTTCTTAATCTCATCAAGCAGCTCAAATACACCATCCCGATCCATTTCATATCCGCTGGCTTTTTCTGAAATCACTTTGACCACTTCCATGCCGTTCTCCGCTGCAATGGCCGTAAGCTCCTCCTCCTGCCGCTTTAATGACGTTTCCTGCTGTTCTTTATTTGTGCTTACACGGGCATAAATGAGTGCTTTCATTTTATCTCTCTTTCCTCTCTATTTTACAGTTGCTAATTCATATGCATCCTGATGCTTCTTTTTCAATGGGATCACTAACTCATCACCCGGCTGGATATCAGAGGTTTGAAGTTGATTTTTATCAGCTACCCATTCAATAAAATCATTTTTGTTTATCTTTTTTGTATCTGCTACCTGATCAGCAATTGACCAGAGTGTGTCGCCTTGCTGGACTTCTATTTTAACATACTGATTAAGCTCTTGGCCGCTGCTTGTATATGACAGCATAAGGATAACCGCGCTCAAAATCACTGTGAACAGACCGACAAAAATAATAGATTCTTTACTCATGATCATAACCTCCAACAGGAATGTTTGTTCGCATTTTTATAATTTCAGTATATACGAACAAACGTTTCTGTCAATTGTTTTTTCGAACCTATGTTTGTACTGTAAGGAAAATCATGCTATAATCTTCTTAAAATCGACGTTTTGAGGTGCGAAAAATGACGAAGCTATCAAAAAGGCAACTTGATATCCTCCGTTTTATTAAAGCAGAGGTTAAATCAAAAGGATATCCGCCTTCCGTGAGAGAGATCGGAGAGGCTGTCGGGCTTGCGTCCAGCTCTACTGTCCACGGCCATTTGGCCCGCTTGGAAACAAAAGGGCTGATCAGACGGGATCCGACAAAACCAAGAGCAATAGAAATTCTTGATGAAGAAGTAGACATTCCGCAAAGCCAGGTCGTTAATGTACCGGTCATCGGGAAAGTCACGGCGGGATCTCCTATTACAGCAGTAGAAAATATTGAAGAATATTTTCCGCTCCCAGACCGCATGGTTCCTCCAGACGAGCATGTATTTATGCTGGAGATTATGGGAGACAGTATGATAGATGCTGGTATTCTCGATAAGGACTATGTCATCGTTAAACAGCAAAACACAGCGAACAATGGGGAAATTGTAGTTGCGATGACAGAAGATGATGAAGCAACTGTAAAACGATTCTATAAAGAGGATACCCACATTCGCTTGCAGCCTGAGAACCCAACGATGGAACCTATCATTTTGCAGAATGTCAGCATTCTAGGGAAAGTGATTGGCGTGTTCAGAACCGTCCATTAATCTATTAATCTATCAGATGAATGAAATAACCCCCTTTTCCTTTACGGAGAGGGGGTTTGTTGTTCAAAAAAAGCAGGCTCGCCCTGACTTTTGGGTGCGAGCCTGAATAGGAGGAAAAAGAACATCATGTTTACACCATAATTATCCACCAAAAGATTGTTGAAGTCAAGAAATTTTCTTTCCTTCAGGAAACTTTTATCAAAATATGAACATTTAAAATATTAGACGCCATCTTCTTAAAAACGTTTCATTTTTTAGGTCGTGGAAGGATACGGTTTCATATTTCTTAAGGGGCGAAGCAATTGAAATATACTGAAAATTTAGTACATAGTTTAATTAGTTCAACATTCTGATAAAACAGCTCGCTTTCTTCATATAAAATGTAATATGTATTTCAATTTCACCTTCACCCAATCACTTGTGCAGTTCAAAAGATATGGCATCGTTGAACAAGTCGGGTAGAAACCTTCCCCAAACATAAAGTCTCCACCAACACCCTTCTTTAAATTTAACCTTATATGAAATATGGTTGTGATATCAAAAGTTTCATCATAAAAAGTGCATATGCGTTTTTTCTTGTTTGTAATATCGAAGCCTGTCTTGAAGGGTTCCGGTATGAAATTCAAATTTGTGGCCGTCAGGGTCGGTAAAATAAATTGATTTTCGATCGCGTTCATCTCGTTCTCTGCCAGGCAGAATATTGACATGAAGTCTTTTTAATTTAGCTGATACCTCCTCAAATTCATGATCTTCAATTGTAAAAGCAATATGGGTATAAGAAAGCTTAATGTCATTTCTCGGGATGTCTGGTTCTTCATTAAGCGCTAGCCAGATGCCGTTCATGTCAAAATATGCAGTTGTTCTTCCCTTTACCAAAAGCTTTGCATCAAACACTTTTTGATAAAAATCAATCGATGTATCCAAATGCGAAACTGAAAATAGCAAGTGATTGATTCCTTTTATCTCCACAAATCATTCCCCCCCCTTGATAGCTGATCATCCACATATACGACTTTTTTCATAAGAAAGTTTCATACAGCTGAAAAAAAATACCAGTGTAAACAAAAACGGACTGTTTAAAATAGTAACATGACCATTATGAATGGTTTTGAATTGCATTATTTATCATTTGTTTACGCCCAAGAATTTTCTTCAAAAAATAACAATTTAGGTGGTCAAATGAAACATATCATTGCGCTTGCTTCAAAGATTGCTTTCACTCTCGCCCTTTTATATGTGATTTTGGACAGAGTCTATCACGCATCCTTTTTAAGTGTGATGTTTATTGCACTTTTCTTAGGTTTTGTTTCCTATCTTTCTGGTGACATGCTCGTCTTACCCAGAACAAACAATATTACAGCTTCATTGGCTGACTTTGGCCTTTCATTCGTTATTCTTTGGGTATTTGTTTTAACCCAAACAAGAAACGATTTCTCACCATTTGGAGCGGCTCTCCTTTCCGCTGCCTGTCTTACTGTTTTTGAATACTTTTTTCATCGGTATTTACTGAAAAATGTGCTTGATGAAAATTTCCGAAATGAACTGTCAACGAGAGATAACGCGTTGCAGTATCAAACGGAAGCCGCGGACGAGCTGTTTCCCGAAACGAAAGAGAAACATAAGGAATAGGAGGCTGTCTTATCGCCTCCTATTTTTCAGTAGCTATTTTTGAGAAAACGGAACATCACTTCTGTAAACTCATAAAACCTCTCATTTTGAGTAACAGCTCTGCTTTTTAAAGAAAAGATGCCGAACAAAGACTTTCTAAAGCCTGTGCTCATTTCTATCTGGATACTTAAACCTGTTTTTGATTTATTTGCAATGTTATTCGGACTAACGCCCGCATGCGGATGGTCTATATTGAGCAATACAGCAGGAAAACCGGCATGCTGCAATTTCTCAACTAAATCTGCCGCTCTTACGCGATCTGTACCGCCGACTTCGATCTGCTGATCTTCTTCTGCGTACCCATGTAATGAAATGACATATTCATGATTTCCCGTCATTTTAAGGGCCCGAGGTTCATCAAAGTGCGTGCTCGTAATGTGCAGGACTGAGTTTCCTGCCGATTTTAAGCCTTCAAATAAATACATCGAGTACTCTTTGCTGAGCTCTCTCGCTACTTCACTTGTCCCGCCTTCAATACCTCCTCCGTGAATGGCTAAAACAAGAACAGGGCTTCCGGTTTCTTTCGTAACAACGCCGTAATCAGAAGGATCTTCATTGCTTTTTAATTCCTCAAAATTCTGATATACATCTTCAGCATAAATTGAAGAAATCGGAGTAAACACCATAAAAATCAACAATAATTTTACAATTTTAATAGTTGATGGAAAACGTTTGGCTATGTTACAATCAACATGCTTCAAGGAATGGAGCAAACGGCGGAGCAGGGATACTTTGGCCGGTTTCATCTACTCCGCCTCTAAGTCCAAATCAACAGGATGTAGGTCTCTTTGAGGCTTTAGCACGAATTCTCTCGTCCTCCTTGTTAAATTTTTGTTAAATTCACAATATTATATACCATTAGCCCGGGCGCTGTTCTTCTCATTTTTGAATTTATGAAAAGTAAGCTGGCACCACCTCTCCCATTTCCATACAAAACAAAAATGCACCTGCCCTTTGGCCTGTGCATTTTTTATTTTCTCTTCATTCTTCGTTTTTTTGCTTGATTTAATTTCATGATGTTTTTTTCAATTTTTCTTATGTTTCGCCTTTGCGGGATTGTTTTCATTTCATAATAAACAGAAATAAACCCGCTTACTGTCACTGCTGCAATATAAAGGACGCGCTGTTTGATCATCCGGTCAGCGTGTCCATGATCATTCGCTTCTTTTTCCAGTCTTTCGATCACAGCTTTATCAAACAGCTGATCGACATACACTTGTTTCATTCCCACTGCAAACCCCGCAGCCAGCCAAAGAATCAGAAATAAACTGATATAAAACACCATAAACCCTTCCTTTCCTGTCTTGATGCGGTGCAGAATTTTGAAATGCAGCAACTGGCAGACGAAGCTTCTTCTTTGTGTTAGGTTCTTTCAATAGGCTGGTTAATATGTGTAATGCTGTAATGAACAGTTAGAAATTTTAATCCAAACAGCCACATATGATGAACAGCGGTTAATTTGTTGTCATGTGCAGCTTCTATCAGAAAGGTTTCAGATAAAGGAAGCGGACAAGTTCCCGCTCTTGTTTGCAGATAAATCCCCTCATCCCCCGCTCTGCTTTTTCTCCGGCTGCTTGTTAAAACCAGCTTCTCCTGATGATGATATGGTTTTAAAACACCTGTCATGCTGCTGAATGGAAGCGGTAAAGAAATATTCATATACCCCTCTCCATTTGAACGATACACTGAATAAAGAGCGGTAAAAATGGTTTCGTTTTTTTCATTTGTTCTAATCCAGGCACGTACTCTTTCCCTTCCGTCTTTTTTCGAATGAACACCTTTTATCTTGCTGTACATCCTATACCAGTCAGGGTTCGTCGAAAGATGTATTTGGCCGATTCTTCTGCTGAACCATTCGTAAATAATTGCAAGCGGCCGAAACCACGTGCTCCATGTTACTTTTGCTTTAATATTGTATTCGATGGTTTGTTCATAAAACGAAAGAATGAGCGGCGCCAGTTTTTCTGGTGAAAAATCTTTTGAACGCAGGCTGCCCATATCATCCACAAGTCCGCTGTACCGAGCGTTATTTTCAGCTTGAATGTTAGCTAAAAATTCTTCTCCAATCTTTCTTTTTCCGTAGATACGGCTGAATGTCTTTACACTGTCTGCATCAAAAGGTTTCGCATCCTCTATTCTCCACCCTATGAGAGCGGGCAAGATAACACCAAACGCGTTGACAAAACCGTGAATCCAAATCATCTGATTGATGGTCAATGTAACTTCTTGCCGAAAGACACCAAATGAATAAATCATCGAGAAAGCAATCGTTATCATTAAAACAGCGGAAGAAAGCCGAATAAGAAATGTCCCCGTCTTGGTGCGAAAAGCTGCCGTGAACACCAAAAATGCATGAAGATAAATCGCCGCCATATAAATGCTAACCGCAATGACATCAAGTGTTTTTGAATATGTGATGCCCAGTGCGATAAGAAGGGGCGAAAGCAAAATCACCCATGTTATCCAACTGTACAACATCCGATGTTTTCTAATGGTTCTGCCGAGTAAACCGTTGAAGATCGGGATCAGAAAAGCAGAATAGTGAAAGTGGACAGCAGTCAGCAAAATGATGAGAGGGCCAAATTGCATGATCTGCAAATGGGCAGCATAAGCAAAAAACCAAAATCCTCCTCCCGCCAAATAAATAAGGCCGAACAAAACTGATGTCTCTTCGATTCTATGTATCTTTGTTTCCCAAAGGCGGAGGATCGCATACAATGCAATAAAAACTGTGTACATCCACCAGATAAGTGCGAAACCCCCAACCTCCGTCACTAGAGCCAGCACCGCAAAGAATGCGGCTGCCGGATACCACTGGATTAGCCCATATTCCATAAACTGAGCAGCACGAACCGGAGATTGACGAAAAACAAAAGGAAAAATTCCCGGCACGAAAAATAGAATGGATAACAAAACGAGTGCCTCTGCCACTGAAATATCCGGTGCTTCTGCTGCAAGAAATCCAATAAAACAAAGCGCACTGACTATGCCATTTCGTTTCATGATTCTCTCTCTTCCTCCTGAAACGTTCCTTTATAAAAGAAAAGAGTGCCAAGAATTGTATTTTGCACATGCACTTCAATGGTGAAACAATTCTTTTTTTCATCAAACGTTTCGCAAACTACGGATGTACCGGTCAGCCATTTCGGCAGCGGGATTCTTTTTCCGCATATTAATAGCCATTGCTTTCCCGATGTGATCGTAAGAGAGCCGTCATGAGATGCCTCGAACGTCAAAACAGACAGCAGCAGATGAGGTTTGCCGAAGAAATCAAGTATTCTATTTTCTTTCTCGTCATATATCATTAACGCATCAAAGAAACGTTTTTTGCCTTTAAAGAAAAATGTACGATTCCATTCTATTCCTGTATGTTGCGATTTCAAAAGACAAGTTCTATTTTGTATTGTAAATGGAATGTCTTTGCCTCTTTCTGAAAAGAAGCATCTGAAAAAAACACCCAGCTTTAACAGCATTCTAACCAGAAAAGAGCCTCCGCTTATTTCTGACATCGTTCCCGTCCCGCTGAATGTATGAGACCCGTCTAATTGGTACCGTTTCCGCAGCTTGGGATGCAGCAAATGATAGTTAATAATTGATTTTTCATAAATCGAACTCACAATGTCACTTCTTTCTCTTTCGTTTTGTGCGCCTGGCACTGGGGAGCTGCAGGCTAAGAGCGCCGCTTGCAGCAGAAAACACACTCAACAGAACCCACATGAATATTTCAGAACCTAGACAAGCAAACCCAGCAAAAATACAAGCCTGGACACCATGAATGATCCATTTTCTTTTTAAAGGAAGCAGCCATAAAATAGCTAAGCCTATCTCCGCTGTTCCTGCCAATATGCTTGTCTTAACACCTGCAAAGCCTTGATAGAACCAAAACAGGCTGAAAAACAGACACATGAACACATAGATGATAGCAGATCGAATGAAGCGCTTCGGATGTTTATTTTGCTCTACCCAAAGCCTTAATGCATCAAAGCTCCAGGCAGTCGCCCAGCCAAGCAGCGGCCGAAATAATAAACGATCAATCCATCTTCCCAGCAGTCCGTAGGCTGTTTTGTATTGGTACTGTGTTAAAAACGTCATTTTCCCATTTTCTCTCTGTATATACTTCCAGTAGCCGCTTCCATGCCGAATCAAAGATAATGGATGATCAGAGCCAAAAGCCAGTGAAGAAGACCTTTCAGATGAACATTTGTTGAAAACACCGACGGTTTCTCCTGTACCTGACACCTTTAATCCAAAGCCTACCCTTGTTTCGTAAAGAAACTTCTGTTTTTCGCATGGCTGACTATTCAAATGCGTAATATTTGAAAACCGGAGATCCCATTCCTTATGCAGTGATGGGTTTTGTGTATATTCCCAGAGTGTATCCAGATCAGATTTCATTTCGATTTCTACATAAATCGGTTTCTGCCTCACAGCCCCTTCTCCCTTCTATTTCAAGCAATTCCTATATTAGCATATTGGTCGATTCGAAAAGGAAAAGTGTATATCTCTCCAAAAAAAGTATCTTTATCCTAAAAAATGCATAAAAAGAGAAGAGAGGTTTCCTTCTCTTCCTTGGGATTCATTACTGAGTTTTAACCGTGCCGAAATGAGTAATTGTGATGTTCACACTGTATGTGATGTCGGCTTTACTGAAGGTGTCATCCCAGTTATTTTTCACCCTTTTCCATAAGTGAGGATATGTAAGTCTAAAAGATTCATCAAAACCCGCAACATCTGCTTTATAATCATGCTGAATTTTTTTTAATACCTGACCAACTATTTTCTTTACCTCGTTTTCAATAGTCGTTTCGAGACGATCTATAAACTGGGTGTCCAACGCCTCTTTTGTGTTCCAGTTTTCAACCAAATCGCCTTCTGATTCAATATCGACATGGAATGAAATATCTTTCCCTTTTACGATTGGCTGAATTTTGCTTTTGATTTTATTGATATCGTACGCTAATGTCTGTTGGCTCTTTTTATCATGGCTTTTGACAACTCCGCCTTTCCCTTCTCCTCTAATCCATGTAATCCCCTCAGTTTCATATTCATTTAAAGTGCCGATCATTTTTTTCGATTTTCCGTTGATTACAGCTGCTCCGGAATACTTGACCGCTCCATTGGCCGCAACCACATTTTGCAGTAAAAAGCTGCTGCCAGAATGCAGTTTTCCAATTAGTTTCGCGAGTGTCATAGGGGGAAGAATTCTGGAAACTTTATGTTCATTTTCACCTAATCCAATCAGCCGAAATGCCGGAATTTCTCCGTTCTCTTTCAGCTGGAGAGCGTCTCTTGCTTCCCCTTTAGCAGATAAAACAAGACAGCTCAGCCTGATTTCATTATCACGAAAAAATTGATCCAGCATTTCGTCGATTGGAAATGTGTGCAGCACATCTTCACTCATGACAACAACTTTTAAATGCGGGCTAAACACTTCTCGGTCCCGTCTTAATGCAACCTCACTTCCGATCTGCTGTAATGAATCCCCTGTTTCACTTATATTAATGTACGCTTTTTGCGCTCCTTGTCCGCTACCGCCTCCCCCGCTTGTGCCCGCGCCTGCCGCTTTTTCATTAACAAATTGATAGGTCAGCGTAATGTTGTCTTTTTTCGGATAGCTCCCGCCCTCTTCTTTTAACTCTTTTTCAGTGTTCGTTTCTTTTCCTTTATCAATTGCGATAGCGAATGTGAGACCCAGATCTTCTATTTCCCGACTGCTCCAGCATCCTGTTACGCAAATCATCAGCAGACATACTATGACCATAGCAGGCAATTGACGTTTTAGTTTACTTTTCACCTCTTTTCCTCCATTTCGAAATGACTAACAGCAAAATCGGCAAAGCGCCAAATATATACAAAGCGATATGACTGACCGTATCGCCTAATATAAAGACGTCATTTTCATTTTTCGGCATGCAAGAGAGGATATATATAACAGGAAGCAGCCCAAACATACATGAAAGGGGTTTCTTTTTAAAAACTTGTGAGACTCCCAGGGAAGCTGCATAAAAAGTGATAATAAACGTGGCAAAAAGCTGCATAATCCAAATCACAAGCAGAAATGATTCAAACCGTTCAAATATTAAACCAGGTATTTCAAAACTTCTCATCAGGTCAAGCCCCGGCCATGTTCTCGTCACAACTCCCTCAACTGATAGTGCACCGATGACCATAATCATCGTAATCATATAAAAACTGGTCACAACGCCTGTCCCGATCACAACTGCTTTCACCGCATTTTTCGGCTTTTTCATAAATGCTACTAAAATGAACATAATTTCTGAACATGTAAATGAAAGGTTCGTTGTCTTTACACCTCTAAGAACCGGCATGATTCCATCACCTAATACAGGGCGCAAATTGTTGATCTCAAATATGCCTAAACTCATGAGGGCTATCGTTAAAAAGATGATGACCGTAATCGGAAAAATCATTTCAAAAAGCCGTGCAATCGGATCTAGGCCTTGTGTAATTGAATAAAGCCCAATCCAAAGAACTGTCATAATGATGGCCCAAGAAGGTGTCCCTTCGAGGAGAAAAAAATCCACGATTTCGGACATGACTCTGACTTCAAATGCACCGAGTGCCAGAAAATAAGTAATAAAAACAATACTGATCAGATGCCCGAGCCATTTTCCTACAATATGTCGGGAGTATTCATAAAAGGTCTCCTTAGGATACTGCTGGCTTAATTTAGCTATCATCATCCCGGCTATTACCGCTAGGACCCCGCCTAATAAAACTGAAATCCATCCATCAGGAGATTGTGTTTGTTCTGTTACTGTCCGAGGGAGCGTAAGAACTCCGGCAGCAAGCATATAATTAATGATGATAATCGTTGCCTGAGCGGTTGTGATTTTACTGGTTGGGCTGAACATGAGACTTTATCACCATCCTGTCGAGTTCATCACTTCACCCGTTTTGTATTATCTGTATTCATCAATTTAGGCCGGCGCTTCATGACTAAAAGAGGCATTCTGATAACAAAGTCTTTCCAATCTTTTAAGTGATAGGGCACTGCCGGACTTGCGTATGGCACACCAAAGCTCTTTAGCTTTACGACATGGCTGCTTAGCAGCAGATAATACATAATGACTCCAAACAATCCAAACACCGCCGCACAAAACATCGCGCCAAACCGAAGCATCCGAAGTGCTATACCTGTGCTATAATGCGGGATGGCAAATGAAGAAATTGCTGTGAGCGCAACAACAATGACCATGATTGGACTGACAATCCCCGCCTGCACAGCTGCTTCCCCGATGATTAATCCGCCAACTATGCCTATTGCGGGTCCAATTGGTTTTGGCAAACGAAGCCCCGCCTCTCTTAAAATTTCAATCGCGACTTCCATAAATAAGGCTTCAATCAGAGATGGGAACGGAACACCTTGGCGCGTCCCGGAAATTGAAATCGCCAGCTTGGTCGGAATTAACCCAGGATGAAAAGAAATAAATGATATATATAAAGCGGGTGCGAATAACGTTATCATTGCTGCGATGAACCTCAGCAATCTGATGAGCGAGCTCGGGAACCACCGTTCATAATAATCTTCAGGCGATTGAAGCATCATGCTGAAAGTGACTGGAACAATCAAAGCAAACGGAGTGCCGTCAAGCAGAATGGCTACTCTTCCTTCCATTAATCCGCTTATGACGCGATCAGGACGTTCTGTACTCTGTACTTGCGGGAACGGGCTCAAATAATTATCCTCAATTAACTGTTCAACGTAACCTGACTCCGGCAAATGATCGATCTCAATCCCTCTCACTCTTTTTCTTACTTCCTCGACTACTTTTGGATCTGCAATGTCATTCATATAAGCGATGATTAAATCCTTTTTTAATCGTGTTCCTACTTCAAATCTCTGCAATGTTAATTGATCATTTTTTCCTTGCTGTCTCAAAAGAGCTGTATTCGTACTCAACTCTTCTGTAAAGCCTGTGCGCGGTCCTCTGACAAGCGCTTCTGAAAGCGGCTCCTCGATACTTCGATTTTGTTTTTTTACAGTTCCCAGAAGAAAGGCCTGCGGTATTCCATCGATGAGAAGCGCTGTCGAACCCATGAACACATTCAACACGATATCACTGATTTTCTCTGATTCTATGACATCACCGATTGATATGATTTGATTTTTTATCTGTTTCGAAGTTAAAGTACCTTTGCCGGATTGAGAAATTTCATCGCTTACCTGATTAGGTTGATTCATGACTAACACTGATAGACCTTTATTAATCAATTCCTGATCAGACAGTCCTTCAACAAAGATCAATGCCGCTTTTACATGTAAATGAGTGATTTCAAACTCACGGAAGTGAACGTCCCCGTTATGTCCTATTTTTCTTTTTACATGTTCTAAATCGTATCCGATGTTACCGGTTAACACATCCTGATCCTTTTCAGCTGTTGAATGATCTGATTTATGCTGCTTCTGTGTTTTGTACTGATTGCTCCGCCACCTCATCATTGCACCTTCTTATACATGAATCCAAGTAAACACTTTATAGATTGCATATGGAACGAGAAATACTACTAACGCTTGAAACCACACATTCCAGTCAGTAAGTGTTGATATCATGTTATCCATCTGTCAGTTCCCCTCTCTCTAATAGGATTATTTTTCCCGTATACCTATTTTTTATGTTCGTCTTTTTTCTCAATAAAAAAGCATGATGAACATTTCATCATGCTTTTAAAGAAATCAACCTGACCATTTTGCATTATTAAACACAAAATGAGCCTTTTAGCAGTCTGGGATAAACTAAAATTCCAGCTTGAAGCTTTCTGCCTGATCTGAAACTTCCACAGGAATCCCCATTATCGTTTTCGGTTTGGAAACGTAAACAAAGCGCATTTCTTCCTCTAATTGCTGAAACACTTTTTCACTAACTATAATTCTGGCCGGCTTCCCTGGACTGTTATCAATGGCTGCTTTGATTTTTCCAAGCATAAAAAACCTCCTGTTTTAGAAAATGGCACATTTACTATTAAAACAAAAATCGCAAAATAAATTGGCTGAACAGGAATTCCGGTTCAAACATAACAGTTGCGGCTGAGCAAACAAGAATGAACGAAATGACAATATACACATCTCTCTCTTTTTCGTGCATGCAGAATTCTCCCATTCACAGATCAGACTGGCGACTGACACGCTGTTCAACAGCAGCTCTAGCATAAATAATGCACGCTATGGACATGATCTTATTAGTTATTATATGATTGAATTGAAAAAACATCATATGTCAAGAGGTAAACGAAATGGCTCAAAACAACGAAAATGCATTACCGGATATTACAAAAAGCATTACTCTGGAGGCTCCCATTCAGAAAGTCTGGGAGACAGTCTCTACTTCAGAAGGCATTGCCAAGTGGTTTATGCCCAATGACTTTCAGCTCAAAGAAGGACAAGAATTTCACTTACAATCGCCGTTTGGGCCGTCCCCTTGTAAAGTTTTGGCTGTTCAAGCTCCAACTGAACTTTCTTTTGAATGGGATACAGAAGGATGGGTCGTTACCTTTCAATTAGAAGACTTGGGGGAAAAGACAGGGTTTACCCTTATTCACAGCGGCTGGAAAGAGCCGAATGAAGTGATCGGCAAAGCAAACGAGAAAAGCTCCGTCGTTCGCGGTAAGATGGATGGCGGCTGGACTGGCATTGTAAATGAACGGCTTCGTAAGGCTGTCGAAGAATAAAAAAGAGAGAGGTATCTCTCTTTTTTGTTTTTTTCCAAGGGTTATACTTCACAATTTGAGTCCATCAATCATAAAACGTAACAGTTTTAGATTTACCAGAGTAATCGGTAACAAAGAACTCGGCCTTGTTATTGCTCCCATCTACAAATTTTCCAATACTGCCAAAGGTGTGGCATTCTCCGGGTGAAAAATAGTTTGCCCCTACATAATCATCAGGATTGTCACCGGGATCATCCTCATATAAGTGCAGTGAAACAGAAAAAGGAGTGCTTCCTGAAAGGCACACTCTAAAATCTCCTCCGGTCGAGTATACCGTCGGACTTGAGTAAGTATATGTGTAAGTCCCCAACTTATCCCACTCTCCAGCCCCCGCAGTTCCGGCTTTTTCTGCTTGTGCCGTTAATGGAAAAACCGCAGCCAACCCTAAAACAGACAAAAATCCAACTACCTTAGTGAATCTCATCAGCTACACCACTCCTCTATGTCAATGATAGCCGCAGATACGTTTGTATCATTTCCGGCAGAGCTACATAATTGATCCAGCCTGCCTCCTGCTTCTTAGGCAGGTGGCATTGGACATTATATTCAGCAGCAGCCGTTTTATGAATCCGTCTTTGTGCTGGTTTTAAAATGTTCAAAATAAATGCATTCCCATTTGTACTGCTATCTCTTATAATTTGTTTAAAAGGTTGTACTTCAATCAGGGGGAAAAGGATATGGAATTAAGCTTCACAAAAATACTCGTTATTTTGTTTGTGGGTTTTTTAGTATTTGGGCCTGATAAACTGCCGGCGCTTGGCCGTGCAGCAGGAAAAGCCTTATCAGAATTTAAACAAGCAACAAGCGGACTGACTCAGGATATCAGAAAAAATGACTCAGAAAACAAAGAAGATAAACAAATGTAGGATAAATCGTTTGGGCCGATGAAAAATCGGCTCTTTATTTTGATTTGTTTTTGTGTCATCTGTCTTTTTCTATCATTTGGACAGCCCTTTTTTCCTTCTATGATTTTAACTGTCCAAGCCGCAAAATCTACTCGCCGTATAATAAAGCGTAGTAAAAATAAAGGAGGAGTATATATGGGTTATTACAAAAAATACAAAGAAGAGTATTATACGGTCAAAAAAACGTATTATAAGAAGTATTACGAATATGATAAAAAATATTATGACTGTGATTACGACAAAAAATATGACGACTATGATAAAAAATATTATGATCACGATAAAAAAGACTATGATTATGTTGTAGAGTATAAAAAGCATAAAAAACACTACTAAACGCCATTAACATCTCCTCGTTTTTACTTTCCCCCGGCTATTGCCGGGTCTTTTTTGTTTGTGCACTATATGTATATTTCTGAAGCTTCCCTTTCTATGAAAACCTTGGTGACTGAATCTGAAAAAGAATAGTGAATATTTAGTACATAGTTTAGTTAGTTCATAAGTGAGCGCATTCAGTTTATTGCAGTTACAAAGAAACTTTTATAAACTCTTTGTGGATCATACATAAAAGGAGAGGTTTTTTGTATAGAAACATCGTATTTTATCTCATTTTACTTTGTCTATTTATATCAGTTGTCATGAAAAGCTTTGAGGTGATAAGCACAATAGCCAATGTTATCTGCTTTGTTTTCGTATTGCTGTATTTTAAAGATGAAATGAAAACATACTCACGTAAAGCGTTAGCAATCCTAAGTATTTGTTTTCTTTTCTTAGTCGGTATCTGTGCTTTTATCATTTTACAAGGACAGACATTGATGAAACGTCACCTCTTTTTTACAGGCTTGGAAACGATAGCGGGCATTCTTTTAATAATCGTTTCTTTAAGCATTTGTACTTTTATTTTGGGGAAAATTTCAAATCGGCTAAAACGATTGTGATCTCATTCTTTCCTCTGATAAAGGTATATAGCTTTCAGATTGGAGAAGCGTTTCGTCCCTTACATCACTCAAAATGAAATATTTTGTTTATTTATATACATCAATCCAGTTCCAAAATAAGGTATAATAAATGACGAAATCACTATCAAAAGGGGGAATTTGAGTGAAAAAAATATTGATTGCAAGTGCAGTAGGAACAGCCATTCTTTTCGGAACACTTCCATCAGTTATACCAGGTTTACCCGCGGCAGACGCTCAAGTCGCAAAAGCAGCATCCCAGCTGCCTAACGGAATCGGCGGCCGTGTCTACCTGAACAGTACGGGCGCCATTTTTACAGCTAAAATCACGCTTCCTGAAACTGTCAAAAACAACGACTCGGTCTCTACTCCCTATATTTATTCTGGCTTTAGAGCAACAAGCGGAACTGAAGCCGATATCGGGCTTCAGTACAGCAAACAATACAACGTCTGGAAGCCCCTCATGAAGGTTGGATCCAAAAATGAAGAAACGTACATCGAAGGAAAAGACAAATTCACATACAATAAAGGCTTCCGCCCTGGAAGCACAGTCCAAATGACAATCTATAAAAACTTAAACGGCAATACGCGCATGACCCTTTGGGGAACGAACAATGACGGCTACACCGGACGGATTATCACAGAAATTCAAGGAACCAACATCGGTACGATTTCAAAATGGAAAACACTTGCTACCGCGGCTGTTTCGTATGAAAGCCAGCGTGATGCGATCAAAGCAACCTTTTCGACATCTTTTAACAACATCACAATCGACAATAAAGCCGTCACTCCTGTAATAGATACACAGGATTTCGCAAAGGTTTCTGTTGCCGGAAATAACGTTACGATCTCTGTTCATAAATAAACGAAGCAGCAAAAAGCCGCCAGCATTGTCTGGCGGTTTTATAATTAATTTTCCATCTCCATAAAAAACCGTGTCGGAATCCACTCCCTATATAGATTTACGAACATCAATCTTTTCATTTTTAAGTTGAATTTTAGCCAGGGACCAAAAAGTTTCATAATAAAAACAAATAACCTAGAACTGCACAAAGTAATTGTATTCATTGCACGATGCTGGTCTTTTAAGGTGAAATATTTATATGTTAATATTAGGTTTACAATTAAGCTATTCAAGTGTTTAAAAAACCTAGAAAGGTTGATGAAAATGAACCTTTATTTAGTTATAGCTCTTGTTATTTCAGTTTTTTTTAATGTGATCTTATGTATCCAGTTAATAAAATACAAAACCAATCGATCCACTAATATAAATTGGAAAGAAAGGATGGGACTCAACAATCCTTTTACAGCTATAGTATGGGCTTTTCTTTTCATTACAATTTTCTTGAGCCTTATGATATTAATAGGAGGAATTAACACCTTATAAAACCAATGGCCTTTTCATATCGTTCGTTTAATTTTTCAGACCACGCAATCGTTGTTCACTTGTACTAAGAGAACCCAACGCTTCTAACAATCCTTTTGTTTCGCGTTGGGCTCCAATTTTGTTTACTATTTGTTTATAGAAATATGAAGAAGAAATTTCTTCATTTTTAGCCTAATGCCAGCTTATATTCTGAAAAATAACAATAAAAAGGCAGCATTAAACCGCTACCTCAAATAAAAGCTTGTCCCCATGTTTATAGTTGATTAATTTGAAATCATCAATGGTAAAGTTATAAAAATCTTTCACTTCAGGATTGATCCATAGTTCAGGTGCTTCAAACTGTTCTCTTTCCATTTGAATTTTCAAATTGTCTATATGACGTGTGTACACATGGCAATCCCCAATGTTAAAGATATATTCACCAAGCTCATAACCAGTCACTTGAGCAATCATGCGCTGCAACACATTGTACTGGAATACATTGAATGGATTCCCCAACGCCATATCATTGCTCCGTGCTCTTACCTCGAGGTGGAGCTTACCTTGCTTCACATACCATTGAGTTTCGTATACACATGGCGTTAAGGTCATTGCGTCTAAATCATCAGGATTCCACAGCATTGTAATGTGTCTGCGTGAAGACGGATTGTTTTGCAATTGATGAAGAAGATAATCAACCTGATCCACTTTTTCTCCATTTAGACTTCTGTTTTTCTTCCCCAGCTGAAATCCATATGCATGTCCGATGGTTCCGTCTTCTTGTTTCCACTGATCCCAAATATGTACGCCCATCTTGTTTAAATCATTAACATCATTAGATTTCAGCTGCCAAATCCAGAGCAACTCTTTAATGGCTGTTTTCCAGGCAACCTTTTTTGTCGTTAAAATCGGAACCTCTGAGTTGTCGAATCTCATTTGCTTACTCATTACACTTAGAGTATGTGCCGGTGTTCCATCTGAGTCCCACTTGGTTCTTACATCAAACTCTTCGTCTGAGATTCCATTATTGATGATATCCTTTATAATTGAATTGTATTGTTTATCGAATTGCGTCATGACTATTCATATCCTTCTTTCATTTTCAGTTGCTAAGCATAATTTATTACGAATGCAATATTATCGCAAATACTAAGCACTCGCAGATAAAATGAGATTCTTATTCCAATCACTGTGTGTTTGAAGAGGAGTTAATCCCCCCTCTTTTACACCTGTATTTCTCCATAACATAGTCTGTCACATAGCTCATAGTTACCGCCAGTTTGGTACATACACCGTTGATAACATTGTTGAGGATTATAAGAAATGGTTTGATATTGCGGCACATAAAAATTCAAATAGTCAGGTGTTTGTGTATACCAAATTGGAAATTGTCTAAACACATTAAATCCTCCAATAGCTTTTTCTGATTTAATGCATTGTATTTTACCTCAATATCAATTGTCATTTGTCCATGTGCAATTGGGCTTTCTTTAAAATAAATTCTCTCTAATTTCATTCATTTGATCATTAACAACTTTTTTATGATATTTGGCAGCGGTTCATGCCTTATATGATCTGTTTCTAACCGGTTTTGCTGCTTGTTGACGTCTAACTTTAAATCCTTCAAAAGCAGTGTGAAAAATCACATTATAGAGCTCTTGAATCTTAACCATAACGTTCAAATATTCTTCAATGAGAAAGTCCCTTTTTACGTATATTAATCCTCTCTATACACTTTACTATTATTTTACAGTGATTGAGTGCTTTCTCTCGCTCTTGTTTTAATAAACAGCTATCCGTTTTGTTTTTCAGAAAGTGTTTTAAACAGCCTCTTTTTACTATTCTTATTTCATTTGACCATACCATATCATTTAAACTTCATAAATTAAATTCGAATAACATAAAGGAGGAATTTAATTGGGTTATTATAAAAAATATAAAGAAGAGTATTACACTTGGAAAAAAACATATTACAAAAAGTATTACGACAATGATAAGAAGCATTATGATTGCGACAAGTATTATGATCATGATAAACAACATTATGATTACGACAAAAAGTATGATGACCATGATAAAAAGTATTACGATGATCACGATTATCATTACGAAAAAAAGTATTATGATGATGATGATCATTATTATGATTTTGTCGAATCATATAAAAAACATCACTAAATCTCTTAAACGTCTATTAATTCCCCGGCGACATACCGGGGGCTTTTTTATGATATTTATCGACGATACTCAGATTTTTTTGTGAAGTCTTATGTCTCATTTCATCTTATATTTTGAACTTGTCTCAAGGCTGCTGTAAATTCAATTATTAATGAACACATGTCATTTAACTTGGCTTATTATTAGTGGCATTACTAGTTTTTAGTTGCCTTCCCCTATTTATAAAAATTTAGATAAAAGTATTTCTTTATAGAGATGCTTGTTTCATCGACAACGCAATCCTAAATGTGGTAAAATCGATAAAAATGTAAAAACTGTAAATATAATAAAAGGAGCATCTTTATGTATATAAGTATTATAATTTTAGCATCCATGCTTTTATGGGGGGCAGTTATCCACGAGCTAAGTAAACCTTCAAAAAAGCAAAGCACCAGAAAAATTGTTTCTTTGACATCTTTAGGTTCTTTATCGACTTTAGTTATTACTATTTCACTTTTTCAAAACTTCCCTTTTTAAACTTTGTTTTTAATTAAATCCTTCGTATTAAAATATTCATTTTATACATAATATTTATATGTACCTTGGCTGAAACCTCCATTGATCAATCACACAGCATGAAGACAGCCAAGGATTTATTTTGTTTACTTCGTACCTGTTGAACCGAGTCCTCCTCTATCCTCGTTTCCCAAATGCTCGACTTCAACCAATTCAACCGCCGGCATTTTCTTCATGATTCTAAACTGGCAGATACGATCACCCTTCTTAATTTCAGTATCACGCAATGCATAAGCAGGAAAGAACCAGAAATCGTTGTCTCCCTTATATGACTCATCGATAACACCCATTGAATTTGTTTGAATAACGCCAAAGTTCTTATATGTACTTGAACGAGGGACGACATGTGCTTCGTAACCTTCAGGCAGCTCCATTGCAACACCTAATGGGACAAGCTTAAATTCATCTTTTTTGATTGTTACATCTTCAGCTGCCCGAAGATCAATCCAGTCTCCCTGCTCAATTTTGCTGATTCTTGTTTGTGTTTCATCTAGATACTTGATTTTAATTTGCATTGTCATGTACTAGCTCCTTTAATTTTTATTGAGTATCATACAGTAAGGCTTGTTCTTGTGTCATTTTCATCAGTTATAAATTGAACGTCTTCAAAATCATTCTGTAAAGCATTGAAGTAAAGTTTTTCAATGATATTTTTGTTTTTACAGTAAATCGAAACGTAGCTATTATCTGCTATCAAAAGGACAAGTTCGCAATCACTGTCAGCAAACTCTTCATATGTATTGACTTGATTAACCATTTTTCCATATGGAAATGCTTTCAGTTCAACGAAAATGGTATAGTACTGATTCGTTTTTAATTGTTGCTCAAAAACTGCCCCTTCAACAATTGCGTAGTCATGAAAAAGCTCCTCATCATCGAGCTCTCCTTCTACAACAAAATAAGATTCCCCACTCGTTTGCCACCTATAATTAGCTATTTCTACCGGTTGCAGTATTCGCCATAGAAAATTTCCATATTCATTCGGTATTTGAAAACTAACTCCCCTATTCATGTATACCCCTTACTTAAACGATTTTTGTGAATACGAGTTTAATTATATACTCTAATGTTAGGTTTATGGAACAAGGAATCGACTGCCTTTTCAACCGATTATCTTTTACAGAATTTCCTCAGCCCTTCTCATTTAAAAGGTTCTTCCAATGTTCATAACAACGGTAAGTATTTCCTGATTAGATTTCTCGTTATCATCTACCCTTAGAAAAAAATGTCCCAAAACAAATAATCATTTTTGTAATCCTCGGTCGCCGTACCCATTAACACCCCACTTACAAGCCTCATGTATCCCGTACTTGCTATTATTCGAACATTGATAGGCACCTTCTCGTATCACATGGATTTGCTGTTGAATGATTTCAAATAAAGTTGAATAAAATAAGATCGAATCATCCAACAATTAACATTTATTCTTGCGGCAATAGGTGGTATTTACAATCCATAAGAAGGAAGGAAGCGTTGATGATAAAGCTTTGCCGAGAAGTTTGGATCGAAGTCAATCTTGATGCCGTTAAAAAGAATTTGCGAGCGATCCGCCGTCATATTCCACATAAGAGCAAAATTATGGCTGTCGTAAAAGCGAACGGTTATGGTCACGGGTCTATAGAAGTGGCACGCCATGCACTGGAACACGGGGCGAGTGAGCTCGCTGTTGCCAGTGTGGAGGAAGGAATCGTTTTACGAAAAGCTGGGATTACAGCACCTATCCTTGTGCTTGGTTTTACATCCCTTAGTTGTGTAAAGAAGTCAGCAGCTTGGAATATAACATTATCAGCATTTCAGGTTGATTGGATGAAAGAAGCAAACGAGATATTGGAAAAAGAAGCGAGTGCTAACCGGCTGGCCATTCATATTAACGTGGATACCGGCATGGGACGATTAGGTGTACGCACAAAGGAAGAACTTTTAGAAGTAGTGAAAGCCTTAAAGGCAAGTAAATTCCTCAGATGGACAGGGATTTTCACACATTTTTCGACAGCTGATGAACCGGACACAACACTCACAAAGCTGCAGCACGAAAAATTCATCAGTTTTCTCAGCTTTTTAAAAAAACAGGGGATTGAGCTGCCCACCGTGCATATGTGCAACACGGCTGCAGCTATCGCATTTCCGGAATTTAGCGCTGATATGATCCGTTTAGGTATCGGCTTATATGGTTTATATCCTTCAGCCTATATTAAACAACTAAATCTCGTTAAGCTTGAACCTGCGTTAAGTTTAAAGGCACGCATCGCTTATGTGAAAACCATGCGGACAGAACCCCGAACCGTTAGCTATGGTGCTACATACATCGCAGAACCTAATGAAGTAATTGCTACACTCCCGATTGGCTATGCTGACGGCTATTCTCGTGCCCTTTCCAATCGCGGGTTTGTTCTTCATCGCGGAAAACGAGTGCCAGTGGCGGGAAGAGTAACAATGGATATGATCATGGTCAGTTTAGGAGAAAACGGTGAAGGTAAACAAGGAGAAGAAGTCGTGATTTACGGTAAGCAAAAAGGAGCCGAGATTTCCGTTGATGAAGTGGCTGAAATGCTCAATACGATTAACTATGAAGTCGTGTCTACATTAAGCCGCCGCATCCCTCGTTTTTATATAAGAGATGGCGAGATTTTTAAAGTATCAACTCCAGTATTATACGTGTAGAACATCTTAAAATGCTGAATCAAAATCCCTCTACCAGAGGGATTTTGTTTTTTCTGAAACTAAAAAAATCCCTCCTATAAGAAGAGAGATTTTCAACATATTTATAACTCAATAACTGATTGTTCAGGAGTATTATGATCGTGTCGAGAACGAAAATGCTCTTCTAATTCTTCAAGTGTACGCCCTTTTGTTTCCGGCATGAATTTGTACACAAAACCGATTGCCAATACACCTAAAGCCACAAATATAAAGAATGTAAAAGACAAACCTACAGAGCTAAGCAAGATCGGGAAAGCAAAACCGATCACAAAGTTTAATATCCAAAGGAAAAAAACACTTATCCCAGAACCAAGTCCTCTTAACCTTTGAGGGAATATTTCCGCTATGACAAGCCAAGTCACAGGTCCTACACACCCTTGCATAAAGGCAAGAAATAAAACGGTCAAAGAAAGCACTACATAAGGAAGTGCCATAGATCCATCAAGCACAATTGAGAAAATCGCAATCAATAGGAGAGCTGTAGTCGTCCCCGCCAAACCAATCAATAATATTGGACGCCGTCTCACTTTTCCGACCAGCCAAATCCCAAATATAACTGCAATAACTGATATCAGCCCATTTCCAATATTAGCGATTAAAGCCGCTTTTGTACCAAAACCAGATTCTTTAAGGATTTGTGTGCCATAATACATAATCGAGTTCACACCTGTAATTTGATTCACGATGGCAACACCAATTCCAATCCATAAAAGACGGCGCAGCCATGGTGTAGAAAAGTCCTTGAGTGATGCCTTTTCTAGTGCTGTATCTTTTTCTACCGCTTCTTGAATTTTTCTACATTCAGCTTCTGCACGTTTATCTTCTCGAATTTGTTTAAGAACTCGCAGCGCCTCACTGTTTTTGCCTTTGGTGATTAGCCATCGGGGGCTTTCTGGGACCTTAAGCATACTGGCAAATAACATGATAGCCGGAACAGCACAAATGACTAGCATGTATCTCCAAACATGTCCCGTATTTGCCATTGTTACACCGAGGATCGCATTAAAAACATATGCTAAAAATTGCCCGCCAACAATCATTAGTTCATTTTGGGTTACCATACGCCCTCTCTTTTCATGCGGTGCCATTTCTGCTAAAAAGGCCGGCACCATCGCCGAGGCTCCTCCAACAGCCAGCCCCAGTAAAAAACGAAAGACCGCCATGATGAAAACGTTAGGTGCTAACGCTGTTCCCAGTGATGCCAGGAAAAATAAAAAGGAAAGATTAAGGATCATTTTACGGCGGCCATATCGATCAGCCAATCTTCCGCATAACAACGCTCCAAACGCGGCACCTAATAAAAGAATACTCGTAACAAGCCCTTCTGTAACCGGTGTTAAATCAAGCTGATCTGGCCTTGCCATAAAAGGTAAAGCTCCATTTATAACTCCGGTGTCATATCCAAAGAGAAGCCCTCCAAAAGTTGCTGAAATCATTATTAATTTCAACCTTCGATTTCGATGTTCATTCATATCCATTTCCCCTGCCTTTATTAAGAATACTTAATAAGCTCTTTCAGTGTGGATATTGAGTCAAAACTAAAGTCATCTCTATCTTAGATTTTCGCCTCTGGATTTGTAACCGTTTACATTTTTAGCCAATAGAATAAACCTAAGCTATCAGTTGTTATGTTGTAGTAATGTTTTTGTCACATTATTGTCATTTCTCATATTATCATAATTCCAAAAGCATTTTCAGTCAATATTATTTTCAGGATTATTTATTTCCGCTATGTGATGGTGATGTTTTGATCATCTCGTTGTAAAGTTAACTATTGGCAATTTGGAGTGTTATAAGTTCCCTTGAAGTTTTCCATTCACAAAAAATGTCCATATCGTTATAATGATGATGTTTAAACGCAAAAAGAGAAAATGATAAAGAGGGAATCAATATGAAGAAGATTTTGATCAGTATGATCGCAATCGTTTTAAGTATTACTTTGGCAGCTTGCGGATCAAATCACGCAGCCAAAAACCATTCAGATTCTAATGGGACGGAGCAAGTCTCTCAAGATACTCAATCTAATAAATATAATCAGACAGAACAAAAGGCCGGCACGCCTCATTCAAAAAATCAGAAGAAATTGGTCGATGTTACATTAGATAGAGCAATAGATGGAGATACGATTAAGGTTATTTACAACGGAAAGGAAGACACAGTGCGCTACTTGCTCGTTGATACACCTGAGACGAAGAAACCAAATTCTTGTGTTCAACCATACGGTGAGGATGCGTCGAAACGAAATAAAGAATTGGTCAACAGCGGTAAGCTACAGCTGGAATTTGATAAAGGCGATCGCAGAGATAAGTATGGAAGACTGTTAGCATACGTTTATGTTGACGGCAAATCTGTTCAAGAGACATTATTGAAAGAGGGATTGGCCAGAGTAGCATATGTATATGAGCCTAACACAAAATACATAGACCAATTCAGACTAGATGAGCAAGAAGCAAAATCAGATAAACTGTCAATTTGGAGTAAGAGCGGTTATGTGACGAACAGAGGATTTAATGGCTGTGTGAAATAGAAAAACACTGTTTGTTAAAAAAAGCAGCAAACCTAGCAGAATGCAGTTTCCAAAGAATTAGAAAGAGATGATGGAGAGTCTAGTTCCATTCTGCTTATCAAGCTAAAATCATGCAACTAGCCTGTAAAATTTCCGCTGTATAGTAACAATAAAAAACACCCCTTCACGTCAATGTGAGGGGGTTATTTGTGTGTAAACATCCTTCCTATTTCATCATAAATCAAGAGATCCCTCTACCGTCGTTAGCGCGGTTTCATACATCTTACCCATTGGCATTCCTAAGCTTTCTCACTTCTTGAAGTGTTCGCTGACAGAATACGGTTCCGCTCGTTCGTTTTGTCTGCTGGACACTCCAATACTGTTTAAAGGTTGCGATACCTTATTCTCACCATCTTTTCAAAAGAAGGCAGCCATGTCATCAAAGGCCTTTGATGATTAATCGTTAATTGTTCTTTCGTTGATCTCCAGACAATAACATCATTAGTTTTTTCGAAAGCTCTTCAAAGCTTGATTGAGATCCTTTGTGTGAGTATAAATGTTCTTATACAAATCAAATAGTGTTTTATATTTTTGAACATTTTGTGCCTTTGGATAAAATGCAGCAGCCTCACGAATGAACTGCTCTGCACATTCTTCAAGGGATTCAAACCATCCGCTTCCAAAGGCAGCCAGCATTGCAGCCCCCATAGCTGGCCCTTGTTCATTTTCTAACTTAATTACCCTCGTATTGAAAATATCAGCTTGCATTTGCAGCCACGTATCATTTTTAGCTCCCCCACCAATAGAAACAACAGTATGAACTGATTTTCCCGCTTTACGGAATAGCTCAATTGATTCATGTAAAGAGAATGTGATACCTTCCATTATTGCCCTCAAAAAATGCTTTCTATTATGGGCTCCATCCATTCCGATCAAGCTTCCCCGAATAGAAGAATCAGCATGCGGCGTTCTTTCACCAACCAAATAAGGAGTGTATAGCAGTCCATTGGCTCCTATCGGAATAGCTTCCACCCCCTGCAATAATTGCTCAAACGATTCGTTTGGTGCAAACGTTCTTTTAAACCAGTCCAAGCTGTATCCTGCAGCGAGCGTGACGCCCATCGTATAAAAAGAATCCTTTTTTCCATGATTAAAAAAGTGGACTTTCCCTTTAAAGTCTCTTTCTTTTTCTTCTTCGTAGGAAAGTATGACCCCTGACGTCCCAATACTGCATAATGTTTTTCCGGAAGAAAGGATACCTGCTCCAATAGCGCCGCAAGCATTATCTGCTCCCCCAGCGTACACTTTTGTTTTTTCTAATAGCCCGGTCTTGGCGGCAACGTGCGGAAGCAGCGACCCTACACAATCATGAGATTCAACAAGCGGAGGACAAATATCTGCAGAAATACCAATTTGATTGCAAATATCATTGCTCCACTCCTTGCGAGTAATATGTAAAAGTAAAGTTCCTGCTGCATCGGAGTATTCGGTGTGAATGGCACCGGTCATCCGGAATCGCACGTAGTCTTTCGGAAGCAAAAACACAGCAGTTTTTTTAAAAAGTTCAGGTTCATGTTCCTTTACCCATAACATTTTAGGTAATGTAAACCCTTCTAAAACACGGTTTTTTGTGATGTCAAGAAGATGATCGCCAAATTTCTCGGTCATCCTTATACATTGAGGCGTTGTTCTGGTATCATTCCAAAGAATTGCATTACGTAACACCTGACGATCTTGGTCAAGCAGTACTAATCCATGCATTTGTCCCGAATAGCTTATCCCGTCAATATCCTTGGCTTGAACATTGGATATAGAAACCAATTCAGCCAATGCTTCAATTGTTTGCTGCACCCAGTCTTCAGGATTTTGCTCACTATATCCCGCCCTCTCTTGGATGAGCGGGTACCTTTTGGACGTTTCTGCACAAACCTTGCCGTTTTGATTAACTAAAATGGTTTTAACAGCACTCGTTCCAAGATCTATTCCAATGACATACTTCATTTTTTCACTCCTTGCCCTTTTAAAAAACCATTCACTCTAAATAAATCCTAATTATAAAAGTTACCCGTCATAACAACAAGCAATAGGAAAGGAATCATGACGGGTAATTCAGTGACTTGGTATTGATAGCAGGATCTGGAGCTTATCCTGTTATACTTCTAAAATGTATTGGTTCAATATCGCTTTTAATTTTTCCTGTCTTCCAGATTCGTTTTTAATTGATTTATGATTTAGCGCATATTGCTCAAGTGTGTGGAAATTAGCTCTTCCTTCTATAATTTCAAGACCAATCCCTTCAGTAAAGCTGCGGTAACGATGTTGAATCACATCTTCAAACACACGATCTTCGATTAATTTGTGGGCAACTTTCAATCCTCTTGCAAATGCATCCATCCCTGCAATATGGGCATATATTAGATCATCAGGCTCAAAAGAAGATCTTCTGACCTTCGCGTCAAAGTTTAATCCGCCGCTTCCTAAGCCGCCATTTTGCAGGATTTCGTACATTGCTAATGTCGTAGAATATAAATCCGTCGGAAATTCATCCGTGTCCCAGCCTAAAAGAGGATGACCCTGGTTTGCGTCAACAGAGCCAAGCAGACCATGTACTCTTGCCATACGTAATTCATGTTCGAATGTATGCCCAGCTAATGTGGCATGATTGGCTTCAAGATTTAATTTAAAATGATTGTCTAAGCCATATTGCTTCAAAAAGGCAATGGTTGTTGCTGCATCTGTATCGTATTGATGGGTGGTCGGCTCTTTTGGTTTTGGCTCAATCAAAAACTGCCCTGTGTACCCGATTTCCTTCGCATAATCCACTGCCATATTCATAAATCTAGCCAAATTATCAAGCTCAAATTTTAAATCGGTATTTAACAATGTTTCATATCCTTCACGGCCGCCCCAAAATACATAGTTCTCAGCGCCAAGCTCTTTTGCTGTTTCTAACCCTTTTTTCACTTGTGCTGCAGCATACGCAAACACATCTGCATTGCAAGAAGTCGCGGCACCATGGACGAAACGGGGATTCGTAAACATGTTTGCGGTATTCCATAATAGCTTAACGCCGCTATTTCTCATGTAATCCTTAATCATGCCCACGATCATATCTAAATTTTGGTTTGTCTCTTTTAGCGTACTGCCTTCTGGTGCAATATCCCGGTCATGAAAAGCAAAGAATGGTGCATCTAGTTTTTCAAACATCTCAAATGCTGCTTCTACTCTCATCTTCGCTAGATCCATGCCTTTATAGTGATCCCATGGTCTTTGCATCGTAGCTGCTCCAAAAACGTCTGTACCATCAGCAGTAAATGTATGCCAATAGGCAATAGAAAATCGCAAATGCTCTTTCATCGTTTTTCCGCCGATTACTTCTTGAGGATTATAATATTTAAATGCTAAAGGATTAGTCGAATCTTTCCCTTCGTAAACCACTTTGTTTGCGCTTCCAAAAAAGTTGGTTGAACTGGAATGAGATTGAGCCATGTGATTTCCCCCTTAAAAATAAATTCAAAACATGATCATTCAAATACAAATGCATTTTATTTCATATTGTAAGTTACCTATTAGTTTGTTGTTTAAACAAACTAACTTATTTTCATCTTATATAACCTCATCAGTATTTTCAATATTTTTTTTAGTTTTTTATGAACACATTAGATATAATAAAGGGAAGATTCGCTATGTACTATGTTCATACTTAATTTAAAGATTAAACAAATGGAGTGGATGAAGTGGATATCGCTGATCAAACCTTTGTCAAAAAAGTAAATCAAAAGTTATTATTAAAAGAAATTCTTAAAAATTCACCTATTTCAAGAGCAAAATTATCTGAAATGACTGGATTAAATAAATCAACTGTTTCATCACAGGTAAGCACGTTAATGAAAGAAAATCTGGTATTTGAAATAGGTCAAGGACAATCAAGTGGCGGAAGAAGACCTGTCATGCTTGTTTTTAATAAAAAGGCAGGATACTCCGTAGGAATAGATGTTGGTGTGGATTATATCAATGGCATTTTAACAGACCTAGAAGGGACGATCGTTCTTGATCAATACTGCCATTTGGAATCCAATTCTCCAGAAATAACGAAAGACATTTTGATTGATATGATTCATCACTTTATTACGCATATGCCCCAATCTCCGTACGGGCTTATTGGTATAGGTATTTGCGTGCCTGGACTCATTGATAAAGATCAAAAAATTGTTTTCACTCCGAACTCCAACTGGAGAGATATTGACTTAAAATCTTCGATACAAGAGAAGTACAATGTGCCTGTTTTTATTGAAAATGAGGCAAATGCTGGCGCATATGGAGAAAAAGTATTTGGAGCTGCAAAAAATCACGATAACATTATTTACGTAAGTATCAGCACAGGAATAGGGATCGGTGTTATTATCAACAATCATTTATATAGAGGAGTAAGCGGCTTCTCTGGAGAAATGGGACATATGACAATAGACTTTAATGGTCCTAAATGCAGTTGCGGAAACCGAGGATGCTGGGAATTGTATGCTTCAGAGAAGGCTTTATTAAAATCTCTTCAGACCAAAGAGAAAAAACTGTCCTATCAAGATATCATAAACCTCTCCCATCTGAATGATATCGGAACCTTAAATGCATTACAAAATTTTGGATTCTATTTAGGAATAGGCCTTACCAATATTCTAAATACTTTCAACCCACAAGCCGTAATTTTAAGAAATAGCATAATTGAATCGCATCCTATGGTTTTAAATTCAATGAGAAGTGAAGTATCATCAAGGGTTTATTCCCAATTAGGCAATAGCTATGAATTATTGCCATCTTCCTTAGGACAGAATGCACCGGCATTAGGAATGTCCTCCATTGTGATTGATCATTTTCTGGACATGATTACAATGTAATTTTTTAAGGAATGGACAGCTCATCTTTAAAGATGAGTTTTTTTATTCTAGGAGTATTTCTGAAGCAATAGTGACATAGGCACCTTCTCATATGAAAAAGGAGTTCTAAAATAGAAATCTCCTTTTTCATGTGCAAATTATTTTTCTTTATAACGAAAATATCTAAAGTCGGCCGGAATATGATTACCACTGGTATCTTGGCATTGCATCCCTACAAAGGCCCCTGTGAAGAATCCTCCCCCACGGATGTAATCATCTGATAATTTTTTCGATTCCAGTGCTATGTCAATTTTGTGCCAATCTTCTTTGTTAAAAGAATAGAAATAATAATATTTGTCTTTTTCAATATTTACTCTTAAATATACATACTTTACTTCACGAGGAATAACAATTTTATTATTTAATGGCTGTGAAAAAGAAAAGTTGTCACATATTGTTAATTCAAGAATGCGGCCAAGTTCTTCATCATGCGTGACTTGAAGAGCCGTCCAGTTCTCTGTATTGTAGTAATTCACCAATCCAGCGGCTTGTTGAAAATTTTCCGGATAAAACTCAACAGCAGTTTCGGCTTCAAAATGGAGACTTTGCCAGCGTCTGGCTACAAATGCCTGAGTAAATGTCGAGGTCAATGATTCATGACCGAATAATCGTAAATGATTTGGCGCTTGAGTCAATGAACCTAATTCATTCGTGAATGGAATCCTTAAAGTTTGAAAATTTATATTTAATGTTGAATCCTCAAATTCATCAACTTCCGGGTACGTTGCTTCAAATATTGTTTCGGGTATAGTAGGTGCATCTACCTCCAAGCTTCCTTCTTTTCCACCTACTACATAGGGCCATTCATCTTTCCAGTAAAGTTTTTGAATAGCTGTTTCTCTGCCCAAAGGACAGTATCCTCTCTGCTGAAAAATTGAATCATCGTCAGGATGAATAGGACGTCCCGTTAAATGAGCTAAATACCACTCATCTGTATGTGTTTGAACAATGGATGCATGACCACATTTTTGCAATGGATTTCCTGGGTCATGCCATGACGTTAAGATTGGATTATCGGGATGAACTTCATATGGCCCCTCAATATTTGCAGAACGGGCAATTGTAGCAGCATGTTCGTACCGTGTTCCTCCTTCTGCAGTTAATAAATAATAATAGTTCCCGATATGATAAAGGTGCGGAGCTTCTGTCAGTTTTCTATCAGTTCCTTCAAATATAATTTTTGGTTTACCGATTAATTTTTGCTCTTTATCAGAATATTCCTGTATAACAATTCCTCCAAATGAGTGCCGATCAATACGGTGATCCCATAACATATTTAATAAATACTTTTTTCCATCCCTATCATGGAACAAAGAAGCATCAAATCCCGAGCTATTTAATGTAATCGGCTCACTCCAATCACCATTAATCGTTTCACAAGTAACTAAATAATTGTGACAATCTTTCCATGCGCCATCTACTACCTTAACATCCGTATAGATCAGCCAAAACTTCCCATCACTATAGCTTAAACATGGTGCCCAAACCCCACCTGAATTTGGATTTCCTTTCATGTCTAATTGTGAAACTCTCTGTAATGGATGTGCAACTAAGTGCCAATTTACTAAATCTTTTGAGTGGTGTATCTGGACTCCCGGAAACCACTCAAATGTAGATACAGCGATATAATAATCCTCTCCTGCCCTACAAATACTTGGATCGGGATTGAATCCTTTAAGTACTGGATTGGTAATTTTCATTTGGGACTCCTCCTCAGTTTATTTTCTTTTTAAGCTTTGAAATCATCAATATGATCTAAATAAACTTTGTCTCTATTCTCTAATTCTCGAACCATGTTTTTATATTTTTTCTCATCTAAGTTATAGAAATTAATATCAATTAAAGCTAGAACCAGCAAGAACACGGGAATAATGGTTGTTGTAATTAAAATCCCCATTAATGCCGTCGGGGTTTGTGCCTGATTTGCTACATATCCAAACTTATCAAGAACCAGACCCGGAACAACTCCTCCTAAGGCCATACCAAACTTAAAGAAAAATCCGATTATAGCGTAAATGAGCCCACCCATTCTTTTCCCAGTCCTGTACTCTCCATATTCAATTGTTTCAGGAATAAGCGCCCACATATATCCCCCGGCAGTGAGACTTCCAGCAGCAGCGATTAATCGACAGACAAGTATGAGGTAAACATTACTTGGCGGAACAAACAGTAAAGCTAAGAGGCCGATAATATTCAGTAATAATGCATAGTTTAGTAATTTCTTTTTCCCCAAAAATTGATGAAGCCTTGGAATAAACGGTAAAATGACCAAAGCGGGCAAACTTCCTATCAAACCGTACCACTTCACCAAATCCTCTCTTTCTAAGTTATACGTTACGTAGTAAATGCCAACCGAATTACTGATGGAATTCACTCCAAAAATAATAATAAAGAAAATACTTAATACAACAAGTGGACGATTAACACGAAACTGCTCAAATATATCCGTAAATTTAATTTTTTCTTCGGATTTTTGAAGAGTGACCCGCTCTTTTGTGCTTTTAAAACAAAAGATTAAAAGGCACCCGCCTATCATTCCCAAAATACCCATGGTTAGTTGCCAGCCAAGAGACTCGTTGCCGGAAGTATCGCTTAAATAAGCAGCCAGTAAGGGAACAAAAAATGCAACGACAAGTCCCCCAAGATTCGCAAATAACATGCGAACAGAAGTTATACTAACCACTTCTTGATTATTTCTAGTCATTGCAGAAGTTAACGCGCCATATGGAACGTTTATCGTTGTGTATGTAAGCGACAAGCCAACATAGGTTATATAGGCATATATTAATTTCCCCATATCCGAAAAGTCTGGTGTTGTAAAACAGAGTATTGCCAGTATGACAAATGGAAAAGCTCCGAATAAAAGATACGGTCTAAAGCGTCCAAATCTGCTGTTCGTTCTGTCAACTATTGTTCCGATAAAAGGATCAGCGAGAGCGTCGATTATTCTAACCACTAAAAACATAGTACCGGCTGCTGCTGCCGATAAACCAAAAACATCTGTATAGAAGAACAAAAGATACGTAGACACTGTTGCATAAATTAAATTACAAGCAAAATCTCCAGACGCATATCCAACTTTTTCAACCATGCTAATCTTCTTTACATTTTCACTGAGCATGATTTCTCCCCTTTTCGATCCTTTAATATGGAACAGTGTGAAACGGTATAACAATTTCTCGAATTTACGGTCAGTAAACTTTTATAAAAGCGCTTTCAAAACAGTGCAAAAAAATATGGTGATCAGCAAGCAGAAAATTCATCTTTTTTCGTCATACCTTATATACCTGGAAAAGGATAAAAGCCTCATTCTTTCGTTTCTTATATTGTTTAGCTCCATTAAATCGATCCTCTTATCCCCCTTCCATCCATATTCAGTAAGACCTTATCTTGTGGATAATAAAAGTTCATCTTATTAGTTTGTTGATCGAACAAACTAACTTGACTTAATATTATAAAATCCTTTCAACTTTTTCAACATCTTTTTCAGAAAGTTTAAACAGAATGAATTAAATATTGATTTTTGACTGTTTCGTTATATTCAGTGTCTCAAATATTTGCGAATGTCATGTATCAGTTAACGACGATTAGTCCAAAACAGATTCTTGTGTAAACACATGACAAAGATGATCTATGCGAAATAAGAATTGGTTAGTGGTAAGTTGCATTTAAGAGTTTGATAAAGGTGATCACAGGCTGTATGGAGACTGTTAGCCTAGATTTATGCTGATGGCAAACCCGGTCATGAATTGAAAGAACAGGAATGGCAGAATAGTTTATGTTATAAGTCCTACCCTACATACATATATCAATACAGGAAAGATAAATAAGAAGCAAAAATTGAGACGCTTTCAACCGGAGTAGAAATGGCTATTTGACTGTCTGAGGATTAATGGCTGTGTTAAACACTATGATTTATCCTTTCAAACTTATTTTAATCTTAAAAATTTTAATTGAGACTGGAAACAAAAGAGAATACAAAAATTAATTCCGTATTAATTTATTCAATATGTTAATTTTACTTTGGTCTTTATGATTCTTCTTCCTTCTTCTATAACCATCTAATAAAGACTTTTTATAAACCTTGAGGTAATCATCAATCGTTAGCAAATGATATTTCGCTCCGCCATCTTCAAAAACCTCTAGGTTATTATAGTCTACATCTGCAAATGGTTTTAAATCCTCAATGTAAGCAATGCCTATTTTTGTATTAGTTTTCTTAAATTCATGCTCATGTAAATCAACCATTTTGTATCCATGCAGTTCCATCACTTTTTTTAGTTTTTCCCACTTTTCCTCTAAAAAAATTAAAGGAATAAGGATATCAATATCTTCTGGGGAAAAGTCTAACCCAGTTACCTTTTCAAGACCTAAAGATCCATATAATAATGGAATTATGTCTAACTCTTTATTAAACGTTTTAGCTATATTGATAAATTCATTATACAATTTCATTTTACATCCCCATTATTTGGTGATTAATTATTACGATTCAACTAGCTCTTGAATTTTCATAAGTCCTTCAATACTTTCATGTGGTATATATCTCAAAGGGTTATTTTTTCAAACATCCTGAAAGTCATCTGTACAATATCTAAAAAGCCTTGAAAACCGAATTAAAGAAAAACATCAAAATGATAATGGCTAGCACAACAACAATTTCAAAAGTATGTGAACTGCCATCTTCTTTTTCTCGTTCTTTCTTCTCCCTCATTTGCTCCCTATACTTTCTTTGTATTTCATCCTTTTTTTTATCCATCTTACTCGACCCCTTTCATCATAAAGTAAAGTCAAGCAATTCTGAAATTTCCCATCCCTTTCTGTTGACACTTAATTTAATCCAATCCTCATCATCAGCATATGGTTTTTTGAAATGGACAACTAATTGAATCATTCATTTCTCAGCCCGACCTTTAGAATCCTTCCCTAATTACGTAAAACCATTTTAGCTGTTGTCCCATGGCTTGTCGAACTGAACTAGAGCCATATAAAACTTAGATTTTTTCAGTTTCTATTAAAAAAGAGTATTACATGTACTTATACTCTTCTACCCAGTCGTGATATTTTTCATAAAGTGGACGTATTCGTTTGAAATCAAGAGCTATGACTTCACATCCACGATCATCATAGATAAAGAAAATAATGTCTTTTGTAATGTTCACAAAGAAAACATCAGGGTAATCAATAGAGTAACCTCCGAATTTCGGTTTTAATGGAAAATCCTCGTTACTGGCTGCTTTAAGTAATTCAGTTACACGTAAGTCTCGAGGTTTGCATAACAAGGAAAATTGTTGCATCTCGTATTCTTCAGCTTTATTGATTTCGAAAGGGTAGGGATATGTCTTCACCAGAATTTGATTCAAATGATTTTTACACTTTAGAAACGGTTGATAGACCTTTAATTTTCTTATACATTTCTCTTTCTTGTGCTTATACATATTCGTTACGAGGAATATGTCATCATTTTGTTCAAATAATTCATTAAAAAGGATTGTTATTTGCTCATATACAACTTGGAACCTCTTAAGATTCAATTCTTCATTTTCTTTGAGTTGATAGATATTTTTCCCAAGACAAAAATGGATTCCTATGCCCCATTGATTATAGATGCTAGGAATGAATTCGAGGTTTTGAAACCTTTCCTCCATATACTCCATTATCTTCATTTAGACATTCTCACTTTAGGAATATGATCTTTTTGGAATATCAACAACTCATGCAGTTCGATGTTTTGATAGGGACAGACTTTATCAAACAGCTCTCTCGGATACCGCTCCATTTCGTCATTATATAGCTTTCTGACAGTTGGATACTCATGATCAATATCTCTGGAAAGTTTCCGGATACTGATCTTTCTTTGGTCTATAATCGTTTTTAACTTTGATTTAATCATATTCTCACCTTTTAGTTATTTTTGATCAATTAAAATGATCATTAAGTTTATAATGGATCCTTGACCTCGCTGAATTTAATAATCCCGCTCTTCATGTTCAAATCCATAAATACCTTTTATCCACACATCGCCGCAGCCTGAACTTTTTGTTATTTCCAACTGATCACCTTCTACTCGATCTGCTGCACTGTAGTCCAAATAACTTCCTGGAATTCTTTCTCGCTCCTTGATAATATCCATCAGTTAGAGCTATTCTGCTAAGTTTCATATTAGAGTACAGTCTTTATTATTGTGTATTGTGAATTTAACCAAGTGAGGTCAAAATTCCGGTCGATTAAAACAAAGTCTACATTTGTTTAATCCACCGTTAGCTTTGCTTCAGCATTCGGAAGAGTAAAACTTGAGACTAAGCCTAAGCAAACCAAAGTTAAACGATTAACCCTTTTCATCCCTCTCTCCCTTCACCCTGTTGTGTAATAATTTGGTAAATGAAAGGGATTTTTGACCGTGCATAAGGAAAAAGATTGTGATGATTTAAGCTACGCTGCTACCCTCCCAATGTTTTGCAGAAAAACCGAGTCCCAGATCCAAAATATTACAGAAAGTGAGACACTAAACAAGTATATTTCATATCCCATCAGAAAGTTTAAGGTGTTTTTTGGATCAGTAATGAAAGCGAAGAATAACCATACTAAGAAGGAAAAGAATATGTATATGAGTAAATATTTCGCGTTAAACCTTTTTGGATTGCGATTTAAGAAATATTGAACAGGTGCAGCAAAGATTAAATAAAAGATAAAGAGAAGAACACTTATTAGGAAGTATGGTATGTAGCCGTCATAACCAATGCCAAAAACATAAACAACAGCAGCTGATAACGCGGACAAGACATGAACAAATATGATCCTTAAAACTTGCATGTTCATAACCTCTTTCTTAATGAATGCTTCTTCAACATTGTCTAGATCCTCCTTAAAATCACTTTAAAACTACTGTTCTACTCAGAAATTAAACATCTTGGTCGCATTTCTCATTCTTCCGCCATTGAATAGTATTTCGGCGAGTTATTGCAACAGGTATTAATAATAGAGTACCGACAATAAGCAACATAAAAAAGATCACAAACAGCGCACCTGTTCCCGGAACAATTTCTTCATAGGTAATAAAGCGCTCCTTCCCCTGCAGGACGAAGAACCGAGAATTTTCGAGAAAGGATAGATGAAAAGCGATAGACGTCCATAAGCTTCCTGTTACAATACGCAGGAGTTGAAGAATGAATCCAAAACCCAACAATAAAACAATGTAATCTAATGTGATAGCAGATGATTCAATTCCAACTATATATTGCAAGCCACTTACAGTTATTGGTGCAAGCACAAACAGGATCGGCTGTAGGAGTAAGGCCATAAAACAGTTCCAACGCTTATTTAGAGCATAGTACACCGTCCCCCGAAAAGTTAATTCCTCTGGAAAAGCTTCATAAAAGAAAGCGATAATCATATTTAAGAGCAATGCTGTCACTAAATGGACAGAGAAGTGAAATTGTGTAACTTTGATCCAGCCTAATAAATGGGCGATAGCGAAACCAGACCCGGATAGTACAATCACATATATTGCTCCTATTATGGCTTTCGGAATGGCTTGCCGCCACCCAGACAGTCCTATAAAATAAAAGGGTCTACTAGACATCCGTTTAAGAAGAATGTAGAGCAACGGGACAGTTATTAATGTGACTAAACCTGCTTGGATGCCTTGCTTCAAAAGCTTGGAAGCTCCTGCTTGGCTAGCCATTGAACCGACTAAAGTAGCAAAAAACAAAGCAAATACGAATGTTCCCCAACTGAGCAAGACAGTTCCTAACCATTTATGATGATTGTCTTGTTTTCCGCTTTTGGTGAGATGAATTTGCATTTTGATACCCCTCTCACATCATTCATATTAAGCATTATAAGCCTTACTATAAACTATACGTTCTATAGCTGTTATGGTTTCAAATTCCTGCATTACCCCTCTTACAATTCCACTCTTCCTCTAAAATAGCGTAATAATATTCATCCCACCATTCATTGCCTTTTGGAATACATTTTTTAAAAAAGCCTTCTCTTCTCATTCCAATCTTCTTCATAACTCGGTATGAGGGAATATTCTCAGGTTGACACGTAGCTATAATCCTATGTAAGTTCATTTCTTTAAATCCATATTCCAAGATAGCTTGGGCTGCCTCAGAAGCATACCCTTTATTTTGATAATTGGGATTAAACACCCACCCAATTTCATATGTATGTTCACCAAAATACTTATAAAAAACAATATGGCCTATAAGACAGTCTTCATCTCTTAGTATGACAGGGAATTTTTCAGCGTTATCACCTTTGTTTTTATTTACAAATGCCTTTGCATCTTCTTCAGTAAAAACCCCTTCAGGTATATACTTCATTACATTACTATCAGATGTATACTCATATACTGCTTGCCAATCTTTGAATTCAAATTCACGTATCAATAACCTTTTTGTTGTTATATGCATTAAAGCAACTCCCCTCTAATATACTTAATCTTTATTTCAATATGAAGACAACAATAACCTCTTTAAAACTATTCTTATTCAACAATATTGCCTCTTGCTAGAACAACTCAAGGATTTCTGACTGTGAACAAGCAATGGAATATGATTCTCAAAAATAATTCCCTTACCCTTCTCATAATTTGCAGGAGGCTTTTTTGTTTTTTAAGATAACATTAATCTTCCTTATTCATTTAAATATGATAAAATATTACATATTTAATATAGGAGGGCTTGTGTTGGAGCAAATGATCTCTTCTTCTAAAAATATTGGATATTTTATTGAGAAAGGCTCATTTGAAGTTGCAAGTAGAGGTCACACTTCTTAAATATGTATTATTCCCCCTCAAAATTTTTTTTGGGGGGATTTTTATGATTTGTGTCCTCCAGTAAGCTTTACCGGCTTATAAGAGACTTAAATGAATCACTTAAATTGATTAACCATATTAAGAATTAAACATTTCTCAAAAACAGATTTTATTTGTGGATTTACGACGCATCTCAAATAGTCTCGATAGCAATTCTTTGTTAAATTCAAGTGCCTCATAGACTAGAAGATCCATCTCTTCAATATGTTGCTCATCTAAGGACGGTTTTTCAATTTCTGATACGTCAATCAAATCTTATTTAAACTACGTTAAATGTTCTGGAAACATCATTGATGTCCATTTCATTAAATTATGTTGTCTCATTGTTTATATGTACACGATGATTCTTTCTAAAGTAGTACTCAACTAGTTTCAGTTACAAAAAACATTCTATAAATCATAATTGATCCCTTTAAAGTCACGAAACCTATATAAAAATTTCTATCTGACCGATATTTCGTCCTTCTCCCCTGCTATAAACGTATTAAATAAAATAATACCCTCATCGGTATTCTCCTTTAAATATATAACTCCTAATTCACGATTTAATACAGAAAGAATTAAATATAACTTTCATACAAACTGGTTAAGGCAACTTCTCATCCCTATTCCCCTGAATTCCCCAACCTTGTTGATCCCCTTAAGGGAAAACTAAATGTAAAACAAATTCATCGACTTTTTCTTTAAAAAACCATTCACATTTTTACGTTTAAGCAGCATTCTCCTTTTTACAGGAAAGAATCATTCCGTCTGAACATTACGATATACATATAGTATCCGAATGATATTGGCGAAGGGCGGAGGTTATAGTGAAAACGAGTATTATTGTTCTGACTTATAATCAATTAGCTTTAACAAAACAATGCTTGGAGAGCATATGGAAGCATACGAATAATGACTGTATAGAAGTAATTGTTATAGATAACGGCTCTCATGACGGTACACGTGACTACCTCAAACAGATAACTTCAATTAAGGCAATTTTTAATAAAATGAACGAAGGCTTCGCAAAAGCCTGTAATCAGGGCCTTGAAGTTGCCTCAGGGGACAATATTCTTTTTTTAAACAATGATACTGTTGTAACAAATCAATGGCTGGAGCCAATGATCAAGCTGCTTTATCAGGATGATAAAATCGGCATGGTCGGGCCTGTAAGCAATTATGTCAGCGGTCCGCAGCAAGTTCCCGTTAACTATACAAACGTTGAAGAAATTGAAGATTTTTCTCGTCTTTACTGTTTGCAGCAGCGAGGCAGGTCAAAAGCTGTATTGAGACTGGTCGGATTTTGCCTGCTTGTCAAAAAGAAGGTGTTGGATCAAGTCGGCGGTTTTGATGAACGTTTTGTAGGCGGTTCATTTGAAGATGATGATTTAAGCCTCCGCGTACTGCAAGCGGGGTATCAGCTAAAAATCGCTCTTGATTCGTTTGTCCACCATCACGGTCATGCCACGTTTACAGGCAATCCAGATTTAAGCATCAGTCAATCATATGAAGAAAACCGGCAACGCTTCATCGATAAATGGAAGGTGGATGTAACAACATTCTTTGACTCCCAGCCCCAGCTGACAGCACTTGTGCCAGCGGAAGCCGACTCTATCTTACATATCGGTTGCGGCACGGGAGCTGCGGGGACAGAGCTTTTGAACCGGCAATCCTGTTTATTGTATGGGATTGAAAAGGATGAGTTATTGCAGACCATTGCAAGCCCCTATTACGAACAAGTCATTTCGGCAGATGTGGAAACATGCGACCTCCCTTACCCTGAGTCCTTTTTCGATGTAATTTTGATCGGTGACCTTTTAAACTGCTCAAAAAATCCCAGACATACAATTGAGACTCTTGCCGTTTATCTAAAGCCTTCTGGCTCGCTGATTTGCAGCATCCCAAATACTGCCTATTCAGATACATTTTTCTCTTTATTATGTGGTGCATCGACGTACACACATTTCATCACACCTCGCAACGTAAATACCCTATTTCCTGAATATCTTTATGACATAAAATCCATCACCTCCCATTCCTCCGATACTGAATCAAACATACAGCTCTTTTTACAAGAACTTCAATTCCTTGCCGGACAATTTGGTTTGTCTTTGGATCACTTGTCAAAACATGCCCATATTGATTACATGTTTGTCCATGCCATAAAGAAAAAACAGAATAAAGCGGAGGTGGCGATGTGATTTCAATCAGTTTATGCATGATTGTAAAAAATGAAGAGGCTGTTATTGGCCGATGCTTAGATTCTGTGCAGGAGATAGCTGATGAGATCAATATTGTGGATACCGGGTCAGTTGACAAGACGAAAGACATTGCTGCTCGCTATACAGACCGAATCTTTGATTTTAAATGGATTGACGATTTTGCGGCAGCCCGAAATTTTTCGTTTCAGCAGGCGACATCCGACTATATCTTATGGCTTGACGCCGACGACGTGTTTACCAAGAAAGATCAAGAGCTGTTATTGGATTTAAAAATAACGCTTGACCCGGATATAGACGCGGTCTCAATGAAATACCATTTGGCTTTTGATGAAGAAAATAACGTCACATCCAGCTTAAGGAGATACCGGCTCGTAAAACGGGAAAAGAGCTTTAAATGGATCGGCGCGGTTCATGAATACCTAGAAGTATATGGGAAACTTCACCACAGTGATGCAGCGGTTTCTCACCTGCCACTTAGTCATGACGCAGATCGCAACCTCCGAATTTATGAAAAAATGGCCTCGTCAGGAAAGGATTTTTCTCCAAGAGATTTATTTTACTATGCGAACGAGTTGTGTGATCACGGAAAAATGGAGCAAGCGATTGAGTACTATTTACGTTTTTTACAAACGAAGCAGGGATGGGTAGAGGATAATATCAGAGCGTGCAATAAATTAGCAGACTGCTACCATTCACTGGGGCTGAAGGAAAAAGAATTAAGCTGGGTGCTCCACACGCTCGTCTATGGACCGCCTAGAGCAGAAACCTGCTGCAGGCTGGGATACTCTTTTTTAGAAAAAAACGATTTTCAAAGTGCGGTCTATTGGTATGAAAAAGCAATAGAAAACAAAGGAGCAGAAAACCTGGCTTTTCAAAACCGCGCCTGCGCGACCTGGCTTCCCCACCTGCAATTAGCCGTCTGCTACGATAAACTCGGCCAGCATCATCTTGCCTATCAGCATAATGAATCGGCATTGCAATACCGTCCCCATGATTCAAGAATGCTAGCCAACAAAAAATATTTTGAAGATATTCTAAAGATGCAGACCGGCTCCGGGGGTGAACATCATGGAAATCAATAAAAATTCACTTGCTGATTCTATGAAAGAGTATGAGTTAAAAGATAAAGAGTATTACAAAGGCATCAACTGGCAGCTATTTGATCTGATAGAACCGCATGCGAAAACCATTCTTGAAGTCGGATGTGCTGAAGGCTTGTTTGGCGCAGCTGTGAAGGAAAAAACGAATTGCTCCTATTATGGGATCGAGTCTTATCCACCAGCTGCCGAAAAAGCAACACATTATATTGACGAAGTAATAACGGGAGACATTGAAACACTGAAGCTGCCTTTTCAAAAAAACACATTTGATCACATTATCTTCGGTGATGTTCTGGAGCACTTAATAGACCCGTGGGCAGTTTTAGGTAACATCAAGCCTTACGTAAAAGAAACAGGGAGTATCTTGGCAAGCATCCCGAATATCGGACATATCTCGATTTTCGAAAGTCTGCTGTCCGGCAAATGGACGTATATACAGGCAGGGCTGCTCGATAAAACACACTTCCGTTTTTTCACCTTGGAGGAAATGAAAAAGATGTTTCATGAAACAGGCTACAAGATCAACCAAATCGAGCCTATTGTTTTTACGACTCATTATTATGAAAAAATGATCAGCAAACTTGCTTATGTCAGATCATGCATGGGAATTCACCATGCAGATCTTGAGGAGGAGGCCAGAGCCTATCAATATGTCATAAAGGCAGAGAAAAGATGAATCAGCATACAAACGAAAATTCAATTAGCTTCATTACATGTGTGAATGACGATACCCTTTATGATCTCTGTCTAAGACATATTCAGTCTCTTTCTGTACCGCCGCATATGAAGGTAAAATTAATCAATATCCGAGACGCAGACAGTATGGCGTCCGGCTACCAGGCGGCAATGGAGGACTCTGACTCAAAATATAAAGTGTATTTACATCAGGACACATTTATCATCAATCGTTCCTTTATTTATGATATTCTCCATGTCTTTCAGCACAATGATCAGCTTGGCATGATAGGCGTTATAGGAGCTGAAGAAGTGCCGCAAAGCGGGATTTGGTGGGAGGCTTCTAAAAAAGCCGGAAAAGTCATTGAATACCGCAGTACGTACAACTATTTATTATTTGATGAAATTGATGAAACTGTGAAAGCAGTTCAAGCATTAGACGGTTTATTACTGGCGACTCAGTACGATGTTCCATGGCGAAAAGATATTTTTAACGGATGGCATTTATATGATACTTCTCAATGTTTTGAGTTCAGAAAAAAAGGATATATAGTGGGCATCCCTCATCAGAAAGAGCCTTGGGTCTTACATGCATGCGGCAACGAGTTTGATACAGACCAGTATTCTTATTACCTTAAAAAATTTTTGGAGGGATATTCCGAGACATGATAAGGTTTCAATACCACGACAAAGAAACCTACTGTTTAAAAGTAGGTTTCTTGTTTCATATGCTTGAATTTTTTTAAAAAAGTGATTTTTTAATTCTCTATTATTAAGGGAACCTAATAGCATTTATATCTAGGTTTAGTGCGTTGCTGCCACTCACATTACTTACTGTTGTGAAGATTATCCTAATCTCATAAGAAGTCGTGCCTGTGACCGTGGTAGCATCTACATACGTTGTAGCAATTGGAAATCTTGACGTAATTGCAGCGCTGATATTTCTTTGGACGGAGCGTGTATCTACTAATACTCCGTTTCTATAAATTCTGGTTTGAAAAGTAAAGTTTGAGTTAGCTGTCGTTGTAACATCTACGGAAATGGCAAGGTCTAATTTTATTAATTGTCCTGCGACTGTTGGCACACTTAAAGTACCAATCGACGTTTCAGTACCGTTAATAGCAAGCGGAACGGGGCCTGCTATTTCACTGTAAAACAGCTGTGGATTTGCCCCGGTTGAACCGGTTGGTCCTGTTGGTCCTGTTGCACCTGTTACTCCGGTTACTCCGGTTACTCCGGTTGATCCGGTTGGACCGGTTGCTCCGGTTGATCCTGTTTCTCCTGTTGCTCCGGTTGCTCCGGTTGCTCCCGTTGATCCGGTTGGTCCTGTTGATCCTGTTTCTCCTGTTGCTCCGGTTGACCCAGTTACTCCCGTTGCACCTGTTACTCCCGTTGATCCGGTTGGTCCTGTTGATCCTGTTACACCTGTTACTCCTGTTGCTCCCGTTGATCCGCTTGGTCCAGTTGATCCTGTTACTCCTGTTGCTCCTGTTGCTCCGGTTGCTCCGGTTGACCCAGTTACTCCCGTTGCACCAGTTGCTCCTGTTGCGCCTGTTGGACCGGTTACTCCGGTTGATCCAGTTTCTCCTGTTTCTCCTGTTGCTCCGGTTGACCCAGTTACTCCCGTTGCACCAGTTGATCCTGTTGCGCCTGTTGCTCCAGTAACTCCTGTTGGACCGGTTGGTCCTGTATCTCCAGTTGCACCAGTTACTCCTGTAGCTCCTGTTGCTCCGGTTGGACCGGTTACTCCGGTTGATCCAGTTTCTCCTGTTTCTCCTGTTGCTCCCGTTGATCCGGTTGGTCCTGTTGATCCTGTTACTCCTGTTTCTCCGGTTGGTCCTGTTGGACCTGTTTCTCCTGTTGCTCCCGTTGATCCGGTTGGTCCAGTTGATCCTGTTACTCCTGTTTCTCCGGTTGATCCTGTTGATCCTGTTACTCCAGTGGCTCCCGTTGATCCGGTTGATCCGGTCGCGCCAGTTTCTCCGGTTGACCCAGTCACTCCTGTTACTCCTGTTGCTCCGGTTGCTCCGGTTGACCCAGTTACTCCCGTTGCACCAGTTGCTCCTGTTGCGCCTGTTGGACCGGTTACTCCGGTTGATCCAGTTTCTCCTGTTTCTCCTGTTGATCCGGTTGGTCCTGTTGATCCTGTTACTCCTGTTGCTCCGGTTGGTCCTGTTGGACCTGTTTCTCCTGTTGCTCCCGTTGATCCGGTTGGTCCAGTTGATCCTGTTACTCCTGTTTCTCCGGTTGATCCTGTTGATCCTGTTACTCCAGTGGCTCCCGTTGATCCGGTTGATCCGGTCGCACCAGTTGATCCGGTTGGTCCTGTTGATCCTGTTACTCCTGTTGCTCCGGTTGGTCCTGTTGGACCTGTTTCTCCGGTTGATCCTGTTGATCCTGTTACTCCAGTGGCTCCCGTTGATCCGGTTGATCCAGTTTCTCCTGTTGCTCCCGTTGATCCGGTTGGTCCAGTTGATCCTGTTACTCCTGTTTCTCCGGTTGATCCTGTTACTCCTGTTACTCCAGTGGCTCCCGTTGATCCGGTTGCTCCAGGGGCTCCGGTTACTCCCGTTGATCCGGTTACTCCTGTTACTCCTGTTGATCCCGTTGATCCGGTTGCACCTGTTACTCCTGTTGCTCCTGTTACTCCTGTTGCTCCCGTTGATCCTGTTGATCCTGTTACTCCTGTTACTCCTGTTGCGCCTGTTGATCCTGTTGGACCGGTTACTCCGGTTGATCCTGTTTCTCCAGTTGGACCGGTTACTCCTGTTGCGCCAGTTTCTCCGGTTGCACCAGTTTCTCCGGTTACTCCGGTTGCACCTGTTGCTCCTGTTGCTCCTGTTTCTCCTGTTGGACCGGTTGGTCCTGTATCTCCAGTTGCACCTGTTACTCCAGTTTCTCCAGTTGATCCGGTTGATCCAGTTAATCCTGTTACTCCAGTGGCTCCGGTTTCTCCCGTTGCACCAGTTGGTCCGGTTGCACCAGTGGCTCCAGTTACTCCCGTTGCACCAGTTGATCCGGTTGATCCAGTTGATCCTGTTGATCCTGTTGATCCTGTTGTGCCAGTTGCTCCGGTTGATCCAGTTTCTCCTGTTACTCCGGTTACTCCCGTTGCTCCTGTTGCTCCTGTTGTGCCAGTTGCTCCGGTTGCACCAGTTTCTCCTGTTACTCCGGTTACTCCCGTTGCTCCTGTTGTACCAGTTGCTCCGGTTGCTCCGGTTACTCCAGTAGCTCCCGTTGATCCGGTTGCTCCGGTTACTCCCGTTGCACCAGTTGCTCCTGTTGATCCTGTTGATCCTGTTGGACCGGTTACTCCTGTTGCGCCAGTTTCTCCTGTTACACCAGTTGCTCCGGTTACTCCGGTTGCTCCGGTTACTCCGGTTGCTCCGGTTTCTCCCGTTGCACCAGTTGCTCCGGTTTCTCCTGTTACTCCTGTAGCTCCGGTTGCACCTGTTACTCCAGTTGCTCCTGTTTCTCCTGTTGCTCCAGTAGCTCCCGTTGATCCGGTTGCTCCAGTGGCTCCTGTTGATCCGGTTGCTCCAGTGGCTCCTGTTGATCCGGTTGCTCCAGTGGCTCCTGTTGATCCAGTTAGTCCGGTTACTCCAGTGGCTCCGGTTACTCCCGTTGATCCGGTTGGTCCTGTATCTCCAGTTTCACCGGTTGGTCCTGTTACTCCTGTTGGACCGGTTGGTCCTGTATCTCCAGTTGCTCCTGTTGATCCGGTTGGACCGGTTACTCCTGTTGATCCTGTTTCTCCAGTTGGACCGGTTACTCCTGTTGCGCCAGTTTCTCCTGTTACTCCGGTTACTCCTGTTGATCCTGTTGGACCGGTTACTCCTGTTGCGCCAGTTTCTCCTGTTGCACCAGTTTCTCCGGTTACTCCGGTTGCTCCGGTTACTCCGGTTGCTCCGGTTTCTCCCGTGGCACCAGTTGCTCCGGTTTCTCCTGTTACTCCTGTAGCTCCGGTTGCACCTGTTACTCCAGTTGCTCCTGTTTCTCCTGTTGCTCCAGTAGCTCCCGTTGATCCGGTTGCTCCAGTGGCTCCTGTTGATCCGGTTGCTCCAGTGGCTCCTGTTGATCCGGTTGCTCCAGTGGCTCCTGTTGATCCAGTTAGTCCGGTTACTCCAGTGGCTCCGGTTACTCCCGTTGATCCGGTTGGTCCTGTATCTCCAGTTTCACCGGTTGGTCCTGTTACTCCTGTTGGACCGGTTGGTCCTGTATCTCCAGTTGCTCCTGTTGATCCGGTTGGACCGGTTACTCCTGTTGATCCTGTTTCTCCAGTTGGACCGGTTACTCCTGTTGCGCCAGTTTCTCCTGTTACTCCGGTTACTCCTGTTGATCCTGTTGGACCGGTTACTCCTGTTGCGCCAGTTTCTCCTGTTGCACCAGTTTCTCCGGTTACTCCGGTTGCTCCGGTTTCTCCTGTTACTCCTGTAGCTCCGGTTGCACCTGTTACTCCAGTAGCTCCCGTTGATCCGGTTGCTCCGGTTACTCCCGTTGCACCAGTTGCTCCTGTTGATCCTGTTGCGCCAGTTTCTCCTGTTACACCAGTTGCTCCGGTTACTCCGGTTGCTCCAGTTTCTCCCGTTGCACCAGTTGCTCCGGTTTCTCCTGTTGCTCCAGTAGCTCCCGTTGATCCGGTTGCTCCAGTGGCTCCTGTTGATCCAGTTAATCCGGTTACTCCCGTTGATCCGGTTACTCCCGTTGATCCGGTTGGTCCGGTTGCTCCAGTTTCACCGGTTGGTCCTGTTACTCCTGTTGATCCTGTTACTCCTGTTGGACCGGTTGGTCCTGTATCTCCAGTTGCTCCTGTTGATCCGGTTGGACCGGTTACTCCTGTTGATCCTGTTTCTCCAGTTGGACCGGTTACTCCTGTTGTGCCAGTTTCTCCTGTTACTCCGGTTACTCCTGTTGATCCGGTTGCACCTGTTACTCCCGTTGCTCCTGTTTCTCCGGTTGATCCTGTTACTCCTGTGGCTCCTGTGGCTCCGGTTACTCCCGTTGATCCGGTTTCTCCTGTTACTCCTGTAGCTCCGGTTGCACCTGTTACTCCAGTTGCTCCGGTTTCTCCTGTTGCTCCAGTAGCTCCCGTTGATCCGGTTGCTCCAGTGGCTCCTGTTGATCCAGTTAATCCGGTTACTCCCGTTGATCCGGTTACTCCCGTTGATCCGGTTGGTCCGGTTGCTCCAGTTTCACCGGTTGGTCCTGTTACTCCTGTTGATCCTGTTACTCCTGTTGGACCGGTTGGTCCTGTATCTCCAGTTGCTCCTGTTGATCCGGTTGGACCGGTTACTCCTGTTGATCCTGTTTCTCCAGTTGGACCGGTTACTCCTGTTGTGCCAGTTTCTCCTGTTACTCCGGTTACTCCTGTTGATCCGGTTGCACCTGTTACTCCCGTTGCTCCTGTTTCTCCGGTTGATCCTGTTACTCCTGTGGCTCCTGTGGCTCCTGTGGCTCCTGTGGCTCCGGTTACTCCCGTTGATCCGGTTTCTCCTGTTACTCCTGTAGCTCCGGTTGCACCTGTTACTCCCGTTGCTCCCGTTGATCCGGTTGCTCCAGGGGCTCCGGTTACTCCCGTTGATCCGGTTTCTCCTGTTACTCCTGTAGCTCCGGTTGCACCTGTTACTCCCGTTGATCCGGTTGCACCTGTTACTCCCGTTGATCCGGTTACTCCTGTTACTCCTGTTGCTCCCGTTGATCCGGTTGCACCTGTTACTCCTGTTGCTCCTGTTACTCCTGTTACTCCTGTTGCGCCTGTTGATCCTGTTGGACCGGTTACTCCTGTTGATCCTGTTTCTCCAGTTGGACCGGTTACTCCTGTTGATCCGGTTGCTCCAGTTGGACCGGTTACTCCTGTTGCGCCAGTTTCTCCGGTTGCACCAGTTTCTCCGGTTACTCCGGTTGCACCTGTTGCTCCTGTTGCTCCTGTTGTGCCAGTTGTGCCAGTGGCTCCGGTTACTCCCGTTGCTCCTGTTGGTCCGGTTGATCCTGTTACACCTGTTACTCCTGTTGTGCCAGTTTCTCCTGTTACTCCGGTTACTCCTGTTGATCCGGTTGCACCTGTTACTCCCGTTGCTCCTGTTGATCCTGTTGGACCGGTTGGTCCTGTATCTCCAGTTGCACCTGTTACTCCAGTTTCTCCAGTTGATCCGGTTGATCCTGTTGCACCAGTTTCTCCTGTTGGACCGGTTAATCCCGTCGCACCAGTTTCTCCTGTTACTCCCGTCGATCCGGTTACACCAGTTGCTCCTGTTACTCCTGTTGCTCCAGTTGGACCGGTTAATCCTGTTTCTCCTGTTGATCCTGTTGCGCCAGTTTCTCCTGTTGGACCGGTTACTCCCGTCGCACCAGTTTCTCCTGTTACTCCCGTCGATCCGGTTACACCAGTTGCTCCTGTTGCTCCAGTTACCCCAGTAGCTCCTGTTGATCCTGTTGATCCTGTTGCGCCAGTTTCTCCTGTAGCTCCGGTTGCTCCTGTTGCACCAGTTGGTCCTGTTGATCCTGTTGATCCTGTTGATCCTGTTGCGCCAGTTTCTCCTGTAGCTCCGGTTTCTCCTGTTGCTCCAGTTGGTCCGGCTACTCCTGTAGCTCCGGTTTCTCCTGTTGATCCTGTTGATCCTGTTGCGCCAGTTTCTCCTGTAGCTCCGGTTTCTCCTGTTGCACCAGTTGCTCCAGTTGGACCGGCTACTCCGGTTGCTCCGGTTGCTCCGGTTGCTCCTGTTAATCCTGTTGCACCAGTTTCTCCTGTTGGTCCAGTTACTCCGGTTACACCAGTTTCTCCTGTTGGACCGGCTACTCCTGTAGCTCCGGTTTCTCCTGTTGGACCAGTTGGTCCTGTTGGTCCTGTTAATCCTGTTACTCCAGTTGCACCAGTTACTCCCGTCGCACCAGTTTCTCCTGTTGGTCCTGTTAATCCTGTTACTCCAGTTGCACCAGTTGCTCCTGTTGGTCCTGTTAATCCTGTTACTCCAGTTGGACCAGTTACTCCCGTCGCACCAGTTTCTCCTGTTACTCCCGTCGATCCGGTTACACCAGTTGCTCCTGTTGATCCTGTTGCTCCTGTTGATCCTGTTGCACCAGTTTCTCCTGTTGGACCGGCTACTCCTGTAGCTCCGGTTTCTCCTGTTGGACCAGTTGGTCCTGTTGGTCCTGTTAATCCTGTTAATCCTGTTACTCCAGTGGCTCCAGTTACTCCGGTTGCCCCAGTTACTCCCGTCGCACCAGTTTCTCCTGTTGGTCCAGTTACTCCGGTTACACCAGTTTCTCCAGTTGGACCGGTTACTCCCGTTGGACCAGTTGGTCCTGTTACTCCTGTTACTCCTGTTGCGCCTGTTGATCCTGTTGGACCGGTTACTCCCGTTGATCCTGTTGCACCTGTTGATCCGGTTGGTCCTGTTACTCCAGTTGATCCTGTTACTCCAGTGGCTCCCGTTGATCCGGTTGGACCGGTTGGTCCTGTATCTCCAGTTTCTCCAGTTGATCCGGTTGCACCTGTTACTCCAGTGGCTCCGGTTACTCCCGTTGCTCCTGTTGGTCCGGTTGATCCTGTTACTCCTGTTGATCCGGTTGATCCTGTTACTCCTGTTACTCCTGTTACTCCTGTTGCTCCCGTTGGTCCGGTTGCACCAGTGGTTCCAGTTACTCCCGTTGCACCAGTTGGTCCGGTTGCACCAGTGGTTCCAGTTGCTCCGGTTGATCCTGTTTCTCCTGTTGATCCTGTTGATCCTGTTACTCCTGTTACTCCTGTTACTCCTGTTTCTCCTGTTACTCCTGTTTCTCCTGTTGATCCTGTTGATCCTGTTACTCCTGTTGCTCCTGTTGCTCCTGTTGATCCAGTGGCTCCGGTTACTCCCGTTGATCCTGTTGGTCCGGTTGCTCCAGTTTCTCCGGTTGATCCTGTTGATCCGGTTGGTCCTGTATCTCCAGTTGCACCAGTTACTCCCGTTACTCCAGTTGGACCGGTTGCGCCTGTTGCTCCTGTTGATCCTGTTGCTCCTGTTGCTCCTGTTGCTCCCGTTGGTCCAGTCGGTCCAATTCCCCCAGCAGACTCTATTAAAGAAAAATCATCAATTAGAACAGACCCAAAAGTAGTTTTGCTTATTACCACTACTGCGTTTACTGCTTCAGCGGGGGTTTCAATTGTTCTATATATTTCATTCCATGTATTAAATGAGACATTTGGAAAATTTCCGGAAGCAATGATAATTTCCTGTCCGCCTTCAATCTCTTCGCCTTCACTGTTAACAAATAAAATTTGTATAGTTACTTGGGGACTTGAATTGTTTCCAATTCTCCCAAGCGAAACGATGAATATCAGAGATTGTCCAGAAACGACAGGCACGATCTGCCCTAAAAAAGCATACGGCTGGTTACTGAAAAACTGTGCGGAATATCTTCCAGAATGGGCAAAAGTATTAATAACGGACGTATTTGCAGAAGCCCAGCCCGTCAGATTGCCTGTTTCAAAACCTCCATTTACAATCACATCATTCACTCAACTTCATTCCCTGCCTTTTTGAATAGTTCCAGCTATTATATGCAGGAAAAATGCCATCGGTCTTTCACTTCGCTAGCTGAAATAAAAAAAGATGAATGCCCCGAATCACTTTTTCTCCCAGACACTGTAAAGACCGGTACATGGAACCTGAAAAGAAGAAGCAGTAAATTAGCTTCTTAGACGGCCGAGAGAATGAAGTTTGGACTTGATTTAAAGACAGAAAAAGCTTTTCGGGAATTTGCAATGCGATTGAGGATTTCACATATCCTAGATTGAGAAGCGGACGCTAATGAAGAAGTTTTATCAGACTAAGAAAGAGCAACTAAAGTCAAAAAAACGTTTTATAAAAGCTGCTGGCAAGGGTACCAACAGCTTAGCTACTATTATCACAAGATTGCTATTTTATTTATTTAATTAAAGTTGCGCCTAACAAATCTTTGCTTGTCCCATTTCTTATATATTGGTGACTAGGAGATATCATAGTTCTTTCCCCTATTAAACGGGACATTAAGGTTTTCTCTCTGGATTATCAAATGGATATAATTTTAAGTATAGACATAGTTATCACTAAACCTGAAAACAAATACTTAAACATTCATTTGGATTTTTAAATCTTTTGCAAGCGTTTTGGAGCCTAATAGCCCTTTTAAATATTTCAATTCCTTTGACCAATTCACTTTTTTATCCTCTTAAGATATTTATTCAAATCTTTCATCGTTTTCTTTTGTTCATACATATGAATTTTGATTTTGTGTAATCGTTGGCCAGCTCATGTTTTAAAAATGACTCTTCTATGTAAGTATCTTACATCTTTGCATCTACAAGTTTTGCAGAAATGATGCTTAAGAAAGCAATTTCCATGTCAATCCGATTGATACATTGATCTGTAATGCCGGCATGATCATGATAAAATGCTTTAATGTTGTCTGCACCCTTCCCGGAAAACTCGCTGTCACCCAAGTCAGCTAATTCTTAAACGCTTTTCTTAGCTTCATCAGTTGATTGAAAGCGCTTTGCGGCCTTCTTTTTTATTTCTCGAATTGTTTGTCATTGAGCAAAAATATTAGCGTCTCTTCAATTTCTTTTTCTAAGTCATTATTATTTAAATCGAATAATGTTCCACAACCCGTCCCTTTATATCCACCGTAGTAATACCACAAATCCGTTGTGAAACAGTCTAATTCTTCATCACAGACTATTGCAGGTTGATAGTAATTAATTGCTATTTGTGAACGGTATTCTTTTTCAAAACATCTCTCAGCTGTAAAATCATTTAGCACATCTCCATCTATGTCTCTACAAATTTTGATGCTAAGGTTTGGTTTACCCTGTGCTTCAAAAACATCTATATACTTATTCTGCAGCTTTTTCGATACTACTTCCCCCAGGCTCTCCAATTCAAATATCATTTGTTTTAATTCTAGATTAAAATCCTTTTCTGGAATCTGTATATAATCTTCATCGCTTGGACTTTGATTTTTCTGTTTCTTGAGTAATTGACTTAAAGCTTTCCACACAGTGTTGTCCTCCTATGATAGCTACTTTAGACGTGCCTCTATGGAAATGGTCATTTGGTGATCAGCTTCACGAAATGCCTCAGCAAATGTTTCAATTCCGGTATCCTAGAAACATGGCGTTAGATAATTATGCCCACCGATGCCCCCGCTGGTGGATTAGTTGCAAGCATAAACATTCTGCGATTTATCACCGACCTTGTCAAAGGGATGTTAAATAAAAAAAGAACCTTAATTTTCCCATTGGCTTATTGGCTTACTTTTGAAAATTTATAAATTATTATTATATTGAACAGTGTTGGTATGATGTATACAAGACCAGTTCCAAGTAGACCTATTACTGAACTAGCAATTAATAATATGTTGAAGACTGGTTTATTATTTGTCTGGATTGAAGCAAGCATGGTTATAATTCCCGCCAAAGCACCTAAAAACCATAAATTCCCGAAAGTGTAAGAGTCATCTATAACCGCAAACAGTTGAGCCAGTACAGAAAAAACTGCTCCTAATCCCCCGGAGAAGATAGTCAATTTTTTCATAGAAATCTCCTTTTTGAAAATTGATTTAGATTTCAACGTAATTATGGATTCATTTGGTTATGATGTCAATGATAAACATCTACCTTACTCATCTTATTATTGCTGGTAGAAGTATTGAACAATGGAATTATCACAGAGTTTGTCGAATTATTTATGCGTATTGCTTTCCTTAAGTGTGGAATTATTTCCCTAATTGAAAATTTAGTACATAGAATTATTAGTGACATAGATAAAAGTGACCCTGCTTTTTAGCAGTGCCGCTCCATAATTTATTACCTATTAACATAAAAAATCCCTTGACACCAATAGTGCCAAGGGATTGAAAGATTAATACTGAGACATATACTGTTCGCGTTCCCAAGGATGTACTTGCGTGCGGAACATAATTTTCAATTTAAATAAATAATGTACAGCACTGAAAACCCTTGAAAACAAAGGATTTTTCAGTGCTTTATTACCTTTAATCTGAAATAGAATCTTTATAATTCTCAATATTTTTTGGTCAAATTTTGGTCATGATTTTGGTCAAAAATTTATATCCCTTAACAAAAGAGCTGATGGTATAATATAGTAATGTTTTTTAAAAGGGACTATTACTCGCATAAACCTTAGCAAAGTTTAGATCTGTGTTTTATAAATCGGTCAAAATTTTAGGAGTTATAAACGATGCAAGAACGCAACTTGTCAGAAATACATTCAAATAAGGAGAAACAATTTATATGACTGAACTTCATAATTTTAAAACATTATCCGAACAACAGCCAGAAATATTGGATAATTTGTTAACAGGTAATGGATTTTCTAGGCACTTTTATGATAAATTTTCTTACGGTAGTCTTTATAACTTTATAAAAGAGCAAGGAAAATTGGAAGAAAAAGAGTCTAAAATTTTTGATGATTTTAAGACTGCAAATTTTGAATTTGTATTAAATTCTCTTCAAAGCGCAATGAAGATTAATAATATTTTCAATTTGTCAACACATGAATTAAATGAGAGCTATAAAAAAATAAAAAACCTCTTAATTGAAGCAGTTAACGGTATTCATCCTAGAAAGTATAGATTAAAAGATGCTAATGAGTTGGCATGGAGTTTCTATATTTTCAAAAAAAATATCTTTACTACAAATTATGATTTGCTATCGTATTGGGCGATAACAGAAATATTTGCAACTCAAGAACAAGAATACATAGGTGATTATTTCAAAGGGTACCCATTAGTTTTTAGCCCTGAACAGTTTAATGATTTCAAAATGAAGGTTCACTATTTACACGGTGCATTACACCTTTTTGATTTTGATGGTGATATTGGGAAAATAAAAACTAGCAGTCAAGACGATATCCTAACAACAGTTACAAAAATGTACTCAGATGATAAATTCCCTATTTATGTTGCTGAAGGCTCATTTCGAGAAAAACTTATTCAAATTAAACGAAACAGATATCTCAACTATTGCTATGAACGTTTACGAGAGATTAGTGGTGGGATTACCATAATCGGACAAAGTTTGAGCGAAGATTATGATAAGCATATTATTGATGCAATTAATACATCTCCAGTAAAGCATATTGCATATGGAGTATATGCTACTGAAAATGATCCAGATACTTTTATAGTTGAGAAAATAAAAAGGTTATTTAGAAAAAAAGAATTACATTTTTTTGATTCTCACACATACTTTGACGAATTAAGAAAAATTGCAGAACAACAAAAAGACTACAAAACATTTGGTTATCATGATACCTTCCCAAAGTTGCCTAGACCGAAAACAAAAAAGATATTAAATCAATCATCAACAGTTTGATAATAAAAATTATACAAATCACACTCATCAATAAAAAGCCCATCCATATGAATGAGCTTCAATTTTTTGTCAATAGTTTTCATTTGCTTACAATTCATCTTTTAATTAAAATATGTCTGGTTTTCACCGGTTTTCTCTTCGGCTGGTAAAAAGAGTTGAATTACTTATTTTCTATTTGAGTAAGGATTCAAGTTTTGCTTTCGTTTTTTGGTCCTTGGTTTCTTTTTTATAAACAAGGTATATAGACATGGTTCAAATGAATGATTTTCCTCTAATACGAAGACTTTTCAATTATTTCTCTTATCTTCATGGTAAAATTTCAGGTGTTAAATTCCAAAAGAAGGGATATGATCATGAAAGTATTTGAAGCCAAATCACTGCTTTTAGAAGCAGATAGACGCGCAAAAGAATACAAGGAATTAAGAAGTCAGATGGTCAATCTAAAAAAGGCTTTTAAAGCTGTAGCTGATTTAGATGACAGTGAGTTTTCCGGCAAAGGCGCCGACAACATTAAAGCATTTTATCAAGACCACGCAGGTGTAGCTGACAATTGGATTGACTTACTTGATATGAAAATTGCTTTCTTGACGAGCATTTCAGGCACTTTTGAGGACGCCAGCTTATCTGATGCATATATAGAAGAATCCTTCTTAGAACACGAGCTGGCTAACGCCTACACAAAATCAAAATCAATTATGTCTGAACAAAAGAAAGCCATGAAAGATATCTTACATGATATCGACGATATTCTTCCGCTTGATTTGTTCTCGACAGAAAACTTCAAAGACGAACTTGCTGATGCGGAAAACAAACGTAAAAAAACAGTTGATAAATTAGGCGGCGTGGACGAAGCACTTGTTACAGAATACGCCCAGTCAGAGCCAAACGAACAATTCATCAAGAAAGACTTCCAAAAGCTTGAGGAGTCCACAGGAAAAGGGAAAAACGCTACGCCCATTCACTACAACGCTAAGGCGTACCGTGAAAGTGACATACATAAGAAAAAAGACGATATTGAGAAACAGACTGAAGCTTATTTGAAGATCAAGAAAGACGAAGCGAAAGAACGAGAAATCAAAGATTTAAAGAAGAAGCTAGCTGGCGGAGTGACGGATCCAGATGAATACTTAGAAATTGCCAAGAAGGTCGGCTATGAGAATCTTACCCCTGAACAGCTTGAATTTGTTTCATTTCTTGAACAGCGTAAAGCTTTCATGGATAACGGAAAAGAAGTGTTGCAAATCATAGGTGATGGCGCCAAGGGTGCGATTGTTGGTATATACGATCTTGCCAAGGATACCGGTGAAGGAGCCATTCAATTTGGATGGAATATCGGTTGGACGATTGATAACTTAAACAAGGATCCTCAAAAAGTGCTGGATACCGTTTTGGAATACGACTATCAAGCTGCCTTTCAAAGTATGGTTGACACATTGAAGGATAATTGGGATACAAAAATGATTCACGGGGATGCATACACACGGCTACACTATGTTACTTATTTGGGCGGAAGTCTCCTGTTGTTGAAAGGTGGAAAGTCTTCTGTCTCAACAGGCTCGAAAGATCTTGCTAAAGTTGGGAAAGCAACTGGTGGCACAATTAAAAAAGGCGGAAAATCTGTAAAACAGTTTGTCAAATCTCCTGTAAATCGGTATACTCCTGCATTAGAAGGGATCCTTCAAGATGCTGAGAATACCATTAACGTGAAAAATACTCCGCTGCTAAAAAGTATTGCGGAAGATAAAAAAGAGAGTGTTCTCAGAAAATCTGAAACTTCTAACAACATAGGTATAGGTAATGTCAAACAAGGTGATAGTACCCCTCTCGCACCTGGTGGAGGGTTAGCTGCTCATGAAGCAAAAGGCGGGCACCTTATTGAAAGACACGTTGGGAAGACTGATGAAGAATTATTAAAGAGGCTACAGATAAACAAGAAAATACGTGCCTCTTCTAGTTTCACTGATAGGCCAACTGCAGAAAGAGTCGCTAATGAAACATTGACTAAACATAAAAAGGAAATTGAAGAGTGGTTAAATAGTGATATAGGCGATCCATTACCGTTACCTTATAGAGGAACTGAAGTTATAGGTAGAGGAGTTCGTAAAGGTTCAAATGAAGTTAAAGATATGACTAATGCTAGAATAGTATTAAAGAAAAATGAAGATGGTAGCTTTATATTAACAGGCTACCCAACGAGGTGATATATAATGATTGAAATTAAAGTTTCTGATCCTGTATTTAGATTTCTCGGCGGACATTTCCACCAAGATATAGAATCTCCTGAAGATGCTCTTAATGAATATCTAAATGAAGCATCACAAAAGCTAAAAGAAAGAGATTTAATAGCACTAACTGAGTTTGTAAATAGTAATTATTCTGAAGCAGATAAGAATGAATTTATAGAAGAAGCAGCTGATGGTATATACTTTCCTGAAGATGATATAACTCCATTAGAATGGCTTAAGCAAGTCACTGAACAAATTAAAGAACACCTTAAAACAATATAGTTTAGAAAAGGAGCCCCTCTTTTAAGAAGGGCTTCTTTTATTATTTCAAGAACTCTTCAAGTTTCGCTTTAGTCTTAGGCCCATAAATGCCGTCAGCAGTCAGTCCACTTACTGACTGGAACCGTTTGACCGCGTTGGCTGTTTTCGGGCCGTACACGCCATCAATACCGTTATTCTTTGCCCCTTTATCTGGGTAGAAATAAAGAGCAGCCAGCGCTTTTTGAATCCGCTTTACGTCATTCCCTTTTCGCATAGGGCTTGTTACTTTAATGACGCCAGAGGGCAGCGCATATGACGTTTTTTTGCTGCTTGGTTTAGGGCTCGAAGTGCTTGAGCCTTTAAGCTTTAATACTTGGCCGACCTTGATCAAGTTCGGGTTCTTAATACCGTTCAAGCTTTGCAGGGTTGCCATACTTACGCCTGTTTTCTGTGCTATTACAGAAAGAGCATCACCTTTCTTGACGGTGTACGTCTCCCCGCTGATCTTTGTTCCTGTTTTCACCGGAGAAGATGCTTTTTTACCTCCAATGCGTTCTAATTCTGCAGCAATAGCTGCCTTCACTTGTTCCCATCTTCCCTCTGCCAAAATGCGGTGCGGGCAATACTTGCCGTTCCAGTCTTGATGCTTACGCACACGATCAATGCCCCATCCGCGTTCTTTCAGAAGCTGAGCAACAAACTTAATAGCCAGCTTTTCCGCTGCTTTATATCGTGCCCCACCTGATTCGCTATAACAAATTTCGACACCAATTGACTTACGGTTCCCGGTGCCGTTTGTGCCGTCTCCTGTGTGCCATGCGTTACGATTTGTAGGGATGCCCTGCCGCACCTCTTTGTCATCGACTGCAAAGTGAAAGCTTGTTGAACTGGTGTTTCCAATCATGTAACTGATCTCATTGGCAGCTGACGCATCGTTCGCTGTATTGTGGATGGTAATATATTCAGCGTCCATATAGTTCGGGCATTTTAAAGCGTATTTTGCTTCTGATACAAGATTCTTTTTCACTGTGATTGTCATAAGTGTTCTCTCCTTTATTTTTGCTTTATTTTTGATATAGAAAAGCTGCCAGTTTTATCCAGCAGCTTGTTCGTCTTTTTCATTCGTTTGTTCGTTGTCGTTTTCAATTACGTGAAGCCGGTCTGTAATGGCAGTCGGAATCTTCACGCCGATCTGTGCCAGGTTCTCCGTAATGGAAAGTCCCTCATTGGCGATATAAAAAAGAACGGTTCCATATGTCAGGACCCCGTTCAGATTGAGAATGGTATCTATGATATTTGCCACGATGACCACCAGAAAACTAAGCATTTTTCGGACATAACCAAACCAGGCGCTTCGGCTCCGTATCTTTTTAAATTTCCAAGCCTTAATCACGCCTGTTATTACGTCAAGAATGCTGAGAACAAGCAGTAAATCAAGGTACTTCACACCCCCGAATAGATAAATTCTCGCTAAATCCAACGTATCAAAGTTAATGAACACAGTCGTATCCTCCATTTCTTGTTATCCACCTCCTTAGAGGCAAAATAAAAACACCTCTCTGGGTGTTGGTTAACTTCCTAAATCTATGACAACCGGCTCTGTGGCTGGATAGGTCAGGCCGGTGATTTGTTTATATTGGTCTTCTGTGATTCTCTTCAAGACAACAAAACGGGCGACATCATCGTTTGTGTAATACTGTCTCCCCCATCCATAAATGGTTTTGATATTTGTAAACCAATCCATCACGCTTCCCCTCCTTCAGCCAGCATCAAAAACAAGTCCGCAATCATTTTAGCTTGAGACTCTATTAAATTTTGAGCTTCGGCCAGTTGCACCATTGTTGCTGCACTTTGCGCCTTTAGTTGATCTACAGCAGATGGAGGATCGGTCGGACCTTTCAAACTATCTTTATATTTTTGATCTGCTTTTTCAATCCACTCCTGTTTTTCACTGTCAAACCAAGGGCGCCACATACCTTGTCCATCTTTCACAGGAGGGATGCTTGTTGAGTTTTCAGGGATTTTATACTGTCCCGTTCCAGGATCAGGATACAGAGTCTCCGGCTGACCAAGGAAAAAACCTTCTGAGTCGTATGGGTATATTTGAATCAATATACTCCCTCCTTTAGTTTAATGGGATAACTTCATCAATGTAGTATCCAGTCACGCTGTTTGTTTCATTTGATATAAGTCCTGTGAGCTTAATGTCTCCTGATGAGAAAACAATCAGTTTGGCCATTCCTGTTGTCCCGCTAACTCCCACCATTTTCACTGCGCCCTTTGACGGTGCAAAACTACTTGGAATAGATGCGCAAACCACTTCACGATCAGTTACAATGTGACCAGTAAGATGAAGGGCACCAGCCTGTTTTTTATATTGAAGTTGCCTTTCTCCCGTCTTTGCTCCGTTTTTGTAGGTCGCATTTAACCAGGGCACACTGTCAGTATCATTTTCAGTGAGAAGTCGCTTCCAACCTGACCAGCCTAAATTGCCGTCAACATAGTTTGAATACATATTATTCTTATAATCCATGGCCACAACATAGCCGAAAGTGCCGTTACCATTACTATCAAGGGATGTGAAGTGGAAAAAACCTCTTGTCGATAATGTGGAAGGTGCATTTGTCGGCTTTCCTGTTGAATAAAATGTCCCGAACGTCTTGCCCGCTTTCACAATTCTGTCCAGAAAATCGTCTGTATCAGCGATTGAAACCAAGACCCCTCCAACATCATTTGTGATTTTGAAAAGCTGAGCACCGTTCCATTTTGTACGTTCTGCTGCAGATATATGGACAGTCGCATCTTTTACATGCGTATCAAATTCTGTTTTGGTTGCCTGTTTGTCATTGGTAACATTCCCAAGCCCGACTTGACCTTTTGTCACCCCATGGGGATTGCTTTTATTATTAATGTGTTGATCAGTATACGTTTTTGCGTTTTTTTCGGCTGTATCTGCCTTGTTTTGTGCTCCCGTCGTCGTTTCCTTCGCATTCCAGTTTGAGCGCTCAGTGGACGTAATATGGCGTGTAGAATCGTTGTTGTGTGTGTTGAATTCTGCTTTTGTTGCTTGCTGCACGTTGTCCACGTTCTCCAACCCTAATTGGCTTTTTGTAACGCCGTGAGGGTTGGTTTTGTCACTTGTATGTTGATCTAAATTTGACTGGACAGCATCAGCCTTTTTCTGTGCCCCATCTTTTGTTTCAATGTTCTGTAAGTCCTCAAATTTTCGCCGCAGTTCTTCAACTGTCTGAATGGTCTCGTTATAAAGCTCGTTGATCCTATGTTTTAAGGACTCAAAATCATCTATATAGTATTCAACGCTTGGCAAAATATCGGTGTCAATCAGTGCCTTCTTAATCTCAAAAGAAAATTCATGGATCGACATTGCCTGTTGATTGGTGTACGAAACATCCAATTCCGCCTGAACTATCCCAACGTGTCTAATTTCTTCATCAGAGAGAACATACGTCAGCCGGCCGTTCAATTTATCAGTGATTTCAATATTTCGGACAAACCGGCTGCCGTCAGACATTAAAAGGACGAGCTTCACCCCTGCCGCGGATAACGGAAGGGGAACCCCGTCTTTCATAAGCTGGAATGACAGTTTTGCTGTCCCTTTGTCTTGAGTTGTATATTGGATGTTTGTTTGTACCGGACTTTTGCGCCGGCCATTGATCGTAAAGCTAAGCGATTCATCTTTGTACGGCATATTGTCCCTCCTTTACTCTTCTATAGAAGGAGATCCTTTGTCAGCCTGTCGGAGCCTTTTGATCTCATTCATTTCCTCTTCTGTTATCTTACCTTGATCGACAGCCATAGAAAGAAGCTCCTCCTTGCCGTCCCAATATCCTGATAGATAACACGTCTTGATGGCATTATAAAAAAGGCTGCTCATCCCGCATCACCCCTTACCATTGTTTCAAGTATATCCGCAACAGCTTTCAGCGCCTTTGCCCCGTCGCTTTCTTCATCTGAATCAGCTGTCTCAAGAGCCTCGATGTATTCAGCCGATGCGCTTTCTATCCACTCTGTTCCCGTCCATTTGGCCTGCACCAATTCACCCGGACTGATCTCGGTTGCATTTTCCGGAACAACACGCTTTACGTTTCCATCATCATCTTCGATGTATTGAATTTCAACCGGGCAATCATAAATATAGTTTTCATCATATTGATAAGCCCACATTTGTTTATATTCCATATGAGACACCCCTTTTTAATCCAGCTTGATGATTTCATCAATATAGGTGTATGTTACATTCGATGCGCTTTTTGCAAACAGCCCGAGTGCAGAGATATTTCCATTTGATCGAAAAACAATCTTTCTATCTCCTGTTGTACCGGCTACAGGGCAGCTTTTATAGGTATTCTTTTTAGGCCGGGCGCTGGCAGGCAATGTCGCAAAATCAACGCCGTCTTTCTCCGGAATGGTAACTCGGCCCCTTACAAAAAGAAATCCTCCCTGTACTGCAAATTGTAGACGATAGTTGCTGTCAGGATTCTTTGCACCATTCTTTAAAGGCAAGTCTGCCCAGGGCAGCTTTCCACTCGCTGAAATCTCTGACCAATCGCCTACATTACCTGTATTTGTAACAACTCTGGTTAAAATTTTAATTGGCCGCGCTGTTGCGTTTCTGGTTAACGTTTGAATGACTGAGCCGGCGCGATCTGCTGGCGCAATGTTTAACCACCAGCCGGCGTTACCGCTGTCCGGATGATCCGAAAGAGTCTTTGTTTCTGTAGTCAGCATATAGTAAAAACCGGGTTGCCTGAATTCTTTTAAGGACTTTAAGCCGTCCGGTAGCCGCTTTGAATAGCCATTGTTTTGGGTGAGTTTATACCCTTGATACCCCTGGGCTAAGTCAATACCGAATTTGGCTGCATTCTCTTTAGAATGGTAGGCGTAAACCTTGGCAAGTCTTTTTCCGACGGCTCCCGTAGCCACACCTGCGAATAGCGATTTCTTCCCTGTCTTCGGGTCCTTGTATAAAAAGATTGACTCAGGCTCTCGGAAACCATCTTCGTATTTGCCATCTGGCCCATAGCCAAAATTACAGGAGATACGCTTTTTCAAGCTTCCATCCTTAAAGCTAAATTGAGTGATTTCACATGGATATGTTTTGTTGTTTGTATCTCCGGTGTACCAGTACAAATCATAGCCATCTATTGTGAAACCTTGGAGATAAAACAAGTCACTCGGAATGATTACCTTCCCCAGCACTTTATTTACGCCGTTTTTTACATCACTTAATTTCCTGAGCTCTACCAAACTATTATCATCTTTTAATTTAATTCGGAACGCAATCAAGCCATTTTCTCTGTCAATGACAGGAACGGTATAATAATCGTTGAATTTGTTATAGCGTTTAATGCCTCCGCTGCCGCCGTTTAATGTGGCCCCTGACGTATAAGGAAAACGCACAAGATCGTTGCCAACAGTGTTTCCGTTTGAATCGACAACATTATAGTTGGACCAGATATACACTTTCCCATTTTCCCGTTCCAATCCAATTGTGGTGCCGTGGCCGCCGTGAACGAGTGTCATGCTGTCCAGCATCACTCCGTTTTGATTCATCCGGGTAATGGTGAAACTTTCACTTTTATCTTGGTTTCCGCTGGCAACCTGTGTGGCGTAGATATCGCCAGTCAATTCATCAATGACAAAACACTGAAGCACCGTCTTATCTGCTAAATTCAAGTTTGTATGATAAACCGGCGGAACGGTTGTAAAGTCAAAAGACATTTCCTTCTGAATCATTGAATCCAAGTTCTCGAGATCAGTTTCGTTTGCGACAAGGTGATCACGTAAAGACGGATAGACTTTCCCTCTTTTATCTACACGAGCATCTATGGTTTCTTTTATATTGGTCCCATCTGCTTCTAACACAATGTTGCGGAGCCGCGCTTTCGCTATTTCAATTTCCTCGTAAACTGTCAGCCCACTGCCATGGGCCACCTGGGAAGACGTATGAGCAGTCACAGCCGATTTATGATTGGCAATGGAATTGGATAGTCCATTTAATTCATTTTCAATGCTTTCCAAGTCATCCCGCTGCTGTGCAAGATACAGTGAGTCTTTTGTAGAATCATAATCTTTTATTAATCTGATCACCATGAGATCACTCTCCTTTCAAGAACAAAACAAAAAGCACCCTGGTAAGAGTGCTCATATCATCATTCTAAGTTTTTGCATATATCGCTTTTGATCTTTCAATCTCTTCTCTTGCTCCATCCGAATGTCTTGAATATCTTTTCGGAAATTGGCAAATGTCAGTGTCGGTTTTGCGTAAGGATTCAATGGTTTATATTGAATGGCCAAAAGACGGACATCATCTTCGTAAGTCACGCCATATGATGTGTCAGCCAAAATATGCAGTGTGTCGCCCTTCCAGAAATCCTCTTGTATCTTTAAAAGCTTCGGCTCATAGATGTATTCATAATCTACTTCTATTTCCGTCTGTGGATATGGATTGACGTACTTTTTCAACGCGGCTAACATACTGGACTCTTTTTTATATTTTTCATCCCGCAATGGTTCTGCCCATCTTGGCATACCATCAATCAAAAATTTATCTTCGTCAGGATGCTTGTACAATACCGGTTCAAAAACATACTCCGTTTTTTTGCTGTCTGTGCTGCTGTTTTCTTTAATTGCACCAAAACCCCTCGCTCTTGTGGAACACCCTTGAGTAGAGGTTTTGATTGTGATACCAGGCATATTATATCGAGTATCAAGTGTATGATTTATTCGTTTGCCCATTTTCTTATACACGTAGACTTTATAATTATCGACATCTAATTCTAAGCCATAGTCTTCCACAATTTCATCCATCAGATCATTTCCGAATCTGTCACCAAAATTCTCTTGTTCAACGCTAGAGAACTCACTTTCTTTGTCCATAAAGATGTACCTTAATTTTGTGCCTTTAAAAACAAAATCAAGCATCTTCCTGACGGTAAACGTCCCACTGATCGTATCTTCCACATAGTGATTGTTTAGTGTCACAACGTAGACGTGGCTTGCCGTTACTTTTTTCGAAAGTGTTCCTTCCTGGTTAATTGCAATATCCGTGATGAAATACTTTTGATGATTGAATTTTTTTTCATCAAGATAAAGAATGTTGTCATTCACAAGCAAATCATATTCTGTACCATTATCAGCTGTCCGTGTGATTGTGAATTCAATGTCCTTTTTCCCTGTCGTATCGTCTAATAAGTCCGGGTCAGCGCCGATGACTTCAATAGCTTGTGAATCGTCCTGACTCGCCACATGCAACTTTGGTAAATATACATCTTTAGGGAGACTCTGATTTAGCGTAATATCTTTTCCGTCATACTCTTTGCTCGGCAGGTCTACGATCGGATCAGAATTACTAGGTTCATCCGGATTGTCAGGCAGTCCCTCAGTTGTATCGTATTTGGTTAATTTATACGTGAAAATAATGCTATTGAGCTTTGTTGCATAATTTGGATCAGTTGCATATCCAGCTTTTACGAGCGCAGCTGTAGCTTTTTGATAATCTGTCTCTCCGACAACCGCCCTGTAATGATTTTTATCCCAGCTTACGCCATTGAGATACAGGTTAGCTAAGTCGTCAATCGACTCTTTCCAAGAGGGGTATTTTCTAAACTTTGCCGGAACCTGAACATTTTCACCGTTAATGACTTCCCAGGTCATCATAGTGACATACTGTCCCTTATACTCGCCTTTCATGCCGAAAAGGTTGTGCCCTTTTGTCGCAAGTTCACTTGTTCCCCATGCGCTCTCAAGACATCCCTGGGCAATGATTAACGAAGCAAGAATTTGATGGTTTTTATAAACTCTTTGAGCGTCGGCGGCTATTTGTTTAATGAAATCCTCTTTAGCCAAAAAACCACCACCTCTTACAAATAATAAAGCCGAGTATCGAATTGGATGGTAAAGTCACTTGTGTTCTGAACTTCAAACTCATTCCATCCTATTTCAAGACTCGGCAGCCGGCCAGATGTTTTAATCGGCGTGTTATTAATGATTGTATATTGTTTGAGAAAAGAAACCTGCTGACTTTTCTTTAATTCCTGTTCAATCGTAAGCTTTTCGTCATTTGTATGATTGATCAACGTTACATTTTTACCTGCTGCATTTAACAGAACATTGTAATCATGGTCCAATGGATTTATCTGTACGTCACCGGGATTAAACACAGAGAAACGTTTCTGATTCTTAAAAGAATAGTTCAACTGGTCATTAGGCGGAATGTTCATACCGAAAGTTCGCTTTGCTCTAGTGAAATACTGCTTATCTTTTGTTGTAAAAGTTGATTCCGCCATTCCTGTAATATTAGTGAACTCAACAGAGAAATCATTGTAGGTTTTCTCCTTCTCTTTTTGGATGCTGAAATTCCCGTCACAAGTGACAAGGAAACGACGATTCGGCCAAAGATCAGAAGAGATGTAATAAGGAAACGGCTTAACCAATAGGGCATATAACTGATGTCGGTACATATAAAAATTCTCATGCTTGAGAGCATTTAAATAAAACTCAACATTTATCTTTCTTTCCCCGTAAGTGACATCGCGTGGATGCTGCGGCAAAATCAGCCCGTGCCGCCGAGGGATCGTAATTGTTTCCCGATTAATATTTGGAGCTTCCGGCAAAAAACTTAATACTTCAAATTGAGGGAGTAAGCTGTCAAGGCTTTGCTCCCCTAGTCCATTATTGAAATCAATAAACAGTTTTACCATGCAGGCTTACCCCCGTTTCTATAACGTTTTTTGTTATATCGGTCCGCACTGGTTTGATCAACTCTTGTTCCGTCTATATACGTGTGATTGTCTTTCAAAACAAGCTGCTGTAACAGCTGAATGTTTTGCTGGAGAGCATCTATTTGCTGGCTCATCATGTTGATTTGCTTCTCTTGATTCTCAACCACACGACTCATGTCAACATTTACATTGGTCTGTGGCGCTTTGTCAGCTGTAGCCATTGAAGCTTTTTGAAGCAACACAAGGGCTTTTGAAATCATCCCTTGTTGAAGTGACGGAAGAACACCAAGCTCACGGCCTACACGCGCCCATAAACCGATGTTACGTTCCCGATACGTCGGGTCTGTTGTAATCGTGGTCTCATCAAAGCCCCGTTCGTTTAGAATCGCCCATTTAGAGCCGCCGCGCCCTGGTGAAGTTCCTCCTTTTGCGTAACCCACATACGGGCCGCCGCGAGCCATTGATTTTAAACCAGGGTGATTGGATATATCTCCATAACGCCCTTTGATGTAATTGATGGCAGCTAGTATATTATCAACCGGATTAAAAATGTTATTGTGCCCAGGAAACGCGTTAGATGAAAATGTACTTGGAATAGTCTGCATCAGCCCCCGAGAAGGATGCCCGGCTCTTGCATTTGAGTCAGTAAGGTTTATTGCATTGGGATTTCCGCCAGACTCCTTCATTGCAACGGTGATCAAGCCAGGAAGCCACGAGAATGGTACGCCGGCAATGCCAACAGCTTCCGCTACCCATTTTTGAACATGGGCAGACCCTGTCGCTCCCTTATAGGCATCTGCTGTGAAAAGCCCGGCATCCGGAAGAATGCTTTTTAAAAACTGACCAGCCCCATTTTTCAATGTTTGGAGGATTCCAGTTCCTAATGAGTCCACACCTTTGCCTGACTTAAAAGGGATAAAGCCCTTAAACAAGTTCTTAATCATTTTCTCGGGGCCATTCAAGATCATTTCCATAGCACCCGATGCAACATCTTTCGCTTTATTGACAACGCCCTTCCCTGCTGAAATCGCTCCTTTCACAAGCTTCTTGGAGCCATTAAGGGCGTCTTTGAAGAAGCTCCCGACACCTCCTGCATAACCAGGAAGACCAGTTGCCATAACTTCTTTTGACTGACTATGTGGGAGAACCGATGTACCACGCGGTAGATCCCAAACCTGCGGGCCGCCCATTCCAACCACATAAGTTCCGATGCCTGGTGTATGAGCAAGTTCAAAACCTTCTTCACCGACTAACGCCCTTCCGCCTGGGTGAAAGTCTGTCCCTTTTGCATAAGCTCTGCCTGGCGCTACCTGCATTTCAGAGTTGCCGCTGTACCCTTTAGGCTTCCATTCAGGAATTGTAGGAATGTGCATGAACTCAAGAACAGTATTGATCCCGCCGGTAATTTTATTAACAACACCTGCTAGATCAACGAGAAAAGTATCCCATTTCCCGAGCACTTCCCCTGTCTCCCAATCTACTTCTTTTACATGCCCGGCAGCCTGCATTTTCGCTTCACTTACTACGCCTTTATGAGTTTTTTCAGCCTGTTTCACAACCTGATCTTTTTGGCTCTTCGCAGAGCTAACTGTATCATCATGTTGTTTTTTAGTGATAGAACCCTTGACGTAATACTCTAGATCAGCGTTTTTCACTACTTCTTTATATTGCTTTTCAGCATTCTTGACCACATTGTCTTTTGCTTTTTTGCTGTTTTTAACTGTGGCAGCTGCTTCTTTTGCAGAAAGTTGAGTTTTGTTGTCTTTTAATTTTCCGGCGATAATTGTCTGCTCCTCTTTACTTTTAGTAAGAGCAGATTCAACATGGCTATTCATTTTCTTAATAATCTGTTCTATTTCCTTACGTTCGTCATCTGTGATATCTCGGTGATCTTTAGCAGCATTTTCCCAAATCTTTTTGATGCGTTTGGTATATCCGGATATTTCTTTATGTTTGTCCTTATTGTTGTCTTTTATATTCTGTAATGTTTCTGTCTTCTCTTTTTCAGACATTTCTTTATTAGAAGCATAAAAATCACTTAACACTTTCAAAGATTTATCAGTGCTCTTTTGATAACCGTCAAGTATGGTTTTGCCCATCTTCTCATACTCGGTGGACATGTTATCAGCAATTTTTTTCGTGATCTTTTTGTTGGTTAAATAGTAATAATTAAGCTTGGCACCGACTTTAGTGTTCATGTCTTCATACGCATTAATCGCTTTTGAAGTGGATTCAGATACCTTATCGCCAAAGTCGATCGTTGCTGGTAGCACCCTTTTTTTCAAGTTGTCGTAATACTTAAATCCTGCATCAGCTAAGAGGGTAACACCAGTAACAGCTATTCCGATCGGTCCCCCAAGCAAACTGAGCCCGCCGCGCAAAAGACCGACAACTCCGGTACCTTTTTTAAGAATGTCAAAAAGACCGAAACCACTTTTCGCAAGTTTCATAAAGCCGCCAGCACCTTTTACTGCATTCACTCCAGCTTTTACAATGCCTGATCCAAATTTGACAAGTTCAGGTGCAAAAGAAAGGATCAGCCCGGCTATTGATCCGACTGGTCCGCCGAATAGGCTAAGTCCAAGACCAGCTACACGTGAAGCACCGCCAAGACCACTCATCGCTCTTGTGCTTCTGCTTGTTGTTTGTTCAAGCCGTCCAACTCTTGTTGTAGCAAGTGCAGAGGTTTGATGGAAACGATCCATCCTTGTGGATGCTACTGCCGCAGCTGTTGAAGTGGCAGTCATGCCCGTGGCCGCTGTTCTTGAGGCTGTGCCAGCCGCAATCGCCTCAGCAGAGTAAACGGTTAGGCTTGTAGAAGCCCGATTCACATTCCCGGTTAAATACGCCCCAGCTGTGCGAAGCATATTCCAACCAGCAGCCATTTTCGGAATTGCACCTAATGTGAGCAGGAAAGCACCACCTAAGAGCGAGAACACGGTAACCGCCGCACCTGTAATGGCAATTGTGCTAGCCACTGAAGAAGGCAAGGAATCAAACCATGTGACAGCGCTTGTAATAACGTCTGTTGTAGCACGTATCACAGGGATGAATTGATTTCCAAGTGTAATAACAGCATTATTTGTGGCCGACTTTAGGTATTCAAATGATCCGGCCAGGTTGTCCATTTGCTTATCGGCGATTTTTTCTGCCGTGCCGCCGCTGTTCTCCAATTCTTTTGTAAAGTCTTGGAGTTTATCCTTTCCAGCGTGCATTAAGGTAATGAATCCTGAAAGAGCATGCTGGCCGGCAAGCTGTTTGGCAATCCGGATTTTTTCCGTCTCTGTATAATCTTTCGTTTTCTCGGTGATTTGTCCCATGATATCAGCTAACGGCCGCATTTTCCCGGTTGAGTCGGTTACTTTAAGCCCCAGCTCTTCAATTGCGGATGCTGCTGGCTTTGGAGGCGCAGCCAAGCGAGTTAGTGTAGACCTTAATGCCGTTCCGGCCATATCAGCTTTAATTCCGCTGTTCGCCATGATGCCGGTTGCCGCGGCCAATTCTTCCATGCTTACGCCCGCAGTTTTTGCCGCCGGGGCCGCATATTTCATGGTTTGCCCAATCTCTTGGAGAGTAGCATTCGAATTGGTAAACGTATAGGCCATAACGTCGGCAACACGGTTTGTGTCTTCTGCTTTGATATGGAACTCAGTTAGGATGTCTGAAACAATATCAGCTGTGACACCTAGATCGGTTTGTCCAGCTGCCGCAGTTGCCAATAAACCAGGCATTGCACCAATGATTTGATTGGTTTTATAACCGGCCATCGCTAAATACTGCATCCCTTCAGCTACTTGCCCATCAGTGTATTGTGTTACGGCCCCAAGATGACGGGCAGTTTCAGTAAGCGCGGCCATTTGGTCATCCGTTGCATTTGCTAACGCTGCAACCCGGCTCATTTCCTTTTCAAAGCTTGCTGCAGCCTTTACAGTTGCCCCGATGCCAAGAGCCCCAACGGCTCCTATAGCTGTCAGTGCTTTCCCTGTTTCGGTCGCAGAATTATAGACAGCATTTAACTCTTTCGATACTTCCTGTGAATCTTTCTTGAAGACAGAAAAAACGCCTGCTGCTCGCTTTCCACTTGCAGAAGTATTTTCAAATTCTTTAGTAACCTGCTGCAGTTCTCTTCCTAAATTTTGATGAACAGCAATTGCATCATTTAAGCGGCGAGCTTGGATTTGTGTCTCGCGGTTGTCCTTTCCTTTTTGACGGGCCAATTCATCATATCTCTGACGGTGTTCTTGAACTAAACGGCCTTGAATCTTATATTTATTGTTTAGCCCTTCCATTTGCGACTGAAGGAGCTTCGTTTGGTCACCGGTATTTTTATAAACACTGGCGGCCGCCTTCATTTCTGAGTTCGCCAGGCGCATCTGCCTTTTTAAGCCTTCAATGCCACGGTTAAAGCCCGTATCGTCAATACCTACTTTGACAATCATATTTCCTATTGGTTGAGCCATATGTAAACACCCCGCTTTCCTGGCATAAACTCAATAAAAAAAGACAGGTGAGTACCTGTCTAAAAGATTTGATCAATTGTTACCGTCTTAATTTTTGGTTTATTCTTTTCAGCCAAAACCTCTAAGTAATGGTAAATGTCCATGTTATCTATTTCAGTCATTTTCCATCCTTGTTCAAGCAGTGTGGAATAAATTTCATTTATTTGCTGGATTCCTCGTTCGTAGGTGTATTCTTCTCCATCTTCTCCTGCAAAAAATCTTGATCCACTTCCTCAATTTCTTTGTATCCAGCTACCTCTGAGAGAATTCGGCTGACTTCTTTTGTGACTTCAAATGATTGTAGCCCTTCGGTGAACTCGTCATAAGTGAACTGGTCACGGAATATTTTCACAATAAACTGGATTTGCTTCTCTAATGTTTTGATGCTCTTTTCAAGATCATCTGATGTTTTTTCTGCTTCAGCATTTAATCTCAGCGCTTCAAGAAGTGTCTTTGTATTTGTTCGCGGTGCAATAAAAGTTTTAAACTTTTTTTCGTCTTCAAACCACAATTTGATAGAAATATGTTTCTGAGCCATAATGACTCCTCCTTTTGGTTAAATAGATTTTATCTAAATAAAGAGAAGCTTTTCAGCTTCCCCTTTTATTTCCCAAGATCAGCACTTACATTTTCTTCTGTGTCTTGTTTATTTTGATAGGCGTCCCCAAAAACTGCCTTATAAAAGTGATCTATATCGAATTTTTCTCCATCTTCATCCGCAACGATTTTGAACACGTCGTCCTGTTCTCTATCAACAAATTCCGCTGAAAGTTTGATCGTTTGAAAATCCGTTTTATCTTGTTTTGTTTTCCATTCATCACCCGGCAAAGAGAATCTCCCTTTTACCAAGCCCACATGACGAGACTTGCCGTTTGCTTTAGGTCCTTGAAACGTCATCGCAACCCAAGGAGGAATGATATTTTTCTTAAACAAGTACAATCCGTTTTCATCTTGTTCAATTCCAAGTAATTTAGAAAGAATCTCCATTGGCAGATCCCGCATTTCAATATCTAATTTAGTTGAACCAGTTGAAACTGCAAGATCGACAAGTTTGTCATCCGCATATTGTTTTTCTGTGGATGTTTCTGTTTCAACTTTCATATTGATTGCAAATTCATAGTCAAGAATTTCCGTGGTAACAAAAAATTTACCCACCTTTTTTAAAGGTGCGAATTTCACATTCTTTAAACCTGTAACTGAACTGTATTCAGGCATCTTAAAACCTCCAATTATAGTAAAATGTTCGCCTCGAACCGATATCCTTTTCGAATAAGACGTTCTTTTTGTAAAAATTCATTGATTGGGACAGTTGTCTGAAAGTCCATGCCGCCCATTACATCCACAATAGGGGCAAAAATAGGATCACATGAACTATTGTGGTACACATCAATCTGATAAACGGCGCTGTCTTGTATCGGCTTCCCATCAGCCCATTTAGTTGTCCTGTAGTCTATCTCCTGAACCACAATGTAAGGAGGAGAACTTTCAATCCCTTCTGGTACGGCCAGTTCATAAATATTTGCAGGATCAATCAATAATAAAAGCGCCGGATGGGTTTCCAGCGCTTCAAATATCTTGTCCTTTAATTGCATTGATCTTTCGATGAGGTTTAAAAGACTCATAGCTTATACCCCGCCTTTATGACCTTTTCCATAGCATCAAGCATCTTATCATTCGCCTGGATCATACTGTTTCGAAAAAAAGGATTTGCTGCCTGATGAATGGTACCAAACTCCGGCAAGTGAACACGGAATTTAGTGTCCTTTGTTGGGCCGACAACCGCATATATCTCTCCGTCTTCATCTCGCTTTATCCTGTTTCCAACAATAATGTCCTCGTCTATGTGAGGGTGCCTCCCCCCAATAGCTGACCGCGGAGCATTATCATTGATTACTTCTGCCAATACAGCTCCGCCGGCTTTTACAGTTGCTTTATGGATTTTTTCGTCCTTGCGGGCTAAGTCTGCGAAAGTAGATTCGAGTTCTTTAAAACCTTTCAATTCCAACTCAAAATTCATCAGCTCACCACATTTGCTTTTATTGTAATGAAGTGCCGGCGAGAATAGTTAGGCAAGATCGACTCTATTTCATAAGCTTTTTCACGAAAGATGATTCGCATATGCTCGTCTATGTCTTCGCGATGTCGAATTGTAAATTCCACTGTCTTTTCCTTCTGGATCGCAGCCGCAGCATAATATTCTCGCCCTTTTAAACCTTCAGCTTTAGCCCAGCATTCAATAACCGTTTCCCAGCTGTCCTTTCCATCCACAGGCAGGCGGCCAGCAGGCTTCTTTTTCTGAAATTGAATCCGGTATCTCATGTCATTCAACATTAGGAGCAGCCTCCGGCAATGTATATTTGAGCTGATTTATCATGGTAGTCAGCACGCCATCCAGATTAGAAGTTGTACCGGCAATTTCTCTATTTTCATACCAGTGAGCAACGAATGCATTCACACACATTGCCGCCCTGGCTGATTTATTCGGAAATGTAAGACCGGTAGCAGAAGCAATGTATTCTTTTGCTGATGCAATAAAGTCTAAAATCAAATCATCCTCCAGATCACCATCAACCCGGAGGAACTTTTTTGCCTTTTCTAATTCAACTTTCTCTTCTTCTGTCATTCGACATCACCTGTCTTTCATTCAGCAGAAGTGTTCGGTTTCAGCTCATCAATTTGTTTTTGAAGCCCATCTAATAAGCTTTTTATTTCACTGTTCAAATGATCGAGCATAATACTGCCCGTTCCTATGTTAATGCTGCGGACTGATTTTTCTTGCAGCATTTCATGTGAGATGGATTGTTCACCGATAACAGCAGGATCACCCTTGTCACCCTTTGGACCTTGGGGACCTGGCTCACCTTGTGGTCCAGCATCTCCTTTTGGACCTTGAGGACCAGTATCTCCTTTGTCTCCCTTCGGTCCCTGCGGACCGGTATCCCCTTTAGGACCTTGAGGCCCAGGTTCGCCTTGAAGGCCTTTTACATAGAGAGGATTTTGTTCGCTGTTGTCCGCGATAGAGACATCCGTAATCGGTTCCCCTGATCCATTGTCTCTTGCTGATGTTTTTGCTCCGTTACTTTCATTTAAAAAATCTTCCATGTTAAATCAATCCTTTCATTTTTTATTTACCTAAGTCCGCAGATTCAGTCGATGGTGTTTCCACTTGTGCCTCTTCTCCAACAACAAGGTCAGTAACGATGACGGCAGCTTCTGGATCAACAACTTTCCCGTCGAAACGCTCAATACCTCGGAAATATGTTTGGTCAGTGAGGAATGCGTCTCCGCCCACGTCAGTTGATTTAATTTCAAATTTTTCACGGTCAAACATGAAATAAGCACGTTCAAAATCACCGAAAAGAATATGAGTCTTTTGTGTCTTGTCGTCAGTTACAATTTCGTCATAAACCTCAACCGGTCGTCCGAACAAAAGGAAGCTGTCTTCGTCTCTAGGATCTTGAGCTAAGATTCCTCTGCCGTTTTTATCTTCAATGTTTGCCAGGGTTTCAAACGCTTCAGTATTCATAACCCACTTTGCATTTTTACGATATCCGCGTTTAATCTGGTTTTTAACCTTACGTAGAAATTTAATCGTAATTACAGAAGGCGCTTTAAGAGTTTTATATTTTTCACTAGTGATAATCCCCTCAACATTTGTTTCGCCGCCTTTTCCATAAAAGACTTCATCATTTTCTGTCACTACAGCAGATTCAGAGAGCCAGTCCACGATCTCACGAACAAAGTTTACAAATGAATCATTTAATAGCTCGCTAGAAACAGGCATAAATCCGGCGAACTTTTTGACGTTGTACCAGATTTGTTCGAATTCCATGTTTTTCAGTTCTTTAATTTGTTCTTTCTCGGCTGTATTATAGAGTTTTCCAGCCACACCCTTTCGGACTGTATAACTCCCTGATGGGGCAGTTTTTGGCACAACGCGAACCAGATTCCGAACAGAGTTTAATTCCTTGATGGATTTTAAAATCTCTTTTGAAATATCGTCCGGAACAGTATATCCGCCGTCTTTATCACTTCCAGCAGACAAAGAGCGATTTTCTTTTAGAACACGCTGCATCATGCTTCTTTCTTCTTCGCCAAGGTCATGGCTACGTCCGGTCAGCACTTTAAACCAAGCATCCCGGTACTCTTTTGTAGCTGTTAAAATATCGCGCTGTTCGGGTTCTTCATCGGGCTTTCGTTCGAATTCTGGTACAAAGTTTCGTTCTTCACCCAATGCCGGCAGTTCCAAGCCACGCTCTTCTGACATAAGCTCGATTTGTTTTTGCAGCGCCTTGGCTTCATCAAGCATGCTGCGGGCTTCTTCGGACTTCCCTTCATTTAAAAGATTGGATGCCTCTTGTTTTTTCTGTGTGAATTTTTGTCTCAATTCACGTTCTTTTTTCGTCATAGCAACTGTCATTCGTATTTCCTCCTTGAATTTAAACATAAAAAATAGACCTAAATTGTCAGGTCTAAAAGTTCAAGCTCCATTTTTAATTTTTCCATTGGAGCAGCACGCATTTCTTTTAACTGCTCCACTTTAGCCAAGCTTCGTTCACTAACAACGGCCTCCGTATCGCTATATGCAGGTGTTGTGACCAGAGATATATCAAAGATTCTATCTATAGCATTGATTCGCCGTTCATAAACTCCTTCTTCATCATTATGCTGCCACTCATCCGGCTCTCCATTTCTGTAATCCAAAGAAAAAGCAAAAGAACACTGATTAACGACTCCGCTTCTAACATTCACCATTAAATCCTTCGCATACGACGTGTCTGTAGGGATAAAACGGAATTTGAGACCTATTGCATCTGTTTCTAGTTCAAGCCTCCCTACGTCCTCAGAAACGGTATTTCTCGCTAAGGGATAATCCTGACGATGATTAAAAAGCGCGACTACGTTAGAAAGGTCTGTAGAATCCAGGGCGTTCCGGCTGATGATTTCTTTAAACCATCCTCCCAACGGCTCGGACCATTTTTCGAATTTCAAAGCGTACCCCTCAATAAAATGCCTTTTCTCTTCGCCTTCACCGGCAGAGCGTAACTCAATTTTCGTTGTCAGATGACGTACTTCCTTGTTCACTTTTGTTTTCACCCCCTTTAACTGATTTTGCTTTACTCATTTGATATTGCTCAAGCGTATCTAAGAACGTGTAATTTAGAGAAACAAGATGACGGTCTCCATTTTCTATGGCATTTCTCTCTTCTAATGCTCGGATTTCATTAATATTCAAGCCGCTGATGCGTTCCATAATTTCGTAATACTCAGCCCTTGATTTTGCATCACCGCGTAATTCGCTATTAACATTAAATTTGGTATAGTACCCCTTTTTAATATCGTCATCGGTAAACAGCTTAGTAATGAACTCTTGTTCAAACGATACTAACCACGGCTGAAGTGTATTTTTTACATATTCAATAGATTGGTGTTCGATATTGCTAAACGTCGCCCGATCGAGCTCATTGATCTTATGCAAAGGAACTTTAAAAATAGAGGCAATTTGAGCCTTATTAAATTTCATTGATTCTACAAACTGTGCCTCTTGCAAAGGCATTGAAATTGATTGATAATCAAGCCCGGCATCAATAATGGCAATATTTCTCCCTGCATTTACCCTGTCCCATTCTCTCCTTGCTCGGTCCTTTGCGCCTTCCTCTAACAAGGTAGGCACTTTCAGAATGCCCCTGGGAGTAGCATCATTCTTATACAACTTCGCGTTAAATTTTGTAGCAGCTGATTGAGCTCCGACTTGCTCTCTTATAACGCCTATTGGACTTTTACCGTTAATCCCGTCCTCAGTCATACCTTTGAAATGCAAAACCTCGTCAGCATACAATTCCACTCTTTTTGAATTAATGATGGTTTCATACCACAAAATTCCTGTATTCGGGTCCACATAGGGATGAGTATTGGCCGGATTTAATGGTAGCAAATCAGTAATAAAACCATTTTTATCAGGCTTTAAATACGAATATCCATTGCCCCAGGTACATACATGGGTCATCATGAGTTTCTTCCAAGTGAAAGCCGTCATGTATTGATTCGGTTTTAGATAAAGTAATGAAGCAATTGGATGATGCATCCCACTTTTGATATTTCCATTAACCTTTTGGAATGTATGAATTGAAAGTTTTGCAATATCATCGGATAAGACATTCACACAGGAAAACACATCAGGATGAACCAGTGCAGTTGCTTCGCTTACACGCTCGCCGCTTGCCGTTTTGGAGCCGCCAAACATATCAACTATCCACTCTGGTGGATCAGCAAGGTTCCAGGGGTCAGATGCATTTGATCTTTTTGAAAACAATCCTTCTAAAAACAATTAATCACCCCCTTTTCCTGCTTAAAAGCGCTGCATAAAACATAAAAAAGACACCCGTCAGAATAAGACCGATGTTTGCGTTTAAACGATATGCGGCAGTCAGAACAAAAGCAGCTCCAATGATAAATAGAAAATCATTCAAAAAGAGTAGAAAGCCCTTCAATATTTTCTTCACTCTTACACCACCTTTAGAAAGAGAAAGAAGCTGACTGAATATAAGCATTTAAATCAACTTCATTATTAATCTGAGAAGCGCGCACATACGCATTAATTAAAGCTGCTGCCGGATCAATACGCTGAGTTGATTTGGATTTATCAAGCATGATATTCTCCTGGGCGTCTACTTTTGTTACTGCATTACCCATCGCCCATGTTAACAGATCATTTATAGGATGAATGATTTTTTTCGCTTTGACTTTTGCTCTAAAATCTTTTGTTGGTTCAGACAACGTGGCTACGCCCTGCCGTATTTCAACCATTGTGTATCCATCCGCTTCCATTTGCTGAGCAAACTGTGTGGCGTTATATGGATCATAGCCTATTTCCTTGATACGCCAGCCGTTTTCTTTCTCCATTTTCTTAATGTATGCCCTGATATAGTCATAATCAACAACGGCACCATCTGTTGTCGTTAACCATCCCTTTTTCTTCCACAAGTCATATGGGACGTTATCTGTCTTCATTCTTTCATGGAATGTATCCTCCGGCATAAATCCGTGACTTTCTATAGCAAAACTGCCGTCATCTAATGGAAAGATAAAAGATGCTGCCGTTAAATCAATTGTTTTTGATAAGTCAATGCCGACATAGCACTCTCGGTTTTTCAAATCCGGAATTTTATCAGAACCGCAATCTGTCCAGGCTTGCATATCCATATAGCCGTTCTCCCGCATGTTAACCCAGATATTCATGTTCTTTGTCATGAAATTCCGCATTTTCTCCGGGACGGCAAGCGCGACCTCCAACTCTCCGCGCAAATAATTCAATCCATGCTCATTGGCAGCGACAATCGGGTTAGCTTTAATCCAGTTCTTTTCGTCTTTGACGTCATCACCTTTATCAAGCTCATTGATCATCACAAAATACTGTTCATTTTGTTCCACCTTATTCGGGTCCAATATGCGAGACACGTAATCATATTCAACACGATAAGCAGGATTATTCAATTCAAATCCGGCTGTAGTAATAATCAGCATTAACGGCTGAGCACGGGCAGCCATACCGGAAGCCAGGACATCATAAATCTCTGAGGTTTTATGAGCGTGGTATTCGTCGATAATGCCACATTGCGGGTTAAACCCATCGCCAGTTTTTCCGGCATCTTTAGAAAGCGCCTCAATTTTAGACTGTGTTTTAGGGTGTTCAATTTTTCCATATGCAATCCGATATTTTTTCTCCGGCTTGTTCAAAAGGTCAGCTTGCATAATCTGTGCCTTAATTTCGTTCCAACATATTTTTGCTTGTTCTGTTTTTGTGGCGCCAATGTACACCTCGGACATATATTCATCGTTAGCCATTGCCTCATAGGAACCGACACAAGCCAGGCTCTGCGTTTTGGTGTTTTTACGGCCGACCTGCCAATAGACTTTTTTAAATCGGCGATAGCCGGTATCCTTATGCACCCATCCGTACACATTGCCAAAGATGAATATTTGAATAGGCTCAGGCACAATGTTTTCACCCTGCAAAGGGCCTTTCGTATGTTTAAATTGGGTCATCCAGTATAGGAACCGGCGGGCTTTTTCATCATCAAACACATAAGGAAACTCCCTTGTGCCTTCCCGACTCACATCATTTAAAAAACGCTCACAGGCCCAAATGTGTTTTTCACACGCCACAATCTCACCCGATATCACTTCGCGCGAGTAATCAATGAGAAATTGTTTGATTGTCTTCATACGTTTTTAAACTCCTTCTCCGCAGCCGTCTTTTCCCGCTCTTCCTGGGTACGGGTGATAGCAAGTTTTGCCCGAGCAGACGGTGTAAGGCCAAAGTCATTCGCTGCTGATTTCATTTGATCAAAATAATTCTTTTGCCGCTTTAACAAAGGATGCTCTTCACCAACAAGCTTTATTGGGTTGCCGTCTTTGTCTTTTCCTTCTGTATGGACCATGATCCCGTCTTCTTCAATGATTTTAGAAATTGATACATACTGCGAATATGCATTACAATAGGCAGCCAACATGCTGATGTCCGCTTCCGTGATGATTTCAACTTCTGTTAATAGAGCAGCAACCCGTTTGAATTCTTTTTTCCCGACCTTATCCAACCACGTTGGCGGTTTTATATTATCGGATCGCATTTTCATTTTCTTCTCGTGCTCAGCCCGGGCGGCCAGCTCTTCCGTATTCTTTTTATTTGGGTTGCCCTGTATCAATTGAAGCGTCGCGGATTTTGCAGGTCTCGGCATGTTCTCACCTCATTTCACATCAAAAAAGTTGCATTTTTTGCTTGTTTTTTTCACCAATCGTGATACGATGGAATTAACAACAAAACCAGTCGTACCAAGCCCTCTCGGCAATTTCGCCGGGAGGGTATTTTGTTTTTCCGGAACTTTGAAAAGCGGTGTTTGTTTGCAGAAGAGGGGGCGCCGTTCTCCAAACGCTTCCTTTCCAGAGATTTGGATAGGGGGGAGGGTCACTTGCCCTTACTCCCGTGAACCTTGTTGTGACAGGCGTTACACAGGCTTACAAGGTTGTCCAATTCTAATCTTTTCGCCCAATCTTCCTTTACTTCCACAATATGATGCACCATGTCAGCCGGAGTGAAGCAATGGTCTTTCAAACAATGCTGACAAAGATAATTGTCTCTTATCAAAGCAAGTTGTCTTGTTCGTTTCCAATCTGTTGATTTATAAAAACTTGTTATTGTTTTGTTTCTTGAATGTTTGTTGTAATGTTTTGTTTCTTCTTGTTGCTGTGTCTTGTGTGCATCACAGTACCGACCACGCGTGAGGCTGGGGCACCCAGGGGCGGCGCATATTCTTAGGGGCTTAAGGGGCATTAAACCTTATCCTCTATTTCTTCTTTTGTTGAATTGATGTAAGTTTGTCCAATAACATCATCAATGATTGTCGTAATCTTTTCCCCAATCTTTCTCATCAATATCTCCATTAAAATCAGATGCCTCCATTCTTCTTCCATCTATCCAAAGAGTTTCTTCCCCTCGTGTTATCTCTGATACATCCACATCAGCAACTGACACATCTATGTCGTCCCCATATACATAGAAGCCTTGGCTAATCGCCTGGCGTATATCATTCTCTATGGATCTCTTAACCTCTTTGTCCACATGTCCTTTTGCCCTTATTAACAGCAATTTCATGCCAGTTCCTCCTTAAAAATAAAAAGCCTTCCATACCAGAGACAGAAAGGCGTTAATGATTTATTCTAGTATTCTCTTGATCAATCAGCGGTTGCATTAGTATTTTGATTTGAGCATTCACCTTTTCATATTCAGCAAGCAGGCGCTCTGCTTTTTTTAGTCTTTTGGCTTTTCCATATTGGTTTCTTATTGTTCTTATCCTCTTTTGAAGCGATCTAATATGAGGCGTAGTCACAGAGCAAACTGTTTTATGAAGGCATGATGGGCATTGAATGAACCCAATTACTACACTATTTTCTTTTTTGTGCTCGAGTAAAACGATATGATGTTTTTCGCCACATTGTTCGCATTTGCTAAAAGGTTTCATAGTGCTCCTCCTTCCAAGTCTGAACCATATTCTTTCTAAACTGCCACCGCACTCAAGCCGTTAACCGCCAATAGTCTATCCTGAGATTTACCGGAAGCAGTTTACAGAGAATATAAAATCAAGGGGGATTAAGACTGTTTAAAGGTTTCCCTTCCCCCTGAAACGTTCCTTTCCTCCAATGCTCATGTGCACCTGAACACCTTTAGCGGTATGCAACTACCCAAGTAAAAAAGCATCCCCAAAGGATGCTTTACATTAAAATTGATATTTGTGAAAAATAATTGTATAAGTTTCATCATCTCTTTTTACAACTTGATGAAGCAGCAAGGCCTCATTTTGCTTACAATACTTCGCTTCCAATACATTCGAGACTTTTAATAAGTTATCGCTTAGAGAATCTCCCTTGTCAATCTTCAAATCTGAAGCATACCATCCAGAACGGTTACTAATATCTTTTGTCTTATCAATGCTTTTATTAACACGTACGGGATTTAACATGCTTGATTTAGGAAAAGTAGTTCTATACTTTTGATTTATTGCATTAATTATAAGTCTCGTAGATTCGTCGATAGTCATAGCATCTTCAGAAATATCTTCTACTTCAAGATATACTTCAAAGTCCATGCTATCATTTGAATTTTTAATTGTTCCAGAAACTATCATAATACTCACCTCCCACCTTATTATCGGTGAAAGCAGTAATTATGGGAACAATTTGCAGAATTTGTCGAAAAAAAGTTTAAAGATGAGGCAATTAAGTTTGTAAAAGATAATTAATGAAAGAAGCACCGATCAGGTGCTTCTCCCAATAGAATTACAAATCATCTTCTGAATTTTTTAATAAGTTTACAACGTGGTTTTTTTAAATCACAACCACAGTCATATTCTTCTACGAAATTTTCATTTTGTTCAGAATGAGTTACCGGATAAAAATTTTCAATTCTAGTAATATTTTTATTTACATTGGTTATATGAGTTGGATGAACACGTCTAATAGTTCGTACATTTGTAGTGGTATTCACAAGATTTTTAGTAGGTGAAACTTTTGTTTCTGCATGGTTGTTTTCATTGCAGCTATTATGGTTACGACGAGAGCCAAGAATAAAGTCATCTGCATTTCGGTTCCACTCTCTGTTGCTCATGTAATCACTCCTTTCTTTTTCTAATAGAACCTTACGCTGTAGTATATGATTTTTATTTTAGGTTGTCCTAGACTGTTCAACTACGATAGAGAAATCAACATAAGTCATCATGGTCTAATAAGGGGTTAAAATGATAATTTTATTCGAGTTAGAAAGATTACAAATGAAATACAATATAAAAGTTTGAGCCTCCCTTATACTACCTGAATATATTCTTTCTAAACTGCCACCGTACTCAAGCCGTTAACCGCCAATAGTCTATCCTGAGATTTACCGGAAGCAGTTTACAGAGAATATAAAAAAGCACCCCGAAGGATGCTAACATTAATTATCTCAAACGATTATTTAGTCTTTCTAGCAAGTCAATAATTAACACATTTTTTTTATTCAATTCACTTTTTAAAGAATCTACTTCTCTTTTCAAGAGATTAAATTGATTCTCGAAATAATTGTGATTCCTATACATATTCGAATTCCACTTTTGAATATCTATATCTTCTAAAGCAGAAATCGTTTTTTCACACGACTTGCATTTTAAAATAACCATCTTATACGGAGAGTCCGTTTTAACACTTTTTAGTTCATCATGTTTACATTCATTTAAATCAGCCACTTTCTCACCTCCCACCTTATTATCGGTTAAGGATCGTGACAAAGGAACTATTTGCAGAATTTGTCGAACGAAAAACTACTTAAATACATATCCTAAGAAAATTCAATATAAGATCGTGAAACCTTTTGCAATCATCTATTAAAAGATATACTCTATTTTGCTTTTTATTAATATTAAGGTTCAAAAAACAATTGAATCTTTATCTTCTTTATTTCTAATAACCCGATTATTGTGAACAATAATATTTCTAATTCTATTCCAGTGCTTTATTTTATTCCATTCAGGTGTATTTTTTAGGTCTCTAACTTGAACAACCTTAGTTAGATACAAAACAGCTCTTTCAATACCATTTCCTGATATATCTTTTAGATCGATCTTATAACCATGTTTTGTTTTATAAGCATTGCAAATTAAATTAAGAAAGTATTCAAAATCACCATATATTCCAGTAAATAACGCACTGGAAACAGAAGGAATTATAATCGGTTCTATTAATAAATGTTCACCGTTTGAATTGTTTCTAGCATCAACATCTTCTTTTGTTTTTTCATAAAAATACTTAAAGGTTGTTTCGTAATTCTGAAATGTCGACGCAATATCCATATAAACAGCAAACAAGTCACTAGATAAATCATTCCCTTTACTTACAGCATCTTGTACAAATGAAAACTGATCCAAGTTAATCCCCTCCTACCTTATTATTGATGAAAGGAAAGGGCAATGGAATAGTTTGCAGAATTTGTCGAAAAAAATCTAGATCAGTTTAATCTTTTCCCCCTTATGCTAATCGCTAATTAAATATTGATCTCACACATACTCCGAGAGGAAGCCAAGTATAGCAAGATCACACAATGAAATACGACATTGCTATTCTCCCGATACGGACGCCTCAGACTAGCTGCTATCCAGGCTCAGAATGTTCCTCTCGTTTTGGCTTCATTCCTCAACACCTTTGTTCCGTATCCGAATTCGTCTTGATAAGGGAAAGACGCTTCTCCCGTATATTTCGATAAGTTTTATTTATCGTATTTCGTTGATAGGTTAAGTTTATCGGGATTTCAAACATAAATAGTCCCCCTTTTTGTCCCCTAAAATGTCCCCTGTTTTGTCGGGAATTTGTCGGCGATTAATGATTCAAAACAAAAAAAGAACAGGTTTTATCCTGTCCTTTTTGATTCATTTCTTATTATTATCATCTAATCTTAGAACAACAATGCTCAATAAGATCAAACCAATAAACGTACCGTACTTCCCTGTGTCTAAATTTGTGAGTGGAGCTATAAAATATTCAATTATGAATATGATTATAGCAATTGAAACTAATATACGATTCATTTATTATTTAACACCTCGTTTATGCATTTCTCCATGGAACAATAACTGTTGTGCCAATTAACCAATGATAAGATATCCCATACTTACCATTATCAGAAACCTTCTTTATCGCCCATTTACTTGCCCACAATGCTCCAGCAAGAGCACCTGCGTACACAGAGATTCCTGGTAACGTTCTGAGCAATGCTGCGATACCAGCAATGGCTCCGGCTGCTCCATCTGCATCTTCAATGATATTTAAAAAGCTTTTGATTTTACATGAATTCATATTAACCTGTACAATTGGAACCTTAACTCTCACACTCTGCTTTCCTCTGCAAGCCATAGCTGAAGCATCACTGGTTACCTCAGAGACTCTAACCGTAGCCGTATCAACTAACTTTTTTGAGCCCTCTGTTAGTAAATATTGATCAACCTTGATAGCTTCATTTGACGTGCCTTTATCAAGTGTCTTTTGATCAATAAGATATTGTTTGCCATCAAGTTCCATTGTGTAAGTTGAGGCATCCTCAGACTGGTTAATAATCTTCATTCCATTAATAGGTGGTACATTTTCGTTATTCGTAGAGGTTTTCGCAAAAGAAGGTAATGCAAATCCACAGACTAAACTCAATACAAGAATCATGCTTACAATTTTCCTTTTCACTTTTCAATCCCTCCCAAGGCTCAAGGCTATCACAATCAAAATTAAATAAACACCATTTTCCATAAAATAGGTTATTTACTCCTAGAATTTAATGATCAAGCACATCTCAACTAAACTTTATACCCAATTTAATTAAAAAGAGCACTCAGATAATTCCGAGTGCTGTGGCAATACGTAAAATGGCACGCTGTTTTATTTCATAATAGGTGTCCTTCTTCATGCCGAGTTCCATATAGATATGAATGTCTTTTGTTTGGCTGGCTGTTAAGTATTTTTTCTCAATGATCATCCGTTCTTCATCGTCCAGGCTGTTTTCTAACGCCCTTTCCATCTGTTTGACCTTCAGTTCATTTAATATGAAAGAATCTCTGATAGAAGGAAACGGGCTGATGCCAGCGTCAACAGATTCCTTTTTATTCTCAAGCTGTACTTTCAAAGCTCGATAATCTTTGAGTTCTTTGATCACGATTTTACGGACTGCCTTCAAATCCACAGGATGAAGGAATGAAAGTTGTTCTGTCACACCCGTCCTCCTTTCCTCTATTTTTCGCGTTCCCATTTTTGTATTCGGCTCTCCGTGAAACAAATCCACAGAAGGAGAGCAATTGCATTAAACATGAAAAGAGCAGTTATAATAGAGATAATCACTCTGTCGCCTCCTGATCCATAATAGCTTTGAATATCGGGTAAATCTGCTGAGGGACAACTGCGTTTCCTAAAGCTATACTTCTGTCCACCCGATTGGGAAACCCATCATCCACTCCAACAGCTGGGGATTGATGTATTTGCCAGTAAGATGGGGAAACTGATGGCCCAATCCCCCCGGCAAGATTACCCCGTGTGTTCCGTCTGCTTCCGAAGGAGCTAAAGGTCTGATGGGCTTGTAATTCTGACTTGCGGCGGGAGTGGGCAACAACAAATGTCCTGTATCTTTGATGCGGCGCGCCGACACTGACAGCCGGAAATACGAATGTCCTTGCTTGGTAGTCTTCTCTTTCCAAGTCAGAGAGAACTGTGTCCAAGCCCATTGTGATGTGTCCAGCAACGTTTTCTCCAACAACCCAATCGGGTCGTAATTCTTTTGTGAGCCGGTACATTTCAGGCCAAAGCCATCTATCGTCCTTCTCTCCTTTTCTCTGTCCGATAACACTTTCACCTTGGCAGGGGTATCCTCCGGAAAGAATGTTAATTGTTCCACCTGGTTCGATCACTCCTTTTTCCTCTAATAGTTGTCGGTTCATAATGCAAACATCATTGAATACAGGAACACCCGGGAAATTTTTCTTTAAAACCTTCTGGCAGAAGGCATTTTGCTCACAAAAAGCGACTGTTTCAATTCCAGCCCATTCAGCAGCAAGCGAAATACCCCCGATACCAGCAAATAACTCGATGCTTTTCATATCTGATCACCTGTTATTACTTTTGAGCCCACATTCCAACGCATATAACATGGCTTTAAACTTGGTAATCTCATAAGGACCGTATATTTTATTTTTCATAATCAATACAAACTCACGTTCGGTTTCAATGCATGCAAAATCCCCTTGTATAAAGTTTCTAACTACCCCCATTTATTTCACCCTCGATAAACGCTGTACGTCTGAAATAGTCATTTGGTGATCAGCTTCACGTACTGCCTCGGCAAATGTTTCAATACCGGTATCCCATAAACCATGGCGTTCGATAATTTCAGAGAATTCCTCAACATCATGCTCGCGAATTCCCCAGTTGTCTGGATCAGTAGCAGCGCCATACACAGTCACCCATTTACTTTGATCTTTCGGGTCAGGTTCTTCCCATTCTTCTCGAGTAAAATGGCAAAGCTCATGATCTACTAGGGCAGCGCGCTGTTCCTCCGGCATCGTCTTCCATGCAGCTTTATTGATAAATACGAAAAGCATATAATCCGTCATATGACGTTCAAACGCTGTGCATTTCTTTGCCTTTCCTGCCCATTTACTGTTACCGTCACGGAGATAAAAACCTATTTGCTGTTTAGCGTCTTTTAAATGCGGGTGATGCTCGTCAATTATGCTTTCAGCCAGCTGCCGTACTTCCTTCGATTCTTCAAAACCTACAAATGCCATGTTACTTCCTCCCTTTGATTGTTTTATTCAGATTTACACAAGTCCGCCTTTCAGCAATTCCCGGGCCATATAATGAAAGTGATGGTAAATGTAATTTCCGGTAGCGTTAGGGCTAAGAAAAACAGTTGAAAATCCGTAACGAACCTCAAATGTTTTCAAGCTGCCCAGCAGCGCTTTCGGTTCATACTTTGAACGATATTTTCCGTTGAGTATCTTTTGGTACCCTTCCAGGTCTTCCACAAGAAGAGTGAACGGATGCCTAGACGCCCGAATTAATTCATTTTCAAAACGAGAACGGTCTTTAATCGACTGCACCAACTCGTCCACTCCATTTTTCCGTTCAATGGTTGCATTCAAATACATATCACGGCTGATTCCAAATTCATCATTCTTGGGAATCATGGCCGAGTAATCGCCGGTTTTCATTCCTTTGAATTTGATTGCCACTTTCTTTTTACGGAGATAATCAAGAACATGCTGATTCTTTTGCTCTCTCGTATCCACAATAATGATCATGCTGTCCAGAATTTCTTTTAACTCCGTTTCCGAATAGTTATAGTGAATAATTGTCATGCTTTCTTCCCCTTAAAATACGACATGGCCCGATCATAAATTTCTATGGAAAGCCGATCCGTTTCCTCACTTTCAAAGTTAGAAACGGATTCTTTCAGCTCCCTCCAGCCGTTCTCCCAAAAGAGAACAAGCAATTTCATCACCTTCATAACTGATTCATAATCATGATTGAACCAGTCATCTATTTTCCTATTAATTTCTTGATCAATGCCCATGAAATAATTAATGATTTTATCTATTGTCTGTTTCACATTATGTTCATGATCCGAGTATTCGCCTTTCAAATACCGGATAATTCGATTTTTATAAGATTGGACAAACGCCTCAAGCTCCGGATAGACTTTTTCAGGATTCTCAATATAAAGATCTTTTCCATCAAGTATTAAAGGTGATCCCAAAAACGCCATATCAGAGCATATTTTTTTTGGATGCAAATTGCTCACACCTTATTTGATACTTTTTGTTACTTTTTAAGTAACACAGCTCATCCTTACTCTCCCAAGGGATCAAGCCCATCTTGTTACTTTTGTTACTCATCTTTATATTTAAGGCTATATAGTATATATATTATTTTTTATTAATTAATTTTCATGTGAGAGGAACAGGGTTTTTAAGTAACAAAAGTAACACCATATATTAACAAAACACTCAGAACCCTTGTCATACCAATGTTTATAGCTTTTTCCTTTGAATACTTGTGACGTTATTTTTGTTACTTTTTAAATCTGATTTATTCTGATCGTGTTTGAATAGATTTAATTGTTTGTATAAATCTCGGTTTTCTTTTATTAAGCCAATTCCATCAAAATAATTTTTGTTATAGTTACCGCGGTACTTTTTAAATCCTCGGATTTCAAGTTGCCGATAAAACGCACGATTCTTCAGTTCAATCTCATCATTCTCAAAACACCAGTCTTTATAGTCTTTATAAAGCTCCTTAGCCTCTACTTTTGTAGTCGGATGCAGGATGCATCTTTCCTCCATGTATGGTCCGAGAATATCCATATCCTCGCGGTAACCTTCCGTTGCTTTTCTGATCACTTCTGGTTCCTTAAGCCCTTCCTTCTGCCACTTCAAGCAGCCTTCTACTGCCCATCGGAGAATGCCAGGCATTTCTACAGCAAGTTTCTGCGGAAGCTTTTTGTCCACTTTCTCTTTCGGAATGGTGACAGTGAACGGGACAAGTCGGATACGGCGCCAAATACCCTCATCGCTGCCCTTTACAATTGGTTTATGGTTTGTCGTAAAGAACACTTTAAATTCTGGGATAAACTCAAAATACTCCTGGCGCAAGAAACGTGCGGACATCTTTTCGCCCCCGGTGATCTGCTTCACCAACGACTCAGACAGTTGCTGTCCTTCTTCACTCTCAACGGCCGACACAAAGCGCGCACCGTCGAGTCGGGCTATATCATTGTTGATGCTGCTATCATTTTTCTTTTTTATGAATGTGTCGCTGTTTGTTTGCCGGCCATAGTCGCCCAGCAGTTGCTGAACTGTATTGATAAACGTTGATTTACCGTTACGGCCATTACCAAACAGAAAGAACATGACTTGTTCCGTAGTATCCCCGGTCAATGAATAGCCAATAGCTTTTTGCATGAAATCAATAATTTCATAGTTTGGCTGACCTTGTTCATCTATAAAAATGCTTTCTAAGAAAGCCTTCCAGTTTGGGCAATCGGCATCCTTTTGATAAGCCACTGAGGAAATTTTAGTGAATAGAAAATCACGATCATGCGGCAGTAGTTCCCCAGTCTTTAAGTCGATCACACCATTCTCACAATTAAACAGATACTTATGAGAGTCGAGCTCTTGTTTTCTTACAGCAACCATCGGCCGGGTATCTAGGATGGTGTTCATTCGAATATTACGACGCTCGCATTTTTTAGCCCAATCGTTAAGCAGCTTTTTTCTATAGCCGTCTTCCGTGGCTTTCGCTTCTCCGTAAATGGCACGGAGGGTTTGGGCAGTTAATGCCTCGATCTGCCTTTTGCTATCTTCCTCCCACATCTTGCCGTTCCAGATTAACCAATCAAGCTCGTTACAATATCTGATATTCTTGCCATGGTAATATACAAGCCTTTCGGCGTTCCCTAACTCGGTCAGGTGAAAGACCGGCGCCGTGTCTATGATTTCCTCTGTGTCCGCAACATGTGAGGCCTGCGGCTGCGAGAAATACACTTCATACGGCTGTTCTTGCTGTTCCATCAAGTCAGATATTGTGGGACCTGTCGAGTAGATAGCTGCAGCAATAGTCATTTCTCCATATGTAGCCCCGTCTGCTGAATGCTGCCGATCCCACTTTTCGCGAAACAAATTTGATTCACGAAACATGGAATCCATTTTTGATGCGTCCTTATCGGTCCAGAATGCCAAGTGATTACATAAAGCCATATCTGTGGAAGAATGATCTCCATTAATCAGCTGGCCGTTAAACAGGTCCTGAATGCTTTTTCCATTTTTACTGTTGAACATTCTTTCCCAAATTTCTTTATTTGAAAGATTACTCATATCACTTACGGATTGTGTTCGGGTACTGACCGGTTTTGCTTCTTCCTTCTCTGTCAGGTACTTATCAAAGATAGTTTTAATTTCTTCTGATCGTTCCTGAACAGGTCCCACATCAAGACTGTTTCCAGTGAATGTGAAATACCGGCCATGCCTGTATACTTCCAGGCCTTTATCTATATTTTTTCTCCCTGTGCCCGGTCCGCGTAATGGGAGCTTACCCTTCGTGATAATATGAACACCCTCACCACTCGGAGAGTATTCAGTATAGCTGTTGATCGTCTGGATGATTTCCTGAGCGAAAGGAGACAGAACACCATCATTTACACAGTGATCTATATCTATTCCGATGAATGGATCATCTTTAGAAAACATGAAGCCGATGCCGTCAAACTCCTGTTCATTGAAAAACTTCATGATAGTGGCAAAGGTGGACCATGTTCGCTTATTGCTTGATTGAGCCATGCTGCCGTCAATCTGATATGGCACTTTCGTTTTTTTGCCGTTACGCTCTTCCGAACGCCATAGAATCCACTGAGGGGCGTTTTTTAGCTCTTGCGGTATATTTTTAAAGTCGTACATGTATTAACTCCCCTTTAAAAACGAGGGAGCTATACACTCCCTCAAATGTATTTCTTGTGATCAAAATGGTACATCGTCATCGCTCACTGTAATTGAGCCGGTATCCGGCGCCGGCGCTTCTGACGGCTTAAACGCTTTAACTTCTGGATATTTTTTGCCGTTGTGCTCTCTTTCCCCGACAACTAGGCGGATCGGTTTATTGAGGAAAGCATTTGCCCATTCAATATGATCCTTAAATTTCATTCCGTTCGGGAAGCCCGCGGCCTTTGATGCTTGATGAAATCTCCACATTGCATTATCTGTAACAGTGAAATTGTCGTATAGGATTTTCTGGCCCTGGCATGCCTGTTCAACGTCAGAACGGATTTCATAATCTACGACAAGTCGCTTATTTCCGGATGAAGCTGCTGTTTTCTCCTCAAAATTAATAACCGTTGCCTCATATTCTCCTGGTTTAATTGGTTCAAATGCTTCGCCTTTGCTGTGGTCTACTGTAAACATATTTAATTCCTCCAATTTTTCGTTAATTTTATTTGCCGTTTAGTACAGTTACAAGATTTTGAGTAATTGAATCCACTACATGCGGATCGGTGATGTCTTCATTCCGCAAATCATAAATTACACTGTCTATGCCACTATTCAATCTATCAATCTCTGAAATTAACCAGGGCACATCAGATATGGTCGCATGCCCCCGAATCGCTTCGAGCTTTGAATCATTTTTCACCTGGCTCACCTCCAAGTACACTGTTTATTCTTTCAATAGCAGCCCTTGCAAGTTTGATATTCCATTGATCAAGCTTCTGGTTGGCTTTGATTTGGAACTCCTCAATCATTTGCGCAGCCTTTTCATTTTCAGTGATCATCGTTTTGATCTGAGAAATTAAGCCGACGCGCTCTGTTTCTTCCTCCGCCTTTACGTCAATGCCAAGCTCAAGCCACTGATAAAGCTTGCGGCCGACTTCTGGGCTTAGCTTGATTGAAGAGCCTTCAAACATTCGCGTATTGTCTTTTGACGTCTCAGCCATATGATCAATATCAATATTGAAGTTGAGCATAAACTCGTATTCCATTTCATCTTTCTGTACAGGTTTTGTCCCAACCTTACGAGGAGCCATTTTGCCGTTATTATCAGGCTCCACTACATACTCCGTTTTTGTTCTCAATGTCGCTAAGATGTGAACGTCATTTTGTGTTAACGTCTTAATGAGCTTGGTTGTTTCCGGTGCAAGCTTGCCCCAGTTTTGAAACGAGTTGCCGGACATGCTGCCATGTGTTTCAACTATTCCGCCTTCACCCTGCCAGTTGTGTGAGAGTGAATCAATTACGACAACTTCGGCACCGGCGTTCTTAATTGCTTCGACTGCCATTTGGTATCGTTCTGTCGTATACGGCGGTGTAAAATCAATATGCTTAAAGCTACCGATGCGAATATCATCAAACTGTAAATTAGCGTACAGTTTTGCGCGTCGGTGCTCAGTATCGACAACGCCGATCTTTGACCAGATTTCCTCGTCGTTTGCTTCTGGATATGCCTCACGCATCATTCCGTAAGCTACCAGAAGGGCGCCGGCCGTCTTACCGGAACCACTCGGACCGATAAAACCCACAATTGCTTTTTCCTTTTGACGCTGCGCGTCAGTTACTTGAAACATCCCTTACACCTCCACTTTGAAGCTGACTGTTTCCGGCTGCACTTCTACGCCTGGAACAGCTTGTCCATTTGAATCTATTACTATTGGTTTACCTTCAAGCTTGGTGACAGTGAGTGTCTTTTTAAGACCACCCCATGCCACAGATTCTTTTATAAACTCTTCCATACCGGCTTCCTTCACATGCTGCAGAAGTTTTTCCTTGTCCACTTCTTTAGGCGCTGCTTTTGTTGTCCGGCTTTTAGATTTCCCATAAGGTGTGGAAAGTGTTTTTGCTCTCGGGTCTTCCTGCAACTGCTTTGTATGATAGACACTAACCAGGTTTTCAAAGAATGATAGACTTTCAGCTAAAGGCTTAAGCTCCTGCCTTTCCCATTCATCAATACGTTGCTTTTCTGTGGCTGCCAGCGCTTTGATTTCCTTTTCCTGCGACTTAAGTGCAGCTATTTTCCGGAAAGCCCAGTTCAGGCTGTTCATATCAGTAATTTCAAATTGTGGACGGTCCCCCGGCAGTTCGCCGTTATTAATTTCATTTAATTCGAAGTCCTGTAATGGATTCATACGAGCACCTTCCTTTATTTGATTTTGTGAAGAGTTCCATTTAAAATGGAATTGTTTTTGTTTTTTATAAGTCCACATTGCCGTGTGGGCTTTTTTGCTTATATATAAATTCTATTGCGTAAACCACCCGTAAAAATATCCCCTAACGTATGTTGTTTCGCGGTAAAAAAGAGTTCTTTACACGATGGATTCCCCGTACAGAAGGTGTTTTTTACGGAATTATCCACATCCTCATCATTCTGGTCTTCATTATCTTCATACTTCAAATATTCCAAAGGATAACCGTAACGGTTAATTTCGGTTATGATTGGATGCTCAAGATTCATACGCTGACCTCCTGACGATTGAGACATCAAAACCTTTACTTAGCAATTGATTTGCAATTTCATGTAGCTGAACGACTTGTTCAGGATGATGCATCCGTTTGATGTCTTTGAACATTTCAGCAGCCGATAAACAAAGATCAATACATTCATCAAAATTGTTGTTCTCTATTTCATCTGGAAGCAGTTCGTTCAATAGGAACTGTGCGGATGCCAATTTACGTTTAGCTTTGTCCTTATCTGATGCAAGAAATTGATTTAGTTTCATTCTTCAAATCCTTTCAGTTCTAAGTAGACATGACATTGTCTCACCATTTGTCTATTAGAGAAATTAGCAACCTTTAATCGGTTCTTTTTAATCATTTTTTGCTCAAATTCTGCAAAGAAAGCAGCAAGCTTAAGAGCATTTTTCATCTTAGCCTCCTTTTTAAGAATCCGTGGTACAGAGTACTTCATGAAAAATTCGTAAAGTCTTTCTTCAACATGTGCGGGTAGTTCTTTCATTTTGGTCCTCCTTTAATCTCTCGTCTTTATAGACTCAACAACTTCCATATTTTTTCGAATCCATTCTAAAACCATGTCTCGAGGAAATAATATTCTTTCCCCTACTTTAAATTTAGGAAAGTCCTCCCTGTAAATGACATGTGCGTCAAGCGTTTGTGAACTGACGTTAAAAATGTATTTAGCTAGTTGAGCTTTACTGATCATATAAGGAAGTTCATGCTCTTTTCGATTGTCCTCGATTATTGAAGCAGCAACTTCTTGAAGCAAATCATATAAATTGTTTCTAAATGATTCAGAATCAGCTTTCATCGTTAATTCAATCATTCTTATTCACCTCCTTACGATGCACGTTCTTCTCGTTCAATTATCGGAAGTATGCCTTTTTTATTTTTTAGGGTTTCATAGATAAACAACCGGCCTTTCTGAGTCCAATAAGTGTGAAGCTTGCTTTTATCAGAGTCGATTTCGTGAGTCTTACTTTGTGTATAACCTTTATCAGCGTATTTCTGATATAGCAACCAACAGTCGCCCTGCTTAAATTGAATTCCTAACTCATGGAGAAGTTTGTTCATCTTAGTTCCACTCATTCCATAGTCTTTAGCTATCTTGCTGATTGAAAGTAAGGATTTATTCTGTAAAACCAAATCATAGTAAGATGCTTTAGGTTGTAGCTCATTTATCATTTGATTTTTCTGAGCATTTTCCAAAAGAAGATATTCATTCTTTTCTGCTAGGTCAGCTGCAAGCCGTAAAGCTTCTGGTAATGACTGAGGAATGTTGGGCTTAAGTTTGTTTTCCATTTCTTCAAATTTTGTTACATAAGCAGCTGTGAACAAAACACCTTTTTCACCAGTCATTTTGTTTGCAACCATGTCACAGCCTTTACGAGTCAAAAGATAACATAATCGTGTTTCTCCTTTATTGTCTTCATAAGTTGAAGGAACGAAGAATTCTAACGGACGCAATTTTGCGTCGGTTAAAATATCTAAATAACTTTTGATAGCCCTAATTAAGTCTGTATGTCGTTTCCCTGTCAATTTGGCTACCTGTCGACTCTCTACCATCAAATCTCCATTGTTATTAATTATTTTTAAATGCAATTCATTTCCCCTCCATAATGGATAATTTAATTATCCGAAGTAGTAAAAAAAATAGAAAACCGTTGACTAGTGCGATTAAATTATCTATAATCCAAATATGGATAATTTAATTATCGCTTTTGGCATACTTAAGAGACGTATTACAAAAGTAATCCGGAAATAATTTATCTGCCGGTTGATCAAAATAATAACATAATCGAAACATTAGATCTCTGCCAGGAGTAAATGTTCCATTTTCAATCATACGCAGATAGACAGTTGAAATACCGTTTTCTTTTGCCACATACTCTTGTGTGCCTTTGGCTTTGCGACACTTAGAAAAGTATTGGCGTTTTTTGGTCACTTTATCCATCACCTTCCTTTCGGTAGTTCTGATTATAATGGATAATTTAATTATCCGTCAACCCCGAATGGAAAATTTTTTTCTGGAGGACAATTATGAGTTTAGGTAAAAATCTAAAAAAACTTAGATCACAAAGAGGGTTGAGTCAGTACCAAGTGGCAGATAAGTTGGAAATTCAACGTGGAAGATATAATTCATGGGAAAATGATATAGCAAAACCTAGCGTCGAAATGTTAAAGAAGATAGCTGATTTTTATAACGTGGGTGTTGATTTTCTTCTTGGAAGAGATAATAACGAATCTACTTTAAATGAATTTGATGAAGAAGTAAGAACAATTGCAAGAGATATAAACAATTTGAATACTGGACAAAAGGATGCTTTAAAAGCATTAATAAAAACAATGCAAAAACGAGGAAAAGAAGCGATGGATGAATGAAATTTCCTAAAAAAGCTCGGTACACTAAAGTGATGCAGAAAGTCAGTTATTTTTTTGCTAACGAAAATATTTCTGACTTTCCAATAGACCCATTCAAAATAATCAAAAGAAATAAATGGGGATTAATTTCGTATTCTGAATTAGCAGAAATACACGAAATGAGCATCCCTGAAATAATAGAGGCTTTTCAAAGTAAAGATGGTTACACCATTTATGATGGGATAAACCACACAATTGCTTATAACGATACAATTATGATACCAGAAAGAATCCGTTTTACTTTAATGCATGAAATAGGCCATATATATATGAACCATCTTGTTGAACTCGAGGAAACTATACTAAGAAGAAGTAAGATGACTGAATCAAAGTATAGAGTATTAGAAAACGAGGTGAACTCATTTGCTAGAAATGTACTCGCTCCTGCTGTATTAGTTAAACATTTAGACATAAAAACGGAAGCTGAATTAATTAACTATTTCAAAATATCTAAGCGAGCTGCAAAGGTAAGATTAAAATCATTAAGTTTTGATTTATACAATACGTTTATGCCAATGATTAACCTTCAATTAAAATGTTTTAAACAATTTATTTCAACTATAAAAAATTCAATATTTTGCCGTAATTGTGCTCATTCTTTTGTTAATAAATCAGCAAAATATTGTCCTATTTGTGGAAATAACAAACTAATAAATAAAAAGGAGAAAACAGAGTTGATATATAGTGGTTACCAATTAGACAAAAATGGAAGAGCACTTATTTGTCCTAAATGCCAAAACGAACAAGTGAATCACGAAGGTGATATATGTAAAATTTGCAGTGCATATTTAATTAATAAATGCGCCGACACATATCAAACAGATGACACAGGATGGAACTTTGTTCAACAAAGTTGTGAATCAATACTAGACGGTAATGCTCGTTATTGTTCAAAGTGTGGTAATGAATCTACGTTCTATCGTCAAGGACTGTTGCAAGACTGGATTGAAGAAAAACAAAATTACGAAAATAATTCAAACCCATTTCCTTTTACAGTTAATTATAATAATTCTTAAAACTCTCTCAGGAGGTAAATATGGCTACATTCAGAAAAAGAGGAGACAAGTGGGAATATCGTGTCTCCTTTAAAGACCCTTTTACTCTCAAATACAAAATAAAATCAAAGAGTGGTTTTAAAACAAAGAAAGAAGCTCAAAAAGCTGCTGCAGAACAAGAAAAGCAAATAGCTGCAGGATTTGAATTTGATACAGAAACCATGTCGCTTGAGCAATTTTTATTTAGTTGGCTACATGAATACAAAAAAGACACCGTTAGAAAGAATACATATGAACTCCACGAACGAAACATCAAGAATCATATTCTTCCTTACTTCAAAAACATCAAGATTACAGATATTAAACCTATTATGTATCAAAAATTCCTTAACTTTTTAACTGATCAGGGGTACAGCAAACGCACTGTGGAAATTATACACGGTACAATGTTTAATGCTTTTAGTAAAGCTGTCATCATAGGAAAATTAGCAAAAAACCCTTGTTACGGGGCCACAATATCAAATAAGAATGAAAAGAAAAAAGGTACACTCGAATACATGCTTTCTGAGGATATTCCGAAATTTCTTCAGGAAGCATATAAGTATAACTATATTTATTACATCTTTTTTAGAACGCTCATAGAGACCGGTATGCGTAAAGGTGAAGCTGCTGCTCTTCAATGGACAAATATCAATTTGAAAGAGAATTACATAGACATTAAAAACACCCTAGATTTCTCTGCAAAAACAGCTGATGAACTCTTCGGCGAAACTAAAACTTATGAATCCAAAAGAAGAATATCAATAGGCGCTTCCCTTTCCGTTGCTTTACAAAAACATAAGAAGTGGCAATTTGAGAATAAACAAATGTTACAGGATGATTATAAGCATGATCTCAATTTAGTTTTTTGCAGAGTTGACGGAAATTTTTTACCTAAGTCCACCCTTTTTAATGCGTTTAATCGTATTTTAAAGCGAGCTGACATAAATAAAATGCCTATCCACGCATTACGCCATACACATGCTGTCTTACTTTTAGAGTCAGGCGCTGATATGAAATACATTCAAGAACGTTTAGGTCATAAAAGCATGATGGTAACTGCCGATGTTTATTCACATATTAGTAAGAAGCTTGACCAAAACCGAATAAAGGATTATGAGAAATACGTGTCCTCAATTGTGGAGTTAGATTCATAACTTCAAATTTTTTTGGTCATATTTTGGTCAAGGACCAAAAATATCAATCTATTAATCTTATGACCAAAATTTAAAAATCCCCTGACACCAATAGTGCCAAGGGATTGAAAGATTAATACTGAGACATATACTGTTCGCGTTCCCAAGGATGTACTTGCGTGCGGAACATATCCCATTCGATTTCTTTTGCTTCGATGAAGTGTTCGAATAGGTGCTCGCCCAGCGCTTTGACCATGACTTCGTTTGATTTGAATTCTTCTAGTGCTTCCGCAAGTGTTGCTGGAAGGTCAACGATTCCGTTTTCCATGCGCTCTTCTTTGCTCATCACATAGATGTTGCGGTCGATTGGAGCCGGCGCTTCCAGTTTGTTTTTGATTCCGTCTAATCCTGCAGCAAGCAATACGCTAAGTGCAAGGTACGGGTTAGCAGCTGGGTCTACGCTGCGTACTTCAACACGTGTGCTGATACCGCGGGAAGCCGGGATACGGATAAGCGGGCTTCTGTTTTGCGCGCTCCATGCTACATAACAAGGTGCTTCATAGCCAGGAACAAGACGTTTGTAAGAGTTTACTGTCGGGTTTGTTACTGCTGTAAAGCTTGTTGCGTGCTTCACGATACCTGCAATGAAGTGTTTCGCTGTTTCACTTAACTGAAGATCTGCGTTTTCGTCAAAGAATGCGTTAACACCATTTTTGAAGAGTGATAGATTACAGTGCATACCTGAACCGTTCACACCGAACAATGGTTTTGGCATAAATGTCGCATGCAGGCCGTGTTTGCGGGCAATTGTTTTAACAACTAGTTTAAATGTTTGGATGTCATCACAAGAGCGGACTGCTCCAGCATATTTAAAGTCGATTTCGTGCTGACCAGGTGCTACTTCGTGGTGAGACGCTTCGATTTCAAAGCCCATCTCTTCAAGCTCAAGTACGATATCGCGGCGGCAGTTTTCTCCTAAATCAGTTGGAGCTAAGTCGAAATATCCGCCTTTGTCGTTTAGTTCAAGCGTTGGCTCGCCTTTTTCGTCCAATTTGAATAAGAAGAATTCAGGCTCAGGTCCAAGGTTAAAATCACTGAAGCCGAGGTCTTCCATTTCTTTCAGAATCCGTTTTAAGTTGTTTCGCGGGTCACCTTCAAAAGGTGTGCCATCCGGATTGTAAATATCACAGATGAAACGTGCTACTTTACCTTTTTCAGCTGTCCATGGGAAGATAACAAATGTATTTAGATCTGGATACAGGTACATGTCTGACTCTTCGATACGAACGAATCCCTCAATAGAAGAACCGTCAAACATGACTTTATTATCAAGCGCTTTTCCAAGCTGGCTTACAGGAATCTCAACATTCTTGATTGTTCCAAGAATGTCAGTAAATTGAAGACGGATATACTTCACGTTTTCTTCTTTTACTAATTTTTCGATATCTTCTCTAGTGTACTTTGCCATTTGGTAAAATTCCTCCTCTTAAAAGGTAAATGTATATAGCAAAACAGTTGCTAACGGATTAATGAAAGAAGCGGGACATGTCGCCTTGACGGAATGTATTCCCTCTTTGAAAACGGCCGGCTTGCATGAGCTCGTTTTTCAGGAGCTGTCTCAGTTCGTCATCGGACAGATCATGTTTCATTGGTTTTTTCGTCTTCTCGTTTTGTTTTTGTTCTGGCTCGGCTTCGGCTTTCGCCAGAATCTGTTTAATTCCTGCCATGTTTACACCTTGTTCTATCAGGTGCTTGATTTCTAACAGTTTATCTACATCATGAAATGAAAATAATCGTCTATTTCCTTCACTTCTGGCTGGAAATATCAGTCCATTTTCCTCATAATATCGAATTTGTCTTGCTGATAACTCAGTTAACTGCATGACAATTCCTATTGGAAATAAAGGCATTGAGCGGCGAATATTATCACTCATCTCAATTTCCTCCTTTTCTTAACTTAGTTTCATTATAGGTGATGTTATATTATGTGTCAATACGATGTAAGGATTCTTAACATCAAATCCAGAGAAATTTTTAAAAAATTTAAATTAATTGCTTTTCCATCAATGAATCCACTGCACTGCATATGGCATTCTTCACATGCGAATAGGTTAATCCTCCCTGAACATACGCTACATACGGCGGGCGGATAGGGCCATCAGCTGATAATTCGATGCTTGCTCCTTGAATAAACGTGCCTGCTGCCATAATGACATCATCCTCGTATCCAGGCATGTAGGCTGGATACGGCGTCACATGAGCATTGATTGGCGATGCAAATTGAATAGCCTGGCAAAAAGCAATCATCTTTTCTCTGTCAGAAAACTCAACGGATTGTATTAAATCCGTTCTTTTCGCATCCCATTTCGGGTTTGAAGTGAAGCCGAGTTTTTCAAGGAATCTCGCTGTAAACACCGCTCCCTTTAGACTTTGAGACACAACGTGAGGCGCCAAAAAGAAGCCTTGGTACATTTCTTGGAGCGAGTAAAGAGATGCCCCCGCTTCTCTGCCGATGCCGGGTGACGTCATACGGTATGAGCAAGCTTCAATCCATTTCGCTTTTCCGACGAGGTAGCCGCCTGTTTTCGCAAGGCCGCCGCCGGGATTTTTAATGAGAGATCCCGCCATCAGATCGGCTCCGACATGGCAAGGCTCAAGCTCTTCCACAAATTCTCCGTAACAGTTGTCCACAAAGACGATCAGGTTTTCATTGATTTCTTTTACAAAACGGATCATTTCTTTTATTTCACTAATTAAGAAAGAAGGGCGATTCGCATATCCTTTTGAGCGCTGAATGCCGATTACTTTTGTCTTCGGATTGATCGCAGCGGCGACTGCATCATAGTCTATCTTTCCGTCTTTCGTCAGATCAACCGCATTATAGCCGATTTGAAAATCCTTTAACGAACCAGCGTTTTCTCCACCCCTGACGCCCACAATTTCCTCGAGTGTATCATACGGCTTGCCCGTGATATAAAGGAGCTCGTCCCCCGGTCTGAGGACACCAAACAAAGCAATCGAGATGGCATGTGTGCCTGAAATGATTTGCGGTCTTACAAGCCCCGCTTCTCCGCCAAACACATCCGCATATATGCTTTCAAGCGTGTCTCTTCCGATATCATCATAGCCGTATCCAGTAGACGGCGTGAAATGAGTGTCGCTTACTTTGTGTTTTCTATAGCTTTGAAGCACTCTCCACTCATTTCGCTCGCTGATTTCTTCTATTTGTTTATGAATGCCGGCAATGTCCGCTTCCACTTCCATTGCCGTTTTCTTCAATAATTCTCCGTGTGTTAATGTGTCAAACATGTCTTTATATTTCCTTCCTACATATACTTCTTTAATTCACCGATGATACTTTGCTCTTCTTGGACATAGCCGGATATGTCATACTGTTCATTTTCTTCATTAAAATAGAAGCGGTCTACCATCGTTTCCGATTTGATTCTGGAAAGGAGCTTCCCTTCACTTGCCGGCACATGTGCTTCAAAAGACGTTAACAGTTCTTGGCGCAAATAGCGCTGAATCGCTTCTTTAAAGGCTGCAGCGTCGTCCTCAAATTTCGCACTGACCATAATGTGATCCCTTCCGGCGGTCGGTATAAAATCAGGCAGTTTTTGATCACGTTTATTGTAAGCCGTCAGCATCGGGATATCATCTGCTTCAAGCTCCTCAAGCAGCCGAAGCACTGTTTTTTCATGTCCCGCATAATCCTCATTTGAAGAATCAATTAAATGCAGAATTAAATCCGCTTCTTTTACTTCCTCAAGCGTTGAGCGGAATGCAGCAATCAATGTCGTCGGAAGATCCTGAATAAATCCTACTGTATCTGAAAGAAGAACACTGTAGCCGCTTGGCAGGACCATTTTTCTGGTCATTGGATCGAGCGTGGCAAACAGGAGGTCTTCTTCATAGCTGTCAGCACTCGTCAGGCGGTTGAACCATGTTGATTTCCCTGCGTTTGTATAGCCGACAAGCGCAATTTGAAGCACACCGTTTTTCTTTCTTCTTTCACGGTATCGGCTTCTATGGCGAATGACAGTGGAAAGCTGTGTGTTGATTTCATGAATGCGATTTCTGATATGGCGGCGGTCGGTTTCCAGTTTCGTTTCCCCGGGACCTCTTGCCCCAATTCCTCCGCCTTGCCGGGAAAGGTTGATCCCTTGTCCCGTCAGACGCGGCAGTGCATATTGCAGCTGAGCCAGCTCAATTTGAAGTTTGCCTTCTCTCGTTCTCGCCCGCTTTGCAAAAATATCTAATATCAATTGCGTGCGGTCAATCATCTTCACTTCAATTGCTGTTGCCAATGACTTCAGCTGACTTGGCGACAGTTCATCATTAAAGATGAGGAGATCAGCTTCAAGCTCTTCCACGAGTGCCTTCAGCTCTTCTACCTTCCCTTTTCCTATATATGTAGCGGCGTCAGCCTTGTTCCGTTTTTGTGTGACGCTGGTCAGTACTTTTCCGTCTGCTGTTTTCGTCAGAGATGCTAGCTCTTCCATAGAATTTTCAAAATGCTCATCCGTGATATGCGGCAGCTGACATCCGACTAAAATGGCTTTCTCCTGAATCGTTTCTTGTTCGTTCAAATGGATGTTCCTTTCTTTTGCATATTGGGCAGTAGTATTATCATACCAAACCCTGCATGTGTATACCACAAATCGATTGCTTTGAAAAGCGGAAATACGAGCAAAAAACAGACCTCTCAAAAACTGAGAGGTCTATGCAGATCCAGATGCTTCTTCTTTAATGGAAAGATCTTGGCTTTTGATGGTCATCAAGTCGCTTTTTAAGTATTGGTCTCCCATTAAAAGCCTCATGGCTTGTGCTCTGATCGATTTTTCGATCACATTTCTGACAAAACGTCCATTGCTGAATTTAATGGGGCTTGTCGTGCTTTTCACTGTCATTAAGTAATCTTTCAATTTCCATTCAGCTTCTTGACTGAGCTGGTATTCCCTTTCATCGATCATTCGTTTCGCAATCTCCATGAGCTGTGTCACAGAGTAATCCGGAAAATCAATGGAGATGGGAAATCTTGATTGGAGACCGGGATTTAACGAGAGAAAATGATCCATTTCCCGTGAATATCCGGCGAGTATCAAAATAAACTCATGCTGTTTGTCTTCCATATGCTTTACAAGTGTGTCGATCGCTTCTTTCCCAAAGTCCTTTTCGCCGCCTCTTGCCAGCGAGTAGGCTTCGTCTATAAACAAAATGCCACCTAATGACTTTTTGATTAAATCTCTCGTCTTTTGGGCGGTGTGTCCGATATACTCCCCGACCAGGTCAGCCCGCTCCGCTTCTATTAAGTGGCCTTTTGACAGGACATTCATTTCAAAGAACAGCTTGCCGATGAGCCGTGCAACCGTCGTTTTTCCCGTTCCCGGATTTCCTTTAAACATCATGTGCAGCGCTTGCTTTCCAACCTTCAAGCCTTGCTCCGCGCGTTTTTGGTTCACAAAAATCCAGGCGTATATTTCCTTGATGTTGCGTTTCATTTCCTCCATCCCAACTAATGCGCTCATCTCTTTTTCGATTTCCTTCAAAATGCCGTGCTTTGCTTCGTTTTTTTGCAATGCAGCCTGATATTCCGCCTCTGCCTCAGCATTCGTCAGCACCTGCTTTTGCCCGTTCAGAATAATGTTGATCTGTCCGTTGTTTTTATAAGTCACAGCGCGCTCCAACATCTTCACCTCTCTGTTCTCTCTATATGATATTCAAGCGGATGCCGATTGTGACAAACGCCTATCATGTGTCGAAACAATTGCTTTTTTCGGGAACAATAAGGAATCCTGCGCTTTCCCGAGAAATACTTTATTTCTTATTGTATTCACGGACATGGGGTGGACAAACCATGATATTTTGTTTTTAATCATTTTGTCAGAGTATTATAGTGAGCTTCTTTCTCATTATTTTCTCCATTCGCCAATCCTTTTTTCATGCAACGGGCTGTTTTTTGTATGAAGCGTATTACCCGCCGTAAGATACCTGAAGTGTTTTTCTTTTTTTCGATTTATAAAGTGGTGTCTTTAATGAAAGGAGCTTTCCTCATCAATTTACGTTTTAAATGCTTGATTTAATATGAACGCAAAGCTTAAAACCAGCAGGAATCAGTGCAGGTTAACCGAACCCATAGTACATACAAACATATGGCGTATGCACAGATTTCATGTCGGACCGTATCTGTTGTCGCTTCATGTTGAATTGTGCGCTTTCCCGAGAAATAATTTCCGGATGTGAAAGGGTTATTTCCTCATTTTTCAGTTGAATGATAATCGTACAAGCAGAAGCCGTGTTTTTTCATATCCTGTAATGAGGTGATGAAAAATGGTTAAAATTTTTATTGATCCTGGCCATGGCGGGTCTGATCCAGGCGCAACAGGTAATGGCCTTCAGGAAAAAACGTTAACCCTGCAAATCGCTTTAGCCTTACGTACGATATTAACTAATGAATATGAAGGCGTTTCTCTGCTGCTGAGCCGGACAAGCGACCAATATGTCAGCTTAAACGACCGGACAAATGCCGCAAATAACTGGGGAGCAGATTTCTTTTTGTCCATTCACGTTAATTCCGGGGGAGGCACAGGTTTTGAAAGCTATATTTATCCAGATGTAGGAGCCCCGACGACGACTTATCAATCGGCAATTCACTCTGAAGTGATACAAGCTGTCGACTTTGCCGATCGCGGCAAAAAAACAGCGAACTTCCACGTCCTAAGGGAGTCGGCAATGCCTGCCCTCTTGACCGAGAACGGCTTCATTGATACTGTTTCCGATGCAAATAAGCTGAAAACGAGCAGTTTTATTCAAAGCTTAGCGAGAGGACATGCAAACGGGCTGGAGCAAGCCTTTAACCTTAAAAAGACTTCCAGCTCAGGGTTATATAAGGTTCAAATCGGCGCATTTAAAGTCAAAGCGAATGCCGACTCACTCGCAAGTAATGCCGAAGCCAAAGGTTTTGACTCGATTGTCCTTTTAAAGGACGGATTTTACAAAGTGCAGATTGGCGCATTTTCATCCAATGACAATGCAGACACCCTCGCTGCCAGAGCGAAAAATGCCGGCTTTGACGCTATTGTGATCCTAGAATCATAGCCGAGACTGGGACGAGCGTCTCATAAAAAAACCCGGCTCCTCATCGCGAGAAACCGGGTTTTTTTATTCAAGAATATCAACAACAAACTGTGACCATGTTTCCAGACGGTTGTAGATGTCATCCTGTTTTAATTCAGAAACTTTCATCCATTTACCCGCAATTTGTTCTTTCTCCTTCACTTCCACTTGTGCGCTAGGCTTTAATTGAAGCGCAGAAAGAATACCGATATGCACTTTGCCAACACTGTTTTCATCATCATTGATCAATCCCAGTGTGACAATCGCCTGTTTATCTTCTTCATTTATTTGCAGTTCTTCCTCAAGCTCACGGTCTGTGTTCAGCTTTAAGACTTCAGCAAATGAAGCTGCCCCTTCGATGGCGTTCATATGGCCGCCAAAACCGAGAGAAAGCTTGTTGTGCAGACGTGATTCACCGCCGCCAGCCAGCCGCTCGTAAAGAAAAACTTCATCTTCACGCTTAATGACGACATAAGGTATCGGCTGCTTGAAACGCGGATCTTCTTCTGCGTCCCCTCTTCTCATTTCACGATAGGCCGCTTCAATCTGAGCCATGATTTCGGCTACTCTGCTATCTTCACTGTACACGCCCTGGAAGGTTAAGCTTTCTTTTTTAAACACATCATCGCGCGGGGCAACTAAAATCATTTCGTCCATTTTTCCCATGGGTACTGCGTCCTCCTCATTTGAACCTTCAAGCCGAAAAGAGCAGATATTATATCTGCTCTTTTTCATCTTCAAAATAAAAGTCATCATCTTTGAGCGGCTCAACTGTCGCTTTTTTATAGCCATTCCCCTTCATAGAGAAGAAGTCATGCGATTTTGTTTTTGTGTTTAATCCGTTTAAAACGATCGGATTAATGTCTTCCTCTTCGAAGTATGGATCAAATCCAAGATTCATCAGCGCTTTATTCGCATTATAGCGGATGAATTTCTTTACATCGTGTGAGAGTCCGACTTGATCGTACAAGTCCTCTGTATACTCAAGCTCATTTTCATATAACTGATTCAGAAGGTCAATCGCAAATTCACGAAGCTCTGCTTTTTTCTCTTCTGTCTGTTTATTATAAATTTCCTGAGCAAGGAGACCGACATACACGCCGTGAATCGCTTCGTCACGAAGGATCAGGTTAATGATCTCACCGCTTTGCATCAGTTTTCCTTGTCCGTAGAAATATAACGGATAATAGAAACCGCTGTAGAAAAGGAAGCTTTCCAGATAGACGGAAGCAACCATGGCTTTGAACAGTGAAATTTCATCATCTTTTTGAATGGCTTTGTAAAGCCCGACAATCATTTGCGCTTTTTTCTGCAAATATTTATTTTGTTTAACCCATTCAAATACTTCATTGATCGTTTCAGTCGGTGCAAGGGTCATGAAAATATTAGAGTACGACTTCGCATGGACAGCGTTCTCCATCATCGCCATAAAGTTCAGCACCGCTTTCCGCTGGTGGCCGTCTACGTGTTCAGCCACGATCGGCATCCCCGTATTCCCCTGCTCTGTATCAAGAAGCGTAAGTCCGGCCAGTACCTTCATATAAGTGTCCTGCTCATTTTTTCCGAGGTACTTCCATGTGAGGAGATCGCCGTTTAAAGCAATCTCTTCCGGAAGCCAGAACTGTTTCACGTTTTGGTTATAGAACATTTGGGTAAAATCGTCTTCATGCTTTGACCAGTTTGCTGCGTCATAAATTTTTGTCACTATAAACTCTCCTTTAATCAAACAACACAAGAAAGGCAGCTGTCTTGCCCAGTATCTTTCGTTCTTGCATAGTAAATGGTTTTAATACCTCTATGATGTGCATACAGATCGATTCGGTTTAAATCACGGGTCGTCATTGTGTCTTTTAAGAACAATGTAAAGCTGATTCCCTGATCAATGTGCTGCTGGATAGTGGCGATCATATCCACAACCTTGAACATATCCATATCGTAGGCTTCTTTATAGAAGAACCAGTTATTAGATGCAAGCCCAGGCATTGGGTAGTACGTTTTTGAGTTGCCGTATGTTCGTTCTTCAATGCGTTCCATAATCGGCATAACAGACGCCGTACTTGATTGAACGTATGAGATAGAGCCTGTCGGCGCAATGCATAATCTGTAGCTGTGATACATACCGTGTTCAGCCACAAATGCTTTTAGCTTTTTCCAGTCCTCTGTCGTCGGGATATGCATACCTTCAAACAGATTAGCTATTTTTTCATATTTCGGTGAGAAATCAGTAGAAACGTATTTGTCAAAGTATTCACCTGTCGCATAGGTTGAGCCTTCATATTGATCAAACGTTTCACCCTTCTCTTTTGCGATTTCCGCAGAACGCTGGATGGAGTAGAAGTTCACCATCATAAAGAACGTGTTTGCAAAGTCACGCGCTTCCGGACTTTCATACGCAATGCCGTTTTGCGCAAGGTAGCCGTGAAGGTTCATAGCACCGAGGCCGATTGATTTCATCGCTTTGTTTGCCCGTCTTACAGCAGGCGCATTACGGATGTCAGTTGTTTCAGACACGTGTGTTAAAGAGTCTGTCGCAAGCTTGACTGTCTTTTCGATTGATTTATGCTCCATGACATTTAGAATGTTAAGCGAACCCAGGTTGCAGGAAATATCCAGACCGATTTCATCTTCTTCATCATAGTCTGTGTATGAAGAAACTTGAGATGCCTGCAGCACTTCAGAGCAAAGGTTAGAAAATTTGACCTTGGAAATATGGTTATTCGCATGCACTTTATTGACGTTATCTTGGAACATGATGTATGGATAGCCTGATTCAGAACGAAGCATCGCCAATTTTTCAAGCAGTTTCCGCGGGTTGATTTTTTCCTTTTTCACCCGAGGGTTGTCGACAAACTTGTCGTACATTTCGTTCATGTCCATCTCATCCATGTGCTGGCCGTACTCTTTATAAATCGTGTGCGGGTAGAATACATAAGCCGCTTTGTCCTCGCGTGCAAGCTCAACGAACTTATCCGGAATGACAACACCGATCGAAAGCGTTTTGACACGCACATCTTCATCCGCAGAAATCTTTTTCGTATCAAGAAAATCATTGATATCGCGGTGGAAAATGTTTAAATACGCCGCGCCGGACCCTTGTCTTTGTCCCATTTGGTCAGCATAACGGAACGCGTTATCAAGAAGCTTCATGACGCCTACAACGCCTTTTGTGGCATTTTCAACATCTTTAATGGCTTCACCTTTCGCGCGAAGCTTGGACAGGTTAAGAGAAACCCCGCCGCCAAGCTTAGAAAGCTGCATGGAGATATCGATCGCTCTTGAAATGTCATTTAAGGAATCATTGACTTCCAGCAAGAAGCAGCTCACAAGTTCACCGCGGCGTTTTCTGCCGGCGTTCAGAAATGTCGGTGTGCTCGGCTGATATTCTTGATTGATCATCAGGTTTACATATTCTTTTGCTTTCTCAGTGTCGCCGTTAGCGAAGAACAGCGCAACAATTGAGATCCGGTCCTCATAACGCTCGAGGATTTTTTTCTTGTCATTCGTTTTCAAAGCATAGTCATTATAGAATTTAAACGCACTCATGAAGGAAGGAAAACGAAACTTCTTAGCGTAAGCTGTCTTAAACACTTCTTTAATGTCTTCAAAAGAATAAAGGCTTAAGAATTCCTCTTCGTAGTATTGGTTTTCAACCAAATAATCCAGCTTCTCTTTTAAATCGTGAAAGAAGACTGTGTTTTGATTGATATAATCTACAAAATAGCTATGTACAGCCTCTTTATCCTTGTCAAACTGGAATTTTCCATCTTTTTGGATCATGATTTCGTTATTTAACTGGATCCATTTTGGCACTTGATTTTGTGACAACTCTTTCTACCTCCTGAGTAAACAATTCAACGTCTTTAGATGTGCCGCTGAGTTCAAATTTGTGCAAGATCGGCACCTGATATTGTCTTGAAATGGTATCGGCGCTTTTTGCAAAGTTATCGCCCCATACTTTGTTGCCGCTCGCAGCGACTCCTAATAAGAGATGGGCGTATTTTTCGAGAAATGATTGTGTTGATGCCGGTACCTGGCCGAAGTTTGTCGTGTAGGTGACCAAAACAAACGGAGTGTCCACGTGGTCCATTTCGTCCACCTTGCGTATCTGATGAAAGCCTGTTTTATTCACAAACCGCTGAACATTCCCTGTTTTCGAATCAAATATGATTTGTACCACGTTTTATCACGACCTATCAAAAAATATGAATCTCTCATCACTAACACTATATATAGTATACTACCCTCTAGCAAAAACACAATATATAGATTCGTTTTTATGAAAAATTCATATTTTGATCAAATCAGGCAAATGGACAGACTCATTAGGGCCCAAAAAAGAGAGCAGAACGAGAATCATCTCTCGTCCTACTCGGGGTGTCGTTTTTAGCCGATGTATATCATAACATGAAAAAAAACTGCTTAGTAGTCTAGATTTTTTTTTCTTAAGCTATCACAGCATTTTTCGCTCTCTACTGTTTCTTCTATTTCAACATCCGCGCCGATCTCTTCTAAAACCGCCTTCAAAGCAGTGATAATTGACGCTTCTCTGATTAATTCTTTTCCGTTCACAATGATACTTGTTCCGTATTCATAGCAAGAATCATCTTCGCAAATTTCTTCCCAATGATTCACGATCACTTTATGCTTCATGTTTTCACCCTCTGTTTGATCTGTGTCTGTATTTAGTTTAGCGGCTGGCATCCGCTTTGTAAATTCGAATGCTTGTGAATTTTATTCAAGCTCATCATCCGCGTATTCTTTCTTCAGCTTTACCTCATTGCGGGACTCATTATACTCATAAATTTTGATATAGCCGTCCTCCATCACGCCAAAATGGTTATGTTCAAGTGGAAACGAGGTGGGCTGAGGCGTTTCATAGTCTGAATTGCCGCTGTCTGTTTCAATAATGGTATCTTGATTCCCGCACGCCCCGAACAGTAAAAAGACAGCTATCCATACAAGTGCAATCCTGATTCGTCTCAGTTCTGCTTCACTTTCAAACAAGGTCGATCACCCCCAAATTCATTTTATACATAATATACCATTTTCACTTCCGTATGTTGTTCTCATAAAAAAAGACCGTGCCTTGGCATGGTCAGCTTACACAAAAAGCTTGGAGCAAAAGTGGATGCATGTTAAAAATGGCCACCGGGAACCCCCGGCAGCCTTTCCTCATGTCTTGACATGGCATTTTTTGATCTATTCGAGTTCAAGCTGGACGTTTTTTTGCGGCGCAAACGTTGAGATCGCATGTTTATATATAAGCTGCTGCTTACCTTCCGATTCCAACAATACGGTAAAGTTATCAAAGCCTTTCACCTGGCCCCGCAACTGAAAGCCGTTCAGCAAAAAAACAGTGACATACGTATTTTCTTTCCGGATTTGATTCAAAAACTGATCCTGAATATTAATCGGTTTCATGTTTCGTCCTCCTTGATTCTCTATATCATACAGTTTCGATTAAAGTTCGAGTTTTCCTGCTATATGTGTGAAAATTTCCTTTTTTTTCAGCTCCATATCAACAGGCGGTGTCATATCGAACCATGTGACCTGCATTTTGTTGCGAAACCACGTCAGCTGGCGTTTCGCATACCGCCTCGAGTTCTGCTTTAGCTGTTCGACAGCATCGGAAAGTGTCACAAAACCGTCAAAATATGCATACAGCTCTTTATAGCCTATCGCCTGTATTGATTGACAGTCTCTCACGTTCTTGTCGTATAAGCGTTTCACTTCCGGAAGAAGGCCTGACTCCATCATCAAATCGACCCGCTGATTAATTCTTTCGTAAAGCGTGTCTCTATCCATTGTCAAGCCAATTAACACTGCATTGTACAGAAGTTCTCGTTTTTGTTCCTTCAAATGCTGGGACATCGTTTTTCCGGACGTATGTAAAATTTCCAGTGCGCGAATGACTCTTCTTGTATTATTCGGATGAATCGCAGCTGCTGCCTCGGGATCTGCTGCAGCAAGTTTGGCATGAAGAAAGTCAGCGCCTTCCCGCTCAGCGGCCATTTGCATGCTCTCTCGAAACACGGGATCATTTGCTTCTTCCGTAAATGTATAATCGTAAAGCACAGATTGTATATAAAGCCCTGTACCGCCGACAATCACCGGAAGCTTTCCTCTATTTGCAATCTCGCTGATTTTATTTCTTACTAAGCTTTGATAATCGGCAGTAGAGAAAGAGTCTTGGGGATCTAAAATGTCAATCAGATGATGGGGCACTCCCTCCATCTCCTGTTCGGTAATTTTAGCTGTTCCAATATCCATCCCTTTATAAATCTGCATCGAATCTCCGCTGATAATTTCCGCGTTTAAGGATTTGGCTAGCTGAATACTTAAATTGGTTTTCCCCACTGCCGTCGGTCCGACTAAAATGACAACGGGCTGCTTCGTATTATTCAATATGTATCACTCTCTTTTATAAATCTCCCCCCATTATAGCATTCAACATGGACAACCACCTATCCATTTTGCCCTTTTTTTGCATCGGTAAACATCCTTCTACCAGCCGAGCGGCTCATTGCCGACAATTTCCCTTGTCTTTCCTTTCAGGGTATGACGATGCGTTTTTCTTCTGTCATCTCCGGGATCGTACACAACCCCTCCGTACTGGATCTCAATCGGCTCGTTATAGGCCAGATACGTCGTTTCTTCGATTTCATGATAATGTGTGCCATCTGCTAAGGGAATCGCCGGCCCTGAGATTCCGTAATACCGATGAAAATGGCCGTTTTCAAATGAAGTGATCCCTGTATAGTAATGTGTATGCTGATCGGTATTTGATCCGTTTGCCGGCTGAGTAAACCCTTCAATGAGATGATAATGGCCCTGTTCTCTCGTTGTTTTGACATGATAGGCATGTGCGTGGGGCGGTGCTTTTGACCAGTCAGACTGATACAGGCCCAATGTGTTCACATCCTCCTTTTTCTCGATTCGCCCAATCAAATCCGGGCAGGGTGAATACACTGCATCATCTACACTTTATTACAGGAGGAAAGAAAACATGAACGAGTTAGAGCATTTCAGCCCTGAAGATACAAGAATATTTGGAAGACCGTTCGGATTCGGGAGACCATTTGGGTTTGGAAGACCGTTCGGGTTCGGTTACGGGTTTGGAAGACCCGGATTTGGTTATGGGTTTGGCCGGCCATTCGGATTTTTTGGAGGACCGTTTATCGGCGGCCTTGCAGGCGGGCTTATAGGAAGCGCTTTATTTAATCCTTATTTTTATGGCGGATACCCCTATTATCCGTATGCCCCGTTCCCTTATTATTATTAAACGCAAAAGGCCCCTTAAAAAGGGGTCTTTTTAAGTGTGTGAAAATGAATCTCTTGACTCATACATAGGCATACACTAATATTTTTCTAGCTGAAGTTTTTTTTCTAATCTAAAAATATAGTGAGGAGAATTCATGATGTTGATAGGATATATATTCCTCACGATTGCCATATGTTCGGAATCGATAGGAGCAGCCATGCTGAAAGTATCTGATGGCTTCAAAAAGTGGAAGCCAAGTGCTTTGGTCGTTATTGGCTATTCCCTCGCCTTTTATATGCTGTCCCTGACTTTAAACCATATTCCCCTGAGCCTCTCCTATGCGACTTGGAGCGGGGCAGGCACGGTGCTGACGACAGTGATCGGAGTAAAATGGTTCAAGGAAGATCTGAATGCCAAAGGGCTTATCGGGATTCTTTTATTACTATCAGGGGTCGTGTTACTTAATTGGCCGTAAAGGAGTGATGAAGATGAGAGGATTGCTTTATTTGGCTCTCGCCATTGTATCTGAAGTGTTTGGGAGCACGATGTTGAAGCTTTCAGAAGGATTTACACAAGCCTGGCCCATTGCCGGAGTCATAGTCGGATTTCTTTCTGCTTTTACGTTTCTAAGCTTTTCTTTAAAAACAATTGACTTATCAAGCGCGTATGCAACATGGTCGGGCGTTGGTACCGCGCTTACAGCAATTGTCGGGTTTTTGCTTTTTGGCGAAACCATCAGTTTAAAAGGTGTATTCGGTCTCACGCTTGTCATTGCAGGCGTGGTCGTGCTAAATCAATCGAAAGCCCACGCTGAAGATAAAAAACAGACGGCCTGTGAGTGACCGTCTGTTTTCTTTATTCTCCACCCAGTTTCACAGAGGCTTCAAGCTGCAGCTCGACATTTCCTTGAATTGCACGCGAAATCATGCATGACGACTCCGCTTTTTTACAAAGCTTGTGCGCCAATGCGACGTCGTCTTGTGAAGCATCATGTTTAAGCACGACAGAGGGACGGTGAATGATCTTTTTGTATGTAAAGACTCCTTTTGTGACGTCGACAATGCCTTCTGACTCCATCTGTAAGTCTTCTTTTTCCAGCCCGCTTCTCTCCATCATCGCTGCAAGTGTAATAATGTAACAGGTCGCTGCCGCCCCGAGAAGCATTTCATCTGGGTTGGTCCCTTCTCCCGGGCCATCCATTTCTTTAGGAATGGAAATCGATGTGATCAGGTTTCCGCTTTCGATCGTACCGACATCATTACGGTTACCCGGCCAGTTCGCTTTTAAATAAAAATGATGATCTGCCATTGTTTTGCCTCCTTTTTTATCCTATTTCAGTCTACTGATCTTCTCTTATTTTGTCTTCTGATCTGCTTGTTACGAATACTCTTTTTCCAGGACACCTTTGATCGCACTGACATAAGCATAAAATTCACTGTTCTTTGTGTATTTTCTATTTTTATAATAAAAATCATCAAAAAATGCTTCTCTCTGCTCACGGCTGATTTCCAGCTGGATACTTAGCCCCGTTTCCCCTTGGTTATTAATGTTTTCGGCATTCAATCCAGCAAGACCGCTTTTAGACGACGCTAACTCAGCGGAAAACCCTCTCCGCTCAAGGGCTCTCACAATCATTTTCGCCCGCTTTCGGTCTGTTCCCCCTACAAGGGTATTCTTGTTCTCTCCTTTATATCCGTGAAAAGCCACCACATATTGATGCTCCTTGATTTTCTTTTTTGCCAATGGCTCATCAAAGTTGGTGCTTGTAATGTGCAGTGTTTGGTTATCATGGGACTTCAACCCTTCAAATAGGTATGTAGAGTATTCATTATTGAAATAACGCACAAGCTCACTTACTCCGCCTTCAATTCTTCCGCCATGCGGAGACATAATTAAGACTTTGCTTCCTTTTTTCTCATTATATGAAATATCGTAATCGGCTGGGCTCTCATTCTCTGCCAAGCTGCTGAAATTTGAATATGTATCTGGCTGATTTGATGGTTCTGGTTCCAATGAGTAATGAACATATCTCAAGAACAAGACAATGGCTAAGACTAATATGACATTTAGTAAAAATCTTCTCATGTTTAACTCCTTTCATAAGAATGGCGCGGTTCATTATATGAGGTTTAGCCAATAGGTTTTATCTTACCATTGTATACACAATATCATCAGTGAAAAAGTTCCCGGTTTCAAAAAATCAATTGATTGTCACGGTTATTAGCGGTTCATTTCAAATAAGAGTGAAAAAAGGTTGAGAGGAAAGACAAAAAAGGTAGGAACAACCTCACTTGGCAAATAAATGTATATAGGTTTAAGGAGGGTTTTAGTAACAGGCTGCCCGGTTGCTGAGACGGACAGCTGTTACCGGCCTGCAGAATAGAGATTTTGCTTATTTGTTCTCACAAAATCACAGGAGAGGATAGAGTCCAATAAAAATGTTCTGATCTGTTGTTTCGAAAAACAAAATGCTTTGATTTTCGTTTTGCTTTTCTGTCTCACAATAATCGTTCTTTTACTAATCGTTCCGTCTTTCTTCATATATATAATGCTGATTGGCATTTGGCTTTCCAAAGATCGGTGCAAGTAGAAATTCATACGGTTGCTCTCCCCTTCCCAGTTTGATATGATCACATTATAATACGAACAAACGTTCCTTTTCAATCCCCAATGATTTCCTCAGCTTCTGAATCTATCGTATCTAATGCGAAAGATTCAGAAAAACAAACTCTTGTCTGTCTCTTACAGAGGACAAACAAACTTACCAAACCTATCATCTGTTCATAGAGTATACAGAGAACCTTATAATAGGAGGAAAATACATGTTTGGGTACTCTATGGTACAAATGGTGAGAGCAAATGCTCACAAGCTAGATTGGCCGTTACGGGAAACCGTATTGCAACTTTACAAGCCCTTCAAATGGACTCCTTGCTTCTTGCATAAATTTTTCGAAACCAAATTGCAAAACAGAAAAAAAATGTCAGTCATTATCGAATTTGAGGAAGGCTGTCACGAGACCGGCTTTCAAATGGCTGGAGAGGTGCTGCAAAAAGAAAAACGCAGCAAGCTAAAAAGCCGCTTCAACAAAATCAACTGCTGCAGCGCCGAGGTTACTCCTTCAGCATTACATTCCCTTCTCTCTGAATGCAGCAATATCCGTAAAGTGTATTTAAACCGCGAAGTCAAAGCGCTTTTAGACACGGCAACCGAAGCAAGCCATGCGAAGGAAGTCGTCAGAAACGGGCAAACCCTGACAGGAAAAGGTGTTACTGTCGCTGTTGTCGATACAGGAATCTACCCGCATCCTGATCTAGAAGGAAGAATTATCGGATTCGCGGACATGGTCAATCAAAAAACAGAGCCGTACGATGATAATGGTCATGGCACACACTGTGCAGGTGATGTCGCAAGCAGCGGTGCATCCTCTTCCGGTCAATACCGCGGACCTGCACCGGAAGCCAATCTCATCGGCGTAAAGGTATTAAACAAGCAGGGTTCAGGAACGTTAGCAGATATTATAGAGGGTGTTGAGTGGTGTATTCAATACAATGAGGACAACCCCGATGAACCGATTGATATTATGAGCATGTCGCTCGGGGGCGATGCCCTTAGATATGATCATGAACAGGAAGATCCGTTAGTCAGAGCGGTTGAAGAAGCGTGGAACGCAGGGATTGTCGTCTGTGTCGCTGCCGGAAACTCAGGCCCTGATTCGCAGACCATTGCAAGCCCGGGCGTGAGCGAAAAGGTGATTACAGTAGGTGCGCTTGACGATAACAATACTGCAAGCAGCGATGATGATACTGTCGCTTCCTTCTCAAGCCGCGGCCCGACAGTATATGGGAAAGAAAAGCCCGATATTTTAGCGCCGGGTGTTAATATTATTTCCCTTCGCTCTCCGAATTCTTATATTGATAAGCTCCAAAAGTCAAGCCGTGTAGGGTCTCAGTACTTTACAATGTCAGGAACCTCGATGGCAACACCGATTTGCGCAGGAATCGCAGCTTTAATTCTTCAGCACAACCCGGATCTTACCCCTGATGAAGTAAAAGAGCTTTTGAAAAACGGCACGGACAAATGGAAAGATGAAGATCCGAATGTGTACGGAGCGGGCGCTGTCAACGCAGAAAATTCCGTTCCCGGCCAATAAACATCATCAAAAGCCAGCAATTCTCTCTCAGCAGAACTGCCGGCTTTTTGTTTGAATATTCATAATCATAATGGAAAATAGATGAAGGAAGTGAAGAAAGTGCCATATTATATCTGCAACACATGCGGTGTGCAACATGCACAGACTGTAGATCCGCCCAACTCGTGTCTGATTTGCGAGGATGAAAGACAGTATATTCATCCCGATGGACAAACTTGGACAACCCTTGAAGACATGCGTGAGAAAGGAAACCTTCAAAACATCCTTAAAAAGGAAGAAGAGCATCTTTACAGCATCAAAACTGAACCAGAGTTTGCGATCGGACAAACAGCCCATCTTATCCAGCATAAGGGCTTCAATGTGCTGTGGGATTGCATGACATATCTTGACCAAAAGACAATTGACCAAATCAACGAATTAGGCGGTATTCAAGCCATCGCCTTGTCTCATCCACATTATTACTCTACTCAAGTTGAGTGGGCTGAAGCGTTTCAGGCGCCGATCTATATCCATGAGGATGATAAAGAATGGGTGACAAGGCCAAGCAATCACATTCACTTCTGGTCAGGGGAAACGCTCAACGTGAAGCCGGGACTGGACCTTTACCGACTGGGCGGACATTTTAAAGGCGGTGCTGTTTTGCATTGGAGCAAGGGCAATGAAGGGAAAGGCTGTCTATTGACCGGAGATATCATTACGGTTGCGGCGGACCGAAACTGGGTCAGCTTTATGTACAGCTACCCAAATCTCATTCCCCTTCCCGCCTCCAAAGTTGAAGAAATAGCAGCCAAAGTAAAACCGCTTCAATTCAACCGGCTTTACAATGCTTTTTCTAAAGTTGTCAAAGAAAATGCCGGCGAAGCGGTCCAGCGTTCTGCCGTACGCTATATCAAGGCTCTCAACAGCGAATTGTTTCATACATAAAGAGTGAGGCGGCTCTTTTCCGTGTAAAAGATGCAGCAATTGGGAATAGTATCGTGTAGATCAAAAGGAGGAATATTGATGGCACACACGAATACACAGCTTTCTCAATGGCTGGAATCAAAAGTCGGCCAGACGCTTGATATTAGAAAAGGTGAATTGACCCATGATGAAGAGATATCAGACTTGGATCAGATTGTTCTCCACCTTCAAAAAGTGGCTATACGCAGTACGAATCATCCTGATGATTATGTTGCGAAAGAAGAGCTCGTTTTAGAAGGCGAAGGAACAACATTCACTGAGGACGGAAACGTACCGCTTCCGCAAAATGCCTATGAGATTCCTTTATTAGGTGACATTCATATTCACCAAGAAAACGAAGGATTGAAGGTCGTAACAGATCGTGCAGTATATACAATTGATATCCAGCACAGCTGAAAGCCACTTTCATCAAAATAATACAGCGTAGCGCCTTTGAGCTTTCGTTCAAAGGCGCTGCTTTATATCGAGCCGTTTTTTCACTTTTTTCGTTCTTCACCCTATTGAATGACTCCTAAAATAGATATATAGTTTTAGAGACAGGATTACATTTCAAATCATTCTGTTTTTGGTAAACTAGTTCAGCAATTTGATTCATCTATTTACCCTATTAGGCGAGGAGAATGCAAATGGAAAAATTGATGTTTCATCCGCATGGTAAAGAGTTTCATCACAATCCTTTTTCAGTTTTAGGACGATTTAGAGAGGAAGAGCCCATTCACCGATTTGAATTAAAACGGTTCGGAGCCACATATCCGGCCTGGTTAATTACCCGATACGATGATTGTATGGCCTTTTTAAAAGACAATCGAATTACAAGAGACGTAAAAAATGTGATGAACCAAGAACAAATCAAAATGCTCAACGTTAGTGAAGATATCGATTTTGTATCCGATCATATGCTGGCAAAAGACACACCTGACCATACCCGCCTGAGATCACTTGTTCATCAAGCATTTACTCCCCGAACCATTGAAAATCTGCGCGGCAGCATTGAACAAATTGCTGAACAGCTTTTAGATGAAATGGAAAAAGAAAATAAAGCGGATATCATGAAATCCTTCGCTTCCCCTTTGCCTTTTATTGTTATATCTGAATTGATGGGAATCCCAAAAGAAGATCGGTCACAGTTTCAAATCTGGACCAATGCGATGGTTGATACCTCTGAAGGTAATAGAGAGCTGACAAATCAGGCTCTTCGTGAATTTAAAGATTATATCGCCAAGCTGATCCATGACAGAAGGATAAAGCCAAAAGACGATTTAATCAGCAAACTTGTGCATGCTGAGGAAAACGGCAGCAAGTTAAGCGAAAAAGAGCTCTATTCGATGCTGTTCTTGCTCGTTGTAGCCGGCCTTGAGACGACTGTTAACTTACTCGGCTCAGGCACACTCGCATTGCTGCAGCACAAGAAGGAATGTGAGAAGCTCAAGCAGTATCCTGAAATGATCGCTACAGCGGTTGAAGAATTGCTGCGATACACCTCACCTGTCGTTATGATGGCAAATCGGTGGGCCATTGAAGACTTTACATATAAGGGGCATTCGATCAAAAGAGGAGACATGATTTTTATAGGCATTGGATCTGCCAATCGCGACCCGAATTTTTTTGAAAACCCCGAAATATTAAATATAAATCGGTCGCCTAACAGACATATTTCTTTCGGTTTTGGCATTCATTTCTGCTTAGGAGCGCCTCTTGCCAGGCTGGAAGGCCACATTGCATTTAACGCACTTCTGAAGAGATTTCCTGATATTGAACTTGCGGTCGCACCTGAAGACATTCAATGGAGAAAAAATGTCTTTTTAAGAGGATTAGAAAGTCTCCCTGTTTCACTTTCAAAATAACATTCAAAACGCCCCCTTTTAAAAGAGGGGACGTTTGTGTTTTCTCAGCGCTTCACCAATTCATCTGTTTCTTTTTCTTCCCTCGCTTCATGTTTCTTCCGGAAAGCCTTAAGGAAATTCGCATTCACTACTCCCCTGTTTGAATAGATCTTTTCGCAAAATTCTAACATGGCTGTTGACGCTTTCGGTTCGGTTAATATCATGAAGTGGTTGCTTGAATCGACATCCACCAGGTGGAAATGGGGAATTTGCCGCTCCCATTCCTCCCAATAGGCAGCTTGATCAAACGGTTCTTTTTCATTTGATAAAGTGAAATAAGTGTCTAAATCACCAAAGAAAGACCTGCTTTTGTTGCGGAAATAATAACATTTTACCGTCTCAGGATCAGGGAGAGGCTTAACAGTGTACGACTCCATATCATAGGCGCGCTGTGTTTTCATCATTTGCTGAGCCTGCGCACGTATTTGCTTATCTGGTTTGTTTAGCCCTCGTTCTTTTGCCAAGTCAATCAACTCAGACAGGAATTCTTCATCCTCTAAGCTTATGTCCACCTCTTCACGGCTGATGAGAACATCCGTAAGTTTTTCCCGTTTCGCAATCGATGCCAGCATCGTATTAATTGTTTGCAGCATTGACGTTTTCATAGATGCCTCATTCTCTTTTGTCTCAGAACGATATGGGGAGTCAATCATCACCATGCTTTTGACAGCAAGGCCTTGGCTTTGCAGCTGGCGAGTGACTTCATATGCAATCATCCCGCCTAAGGAATATCCGCCTACATCATAAGGACCTTCAGGCTGTATGGATCGAATGATCTCTATATAATAGGAAGCCATTTGTTCAATTCCGTGCAAAGGAGCAGAATCAGTCATGAATCCTCTGGCTTGAATGCCGTAAAAAGGGCGCTGGCTCTTTTGTGCAAATTGCTGATAGATTTCAACTCCTCCTACTCCGCCATGGAACCAAAAGACAGGGCGCCCCCGCTTGCCGTCATTTAACGGTATCAATTCCGGAAACGTGCGAGCTTGATCATTTTGTAAGGATGTATCCTCCTTTTTCTTTGCGATCAAGTCCATCATGTCCTGAACAGTATGGCATGCTTGAAGCTCCGTCAAGGCAATGAGAGGGTCCACCTTTGATTGCAATTGCTGTAATAACTGTATGCAAGAAATTGAATCAAATCCATACTGCTGCAATGGCTTATGAGGCTGTAGTTCATCCGGAGCCATCCCTAGTACATTTGCTAATATGTGATGATCGCTGCTGTTGTTGATACGCTCATCCTGTGAAACAGAAGGCGTATTCTCTACTGCTTGAAAGCCGTTCCAGCAGCTTCTCTTTTCAAATGGATAGGTTGGCAACGGTATTCTGCGGGCACCTTTTCCTTGATAAAGCTTTTCCCATGGGATTTGCACCCCTTTTGTCCAGCAAAACGCGATCTTTTCAAGGTTATTTTCAGACAACAAAGTCTCGATCACCATTTCTCTTAATGGACCATCCAGCAAGGCTTCGAGATCTGACGAGCCATTTTCTGCATTTCCGCTAAAGACAGGTACAGAACTCTTCAGCTTATCGCCTTTTTCTGCTAAGCAGGCTTGCAAGCCGATTACCAGTTCTTCTTTACTGCGGACAACGAGCGCCAGGCGGTCTTCCATTTCCTCTCGGCCGGATTGGAGTGTATAAGCATAATCTTGTAATGACAGTGCTTGTTGTTTATTCACATAGTCAAGCTGCTGTTGAACAATTGCTTTTAGCCTGTCTTGATTCTTTGCAGAAAGAACCACAATGTGGGCACCATTCTCACTCATACTAACCGGTGGTTTTGGTAAAGGAATATATTCTTCTAAAATGACGTGCGCATTTACGCCTCCAAAGCTATAGCTGTTGATACTCGCTCTGCGCGGAAATTTTTTGCCTGCATCGTCACTTAAATCCCTCCATTGCTGATTCTCGGCAGTCACTCGGAAACGGGTGCCCTTTATTGACACCTGGTCATTCAAAGACGAAAATCCGGATATGCCTGGTATTGTTTGATGCTTCATCGCCATGCTGACCTTCATAAGAGCAGCCATGCCTGAGACGAGTTCACCGTGTCCGATGCTCGGCTTTAAGCTGCTGATATAACATGGCGCTTCCTCCCGTACTTCCTGTGGAAGGTCCAATTCGAGCTGACTGCAGCCAGACTTTAACGCTTCTATTTCTATCGCGTCTGCCAATGGAGAGGCGATCCCATGCGCTTCTATATAGGTCACCGTTTTGGGATCAATTTGCGCTCCTTGATAAGCCTTCAGCATTGCATCCTTCATGCCGGCCGGATTTGGCGCGTGAAGTGACATTCCCCTGCCGCCATGCGATACCCCTGAACCTTTAATAACCGAATAAATATGATCAGAATCTTCAATGGCTTTTTGCAATGGTTTAATGATGAGAACTCCTGCTCCTTCACTTCTGACAAAGCCATTTGCATCTGCTTGAAAGGATTTGGCCTGTCCTTTCTCACTCAAATAGCCCATTGAGTCGAAGCCAATAAAGCCTTTTGGTGAAAGCAGCAAATTCACAGCCCCGACAATGGCTTGCTCACATTCACCGTTTCGAATGGATTGTATAGCTCTGTGCAAAGCCACTAGAGCTGAGGAACAGGCAGCTTCATAATATTCACTTGGCCCTTTTACATCAAGTGCATAGGATATACGGTTTGGAATTAGGGAAGGAACCACAGCTGTATCCGTATTGCCGGCTGCGACAAATACTCCTGTCGGGCGGCTGGATACAACCTGCCCTGTTAAGCCTGCATCTTCCATCGCCTTCCATGCATGTATCAAGAGCAGAAACTCCTGTGGGTCCATATTCGCCGCTTCTTTAGGCGATATGCCAAAAAACAGGGGATCAAACTCACCTATTCCTTCTATAAAACCGCCCCATTGAAGGCTTGATTGCCCTTCCTTATCGGCTGCGGCATATTTGCGCCAGTCCCAGCGTTCTTTCGGCACTTCAGAGACACAGTTCTTTCCTTGGATAAGGTTATCCCAAAATTCCGTTACGCTGTTTGCTTTCGGAAACTGTCCCGACATGCCGATAATGGCTATGCCGTCTGCTGCGTGTTCGATTGTTTTATCCGTGTTCGTCTCGTATGCCGGAATCTGTTTCATTTGGTTTTCGATTTGAGCTGGGCGTTCTTCCTGCTGATGAGCTTCACCAAACAGCTGAGCAAATGATGCTTCATGTTTGTCCGCAAAAAAGTCGATTAGCTCTTGAATAGTCGGATACTCAAAAAACAGAGTCGGATTTAATTCGATCTTTGTCTCTGCTTCCATCTCCCTTGTCAATGAAACCAATTGAGAAGAATCGATTCCAAAATCCATGATATGCGCTTTTGCAAGAGACAATTTTGACGGATCGGCCATGTTTACTGCCAGTTTATCTGTTACATAGCTTCTGATACGATCTTTCAGATTGCTGGCTTTGATTGCCTTGTTTTGATTTCCTCTTTGATTCGAAATACGAAGCTGTTTAAGCGAGTAGCCCGAGTAGTGCAGCACTGTTTCTGACGACTCATTGATCACATCTACATCAAACAGCAGCATGTCACCTGTATTCTTAACCAATGTAATCAAAAGCCAGCAATCCCCTTTTATCGTTTGCTTTGTAAACTGGATATCATTGATTCCAAACGGCAGGAAGCCGCCTGTCATGTCAAACTGCTCTAAGAAACTGAGGATAGCCAAGTACGCGCTGTTTGTCATCAATGGGCTTACAGTGTAATGGTGCCCGTTTGCCAGCCCGCTTTGGGGCAGGCGAATTTTTGCCAGTATAGACTTGTGATCTCTGTAGAGATGAGTAATTGTCTTAAATAACTCTCCCCATTCAGGACCGTTTCCGGTTTTATACATCTGATCGATGTGATGAAGCTTAGTTAATGAATGCTTAATGTTCTCGATATTGACTTTTTTTGGCTCAAAAGAACCGATTCCGCATTGTCCGATTGCGGCAGGCTTCCACAAACCAGAGGACGGCTCGCGATACATGATTTGCAGTTCTATGACTTGATCTTTTTGCAGCGGCTTTGCCTGAAGTTCAATGGTCTCGCCTTGTTTGATGACAATTGGACTGATATAACTTAATTTGCTGATACGGCCGCTGTTTTCCTCAGGGAACAGGTTAAAAAATGCTTCAACGGCCAGACTGCCATATGTGGCACCGACAAGCACCCGTTCATTGTTGAAGACGTGTCCTTGAACGTAAGGCTCATCATAAGTGAATTGATCTTGAATGACCGGCTGATTGATATTGTCTTCAACATCTGACGATTTCTCATTGATAGACGATACAGCGAAATGAAATGGTGTATTATGGTCAAATGCATAGTGAGGCAGATGAACCCAGCCTGTTCGGTTCCCTATATCAGCTTCTTTAAAAGCAATCGATGCCCCTTGTGCCCATTGCTCTGCTGCGTTTATTTCTCTATCCCTAGATGCTGATTCCGCACATGGCTGTAAATCGAATGATGTATAGATGCCTTGCTGGAGTGAGCTTTCTCTTGATGTTCGGAACACCTTTAGTTTTTCGATCAGCTCTTGAGTCGATGTCACTGTAAATGCAGCCCTATGCTCTAAATTATGGTTTCTCCTGTGTAAAGCCTGTACAACGGGTTCAATATCCAGAGAAGCTTCCTTCTCTAAAAACAATTGCATATTTTCTAGATAGCTAAGCAGGCTCCATTTTGTTTTGGCTGAAAAAACGGCAGTGAATTCCTGCTGGCGGGGAGCGATATGTTCTTTCTCAGGGGCCGTCTCCATATATTCTTCTATAATAAGATTGGCATAGGCTCCCCCCGCTCCGAAGGAATTGATCATGCTTCTGCGAGGCAATTGTTTTCCAGTTTCAGGATCATTCAAGCGATGCCATGGCTCTGTTTGTTCCTGAAGATAGAAAGCCGTGTGCTCCAGCTTAATATTTGGATTGACAGGCATCGCGTTAATTGTCGGCACCAGCGTCCCTTTCTTCATCTGCAGCAGCACTTTTGTCAGCTGAGAAATACCGGAAGCCGCCTCTAAATGCCCCAGATTGGATTTGACAGAGCCTATCGCACAAAACTGTTTCTTGTTTGTATATTGTTGAAACACGTTTGTTAAGGCAATTACTTCAATAGGATCGCCCAGCGCCGAACCATTTGCCGCCGATTCAATATAGCCGATAGTCTCTGGATCAATGCCCGACTGCTGAATCGACTTGACAATTAACTTTGCTTGCTGCTTCGGGTCCGGAGCTGTATACATCTGTCTTCCGCCGCTATGGTTGGCAAAACTGCTTTTGATCACAGCGTAAATATGATCCTGATCTTCCATCGCCTTCGAAAGCGGTTTTAACAGGACAGCTCCGACGCCTTCCCCGGGAATAAGCCCGTTTCCTGTGCCAAAACTTTTGCTTTGATTGCCGCTTCCCAGCAGATTGGCACGCTCCAAAGAATCATATTTAGAGAGATCGAGTGTTAAATTGACGCCTCCAGCAATCGCCATTGAGCAGTTTTTCAATTTCAGGCTTTCACACGCAAGATGTATGGCGTTTAATGAACTAGAGCATGCTGAGCTGACAGCGATACTCGGTCCGGTCAGGTTAAAAAAGTGGGAAACGCGATTTGCAATGTGCCAGTCTCCCCCATTTGAGCTGAGGACTGCCTGCTCTAAAGATGGGATATTCCAAAAATACTGGTTATACATATTCCCTATAAAAACACCTACTCCGTCATCATCCCGCAATTTATCCAGCCGGGTTCGCGTATAGCCGCCGTCCTCAAACGTTTCCCAGACGGTTTCTAAACATAAACGGAGTTCCGGTGTCATTTCCATCACCCGGTTTTGCTCCACCTCAAAAAGCTGATGGTCAAATGCCTCTATATCTTGTAAAAATCCGCCATAGCGTTTCTTATTTGCAGGATTTTTTGGATCTTTTGATAATGTTTTCAATAAAGATGTGCGCCATCTGGATTCCAGTGCCTCTGTAATACAATTGTCTCCGGCGATTAAATGCCCCCAAAGCTCTTCTAAACTGTTAGACATCGGATAGCGCCCGCTTACCCCGATTATTGCGATATCTTCTGTACTAGAATCATTAAAATGTGTTCTTTGCAAATTACTTGTCTTTTCTTTTTTTAGTGGTTCGGTATTTGCTAGCTGAGTTTCAGTGACTTCCTGCTTTGTAACAAAGCGGCGTGTATGAAAAGTAAATGGCTTATTAGGATCTGTACGCTCTGTTTGAAGTGGAGCTTCATTTTTTGCAGGCTTCGTTTTTTCCTTTAACAATGCTGTCCGGAGCTTATTTTCATGCCCCTTTACTAAATATTCGACGAGTTCTTTTGTGTTGTTATGTTCAAATAAAATGGTTTTTGGAAGCTCTCCCGTCACTTTTTCTAATTCACGAATGAAATTCACCTGCAAAATCGAATCAATTCCATACTTCTCAAATGTCGTATCTTCGTGAATACGTTCTGGTGATAGTTTGATTGATTTTGCCAGCGTATGCTTCACAAATTGTGCCGTTTGTTCGATGAGAGAATCGCTTTCATGTGAATGATCGATTTCAGCATTCATTTGTATATGGCTTGGATCTTCTTCTGCCCCCGTTCTCTTCTTTTGACGGACGACTCCGTTACTTTCAGCGGCAATGATCTGCTGGCCGAGCTGATGCGATTGTTCAGCCATAAAGGAAACATAGCGAAATCCTTCACTCTCAAGCACCGTTTTCCAAGTATCCGGATACAGGCCCGGGCAGCCCGGTATGCGGAGATCAGGATCCTCATACAGCCACCAGCCCTCTAAAAGGCCGAACGTCAAATGCGAATATATATTATGATCACTAATTTCATTTAAAAGGAGCAGCCCGTTTTTTTTCAAAACTGCTTTTGCATTTCGCAATGTCTGCCGGATATTTTTTGTGGCATGAAGCACATTTGCCGCGATGACCGCGTCGTAGCCTCCCGCATCAATATGCTGTTCAGACGCCGGCTCCTCGACATTAAATCGTTTATATGTCAAATATGGATTGTCAGGACCATACTCATTTTCTGCATGCATTAAAAAAGCTTTAGACAGATCTGTATAACAATATTCTTTTATATGTGTCTGCCATGCTTTCAATTTTTGAAAAACAGCCGCGCTTGTCCCGCCGGTCCCGGCTCCGATTTCTAATATTCGAATCTTCGCCTCAGGCTCTTGCTTCAGACGTTCTTGCAGATAGGCTGTTAACGTATCTGCAAGAACATCATTAAAATAGTCTGCGACTTGATTGTTTTTATAGATCCCTTCTACTAAATCCATAGATGAATTCGGAAACAGGATATCGGTGGCTGACGCCTTGCCGGTCAGAATCTCCGGCAAGGCTTTAAGTGCTGTCTCCACCAATGTCACCATGGCTTTCATATTATTGTCTTGAAGCAGGTCAGATTTTTGTTCATTCCATTCTTTCCACAGCTCGCTCATGGTGCCTATTGAGCGTGTTGGAACATGTCCGTTCTCCGTTCGCTTGAGAAATTGATGCCGTTCTAAAATCGATTGGCTTTCTTCAAACCATCTGCCATAGAAATTCTCCAATACCGGCTGGGATTTACTTTCTGTGAAAAACCCTATGGACTGTAATTGTGCGAAAAGCATTTTACAGAGAATGTCTTCTGTGTTCAGCATTGGCGCTTCTCCTCCTATAACAGTTGTTGAATCTTTGTGCTGTCACCCGGGTGATAGCTTCGCAGCTTTTGCATGGCGGAGCCGTGAGTTTCCGGGTACACTTCAATCGTTTCTTCTGTCTGTTCCGCTTCATCATTCGTTTCGTTTGCCATTTTCATCATTACTAGCTGCTTCAGCGGTCCCCCGAGCAGCAATTCCAAAGCTTCCATTGCTTCAGGGGCTTCAATTGAGCCTATGCCTGCCTGAGCCATTCTCTTTTGGTAATCCGGTGATGAAACAACACCAATGCTTCCCCAATAACTCCAATTCATCACGGCTACTGTACAAGGCCATACTTGAGACAGCCGCTGTGCAAAAGCATCCTTAAAACTGCAACCCGCAGCGTAATTGCTTTGTCCGGAAGCTCTTGCAAACGATTGTACGGAAGAGAAAAACAAAACAAAATCCAGTGGTTCATGCCGGAAAACTTGGGCCATTCGCACGCTTACATCAACCTTTGCAGCAAGAACGTTTCTGAAACATTCCTCACTCATATTCATCAGGCTTCGGTCTTGTAAGACAATCGCAGAATGGATGATGCCGTTGATTTCATGATGCGTTTGTTTCATTGTTTCATACGCGCGTTCTAATTCCTCTCGGTTAGCCGCATCTGCTTGAATGTAATACGGGGCTGGCCCTAGACGTGCAAGTCTGTCCAGCTTGCTTTGAATGGCTGCATCCTTTTTCCTTCTGCCAATCCAAACGATCTGCGCCTGATATGTTCTGATCATATATTCACTCCACGCCTCACCAATACCGCCAGCTCCGCCTATGACAACATAAACACCTCCGTGCTTATACTTCGTGTGCACCGGTTGATTGTTGTGTACTGGAATCAAACGAAGCTTATGCCAGACCTTGTCTCGATAGGCCCACGTATTCCCTTCTTGATCGGCAGGCAAGGAAAGGAGTTGAGATAACGGCAGGTCTTCGTATTTTTTAACATCGATCAGCTTTGTCTGCCAATTTGGATATTCTTTTGACATTGAACCGATCAGGCCGTGCACCCCGGCATCGACCGGATCGACAATATCATGCTGATCAACATATTGTGTGTTCACCGTCACGACCGTCCAGCTTATCTCCTTCTGTCCATAGCCTAAAGAAAGCATTGCCTTAATGAGCCTATACATTTGAATGACGCCTTGATCTTGGGCTTCAATCATTTCATCGCCGACTTCGCACTCTGTCACACGAGAAGGAGACATCCACACGATGTGGTCAAACGATCCGAGTGCTTCAAGCTGGCCTGTAATTCTATGAATTGATGCGTTCGGCTCAATGTACAGCTCCTTGGCAAACGGAAACTCCCTTTGAACAGCTTTTCTGCTGTTGTCATCCCCTCCGAGGATGACAACACGCTCATCAGCAGGCGAAATGCTCCTCTTCTCCAGCTGCACTCGATCCCATATCGGCGCCATAAGAAGCGCTCCGTTAAGAGTTGCTTTGGAGTTTCCTAGTGATGTGGGCCCGTCTGGCGGTTGTATGCCTTCTTCCAGCAGCCTTGAGGTAATCCCCTTGATTCTTACACACACTCGACCTTGTTCATCACACAAATCAATATCCAGTCTCTGTATTTTGTCCTCATTAGGACGAGATGTCACAGACACCCACATTTTATTTGTACACGGGCTGAATATTTCTAGCTCTTGCAGCGCAAAAGGCAGAGAAAGCTGCTCGTCACCGGAATTCAGCTTTAGCCCGATCGACGCTTGTAAAGCAGAGTCGGCCATACTTGGATGAAGAACGAATTCATTCAGTGTGTGAGTTACACCAGCAGGCAGAGAAAGCTCTGCCAAGGCTTGATTGCGGCCGATGTAAAGCCGATCTATCCCTTGAAAACCAGGTCCGTAGTCAATGCCGATCGCCTTAAACAATTCATAACACTGGTCGTGTGAGAGTGTGCTTAAACTGCATTGGTCTTGAAGCGCGCTGATATCCTGGACTGGAATGTCTCCTGCCCCACGGATTGAAGCACTGCCTTGACAATGTATCTTTCGATCATTGTGTGCAGCCTCTGTATAGACGTTAAAAGCAATCTCGCCGTCCTGCTGGGGATTTAGACTGATATCCACTTGAACAGGCTGGCCATCCGCCACAATCGGCTGCACCCACACAACATTTTTGATGTGAATAACAGATTGTTGATCTTCGGTTCTTCTCACTGCTCTTGTAACGGCAGCATGAACCATCTCAAGATATGCCACGCCCGGCATAACCGGTTTTCCCTTCACCTTATGATCGGCGAAAAAGAACTCAGCACCTGTAAAGGCCGAGCTGAAACGCTGCTCTGACAAATCAGATGTGTTGACATGTATCAATGGATGCAAAGCTGCTGATTCGACTGTTTTTAAAGCTGTTTGATGGGCGGCTGCCTCCTCTTTCGTATCCGTTATCCAGTAGCGTTCTTTCGCAAATGGATAGGTAGGGAGGCTGATGCGTTTCGGCTGTTTGCCGTCATACAGTTTACTCCAGCCTATTTCCATGCCTTTTACCCATAAATCAAGCAGTCTTTCATATATGTGAGGCTCCCAGCTATTGTTGAGCGTTTTCTGTACTTCGTCATCTGATCTCAATGTTTGTGCGATACCTTTTTCTGCTCTGCCTCTGTACATGTACTTCGCATTGGTGCCCCCTTCTATAAAGAGGTTCAGTTTTTCCAGCAAGTCCCCAGTCGAGACAGCGATGATCCCTAATCTCTCCTCCATTGCATCACGCCCCTCTTGGAGTGTATAAGCAATATCAGTGAGGTCACGAGCAGTGATAGATCGCTTGCTGATAAAGTCTGCTAATTGCCGGGCTTGGTCTTTCAGACGATCTTCATCCTTTGCCGACAAAATAAAGATGCCCGGGTGCTGTGCTGTCACAGCTGGTGCTGTTGCAGGATGGGTTGTTTCTTTCGGAATATATTCCTCAATGACCACGTGGGCATTGACGCCGCCTATCCCGAACGAACTGATACCTGCGCGGCGCGGCAGCTCTCGGCCGGCTTCATCCCGAAGCGCCTGCCACTCTCTCGATTCCTGCACAATATAAAACGGGCTGTCATCCAGTCTGATATATGGATTAACAGTTTCACTGTACAGACTTTTGACAAGCGTTTTATGCTTGAGCTGCAATAACACTTTAATGACACCCGCCACACCGGCCGCAAGCGATAAGTGACCGATGTTTGTTTTCGCTGATCCAAGTCCGCAATGGCTGCCATGAACAGCCGGGTCCCCCGTTTTTTCATACAGCTCTTTAAATGCCGCTTTTAAGCCGTTGATTTCTACTGGATCGCCCAGCTCTGTTCCAGTCCCATGCGCTTCAATATAAGTTACGGTTCTTGGATCAATTCCCGCTTTTTCATATGCTGTTTTTACGACATCCGCCTGAGCTTTCGGATTAGGAGTCGTTAGAGAATTTGCGCGGCCACCGTGGTTTACCGCACTTCCTTTAATGACACCGTAAATATGATCACCGTCTCGTTCAGCCGCTGTCAGCTTTTTCAGAAAGAGAATGCCGGCACCTTCACTGACTGCGAATCCATCGGCTTTGTCAGAAAATGTTTTGCATCTTCCTTCTTTGCTCAGCGCCCCGGCTTTATCATAGGCGATATGGCCTTGCGGAGTTACGACCGTGTTGACCCCTCCCGCAATCGCCATTTCACAGTTTCCATTTTCAATGGCGCAAACCGCATGATGAATGGCGACCAAAGAGCTTGAGCACGCAGTGTCGATCGGTTCACTCGGTCCATGAATGTTCAGGAAATAACTGACTCTATTCGGTCCTGCAGAAGGACTCATATTCGCAGCCGCTGAGCCTTCGATGTCTACATTTGACAGAAGTGAACTGTACCCTGTGTTTCCTGTCCCGATGAAGATGCCCGTTTTGGTTCCTGCCAGGCTTCTCGCTGAGTGTCCCGCTTCTTCTACCGCCTTCCACGCATAGGTCATTAACAGGCGCTGCTGAGGCTCCATCTGCTCAGCCTCCAGCGGAGATATGCCGAAGAACAATGGATCAAAGTCAGCTACTTCATCAATAAAACCGCCCCATTTGACGTTTGTTTTATTCGCTTCTTTCAGAGGGTCTCCGTAATACTCCTGCCAATCCCAGCGGTCTTTTGGAACCTCTGTAATACAATCTGCGCCCGATGACAGGTTCTTCCAATATTCCTCAACGTCTTTTGCCTTTGGGAAAACGCCGCTCATCCCAACAATCGCAATAGGCTCAGGCTTGTGATCAGCTTCCTTTTGCATTGGTGTTACCGAAGGTTTTACAAAGCGGTTTTCAGTCGAAAACGTCATATTTTTTATATTCTGTTCGACAGGCTGCATCAGCACCCCAGCTTTGGCAGGCGTTTGAGCTGTAAAAGCATTTGGATATTCTTCTGACAGATACCCTGCAAATGCATAAACAGTTGCGTGCTCAAAGAAGATCGTAGGCGTAAGATCCAGCTTGTACTTCTCATTCAGTGTATTTGCGAATTCAGTTAACGTAATCGAATCAAATCCATATTGATTAAACTCCATGTCCGGGTCAATCTCTTCAGGTTTGATTTTGAGCAATTGAGAGATTGTTTGCTTTAAAACTTCTTGAATGTGATCGAACATATTCCCTTGATCCATTCTTGCTTCAGATGTCACCGGTACTTGCACTGTTTTCATTGGTACATCATCAGAAGACGGCTTTTGAGTCAGCTTTTCCCTCATCATGTCTTTGAATCCTTCCATGACGATGACTTGATCTTTGCCAAATGCCAAACCTTTATACAGCGCTTGAATGCCGGTCTCGGTCCGCATTGGAGTCACACCTGTGTTTTTCAACGTCATGTTTTCAATTTCTTTATTCGCGCGCATGCCGCCTTCTTTCCAGAGCGGCCAATTGATTGACAACGTTTGTCCGTGCCTGTACATGGCGGTTACAAGCGCATTTCGATAAGCAGCATAACTGTCCATAAATGCATTAGCCATTGCATAATCGGCCTGTCCCGCGCTGCCGGCAACACTTGATATTGAAGAAAAGAGGATAAAGAAATCTAACGCAAGATGCTCGGTTGCCTCATCCACATTCACAAGCCCTTTCACCTTAGGAGCGAGAACTTGTGTCAGCTCTTCATTGGTTTTGCTCATAAGATAGTTATCTTTAATCAGCCCAGCGCTGTGAATGACACCATTCAAGTCTTCGTAATCAGACGTAATGCTTGTGATAAGCTCGGAGGCTGCTTCCGTTTGTGTCACGTCAACCTGCCTGTATTCTGCGCGAGCCCCTAATTGCTGAAGTTCGTTAAGCTCCGCCTGCTGATCCGCATTCAACTCGGATCTGCCTGTCAGAATGAGCACAGGCTGTTCGGCTTGACGAGCAATTTCTTTTGCAAAAATAAACCCAAGTCCTCCTGCGCCGCCCGTGATGAGGTAAACACCTTTATCTCTCCACGGCATGCTTATTTCCCGATCATCTATTTGCATTTCATCCAGATCATTGATGTACCGTTTGCCTTTTTCATATTTGATGTGCTGATCTTCTGTGTGCCTTTTATTCTCTTTCAGTTTTTCTATTACACTTTCAATATTTTCATGTGAATCGATTTCAATCGTCTGGCCGATTAGTTTTTTATTCTCCAGGCCGGCGGTTTTAAGGAGCGCCGATAGCCCTGAGAATGAGTACTGCTTTCTTTGTGCAGAGGTAAGCAGCTGGATCAGAACATTGCCCTGAGGTCTGCTTTTGAGAAGACCCTGGACCGTCTCAAGCGCTTGTTCGGCATAATCTTGGAACCTCTCTGCAAGTCCTTCGCGGAATGACTCCAAAACGATGCATTCCGCTCCTGTCATTCTTGATTCAATGCGATCTTTTGAGAGGCCATTCATGTCGCAAAGCATGACAATGTGCCGTTCGTAATGAGGCTCAGGACTATCTTTTTTAAAATCCTTAGGCACCCATTTTTCTTCAAACATCAGGGTTGCCAGCGTTTGATCAGATTCCGCCGATCCAGAGCCGCCTTCTGCTGCTCTGAAAGATAATCCTTTCATCCGTACGCAAACATTGCCGCTCTCATCTAAAATATCAATATCGCGCTTTTGCACCTTATCAGTTGCCTTGCTGCCTTGGCTGTATCTTGCGTATACCCACATTTCTGACGAACATGCTCCGAAGACTTCAAGCTCCTGGACCGCAAAAGGCAGTGTCAGCTGGTTATCCCCGGCGCCTGTCAAAATGCTTGACGCCTGCAAAGCAGAATCCATCAGCCCAGGGTGCATTTTGTATTGGCTGAGCGTATCTGCAGCTGACGGATGCAATGACAATTTTGCCAAAACAAATTGTTCAGCTGTATAGATTTTTTTCACTCCGCGATAAGCAGGACCATATTCAAATCCAATCATTCGATAGGTGTCGTATACTTCGTTTACGCTGAAATGGCTTTCCTGACACTGCTCCCGCAGAGATTGCAAATCAACCGCCGGCAGATTTTCAGCAGGATTCAATACCGCGCTGCCTTGACTGTAGACGATTGACTGTTCGCCAGTAACGTCTGAATGACCATAGATTTCATAAGATATCTCACCATTTTCTCCCGGTAAAAGCCTAATGTGTACTTGCTGCGGCTGATCCTCTACAACAATAGGCCGCACCCACACCGCATTCTTTAGCTTCATGATGCGTGGTACACCTTGTACCTCTGCGGCCTGCTCAACAGCTGCCCGCGCCAATTCAAGATGAGCCACTCCCGGCAAAATCCGTTGGCCTTTCACAACATGATCAGCGAGGAAAAACTCTTCTCCCGTATAAATAGAGCTAAACCTTTGTTCCGAGAGATTCGATGTGTTTTGATGCATTAATGGATGCAGCACGGCTCCGCCAAGGCGGGAGGCTGCTTGATTTGCATCAATGCTGCTGCTTTTTTCAATATGATCAGAAATCCAATAACGGTCTTTTGCGAAAGGATACGTCGGCAAGCTGATGCGCTTTGGCAGATTCTCGCCATACAATTTCCTCCAGTCTACATCAAGCCCCTTTACCCATAATTCAAGCAATTTTGCATACTTTCCCCGTTCCATCCATTTCTCGACGGCTTCTTGAATCTCTTCGTCCTCTGTCAGCATTTGGAGTGTGCCTTTATCAATCCTGCCTTTAAATACATCCTCCACACCGCTTTTCTCCGCTGCAAAGTCTTTTAACTTTTTCTGTAAATCCTCAATGGAACCGGAAATAATCCCGAGACGTTCTTCCATCGCATCCCGTCCGGCTTGCAGTGTATAAGCGATTCGGGCGAGATTTACGTCACTATATGTTTGCTTATCAAGCGCATCTGCCAGCTGCTGTGCATGTTCTTTTAGCCTCGCTTCATTTTTAGCCGATAAAACGAAGATACCCGGATGTTCCGGCGCGATGGATGGTATATTCTCATCGGATGCTTCCGGAATATATTCCTCGATAATCACGTGGGCGTTTACTCCGCCGATTCCAAATGAACTGACACCTGCCCGTCGAGGAAGCTCTTCTCCCCGTTCATTTTTCAGCGCTTTCCATTCTTCCGTTTCCCGTACGATATAGAACGGACTGTTTTTCAGCTGAATGTATGGATTCACGGTTTCGCAATGCAGACTTTTCACTAAGGTTTTATGCTTAAGCTGCAATAATATTTTAATAACTCCTGCTGCACCGGCTGCCAGCGATAAGTGGCCGATGTTTGTCTTTACAGACCCTAATCCGCAGTAAGGATTGGCTGATGTGTCTCCTTCATTTACACCCAATGCTTTAAAAGCTGATTTCAAACCGTTAATTTCAACCGGGTCTCCAAGCTCCGTTCCGGTTCCGTGGGCTTCAATGTAGGTCACGGTTTTCGGGTCGATTCCCGCTTTTTGATATGCCGACTGAATAACATCTGCCTGCGCCTTCGGATTGGGAGTCGTTAAAGAGGCTGCACGGCCGCCGTGATTGATTGCACTGCCTTTTATGACTCCGTAAATGTGGTCTCCCGCTTCTTCAGCCGCTTTTAATTTTTTCAGGAACAGTATGCCGGCACCTTCCCCATGTGCAAAACCATCGGCTTGATTTGAAAACGTCTTGCATTTTCCTTCTTTGCTCAGTGCTCCCGCCTTATCAAAGCTGATATACACCTCAGGAAGGATAATCGTATTTACACCGCCGGCTAATGCCATGTCACAAGTGCCTTCCTCAATTGAAGAGATGGCATGGTGGATCGCCACTAGTGAACTTGAGCACGCTGTATCAATCGGTTCGCTCGGCCCGTGCAGATTAAGGAAATAACTGACCCGGTTCGGACCGACCGATGGGCTCGTATTGGCTGCCGCTGATCCTTCTATTGCCGAGTTCGCTTTAGATAGAAGAGAGCTGTATCCTGTATTTCCCGTTCCGATGAAGACGCCGGTTTTTGTGCCTGACAACCTTTTCGCCGAATATCCTGCATCTTCGATCGCTTTCCAGGCGTAAGTCAGCAGTAAGCGCTGCTGAGGTTCCATTTGTTCAGCTTCACGCGGGGAAATGCCAAAGAATAATGGATCAAAATCTGCAATACCGTCAATAAAACCGCCCCATTTCACGTTCGTTTTATTGACTTCCTTCGCCGGATCACCTTCATATTCACGCCAATCCCAGCGATCTTTCGGGATTTCCGTCATGCAGTCTTTGCCCTCTTTTAAGATGTTCCAGTACGCCTCAACGTCTTTCGCCATAGGGAAAATCCCGCTTATGCCCACAATGGCAATTGGCTCAGGCCCAGCATCACTCTGTATGGCGTTTGGCAGCATGACTTGCTGCTTTCTGCGTCTTTTAGCTTTGGCACGCACGGCTTGTTCCTGTTTCGCGGCAGGCTGAATCTTAGCCGATGCAGCGCGCACAGCAAATGTCTTCGCAAATACCGATTGATATTCTTCTGACAAATGCTTGCCAAACGCATGAATCGTCGGGTGGTCAAAAAATACGGTTGGCGTCAGCTCTAACTGATAGGCGCGATTGATATGGTTGGTGAATTCAGTCATGGAGATAGAATCAAAACCATACACCGTCATCTCGGCATGATCATCAATCGTTTCAAGCTTGACCTTTAACAGCTTGGCGATCTCTCGCTTTAACATCGCCTTTACTTTATCCAGCAAACTGTCTGTATCAATGCTATTTATTTGTTCAGTCATGTGTTCTGCTTCCTTCTTTTCCGTAGGTGCTGAGGCGTTTTTGGCCAGCATGTTTTGTTTTATTTTCTGCACATCGCCTTCGATCACCATTACTTGGTTTGCTTCTGAATGAAGTGCTTGATATAATGCCTGAATTCCTTTTTCTGCCCTCATAGGAACAATACCGGCAAGTTGTACAAGCCTTTTCTCAGTTTCTTGATCGACCTGCATGCCTCCATCTCTCCATAAAGGCCAGTTTACAGAAAGCGTCTTCCCATGCCGCTGGCTGAGGTCGGCAAGCCTATTTCGATAGCCTGCATACATATCCATAAATACATTGGCTGCCGCATAGTCAGACTGGCCAATGCTCCCTAAACTTCCTGAAAGAGATGAAAAGAGAATAAAGAAGTCTAAAGGCAAATCCTTGCTCGCTTCGTCTAGATAAACAAGCCCTTTTACTTTAGGCGCCAGTACATCGTGCAGATCTTTTACCTGTTTATTAACCAGGTAGCTGTCCTTGATGATTCCGGCACTATGAAGAATACCGTTCAGACGGCCATATCTTTTTTGAATGTCGTCAATGAGCTGATAGACTTCAATTTTATTGGTAACATCTGTTTGCCGGTAGGTGATGTCAGCCCCCTTACTATGAAGCTCTTCCAGCTTTTTGCTTTTGCTTTCGCTAAGAGGTGAGCGGCCCGCCAGAATGACTGTCGCATTTTTCGTTTGTTCCGCAATTTCCTTTGCAAAAATATGACCTAGTCCGCCGGCACCTCCTGTAATGAGATAAACACCATTGTCTTTCCACGGTTTGCTGCCGTCTCCTTTTGCCTGTTTGATTTCACGCCAATCAGCAATATACCGTGTCCCGTTTTGATATTTGACATATGAATCGCCGCTCATTTGATTTTCTAACAGTTTGCCAGCGATGCTTTCTCCACTTTCTTCACCGCTGACTTCAATCATTTGGCCGGTTAGTTTGGCATTTTCCTGACAAGCTGTTTTCAGCAGTCCTGTCAACCCTGAAAACAATTGCTGGTCTCCCTCTGCAGAGGTTACGATCTGAACGAGAATGCCGTCTTTCGGTTTCGTACGAATGATCTCTTGTACCTTTTTAAACACTTGTTCTGTATAAGAATGGAAACGCCCATCTACTGAAGAAGGCCTTGCTTCCAGGCTGTATACATGGACATCCTCGATGGCTGCTTCAATTTGTTTTCTCGTCTCATGATCATATTCACATAGGAATACGAGATGCTCTGCATATTTTTTTGCAGCTAAGCTGTCAGCAGCCTTTTGTTCTTGCCAAACGGGCTGGAGCAATAAAGTTTCAGCGTTGATTTTTGATGGTTCGGTTTGTATATCTGCCTCCATCACTCTCGTCGAAAATCCTTTCAGCCGCACGCAGATCATGCCATGCTCATCACATAGGTGAATATCGACTTTCTGTATCAAATCTCCTGGTTTGTTTTTCGAGTTGAATTGAACATAAACCCACATGTCAGAAACGCACTGACGAAAAACCTCAAGTTCCTCCAGTGCAAATGGCAGTGCTGCCTTAAAGTCTTCAGTGTCTGAAAGTTCCGCTCTGACGACATTTTGCAAATATTCAGCCGCCTGTAACGCCCCGTCCATTACACTTGGATGAAGAACATAATCGCCCAACGTATGTGCAACAGATTCTGGCAGTGATAATTTGGCAAGCAGCTGGCCGTCGCCTTTATATACGGCCTCTACACTCTTGTAACCTGGACCGTAATCGGCGCCGATCATCCCTTCATAAAACGAGGCAGCATCCATTTGGCTTTGATCACATTGTTTCTTGATCTTAGAAAGATCCAGTGCTTTTTCTCGCTTTAACTGAATCAATTCCGCTTTACCTTGGTTATATACAACTGGTTCTGCATCAGCGGATTCCGGATCACCATACATCCGATAAGCAATATGTCCGCCATCTTCATCGTAAAGTCCGATATTTACCTGAACCGGCTCACTTCCTGCTACAACCGGGCGAACCCACACGACATTTTTCAGCCTGATTCCAGTTTCATGATCCTCCAATCCGCCAATTCCTTGTTCTATAGCGGCTCTTGCCATTTCAAGCGTGACCGCCGCCGGCAAAATCGCCATGCCTTTAATGATATGCTCGGCAATAAAATACTCTTGTCCTGTGAAAATGGAGCTGAAACGCTGCTCTGACAGAACCGATGTATTATGGTGCACCAAAGGATGCAAACGAGATGGTTCAATTGTTGTGATAGCGCCGGTGCTGCTTTCAGGCCAGTATCGTTCTTCGGCAAAAGGGTATGTCGGCAAGCTGATGCGGCGTGGCTTTATATTTGGATAGAGCCTGCGCCATTCAACGTGAAAGCCATTTGCCCACATCTCGGCAAGCTTTCTCAATTCTTCTTTTGATATCCGCGATGAAGCCATATCATCTGCTTCAGCATTTCCAAGCAGCTGTTCAGCGGATGTCATTCTCGTTTTTTCTCCTTGAATACAGCCTTCTGCGAGCGGCTTTCCAGTCACAAAAGCTTCCAGCTGATGTTTCCACTCTTCCAGATCGTTCACTATAAAAACGATCCTGTTATCCATTGCTTCACGGCCGACTTGGAAGGTATATGCAATATCTCTTAAAGAGAAATGCCTTTGCTCGTCTTGACTGATATAGGACAGCATTTCCTTCGCGTATACTTGGAGCCGTTCACTATTTTTTGCTGATATAGGAATGATGTAAGGCTGATTGCCTTCGTTTTCGGTACCTGCATCAGAAATGTTTTCATATTGCTCAAATATTGCATGGGCGTTAGTTCCGCCAAGGCCGAATGAGCTCAGAGCCGCCCGATGGACACCTGCGTGTTTCTCTAACGATTTTCGTTCACGGACAACATAAAAAGGAGAGCTTTCAAACTTTATATCCGGATTCGGCTCCGTACAGTTGATGGTCGGTGCAAGTTCATTATGGTATAAACTCATCGCAACTTTAATACATCCGGCTAACCCCGCAGCTGTATCCAAATGGCCAATATTCGTTTTCACTGAACCAATTCCGCAAAATTGTGTTTTGTCTGTGTATTGCTTGTACACTTTATTTAGCGCAGACATTTCAATAGGATCGCCTAATTTCGTTCCCGTCCCGTGCGCTTCAATATAACTGACCGTTTCAGGATGAACCTTGGTTGTATCCAATACATGCTGTATCACCTCTGTTTGGCCTTTTACACTTGGCGCATAGAAGCCGGCTTTTTCTGCCCCATCATTATTGATGCCTATTCCGCGCATAATCGCATAAATATGGTCTCCGTCTTTTACGGCATCCACAGCTTTTTTCAGCAGGATGACCGCTACGCCTTCGCCCCCGGCCATTCCGTCCGCCGAAGCATCGAACGCCTTTACATGCCCGTCGCTTGAAAAATTCAACCCGTTTTGGTGCACGTAGCCGATCGCTGATTGTGCGTGCAATGTTGCGCCTCCGACAAGCGCATATTGTGATTCGCCCGATGTCAGGCTTTTGTATGCTTGATATAAACCGACTAGTGATGAAGAACAGTTAGAATGAACAAAATAGCTTGGCCCTTTTAATCCGAGCTTATGTGAGATCATTGTGGGAATGGTTCCGCTTTGGGCTAAAACCCATGAGACATAGCCATCCGGTGATTCATGTCCTTCTGTTGTCTCCTTCGGCAATAACGTTCTATATGAATTGCTGCTTGCAGACATATATACACTTGTTGCCGGAATCTCCTTAGCCACATATCCTGCATCTTCAATCGCTTTCCAGGAGTGCAGCAATAAGAGGCGGAGCTGAGGGTCCATATACTCAGCATCTTTTGGCGAGATTTGAAAGAAACCGGGATCGAATAAGTCTTTCCCTTCGATCACAGATTGCACAGGCACATAGTCAGGATGCTGTATCAATTCTTCGGGAACTCCATTTGCGCGAAGCTCTTCTTCAGAAAAGAATCGTATGCTTTCTTTGCCTTCTTTGATGTGGTTCCAGAAGTCATGATGATTTTTCGCACCCGGGAACTGGCAAGATATCCCCACAATCGCAACACTGTCATCAAAATAAGGGGGAATCTTCTGTTCTAGGTGTTTTCTATCTTTTTTGATATCATAATGATCTTCATTTTGTGTCCCGGCTAGATCTGAGTTTTTCATCTCCAAAATATATTCACTGATTGCACGGATCGTGGAAAACTCAAACAGCTCAGTAACATGAAACTCACAATCGAATTCTTTTTTGATTCGTTCAGCCACAGCTACAGCCAGAAGCGAATCGCCGCCCGCATCGAAAAATCCGTCTTCCGGCCCAAATCCGCTGACCTTGAGCGTTTCCTCCCAAATACGCAGCACCTGATCCTCTATTTCCGTTAATTGCAAGTGATTTGGTTTCCTTCTGTTGAACACGATCTCGCGTTTTTCTAATTCTTTACGGTTCACTTTTCCGCTGGGCGATAATGGAAGCTCATCTAAGCGGATAAAGTGTGAAGGTATCATATATTCGGGCAGACTCGATTTTAGATGAAGGCGCAAATCTTTTGGATTGGCAGAGGCATGTCCGCTTTCCTCTGTATAATAAGCAGCGAGCTGTTGATGGCCCTCAAGCTGCTTCACCACTACCGCCTGATCTAAAATGCCCGGAAATTCACCCAGCTTTGTTTCTATTGCGCCCAGCTCGACGCGAAAACCGCGTATTTTGACTTGGCTGTCAATCCGTCCCAAGTATTCTATGTTGCCGTCAGGAAGCCACCTTGCTGAATCACCCGATTTATATAGCTTCGTCCCTGATTCAAAGGGATTATCAATAAATTTTTCAGCCGTAAGCCCCGGCTTTTTAAAGTAGCCTCTTGCTAAGCCGGCTCCAGCGATGCAAAGCTCACCTGGCTTTCCGATCGGGACAGGCTTCAAATGCTGGTCCACAATATAAATTTTCGTGTTGGAAACAGGCTTTCCAATCGGTGTATGGTGACTTGCGATATCTCCTTTTCCGCATCCGAAATACGCAGCGTAAATGGAGGCTTCTGTCGGTCCGTATATATTTTCAACCCGGCAGTTTGTAAAGAGCGATACCGCCTTTTTCACTAATTCTTTAGGGAAGGCTTCACCTGCAACCATCATATACTTCAGCGGACCGTCCTCTGTGAATCGCTTGTTGTCTTTCGCCATTTCTAAAAAAACATGCAGCATGGCCGACACAAAATTAATGTGAGTCACTTTATATGTTTCAATATAATCCATGCAAAGCTGCGGTGATTTCTCCCCATTAGGCGGAAGAATCACTAGACGGCCATCTCCAATAAACCATCCGAATAATTCTGAGATCGATACATCAAACACATAGTTCGTCTTCAATAAATATGCATCCTCAGCCGTTACAGGATAGTGAGATTCAAGAAAATTCAGGGTATTCATAATGCTCCGATGCTCTACCATAACCCCTTTAGGCTCTCCGGTGCTTCCCGATGTATAAATAATATAAGCGAGGTGTTCCGGTTTTACTTCCCGCTTTAAACCGCTGCTTTGCTGGTCTGTATAACCGTTTCGGCAAGCTAACTCGATATTGATCGCTTTTACATGGCTGCCAGTTAATCCGCTGATCCTATCATGAACGTTAGGTTGGGTGAGGACAATGGATGCCTGACTGTCTTTGAGCATGTACTTTAATCGTTCTTGCGGAAAACTTGGATCTAACGGCACATACGCTCCGCCAGCTTTCAGTATTCCTAAAATTCCGATGATCATATCAAACGAACGCTCTGCACAAATGCCAACGGGCTGTTCAGGTCTAACACCCTGATGTTGAAGGTAGACTGCCACAGATGTGCTTTTTTCATCTACTTCTTTATATGTAAGTGATCTGTCTTCAAACATCACAGCAACCGCATCGGGGGTTTGTTTCGCTTTTTCCTCAAACACCTCATGTATACACTTGTCATTTGCGATGTTTGTCCCTGTCGCATTCCATTGTTCCACCAAATTAGTTTGTTCTTGATTTAATCGCAAAGAGTAGGCTTCAAGCGGCAAAGACGGGTCCTCCATCATGTGCTGCGCGAGCTTCATATAGTTCTCCATCATGCTTTCAATGGAGGACAGTTCATACAAATCAGGGTTGTACAGAAGATGAAGCACTGTTTCATTTTCTTGCTCATATATTTCGAGCGCCAGCTCAAATTCACCCTCTTGCCGAATGTCTTCAATATATTCGATGCCAAGCGTTTGATACGGTTCGAGCACTTTTTGCAAGCCTGTTGCTTGAAAAAAGTTTTGGTACAGAAAAGCTGTTTGAAAAACCGGAGAATCCGCGGCCGAGCGGTCTACATTCAGCTCTCTTACCAATGCAGGGAACGGAAACGCCGCATGATCCAGGCCGTCAGCCACTGTCAGCTGCAGTTCCCGAATAAATGCTGTTAATGGCTGAGATCCGATATTCTTGCTCCGAACAGCCATCATATTGATAAAATAACCGATTAGGGTTTCAAATCTGTCTTCTTGCCGACCCATTGTCGGAACGCCAACAATGATATCCTTTTGTTTTGTATAATGATGCAGCAACACTTTGTAAATGGAGAGAAACACAACCGATTCATTCACATGATTGGTGCGGGCAAACGATTTAATTTGATTGCTCAGGTGATGAGGGAGCAAGCTTTTATAAGCTTGCCCCTTGAATTTTCGTGCTGAAGACCGCGGACGGTCAGCAGGCAAATCAAGAACTGGCAGACTCCCAGACAACTGTTCTTTCCAGTAAGCGAGATGCTCTTCCCCTTCTCTGCCAGTCAGCATCCGTTTTTCCCAATCGACAAAATCGTAATAATCAGCTGTTAATGGCTGCTGCAAGGGCTCAATCCCATTCAGCAATTGTTGATACGCTTCGAATAGCGCCGATATCAATGTCAGCATCGACACACCATCAAATATGATATGGTGAATTGTTATAAGAACAATGCATTCTTCTAACCGATGAAAAAGGTGTGTGCGCCATAACGGACCAGCATCCAACTGGAAAGGTTCTTTTGCTTTTTCTTTTAGAAAAGGAAAGATATCTGCTGATTTCATTGCTGATATATTCTCTTCCACAAAATAAAGATCCTTTGATAACTGAACCGATTGAAATGGAATGCCATTTTCTTCTTGAATCACACTGGCTAAGATCGGATATTGTCTCTGTACAAACAGAAGGGCTTTCTTGAACGTCTCTGCATGTATTGGTTTGCTGAAGCGAAAGCATAAAGGAATATGATATGCACTCATCCCAGGAGACATTTTTTGAAGCATCCACAGCCCTTTTTGCCCTTCTGAAAGCGGGCTTTTCAACTGCCGCTTCATGCCTTTAAGATGTTCTTCCACCTCAGAAATGGTTAATTCTCCTGATCTGAAGGCATCGAGAATTTCTTTATGATTCATACGATTTACTCCCTTCTATGATGTTTTGCACACTCTTAAAATCCAATTTCCCTAGCGCCACCTCTTGCATCAATCCGATGATTTGCTCGTCTGTATACGTGTCCTTTATTTGATGTGCTGCTGCGCTATGATTTTGTTTTTCCGCTTTTAAGGCCAAATGGTCAGATAGAGCTTGGACTGTCTGACATTCAAGGATTTCCCGACCGGCCATCTTCAGCTGCGTGGTTTTTTCGATATGCCGCATCAATTTTCGGCCAAGAATTGAATCCATCCCATAATCCAGGAAGTTTCTTTTGAAATTGATTCGATCCTCAGATATGCCCAATTCTCGTGCTAAAAATTGAACAATGATCTTTTGAATGTGGCTTTTGCCATTCGGCTCGTCAATCTCTGTTTTCATATCTTGTGAATGCTGTTTAACGGCCTCTGATTGCTGAGTGCCTGACGAAATCCAATACCGTTCCCTTGCAAATGGATAACCAGGTAAAGAAACCATCCGAACGTGATCGCCATCATGAAAGAGTTCCCAAGGAATCTGATATCCTTTCACCCAGCATTCCGCGATGTTTTCCAAATTTCTTTCTTTTGCGAGAGCTTGCAGAACTGCTTCATCTTGTTCTTCTAAAATCCCTTCTGTATATCCTGTATAAAGGGATCTCTGTTGGCCTGATACCCCACCATTCTTCATTGCTTCCACATATTCCTTCAATTTTCGCACCAATTGCTTCTGATTGTTTGCAACGAGCGCGAGCCTTGCTTCCATGGCTTTTCTCCCAACCTGAAGCGTATATGCCACATCAGGTAAAGAAAGGTTATGATTCTGCTCCAGATACGCAATCATGCGGCAGGCAGCATCCTGAAGCCGATCGTCATTTTGGGCTGAAAGCACAATGATCTGCGGTGACCCTTGATGCCGCTGTGTGGACGGCTGATCATCCGGGATGTATTCTTCAATGACTGCATGTGCATTGGTGCCGCTGATTCCAGTCGTGCTGATCGTTCCCATCCTCGGCTTCTGATTTTTCCTGATCCACGAACGGTTTTCTTTGCAAAGCACAAATGGGCTTTCTTTAAACGGAATATACGGGTTTTCCGATTCACAGTGATGAGTGGCCGGAATGATCTGGTTTTTCATAGCCATCAGCATACTGATTAAAGCAACCGTTCCTGACGCTGCAAATGTATGTCCGATTAAAGGTTTAATTGAGCTGATCAAACAGCATTGCTTCTGCTTCGTATATTTGCTGAACACGCTCGTTAACGCTTGGACCTCAAGCGGATCACCAAGATTCGAGCCGGTACTGTGCGCCATCACATATTGAATATCGAGCGGATTGATTTCATTTTTTTCATAAATGTTTTCGATCAATTCTGCCTGGCTAAAAGGATTTGGCGCAGTAATGCCGTTGGTTTTGCCATCGTAATTCACGCCGCTGGCTTTGATGCAGCCATAAATATGATCTTTATCTTCAATTGCCTTTGATAATGGTTTCAAGAGAACAGCAGCCACCGCTTCACCTGGCACAAGACCATTGGCATCCTGGTCAAACACTTTGCATTGTCCGTTCGGAGACAGCATTTCGGCCCTTGTCAGCGCCTCAAAAGACATGTGAGAAATATTCAAGCTGACGCCGCCGGCTAAAGCCATTTCACAATCCCCCTGACGCAGAGCTGAACATGCCTGGTGAATCGCCACCAGTCCAGATGAACATGCTGCTGTCAAAGCCATATTAGGCCCTTTTAAATCCAATGCGTATGCGATTCTCGCAGACAATGTGGCGTTTTGTGTTCCGTTAATGTAATCCGTATCTTCGGTTAGATGCGCATATTCCCCTTCTTCCACACCTACATAAACACCGCAGGATTTTCCTTTTATCCGATCTCCCATATAGCCGGCGTCTTCAAACGTGTGCCATGCTTCCTCTAGAAAAATGCGCTGGCGCGGATCCATGCTTTCGGCTTCTTTAGGCGATATTTGAAAAAACAGCGGATCAAACCGGTCTATGTCCTTCAAAAATGCACCCCACCTTGGCACTGCTTTTTCTGGCTCTCTGTTAGCTCTCCCCCAGTCCCGGCGTTCGCCCGGAATGTCAGAGATACACGATTTACCGTTTTTCAGATTATCCCACAGCTCATGGACCGAATCAGCTTGAGGGAACCTGCCGCTCATGCCGATAATGGCAATAGGCTCATCGTGAACCTGCCGAATGCTTTGTTTACTGGTTTCCGGTTCAGGAGCTACAGGAATTGCTTCATAAGCTTCAGGGGGCTTTTGCGCCTCTGATGCATCATCCCGGTAAAATGCTTCAAATTGCTCTTTATGATCGGTTAAGAAAAAGCCGATCAATTCTTGTAAAGTCGAATAGCCGAAAAATAAAGCCGGTGTCACTTCGATGTTGAAATGCTTTGATAACACATTCGAAAATTTAGCCAAATAGATTGAATCAAATCCGAAGTCGGCCCAATTTTTGTTCAAATTCAGCTTGTCCTTTGAAATCTTAAGCAATGTGTGAATATGCTCTTTCAAGTCGTGTTCTAAACGCTTTTCAATGCTTAACGTTTTTACCTCATCCTTGTTTTCTTGTGCTAGAGGGGCTTGAGTGGCCGGTTCTGAAATAGCTGGTTCAGTCATTCCTAAAAATCTGCTGACACGGCTGGGCTGACCGGCTATCACGAGATGCTGAGCATCCTGCTGAGCTAGGATGTGCTCAAACATACGGATGCCTTCCTCGGCTTCTAGGAAGCGTTGGCCGCTTGATTTCAGGTACATATCCGTTGTTTCCTCATCACCGATCTTCATTCCGCCATCCTTCCACACAGGCCAGTTGATGACAAACGTTTTACCGTTATGCAGCTCATTTCTGTATTGTGCGTAAGCCATCTGAAACCTATTGCCAATCGCATAATCACAACATCCAAAATCCCCTAAAACCGCAGAAGAAGAAGAAAAATAACACATAAAATCAAGGTCTTCATTTTTAAGCCATTCATCAAGCGCTATCGTGCCGTTGATTTTCGGTTCAATGATGCGCTGGAAGCTTTCGATCTTTTTGTCAAAAATAGCAGAGTCGCTCTCGATTCCGGCTGCATAAATGACACCGTTGATGGCACCGAATCGGTCTTTCCCTCTTTTTACGCAGTCTCCCATTGCGATAGGATCAGACACATCTGCTTCTGCATACATCGCTTCGCCGCCTAGATCCTTTAATTCTTTTATTTGCTTTTGCTTCTCATCATTAAAAGGCGACCTCCCTGTCAAAATCAGGTTTGCGGCATAGTTTTTGGCCAAATGCTTGGCAAATAAATAACCAAGCCCTCCTACACCGCCTGTAATCAGGTAAGTACCGCCAGACTTCAATTTGCTGTTGTCCGGTTGTATCGTTGTCTGTTCAATGTGATTTACATATCGTTTCAGATTCTGATACAAAACCGTTTGTTCAGTTGAAGCCTGTAATTCTGCCCAGACTTTACGTGTCCAATCATCCATCGATCCTTGTTCCGCGGGCTGAAAGATTCCAGTCACTTTTGTGTGCGGAAGGACAAGCCCGAGTGAACGTTCGAAGCCAATCCATGATTCCAGATAACTTCGGTCAAGACTATCTTCAAAACATCCTGCCAGCAGCAGCCGTGAAGGATGAAGCTTTGCTGCGGACATACCTTGTAATAGGTAAACAATACAGGAATGGTCCTTAATACAGCGCTTGTCTTCCATAGGCCACATATAGAGGATTGCATCTGGCTCTCCAAGTTCTTCTTTAATGCTCTGGAAGGCCTTTTCAAAAGTAACGGGTTCTTGCCGCACAATCTGATAGCTATATTCAGACTGTTTGCTGTACACTTCGCCCTGTGATATAAAAATGACCTTGGTGTCTTGATCAACGTTTTTCAGGGCTGAAGCAAATGCGTTTTGCTTTTCTCTTTCAGTCAGAAAACAGATGAGCGTTTTGATACGTTTCGATGTGAGAGTCGCCGGCTCTTCTTTCCACACTTCTTGAAACGTCATAACCTTGAAAGGTTCTTCAGTTTGCTGATCATGATCCTGTTCTATAGACGCCGGAGCCTTTGCCGCGCCTGGCGCCCAGTAACGTTCTTTTGCAAATGGATATGCCGGAAGACTGATCCGGACAGGCGTTTGGGTGCCGTACAGCATGCCCCAGTCGAAAGACAAGCCTTTCACCCAAAGATCCAGCAGTTTCGTGTATTTCCCTTTGCTCATCCATGCTTCTATGATTTTTTCCGTATCCTCATCCGCTGATAAGACTGCTAACGCTTTTTTGTTATCATCGATGCGATCCAGATACAGGCTGTCTGCTTTGTTTTCGATAAAATCGTTCAGCTTTCTCTCAAGATCCTCTAGTGATTCCGCTATAAAGGCCAGCCGTTCCTCCATTGCTTCACGGCCTGTTTGCAAGGTATAGGCAATCCTGATCAGGTCTGTTTCGCGGTACCTTTTTTGTTTGATGGCTGTAAGCAGCTGTTCCGCTTTTTCTTGCAAGCGTTCCATGTTTTTGGCCGACAGCACAATCAGCGCTGGAGGATGGTCTTTCGGCGTTTGCGCCCCCGTTCTTGGAATATATTCTTCCAGGATGATATGGGCATTGGACCCTCCGGCGCCAAAACTGCTCAAGCCAGCGCGCCTAGGCACCTCTTGCCCGCCAATCACCGGGCGTTTCCATTCACCAAGTTGCTGCTGAACGACAAATGGCGTATGGCTGAACTCGATGTTCGGATTCAACCGCTGAGCATGCAATGATGGCGCAATTTGGCCATATTTAAACTGAAAAAGTATTTTTGTCAGCCCTGCAATTCCGGCTGCACTTTCACAATGACCGATATTTGATTTGCTGGAGCCGATCGCACAAAACTGTTTCTCCTGCGTATCTTTCTCAAATGCTTTTGTTAACCCCGCTATCTCAATCGGATCTCCTAATGCAGTGCCTGTTCCATGCGCCTCTAAATAACTGATGGTTCGGGCAGGAATGTCGGCGCGCTCCATTGCTTCTTTAATTACCTGTGCCTGTGCATGAGGATTTGGAACCGTGTATCCATTTGTTTTTCCTCCGCTATTAATGGCACTTGCCTTTATCACACCGTAAATATGGTCACCGTCCGCTATTGCTTGCTGCAGCGGCTTTAACACAATGGCGCCTACGCCTTCACCGTCGACAAATCCATCTGCATCATCGCCGAATGATTTACATGTATCACTAGCAGAGAGCATATTCATGACAGATAAATTCTGATAGTGAACCGGGTCGACAACTAAATTGACACCGCCGGCAATGGCACAATCACTCGATCCGCTATAAATGCTTTCCAGCGCTAAATGAATCGCTGTCAGGGAGGATGAGCAGGCTGTATCGACTGCAAGACTCGGGCCTTGGAAATTCAGTAAATAGGATATTCTGTTGGCGATAGACCAATAGCCGTATCCGGTCGGATAATTTTTGTTCATGACTCCGGCAAAGACGCCGATTTTTCTGCTTGAACAGAGCGAGTCAGGCGTGTATCCCGCATCTTCAATACTTGCATAAGCGGTTTGCAGAAATAATCGCTCCTGAGGGTCCATTCTTTCTGCCTCAAGCGGAGAAATCTGAAAGAATAATGGGTCAAACTTGTCCATATCCTTGATAAATCCGCCCCATTTCGTATAAATTGATCCTTCTTTTCCTTTTTCTTTATCGTAATAAACTTTCCAATCCCAGCGTTCTTTCGGAATTTCCTCAATACAATTTCTTCCTTCTTTTAGGTTGTTCCAAAAGTCTTCTGCGGTTTCCGCCTGAGGATAGCGTCCAGAAATGCCGATAATGGCAACGTCACGACTTGCAAGAGTGTTTGTCGGTGTTTCTTTCTCCCCGCTGAAGCCAAGCTTGCGATAGCGCCGTGTTCTTTTAGCCGCCTGATCAGGTTTCTGTGAAGATTGGGTTCTGCTTTCGGCCGGTGTCTGTTGTTGAACTTGACGGTCAAGACCTGTTAATTTCATCAGCGCTTCTGTTTTTGTTTTGATGAAATGCTCCACTAATGCGTCAATGGTCTGGTACTCGAAAAATAAAGTGCTGCTTACATGGTCAAATTCTTTACGCAATGTATTCGTCAGCTGGACAACAACGATAGAATCAATACCGTACTTTTCAAGCGGTTCAGATGACTCAATCTTTCCTGCAGGAATTTTCAACGTTTCCCCGATTAGTTTTTTCATATATTCTGTGCTTTTTTCTCTTAGGAGAGCATGTTTTGATTGTCCAGCTTCCTCTGAATCTATGGTATGAATGTAGGCTGGCTCCTGATTAGACGCTTGTGAAACAACCTTCTCCGGCAAGATCACATTTTTCATCATACGGCGAACCAGCCCGTTGCTTGAGGCTGCGACGATTTGGTGACTCAGATCATGTGCCGCCTCAGCCGGGAAAAAGACAGATTCAAAGCCTTCGCTTTCAAGTGCCGCTTTCCAGCTGTCAGGATGTAAGCCTGGACAGCCGGGAATCCGCACTGCAGGATCTTCATACAGCCACCAGCCTTCCAAAAGACCAAAGGTGATGTGAGGGAACAGGCTGTTTCCCGCCATTTCATTCAACAGCAGCATTCCGTTGTTTTTCATTACCGCTTTTGTATGCCGCAGTGTTTGACGGATATTTTTTGTTGCGTGAAGGACATTAGCGGCAATGACGACATCATAGCCTCCCGCTTCAAATTCCTGCTGATCAATCGGTTTTTCCACATCAAAAAGCTGATATGTCAGGTACGGATTTTCCGCCCCATATTCCTTTTCTGCATGCAGCAAAAATGCTTTAGACAGATCTGTATAGCAATATTCATTGATGTGCTTTTGATATGGTTTCAGTTTTTCAAAGATTCCGGCACTCGTGCCGCCTGTGCCTGCGCCTATTTCCATAATGCGAATCGATGCCTCAGGGTCGTGCTTCAGACGTTCATCCAGATAAGCTAATAATGTATCGGCAAGCACTTTATTAAAATAGTCTGCCACTTGGTTATGCTTATAAATGCCTTCCACCAGTTCCATCGAGGAATGCGGGAACATGATATCTGTTGCAGGGACTTTCCCTGTCAAAATATCCGGTAATGCTTGCAGCATGGCCTCTGCTAATACAACCATCGCCTTTGTCTCGCTGTCTTTAAGCCACTTTTCTTTTTTCGCGTTCCATTCTAGCCAAAGCAGCTCGATATCCTCTGCTTGGTCCTTCCTCACCAATGAATCTCCAACTTTCTTAAGATAGCCATGCTGCAAGAGAAATTCGCTGCTTTGCCGAATCCATTTTCCATAAAATTCACGAGTCTTATATTGTTGAAGACGTTCAACCGATAATGTATAACCATCAAACAGCCCGGCTGTTTGCAGCTGTCCTAACAACAGCCTGTAAAGAAGATCATCAAGCTCTTCATGTGTCACTCTTTGAAATCGTCCCGTAGTCGGCAGACGCTCCATCAGGCTCTCTGCATCTGCTGAAGGTTGCTCTGGATAAAGAGTGATGAATTCCTTCTGATTCACGCCTTCGACTGCTACAGGCTTTGTCGTATGAATGAAAGCTGTTTGGCTGACTGGCCCAGAAAGCAGTGCTTCCAGCGCCTTCATAGCCTCCGCAGGCTCAATTAAACCTAAGCCGATTTGATTCATGAGCTGTACATAATGTTCATCCTCAGCCGCTTCACTATTCCCCCAATACCCCCAGTTCATGACTTTTACAGGGCATGCCCAGCTCTGAGAAAGCTGGTGAGCAAAAGCATCTGCAAATGTACAGCCAGAGGCATAATGGCTTTGCTTCACATTTTTGATATGGGCTACAAGCGAAGAGAAGAATAAAACAAAATCTACATTCTCCTGGCGGAACACTTGGGCCATCCGAATACTGACATCGATCTTCGCCGCCAGTCCAGCGGTGAATTCTTCCGGCTTCATTTTTTCCAGGCTTTGCTCAAATAAAACCATCGCAGAGTGAACAATCCCGTGAATATGAGGATGGCGCATTTTCACTTGTTCATAAGCCTGCTGCAATGAATGCTTATCGGCTGCATCGGCTGCAATGTAGAAAGGCTCAGGGCCAAGCGCCGAAAGTCGGTCTATTTTTGACTGGATGGCAGCATTAAGTTGACTTCGCCCAATCCAAACGATTTGCGCCTGGTAGCGGCGGATCATGTACTCACTCCACGCCTCTCCGATATACCCGGCTCCTCCGATGACCACATAGACTCCGCCTTTCCGATATAGCGTGTCGCCTGACAGTGAGTACCGATATGGGATCAATTGCTGCTGATGCCATTGCTGATTACGATAGGCCCAAGCATGGCCAAGGCGGTCAGCTGGGAGCGCAAACATGTGATTTACCGGCCATGTGCAGCCTTTTTCAAGATCGAGAAGACGGATTTTCCAGTGTGGATATTCCTTTGCCATTGTGCCGGCAAGCCCATGAATGCTTGCATGGGCGGGTTGTACTGCCTCATGTTGCGTAACCGGCTGCGCTTGGACGGTCACAAGAGACCATTCAAGTTGTTTCTCGCCATAGCCTAATTGCAGGCAAGCTTTCACAAGCTTAAATAAGTGAAGAACAGCTTCTCCTTGTCCATCACTATCTATACTTCCCCGATGTGACGGGGCAATCCACAATACATGGTCAATGCTTCCGTACGCTTGCAGTTTGACCGCTATTCCCTCAATGTCATCTGCAGGCCGGATATCGATAAAGGAAACTTGCGGATAATGATGCTTTATGAATGCCCGATCAGCTTCAGCAGCACCGCATAAAACAGCTCGTGTACCAGCAAACGAAGCATTATCCTCCGTATCTGAAGAAACCGGTTCCCAGACAGGGATCATCATCGTATGCCCGGTCATCTGAGAATCAGTTGATAGTTGCGGCATTGAGTGCTGCTCTCCATCAAGTGCCCGCATCGAGGCACCCTTCATTCGCACACAAACGTGTCCGTTCTCATCACATAAATCAATATCATACTTTCTGACTTTGTCCTCCGCTTTACTGTCTGAACTGTATCGAATATAAGACCATATCTTCTCTGGACATGGGCTGAAAATATCAACCTCCTGCAACGCAAATGGAAGAGACAGCGTCTGAGCTTGTCCAGCGGCATTGACTGAGCTAACGATAAAACCGACTGTGGCATGGAACGCGGAATCCATCAAACTCGGGTGGAGCGCAAAATGCTGCTTGTCGTTTTTTAGAAAAGCGGGTAACGAGATTTTTGCAAGCAATTGATCTTTGCCGACATAGACTTTTTCAATCCCTTGATAGCCCTCTCCATAGTCAAGCCCAATCTTTCGAAACGCTGCATAGCATTGTTCTGACGTCACTGTGTCCAGGTTGCATTCTGTCTGTATTGATGAAAGGTTTAAAATGGAAGTCTCCGCTTCATCTGAAATGACAGCGCGGCCTTGGCAGTGTATCGTCAGGGCTTCTTCTTTATGTTCAGAGCTGCTATAAATGTCAAAGGAGATGTCCCCGTTATCCTCAGGAAAAAGGCCAATATGTATTTCTTTTGGTTCACTTTCAATCGTGATAGGACGCACCCACACAATGTCTTTAAGCGACACCACTCTTTGTTCGCCGTCCAGATCGCCTGCAGCTTTTTCCGCTGCTTCCCTTGCCATTTCTAAATAGGCAACGCCCGGCAAAATCTTCTGTCCCTGTACAACATGATCAGAAAGGAAAAATTCCGTGCCTGTAAATACAGAGCTAAAGCGCTGCTCAGTAAAGTCTGATGTATTGCGGTGCACCAGCGGATGTAAGATATGATTCACAGTGCTGGTTTTCATTTCAGGAACCGGGATCCAGTAGCGCTCCCTTGCAAACGGATAGGTCGGAACACTGATTTTAAGCGGCTTGCGATCGCCGTATAGGTCGTCCCAGGTGACCCGCTTTCCTTGAACCCATGCTTTCGCCATTTCCATCATTTCACTGTCTGTTGTCAAATGGTTATTCAGCGCATTTACCGATGCTAGCCCAGCCGCCTCCTGATTCTCCTTGGCTTGTCCGGTCCAGCAGCCCTCGATCTCTTCTTCTCCATTGGCAAACGCCCGAAGTTTAGCCGTTAAATCTTTTATGTCTTTTACGATGAAGGCCGCACGCTCCTCCATTTCAACCCGCCCTGCCTGCATGGTATAAGCTAACGCTAAAAGATTGACGTCCTCGCTAAGAAAATCAAGAAGTTTAAGAGCGTAAGCCTGCAGACGATCTTTGTTTCTCGCAGACAAAGGTATCACTATTTCTTCATTTTTCGTTAAAATCGTCTCTGAATGGCTCTCTGCCGGAATATATTCTTCCAAAATAAGATGCGCATTTGATCCTGAAGCGCCAAACGAACTTAAACCGGCACGGCGGGGATATGTGACGTCCACCCCGTTTTCTGTAAAAGATGGCTGCTCCCATTCCTTTGTTTCATGCTGGACAAAAAATGGGGTTTGATCGAGCTTCAAATAAGGATTCAGCTCTTCTGAATGTAATGAGGGCACCAAGGTTTTATGATGCAACTGCAGGACAGTCTTCGTTAAGCCGCTAATGCCGGCTGCAGCTTCAGCATGGCCAATATTTGATTTCACAGAACCGATTGAACAGAATTGCTTGTCCTGCGTATTGCGGCTGAAAGCTTTTACTAACCCCTGTACTTCAATCGGATCTCCCAATGAGGTGCCAGTGCCATGGGCTTCAACATAGCTGATGGTGCGCGGATCAATTCCTGTTTTTTCTAGACATGCTTCGATTACATCAGCTTGAGCTACCGGGCTCGGTACTGTAATTCCGCTTACTTTTCCTACATGATTTATCGCACTGCCTTTGATGACAGCATAGATTCGGTCACCGTCCTGTTCAGCTTTTCGCAGCGGTTTTAGCAATACTGTGCCGACACCTTCTCCAGATACGTAGCCATCCCCACCTTTGCCGAAAGTATGGCAATAGCCGTCACTTGAGTGCATCCCTACACTGCCATAGCTGATATATTTAGCCGGATGCAGTGACAAATTGACGCCTCCGGCAAGCGCGGCCTCGCATTCTCCATTCCGGATGCTCTCTATTGCCAGATGAACCGCAGTTAATGAGGAAGAGCAGACCGTGTCCACCGCCATGCTTGGGCCGTGGAAATTACAATAGTAAGAGACCCTGTTGGCGATTTGCGCATAATTCAGCGATAAAGGAAATGGATTGTGTTCTGATAGAGCTTCAGCCCCTATAAGGGAATAGTCCTTATGCATTACGCCGGCAAACACACCGACATGCTGTCTTTTATTTTCTCCCTGCGGTGCAGCAATTGTCTCTGGTGTATAACCCGCATCTTCAATAGCTTCCCAGCATGTCTCTAAAAATAACCGTTCCTGAGGGTCCATCATTTCCGCTTCACGCGGAGAGATTCTGAAAAATTGAGGATCAAAGCAATCAGCCTCCTCGATAAACCCGCCCCATTTCGAGAGTGGCTTGCCTGCAGGTGAATCCTGTCCATTGTTTTCTTTCCACTCCCAACGTGAGTTTGGAATCTCTGTGATGCAGTCGGTACCCGCTTTAAGATGTTCCCAAAATTCCTGTATGTTTTTTGCCTTAGGATAGCGTCCCGCCATTCCGATAATGGCAATGTCCTCCCCGATCTCTGGTGAAGAGGTAACACCATCAGGAGAATCCTTCATTGGTGAAGGAGATTGGCGGACAGCATCGTCCGCCTCTCCAATTGAATAGTGATCAGCAAGATGAGCAGCTAGTTCTGCAATTGTTGTAAATTCAAACAGCAGTGTCGGAGCAAGATCCGCTCCAACCTTATCTCCAATTTCCTGAACCACGGTAAGCAATGACGGAGAATCCAGACCAAGCTCATAGTACCCAGCGTGGATATCCATTTGTTCTGCCGGCCTTTCAAGCTGCTTAGCAAGCAGCTGACGCAAATACATTTCAAATGCGGGATAGTCCTGACTGATGTTCTGAGAGACAGCAGCTCTTTCTTCTTGAATTTCTTTTGGAGAATGAAAGGCTGACATATTCCGTACAGACTTGCCTGCAAATTGTTTCAGCTCGGCCACTTTTTGTCCTGATGAATTAAAATATTCAATCGTCATATAAGTGAGCTCTTTCTTTTGGCGCACAGATGAGGAGAGGATCCGTGCTGTACATCCTTTTTGCAATCGTTCTGAAGCAGAAAACGATTCATAATACAATGGCAGGTACATCGTTTGATCTGAGATCAGGCAGCTTGAACCTATGCCGCTGCCGTCAATAAGCGTCGGATGAAACAGAAAAGCTTCAGAATGGCGCAGGGCTTCCTGTCCAACTGCTAAATCAATTAAAGCACCCTCTTTGGTTTCATAAATCCGCCCTTTTGCCTTCATCATGCCGGTATGCACTAACTCCTGAGAACGGCATTGTTCATAGATTTCATCTAAATTCAGAATCCTGTCAGCTGTACTTTTCCACTGATTAAGGTCTATTGATTCGGCAAAAGCGGTTTGCTCTTTACGATGCATGTCAGCAGTCACATATTGTCTCTTGTCAGATAGCGATTCTCCATGCTGTTTTTGTCCGTCGATGATGATGGACCATGTCCCTTCCTTTCTTTCAGACACGTGAATGGTCAGGGCAATGTCATATGACTCATCTGCGATCAAAGGGTAAAAAATGGTCAGGTTTTTTAATTCAAGCTCTTGGTATGCATAACCATGTTCCTGGAATACTTGGTAGATTAAATCTATATAAGCAAGGCCGGGTAATAACGCTTGTCCATATACCTTGTGGTTGGACATGATTGGATTATTTAATGAAATGTGCAGTTGTTCAGTTATCATTTTCCCACTCCTCTCTTATTTGAAAGTTTTCCAAAACATATCTTTAGAAGCCCCTGTGTCTGAATGCACTTTTTCCTGCACGTTTTGAGCTGATGGTTTGATTAAAACGGGCTGCCTATTTAATTCCGGCAAAGGCAGAGGTTTTCTTCTAATTGGACGAGCAACCGATTCATTCCAGGCTTCTATAATGAGATGGGCGTTCGTTCCGCCATCTGCAAAACAATTAATTGCCGCAGCCGGCGTTGTCTCCTTCCACTCGGCTTGCGATCTGCTGAAATACAAATCTGTTTTTTCTATATCAAAATACGGCATATTTTCATTACCTGACAGGAACGGAACCAATTGTCTATGCTTCAGCATTAAAGCTACTTTAATCAGGCTCGCAATCCCCTCTGCACATAATGGATGGCCGATGTTAGGTTTCACCGATCCCAGCCCTAACGGAGCCTTTGATTCAGAACGGTAAATGGACTGGATTGCCTTTAATTCAAGTAAATCTGTTACTGCCGACCCCGATCCGTTCGCTTCGAGATAGCTGATCTCTTCAGTCTTTTTGCCGCTTTTTTCAAGCGCTGACAGCATGACGTCCTTTTGTGCCTCGAGATTCGGAGATGATGGGCCTGCCGTTCTTCCGTCATTATTAATCGCAGCGGCTTTAATGACTGCATATATGGAATCTCCGTCTTCAACCGCTTGGCTGACGGTTTTGACGAGAACCATGCCCACGCCTTCTCCTAAAATGACACCGTCTGCCCGCTTATCAAAAATATGGAATGACGGTTTGTCACATAAAAGTCCGCGCTCATGAAACATTCGATGCGCATCAGCATCAAGCAAACTGACGCCGCCTACAACCGCTGCCTCAATATCTCCGCTTCGCAGAGCCTGAATGGCCATATTCAGCCCCACCAGTGCAGAGGAACAAGCGGTATCCAGGACAATACTCGGTCCCTTCAAGTCAAAAAATTGTGAGATGTTAGCCGCTAAATAGTTTTGTCCACCAGCGACTATCGGATTTTTTGCTTTTGAAAGACTGGCCGGATCAGGCTTGTGCTGGCTGCGGCCTCCTATATAAACACCAGCCCTCATGCCTTTCACTTCTTTCTCTGTATAACCCGCGTGATACCATAGCTTCAAGCTTTCCTCCAATACAGCCAAAGCTTGAGGGTCCATCGCTCTGACATCGCTTTCGGACATCATGAAGAAATCATGATCAAATCGGTTCATTTCATCAATGAGGCCCGCGTAATTCGAGCTGGAGTTCCCGAATCGTTCAGGCGGAACAGGCGCAATCGCAGACCGTCCATCACGTATTAAATCCCAGTATTCCTCTAGGGTTTCTGCTCCCGGGAACCTGCAACTAAGACCGATGATAGCGATGTCCTCAGCAAGAAGTGCCGTTTTTTCATGGCTTATCTGTTGCGGCCGCTGTTCTGGCACCAGCTTCTGTTTCATTGCTGATTGCGGCTTGAGAGGTGTCTGTTTCTCAGGAACAGATGGCTGTAAAACAGCTGATATGTCATATTTCGAAATGAGCCAGTGTGCAAAGGATTCTATTGTCGGGTATTCAAACAAGATTGACGGATCAATATCTCCATTTAATTGTTGGTTCATCTGCTGTACCAGCTGGGCCAATATAATCGAGTCGATTCCGTATTCTTGGAAAGGTTCATCCGTTTCAAAGTCTTCTGCAGCTATTTTCAGTTCATCTGAAAAAAGAGTTACGAGCCAGTCGACTGTTTCAGGGAACAGGTTGCGAGTGCTGGTTTGCTCTTTCGTCTCAGGATGCGAGAGAGCTTCGACAGGCAATGACGGCTGCATCAGCTTATCCGGCTTCCAAACGTTTGTATCTGGTACTGCCGGCAGCACGACAGCATACTGTCTGTCTGATAGAATCTGGTCAAGCAGCTGTAATCCCTCGTCGTTTGTCAAACTGATCAATCCAGTTTGTTCTAAAGCTTTGCTTCGAACCTCGCCTAAACCGGTCTCCTTCCAGTTAGGCCACTGAATGCTTACAATGGGACATTTATCTTGATGAGCCTCCGCAAAATAATCCATAAAAGCATTTGCCATCGCGTAATCAGCTTGTCCTGCTGCTAGTGCAGGGATGGCCGCTGATACTGATGAAAACAAGGTGAAAAACGCCAATGGTTCATCTTGAAGCAGGTCAAACAACGTTTGCAGACCTTCGACTTTCGGTTCAAGCACCTGTCCGATCTCTTCTAGTGATTTTCTGATAAAAGCCGGGTTTTGTTTGTTCACCATCCCGGCACAATGGATGACTCCGCCAATCGCCCCCATTGTTTCGTGTATTGTCTTCAGGCTCTGTTCGACAGCAACCCTGTCTGTGAGATCCAGAGACAGCACCTGAACTTGCGCACCCATGTCTTCTAGCTCTTGAACGGCTTTTATTTTCTCGGCAAGCGAGGAAATTTTTACCGAATTCCACTGGTCACGCGGTGGAAGCTCTTCACGGCCGATAAGGACCAGCCGCTTAACGCCGTATGTTTTCACAAAATGCCGCGCACACAGCAAGCCGAGACCTCTTGTCCCGCCTGTAATGAGCAGGACTTTGTCTGTTGAAAACGATACTTGCTTATGACTTAGAGCGGCTTCTGCTGGCTGCTCTGTCAAATATGCGCGATATCGCTGTCCGTTTCGATAACAGACTTCTGATTCTGTGCTCTTGGCATAATATTCAACTGCAATCAGTCTGGCCAGCTCCTCATGAGAGGCTTCGCATTCCATATCTGCATGTCTTGAAGTAAGATGGCTGTACTCACTTTGAAGCATGCGGTATAAACCGGCCCGTGAAGCACCAGACAAAATAACACCCTCATTTGCGTAGGCCTCCAGCCCCTTTGTTACACCCAAGACCGTCAAATGATGCTTGCTTGCACGTCCTTGCTCGATCAGCTTTTGGAGCCAGTTTATCCAGCCCATAGAATGCTCATGGCTCGTTCCGCACCCGATCAGATCGATTGCTCCAGCAACGTGTTCATAGTCAGCAGCAGATACCCGATCCAGCTCTTGGCTGTCAAATATACGGTATGTCGAGAAATACGTCGAAAGCTCTTCCGCTAATGCCATTGTCTCCTCATTTGCCAAAATGGCGACGGTTTGATTCGTCATTTCTGCCGGTTCAATCGGACAAGGCTGCCACTGTTTACGCAGAAAGCAGCGCTTTGGCATCAGTTCGAATTGAGGCATTGCTGTAGCAATGGTTTCGGGTTCACCTTCTTGAGTTGGCAGCCAGTAATACTCTTCCGCGAACGGATAAGCAGGCAGGCTGATTCGGCGAGGCGTGTATTCCCCATAAAGCTTGTTCCAATCTATCTGCAGCCCTTTCACCCATAGCTCTGCTACTTTCTCCAGCCTTTTTTTCTCTATCCATGTTTGCAGCAATGCTTTGGCATCATGATCCGTTTCAAACAGCTTGATTTCGCTCTTCTTCGTTTTCACGTGAGCAGCAAATATGCTGCCGTTCGGCATTTCAGCCAAATAATCATCTAAAGCTTTGATCAGCATTTCTCTCGAATCCGCCAAAAACGCCATGCGATAATCCATTGCTTCCCGGCCCGTCTGAAGTGTGTATGCCATATCCTCCAGATCGATATCTTCATTGGAAGTTACGAAATCTTTCATTGCTTCCGCATAGGCCTTCAATTGCTTCTCTTTTTTCGCTGAGAGTACAAATAATGCTGAGCGGTGCTGCTTTGTTAATCGATCGTTCCTCTTTTCAGGCTGATATTCCTCTATCACAATATGGGCATTCGTTCCGCTATATCCGAAAGAGCTCACACATGCTCTCCGCGGTTTTCCATCAGCCGTTTCCCAAGGCTTAAGCTCCGTATTTACGTATAAAGGAGAATGCTCAAATTCAAAATGCTCATTCGGCGTCGTGAAGTTCAATGTCGGCACAAGTGTTCTATGATTCATGCACAATAACACTTTTTGAACCCCGGCTACTCCTGCCGCCGCGGATGTATGGCCAATATTGCTTTTGACGGAACCGATTGCGCAAAACTGCTTTTTGTCTGTTTTTTCTTGAAATACGGTGGACAGAGCTTCTAATTCAATTGGATCGCCTTGTTTTGTTCCTGTGCCATGCATCTCGACATAACTGATACTCTCAGGATGTATGCCGTATGTTTCATATATGTCTCTTTCCAGGTCCATTTGGCTTTTCGCACTCGGTGCTGTGATTCCGTTTGTTTTCCCGTCCTGATTAATACCCGAGCCAATGATGATGCCATAAATATGGTCACGGTCCGCTTCCGCATCTTTCAGCCTTTTCAGAACCAGCGCACCCGCACCCTCGCCGGGCACAAAACCATTCGCGCCATTGTCAAATGCTTTACATTGTCCATCAGGTGAAAGCATGCCGGCCTCACACATACTGATGTAAGATTCCGGCGTCAGGTATAAGCTGACCCCGCCGACCAGCGCCATATCAATTTCTTTGTTTATAAGTGCCTGCCGCGCTAAATGTGTGCCGACCAATGAAGATGAACAAGCGGTGTCAATAGGAATCGCAGGCCCTTTTAAATTAAGAAAATATGGAATACGCGCCGCAGCGATCGCAAAGCTGTTCCCGGTGGCATTTGCTCTTGCCTGCCGGTTCAGCATGACCCCGTATTCATTGCTCATAATGCCGAGATATACACCGCATTTTTTCTCATTTAAAGTTCGGGCGTTGTACCCAGCGTCCTCAAAGGCTTTATAGCCTTCCTGCAAAAAGATTCGATGCTGCGGGTCCATCAGTTCAGCTTCTGACGGTGGAATATTAAAAAACAACGGATCAAAATGTTCAATATCATCAAGCATCCCCATTGATTTGCAATAGACTTTCCCTTTTTTGTTGAGGACAGGATCATAGTATTTGTCAACATCCCACCGTGATGTTGGAATGTCCCGAATGGCATTTCTCGCATGAACCAGGTTATCCCAGTACTCTCTTACATTACGAGCGCCCGGGTATCTTCCCGACATCCCGACAATCGCTATCGCATCCTCCGGGCGGTCTTGAAGAACAGGAACCGTTTTCTTCTCATGTTCTTTCTTTATTGGATGTTGAACAGGCTGTAGCGGCCGTTCTGCCGGCTTTGGATTAGATGGTGCTGCTGGCTTTTGCTGGGCTGCTTCGAAAGAGTCAGTATGCTCTATCTTTCTATCAAGATGAGTTCCAAGCTCGGACTTTAGCATTTCGGCAAAATCACGTATCGTTGGATAATCATATACTCTGGTTACCGTAAATGACGTTCCGTATTGCTTGTTCACCGCTTTTATCCATTCGAGTCCGGTAATCGAGTCCATTCCGATATCTATAAACGCTTCGTCAATATCCACCTCGTATGGCTCCATGTATAACACGTCTGCTATGCTTTCGCTCAAGTTTTCATGCAGCGTTTCAATTGCTACAGTATATTGTCTTGATGCAGATATTTCTGCCGCTGCATATTGAATCGTTTCTTCAGCCTCCTCTTGCACTGGCTGATGATGTTCTAACGGCTGCAGAGATATATTAGCCGGTTTAGCAGCAGGTACCGCTGTTTTTTGTCTGATCGGCGTGTACGTCTCCGTTTGTTTTTTCTCCCCAGCCTGTGTGCTTAACTCGTGTGCTAAGTAAACAGCGAAATCACGTGTTGTCGGATAATCATATACCTTTGTGACATTTAGTGATGTGCCATACTGTTTATTTATTGCTTTTATCCATTCGAGCCCGGTAATCGAGTCCATACCGATATCTATGAATGCTTCGTCTGGATCAATCTCGTTTTGGTCCATGTACAGCACTTCCGCTAAGCCCGCTGTCAGTTCATCGCACAAGGCTTCCGCCGTGATCGTCTCTGTTTCTGTATCTGATGGAACCAGAGATGCTGTCCGCTCCAAACGATCCTGATTGGTCATTAAAGGCTGTAACGTAATATTGGCAGGCTTGCCACTGGCTTCTCTGTCTACAGACGACTTTGGAATGACGGGCTGTACTGGAGCGAATGGCTCCTCCGTTCTTTTTTCCTCAGCCTTTGCATTTACGTCTATCCAATAGTGATCTCTTGAGAAAGGATAGGCAGGTAAACTGATGCGCCGCGTTTTTTGATCCTGATATAGCGTGCTCCAGTCGATTCGCAAACCTCTTACCCACAGGTCTAAAACCTTCGCATATTTTCCTTTTTGCAGCCATGCCTCAATTGTTTTTGACATATCCTCATCAGCAGCAAAAGCAGCAATGGCTTCTTTGTTGCTCTTTACTTGTCCGCGATAGACATATTCACGATTTTCTGTTCCGGAGATACATTCATTCAGCTTTTCTTCAAGCTCCCGCATCGATTCCGCAACGAACGCCAGCCGTTCGTTCATCGCTTCCCGTCCGACTTGAAGCGTATAGGCAATTCGGTGTAAATCTGCTTCAACATATGTTTGTTCACGAATGGCATGCAGCAATCGCTCCGCGCGTTTCTGAAGTCTTTCCTCATTTTTTGCTGAGAGCACAATGACAGCCGGCTGTTTCCTCGCTGGTAAACGTTCCTCCACAGGTTCCGGAGCATACTCTTCTATTAAAATATGGGCGTTCACACCTCCGGCACCAAATGAAGAGACTCCTGCGATTCTCGGTAATTCGATGTCTTTGCCATTGACACTGATGATCGGCCTCTTCCACTCTTCTAGCTCTTGCTGTACTTTAAACGGCGAGTTAAGGAAATCAATATTCGGGTTCAGCACGTTTGAATGCAGGGAAGGCGCAAGCTGCCTGTATTTCATTTGGAGCAATACCTTCGTTACTCCTGCGATACCTGCCGCACTCTCACAGTGCCCGATATTTGATTTGGCTGACCCTATTGCACAAAATTGTTTGTCATCGGTTTCTTGCGTAAACACTTTGGACAGCCCTGTGATTTCAATAGGATCACCGAGAGAGGTTCCCGTGCCGTGGGCTTCGATGTAACTGACTGTCCGCGGATCAATCTTCGCTTCCACAAACGCCTTTTTGATGACATCTGCTTGGGCATTCGGATTGGGCACTGAGTACCCGTTTGTTTTTCCCCCGTGGTTGATGGCTGTCCCCTTAATGATTCCATAAATGTGATCACCATCTTCAACTGCTTTAGACAATGGCTTCAAAAGCACTGCTCCAACGCCTTCCCCCGGCACATAGCCGTCTCCGCCCTGTCCGAAGCTTTCACATCGGCCTTTGCTGGACATAAATTTGTTCTGCCCGAGCATCAAATATTTATTTGGATGGATTGACACATTCACGCCGCCCGCGAATGCCGCCTCACACTCTCCGCGCTGCAGGCTTTGGCAGGCCAAGTGGATAGCCGTTAAAGAAGAAGAACACATGGTGTCTAAAGCAATACTCGGTCCGTGAAAATCAAAATAATAAGATACCCGGTTCGCGATGGATGATGGATTTCCCGTTAAAGCCAGAGACCTTCCCCGCACCTGCTCTTGTGCCCCGTACAGCTGATATTCTTCGTACATGACACCGACGTAAACACCGACGCTTCCACCAAGCTCAGCATCACGCTTACGGCCGAGGTGCTCTCTTGTATAGCCTGCGTCTTCCATCGTTTCATACACGCACTGCAAAAATAAACGCTCTTGCGGGTCCATTAATTTTGCCTCACGCGGCGATATATGGAAAAACTGCGGATCAAACTTGTCTACATCCTTCAAGAAGCCTCCCCACTTGCTGTAGGTTTTTCCAGGCTTGTCTTTATCTTCATCATAATAAAGACTGTGATCCCAGCGGTCTGCAGGAATTTCAGTAATACAGTCTCGACCGTCTCTCAGGTTTTCCCACAATTCATCAATGTTGTCTGCCTGTGGATAGCGACCTGAGATACCGATGATCGCGATTTCTTCCGTTTCCTTCTCTCTTAACTGCTTCTGCTCTTTATCTCGCAAAGGAAGAAATCCAGACTTTCTTAGGGTAACTGGGATTTCAGGTTCTGATTTTCTTTCAACAGAAGGTTTTCCTGTTTCAATTCCCAAGATGTCCAGCAGTTTTTCTCTGCGGGAATCAATAAAATACCGTGTTAATGAGCGAATATCCTGATATTCAAAGAACAACGTCTTGGACAAAGAACCGAATACTTTTTCTAATTGACCCGTTACATGCATGATCATGATAGAATCGATCCCGTAATCCTCGAGAGGAGCTTCAGCATCAATCTGGCCGGCTGGCAGCTTAATCACCGAAGAAAGCACCTGTTTAAAATAGTTCTCCGCTTTTTCTCTTAGTATCTCTTCATCAATTTCCCCGATCATGTCTGCTTTTTCTGCCTCCTGATTGAGACTGCTTTTTTTGATATCGTGAGATTGGCCTTTGCCATGTCCCGTTTCATGTAAAAATGCACGAATCCGATCAGTAACACCGGAAGCAACTAACACTTGCGGCTTTCCTGACGTCCAGCCATGATATAGCGCCTGAATCCCACGATCTGTTTCCATGGCCACCATGCCTGTTTCTCTTTTCAGCATCCTTGCAGTTTCCGCATCAATTTGCATGCCCCCGTCTTTCCACAGCGGCCAGCACACTGAAAGAGTTTTTCCGTAACGCTTGTGCAGCTCTGCTTGGCCATTGCGATATTCGCTGAATGCATTCATAAATGCATTGGCCATTGCGTAATCAGCCTGTCCCGCGCTTCCTACTGCTCCGGCACCTGAGGAAAAAAGGATAAAGAAATCGAGCGGAATATCTTTCGTTGCTTCGTCAAGGTGAATCAGTCCTGCTACCTTTGGAGCAAGAACGGTTTGAACCTCTTCTTTCTTTTTCTTCATAATGAAATTATCTTTTATTAAACCGGCGCTGTGAATGATGCCATCTAAGTCTCCGTAAACGTTTTGGGTTTCTTTTAATAAGGCATCAACCGTTTGTTTGTCAGCCAGATCAGCTTGTCTGTAAATCGCTTGGATGCCAAGTTTCTGTAAGGCTTTAAGCTTCTTCTTCTTCCTTTCATCAAGCGGAGAGCGTCCTGTCAGGATCACAACCGCATCATTCGTTTGGTTTGCGATTTCAGTTGCAAAGATGAATCCCAGACCGCCCGCACCGCCTGTGATCAGATACACGCCTTTATCCTTCCATGGCATGTCAGCACTTAGGTGCTCACCAGACACTTCTTTCCACTTGCTTACAAATCGCTTCCCTTGCCAGTGGCGGATATGCGTGTCACGCGGATAGCGTCTGTTTTCCTCCAATATTTCGAATAGGTCACCAGCTGACATCCCGGTTTCTATTTCGATCAACTGTCCTGTCAGTTTTGGATTTTCCAGTTCAGCCGTTTTGAGCAATCCAGTTAAGCCGCTTAATAGCTGAGGCTCGTCCAACGCAGGCACCGCCACTTGAATGAATGTATGTCCTCCTGTTTTTGAGTGCATTAGCTGTTTGATTTCTTCAAATAACTGTATGGCATAACCTTCAAACCGTTCATCAATTGTCTCTGTATCATGCTGCAGAACTGTACAGTCAAGATGATTTTGGAGGCTTTCCATTTGTTCTCCAACATCACAGACAACGACTTTATACGTGTCGTACTCTATGAGCTCTTGCCTCTCTGCAGCACGTTCTTCCCAAATATGTTCGAACAGTAGCGTGTCAGTCGCTTCAGAAGGACCTTCTTGATCTGTTTCTAACACTCTTGCAGAATAGCCCGTCAATCGCACGCAAACCTGCCCCTCTTCATTGCATAAATCGATATCAAGCTTCTGCATACGATCCCCAGCTGTACTGCCCTCGCTATATGTGATCCGCGCCCACATAGATGCCTCGCAGCCTTTGAAGATTTGGACATCCTGTATGGCAAAAGGCAGCATTGCCTTTCTGTCTTCTAAACTCGTAGCTCCTCCCAGCCTCAAACCGATAGATGCTTGAAATGCCGAATCTATCATGCTCGGATGCAGAATATAATGGTCTTCTGTATCAGAGATTACAGGAGGCATCGTCAATTTCACTAGAACTCCGTTTTCGCCGGCATATAGGCTGTCGATCGCTCTGTGGCTGTCACCATAATGAATACCCATTTCTGTATAAGCCTCGTAGCAATCAAAAGGTGACAGCGTCCGGCCATTATAGCTTGCCTTCAATTCTTCAATGTTGATAACCGGATTTTCACCAGCCTCACAAAGCACTGCACTCCCTTGCCCATATACAATCGGCGACTCCTCTGCGCTTTCAGGGTCCCGGCAGATTTCAAATGTAATCTCACCATTGTCCTCAGGATATAGACGTACGTCTATATCTTTCTGCTGTTCCGTGACGGCGAACGGCCGGACCCAGACGATATTCCGGAGCCGGAATCCTGTCGGGAACTGATCCGCAGCTGCCCTTTCCACAGCTTCCCGAACCATCTCCAATAAAGCTGCGCCAGGTAAAACGTGTTCGCCCTTTATGACATGATCCTTCAAGAAAAATTCACGGCCTGTAAACGCTGAACGGAAGCGGACACCCGATATGTCGGACACATTTTGATGCAGGAGAGGATGCAGGATGTGTCGCTCCTCCTTTAAACGATCAGTCTTTTTCTCCGCTTTCGGCACCCAATAACGCACCCTCTCAAATGGGTAAGTCGGCAGGCTGATCCGCTTTGGTTTGTTTCCCTCGTAAAGCAGCTTCCAGTCAACCCCAGATCCGTTCGCCCACTGCTCCGCAATTTGATCGAGTTTTCTTTGCTCCAGCAATTTATGTACCGATTCGCCGGGACGCGATGGTTCGCTTCCTCTTGACACGCGGCCCTTCCAGCAATGCTGAATGGTTTTTCGTCCTTCTATAAAAGCCTTCAATTGGTCGCTCAATTCTTGAATTCCGGATGCTAAGAAAGAAACCCGTTCTTCCATCGGTTCACGGCCTACCTGCAATGTATACGCCAAATCTCTAATCTGAATCCCATCATGAAGAAAATCCAAGAGACGTTTTGCATATACACGAAGACGTTCTTGATTACGGGCAGAAAGCGGAATAACTGCGGATATGTCAGAATCTGAGGACAAAGAAACGTCCTGCTCCGCTGTTTGAGAAATATATTCCTCAAGGATAATATGTGCGTTTGAACCAGTTGCTCCGAAGGAACTGATACCCGCCCGCCGCGGATAAGGGACCTCTTCCCCATTCTCCTTGATAACAGGCTGCTTCCACGTTTCTGTTTCATGCTGTACATAAAATGGAGACTTTTCAAAATCAACGTACGGATTCAGTTCTTCCGAATGCAAAGAAGGCACAAGTTTTTGATGGTGAAGCTGAAGGGCAACCTTGCTTAAACCGCTGATCCCCGCGGCGGATTCGGCGTGCCCAATGTTTGACTTTACAGAACCGATTGAACAGAACTGCCGATCCTGCGTATATTGGCGGAACGCTTTCACTAATCCCTGTATTTCGATCGGATCTCCTAAGGACGTGCCGGTTCCATGGGCTTCCACATAACTGATCGTCCGCGGGTCGATTCCCGTTTTCTCCAAGCATGTCTCAATCAGATCAGCTTGAGAAACAGGGCTCGGCACTGAAATGCCGCTTACAGTGCCCACATGATTCACAGCACTTCCTTTAATAACTGCATAAATGCGATCTCCGTCTTTCTCCGCCTGGCGCAAAGGCTTTAATAAAACCGCGCCTATACCCTCGGCAGGCACATAACCGTCCCCATCCTTTCCAAACGTACGGCAGTGCCCGTCAGTGGAAAACATATCCCAGACCCCGTATGTCATATATTTATTCGGGTGCAAAGACAGGTTCACTCCGCCTGCTAACGCAACATCGCACTCACCGTGACGTATGCTTTCCAACGCCAAGTGCACTGCGGTCAAAGAGGATGAACATACCGTATCGACAGCCATACTCGGACCGTGGAAATTACAAAAGTAAGAAACACGGTTGGCGATTTGCGCATAGTTGAGCGAGAGAGGAAACACGTTTTCTGCTGATGCTTCTTCAGCTCCGACTAATGTATAATCCTTGTGCATGACACCGGCAAAAACTCCTACATGCTGCCTTTTATTTCGTCCTTTAGGCTTCGCCAACGTCTTTGGCGTATAGCCCGCATCCTCAATCGTTTCCCAGCATGTTTCTAAAAACAGCCGCTCTTGAGGGTCCATTGTCTCCGCTTCTCTTGGCGTAATTCTGAAAAATTGGGGATCGAAGCAGTCGGGATCATCAATAAATCCTCCCCATTTGGAAATGTCCTTCCCCGAAGGAGATGTGATTCCTTCAAGTCGCTGCCAATCCCAGCGCGACTCAGGAATCTCGCTAACGCAGTCCTTCCCCTCTTTCAGATTGTTCCAAAATTCATGAATATTGGCTGCCTTCGGATACCTGCCCGCCAAGCCGATAATCGCAATGTCGCCTGCTGCCTCAATAGGTGCAGGACGAGAAGCTTCAACAGTCTTACGGTCGTTTATGCTGTCGGAAACGCGTGCTCTTTCATTCTGGCCAAGGCCAAGGGAACCAGCGGCACTAAAATGCTCAGCATATTCCTCGGCAAGAAACGCTGACAGTTCCGCTATGGTGGTATGCTCAAACAGAAGAGTCGGCGAAAGGCTCTCACCGATCTTATCACTGATCGTTTCTACCACCTCAAGCAAGCCCGATGAATTCAGTCCCATTTGGTAATAACCGACCTGTTTTTCAACTTGTTCTACCGGCTTATTGATTTTCTCTGCGATTAATTGGCTTACGAACTGTTCAGCCTCACTATAGGAATTAACGGGAGAAGATACCATGTCAGCAGGTTTATCACGCTCAGCAGTGTCCGCTCTTGTCATCTGTGTCTCCTGTGCATCTTGATGTTTTCCGCTAATCAGCTCCGCTTCTCGCACCAATTTGCTTGTAAAGTTCTTCAACTCAGCCACTTTTTCTCCCGACGCATTAAAAAATTCAAGTGTTACATAAATCAGCTCTTTTTCCCGCCGGACGGAGGAGCGCTTAATTCTCGTCATGCAATCCGACTGCAAAAGTGCAGAAGCGGAAAAGGATTCATAGAACAGAGGCAAATACAGCCTCTGTTCTCCTTTAAGCAAAGATGTGAGCAAATGATTGGCACCCACCCCGCTCCCGTCTATGAGAGTCGGGTGAAACATAAAGCCTTCTGCGTGAAGCATGGCTTCCGAACCGAGAGAAAGCTCAAGAAGGACGCCATCTTCCTCTTCATAGATGCAGCCACTTGCTTTCATATATTCGCTGTGCACCAATTCCTGACGTCTGCATTGTTCATATACATCATCAAGCTGAACAACGTTCTGTGCAGATGCTTTGATTTGACTGAGATCCAGTGTTTCTTCAAATATGGCTGGGGAGTCTGCGTGCATGTCAGCCTTCATATAGAGCTTTTCTTCTGAAACTTCTTTCCCATCACGTTTTTCAATTCCCTTGGCTGTGATTTGCCACTTTCCTTCTTTTTTCTCCGCGCATTGGATATTCAGAACAATTACTGCATCCTGTTCCGCCCTCAATGGCTGATAGATGGATAAATTCCGCAGCTGAAGCTCTGAGCAGGAGAAGCCGTGTTCTCTGAATATCTGGTAGATTATATCGATATAAGCCAATCCCGGCAGGACATTTTGTCCGTAAACCACATGGTGATAAATAAACGGATTTTTTAACGATAATGTGAGTTGTTTCGTTATCTTTTTCACGTTAGACCTCCACCTCATAAGTATCCCATATGTTTGCCGCAGTCATTTTCGAAGTCTCCGCTTCCAGCTTTGTCTCGCCTGGCGAAAGCATTCGTTTCTTTAATTGAGGAGGCGATTTTGGACTGCGCTTGATGGCGTGTTTTTCATCTTTTTCCCACGCCTCTACGATGACATGGACATTCGTCCCCCCATCGGCAAAGCAGTTAATAGCCGCAGTAGGCTGCGAATCTGTCCATTTTTCCAGGGCTCGGCTGAACGTGATGTTCGCTTTCTGTTGATCGAAATGCGCCATCTCTTTTTCACCTGATAAAAATGGGACAAAGCGGCGCTCTTTCAGCATCAGCACAACCTTAATGAAGCTGGCGATCCCTTCAGCACATAGCGGATGCCCGATGTTCGGCTTGATTGAGCCAAGAGAAAGAGGCGATGAGTGCCCAGAACGGTACACTGATTGGATCGCTTTTAGCTCAAGGAGATCGGTTACGATTGAACCTGACCCGTTTGCCTCAAGGTAGCTGATGTCCTCTGGTTTTTTTCCGCTTTTGAAAAGCGCATCTTTCATGACTTCCTTTTGCGCCTCAAGATTAGGTGTTGCAGGCCCCGCCGTTCTTCCGTCGTTATTGACCGAGGCCGCTTTGACGACAGCATATATGGTATCTCCGTCTTCCAGTGCCTGTTTTACGGTTTTTAGCATGACCATTCCGACGCCTTCACCTAACACAACTCCGTCAGCACGCTCATCAAACACATGGAAGGATGAATGCTTGCTTAAAATGCCGCGCCGGTCAAACAGCCTGTGAGAGGCATCTGAGCTCAGCAAACTGACACCGCCGACTATGGCGGATTGAATATCTCCGCCACGCAGCGCCTGAATGGCCATATTCATGCCGACCAAAGCTGACGAGCATGCAGTGTCAACTACAACACTTGGGCCGCGGACATCAAAAAATTGTGAAAGATTAGCGGCTAAATAATTTTGGCCGACTGTCACGATCGGATTCTTGGCATGATCAAGGCTGTCTTCATCAGGTTTGTGCTGGCTTCTGCCTCCGATATAAACACCGACGGGCTTGCCCTTTATTTCCTCAGGTGTATAACCGGCGTGATACAAGAGCTTCAGACACTCTTCCAACACGAGCAGTGCTTGCGGATCCATCGCCCTTACGTCTTCTTCGTGAAGCAAAAAGAAATCAGGATCAAAATAGCTGACGCCATCAATCACGCCGGCATAATATGGTGTCTTACAGCCCCAACGCTCTGCCGGAATCGGGCCGATTGACGAACGCCCCTCGGATAGTAACGACCAATATGACTCCAATGTCTCTGCCCCAGGGAATCGGCAAGAGAGTCCGACAACGGCAATACCTTCTGCATGAGAGTCCGGTGACAAAATCGCTGGTGCCTGAATCTGAGGTGTAAGAGCTCGATCCTTCGCAGGAACAGGTGCCTCCACCTCTATTTTGTTCTCCAAAGGTGCTGATGCATCCGATATCCTGCCTCCGAATAAAGCGGACAGCCTTTCGGAATAAGAACCGATCAGCCAATCTGCGAACCTTTGAATTGTCGGGTATTCATATAGAATCGATGGATCGAGCGCTGCCTCTAATTTGCGGTTTATACGCTGGAGCACCTGTGCCAAAATGATCGAATCCACGCCATAATCCTGAAACAACCCGTCAATCTCGAAGTCTTCACGATCTATTCTCAGCTCTTCGGTAAACAGATCAATAAGCCAGGACTGTGTTTCAGATAATAATCCATCACATTTGGAAACTTCATCGGCCTCTTCAATGTCTCTGGCTGGCGGGCTCTGTAAAGCAGCTTCCTGCAAACCGCCCTCATGCGGTTTCCTCCTCTTCATCAGCAGTTCCGGCTCCCAGTTTGTTTGATTCGCCATTGCAGGGAGAACAACCGGTCCGAACATTTTCGATACAATTTGATCTAGAAAACGTAAGCCTTCTGAATTCGTAATGCTCAACAAGCCGCTTTCCCGATACGCTTGATTTGTCACTTCACCCATACCGGTTTCTTTCCAGTTCGGCCACTGAACACTGATGATCGGCACATGTTTCTGATGTGCTTCTGCAAAATAATCCATATAGCTATTGGCCATCGCATAGTCAGCTTGTCCCGCCGAAAGCTCCGGAATAATGGCTGAAACAGAAGAAAATAAGACAAAAAACTGTAAAGGCTCGTTACACACATGGCGATATAACGTTGTAAGACCTGACACCTTAGGTTCCAGCACCCGCTGAATATCATCTGAAGTTTTTCGGATAAATGCCAACGTATCCATATCCGTCAGACCTGCACAATGAATGACACCGCCAATCGGTCCTAATGTTCGCTTGATATGTTGCAGCGTTTGCTCAACCTGAGCTTCATCAGATAACGTCAGCGACAGCATCTCAACCTGTGCACCCTTCGCTTCCAGCTCCCGCACCGCCTGGATTTTCTGGGCAACTGATGTGTTCGAGGTGTCAAAACGAGTCCATTCCTCTCGCGGAGGAAGCTGTTCTCGTCCGGTCAGCACCAGTTTTTTCACCCCATAGCACTCTGTAAAATGACGGGCGCATAATAGTCCGATGCCTCGTGTGCCGCCTGTAATGAGAAGCACATGATCTTTCGGGAAGACCGCGCTCTGTTCCGTGGCCTTACCTGTTTCCGGATGAGCTTTTAGAAAAGCTTGATACCGTAAACCATCTCTGTAGCAAACCTCGGCATCATGAGAATCGGAATAAAACTCATCAGCGATCAACTTCGCGAGACGGCGATGATCAGTAACCTCCTCAGCATCCATATGCCTTGATATAAGATGGCTGTACTCGCATTGGAGCATTCGATACAACCCAGCCCGGGAGGCGCCTGCCATCCGGACAGATGTGTTTTGAAACGATTCGAGCCCCTTCGTCACACAAAGCAGCCTGAGCCCCTCTTTATGCCCGAATTCAACCAGTCTTTGCACCCATTCAATCCAATCCAGCCGGCCCTCATCATCCTTACCGCATCCGATGACATCCACTAGGCCGTCAAACTCTTTCCAATCAATGTCTGACTGATCATTTTCTATCCGGCTCACATCTAATAAGAGATGATTCGGAAAATACGAAGACACTTCTGCTGCTAAATCTGCTGTCTCTTGATTGCTCAGGATGGCAACGGTTCTTGTCCCCGGCACTGCTGAGCCAATTGGACTCAAACTCCATTGTTTCGTCAAAAAGCATGCAGCCCGATCTTCAATCGCATTAACCAGTTCTTTTTTGTCTCTTTCTGAATGTTCCTTTGCCGGCACCCAATAATGATCCTTTGCAAACGGATATGAAGGGAGGCTGATCAGGCGCGGTTTGGTCTCTCCGTATAATGTGTTCCACTGGATTGAGACCCCTTTGACCCATAAATCAGCAAGTTTGGCGTATTTTCTTTTTCTGATCCAAGCATCAAGTGCCAACGCCATATCTTCATCTGCTGTAAAAATAGTCTGGGTCTCTTTATTTCGATGAGACTGTCCCCGGAAAAATTCGTCTGTTTCTTCCTTACCGTCAACAAACGCCTGCAGTTTCTCTTCAAGTTCCTGCATCGTCCCCGCAACACACGCCAGACGCTCATCCATTTCCTCGCGCCCGACCTGCAGGGTGTAAGCGATGCGGTGCAACTCCTGATCTGTATATTTTTTATTGCGAATCGCCTCAAGCAATTGCGAAGCACGATCTATCAGCCTGCTTTTATTTTTAGCCGACAGCACAATTACGTTTGGCTGTTCTGTAGCCGTGTGTTCTGAATTGGCTTTTGGCATATATTCTTCAATCACAATATGCGCGTTTACTCCGCCAATCCCAAACGAACTGATTCCCGCACGGCGCGGAAGCTCGTTTCCGTCCCAATCTGTGACAGACTTCCATTCCTGTTTTTCCTGAACGATGTAAAACGGACTGTCAGTCAGCTGAAGATAAGGATTAAGCGTCTCGCAATGCAGGCTTTTCACTAACGTTTTATGCTTCATTTGCAAAAGCACCTTGATCAAACCGGAAATACCTGCTGCTAGCTCTAAATGACCGATATTGCTTTTAACTGAGCCGATGCCGCAACGGTGATCTGGAACATCCGGCTGGCTCTCGCCTCTCATATTGGATAGTTCCTTAAACGCGGCTTTCAGCCCATTTATTTCAATCGGATCGCCCAATTCCGTCCCTGTTCCATGTGCTTCGATATATGTGACAGTGCTTGGATCTATGCCTGCTTGGCGATATGCACGCACCAACAAATCAGCTTGTGCTTTCGGATTAGGCGATGTCAGGGTATTGGCTCTTCCGCCGTGATTTTCCGCCGTCCCCCGAATAACGCCGTAAATATGATTTCCGTCGCGCTCGGCATCTTCCAGCTTTTTCAACATGACCATTCCGACCCCTTCGCCTCTGACATAGCCATTCGCATCGGCAGAGAAGGTTTTACACCTGCCGTCTTTGCTGAGCATCCCCGCCTTGCTGTAGCTAATATGCGCCTCCTCGGTTAAGATCGTATTCACGCCTCCAGCGATCGCCATCTCACAATCACCGTTTTGCATCGCAGTCACAGCACGGTGAATGGCTACAAGAGAACTGGAACAAGCCGTCTCTACTGGCTCGCTCGGACCATGAATATTTAAAAAATAACTCATTCTATTCGGGCCTACCGAAGGAATCATATGACCTGTAGCAGCATGGCCTTCAATTGGAAGATTCGCTCTATGGAATAGATCTTTATAACCGGTGTTTCCCGTACCGATAAAGATACCGGTCCCTGTACCCGAAAGGCTTTGCGGCGAGCAACCCGCATCTTCCAGTGCCTTCCACACGTATGTCATTAACAAGCGCTGCTGAGGGTCTACATAATCAGCTTCTCGCGGCGAAATACCAAAAAACAACGGATCAAACTCTGCGACACCATCAATAAACCCGCCCCATTTGATGTCGGTTTTATTGACGTCAGTGTCTGGGTTTCCATAATGCTCCCGCCAATCCCATCGATCTTTTGGAACTTCTGTGATGCTGTCTTTTCCTTCTTCTAGGTTTTTCCAAAATTCGTCTATATCCATAGCGCCAGGGAATCGGCCGCTGATGCCGACAATTGCAACCGGCTCAAAATCGGCAGCCTGCTTTTTGTTTCTTTCTGCTTTTGCAATAATAGGCTGTGTAAAGCGGCGCTTTCTACGTGATGTGATTTTCGGCGCTTCAGGGGATTTTGTCTGTAACTCTTCCTGCCCCTCTGGTTTTTCTCGCTCCTGAACCAGGGTGTCACCATGTTCAACGGTCAAATACTCAGCCAGGCTGTGGATGCTTCCATATTCAAAGAAAATGGTCGGCGTTAGCTCCAACTGAAATTCTTCGTTGATCTTGTTTGTAAAGACCGTAAATGTAACGGAATCAAATCCGTATTCACTCAGCTCTGTATTGACATCAATATCTTCACTATTTACTTTTAAAATTGCACTGACCATGTTGCTTAATGATGCCTCCAGGCTGTTTAAACTGTGCACTAAGTTTGTTCTTTCATCTATGCCTTTAGCAGTAGCATCTTGATTCCATTCGCCCTGATACGCAGCAACTACATATTCAGCCAGGCTTTGGACGCTACCATATTCAAAGAAAATGGTCGGTGTTAGCTCCAACTGAAATTTTTCGTTGATCTTGTTTGTAAAGACAGTGAATGTAACTGAGTCGAATCCGTACTCACTCAGCTCTGTGTTGACATCGATATCGTCTGTGTTTACTTTCAAAATTGCGCCAACCATCTGGATTAAGGCTGCTTCCAATTTTCTAGTTTGTCCTTGATCCTGATCCGCCTTTCTCTGATCGTTCCGCTTGGCTTTCGATCCTGCGGAAAGCAGTTTTTGCTTCATTTTCTGAAGCTGTCCTTCCATCACAAAAACTTGCGGCTTATCAGATGCTATCCCCTGATAAAATGCTTTCAAGCCACTATCTGTCGGCATCGGGACCATTCCCGTCGTTTTCAGCATTCTCTTTTCATCTTCAGCGCCGACTTGCATACCGCCTTCTTCCCATAACGGCCAATTGAAGGAAATGGTGGAGCCGAATCTCTTTTTTGATGCCGCAAGAGAACGGCGGTATTCAGCAAATGCATCCATAAACGAATTGGCTGCCGCATAATCGGCTTGTCCAGCGTTTCCTAAACATCCCGAAACAGATGAGAAGAAAATGAAAAAGTCCAATGGGAAATCCTTGCTGCATTCGTCTACATGTAACAACCCGCTCACTTTTGGCTGCAACACCTCTTGAAACTCTTCATTCGTTTTATGAATGATGAAGTGATCTTTAATGCTGCCTGCACCGTGAATAATTCCATTGAGAGTGCCATATCTTTCTTTGATTTCCTCAAAAAGATGACGAACCGCATGCTGATCACTTACATCAGCCTCTCGATAGACAACCTCCGCTCCGATGCTTCGAAGAGCCTCCAGCTCGTTTTCCTTATCCTCACTTAAAACAGATCGTCCCGTCAGCACAATAGTAGACCGGCCAGTTCGATTGGCAATTTCCTTTGCAAACAGAAGGCCTAAGCTTCCTGCTCCGCCTGTGATTAGATAAACACCCTCGTCTCTCCACGGCATGTGAAGCGTATCAGCTGAAGGAAGCACCATTTCCCTCCAGCCTTTCACAAAACGGTGTCCAGCCTCATATCGAATCTGTTTGTCAAATGGTCTCCGGCTGTCGTCTTTCAGCTTGAGGTGAAGGTCTATCATCTCTTCAGGTTTCTCAATTTCGATGATCTGAGCAGTCAGTTTGCTGAACTCTATTTCTGCTGTTTTAAACAGACCGGAAACGCCGGCAAACAATTGCTTCTCTTTTTCCAGCGGAACAATCGCTTGAATGATGATACGGCCTGCAGAAAGCTCACGGACCTTGCTTTGCAGGAGTTCAAAAATGTTCTGCGTGTAACATTGATAACGTTCAGCAATATGTCCTACAGCTTCGTTTAGAGTAATCACACGGGCATCTTTCATGTGGGAGGCAATGCTGTCTGTGACACTTCGTTCAGTTTCGAAGAGAACAATGATATGCTCCGTGTACGAAGGATCTTCGTCCTCTCGTTCTTCATTCTGTTTTTCCCACACCGGTTCAAGCATTAAGCGTTCGTGCCGTGTTGAAGGCTTTGAAGTATGAACCTCCCCTTCTAATACTCTCGTTGAAAATCCTTTGATCCTGACACATACGCTTCCACTCTCGTCAATGACATCGATATCCGCTTTCTGAACAACCCCTCCGGAGTGATCGCTGTCACTTAAGCGAGCATAAGCCCACATAGAAGAAGAACACCCTTTGATCACTTCAAGCTCCTCAAGCGCAAATGGCAAAATCAGCTTTTGATCCGTCAATTCCTGCATGATGCATATTGTTGCTGTCTGCAAGGCGGAGTCCATGATACTTGGGTGCAGCACAAACTGTTCATTCGTTCCAGAAACGATTTCTGGAAGCTGCAGCTGCGCCAAAACCTCTCTGTTTCCTATATTCACATTCTTAATTCCTTGAAAGGCCGGGCCATGGAACATTCCTCTGCTTCTGCCTTCTTCGTAAAATTGATCAGGCGACATCTTTCCTTTGCCGCAGCGGCGTGACATTTCAGTGAGATCTGCGACTGGCGTTTCGGCAGCAGATGCCAGCTCCGCACTGCCTTGACTATGAATAACAGGGTCGTCCCCGTCTTCCTGTATACTGTAAATGTCAAAGGTGATTTTTCCATCTTCTTCAGGAAAGAGACTGATATCCACTTGAGCTGAATGTCTGTCAACCACAACAGGCTGAACCCAGACTGTATGATTCAATCTGATTCTGACATCTTGGCCAATTTCACTTCCTGCCGCCTGGTTTATAGCCGCGTACACCATTTCAAGGTACGCAACACCAGGAAGCACAGGCTTTCCTCTTACCACATGGTCTCTCAGGAAGAATTCGTCACCAGTGAAAACCGAACTGAATTTCTGTTCAGAAAAATCAGATGTATTCTGATGAAGCAATGGATGAATAGAGCCGATCCCTGTCTGATTTCCGGATATTTGCGCCACCGGTTTGCGGTCATCCTGCGACGGCCAGTATCGTTCCTTTGCAAATGGATAAGTCGGCAGACTCATTCTGTTTGGGCGCTCTCCCTTGTAAAGCTGCATCCAATCTATATGCGCTCCCTTGCTCCACATTTCTGCAAGCTTGTTTACTTTTCCTTTGGCCATCCACTTACGTATGAGTTCAGCGCTGTCCTCATCCTCCGTCAGCCATGAAACCTCTCTTGCATTGTGCTTACTTCCTTGAAAACAGCCTTCAATCGCTGTTTTTCCATTGATAAAATCTGTGAGCCTCTGTTTTAACTCATTTACATGATCGGCAATAAAGACAACGCGATGCTCCATCGCTTCGCGCCCCACCTGAAGGGTATACGCAAAATCAGGCAGCTGGCTGTTCTCAAGCCCTCTTCTTTCCAAATAGGCCAGAATGTCTTCTGCATACTCTTGCAGCCTCTCTTTATTTTTCGCCGAGATCGGGACAATGCAGGTTCCGTCTATCTTTCTCTTATCTGAATCCCTTTTAAATTGTTCAAAAATGGCATGGGTATTTGTCCCGCCAAGCCCGAACGAGCTAAGTGCAGCCCTGTGCGTTTTGATCTCACGGCTTAACGTTTTCTTTTGATCGACGACGTAAAAAGGAGAGCTGGCTAAGTCTGTATTTGGATTCGGCTCCTTATAATTGATACTCGGTGCAAGCTCTTGATGATAAAGACTCATCACGACCTTAATGCAGCCCGCAAGACCGGCGGCTGTATCTAAATGTCCGATATTGGTTTTCACCGACCCAATGCCGCAAAATTGCGTTTTATTTGTATATTGCCTGTAAACGTTTGTTAAAGCCGCAAGCTCGATCGGATCCCCCAGCTTCGTTCCGGTCCCGTGTGCTTCTACATAGCAGATGGATTCAGGCTGTATCTTCGTTTGATTCATGACCTGTTGGACCACGTCAGCCTGGCCTTTAACGCTTGGAGCATAAAAGCCGACTTTGTCAGCGCCGTCGTTATTTACACCAATGCCTCTCAGCAAGGCATAGATATGATCCCCGTCCTTTACTGCATCAGCTGCTTTTTTCAGCAATACAACAGCAACGCCCTCACCGCCTATCATTCCGTCAGCTGAAGCGTCAAAAGCCTTAATATGTCCATCACTCGAAAAGTTCAGCCCCGGCTGATGCACATATCCGATATTTGACTCGGTATGCAGCGTTGCACCGCCAACTAAAGCATAATCAGATTCATCCGACAGCAGGCTTTTATAGGCAGAATGCAATCCAATCAGAGATGATGAGCAGTTGGCATGAACGAAATAGCTTGGCCCTCTCAGCCCGAGCTTATGAGAAATCATTGTCGGAATCGTCCCGCTCTGTGCAAGCACCCACGAAACATAGCCGTCCGGCGTCTCCAGGCTCCCTGTTGTATCTGACGGTAACAGCGCGCGATAAGAATTATTGCTTGCCGACATAAAAACACTGGTTTGCGGAATCTGTCCCGCAGCATAACCGGCATCTTCTATTGCTTTCCATGAATGAGTCAGCAGCATCCGAAGCTGAGGGTCCATAAATTCAGCGTCTTTAGGAGAGATTTGAAAGAAGCTTGGATCAAATCTGTCTTTCCCCTCAATTGAAGCTTTAGCAGGGACATAGTCGGCATTCTCCGCTATCTCCTTTGAAATGCCAAAGCGCTGAAGCTCTTCTTTATTGAAAAACGCAATGCTTTCCTTGCCGTCTCTGAGGTTCTCCCAAAATTCATCATGATTTTTTGCCCCTGGAAATTCACACGATATGCCAATAATCGCCACACTATCGTCATAATAGTCCGGGAGATCACTCATCTCGGTAGACTGATCTTCTATATGAGCTGCCGGGTCTGTCGGCATATGGTCACTTGCATCGCCCATTCGCTGTTCAGTGATGTACTGGCTGATATTTTTAATCGTTGAATACTCAAACAGGTCTGTGACAGAAAACTCACAGGATAGTTCATGTTTGATACGATCAGCCACAGTGACCGCGAGAAGCGAATCCCCGCCCACATCGAAAAATCCGTCATCCCATTCAATGTCACTCGTTTTCAGCACTTCCTGCCAAATGGTAAAAACAGTATCCTGAATGTTCTTAGGAGAGGTCTGCCTTTGCTTTAGCTGCTCCCCTGATAAATCGATATTCTTAAGGCTGTTTCTATCTATCTTTCCGTTCGGAGTTAACGGCATATGATCAAGCTGAATAAAATAAGAAGGCACCATATAGGCAGGCAAAGCGTTTTTCACAAAATGACGCAGCTCTCTCGCTGTGAGAGAAGCATTTGCATGTTTAGCTGTATAATAGGCAGCTAGGTTATCCTTATCTGCGACCACAACGCATTCCAGAATGCCGGGATGCTCACTAAGCCTGCTTTCAATATCACCAAGTTCAATACGGAATCCGCGGATTTTTACTTGATTATCGATGCGGCCTATATATTCAATTCGCCCTCCCGTAAGCCAGCGGGCCATGTCTCCCGTTCTATAAAGCTTAGACCCAAGCTCAAAAGGGTTGTCAATGAATCTCGAATCCGTTAATTCTTCCTTTTTGTAGTAGCCCTTCGCCACACCGTCTCCTGCAATGCACAGCTCACCCGGGACACCTGCCGGCACTGGCGCGAGCTGAGAATCCGTAATATAGATTTGTGTATTGGCGATTGGCCTTCCTATCGTGGCATGAGAGCATTCATCGTTAATGCGCTGAACCGCTGACCAGATAGTTGTTTCGGTTGGCCCGAACATATTCCAGGCTTCGCTGCCCGTATCTAAGAAATATCGTTTTAATGGCTCAGGCAATGCTTCGCCACCGCATAAAATTTTCACGCTCTCTTCATTTTCCCAGCCTGAATAAAAGAGCATCTTCCACGTAGCGGGGGTTGCCTGCATCACTGTCGGTTTGATCGTGCGGATGTCCCGTTTCAGTTTTTCAACGTCTTTTGTATGCTCCGTTTGACAAATATAGCAGTGTGCGCCCTTTATTAAAGGCAAAAATAATTCCAGAGCTGCGATATCAAAACAGTAGGTTGTGACAGCAAGCATTTTATCCTCTGCCGTAAGACCTGGTGTTTCCCCCATCGAAACGAGAAAGTTTGTCAAAGCTTTATGCGGTATCATGACACCTTTTGGCTTTCCTGTGCTGCCGGATGTATAAATGACATATGCCAAGTTCTCTGGCGTGACAGTGCGTGTAAGCACTTTTCGATCAGAGGCTGTTTGAGCAATTTCATCCCAATCTTGATCTAAAAGAGCTGTTGTGACACCGTTCCAACTCAACGTATTTACTAATTCCGATGTCGTCAGTGTAATGAAAACTTCACTGTCCTCAAGCATGTATTCTAATCGTTCAGCCGGATAGGACGGGTCTAGCGGCACATACGCTCCCCCAGCCTTGAGGATCGCTAATAAACCCACTAGCATGTCCAGCGATCGATCCACATAGATCCCCGCCAGACGGTCAGGACCCACTCCATGCGCCTGCAAATAAATGGCCAGCTGTGTGCTTTTCTCATCAAGCTCCCGATACGTCAATGTTTGACCTTCATAGCTGACAGCCGCTCTATCAGGCGTCTTTTTCGCCTGCTGCTCAAACAACTCATGAAAAGTTATATATGGATACGTTTTTCCTGTGGCGTTCCATGTTTTGAGAATCATCTGCTTCTCTGCCTCAGGTAATAAAGAATACTCTTTTAAAGGCTGAAAAGGATTCAACATCGCCTGCTCTGTTACATAAACAAAATGGTCGAACATGGCGGATATAGAAGCCGCATCAAACAGCCCAGTATTGTACTTGATGTTCAGCTCCATTTTTTCTTCTGTTTCCCACAGTTCAAATACTAATTCGTATTCGCCCTCTTGGTGAACATACTCAACGAAATCGACAGAAAAGAAGTCAGCATAGCGGCTCAGCAAGCTTTGATAGCTTCCGGATTGAAGAAAATTCTGATAGAAAAAAGCGGTTTGAAATACCGGTGAACCTGCTTGACTGCGAGGAATATTCAGATCCCTCACCATTTTTGGAAAAGGATATGCTGCATGATCAAGCCCATCCAATATCGTTAATTGCAATTTTGATATAAAGCTAGAAAAAGTGTCTGCCGGGTTCAGCTCACTCCGAATCGGGAGCATATTGAGAAAATGTCCAATGGCATCATCAAATCTTTCTTCCGGCCTCACCATGGCCGGCATGCCGACGATCTGTTCCTTTTGGCCGGTGTAACGGCCAAGCAGCATCATATAGCAGCTTAAGAATACCGTCGTGACATTTACAGAATGCTCTTTCGCAAACGTTCTGACCTGATTCATGAAGCCGCTGGACAGCCGCCTGGTGTATGTATCCTCTCTAAACTCAGAATCGACTGAACTTGCGCTGACATTAGGCAGCTGAAGATTCGGCAAAGTTCCCGATAGCTGTTTCTGCCAATATGTACGGTGCTTCACACCGTCTTTGCCGGCAAGCATGTTTTTCTCCCATGCCGCAAAATCATGATAAATAGCAGGAGAAACAGCTTTTTCCGGCTGCTGTCCTTTTAAAAGAAGCTGATAGGTATCAAACAGACTGCGTATAAATGTGACAGACGAAACTCCGTCAAAAATCAAATGGTGAATGACAACTAATAAAAAATGCTCTTGTTCAGATCTGGAAAAGCTCATGACACGCACTAACGGGCTGTTTTCCTTTACATACGGTTCCTTTACTTTCTTTCTAAGAAAAGCAGGAATATCAGACTCTTTCAAACTTGAGATATTTTCTGTCTTGATTTCAATTGAAAGTGCTGGCTCAATTTTAAGAAATGGCATTCCGTCTTTCTCTTGGATGACGTGCTTTAAGATTAGGTGCTGATTCAATACAAGGCCGAAAGCCTGCTGTAATGTTTCAAGGTGAAGCCCTGACGAAAATTTAAAACAGAGAGGTACGTGATATGCACTTTTTTCGGGTGACATTTTTTGCAATGTCCATAATCCTTTTTGAACCTCAGAGAGAGGCTGAAAAGTTGCCTGACTCCTTTCCGGTTCGGTTTTATATGTATCCGTGCCCTTTTTGTCAGCAGACAAGCTGCTGAGGTCTTCATGTTCTGATAGATAGTTGGCTAAGCGTTCAATTGTAGGATATTGATGTATCTCTCTGGCTGTTAGTTTGATATGGTAGTTTTTCTCGATCGATCGAATGAGCTTCATCAACTTGATAGAATTCACACCAAGACTTTGGATATTTGCATTTGGCTCCACCCAATCGCGGGAAACGTGCAGCTCCTCAGTCAAACAGGTGAGCAGATGCTTCTGTATTTCTTCCCTTACTCTTTTCACATGGTCTGCTTGCTGCATCTCCTCATCCTGGACCGCATCGTTCATCCGATTGGGTTTATGTAGCAAGTGGTCGAACTCTCCATTTTCAAATGAAGTTTTTAGCTGGGTGCGCTGGATCTTTCCAATAGCCGTTTTTGGAATCTCTTCTTTTTGTACAGGCAGCAAATATTCCGGGGTGACTCCGATCACCTGTGAGACATGGGATTGTATGTTTCTAAGAAGCTGAGACATCTGCTCATCATTTAATTTTGCGGAAGTAACAAAGAAGATAGCCAGCTGATCTGTTGAATTCTGGCCCAGACGGACAGCGCAAGCAGCAGTATAAGAAGTTTCAATTTCAGATAATTCTTCAACTGCAGACTCAATTGCATGACTGTAATAATTAATGCCGTTAATGATAATTGCATCTTTCGTACGGCCTGTTATGGTTAAGCGCCCGTTTCGCAAAAAGCCAAGATCTCCGGTTTCAAACCAGCCGTCTTCTGTAAACACACTCTCATTCAAATCAGGCCGCTGGTAATAACCGCTAGTAACAGAAAGACCCGAGACTTGAAAACGGCCGATCTCGCCCTCTTCAACCAATTCATTATGGTCATTCACAATTCTCATAGAGAAGCCGGGGATTGGAGAGCCTATTTCAACAAAATGATCATCATCACTTGTTCCAGCCCGGGTAAATTCATGAGAAAAAATAACGCCCGATGAAGTTTCGGACATTCCCCATGCAGGTCGGATGGCGTCAGCAGGCAGTCCATGTGGTTCTAAAAGCTCAAGTATTCTGCGCCCTACCTTGGCTACCATTGCTTCACCGCCGTTTAGCATGTATCGCATTGAAGACAGATCCCATTTCCTATCTTTTATTTCTTCTGCAAAATCAGTAACCAGGCCAAACGCAAAATTCGGCGCCCACGTAACAGAAGCTCGGTAATGATCAATCCAATCCAGCCATTTCAACGGCTCCATTAAGATTGTTTCGCTTGAGACGTTAATTTCCTGACAGCCAAGATAAACATCCCGCAAATGCAGCATTCCGATCCCTCCGACATGGTCAAACGGCATCCAGTTAAACGTAATATCCTCTCTGGTGAAGCCTTGCATTTGAATAATCCCTTTCACCATGCTCATAATGTTACGATGATTAAGCATAACTGCTTTGGGCGTTCCCGTACTGCCTGAAGTCAGCAATAAAAGCGCTAAGTCTTCGGGACTGGATTGATGCCAATCTGTGTCCGCTTCAGCGCTGAGCAGATCCTCTACAGCAATTGCCCTGAACCCTTCAAGCCCTTGTTCTTTTGCCCAATCGAGCATTTCCTGGTGCATCCCTCGGTCCGTAATCACCGCTGGCTTGTCAAGAAGCGTCCATGCGTCTTTCAGCTTTTGAGTGCCGCTGCTCGATTCAGCATACGTTGGCGGAACGGCTAATGGAGCCGGAACCACCCCTGTTAACACACACCCCCAGAACGCAGGGAGAAGCTGTGAATTGTCACCAAGCTGCAAAATCACGCTTTGTTTTGCTTTCAGGCCTGATTGGCGAAGCCCCTTCGCAATGCGCAGTCCATCATCCCATAATCGTCTGTATGATTGGTAAATTTCAGTTCCATCCGGCTGCAAATAAATGATTCCCTTTGTATCCCCAAGCTCCGCCGCCGTTCTGTATAAAACTTCAGGTATTGTTGCCGGCTGCTTTTCAGATATATGTAAAGGCTCACCATGACTGACAGAAGGATTAGCCAATATGCGGATATTATCATTATTTCTCATCACGCTGCCTCCATTTCACCTGCAAAATTTTATATATATTTTCAGTTAATTACCATATAAGCCTTTGATTCTACTTTTGACTTCTTCATGATGAAATGTTTTCTCATGCATCATCAGTTCCTGTTCAATGACGCGCGGCAGCTGATCGCGAAGCGGGGCAACCAAATGATCTTTCAGTGTAACCAGTGAGTTTCTCGGCTTTTCCGCCAGTTCTTGCGCCAGCTCCACTGCATAATCTAACACTTCTGCACGGGGCAGCACCTTAAAGGGAACCCCTCTTTTTTCAAGATCAGCTCCGCGGTAGCTGCCTGCATTCAATAATATTTCCTGGGACAGGCTGAAACCCAGTTTTTTAGGAACGATAAAGGTAGCGCCCATTCCAGGCGTAAATCCGTATTTCATAAAATTAGCCGTATACACGCTTTCCCTGCTCAGAATGACTATGTCAGCAAAGAGCCCCATGACAAAGCCGCCTCCAATTCCATGGCCCTGCATTGCCGCAATAACTGGAATCTCGCAATCCAGCGCCAGAGAATAAAGATTGTCATCAGTGAACTTGGTCAATCCCTGTTGAATTCGTAGCAGTCCTTCTTGCGTTCCTCCTGAAGCAAAATAATTATCATATCCTGTCAAAATGACCGCTTTGTATTTGGGGTTCTGCCGTATGTATTCAAACGCTTGAATTAAACCATCTGTAAGTTCTTGTGAAAACGCGTTTTTATGAGTGCGATCTTGCATCTTTACCTGAATAATGGCGGATTCAATTTCGATAAGCTCTACAACAGAATGCGTCATGATGTCCTCCTAACGGTTCTGATTGTCATTTTTAAACGGTTACTGATCCTCCCATGGGAATTGTCCTGTTTCAACATACCTGATGATTCCCATTTGGTTTTGAGGATCAGAAAACATGTCTTGATTTGCAGTTAAAGCGGTGGCTTTCGCACGACTGACTTGATGATCAAGTGAGCTCATAAACTGTTTATAATGTGCGATTCCTTTTTTATTCAGCCTCCGCAAACGCAATAAATGCTTTCTCAGCAGCACGTCACTTTCAGCATCAAAAGCATCTATTAACCCCCATTCACTGGCTTCCTGAACGGAAATCGGCTTTGTCATAAGCGTCATATAATGCGCTTTCTGCCGACCGATACGGCGGATCAGAAACGGTAAAACACAAGCAGGGTACAGGCCGAATAGCAGCTCAGAGAGACTGAATGACGCCGTCTGATCAGCAATGGCAATATCTGTGGCAGATACAAATCCAAGACCGCCGGCATTCACTTTTCCCCTGACATGCGAAATCGTGACATAAGGGCCGGTCTGCAATTTCATCCACAAATCATAGAGAGGCTCTTGGGAGCTTGCCTGTTTTCTGCCCCTTTTCATTTCCTGATAGATTTCTTGAAAATCCGCTCCGAAACAAAACACCTCGGGAAGCCCCTCTAAAACGACAACCGTCACCGTTGATGTTTCACATTGGTTTAACACTTGCAAGCATTCTTCTATCAGCGTGTCATTAATCGTATTATTCGCTTCAGGACGGTGAAAGGTAATATAGCAAACCGACGCTTGAAAGCGGACCTTTATCGTTTGATAGGTCACGAGATCCACCTGTACTTTCGATGAAACTCAGAAATTTCTTCTAAAAACAAGCGCGGCTTCTCTTGAGTGGACTGCATGATGCCCGGTATCATCTCAAAGTCCAGCTTTACATTGCGCGTCCCAAACCGCACCATCCCGCTCCCCTTAAACAGCAGCTCATACTCTTCCATGGAGAGCTGATACCGGCGATCCAAATGCTTCTCAATACCAAATGTTCGCTGACGCTCCTGGCCTTGCGGAGTTGTAATTCCGCTGTAAAATTCAGAACAGCAGCCGGATCCGTAGGAAAAACAGCCAATTCGTTTAGGCGTATCAAATCTCCCTTGGTCTATCGTGCTGGCCAATGCCAGAAACAAGGCTGCCCCCATAATATTTCCAACTCGTTGACAGTAGTTTAAACCTGGTTTTACCCGAGTTAAAAAATCTGGCTCAATCCCGGATGTTTTCACCTTCGCCACCTTACGCATCATTGTCCGGTGCGCACCTTTCACCATCCCGCCAAAGGGAGTATGGTAAGCAAGATATTGAAACGTGTCCTGATAATTGGCACCCGGTACACGCTTTTGATATTCCAGAAAGGTCTGTTCGCAGCAATCCAAATATGACATTAAAGACAGATCAGAATCTCCCGCTTCACTGTCGGGAATGGGGCGGCACGTGTCCATCACTTCATAGCCGTAATAACCATTTGCTCCGGGATCTATTTGAAACACCTCGGGATTTTCGCCAACTAAAACGGCCACCGCTCCCGCTCCGGCGCTCGGTTCCGCATAAGACCAATCTTCGCTTAAAGCGTCTCCGCCCTCAGCGATTAAAAAACGTGAAATATCACTGGCGATAACCAGTGCTTTGGCACCCGGAGAAGTCTGGGATAATATAAAATTCACCGCCATCTGAAATCCCGCTGTCCCTGAATAACACGCCTGTTTAACCTCAAACAAACGGCAGTTGCGGTTGAGACCTAAATATTCATGGATATATGTACTTAACGATTTCCCAAAGTCGATCCCGGATTCAGAGCAAGTGATCAGCAATTCAATCCGGTCCTTCTCTGCTTCAGATAAAGCATCAATAATCGGCTTAGCTGCATTGACTCCGAAGGTCACGGGATCTTCATAAGGCAGTGCTACCGCTTTTTCTTTCATTAATAAATTTTCAAATCTCGCAGTATCTAAGTGTCTGTATTTGGCCAGCTCCATGACATCAAGGTATGCCGTTCCGCCAAAGACATTCATCGCTTCTATTCCGGCTGAAACCATTTATGATTCGCCTCCACATTTCTCAATGTTTTGTATACAAACCGCGGTGTTCATTCCGCCAAATCCCATGCTTAAGCTCAGCGCATTTTTGATGCGGTATGAAATCGATTTCTCATTTACCCAATGAAAGGAATCATCGATTGGATGATCCAAATTCCGGCTCGGATGCAGGGCAGATTTTTTCATTTGCAGCAAAACAGAAATAATCTCTACGATGCCCGCCGCACTAAGCCCGTGTCCGGTTATCGATTTTGTTGCATTGATATAAGCATGGGAAAGCCGGCATGCACGGAGCGCCTTTAATTCTATTTCATCTCCAATAAAAGAGCCTGTTCCATGAGGATTAATATAATCAATATCTTCTGGTAAAAGCCTGGCACGCTCCAGTGCCTTCTGGATGACATGAATCTCTCCTTCTAATGAAGGATCAGGATTCCGGTTTCCGTCCAGTTTGATTGACCAGCCAGACAATGCTGCATAAGGTATGAGACCTCTTCGTAAAGCCGTCTCCTTTCGTTCTATTACCAATGCACCGCACGATTCTCCATAGATAAACCCGTCTCTGTTTTGATCGAAGGGACGGCACGCTTTTTCAGGTTCATCAGCATATTTGTCCGTCCCCATAGCGCCTAAAGCCCTTAGCGCCTCGCATTCCATATAAGAAAGATCCATTAAAGCACCAAGTGCAATGCAAGTATCAACTTCGCCTGACAGGACTTGCTGAATCGCATGAATGACTGCTAACTGGCCGCTGGCCGAGGCTCCTCCCACCGTATATGCTAATCCCGTGATGCCAAACTGATCTGTACATATCCCGCAAAGATCGCTGTCCATGAAAGACAGGCCATACGCCGGAGAAATAAAACCGGAGCGGTCTTGATACCTTTCATAAACTTCAAAGTTTTCTCTCTGCTGAAAATTTGACCCGCCAACAACCAGTCCGATACGTGAGGAATCTGCATCGTCCAATTCAGCCTCCTCCCAAGCCTCTGTGAGAGTTACCAATGCAGCGCGGCTGGAGAATGATGCTTTTCGCAACATTTTTTTAGAGAGTCGGTCAGGATAAGACAATGACGCAATTTCGGCTCCGATAAACCGGCTGTCTTTTTGTCTGCCTGAACGCTTCATGACATCAAAGGCATGTCTGCCGGACAGCAGCGAGGAAGCAAAGTCCTCTTTCCCTTGACCGATAGAAGCCGTGACGCCTACACCGGTCACCACTACCTCAGGCAGATTGCACTTTGTCATAAAGCACCTCAGCTAATTCACCGATGTTTTTCACCCCGGATAGCTCAATGCGAGGGATTTTTAGCGATAAATCCTCTAGCACCATCGTGATAATTTCAGCTCTGTCTACAGAGTCAGCTCCTAGCTCAACTAGCTGATCTTCAGGCTCAAATCTGTGTCCGTCTAATTCAGGAAGCACCTCGCAAATATTGGTGATTAGTACTTCAAAGATTCTCTGTTTATCCATAATACGCTCTCTCCTTCGAGGGATGATTTTTATAGGTATATTTTCATAATATTCAAACTTTTATTTTTATGTTGTCTGTTGCATGCGACGGCTGATACATCGATTGCATCCGTTCATGAAGCAATACTGCCGTTTCTGTCATTAATTTTTTCCCGATTTCATCCACATGGCGGTTTCGCCAATTTTCAAATTGCGATCCTTTAACCCATTGATTAAAGGCTCCCAGCGCGGGTCCGCAGTGAATTTGATAATCGACCTTCGAATGTTCGCTTCCGCTGATTGCCAATTTTGAGCTGTATCTGAAGTACCATCGGAAAATCAAAGCCATTTTATGCTTCGGGTTTTGTTCAGCCTTCTCAATGTCTGCCGCGGGATAATGCAATGCAATATCTTTATATATGTCTTCTATACTGCGTTTAAAGTATTTCTCCTCAAGCTGGGCCAGCATCTTTGCATCCAGCTCACGTATAGACCCATACCGCTGGTACAGTTCATATAACTTGTTTGCCCGTGCGGGAAAGAACACGCCTTTCTTTAGCACCTGCACTTTACTGCCCGATTCAAACATATCACCTGCAGGCGCATAGGCTGTATCTTGTACATTCATCTGCTGAAGCAAATCCTTTACTTTATCACTTGTTGCCGCCTCAACCGTACATTGATTGATTGAGCCTGTTAGAATAAAGTCAGCCCCTAGCATAAAAGCCGCCATCGCTGCCTCAGGTGTTCCAATCCCTCCAGCTGCCCCAACTCTTATTTTTTTCCGAAATTGATATTTTTTCATCATTTCATCTCTTAAAGATGTCATCGCCGGCATCAGGCTGTATGCCACACCGCCATCTGTATGACCGCCTGAATCAGCTTCTACACAAATATCGTCAGCCATCGGAATGCACCGCAACAACTCAGCTTCGTTCATAGTGATTTTATTTTCTCGTAAAAGCTTTTGCAGCATATTCTCAGGCGCAGGACTCAGAAATGATTCTGCAACTTCCGGCCGTGATATTTTTGCTATGAGACGATTTGAGCATATAACGTCACCATTTTGATTGCGTTTCACTCCTTTTGCGCGGTACCTTACTAATGCAGGAGTGACACTTAAAAATGCTGAAGCCTCCACAATGCTCACTTGATTCCTCAATAAAAGATCGATCATTTTTTCTTCTGATTCAGTATGTTTCATATTGTGGACCAGATTGATGCCGTAGGCTTGTCCTTTTCCTAATTCACCTTGTATAGCATGGATCGCATCTTCAACCTCTTTCAGGCTCAGACCTCCTGTGCCAAAGAACCCCATCATTCCCGCTCTTGACAGCTTTACTACCATTTCTTTCGAAGCAATGCCGCGGTACATTCCTCCTGCAAGATAAGCATATGTAAGATGATAATCTTGTTTAAATTCAGCACTTCCTAAAGATTCTGCCGTAATCCCGGCTTGAACATTGCGTTGCTCCTTTAGATGCGCACTGATCGCGGGGTTCTTTTTCGGTATATATGTCAATGGTTCAGCTTCATTTTTAATCCGATGAATGAGACCGGTTAAAACAGTTCCAGGCCCAATCTCTTCAAATTCCATTTCTCCTCTTCCCATCAGGAAACGAATGCTGTCCGTCCATTTCACTGTGTTGTCCATTTGTTCAGATAATGTATCTTTTAATCTGTCTTGATGGTATGGCTCTGCGTAGACATTGGAGATAACCGGGATCGCCAAAGGTGCAAACTGGAATGAGTCAATATATTGCTTAAATACCTGTTTGGCTTCATTCATATATCTGGAATGAAAAGCTCCGCTCACATTTAATGGATGAAACAGCTTTACATCCTTGGTGTTTTCAAAAACAGCCCGAGCTTTTTCAATCTCTTTTTTCGGGCCAGAAATCACAATTTGCCGGGGCGTATTTTCATTTGCCACATCAATGTCATGAAGACGGTGCTCTTCTAAAACGGCTGTAACTTGTTCCTTACTCAGGCCGATCACAGCAGCCATTCCGCCCCCTGTAATTCGTCCCATCAATTCTCCTCTTTTTTTGACGAGCCTTAATCCGGTTTCAAAATCAAATGCACCGGCTGCCATCAGCGCATTGTATTCTCCTAAGCTGTGTCCTGCCGCAAAATCAGGTTTTCTGCCGGTCTCCTCCACTCTCTTCAAGTAACTGAGTGCATTAACAACGTACAAAGCCGGCTGCGTGTATTCAGTATGATTTACATCCAGATATGATTTTTCGGTACATAGCTTCTCTATTGAATAGCCCAATATTTGATCTGCTTGATCAGTCAAATGCTGATATTGTTCAAATAGGCCTTGTCCCATCCCCTTTTGCTGGGAGCCTTGCCCTGGAAAGACATATGTAATCATCTTGTAAACTTCCTTTCTGGTGTACGGAAATACTCAACCGTATTCAGATTTTTCAGCTCCTGATGAAATGGTGTTATGATTGAGCAGCAACGGTCAGCTGAATCACCCGGAATCAGCTGTTTCACAAAAGCAGCTAAGGTGCCGGATGGCCCTAAATCGATAAACTTGCATGTATGCTGGCTTTCCAAATATCGAATCGCTTCACGAAACATCATTGGCTTTCTGACCGCATTCCAAAAGAAATTCTCGTCCATTACGTGAAGGCAGCTTCCCGTTAAGCTCGATACAATCGGTATTGACGGTTTTTGAAAAGATTTTGATCTTAAAAATTCTGCATAGGCACTCTCTGCCGGATCAATAAGCGAAGAATGAAAGGCATAGGACACAGGAAGCAGCTGGCAAAGAATCTGCTTCTCCTTTAAATCCTCCATAATCTTCCTTATACGATCTTCTTCACCAGAAATGACGAAGTGCGAATCATAATTGATAGAAATGATTTCACTATTTCCAAACAGTTGCGGATGATCATTCAAAAATTGCGGTTTGTCAAGAATGGCCAGCATTTTTCCTTTATCGCAGGAATTCTGGATGATAATAGCCTGTTCAAGTATGCAATCCAGTATATCCTCTGCGTCTGACACACCAGAAACTGCCGCTGCTGCGAATTCTCCCAGACTTGATCCCAATACGTAATCAGGATAAATTCCCCTGTCTTCCAAAACCTTATATAAGGAATACTCAATCATAAAAATGGCGGGGTGGGAAAAAAGAATACTGTCAAACGGATCTGACACACGTTTACCTGGATGGTAGATTTCTTCAACAATGGATGTGCCGATTCGCCGTGCTGCAATGGCATCCATTTCAAGCATTGATTGGCGAAACACGGTATTTTCCTTAAATAGTTCTTTCCCCATGTGATAGTATTGGGAACCTTGCCCGGAAAACATAAAAACAAGCGGTTCATTCATGTGTATAACCTTCTTTTTTTATATTTATGACGGCTATTGGATTTCTTATTTCCATGTATGTTGTAAAAGCACATAGCAGCGATTGAAATGAAATTAATAAATGGAAAAGACATATGTGAAAAAGTAAAGGAGATTCAACTTGGAAGGATTGCTATTGGTGCTCTGGATGCGGTTCATTTATGACGTGATCGTAGATGTATGTTGATATCTCAAAATTGATGTAACATAATAACAGGATCAGCAAAGAACATCGACTCTATGATTGGTGGGTACGGTTAAAAAATGGACCATCTAGATGTGGGAGCGATGGTTTGACAGACCGGCTGACATAGTTCAAATGTCTAACTTAATTTATCAGCCTCTTTATGTAACAGTATATAAAGTTATTCAATTAGAAACAGTGGCAATCGAACGATTGAATCTTTAAAACTTTATACCTTAAATGAAAGGAAATCTGTGTTTAGACCTGATTGATGAGGTGCACGGCCATAGGGGCAAATGCTTTAGCGGGGCATTGCTTCCGCATCTTTCTTTATGCGATGAATTAACCCAGTTAAAACATTTCCAGGCCCTACCTCCTCAAACTCCATATGGCCTTTTTTCATTAAGTAGCTTATGCTGTCAGTCCATTTCACTGAGTGATTAATTTGATCAGCCAGCGTCTGTTTCATGAATTCGTATGTATACGGTTTGGCATACACATTAGAAATAACCGGGATAGACGGAGGCGAAAAATAAAAGGCATGAAGGAACTCCTCGAATTCTTCTTTTGCCTTATTCATGTATCTGGAATGAAACGCGCCGCTTACGTTTAAGGGGAGTACCATTGTAACTTCAGTCATCGTTTCAAAAAGAGATGCGGCTTTTTCAATCTCATCTTTTTTTCCTGAAATTACAATTTGATATGGGGCATTCACATTAGCGATATCAACATCATGTAAATGATATTCTTTCAGAGCCTTTGCAACCTGCTCTTCATTTAGTCCCATAACAGCTGCCATACCGCCGTTGCTTATCAGACTCATCAGCTCGCCTCTTTTTCTGACAAGCTGTAAACCTGTCTTAAAATCAAAGGCTTCAGCTGCAAATAACGCATTGTATTCACCCAAGCTGTGCCCGGCGACAAAGTCAGGCTTAACTTCTTCATCCTTGATTTTTTTCAGATAGCTTAGTGCGTTTACCACATATAATGCCGGCTGAGTAAATTGCGTTTTGTTTAAATTGCAATAAGGATTTTCCAGGCAAAGACGTTTGATAGAATATCCTAAGATCTCATCTGCCTGATCCGTCAGTTCTTTAAATTCATCGAATAGGCCGCTGCCCATTCCCTGTTTTTGTGAACCCTGACCTGGAAAAACATATGTGATCATTCTCTCAAAGCCACCCTTCCGATTAGTAGATGTATTTCACTTCTGTATGATTTTATAATAGTGATGACCGGATAAATAGTAGCATGTTCATGTTGATGGTAACCTCTGTAAATATTATCCGTCAAGTTAATTTTTCCTACAGTTTGCTCGATTGTTTTTCTGCTTTTTTCCATTGAGGAATAAAGGATCAGGAGATATAACAGAACATAAGAAAAAAGACCCGGATCACGTATAGGGCACCATATCATGATAATGCGCTTCATTTTCTTTCAAATGAGTTTTCAAAATAAATAACACCTTCTATGTAATCATTTTCGAAAATAAAAATCATTTAGATATTCGAAGAAAAATAGGATAATAGATTCAGAAGGATTATTTAAAATCAAAAATACCTTTTTGGTTTTTACGAGTGCGAAATTTCACAAAATATTCTTTCTTATCAATTTGAAAGTAAATATTATGCTGATAAAGATCCTTTATCGAATGGCCGGGCAATTTGCCAAATGAGTGACCAGGATACACCCGTACATGGGGTGAAACCTCCGACTTTATTCTTTGAATACTATCAAACATCTCTTCCGCAGAGCTGCCATCATCCTCACATATGCCGCACCCTTCTGTAAACACCGTATCTCCGGTAAAAATACTCTCAGAAAACAAATAACACATTCCGCCGGCTGTATGCCCCGGTGTGAGAAGGCATTGTGCTCTTGTGTTTCCTATGCTGATTGTCTGATGATCATCTAGGCTAATTAAATTTCTGCATCGGAATTGATAATAATCAATTTCTTTTTTTGACATATAAACTTGAGCGTTAAACATCTTCGTCAGCGGGTCTACCAGATTTACATGATCATAATGAGAGTGTGTCAATGCGACTGCCTTTAATTCCGCTTCGAGTTCAGAAAGTGTAGTGGTTATTTTACTCAATTCCCATGAGGGATCAACAACAATTGCAGATCTGCTTACAATATCTTCAATGATATAGCAATAATTCGTCCAGCCCTGATACCTTGTTTTAATTGGATGCACCTTGTAAGTAAGATTCATTTATACCATCCCTATCATGTAAAGTTCTTAAACGATGGACCAGTGTTCACTCCTCAGTCCGTCTTTCATTCCACTTTACCAAACAGCATGATCGTTTTCCATTTTTTTCAGAGATCCTTGTTCTTTGAATATAAAAAAGCGACTCTTTTGGACGCATGCCCAACAAGAATCGCTTTTCGCACTAGTGCCTTAAGGATGACGTTTTTGTGTCTCACGTGTATCTTCCACGCAAATTGACTCTACATGCTGCATAATGACCCGCTTGATTCGGTCTTTATTCACTCGCACAGGGTCAAGCATGGCATGTAAAGCCAAGCCGTCAACAAGCGCGTAAAGTCTCTCAGCTTCAATGTCTTTATCAGCATTCGGCTTCAGTAAATCGGATTCATCTAAATAGGCAATCAGATTCCGCATGCCGCTGAAAATCCCGTCATGATTCGCATCAAACATATCCTTTTTATGTCTGGCGTAAGCAGTAAAAGCAAACCAAACCTCCATCTCTCTAATCGTTTCTTCATTCGTCGGGACCATTTCAAGCAAAATTTGCAACACTTTTTCCTTAGGGAGCAAATCCCTCACTGCAATGTCCTTAATTCGGTCCGTCACCTTTTCTTGGACAAGTTTCATTGCAAAAGCAAGCAATTCATCCTGTGTAGAGAAATAATGGCGCAGCGCACCTAATGACAATCCTGCTTCCTTTGCAATATTTCTGGCTGATGCTCCCTCCATCCCTCGTTCTAAAATGACGCGCCACGTTGCTTCTGCAATTTGTTTTCTTCTTTTCTCATGGTCAATTTGTTTTGGCATAGCTTTATTGTAACAAGAAAAAAATGAGAGGGCAATTTTTATAATACAGTTGTGTTACAAAAACAAAGATGGTAACATATTATTTAAATAATACAACTGTATTGAAAAGAGGGAATGGATTGAACGGTATCGCATGGATGATTGTTTTCTGTGAAATTGCGTTTTGGGTTGTCATTGTTTTGGGGCTTGCTGTACGCTACGTATTCAAACGACATACATTAGGACTGCTATTCCTTGCCTTAACTCCAGTTATCGATTTGATCTTGTTAGCGGCAACTGGTGTGGACCTTTACCGCGGAGCCTCAGCGACCGCAGCCCATGGGATTGCAGCTGTTTACATCGGTATATCGATCGCTTATGGGAAACAAATGATTCAATGGGCAGATGAAAAGTTTCAATATTATGTGACAAAAAAAGGAACAAAACCGCTGAAACGTTTTGGAATGGACCATGCCAAGCACGGTGCGAAAGGCTGGCTAAGACATGTGCTGGCCTACTTAATTGGTGCGGGACTATTGGCAGGGATGATCTATTTTATCAATGACTCTTCCCGAACCGAGGCGTTGAGCGGCATTCTTAAACTGTGGACTGTCATTATAGGCATTGACTTTCTCATTACAGCCAGCTATTTTATTTGGCCAAAAAAAGAGAAAGCTTCGGCGAATCTCAGGAGTTAACATGATGAAAAAGGCCCTTCCCCAGTGGAAAGGACCTTTTTTGGTTTTGTTAAAATATGCTATACTATTTTCGTTAGAAAACAGACTTATAGATATTTTGGGCTGATTCAAGGGTAACTGTTTGTACGAGTAAGCAGGTGAAGGGAGTGTCATACATGAACCAAAAAGAACAGAACGAGCACTCTAAAGATTTTAACCTGAGATCAAAATTAATCGGAATTGTATCTATTACTTTTATCGCGGCCATCGCGCTTGCAGTCATCTTCGGCGGCTTTTTCTTCGGGATGAAAGGCTTATTCTCCATACTTGGCATCACATACGCTTCCAATCAAACATTAGCTTTATTTATTTTAGCCTGCTTTGCTGTAGGTTTAATCATAGACCCACTCACAAAGATTATCTCTATCATTTTGGCAAAATCACTTTCATTGAAAAAGACTGCACTTTTTGCTTTTATACTGTATTTTATCAGCAATCTTATAACGATCTGTTTTGCAGATTACTTTATGCAGTCTATTTATATTCCAGATGTCTTGCTTGTTGTGATATCAGCTTTCATGGCTTTCATTGAACTTGCTTTTGATAACCAGCCTAATAGAGAAGCAGCTTAAAATGCCGATGGCAGATATGGGAAATTCATAACACCCTATATTTGGACATCACCAGTTATATAAACGAAAAAAACTCCCTGTTCACACGAACAGGGAGCAAAACACAATGTTGTAATTAAATTCTGCATTCTAAAATGATTCTTACATTCGGATCATCAAGTTCATCCAAAAAGATAATGATCTTCGGACCACATGCCATGTGCTTCCACCCCCTCACCCAAAATATACATTAATCCCAATTGCCTGTAAATGGAAATTTTGTTATACAGAGGAACCATGAAGTATAATGCGTTAACACTGCTCACACGTTTACAACCGTTTCTTATAATCTGACACTCGAAGGAGTACAAAAAAAGCATTGATCCATTCAGAGAATGGATCAATGCTTACCACCCCCGCTACATCACGCGTTTGAACATCTTTTCCATCTCATAAGTGGAATGGTGTATGATGATCGGGCGGCCGTGCGGGCATGTAAATGGGTCTGATGTGCTTCGGAGGTCGTCCAGAAGCGCTTTGATTTCGTCGTTTCTGAGGTGGCGATTTGCTTTGATGGAGCCTTTGCAGCTCATCATAATCGCCGCTTCCTCGCGGAGTTTTTTAATATCTATATTTTTGGAGTCGAGCACCTGCTGAATGATTTCTTCTATAAGCTCTGCTTCTTCTCCCTTTGGAAACCAGGCCGGGTGGCAGCGGACGATGTAGCTGTTAGAGCCGAATGACTCTAAAAAGACACCGACGCTTTCGAGCTCTTGTTTGTGCTGTTCAATAATCAAAGCCTCATTTGTGGAGTAGTGGAACGTCAGCGGTACAATCATCTCCTGCACCTCAGGCTCAACCTCCCCCACCTTTTCACGGAAGTACTCATATTTAATACGTTCTTGGGCGGCGTGCTGGTCGATAATATATAGGCCGTTTTCGTTTTGTGCCAATATATAAGTCCCGTGCATCTGGCCGATCGGGTACATAATTGGAACCCGATCAGACGCTGGCTGCTGCTGTTCCACATGGCATTCCTGCTCAAATGTTTCAGGCTGTTCTTCTGAAACATCGGACACCTCAAGGGTTTGTTCCTGATCAACGATAGGTGGAGCATCAAATTGGAGAGGAGGCAATTCTTCCTCCACATCAACCGGCTCTTTCACGACTGAGCTGAGCTTCATTGGTGAATAAGATGGCGCATGCGCTTTTTCCGGTACTTTTCTTTCCGGAGGCTTTTCATCAAAGGTTATGAACTGCTGCTCATTTTTGATAACAGGTGCCGATTTTTTCGGGAGCTGGGCACTCGGAATCAGCTGCTGCTGTTTAAATACATCTTTAATTCCGTCACGAATTAAGTCATGAAGCTCTGTTTCCTTGCTGAGCCGGACCTCAAGCTTCGATGGATGCACGTTGACATCGACTAAAATCGGGTCCATCGTAATTTCTATAAAGGTAATTGGATGGCGTCCGATCGGCAGAAGCGTATGATAGCCTTCATGAACCGCTTTGACGAGCGGGAAATTTTTAATGTAACGGCCATTGACCACAGACGACATATAGTTTCTCGACGCCCGTGTAATCTCTGGGAGGGCGATATATCCCTTTACTTCAAAATCCAAAGAGCTCACATGCAGCGGAAGCATTTTTTTGGCGACAGCCGTGCCGTAAATCGCTGCCAGTACATGGCGCACATCTCCATTTCCGTTCGTTTGAAGCAGGTTTTTCCCATGATGGCGCAGGCGAATCGATACCTCTGGATGCGCCAGAGCAATACGGTTAACCACATCCGTAATGTTTCCAAGCTCTGTATGAACGGTTTTCATATATTTCAAACGGGCCGGTGTGTTAAAAAACAGGTTGGAAACGACAATTTCAGTTCCCTTCCTGCTTGAGGAACGCGATTCGGAAATGATGTTTCCTCCTTGGAGGACGAGCTTCGTTCCAGCTCCTTCACCAGTGCTTGTTGTAATCTCCAGATGAGAGACTGACGCGATACTCGGCAGGGCTTCTCCCCTGAAACCGAGCGTTCTCACCCTGAATAAATCATTTTCATCTTTTATTTTACTCGTTGCGTGGCGGCGGAAAGCTCGCTTGCAATCTTCATTCTCCATTCCTTCGCCGTTATCCAAGACCCGAATGGATGCAAGGCCTGCTTCCTCAATATCGATTTCAATGACTGTGCTGTCAGCGTCGATCGCATTTTCCACCAATTCTTTGACGACTGAGGCGGGCCGTTCCACAACCTCGCCCGCCGCTATTTTATTCGAAAGCTCATCTGACAGCTGGATGACTTTTGCCACATTCATCACCCCGTTTTAATGTAATTTCTTTTGCAGCTTGTACATTTCATTCATCGCTTCAAGCGGTGTCATATCCAGTATATTAAGTGATTTGAAGGCATCGATCACTTGCTTTTCTTTTTTTGAAAGCTTTGGTGTTTCAGCCGGCTTTTCCGCTTCGTCAAAAAAGGACAGCTGTGCCGGCTCTTCTTTCACCTGAGGTTTCTGCACCGGCACTTCCGGTTTGTTTCCTGAATGCTCAAGCTCTTTTAAAATATCTTGGGCGCGGGCAATCAGATCTCCCGGCAGTTCGGCAAGCTGAGCTACATGGATACCATAGCTTTTATCAGCGGCACCTTCTTTGATTTGATGAAGAAAGACAACCGTTCCGTTATATTCTTCAGCGCGAACATGAACGTTTTTCAGCTGGGGCAGCTTGTCCTCAAGAACGGTCAGCTCGTGATAGTGTGTGCTGAACAGCGTCTTGGCGCCGATATGATCGTGAACATATTCAATAATCGCCTGTGCCAGCGCCATGCCGTCATAAGTGGACGTTCCCCGCCCGATTTCATCAAACAGAATGAGGCTGTTTTTCGTCGCGTTGACAATCGCATTTTTCGCTTCAAGCATTTCTACCATAAATGTACTTTGTCCGGAAATCAAATCATCTGCAGCGCCGATTCGCGTAAAAATTTGATCAAAAATCGGAAGCACCGCTTTTTTCGCGGGTACAAAGCAGCCGATTTGCGCCATAATGGAAATGAGCGCGATTTGTCTCATATACGTGCTTTTCCCTGACATGTTTGGACCTGTAATGAGAAGCATTTGTCTGTTATCGCCCATCATGCAGTTGTTCGGGACATATTCCTGGCTGTCCATGACTTTTTCAACAACCGGGTGTCTGCCTTCAATCACTTCGACTTCATCTTTAGAGAACTCCGGTTTCGTGTAGTGGCGATTTTCACTGATTGTCGCAAAGCATTGCAGTGCGTCCAGCTCGCTCATCTGTTTTGCAAGCTGCTGCAGCCGCGGAATATACTGCTTCACTTTCTCGCGCAGCTCGGTAAACAGCTCGTACTCCAGCTCACAGATGTTATTTTCCGCCTCTAAAATGAGCGCTTCTTTTTCTTTTAATTCAGGTGTAATGTAGCGCTCTGCATTGGTTAACGTCTGCTTCCGCTCATAACGCCCTTCCTCAAGCAAATGCAAATTTGCTTTTGTCACTTCAATGTAATAACCGAAAACTTTATTAAAGCCGACCTTTAAAGAGCGAATGCCTGTGTATTCCCGCTCCTGCTGTTCCAGGCGGGCAATCCAGTCTTTTCCGTTTCTGCTTGCATCACGATATTCATCAAGCTTTTGATTATAACCATCTTTAATCAGGTTCCCTTCTTTTACCGATAAAGGAGGATTTTCGTACAGCGCTTCTTCCAGCAGTTCAAGTACATCCCCGCAAGGGTCAATGCGCTCTGCACGTTCCTTGGCCTTGTCATGAGCCAGTGAAGCAACCAGCTGTTTGATGCCAGGAACTTGCTTTAACGATTCCTTCAGCTGAATCAAATCCCGGGCATTGACATTTCCGAATGCAACGCGTCCGGCAAGGCGTTCTAAGTCATATACTTCTTTTAAACGTTCACGCAGATCTTCCCGTTCAAAGAAATGGGACATCAATGTTTCCACCATTTCTTGGCGCTCTTCGATTTGATTGACTCTGATAAGCGGCCGGTCAATCCACTGTTTAAGCAGCCGGCCTCCCATTGCCGTTTTTGTTTCATCCAGCAGCCACAAAAGGGAGCCTTTTTTATTTTTCGAACGGATCGTTTCGGTCAGCTCCAGATTACGCTTTGAGTACAAGTCAATTTTCATCGCTTCCTCAAGCTCATACACCTGCACGGGCTGAAGATGATCAAGGCTGCGCTTTTGGGTTCTTTTCAAATACGTATATAAGCGCATAAATGTTTTTGTTATATCTTCATTATTTAAGTGCTCAATGATCGTTACGTGTTCGTCTGTTTCTCCATCTTCAATTGAGATCGTTGCACCGCACCGCTCTCTCAGCTGTGCCACTGTATCGGCATCCAAGCTTCCTGAAACCACGATTTCCCGTGCGCCGACTGAATAAATTTCTGATATGACGTCTTCAAGCCGTTCAATCAAAACAGCCAAATTTTCTCCCGTTGTTAAATCAGACAGCGCAAGTCCGTATCCGTTCGAGCAGGCTGAAACAGATGCGATAAAATTATTTTCCGATTCATGGATGCCTTTGCCGTCCATTACAGTTCCGGGCGTAATCAGCTGAACCACTTCTCTTTTCACAACGCCCTTTGCGGCTTTCGGATCTTCCGTCTGTTCACAGATCGCCACTTTGTATCCTTTTTTAATAAGCTGTTCGATATACGCGGAAGCAGAATGATACGGCACACCGCACATCGGTATTTTTTCAGCCGCACCGCCGTCTCTGCTCGTTAACGTAATTTCCAGCTCCTGTGACGCTTTTTTGGCGTCCTCAAAAAACATTTCGTAAAAATCACCCAGGCGAAAAAATAAAAAGGCATCCTGGTGCTCTGCCTTTATTTTTAAATATTGCTGTATCATAGGCGTATAACCGGCCATTGTTTAATCCCTCACTATGTATCAACGTTTCTATTTTCCAACCTTCATTATAACATAAACAAAAAGTGATAAAAGAATGATATATCAATATAAAAAAGAGACTTGGGGGTACTGTCTCCCCTAGTCCCTTTTTTATTCTTCAGGATCTCCCACTAAAAACTCCGGGTTGATGTCTTCAAGCTCTTCATCAAGCTCATCTTCCCAATCTTCCTCGTCATCCTCTTCCCAGTCAGGATTGACCTCAACAACTACCTTTGTTTCCCCTACCACTTCCGCCAAAAATTCTCTTTCTGCCTGCACAACGATTTTATTTCCATTCGGCGAAATGGTCACTTCAAGGCAGTTTGGCTGCTGAAGCACTTTGGCAATCACTTCATGCTCATCATCTAAGTAATTATTGTCTCTGTATCTGAGTTTAATGACATCTACATATTTTACCCGTTCTGTGACAACCTCTGTCTTTGTGTTGTCCGCGTAAGAGTACCATACGTTTATATCATAATACCCTTCAATTTCTACCGTTTTTCCAATTTTTTCAGCGTCATACTTGTGGTTAATAATCCAACCACCCAAAATGCTGCTCGGTTTTTTCTCAGGCGAGATGGTGTTGGTGCATTGGGTGAATTTTCGGCCTTTCGCTACTACTGCCTTCGTAATAATTTCCCTGTATTCAGACATTCCGGCATGCCTCCTTGTTCTTCTTCGTGTTATCTTATGCTGGGCATTTGTCTAGTGTGCATTTTTATAAATAAAATATAAAAATACAAAGTTTCTGTTCCATTGTATGCAGGGGTGCCTAGAAACTTTACTTATAAGTGCGATAAAGTTTATACGCGGCTGAGCACAGAAAAACCAATTGAACATTTGGTACATAGATTATTTAGTTCATTTTTAACCGCACAAATGATAAAAAAACACGGGCCTGTAAAGGCACCGTGTTTAGAGAGAACAGCTGTTATTTGAATGCTTCACCTTTGAACCGGTTTCCCCTTTCAGCAGGTCGCCTCCGGTTGATGTGATGATTTCATTTGTGACTTGGTTGGAAATGGTGTGTGCAACGAGCTGCAATAGGTCATTTACTTCCATCTGCGAGTCTCTGAATTCCTGGATAACAGGAATCTCTTCAAGCTCTTCTTGCAGCGCGTCAATTTTTGCTTCTACTTGTTTGAGCGCTTCATGCTTTTCATAATGCTTCAGATTGACAGCCTGCTTTTGCAGGGCTTTAATCTGATTAACGATTGTGGACACTTTGTCATTCTCATTGATTTGCGCTTCAGCCCGTTTGAAAAAATCAACCTCTTCTGTTTCAGAAATCATTTTTGCAAGGTTTCGAGCCTGCTGCACAATGTCTTTTTTTGAGTAGAGCGTCATCTCATTTCACCTCGATTGCTTCTCCTACCATTTCTCCGTCAAGCGACCATGTTTTCGCTTGCTGGATTTTCACGCGGACGATTTTGCCGATGGCTTCCTTCGGCCCTTTGAAATTGACAAGCTTGCTTTTTTCAGTATAGCCAGCAAGAATATCAGGGTTATTTTTGCTTTCACCCTCAACTAATACTTCGACAACCTTGCCTTCGTATTCCTTCATTTTTTTAGCAGAAATTTCATTCACCAGTGCGTTTAGACGCTGCAGGCGTTCTTTTTTCACACGCATCGGTACATTATCTTTCATCTTAGCAGCCGGAGTGCCTTCACGCGGAGAGTAAATGAACGTATAGGCGCTGTCAAACTCCACTTCACGGTATAGAGAAAGCGTTTCTTCAAACTGTTCGTCCGTTTCATTTGGAAATCCGACGATAATGTCCGTTGTCAAAGAAGCGTTTGGCATTGCTTCTTTAATTTTTCGCACCAGCTCCATGTAACGCTCTCTGTCATATTTGCGGGCCATCAGCTTGAGAACTTCTGAGCTTCCTGATTGAACCGGAAGATGAATGTGATCAAGCAGATTTCCGCCTTTTGCCAGCACTTCAATGAGGCGGTCGTCAAAGTCGCGCGGATGACTCGTTGTAAAACGGATTCTCGGGATATCGATTTTTCTCAGTTCATCCATCAAATCACCAAGTCCGTACGTCATATCTTCAAAGTCTTTTCCATACGCGTTTACGTTTTGGCCTAACAGAGTAATTTCCTTATAGCCTTCACTTGCGAGCCTTCTCACTTCCTGAATGATATCCTCAGGGCGGCGGCTTCTTTCTTTTCCGCGTGTGTAAGGCACAATGCAATACGTACAGAATTTGTCACAGCCGTACATGATATTGACCCAGCCCTTAATTTTTCCATTTCGGACTTTTGGAAGGTTTTCAATAACGTCCCCTTCCTTAGACCAAACTTCTACAACCATTTCTTTTGAAAGGTATGCTTCTGACAAAAGCTCCGGCAGGCGATGAATGTTATGCGTTCCGAAAATCATATCGACAAACGGATGTTTTTTCAAAATACGGTTCACGACTGATTCCTCTTGGGACATACAGCCGCACACGCCTAAAATCAGATCGGGATTGTTTTTTTTCAGTGCTTTTAAGTGCCCGAGCTCACCAAACACCTTGTTTTCAGCATTTTCACGGATTGCACATGTATTTAACAAAATGACATTGGCATCGTCAACAGAGTTTGTCGCTTCGTAACCGAGCGCCATAAAGATCCCTGCCATAACCTCTGTATCGTGTTCATTCATTTGGCAGCCGTACGTACGGATATAGAACTTTCTTCCGTCTCCCAATCCTTTAAATTGTTCAGAAATTTTAAAGTCATTATGATAAGTAACGGCTTCCTTGCCTCGTTTTTTCGCGTCTTTTAAAGAAGGCGGAATGTAAACAGCTTCAAAGTACTTGCTGTAATCCTTCTCGGATTTTTTGTCCGATGGATGAACTTGTCCGCTCTCTAATTTTTGTTTTTCATTCATGTCATATTTTCTCCTTTCAAACCAAACTTCCACCCTTCAGTATAAAGGTTATTGAAGCTCTGCACAACTGGCAACCTATCATTGTACACTCATTGAGAATAATAATCAATAAGGAATCAAAAGAGGAAGAGTAAACTCTTCCTCTTGTTACAATAGCTGGAGCTCCTTTGCCGTCTTTTCGATGACATCAAGCGCCTGATCCAGTTCATCTTTGGTGTGCTCTGCTGTTATAATCGTGCGAATTCTGGCTTTTCCCTTTGCTACAGTCGGGAAAACGATACTTTGGGCAAAAACACCGCGAGAAAGGAGCTGATCTGAAAATTGCTTTGCCACACCTTCATCACCTATTAAAATAGGAAGAATCGGCGTTTGACTCTCTATGAGAGTCAGACCCATTTTCACAAGCATTGCTTTAAAATAGGCAGTATTCTCCCACAAGCGCTCCATATGCTCCGGCTCTTCAAGCAAGACATCAATCGCTTCCATACAAGCTGCAGTGACAGCCGGGGGATGAGATGTGCTGAATAAAAATGGACGGCCTTTATGGCGCAAATAATCGATCAGCACCTTTGAACCTGCAGCGTAGCCACCGAGCACTCCGATTGCCTTGCTTAATGTTCCGACCTGAATATGCACTCTGCCGTCAAGACCGAAGTGATTCACCGTTCCCCTGCCGTTTTCGCCAAGTACTCCGGATGCATGGGCGTCATCCACCATCACAAATGCGTCATATTTCTCAGCGAGCTCTACAATATCAGGCAGAGGAGCTATGTTGCCATCCATGGAAAATACGCCGTCTGTCACAATCAGACGCATCCGATAATTCATTGACTTTCTCAGCACCCGCTCTAAATCACTCATATTGACGTGCTGATACACCTTTTTATCCGCCTTTGTCAGTCGAATTCCGTCAATAATAGAGGCATGGTTCAATTCATCTGAGATGACAATGTCCTCTTTTGATAGAATACTTGAAAGTACGCCTTGGTTTGTTGTGAAGCCTGATTGGAATACAAGTGCCGCCTCCGTTTTTTTAAAGGCTGCCAGCTTTTTCTCAAGCTCTTGATGCATTGTAAATGTACCCGCAATCGTTCTCACTGATCCGGTGCCGGCTCCATACTGCTGAACGGCCTCCTGTGCGGCGTTGATGAGTCTAGGATGTGAAGTGAATCCGAGGTAATTATTAGAAGATAGCTGAATGACTTTTTGGTGATTCACTGTGACAGATGGGCCCTGCATAGATTCAAGCTGTTTTATGTCTTGCCATGTATGGTTTTCTTTCATACTATCAAGCTCTGCTTTTAAAAACTCAAATTCCTTCGTCATGTTTATCCCCCTTTATGGAATTAAAATTACTTTTCCGCACTGCCCGCTTCTCATCAGTTCGAAACCTTTTTCAAACTCCTCTAACGGAAACTGATGGGTAATAACAGGTGCAAGATCGATCACGTTTGAACTGATCAACTGAGACACTTGGCGCCATGTTGAAAACATTTTTCTTCCTGTGATTCCTTGGATGGTAAGCCCTTTAAATACCACTTTATTCGTCAAATCAATTGTCACCGGATGTTCCGGCAAGCTGAGAATATGAAATCTTCCGCCATTCGCAGCCATCGCAAGACCTTGGGCAATCGCTGAGGGATGGCCCGACATCTCACAAACAAGATCTGCTCCTTCCCCACTCGTTAAAGCGCTTACAATTTTGAGCGGGTCTTCTTTTTCAATAGAAACAGTACAAGTCGCTCCCATTTGTTTTGCAAGCCTCAGCCTGTATTCATTCTTATCAATCGCTATCACCTGAGAAGCTCCTGCTGCTTTTGCAACCGCAACAGCCATAAGACCAATCGGCCCGCATCCAATGACTGCAGTCGTTCCTCCTGCAGGCTGGCTCTCAAGTACGGTATGAACTGCATTTCCTAAAGGCTCTTGAATGGAAGCAATTGACGGGTCCATATCAGCGGGATTTCTCCAAATGTTATCAGCTGGAACTTTTACATACTCCGCAAAACAGCCTGCCGTGTCCACTCCGATTATAGCAGTATTGGTACACACATGAGATTTTCCTGTTAGGCAAGGGACACATTCACCACAAACAATGTGTGTTTCCGCAGACACATACTCTCCCACTTTTACACTGCTGACATTCTCTCCCACGTCCTCTACGATGCCGCTGAACTCATGGCCGAAAACATAGGGTGTTTTGATTCTCTGACGTGCCCATTGATCCCAATTATAAATGTGGACATCCGTGCCGCATATGGAAGCGGCTTTCACTTTTATGAGGACTTCATGTTTATCAATCTCAGGAATGGGAACTTCAGTCAGCACAGCACCGAACGCCCCGTCCTTTTTCATTAGAGCTTTCATCTTTCCACTCTGCATGTACAATCCTCCTTGAAAAATTCTTGTTATATTCGGATTGTACCATGATATGGAATAAGCGTAAACAGCACTGTCTTTTCCAGAAGGACAAAAGTATCTGTCTTGAAAAATGGGCGGAAATTTTTTTTAAAACGTTTTAGCTCATTTCTGATTTTGTATATTCGCTCATTTATGTGCTAAAAATACTATCGGGAGAAAATATCACAATAAATGAAAAACAACCTGTTTGCATTACGCAAACAGGTTGAGAATGCTTTATTTGTTTTTAGCGAGGCTCCACGATTAATTTAATCGCTGTTCTTTCTTCCCCATCGATTTGAATATCTGTAAAAGCCGGAATACAAATCAAATCAACGCCGCTTGGCGCCACAAATCCCCTGGCAATCGCCACAGCTTTTACAGCCTGGTTTAATGCACCCGCTCCGATCGCTTGAATCTCGGCGGCTCCTCGCTCTCTCAACACGCCTGCAAGCGCACCTGCCACTGAATTTGGACTCGATTTTGCTGAAACTTTTAAGATTTCCATTTCTGCTCCCCCTTAGTTTTACAATGGATAAGTGAGTGTTCATTAGAACAATCATTATTAGATGTTGCTATCCAAAAAGCCATCCCCACAATGCTTTTCAAAAATAGCGGGCTACCTTCCATTTTTACTATATTCACTAAGGAGTTGCTATATTCCTGCTTTTCTTTTTAATATTTTTATAAAATAACCATATGTTCAACTATTCAAAGAACATGTGATCATCGTTGATTAAAATACGCTCAATTTTCACGGCTTTTTTCGTTTGATCGTCAATGTCAATGACAACTCCGCTGAGCGTTGTTTTTCCTTCAGCGACAGTAAACCGGACTGGAAGGTTCGTTTTGAATCGCTTAATAATCGTCTCTCTGTCCATCCCCAGTATACCGTCATACGGGCCAGTCATTCCCACATCAGTAATATATGCCGTTCCCTTCGGCAAAATGCGGTTATCCGCTGTTTGCACGTGTGTATGAGTTCCTACTACAGCCGATGCCCGTCCATCCGTGTACCAGCCAAGTGCGAGCTTTTCACTTGTCGCTTCGGCATGAAAGTCAATAAAAATGTACGGTGTTCTTTTCGCAGCTTCTTCGATCAATTCATCCGCTTTTAAAAACGGGTCATCAAGCGGCGGCAAAAACGTACGTCCCTGCAAATTAATGACTGCTAGTTCTTTGCCGTTTGCTTTCACATATGTGATCCCTTTCCCCGGTGTTCCTTCAGGAAAGTTTGCCGGGCGAACCAAGTTCGGAACGTCATCTATAAAATCAAATATTTCTTTTTTGTCCCATGTGTGGTTCCCCATTGTGATTGCATCTGCGCCGGACTGGATTAAGCTGTGATAAATTTTTTCCGTCAGGCCTTTTCCATGTGCGGCGTTTTCACCATTAATAATGGTAAAGTGAGGCTTATATTTTGTTTTTAGCTTTGGTACATATTCTTTGACCATGTCACGGCCCGGTGAACCGACAACATCTCCGATAAATAAAATTCTCATTTTGTAAATCCTTTCTTCTTGAAAATTCCTTGCCGTCAAAAAAATAAAGTGATGCTTAGCGCATCACTTTATTTTGCATACTCTACGGCTCGAGTCTCTCTGATTACTGTCACCTTAATATGACCTGGATAATCGAGCTCGTCCTCAATTCGCTTGCGGATATCTCGCGCCAGTCGATGAGCCTCAAGATCATTAATTGAATCCGGCTTCACCATAATTCGCACTTCGCGTCCAGCCTGAATGGCAAATGATTTTTCAACACCTTCGTAGGACTCAGAAATTTCTTCGAGTTTTTCAAGTCTTCGAATATAATTCTCGAGCGTCTCACTTCTTGCGCCAGGTCTTGCAGCGGAAAGCGCATCTGCTGCAGCTACCAGTACAGCAATAATGGAAGTCGGCTCCTCGTCCCCGTGGTGTGATGCAATACTGTTAATCACGACTGGGTGCTCTTTATATTTGGTCGCAAGCTCTACCCCGATCTCAACGTGGCTTCCTTCTACTTCATGGTCAATTGCTTTCCCGATGTCGTGAAGAAGACCCGCACGTTTAGCAAGCTTTGCGTCTTCACCAAGCTCCGATGCCATTAGACCGGCCAAGAATGCGACTTCCATGGAATGCTTAAGCACATTTTGACCGTAGCTTGTACGGAACTTTAAGCGGCCGAGGATCTTGATGAGATCTGGGTGGAGGCCATGAACGCCAACCTCAAATGTCGTTTGCTCACCCATCTCACGAATATAGTCATCGACCTCGCGGCGAGATTTTTCAACCATTTCTTCAATCCGTGCCGGATGAATACGGCCATCCTGAACGAGTTTATCAAGAGCAATTCTGGCTGTCTCACGTCTGATCGGATCAAATCCGGAAAGAATGACAGCTTCAGGCGTATCATCAATAATCAGGTCAATTCCTGTCAGCGTTTCAAGCGTACGAATGTTACGCCCTTCCCGTCCGATGATACGTCCTTTCATCTCATCATTTGGAAGATTGACAACTGATACCGTTGTTTCGGCAACGTGGTCCGCTGCGCAGCGCTGTAAGGCGAGTGAAAGAATGTTTTTCGCTTTCTTATCCGCCTCTTCTTTCGCACGGTTTTCAGTTTCTTTTGTCATGATGGCGATGTCATGTGAAAGCTCGTTTTCAACCCGCTCAAGAATGATTTGTTTCGCTTCGTCACGAGTTAGACTCGAAATTCGTTCCAACTCAGACTGCTGCATACGAATCATCTCATCCACTTTGCTTTCCATCTCTTCAATATGTTGTTGTCGTTCATTCAGAGAATGATCTTTCTTCTCCAACATCGCTTCCCGTTTATCAATTCCCTCATGTTTGCGATCAAGGTTTTCCTCCTTTTGGAGTAAACGGTTTTCTTGTTTTTGAAGCTCATTTCGTCTTTCACGAACTTCCTGTTCAGCATCTATTCGAAGTTTGTGGATTTCATCCTTTGCTTCAAGCAGAGCTTCTTTTTTCAGTGCTTCAGCATCACGCTTCGCATCTTCAAGAATTTGCTCGGCTGCACCGCGTGCGCCCGCAATTTTCGCTTCGGCAATGGTTTTACGAACAAAGTAGCCAACAACTAAACCGAGTAGAATCAGCAAAATGGAGATGAGAACCATCATAATTGGGGTCATACTTTCACCTCCTCTTGCTATGAACTTGGTTGTTGCTTAAAAAGTGTCGGCATGTACATTGTCTAGTTTTCTCAACATACAGAACCTTCACAGGGAATGAGTGTGTTCATCGCCCTTGTCAAGTTTAAATGGTTTAACAATCATGTTAAAAAAACAAATGTTACAACTTCATTGTAAATGTGTCGGAAATACTTGTCAAGCTTGCCATCTTAACGTTTGCAGGCCAGTCTTCTTTTCACGTGCCGAATGCAATTCATCCAAAAGAAGATCGCCAATCATTCTTGATTTAGAAGCTGGTATATTTTATTGTTCACTTGGCCCAATTTAGCATTATTTTGAATGTTTGAGAACAAAATAACAATGGTTTGCCCAGATTTGCTAAAGCTGTTCAAGATATTGAAGCCCGGCATAACACCATGGTTTGAATAGCTTCCGGGAGCAACATAAAATCCCATGCCGTATGTGGAGCTGCTCCCTGGCGTAAACATCTTTTCATAGCTTTTTTGCGAATACAGTTTTCCGTCTATCAGCGCTTGGTCAAATTTGTACATATCTATAGCGCTCATATAAATATCACCCGCTCCATACAGCTGGGATAAATCAGGTATATACGGTGTAACTGTTTTGCTGCCCTCCATCTTATACCCGACGGCAGGATAAGGTTCTTTTTCATATGTTTTGTAAAAGCCTGCATGCGTCATTCCCGCAGGTTTAAAAATATGATTCTTTATGTACTGTTCATAGGGCTCACCGCTTACTTCAGCAATAATATAAGCAAGAACAGAATAGTTGGAATCCTTGTAGTCCCATACGCCCGGCTGACGTTTGATTCCCTGCAGTTCTATGTCTTTTATTAAATCGTCCGGCGTAATGGCGCCGTTTCCTTCAATATGTCCGTTTATCCCCGATGTATGTGTAAGCAGATTCTTCAAAGTAATCGTTTGTCCGTTAGGAAAATGAGGTAAATACGTACTTACCGGATCACTTGTCTGAAGTTTCCCCTTTTCCTCAAGCTGCAAAATAGCAGTTGCAATCAGCGCTTTTTGTGATGAACCGACATAAAAAGATGTCAATGGATTATTTTGAATATAGTGTTTACGGTCAGCATAGCCAAAACCTTTATTTGTTACGATTTCTCCATTTCTGACAATCATGGCTGTTCCGCTGAAACCGATCTCTTCTAAATAATTGCTGATTTTTTGATTTCGATCCACTGTTTTGATTTGTTCCTCTGATTTTTTGGCAGTTTTCTTTTTGACCTCTTTTTTCTGATCGGTATTTGAAACCGCTGCAGTTTCTTGAGATGGCTCGTTTTCTTCACTATTTCGATGAAGAGCATTCCAAATCGTAATGCAAACCATCACTGCTAAAAGACCAAGCAACAGTTTTCCTCTTTTATTTAGTTTTCTCCGTCTGCGTTTCGCAGTTCTTCTGCGGGTTGGGCTTGTCATTCATTTTTTCCTCCCAAAATAAATTCCATTTTGCACACGTTTTGTTAGACGAATAAAGCTCTAAAAAAGTTGTCAAAAAAAGCAATATTTTTATCATTTTTTTGCAAAATACAAAAAAGCTGAGTTTTTCACTCAGCCTTTTGTATCATTTGAAACTTATTTTATTTTTATTCTTCAAATTCGAGTTCTTCTTGTGTCTCTTCAGCTTGCTGCTGCACTACTCCGTTATTATCCAAGCCGTAATGTTCGCGAATTTGCTCCTGGATCATCAGCATGATATCTTTATTTTCTTTCAGGAATTGTTTTGCATTTTCACGGCCTTGGCCAAGACGCTCTTCTTCATAAGAGTACCATGAACCGCTTTTTTGCACGATATCAAGTTCAGTTCCTAGATCAATGATTTCGCCTTCTTTTGAAATGCCTTCTCCGTACATAATGTCAACCTCGGCTGTACGGAACGGCGGAGCCACCTTGTTTTTCACGACTTTGATTTTCGTTTTGTTCCCCATTACGTCGTTGCCTTGTTTCAGCTGTTCAGCACGGCGCACTTCAAGACGCACGGAAGAGTAGAATTTCAACGCACGGCCGCCAGGAGTTGTTTCCGGGTTCCCGAACATAACGCCGACTTTTTCACGAATTTGGTTAATGAAAATCGCGATTGTCTTCGATTTGTTAATGGCTCCTGAAAGCTTACGAAGCGCTTGAGACATTAAGCGTGCTTGTAAACCGACATGAGAATCTCCCATGTCACCTTCAATTTCCGCTTTCGGAACGAGAGCGGCTACAGAGTCGACAACGACAATGTCAACTGCCCCGCTTCGAACCAATGCTTCCGCAATTTCAAGCGCCTGCTCGCCTGTGTCAGGCTGAGACAGTAAAAGCTCTTCGATGTTAACACCGAGCTTTTGCGCGTATACCGGATCTAACGCATGCTCCGCATCGATAAACGCGGCTTGTCCGCCCTGCTGCTGAACTTCAGCAATCGCATGAAGCGCCACAGTTGTTTTACCTGAGCTTTCAGGACCGTATACTTCAATAATCCGTCCGCGAGGATATCCGCCAATTCCCAGTGCTGTATCAAGAGCTAGGGAGCCGCTTGGGACAGTAGAAATTCTTGTATCTGTCTTTTCTCCCAGTTTCATAATGGAACCTTTGCCGAACTGTTTTTCTATTTGTTTAAGAGCCATATCTAAGGCTGCCTGACGATCACTCATTCTATTTTTTCCTCCTTTATGTTACCACTACATATACTATACCCTGTTTGAAGGGATTTGCCAAGAAAAAAGCGAACGCATATTCGGATTTTTTCTTAGCGTGATTCCTATCAAAATATCATAATGTATCAGAGAAATCATGTTTTCTTAGGAGGATAATGTGCTGAAAATATTATTTTTGCTCTAAAAGCTTTAAGATTAAATGGCAGCCGTATTTAGCGCCGCGTTTTCTGATCCCCGTTCTGGAGCCCGCAAAGTGAAACTCGTGAACCTCTTCTTTACCGTTTGCGGAAATGCCGATAAACACATGCCCAGGCTCATGCCCTTCTTGAGCATCAGGTCCTGCTACACCAGTAAAGCTAATGCCGATATCGCTGCCAGTGAGTTTTTGAACACCCTTAGCCAGTTCGGATGCGCATTCCTTGCTGACCGCCCCAAAACGATCTAATGTTTCCTTCTTGACACCAAGCACATTCTGCTTCACGTCGTTTGTATAGCAAACAACGCCCCCGGCAAATAATGTTGAGGCACCGCTATGATCCGTCAGCCATTCAGAAAACAGCCCTCCGGTAAAGCTTTCTGCCGCAGAAATTGTAATGCCTTTTTCCTTGCACGCTATAGATAGCTCTTTTACAAGAGAAGTATCATCGTAACCATAGAAAAATTCACCGACACGCTCTAAGATAACGGCCTCTGTTTCTTTTAACAGACGCTCTGTTTCCTTTTCATCGGCGTGTTTGGCTGTCAGACGCAGCGTCACCTCTCCATCAGCCGCCAAAGGCGCAATTGTCGGATTGGTTTGTGCATCAATAATATCTTCCAAATCGGCTTCAAGCTGAGATTCACCGATACCGAAAAAGCGAAGAACAGTTGACACAATTTTTTCATTTGAACCCATCTTTTTCAGCAGAAGAGGCTTTGCCTCGTTTTCAAACATTGGACGCAATTCGCTCGGCGGTCCAGGAAGAAGCATATAATAGCGCGATTCATGCTCTGTGAGCATTCCCGGGGCCATTCCAAAGTGATTCGCCAGCACGTCAGAGCCTTCGATCACAAGCGCCTGTTTTCGGTTATTAGGTGACATCGTGCGTTTTGTTCGTTTGAAATAGTCCTCAATGGATTGGAATGCCTCATCATTTAACACGAGCGGACGTCCCAGCGTATTTGCAATCGTTTCTTTCGTCAGATCATCTTTTGTGGGTCCAAGCCCTCCTGAAAAAATAATGAAGTCAGAGCGTTCTTCAGCAATGCGGATGACCTGCTTCAGCCGCTCCGGGTTATCTCCGACCGCTGTATGATAAAATACGTTGACCCCGATTTCAGCGAGCTGTTTGCTGATAAATTGAGCATTTGTATTGGCGATTTGGCCAAGCAGCAGCTCTGAACCGACTGCAATTATTTCTGCTTTTTTTGGAAATTCCATGACGAAGTCCTTCTTTCTTAGTTAGATGTTTTTAACGCTTCCCAGTTTTTAGAGAAATATTCCCAACCTGAGACGACAGTAAAGAAGACGGCTACCCACAGCGCCAAGTCTGCAAACGGGAATGACACAAGTTCAAATGGAAGATTATGAAGAAGCAATGCGGATACCGCAATAATCTGTGCCCAGGTTTTGATTTTACCAAGCATGTTAGCAGCTACGACTTCTCCTGTTCCGGCTAAGACAAGCCTTAAACCTGTCACGGCAAACTCCCTGCTGATAATCACAATGACCATCCAAGCTGGAGCGAGATCAAATTGAACAAGGATAATTAACGCTGCGGATACGAGCAGTTTGTCCGCAAGCGGATCAAGAAATTTCCCGAAGTTTGTTACGAGATTCAATTTTCGGGCATAATATCCGTCCACCCAGTCTGTTGTAGATGCAATAATAAATAGAATGGCCCCCGCCAAATGTGCGACCGGGATTGATTCGTCTCCAACTTCGAGCCTGCCCCAGTCAAACGGCGCCAGCATGATAATCATGAAGATTGGGATTAATGCGATTCTAGCTAGTGTGATTTTATTTGGTAAGTTAAACATAAAGCCCCTCCAATTTCATACTCGGACGTGAAGAAAAGTCATCTGATAATTAAGATGACTTTTCTTCCTTTTTATTTACAATCTTTATGGTTTGTGCCATCACTTTTTTCGGATCAAGTTCATATGAAAGAACCTTACCGTTGATTTTTATTTTCAGATTAGGTGCATATCCGGTGCGGATATCAACTTGTTTCTGATCAGTTATGTCTTTTTTATAGGTTTCGTCTTTTTTCAGCGTTCCTTCTTTTAAAGAGCTGCTGTTTTCATCGCGCACTCGAATCCAGGAGCTGTCTGATGCCTTCAGTTCCAGCTCGATTTTATCAGCGCCGGACACTTCATAAGTCGTTAACGATCCTTCAGTGCCAGCAGCTTTAATCTCCAGCTTCCCACTGTCATTTTCTTTTTTCTTATCTTCGTTTTCTTTCGTTTCTTTTTTAGTGTCTGTCTCTTTTTCAGAGCTGTTATTTTGATTCTCTTTCAGCGTTGAATCTTTAGGGATTTCGTACTTGCTCTCACTTTGCGTAATTGCTTTTTCTGATGCCACATTGTGATCATCACTGTTTTTGTGATTGGCAAACTGAATGATCGCGTACACAATGGCAATCACGACAATCACGCCGAGAATAACAAGTATCGTTGGCAGCAGCTCCAGCGCCTTAGATGCTGGCTTTGGCATTTCCTTTTGAAGATTCATGCCGGAGATCTTTTCAGACACATCATCATGATACGTATTAGGGATATCTTTTTTATGCTCCTCAAACAGCTGATCCGCATCAAGCCCAACGGCTTCTGCATATTGCTTGATGAATGCCCGAACATAAAACTTCCCCGGAATAATGTCATAGTTTCCTTCCTCCAAGGCGGTTAAATACCTTTTTTGAATCTTTGTTGCCGCTTGGAGATCATCCAATGACATTGCTTTTTCCTCTCTGGCTTCTTTGAGCCGGATTCCTAGTTCAGTCACAACAAACACCTTCCAATTTTAAAAATCAAAGCTTGAAAACCCGGATTGATCAAACATTTGGGGTTCCTCGGCATGTTCATATGTAATAACCTCATCAGGGTCATTTCTCAGTTCAATAATATAATCAAAGTCATCTAGTGTATACTCTGTATTTTGAACGAATATGTCCGGATGCTCCACCACTTTTGTTGCAGGCAGCCGCATGATTTCTCGGACCAGCTGGAGATGGCGTTCCGATCCTCTTCGTGTTGACACAATTCCGTCAACGATAAAGACATTTTCAGTGCTGTATTCATCGGCAATCAGCTGGCTTCTTATCGTCTGCTTCAGCAAGGTTGATGACACAAACAGCCACCTTTTGCTCGCACACACACTAGAGGCTACAATCGATTCCGTTTTCCCGACACGCGGCATACCTCTGATTCCGATTAATTTATGGCCTTCTTTTTTGAACAATTCGGCCATAAAATCGACTAATAAGCCAAGCTCGTCCCGTTCAAAGCGGAACGTTTTCTTGTCATCGGCATCCCGTTGAATATAACGGCCGTGGCGTACGGCAAGACGGTCGCGAAGCCTCGGTTCTCTAAGCTTCGTTACTTTAATTGTTTCCATCGTTTTTAAGATTGATTCTAATCGTTTAATTTGATCTATATGGCGGCACCTGAGGAGCATTCCCCTTCTGGAAAGATCGACGCCGTTTATCGTTACGATGTTGATAGAAAGCATCCCAAGAAGAGATGAAATATCCCCGAGCAGTCCGGGGCGGTTCACTTGAATTTCATATTCAAAATACCATTCGAGCTTTGCCAAATGATATACCCCCTTCATTGTGGCAAAATTTTACCTTCCTTTATCATAAAGCATTTTTCTCTAATTAGAAAGAAGAATGTTGCTGTGATGAGGAAAACATAAAAAAGAGAGGAAAAATCCCCTCTCTTCCTAGTGAGTGCTGTTATTTTCAACAAGCTTAACCATCATATTGGCAATGGCGTGCTGTTCATCTTTTGATGCTACACTCCAAAGATCTGCCAGCACTTTTTCCTGCTCGTTCTTAGATTCCACTTCATTAGCCAAGTAGCTGCCGATTTCTGTCGCAAGATCTGTAATCGTATCCTGGCTCATACCTTTATCTTGCGCATAGTTCAGACGGTCGCCAAGGAAGTTTTTCCAGCTATCCCAGTTTTCTAATACTGACATGCTTGTTTCCTCCATTTCATGTGAAGTTACAAGATTATTGTGTCCTTCGCAAAAGAAACTATACACCGAATATTTTCGGATCAGCAGTGCCAGCCGCCATTGACCGACAGAATTTGGCCGGTGATATATGACGCTTTTTCAGACAGGAGAAAAGCTGTTGCATCCGCAATTTCTTGCGGCCGGGCCAGCCGGCCGATCGGAATCTCATCAGCGATCTCTTCTTTTTCAGCCGGGGTAAATTGATTCATCATATTTGTATCAACTGCACCTGGCGCTACTGCGTTTACCCTGATTCCGCTTGGCGCCAGCTCCTTAGCCAATCCTTTTACAAACGAATGCTGAGCTCCTTTTGCCATGCTGTACAGCACTTCACAGGATGCTCCAGTCTCTCCCCAAATCGAGCTGACAGCCACAATCGCTCCCGATTTATTCCGAATCATGCCTGGCAGAAGGTTTCTCGTCAGCATATACGGACTCGCCACATGAAGCTGAACCATTTCCTGGACTGTTGCGTTATCTACATCCGTAATCAGCCCAAAATGGCTTCGTCCGCTGTTTAAAACAATCGCATCAACCGGCTGAACAATTGAACTTGTCAGCTTATCTGCTCCATCTTGCGCGGACAGATCAGCTTGTAATATCTCCGTATTTACGCCAAACATCTGACTTAGTTTTTCAGCAAGCTCCGCTGCCGCATTTTGATTTGTATTGTAATGCAGCAGCAGATTGTATCCCTTAGCCGCAAGGGTTTCGCTGATGCTTTTGCCAATGCCGCCGCTTGCTCCGGTGATTAGTGCTGTTTTGTTCATCCTCTTTCCTTCTTTCCGCAGAAAAACACCCCTCACACTGGAGGGATGTTTTGTTTATGATTTAGGAACAACCTTGCAGACAGTCAGTCTGTCTGCAGCAATTTCCTCTTGTATTACGTTCTGGACATCCTCGAGGGTAATCTGCTCGAGTACCGTTACAACGTCAAACAGGCTCATATCCAAGAACGCATAACGGGTAAATTGATTGGCGATGTATTCAGGGGAATTCAGCGCTTTTAAGAATGTACCGATCTTTTTCTTTCTGGCAAGTTCAATCTTTTCAGCAGTAATCAGTTCACCGGCGCGCAAAAGCATGCTTGAAATGTCTTCAGCCAATTGATCAGGCTCAGGCGTATCTCCGCCGATCGCCGCAAAACCGAACCCATATTCAGCAGTAAAATCAAAGCTGAACGTTTCGTCAATATATCCTTTTTCATAAAGTGATTCATATTGGGCAGAGCTTTTGCCAAAAAGAGCTTCAAGCAATAAGTTCATTGAAAGTTCATGCTTTAAGAGCTCTTTGCCTAATTTAAACGGATTTTTTGATTTCAGCCCGACAAGGCATTTCGGTCCCTGCACGTTCATTTTGATCTCTTTTTCTTTTCTGAAAACCGCTTCTTGCTCTTTCACTTCTTCCCGTTTGATCTCCGGCTGATCAGTATACGGCTTTTTCCCCTGGTTTTCTCTTACCTGAGAAATAATCGCTTCAGGATCTACAGGGCCGACAATGAAAAGGAGCATGTTACTCGGGTGATAAAACGTTTCATAGCATTCATAAAGAAGGTCTTTTGTAATATGTGAAATGCTTTCCACTGTTCCCGCTATGTCAATTCTGACAGGATGCTCTTTGTACATGTTTTCAATGACCCCGAAGTAAAGCCTCCAATCAGGGTTATCGTCGTACATATTAATCTCCTGCCCGATAATCCCTTTTTCCTTTTCAACCGTTTTTTCAGTAAAATATGGGTCCTGTACAAAATCGATAAGCGTCTCTAAATTGCGTTCAACATTTGATGTGCTTGAGAAAAGGTAAGCCGTTCTTGTAAATGACGTAAACGCATTGGCAGAAGCCCCCTGTTTACTGAAATCTTGAAAAACGTCTCCGTCCGCTTTCTCAAACAGCTTGTGCTCAAGAAAGTGAGCAATCCCGTCCGGCACTTGAACCATCTCGTTTTTACCTAAAGGGACAAACCGGTTATCTATCGAGCCGTACTTTGTTGTAAAGACCGCATATGTCTTGTTGAAGCCTTTTTTCGGCAAAACGTAAACATCAAGGCCGTTGGACATTTTTTCATGATACAGCGTCTCCTGAAGCTGTTCATATTCGATTGGTTTGATCAAGATGCACCCTCCGTCCCTTTTAAGAAATAAGTCGTATCAAGCTGAATCTTTTCGCCGGCTTTAATGATATCCTCTTTTGTGACATTCTCAATATTGGCAAGAAAGTCTTCGATAGGAATCTCGACTTGAGCAGCGGCCTGCTGATATAAAAACTCAGATAAACCGTATGCTGTATCAATCGTTTCCAGCACTTGATTTCGAATAACGGCCTTTGTCTGTGCTATATCCTGCTCACTGAAATCGCCATTTTTCATTGCCTGGAATTGCTCAGCAATAATCGAAACCGCCTGTTCAAAATTTTTCACTTCAATGCCTGACATCACCATTAACAAGCCTTTAAAACTTTCTATACGCGAAGCCGCGTAGTAAGCAAGACTGGCTTTTTCCCGAACATTAATGAAAAGTTTAGAATGAGAGAATCCGCCGAACAATCCGTTAAACACTTGTAAAGCAGGATAATCCTGATCTGTATAAGTGATGCTGGTGCGGTAGCCGATATTCAGTTTTCCTTGCTTGACATCCTCTTCATCAATTACTTCTTTTGGCTGAATTTTTTCATCAGCGTGATTGTTTTCAATCATGCCAAGAGTGCGCTCTTCTGTTTTGAAATACTTATCAATTGCCGATTGTACCTGGTTACTGTCCACGTCGCCAACAACATATAGATCAAGCTGGTCTTTTTGGATAGCGCTTTGGTATGTTTCGTATAATTGCTCTGCCGTAATGTCATCGACATCGTCGATTTCACCATTGACATGAAGCGCGTAAGGCTCATTTTTGCACATTTCCTGTATCAGCCTTAAATTCGAATAACGCATTTTATCATCATAGACGGCTTGGATTCTTTGCTTAAGCGTCCGTTTTTCTTGAGCCACATATTGTGACTGAAAAGCGTCTCCCTCCAAAGCAGGTGAAAAGACGATTTCTGCGAGAAGCTGGAGCCCTTTCTCAAGTAGCGGCGTTTGGTCTTTTAAATATTTTTCATTCGGGATTTCAAGCCTGAACGTAATGACGTGCCGCTCTCCTTTTTTCGTAAGATCAGCCGATACTGACGTGCCGTACAGCTCATCCAAGTATGAACGCAATTCTGCGGTTTTCGGATGGCTTTTCGTTCCGCGAAGAAGCACATGCGGGAGAAGCGCTCTTTTGGTGACTTGATCCTTTGTCAGCGGCGCAAGCATCTTAAAAATAAGCGAGACGGTTTTGAATTTTTCTGTTTTTACAATGTGTGCGGTTAAACCGCCATGCTTTGATTTGAGTTCATTAACATATGACATATGGAACCTCCTTCGTTCATTTCTTAATTAGTATGTATTATGACCAATTTTCAGCATCCGCAGAAACACTCTTTCATGTAATTATAGCAACTGTAGGATTTATAAGGAAACAATAACCTCCGCATGCTGTATAGGTACAGTTGTAAACTGTGCAAGAAAGCGCAAAAAAAGACGGCTGGCTAGACCGTCCCTAAGTTTTTTTCTTCTTCACTTTTTTTAGCATCTACAGTAAAGAGCACTAAAAATAAAGAAACGATGCTGCAAAACGCCGAGAGTATGAAAATAATCCAGTTTGCATTAGACATTAATGCAGCAAAAACAGGTGGACCGAGAGCTACTCCTATAAAGCGCATGCTATTGTAAAAGGAGGAAATGGTTCCGCATTGTTCACTTTCAATCCCTTCGGTTATCAATGCATCTAAAGCAGGAAGAGCCATTCCAATCCCAATCCCGCCAAAGCTTAAAAAGACAAATAAAAAATAAAAACTGTGGTTCCACCACAAGGCAATAAACGAAAGGGTTAACAGAATCATTCCTGTAACAACGCAAAATTTCATTCGGCCTTTATCTTTACCGATCTTTTTGCCAGCTATAAAAGAACTGGTTGACAAAAACAAAAGTGGGATTGCCAGTAATCCGCCTTTAGCTACTCCGTCAATAGCATACTTGTTCTCCAGCGTATCTGATAAATAAAATAATACGCCAAATAACAAAAACATAATGACACACCCGATAATGAAGACCGTATAAAGCCAGCGACCATCCTGTTTAAAAATTTTCTTCACACTCTTAATAAACTCAGAAACAGCAGGCGCATCTTCATCTTCTTCAGGCTTGGCCACCAAAAACAATACGAGCAAAAAGCTGATCAAACAGAAAAACGGAATAAACCAAAACGGTACAAACCAATACCAAGAAGCCAGTAAGGCTCCAAGTATGGGACTCAGTACCTTCCCTGACGTGTTGGCGGTTTCAATATCGCCAAGACCCGCGCTGACCTTTTCATCGTCTCCTTTAAACAGGTCGCCGATAAACGGCATGACAATCGGAGCGGCACCTGCAGAACCAATGCCTTGAAGAACCCGCCCCGCCAAGATCATAGCATAAGGATTTTTCATATAGGTCGAGGCAAAAGCAGCTACGGCTCCCCCCAATCCTGCAATGAGGAGGCATGGAAGCAATATTTTTTTTCTCCCGAAACGATCCGACAAATATCCGGCAATCGGAATGCAAATAATTGCTACTACTGAATATACAGTAATGATTAAAGATACTTGAAATGAAGTCACAGACAGCTTTTTCTCCATCATCGGAAGAACAGGAATCAGCATGGAGTTCCCGAGTGTCATCACAAGCGGGACAGAAGACAATGCAATAATATTTTTCATTCCATTTTTCTCTCTCAACATTTTCACCCATTCACTTTCTTGTCATCCCTTATATATTGCGTTAACCGGAATGAAAGTATGTACAAAGAAACATGAATCAGTGCAAATAAAAAAACAGACACATACAGGCGTCCGTTTTTAGAATCGTTTACGCAAAACATGAAATCTGAATTTATCCGCTCTAAAATAATTTAAAGAATAAAGCACCGGTTTATCGTGCTGATCGTAATGGGTTTGTTTTAACAGCAAAAGAGCTGTTTCCGGATCGCATTCAAGCACTGGAGAAATGGTATCGTGATAGCCGATCGGTTCTATATCAGTTACTGCATAGCTGATTACGGAGCCTGAATTTTTCTCAAGCAGGTCAAACATAGATTCTTGCTGATGAGAAAAAGAATTCGGCAAAATATTCATCGGAATTTTGTCTATACAATACACAATCGGCTGTCCGTCAGCTGTCCTGACTCGTTCAAGGTAAAAAAGTTCTTGCCCTTCTGCCAAGTGAAATCTCTTCGTATCATCTTCAGACGGCATAAGCACTTGTGATGATAGAAAAATCGTGCCAGGGGTCATATTCGCCTGTTCTATCATCTTGGTTACACTGTTCAGCTGTTCAATACCCGAAAGAAATAACGGCTTAGAATGGACAAAAGTGCCTACACCATGCCTTCTGATAATCACATGCTCTTCTTCCAGTATCCGCAAGGCTTCTCTTAGCGTCGCTCTGCTGACACCAAGCTTTTTGGAAAGCTCAAATTCAGAAGGCAGCTTTTCCTTCTCAGTGTAGATCCCATTTTTTATATCCTCTTTAATTCGTTCAATTACTTTCAAATACAAGTGCCGATTATCAGCTTTTGTAGACATGTTTCCCCTCCGTAAACCACTTTCGATAAAAATTATTGAACAATTGGGACAACTATATCATGTTTTGTCGAAAAAATAAATAGAAAGGTGATCAGTTTACATAATATCATTATTGACAACTATAGAAAGCGGAACTCCCTTCATTAAGAAGAGAGCTCATCATATTTCTCTTTTGATAATAATACTTCCCTAGGTTTGCTGCCTTCATACGGTCCGACAACACCGCGTTCCTCCATTGCGTCAATCAGGCGCGCCGCTCTCGTATAGCCAATTCTGAATCTTCTTTGCAGCATTGAAACAGATGCCGTCTGCATGCCGACGATTAATTCAACAGCTTCATCATAAAGTTCATCAGTAACCTCGGAATGAGTTTCCGTCGTCTCCTCAGGAATCATTTCTTCTTGATATTGCGCTTTCTGCTGTGTAATCACATGGTCGACGACCTTCTCCACTTCGTCATCCGACAAAAATGCTCCCTGCACACGGACAGGTTTGTTAGCCCCTACAGGTAAAAACAGCATATCGCCGCGGCCAAGAAGCTTCTCAGCGCCACCCATGTCAAGAATGGTCCTTGAATCCGTCTGTGAAGATACGCTGAACGCGATTCGTGACGGAATGTTCGCTTTGATCACCCCTGTGATAACATCCACCGATGGCCGCTGTGTCGCAATAATAAGATGGATGCCGGCAGCCCGCGCCATTTGGGACAATCTCGTAATCGAATCTTCCACATCGGATGAAGCGACCATCATGAGATCGGCAAGCTCGTCCACAATGACAACAATATAGGGCAGCTCTGGCTGTTTCGCTCCTTCTTCATTGTTGGCGCGTTTTATATAATCATTGTATCCTTCAATATTTCTTGTACCCGTATGAGAAAATAATTCGTACCGCCGCTCCATTTCATTGACAACCTTTTTCAAAGCCTGCGACGCTTTTTTCGGATCGGTTACAACCGGAGCAAGCAAATGCGGAATCCCATTGTAGACATTGAGCTCTACCATTTTAGGATCGATCATCATCATTTTCACTTCATGCGGTTTCGCGCGCATTAAAATACTTGTAATAATGCCGTTGACACAGACACTTTTACCGCTACCGGTTGCGCCTGCGACCAAAAGGTGGGGCATCTTGTTTAACTCAGCCAATACAGCTTCACCTGAAATATTGCGGCCGAGTCCAATTAACAGCTTCGCATCCGGTCTGTCATTCAATTTAGACTCCAGCACTTCCTTCAGCGAAACCATTGCCACTTCTGCGTTTGGAACTTCAATTCCGATTGCTGATTTGCCTGGTATAGGCGCTTCGATCCTGATATCCTTCGCAGCAAGCGCAAGCGCTAAATCATCGCTTAAATTGACAATTTTGCTAACCTTCACTCCGACATCAGGATATACTTCATATTTTGTTACGGCCGGTCCGAGATGAACCTGTGTGACTTTCGCCTTTACGCCAAAGCTTTGGAATGTCCGTTCAAGCTTTCTCGCATTTTCATAAATATTCTTTTTATCAGCCTGCTGGCCGGTATGCTTCGGATCTGCCAGCAAATCCAGTGACGGCATCTCGTAATCCTTATTTTCAAGCTCTGTAAAGGTCATAGGAGGAGCAGAAACAGTTTCATGATCACCTGTCTCCGGTTGGATGTCCTGAAGCGGCTTCGACACAGGTTCGGCGCGCTTTTCTATAACTGGAGACTCTTCCTCTTCATTACGATCAGAAAAGCTTGAGATAATCGGCTCTGAATGAATAAGAGGCGATACTGTTTCATAATCCCCCTCTTCATCAGGAGGCTCCGGTTCCATTTGCTGTTTTTTGCGGGCCGGTTTTTGTTTTTTGCTCGGCGCTTTCGTTTTTTTCGATGACTGCATATTTGATTTGAAGGATTTCATATCATCAATAAATGCTAACCATTGTTCTTTTATAAAACGTCCAATCGGGCTCATCCACTTTTTTAGCGTTTCTTGCAGCGAGCGTCCTGTTACTAAAATCATTCCGATCAAAATCATGACAATCGCCATGATCTGAGAACCAGTCGACGCAAACAAAAAGTGTGAAGCCGCAAACAGCAGCGCACCGATCATCCCTCCGCCTAAATCAGGTGAAGCAGAGCTGCCATTCATGTCCATTAAAAACAATTCCCACGTATTGCGCACCACGCTTGCGGACTCAATAGACCCTTTGTGCGTCAAATTTTTAAATAGCTGCACATGAGAAAGCAGCAATATGCTTGCGATGATACAGTACAACCCGGCCTTTCGTCTCGTTAAAAGGCTTGGGGTTTTTTTCTTCCAAAACAGTGAGATTCCTAACACCAATAAACCTAACAAGCATAAAATAAACCACTCTCCAGCAAAAAAGCGGAACAAAAAGATAAACGTTTGCCCGACTACCCCCAGCTGCAAGATTGCGATAATTGAAATGGCTATACACAGCAATCCGTTGAGCTCGTATTTTATATTGAGCTGTTTCGCCTGTTTTTTTCTTGATTTTCGTTTTTTCTTTGCCACACTCATCACCTTACTGCGTTAAAAAATGTAAGTTCATACATAATGAAGAAAGCAGCCGTTTACAGGCTGCGTTTTTTCTGTAGGATTCCCCTATTATAGCATATTTTGCCCTTAAAAAAGGGTTGGATTCTTATACGTTTAATTTCAGCTTTTGTCCCGGTGAAATGTCCGGATGCAGAAAATGCATTGGATTGGTGCTCATGATTTGAATGACTTCTGCTTCATTCCCTTTCATTTCGACTAGAAGCGGTACACCTTTATATTCAATTTGCTCATGTGCGCTTGTCTCTTGGTTCTGTTCTGCAAACACAATTTCCTGCGGCATCACGGTATAAAGAATCATTGAATCATCCGTCCTTCTTCTTTCCTTGCTTCATCGATGAGCTCATTCAGTTTATTGATTGCCTGTCCGACACCGCCTGCGTGATCGATCAATCCGTATTTAACTGCATCCTTACCGACCACATTTGTTCCGATATCGCGTGTTAAGTTTCCTTTTGAAAACATTAGCTCTTTAAACTTCTCTTCGGTTATATTGGAATGGCTTGTCACAAATTTAACAACTCTTTCTTGCATCTTATCCAGGTATTCAAACGTTTGCGGCACCCCGATGACCAGCCCGGTGAGCCTAACTGGATGAATCGTCATCGTTGCTGTTTCGGCGATATAGCTGTAATCACAGGATACAGCAATCGGAACGCCGATGGAATGTCCCCCGCCAAGCACGATAGAAACGGTCGGTTTCGATAAAGATGCAAGCATTTCCGCTATGGCAAGACCAGCTTCAACATCTCCTCCGACAGTATTTAATATGATCAGCAAGCCTTCAATTTTAGGATTTTGTTCAATTGCCACAATCTGCGGGATGACATGTTCATATTTTGTTGTTTTGTTTTGCGGAGGAAGCTGAACATGGCCTTCAATTTGTCCGATAATGGTCAGACAATGAATATTTGTATCTTGGGGCAGCTGTGGAAGCGTCGTTTCACCAAGCTGCTGTATTTTATTCATAATGCTGTCCTTCGCATCATTTTTTTCAGGACGCTCTTCTTCTGTGTTTTCCATACGATGATCCATCTCGCTTTCATCCTTTCCGAGTTTCTCTTTGTATTATGAACAAAGATACTTCATTCAATCCCGGCTTGAAGGACAAAAAATAAAGACCGGAGCAGCTCCGGTCTTTAGTCAGTCATTATACTTCCATAATAATTGGGATGATCATCGGTTTACGTTTCGTTTTTTCATAAAGGAATTGGTTCAAAGCATCCCGCATTGCCTGCTTCAGCGTTGACCATTCGACATTTGATGTTTCAGTCGCTTCTGTCACGATAGACCGGACAAGCTCAGTAGCCTGTACGATAAGACCTTCAGACTCTCTTACATAAACAAAGCCGCGAGTGATAATTTCTGGTCCTGACACAAGATGTTTCTTTTGTTTATCAAGTGTAATGACAACGATTAAAATTCCGTCCTGTGAAAGCAAGCGGCGGTCTCTCAATACGATATTGCCGATATCACCGACCCCTAAACCATCAATTAAAATATTGCCGTAAGGAACTTTATCCCCAATTTTTACGTTTTGGCCGCGGAATTCAACGACGTCGCCTTTTTCAATTAAGAAGATGTCACTGCGCTTCATGCCGGTTTCTTCAGCGATTTTTGAATGAGCTTTTTGCATTCTGTATTCGCCGTTTACAGGAATCAAATATTTTGGTTTAAGCAGGTTGATCATCAGCTTTAACTCTTCTTGTGAGCCGTGTCCTGATACATGAACACGCTTTTGGGCAAAGATGACTTGTGCACCGGCTCTTGCAAGAAGATCTACTGTTTTAGAGTAAATGAGTTCCTGCCCGGGAATCGGAGTTGACGCAATGACCACCGTATCCCCTTCTTCAATGTTCAGCTGTTTGTGAGCTTTGTTTGCCATTCTTGTCAAAGCAGCTAATGGTTCACCTTGGCTTCCGGCTGTAATAATGGCCACTTCGCGCTTCGGATATTTTTTGACATCCTGTACAGAAATAAACAATTCATCATCTGCTTCAATGTATCCTAACTTTCTCGCGAGCTGCAGGACAGATTGAAGATTTTTTCCGGCTACGGCAATCTTTCTGCCATTTTGAGCCGCTGCATGAATGACTTGCTGAATCCGGTTAATATTGGATGCGAAAACAGCAATAATCACCCGGTTCTGTGAATTATACAGCGCATCCGAAATTTCTCCGCTGACAGCCGCTTCCGAAGGGGTGTAACCCGGCCGTTCCGCATTTGCACTGTCAGAAAGCAGAGCGAGCACGCCGCTATTGCCGATCTTGGCGATCTCGCCAATGTCGCACGTCTGATTAAGTGCAGGTGTTTGGTCAAATTTGAAGTCTCCCGTGCATACAATAGATCCAAGTGATGTTTTAAAGCTCACACCTACAGAATCAGGAATGCTGTGAATCGTTCTAAAGAACGATACCTTTGTTGATTCAAATGTAATGACAGATTTGGAGTGAATTTCTCTTAAATCAGTTTTTCGGTTATGTCCGTATTGTTTTAATTTCTCTCTTAACAGTGCAAGCGTCAGTTTTGTTCCGTACACTGGAACGGACAGCTTGTTTAATAAGTAAAAAACGCCGCCGATATTTTCATCGTGCCCGTGCGTTAAAAAGATTGCCTTGACGCGGTCAGCCCGTTCAATCAAATATGATATGTCAGGAATCACTACATCAATACCGAGCATTTCGTTTTCTGGATGCATAAGGCCGGCATCAACGACAAATATGTCTGAGTCAATTTCAATGACATAAAGGTTCTTCCCAATCTCTCCGACACCGCCAAGGGCGATAATTCTAACGTTTTCTGTATTTTTCTTTTTCAAAATCTATATCCTCCTAGTCTCATACCCGTCCATCATCACTTGTTCCTATTATAACTGAAAGTAAATTTAGAAAACAAGATAAAGCAGAAGGTTTAGGGAAAACCAATATGTAAAAGAAACGGTCAAACTCAGCTGAATGTGAGAATGACCGCGTTTGTTTCACTGTATGAAATTTTCTTACAGTTCGCTGATCGTGCTGCTTAAGCTCAGACGTTCATCCTCAGTTAATGGGACTAGAGGCAGACGCACAGAACCGACATCAAGACCTCTCAGCTGAAGCGCTGTTTTGACTGGAGCAGGATTAGGCGCTTTAAACAGTTCCTTCATAATCGGCAGCAGTTTCTGATGAATCAGTGCCGCATTAGCTGTTTGCCCATTCGTATAATTTTTGATCATTTGCTGCATATCAGTGCCTGCAATATGGCTCGCCACTGACACAACTCCTCTACCTCCAACTGAAAGAATTGGAAGCGTCAGAGCATCATCCCCTGAATAGACATAGAAGTCTTCAGGTGTTTCAGCAATAATTTTTGTAATCGCTTCGAGGTCTCCGCTCGCTTCTTTAATCGCAACCACATTCGGAATGTCTGCCGCCAAACGGATCGTCGTTTCAGGAGCAAGAGAAGCAACCGTACGGCCAGGAACATTATAGAGCATAACCGGAAGAGATGTCTCTGCCGCAATTGCTTTAAAATGCTGGTACATTCCTTCTTGAGAAGGTTTATTGTAATACGGGGTAACAAGCATAACAGCGTCCACGCCCGCTTCCTCAGCTTTTTTTGTCAGCTTAATGGAATCTTTCGTGTTGTTGCTCCCAGTACCAGCGATAACGGGCACCCGTCCGTTTACTTCTTTTACCGTATATTCAAAAAGCGCAATTTTTTCTTCAGTTGAAAGGGTCGGAGATTCTCCAGTTGTTCCCGCTACTACTAAAGAATCCGTTCCGTTTTTCAACAAGTAATCAATCAGTGTAGACAGTTTTTGAAAGTCTACGTTCCCTTTATTGTCAAAGGGTGTAATCATCGCTGTAGACACATTTCCGAAATTCATTTTATTCACCTCATCATGATTCAATCACATTTACTTCGAAAGTTCAAACACTTCATGCAAAGCGTTTACAGCAGGAACCATATCCGCTTCATGGACGAGCACCCATATCGTCGTATGGCTGTCAGCCGACTGAAGGATCGGAATTTCTTTTTCTGAAAGAGCCGATACAATTTTGGACGTAACACCGGGAACACCCATAATGCCCGCGCCGACCGCCGATACCTTCGCGCAGTTTCTCGTCACCATTGGATCATAGCCCATATCCATTAAAATACGCTGAGCTGTTTCTGTTTTATTTCCGGCTACCGTATAGACGATTTCACTAGGTGTAATGTTAAAGAAATCGACACTGATTCCAGCGTTTGCCATAGCCTTGAACACTTCAGTCTGAACGTTATACTGGCCGATTTTCGCAGGCACTTTGAACTGCGTGACATCTTTGACATGGGCGATTCCCGTAATCAGCCTTTCAAAAACATCACTGCCGACCTTGGAAGAGTGATGTGATGTCACCAATGTACCTTTATCATTCGAATAAGTCGAACGGACGCGGATCGGAACCTTGGCCTGCATTGCGATTTCCACAGCACGCGGATGAATGACCTTGGCCCCCTGATACGCCAGGTTGCAGATTTCCGTATACGTCACAACAGGAAGCGGTTTTGCATTTTCCACCACTCTTGGGTCAGCAGTCATCACGCCTTCTACATCGGTGAAAATATCAATGTATTCCGCATCAACAGCTGCTCCGAGTGCGGCTGCAGACGTATCGCTGCCCCCTCTGCCGATTGTAGTTGTATCACCCTTTTCAGTTGCGCCCTGGAAGCCTGCGACGACTACCGCATCATGATTGGCGAGCACACTGAATAAACGCTCCGGTTTCATTTCAATGATTTTCGCATTGGTATGCTGATCATTCGTTAAAAAGCCAGCCTGAGCCCCTGTCAGCGCAGCTGCTTTCACACCGTTATCAAGCAGCATGCTTGTAAAGACGACAGAGGAAATAGTCTCTCCGCAAGATAAAAGCAAATCCTGTTCCCTAGGAGAAATCGCTGACTGATCGCCGTAAAGCAGCCCAAGCAAAGAATCTGTTGCATACGGGTCTCCTTTTCGGCCCATCGCTGAAACGACAACGACAACCTTATATCCTTCACTGATTGCTTCTTTAATATGCCCTAAAGCCAGTTTGCGGCCTTTATCATCTTTTACTGATGTTCCGCCGAACTTTTGAACAATTATCTTCACTGTTTTCACTCCAAATTATTCGGACGTAACAGAAGAGAGCAGGCTGATAGCGCCTTACTCTCTTCTATTCGTCTTTAGAAAATTCTCTCTTTTATACGAGGTTTAGTTTTTTCAGGCTTTCTGCAATTTGAACAGAGTTCCATGCCGCGCCTTTTAATAGGTTATCAGAAACAACCCATAAATGAAAACCGTTTGCTCTGTCCAAGTCTTTGCGGATGCGGCCCACAAACACATCGTTTTTGCCGACAGCATCAGCAGGCATCGGATAAAGCTGCTGGCTTGGATCATCCTGTAGTGTCACGCCCGGAGCTTCTTTCAATAGATTTTTAATATCTTCAACGGTAGCGTCATCACGGTCTATTTCGATGTAGACGGACTCTGAGTGCCCAGTTTGGATTGGCAGTCTCACACATGTAGCAGCTACTTCAAGGTCAGGCATATGCATGATTTTTTTCGTTTCATTTATCATTTTCATTTCCTCAAACGTATAGCCGTTATCTTGGAATTTATCGATTTGCGGAATCGCGTTGAAGGCGATTTGATAGTGTTTTTTGTCACCTTTTACAGGCATGATCTCAGGCTCTATTTCTTCTTTATTTAAAATCGCCTGTGTTTGGCTGTAAAGCTCTTTTACAGCTTCATTACCCGCTCCTGATACTGCCTGGTAAGTTGATACGATGACCTTGTTTAAGCCATATGCTTTGCGGATCGGTTCAAGTGCCGCAACCATTTGGATTGTAGAGCAGTTTGGATTGGCAATAATGCCGTTGTGTTCATGCAAGTCTGCCTCATTCACTTCTGGCACAACAAGCGGTGTATTTTCATCCATGCGGAACGCGCTCGTATTATCTATAACAATAGCGCCGCGTTTTACAGCTTCTGGTGCCAATGCTTGTGATACGCTTCCGCCGGCGCTGAACAAAGCAATATTTACCCCTTCAAAGCTCTCAGGAGAAGCTTCCTGAACAGTCAGCTCTTGGCCTTTAAACGTGACTTTTGTCCCCGCAGAGCGTTTTGAAGATAGCAATGTAAGTGTGTCCATTTCAAAGTTTCTGTCTTCAAGTGTTTTAAGCATTTGTTGTCCCACAGCCCCTGTCGCTCCGACAACAGCTACGTGTAAACCTCTTCCCATCTGTAAAACTCCTTCCGCCAATCAGCTTCATTGAATTGATTTGACTATGATTTTACGTTTTATTTTACCATAGAATATGCGGGTGATGACCGAATTTTTTAGTTTGGGAAAGATTTTCTGTAAATTTAGTCATTTCCCTGATAATTCTCAACTAGAATCGGCTGAAGCTGCTGGTGCATGAGTGCCTTTTCAATCGTTTGCGGTAGCAGATCCATTTTGGCTACCATTGAATTCGGTTTTTTAAATGGATCGTCTTGCCCGAATGGAATAAAAAAGATATTTTTTGTTGACATGAGCCTCATTAAATTTGTTCCGTTTAAACCAAGAGCATCATTTGTCGAGATACCCAGAACGACAGGCCGATTGTTTCGGATTGTCGCTTTTGCCGCCATCAGCACCGGGCTGTCCGTCATGGCATTTGCCAGCTTGCTCATTGAATTGCCTGTTAAAGGCGCAATGACCATGCAGTCAAGGGGCAGCTTCGGCCCAAGAGGTTCTGCCTTTACAATCGAATCAATGGCCTCATATCCAGTCAGGTCTTCAATTTTTTCAACCCATTCTGCGCCCTCTCCAAATCGGGTATTTGTGGATTTCACATTAAATGTGACAACCGGACGGACTTCAGCTCCTTCGTTGACCAACGCCTCAATTTGCGGGAAAACCGCTTCATATGTGCAATGCGACCCGGTCAGCCCAAACCCGATTCTTTTTCCTTTTAATGACGACATCCTTATTTCCCCTCCTCAGCTTGTATTTCAGCCAAAAGCTTGCTCAAGACGTTTGCAAGGATTTGCCCAGCTGTTTTAGGAGCGACAATCCCTGGAAGCCCGGGAGCAAGAAGTGCTTTAATCCCTTGTTTCTCGGCATATTTAAAATCCGTTCCCCCGGGACGTGAGGCCAGATCCAATATTAAGGTTTTTGGTGTCATGCTAGAAAGTACCGTTTGATTTAAAATCATACTCGGTATGGTATTAATGCAAATATCTATATCTTTTACATGCTCTTTCAGCTCATCGGTATGAAAAGGAACGAGCCCCATTTCAGTGATACGTGCCAGATGCGCTGAACTTCTTGCCCCCACTTTTACATTCGCCCCGAGCGCGGCAAATGTACGGGCAATCGTCATCCCGGTGCGCCCCAGACCGAGAACGGCCACCTGTGATCCGTGTATCGTATAATCCGTGTGCTGAATAGCCAGCATGATCGTTCCTTCTACTGTCGGAATAGAGTTGTATATCGCAATGTCATCCCGCTCAAACAGTTTTACAAGTTTTCTTTTTGCCTGAGCTGCAATGTTTTCTAAATAGGCGTTAGAAATTCCTGAGAAAATGACACAATGTGCAGGCGTTCTGTCGAGATGGTCCTGTTTTAACACAACTTCTTCATTAGAAAATACAGTTGATACGACACCTTCTCCTGTTGTCGCGGATACTGGAAGAATGATGCTGTCTATTTGCTGAAAAGGAATTTCATCAATATTGCATTTTACTGCCCCGGTAAAACCGTGATCCAATTGGTCAAAACCGACAAGATAGATGTCAGCCTGCTGTTCAGTGAGCTTTCTTATAATTTCGAGCTGTCTTGCGTCACCGCCGATAACTGCAATTTTCAATCCGGTTAACATTCTAAACGTTCACCTTCTTTGTATATACTGGATCTCTAGTTGTTAAGCTCCCCTTCATCTTATGATCAAAAGGAAATACCGGTGAATATAAAAGATGCGCTTTTTCCATATAAAAAAACATCGGCTCCGGCAGCCGATGTTTCAGATGTTTTCTTTAGAGCCCGCTTCACAGGCAATTGGGCTATTTACTCTTGTCGAGGAGGCATTTCCTCAGGTACATCTAATATAATCATATCTGAACCGATCTTTTGAATATGGTGCCATGGGACACGAATGTCATGACCTTGCTTTCTCAAACCAAACCACTTAACTGTGGGAATGAGGAGTGCTGTAATCTGTCCATCCTGTTCATTGATTTCCAAATCGGTCTGGCCGAGCACTCCGAGCCGTTCAGCTCTTTTGATGTCTACAATTTCCTTTCCTGATAATTCACTGAGCCGCATGTCTGTCACCCCCTTGTACTATGTATGATGAAAGGGATTAAAAAATGCCTGCTCCATTATGGAGCAGGCTTTCCTTTTTAAGACGGCATATTGCCGGAAGGGCTGATAAGTGCTAATGCATAGTCTTCGGTAAACAATTGTCTGGCAAGGCCGTTAACACGCTCTAAGTTCACGGCGTTTAATTCATTGATGATTTCATCTAATGTTTTATGTTTGCCGAGCAGCAGTTCATTTTTTCCGTTTCGGCTCATTTTGCTGTTTGTGCTTTCTAAGCTCAGCATTAAGCTTCCCTTCATTTGCTCTTTGCTGTTTTCCAGTTCTTTCGAGGTAATGCCGTCACGTTTTAATGTGGCAAGGGTTTCTTGAATTGTTTCCGACAGCTGCTGAAGCTGATTTGCACCCGTTCCGCCGTAAATAGTGAGCATTCCGCTGTCCTCATATGAGCTGTGATAGCTGTAAACAGAATAAGCAAGTCCTTTATCTTCACGCACATCTTGGAACAGCCGGCTGCTCATGCTGCCTCCGAGCACATTGTTGAGGACGATTAAATCATAAATACGTTCATGGCCAACCTCTAAGCCTTTAAATCCAAGGCACAAATGAGCCTGCTCTGTTTCTTTTTTTCTCGTCAGTTTTTCCGTGTGGAACTCAGGCTTCTCAAGGCCTGTCGCTTTACCTTTTGCCTCGTATGACCCGAACCATTTTTCTACATCTTTGATAAAACTGTCAGATATATTGCCCGCTACCGAAATCACCACTCGGTCCGGCGTATAATAATCATGCATGTATTGTCTGAGAGAGTCACCGTTAAAGGAAGCAAGCGTTTCTTCCGTGCCTAGAATTGGGTAGCCTAAAGAATGATTGCCGTAAGTGGCTTTGCTCAATAAATCATGTACAATGTCGTCCGGCGCATCTTCATACATTTTAATTTCTTCATATACTACATTTTTCTCTTTTTTCAGCTCGTTTTCATCAAACGTTGAATGAAAGAACATATCTGCTAATACGTCCAGCGCGTAATTCGCATGCTCGTCAAGCACCTTTGCATAGTAGCAGGTATATTCCTTTGAAGTAAACGCATTGACCTGGCCGCCAATACGATCAAAAGATTCTGCTATCTCGCGTGCAGATTTTGTGCTCGTCCCTTTAAAGAACATGTGCTCTAAAAAGTGAGAAATTCCGTTTATCTCCGGCGTTTCATGTCTCGACCCTGTGCCGATCCATACGCCGATCGCAACAGAACGGACTGTCGGGTTATTTTCCAGCACAATTCTTACACCATTTTGACACGTATATCGTTTAATCAAATTTGTTCCTCCTATTCAAAGACAAGCTGCCTTCATCTGTTACTTCAATAGTCTTGTTTCATCCATTAGTTCAGTGACTGTTCCAAGCGCATATCCTTTGTCTTTTATCTGTGTAATCAGCGCTTCAAGACTTTCCGCCGTAGGGTCAGTCGGATGCATTAAAATCATGGCACCATTATGTATCTTGCTTAACACTCTCGTCTGAAGTACAGACGGAGCCGGCTTTTGCCAATCGATTGTATCAACTGTCCACATGACTGTTCCCATCTGTTTCTCTGCTGCAATGTCGATAACCGCTTTTCTGAAACTTCCGCTTGGCGGAGCGAACCACTTTGGCTTAACGCCGATCGTTTGTTCTATTTGTTCATTAGTCTTGTCGAGCTGCTCGGAAATTCTTCCTGTAGTCAGTTTGCTCATATCCGGATGATTGTATGAATGATTTCCGATTTCATGTCCGTCTTTTGCAATCTTCTTAGCGAGCTGTACATTGTTTCTCACCCAATTGCCTTCTAAAAAGAACGTAGCTTTAACCTGGTGCTTTTGCAGAATAGGGAGCATTTTTTCCAAATACTCATTTCCCCATGCCACATTGATTAAAAAAGCCACCATCGGTTTGTCAGGATTTCCTTTATAAATAGGCTCAGGCTGAAGTGACTCAAGATGAACACTTGGTTTTACTTGACTGTACACCAAATCTTTTTCCCGAAACTCACCATGCTTTTTCATTTTTTTATATGATTGTTCAATATTGACCTTTAATCCATTGTAGCCTGGAATGCTTTTCCACACTTTATCAATTCTTGCATTCTGGGGCTTAACTTCGTACTCCGGCGCTTTTTGAAGCAATTCTTCATATAATTGGTCTTTTGACGCCGTGACAGTCACCGTATCTTTTTTCATTGCCCCTATATAATCAAGTGCATGCGGATTTTCCATCATCTCAAATGAGACAAAAAAAAGAAATAAAAAAACGGCAAACGGTACAAATTTTTTGTACATGTTCTGTCCCCCCTCACCTCACATTATGAAGGAGAAGGACAAGGTAGAACCCGCCTGCTTTTGAAAAGCTTCAAAATAAAGAAGCCGGGTCTCCCAGGCTCCTTTTATGTTTTCATTTAAGATTGTTGTTCTTCTTTTTCTTTCTCTTCACGGAGCACCGCTTTGCGGGATAAATTCACTCGTCCTTGTTTATCAATTTCAGTGACTTTGACAAGAATCTCGTCTCCGATTTTCACAACATCTTCAACTTTCCCTACGCGTTCAAGCGCAAGCTCTGAAATGTGCACCAAACCGTCTTTTCCGCTGAAAATTTCAACGAAAGCCCCGAATTTTTCAATCCGTTTCACTTTACCTAGGTAAAGTTGGCCGACTTCAACCTCTCTCACAAGGTCTTCGATGATTTTTTTCGCTTTTTGGTTGCCGCTTTCATCTGTAGAGGAAATAAAGATTGTGCCGTCCTGCTCAATATCAATTTTAACACCGGTTTCTTCGATGATCTTATTGATTTGTTTTCCGCTTGGTCCGATGACATCGCGGATTTTATCAGGATTAATGGTCATTGTTAAGATCTTAGGCGCATATCGAGAAAGCTCTTTTCTTGATTCGCTTAATGTTGCAAGCATGCTGTTGAGGATTTCCATTCTGCCCTTTTTCGCCTGCTGAAGCGCTTCTTCAAGAATCTCTCTGGAAAGGCCTTCAATTTTAATGTCCATTTGCAGGGCCGTTACGCCTTTTTCAGTTCCCGCTACTTTAAAGTCCATATCTCCCAGCGCGTCTTCCATGCCTTGGATGTCAGTCAAGACAGTGTAATGTTCGCCTGATTTGACAAGACCCATCGCAATACCAGCAACTGGCGCTTTAATCGGTACACCGGCATCCATCATTGCAAGTGTGCTTGCGCAAATGCTTGCTTGAGATGTAGAACCGTTTGATTCAAGCACTTCTGAAACAAGACGGACAGTATAAGGGAAGTCTTTTTCAGACGGAATAACTGGCTCAAGCGCACGCTCACCCAGTGCTCCGTGTCCGATTTCACGACGTCCCGGTCCGCGCATCGGTCCTGTTTCCCCAACGCTGAATTGCGGGAAGTTGTAATGATGCATAAACCGTTTCGACTCTTCGACACCTAAGCCGTCAAGGATTTGCACATCTCCCAGAGCACCTAGCGTACATACGCTGAGGGCCTGAGTTTGTCCCCTTGTAAATAGACCTGAACCGTGCGTTCTTGGCAAGAGGCCAACCTCTGAAGAGAGCGGGCGGATTTGATCGACACCGCGGCCATCCGGTCTTACTTTCTCTTCAGTAATCAGGCGGCGAACTTCATTTTTCACCAGCTTGGATAAAATCTGCTTCACTTGCTTGATTGTGTCTTCATCATGTTCTTCATCCTCGAATTTTGCCACAACTGCGTTCTTCACTTCGTTAATGGCATCTTCACGGGCATGCTTTTCATGAACTTGGATGGCTTTCAGCAGATCCTCTTCTGCCAAAGCTTTTACTTTTTCATTAAGCTCTTCATCAATTTCAAAGAGCTTAATTTCAGATTTCTCTTTGCCGACTGCTGCAACAATTTCTTCTTGGAATGCAATCAGGCGTTTAATCTCTTCATGGCCGAACATAATGGCCTCAAGCATGATTTCCTCAGGAACTTCGTCCGCTCCCGCTTCTACCATGTTAATCGCATCTTTCGTGCCGGCAACGACAAGATTGATATCGCTTTTTTCAAGCTGATCGACTGTCGGGTTAATGATAAATTGATCATCAATGCGTCCGACAGTAACCCCTGCAATCGGTCCTTCAAACGGAATATCCGATACAGAAAGTGCAAGAGATGAACCGAACATGGCAGCCATTTCTGAAGAGCAGTTTTGGTCAACACTCATGACAATGCTGATGACTTGAACTTCATTACGGAATCCATCGGCAAACAAAGGACGGATCGGACGGTCAATTAAACGGCTGGCAAGAACCGCTTTTTCACTTGGACGTCCTTCTCTTTTAATAAATCCGCCCGGAATTTTCCCTACCGCATATAATCTTTCTTCATAGTTTACAGTAAGAGGGAAGAAATCAAGCGGTTTAGGTTCTTTTGAAGCGGTTGCTGTACTAAGTACTGCTGTATCACCGTAGCGGATCATCACAGCACCATTTGCCTGTTTGGCAAGCTGGCCGGTTTCAACAGTTAGCGTTCTTCCGGCCCAATCTATGGTAAAGACATGTTTTTCTTGTCCCATACAATTACGAACTCCTCTCTTCGTTGTGTGAAATAATCAATTACTCCTATTATGAACGAAATGAATTGAACATATCAATGTCAAAGTAGTATGTAAAAGGATTTCAATGATTTGTTATAAGAAATTTCGCTTTAATACGATAAAAAAGCGGGAATCCTCCCGCTTTTTACGATTATCGACGTAAGCCTAGTTTGTTAATTAACTCACGGTAACGAGTTACGTCTTTATTACGCAGATACGTAAGAAGATTACGACGCTTACCTACCATTTTAAGAAGACCGCGACGTGAGTGGTGGTCTTTCTTGTGAGTACGTAAATGCTCGTTCAAGTTGTTAATTGAGTCAGTTAGGATAGCGATCTGAACTTCTGGAGATCCAGTATCAGATTCGTGTGTTTTGAACTCATTGATGAGTTGGTTTTTACGCTCTTGAGTAATTGCCATCCTGTTTCACCTCCAAATCATATTTAGCCCCAGTTACCTAGCAACCGTCGGTGACTTCGGATTGCCAAGCAATGGTTTTAAGACTACGAAAACTATCATACTAAAAATCGTGCCTATATGCAAATATTTTAGAATAAAATTTGCGTGCGTTGCAAGTTATTTCCGCAAATTGCTGAAATAACGAATGGCTTCCTGCTTATCTTTCTCAATTTGCTCAGTTAATTCTTTGATGCCATTGAATTTCCGCTCGCTCCGAATCCGTTTATACCATTCGATTTTTATAGCGGCTCCATATACCTCCTGATCGAAATCAAACAGATTGACCTCGATGGAAGGCTGCTCAGGGCGCTTTTCATAAAACGTCGGCTTATAGCCAATATTGCAAACACCATTGTAAACTTCGCCGTTCACTTCCGCTTTTACGGCATATACACCTGTGGGCGGAACGATATAGCTGTTATTTAAACCCACATTTGCTGTCGGAAACCCGATGGTCCGCCCTCTTTTATCACCATGAATGACAATTCCTTTAATAAAATAAGGCTGTCCAAGCAAGACATTCGCCAATTCAACATCTCCGTTTTGAAGCGCGGTACGGATATACGAAGAACTGATTTTTTTATCCTGCTCCGTCAATTTTTCTACCATTGTGCACCCAGCTTTTCCGTCTAAATCATCCGGCATGGTCTCCATTGTCCCCTTGCCGTATTTGCCGTACGTAAAGTCAAAGCCTGCCACTGCGTGCTGCACATTAAGACCGATAATATACTGGTCTATAAACTGCTTAGGAGAAAGAGAAGCAAACACTTCATTAAATTTAACGACATACAGAACTTCTGTGCCTAATTGTTCAATTTGGTTTATTTTGTCTTCAAGAGGCGTAATCAGATCCTTTGGTTCCTTATCTCTGCCCAACACGTGGGAAGGATGGGGGTGAAAGGTCATCACAGCCAATGTCAGACCTTTTTCTTCGGCTATTTGCTTCGCTGTGCCGATTACCTTTTGATGCCCGAGATGAACGCCGTCAAAATATCCTAACGCCATCACTGATTTTGCCTGCTCCTCTTTTATTAAATGATGAGGATGTGTAATATGTATCGTCTTCACAGAACGGTCACCTTTTTTCTATTGTTCGCTTTTTTGCATCAATACTTTTGCCGGCTTTAACAGCCCTTTTTTTGCAGGATGAGGGAAATAGATCGCCAAACAGGTTCCGGATTCAGTAAAGACGGCGATACGGTCTTCACTTGTCATTTCAGAAAACTGCTCGGGCGTCTCAAGCAAAGCCCCATTTTCTACTTTCTTAGCTAATGTATCACTTATGATCCATTTCGGCAAATGATTGAGCGCACGTTCAATAGGAACTGTATGCTCTTCCACGGTTCCGGATTGGGCCTGTGCTTCGAGCTCATCAAAAGTAAAGCATTCGTCGAGAGAAAAATCTCCGGATGCCGTACGGATTAAATGAGACATATGAGCCGGATATCCGAGCTTTTCTCCGATCATGACCGCCAGCGTCCTTACATAGGTCCCTTTGGAGCAAGTCACTGTAAACCGGAAGCTTGCGGTTTCTCCATGATGTTTAATCTCTGTCGTCAGGGCAATGTCTTCAATGGTTATCATACGTTTCGGACGTTCTACTTCAATCCCCGCTCTTGCGTATTCGTATAATTTTTTGCCGTTTACTTTTACAGCGGAATACATGGGCGGAATTTGTTCTTGTTTCCCCTTTAAACTGTTTAAAACCTTTTCTACATCCGCTTTATCAATGTCGTGATTGACAGGCTTTGTTTCCACCGTTTCTCCGGTTTGATCCTCTGTTGTGGTTGAAAAGCCAAGCGTTATTTCTGCATCATACGTTTTAGATTTTTCAGTTAAGTATTCGACTATTTTTGTCGCTCTTCCTACACAAATCGGAAGCACGCCTGACACTTCCGGATCGAGCGTTCCTGTATGTCCTACTTTTTTTGTTTTTAACAGCTTTCGGATCTTCATGACACAGTCGTGCGATGTCATGCCAACAGGTTTATGTAAAAGGAGAACTCCGTTAACCATTTGCCTTTCACTCCTTCTTTTTTAACTTTTTTCTTTTAAACGAAGAAAGAGGACAGACGATATACGCCTATCCTCTCATTTTTTATTCAGATGGTTTCTCTGAATGTAATTCGTGAATCAGTGTTTCGATCCGATTCCCGTAATCGATTGATTCATCGAACTCAAATTCAATTTCAGGCGTTTTTCGAAGTCTGATGCGGCTGCCGATTTCGGATCGGATAAATCCTTTCGCTTTTGCCAGCCCTTTCAGCGCTTCTTCCCGTTTTTTCTCGTCACCGAGAACCGAGATATACACCTTTGCAATTTGCAAATCACCTGATACACGTACATCCGTTACTGTCAGAAAACCAATTCTCGGGTCTTTCAGCTTGCGGCTGATAATATCACCGAGTTCTTTTTTCATTTGCTCGCTGACACGGTTTGCTCTCATACTCAATTCAATCACCTCTAAGTTAAAACCACTCTGTCCTAGTGATCGTCCGTTCAATTTCAGGAAAAGAATCGATAAACGCTAGGACGCGCTGCAGTTCTTTTTCTGTTTGAACGCGAGAGGAAGAAACAGCGGCGATTCCGAAGCTGGTTCTTTGCCAGGTGTCCTGATAGCCAATCTCCGAAATCGAAACATTGAACTTGTTTTGAACCCTGGTTAAAATCCGCTTCAGAACGGCACGCTTTTCTTTTAGCGATCCTGCATCATAAATGATGCATTCACACTCCGCAAATCCGATCACGTTCTTTCAATTTCTTGCATGACAAACGCTTCTAGGATGTCACCTTCACGAATGTCATTGTATTTCTTAATTGTAATACCACATTCATAGCCTTGTGAAACTTCTTTCACATCGTCTTTAAAGCGTTTCAGAACATCTACTTCGCCTTCAAAGATGACGACGCCGTCACGAATTAAACGGAGGCCGCTGTCGCGCGTAATGGTTCCTTCAGTAACATATCCGCCGGCAATTGTACCGATTTTAGATACTTTGAATGTTTGGCGTACTTCTACTTGACCAATTACTTTTTCTTCATATTCAGGATCAAGCATACCTTTCATGGCAGCTTCAATCTCGTCGATTACTTTGTAAATGATACGGTGAAGTCGAATATCTACATTTTCAGCTTCAGCCGTACTCTTAGCATTTCCGTCCGGTCTCACATTAAACCCGATAACAATTGCATTGGAAGCAGATGCCAAGATAATGTCAGATTCAGTAATCGCACCAACGCCTGTATGGATGATTTTCACTTTAACGCCTTCTACTTCAATTTTTTGAAGCGCAGCCGTTAAAGCTTCAGCAGATCCTTGAACGTCAGCTTTTACGATGAGGTTGATGTCTTTTACATCACCTTGCTTAATTTGCTCGAATAAATCATCAAGACTGAGCTTCGCTTTATCGCTGCGCTGCTCTTCAAGCTGTTTCGAAGCACGGGCTTCACCGACAGAACGAGCTGTTTTTTCATCCTTAAAGACAAGGAATTGGTCTCCCGCTTGAGGGACATCATTCAAACCGGTAATTTCAACCGGAGTTGACGGGCCGGCAGTTTTCACACGGCGGCCAATGTCGTTGACCATTGCACGGACACGGCCAAATGTATTGCCGACTACGATCGGATCACCGACATGCAGTGTTCCAGTCTGTACGAGCAACGTCGCAACTGACCCTCTGCCTTTATCGAGTTCAGCTTCAATAACCGTTCCTTTTGCCTGACGGTTCGGATTCGCTTTCAGTTCCTCTACCTCACTGACAAGCAAAATCATTTCAACGAGCTCATCAATGCCTTTTCCAGTTAAAGCGGAAAGCGGCACAAAAATGGTTTCTCCGCCCCAAGCTTCAGGGACAAGTCCGTATTCCGTCAGTTCTTGCATTACACGGTCAGGGTTTGCGGATTCTTTATCTATTTTATTCACAGCAACGATGATTGGAACCTCTGCTGCTTTTGCATGGTTAATCGCTTCAACTGTTTGCGGCATGACACCGTCATCGGCAGCTACGACAAGAATCGTAATATCAGTTACTTCTGCACCGCGTGCACGCATTGTTGTAAATGCGGCGTGGCCCGGTGTATCCAAGAACGTGATTTTCTTGCCGTTCTCTTCAATTTGATAAGCGCCGATATGCTGAGTGATTCCGCCTGCTTCTCCTTCAACAACCTTTGTTTTACGGATGCTGTCAAGAAGCGTTGTTTTCCCATGGTCAACGTGGCCCATGATTGTCACGACAGGAGGACGAATTTCAAGATCCTCTTCATTATCAGGCTCTTCGTATTTTTCCAGCTCTGTTTCTTCAAGCACAATGACCTCTTCTGTTTCAACACCATATTCTGATGCAATGAGTTCGATTGTGTCTTTATCAAGCTCTTGGTTAATGGTTGCCATTACGCCAAGAAGCATCAGCTTTTTAATGATTTCTGAAGGCTCTTTGCCAAGCTCTTCAGCAAGTGCGCCAACTGTTAAAGTGCCAGAGAATGTAATTTTCTCAGGAAGCTCTTTTTTCGGCTTTACAGGCTTTTGCTGATGTTGGTTTTTATTATTGTTGTTGTTGCGTTTATTTTTTTTGTTGTTGTTATTCTTCTTGTTTTTGTTAAATTGATTATTCTGCACGTCATTCTTCTTTCCGTCTCGAATTTTATTTGGTTGATTTCCAGCTGATTGCTGATTAACCCCTTGTGGCTGTTTGTTTTTGTTCGTTTCTGCTGGCTTTTGAGATTTAGCAGCTGCGCCGCCTTTTTTATATTTGGCATCTAGCTTTTTAATGGCCTTTTCTTCAAGCATGGCCATGTGATTATTCACTTCTAAATCCATGTTCTTCAGTGCGGTCAAAATTTCCTTACTTGAAACATTTAACGCTTTTGCATATTCGTATACTCTCATTTTAGCCATTCGTTCACCCCCAAAAATATTAATCGAGCAAGCTGATCAGCTTATTCGCAAAACCTTGGTCAGTGACGGCGACAACGACACGGGCTTCTTTACCGATAGAGCGTCCAAGAACCGCGCGACTCTCGACTTTTTTATAAGGGACTTTATAATAATTGCACTTGTCAGTTACTTTTTTTGCTGTGTTAGATGATGCATCCTCTGTAAGCAGGACAAGCTTTGCACGCGCATTCCTGATTTCTTTTATTACCAAGTCTTCGCCTGACACGACCTTACGAGCTCGATTGGCCAGACCCAGCAAGGGAAACCATTCCATTCCAGACATTTTATTTTTTCACCTTTTCCGCCAGTTCCAGCAATTCATCGAAAATCTGGTCATCGATTTGTGATTGAAATTGATTTTGCAAAGTGTTTTTCTTTTTTGCTGCTAAGATGCACTCTTTATCCAGCGTTAAATAAGCACCCCGCCCATTCTTTTTTCCGGTCGGGTCTACTGAGATTTCGCCTTCTTTCGACCGTACAACTCGGATCAGTTCCTTTTTAGGCTTCATTTCACCAGTCACTACACATTTGCGTAATGGGATCTTTTTGTGTTTATTCACCTAAAGTCACCTCTTATTCATCCGATTCAGCAGTTTCAGGCTCCGTAAAGAGCGGCTCATCATCTTCTTCAAGTTCTCTCGGATAGATTCCAAGTTCTCTTGCGTCCGTTTCGCTCTTAATATCAATCTTCCAGCCTGTCAGTTTAGCAGCTAAGCGTGCGTTTTGTCCTCTTTTTCCAATTGCCAGAGACAGCTGGTAATCAGGAACAATAACAGTTGTCGCTTTTTCTTCTTCATTAACAATGACATCAAGCACTTTGGAAGGGCTGAGCGCATTCGCGACAAATTCTACAGGATCACTGGACCAGTTGACAATGTCAATTTTTTCACCTTTTAATTCATTGACGATTGCTTGCACACGCTGGCCTTTAGGCCCTACGCATGAACCGACAGGATCCACGTCAGGATCATCTGTGCGAACAGAAATTTTCGAACGGTCGCCGGCTTCTCTGGCAACAGATTTTAGCTCGACAGTTCCATCATAAATTTCAGGCACTTCAATTTCAAACAAACGCTTTAACAGGCCTGGATGTGTTCTTGACACATAAATCTGCGGGCCCTTCGTTGTTTTTTCTACTTTTGTGATATATACCTTAATGCGGTCATGGGGCTTGTAGCTTTCATTCGGCATTTGCTCATTAACCGGCAGCAAGGCTTCTATTTTGCCTAAAGACACGTAGATAAATTTATTGTCCAGACGCTGGACGATCCCTGTCATGATGTCTTCTTCACGGTCGATAAATTCAGAATAAATCACACCGCGCTCAGCTTCGCGCACACGCTGTGTGACGACCTGCTTCGCTGTTTGAGCAGCTATGCGCCCGAAATCCTTAGGTGTAACTTCGATTTCGACGACATCGCCGACCATATATTCCGGATGGATGCCCTGTGCCTCTTCAATTGAGATTTCTAATCTCTGGTCGTATACTTCGTCAACGACATCTTTTCTTGCAAATACACGGATGGAGCCAGTTTCACGGTTTAGATCCACCCGTACATTTTGCGCTTGATTAAAATTCCGCTTATAAGCAGAAATTAACGCAGCTTCGATTGCTTCGATGATAATTTCTTTACTGATGCCTTTTTCTTTTTCAAGAATCGTGAGAGCATCTAATAATTCACTGCTCATTTAACGGTCTCCCCCCTTAAAACATTTGTATTCATTAGAATGTAACAGCTAATCTTGCATTAGCTATCTTTTCATACGGAATATTGATCCGTTTCTTTCTTGTTTTGATCGTGATCTCAACTGTCACTGTTTGTCCATCAAATTCAGCCAGTTCACCTTCAAACACTTTTACGCCGTCAATAGGCTCATACGTCTTAATGTATACGTTTTTTCCTAGTGATTTTTCGAAATCGGCTTTTTTCTTTAGCGGACGCTCAGCTCCTGGAGATGAGACTTCAAGAAAGTAATTTTGGCTGATTGGGTCTGCTTCATCAAGCTTTTCGCTTAAAGCTTCGCTTACTTTGGCACATTCCTCAATATCCACACCGTCATCGGAATCAATAAACACGCGAAGGAACCAGCTTTGGCCCTCTTTGACAAATTCAATGTCAACGAGTTCCAGCTGAAGGCTGTCTACGATTGGCTGAGCCATTTCTTGAACGGTGTCAGTCACTTTTTTGCTCATGTTCTTCCTCCTTGTGCTGTCGATCTCATATTCGTCTCGTCACTCTGCATAAAAACCCTGCTTCAAAAGAGCAGGGGCTAAAAAGTAAACGATGAACATGTCGAGACAAAATTCTCCTGTTCAATACAAAAGAGCGGGTTTCCCCACTCTTTGCCTCGGTAATCGTTAGCATTTCCAATAAAACTATACCATAACCATATTTTTATTGCAAATGGATATACGCTTACCTTCATACCTAAGCAAGTGACAGAAACTCTAATATTACGATGGCACTTTTTGCGCTTATGTATGCATAGAAGCAGAATTTCTGAGAAATTCTGCATTCCATATTAGAACAGTGACAATTGGTTTTGATCAGGCAGTGATTCCAGACAGCCGTGGCGATCTAAGTACTCTAAAATCGTTTTTGATACTTTCCCTCTCTTTTGCAAATCTTCTTTTGAGAGGAATTCGCCTTCTTCGCGAGCTTTTACAATGTTCAAAGCAGCGTTCGTCCCTAACCCAGGGATAGAGTTAAACGGCGGAATTAGACTGTTGCCGTCAATAATAAACTCTGTGGCGCTGGAGCGATATAAATCGACTTTTTGGAATGAATAGCCTCTCTCACACATCTCAAGCGCTAATTCTAAAACAGTCAGAAGGTTCTTTTCCTTCGGTGAAGCATCAAGTCCTTTAGAGTTTATATCCTCCATTACCGCTCTGATTGCTGTAGAGCCCTTGATCATTGTATCGATATCAAAGTCATCTGCACGAACGGTAAAATAAGCCGCATAATACAAAAGAGCATGATGCACTTTAAAGTAAGCAATGCGGACTGCCATTAAGACATATGCCGCGGCGTGGGCTTTCGGGAACATGTATTTAATCTTTTTACAGGAATCAATATACCAGTCTGGGACATTGTTATTTTTCATTTCTTCTTCCCATTCAGGCGTTAATCCTTTTCCTTTACGCACGAATTCCATGATTTTAAAGGCAAGGGACGGTTCAAGGCCTTGATAGATTAAATAAACCATAATGTCATCACGGCAGCCGATAACCTCACTCAGCTCACAAATATTATTGTGGATGAGCTCCTGTGCATTGCCAAGCCATACATCAGTTCCGTGAGACAAGCCTGAAATCTGAACGAGCTCAGAAAAAGTGGTCGGCTTTGTATCTTCAAGCATCTGCCGGACAAATCGGGTTCCGAATTCAGGAATTCCAAGAGTGCCCGTTTTACAGCCAATCTGTTCTTCAGTCACACCGAGTGATTCGGTTCCCTGGAAGATCTTCATCACTTCAGGATCATCCGTCGGAATTGTTTTCGGATCTATTCCGCTTAAGTCTTGAAGCATCCGAATAACAGTCGGGTCATCGTGTCCGAGAATATCAAGTTTTAACAGGTTGTCATGGATGGAGTGGAAATCAAAATGAGTCGTTTTCCACTCTGAACCTGTGGCATCTGCCGGGAACTGGATCGGTGAAAAATCATAAATATCCATATAATCCGGAACTACGATAATACCGCCAGGGTGTTGTCCAGTTGTACGTTTTACACCTGTGCATCCCTGTACGAGCCGATCTATTTCGGCACCGCGCATATGAAGATTGTTGTCTCCGGCATAGCCTTTTACATAACCGTAGGCTGTTTTTTCTGCCACCGTGCCTATTGTTCCCGCACGATATACATTGTCTTCTCCGAACAATACTTTTGTGTAATTGTGTGCTTGCGGCTGATATTCCCCTGAGAAGTTCAAATCGATATCAGGTACTTTGTCCCCTTTAAATCCTAAGAACGTTTCAAATGGAATATCATGGCCGTCTTTTTTCAAAGGCGTTCCGCAATGAGGACATGTCTTGTCAGGCAGGTCAAAACCAGAACCGACAGAACCGTCATTAAAGAACTCAGAATGCTGACACTCAGGACAAACATAGTGCGGCGGCAGCGGGTTTACCTCAGTAATCTCAGTAAGTGTCGCAACTAATGAAGATCCTACGGAACCACGGGAACCAACGAGATACCCGTCATCTAGTGAACGTTTTACAAGTTTGTGAGAGATCAAGTAAATAACAGCAAATCCGTGGCCAATAATACTCTTTAACTCTTTTTCAATCCGCGCTTCGACAATTTCAGGCAGCTCTTCCCCGTAAATGCTTCTTGCACGCTGATAGCTCATTTCTCTGATCTCTTCATCGGCGCCTTCGATTTTCGGCGTATATAAATCATCTTTAATCGGCTTGATGTCATCAACTAAAGAAGCAACCTTTTGGGTATTGGTGACTACGATCTCCTTCGCTTTTTCTTCACCTAAGAAAGAAAAAGCTTCAAGCATTTCGTCTGTCGTTCTAAAATGCACTTTCGGCAGTTCATGCCTATTCAGCGGATTTGCCCCGCCTTGTGAGGATATTAAAATCTTTCTGTAGATTTTATCCTCATCATTCAAATAATGAACATTTCCCGTAGCAACAACCGGTTTATTAAGCTTTTCCCCCAGCTTCGTGATATTCGCAATAATTTCTTTCAGCGCTTTTTCATCACGGACCAGTTCAAGCTCCAGCAAGTGACGATACACTTCAGGCGGCTGAACCTCAAGGTAATCATAGAATGACGCGATATCTTCCACCTCTTCAGGCGATTTTTGCATCATTCCCTCAAAAACCTCTCCCCTGTCACAAGCAGAACCGATCAGCAGCCCTTCCCTGTATTTCTCAAGCTGAGATCTCGGAATACGCGGCACTCTGTAAAAATAATGAATATGAGAAAGTGACACAAGCTTAAATAAATTTTTAAGTCCCGTGCTGTTCACGGCAAGTAATGTTGCATGATACGGTCTTGATCTTTGATAAGCATTGGACTGACCCATATTTTCATTCAACTCATCATGGTACTGAATGCCTTTTTCAGCTGCGTCTTTCAGCATTTTCAGAAGCAAATAAGCGGTTGCCTCAGTATCATAGATCGCACGGTGATGCTGTGTGAGTTCGATATCAAACTTTTTACAAAGTGTGTTCAACCGGTGGTTCTTAAATTCCGGATAGAGAAAACGTCCAAGTTCAAGCGTATCAATGACTGGGTTTTTAGCTTTATCGACTTCAAGAAGCTTTTTATAGGCTACATTTAAGAATCCCATATCAAAGCTTGCATTATGAGCGACAAGGATATCATCGCCAATCCATTCTCTGAAATCTCTTATTACATCTACGACATCCGGAGCGTCTTGTAGCATATCATCAGTGATCCCTGTCAGCTCTATGATTGTGGCGGAAAGCGGACGATGCGGGTTCGCAAACGCCTCAAATTTATCAATAATTTCTCCGCCTTTTACTTTTACTGCAGCCAGCTCAATAATGGTATCGTATACAGCAGACAATCCTGTCGTCTCAACGTCAAAAACAACATATGTTTCTTCTTCGAGCAGACGATGTGCGGCATTATAAGCAATTGGCACGCCATCATCCACGAGATTCGCTTCCATCCCGTAAATCATTTTAATTCCATGCTTTTTGGCCGCAGAATACGCATCAGGGAAGGATTGAACGACAGCATGGTCGGTCAAAGCGATGGCCTCATGCCCCCATTTTTTCGCTTGTTCGACAAGCTTTCCGATACCCGTAACAGCATCCATTTGGCTCATTGGGGAATGAAGATGCAATTCCACTCTTTTTTCTCCTTCAGGTGCTGAATCTTCACGGGTTTTTGCTTTTATTTCGTTTACGTCATTTGCGATCATGACAAGGTCTCTGACAAATGTATCATTTTGAATGCTTCCGCGTGCTTTTACCCACATTCCTTTTTTCAGAGACTTCATCAGTGCCGCATCTTCTTTTTCACGTGCAAACATTTTGATCAAAATACTATTTGTATAGTCTGTAATTTTGAAGATACACAGCGTGCGCCCGCTCTTCAGCTCGCGCGTCTCCACATCAAACACATAACCTTGGACCGTAATTCTCCGTTCTTCGTCCATGATGCTGTCAAGTGTCCGGATTTCCTCGTTATCTTTAATTTGATAACCGATAACAAGAGGACCAGATGGTGCTTGGTCTTCATCACTTTCTTTATCTTTCTTCTCCATTTCAATCAAGGCCTGCATCGCCCGCTCTTGGTCTTCCGCAAGCTTTTGTTCCCGAAACTTTTGAACTTCCTGCTCGGATACAAATATTTCAGCATCAAGCTGAAGATCCGGAAAGCCAAATTGACGGTAGCCTGCTTGAATCATGGAACTGTATTTGTTTTTTAGCGCAGCCGCTTCTGTATCCGTTTTGGTTTTGACAATCAGTTTATTGCCCTTCAGCTTCGGTTTTTGCTGGTTTAAAAGACTGATAATCGGCGGCGAAATGCCCTGCAGTTCTTCAATGCAGCGTGACCAGTAGTCTTGAACGATACTTTCACTGACCTCGGCATCCTGAACTTCAATTGAAGATGTCACTTTTGCTATGTGGGCAAACGATTGCGTCAGCCTCGTTGTTAATGTGTCATATATTTGAAAAGGCAGCAAAGATTTAAATTGAAAATGAAAATGCCAAGACTTAGAAGCTTTGTGAATTGTCAGCTTTTTAATCTCGCCATGTTCAAAGTATGTCATGAAGGTATCATCTGTCATATTAATCTGCTGCAGAAGAATTTGAAACTGCCTTCTGTTTACTGATAACTGTTCCATTAAGACAGTATCCCTCCCTAAAAACATCATAAGTGAAGGTACCTCAGGCAATGAGGTACCTTCTATTATTTCTATTTTAACATGTTTTTTGATAAATCGTTATGGTGATTACTGCTTGCTGATAAACGCAGATAATTCGTCTACTGAAATCTCAGTTGACTCACCAGTTTGACGAATTTTCACTTCGACGATTCCTTCGTCAGCTCGTTTTCCGACAGTGATGCGGATTGGAAGGCCGATTAGATCTGAATCAGCGAATTTTACACCGGCACGCTCAGCACGGTCGTCATAGAGCACTTCATAGCCTTCCGCTTTTAAATCGGCATACAGCTTTTCAGCAAGCTCTCTTTGCCCATCGTTTTTCATGTTCAATGCAAGAATATGAAGATCGTACGGCGCAACGCTTTTTGGCCATATTAATCCTTTTTCGTCGTGATGCTGTTCAGCAATAGCAGAAAGCGTTCTTGATACACCGATTCCGTAACAGCCCATCAGCATTGGCTGCGCGCGTCCGTTTTCATCTAAATATGTCGCATTCATCGCTTCTGAATAGCGTGTTCCGAGCTTAAAGACTTGTCCGACTTCGATTCCCTCAGCAAAACGGATCGTTCCCTTGCCGTCTGGTGAAGGATCACCTTCTTTAATAAAACGAAGATCAGCAAATTCTTTAATTTGCGCGTCACGATTCACATTGACATTTTTATAATGATGATCTCCTTCATTTGCCCCGGCAACAGCATTAACCATTGCTTTCACAGCTTGATCGGCATATACTTCCACATCCTGATGAATACCGACAGGGCCTACAAAGCCTGGCTCTGTTCCGAGCTGCTGAATGACCTCTTCATGTGTAGCAAGCTCTACAACTTCTGCATGAAGCAAGTTTTTCACTTTAATATCGTTAACTTCATGATCCCCTCTTACAAGCACTAAGACAAAACGGTCATCAGCTTTAAACAATACTGACTTAATGCACGCTTCAGCCGAAACCTGTAAGAACGCAGTCAGTTCTTCGATTGTTTTCACGTTAGGCGTATGAACCTTCTCTAGAGCTTTAGGCTCTTCATCTGAAGGAACTTCCTGGTGAAGAACTTCAGCCATCTCGATATTAGCCGCGTACTGTGATTCATCAGAATACGCAATCGTATCCTCTCCGATCGCAGAAAGTGCCATAAATTCGTGCGTATCCTTTCCTCCCATTGCGCCTGAATCAGCGATAACAGGTCTTACATTAATGCCGCAGCGAGCAAAAATATTAGAATAGGCCTCGTACATTTTTTGATACGTTTCATCCAGGCTCTCTGCAGATGCATGGAAAGAGTACGCATCCTTCATAATAAATTCGCGGCCTCTTAACAAACCGAAGCGAGGACGTTTTTCATCTCTGAACTTAGACTGAATTTGATAAAGAGTCAGAGGGAGACGCTTATAAGATTTAACCTCATCGCGAACAAGCGAAGTGATAACCTCTTCATGCGTTGCCCCTAAAGCAAATTCACGGCCATGACGGTCTTTTAGTCTCATCAGTTCGGGACCATACGTATACCATCTGCCTGATTCCTGCCATGTCTCTGCCTGCTGCAATGCGGGCATGAGCATTTCTACGGCATCAATTTTCTCCATTTCCTCTCGAACAATCTGCTGAATGTTTTGAATCACCTTATACGCAAGAGGCATATAGCTGTATACCCCGCTCGTATTCTGTCTGATAAATCCTGCTCTCAGAAGAAGCTGATGACTTTTTGCTTCGGCATCAGCTGGAACTTCACGGAGCGTAGGAATAAGCGTCAAGCTTTGTCTCATTTCTTCGCACCTCTGATTGATTTACTTTTCGTTTACAAAAACAGCCGCTGGATATCGTTCCATGTGACAACCAGCATAAGAAGCATTAAGAAAGCTACTCCGATAAACACAACAAATGCTTCTTTTTCCCTGTTAATCGGTTTGCCCCGAATCGCTTCAATAAATAGAAACAACAGTCTTCCTCCGTCAAGTGCCGGAATCGGAAGCAGGTTGACAATCCCAAGGTTAATGCTTAAAAACGCCGCAAACTGAAATAAGTTCACGATCCCTGTTTTCGCCACTTGGTCTGTCATGTCATATATGCCGACAGGACCTGACAGCATATCGAGTTTAAATTGGCCTGTTACTAATTTGCTCAGATTGGTTAAAATGGCTTTGGTGACATCAACTGTTGATGTCGCGCCGTAAGCAACCGCTGAGAGTACGCCTTTTTCAGTCGGCGCATAGGAACCGAAACGTCCGATTGTTTTTTTGTTCTCATCTTTAACAGCTTCCGGAGTCACCGAAATATGAAGCGTTTTGTTATCTCTTTTTACTGCAACGTCCATTTCTTTCTCCGGGTTTTCTTTTACAGCGGAGACAATGTCAGTCCAAGACCTCATTTTCTCTCCGTTAATGCTTTGGATATAATCCCCTTCTTTTAGCCCTGCTTCAGCCGCCCGTCCATTGTCTGTCAGCTGCCCGAGCATAGGTTCATTTGACGGTACGCCTTGAATCAGCCCAAGCATCACTAAAATGACGTAAGCTAAAATAAAGTTCATAATCGGCCCTGCAGCAATTGCTTTAATCCGCTGCCATACAGGTTTGGAACCAAATTGGCGATTATACGGCGCAATCTGCACTTCTTCTCCGTCTACAATAAAAAAGGATGTTTCGCTGACAGTAAAGCTGGAAAGTTCGTCCTCTTTCCCCTGTTCATAACCAGTGATCTTCATGTCATGCTCTAGATCCGCTGTTTCCACTTCAATGACTAAAGCATCCGGATATTTTTCCTTTTGATTGATGATGACTTTCTCAACTTGATCTTCTTTATTAAACAGAAGCCCGACCGTGTATCCGGGTTTCACCTCAATCATTTCCGGATCTTCGCCGGCCATACGAACAAATCCGCCGACCGGAAGCAGCCTGATCGTATAAACTGTTTCATTTTTTTTGAAAGAAAAAATCTTTGGACCGAAGCCGATCGCAAATTCACGGCAGAGAATTCCCGCTCTTTGGGCTAGCAATAAATGGCCCAGTTCATGGAAGAAAACGAGCGTTCCGAAAATAATGATAAACGCTATAACTGTATTCACGAACATACCACCTTATGTGAGTATTGAATTGACGTATCCCCGGGTATCTTTGTCCACTTCTTGAATGTCCGCCAGGCTCGGTTTTTTCAGTAATTGATGGCGGGTTAGTGCCTTTTCGATACAGTCTTCAATAGCCAAAAACGGTATCTTGCCAGCTAAAAAGGCAGCGACAGCTACTTCGTTTGCCGCATTTAGCACTGTCGGCATTGTTCCTCCTATTTTACCTGATTCAAAAGCAAATTGTAAGCATCGGAACCTGTCAAAATCAGCTTTCTCAAAATGAAGGCTGCCGATTTCCCATAATTCAAGCCTTTTCGCATCTGGTAATGGCAATCGGTCAGGATAAGTGAGCGCATATTGAATGGGGACTCTCATATCCGGAGTTCCGAGCTGTGCGATCACACTTTTATCATGGAACTCAACCATTGAATGGATGATGCTCTCCTTATGTAAAACCACATCAATTTGTTCATAAGGTATATCGAAAAGCCAGTGTGCCTCGATCACCTCTAATCCCTTATTCATCATTGTAGCCGAATCAATTGTAATTTTTGCACCCATTGACCAGTTTGGATGTTTTAATGCATCTTCAACTGTTACTGATTCGAGCTCCTCCCGCGTCTTGTCCCGAAAACTTCCGCCGGATGCCGTAATGATGAGGCGTTCAATGTTTTTAGCCTGTTCGCCTTGAAGAGCTTGAAAAATGGCTGAATGCTCACTGTCAACAGGCAGCAGCGGAACATCATATTTCTTAGCATGTTCTTTTACTATATGCCCTGCAGTGACAAGAGTTTCCTTATTTGCAAGCGCAATTGTTTTTTTCTGTTCAATTGCCTTTAATGTCGGGATAAGACCGACGCTTCCAAGCAAAGCGTTGACAACAATGTCAACCTCCTCCATCACTGCTGCTTCTATCAGTCCTTCTTCTCCCAGCCCGATTTGGCATTCAAAAGAAAAAGACATTTGTTTTAATTTATGATATGTATCCAGATCACCGACAGAGACAAACTTCGGCTGAAAGACCTCAATCATTGGAACGGCCTTATCAATATTTCTGCCAAACGACATAGATACCAGCTGAAATTGGTCTTGATGTGCACGCAGTACATCAAGAGTCTGTTCGCCGATTGATCCTGTTGCTCCTAAAAGACAAATATTTTTCAAAGTTGCCACTACTCCTATTCTTATTGCTGCATGATCAGTCTCATATTCATATTAGACTTTTTTATGAAAAAAGGGCAAGCAGAAAGTACAAGAAAGGCATGACAAACAAGAAACTGTCAAAACGGTCTAATATACCGCCATGCCCGGGAAGAATATTCCCAGAATCCTTTACATCGTAATGTCTTTTCAAGGCGGATTCCACTAAATCTCCAAGTTGTCCGAAAACAGACAAAAACAGCGTGATCAACAGCAGATAGATATACGGGATCGGAAGTTGTGCAACAAGCTGAAAAATCGTCGCCAATACAAGTGCGATGACAATTCCGCCTGCAAACCCTTCCACTGTTTTATTCGGACTGATTTCAGGCCACAGTTTCCGCTTCCCAAGCGATTTACCGACAAAATAGGCACCGGAATCGGTGGACCAAATGACAACACACGCATAAAAAATGTATGTTAATCCGTATTGGTCAAGATTTCTGATTTCGATAAAATAATGAAAACACATTCCGATGTAAATTGCTGCAAGCGTAATAAACCCGACTTCATCAAAAGTAAAGGTGTTCTTGACCAACACTGTGTAAGTCAGCAATAGCAGTACCGCAAATAAAGCGATTTCCATTTTGGAAATCCCGTCCGCTTCAAAAAACGAATACTGGCTTGGTAATAAGAACATCCACAATAATAAAAGACCGATCAAACCCGGCAGTGAAACCAGCTTCAGCTTTTTCATCCGTAAAAGTTCAAAAAGCGCCACACTGCCCATAGCATAAATTAATATGGTGAACGGCAATTTCCCGACAATAACCAAAAATAAAAATACAATTGCTGCCAGAACACCTGTCAAAATTCTTTGTTTCATGTCCACCATCCTCTAAATTCCGCCAAACCTCCGGCCTCTCTGCTGAAACTCTCCTAACGCCTGCAAGAAGTGATCTTCTTTAAAGTCAGGCCACAAGACGTCAGTAAAGACAAATTCACTGTAGGCAACCTGCCATAGCATAAAATTACTCAGCCTTATCTCGCCGCTCGTTCGAATTAAAAGTTCAGGATCCTGCAAAGATTCAGTCATCAAATAAGTAGAAAAAAGCGATTCATCAATGTCTTCAATATTCAAAGAGCCTTCCTTCACTTTTTCCGCGAGTGATTTTGCAGCACTGACAATTTCAGTACGGCCTCCATAGTTAAGAGCAAAATTAAGGATCATTCCGTCGTTTTGCGCCGTGTCCTGTACAGCTTTTTCAATCGCACGTAATGTGTGCGCCGGCAAAGCCGTTTCATCCCCAATGATCCGAACCTGTACATTTTCCTCAACAAGCTCTGGAAGATACGTATTCAAAAATTCTTCCGGAAGCTTCATTAAAAAATCGACCTCCATTTTCGGTCTTTTCCAGTTTTCTGTTGAAAATGCATACAATGTCAGTACTTTGACACCTAATTCGTTTGCGAGCTTCGTGGTCCTTTTTACCACCTTCATCCCTTCATGGTGGCCTGCAATTCTGGGAAGAGAGCGTTTTTTAGCCCAACGGCCATTTCCATCCATGATAATGGCGATGTGTTCGGGAATTTCTCCCTTAAGTATGTCTTCTTTTGTATAACGTTCTAAGTTGGAAGCCGCAGTTTGCTGATTCTTCCAATTTTTGAGTATGTTGAGCATGAGATTCCTCCGTCACCCAAAAAGGTTACATTCCCTGCTGATAATCAATGTAATCAACAGTATTAACAAAAAAACCCCCTGTAAACATGAGAGGGTCTTTTCACTATTATCTATTGTACATAGTTTTTCATTAAACTTCCATGATTTCTTTTTCTTTGTCTTTTGTGACACTGTCAATTTTTGACACATATTCATCTGTCAGTTTTTGAACGTCTTCAGTGGAAGCACGCAGTTCATCCTCAGTAATGTCTCCGTTTTTCTCAAGTTTTTTGAGATCATCGTTAGCATCACGGCGAACGTTACGAACAGCTACTTTTGCTTCTTCAGCATATTTTTTTACAACTTTCACTAATTCTTTCCGTCTCTCTTCTGTTAGTGCCGGAATTGCAATTCGAATCATATTGCCGTCACTTGTTGGTGTAAGACCTAAATCAGCTTTTAAAATCGCTTTTTCGATATCACCGATTGCTGTTTTATCGTATGGCGTGATAACGAGCATACGAGCTTCAGGCACGTTAATAGAAGACAACTGATTTAAAGGTGTCTGCGCTCCGTAATATTCAACCGTTACTTTATCTAATAATGATGGATTTGCACGGCCTGCGCGTACAGTAGCCAATTCGCGCTGATAAGCAGCAATTGCTTTTTCCATTTTTTCTTTTGTTTGAGTTAATACTTCTTTTGACACGTTATTTCCCCCTCACGATCGTTCCGATTGATTCACCGATAACGGCACGTTTGATATTTCCTTCTTCCATAATAGAAAAGACGATAAGCGGAATGTCATTGTCCATGCATAAAGAGGAAGCTGTTGAATCCATGACTTCCAGGCCGTCTTTAAGAACGTCAAGATAAGAAAGTGATTCATACTTAACAGCTGATTCATCTTTTCTAGGATCAGCATTATACACACCGTCAACGTTATTTTTAGCCATTAAAATAACGTCTGCCTCAATTTCAGCAGCCCGCAGTGCAGCTGTCGTATCAGTTGAGAAATATGGGTTTCCTGTGCCCGCAGCGAAAATAACGACACGTTTTTTCTCTAAGTGGCGTATCGCTTTTCTTCTTATGTACGGTTCAGCAACTTGTCTCATTTCAATGGATGTTTGCACTCTGGACTGGATTCCGAGTGTTTCCAAGCTGTCTTGAAGAGCAAGCGAATTCATTACTGTCGCCAGCATTCCCATATAGTCAGCAGTCGCGCGGTCCATGCCCAGGTCACTTCCTGTTTTTCCGCGCCATAAGTTGCCGCCGCCTACAACAACAGCCACTTCGACTTCAAGCTCAGCGATTTCCTTCACTTGCTTTGCAATGGATTGAATGACAGTCGGGTTAATTCCATTTCCCTGTTCTCCTGCCAATGCTTCCCCGCTAAGCTTTAATACGATACGTTTGTATTTTGGTTTTTCCATGATAACCTCCAAGTGTAAACATTGCCGTTTTCTATTATGCAAGAGAAAAAAAGGTTTGTAAATATAGTTTTAAAAATAGGGAACACAAAATGTGTCCCCTATACTGCCTGAAAAGACGCGACTTAGCCGCGAAATCTTTTCACCATTATTTTTTCACTTGGTTCATTACTTCTTCAGCAAAGTTTTCTTGACGTTTTTCGATGCCTTCTCCAACTTCATAGCGGACAAAAGTTTGAACAGTAGCGTTTTTCGCTGCAATAACTTGTTTCACTTTTTCATCTGGGTTTTTAACGAACGCTTGGTCTAATAGACAAATTTCTTCGAAGAATTTGTTCAGACGGCCTTCAACCATTTTCGCTACGATGTTTTCAGGTTTGCCTTCTTGGAGGGCTTGCTGAGTTAAGATTTGACGCTCATGATTTGTTTCTTCTTCAGATACTTGATCACGAGAAATGTAACGAGGGTTAACTGCAGCAACGTGCATTGCGATATCTTTCGCAGTTTCTTCATCAGTTGTACCGTTGAGAACAGTTAATACACCGATGCGGCCGCCCATGTGAAGGTAAGCACCGAATGCAGAGCTGTCGTCTTTTGTAAGAACTGTAAAGCGGCGAAGAGTGATTTTCTCACCGATTTTAGCAACTGCGCTTGTGATGTACTCTTCAACAGTTGAGCCATTTTCCATTTTTTGGCCCATTGCTTCTTCAACATCAGCTGGCGTGTTTGCAAGAAGGTGGTCAGCTAAAGTGTTAAGAAGCTCTTTGAAGCCTTCGTTTTTCGCAACGAAATCAGTTTCAGAGTTTACTTCTAGGATAACGCCTTTGTTGCCGTCAGTTTTAATAAGAGTAGAACCTTCTGCTGCGATACGGTCAGCTTTTTTCGCTGCTTTTGCAATCCCTTTTTCTCTTAAAAGGTCAATTGCTTTGTCCATATCTCCGTCAGTTTCAGTTAACGCTTTTTTACAATCCATCATGCCCGCGCCAGTTTTTTCACGCAGTTCTTTTACTTGCTGTGCAGTAATTGCCATTTGTATTCCTCCTTATATGTTTAAACAAGAGTATGTATATTACACATTTTTCTTGAAAAAAGGTGATAAAAGGCAGTCCCTCTTATCACCTTTTGAATAGGTTACGCAGTTGTTGTTTCTGTTTCTGGTGCAGTTTCTTCAGCAACTTCCGCTTCTTCTTCGCCTTGCTTCGCTTCTAAGATTGCATCTGCCATTTTAGAAGTTAGAAGTTTAACAGCGCGGATAGCGTCATCGTTCGCTGGGATAACAACATCGATTTCATCTGGATCACAGTTAGTATCTACGATACCGATGATAGGGATGTTTAATTTGCGAGCTTCCGCAACAGCGATGCGCTCTTTGCGAGGATCGATGATGAATAATGCATCAGGAAGATCCTTCATATCTTTAATTCCGCCTAGGAATTTTTCAAGACGCTCTAATTCTTTTTTCAATTGAACGACTTCTTTTTTAGGAAGTACATCAAACGTACCGTTTTCTTGCATTTTTTCAATGTCTTTAAGACGTTTAATACGTTTTTGGATTGTTTCGAAGTTTGTTAATGTACCGCCCAACCAGCGTTGGTTGACATAGTACATGCCAGAGCGTTGAGCTTCTTCTTTAACAGAATCTTGAGCTTGTTTTTTTGTTCCGACGAAAAGGATTTTTCCGCCTTCAGCAGCAAGATTTTTAGTGAAGTTGTAAGCTTCCTCTACTTTTTTGACTGTTTTTTGAAGGTCAATGATGTAGATTCCGTTACGCTCCGTGAAAATGTAACGCTTCATTTTGGGGTTCCAACGGCGTGTTTGGTGACCGAAGTGAACACCAGCTTCAAGCAATTGCTTCATAGAAATGACTGACATGTTATTTCCTCCTAATATAATGGTTTTTTTCCTCCGCTTAGGTCATTTTTGTGCAGAACTGCCGCCTGCAGCACCCTCTGCATAAATCGTTAAGCGTGTGTATTTAACACCAAGACATAATATAACACAGCTTTATCCGACAATCAAGAATCCTTTACACCTTTGGAGCGAAATTTTAAAAATAGCTCGATTTCTGTCTTTCCGCTCTTCATTTTCTGGGCAATTTGACTTGCCGAATATCCCTGTTCATATAATTCTATGACCTGGTCTTCAAATGATTGGACCTCACTGTTTACGATCTCTTCCCGACGGTCAACCTCTGTAATCAGACCTTCAATATGTTCAGGAAGATTCTCTGCCTCTTGAACTGGATCCCGCTCTTGATATGTTTCAGAGTGCTGAAGGCCTGGCTTTTGGGATTCTTCATCTGATTGACTTGCAGATGAAGCTTTATTTTCTATCAGTTTCTCATTTTCTTCTTTTAATTCAAGCAGAAATGCCGCCAAGGTGTTTTCCGTCTCTTCAAGTATCTGTTTTTGCTGTTTTTCTGTTTCTTTCACTGCAGCGAGCCTCGTATACAGGATAATGACAGCGTACAGAAGAACGCCGTGGAGCGTAAAGCTTAAAAGCCATAATAGTGTTGACATGTTTTTCACTCGCTAACCATGAAATTCATTATTGTATCACTTTTTCCAGCAGATTCTTTAATTTAAATAATGCCTTTGAATGGATCTGAGATATGCGGGACGTAGAAAGATTTAATACTTGTCCGATTTCTGTCAGTGTCAACTCCTCTTTGTAGAACAAACTCACAACCAGCTGTTCTTTTTCAGAGAGTTCGTGAATTTTTTCCGCAAGCTGTGCAATCAGTTCATCCTTCATAATCTTTTCTTCAGGCGGAACATTTTTGTCATCTCTGATCATGACTTGAATGTTTTCCCCATCATCTTGATCATGGAGCTTTTCATCAATTGACAGCAGATTTGCAAAAAAACCTTCATTCATTGTTGACACGACATCCTGTACCGTCATTCCGAGTTCCTCTGCAATTTCCGCGGGCGATACATTCCGAAGATACCGCTGTTCAAGCTTTTCAATTGCTGCTTCAACCTTTTTTGTTTTTTCGCGCGAGGTTCTGGGCAGCCAATCTTCTTTACGAAGCCCGTCTATGATTGCGCCGCGAATTCTAAACGAGGCGTAGGTATCAAATTTTAAGTCCCGGCTGGGGTCAAATTTTTCAAGGGCATCATATAAACCAAGCATACCAAGGCTCATAAGATCGTCTTTATGCACTGATTTCGGCAGTCCGACAGAAATTCTGCCTACATGATATGTGACAAGCGGCATGTAACGGCGCATTAAGTCGTCACCGGCTTTAGGATCTTTCCACTCTTTCCAGCGCGTCCAAAGCACCTGATCTTCATAATTCAAGGATTGCATTGTTATCCCCCTAATACCTTAATTAAATCGTTTTTTCACCTTGTTTAACAGTTCGAATATGCAGCATGCAGGACTTCGGTTCAAATTCTATCGTCCGGCCGCTTGAGCCGCCCGTATCTTCACTAATAATAGGAATATTAAATAAAGACAGCTGTTCTTTTATCGCTAATACATTTCTCGGTCCGATCTTCATCAAATCATTTGTCGATTTAAATTTAAACATCTCTGATCCGCCGGCCAGCTTTGCTTTTAATGCAAATTTCCGGCATCCCGCTTCTATCAGCATATCAATCGTGGTCTGTACGGCGGTGTCAGCGTACTTAGCCCGGTTGAGCTCGGCAGTTTTCGATAACGTCGAATCCGGAAGCATGACATGAACAAGACCCGCCGTTTGCTTTTCTTTATCATAAAGCACCAGCCCCACACATGAGCCCAAACCAGAGGTCCGGATGGTATCCGGGAAGCGGGCGATCTTCACGTCAGCAATCCCAACCTTTATAACAACAGCCTCAGTTGTACTCATAATGATGCACCTAAGGCGACAAAGAGCTTTTCAAATGAATCATAGTCCGGCAGCATAAACATATGCGCTTTCAGCTCCTGCTGATGGCTTTGGTCAAAAATTGACGTGTCGACAACAATGGCGTGTTCTCCAACCTGACTGAGCTCCATCAGCCCTTCGCTGATCACTGCTCCGAACATGTCCAAAGAGACTTCAGGAACACTTGGATAGAGCTGGAGTTTCGTCAAATCCGCCAAAGCTGTTAAATATGACCCCGCTAAAATATTGCCCAGTTCATGCAAAGCGGATGAGCTCATGTGGTCTTCACCTAAGTCCTCTATGTCAAAATCGGGGTTTCCAATCAGCTCTCTGATAAACTGCTCCGCCTGAAAAAAAGGCATTATAAAGAACATTGAACCCGTTAAATCGCCTTCCATTCTTAAAAAGATGCTGGCAACCGGGACATCGGCGCCGCCGAAAAAATCAACAAGCTCATCAAAAGACAGCAGCTTTGCAAATGGGACTTCCATATCTATCTTTCTATTTAACAGCTGGGCCATTGCAGAGGCGGAGTGGCCGGCGCCTATATTGCCGACTTCCCGCAAAATGTCCATCTGCTCTTCTTTGATTCCATTAAAAATACTCATGTCATAACCCCTTTAAGATTAAGCTTGATCGGGCACAGCGGACTGAGATGATTCTTTATCCAAAACCGCGTTCGCATCAATAATATTTAAGAGTCTGTTCTCTTGTTTCACAATCTGTTCGATCGACACATCCGTATCTTTCTGAACGCCTTCTGGAGCAGATTCTATTTCACTTTCGTGTACGGTAATCACATCATTCGCTTCATCCACAATCCAGCCGACTTCAATATCACGATAAGCAATAATGATAATTCGTGTTTCATCTGTAATTTCATACTCTGGCAAATTCAGGCGTTTTCTTAAATCAATAACCGGAGTCACCACCCCGCGTAAATTGATTACCCCGCAAATATATGGTTCGACGCCAGGTACCCTCGTTGGCTTTTGCCATTTTTCAATTGATTTCACCTGAGTGACGGAAATGGCATATTCTTTGCCATTTACCATAAAGACTATCATTTTTTCGCCTGTTTTAATTTCTGCAGTCATGTGAGACACCTCCTCGAATGGTTAAATAATCAGTGCATTACAATCAATAATGAGCGCTACTTCTCCGTCTCCTAAAATAGTAGCTCCGGAAATTGCAAAGACGTTTGTTAAATAATCTCCGAGTGATTTCAGCACAACTTCCTGCTGGCCAATAAAGGAGTCCACCACAAATGCAGTAGGTTTGTCGCCTTTTTTCACGACAATGATATGGAGCTGTTCCGCATCTTTTCTTGTATCTTCTATTTTAAACTCTTCTTTTAAATAAACGACAGGGACAATATGCCCTCTAAAGTCAATCACTTCACGGTCATGCGTTTGCAAAATGTCTTTTCTGTCAATAACTGCTGTCTCAATGATTGAAGAAATCGGAATGGCAAATGTCTCTTCTTCCAACTTAATCAGCAGAACTGAAATAATAGACAAGGTAAGCGGCAGCTGGATGCTGAATAGAGAGCCTTGACCCTCGGCTGATTTCACACTGACTGAACCGCCAAGAGACTCCAGTTTGTTTTTTACAACGTCAAGTCCTACACCGCGGCCGGAAATATCAGAAATTTGGTCAGCAGTTGAGAACCCCGGAGCAAAAATCAATTCGTAAATTTGGTTGTCTTCTAAGGTTTCAGCTTCTTTTTCCGTTATGACCCCGCGCTCAAGCGCTTTTTCCAGAATTTTTTTTCGATTAAGGCCTGCGCCGTCATCCTCTACTTCGATAAAGACATGGTTGCCGCTGTGATAAGCTTTAAGCACAACTTTTCCTGATTCCGGTTTTCCCTTTTGCAAACGTGTTTCCGGCGCCTCGATACCATGGTCAATACTGTTTCTGATCAAGTGAACGAGTGGATCTCCGATTTCATCAATTACTGTACGATCCAGTTCAGTTTCCGCACCGATGATCGAGAGTTCAATTTTTTTATTCAGCTCTTTCTGAAGCTGGCGAATCATTCTCGGGAATCTGTTAAAAACAGTTTCAACCGGGACCATTCTCATATTCAGAATAATCGATTGCAAATCTCCGGAAATTCTCGTCATTCGTTCAACCGTTTCAGTCAGTTCATTATGCTCAAGCTCTTTCGCAATCTGCTCGAGACGCCCGCGGTCAATGACAAGCTCTTCAAATAAGTTCATTAAAGAATCAAGCCTGTCAATGTTGACACGAATTGTTTTAGATCCGCCGGCTGAATGCTTCGCCTGTTCATCGTTTTTAGCAGGCTGTTTTTGTTTCTCCTGCTTCGCAGGTACAGCTGCTGCTGGTGAATCTTCTTGCTTAGATTCTTCAGGCTTTTCAGCTGATGTTAAAGGAGCCCCTTGAATGACTTCAACATGCTCAATTTCCGACACGCCATTGATTAATTGTTCAATGTCTTCCGCTGATTGATGTGTTAAGAAACAAACTTGAAAGTCAGTTCCAAAATCTTCTGTTTCAAGCACTTCAGCACTTGGAATTGTTTTGGCTACTTCTCCGACTTCATTTAGTTTTTCAAACACCATATAGACACGAACTGCTTTTAACATACAGTTTTCGTTCAGAGAAATCTTGATTTCATATCGTTTGAAGCCTTGCTCCTCCGCTTCTTGTATAACTGTGCGTTCAAATTCATCATATTCCCAATCAGATGCTGAACTCTGTGCTTCTGCAGGTTCAGCGGAGGCAGCGGATTCAGCGTGCGCACCATTCACATCAAGCTTGGCACTCACTTCTGAGATATCTCTTTTACCATCCCCGCCATCAATAATAGACTGAACCATTGCTTCCAGGTGATCCAGAGCTTCAAACAAAATATCCAGCCAGTCTGAGGTGACTTCCATGTCTCCGTTTCGGATTGCATCCAGCACGTTTTCAAGCAGATGGGTAAGATGTGCTAAATCCGTGTAGCCCATCGTTGCGCTCATTCCTTTTAATGTATGGGCAGCCCTGAATATATCATGTACGAGCTGAAGATCAGTCGGGTCTTTCTCTAAAAGAAGAAGCTTTTCATTACATGTTTGTAAATGTTCTTTACTCTCATCAATAAAGACATCTAAATACTGATTCATATCCATTTGAATCACACCCTCTCTTTTTTCACACAGCTTGTGATGGATGCTGCGATATCTTCCACATGTTTAATCTCATGAATGAGACCCGCTTTAACAGCAGCTTTTGGCATCCCGTATACGACACAAGATTCTTCAGACTCCGCAATGGCTTTCACATTGCCGGCTGTTAGCATGTCCTTTAGTCCAGCAGTGCCGTCACTGCCCATTCCGGTCATGATAACCGCTACTTTTTCATAATCTGTCAGTTTCCCGACAGAACGGAATAAATAATCAGCAGATGGTTTATGACGGCTTGGTGTGTCATGGTTATCAAGCACAACCTGGAGTCCTTCGCTGTTTTTAATAACGGATATGTTTTTTCCGCCCGGTGCTATGTAAACACAGCCGTTAAGAGCTGCTTCACCATCTTTTGCTTCTTTTACCTGAATGTCAGATAAATGATTCAGCCGATCAGCCAAAGAAGCAGTAAACCCTTCAGGCATGTGCTGAACGACAACCACTGGTGCGTTCAAATCCTTAGGGAGCTTCGGTATCACCTTTTGTAACGCCCGTGGACCGCCTGTTGATGTGCCGATACACACAATTTGTCTGCCCGTGCCAGGTTTCGGTTTGCTTAATTCAGGCTTAACGACAGCACGCACAATAGGTTCGGGCCGAACTGTCTGGGAAACAGGACGTTTCCGCTTGCCGGAAAGTCCTGCCGCGACGACACGCTCAACTAGTTGTTCTTTAATTTTGTATAGATCCAGAGATATTGAGCCTGATGGCTTTGTGATAAAGTCAAAGGCACCGATCTCCAAACAATTAATTGTGCATTCTTTACCTTTCTCGGTCTGGCTAGACACCATAATGACCGGCAAGTTATAAATCTCAATAATTTTGCGGAGCGTATCTGTCCCATTCATGACCGGCATTTCAACATCAAGAGTAATAACATCCGGTTTTAATAATTCAATCTTCTTAAGCGCTTCTTCTCCGTTTCTCGCAGTTCCGATTACTTCTATCTGCTTTTCTTCGGTCAGAAAATCACTTATCATTTTTCTCATAAAAGCTGAATCATCAACTACAAGCACACGAATCAAATTAAGCCCTCCTCATTAAAAAAGAAGATAATTTCTCAATAAATGTCTGTTTGTCTTCTTTGTGTCTCGTTTCTTCTCTTTCAAACAAGGCGTCCGCTAAAATACGGACTGACCGGCTGGCTTTTGCCTGAGGGCTTTTTATGAAAAAAGGAACCTGTTCGACAACCGCTTTGCTCACGATCACATCGTCAGAAACGGAACCGGCAAACTGAACCTGAACATCCAAAAACATATGAATTGTACGGGAGAGGCGGGCAAAAGCGTCAAGCCCTTCCTTTTGGTCACGGCACCGATTGACAGCCACCTTCATTGAAAGCTTATTTTCTGTCAAAACCAAGTGCTTGACAGCGCTGTATGCGTCCATAATGGCCGTCGGCTCGGGAGTTGTAATAATCAAAATATCTTCTGCTGATAAAATAAAAGGCAGTTGATCTTTTGATAAGCCTGCTCCCATGTCAAACAGCACATAATCGAACTGGCTTAATGCATGAGAAAGTTCATTGGCAAAAAACGTCCATTTTCTCTGATCGAGCTGAAACATCACATCAAGACCGGTTCCCCCTGATATATACCGCAAACCCTTTGGGCCAACGGATAATGACTGCAGCAAAGGCTTACGATCGGTTAAAACATCGATTATCGTGGCAGACGATGAATTTCCTATTAATATATCAATGTTCCCCATCCCGATATCAAGGTCGATGAGCAGCACCTTCTTACCTTTATCCTGCAGCGCAAGTGCCATATTTAAGGTAATATTGGATTTTCCGACACCGCCCTTGCCGCTGATGACAGCAAGTGTCTTCGCTTTTTGTGAATAAACCATTGGCAGAACGCGCTCACGTTTTTCCATTTTCGCCCGTAAAGTTGCTGCTTGGTCATATCTGTTCATCTGCACAGCATCCTCACAAAACCAAGTGGAGATACAGTCTGTATATCCTCAGGCACATTCTGGCCGTTAGTCATAAACCCGACACCTATTTTTGATTCTGCCAGTATATTAAATACAGAACCTAAGGAAGTCGTTTCATCTATTTTCGTAAAAATATACTGATTGACAGGGACGGATGAAAACCGTTTGACAATATGCTTCATATCTTCATATTTTGCAGTCGCGGATAAAACAAGAAATGACTGAATGCTGCTCTCAAAAGGAATCGTTTCTTTCAGTTCATCAATGTATTGCGGGTCTTTGAAGTTTCTTCCAGCTGTATCAACAAACACATGATCATACTCAGAAAATAGCTCCTTCGCCTGCTGAAATTCTTCTTTTGTATAGCAAACTTCCAGAGGAGCCTGCAGCAGTTCAGCGTATGTTTTCAACTGTTCAACAGCTGCAATACGATACGTATCTGTTGTAATAAAAGCGATTTTTTTATGTTTTTCAAGCATAGATATGGCTGCGAGTTTAGCCAGTGTAGTTGTTTTACCAGCCCCTGTTGAACCAAAGAGAACGATATATTTTGAATGAATTGGCTCCTGCCACTTGTCTGCTGAGGGCAGCATATCGCATAGTATTTCCTGAAGTTTGCCGACAACATTTTCTTCAGTCAAGCCGCCTGCTTCAACAGAGAAGCGAAGCAATTTTTTCAGAGTGTTCGTTTTCGTAGACTCTTTGATCCCTGTTTCTTGCAAAAGCTTTTCTGCTTTTCGCAGCGGCTCAGGAAGTACAGATTGATATGCTGAAAAATCACCTAGCTCCTGTTGCGCCGGAATTTGAGGGGGATATGTTCTCTCCTCTATTTTTGGACTGCTGACCGGAGTTTTTAATGTTTGTTTCGGTTCAGCTGCCTTCTGAGGCGTTTTTTTCTCAAGAAAGTCCTGATCCAATACGGCGATTACTTCAACAGCAGGCTTGTTGACGAGGCCAAACCATTTTCGCTTTTTAATTTTTTTCGAATTTAATATGACCGCTTCATTACCTAACTCTTTTCTGATGAGAAGTGCCGCTTCTTGCATTGAAGCAGCAGTAAATTTTTTTATTTTCATTAAATATCCACCACTCCAATGCTTTGTACCTCAACATTCGCCTCAAGTTCGTTATAAGAGAGTACCGGAAGATCAGGGAAGTACCGTTCCAGAAGCTGCTTCACATACATTCTGACAGGCGGCGAGCAAAGAAGAATCGCGGTTTCCTGACGTAATGAGAGCTGTTCAGCTTCTTTGGCGACAGAGCGCACTATACTTTCTGAAATATCTGGTTCAAGTGATAAATAGTTCCCGTGTTCCGTCTGCTGCACACCGTCTGCTATTGCTTTTTCTACACGGCCGGAACAAGTAACAACCTTCAACACTTCATTTTCTTTGGCAAACTGGGCTGTAATTTGTTTAGCAAGCGCTTGTCTTGTATACTCTGTCAAAAGATCAGAATCTGTTGTTAATTTCCCATAGTCAGCAAGTGTTTCAAAAATCGTTACTAAGTTTCGAATTGAAACTTTTTCTTTTAAAAGCTTAGCAAGCACTTTCTGAATATCACCGACAGACAATGGATTCGGCGTAACCTCTTCAACCAGGACTGGATACGATTCTTTCAAGTGATCGATCAGCTGTTTTGTCTCCTGCCTTCCGATCAATTCGTGGGCATGCTGCTTAATTTTCTCCGTAATATGCGTTGAAACGACTGATGCAGGATCAACTACTGTATAACCAAGCATGTCGGCTTCATCCTTTACCGCTTCGCTAATCCATTTAGCCGGCAGCCCGAATGAAGGCTCCACTGTTTCAATCCCTTCAATGAGATCGTCCTCAGGAGTAGGCGACATCGCTAAATAATGATCAAGCAACAACTCGCCTTTTGCTACTTCGTTTCCTTTAATTTTCAATCGGTATTCATTAGGCTGCAACGCTATATTATCTCTGATTCGCACGACAGGAATGACAAGCCCGAGTTCCAAAGCCAACTGACGGCGTATCATAACAATTCGGTCTAATAAATCACCGCCTTGATTGGCATCAGCAAGCGGTATCAGGCCATATCCAAACTCAAATTCTATCGGATCTATATGCAGAAGCTGAACAACACTTTCAGGGCTTTTAAGCTCGTCCACCTCAGCCTCTTCCTCAAGAATCTCATCCACTTCTTCTTTTTCCTTACCTGATTTAGATAGTGTATATGCGCCAAAAGCAAGCAATCCCGCAAGCGGCCCCGTCAGAAGGATGCCGATCGGAGTGAAAATACCTAAAAGCATGATCGTAGCTGCTGCGACGTATAAAAGCTTTGGATACGCAAACAGCTGGCCTGTAATGTCATGCCCTAAGTTTCCTTCAGAGGCAGCTCTTGTGACCACAATACCCGTAGCCGTAGAAATTAACAGTGCCGGGATTTGCGAAACAATTCCATCCCCTACAGTCAGCATCGTAAAGTGTGAAGCAGCCTCTTGAATGGACATGCCCTGCTGAAGCATCCCGATCACGATTCCGAAAATAATATTGATCATCACAATGATGATTCCGGCAATGGCGTCACCTTTTACAAATTTACTGGCACCGTCCATTGCTCCATAAAAGTCTGCTTCTCTTGCCACTTTTTCGCGGCGATGCTTCGCTTCCTGTTCGGTAATCATCCCTGCGTTTAAATCAGCATCAATACTCATCTGCTTCCCAGGCATTGCGTCCAGCGTAAACCTTGCTGCAACCTCGGAAACACGTTCAGCACCTTTTGTAATGACGATAAACTGAATAATAATAAGGATGATAAATACAACGAGTCCAACTAATACATTTCCGCCGACAACGAAATTTCCGAAAGTCTCGACGACTTTACCTCCTTCACCGTGTGAAAGAATTGAACGGGTAGTTGAGACGTTCAAGCCCAAACGAAATAGGGTCAAAAGCAGCAACAGTGACGGAAAAATCGAAAACTGAAGCGCTTCCTGCATATTCATTGTGGTGAGAAGCACGATCAACGCAAGAGAAATATTAATAATGATCAAAATACTTAACAGCCATGGAGGAAATGGAATCACCAGCATCGCCACAATGAGGACAACACTTATTAAAACGGATAAATCTCTTGTTGACATGCTGTTTTTTCTCTCCTTTTAAATCGAAAAATTCAATATACTTTTTGTTTTGTTTTATATACGTAAGCCAGAATTTCTGCTAAAACTTTAAAAAATTCTTCCGGCACTGCCTGGTCAATTTCCACCTGATCATATAACGCACGGGCAAGCGGTCTGTTTTCTACCATCATGACATCATGCTCTTTAGCAATTTTCCTGATTTTTAACGCAAGGTGGTCGACGCCTTTTGCAACAATATAAGGTGCGTCCATTTTTTCTTCATCATATTTCAAAGCAATCGCATAGTGAGTCGGGTTTGTGATAATGACATCTGCTTTTGGAACTTCCTGCATCATCCGCCTCATCGCCATTTCCCGCTGTCTTTGTTTAATTTTAGACTTGATAATCGGGTCTCCTTCAGATTTTTTGTACTCATCTTTTATATCTTGTTTTGACATTTTGATATTTTTCTCATAGTCAAATCTCTGATATAAATAGTCGAGACCAGCAAGAATCAACAATGCACCTGCACCGCTTAGTCCCATCCACAAAGTGAGTTTTGAAACGAAAGAAAGTGCCTCTTCGGGTGTCAGGAGAGGAAGCCGGAGAATTTCTCCATAATGCAGCCAAAGCACAGCAAAAGCCGCAAAACCAACGACTACGATTTTCAAAATTGATTTAATCAGCTCTACAATCGCCCTCATACTGTATATTCGTTTAAAGCCTTTGATCGGATCCAGTTTTTCAAGCTTAGGCTGTATCACTTCAGCAGAAAATAAGAACCCAACCTGCATATAGTTGCTTACGACTCCTGCAACAAGAGCAACAAGCAAGATCGGTGCGAGTATCATGCCCATATCCTTTAATAAGCTGACAAACAATGTATGCACATTTGATTCTGAGAGCTTCATTGTGAGCGATTCGGTATAAAATGTTTCTATGAATGACAGCAGCCTGTCTCTCATATACGGACCAATTGCAATAAGCGAAAGGAATATTACCAGTAAAGAAACGGCGGTATTGACATCCGAGCTTTTGGCTACTTGCCCTTTTTTTCGCGTATCCTTCCGTTTTTTCGGAGTGGCTTTTTCTGTCTTCTCTCCCGCAAAAAACTGCAGGTCAACTCTAAGCTTCATTAAGAAACACCGACCAATGCTAAAAGATTCCGCATCGTTTCAATCGTTAAACTGAAAACATTCCGGACAACGACGAAGATAACGGACATACATACAATGAGCATAATGAAACTGACAGCGATCTTTAAAGGCAGACCGACCACAAATACATTTAACTGCGGAACAGTTCGAGCCACGATACCTAATGCTAAATCAACTAGAAACAAACTGGCCACAACCGGCGCTGACATTTGAAAAGCGATAATAAACATTGCATTAAAGCTTTTCGCAATAAAATAGGCAAACTTTTCATCGCCGAAATTCGGAAATGCCTGATCAACTGAAATATACTGAAAGCTGTAGTAAATACCATCCAGCAACAAATGGTGGGCATTGACACTTAGCATAAACAAAAGTGCCATCGTATAGATAAACTGGCCAATCAACGGACTTTGTGCACCGGTTTGCGGATCAATAACGTTTGCTATTGAAAATCCCATTTGAAAATCAATAAACGAGCCGGCAATCTGCACTGCGGCAATCATCATATAAGCAATTAAACCCAGACATAGGCCGACCAAAGCTTCTTTAAACGCCAAGAGCATATAGTGCTCATCTATCTCCAAAGAGGGCGGTTTATCAATGGTGCTGAAACAAATGACCGCAAGAAAAAAAGCAAAACCTATGCGATGAACAGCTGGCACATTTCGATGTCCAAATAGCGGAATCGTTACAAAAAAAGCAGAGATTCTAATAAAAACCAATAAAAAAGCAGGAAATAAGTCAATAATTGAATTCATCTCTACATTACCCTGCAAAACGATTTAAATTAGAAAACAGCTCTGTTGTAAATGAAAGAATCGTCGACAGCATCCACGGACCAAAAAAAATGAGAGCCAGGAGAACCGCCACGATTTTCGGAATAAACGCCAAAGTCTGTTCCTGGATTTGAGTTGTGGCCTGAAATATGCTGACAATTAAACCGACCAGTAAAGCAATAGCCAATAATGGCCCGCTGATCATCAGCGTTACGTATACGGCTTTTTCCGCCATAGAAATTACAAATTCTGAACTCACGTTTAGCACCTACCCTAAAAGCTCTGAAGCAAAGATTTCACAATTAAATACCAGCCGTCTACCAAAACAAAAAGTAATATTTTAAAGGGCAGAGAAATCATAACTGGAGGCAGCATCATCATCCCCATTGACATCAAGACGCTCGCCACTACCATATCTATAATTAAAAAAGGGATAAAAATCATAAAACCTATTTGAAATGCTGTTTTAAGCTCCGATATGGCAAAAGCCGGAACCATTGTTGTTAACGGAATATCCTTTAATGATTCAGGTTTATCCATTTTCGCGTAATTCATAAACAGCGCCAGATCCTTCTGCCTTGTGTGTTTACTCATAAATTCTTTAATCGGTTCCTCAGCTTTCGTATACGCTTCATCCAAGCTGATTTTGTTGTCCATTAATGGGGTCAGCGCTTCTTTATTAATTTCTGAAAAAGTAGGAGCCATAATAAAAAATGTTAAAAACAGCGCAAGCCCGATTAGAACCTGGTTTGGGGGCATAGATTGCGTCGCAAGTGAAGTTCTGACAAATGACAGAACAATGACGATGCGAGTAAAACAAGTCATAAGAATCAATATTCCAGGCGCCACTGAAAATACAGTTAACAATAATAGTAATTTAACAGTCGAACTTACGTTTTCCGGATCGCTTGAACTGAAAATATTTATAAACTCATTCATGATGACGTGGGCCTTTCTTCTTTCCTTCAGAACGGTTTTGTTTTAACTCTTCAAGTTGCTCTTTTAATGCTTTTGAAAATGAAGGCAGTTTTTGCTGCGGCTGATGTTCAGAACTCTTAAGCGGCTTCACAAACTTTTGCCACTCTATTTTGCTTGACATTGCCTCTTCATGCTGACTGAGAATGACTTCAATCTCTTTTTCATCCTCAATTTCTTTCAGCAGCTGGACCGTCTCTCCTACACCGACGACGAGTACACTTTTCCCGACCTTGATCAATTGTATGGATCTGTTCTGGCCGACCGATGTGCCGCCAATATTTTCAACATATTGAAAAGGCTTTAGGAGCCGATTTCTTTTGTTCATGAGCTTAACCAGCCCGTAAATCAGCGCGATAACAAACAGTAAAGCGAAAATCATCTTTACAAAATCAAAAGCTGAGACAGAAGGAGCAGCCGCTCCCTCCGTCTCATCAGCAGTTTTTGTTGTTTTTTCTTTCTTTTGCTCTGATTGATCTGCAGTTTTTTCATCTTTCTTTTGAAACCATTCGTTTACAGTTGAATTATCAGAGTCTGCCGCGGCAGCAGCAATCGGATGTACACTGAATAAAACGAAAAAACAAATAAAAACAATAAAATATTGACTCTTTTTCAACAGTCGTACACCCTTTAACTTAATGTTTTGTTGATTGCTTCAAGCACACGGTCAGCCTGGAAAGGTTTCACAATGAAATCCTTAGCGCCGGCCTGAATGGCATCAATAACCATTGATTGCTGTCCCATAGCAGAACACATGATGATTCTTGCCTGCGCATCAATTTGTTTAATTTCTTTTAATGCTGTAATACCATCCATTTCTGGCATCGTGATATCCATAGTAACAAGGTCAGGTGAATGCTCTTTATATTTCTCTACCGCTTGTGCTCCATTTTCAGCTTCCGCCACAACTTCAAAACCATTTTTAACTAAAATATCTTTAATCATCATTCGCATAAATGCTGCGTCATCTACAATTAAAATTCTATGTGCCATAATCTATCTCTCTCCTTGTGTTTCGTTATTTTAAATTATTAATGCGCTCTGCCTGGCTTAAAATGTCAGTGACTCTCACTCCGAAGTTTTCTTCAATGACAACGACCTCGCCTTTGGCAACGATACGCTGATTAACTAAAATATCTACAGGCTCACCGGCTAATTTATCAAGCTCGATAATACTTCCGGCAGAAAGCTCTAAAATCTCTTTTACGCTTCTCTTCGTTCTGCCAAGCTCAACAGTAATCGAAAGCGGGATATCCAAAAGCATATCCAGATTATGAATAGGGGCTTGTACAGCTTCGTTTGGATCAAACGCTGAAAATTCCACCGGTGAAACCTGGACTGGCGCTGCTTTTTTTGCTGTTCCCTGCCTTTTTGGCGGCTGCTGCTGTTGCTTCGGTTCAATACGCGGCTCTGGCGTCACAGGCTCTTTCGGCTGTTCGTATGTAACTTCAGGCTGCACCGTTTCTTCTTCCTCTGCACTTTCTGAGTTCATAAGGCTTGAAATTAAATCTTTCGCAAATGTCAATGGGTAAAGCTGCATAATGCTGGAGTCTATTAATTCTCCCACCTTTAAGTTGAAAGAAACTTTCACCAGCATTTCATCATCAGGAATACGGTCTGTACCCTTTTCTTCAGTAACATCCAGCAATTCAACCCGAGGAGGCGAAATATCAATTTTTTTACTGAATACAGTAGACATTGATGTGGCAGCCGATCCCATCATTTGGTTCATTGCTTCTTGAACAGCACTTAAATGGATTTCACCCAGTGAAGGGTCCGCACCTTTTCCGTCTCCCCCGATCATTAAATCAGCAATGATCGCCGCGTCACTTTGTTCCACGACTAACAGGTTGCTTCCGCTGAAGCCCTCCGTATAATTCACTTCAATCGCTACATACGGTTCAGGAAACGCATCGCTGATTTTACTTCTTGGAATGACCGTTACGCTTGGAGTCGTAATATCGACCTTTTGATTTAAAAGCGTTGAAAGTGCTGTCGCAGAACTGCCGAATGAAATATTACCGATTTCACCGATCGCATCACGCTCCATTTCCGATAAGTCATCTACTTCCGGAACCTCTGGCTCATCAAGCGTGCTGCCAGTACCGTTAAGAAGCGCGTCAATCTCATCTTGAGATAATCTATTATTCTCCATCTTGTTCACCTCTTATGTCGTGATCTAAAATTTGCACTGCCTGTTTTCGATTCACCCGGCCGGCTTGTCCTAAAAATTTCGGCTTATCTCCGACCAATACAGTAAGAGGATCCGTGACTGATTTGTCCAAAGTTATGCAGTCTCCGACTTCTAAACTTAAAAACTCTTCTATCGTCAGTTCAGATGTGCCGAGCTCGGCCACGACAGGTATTTGTGCTGTCATGATACGTTTTTCAAGCGACTTTGTTTCCTCAGGCTTTGGCTCATTTCGGTCTGATTGCATCCAATAGTGGACTGAAAGCTTCGGTATGAGCGGCTCGAGTACGATATGCGGGATACAGAGATTAATGACACCGCTGATTTCACCAATTTGAGTATTGAGCGAGATCACCACGACTGTTTCATTAGGAGATACCATCTGAACAAATTGCGGATTCACTTCAAACTCAGTCATTTCCGGTTCAATATCAGCAATTGACTGCCAAGCTTCTTTATAATTACCCAGTGCATTTTCAAATAAATTAGAAATGATTTTTGTTTCAATTTCTGTCAAACTGTCAACCTTGTTATGACTGATTCCAATCCCGCCCATGACCCGATCCATCATCGTATAAGCTATCGTGGGGTTGACCTCCATCATAATTCTGCCTTCCATCGGATGGACATCAAATAGATTCAGAATCGTCATGTTCGGGATCGATCTGATAAATTCCTCATACGGGACCTGGTCAACAGAACTGACAGATATGTGAATATAGGTTCTGAGCTGAGCAGAAAAATGAGTGGTAAGAAGTCTTGCAAAATTGTCATGAATTCTCGTTAAACTGCGGATCTGATCCTTAGAAAACCGCAGCGCACGTTTGAAATCATAAACCTTGACTTTCTTCTCTTTTTCTTCTTTTTTCAGCTCTTCAGCGTCCATTTCACCAGTTGATATTGCAGAAAGCAGTGCATCTATTTCATTTTGGGAGAGAACTTCTCCTGACATTTTCCTCACCTCCGTATTCTGTCAAATTATGCTTTATTGCAGATTAAAGGAGGTAATATACACTTTTTCTACTTTTCCTTCTTGGAGGTAGCTATTTATTTTATCTTTTAGTTCCTTCTTAAAGGTTTCTTTTCCCTTGTCTCCCTCAATCTGATCAGCATTCGTATCAGCCAGCAGTGATATAACAGCGTCTTTCACTTGGAAATCACGTTTCTCAAGTTCTTCTTTTGATTTATCAGAATCAGTTTCAAGTTTAATAGCAAGACGGATAATGTTATCAGACTTTAAATTTGTTGTGATCTCTTCTACATCAACAGAAGACGCAACGATTTCATCAATACTTTTTTTCGCTTCACTTTTTTCGGACTTTCCGCCTAAAACAAAATAAGCCGCCGCCCCGAGAGCACCAATTACGATAAGAATAATTAGTAATATGATCATTAACTTTTTCTTCATTCCGGTTCCTCTATTCCTTGATCCATTGAAAATATTTGTATTTTTCGGTAGAAAGCTGCGATCTTTTCCAGAACAGCTTCTTCATCTTCTTTTACTACAAACTTCTTACCATTTGACAGAGTAATTGTAGTATCCGGAAAACATTCAATCTGTTCAATAAATAGCGCATTCAGTGTAAAGGGCTGCCCGTTCAAACGGGTTACTTTAATCATAAAACAGCGGAGAAGCGATTACTCGCCTCCCCTCCCTCCTTAACGTTTAAGGTTAACCAGTTCTTGAAGGATTTCATCAGATGTTGTAATAATTTTTGAGTTTGATTGGAATCCGCGCTGGGCTACGATCATTTCAGTAAATTCGTCAGTTAAATCGACGTTAGACATTTCGAGAAATCCTGATTTAAGAGCACCAGTTCCGCCGTCACCAGGCTGGTTCGCTGCACTGGCCGTTCCAGAGTTTAAAGATTCACGGTATAGGTTGCTTCCGATTTTATCCAATCCATCACTGTTGGCAAAAGTAACAATCCCGATTTGTCCCCCGTCTTGTGTTTTCCCCTCAGCATCAACAATTGACACCTTTCCATCAGAACCAATGCTAAAGCTTTGAGCATCAGTAGGAATTTTAATTGTTCCCCCATTCATATTTAACACATGGTAGCCATCACCTGTAACCAGTGTTCCGGTATTATCTAAATAGAAGTTCCCTGCTCTTGTATAAGCTGTCCCGTCACCTGTATCAATTCGGAAGTAACCGTCGCCGTCAATTGCTAAATCAAGTGTTCTTCCTGTACTTTGTGTCGCGCTTGTTGAATGAATTGTATCAATTGTGCCAGATGATGAACCTAAACCGATTTGCTTAGAGTTTGTTCCGCCGATTGTTGCACCAGCAGCAGAACCGCCGGCAATCGTTTGGCTTACCATATCTTTAAAGGTCACACGGCTCTTTTTGAATCCTACTGTATTTACGTTGGCAATGTTGTTACCGATTACGTCAAGCTTTGTTTGAAAGTTCTTCATACCGCTGATTCCAGAATAAAGTGAACGTAACATAATATATTCCCCCAGATGTTTTTATTTAGATGATTGTCCCACAGACATGACATTCGCAGGACTGATCTCGGTCCCATCATCAAGAACGAGATAATAATTTCCTTTAAAATGTTTAACAGAGCTTACTGTGCCTGTTTTATCAGTTGCACTTTTACCATCAGTCCAAGATACTTCTTTTCCCATCCAATCAACATACGTTGTAAACGGATCTTGGTTTTCAACGAATTGAGTCATTGTCGTATTCAGATTCATCATTTGCTCCAAGCTTGAAAAAGTCGCCATCTGGCTGATAAATTCTTTATCGTCAATCGGGTTAAGCGGATCTTGGTTTTGAACTTGAGTCATTAATATTTTTAAAAACTCGTCTTTCCCCAAGCTGCTGTTGTTCGTCGACACAGTGTTCGTTTTTTCAGGCAGTTTATATTCTGAACTTATAGAAGTCATTCTTCTTCCTCCATTTCAACCATCGACACTTCATCGAGCAGATCGCCAAAATCATTTGATTGCTTTTTCTGTCTTTGCTGTCTCTGCCCCTCTTGCTGCTGTTTCTGTTCATCAGCAAGCTGGCCGTATATCGGTTGATCCCCGCTTTGGACCGGAAGAGTAAAACGGTCAATTTGGACGGCCATATTCGGCAATGATTGCTTCAGCTGAGGAAGATGCTGTTCAAGCAATTCTTTTGCTGATTGGCTAGATGCTATGATTTTACTCTGAAACATTCCATTTTCATTTGTCAGCTTGATTGTGACAAATCCTAAATGTTCAGGGTTCAGCCGAATAGTGAAACTTCCCGTCGATCTGCCGAAAGGCGTATATTTCATCTGCTTCCACGCATTAATCACTTGATCAGCCACCGTTTTTGTTTCGGCATTTGGTATATCAGATGACATCTGCTGCAGATCAAGTGTTTGAACTCCTCCTATGCCCCGATACCCCGAAAACAGCATTTGGAGTCCTGATTTACTATCTACAGGCTGAATACTTCCAGAAACATCCGATGCATTTTTGCTGGATGAACTCTGCGAGAGCGGTGTGAGAACACGCTTCCCAAAGTCTTGTGATGATTCGGATGATTTCGATAACAAGAAGGCTTTCAGCTGGCTTTCAGCTAAACTCCATTCTTTGGTCCCTTTTTGAGGAAGCATAGACATTTGATCCATTAAGCTTTGAAAACTTTTCAGCTCTGACGCTGTCATCGAGTAAAGTTTTGAACTTGACTCAGCTTTAGTGAATATTTGCTGTTTAAGATCCTGAATTAGTTGTTGAGATACACCCTTCTTTTCTAATGCAGAAAGGAATTGATCTCCATTTTGGTAAATGGCATGAGCTTCATTGCCATTCCCGCGATCAGTCAGCTTATTCCCTTCTACGAGCTGGCTAATGAACATCTGGATATAGATAAGCTCTTTAGCAGGCTCGGATACTTCATTTTCCTGATTTGATTGCTCTTTATCAGACTTCAGTGCTCCATTAATGTCAGAAGCAGAATCATTGGCACTCAGAGCCGTTTTAGCTTCTGAAAAGATTTTCTCCGTTTCTGTGAGCAATTGATCCGTCCCGCCTGACATTTTTGATTCAACTGCTTGCAAAAGATTTTGCAACATTTGCAGAGCATTCGCATCCAATTGCTTCCCTGTCAGTTTGCTTAATGTTTGCAAAAGATCCGCATTTTGTTTGTCTTGATCTTCAGGACTTGCATTTAGCCATTCACCGATCTTTTTAAGCGCATCTGCTAAAAGCTGATCTTCAGAATTAGGAGTTCCCTTTCCTTGTTCTGAAAGTTCCTTCAATCCAGCCTCAGACATAAGCCAGTTTTGAAAAACTCCCTGGCTACTTTTCATGTTTTTAGCGGCAGAACCCGTTGTGGTTTGCAGCAAAGGTCCGGCTAATTCAAGCAGCTTCACCTTTCATTCCCCCTATTCTTGGCTGGCAGCAATTTTTTCTGTATAGGTTGCTGCTTGCTCAGGAGTCATTTTCGCCAATATGTCAGCAAGCTGCTTTTTGCTTAGGCCATTCAATATTTTCAGTGCTTCTTGCTCCTTTAATTGGGCAATAATTTTAGCAGCCTTTCCGCTGTCCATACTTTTGTACACACTGATCAATTTTTCATTTTCAGAAGAAGCTTTCGAGTCTGCTGATCCTTCAGTATGATCTTCTGATGACTTTTTTTGATCCTCAGCCGTCTTTTCAAGTGAACGGATCTTTTGATTGAGCCTATCGATTTCTGATTTACTTGTTTCTAGATCTTTATTCAATATACTGATTTCACTTTTTTGATCCTTAATGGTCTTTTCCAGAGCTGCCGTATTACTGCTATCCTTACTTGATGCTGCGCCTTTTTTATTTTCGGTTTCAGGGACCAATTCTTTAAGAACCGGCGTTTTTGCCGCAGCATCCTGTATCGGCTTTAAGACATTGATACCAGCAGCCCAAAGAACAATCCCCCCTGCGATTAATAGAAACATCAGCGGGAGGATAATGATAAGCAAAACCGAACGGAACTTACCTGATTCTTTCTTTTTGCCGGACATTACATTCGCTCCTAATGGCCTTGAATCATAAACTGCTTAATCGAAATATCGTCCATTTCTTTCATTTCTGCAGCTTTATCTTCAAGAGCAAACATTTTAAACTGTTTTTCACGCATTTTTTCAAACTTTTTCACTTCAATGTTTTTCTCTGTCAAAATTTCTTGTTTTTGATTCATTTGATTTCTTTTTATAATGACAAGCTTTTGATAGTGATAGATCGTATTATCAAGATTTGAGACAAATTGTTGGTAGTGCCTCATTTCTTGTACACTCATGCCGCTTTTTAATTTCTTTTCCTTATTTTGTTCCAGCAATTCCTTTTTGCTCATATTCTCATATAATTTTTCAGCAACGTTTTCAAATTCAGAAACTGATTGCTGATACTCGGATAAGGATTGGTCTTTTTCATTTTCTTTTAGTTCCAGCAGCTTTTGGAATCTAAATTGATAAGCCACGTTTATTCCTCATTTCCTGTCAAACTAGTTAATGCAGCAATGCTTTCTTCCAATAAAGCCGGTTCGTCTGTTCCCTGCTTTAAAAATTGAATAAGCTGCGGATAAAATTGTATCGCTTCATCAATTTCTCTGGATGATCCTCTTTTGTAAGCTCCGATATTAATGAGATCTTCCGAATTTTGATATGTCGATAAAAGTTCACGGAATTTATTTGCCGCATCCAGATGCTGTTTTGTTGAAATGTTTGACATCACCCTGCTGATGCTTTTTAGTACGTTAACTGCAGGAAACTGGCCTTTATTGGCAAGCGCCCTGTCCAACACAATATGTCCGTCTAAAATTCCGCGTACAGTATCGGCAATCGGCTCATTCATGTCATCCCCGTCTACCAACACTGTATAAAATGCCGTAATGGTTCCATGCTCGTTTGCACCTGTTCGTTCTAGTAAACGAGGTAAAATAGCGAACACTGAAGGTGTATAACCTTTTGTCGTCGGAGGCTCTCCTGCAGCCAGTCCAATCTCTCGCTGCGCCATTGCCACCCTTGTAACAGAATCCATCATAAACATGACATTTTGGCCTTTATCTCGGAAATACTCGGCAATTGCAGTCGCAGTATATGCCGCTTTCAATCTCATTAATGCTGGCTGGTCTGAGGTGGCAACGACTACAATCGATCGTTTCAGCCCCTCTTTCCCCAGATCTTTTTCAATAAACTCCCGAACCTCTCGTCCGCGTTCTCCGACAAGTGCAATGACGTTTAAGTCAGCCTCTGTCTGCTTGGCGATCATCCCCATTAAGGTGCTTTTTCCGACACCGCTTCCTGCAAAAATTCCAATCCGCTGGCCTTTACCGACTGTCAGCAAGCTGTCAATTGATCTGACTCCAACACCCATCTTTTCACGGATAGGCGGCCGTTTCATCGGGTTGGGCGGTGATTGCTCCGTTGATACAGGCGAAAGCCCTTTAGGCAGAAGTTTTCCGTCAAGCGGTTCTCCAAAAGCATCGATGACTTGTCCAATCAGTCCGGTTCCAACTTTAACCCGAAGTGATTCCCCAGTAGCTTCTACAATGCTGCCAGGTGCAATGCTCGCAGCCTCTAAATAAGGCATAAGCAAAATATTTTCTTCCTGGAAGCCGACTACCTCAGCTTTAATGACTTTCCCAGATTGTCCTTTTGCATAAATCAGGCACACGTCGCCAATTGAGCTTGCTGGCCCTTTTGATTCAATCATCAGGCCGATGACCCGCTTGACTTTTCCGTACCGTTTATACGAGTCTGTCATTTCTATACAATCTATCAGACTCTGTGTCTTCATTCAGCTGCACCTGCTTCCAGCGCTGTCAGAAGTTTATCTTTCAATTGCATCAATTGTGTGTCAACACTCGCATCTACCCTGCCAAAAGGAGTTTCAATATAACAGGTTCCTTTTTGAGCTTTTTCATCAGCATATATGCCAAGCCGACATTCTTTATAAAGAAGCTGCTGGATTTCATCTTTTTGCTGAAAGATTGTCTCATAGTAATATGGATCAACATAAATTGATATATCGTCATATTCCTTCACTTCGTTTATAACCTGTTGTACAAGCAGGAGGAAAGCCTCTTTATCATCAGACTTTTGCTGCCAAACTTTTTTTGCTAGGGCAACGGCAAGCTCAACGATTTCTTCATTAGCGTCTTCAAGCTTGTCCTCAACAGCTTTTCTGGACATTTCAGTTATACTGTTTGCTTGGCCGATCAGTTCTGCATACTGTTTCATTGCCTCAGCTTTGCCCAGCGCTACTCCTTGTTCAAAGCCCTCGGCTTTTGCTTCTTCAATAAGCTTCTGTTTTTCAGCCGCCCAATCGTTTTTCTCCTGTTCAATTTGACGGCGAATATTTTCTATATGACTGTTTGCCTGCTCAGAAATCCGATCAGCTTCCTCTTTCACTCGGGCCATAAGCGCCTCCGGGTTCTCTTCAGCCTGCAAAAGGTGAGAATGATCAATACGCACCTCTTGTATAGAAAGTTTTCTTTTTTCCTTTTGTGGAGAAATAGATGATTCTTGTTTAATGATATTAGACAATAATATCATCCCCTCCGCCTCTTGCTATTACAATTTCACCGGCTTCTTCAAGCTTTCTGACGATGCTTACAATTCTCGATTGAGCTTCTTCTACATCTTTCAAGCGTACAGGGCCCATAAATTCCATTTCTTCTTTGAAGGTTTCAACCATACGCTGTGACATATTGTTGAATACAATTTCTTTGACTTCCTCGCTTGCAACCTTTAATGAAAGGAGCAAATCGTCGTTCTCAACATCGCGAATGACTCTCTGAATGGCACGGTTATCAAGTGTGACAATATCTTCGAAGACAAACATCCGCTTTTTAATTTCTTCAGCAAGATCGGGATCCTGAATTTCCAATGAATCCAAGATCGTCTTCTCTGTCCCTCTGTCTACCCCGTTTAACACTTCCACAACAGCTTCAATTCCGCCTGTTTGTGTATAATCCTGAGTAAATGCAGAAGATAATTTTTGTTCCAGAATCCGTTCTACCTCATTAATTATTTCTGGAGACGTTCTATCCATGACCGCGATTCTTCTCGCAACCTCAGCCTGTACTTCAGGATTCAGCTCGGATAAAATCTGCCCGGCCTGCACTGGATCTAAATAAGACAAGATTAACGCCATCGTCTGCGGATGCTCTTGCTGGATAAAATTCAAAATTTGTTCAGGCTCCGCTTTTCTGGCAAAATCAAATGGTTTAACCTGCAAAGAAGAAGTCAGCCTGTTTAGAATGTTCTCTGCCTTATCCTCTCCAAGCGCCTTTTCCAGAACTTGTCTTGCATAGCTTAAACCGCCTTGAGAAATATAATCTTGTGCAATGGCTATATTATGAAATTCTTCTATGATTTCATCCTTTTTTTGATGATCGACGCTTCGAACACCTGATATTTCCAGAGTAAGCCTTTCAATTTCTTCATCGGTTAAGTGCTTATAGACAGAAGCTGACACATCTAACCCCAAGGAAATCATGAGAATGGCTGCTTTTTGTTTTCCTGTAAGCTTATCTTGATCACGTCTCGCCATTTCTAATTCCTCCTAATCCTCGGCCAGCCAGCTTCTCAGCAGTTTTGCAAAATCTTCCGGCTTGTCTTTCGCCATCTTTTCAAGCTGTTTTCGTCTGACTGATTCCGCTGTTTCATTTTCCTCTTCGTTGATATCAGGCAAATTGATAGTTTCTTGAGGAACCTCATACTCATATTCCTCAAATTCATCCTCTTGCGCCCGTTTCTTTCTGATAAGCATAATGATCAGAACAATAATCGCTGCGATTAAAACACCGCCTACAATATATGCCCACAGCGGGATACCAGAGGATTTTTCCGTATTTGTATCCAAATTGACTTTTCCGTCGAATGGCTGAACGGAAACAACAATCTTATTATTGATATCAGCATCAGATAAATTCTGATTTTGCGTTTCATCTTTATCCAAAGATGTTCTGACTACAGTTGAAAGGATTTTTTGTATATCATCCTGTCTTTCAGTTGATAGCGACGCTGTGTTTTTGGCATCAGGCGGCTCTACCATTACTTGAATCCCTAAATCTCTGACCTTATAAGGACTTTCAGCGATTTCTTTATGAATTCGGTTAACCTCGTAATTGATTTTGTTGCTGTTTTTTTCATAGTTCCCGCTTTCGGTATTTTCACCGTCAGCCTTATAATTTGGTACATCTTCCTCGCCGGTTCCGGCAGTTCCGCCGTTGGCTGCACCGTCGCCCTGATATGTTTCAGATACCTTTTCAGCGCTGACTGCAATGCCTTCCATGTTTTCTTTATCCACAGGTTCGACAATGTCTTCTGTCCGATTTTCTTTTGTGAAATCAATGTCTGCTGTAACGGAGACAACGACTTTATCTTGGCCCATCATCGTACCCAGCAGTGACTGTACATGTTTTTGAATGTCTTTTTCAACTTGAGACTTAATTCCTTGCTGAGAAGAATAACTATCCGCGTAGGACCCTGCATCGCTGTCTGATTTGTCGTAGTATGTAGAATTTTGGTCCATGATGACGATGTTATCTTCTTTTAGGTTTGGCACGCTTTTAGATACCAGATGATATAATCCGTTGATTTGGCTTTGATCAAGTGTATAACCCGGTTGAATCTGCAAAACGATTGATGCAGATGCTGCAGATTGCTCCTCACCGACAAACACAGCGTCTTTCGGGAGATTAATCATTACTTTTGAATTTTTAATACCGTCCATTTCATTGATCAAGTTTGACAGTTCTGTCTGTGTAGCTTTCACTTTCACCATATCAAACTCATTGTCTGTCAAACCAAAGCCGGCATTCTGTCCAAAAAACGAATAATCAATTGATCCCGTTTTAGGAAGTCCTTCTGCAGCCATCTGCACTTTCAAAGAATCAACCTGATCCTCCGGAACACTAATCACTGTACCGCCATTCGAAAGTTCGTTTGGCACTTTTTTTGCATCCAATTCTTCTTTGATTTGTCCTGCTTCTTCGGCAGACAAATCTTTGTACAGCGGCGCCATTTTAGAATTTGAAGCAAAAACACTAATAATAATTCCAATAATAATAATTGCCGCTAAAGCACTAACCATTAAAATCTTTTGTAATTTAGATCTATTTTTCCAAAACTCACTCGTTTTGTTTTTCATTTGCATTAGAGTACGATTCATGTTAACCCCCGGTCATTCCACTCTTTCTCTAAATCGTCAGACCCCCTACATTTGCATTCTCATAATCTCCTGATAAGCTTCCACAGCTTTATTGCGGAACTCTGTTGCTGCAGTTAGAGAGATGCTGGCTTTTTGAGCAGCGATCATGACCTCATCAAGATTTACATCTTTTCCTGCAGCCAAGGCATTAGTCATGTTGTCAGAAGCTACTTGGGACTCATTTAACGAACTAATAGAGTTTTTTAAAAGCTCCGAAAAGCTTGTTTGATTTGAAGAATCTGTTTTTTGGCTATTGTTTACTTGATTTGTTGCATTTTGAGTGTTTTGAGTATTTTGAACCTGAAAAGGAGAAATTGCATTAATCACATTCATTCACCTACTTTCCGATTTCTAACGCCTTCATCAGCATTCCCTTTGTGGCATTCATCGCCGTGACATTCGCCTCGTATGATCTGGTGCTGCTGACAAGATCAACCATTTCCTTTAATGGATCAACATTAGGCTTTTGTACATATCCTTCAGCGTTTGCATCAGGGTCTGTCGGATCATAGACAAGATTAAAATCTGAATCATCCTCCGTAATTTTTGAAACCTTCACACCGTTTCCAGCATTCCCGCTTCCGCTCATTTGAGAATTGAGAATAGAAGAGAACGATTCACCTTTTGACTGAAGGGAAACCATTTTTCTTCTGTAAGGCACCCACTCTCCATTCACCTGCTTAGCTCTTGTCGTATCCATATTTGCTAAGTTAGATGATACAACGTCCATTCTGACTCGCTGAGCTGTTAAAGCCGATGCTGAAACATTTAAGCTATGAAAAGCTGTCATCATTTTCCTCCTGTTAATACGGTCTTCAGCGAATTAAATTTACCGTTCATTCTTTCAACCAAAGCTTGATAGTTGATTTGATTTTGCGCCAATTCTGTCATCTCTTTGTCAACATCAACATTGTTTCCGTTTTGCTGATACGATGTATCTCCGCTCGCAACAATTGAATAATTCGAATCAGTATCAGAAAAATCAACATGACGATAGTCTGTTTTTATCGCTTCAAGACGCGAGGATTCTTGATCTAATAAATTTTGGAAAGAGACTTTTTTTGCCTTATAGTTCGGTGTATCTATATTGGCGATATTATTAGTTATGACTTTTTGCTTAATATCCGCTCTACTCAAGGCATTTTCAAGATTTTGTATCGTTCCAGAAAATAAGCTCAAATCCACTTACCTCCATTTCAGTTTTTTTCACCCTCAATATCCTTGTCGAGAATTGTAAAACTATATGCTTATTGTAAGAAATAACAGGCATAAAGTCTATGAAGTTCGTGTAAAAAAATGTCCTCACAATTATCTATTTTGCAACTAGGTATAAAGTCCTAGATTGTTAGAACTACATTTCTCGCCTTGATATAAGCCTGAAAATAGCAGAATTTCTGTTTTTTCTCCTTTCTTTTCGGCATTTTTGAAACTTTTTGAAGAAAAATGCAAAATTTATTAAAATTATTACATAGAAAGACTTTCAACCCAGGAAATAAAGCTTATTGATTTCCTTTATTTGAAATAAAAAAAGAACCCTCAAAAAGGGTTCTTTTTGTGATTAATGAGATTTTAGATTTTCTAATTCAATTAGGAATTTGTTGTTTAGTACCTTGATATAAGTACCTTTCATTCCTAATGATCTAGACTCGATAACACCGGCGCTCTCCAGCTTTCTGAGTGCGTTCACAATAACAGAACGGGTAATGCCGACACGGTCAGCAATTTTACTTGCAACAAGAAGACCTTCATTTCCGTCAAGCTCCTCAAAAATGTGCTCAATTGCTTCAAGCTCACTGTAAGAAAGCGAGCTGATAGCCATTTGTACGACAGCTTTGCTTCTTGCTTCCTCTTCAATTTCTTCTGCTTTTTCTCTTAGGATTTCCATTCCGACAACTGTTGCGCCGTATTCAGCTAGAATTAAGTCATCGTCATTGAATTGATCTTGTAAACGCGAAAGAATAAGTGTTCCTAATCTTTCCCCGCCTCCGATGATCGGCACAATTGTTGTTAAACCAGCTTGAAACAGGTCTCTGTTCTCAACAGGGAAAGCAGTATATTCACTATTAATATCCAAGTTAGAAGATGTTTCAGGGACATTAAACAGATTTTTCGTATATTCTTCAGGGAATTGACGATCCTCAAGCATTTTTTTCATACGATCATTTTCAATTTGCTGGTTAATAGAATACCCAAGGAGTTTCCCTCTGCGGCTTACAACGAAAATATTGGAATCAATTACATCCCGCAGCGTCTCCGCCATTTCCTTGAAGTTTACCGGTTTCCCTGCCGCAGCTTGCAGCATGGAGTTAATAATTCTTGTTTTTTGTAATAAAGCCATGATAAATAATCCTCCTAAACATTCCTCATATTAAATTTTTCACAATATAAATTGACTTAAATCTTTGTTTTTGGCTATCGTTCCGAGCTTTTCTTCGACATACTGTGGTGTAATCGTTATTTTCTCCATCGTTACATCTGGAGCTTCAAACGACAAATCTTCTAATAGGCGTTCAAGTATTGTATGAAGGCGTCTCGCACCGATATTATCTGTGTCCTGGTTCACATGATAAGCAACTTCAGCAATCTTATGAATAGCTTCGTCAGAAAATTCAAGAGATATACCTTCTGTCTGCAATAATGCCTGATATTGTTTCAGCAGCGCATTATCCGGCTCAACCAAAATTCTCACGAAGTCGTCTACCGTGAGTTTGTTCAGTTCTACACGAATCGGGAAACGCCCCTGCAGCTCAGGAATCAAATCAGACGGTTTGGCCATATGAAACGCTCCTGCTGCAATAAATAATACATGGTCTGTTTTTACAGAACCATATTTTGTGACAACGGTAGAACCTTCAACAATCGGAAGGATATCCCGCTGAACGCCTTCTCTTGAAACATCGGCAGAAGAAGATGCACCGCCGTTCTTTGCGATTTTATCAATCTCATCGATAAAGATAATCCCGCTCTCTTCTGCTCTCTGAACAGCTTCCTGGCCGACTTCATCCATATCGATGAGTTTGCTTGCTTCTTCATTCGTCAGGACTTTTCTGGCTTCTCTGACTGTCATTTTGCGCCGCTTCTTTTTCTTTGGCATTAATCCGCTCAGCGCATCCTGCATGTTCATACCCATCTGCTCCATACCCGAGCCCTGCAGCATGTCAAACATAGAAGGCTGCTGCTCTTCGACTTCTACTGTTACATAGTAGTCTTCGAGCTCTCCTAAAGCCAGCTGATGCGCCATTCGTTTTCTTTTTTCTTCGATGTTTGCTTCTTCCTGGCTCTCCGCCTCATCTTCACCATTCGGCTGGCTGCCTCCAAAAAACATTTCAAACGGATTTTTAACGCCAGATTGTTTTTTCTTCCCAGGAACTAACAGACGAACAATGCGTTTGTTTGCATTTTCTTCTGCCTGTTCCTTTACTTCATTCATTTTCTCTTCTTTTATAAGCCGAACAGAAGTCTCCACAAGATCTCTGACCATTGATTCAACATCTCTGCCTACATAGCCGACTTCGGTAAATTTAGTAGCTTCAATTTTGATAAATGGCGCACCTGAAAGCTTAGCGATTCGTCTGGCAATTTCAGTTTTCCCGACGCCGGTAGGACCCATCATTAAAATGTTTTTCGGAACGACCTCGTCCTTCAGCTTTTCATCCAGAAGACTTCTTCTATAGCGGTTTCTTAATGCCACGGCGACAGCTTTTTTCGCATTTTGCTGACCGACAATATATTGATCTAACCGATCTACAATCTGTCTAGGAGTTAACGGTTTTTTTTCCATGCGCCTCAAGTCCTTTCTATTCAAGCTCTTCCAGTATGATTTGATCGTTCGTGTAAACACAAATTTCGCCTGCTGTTTCTAACGCGGCTCTGGCAATCTCACTTGCAGACATGCTTTCACCGGCATGCTTTTTCAGTGCTCTTCCCGCTGCCAAAGCGTAATTGCCTCCTGATCCAATCGCGAGAATGCCGTCATCTGGTTCGATCACCTCGCCTGTTCCCGATACGAGAAGCAAAGTATCCTGATTCATAACAATCAGCATGGCTTCGAGCTTTCTTAGCACTTTATCACTGCGCCATTCCTTCGCAAGCTCAACAGCCGCCCGTTTTAAGTTGCCGTTATATTCTTCAAGCTTAGCTTCAAACTTTTCGAATAAAGTGAAAGCGTCTGCAACAGATCCCGCAAAACCAGCAAGAACTTTGCCGTTAAACAGTTTTCTCACTTTCCGTGCCGTGTGTTTCATGACAACAGCCTGACCAAATGTTACTTGGCCGTCTCCGGACATAGCGCTTCGTCCTTTATGCTGTACGGCAAATATTGTGGTCGCATGAAAAGATGACATAAAGGGCCTCCTTTAATTTTTCTTAAATGCTCTTGGATGGTGAGACATATATGTGTTTCTCAACATTTCCTTCGAAACGTGCGTGTATATCTGTGTAGAAGACAGATTGGAATGCCCGAGCAGTTCTTGAACGCTTCTCAAATCCGCTCCTTCATTTAACAGATGCGTGGCGAACGTATGTCGAAGCATATGCGGATGGATATGTAAAGTGCTTGACGCTTTTTGAACAAGCCCGCTTAAAATATGTCTGATGCCACGGGCTGTAAGCGGTCCGCCTCTTTGATTTACGAATAATAGATCATGAGGTTCTTTTGCCTTCATCAGCAAGCACTGTCTTCCGCTATTCATGTATACCTTCAACGCTTCGCGGGCATAAGACCCAAAGGGGATATAGCGCTGCTTCTTGCCTTTACCGTGAACAAGCACAGTGTCCATAAATAAATCAACGTCGTTAATAGTTATGGAACAGCATTCACTGACCCTCATTCCAGTGGCATAGAGCAGCTCTAACAGCGCTTGATCCCTCATTCCGGCCGGCTGGCTTATATCTGAAACTTCAAACAGCTCCTCAAGCTCTTTTTGATATAGAAACTTCGGTATCCGTTTCTCCTGTTTTGGCAGATGAACAAGCTGAAACGGATTTTCTTCAATAAGCTTTTCCCGCATCAGAAACTTATAAAAGCTTCTTAATGCAGATATCTTTTTGCTTATTGTTCTTCTCGATAAACCTTTTTCATAGGCTTCTGTCAAAAAAATCCTAGTATCTTGATATGCAGCTTCTTCAAATCCATTTATACCTTGAACGCGCAGGAAAGTCTCGAATTCTTCAATTGAATCCACATAATTCACAATAGTATATTGTGAATAATTTTTTTCAATTTGTAAATATTCAACGAATAACTTTACGAAATTCTTAACATTCTCCATGCCTAATACCTCCCCAGGAAGGGCTTTTAAATGGTATCACAAATCGCGCTCAGGTTGCAATCAATACCTATATTGTTTTCGAAATTGTTTGAATTGTTTCAATCGCACGGTTCGCGTATTGTTCATTTCGTTCTTTTTTATTTTTAACTTTAACTGGCAATTCTTTTAAAAGCCCAAAGTTTGCATTCATCGGCTGGAAGTTCTTCTGGTTTGTTGTTGTAATATAATGTGCCATACTGCCAATTGCTGTTTCCTGAGGGAAGATCACAAGCTCTTCTCCCAATACAAGCTTCGCCGCATTAATGCCTGCTACAAGTCCTGAGGCAGCTGATTCCACATATCCTTCTACTCCCGTCATTTGGCCTGCAAAGAACAGATCACTGCGGTTTTTAAATTGATAAGTCGGCTTTAACAGGCTTGGAGAGTTAATAAATGTGTTTCTATGCATCACGCCATATCTGACGATTTCTACATTTTCAAGTCCTGGAATCAACTTGAGAACTTCCTTTTGGTCTCCCCATTTTAAATGAGTCTGGAATCCTACAATATTATAAAGTGTTCCCGCAGCATCATCCTGTCTGAGCTGAACGACGGCATAAGGGCGTTTTCCTGTAACAGGATGCTCTAGACCAACCGGTTTCATCGGACCGAAAAGCATTGTTTTCTTACCCCGTTTTGCCATGACTTCAATCGGCATGCAGCCTTCAAAGAAAATCTCTTTTTCAAATTCTTTTAACGGCACTGTTTCTGCTGATGTTAATGCTTCATGAAAACGGTCAAACTCTTCTTCTGTCATCGGGCAGTTCAAATATGCTGCTTCACCTTTATCATAACGGGATTTCAGGTACACTTTATCCATATCAAGGCTGTCTTTTTCTACAATTGGCGCCGCTGCGTCATAAAAATATAAATAGTCCTCTCCAGTCAGCTCCTTCAGCTGGGCAGACAGCGATTCAGATGTTAACGGACCCGTTGCGATGATAGTAGGGCCTTCAGGAATTTCAGTCACTTCTTCATTAATAACGGTTACGTTTGGATGATTTTTCACCCGATTTGTCACACTTGCGGCAAATTCATGACGGTCTACTGCAAGAGCGCCCCCGGCAGGCACCGAACATTCGTCAGCCGCAGCGATAATGGCTGAATCAAGCGCACGCATTTCTTCCTTTAATACACCGACAGCGTTAGCAAGTGTATTAGAGCGAAGAGAGTTGCTGCAGACAAGCTCAGCAAATTTATCTGTATGATGCGCAGGCGTTTGTTTAACTGGCCGCATTTCATACAATTTGACTTGAATCCCACGTTTGGCAAGCTGCCATGCTGCTTCACTTCCTGCGAGTCCGGCTCCGATTACATTCACTGTTTGTTGGTTCATCTTTCACATCTCCTAGTTTATTATTCAAGGCCTTCTTTTAACACACAAAGAAGGTGAGCAAGACCCTGCTCACCGCTACTTCTGTGGTTCTTCCTTATAATCGCATTCCACGCATTGGACTTGTATACCTTTTTTGAGTTTTTTCTCGACGAGCATTTTTCCGCATTTCGGGCATTTTCGTTCAATTGGTTTGTCCCATGATACGAATTCACAGTCCGGATAACGGTCACAGCCGTAAAACACCCGTTTCTTTTTCGATTTTCGCTCAACAATGTTTCCTTCTCCGCAGCTCGGGCACTTCACACCGATTTGTTTCACAATCGGTTTCGTGTTCCGGCAGTCAGGGAAGTTGGAGCAAGCTAAGAATTTACCGTACCGTCCCATTTTATATACCATTGGAGAACTGCACAATTCACAATCCTCTCCAGCATACTCTGGTTCAATCTCAACTTCCTTCATTTCCGATTCGGCTTTTTTGACGCGTTTTTCAAAATCGGTGTAGAAATTATCGATAATCTTGACCCATTCGGTATTTCCTTCTTCAACATGATCAAGATCTCTCTCCATTTTAGCTGTAAACTCAACGTTAATGATCTCAGGGAAAAACTCCATGATCAAGTCAAGAACGATCTGACCTAATTCAGTCGGAACGAAACGTTTATTATCCAATGCCACGTAGCCGCGCCGCTGAATAGTATCAAGTGTCGGAGCATATGTGGATGGACGGCCGATACCGCGTTCTTCAAGGGTTTTAACAAGCCGGGCCTCAGTATATCGCGGAGGCGGCTGGGTAAAATGCTGCTCAGGTTCTATATCTTTTGATAATACCGTGTCGCCTTCTTGTAAGTCAGGCAGCATCCGGTCTTTTTCTTCCATTTGATCGTCTTTTCCTTCAACATACACCTTCATAAACCCGGAAAACTTGACTTTACTTCCATTTGCACGAAATGTCAAACCGTTGTTTGTCAGGTCGACACTCATTGTATCGAGAACAGCCGGTGCCATTTGGCTGGCAACAAAACGCTCCCAAATTAATTTATACAGTCTCATTTGGTCTCTGCCGAGGACTGCTTTTAATTCACTTGGTTTTCTAAGAACTGATGTCGGCCGAATTGCTTCGTGGGCATCCTGGGCATTTTCATTCTTTTTCGCAGGCTTCCGTTTTCCGCCTAGGAACTCTTTTCCATATGTCTGATCAATAAATGCAGCTGCTTCATCAACAGCCGTATTTGAAATACGGGTTGAATCCGTTCTCATATACGTGATCAGACCAACCGTTCCTTCTCTTCCTAAATCAATTCCTTCATATAATTGCTGTGCAATCATCATCGTTTTCTTCGCTCTGAAATTGAGCTTGCGAGCCGCTTCCTGCTGCAGGGTAGAAGTGGTAAAAGGCAAAGCAGGATTACGTTTGCGTTCCTTTTTGGTTACTTTTTCAACTGTATATTGATTCCCTTTGAGCTGAGAAAGAATCTCTTTTACATCAGCTTCACTATTTAAAGGAAGTTTTTTGCCGTTTTTCCCGAAAAAGCTCGCTTCAAAGGTTTCTTGACCTTTTAAGAACGTACCGTCAATTGTCCAATATTCCTCAGGCTTAAAGTCGTTAATCTCTTTTTCACGGTCAATAATCAAACGGAGGGCAACGGATTGCACGCGTCCTGCGCTAAGCCCTTTTTTGACTTTTTTCCATAAGATTGGACTGATTTTATATCCGACAAGCCTGTCTAAAATACGTCTCGCTTGCTGTGCATCCACTAAATCCATATTGATCATGCGGGGATGCTTAAACGATTCCTTAATAGCGTCTTTTGTAATTTCGTTAAACACCACACGGCAGTCTGAGTTGAGATCTAAATCAAGACTGTGTGCCAAATGCCATGCAATCGCTTCCCCTTCTCTGTCGGGGTCAGCTGCGAGATACACTTTTTTGGCTTTTTTCGCAGCCGTTTTCAGCTCTTTTAATACCGGGCCTTTACCTCGAATGGTAATATATTTCGGTTCAAAATTCTGTTCTATGTCAACTCCCATTTGACTTTTTGGAAGATCCCGGACATGTCCCATTGATGCTTTTACTTTATATTTTTTACCTAAGTAACGTTCAATCGTTTTCGCCTTAGCGGGCGATTCCACGATGACTAGATAATCAGACATTTTCATCCCCCTCAAGAGGTGTTCTCTCTCTTTTCAAGATATTTCAATTTTATTTTTGCAGCTGTCTTTATTTGGCTTTCAACATTTCATTCTTTATCATGAACGTCATTAATTAAATAGAAAACAATATGCAACTTTAAATCCTCACTATTATTAAATATTACAATACCGTTTGTCAAACGATAATTCAAAAGGGTTCCGTATATTGAACGTTTCTCTCAGGAAGTTCCTCGAAAATATCCTCTGCTGACCATATGGCTTTAGCCCCCTGCTGGATCAGTTTTATAGGACCTCCGGCGTAAGGGTCAAACAATGAACCGGGTACGGCAAATACCTCTCTCCCTTGTTCCAATGCTTGATAGGCAGTAATCAGCGAACCGCTTTTTTCTTTGCCCTGAACGACAATAACGCCTTCACTTAGTCCGCTGATAATACGGTTTCTCATAGGGAAATGCCATTTTTGGGGTTTAGTTTCAGGTGGGTGCTCTGACAGCAGGATATGGTATTTAGCCATGTGATCTGCTAACTGAAGGTTTTCTCGGGGATAAATGTGTTGAAATCCGCCTGCAATGACGCCAATTGTCCGCCCCTTCGCCTTAATACTTGCAGCATGGGACATTCCGTCTATCCCAGACGCCAGTCCGCTGACAATCACCCAACCTTTACGACAGATCTCTTTTGTAAGATGATTGACAACTTGTTTCCCATAAGCTGTTGGATTTCTTGTCCCTACAATTCCAATTTTTCTCCCTTTCGAAAGAAGAGTCATATCACCTTTTGCAAACAGTACGGCGGGGGGATCATAAATGCTTTTAAGCCAGAAAGGATATTGCTTTGAAGAAATAGGGATGGTGTTAATGCCTTGCTCACGATAAGCAGCAAGTACACGCGGGAGCTTTGGATAAAATTGTTCTATTTCGTTTTTTAATGCAGCTGCTTTTATTTGATCACGAGTAACCGTTTGTAACACGGGTGATGTCAGCGACATAGACGGATCGGCTTTCCACCATTTTAATAGAAGGGATGGGGATAATAATTGATTGATTCTGCAAATCGTTAGGCAGGCAGCGGCCTGATCCAATAGATTGACCTCCTTTTGTTAGAAAAAGCAGGAACAGCCTTGACGGCTGTCCCTTTTTTATTAATGCGTTTTACAAGTTTCGAACAAGTTCTTCTCTTTCAGCACCTTGATTAAGGTTTCACCCATGACAGAAGGTGTCTCTGCAACTTCGATTCCGCATGCATTAAGGGTTTTGATTTTTTCATCAGCTGTCCCTTTCCCGCCGGAAATAATGGCGCCTGCATGCCCCATGCGCTTCCCAGGAGGTGCTGTTTTACCGCCGATAAAACCGACTACCGGTTTTGTCATGTTGGCTTTTACCCACTCTGCCGCTTCCTCTTCGGCCGTACCGCCGATTTCGCCAATCATGATGACTGCGTGTGTGTCAGGATCTTCGTTAAACGCTTTTAAAACGTCAATAAAGTTTGTTCCATTTACAGGGTCGCCGCCGATTCCAACAGCTGTAGATTGCCCTACACCCGCTTCTGAGAGCTGGTGCACCGCTTCGTATGTTAATGTTCCTGAACGTGATACAACGCCTACATGACCCTTTTTATGGATGTATCCGGGCATAATGCCGATTTTACTTTCTTCAGGCGTAATGACACCAGGACAGTTCGGCCCTATCAGTCTCGTTTTCTTGCCTTCCATGAAGCGTTTGACCTTCACCATATCCAAAACCGGGATATGTTCTGTGATACAAATCACGAGATCAAGCTCCGCATCTACCGCTTCCATAATCGCATCAGCTGCAAACGGTGCGGGCACATATATAACAGACGCGTTAGCGCCGGTCGTTTGAACTGCTTCAGCCACTGTATTAAATACAGGAACACCTTCCGCTTCTGTTCCGCCTTTTCCAGGTGTTACACCGCCAACGATATTTGTGCCGTATTCAAGCATCTGCTTCGTATGAAATAAAGCGGTAGAACCTGTAATCCCTTGCACAATAACTCTTGTATCTTTATTAATGAAAACACTCATTATTTGGTCCCCTGCCTTTCATTCTTTCTTAAACTAAGGATACGATTTTCTGCGCGCCGTCAGCCATTGATTCCGCAGATGTAATGTTTAATCCTGATTCACTAAGGATTTTCTTCCCTAGATCCACGTTTGTGCCTTCAAGACGGACGACAAGCGGCAATGTCAAACCAACTTGTCTAGTCGCTTCAACAACCCCTTCTGCGATGACATCACATTTCATAATGCCGCCGAAAATGTTGACAAAAATCCCTTTAACGTTTTGATCAGAAAGAATGATTTTAAATGCTTCCGTGACTTTTTCAGCGGTTGCACCGCCGCCCACATCAAGGAAGTTGGCCGGTTCTCCTCCATAATGCTTGATAATATCCATCGTGGACATTGCAAGCCCCGCGCCGTTTACCATACAGCCGATATTTCCATCAAGGGAAATGTAGCTTAGATCATATTTGGACGCTTCAATTTCTTTCGGATCTTCTTCATCCAAATCTCTGTATTCCATAATGTCCTTTTGTCGGTACAACGCATTGCTGTCAAAATTCAATTTTGCATCAAGCGCCATCACATTTCCGTCGCCGGTAACAACAAGCGGATTGATTTCGGCGATTGAGCAGTCTTTCTCAACAAACGCTTTATATAGTCCAAGCATAAATTTAGCAGCTTTTCCCACGAGCTCTTTTGGAATATTAATAGCGAATGCAATTTCTCTGGCTTGATAGCCTTGAAGGCCAACAGCCGGATCAATGACAGCTTTTTTGATTTTTTCCGGTGTTTTCTCCGCAACCTCTTCAATTTCCGTTCCGCCTTCTTCAGAAGCCATCAAAACGATTCTTGAAGTGGCGCGGTCAAGCACTAGACCGATGTAATATTCTTTTTTAATATCGCAGCCTTCTTCAATAAGTAAGCGTTTTATTACTTGGCCGTCCGGACCCGTCTGATGTGTAACTAGGGTCTTCCCTAATAGTTCTTCGGCATACGCTTTTACTTCGTCTAATGATTTTGCTATTTTTACCCCACCAGCTTTGCCTCGACCGCCAGCATGAATTTGAGCCTTTACGACATAAACCGAGCTGGATAAGCTCTTTGCACTCTCAACTGCTTCTTCTGCTGTAAAAGCCACTTTACCTTCAGGAACAGATACCCCATATTTTCTGAGGACTTCTTTTCCCTGGTACTCATGGATATTCATTTCCCATCCTCCTAACTTATGTAACAAAACTAAAATAGACTGCGCTTTCATTCTATAATAATACTGGAAGAATTGTCTACAGTTCGATGCAAAATCTTTTAATCCTTCTAAACATTCAAACTTTTACTTTATTAAAAACATAAATTTCAAAGGAGGATGGGGAATATTTTAGCTATTTTTTGTTTTTTACGCTTTCGTCCAATTTGTAAATGAATGAAAAAATCTCGGCTACCGTTTCATAAAGAGCTTCAGGAATTTGATCATCTACCGTCAAATGGCGCATTAATTCGACAAGGGTCCGATCTTCTTGAATCGGGACCCCTGCTTTTTTCGCTTCTTTGATAATGTTGTCAGCTACATGGCCCTTCCCTGTGGCAATCACTCTCGGCGCCTTGTCTTTTTGTTCGTCATAATGGAGAGCAACAGCTTTTCTGATCGGTGTCTGCTCTTTCATATTTTCACATCCACTTCCTGATCACTGATACTTGTTATATATTGATCGATTGAAGCCTTTTCTTCGGTGTGAACCCTTTTTTTAGCGTTTACCCCTGAAAGGCTGTACCCCATTTCCTTTAGCCCCTGTTTAAGCGCGGGCACCATCGGATCGATCGCAGCCTGCAGCTCGAAATCAGTCTCTATTGTAATGGTCATGACTTTTTGTTGTACCAAGCAATCAACGACGGTTTCTTTTAGTGTATCAAGCTGCAGCAAAAACAAAAGGCGGCAATGGGAAGGATCAAGCTTTCCATCCGCTTCTTTCTTTCCTTTAAACAGAACAGTCATGTCCTGAACCCCTGACTTCGAAAACATCGGAAATGACATTACAATTTGGCTGTATGATGGATGGTCCTGCTGCATGAAAAGCTGGCCATTTAATTTATGAAAAAGCTGATCGGCTTCTTGTTTGACTGGTTCGGCTACCTCATGCGATGCTCTTAAGGCAGAAAGAGCCAGCTTGATGGATTGCATTTCGCCAGATGTGACTGCGCTTCCTTGTTCAAACGCTTTAATGAACGCAACCTCGTCCCTTGCGCCGATTGCCGTTTTCACTTTGGATAAGAAAGAAAGAACATCTGCCTTATCCGCCAAATGGGGTGCTGTCTGCTGAACAGCCTTTAAAAAGACTTCGGCTTCCTGGTCTGTGACTTGTGCCGCCTGTAAAACAGCTGAAGCTGCAAGTGACTTACTATCACCCGATGAAGCAGCCGCTTTAATCCAATTTGCTGCTTCTTTCACAATTTGGAGACTGTTTTTTTCAGCAGATTCCGTCAGCTTCATCAGCAGCTGGCGAGCTTCTTTAATTGGAATGTCTGCTGCTGTTTTAACAGACTCTTCTTGTATGCTTCTCTGTTCTGCTGTGTGATTTGCAATCGGCAGGCTGGCTTTTCCGGGGGAGCCAGCTGGTGTGCTAAGCTCCCTGCTTCCAGCAGTATTGGCCGGAGAAGGTGCTTTCGTATTGTCGGTTAAAGAAATAAGCTTATCAATCAGCCGTTCTGCATGGACATCGATTTCACTATTTAAAAGCACCGTGACTGCTTCCTTTAGCTTTGACATCATTTGGCTCTGCTGAGGGTTTTGGTCGATTGCCTGTAGCAGCTGGGATACGTGCTGATGCAACGGAACAGGCGATTTCACAGCGTGAACACCATTCAAAATCTCGGAGTGAATGGGAAGATCACGCTTTAAAGCGAAGAGAACCGTTTCAACTGCTTTTTTTGTGTCTTGCGAAGGCAGCGTGTCCATCCAGCGGACAGCTGTTTTGATATCATTTTCTGTTACGGGTGTTTTGCTTTTCAGCATCGCTCCTGTCATCATGAGAGCTGCGTTTGACGTCTTCACTGAAATAGCATTTAAAAGTTTGCCAGCTGCATCCTGAATGGTTTTAGGATTTTGATCAAAGCTTTGAACGACCTGAAGACGGCCTGTTTGCTCTGCCGTTTTTTTTTCGTAGGAAAACCAATAGTATGCCTGAGGACGAAGCTGAGTTTCAAGTTTTCCCTGAACAGTTTGATTGCCGACTTGGATCAGGGCATGCTGATCTCCTAGTAAACGAAGCACTTTTCCTAAGAGGAGACGCTTCTCCCCGTTTAGCGCTTCGTTTACTTTTGATGTTTCCTGCGGGACGGCTGTACGCCCGAAAAGGTGCTGCAGCGCCTTTTGCACATCATTTCGTATGTTCATTTTAAAAAGGTGCCTCCTTGTCCATGGTGATTTATCTGAAAGATTGAACAGGAGCGAAAGTTTTGCGGTGCAATTCAGTTGGGCCGTATGCAGCGAGAGCTTCCAAATGTTCTTTTGTCCCATAGCCTTTATTTTTTTCAAAGCCGTACATGGGATACGTTTCGGCATAAGCGCTCATCATTCGGTCCCTCGTCACTTTTGCGATACACGCACCTGCCGCAATAGACACGCTTTTGGCATCGCCTTTTATAATTGACGCCTGAGCCGTGTCGAGCGGAAGTGTCATTGCGTCAACAAGCAAATAATCAGGTGTATCCGACAAATCCTGTATCGCTCTCACCATTGCCATTTTTGAAGCTTCATATATATTGATCTCATCAATCACAGTAGCTTCTACAATTCCTATCCCGACCGCCAGTGCTTCCTTCATAATAAGCTCGTAATATTCCTCGCGTTTTTTCTCTGAAAGCTTTTTGGAGTCTGTCAGCCCAAGTATTTCACATTCCTCTGGAAGGATGACTGCGCTGGCGACAACTGGTCCTGCCAATGGCCCCCGGCCGACCTCGTCAACACCTGCAATCAAGCGAAATCCTTTGTTTCTTGCCAGCCTTTCATAGGAAGTCATATTCACCCATTGTTCTTTCAGCGCTTTTTCTTTCGCTTGCTTTTTAAGCCATTGCTCTACAAGCGTTTGAACGCTTTTTCTCGGGTCGTTTTCGCATTGGGCAATAAATGGGTCTTGTGCATCCTTCACTTCCTGCAAACGGTCTTTAATGTCCTTTACGGTTAATGTATTCACTTTCTCTTCTCCCTTACTGTATGTATCGGTTCAGCCAAGAAAAAATAAAGACCCGCATTTCTGCGCGCCTTTACATCGTCGGCTGTTCAAATGACAGCCTGCCGAACTTTTCAGTGCGAATATCGCGAATGATGACTTCAGTCGTCTTATCGTAGTTGATGAGCCCACCGCTCATGAGACAGCCCCGCTTTTCACCTATTGCATCAAACAGCTCGGCAATGTCCTCTGGGATCTCATCAAGGCCATAACGCTCTTTAAGCCGTTCTGGGTAATGTTCTTCGAGAAAACGAAGACCAAACACGGCCACGTCCTGCAAATTGATAATCGAGTCTTTAATAGCCCCGGTGACTGCCAGTCTCAAACCGACAAGCTCATCCTCAAATTTAGGCCACAAAATTCCCGGTGTATCTAATAGCTCTAATTCTTTCCCAACTTTGACCCACTGTTGAGAAGTCGTAATACCAGGTCTGTCTCCCGTTTTTGCTATGTTTTTCTTTGCAAGCCGGTTGATGAGTGTTGATTTTCCGACGTTTGGAATACCGATAATCAAAGCACGAATCGCTCTCGGCTTCACACCTTTCGCACGCATCCGGTCAAATTTTTCTTGGAGGATCTCTTTTGATGCAGGCACAATTTGATTTAACCCTTGTCCATTTACAGAATTAATAGACAGAGAGCGGATCCCCTGCTTCTCAAAGTGCTCTTTCCACTGCTGTGTAACTGCCGCATCTGCTTTGTCAGCCTTGTTTAACAGCATAATTCGCGGCTTGTTTTTTAGAATATCTTCAATCATTGGGTTTCTTGATGACATTGGAATTCTGGCATCTACCAATTCATATACGATATCGATTAATTTTAATTTTTCGGTTACTTCCCTTCTTGCTTTTGCCATATGGCCCGGGAACCATTGAATTGTCATGTGACACGAACACCGCCTTTATCTTCAGTATGCATGATTCATTGTTGTCCTTTATGTATTTTACGATGCCTGTCCGGCATTTTCAAATTCTGTATAAAAAAAGAGCTTGTTACAGGTAACAAGCTCTTTTCGTTCGTTATCATTATCGTCTGATCTCTTTAATACGAGCCGCTTTTCCGCGAAGTTCACGCAGGTAGTAAAGTTTAGCACGGCGTACTTTACCGTAACGTACAACTTCGATTTTCGCGATTTTTGGTGTGTGTACTGGGAAAGTACGTTCAACGCCAACACCGTAAGAAATCTTACGAACTGTGAACGTTTCGCTGATTCCACCACCACGACGCTTAATCACAACACCTTCAAAGATCTGGATACGCTCACGGTTACCCTCAACAACTTTAACGTGTACACGTAAAGTGTCACCAGGACGGAACGCAGGAAGATCAGTACGAAGCTGTTCTTTTGTGATATCTTCAATTAGTTTTTGCATCGTTTTCAACTCCTTCCAACAGATGCTCTTGGCCACAAAAACCGGCACAGCGGAACATCGTTTTCAAGCTTGCAGCGGATAAGCCCGCTTAAGCCACAAGTAGTATCTTATCACAATTTCATAGCCTATGCAATAAAATCTATTCTTTTTCCCATTCAGAAATCCACTTTCTTTGCTGCTCTGTAAGCGGGTAGTCTTTCAACAGATCCGGACGTCTTAGGTAGGTCCTTCTGATCGATTCTTTATTCCGCCATTCTTCAATTTTTGCATGGTTTCCTGACATGAGTGTTTCAGGCACTTTTAAACCTTTGTAATCTGCCGGTCTTGTATAATGCGGGTGCTCTAAAAGTCCGGTGCTGAAGGAATCCTCAATATGGGAAGCCTCTTTACCCAGTACACCCGGAAGCAGTCTGACCACACTGTCTGCGATCATCATTGCAGGGAGCTCACCGCCCGTCAGAACAAAGTCGCCAATTGATATTTCATCCGTTACCAAGTGCTCGCGAATGCGTTCATCATAGCCTTCATAGTGGCCGCAAATGAACAGCAAATGCTCTTCCTTAGCTAATTGCTCGGCTTTTTTTTGGGTAAAACGCTCACCTTGCGGGCATACGAGGATAATACGCGGAGCAGCGGCTGCCTTTGATGTCAGGTCCTCAACCGCGTCAAAAACAGGCTGGGGCTTGAGAACCATGCCTGCCCCGCCGCCATAAGGATAATCATCAACAGTATTGTGCTTGTTATCAGAGTACTCCCGGAAATTTACGACTTGAAACTGCACCGCATCTTTTTCCTGGGCTTTTTGAAGAATCGATGAGCCGAGCACGCCTTCAAACATTTCGGGAAACAGCGTCAAAAAATCGATTTTCATTCGTCTATTAACCCTTCCATGAGTTCAATCTCAATTTTCTTTTCCCTGACATCGATATGTTTAACCACTGATTCAATGTAAGGAATGAGTGCGTCTTTTTTTCCTTTTCGTCCGATGACCCAAACGTCATTGGCTCCAGGCGTCAAAATTTCTTTGACCTTTCCGATGAGTTCGCCTTCTTCAGTAAATACTTCACACCCAATAATTTCGTGGAAATAAAATTCACCCTCATTCAGCTCTCCTAATTCTTCTTCAGGAACTTTAATGATTGCGTTTTTCAGCTCTTCTACTTCATTTAGGTTTTGTCTTTCTTTAAACTGCAGGAGATGAAATTGCTTATGCAGTCTATGTGTGTTTACCGTTACCTCCACTGGTTCGTTACGGCCGTCCATAAACAAATACAGCGTGTTTCCCGGCTTGTATCGTTCTTCGGCAAAATCTGTTTTTGAAATCACCCGCACTTCGCCTTTGATTCCGTGGGTATTTACGATTTTGCCTACATTAAACCATCGCTTTGTCATTATGATCACCTCTGGCGAATTTCAATTACTTTTCCGTCTTTTATGACGATGGTGTTCGCTGCTGTTTTCTCATGCCAGTCATCCCCGGCTTCAATCGTCAGCAGCGCATCGACTTCCTTTTCTTTCAACTCACTGCCAAGCGGCAATGTATGTACTTGAGCAATTTGAAAATCGATGATTTTCATATCATCTTTTCGCTTTTCTATTGCCTTTTTAAATTGTTCTATCATATCAGGGTTTTGCTGTTCTTTCTCATGTTTTCTAAGCTGAAAATAGAGCTGGCTGCATTCTCGTTCAAGCATTTGTTTCTTTTCGGCAAAAGAAGCTAAAAGCTTTTCTTTACTGCGCTCGGTTAAGACTTGCATAACGGCTACACGGTGAATAATTTGCATCGCACCAAGCTCCCCGCTTTTAAAACTTTTACTCGCCCAGGCTTTTCTATTTTGCCTAAGCTTCTATCAGTTTACCCTTTTTTTGCGTGTAAAAAAAGGGGAGGTGCCGGCCCTCTCCCTTTTAGTCAAATATTTCAAATTGAACTTTCTTAGAAGACTGTGCGCCAGCTGCAAATACAGCTGTTCGAATCGCTTTTGCAGTCCGGCCTTGCTTTCCGATAACTTTACCGGTATCTGACTTATGGACAGATAAGCGCAGCGCAATCTTTTGATCGGTTTCTTCTCTTATGACGCGAATGTCATCTGGATGATCAACAAGCGGCGTCACAATGTGGACAATCAAATCTTCCAAGTGTTGATCAGTCATTACTTGCCTTGTTTAGCGTTGTGGAATTTTTCCATGATTCCTTGGCTAGAGAACAAGTTGCGAACTGTATCAGATGGTTTCGCTCCAGTTTGAAGCCATTTAAGAGCAAGCTCTTCGTCAATTTTTACTTCCGCTGGTTTTGCAACCGGGTTGTAAGTTCCGACTGTTTCGATGAAACGGCCGTCACGTGGTGAACGAGAATCTGCTACAACAATACGATAGAAAGGAGATTTTTTTGCTCCCATACGTTTTAAACGAATTTTTACTGCCATTTTACTAGCACCTCCGAAAATATTTCAACAAGATAGTATATTAACAATGATAAAAGTGTTTGTAAAGTGTTTTTTCTTAACAACGGTTTTATCATGTATAACCGATTACATAAAAGGTAGCTTAAACCCTTTTTTCTTGCCTTTTGACATGTTTGTCATCTGCTTCATCATTTTTTTCATTTCATCAAACTGCTTAAGCAGACGGTTGACTTCCTGTACGGATGTCCCGCTTCCTTTCGCAATCCGCTTCCGCCGGCTGGCATTGATGATATCCGGCTGTTCTTTTTCAAGAACAGTCATTGATTTAATGATTGCTTCCACATGATTCAGCTGTTTTTCATCAACTTGGATGTTTTTCAGGCCTTTCATTTTACCTGCACCCGGCATCATTTGCAGAAGCTCATCAAGCGGCCCCATGTTTCTGACTTGCCCGAGCTGCTCCAGAAAATCGTCCAATGTGAAGCTCATCGTTCTCATTTTTTGTTCCAGCTCTTTGGCTTTGTCTTCATCAACGCTGGCCTGTGCTTTTTCAATCAATGTCAGCACGTCGCCCATGCCGAGAATCCTTGATGCCATGCGTTCAGGGTGGAACGGCTCTAACGCATCAAGCTTTTCGCCCAAACCTGCGAACTTAATTGGCGTGTTTGTGACAGCGCGAATAGAAAGCGCAGCCCCGCCGCGTGTGTCTCCATCCAGCTTAGTTAACACAACACCGGTTAAACCGAGCTGTTCATTAAAGCTTTTGGCAACATTCACAGCGTCCTGACCGGTCATTGAATCGACAACCAGGAAAATTTCTTCCGGATTCGCGATTTCTTTGACGTTGGTCAGTTCATCCATCAGTTCATGGTCGATATGCAAGCGGCCTGCCGTATCCAAAATGACATAGTCATAATGTTCTTCCTTGGCTTTCTCAATAGCCTGTTTAGCTATTTCTACAGGACTGACCTGATCGCCAAGAGAAAAAACAGGCATATCAAGCTGTTTGCCGAGTGTTTCCAGCTGCTTAATTGCGGCTGGGCGGTAAATATCGGCAGCAACCAGCATCGGTTTGCGATTATGCTTTTTGCGCAGCAGATTCGCAAGCTTACCGCTTGTTGTCGTTTTACCGGCACCTTGGAGACCGACCATCATAATAACAGTCGGCGGCCTTTTTGCGACGGCGATTTTGCTCTCTTCGCCGCCCATCAGCTCAGTCAGTTCCTCTTTAACAACTTTAATGACCTGCTGGCCGGGCGTCAGACTTTTCATGACGTCTTGGCCTACAGCGCGTTCACTTACTTTTTTGACAAAATCTTTGACTACTTTAAAGTTAACGTCAGCCTCAAGCAGCGCAAGACGAACCTCACGCATCATATCTTTTACATCTTGTTCGCTGACTTTCCCTTTTCCGCGGATTTTAGAAATCGTCTGCTGCAGTCGGTCGGCTAATCCTTCAAATGCCATAGTTTGCCGCCTCCTAATCTAATTTCTCAAGCGCTTCAATCAGAGCTGTAATTTCTTCCTCTTCTTTTGAACCAGAAGCAAGCTCCTTCAGCTTATTAAACATCTCTTTACGCTCCTGAAACTTTTTCAAAAGGAGCAGCTTTTCTTCATATTGTTCAAGCATCGCTTCTGTTCGTTTGATGTTATCATAAACAGCTTGTCTTGAAACCTCATATTCTTCGGCTATTTCGCCTAGGGAGAAATCGTCCAAATAATAAAGCGACATATAGCTCTTCTGTTTTGACGTCAACAACGACTGATAAAAATCAAACAGATAATTCATTCTCGTTGTCTTTTCGAGTGACATTTGAGCTCTCCCCTTTGTTAAGTCAAATCCCTTTACGATAACTTAGTTTACACGGTTTTATTGACACTGTCAAGTTTTTATCTTGTCAAAGCGACGATTAACCTTTTCCAAAATACGCTAAATATCATCCAATTTATTCCGATATTGTATATGAACCCTATTTTAAGGAGGATTTTTATGAAAAAAATCGGTTTATTGTTTATGTTGTGTCTGGCAGCCCTGTTTACAATAGGTTTCCCGGCACAGCAAGCAGACGCTGCTGAGGCACCTTATAAAGCCTCAATCACAAATATCAGCACAGATGGAGGGGTATACGGTAAAATCAATTACGGGCAAGGTCAATATTGGCGAGTCAAGTACAATATTACAGTAAGCGGCAAATTACTCGACCAAAACGGACAGCCAGTGCCAAACGCGCCCGTAAGATTTGAAGCGGACACGAAGGTCGGAAACACAACACAAACTGCTTCAGGAACAACTGATGCAAACGGAACATTTGAGGTTCCAATGTATTTGGGGCCAGCTGCTGGTTACTATACGTATTACACATCTGTTTCCGTTCATTACTATGACATCATCCCATTCAGAGTTTTTTCTGGTGAGTCAAGACTGGTATCCACTGATAACAGCCTTTATCATTTCGCCTATCAAGTAAGAAGATAAAAAAGAAAAAGGCCCCCAAGATGTTGGGGCCTTTTTCTTAATCGTCGGCTTTTTCCACTAAATCTGAAAAGAGTCCGTACACATAGGATTCTGGATCAAATTCCTGAAGGTCATCAACTTTTTCTCCTAAACCGACTAGTTTAACCGGGATGTGAAGCTCGTTGCGAATCGCAAGGACGATACCGCCTTTTGCCGTACCGTCAAGCTTCGTTAAAGCAATGCCGGTAACATTTGTTGCTTTAGAGAATTCTTTTGCCTGAGCCATTGCATTTTGGCCGGTCGTGGCATCAAGGGCAAGCAGCACCTCATGCGGAGCTTCAGGAACTTCTCTTTCGATAACACGTTTTACTTTTTCAAGCTCTTTCATGAGATTTACTTTGTTTTGGAGACGCCCTGCCGTATCACAAATTAATACATCGGCATTTCTTGCTTTCGCAGCATGAACAGCATCGTAGATGACAGCTGCCGGATCGCTTCCGGCCGTCTGCTTAATGACAGGCACTCCTGTACGCTCTCCCCATACTTCCAGCTGTTCAATGGCTCCCGCTCTGAAAGTGTCTCCGGCGGCAAGTACGACAGATTTTCCTTCTTGTTTCATTTTATGAGCAAGCTTTCCGATCGTTGTTGTTTTCCCGACACCGTTTACACCTACCAGAAGGATTACGTTTAAACGCCCATCCTGGATGTTCAGTTCTGAAATTTGCTCATCTCCGCTGTTATAAATCTCGACCAGTTTCTCAGAAATCACTGACTGGACTTCCTTTGGATCTTGAATATTTCTGCGTTTGACTTCTTTTTTCAGCTCATCTATTAATTCCATAACGGTTGTAAAACCGACATCCGCGCTGATAAGAACCTCTTCAAGCTCTTCGAAGAAATCCTCATCCACTTTACGGTAACGGGATACAAGATCATTCACTTTGTTTTGAAAGGAGTTTCTTGTTTTTTCAAGGCCATCCTTAAACTTTTCAGATACGGAATCTGTCTGTTTTGTGATTTTCTCTTTTAATTTTTTAAAAAAGCTCATCTTTTAACCTCTTTCCTCGTTACTGAACGAATTCTTTTGTTTCTTCCAGCTTAACGGAGATTACCTTGGAAACACCGGATTCCTGCATGGTTACGCCATAAAGCACATCCGCTTCCTCCATCGTTCCTTTTCTGTGGGTAATCACAATAAACTGGGTATCACTGCTGTATTTTTTTAAATACTGCGCAAACCGGAACACATTCGCTTCGTCGAGCGCAGCCTCTACTTCGTCAAGGACGCAAAACGGCACTGGACGAACCTTTAGGATTGAGAATAAGAGCGCTATAGCAGTAAGCGCACGCTCTCCGCCTGACAGGAGGTTTAAGTTTTGCAGCTTTTTCCCCGGCGGCTGAGCGATAATCTCGACTCCTGAATGAAGCAGATCGTTAGGATCGGTGAGCCTCAGTTCAGCTCGCCCTCCTCCGAATAAGGAGCGAAAAACTTGATCAAAGTGTGAGCGGATTTGAACGAATGTGTCGTTAAAGCGCTTCGTCATTTCTTCATCCATTTCTTCAATCACTTGGAACAAGGTATTTTTCGCTTCTGTTAAATCTTCTTTTTGTTCCGACAGAAACTTGTACCGTTCGTTGACCCTCTCAAACTCATCTATGCTTCCGAGGTTCACGGTACCCAGCTCTTCAATTGCGAGTTTAATCAGCTTCACGCGCTTTCTGGCTTCCTCTGGATCAGTTTCAAGCTGATATTTCTCTTTTGCCCCCTCAAAGGACAAGCTGTATTCCTCCCGTAAATATTGGAGTAAATTATCAAGCTCGACTTCCATTCGTCCGAGTTTGACTTCTTCGTCTTTTAAGAGCGTTGTTTTTTGTTTATACAGGCGTTTCATTTCTTTCAGCTCACGCTCATACGTATCAAGCCCATGCTGAAGCTTGATGCGCTGATCGCGCCTTAATGCAATCAGTTCGATCGTTTTCGTTTTGTCACTCAATTTATGTTTTGCTGCTTCTTCCAGCTTTTCTTCGCCGCTGGTGCTAGATGACATCTCTGACGTTAAGAAGCTTAAGTCTTCTTTTGCTTCTTTTAACGCAATCTCTGTTTCAGTGAGCTCTTTCTTTAATCTGGCAAGGTTGTCCTCTTCCCCCTTGCATGCCTGCTCTTTTTTGGCCGCAGCGATCTTCAGCTCAGTAAGCTCGTTGGAAAGAGACTCTTTCGTTGAGGATTGCGTTTGTTTTTGTTTTGTCAGTTTGTCTATGTCCTCTTCAAGCTGTTTCATCTTTTCAGATACGGCAGAGAGCTCTTCTTCAAGCTTGCGTTTGCGCGCTTTTTTCTCTTCATCGCTTTCTGACAGAGCAGATTTTTCTTGGTCATAGAGCTCTAAATGGGTATTGATATTTTTCTCGGCAACTTGAAGTTCGTACAGCTGGCCTTTCACATCCTGCTGCTTTAACCTTAAGCCTTCCCCGGTTTCTCTTAAGTCAGCCAGTTTTTTCTCCATATCCTGAATGGATTGTTTAAGGGTTTTGACCTCTTGTTCAAGCAGAGCTGTTTTCTCTTCCATTTCAGCGAGCCGTTTCGTCACATCTTCTAGCTCCCGGCTTCTTCCGAGGAGGGAGTTATTTTTCTTTTTAACCGCGCCGCCCGTCATTGAACCACCGGGGTTCACAACATCTCCCTCAAGGGTTACGATGCGGTACCGGTGCCCGAGAAGCTTCGCAAGCTCGTTTGCACCCTTTAAGTCCTCTGTGATCAGAACGGTTCCAAGAAGATTCTGGATGACGCTTCGATACGCAGGATCAAATGTGACAAGTTCACTTGCAACCCCGAGAAATGATGAATGCCGGGCGGCTGTTTCCGCGTCACGGCTTTGAAGCTGGCGGTCTCTAATAACAGAAAGAGGCAGAAACGTCGCCCGGCCGAAGGAATTCTGCTTTAAATATTGAATCGCTTTTCGGGCAGATTGTTCATCGTCGGTCACGACGTGTTGAGCAGAAGCGCCGAGCGCTATTTCAATGGCCGTTTCATACTTCTGTTCTGTAGAAATCAGCTCAAGAACCGCTCCGCGAATTCCGCCAAGGCGCTCTTTCGCTTTCAGCACTTCTTTAACACCTTGATAAAAGCCGGAGAAATCTCCCTGCATCGTCTCAAGCATGTCCTTTTTTGATCTCGCTTGCTGAACGTATTGGTATGCCTGATACAGAGCGGATTCATTTTTTTCGTATTGGCGCTTTTTCTGCTCATATTTTGTCTGCATATCACGATATGCACCGACTTGACTGTGAATCTCCTGCTCAATTCGGGCAAATTCCGTTTCACATGCGGCTTTACGCGCAGAAATATCACGCCGTTCCTGCAGGTGCTTTTCATTGTTGTCCGCGAGTCTCTGCAATGTGACAGCGGATTGGGACATCTGGTCATCAAGAAGCTGGAGTTCGTTGCGTATCGAAGCCTGGCTGTTTAACAGCTCAAAATAATCACTTTTCAGCTGCTCGATTTTCTCTTCGACATTTTCATTGTGAAGACTGAGAGCCTGCTGTTTTTCTTTTACTTGCGCCCTTAACTGCTTCACCTCAGCCTGAAGCGTTTCGAAGACAGCTTCCTGCTTCGAAAGCTCTTCTTTCAGAACCGTTTCTTTTTGCTGGAACTGAACGATGGCTTCTTCAAGCTGTTCTTGGTTTTGCACAGCGTTTTTCTTTCGTTCTTTCAGGACTTCTTTACGGCCTTCAAGCTTTTCCAGCTCTTCACTAGTTACCAGTAAAACTTGCTGGAGCTCATCTACTGACTCATCAAGCGCTTGTATTTTGTCCCTTGTATCCTCAATCTTTGCTTCTTTCGCAGAAATAGCAGACGATTCAGCAAGCTCTTCTTCTTTTGCCATCTGCACTTTCTCTTTAAGAGTCGACCATTTACCATGCAGCTCTTCGATATCATAGGCAGTCAGCGCAATTTCAACATGCTCCAGCTCTTTCTTTTTCTCAAGGTAGTCTTTCGCTATTGAAGCTTGAATTTTAAGAGGTTCAACCTGCCCTTCAAGCTCATGTAATATATCTTCTACCCGATTTAGATTGTCCTGTGTCTCAAACAGTTTATTTTCTGCTTTTTTCTTTCTCGTTTTATATTTAAGCACCCCGGCCGCTTCTTCAAAGATACTGCGGCGATCCTCCGCTTTACTGCTCAGGATCTCTTCCACTTTCCCTTGGCTGATAATAGAAAATGCTTCTTTACCAAGCCCAGAGTCCATAAATAAATCAATAATATCTTTCAAGCGGCATGGCTGATTGTTAATCAGAAACTCACTCTCACCTGATCTGTACACACGTCTTGTGACACTCACCTCGTGGAAGTCAATTGGCAAGAAATGATCATCATTATCAAGAGTAAGCGTAACTTCAGCTAGATTTAATCGCTTTCTTGAATCACTCCCGGCAAAAATGATGTCTTCCATTTTTCCGCCGCGAAGAGAGCGTGCCGATTGTTCGCCGAGAACCCAGCGAATGGCATCCGTGATGTTGCTTTTTCCGCTTCCGTTCGGCCCGACAACTGCTGTCACGCCTTTAACGAAGTCTACGGAAATCCGTTCTGCAAATGATTTAAATCCTATAACGTCTAAACGTTTGAGGAACATAGCGATCCTCCTTATGTAATAAGTATTTCAATTCTATCATAAACATTGGTCAAATAAGACGGCATACATACTGAAATCCCCCTGAGTCATAAGGGGGATTTTATTGTTTCGTATGGTGTTTTTGCAATTTAGCTAAAGCTTCCTGAGCAGCGTGCTGTTCGGCTTCTTTCTTTGAACGGCCGTTTCCGACTCCGAGTGGTTCACCTTTTAGAGATACGATGGCTTCAAATTCACGGTTGTGCGCAGGTCCTTTTTCGTTGGAGATTTTATACTCCAGAGAGCCTTTGCCGTCCCGCTGCACGTATTCCTGCAGCTGGCTTTTGAAATCCATCACATGAGAAAAAGCACCATCGTTAATTTTAGGGAACACATAAACTTTTAAGAAACTTTCGACCGGCTCTAATCCTTGGTCAAGGTACAAGGCTCCGATAAATGCCTCAAAAACATCCGCCAATAGAGCAGGACGCTTTCTTCCGCCTGTCATTTCCTCGCCTTTACCCAACAGGACAAGATCGCCGAATGACAGCTCGTGAGCCAATGAAACGAGAGACGGTTCGCAAACAATTGCGGCTCTCAATTTCGTCAAATCTCCTTCACTCATAGCCGGGTATTTGGCAAATAAGAATCTGGAGATCGTCAGTTCCAAAACAGCGTCACCTAAAAATTCAAGCCTTTCATTATCTTCATACGGCTTTTTCCGATGCTCATTCACATAAGATGAATGTGTAAATGCTTGATACAAAAGCTTTTCATTTTGAAAGTGAACCGAAATCCGTTCTTGAAACTCTTTAAATTGTTCTACTTTTTTATAGAACTTTTTTTTATCTTTATAATGTGAGTGTTTTGACATAGTAACCTCCATAGGCACATCAGGTTCACCGCGCTTCTCTGACTAAACCGGATACAGCGCGCGTAAAAGCGGCATGCTGTAATAACTGCACGAATAAAGGGCTAAAGCCCCGCATTTCGGCGGGACTTTTAGCATCAGCTTATTGCTGGTTTTGTATGTAGTTCACAGCGTCGCCGACTGTTGCAATCTTTTCAGCATCTTCGTCAGAAATCTCCATATCAAACTCGTCTTCAAGTTCCATAACAAGCTCAACTACATCTAGGGAATCAGCACCTAAGTCTTCCTTGAAAGAAGCTTCAAGTTTGACGTCTGCTTCATCAACGCCAAGGCGATCTACGATGATTTTCGTTACACGCTCTAATGTGTCTGCCATAGCAATTCACCTCCCCTCAAGTATTATAGTGGATTCGTTTTTAAAAAACTAGAGAAACTACGATGAAATTTTCGAGAAAAAACTTACATCACCATTCCGCCGTCAATATGAAGCGTTTGGCCTGTCATATAACGAGCTCCCTCTGAAGCTAGGAACGTGACAACACTGCTGACATCGCTAGGATCACCAAAGCGCGCGAGCGGAATTTGTTTCAGCATTTCGTCTTGAACGTCTTTTGCAAGCTTATCTGTCATATCAGTTGAGATAAATCCTGGCGCTATTGCGTTTACCGTAATATTTCGGCTGGCGAGCTCTTTAGCAGAAGATTTGGTTAAACCGATGACGCCGGCTTTTGCAGCCACGTAGTTGGCTTGTCCAGGGTTTCCGCTGACGCCGACGATAGACGATACGTTAATAATCCGGCCTGAACGCTGTTTCATCATTTGTCTTGTAACAGCTTTTGTGCAGTTGAAAACACCCTTCAGGTTAATGTTAATGACATCATCCCATTCATCTTCTTTCATTCTCATGATGAGATTGTCTCTTGTAATTCCCGCATTATTAACCAGAATGTCAATCGTAGAAAAAACAGACAATGTTTCTTTTATCATGTTTTGTACATCTTCGGGATTTGATACATCCGCTTTGACAGCAATTGCTTTTCTGCCCATTGATTTGATTTCATCAACCACTTCATTTGCTTTCGCTTCATTGCCGGAGTAGTTCACGACAACATTTGCTCCGCTTTTTGCCAGATCAAGGGCGATTGAGCGGCCGATTCCGCGGGATGCGCCAGTGACAATAGCCGTTTTATCATTAAGCATTATCATTCTCCTCCTTAAGCGTTTGAATTGCCAGCTCGATCGTTTCCGGATCTGATACAGCAATTGTTTTTAACCGTCTATTCACTTTTTTCACAAGGCCTGAAAGCACTTTTCCGGGACCGATTTCAATAAAAGTCGTAACACCCTCTGCGATCAGCTTGTTAATGCTTTCCTCAAAACGAACCGGAGAGTAAAGCTGCTCAATAAGTTTTTCTTTGATATCTGCTTTTTCAGTCATCACGTCAGCAGAAACATTTGAGATGACCGGAACGTCAGCGTCTTTTATGTCACAGGCGTCCAATACCTCTTTCAGCTTTTCAGCAGCCGGTTTCATCAGTTCAGAATGGAACGGACCGCTTACTTCAAGCGGAATTGCGCGTTTTGCGCCGTTCTCTTTTGCCAGTTCAGATGCAAGCTCGACCCCTTTAGCTGTTCCGGAAATGACGATTTGGCCAGGACAGTTGAGATTCGCAAGCTGTACAAGGTTGCCTTCCTCTGTGACTTTATCGGTTACTTGCTTTAATGCTTCAGCATCCATGCCGAGAATCGCAGCCATTGCTCCTTCGCCAGCCGGCACCGCTTCATTCATAAACTCTCCGCGCTTTCTGACGGTATAAACAGCATCTTTGAAAGACAGAGCGCCAGCCGCAACCAGTGCAGAATATTCACCAAGGCTGTGTCCTGCTGTGAAATCAGGTGTAATGCCAGATTCTTTAAATTTCTCAAGAACAGCGATGCTTGTCGTAAGCAAAGCAGGCTGCGCATTGTATGTAAGTGTTAATTCTTCAGCAGCACCCTCAAAAATAAGCGAGCTGAGTTTTGTTTCTAATGTTTCATCGGCTTCATCAAACAGACGCTTTGCAGCAGGCACCTGCTCATAAAGCTCTTTTCCCATGCCGATAAATTGTGATCCCTGACCCGGGAATAAAAATGCAATCTTACTCATGATGTAAAAACCTCCAGACTACTCATCTGTTTTTTCTTCTTTCACTTCTTCCTGAATGAGCGCAGCCACATTTTGGCTGACCATCTCTCTTGCTTGCCGAATCGCATGGAATACAGCATTTGAATCTGAAGAGCCGTGCGCCTTGATCACAGGCGCTTTTAAGCCAAAAAGACTTGCTCCGCCATAATTCGAATACTCCATTTTCATTTTCATTTCTTTCAATTTTGGCTTCAGCACAGCTGCTGCAAGCTTGGATGTCAAAGTAGACGTCATTACGTCTCTCATCATTTTAAAAATAGACAACGCAGAGCCTTCCAGCGTTTTGAGTGTAACATTCCCGGTAAAGCCGTCTGTTACTACAACGTCCGCCACATCATCTAAAAGGTCTCGCGCTTCCACGTTTCCGATAAAATTGATGTTTGCTGTTTCTTTTAAAATTTGAAACGTCTGCTTCGTCAGTTCGTTTCCTTTTTTATCTTCTGTTCCGACATTTAAAAGTCCGACTCTCGGTGAAGTGACACCGCGCACTTGCTGAGAATAAACAGAACCCATGATGGCATATTGAACGAGGTGCTCCGGTTTGGCATCGACATTGGCGCCGACATCAAGGAGAAGAAATCCGTCTCCCGAAACAGTCGGAAGTGTCGGGGCAAGCGCCGGACGGTCAATTCCTTTAATTCTTCCGACAATAAAGAGACCGGCTGTCATTAATGCACCGGTATTTCCCGCTGAAATGCAGGCGTCAGCTCTGTTTTCCGCAACCTCCTGCGCCATAAGAACCATAGATGAGTTCTTTTTTCTTCGCACGGCACGGACAGGTTCATCCGTAGGCTCAATCACTTCATCTGCGTGCAGCACCGTGATGCGATCTGATGTAGTTGTTAAATGTGATTCTATCGTTGTTTTGTCACCGACAAGTGTGATATGGAGATCATCAAATGCCTCTATACCTTTTATAACTCCGTCAATAACAGCTTTGGGAGCGTGGTCTCCTCCCATTGCATCTACAGCTATTCTCATGCATGCTCCACCTTTATGAATGTTTTGAACGATACATGTCAAAGCGTCCAGAAAAAACAATTTCTTCGCCAACGTAGCTGTTCACTTCGACAACCGTTCTTCCTTTTTCTTTTTCGACAGCCGTCACTTTCGCTTTTGCTACGACACGTTCACCCTGCTTTACCTGTCTTGTAAAGCGGATGTCTGCACTTGCAGTCAGCGCCAGCTCGTCATCAATGACTGCAACGGCCAAAGAATTCGCCTGTGCAAATAAATGGTGTCCTCTCGCAATCTGATTCCGGCTGAACACGTGCTCCTGTTTTATTTCTAAAATGGATATCGCCTGATCATCCAGCTCAAGGTCAATAATTTCTCCGATAACTTCATCAAGTGACAGAGACTTCACTTCGTCCTCAAGTGTTTTCTCTGCCACGTTCTTAATTCTTTCTCTCAGTTCAGGTATGGAAAGCTCTAAGCGGTCCAAACGTATCGTCTGGATGCTCACCCCGAATTTACCCGCTAATTCTTCATCTGTAATAAAGGGGGTTGCTTGAATCGTCTGCTGAAGTAATTCCTGGCGTTCTCTCTTATTTCTTCTCATATCTAAACACCATCCGGACAATTAAGACTAGGTACTAATAGTAGTATATAATTTCATAGATTGGAATGCAACGATTGTTTCTGGCTGAACACCAAAAACTTCTGATACTCAGCTTAATTTTTCCCCGTCCATTACTCCGCTCTTCAGCAATTCATCTCTTAACACAGCGTATTCCGGCTCCTTCCAGAACGCGTCAGAAGCCACAAGATTCGCAGCATCCTGCCTTGCCGTTTCAAGCGCTCTGTAATCATGAACCATGTCCGCCACTTTAAATTCCGGCATTCCGCTTTGTTTTTTCCCGAAGAAATCACCGGGACCTCTCAGTTCCAGATCCTTTTCAGACAGCTCGAAACCGTCATTGGTCTCCGACATGATCCTCATCCGTTCTTTCCCTGTTTCTGATTTTGGATCAGCCATCAGAATACAGAAAGATTGATGCTCACCCCGTCCAACACGGCCGCGCAGCTGGTGAAGCTGTGATAGCCCGAAACGGTCGGCGTCATAAATCACCATAATTGTTGCATTCGGAACATTCACGCCAACCTCCACAACAGTGGTTGATACGAGAATTTGACAGTGATTTGCGCTGAATTCTCTCATGACCTGGTCTTTTTCATCGGAATGCAGCTTTCCATGCATAAGGCCGACATTCCATTTCCCCCGAAAAATATCAGAAAGCAGATTGTACACGTCAATGGCGTTTTGCACATCAAGCTTGTCTGATTCTTCAATCAGCGGACAGATGATATAAGCCTGCCTGCCTTGCTTTAATTCTTTTTCGACAAATGCCAATATACGATCCAGCATGTCATGTTTTACCCAATAGGTTTCGATTCTCTTTCGTCCAGCCGGCATCTCATCGATGACAGATACATCCATTTCACCGAACACTGTGATCGCTAACGTTCTTGGGATTGGAGTGGCTGTCATAAAGAGAACATCGGGATCCTGCCCTTTGTTCCGAAGCTTTTTGCGCTGCTCAACTCCAAATCTGTGCTGTTCATCAGTAATAACGAGACTCAGCGCCTTAAACTCCACCTCGTCTTGGATTAAAGCGTGGGTTCCTACAAGAATATCAATCTCACCCGCCGCAAGACGCTCAAGCAGTTCTTTTCGCCGCTTCCCTTTAACAGAGCTTGTCAAAAGAGCAACGCTGACGTCCCATTTTTCAAATAGCGAAACGAGCGAATCAGCATGCTGCTCGGCCAGAATTTCTGTCGGCACCATGAGCGCTCCTTGGTATCCGGATAGGATCGCGGCATACAGTGCAATGGCGGCGACTGCCGTTTTTCCTGATCCAACGTCCCCTTGAAGAAGACGGTTCATTCTGTATGGAGAAGACATGTCTGCTGTTATTTCGCGAAGAACGCGTGACTGGGCGTTTGTGAGGGGAAACGGGAGGCTTTTGATAAATCTCATGAGTTCTTCGTTTGAAAAACGCTGCCGTATCCCTTGTGTCTGCTCTCTTTCCGCCTTTCGGAACGCCTGCATTTTCAACTGAAACAACAAAAATTCTTCATAAACAAACCGCCGTCTGGCAAGCTTTAATGCTTCCCTTGTTTCAGGCTGGTGCATTGCTTTTAACGCTTGATAATAGTCAGGCAGTTTATAGCTTTTTCTTAGCTTTTCCGGAAGAGGATCAGGAAGTGAGTCTGCATATTGGGTCAGCGCCTGCTGAATAAACCGCCTCATCATTTTGACGGTAACATTTTCTTTCACAGAATACACTGGTTCAATGCTTTTGTCTTCTTGATGCGGCCCGTTTTTCAACTCCTGAACAGAGATGGTTTGGCGGTGCTTGTCCCATTTACCTGAAACCGTCACCACAGAGCCGAGCGAAAGCTGCTTCTTCAAATAAGGCCGGTTAAAACATACGGCTGTAATTAAATAGTGGCCGACCAGAAGCCTGAATGTCAGCCTGTTTCGTTTTTTTCCGTAATAGGTAAGAGAAGGCTCTGAATGAACCTTCCCTTCAACTGTGACTCTTTCATCATGCTTTACTTCTTCTAAATCCCTCAGCTCGTAGTCATCATAGCGATAAGGGAAATAATTCAGAAGATCAGAAATGTCATAAATACCGAGTTCATTCAATGTTTTTTCTGTTTCCGGCCCAATACCCTTAATGTTAGCTATACTAGTTTGCTGATGTTGTTTCACGTGAACCTAGCGCTCCTCCGAAAATTTTTTTCTCTAATTCTCTTCCTGTCGGTGTTGCCGCTAAACCGCCCTGGCCTGTTTCTCTAAGTGCAGTTGGCATCGTTTGGCCTATTTTATACATGGCATCGATAACCTCATCACATGGAATACGGCTTGTAATGCCCGCCAATGCCATATCAGCGGCAATCATCGCATTTGACGCGCCCATCGCATTCCGTTTCACGCAAGGCACCTCAACAAGCCCTGCAACAGGGTCGCACACGAGGCCTAGCATATTTTTTAATGTAATGGCCATGGCTTCCGCGCTTTGTTCGGGTGTTCCTCCTGCCATTTCAACAATGGCCGCAGCCGCCATACCTGAAGCTGATCCAACCTCTGCCTGACATCCTCCGGCGGCGCCGGAAATGCTTGCGTTATTGGCCACGACAAATCCGAAAGCCCCGGCTGTAAACAAAAAGCGGATCATTTGTTCTCTTGTTGGATTCAGCTTTTCTTTTACAGCAAATAACGTACCGGGCACCACACCGGCAGAACCTGCAGTCGGTGTCGCACAGATGGTTCCCATGGCTGCATTTACTTCATTTGTTGCAACGGCTTTCGATACAGCATCTAAAATCAGCGGGCCAGACAGGCTTTTTCCTGATCGAATATAGGCCTGCAATTTAACGGCATCTCCGCCTGTTAAGCCCGTTTGGCTCGTAACTCCCTCGAGTCCTTTCTGAACCGCCGCTTCCATAACAGACAGGTTATGATCCATCTGCTGAAAAATGTCCTCTTTTGTTTTTTCTGTTACTTCCATCTCTTGAGCTATCATCACATCAGAGATCAATATTTGTTTTTCTTTAGTAATCTCAATTAATTCTTTTACATTACGAAACATAACTGGCTCCTCCTGACCCTTTTCGCTAGTCAGCAATCTTTGTCACTTGAATAATATTCGGCAGTTTCGACAGCTCGTCGAGAATGTGGTCGTCAATATTTTGGTCGACCTCTATTGTCATCAGCGCAAGCTGGCCGATATCTTTCCGGGCTACTTCCATATGTCCTACGTTGATTGAAAATTTCGCCAGAACATTGGCAACACCGGCAATTGTGCCAAACTTGTCATTATGAACAACTAATATGGCCGGATGATTTCCTGACAGCCGGAGCTCAAAACCATTCAATTCTGTGATTTCAATCTTTCCTCCGCCAATCGAAATACCCGTCAGTTCAAGCTCACCCTTTTCATCAGAAATGGTGATTTTTGCTGTGTTCGGATGGACCGGGACTGCGTCTTCTACCCGAAACTCTATATCAATTCCTTTAGCTTCTGCAATTTGTATAGCGGTTTTAATCCGTTCATCGAATGTATCAAAATCAAGCAATCCGCCGATAATCGCGACATCTGTGCCGTGGCCCTTATACGTTTCCGCAAACGAGCCGTAAAAAGATACAATGATGCGCTCAGGCTCTCTGCCAAATAAACTTCTGGCCACTCTCCCGATTCTAGCAGCTCCCGCTGTATGAGAGCTGGACGGACCGATCATAACCGGGCCGATAATATCAAAAACGCTTCTGTATTTCATGCTATTCCTCCTTATGAACCAGAGCTTATTAGCGCTTTGCTTCTAGACTAATTGATCAGATATAAAATGGCAAGCGGGCGCGTTACAGCGCTGCCGCACTTAAAAGCAGACATAAGAATAGAAGGGCAAATTGCCCTTCTATTCTGCAGAAACTATATACGAATACAGAGGCTGTTTCCCATTGTGGATCTCAACCTCAATCTCCTCGTACTTTTCACTGAGAAACGCTTCAAGCTGCTCAGCTTCTTCCTGAGACGCATCCTCACCATATAGAATGGTCACGATTTCATCATCTTCTCCGATCATTTCTGACAGCAGCATTTTCGCGGCTGACAGCTGATTTTCAGAAGTGCCGATAATCGTTCCATTCAGAATGCCCATAAAGTCGCCTTTTTTAATATCTTTACCGTCAATATGAGTATCTCTGACTGAGAACGTCACCTGTCCGCTTTTTACTTGCTGAATGGCGCTTAGCATATTGGCCTCGTTCGCTTCAGCTTCTTGATCCGGGTTAAAAGCCAGCAGGGCTGACATCCCTTGCGGAACCGTTTTAGCAGGAATGACAAAAACCTGTTCATCCACTACGCTGGCCGCTTGGTTAGCAGCCATGATAATGTTGGAGTTGTTAGGCAGGATAAATACCGTATCTGCATATACAGACTTCACGGCATCAACAATATCCTCAGTGCTTGGGTTCATGGTCTGGCCGCCTTCAATCACAACAGAAGCGCCAATGCTTTTGAATAGGTCTGAAATTCCTTCTCCCATCGCTACAGTCACAATGCCATACGGCTGTTTTGCCGGCGGTATTTCGTTGTCTGCAGGTTTGCTTTCTTGACTGATGATAGAGGTATGCTGTTCTCTCATATTTTCTATTTTTATTTTGATCAATTCACCGTAATGCTGGGCGTAGTTTAACACGTTTCCCGGCTCTTCAGCATGAATATGAACCTTCGCCAGCGATTCATCCGCAATCACAAGCAGAGAATCTCCGAACTGGCTGAGGTCTTGCCTGAACGTACCTTCGTCGAACTCTCTTTTTGTCTGATCAAGCCTAACCATCACTTCGGTACAGAATCCAAATTCAATATCTTCGGTATTCATCATGCTTTGCGCGCTCTTGTGATGCTCCGCGCTGACCATGTCGTCAAGTGACGGAAGAACTGCTTTCTGAGGTACAGTTTCACCTTTTAATGAAGCAAGGAAACCTTCATACACACAAAGCAGGCCTTTGCCCCCGCTATCGACAACTCCTACTTCCTTTAGGACAGGTAGCAATTCAGGGGTGCGGTTTAAAGACACCTCTGCTTCTTCTGTCACTGCAATCATCAGCGCAGTGATATCGGTTTCTTTTTCTGCTAAGATCATCGCTTTTTTTGCAGCGTCTTTTGCAACTGTTAAAATGGTGCCCTCTACAGGTTTCATGACAGCTTTATACGCCATGTCTACACCTGCTTGCAGCGCAGCGGCAAACTCAAGTGCATTAATTTCTTTTTTCGTTTCAATGCTTTTGCTAAATCCGCGGAACAATTGGGATAGGATAACTCCTGAATTTCCGCGTGCTCCCATGAGCAGCCCTTTAGATAACGCGGAACCCACCTTCCCGATATCATCCGTATCCATTTGTTCAACTTCTCTTGCTCCGGAAGTCATCGACAGGTTCATATTTGTTCCCGTATCACCGTCCGGCACCGGAAACACGTTCAGTGCATCAACTGCACTGGCATTTTGAGACAGATTCTGCGCTCCCGCAAGAATCATCTCGGCAAAGGTTCTGCCGTTTAATGTTCTGATAGACAATCCTACTCCTCCTAACTACGGGTTCGTCACTCGTACGCCTTGGACATAAATATTGACAGAGTCCACTGCCAGTCCGATGGTTTGATTTACTGTGTACTTTACTTTTGTTTGGACATTATGTGCCACTTCAGAAATTTTCGTGCCGTAGCTGACAATGATATACATGTCGATATGTATCTGTTCTCCTTCTTGGCGAACTTGGACACCCCTGCTGAAATTCTCTTTCCGAAGGATTTCAGTCAGTCCGTCTTTAATCTGGTTTTTAGAGGCCATGCCGACAATGCCGTAACAGTCAACCGCCGCGCCTCCTGCAACCATCGCGATGACTTCATTAGATATATCAATCTGTCCGTACTTCGTTCTTAATTCAATGGACACACTAGTTCCTCCTTCGAATGCATAGAGTTACAGCTATTCTACTATATGGTTTCCATTATGAAAAGACCAGGCAATAATCGCTGGCCGTACCTCTACATATACTATAGCGCTGCTGTTTCCGCAAGATGTCAAGTGAATTTTCTTGAAAGATGATGAAACAATAGTTGCAAACGTTTTTTAGCTGTGGTAAATTATTTAAAGTATCCATATCGAAAGCATCTAAGATTATATGAATGTTAAAAAGTAGATGTTTTGTGCAAGTGAGGAGGGAAACAAATGGCACGTAAATGCGTTATCACAGGTAAAAAAACAACAGCTGGGAATAACCGTTCTCACGCAATGAACGCTTCTAAGCGCACTTGGGGCGCGAATCTTCAAAAGGTTCGTATCCTTGTGAACGGAAAACCTAAAAAAGTATATGTATCTGCTCGAGCTTTGAAATCCGGTAAAGTTGAGCGTGTATAACAAAATGAACGCCTGCCCCGATATGTGGCAGGCGTTTTTATGTGGTGAAAGAGGGCTTTGAACCCCTGGGCATTAATCTTTTCTAAATGAGCCCAGCATCGCCCGGACAATTCCTCCTAAAAACTTCGGCAATTTAATGGTGTAAAATTTCATTTTTGTCCCCTCCTATAACGTCCCGTAACCGCCTTGTTCATTGTTTTCAGCAATTGAATGAAAGCACATGCTTAATCCGTGCTTCTTATCATTATTAATATGCCTTTTGCAAACGAAAAAGTACCTCGTGAATGAATGAGTTCGTTACTAATACATAGTGTTGAACCGAGCGTAATATGACAATTATTTAGAGGATATTTAAAACCGGTCAGGGTCAGCTCATGTATGTCTTCGGAAAACGGTATGAAGGAGATATATCGCTTATTTTCATCCTTCTCAATATCATATTCACCAGGAGGGAACATTTGAATATGATTTTGTTTGTCTATCAGCCTAATTTTTATGTTCGTTTTTACACCTCTATACAGTAGCTGAATGTTTCCTAAAAAATGATCAGCTCTGCCGCCTGTAATGCCGAAAATCTGAATAATATCCGGCTGCTTTTCCAGCGCCCAATCAAGGGCGAGGTCTAAATCTGTTTGATCTTTTTCTGCTTGATACACATGAAGGGCGGGAGCGGCTTTTTCTATTCGCCGGCGTTCTTGCTCCGTTATGCTGTCAAAATCTCCGAAGGCTTCAACAGGAATGATCCCGGCATCTAAGAGAGTGACGGTGCCTTTGTCAACACCGATCCAAAGCGTGTGTTCATCCGTATAGCCGGTTAGATCGGGAATGAGATTTTTCGGGCCTCCCGCAACGATATTAATTGTTTTCATCTCTGATTCCTTTCTCTGCATACAGGAAAAAGAGCTTAGGCTATTGTATGCCCAGCTCTTTTCTAAAGCTGCTTATTTACTTCCTCTGATTTCAGAAATTGCTTTTTTGCGGTCAGACTGGCCATAAACAGCTGAACCGGCAACGAGTAAATTTGCGCCCGCTTCAATGACGAGCGGAGCGGTTTCTTTGTTGACGCCGCCGTCTACTTCAATGAACAGATCTTTTTTTCCTTTTTCATCCGCCATTCGCTTAACCTCTTTTATTTTAGGAAGGACTGAATGAATAAATTTCTGCCCGCCGAAGCCCGGGTTCACCGTCATTAAAAGAACAAGATCGAGATCGTCGAAAACATGCTCGATGACTTGTACAGGGGTATGCGGGTTTAGAACCACTCCGGCCTTCACTCCTTGCTCTTTAATGAGCTGGATGGTACGGTGCAGGTGCGGACATGCCTCAGCATGCACAGACAGGATATCTGCGCCTGCTTTCGCAAAAGCCGGGATATAACGATCCGGCTCTTCTATCATTAAATGGACATCAAGCGGCAGATCCGTTACCGGCCGGACGGCTTCTACAATCAGCGGACCGATTGTGATATTCGGGACAAAATGGCCGTCCATAACATCAATATGAATACAATCGGCTCCGCCTTTTTCTACATCTTTAATCTCATTGCCTAAAGCGGCAAAATCAGCGGAAAGAATAGATGGTGCAACCTTTATCATTATGCTAATACCTCGGCTTTCTGTCTTTAATCTCCGTCATAAATTCAACATAATGGTCATAGCGATACTGCTTTAATTCTCCGTCTTCAACAGCTTGTTTCACCGCGCATTTCGGCTCTTTCAGATGTAAACAGCCTCTAAATTTGCATGAAGAGCTTTTTTCTCTGATATCAGGGAAGGTATAGCCCAGCTCTTCTTCCTCAATGTCTGTAAATTCAAGCGAGCTGAATCCCGGTGTATCTGCAACCAAACCTCCGGACGTATGAATCAGCTCCACGTGGCGGGTTGTGTGTTTCCCGCGGCCCAAATGCTCAGAAATCTCGTTTGTTCTTAATCCAAGCTCCGGACTGATCGCGTTGAGAAGCGAGGATTTCCCAACACCGGACTGACCGGCAAATACCGTTGTTTTATCCTGAAAATGCGGGATGATGTCCGCTAAACTGTCTTGGTCCTTAGAGGAGGTAAGGTATACGTCATAACCAATATTCCGATAGTCCTCTGCATAGGCTTGTATCGTATCTTCTGTATCTTGATCTTCAATCAGATCCATTTTAGTAATGCATATAATCGGCTGAATATCATTGGCCTCAACGAGAACCAGGAAGCGGTCGAGCAATGCCGTGCTGAAAGAAGGCTGAACCGCTGAGAAAACCAGGACCGCTTGATCAACGTTGCAAATTGGCGGCCTGATAAGCTCGTTGGTTCTTTCTTTAATTTCCATTAGATATCCTTCTTTGTCATTTTCAGCCTGGTACACAACGTAATCACCGACAAGAGGGGTAATTTTGTTTTTTCTGAAAATGCCTCTTCCTCTGCATTGTATTACTTTATCTGAATCCTCTGATTCATCCAGTACATAGTAAAAGCCGCTTAGCGCCTTAATAATTTTGCCCTCAGGCATATTTTCCCTCCTTGTTATTCATCTTTCGGATACTCAATGGTTTTGTAGCTGACAACTTTATTGTTTACCATTACTTGATAGTACCCTTTTTGGCCGGGTTCAATCTTTAGTTCGATCGTTCGTTCAGTCGGCTCTTTTATCTTAAATTCTTCGTAAGTGTCAGAGATGCTGTGATCCGCATCGTCAACCGCGATTTGCACTTGAAGCTCGTCCCCTTCATTTTCTGGTTCGTAGGGGATCTTGACCTTTTCTTTCACTGTTTTCGCAGGTTTTTTCTCTGGTCCGAGAGAGAATGTCACTTCAACTTCGTTCCCCGGCTTTACTGCCGTACCTGCTGCTGGTTTTTGTTTGACAACCTGTCCTTCTGGAACATCATCTGAGTATGCTTCTTTTTCTACAAGCTTCAATCCGTTGTCTTCCAGATATCCAGACGCTGCTTCTTTACTGTAGGTTTTCAAGTCTCTAAGCGTAATGTCTTCGGGTCCGATACTGACTGTAAGTTTGACTTGATCTTCACTCGGGACAAGCTCAGTCCCTGCTGAAGGATTTTGGTCAATGACAGTGCCCGCGTTTTTCTCGTCATTCACTTCATTTACCGTTACATGTTTAAACCCTTGGTCCTTCAACGCTTTTTTTGCCTGGTCGACCGTTTGGCCTGTCACATCACCGATCTCCGTTTTTGCTTTTCCGGTGCTCTTATAAAGGGTGACCGTGGCGCCTTCTTTGACTGTGGTATCCGCTTTAGGATCCGTTTTTACCATCAGGCCCTCTTCAATTTTTTCATCTGAGATTTCCAACACCTCGGAATCAACCTGTAAACCTTCTTTTTCCAAGAGCCCTGCGGCTTTTTCGTATTCCATTCCGGAGACATCAGGTATTTTGACATCCTTAGGCATGAAAAGCGACGGAAAAACAGTGACAGCAAGAATTCCAGCTGTGATAAAAACGAGGCATATCGTGAGCAAAACCCACGGCCACTTTTTTCTTTTGCCGTTCTTCTTTGTTTTGTTTTCTTGTGCGGTTGTCACTTCAGCTTCTTTTTCGCCAGCCGCTTTAGCGAGTTCTTCATCTTTAATGATAGGTATCGCTTTTGTCATTTCTTCATCTTCTTGAATCGTAAATCTCTTTTCATTGAGTCTGTCGGCATCAAAAGCTGTTTTTATGTCTGCTTCCATGTCTTCAGCCGTTTCGTAGCGATGAAAAGGATCTTTGGCAGTTGCCTTGAGTATGATGTTTTCAACGCTTTGGGGGACCGATGGATTCCACCTTTTTGCCGAAGGAGTTTCCGCTTGAAGATGCTTCAAGGCGATGCTGACTGCTGACTCTCCATCAAACGGAATACGGCCGGTTAAAAGCTCAAATAGAACGATTCCAAGCGCATAAATATCCGATTTCTTTGTGGCTAAGCCGCCTCGGGCCTGTTCAGGTGATAAGTAATGGACCGAGCCCAGAACTGAATTGGTATGGGTGATTGTGGTCGAACTTAGTGCCGTCGCAATTCCAAAATCCGTTACTTTGATATTTCCCATATGATCAATCAAAATGTTATGCGGCTTGATGTCTCTGTGAACAATCTGGTTTTGATGGGCATGAGCGATGGCTGAGACAATTTGCTCCATGATGTTCAGCGCTTCTTTAGGGTGAAGCGGCCCATTTGCTGTTATGTATTCTTTAAGCGTCATGCCTTCAACGTATTCCATGACAATATAATAAATATCATCTTCCTCGCCCAAATCGTAAATGCTGACAATATTCGGGTGATCGAGGCTTGATGCGGATTGGGCTTCTCTGCGGAAACGTCTGATAAATTCATTGTCATTTGCATAGTCAAACCGTAGGATTTTAATTGCGACTTCACGGTCTAGAATGATATCCTCAGCTAAATACACGTTGGCCATTCCCCCGCCGCCTATGACGCGGAGAATTTGGTAACGCCCGCTGATCCGCTTGCCGATTAGCACTGATCTTCACCCTCTTCAACTTGTAAAGCAAGCTCAAGCAAAACTGCTGTTATGTTGTCTTCTCCGCCATTCTGATTGGCTTTGTCCACAAGCAGGTTTACTTTTTCCTGAGGAGCTGAATCGCTTTGCAGGATGTCTTTTAACTCAGTGCCTTCCACTTTATTCGTCAGTCCGTCAGAACATAGAAGCAGTTTGTCTCCGGGTTCTATATCAAAGGAACAGGTGTCAATACTGACTGACTGGTCTGTTCCAAGCGCCTTCGTCAACACATTTTTTCGCGGATGATGTTCAGCGTCTTCTCTGGAAATCTCTCCAGTGCGAACCAGTTCATTTACAAGCGAATGGTCTTCTGTCACTTGAACGAAATCATCGTCCTGAAGCAAATAGCATCTGCTGTCTCCGATATGGGCAACAGAAACCGTTTTCCCCGTAAAAAGCGCACATACAATCGTCGTCCCCATGCCTTGGCATTCTTCGTGGGCTTGAGCGTGATCGTATATTTTGCTGTTTACCGAAAGAATCTGTTCAATGAGCCATTTTTCACATTCCGAGGGCGCAGTTGGAATCGTCTCTGCTTCATTCCATTTCTCCCCCATGGCTTTCACAGCCATCTTGCTCGCAACATCTCCAGCAAGATGGCCGCCCATGCCATCAGCGACAACCGCTAATATAAATTCATCTTTCCCCTTGAATATCCCCGCATCATCTTCATTATGCTGGCGGATTTTTCCTGTATCTGTTTTTAAGGCTGTTAACAACCCTCATCACCTCGTCTCGTCTTGACGCTCCTTCGCGCGAAGCTGACCGCAGGCTGCGTCAATGTCATGTCCTTGCTCTCTTCGGATTGTGACATTTACTCCGCGGGATTTCAGCGTTTTTTCAAAAGCAAAAATCTGATCACGCGGTGTGCGCACATAGTCCCGTTCAGGCACGTAGTTTACCGGAATCAAGTTCACGTGGCATTTGACTCCTTCCAGCAAGTCGGCAAGCTCTTCGGCGTGTTCCACCTGGTCGTTTACGCCTCCGAACAGCCCGTATTCAAAGCTGATACGGCGTCCTGTTTTATTAATATAATATTTAACGGCTTCCATTAGATCAGGCAGTTTATATGCTCTGTTAATCGGCATCAAACTGCTTCTAATTTCTGTGTTCGGCGCGTGCAGAGAAATTGCAAAGTTAATCTGCATTTGCTGATCAGCAAATTCGTAAATTTTCGGGATGATTCCACTCGTAGAGACCGTAATATGGCGAGCACCGATATTCAGGCCCTTGTCATGGTTAATGATTTTCAAGAAAGCGAGCATTTCGTTAAAGTTATCAAAAGGTTCGCCGATTCCCATGATCACGACAGAGCTGACGCGTTCATCCGTTTCATCAAGAGCTTTTTGCACTTTGACTACTTGAGCGACAATTTCCCCTGCTTCAAGGTTTCGTTTTAAGCCTCCAAGCGTTGACGCGCAGAATGTGCAGCCAATACGGCAGCCGACTTGTGTCGTTACACATACAGAATTGCCATACTCGTGTCTCATTAAAACGGTTTCGATGGTATAACCGTCATGAAGCTCAAACAAAAACTTCATCGTACCGTCTTGAGAAGTTTGTTTAACAGCCGTTTTCAGCGTTGTTAACACAAAGTGAGTGTTTAATTTCTCACGCAGATCCTTTGAGAGGTTTGTCATTTCTTCAAAAGAAGATACGCGTTTTTCATATAGCCATTCAAAGATCTGAGCCGCACGGAACGGTTTCTCTCCGTTGTCTGTCAGCCATTGTTTAATTTCATCTAATTCAAAAGAATAAATAGACGGACGCTCTGTCCGCAATTCTTTTCTTACTTTTGTTTTATTAAGTTCTGCCATTGCTTATCCCTTCTTTCTCATGCTGCAAATAAAGAAACCATCTGTTCCGAAATAATGAGGAAGGATTTGAAGCCTTCCATCCCGAACAAAGGGTCTCACCTTTTCAGGCAGCCGCTTTTCAAGAGACAAATCGGGTTCAAAATCAGGATGTTCTTGTATAAACGCATGTATTACTTCATCATTTTCTGTCCGGTCCATTGTACACGTACTGTAGACAAGAGTGCCACCTTTTTTTACTAATGGTGCGATTTCCCTCAAGATCGACAGCTGGATTTCAGCTAGACGGGCGCTGTCGTCAGGCTTTTTCGTGTATTTCATGTCCGGCTTTCTTCTGATAACACCGAAACCTGAGCACGGGGCATCGACCAATATTCGGTCAAACTGTTCGTTTTCAAACGTTTCCCCCGCTTTTCTAGCATCCATTGTTTCCGCATGAATGATTGTCAGGCCAAGCCGGTCTGCCGCTTCTTTGATCAGCTTCACTTTATGTTTGTGAAGATCAAGCGACGTAACGCTCCCCTTGTTCTTCATTAATTCTGCGATATGAGCCGACTTTCCGCCAGGCGCCGCACACGCGTCAAGCACTGTTTCATCTGACTTAGGATCAAGGGCGCGGGCGACGAGCATGGAGCTCTCATCCTGGATGGATACTTCGCCGTTTTGGAAGAAATGAGTTCCGGCAATTGTTCCCTTTAAGAGCTTCACTGCATCTTCAGCGAGGTCGCCTTTTTCAACTTCGATTCCCTCAGCAGCCATTTGGTCAAGCAGCTCAGCTCTGTCTGCTTTCATTTCATTGACACGCAGCGTCTGCTTCGGCGGAATGAGATGGATGCGGCAAATCTTTTCCGCAGCTTCAAATCCATACGCATCCGCCCACTCTTTCACAAGCCATTCCGGATGGCTTGTTTCTGTCGCCAGCCGGCGTACAGGATCTTCGATCGCGTCAAAGGATGGAACACCTTCGCGCTGAATAGAACGGAGCACGCCGTTGACAAATGAAGCAATGCCTTTGTGACCGCGGATTTTAGCAATCTCAACCGCTTCATGGATGGCTGCCCTGTCTGGAATCTTCTCTAAATACTCCATTTGATATAAGGATAGGCGAAGAAGCTGAATCACCCACGGCTTTACCTTTTGAGGCTTATTGATAAACGGTTTAAGCATATAATCAAGCGCGATCTTATTTTGTAATGTACCATAGACAAGTTCAGTCAAAAGCCCTCTGTCCTGATCACTCAGTTCATTTGATTTAATGACCGATTTCAGCAGCAGGTTGCTGTATGCCTGGTTTTGTTCTAATTTGATCAGCGCCTCAAGGGCGATGTCACGAACACTAGTTTTTTTCATTGTTTACTCCTAACACATCACCGGCTTCAACATGAGCGCCTCGCACAAAGTCTTCGCCTTTCATTCGTTTTTTGCCTGCCGGCTGGAGTTCGGTTAATAACAGAGCCGTATCGTTACCTGTGGCAACGATAATCCCTTCCTTTTCAACCGCAACGACTGTGCCTGGCTCAGCTTTGGTTGGTGCGGGTGTTTTTTTAGATTCCCACACTTTCAAGTTTTGTCCATTAAGCGTCGTATAGGCAACAGGCCATGGATTTAAGCCGCGGATCTGGTTGTAAAGCTCTTCGCCCGTTCTGGACCAGTCGAGCAGCTCTTGCTCTCTTTTGATATTAGGCGCGTATGTCGCTTTCTCTTCATCCTGCTTTTCAGGTGAAATGCTGCCGGCAATAACGTTTGGAACCGTTTCAGACAATAGCTTCGCGCCAGCAACGCTTAATTTATCGTACAATGTTCCGACATTGTCGGTTTCTTCAATGTCCACTTCCACTTTTGAGATCATGTCCCCGGCATCCAATTTTTCTACCATATACATAATGGTAACCCCGGTTTTTTTCTTTCCCTGCAGAATGGAATAATGGATCGGAGCACCGCCGCGCAGTTCCGGCAAAAGGGATGCGTGAACGTTAATGCAGCCGTATTTTGGACTGTCGAGAAGCTCTTTAGGCAAAATTTGTCCGAATGCCGCCGTTACAATCAGGTCAGGCTTTAATGCCAGCACTTTTTCAATTTCTTCTGTCAATCTGACTTTTTCCGGCTGAAGAACCGGGATGCCGTGGCGCAATGCCTCTTCCTTTACCGGAGGAGGTGTCAGTACTTTTTTTCTGCCCTTCGGACGGTCCGGCTGTGTGACGACCCCCACTACTTCATATCCGTCCTCTATCAGGGTTCTTAAAACAGGAACTGAAAAATCCGGCGTTCCCATAAATACGATTCTCGTCATCAAATCATCCTTCCATATCGGCTAGTTCATCTTCTGTATAGTATTTACTTATTTTAGATGTAAACAGCACACCGTCTAAGTGGTCCATTTCATGCTGCACGGCTCTTGCTAAAAAGCCTCGCGCTTCCAGAATGAACGGTTTTCCCTGACGGTTAAACGCACGCACTTTGACATAATCGGCACGTGTGACATCACCATAGACGCCAGGAAAGCTCAAGCATCCTTCAATTCCGGTTTGCTCGCCGCTTTTTTCTAAAATTTCAGGATTAACGAGATCAATTCTCCCTCTGTCATCCCCGATATCTACGACGGCCGCTCTTTTTAAAATGCCGATTTGCGGCGCTGCCAGTCCGACACCATCCATTTCAAGCATGGTGTCGTACATATCATCAAGCAGTTTTTTTAGCTTTTTATCAAAAACAGTCACGGTTTCCGCAGGTGTTTCCAAAACCTCCGCAGGATGTGTGACGACCTTTTTTACTGCCAATTTGTTACCCTCCAAGACGTGAGATCTTACATCATCATATAAGGATTCATATCAATTGAAATCATTACATGTTTTTGTTCAATTTCGCGTTTATAATGTTCCAGTATCTTCTTCAATAAAGCGGATAACTGGGTTTCCTGTTTGTATTTTATCACGCATTGATAGCGATATCTATCTTTGATCCTGGCTATCGGCGACGCGCTTGGTCCGAGAATTTTCGTGTCAGCTCCGCAGTTTGCTTTCAAAAAATGAGCGATCTTTTCAGCTGTAACCGCTGCTTTCGCCACTTCCTCATGAGAAACAGTCACAAGAGCCAAATAGTAGTATGGCGGATAGGATTGCTCTCTCCTGTGCGCCATTTCATGCTGATAGAACGTTTCATAATCGTGTGTTTTCGTCAGCTGGATACTGTAATGAGACGGTGTATACGTTTGAATGATGACATGGCCGGGCTTTTCATGCCTGCCTGCCCGGCCGCTGACTTGCGTTAACAGCTGAAATGTTTTTTCAGCCGATCTGAAATCAGGAATATGAAGTGTTGTATCAGCACTTAACACTCCGACAAGCGTGACATTCGGAAAATCAAGCCCTTTCGCGATCATTTGCGTTCCGAGAAGAATATCCGCTTTTCCTTCTCCGAAAGCTGACAGTAATTTTTCATGGGCGCCTTTCCGTGATGTCGTGTCAACATCCATCCGAATCACTCTCGCACTTGGCAGCACTTTTGTCAGCTCTTCCTCCACTCGCTGTGTTCCCGTTCCAAAAAAGCGGATATGCTCGCTTGCGCATTCAGGACAAGTGTGCGGAACAGGCTCTTCATGTCCGCAATAATGGCATTTCAGCCTTTGGCCGTAACGATGATACGTCATGGAAATGTCGCAGTGCGGGCATTGCGGGACATAGCCGCAATCCCTGCACATCACAAAGGAAGAATAGCCCCTCTTATTTAAAAACAGCACCGCCTGCTCACCCTTGGCAATCGTTTCTTCAAGCTTTTCCATCAATTCAACTGAAAACATCGAGCGATTGCCGTTTCTAAGCTCCTCTCTCATATCGACAAGCGAAACCTCGGGCATCACCCGATGGTTAACACGGTGCTTCAGTGAAAGAAGCTCGTATACGCCCTTTTGCGCTCTAGCATATGATTCTAATGTCGGCGTAGCACTCCCTAATACAACCGGGCAGCTGTGATGCTCAGCCCGCTTGATTGCCACCTCTTTCGCATGATAGCGCGGCATTTCTTCCTGTTTATAGGAAGACTCGTGCTCTTCATCGATGATTATCATTCCGAGATTTTCAAACGGAGCAAAAATGGCGGATCTGGCACCGACGACAAGCCGTACTTCCTTCCGGTGGATTTTACGCCACTCGTCATATTTTTCTCCTGTGGATAAACCGCTGTGCATGACTGCCACCTGGGAGCCGAAGCGGCCCTTGAAGCGGTTGACCATTTGCGGCGTCAGCGATATTTCCGGTACGAGGACGATGGCTTCTTTTCCTTTCGCCAGTACTTTTTCAATTGATTGCAGATAAATTTCGGTTTTTCCGCTTCCTGTCACGCCGTGAAGGAGGAACACTTTATGCTCATCGCTGTCCAATGTCTCGCGTATGGGCTCGAAGGCAGCCCTCTGTTCGTCTGTCAGCGGCAGGGGCTCTGTTTTTTTGAACATTTTGTCCTGATAGGGATCTCTGTAAACCTCTTCATAGCTTTCCTTCAAAAGCCCTTTTTGGATAAGGGTTTTGATGGTTGCAGAGCTCGTGTCCGTTTTTTTGCACAATTCCGCCGCAGGAATTTTCACACCTTCCGGCTCAGAGATGAGAAAGTGAAGAATCGCCTGCTGTTTTGCTGCTTGGCGGGACAATCCCTCAGCCTGCTTAGCAAGCTCTTCTTTACTCGCATTTGCCTGAATATGCCTGACCATTTTTTTATTGGTTTTTTGCGCGACTTTATACGTCACGTCAATGGCACCTTTTTGAACATGCCTTTGAATCAGTTTCAGCGTATCATGATCGGGTATATCTGAATACAGCAGCGTCTTTGTTTCAGAAAACAGCCGTTCCACTTGCGGCGGAAGATCGGCGCCGTGTGCAATTTTTAATTCTTTTTCATATTTCGCCTTTAAGGCGGCAGGCAGCATTGCTTGAAGCGCCGTTATTTTAAAAGACAGCGTTTTGTCTGACAGCCATGATGACAGATCCATAAGCTCCTCTGTCAGAACAGGTGTAAGATCTAATAAATCCTCTACTTCCTTGACAGATTTTCCCGATAGGTCAGATGCTTCTTTGACTGCTGTCACAAACCCTTGAATCTTACGGGGGCCAAACGGAACAATGACCCGCATCCCCGTTTTGATCATGCCCTTCAGATGGTCTGGGATTTTATAATCAAAAGGCCTGTCTATATTTTTGGTGCTGACATCAACGATGACTTCTGCAAAATTCATGAGCGCTCTCCGGTTTGTTTTGAGAGGGCTGCGATCTCCTGAAGGATTTCAAAAGAAACATCGAGCTTAGACATAATCGGGAGTTCGCGTTTATGCCCGTCTTTGAAAAAGATTGTCACGATATTCGTATCAGCACCAAAACCGGCCCCATTTGCTTTCACATCATTTGCCACAATCAAATCAAGGTTTTTAGCGGCGAGCTTTTTACGTGCATAGTGTTCAATGTCTTGTGTTTCGGCGGCAAATCCGACCAAAATCTGCTCTTTCTTTTTCTCGCCCAATTCTTTCAAAATATCGACTGTTCTTTTCAGTTCTAAGGTCATGCCGCCGTCTTGTTTTTTCATTTTATGGTCAAATACTGTTTTCGGCGTAAAATCGGCTACCGCAGCTGTTTTAATGACTATATCGCTTGCGTCATACACAGAGAGCACAGCTTCGCGCATATCCGCAGCCGATTGAACAGGGATAAACTCAGCAAGGCCTTTAGGCTGATCAAGTGAAACAGGCCCAGAAATTAAGGTTACCCGTGCGCCGAGCTGAACAGCAGCCTCCGCTAGTGCGTAGCCCATTTTGCCCGTCGATTTATTGGTAAAAAACCGGACAGGATCAATCGCTTCCCGCGTTGGGCCGGCTGTAATGACCACATGCTTGCCTTCTAAAGGAGCGGATGTTTCTTCAGCAAAATGTTTTTCGGCCAGCTTTACGATGTTTTCCGGCTCTTCCAATCTGCCTTTTCCTACGTAACCGCATGCTAAATAGCCCTCACTTGGCTCAATAAAACGATAACCGTCCTGATAAAGAACAGAAATGTTTCGTTTGACTGCCGGGTGGTCATACATATGAACGTTCATCGCCGGCGCGATCCAAACGGGAGCCGTTGCTGCCAACAATGTTGTCGTCAGCATATCATCAGCGATGCCGTTTGCCAGTTTTCCAATCACATTAGCCGTAGCCGGCGCTACGATAATCAAGTCGGCCCAGTCTGCGGCATCAATATGAGAAATAACGCTTGGATTTTGTTCTTTAAATGTATCTGTATAGACTTCGTGGCGGCTCAATGCCTGAAATGTCAGCGGTGAAACGAATCGGCAAGCGGACTCAGTCATAATCACTTTGACATTTGCTCCTGCCTGAACCAGCTTGCTCGTTAACGCACAGGCTTTATAAACAGCGATGCCTCCGCTCACGCAAAGTAACACATTTCGATTGTTTAGCAATGAATTCTCCCCCTCTGCACTTTACAAAACCGCACGGAAAAAAATAACAACCTACATGTGATATAGGTTGCTACTTGTGCTACTATTCGCGGTCTTCCTTTTCAAACGAAAGCAGGCCTGCATCAATTTCTTCTAAAGCTTTGCCTACATATTTGTGTGAAATCGTATGTTCAATCATTTGGTCTTTTTTGATTTGCATTTCACGTGCGCGTCTCGCAGAAACAGTCACCAGCGTATATTTTGAATCTAATTTATTCATTAAAGAATCAATTGACGGATCTAACATTGATTATTCAACCTCCAGCATTTTCTTATATCTTGGTGCAACGCGTTCACGCTTCAAATGTTCAGCAAGAACGATTGCTTTGATTTTATCGCAAGCCGTTTCGACATTATCGTTTTCAACGACATAGTCATAAGCATCCATCATTTCGATCTCAGCTTTTGCGGCTTTCATTCGATTTTCAATCAGAGCGTCTGTTTCTGTGCCTCGTGTCACGATTCTGTTTTTCAGTTCAGAAAGGCTTGGAGGCGCAAGGAAAATAAACAGGCCTTCCGGGAAAGCATTTCTCACTTGAAGAGCCCCTTGAACTTCAATTTCTAAAAAGACGTCTTTTCCATCTTGAAGCGTCTGTTCAACATAATCGACTGGCGTGCCGTAATAATTGCCGACATACTCTGCCCATTCAAGCAGCTTGTTGTCCGCAATCATTTGTTCGAATTCGTCTCTTGTTTTGAAAAAATAATCGACTCCGTTCACTTCGCCCTCTCTTGGACTTCTTGTGGTTACTGAAATCGAATATTCAAATTTTGTGTCTTCCTGCGAAAAGATCGCTTGTCGAACCGTTCCTTTACCAACTCCTGAGGGACCTGAGAGAACGATTAATAACCCTCTTTCTTTCATGCGGCAATTACCCCTGCCCTTCATCCATAATTTCTTCTTTAACAGAAAGTCTGTGTGCAACTGTCTCAGGCTGGACGGCAGATAAGATAATGTGATCACTATCCATGACGACAACTGCACGGGTTCTTCGTCCGTATGTAGCGTCAATTAGCATTCCGCGGTCTCTTGCATCCTGAATCATCCGTTTGATTGGCGCAGACTCCGGGCTGACAATCGAAATCATCCGATTGGCGGAGATGATATTGCCAAATCCGATATTAATCAGTTTAATCGTCATCTTCTACGTTCCCCCTGTAAAATAGACGTCTCTAGTTTAGCCTAGTAAGACCGTCTGTAAACAATACGCACAGTCACTATTCTATATTTTGCACTTGTTCTTTTATTTTTTCAATAGAACTTTTCATTTCAACGACAAGCTTTGTGATCTGATGATCATTTGCTTTTGAGCCGATCGTATTTGCTTCCCGATTGAGCTCCTGAACAAGAAAGTCGAGTTTGCGCCCGACAGCTCCGCCACTAGCTAATATATCACGAAACTGGGCGAAGTGGCTCTTCAGCCTTGTAATCTCTTCAGTGATATCAGAGCGGTCTGCAAAAATAGCGCATTCTGTTACAAGCCGGCTCTCGTCTAATACGTCTTCAGTCCATTCTTTGATTCTGGCGTACAGCCGTTCCCGGTAACGAGATACGACATCTGCAGCCAGCAATTCAGTTTCTCTCACCAGCTCTTCAAGCTGATCAATATGCATCAGGCAGTCTTTCGCTAAGAGCAGCCCCTCTTTTTCACGCATTTCACAGAGACCTTTTACCGCTTCTTCTGCAGCATCGATGATCAACGCCTCCAGCTTGTCATTTTGCGTCTGTTCTTCATGAATCTGGACGACATGATCAAGCTTAAAGAAATCCATTACATCGGGCTCTGCAGACAATTGATACCGCTTCTTCATATCTCTCGCGGCTGCGACAAACTCATCGAGCAGCGGCCAATCAATTTCAAGCCTTTTCTCAACAAGCATATCGCTGTCAACAGATACGAAAAGCTCAATTCTTCCGCGCTGAATATGCTGCAGAATGGTCTGTTTCAGCTTATCTTCAAAATATAGCAAAGGCCTTGGCAAACGAGCGTTCACTTCTTTAAATCTGTAGTTCACAGATTTAAGTTCAACGCTTACAGAGAGATCGTCTTGTGTTTTGCTTGCACTGCCGAAGCCTGTCATACTTCGTATCATTTTAAAACACCCAATTCTTCCCTGTTCTCATAATAAAAGGGCAATAGACACGCTATTACCCCTAAGATTATATCATATGAATTTATTTTTTTCTTGTTAAAAGTGATCCCGCCAGCAAAAAAGTAGGGATGGCGGACATACCGATGACGAGCATCCAATCCCCCGGCGTGATGGCTACAGTATGGAAAATCGGCTGAAGCGGCGGATAGTAGATTACTACAAGCATCAGCAAAATGGATGACAATACCGCGCCGATTAAATACAGGTTTTGAAACGGATTTCTAGAGAAAACAGAAGTTTCGCTGCGGCAGTCAAACACGTGAATAAGCTGAGCGAGCACCAATGTGGCAAACGCGATCGTCTGGGCATAAGCTAAGTTTTCCGGATTGCGGTGGTACACAATGATAAACGCTAAAATAGTGGCAACTCCGATTAAAAATCCTCTGGAAACGACCTTCCATCCTAGCTTGCGGGCAAATACCCCTTCTTTCGGATGACGGGGCTTGCGCTTCATGACATCTCCTTCAGGTTGATCCATGCCGAGCGCCATCGCCGGCAATCCGTCCGTCACCAAGTTGACCCACAAAATCTGAATCGGAACGAGCGGTAAAGGAAGGGCGAGTAGCATCGCAAACAGCATGACAAGGATTTCTCCGACGTTAGACGCCAGCAGGTATCTGATAAACTTCCTGATATTTTCGTAGATGTTCCTGCCTTCTTTTATCGCCGATTTAATCGTCGCAAAATTATCATCCACGAGAACAAGAGATGATGCTTCTTTGGCTACATCTGTCCCGGTAATGCCCATAGAGACGCCGATATCAGCTTGTTTAATGGCAGGAGCATCATTGACGCCGTCTCCCGTCATCGCCACAATATGCCCGTTCTCCTGATAGGCTTTTACGATTTTTAGTTTATGTTCAGGGGAAACGCGGGCAAATACATACACATCCTCCACCACATGAGAAAGCTCTTCTTGAGAAAGTTCATTCAGCATCTTGCCGTCCATGATTTTGCCGCTTTTCGGAAGGAGGCGCAAGTCTTTCGCTATCGCTTTAGCGGTTTCTACATGATCACCTGTAATCATAACGGTCTTAATTCCTGCTTCACGGCATTCTTTTATCGCCTGCCTGACTTCCGGCCGCGGGGGATCAATGATACCTGAAAGGCCAAGCATGGTCAGATCTTTTTCCGCCTGCTCCATTGACGGTGTTTCGCCTGCTTTTATCGGCCTGTAGGCGACCGCTATCGTTCTGAGTGCCTGTGATGCCAAATGTCTTAATACCGCCTCTGTTTCTGCTTTTCTTTCATTTGAAAAAAGAGCCGCTGAGCCGTCATAATAAATACGGGAAGATCGCTGCATCAGTACATCCGGTGCACCTTTTGTAATGATATAGCGCTTTCTGTCTTGATCCTCTACGATGACAGTCATCATTTTCCGTGCAGAATCAAACGGAAATTCTTCGACCACCCGGTAGTTTGATTCAACAAACTCCTTTGAAAAACCGCCTTTTCTTGCCGCGGTGAGCAGCGCTCCCTCTGTCGGATCTCCGTCAAGCACATATTCGCCGTCTCTTTTCTCAATATTGGAGTTGTTACAAAGCGCTCCGAACAGAAGCATCTGCTGAAGCGGCTTATGTTCATTGACACTGATCTCTTTTTCGTTTAGTGTGAAGCTTCCTTTCGGTTCATAGCCGGCCCCTGCCACTCTCCATGTTTTCCCTCCGGACCAGACATGTGTCACCGTCATTTTGTTTTGGGTCATTGTCCCTGTTTTATCTGAACAAATGATAGACGCACACCCAAGCGTTTCAACAGCAGGAAGCTTTCTAACAATGGATTTTTGTTTAATCATCCTCTGTACACCAAGCGAAAGCGCCACTGTCACAATCGCCGGCAGCCCCTCCGGAATAGCGGCTACCGCTAACGAGACACCTGCTAAAAACATACTGTACAGATCATGACCCTGAATAACACCGACAGCAACGACAAGTACGGTCAGAAGCAATGCAACAACAATCAAAATCTTCCCGAGCTGCTCCAGTCTTCTTTGCAGCGGGGTTGACAATGTCCCTGCCGATTCAAGCATGTCGGCAATTTTCCCCATAGCCGTATTCATTCCTGTCCCGACGACAACCCCGACACCGCTGCCGCGGGTCACAATCGTACCCATAAATGCCATATTGGTAATATCGCCGAGTGAAACATCCGGTTTTTTCAATTTATCAGCATGCTTCACAACCGGGATTGATTCCCCGGTTAGCGCTGATTCTTCTATTTCAAGGCTTCTCGCTTCAACAATTCGAACGTCTGCGCCAATTCTGTCCCCGCTCGTAAATTTCACAATATCACCCGGCACCAGTTCCTTAGAAGGAATCTTTGTCCAGCTTCCTTCCCTGAGTGCCATGACGTGCGGTGTTGAAAGCTCTTTTAAAGCCTGAAGAGATTGCTCAGCACGCCTTTCTTGAAAGAAACCGAGTATGCCATTCACAAACACAATCGCAATAATCGCAACCGCATCTACATATTCACCAAGAAATCCTGAGATTAACGTTGCCGCCAGAAGCACAAGCACCATAAAATCTTTGAACTGCGCGAAAAACAAGAGAAGCGCTGAAGTTTTTTTCCCTTCTTGCAGCTCGTTTGGTCCATGCTTGTCAAGGCGTTTTTTTACCTCTTTTTCTGTTAATCCTTGTTTCATGGACGTATTGGTTGCCTCTAGTAAATCTGTTTGTCCCATTTCATGAAACTTCATTCCGCTCGTCCACTCCCCTGCTCTCTTATAGAGATATCACTCTATAAGCATGCTTATTCTGACTCGTCCCATTTCATGCTATAATTATCGAATGCAGGAAGAATGAGAGGGTGTATTGCATATGTCGTTTGATGGCATGTTTACATACGGAATGACACACGAACTTAACGAGAAAATAATGGGCGGACGAATTACAAAAATCCATCAGCCATATAAGCACGATGTGATTTTCCACATCCGTGCCAAGGGAAAAAACCAAAAACTATTATTATCGGCACATCCGAGCTATTCACGGGTGCATATCACGGCACAAGCTTATGAAAATCCAAGCGAACCGCCAATGTTTTGCATGTTGCTGAGAAAGCATATCGAAGGCGGATTCATTGAGAAAATTGAACAAGCGGACTTAGACCGCATTATGATTTTTCATATCAAAAGCCGAAACGAAATTGGCGATGAAACCGTACGAAAGCTTTATGTAGAAATTATGGGCCGCCACAGCAATATCATTTTGACTGACGCAGCAGAAAATGTGATCATCGACGGACTTAAGCATTTATCACCGTCAATGAACAGCTACCGTACAGTACTGCCCGGCCAAGATTATAAGCTTCCGCCTGCTCAGGACAAAATATCGCCTCTTGAGGCGTCAGAAGATGATATTTTGCGTCACCTCAGCTTTCAAGAAGGAAGGCTTGATAAACAAATTGTCGACCACTTTTCAGGCGTGTCTCCGCTTTTCGCCAAAGAAGCGGTTCACAGAGCAGGCCTTGCCAACAAAGTCACACTGCCAAAAGCGTTGCTGGCACTGTTTGCCGAAGTGAAAGAGCACCGTTTCATTCCCAACATTACGACTGTAAACGGAAAGGAATATTTTTATTTACTGGAGCTGACTCATCTAAAGGGCGAAGCGCGCCGTTTTGATTCATTAAGCGAACTGCTCGACCGTTTTTATTTCGGAAAAGCTGAACGAGACCGGGTCAAGCAACAGGCTCAGGATCTTGAGCGTTTTGTTGTGAACGAACGGAAGAAGAATGCCAACAAAATCAAAAAATTAGAGAAAACCCTGGAGTATTCGGAAAACGCGAAGGGGTTTCAGCTTTACGGAGAGCTTTTAACCGCTAATTTATATATGCTGAAAAAAGGTGATAAACAGGCTGAGGTCATCAATTATTATGATGAAGAAAGCCCGACAATCACGATTCCTTTAAACCCAAACAAAACGCCTTCTGAAAACGCACAGGCCTATTTCACGAAGTATCAGAAAGCGAAAAATTCGGTCGCAGTTGTCGAGGAGCAAATCAGGCTGGCACAGGAAGAGATCGAATATTTCGATCAGCTGATTCAGCAGCTTTCGTCCGCTTCTCCCCGGGATATCAGCGAAATCAGGGAAGAGCTTGTTGAGGGCAAATATTTGCGCCCTAAGCAGCAAAAAGGCCAGAAAAAGCAAAAACCGCACAATCCGGTGTTAGAAACATATGAATCCACCTCAGGCCTGACAATTTTAGTGGGTAAGAACAATCGTCAAAATGAATATTTAACGACCAGAGCGGCGGCCAGAGACGATATCTGGCTTCACACGAAGGACATTCCCGGCTCCCACGTTGTGATCAGAAGCAGCGAACCTGATGAGCAAACAATCATGGAAGCCGCGACAATTGCAGCTTATTTTTCAAAAGCTAAAGATTCAAGTTCAGTGCCTGTAGATTATACAAAAATCAGGCATGTCAAAAAACCAAACGGCGCGAAACCCGGTTTCGTCACTTATGACAGCCAGCATACCGTCTTTGTCACGCCTGATGCTGATACTGTCATCAAGCTCAAAAAAAGCTGAGCCGCATAAAGAAAAGCCAGAGCATTTGTATGCTCTGGCTTATTTCTTTCTTCTCACCTGATAAAGCCTGTTCACTTCAGCAACAAAATCGCCGTCAATCAGCTTATCCACGTTTTCAGCAAGCTCTTTCGTGTGCTTTGGACTGGCTCCGCTTGTAGAAACAGACACAGTGACATGCCCTCTTTTTACGATTTTCGGCATATATACATTGCCAAGCTCAGCGTCACTAACACAATTGACAAGCTGAAAAGGCGAAGCGGATTGGGCAATTTCTTTGTTCACTGCCGCATTATCCGTCGCAGCAATAATGAAGAAAGCATTGAGATAATCTTCTTTTTCAATTGTCCGTTTTTCCCATTTGATACGCCGCTCTTCTGCCATTTGCTTGATTTCCGGTTCCACATCCGGACTGACAAGCGTTATATCAGCTCCCTCAGAAATCACCGTTTTCAGCCTTCTGAGAGCGATGCTTCCGCCCCCCGCAATCACAACCTTCTTCTTTTCCAGGCTAATGTGCAGCGGAAGCATATGAACCTCCATCAAAATCAAATTGTCCCTCAGAATTTGCCGCAGTTTCTCTCACACGGTTCAAAAATGCGTTTTTCACATGAGGATGAAAACCGATATAGGAAGAGAGGTAGACGTTCGGATTATGGGCTTTTAATTTCTGAACCTCTCGTTCGATTTCATTCATCAGCATACCCGTAAAAAGCAAATATGGAACGATAAAGGTTGTTATGCCGTCATCTTTTTTAAGTTCTGAAAAAACCTCTTTGTAATTAGGGCCGCATGCTGTCAAAAAGCACGGAATGACTTCCTTGACTGGAATCATTTCCTGAAGAAGATTAGCAATACCGGTTACGTCTCTTTTGACATCTGGATCTGAACTTCCCCTTCCGATGAGTACCACTCTGGCATTTTCATATGGAACACCTATGTCTTTCATTCGGTGATATACAGCCTTGACTACTTCTTCGTCAATCCCGATCGGCTTTCCGTATGAAATGCGGACTGACGGATATCGGGATGCAACACGGGCAATTTCTTCCGGAATATCATGTTTTGCATGCGCAGCTGTTAAAAGAAGCAGAGGCACCACTGCGATATGAGTGGCGCCTTGCTTCACACATGCTTCAAATCCTGTCTCAATTGTCGGCTCCTGAAGCTCTAAAAAGCTGATTTCTTGTACTGGCACAGAGATGTGGGCCTTACATCCTTCCAAAAAGGCTGCGGCTTCTTGCTGCGCTTTTTTGACCCGGCTGCCGTGGCCGACATATAAAATTGCTTGTTTCATTTTTACAACGCCTCGCTTAAATCTTGTTTTTTCAGTTCAGATTCAAACCATTCCAGCTTATAGTGATAATTTACAACATTTCCAATGACAATTAAACTCGGATTTGTAATGTTTTCTTTTATCACCGTTTCTGAAAGGGTGTCAACTGTACAAAAAACAGATTTTTGCTTGTCCGTTGTTCCCCAATGAATAAAGGCTGCCGGCGTAGAACCGTCCCGGCCATTTTCAAGGAGTTTTCTCTCAATCTGCTGCACGTTTTTGATACCCATATAGATGACAAGTGTATCAATTCCTGTAGCCAGCGCTTTCCACTTTTCCTCAAAATCTTCTTCTTTTTTATAATGACCCGTTACAAAAGCGACGTTAGAGCCCGCCTCCCGATGAGTAACAGGAATCCCGGCATAAGCGGCTGCCGCGATTCCAGACGTAATGCCGGGGATGATTTCAAACGGAATTCCGTTTTCAGAGAGACATTCCGCTTCTTCTCCCCCCCTGCCGAACACAAAAGGGTCTCCGCCTTTCAGCCTGACAACGGTTTTCCCTTTTTGCGCATACTTTACAAGAAACCGATTGATGGTTTCTTGCTTCATCGTATGAAAATCTGGAAGCTTCCCGCAGTAGATCAGGTCTGCTTGCTCTTTGGCATATTGTAAAATCTCTTTATTTACTAATCTGTCGTATAAGATGACATCAGCTTTTTCAATGGCTTTCAGCGCTTTAATTGTCAGCAGATCAGGGTCACCGGGACCCGCTCCTACAATATATACTTTCCCCATCGTATTTCCCCCGATCTATTCGAGTTCTTCCAGAGCATTCGCTGTGATGATGTTCTCGCTTGCATTCCGGCATCTGAGAAGAACGCAGCAGATCATATTCAGCTCAATTTTTGTTTAACAAACTCGATCAGCTGATTTTTACACGCTTCACGGTCATGCTGTCCTGAATCAAGAACGAGCTCTGGAGCTTCCGGTTCTTCATAAGGTGAATCAATTCCTGTAAAAAACGGAATCTCGCCGTTTCTTGCTTTTTTGTAAAGTCCTTTCGGATCTCTTTGTTCACAAATATCAAGGTCGCATTTAATGTAGACTTCATTAAATTCGCCCGCTTCCACAAGCTCGCGAACCTGTTGCCTGTCCTCGCGGAAAGGAGAGATAAAAGCAGTAATCACAATGGTTCCCTGCTGAACAAAAAGCTTTGCCACCTCTCCGATTCGGCGGATGTTTTCTTTTCGGTCTTCATCAGAAAAACCAAGATCCTTATTTAAGCCGTGACGGATATTATCCCCGTCAAGCACAATCACTTGGTAGCCTTGCTCAAACAATTCTCTCGCAGCGGCGTTGGCAATCGTTGATTTGCCTGAGCCGCTTAACCCTGTCAGCCAGAGAATGGAGCTTTTATGCTTGTTTTTTTGCTGGTACTCTTCTTTTGTGATAGAGGCTTCATGCCATACAATATCGCGATTTGTCACTGCCAGTCCTCCTTAAGATACGCCTACTTCTTCTTTTTTCTTCATCCCTTTGATTAACACTTCTACGACTTCTTTTCGACTGAATTCAGCAGGCGGCAGCACACCGTCTCTCAGCATACCTCTTACCTTAGTGCCTGATAAAATGACGTGATGCTCTCTGCCATGAGGGCATGTTTTCGCTGTTCCCATATTTCCGCATTTTTTACAGAAGAAGCTGTGCTCAAATTTCAGCGGTGTAATTCCGAGTTCTTCAGGTTTAAATGTGTCAAACAGCTCCTGTGCTTCGTATGTTCCGTAATAGTCGCCTACACCTGCATGATCACGGCCGACGATGAAATGTGTGCAGCCGTAGTTCTTTCTGACAAGCGCGTGGAAAATTGCTTCTCTCGGGCCTGCATAACGCATCGCCGCTAAAAAGACACCAAGGAAAACGCGATCTTTCGGGTAATAATGATCAAGAAGCACTTGGTAGCTTTCCATCCGTACATCAGCTGGAATGTCATCAGATTTTGTTTCACCTACTAACGGATTCAAGAACAAGCCGTCTACTGTTTCAAGAGCCGTTTTTTGAATATATTCATGCGCTCTGTGAACAGGGTTTCTTGTTTGGAAACCGACAATGGTTTCCCAGCCTTTTTCCGCAAACTGGCGTCTCGTTTCTGACGGTTCAAATGTAAATTCAGGGAACTGTTTTGAAGCTTTTTTAATCAACGTAATCGGTCCGCCGACATATGTATTGCCGCGGCTGAACAGCTTTTTAACACCAGGATGCTCCTGTTCATCTGTTTTGTACACATTGACAGCTTCTTTTTGTTTGTCAGGCACGTACAGGTCTTCGATTTGGATAACGCCGTATGTTTCTCCTTCATACGTTAACTTTACCGTTTCACCAACTGACAGTTCCGCCGCTTTTTGCGCATCGACCGGAAGCGTGATTGGAAGAGACCAAACAACACCGGAAGAAAGACGCATGTTTTCGACAACAGATACGTAATCTTTTTCATTAAAGAAACCTTCAATCGGGCTGTATGCACCGATACCGATCAATTCCAAATCCGCGAAAGAAATTAAATCAAGTTCAATTTCTTTTTGAGTGCCGCTCACATCATATGATTCATCTACTCTGTTTACTAATGTTCCTCCGTGTGGTGCTAAGCTCATAACATCCATCTCCTCCTAGTTAACTTATAAAATTACTCAGATTAATGATCAGATTCCCCCGCCTTGTTCGTGGACTGAGCGTCTCTCTTTACGAATGGCCTTTGTCAGGCTGACGGCACCGCCCGCCGCTAAAAGCACACTTACCATGATAAAGATCGAATAATAATCTGCTTTTAAAAACAAGGATACAAGCAGATAAGAAATCGATAAAGATAAAAACGGCGATACGATCCATACCTTCAGCATCGTTTGAACAACTTGTTTATGGAACACGTTCGGACCGTTTTTTGCCATGCCTATTCCGATAATAGACGATGACGTGACTTGCGCCAAGGGCACCGGCATCCCAAATACAGAACTGATGATCACCAGTCCAGCTCCTGTACCGGATAAGAGAATGCCTTCCCCTTTGGAGAATCTCGTAATTTTCTTCCCGTTTGTTTCTAACACACGCCGGCCTAATAACAGTGCGCCAAGAGCAACAAAAGCTCCCCCATACAAGGTTCCTTTTCCGACATCAAGCACACCGGCAGCTACTAACGGGCCAACAGCATTCGCCACGTTATTCATGCCGGCAGAGAATGCTTCGAAAAATCCGGCAACTAGCAAAACAATGCCGAGGATTTTTTGCTTTTTAGAAGATTTTACTTCAATCTTAAAATAACGAAACAGCTTAGATACGAAATAGGTGAAGCCGAAAGCGAACAGCGGGACAAAAACCCAAAATGACACAATGATCAGAAGATTGTTCACAAACAATACTTTATAAGCCACTCCCACGCCGACAACCGCGCCGACTGTTACTTCACTTGTCGACAAAGGTATGCCGAGCAGATTAGCAGTAAAGAGCGACAGGGCAGCAGCTCCAATAATGATGCAAACAATCGTCAGTGTAATCGTCTGCTCAGGAATAATGCCGGAGCTGATTGTTTTTACAACCTCGCCTCCGCCAATGACCGCCCCGGCAAAGACACCGACTGCGCATAGGATCAAAGCGTAGGTTTTCTTTTTGATGGCTCCGGAGCCGTAAGCAACCCCCATCGAAGCTGCAGCGCCGCTTGCACCAATATTCATCGCGAAAAACAAGCTAAATAAAATAGCGGCTAATTCCATTTTGCAGCTCCTTATTCATGCAGTCCGCATTCTGTTTTCGCCATACCATTCCATCTGCCTGAGCGCAAATCCTCCGCTGTAAAAGCGGGAGCAGTGCAAGGCGCACAGCCAATACTTGGATATCCTTGGTCATGAAGCGGATTGTAGTCCAGTTCATTCCGGGATGTGTATCTCCAAATGTCTTTCCAAGTCCAATGGATAAGCGGGCAAACTTTTACTGACTTGAATTTTTCATCTTTGTTTAAGAAATTCGTATTGGCACGGCTTGGCCCTTGATCACGGCGCAGGCCGGAAAGCCAGGCTGGATGTCCTGAAAGCGCCTCTCTTAAAGGAACGACCTTTCTAAGATAGCAGCACTGATTCGGCTCTCTTTCCCACAGTTTGTCACCATGTTCTTCGGCTTGTTCCTCAAGGGTGAGATCTGGTTTTTTCAGGATGATATTAAGACCCGGATAACGCTCTTTCACTCGTTCAATTGTTTCATAGGTTTCTTTAAAATGAAGTCCTGTATCAAGAAACACAATCTCTGCGTCTTTTTTCACTTTATAAATTAAGTCAATCAGAACGATTCCCTCAATTCCGAAACTGCAGGCATAAACAAGCTGATCGCCGTAATGGCCGTATGCCCATTTTAAAACTGACAGCGCTCCTTTATAAGGATCGTCTTCCGGAAATGTAATCGTTGGTTCTTCCCAATTATCATACGTTAACATTTCTTCTTTCCTCCTTTCGGAGACAAACAAACAGTAGCTTTCTGCCGGTTGTCTTTTCCCATGTAATGTGATTCGCGGCTGCTGATATACAGATAGCCTTTTTACCTCTTAAAATAAAAAACTTTCAATCCGGCGGAAAGAAAGACAGGAACAGCATGTAGCCCTTATCTTTCAAAATGGAATTCATTTTGCTGGAAGTAGCACCTTACAAACTTTGCAGGTTGCCGGGCTTCATAGGTCCAGTCCCTCAGCCGCTCTTGATAAGTTTTTAGATTTGTAGTAAATTTTAGCACAATTCTAACATAAGTCAACCCGACTTTTTTTATAGGATTAATAAAAAAACAGGCCTCACAGCCTGTTTTCAAGTACATCAAGGCTTTGAAGCCTCTTTATATCATTTGAATTTATTTTTTATTTTTTAAACCAATCTTTTGACTCGGGATTTCGTTTCCATGTTTGCAGCTTTTTTAGATCATCTGAATGAATATTTCCGTTTTCAAGCGCGACCTCTGTGAGCGTATCATAATCAGTTAATGAGTAGTATGGCAGTTCTGCCTTTGCGAAGGCTTCCTCCGCTTTAGGAAGTCCGTACGTAAAGATTGAGACGACACCAAGCACTTCACAGCCGGCCGCTTGTAAAGCTGCACAAGCTTCAAGCACACTGCCTCCTGTGGAAATTAAGTCTTCAATGACAACTGTTTTTTGCCCTTCTTGCACAGCTCCCTCAATCTGATTGCCTTTTCCGTGCGCCTTCGGCTTGCTCCTCACATAACACATCGGAAGATTCAAACGGTCAGCCGCAAGAGTAGCATGAGGAATACCGGCAGTTGCTGTTCCCGCAATCATTTCAGCTTCAGGAAAATGCTCTTTGACAAGCTTGCTGATACCTGAGGCGACATCGTTTCTGACCTCTGGGAAAGATAGCGTAAGGCGGTTGTCACAGTAGATTGGTGATAAAATGCCGCTTGCCCATGTGAACGGCTCGTTCGGGCGTAAAAATACAGCTTGGATGTCTAATAGATGTTTTGCGATGATTTGTTTCAAGATTTGATTCCCTCCCATTCAAGTCTGACAGCCTTATAGGCTTTTACCGGGTCTTCCGCTTTTGTAATCGAGCGTCCTACTACAATCGCTGATGAACCTTTCTCTCTTGCAATGGCAGGCGTCGCTACGCGGACTTGGTCATTCGCAGCGTCCTCTGACATTCTGATCCCCGGAGTGACAGTCAGAAATGAAGGCGACACCGCTTGGTAAATGGCTTTTGCTTCATGAACAGAGCAGACCACTCCATCCAGTCCGCTTTCTTCCGCCTGTTTGCTGTAGTGCACAACCGTATCAATCAGAGACTTTTCGATCAGCAGTTCATCTTTCATGATTTGTTCAGATGTGCTTGTCAGCTGGGTTACCGCGATAAGTGACGGACGTTTTTTTCCAGCCGGCGTACCTTCTTCTAAGCCTTCGAGAGCTGCCTGCATCATTTTTTTGCCCCCGGCAGCATGAACATTGACGAGGTCTACTCCAAGACTGGCAAGGCGCTTCATCGCTTTGTTTACAGTAGTCGGGATGTCATGAAGCTTTAGATCTAAAAATAGCTCGCAGTTTCTTTCTTTTAGTTGTTTCACGATAGATGGCCCTTCTTGATAAAAAAGCTCCATCCCAACCTTTACAAATAACGGTTCTTGCTGAAAAGGCGCTAAGAATGCAAGTGTTTCTTCAGCTGACGCAAAATCAAGCGCGATGATGGGCAGGTTGTTTTTCATGATTCCAGCTCCTTCCGATGCATTCTTCAATCGATTGATAGCCGTATTGGCGCAAAACAGATGGGAGCTGTTCAATAATCTCTGGACATGCAAAAGGATTCACAAAGTTTGCTGTTCCGACAGCGACTGCGCTTGCTCCCGCGAGAAGAAATTCCAGGGCATCTTCAGCCGTCTGCACGCCTCCCATTCCGATAATCGGGATGTTGACTGCCTGGCTGACTTCATACACCATGCGAATGGCAACCGGCTTCACAGCAGGGCCTGAAAGTCCCCCTGTTTTATTCGCTAATATCGGTTTGCCGGTTTTTAAATCGAGTCTCATGCCGATTAATGTGTTGATCATCGTAAGACCGTCCGCTCCGGCTTCCTCGATCGCTAAGGCAATTTCTGTGATATTAGCCACGTTCGGAGAAAGCTTCACATAAACGGGTACATCCGAAACCTCTTTCACCGCTTTTGTCAAATCGGCAGCCATCTCAGGATTCGTGCCAAAAGCGATTCCGCCTGTTTTCACATTCGGGCAGGAAATATTCAATTCAAGAGCATGAACATTAGGCGCTTTGCTGATACGCTCTGCGACTTCAACATAATCCTCGACTTGAGAACCTGCGACATTTGCAATGATCGGCGTATCAAACTGCTCAAGCCACGGCAGCTCATTATGCAACACGCTATCCAGCCCCGGATTTTGGAGACCGATCGCATTGAGCATTCCAGCACCAGTCTCAGCTACCCGCGGCGTCGGATTCCCGAAGCGCGGCTCCTTTGTCGTAGCCTTAATCATGATGGCTCCAAGACAAGACAAATCATAAAAACGTGAAAATTCTTTTCCAAACCCGAAGCAGCCTGATGCAGGAATGATTGGATTTTTCAAATCAAGTCCCGGCAATTTCACCTCTAGCATTACAGCGCCACCTCCTGAGCTTTAAATACAGGCCCGTCGAGACATACTTTTACATAGGATGTCTCACTTTCGTTTGTATGGCACACACACGCGAAGCATGCGCCGATTCCGCAGCCCATTCGTTCCTCCATGGACAGATATACTTCTTTATGGGCATATTCCTGTTTTAACGCCTTGAGCATCGGTGTCGGCCCGCAGCTGAGGAGGATATCAAACTCTAGATTTTTCCGTTTAATCACATCTGTGACAAATCCGGTTTCCCCGTAGCTTCCGTCAGCTGTTGCCACATACGTGTCTCCGTACTGCCTGCATTCTTCCTCGTAAAATACATCCTTTGCCGATTGGAATCCTAAAACGTGGATGACATTAACCCCTTTTTCATTCAAGCGTTTCGACAGCTCTTGGAGAGGCGGCACACCTACTCCGCCTCCTACCAGCAAAGCCGTCTTTCCGGGTTGAACTTCATTAACAGGAAAGCCATTTCCCAAAGGCCCGAGGACATCCACAAGTTCTCCCTGCTGCTTCAGTGACAAGAGTCTTGTCCCTTCCCCATCTACCCGATAAATGATGGTGACTTCATTTTTTTCAAAGTTGACATCTGCGATGCTGATCGGCCTTCTCAAAAGAGGCGTAACCGCTTCGCTCACTTTAAGATGAAGGAACTGTCCCGGGGTTGTAAACCCTTGGACAAGCTCCCCTTTCAGAACCATTTGATACACCCGGTCTGCAATTTGCTGGTTAGAACATACTGTCAAATACGCTTTTTTCATATAGTGACTGCCGCCTCCTGATTTGTGTTGACTGCCGGCATTTGATCAGCACGGAATATCATGCTTTCCAGCACTCGTAATATCGCCTCTGCCGTATCTAAAGATGTTAGGCAGGCAACACCATTTTCTACTGATTCACGTCTGATTCTAAAACCGTCTCTTGCCGGCTGCTTTCCTTTTGTCAGCGTATTGATGACAAACTGCGCTTCTCCGTTTCTGATGACGTCAAGCAAGTTCGGGCCATCCTGACCGATTTTTCCGACGACCTTCGCTGGAATGGAAGCTTCTTTCAGGTAGCCTGCCGTTCCTTCCGTCGCTAAAATGTTGTAGCCGATCGCGTGGAACCGCTTAGCAATGGCAAGCCCTTCTTCTTTGTCCTTATCAGCTACTGTTAAAAGCACGGAACCGTAGTTCGGGATTTGAATACCTGAAGCAATCAAGGCTTTGTAGAGCGCCTTTTCAAGTGTCGAATCTTTCCCCATGACTTCACCTGTTGATTTCATTTCAGGCCCTAACGTAATGTCCACTCTTCTCAGCTTGGCAAAGGAGAAGACCGGCGCTTTTACAAATACACCTTGCTGTTCAGGCTGAAGGCCCTCTGTATAGCCAAACGCAGCCAGCTTTTGACCAAGAATGATTTTTGTTGCGAGATTCGCCATTGGGATACCCGTAATTTTGCTTAAAAACGGTACGGTTCTGCTTGATCTCGGATTCACTTCTAGCACGTACACCTCACCTTGCGACAAGACGAATTGAATATTGAGCAAACCGACAATATTCAGCCCTTTAGCCAAAGCGATCGTGTATTGTTCAATTTTTTTCTTAATGTCCTCTGTGAGAGACTGAGGCGGATAAACAGCGATTGAGTCTCCGGAGTGAACGCCCGCACGTTCAATGTGCTCCATAATTCCCGGAATGACGACTGTTTCACCGTCGGATACTGCATCGACTTCAATTTCTTTTCCAGTCAAGTATCTATCAATTAATACAGGGTGCTGCGGATTGATTTTGACTGCATTTTTCATGTAATGAAGCAGCTCCTCTTCATGGTACACAATCTCCATCGCCCGGCCGCCAAGTACATAGGAAGGACGCACCAGTACCGGATAACCGATATCACTTGCGATGCTTACCGCCTGATCAACTGATGTCGCTGTTTTGCCAAGCGGCTGAGGAACACCAAGTTCTCCAAGCGCTTGTTCAAATTTATCCCGGTCTTCCGCACGGTCTAAATCTTCTAATGAAGTTCCAAGGATTTTCACTCCGCGTGCAGAAAGCTCGTCAGCAAGGTTAATCGCAGTTTGTCCGCCGAACTGTACGACAACGCCCATTGGCTGTTCGAGGTCAATGATGTGCATGACATCTTCAATCGTAAGCGGTTCAAAATACAGCTTGTCTGAGATGCTGAAGTCTGTTGAAACGGTTTCCGGGTTGTTATTGACAATAATGGCTTCATAGCCTGCTTGTTTAATTGCCCATACAGAGTGAACCGTCGCATAGTCGAACTCGACACCCTGACCGATTCGAATCGGACCCGAACCAAGCACCATCACACTTTTCTTATCTGTAACGACAGATTCATTTTCTTCTTCATATGTGCTATAGAAGTATGGCGTTTCTGACTCAAATTCCGCCGCACATGTATCTACCATTTTGAATACCGGCGCAATCCCCGCTTGTTTTCTCAAGCTGTAAAGCTCAGATTCTTTCATTTTCCATTCACGGCTGATGTACTGATCAGAGAAGCCGAGTTCTTTTGCCCGTCTCAGCACATCTGTATCGCCCGCATTCGCCTTCAATTCTTTTTCAAACTGTACGATTCCGAACAGCTTATGCAAGAAGAAGACATCGATAGCGGAAAATTCATGGAGGTCTTCTACCGTGTAGCCTCTTCTGTACGCTTCAGCTAAGTAGAATAAGCGTTCATCACCGGCCTTTTTAATTCGCTTTTCAAGAAGCTCATCTGAAATGTCAGCGGCGTCCTTCAATTCAAGATGATACACATCCGCTTCCAGTGATCTCACTGCCTTCAGCAATGACTCTTCAAGCGTGCGGCCGATTGCCATGACCTCACCTGTCGCTTTCATTTGCGTGCCAAGCTTTCTGTTTGCTGATTCAAACTTATCAAACGGCCAGCGCGGAATTTTGGATACGACATAGTCAAGAGCAGGTTCAAATGCTGCATATGTTTTTCCTGTCACCGGGTTCATCATTTCATCTAATGAAAGTCCGACTGCAATTTTAGCAGCGAGCTTTGCAATCGGGTATCCCGTTGCTTTTGATGCAAGGGCAGATGAACGGCTGACACGCGGATTTACTTCAATAATGTAATATTGGAAGCTGTCTGGATCTAAGGCGAGCTGGACATTACATCCGCCTTCGATCCCAAGCGCGCGAATCAGTTTTAACGATACATTCCGCAAGAGCTGATATTCGCGATCGCTGAGCGTTTGGCTCGGCGCAACAACAATACTGTCTCCAGTATGGATTCCAACTGGATCAATGTTTTCCATGTTACAAACGACAATGGCGTGATCCTGGCTATCTCTCATGACTTCATACTCGATTTCTTTATAGCCGGCGATGCTTTTTTCAAGCAGACATTGGTGTACCGGGCTTAATTTCAAGCCGTTCTCAACGATTTCTTTTAACTCTGTTTCATTCGAGCAGATGCCTCCGCCTGTTCCGCCTAATGTATATGCCGGGCGGACAATGACAGGGAATCCAATTTGACTGACGAATTTTTCTGCTTCTTCAAGGGAGTGAATAATCTCACTTTCAGGCACCGGTTCATTCAGTTCATTCATTAATGTTCTGAACAAGTCACGGTCTTCAGCTTGCTGAATCGCAGACAGTTTCGTGCCAAGCACTTCGACGCCGCATTCTGCCAAAACGCCTCTTTCAGAAAGCTCAACCGCAAGATTCAAACCGGTTTGGCCTCCGAGTGTAGGAAGAATGGCATCCGGGCGCTCTTTTCTGATGATTCGTGTCAGGAATTCAGGTGTGAGCGGTTCGATGTAAACCCGGTCAGCCATTTCTGTATCTGTCATGATCGTGGCAGGGTTTGAGTTGACAAGGATGACTTCATAACCTTCTTCTTTCAAAGCAAGACAGGCTTGTGTTCCCGCATAGTCAAATTCTGCTGCTTGGCCGATGATGATCGGTCCAGATCCGATTACTAAAATTTTGTTAATGTCTACGCGTTTTGGCATACCGCTTCCCCTTCTTTCTCTGTTGTTTCGATCATTTCGATGAATCTGTCAAATAGATGATTGGCATCCTCAGGACCAGGTGAGGCTTCGGGATGATATTGAACCGTAAATGCCGGCAATGTTTTATGCTTCAGCCCTTCAATCGTATCGTCGTTAATTGCGATATGCGTCACTTCCAGTTCTGTTTTACTGATAGACGAAACTGTATATCCATGGTTTTGAGATGTTAAGGCAACTTTTCCTGTAGCCAGCTCTTTTACCGGGTGGTTTGAGCCCCTGTGGCCGAATTTCATTTTTTCAGTATTCGCCCCGCACGCCAGCGCGAATAATTGGTGGCCGAGACATATTCCGAATAATGGCACTTTTCCAAGAACACCTTTAATCATTTCAATCGCTTCAGGCACATCCTTCGGGTCTCCAGGTCCGTTAGAAAGCATGATACCGTCCGGTTTCAGCTGAAGCACCTCTTCCGCTGTAATGTTGTAAGGCACAACGATGACGTCACATTTCCGTTTGTTCAGCTCTCTTAGAATCCCGTGTTTCATGCCGAAGTCAACCAAGACAATGCGTTTGCCTCTTCCCGGGCTCGGATATGCTGTTTTTGCTGATACTTGGGATACTTGATTTCTTGGCAATTCCGTTTCGTTCAGTCTTTTCAGCACTGCTTCGATATCTTCATCAGATGAAGCGAATGTTCCTTTTAGCGCGCCTGCCGTGCGGATCATTCTTGTCAGCTTCCTTGTATCAATTCCCTGGAGTCCGGGAATGTTTTTCATTTTTAAATACTCGTCTAAGGTGTATGCTGAACGCCAGTTGGAAGGCAGCTCACATAATTCTTTGATGATCAGCCCTTTGACAAAAGGGGTAATGGATTCAAAATCATCACGGTTAATGCCGTAATTTCCGATAAGCGGGTATGTTAATGTTACGATCTGTCCGCAGTAAGAAGGGTCAGATAAAATTTCCTGATAGCCTGTCATCCCAGTATTAAAAACGACTTCTCCCATGTTGTGTTCTAAGCTTCCGAAGGCTTCTCCCTCGAATACCGCTCCGTTTTCCAGTACTAATCGTCTCTTCATTTGACAAGTCTCCCCTCTTCATAAGCAAGCTTCCCTGCCGCAATTGTAGCGACCGGCCAGCCGGTGCAGCTGATGCCGTTGAATGGTGTATTTTTTCCTTTTGATAAAAATGTCTCTTTGTCTATAACTGCTTCTTTTTCTAAATCGATTAACGTAATGTCCGCAGCTTGCCCCGTTTGTAATGTTCCATATGGGAGACCGAACGCTTCGCATGGCTTGATTGTCATGTAGTCAATCAACTGCTTCAGCGACCAGCTGCCATTTTTGACAAAGTGTGTGTAAAGAAGCGGGAATGCTGTTTCTAAGCCGACAATTCCGAATGGCGCCAGTTTCATTTCTGTTTTTTTCTCTTCTTCCGTATGCGGTGCATGGTCTGTTGCGATAAAATCAATTGTTCCGTCTAAAAGACCTTCAATTAAAGCAGCTCTGTCTTCTGCACTGCGGAGCGGCGGATTCATTTTATAGTTTGTGTCCAGCCCCGGGATATCCTCATCACAAAGCAGCAAATGATGCGGCGACACTTCTGCTGTCACTCTGATTCCCGCTTTTTTCGCATCGCGTACAACTCTGACAGATTCTTTCGTGCTGATATGGCATACATGATAATGGCAGTTTGCCGCCTCAGCCAGCAGCACATCGCGGGCAATATGAACCGATTCACACACAGAAGGAATGCCGTTTAGCCCGTTCGCTTTGGAGAATGTCCCCTCATGTACGCTTCCTCCGTAAATTAAGGAGTTGTCCTCGCAATGTGCAACAATCGCTTTGTCAATTGCAGCTGCCCGTTTCATCGCTTCATACATCATTCCTGCTGTCTGTATACCAACACCGTCATCTGTAAAAGCAAATGCCCCGGCTTCTTTTAACGCTTCAAAGTTTGTCATTTCATCGCCGATTTGTCTGATCGTAATGGATGCATATGGAAGAACTCTGACGCATGATGTTTCTTTAATTCTGTTTTGCACCCATTCCATCTGCTCCTTTGTATCAGGAACCGGCCGCGTATTCGGCATTGCTGCTACTGTAGTATAGCCGCCGCGTGCCGCCGCTTTGGCCCCGGTTTCAATAGTTTCTTTTTTCTCTCCGCCCGGCTCTCTGAAATGCACGTGGAGATCAACAAACCCAGGTGAAACGAGCAAACCTTTCGCATCAATTACCGTTTCATTATCCGTTGCATCAAGCTTGCCGATTGCGGTGATGGTTTCTCCAGTCACTCGGATATCCGCTTCTGTTTTTTCACCATTTTCGTTTAGTATCCAGCCGTTTTTAATGAGATATGACATATGCTGCTTCTCCTCTTTTCACATTGGTTTGTAAGGCACGCTGTATCACTGCCATTCTGATAAATACGCCATTTTGCATTTGCTTGAAGATTCTTGATTTTTTGCTTTCTACTAAGCTGTCATCAATCTCCACTCCTCTGTTTACCGGAGCAGGATGCATGATGATCGCATGCTGCTTCATACGCTCAGCCCGTTCTACGGTCAAGCCGTATTTGTTTAAATAGCCTTCCTGGCTGACAGCGGACTGATGTCGTTCATTTTGAATGCGCAGCAGCATGACGACATCGGAAGACTCAACTGCTTCATCCATTGAGACATACGTGCCGAATGTATTTTCTTCATCCTGCCATGCCGAAGGGCCGGAAAATAGGACCCGGGCACCCAATCTTGTCAACACTTCCGCATTTGACCTTGCCACTCTGCTATGCTTGATGTCACCGTGAATGGAGACGGTAAGCCCTTTGAACGTATTGAACTCTTCATAAATCGTCATTAAATCAAGCAGTGATTGTGTCGGATGCTGGCCGCATCCGTCTCCCGCATTCAGAATCGGAATGTTCACCTGGCTGACAAGCTCTTCATAATACTCATCCTCACTGTGCCTGATGACGCAGACGTCCACACCGATTGATTCGAGCGTCCGGATCGTGTCATATAAGGTTTCGCCTTTTTGCACGCTTGTGCTTGTTCCATCAAGGTTGAGCACATTCATGCCCAGCTTTTTTTCTGCGACCTCAAAGCTGAACCGCGTTCTCGTGCTCGGTTCGAAAAACAGGTTTGCGGCAAACTTTCCTGTAAGCTGATTGTCTGTTTTTCCGCTTTTGAGATCTTGTGCTGTTTGAAGCAAATCTTTGATTTCCTCAGTGCTGAGTTCACTCATCGTCGTTAAATGCTTCATGTTCTTTCCCCTCTCTTTTCAACTTAAGGCTGAAAAAAACCCCGGTCTAAGATAGACTCGGGGTACGGTTAAATAGAGGGCAGCATTGAAGCTTCCTTCTCTTCATAACCCTTCCAAGCCTCTCTGGACTTTCATTAAAAGGTTTTAGATATGATGTTGTTCAGATGTGTCTGCCTGCTCTTCCTTCGCCTGCGGAAGAATCAGGTTTAAGATGACACCGACAATTGCGGCAAGCGCCATTCCTGACACTTGGAATCCGCCCTGAGATACTTGGATAAAAGCGCCACCTACACCGATGACAAGGATAACTGATGTAATAATGAGGTTTCTGTTGTTTTCATAATCAATTTTGTTATCAATCAGCATTCGCAGGCCGCTTGAAGCAATGATTCCGAACAGCAGGAAGGAGACGCCTCCCATGACCGCTGACGGCACTGAACTGATCAGCGCTGAAATTTTGCCGATAAAGCCGAAGCAAAGGGCAATCACTGCCGCGCCTCCTATGACAAAGACGCTGAATACTCTTGTGATGGCCAGCACGCCAATGTTTTCTCCGTAAGTAGTCGTCGGAGGGCCGCCGATCAGAGAAGCAAGAATTGTCGCCACGCTGTCACCCATAATGGAGCGATGCAGTCCCGGCTTTTTAATGAAATCTTGTCCAACAACCTTACTCAGCACCATTTGGTGGCCGATATGCTCTGACATTGTGACAAATGCGACAGGAACCATTGCGGCTGCGATGCCGAGTGTAACTGACGGTGAATAATCTTTGAACGGAATGATAAATTCAGGCACTGCGAACCATTTCGCGTCAAGCACCGGCTGGAAGTTGACAATCCCTTGAGTAAGGGCAAACAGGTATCCGCCGATGATTCCGATCAGAACCGGAATCAGGCTTAGAAATCCTCGTAAGAAAATCGCACAAATAATCGTAATTGCCAGCGTAACTCCTGCGACACTAAAGTGCTTTAAGCTGTAGACCAACTCACTCGCGTTTGGATCAGCATACATCGCCATGTTTACCGCAGTGCTTGCCAGTCCCAGCCCGATGACGATAATAACAGGCCCTACGACTACAGGCGGGAGAATCTTCATCAGCCATCCTGTTCCAAGCTGCCTAATCAATAAGGCAATCAGCCCGTACACCAGCCCTGCAAGAAACGCCCCAACCATTGCCGCTCCCGGCCCGCCGGTCGCTTTTACCAGAATGATCGGAGAAATAAAGGCGAAGGATGAACCGAGATACGCCGGAATTTGTCCTTTCGTAATAAGAAGGTACGCCAGTGTTCCGATGCCGCTTGTCACCAACGCCACAGCAGGACTCATTCCGACGAGCTTCGGAACCAAAATGGTTGAGCCAAACATGGCAAACAAATGCTGAAGGCTGAATGAAACCCAAGAGAAAGGTGTCGGGACATCCCTGACCCCTAAATTTACTTTTTTCTTACTCATGATGATTTCCCCCTGATTGTTGACTTTCATTTTAGGATGACTCAATGACTGTATAAAAAAACCTCTTTGCTTTTTTACGCAAAGAGGCATACAAAGACCTGCCGAATGCTTTTTGGGCCTTTGTTGTGCACCTCTTTGCAACCTCTCTGGATTGCCCTTAAAAAGGTGATCTATTATTCGTTTTCATAAATGGCGACGAGATCGTTTTGGTCTACCTCATCAAGCTGAACCATAACCTTTTCAGACTTTGATGTCGGGATGTTTTTCCCGATATAATCCGCTCGGATCGGCAGCTCCCGGTGTCCTCTGTCCACAAGCACTGCAAGCTGAATGGAGGAAGGTCTGCCTACATCAACAAGCGCATCCATTCCTGCTCTGACTGTTCTTCCGGTATACAGAACATCATCAACGAGAATGACTTTTTGATCTGTAATATCTACCGGAATATCTGCACCTTTTACAAGCGGTTCATCGTTGCTCGTTTTTTTAGAAAGATCGTCTCTGTAAAGAGTAATATCAATTTCACCGACTGTAACAGGATTTCCCTCAATCTGTTCAATGCGTTCCGCAAGGCGTTTTGCCAGGTAAATCCCTCTTGTCTTAATACCGACAAGAATGCAGTTATTCATTCCTTTATTGCGTTCGATCATTTCGTGAGCAATCCTGGTCAGCGCCCGTCTGATTGCCTGTTCGTCGAGAATGACAGCTTTTTGATTCAATGTGTGACACCTCACAGTTCATATAGAAGAAAAAACCCCTCCTGCCAGAGCATAGAGGGGTTTTAGGACAAGGTGCGCGCCTGTACACGCATCCCGTCTATCCGTTATCCTTCTCAGCCTCTCTGGACTGTTTTAAAGAATCTATTCAGCTTCGTTTATTATTTCAGAAAAGAAACCCTCTGTCAACCGTTTTTTCTGAGGTTTTCGATTAATTCTGCCATATCCTCAGGAAGCGGCGCTTCAAATTCGACATATTCTCCTGTTCGTGGATGGTCAAAACCTAAAACTCCCGCGTGAAGCGCTTGGCCATTAAAGTCGATTGTTTTTCTTGGGCCGTATTTCGGATCGCCTGCTAATGGGAATCCGATATATTTCATATGAACACGAATTTGATGGGTTCTCCCTGTTTCAAGCTGGCATTCCACTAACGTAAAATCCTGAAAACGCTCTAGTACATGAAAATGAGTGACAGCGTTTTTGCCATCACGTGTCACAGTCATGCTTTGACGGTCTTTCTTATCTCGTCCGATCGGCGCGTCAATTGTGCCGTCATCGTGAGAAATAAGCCCGTGGACAACTGCCGTATATTTCCGCGTGACCGTTTTGTTGACCAATTGGTTTACAAGTGACTCGTGCGCCATATCATTTTTCGCCACCATTAATAAACCGGACGTGTCCTTATCGATTCTGTGAACAATACCCGGACGCATCACGCCATTTATTCCGGAAAGGTCTGTGCAATGAGCCATAAGGCCGTTTACAAGTGTGCCCGTAAGATGCCCGGGTGCTGGGTGAACAACCATTCCGCGAGGTTTGTTGACGACCAGCACATCCTGGTCCTCATAATAAATATCCAGATCCATAGGCTCTGCCAGGACATCGAGCGCTTCCGGTTCGGGTACAGTGACGGTCACCTGATCACCCGGCTGAATTTTATAATTCGCTTTCACCGCGCTTCCGTTCACGACAACCTGTCCGTCTTTTACCCATTGCTGAACCTGGGTTCTTGACCAATCATTCTCAGTCGATGCCAAAAATTTATCAATCCGCTCACTTTTTTGTTCTTCTGAAGCGGTTATATCAATTTGATTCATGCTATTGCTCCTTTTTCTTTTTCCTGCTGTCCAACAGCATTTGTATAAATAAAAGCATTACGCCGACACATAGTGAAGAGTCCGCGATGTTAAATATCGGGTAATTGTAATTGACAATAATAACATGGATAAAATCCACAACTTCCTGTCTGACAGCCCGATCGATAAAGTTGCCGATGGCACCGCCAAGCATAAGTCCGAGGGCAACGCCAAGAAGCCTTTGTCCTTTTGTATAACGCTGTATGTAATAAACAATACCAATAATAACAGCGGTTGTTATGAGGTAGAAAAACCACATCTGACCCGCTAATATCCCCCATGCAGCACCCGTATTGCGATGGGAGGTGATATAGAATACCTGATCAATGATCGGAATGCTTTGGCCAAGTTCCATGTTCTTAACAACTAGCCATTTTGTCAATTGATCGGCTGCAATAATAAGTAGTGCAATCATATAATACAGCACAAACGTTCCTCCAGTTTACGGTTACTTTAATCCATTATGCATTTTATCAATAAAAAGCACTGGAGTAAAGAAATATCAGGCATAATAACCGGCCAGACACTGTTATTCATACAGTGCCTGACCATATTCGATATCCGTTGATTTCCATATCGGAAGCGTTTTTTTCTCAAATTGGACAGAATAAAGAAAATCGTTTGCTGTTCGGGCCGTCGGCAGCACTGCCAGCTTTGCAAGAGGAATGGGAGCCCCGGTTTCTTCACAGTATCCGAATGTGCCGTTTTCGATTTTGGACAATGCAAGGAGAACGTCTTGAAGCTCTTCTTTAATATGATAGATCAGAGTTGCTTTTTGTTTATGATTGATTGCTGCTTGCGGGCTTGTAGAAACCTGAAAGCAAGAATACTCAAATAATCTCGACTGTAATTCTTCTTTCATCAGAAGAAGTTCCGTATAAATTGCGGTCAGTTGATCATTCATTCTTCACAACTCCTGCTCTTAACGTAGTACCTTTATTGTTGCCTATGAATGATGATCTAAAGCCCATAAGATTTTTCCTGCCGTTCTAAAGGATGTCACTCTTGGCACAAAAAAAGCCCGGCTTTTACGCCGGGCCCTTTTCATTATTTTTGATAGTATTTTTCAACGATTTCAGCGTTGCGTAATGAAAGTGTAGGATATTTCGGATTTGCCCCTACATCTTTTGAAATCACACGAGATCTCTCACACATTTCGCCTTCCGCTTTCTCGACAGCGATTTTACCCGTCGCAAAGCTTTGCGCATCGTTCGGCGCTTCATTTTCTTCGCTGATTGTCAGTTCAGACACAATAAACAGCTGAGAAAGGTTTTCTTTTATGGAAGCCAAGAGCTCCTTGTTTTCTTTGTTTGGATACAATTTCAGGTTTGCTTCCAAAGATTTACCGATAATTTTTTCATTTCGCGCAGTTTCTAATGCTTTCAACACGTCATCACGAAGAGCCATAAAGCGGTCAAATTTTTCTTCAGTCGCTTCACTGTTTGGAACCGCGATTGTTTCCGGCATATCGGTCAGCTGAACGCTCTGCTCTTCAACAAATGTTAAATGAGACCACAATTCGTCTGCCGTATGTGGAAGGATAGGCGCTGAAAGCTTCACTAATGCAAGAAGCGTTTCATAGAATACTGTCTGCATGCTGCGTCTATCCGGATGATCCGCATGCTCGATGTAGACAATATCTTTTGCAAAATCAAGGTAGAATGAGCTCAATTCGATTGTGCAGAAATTATGAATGCTGTGATACACAACCGCAAATTCGTACTCATCATACGCTTTTTTCACTTTATCAATCAGCTTGTTCAGCTTAATCAGCATATACTGATCCACTTCGCGAAGATCTTCGACAGCCACCGCATTTGTTTTTGGATCAAAATCGAAAAGGTTGCCGTGAAGGAAACGGAACGTGTTGCGGATTTTACGATATACTTCCGCAACCTGCTTCAGAATGGCGTCAGACACGCGAACGTCCGCCTGATAATCCACTGAAGATACCCATAATCTTAAGATGTCGGCACCAAGCTGTTTCATGACTTTAGCCGGAACAACAACGTTACCGATTGATTTACTCATCTTGCGTCCTTCTCCATCCAGTGCGAACCCATGGCTGAGCACACCTTTATACGGCGCTTTCCCTGTTACGGCTACTGCTGTAGAAAGAGAAGAGTTAAACCAGCCGCGATATTGGTCAGATCCCTCTAGGTATAGATCAGCCGGGCGAACGAGGTCATCACGTTCTTCAAGCACTGCTTGATGTGAAGAGCCTGAATCAAACCAAACATCCATGATATCCTGTTCTTTTGTAAATGTGCCGTTCGGGCTGCCAGGATGCGTAAAGCCTTCCGGAAGAAGATCCTTTGCTTCTTTTTCAAACCAAATGTTTGATCCGTGCTGTCTGAACAATTCAGAAACATGTTCAATGGTTTCATCTGTAATAATCGGTTCTCCGTTTTCAGCGTAAAATACCGGAATCGGCACACCCCACGCACGCTGTCTGGAAATACACCAGTCTCCGCGGTCCCGAACCATGTTGTGCAAACGCTGCTCGCCCCATTCAGGAACCCATTTGGTTTCTTTAATGGCATCCAGCAGGTCTGATCTGAAATCTTTAATAGACGCAAACCATTGCGCTGTCGCTCTGAAAATGGTTGGTTTTTTCGTTCTCCAATCATGCGGATAAGAGTGAGTAATGAATTCAAGCTTCACAAGTGCGCCTTTTTCATCAAGCTGCTGTGTGATCGCTTTGTTTGCATCATCATAGAACATGCCTTCAAAGCCAGGAGCTTCGCTTGTCATTACACCTTTTTCATCGACCGGGCAAAGCACATCTAAACCGTATTTTTGGCCGATGATAAAGTCATCTTCCCCATGTCCTGGCGCTGTATGAACACAGCCTGTTCCGGCATCAGTTGTTACGTGTTCACCAAGCATAACGAGAGAGTCTCTGCCATATAGCGGGTGTTCAGCGATAATGTTCTCAAGGTCTTTCCCTTTGACCGTTCTTGTCACTTCATACTGATCAAATCCGCATGCCGATGCAACATTTTCGACTAAGGCACTTGCTACGACAAAGCGGTCTTCACCTACTGCAATCACGCTGTACTCAAGATCAGGGTGCACTGAGATTCCGAGGTTCGCCGGAATTGTCCAAGGCGTTGTTGTCCAAATGATGATGCGCTCGCCGTTTTCAAGAACGCCTTTTCCGTCTTTTACACCAAAAGCGACGTAAATAGATGCTGAACGTTTATCTTGATATTCGATCTCGGCTTCAGCCAGAGCAGACTCACTTGAAGGTGACCAGTTAACCGGTTTAAGGCCTTTGTAAATGTAGCCTCGTTTTGCCATTTCACCAAATACGCGGATTTGCTGCGCTTCGTATTCCGGTTTTAATGTCACATATGGGTTTTCCCAGTCACCGCGGACACCAAGACGTTTGAATTGCTCACGCTGTCCCTCGATTTGCTTCCAAGCGTACTCTTCGCATAGTTTGCGGAATTCCGCTACTGACATTTCTTTGCGGTTGACCTTTTTGTTTTTTGTCAGAGCTGTTTCAATTGGCAATCCGTGTGTATCCCAGCCCGGCACATACGGTGCGTTGTAGCCGCTCATTGATTTATAGCGGACAATGAAGTCTTTCAAAATCTTGTTAAGTGCATGGCCCATATGGATGTCGCCGTTTGCATACGGAGGTCCGTCATGTAAAACAAATTTCGGGCGGTCTTTCGTCCGTTCCTGAACAAGACGATAGATATCCTCTTCCTCCCATTTTTTTTGAATGTCAGGCTCACGGTTTGGCAAATTTCCACGCATCGGGAAATCTGTTTTCGGCATTAAGAGCGTGTCTTTAAAATCCATTTTCATTCCTCCACTGCATTTTTTCAGAAAATAAAAAAAGCCCTCTCATCCCATAAGGGACGAGAAAGCTTATCTCGCGGTACCACCCTTTTAGAAAAAGCCAGCATACGCTTTTTCCTCTTGAGCATCGTAACGTGATGAACGTCCTAACCTACTGTGAGTTCAGCAAGGAAACTAAAGGGCTGATCTACATGATTCCGGCCATCCCGGACTCTCACCATCTCCGGGTCGCTATGAAGGCCTGAAGGAAACATGACTGTCCCTTTCAACCGTTTTTTCATCTGAATTTATGAACGTATTATATTCGACAAGCTAAGAAAATGTCAAGATAATCAGAGAATTTATTCCTTTTCCTCAAATACAGCGTCGACTTCATACTCAAGGAGATGATCCCAATCGTCATTTTTCAGAAGATCAAGCTGAGCTTCAATCAGCATTTGGAAACGTGTTCTGAACACTTTAGACTGTTTTTTCAGCTCTTCAATTTCCATTGCAATTTTTCTTGATTTTGATAACGATTCGTTGATAATGCGATCAGCGTTTTTCTCCGCTTCCCGAACAATCAGCTTTGCCTCTTTTTGAGAATTGCGTTTTACGTCTTCAGCCGCTTCTTGAGCAACTAAAATTGATTTATTCAATGTTTCCTCAATATTGGCAAAGTGTCCGATTCTTTCATCTAGCTCATTGACTTTCGCTTCAAGCTCAGTTTTCTTGCGGAGAACAATTTCGTAATCTTTTCTGACTTGGGCTAGGAATTCATTTACTTCATCTTCATCATATCCGCGAAAACTTTTTGTAAACGTCTTGTTGTGAATATCATTTGGCGTTAATGGCATGATGCCACCTCCATTTTTACATTTCAGTACGGTTATCTAGTTCACATTATAAAACAAATTTCGCACAGATGGAGAAAAAAACTGAAAAACCGACTATTTTTGTCGTTCAAACGTAACTCTCCATTTGTCTTTTTTGGTTTTTCCTTCGATTTTTGTTAAGCTGCACCGGCCAAAACCTCTGATTGACAGCATGTCCCCTTCCGCGACTATGTATGAAGGATCTTCAACCACCTTCCAGTTCACTTTCACAAGGCCGTTTTTCACAAGCGTCTGTGATTTCTGGCGGGATTGCCTGCTCATAGAGGCGCAGACGGCGTCAAGCCTTAAAGAAGAAACCGTGTCATCTCTTATTTCGACATCAACTGCTGGAATGTTAAGGTCTGACAAGTCGATTTTCTCTAGGCTGACCGCCGCTTTGCCTGCTTGGGTCAGCTGTGCAGCCACAAAATCAGCGGTATCGGCTGAGACAATCAATTGCACTGCTGTCTCAGAAAACACGATGTCACCGAATTTTTGCCGCTTTAATCCTATGCCCATTAATGCACCAAGCAGAGAACGATGATCTACTGAGACAAACTTGTCAGCATAACGGACGTTAAACGCCTGCAATTCAAAATCCGATTCTTCCGGAGTAATGTACTCTGGATACAGAATCGCCCGTTTCCGCTCCGCTCTGTTATAACCGCCGGAAAAAGCAAGCCCGACGTCAGCCTGTCCCGTAACAGCAGAGAGGATGACCTGCTCTCGGGGGTCTAAAAAGTCGGTCAGCTTCATCCGGTACTGCTCCTGGACAATTCTTTTCCATTCGAGCGCCTGATCAATAAAGGCCCGCTCGTCTTTTCTGAAGTGCTGATATATATCGCTCATCGTCTTTCCCTTCTATGTAAAGAGGCTTGGCTGCTGCCAAGCCCCTATCAAACTGTCACATTAAAACGCAATCATGCGATAAAGTCCCCACAAGCCGGTTGTCGCAAACCGAAGCACAAGTATTGCTACGATTGGTGAAATATCCAGCATTGCAATCGGAGGGATGATTTTTCTGAATGGTTCGAGATATGGTTCACAAATCGAAGCCAAAAAACGCCCGACTGCTGTTTCCCTCGTACTCGGCACCCATGACATAAAAATATATATGATCAGGGCAAATGAGTATATTGTGATTAATAAGCTTAAAACCGAAAAAACTTGATAAAGGATCATCTCGCTTTACCACCTCTGATGTTCGTCTTCAGATATGAGCTCAGAAATTGTGCCTGATACATCTACGTTGTCAGGCGTGCAGAGGAAAATATCTGAGCCGATTCTTTGAATATCGCCGCCAATGGCATAAACGGTTCCGCTTAAAAAGTCAACAATCCGCTTCGCCTGGTCATGCTGTATCCGCTGAAGATTGACGACAACTGCCCGCCGGTTCTTCAAATGGTCGGCTATTTCCTGCGCCTCCGCATAAACGCGCGGCTCACTCAACACCACTTTAGAGGATTTCTGAACACTTTGCAAGCTCACTACATTCTGTTTGCCCGCAGGTTTATTCCCGTTGTAAGCCGGCTTTTCTTTTTGCTCATGCTCCTCATGAGATTCCCGCTCTGTCTCAATATATTCATATTCGTATTCTTCATCTTCCATTGAGAAAAAGTTTTTCAGTTTATTTTTCATACTCATTGCTGTACACCCCCTGTTTCATTTCCGACTAACGATGAGCCGATTCTAATATAAGTAGCTCCTTCTTCAATTGCAATTTCAAAATCATTTGACATGCCCATCGACAGTTCAGTACACGGAGCGTTCGGCTGGTTCAGCTTCTGAACCTGGTCACGGAGTTCTCTCAGCGACCTGAAACAGCTTCTGATCTGATCTTGATCATCAGTCAGCGGAGCCATTGTCATCAGCCCGGCAACAAGGATATGTTCGAAACCGGAAAGCTCCTGTATGAATGGAATGACTTCTTCTTTTTTCATGCCGTGTTTAGAAGGCTCAAGAGAGGTATTGACCTGCACAAAGCATCGTACAGTACCTTCAGCCCGTTTTTCAATTTCTTTCGCTAATGAGAGCCGGTCTAGGGAATGGATATAGGAAACCGCATTGACGACAGATTTTGCTTTTCTTGATTGCAGACTGCCGATAAAATGCCATTCCGGATTCCCTTTCATCAATTCCTGTTTGCGGAGCAGTTCCGCATCCCGATTCTCTCCGAGGCAGGTGATGCCAGCATCTACTGCCTCCTGTGCTCTTTCAGGCGATACATATTTAGTGACTGCAATAACCGTAACTTCATCGGAGCTGCGGCCCGATCTGTTACATGCTTCGTTTATTCGTTCGTTTATATGTCGTAAATTATCAACAACACGCAAGATCTTTTATGCCTCCTTCATTCCGATAAAGGACATCATCCGTCCAGTTTTCCCCTGATCGCGGCGGTGAGAATAGAAAAGAGACGGCTCGCTTTCCGTGCATAAACCGCTGACAGAAATTTGTTCACTTGCCAAACCGCTGTCCATCAGTATAAGACGGTTCAGCTCTTTCAGATCAAGCTGATATTGTGCCTTTGCCGTCTGATTAACGACAAGGTCTGCTGAAACCGGCAATGCGCGGACAGCATCCATGACGCGGTCGTCTACCGTATAGCATGCTCCGCTGATAGACGGGCCAATAACAGCGTAAATATCTGAGAGATTTGAACCTTCCTTCTCAGTCCATTGCTTCACCATTTCTCTGCCAATCTGTTTGACGGTGCCTTTCCACCCGGCATGGGCGACTCCGACAAGCGACTTAACCGGATCATAAAAGAAAAGAGGCACACAATCAGCAAAGCATAATGCTAAAAATACATTTTTTTCATTTGTATAGAGCCCGTCCGTTGCTTTTAGAGCCGTGTGATACTCACGGGCGCCTTTTCCCCTATCCCTCTGCGTCACTTTCTGAACGCGATTATCATGTGTCTGATCAGCGAATACCCAAGACTGCAAATCAGTATTAAACATATCGGCAATATATTCACGATTTTTAACTACATCTGCATCTTTGTCATGAACGTGCAATCCTGTATTTAACGATTCAAAAGGCTTTTGGCTGACACCGCCGTTTTTTGTCGTAAATCCGGCAATGACCTCTTTGTTGTTTTGATTCGTTTGAGCCCAGTCTTGTATCATGAGTGTCGAGGGTGTGGTAAGACTGAATGGGTGATATGTATTCATGATGATCCAACCTTTCGACAAACATTTAAAAAAGCGGAATTTCCCACTTATTTTACCACATCTTACTGCATTCGTTGAGCGCCGATTTGCATATTTCTAAATGAAATGTGCCGGAAGAATCGAGACTTCCGGCATTTGCCAATCTGCGGCAGACAAGCAGGTTTATGCATGCGGTTCACTTAATCGGACTAAGATTACATCTTCCCCGATTTTTACTATATTTCGCCATGGAATGACCAATTCCTCTTCTTTTCCAAAAAATCCGAGAACTTTCCCATTTCCTCCGAGTATGATCGCCTGAATTTTTCCAGTGGTCACATTGATATCAATATCACCAATACTCCCCAGCTTTTTTCCGTTTGAGACATTGACGACATCCTTTACCTGAAATTCTGAAATGCTGATCATTCCATCACGTCCTTTTTCCGTCCTTTTGTTCAAGTATATGAACGGGCAGGCTGAACCTTGTCAGCAAGAAGAAATTTTCATGTCATTGTTCTTTTTTCCGGCTGCACCAGCTGATGATAAAATCGAGTAAAATTTTTGTATACTCTACTAGCTGCTCAATCGATACCTTCTCGTTCACAGAGTGTGCATTGTGCAGATCTCCAGGACCGTATATTACGCATGGAATACCGGCATCATACAGCCATCCGCCATCTGTAACTGATTGAGAAACGTCAATAATTGGACACTCCCGTTTCACTTTCTGATGAGAGGCAGTTAGCGCTAAGACGCCTGGGTGGCCAGAGTCAACTTCCAATGCCGGAAAAATTTCTCCTCTGTCTTCTATCATAGATGAGCCTCCCCACTTGAATACAGGGCGGTTTTCCCTAAGCCAAATATCACTGTCACTCAGCCGATTGACGTAATCTTCTATTTCCGCTGCCACTTGGTCATGGGTTTCATTTGGATAAAAATGGACTGTGATCCACAGCCGGCATTCGTCCGCTATAAAAGCCGCATGTCTGCCGCCTTCTATAACTGCCGGATTAATCGTATTTGTGCCTGGTTTAAAACCGGGATAACTTTTCATAATGGACCAGTGGCGCTCAAGTTCACCGAGCCCCGCAATGATTTTCGCCATTTTTTCAATTGCGCTTGCTCCGAATGTTCCTCCGCCTGCGTGAATCATATTCCGTCTCGTTCCATCATGAAATGTTTGACTGCTTTTGATTTCAATCCAGCCTGTAATGACACCGCCTTGGCCTTGAATATGCATATCGCTCGTATCCGCGACAATTGCAAAATCAGCGTGGTAGCCCCTCTTGCAGCATTCAAGTGTGCCGGCCTCTCCAACTTCCTCCCCAATAACCGATTGCAGAATCAGATCACCTGGAAGCTCAATGCCGGCTTCACGAATTAATTTGACAGCAAACAGCACACAAGCCATTCCGTCCTTCATATCGGAAGCGCCTCGCCCGATTAAGAGACCGTTTTTTTCAATGGGATGAAACGGATCGTGCTTCCATTCTTCATCCTCTTTTACCTCTGCCACATCTACATGACCATTGATAATCAGGCTGTAATAATCTGCTGAATCTGTTCCCTTTAGCTTGCCGACAACATTGGGATCTCCAGGGTACACATCCCATTTGTCGATCGAGAATCCCAATTCATTTAAAAATCCCGCAATCCATGACTGAATGCCCTCTGTATTTCTTGCAGGCGGAGCGGGTGTTTGATAAGAAATCAGTGTTTTAGCAAGCTGAATAAGCTCCTCCTTTTGTTCTTCCACTTTTTTTTGCAAAGAGTCTATTTGTTGATCCAATGTAAATCCGCTCCTATTCTTTAAAATCAAAAAAGCCGTTTCAAATGTGATGAAACGGCTTAATAAAAACAAACGGAGTCCGATGTACTCCGCTTTTCACCGCTTCCCTCCGCTGGCATGATCCAGATCAGGTCAAAAGGGTTGAGACAAAGTCTCTCTCAGCTTCGTAAAGCACCCCTAGGATGAATCTATATATGTTTGTCAGGCATTCGTTATCGGCTCAGCTCTTGTTAAAAACGGCCGATCCTGATTCCATAATACATGGATTGGCGTATCAAAAAAAGCGGAAAGTATTTGATCAGTAAGCATTTCCTTTATTTCTCCGGATCCAAAGACCTCTCCCTGTTTTAATAAAAGGGCTTTATCAAAGACAGGCAAAATTTCTTCAGCATGATGAGTCACATAAAGGATAGATGGTGCATTTTCTTTGTTTGCAATGTATGTAATCGTATCTAACAACTTTTCCCGGGCAATAAAATCCAGTCCTGTGACTGGTTCATCCAGTATCAGCAACTCCGGATCGGCCATTAGTGCTCTAGCAATCAACGCTCTTTGTTTTTCCCCTTGAGAAAGGGTTTCATAGCGGCGATCGGCATATTCAATTGCTCCCAAGTCCTCTAACAAACCAATCGCTTTTTTCCTGGTTTCCTTACTTGGCGTTTCATATAACCCAATCGAAGCGTAAGCTCCGCTCAAAGCAATTTCAAAGGCTGAATCTGCCGGATACAATTTTTGCTGAAGAGCTGCTGAGACGAGGCCAATTTTACGTCTGAGCTTTTCCCCAAGCTCTGTTTTGCCAAATTCATGGCCAAGCACCTGCATCTCGCCTGATGTTGGAAAATAATATGAGCAAAGCATATTTAACAGCGCTGTCTTCCCGGCGCCATTTAGGCCGTAAAGCACCCAATTTTCCTTTTCTTCCACCTTCCAATGAATATCTCTCAGTATCCATTTCCCATTCCGTTTTAGTGAGACATTGTCAAGCTGCAAAATCATCGTGGTCCTCCTCTTTATTGCCTTTTATAATTGTTTTAATTTTCATAAAACTTTGTACGAACTAGGATACCTTACTTTTTCCAAAACGTAAACCATCCGTAATCAATAGAAAAGCCTTTAAAACAACATCGTTTTAAAGGCTTTTCATTATTGATGAATATTTTTATTCATTTGTTTGATAGCCGCTTTTTCAAGTCTGGACACCTGCGCTTGAGAAATTCCGATTTCCTCGGCGACTTCCATTTGGGTTTTCCCTTGGAAGAATCGCTTTCTCAAAATCATTTTTTCCCTATCATTCAGCCTTCTCATGCCCTCTTTTAAAGCCAGCTCTTCAATCCATTGTGAATCTGTGTTACGCTCATCACTGATTTGGTCCATCACATAGATCGGGTCTCCGCCATCGTTATAGATCGGTTCAAATAGAGAAACCGGATCCTGGATGGCATCAAGCGCAAATACAATTTCCTCATGCGGTACTTCAAGAACTTTTGCGATGTCTTCTGCAGTCGGCTCCTTGCTTGTCTCACTGATTAACCGCTCTCTTACCTGAAGCGCCTTGTAAGCGATATCCCGGAGTGATCTTGAGACACGGATCGGGTTATTATCGCGTAAATACCTGCGGATCTCTCCGATAATCATAGGTACAGCGTATGTTGAAAACTTAACATTGTGGCTTAGGTCAAAATTATCAATGGATTTCATTAGTCCGATGCAGCCGACTTGAAATAAGTCATCAACATACTCCCCTCTGTTATTAAATCGTTGAATGACACTTAAGACAAGACGCAAGTTCCCGTTTACAAGCTTTTCTCTTGCTGAATCATCGCCTTCATCCTGCAGCTGCCTAAACAGCTTTCTCATCTCTTCATTCTTGAGTACTGGTAATTTGGAGGTATCCACCCCGCAGATTTCGACTTTATTTCTCGACACTTTTTTCCCTCCCTACAGGAGCTGCTGTACAACGTTAAGTATCTCCTTGGGTGGGAAAAATATGCACTGCACTCAGACCGAAAAACTGTCGAAATCAGGAAATCCCTGTAAAATCAAGGGGTTCTAACCATAAAATTTTTTACACCATTTTGTTGAACTCTTTTCTCAACCTTTTTATAATTCTTTTCTCAAGCCGCGAAATATAAGACTGAGAAATCCCCATCATATCCGCTACATCCTTTTGGGTTTTTTCTTCTTCACCGACAAGCCCAAACCGCAGCTCCATGATTTGCTTTTCTCTCTCATTAAGCTGTTCAAGCGCTTTTTTCAAAAGCTTTTTATCGACGTTAGCTTCTATGTCTTTAGTGATGATGTCATCGTCAGTGCCGAGCACATCAGAAAGCAAAAGCTCATTGCCGTCCCAATCAATATTAAGCGGTTCATCAAAGGAAACCTCTGAACGGATTTTGTTATTTCTTCTTAAATACATCAGGATTTCATTTTCTATACACCGGGAGGCATAGGTAGCAAGCTTGATTTTCTTTTCTGGATTGAATGTATTCACAGCTTTGATTAGACCGATGGTACCGATGCTGATTAAATCCTCTATATTAATTCCCGTATTTTCAAATTTACGGGCGATATATACGACCAGACGCAAATTGCGTTCAATTAGAATGGCGCGCGCCGCCTGATCGCCGTTTGGGAGCTTCATTAACAAAACCTGCTCCTCATCTTTAGATAATGGAGGCGGCAGGGCTTCACTCCCGCCTATGTAATAGACTTCATCACTTTTCAGCCCAAGTTTCATCAGCAGCTTATACCAGAGGTGCGTCAACCGCAATTTCAGTTTTTTCATCTTCCTCTCCCTTCTAAATGTCACGCCGTTTGAGTATGATAAGTAACGGACATTTGCGAACATTATGAAACGTGTTTGACAGCCTTGCCCGAAAGCATTTTCGGATGAATAATCGCGTCAAACTCTCCATCTGCCGACAGCTTTGTTGTGCTGATACCGATTAAACATTTATCTGCAGAAATCATTTCTTCTTTTGTCATAATCGTTACGTGATCCGGTTTAACGCATAATAAAAATTGATTTTGCTGACCAACTCCCCTGTATGGAATCAACCTCATTTTATCTAAAAAGCGAAAGGAATCATCGAGCTGTTCGATGGCTTCCAATGGGTCTGTGTTTCGAATGATCATCGTTTCGGCTGTTCCGAAAATCGGCTCCAATTTATCAATGTAAATGATCATTACCGGTGTTTTTGTAAGAGGATCGTACAGCTGGTTACCGGAATCAATCAGGCCTCTGACATGAAGTGTTTGGCTGCCCAAATCTGCCTGCACGCTGACTCGTTCCTCATATTGAATGTTTTTTGTTTCAATATCTTCAATTCTTCTTTTAGAAAAAAACCATAATGCTGGAAAGCCACCAACAATAAACAACCAGCTGATCGGGTCTCCAAACCCTGTTTGATTGGTAATCATGACACCGTTTTGAACAATAGAATTTGACTGCAGCAAAGAATGGGCTCCGATAATTCCTCCCCCCATTAAAAAAGTGGCAAAATAAAAGGAAAACAAATTTTGAAAGAAAAACCGAAATCTTTTAAAGCCAAATGTCACCACCACAATCACAACTGAAAAAGCTAGCTTCCCAGCCGGATGTTCAACAATCGGCGAAAAAGGAGTAAACATCAAAAGGACAATACTGGAACCGATGAACGCTCCGCCTACCAGTCTTCTTTTTTTTACATGCCGTTTTAAAATAAATGCCGTGAGCAAAAGCAAAAGTGCATCAAAACAAAAGTTTAACAGCCAAATGACATCTAAATAGATTTTCACATCTGACTCCTTTCTTTCTTGCCTTACGCTGTTCCCCTTCTTGCTTCATAAGTATAAAGCAAGCTCTGTGGGAAAGTCTGTCAATTAATGTTGAGAGGAAAATACAATTTTTCAGGGAAATCTGCTTAATTTGTCGAGGAAGTATAATGAGAGGATATAAAAAAGCTGCCAATGACGGCAGCTTTTTTCCACTTAATTTTCTGTGTTGATATTAAGTTTTCCATTCGCAGTTTTTCTTGTTTCATTTCCATAATCATCTCGGACGATCACTTCTACTTTTGCTCCTTTTGCTTTAATAGAAGAAGTGGCTGTCCAATAGCCTTCATATCTCCCCGGAGAGATTTCTCTTAACGGGAGTTCGGTGGCGTTTTGCACACTCGCTCTTGCATTCGTCAGCGGCATACGAATGATAAACGTTGCATCCAAATCCTCAGCGCTTGAGAAAGCGATTTTCACAGATTCACCGACTTTTAAGTTTTTATCCTCTCCCGGAATTAAGCCGGAAATGACAGGCTTGTCAAAGTTCACATCAATGACTGTCTTTTTCGTCGTTTTGTTGCCTGCCAAGTCTGTAGCAATCACCTTGATTTCATTTCTTCCATATTCCAAAAGAATACGGGCTGAGTATGAACCATCAGCTACTGTTGCTTTTTTGCCATTCACCTTGACGTCTTTCAGATTGTCATCGGATACAGCCCCTTTGACAGTCAGCGTTTCTTTATTTGTTTTCCCGCCATCCTTTGGATTGTCCAGCGTTAACTCAGGCTTTTCTTGATCAAGCGTGACCGTGATTGGGCTGGAGGCATCTGTTGTTCCGTTGTCAGTTGATGCAGTTGCCGTCAGCTCATTTTCACCCTTGTTGAGTGTGATGCCTGCATGGAACGTGCCATCCGCAGCGGCTTTCGTTTCTCCTGCCTCTTTCTCTCCATTATAAATGTGTACCGTTGTACCAGGAGAAGCTTTTCCTTTTACAGTGACGCTATCCTTATTTGTGTATGATTTGTCTGTCGGTGAAGTAATCTCAGGTACAGCAGCTTCGTAATCAACTAATGCGCGAATCATATAGTTGCCGTCTGCTTTGTCACCCGGCTCCCATTGTCCACCTATATACTGCCAGTTGCGGCCGGAATTCTTGCCGGTTTCATCCATTGCCAGTCCAGGTGAATACGGGTCAGGTTTCGACTGGATATATACGAGATAAAAGTCTTTATCGACCATAATCCCTTTTGAACTGAGATCTACCTTAGTCCACTCGCCATTGCGAAGAGCTTCAGCGTTAAATGGCCCGGCAATTTTCTTGCCCGGTGCTCCGTCTTTTCCTGTGGCATCGTATACCTCAACCTTAAACTCTGTGCCGCCCGGATCTGGGAACTCTGTATCCCAGAATCTAAACAGCCCTCCTGTAAGCATGCCTTTGTCCTTGCCGTCAGCGAGCGTCATTTTTACCGCCCATCCGTTACCGGCAGCAAAATAGGAATTGGCATTCTCCGCTGTTCCGTCATCATATGCAATTTCACCCGGATAACCGACGAAAGGCTTCAATGCAGTTTCTTTTGTAACATCACCTTTTAACTCAACGGAAAATTCATCACTGTAATAACCCGGTGCAGCGACTTTAATCGTATAAGCGCCTTCATAGGCCTCCAGCGTATATTCACCTTTGTCGTTTGTCATAGCCGGTTCCACAGCAGCATCCTCTACAACATAAACGGAAGCGCCTGTTACCGGCTCTCCTGTCGTTTTATTGATGACCGTGCCTTTTAATGTGCCCTTCTTCATCTCTTCTAACGTAAAATTAGCTTGTGTCGTCTGATCCGTCTTTAAAGATACTTTTTGTGTTTTCGACTGATAACCATATGCTTCTGCCATAAGCGTATAGTCTCCCGCTTTGTGCTTCAGCGTGTACTGCCCTGTGGATTGATCTGAATATGTTGATTTTCCTGTTTCCACTACACTGACTTGTGCCCTGAGCGGCAAAACTTGAGGCTGTATAGCCTTGTTCTGATGTTTTACCGCTGTGTTTGCAGATGGCTTAGCCTTTTTCGGATTTACTGGCTTTTTCTTTTGCTTTCCAGACGGCTTTTCGACGCCCAGCTTATTCTTTTTGACTGTTTTTCCGGCTGATTTGTCAGAAAGCACTACATCATCAATATACCAGCCCTCTTTTGCAATGCTTTCATCAGATTGAAGGTTAAACATCACTTGAATGTTTTGGCCTTTATAAGCCGATAAATCAATTTCTTCGTCCGTCCAGCTTGATGTCTTTCCGTTATAGACACCAGCCTGCTCCCAATTCTTTTCACCTTCCGGAAGAACAAAAACGTAGCCGTAATCAAAATCATCCTCTAAATTGTGCCAGCTTTTAAATTGAAGGAACAGACTTCCTGAATCAGGTGCTTTAATAGGAGGCATAACAAGGTTCATGTTTGCTGAGTTGGCATAATTTCCTGTCAAATTCGTTCCATATACTTTTTCTCCGGATGCTGCTGTATTTGGGCCAGTTGACGGAACTCCCCATTCCCAGTTATTATTTGTTCCGCTCGCAACCCAGCCGCCGGGTGCAGTTTCAAAGTCCTGCTTATATCCCGCCGTGATGCTTGGTTTCACTGTTACATCGTATACGTCAGACGAAACGACATGACCGCCAAAATCGTGAATCATCCACTTATAGCTTAGTTTAGTTCCTTTTATATCTGGGATCTCTGCCTGATACGTTCCTTTTAGATGATCACCGCTGATTCGTTTAGCCGTTATTTCTGTCCATTCACCTTGATCAAGCTTGTAGGACAGCTTTACAGATGTCACACTCACATTGTCTTCAGCTGTCAAAGTCAGTGGCAGGCTACCACCTTCATAAGCTTCAGTTACTTTCTCATGCTGATAGACAGGAGGCTCTTGGTCATCCCCCTCTACAGAAACTTGTCCTTCCGCTTTGCCTAAACCATCTGTAACAGCGGATACAGCATCAAAAGCATTCACCAGACCATGGCCATATCCGTTATTCGGTGAATCAGGAAATGTTGAATCCGTGAGCGGTTCAGCCGTGCTGGTTAATATATCCTCCATCTCATCAACAGAAAGTGAGGCATTCGCCTGTTTCAGCAGTGCAGCAACAGCGGATACATGCGGCCCTGCCATTGATGTGCCGTCCCAACCATCCTCATATGTCTGACCAGGAACGGATGAACGAATATTAACGCCCGGTGCAGATATTTCCGGCTTTATCTCATCATATGGAGATGGCCCTTGAAGAGAAAAGTCAGCGAGCTTTTTATTGATATCAGTCGCTCCAGTTGCAAACGATTCTGGATAGTTTGCCGGATTTGCGATAGAACCAGGCCCGCCGGGAATAAAGAGATCCGTATTCCCCGCTGAAAACTCTGGGAAAATATCGGCCGCACGCCAGGCATTGACCATGTCTCTGTACCATTCATCAAGTCCAGAACCCCCTCCCCATGAGTTATTGACAACATCAGGAGCCATTTCCGGGTGGGGATTTCCTTCCGCGTCCTTTGGTGCTAAAACCCATTCACCAGCTTCCAAAATGTCAGCATCAGTGCCGCCATCTTCAGAGAACGCTTTAACAGCAATCCATTTTGCGCCAGGCGCTACACCGATTTGATTTGTTCCATCAGGTTCAGAGCCCACCATCGTGCCTGTCACATGGGTTCCATGAGCCAAATCATCATAAGGGCTTGCCTCGCCTGCTACGGCATCATACCAGTTCATTTCATTTTCAGGCTCATTAGGATTTTCCGGATTATATCCGCGATATTTCTCTTTTAATGCCGGATGATTCCATTCCACCCCGGTATCAATGGACGCAACAACCGTGCCAGTTCCATCATATCCAAGTGCCCAAGCTTTTGGAGCTTCGATTTGGTCTACATTCCATTCCACACCGTCAGTTGCTTTAACAGCTTTCTGTGCTTTTTTCATATTAAATGGGGAGGATGACTTAAAAAGCTGCCGTTTCTCATTAGGAAGCACCTTTTCCACTTCGGGAAACTGCGCCACTTTTTCCATAACCTCTTTTGAGGCATGAACAGCAATCCCGTTCACCACATAATAAGAATGAATTTGGTCTGCATTTCCTTTATCTTTCTGGGTGTTCAAGTATTTTAGGACATCTTGCTGGGATTCATCGGCTGTGACTTTTAAAGCTGACACAACAGCAGAACGCTTTTGATATTCCGCCTTAGCGGCAGACAGCTTCTTCGATTTCGCTTTTTTAACAGCCGCTTTTGCCGCTTTTTCTGTGTTAGCCTGATCTTTAAATTTAATCAGAAAAGTCGTTTTTTCTTTCTTTTTAAAGCTTTTCTTTAATGAACTCGAAATCTTGTTTTGAATGGATTCCGCAGATTGAAGCTCCTTTTTAACAGAAGGTGAGGTGACTTTACTGCTTGCCCCGGCTGATCCCGGAAACAGCAGTGAACTGATGACAACTGTACTTAAAACAGAGCTGATGAGTCTGTTTTTCGTTTTTTTCTTCATTTTCATCCCCCTTTTTCAACATGCTTTTTAAAAAAAGTGTCGTCCCTCCTTTTAATAATGAATGGTTTGTCAGAACATCGCTGTATATTAACTGTAGACAATCTGAATTACAGATATTGTCGTTTCATGTCATTCATTTTCCATATATATGAAAATGATAAAAATGTCACAAAAATAAATAGGTCTAATTATCTGTTTTGTTACTAAGCGAAGGAAGCAATAGGGAAAAAGACTTTATAAGAAGGAAAGTGTGAAGAGAAAAACAAAAAAGGACAAAATCGAAAACGATTTTGTCCTTTACATTAGCCGCGTTTATTACGGTTTCTTAAGAATGTCGGGATGTCAAGCGTATCATCAGCCGGCTGTGAAGTATGACGGCTTACTGTATTCTGCTGCTGAGGCTCCTCACGTTTTGGCTCACGCTTCGGAACACTTTGGTTGTGTGTTTTGATGCTTTGATTTAAGCTTGGACGCTGAGGCTTCGTCACGTCCTTCTCTTGTTCGATAAAGCCGGTTGCAATCACTGTCACCACAATCTCATCTTTTAGATTTTCATTAATAACAGAACCGAAAATCATGTTTACGTCTTGATCAGACGCCGAAGCGACAATGTCTGCTGCTTCCTGAACCTCATATAGGCTGAGGTTTGTTCCTCCAGTGATGTTCATGAGGACGCCTTGCGCACCGTCAATGGCCGCTTCAAGAAGCGGGCTGGAAATTGCTTTTTTTGCTGCCTCTGCCGCGCGATTTTCCCCAGTAGCAATACCGATACCCATCAAAGCAGATCCTTTGTTTGACATGATTGTTTTCACATCAGCAAAGTCAAGGTTGATAAGACCAGGTGTAGCAATCAAGTCAGAAATACCTTGAACCCCTTGGCGAAGTACGTTATCCGCTTCACGGAATGCTTCAAGCATCGGTGTGTTTTTATCAACAATTTCAAGGATACGGTCGTTCGGGATCACGATCAGTGTATCCACCGCTTCTTTCATTGCCGAGATTCCGCCTGCAGCCTGAAGCTGTCTTTTGCGTCCTTCGAAGGTAAACGGTCTTGTCACAACGCCGACAGTTAATGCGCCTAAGTCTTTCGCGATTTGTGCGATAACCGGTGCGGCACCTGTTCCTGTTCCGCCGCCCATACCAGCTGTCACGAATACCATGTCAGCACCTTTAAGTGCTTCTTCAATCTGCTCTTTGCTTTCTTCAGCGGCTTTTTTCCCGACCTCTGGATTCGCACCTGCTCCCAATCCTCTAGTCAGCTTTGCGCCGATTTGCATTTTCACTTCTGCTTTTGACAGGTTAAGAGCTTGAGCGTCCGTGTTTACCGCGATATACTCTACTCCTTGCACTTCATTTTCAATCATTCGGTTAACGGCGTTGTTTCCGCCGCCTCCTACTCCGATTACTTTAATTGATGCTAAGCCGTCTATGTTTGTTTCAAACTCCAACATGCTAAATCCTCCTAATCTGCCGAATGACTATCTATCTATTCCCAAAACATGCTTAATAGTTTTTTCATTTTGCTCTGTTTATTATGTTCGGCTTGTGTTTTTTGTTTTCCTTTTGGCCGCTGCTGCACCTCATTTTGGTGATGATGCTGCTCTTGTTCCTCAGATGATGAGACTGCGATTTCCTGTATCGCTTCTTCAGGCATCTTAAAGCCTATTTTTCTGCCTTGGATTCTTGCATTCCGGCAGGCGAATTGGATCAGGCCCACTCCCGTCATATATTGAGGATCTCTTACACCGATATAATTCGGGCTTGCCACTCTGACATTGTTTTGCAGCACATCCTGTGCCAAAGACATGACACCCGGCATAGCTGCTTGTCCTCCTGTCAGCACGAAGCCTCCCGGCAGATCGGTAATTCCCATACTGCGAAGCTCTTCTGAAACAATTTCAAGAATTTCTTCTACTCTCGCTTCAATGATATTCGCTGCTTCTTGCTGTGTAAATGTTTGTTTTTGATTGGTGCCTATAACGGTTACCTCAAATATTTCATCTTCCGAGGCTTCGTCATAGTAGGCATGTCCAAATTGCTTTTTCACGCGTTCTGCTTCTTCTGTTGACGTTCTCAATCCGATGGAGATATCTTTGGTGATATTTTCGCCTCCGAGAGGAATGACACGGGTAGAAGTGAGATGTCCGTTCTGGAATACGGCAATGGTTGTTGACCCTCCCCCTATATCAATGAGAGCCACACCAAGGTTTTTCTCGTCCTTTGATAATGCAGCAGAACCGGCTGCCAGCGGCTGAAGGCAAATATCAGTTATTTCAATACCAGCTCTTTCAACGCAGCGGAGTAAGTTATGTAAGATTGTTTTTGAACCGGTGATCAAGGTGCCCTCTACTTCTAAACGCACACCCAGCATTTTTTTCGGGTCGGTGATTTCATCTCTTCCATCTACGATAAACTGTTTAGGAATGACGTCAACAATCAGCTGTTCGTGCGGTACTGAAACAACCTGTGCCGCCTCCATGACACGGCGTACATCTTCAACCTGAATTTCTTTATTTTCACTGGAAACTGCTACAACACCGTTTGTATCTTGAATATTGATATAATTTCCATTAACGCCGACAATAGCTTTTCTAAGCGGAAAACCTACCATTCTTTCAGCTTGGTCAAACGCTTTTCTTATAGAATGAACGGTCTCATCTATATCAACGATTGAGCCTTTTTTCAACCCTTCAGACGGTACATTTCCCACACCGATAATATTAAGGGAATCATCTGTCATTTCTCCGACGATCACTTTTGTATTGGACGTACCGATGTCAAGACTGACGTAAAGTTCATTGTTGTTCATTCTATGGCACCTCCTCACATTTCGATCATTTCTATTCTATTATTTGCGGAACAACAATACAATGAATGTGGCTTTACAAGTGTGTAACAAAAAATAACAACAGAATATTTTTATGTGTTTTTCACATTTTATGTTTATTGAAAATATTCGTTATATCCTATGTATATCCTCTTTTATATCACATTTTTTTTATTTTTTTTAGAAAGAGTCCACTTTGTTAGTAGATTTCTTCTGATAACGGCTATATTCTGAAATAATCTGACTCCAAATGCGAATATACCTGCTAAATACAAGTCTACACCAAGATGGACTCCCAGAAAAGCTAAACTTATTGCCAATATAATATTAAAAAAGAAACCGGAAACAAATACCATTTCATCATATGTACCTTGTAAATGCGCCCTGATTCCGCCGATTAATGTATCAAGTGCGGCAAGCACCGCAAGCGATAAATAGTTTGAGTATTCACTCGGTATCGTTAAGTTTGTCATTAGTCCAATCGCTATTCCGAGCACCAGTCCCAACACGGGCAGCCACATGACAATTCTCCTCCTTTTCAGTCTTTAAGCAGTTTCAGCTGTTGTACGTCCAGTGGTCTGTCATATGCTTTTAATGTTAGTTTGCTTTCAGATTTACCGGCTTTTAATGCTAAATTTTCGGATGCAAAAAGATCCTCAAGGCCTGACCCCTTCACTCTGCTGTGTAACATGTCCGGATCTTTGGCAAGCACTTTTACTGTTAAAGGATAATCGTCAAGGGCGTATCCGTCTATTTTTGTAGTGCCGTTTATATCTCTGATGACTGTATGATTCACAACTCTTCGCTCGTTAATCGAGATATGCTCTGCACCGTATGAGTTGAGTTCATTAATCAGCTTTTTCAGCAAATCCGGAGGCGGATTTTCGACCGGCTCTCCTGTTAAGCTTTCAGAAAAAAGCGGGGAAATCGTAATGACAATTCCGCTACCTGTTATATCGGTCATGCCGGCTGTTTTTTTTAAGGATTGCAAGGTATTATTTAGCGCGGTTTCTTTTGTCATTTCTTTCGTTTGCGAATAGCTATTCAGAAGTTTGTCATATTTGTTTATTTCAGACAGCAGCTTTTCCTGCTTCTTCTGCTCTGATGTCAGCTCTTCCCTAATATCCCACATATCTCTTGTATCCCGGACTTTGGGGTGCTTTAACGAATTAAACTGAACAGATATCATCAGGCCGAAGATGACCATAAGCACACTGATGCTTATGAAGGAACGCTTTATTTTCAATCTGTTTCACCCGCTTTTTCAGTCATTCCTTCGTTTTCAGAATCGGTTTCATTTGTACGTTTTTCTCTTTTTCTGCCGACACAGAAATATGATCCATTGACAGCTGATCAATTAGGCCTCCAGCGATATTTAACGAGGGCAGCAGGACATCTGGATCTCCAATAGCGGATACCGTAAACGGAGCGGGATGCTGCACCCCGTCTACCGTTACCACAGGACCATTGCATTTGATATACGAATCATGCGTCAAACGCTGTCCATTAACGGCGACAGCTGCCGCTCCTGAGATATACAGTTCGTTTACTACTTGGAAGATATGGCTTTCGTGAACGATGTAACTATTCACATTCTCCCCTTCCGGTATGTATGACGCATCTTCCAATGTCACCTCAACGCCTTCTCCCTGCACACCGACTTCCCCAATATACATCCTGTATTTTTCTGTATCTTCGAGGACATTATAGTATTCCGACTTCTCTTTCTTCAGCTTATTTTCCGCCTGGCGGACTTTGTTTTGCTTTTGATATAATTCTTTTTCAAGCTTCTTATTTTCTTTCTCTTGTTTCAGAAGTTCATCTCTCAGCGCATATTCTTTTTTCCACTCTTCCGTCTCAGCCGCGCTTTTGTTGTTTTCTTTTGTCATTTGAAAAGAAAATGAAATCAAAAAACCTGCGATAAGCATAATCAAGGAAAGAAGGACTGCTGATTTGCCCCTCAATTTTCATCTTCCTTTTTAGCAGCTTTATCGTTTTTCCCAAACTCTTCAAAATAGGTGGCAACTTCTAAATGAATGATTCCTTTTTTATTGCTGCTTAGCTGTGAGATGATAGAAGGATACGTCTTCATTCGGTCTGCAAACGTTTTAATAGATGCCGTAACAACATAACCGTCGTTCATGTACAACTTAATACGGTTTTCATCCATTTTTACAGGCGTATAATAAATTTCTGAAATCGACTGTTTTAACGAATTTGACAACGCATCGAGCTGCTTGGCCATTTGAGACCGCTTCTTCGCGTTTGTCCAATTCACTAAAATCGGTCCGGCATCATCCGGCGTTACTTCGTTTGGCAGAACTGAGCCGTTTTCAAGCACTTCATAGTACACATCGTCTTTTTCTAAATAAGCAATCGCTTTATATTCTTCGATTGCAATGTTGATTTTATTAGGAAGCGATTTGCTGATCTCCGCTTTTTTCACTAATTTATTTTGCTGAATCTTCTTTTCTGTTTTTTGCTTGTCCAAACTCCAAAACTCAGTATCTCCGCTGTTAATATCGGAAAGGTCGATAATTTCCTTTTTTGATACATTTTCATTCCCTGTAACAGAGATTGTTGATACTTTACTGATTGGTGTTTGCAGGTACACAATGATCAGCACCATAATAAAAAAGAGCATAATAAATGAAATGAGACGGCGGTTTGCCTTTTGTTTCCTCTGCTCTTTAATTTTAGGGATCCGCTCTTCAATGTTAACGATTTTTTCTCGGTCTTGACCCGGGTTCATTGCCTGTTCACCTCATTCAAATGAAACAGCTGTTAAAAGTCTGTCTATTCCAAAACAAACGGCATACTATGATGCCGTTTGTCGTTTGCTTACAGTATATCATATGAACAGCTTCAGTCAGAACTTGAATCAGCGATTTCCGCCGATGATTTCAACCTCTGTGTGCATATCAATCTCGTATTTTTCACGGATTGTCTTTTTCACATGGTCAATGAGATCAAGCACATCTTTTGCTGATGCTCCTCCCGCATTGACGATGAAGTTTCCGTGCATCTCCGATATCTTTGCACCGCCGATTTGATATCCTTTCAAGCCTGCTTTTTCTACAAGGTTCCCGGCATGATTCGGAAGCGGATTTCTGAATATGCTTCCCGCACAAGGGCTTGAATACGGCTGTGTATTTTTTCTATAGTCTTTATTGCTTTGCATTTGCTGAACGATTGATTCCTTATCCTTCTGCTCCAGCTGCAAAACAGCTTCAAGGCAAACGCCCGGGCGTTTCTTTTGCAGTACAGATGTCCTGTAGCTGAAATCCATCTGCTCATTTGTCAGCCACTCAATCGTTCCGTCTTCAAATAAAATATGCGCTTTGACGAGGATCTCGCTCATATCAGAACCGTGAGCGCCGGCATTCATATAAACCGCTCCGCCGACTGATCCTGGAATGCCGGCAGCAAATTCCAAACCGGACAGGCCTTTTTTGCTCAATGATGTAGCAAGGCGGACCACCGAATAACCGCCTCCGACTGTTACTTGTTCCCCTTCAAGCTCCAAATGGTCAAGACCCGCCCCCAGCTTGATCACTACGCCTCTAATTCCTTCATCTAAAACAAGAAGATTTGATCCGCGGCCGATGACTGTCCACTTCACATCATATTTTTTAATCACGTCCATGATGTCTTTAACAGCATCTACACTGCTTGGAATGACCAATACATCCGCAGGTCCGCCGATTTTCATCGTTGTATGATTCGCGAGCGGTTCATTTGCAAGAACCTTGCCGACTTCTCGTTCTTTTAATTCCTGTATCACTTTCTCCATCGTAAACCTCCGCATTCCATTTGCTTTTCTACTATTTTTTTAATTCCTCGAGTACGCTGTATAAACGGGCAGCCGCGTCAGGAACACCGAGTGACTTTGTTCGTTCGCTCATTTCCTTTAACGTTTGCTCATTCAGTACAATCCGGTCTAGCGCTTCAATCAGCTTCTCCCCGCTGAGCTCTGTTTCTTTCAGTACAATCGCCGCATCATGCTGGCCAAGAGATCTCGCATTGACCTCCTGGTGATTCGCTGTCACATATGGACTCGGGATCAGAACACTTGGGATTCCGAGAGCAGTAATTTCCGCAATCGTTGTCGCACCGGCTCTGGCCACAATGACATCAATGGCCTTTAAATACTCAGGCATTTGATGAAGAAACGGCTTTGTGACCATATTATCAGCGGCACCCTTGCTTTTCAGCTCATTCATTACTTTTTCATAGTGAACTTCACCGGTGATATACAGCACTTGATAGTCTCTTGTTTTCAGCGCATCCTGCATGTCAATGACAGCGCGGTTAATCGGTGCAGCGCCTCGGCTTCCGCCGAAAATTAAGACCGTTTTTTTCTCTTCAGAAAGCCCAAATTCAGCCATTGATCGTCCCGTCTTTATTGAGACGACTTCAGAGGCTCTCGGGTTTCCCGTAAATACAACTTTCTCGCTAGGAAAATGTGATTTCGCTTCTTCAAAACAAATCGCTACTTTATTAACATATTTTGAAAGAAACTTATTCGTGATGCCCGGAAGGCTGTTTTGTTCATGGACAATAGTCGGAATTCCCATTTTCGCAGCGGCATAGACAACCGGCCCGCATACATAACCGCCCGTTCCAATTACGGCATCGGGCTTAAATTCCGCTAAATACGATTTACTCTTTTGGACGCCCTTCAGAAAACGCATCACAGTCTTGACATTTTCAAATGACAATTTTCTTTTAAATCCTGTAATTTCAATTGAACGAAACGGTATATTCTCCCGCTCAACAATTTTTTTCTCCAGCCCGTTTTCTGTTCCGATATATAAAAATTCCACATTAGGATGACGTCTTTGCACTTCTTTAATAAAAGCTAGCGCAGGATAAATATGTCCCCCTGTACCGCCTCCGCTTATTGCAATTCGCATTTCTTTTCCCCCAGTCTAAGTTTCTCTATAACATAACGATAACCCTGTTTTGTTGGACAGGGTTATCGCATCAATTGTTTCCAAGCTTCATGTTAGACAGGAAGCTTGGACATACATTCGTTAATACCTCGAGTAGCGGCTTACATTCAGCAGCACACCAACTGCCATCAGCATTAGAGTCAATGAAGAGCCTCCGTAGCTCAGAAACGGGAGCGTGATGCCTGTTACAGGAATCAGGCCCGTGACTACGCCGATATTGATCATGACTTGAATGGCAATCATTGAAATAATGCCGACTGCGACAAAGCTTCCGTACAGATCAGGCGCACCAAGCGCAATTCTGATTCCTCTCCACAGCAGGACGCTGAAGAGGAGCAAAATAAGTGTTCCCCCGATAAAGCCCAGCTCCTCTGACAAGATGGCGAAAATAAAGTCTGTTTGCGGCTCAGGCAGATAAAAGAACTTCTGTCTGCTTTGTCCGAGCCCCATTCCGAACAACCCGCCGGGCCCCACTGCATAAAGCGATTGAATGATCTGAAATCCGCTTCCGAGCGGGTCTTCCCATGGATTTAAGTATGAGGTAATCCGCTTTATCCGATATGGAGCCGATAGTACGAGCCCGACAAATCCGCTGAGGCCGATCAGCCCGAGAAAGACGAAATGGGCGATCCGTGCGCCGGCTACAAAAATCATGACAATACAAGTTCCGACCATAACTGTCCCCGTTCCGAGGTCAGGCTGGCACATGATAATCAAAAATGCTGAAAACACGATGCCAAGTGCAGGGACGAACCCCCGTCTGAACGATGTGATGTTTTTTTGTTTTTCAGAGAGAAATTTAGCAAGGAATGCAATCATCGCAAGCTTCATAAACTCTGAAGGCTGTATGCTGAATGCTCCGACTCCGATCCAGCTTCTTGAACCGTTCCGCACCATTCCGACGCCCGGTATCAAAACAAGCACCAGAAGGAAAAAGCAGATAACCATCAGCAATTTGGACCATGTCCTCCAAGTCCAATAATCGACATTCATGATAAAAAACATAGCAATGACGCCGATTCCCGCAAACAAAAGCTGCCGTTTCGCGAAAAAGAATGAGTCGTCAAATTTATAATCCGCCCATACCGCACTCGCACTGTACACCATAATTAATCCGATTGTTAATAATAATAACGTAATGATGACCAATAACAAATCAGGCGATGTTTTTTTAGTAGTCAAAGCAATCGACACCCCAAGCTTAAAGTCATTAGGGCTGCCGATTTACTTCAAGACAAGCCCTTACTTAAGCATATGCACGGCATCTATAAACATGTCACCGCGTTCTTCAAATGTTTTGAATTGATCCCAGCTCGCACACGCGGGTGACAGCAGGATGACATCTCCTTCATTTGAGAGCGCAAACGCCGCAGATACTGCTTGTTCAACATTATCGACACGTTTGACATGTTGTATTCCCAGTTCATTGCCGAGTTTCTCGAGTTTTGGCGCCGTCTGGCCAAATGTAAGCACTGCTTTGACATGCTTCATATAAGGTTTCAAGTCATCAAAACCATTTCCGCGATCCAGTCCGCCCGCAAGCAGAATGACCGGCTTATCAAAAGCTGAAAGCGCCTTGCTTGTCGCCAGAATGTTTGTTGCTTTACTGTCGTTATAAAATTTGCGGCCATTCACAGTTGTGACATATTGGAGGCGGTGCTTCACACCAGTAAAGCTTGTCAGCACCTTTTTAACCGCCTCATTGGATGCTCCTGCCGTTTTCACAACTGCAATAGCTGCTAAAATGTTCTCCAGGTTATGAGCACCGGGCAGCACAACCTCTTCCAGAGGAAGAATGGCTTCGCCGTTAAACATAATCATACTGTCTTTTACATATGCGCCCTGTTCAAGCGTTTTGCTGACTGAAAATGGGACGATTTCGGCTTTTCCGGCTTCAGCAAGACGCACGACGGTTTCATCATCCTGGTTGACAATAGCTTTATCTGAAGCAGTCTGATGAAGGTATACTTTCTGTTTCGCTTTTTCATAGTTTTCGCGCGTATGGTGATAATCCAGATGGGCGTCAAATACATTTAAAATCAGGCTGATTTCCGGTCTGAAAGCGTGTGTTCCCATCAGCTGAAACGAAGACAGTTCAGTAACGATCCATTCATCTCCATCAGCATGATAGGCAACCTCACTTGCGACTGTGCCGATGTTTCCGGCAATCAGTGCTTTTTGCGAGCCAGCTTTGAGCATTTCGTAAATTAGCGTTGTCGTGGTCGTTTTACCGTTCGATCCGGTAATCCCGATAAACTTGGCGCTGGTCAGGTAGTAAGCGAGCTCAATTTCCGTCCAAACCGGAATGCCTCTTTTCTCCGCTTCCTGAACCATAATATTTTCATAAGGAATTCCCGGGTTTTTGATCAGAATCGTGATTTGATGCTGATCGAACAGAGAAACTGGATGCTCTCCGCAAACAACTTCGATTCCTTTTTCAGAAAGCTTATGTGCCGGTTCATTTTCTTCAAAAGGCTTTTGGTCATTGACTGCAACATAAATGCCTTTTTCATGAAGAATGGAAGCCGCCGCATATCCGCTTTTCGCAAGCCCAAGGATTAAAAAATGCTGTTTCTGTAAAAATTGATCATTTTCCACTTATAACCACACCTCGATGTAAATTCCTAAAACGGCAAGCAAAAGTCCCGCAGCCCAAAACGTCACGACTACTCTCCATTCAGACCAGCCGACAAGCTCATAATGGTGATGAAGCGGACTCATTTTAAAGATTCGTTTACCTGTCGTTTTAAAGCTGATGACCTGCAAAATAACAGATAATGTCTCGATAACGAATACACCGCCGATGATAACCAGCAGGATCTCTAATTTCGTTAAAATGGCAATGGTAACGATTGCTCCTCCCAATGCAAGCGATCCCGTATCTCCCATAAAAACTTTGGCCGGATGAGCATTAAATACAAGGAAGCCCAGAACTGCACCGACAACGGCAACTGAGAAAATCGCTACGTCATATTGAGACTGATTCCATGCCAGAATGGCAAAGGCGCCAAAGGCAATCGCCGCAGTACCGGATAATAACCCGTCAAGGCCGTCAGTCAGGTTAACTGCGTTTGATCCGCCGACAAGCATAAAGAGCACAAGGATAAAGTAAGCCCAGCCAAGATCAAATGATAAGTCAGTTCCAGGAATGCGAATATCCGTCGCAAAATTGTAGTAATGATACACGGCGTAAAATACAACTGCAATAATAATTTGTCCGATCAGCTTTTGCTTTGATGTCAATCCAAGATTGCGCTTCATGACAACCTTGATGTAATCATCTAAAAAGCCAAGCAAACCGTAGCCTAGCGTAACAAACAGAAGCAGCACCATTTCGGGGCTTATTTCTGAAAACTTCTGTGTCATAACAATTGTTGTCACTATGATAGAAAGTATGATCATGACCCCGCCCATTGTCGGTGTCCCTGATTTTTTCTGATGTGATTTCGGTCCTTCTTCTCTAATACTCTGGCCGAATTTTAATCTTCTTAAAAACGGAATAAGAATCGGAGAGAGCAGAACACTAATTAAAAACCCCATTAAAATTGTAAACAGAATGACTTGCTCAAGCATTGTCCTTTTCTCCTCCTGTTTCTTTCAAACGACATACGTAGTTATCATATTCATGATTTTTTTCCATATGAAAAATCTTTTCAAGCTCCATTATTCAGTAACATCTCTTTCCTATGAATTCGTCTTATTCTTATTGAGTTCAACAATGGCTCTCGCCGCTACTTCAGCATCATCAAAATCGAAAGTTTCATTTCCGATCTGCTGATAGGTTTCATGTCCTTTTCCGGCAATGAGGACAACGTCGCCTTTTTTGGCATTGGCAATTGCGAAAAAGATCGCCTGCTCGCGGTTTGCAATACTGTGATAGTATGCGTTCTCTACCCCGGCTTCCATATCTCTTAAAATCGCGCGAGGATCTTCGCTTCTCGGGTTATCTGACGTGAAAATCGGCTCGTCAGCCAGCTCCACAGCAATTTTAGCCATTTTCGGGCGCTTCGTCTTATCTCTGTCTCCTCCGCAGCCGACAACGACAAATAGCTTTCCTTCCGTCATGTCTCTGCATGTCTCCAGCACATTTTCAAGGCTGTCCGGTGTGTGCGCGTAGTCTACAATGACAGGAAACTCCTGCTGCTGATTGACCAATTCAAAACGGCCTCTTACACCATGCAATTCTTCAACAGCCTCAGTGATGATTTCAAACGGTATGCCTGCTGCAATACATGTCGCAACAGCGGCCAGCACGTTATACACATTAAATTGTCCGACGAGAGACATCGTGATGTGCTTCGTGCCTTTGTTTGTCACGAGATCAAAGCTTGTGCCCTGTGCAGTGATACTGATGTTCTTCGCCATCACATCAGCATCGTTTTTAATTCCGTATGTAGAGATATGCGCAGCTGTTACCTTTTCAAAATAAGCGCTCGCCTCATCGTCAGCATTCAGGACGGCACGCTTTGGATGTTCATGGTTGAAAGCCCCGCCAAGTTGGGAAAAGAGCAAGCTTTTTGCATGCCGATACTCATCCATCGTTTTATGATAGTCCAGATGGTCCTGTGTTAAATTCGTAAACACGGCAATATCATAATCACAGCCATGGACGCGTCCTAAAGACAAAGCGTGGGAAGAAACCTCCATGATTGCAGTGTCAACGTGCTTGTCATTCATTTTCTTAAACGTTTTCTGCAGCGTGACGCTTTCCGGAGTCGTGTTTTTAACAGGAAGTGTTTCGTCTCCGATTTTCATATACATTGTACCGATCAAGCCTGTGCGTTTTCCCGCTTTTTTCAGAATCTCATCGACCATGTGGGTCGTTGATGTTTTGCCGTTTGTCCCTGTTATCCCAATCAGCTGAAGCTTCTTCGTCGGCTGTCCGTAAAACGCATCAGACAAAACGCTGAGCGCGCGAAGTGACTGCCGGACAATAATAACAGGAACATTCACATCGACCTCTCTTTCTGCCACAATAGCCGCTGCACCGTTTTCTACTGCTTTTTGCGCAAAATCGTGGCCATCCACCGTATACCCTTTTACACATACAAAAAGACTCCCTTTCTTTACTTCCCTGGAGTCCATCTCAATTGAAGTTATTTCAGGGTCTTGTGAGTCGTTTACAGAAGGTTCGGTTGTTAAGTATGTAAGCAGCTTTGTAAGTTTCATCGTATCAAACCTCTCAACATTCTAATTCGTTCTTTTTATCATTGAAGTCACATCAAATGATGTGGTAATGATTTTAAGCATACAGTTCATATTTTAGCGTAAATAAAAGGATACATCCAGCTAATCTTGAAAGATATCAGCATTTTTTCTGCAATAAAAGAATAGGCAGCCCGAATCAATCGGCTGCCTCCTTTTCATCTTCTTCAGTCAAATACACGCGTATCTTTGAGCCTTCTTTTACTTTCGTTCCGGCAGCTGGCGATTGTTTAACGATTTTGCTCCCTTTCCCGGAAGCATCCACATTGAGATTCACCAATAGTGACTCAAGATCTGAGACAGACATCCCTACAACATTCGGAACTTCTATTGTTTTTGTGTCGTTCCATTGGTATTTTTTCTCGATTTGATTTTTCCGGGGCTTCACACCAAGTTCCGGCAGACTGTCTCTCATAATATTTCCGACAATAGGCGCTGCAACCGTTCCGCCAAACTGAATCGTGCCTTTCGGGTTATCCACCGCAACGTAGACGACTAGACTCGGATCATCAGCGGGCGCGAAACCAATAAATGATACAATATGGTTGTTTTCAAGATATTTTCCATCTTTAACCTTTTGTGCAGTTCCCGTTTTTCCTCCGACACGATATCCTTCTACAAATGCATTGCGGCCGGTTCCTTCTGCGACGACGCTTTCTAGAGCATAGCGGATTTGTTTGGATGTTTCCTCAGCAATGACTTGTTTCTTTGCGATTGGTGATTGTTTTTTGACCGTTTTCTTCGTAACAGGATCGATCCATTCCTTTGCAATATAAGGTGTGTAGAGCGTTCCTCCGTTTACAGCGGCGGATACTGCTGCAACCTGCTGAATCGGCGTGACGGATACTCCCTGTCCGAAAGCCGTAGTTGCTTGCTCCACCGGGCCCACTCTCTCAAGCGGGAATAAGATGCCTGTTCCCTCGCCTTGGAGATCAATCCCCGTTTTTTGTCCAAAACCAAAGTCTTTGATATATTTGAAAAGCTTTTCCTTTCCTAAGCGCTCGCCTAATTCAACAAACCCCGGGTTGCAGGAGTTCTGCACAACTTCCAGATACGTCTGCAGCCCGTGCCCGCCTCTTTTCCAGCACCGCAGTCTCGCTCCGTCCACTTCCGCATGCCCTTTATCATAAAATTGATCCCGTTTCAAATTTACTTTTTGCTCTTCAAGGGCTGCTGCAAGTGTAATAATTTTAAAGGTAGATCCCGGTTCATACGTGCTCCATACTGGCAGATTTCGATTGTAGACGGACGGATCAACAGATTGGTAATCAGCAGGGTCGAAGTCAGGCCTGCTAGACATCCCCAAAATTTCTCCGTTTTTCGGATTCATGGCTACGGCAATCATGCCGTCCGGATGATATTTGGCCTCAGCGTTATCAAGCTCTCTTTCCATTATCGTCTGGACCTTTGAATCAACCGTCAGCTTCATATCAAGCCCATCCTTAGGCGGCGTATAGTCATCCGCTTCATCAGGCATTTTTTTCCCCTTGGCATCTGTATAAAACTTAACAGAACCTTTTTCCCCTTTTAAATCATCGTCGTAATAGGCTTCAAGTCCAAGGAGCCCTTGGTTGTCAATTCCTGCAAATCCAAGCACATGAGATAAAAAGCTGCCGAACGGGTAATGACGGATACTGTCCTCCGCAACATACACACCTTTTAAATCAAGCGCTTTAATTTCCTTCGCCTTCTCATTTGAAATTTTTCTCCCTTCAGGAGTGATCTTTTCGATTGACGCTTTTTTTGTCACATGTTTATATACTTTTTCTTCTGACATATTGAGCACCGCCGCAAGCTGCTTGCTCGTTTTCATCGGATTCTGAACTTGGCGCGGCACGACGAATACGGTCGGCGCACTTTTATTTGTTGCGAGCTTCACACCATTCCGATCCAGAATCTCGCCTCTCTCCGGCTCAAACGGCAAGTTACGGCTCCAGGAATCTTTCGCCAGCGAAGTCAGTTTTTCGCCCATCACAAACTGAACATACCCCAGCCTTGTATCAATGATCAGAAACACGATCACGCCAAAAAGCAAAACAAATAATAAACGTTTTCTAACCGTTACATTCGAGACGCGCAAGAGACCGTTCACTCCTTATTTAGGCTTGTTTCATTTTATGCCTGAAATTGGACAGGTAGAACGATGCTCCTCTGAAGGCATAAAAAAAGAAAGCCTGCATAACGCAAGCTTTCTTTTTAATCAGGATTTTTAAACTTAACCTTGATTACGGTTTTGTCTTTGATTTCTTTGTCTTTCTTAACACTTTGGCTGACAGCGTAGCCTTGCCCGTTTACTTCAATATGAATTCCCGCGAGCTCGCCGTATTGAAGAACCTCTCTTCTCGACCACCCTGTCATATCAGGCATTTTGATTTTGCCGCCCGTTTTCAGGAAGACCTTTTGATTGGTGAGAACTTCCTCATCCGCTTCCGGATACTGTTCTTTTACAGCGACATCACTGCCGATGACAATTGGTGTGAGATTCTCCTCTTTTGCTTTCTTTTGAGCAGCAGCTACCGTTTGATCTGTTAAATCAGGCATTGTCTGCGCTTTTGTTTCTTCCTTATCTGAGTCAGATTTTTCAGTTGGTTCAATGTTCAGGTAGTGCAGGCTGTTTTTCATTGTCGGGTTGAAGATTTCTGATACCGGATCTGAACTGCTTTGTCCTGCTTTGAGTTGCGGCTGCTGTACAGCAACATAAATTAAAAGCTCAGGATCATCTTTTGGTGCCATACCCATAAACGAAAAGATATAGTCATCTGTTCCGTCTAGATATCCGCCTTTACCGGCTATTTGCGCAGTACCTGTTTTCCCGGCAACATCAAATCCTTCGATTTTATAGGCTTGCCCTGTTCCGATTTTCGACGTAACAACTTCTCCCAATATATCCCGCACCTTTTTCGCTGTGCTTGCAGAAATTGGGGTTCCGGCTGATTCTGGCTTATTTTGATAGATGGTTTTATCTTTATCGGGATCAACGATATGGTCAATCACATAAGGTTTCATCATTTTGCCGTCATTCGCAATTGCCGTTGCGGCCTGAAGCTGCTGAATTGGTGTGACTGCAGACGCTTGTCCGTATGCGGTTGACGCCTTATCAAATTCATATTTAAAGTTGATTTTGCTAGAGACTTCTCCTGGCAAATCAATACCTGTTTTTTGATAAAAATTGAATTTGTGTAAATATTGATTAAGACGGTCATATCCCAGCTTTTCTTTCGCCAGTTTCGCAAATGCAACATTTGACGATCTAAGGACGCCGTCATGATAGGTTGTCGGCCCCCAGCCTATACCTCTATTATGGTCCCTGACAGGTTCCCCGCCAACTTCAAACGTACCTGATTTATATTTTTCGTTCGCATTAAACACGTTTTCCTGCATCGCAGCAGCGAGTGTAAAGATCTTCATCGTTGATCCGGGTTCATACGCATATGAAATCAAATCATTATAGTAGTTTGTCACATCCCGCTTGTTCGGATCAAAGCTTGGTCGCTGTCCCATGGCAAGGACTTTGCCTGTTTTCGGATCGACAACTGCGGCCATGATTTTTTTCGGATTATACTTTTGCGCTACTTTTGTCATGCTGTCTTCCAAAAAGGTTTGAATTTTCTGGTCAATGGTTAAATATACATTGTCACCATTTTTTGGCGCTGTAATTTTATTTTTGCTGTTCGGGAGCTCCCAGCCGGATTTGTCGCTTTCATATGTCACATATCCGTCGCGCTCCTTCAAATACTTATCCAGCACTTTTTCTAATCCCATCGCGCCGGAAATTTCATTTGTGTCTTGATCAACCTCGGCATAGCCGATTAAATTGGATGCGAAAATACCATTTGGATAGTAGCGTTTTGTATCCCGCAAAAATGAAATGCCCGGGAGTTTCAGCTTTTCGATTTTTTGCTTTTGTGAATACGTAATATCCCGGCCAGCTGATCCAAACTCGACTTGTTTTGCATTTTTATTTAAGATATCAAGGATGTCGGCCTTGTCCAAGTTTATCACTTTAGACAATGCTTCTGCCGTTTTTTCTTTGTTTACAACATGCTGAGGATGCTTGACATCAGTGGTCATTTTTTTATCGAGAATCGCAATCAGTTTATACGTCGCTGTGTCCTCTGCAATGACTTTTCCTTTTCGGTCTAAAATCGAGCCGCGGCTCGCTTCGATGGTCCGTTTCTTTTCATGCTGCTCTGTCGCTTTTGTCGCAAGCACTTCGCCATTCGCTTTTCCGGTTATTTGAATATATGCCATTCTCCCCAGGATGACAAAGAAAAAGAGAGCGAAACAAATACTTAGAATCGCTGCTCCTCTATTCATAAATTTATTCTTTTTTGGCATTTGAATCATTCCTGTATATTTTTCACTTTTTTATCTTTTAAATTCAAGCCGTTCTTTTTCGCAATGTCCATAATGCGCTGCGGTTTGCTTAAATCAGCAACGCTTTTTTCGAGGTCACCAATTTGCTTATTTTCGGATGAAATTTGCTCCTCAAGCTTTTGCACCTCAATATTGGTTTGATATGCTGCATACGCCTTCGATACGATCAAAAGCGATACGCTGAGCACCGCCGCAGCAAAGAGGACAAGAAGCACTTTTTCTCCGAGAGTAATGGAAGCCCTTTTCTTGACAATCACTTTTTTCTCAGGACTGATCGCATGCCGCTGCTGTTTCTCTGGTTGGTAAGCTAAATTGCTCATAGGCTGATGACCTCCTTTTAATTTTGCGTTCGCGTTTCGTTATTTTCTTTTTTCAGCAATCCGAAGCTTGGCAGAACGAGCCCGGTTGTTCTCTTCAAGCTCTTCTTGAGATGCCGTAATCGGTTTTCGTGTGATGAGCTTCAGCTCCGGTTCAAACTCTTCCGGTATAACAGGAAGCCCCGGAGGAAGTTCCGGAAGCGACGACTTTTCTTTAAAAGTGGTTTTGCAAATTCTGTCTTCTAGCGAGTGGAAGGTAATGACCGATACCCTGCCCCCTGGCTTCAGAACCTCAATTGCCTGCTCCAAAGCTTCTTCAAACACCCTAAGTTCATCGTTTACGGCAATTCTGATTGCCTGAAACACGCGTTTAGCGGGATGTCCGCCGCTCCTTCTCGCTGGAGCGGGAATCGCGTCTTTTATTAGATCGACCAGTTGGCCCGTAGTTTGAATAGGAGACTTCATTCTTGCCTCCTCAATTTTTCTGGCGATCTGTTTACTGAACTTCTCTTCTCCGTATTTAAAGAAAATACGGACGAGATCCTCATAGCGCCACTCATTAACGACTTCTTTCGCCGAAAGCGTAGCCGACTGGTCCATCCTCATGTCCAACGGTGCGTCATGATGGTAACTGAATCCGCGCTCCGGTGTATCCAGCTGCGGAGAGGACACCCCTAAATCAAATAAAATGCCGTCTACTTCTGTAATGCCTTGTTCATTCAAACATTCTTTTAAATACCTGAAATTGCTTTTAATCAGAATGAGCTGTCCTTTATAATCGGACAACACTTCTTTAGCATGCTGTAATGCCGTATCATCTTGGTCAAAAGCGATTAAACGCCCCTTCTCGGATAACTGCTGCAATAAGTATGTACTATGCCCAGCTCCGCCGAGTGTGCAGTCTACATATGTACCGTCTGGTTTAATATTAAGTCCGTCTACGGTTTCACGAAGAAGTACTGTCTTGTGTTGAAACATATTGTGTTGGTCCCACCTTTTATCAGGATGAATTGAAATTGTTTTTAGAGTGTTATACACGAAGAATCATTATATATCAAACCCAATCATGTTTTCAGCAATTTCAGCAAATGAATCTTCTTGCTCTTCTGTGTATTGTTCCCAAATTACTTTACTCCACAATTCAATTCGATTAGAAACCCCGATAACAACACATTCTTTTTCCAGTTTGGCGTAATTCAATAGAGATGATGCGATATTTACCCTGCCTTGCTTGTCCAGTTCGCATTCAGTCGCCCCTGAAAAGAAGAAACGGGTAAACGCGCGGGCATCTTTCTTTGTGAGAGGAAGAGCTTTTAGTTTTTCTTCAATTTGTTTCCATTCGTGCATAGGGTAGCCGAAGAGACATTGGTCAAGTCCTCTAGTCAGCACAAATTGCTCACCTAGGCCTTCTCTGAATTTAGCGGGTACGATCATGCGGCCTTTCGCATCGATGGTATGCTGATATTCACCCATAAACATGATCTCTTGCCCCACTTTCTCTCCTTAACTCACCACTATTCACCACTTCGCTCCACAACTTCATTTTACACTGTTTACCCATAAAAAAAAACCCTGAACTAGTCAGGGTTCTTTAAAACTTTATTTCAAAGTTTGACAACTTGATGTTGATTTTGAAAAGAAAATGGCAGATTCTTGAATGTCGTGAAGAATTTTGGACCGTACCTGTTCAAATAATACATGATATTCCAAATCCGTTCCTGCGGCGCAAGCAGCGGCTTAATGCTATTTTGAATTCTTTCATAATCCTTCAAGACGTAGCCTTCTTTTTCTTCAATTCGCTTCGTCACCGTGCGCTCTAAGAATTGAAGCTGATCCTGAATAAAAGCGGCATTTTTCAGGAGTAAAGGTTCCATGCTTTGATCAACCTTTAACGCCTCCTGCCGGACCGTTTTGTGAATCGCTTCAATTTGGCTTTTCGCCTGATCCATCACCGCCGTAAACTCTTCCGGAATCTGGCGCTCGAAGTATGTCTCTCTTTGATTCTCCGTTCCGCGCTCAATCGCGTCTTGTAACGAGATATTCCGTTCAGCCAGTTTTTTCTCAATATGCCGCTCAAGTATCGTAATGTTCAGCCTTGGCATGACAGGAGGCATTTTGAAGCCCATCACCGCAAAAGCCTGTTTGAGCTCGCCCCAATAGTTGATTTCTCCAGGCCCTGCAATAAATGCTAAAGTCGGAATGAGAAATTCCTGCATTAACGGTCTCGTTACAACATTGTTGCTGAAACGCTCTGGATGTTCTTCCATATGTGTATGAAGTTCATCCATCGTCCATCCTAGATCAAGCTCTTTGATGACAAATCGGCCGTTATCTTTTTCAATTAAAAAACGCTCATCTTCGTATTCATAAAACAGATTCGCCTGCTCTTTTCCGGACTCGATAATCGGTTTGTAGCCTGCTTGACGCATGAAGGCCTGCTGATCTGATACAGCCCGGGCGAGTTCATCATTTTCTCGAAGAATCTTTTGGAACATGGCCGTTTCCAGCTTTTTAATCCCCGGATCCCCAGAATTTAATAAAACTAAGCCCTCTTCTTGGAACAAATCCGCGATCAGCAGTTCAAAGAAGTCAGTAAACGTAACAGATTCCCTTAAACATCGTTTCACATTGTCGAGAAGTGTATTCGTATGGTCTGTTTCTTCAAAAGCGGCAAAAACATCATCTATCCACGCGGCACACTTTTCCTGATCAAGCGATGTACTCGCTGCTGATGATTTCTTCCAATAAGACTGAGGCAGCTTTTTTTTCACAGGCCCATTCTCTTCAGATGTGTGAACAAAATTAATCTCATCCAAATCGTGGTCTTCTCCAGCCACCCAGAAGATTGGTATGACAGGCACTTGCAGTTCCTTTTCTTGTTGCTTTGCTAAAACAATGATTGAAATGATTTTATGTATGGTGTAAAGCGGTCCTGTTAAAAGTCCTGCCTGCTGTCCGCCGACTACAGCGGCACTTGACGGGTCCTTCAGCTTCTCAATAGCAGACTGCATCGCACTTGAACCGAATTTATTATGGTAAGAGGTTAAGTACGCCGCCAATTCCTCTCTTGCGAAAAACCGGGAAGATAAGTCTTCCAGTCTTTCGCGCCACATGTCCTTATGATGAATACTGTAATCAAAAAAAGAAGACATTTCTTCTTTGCCATCTATATAGTGCTGTACAAACACATTCTGATTTTTGATGGAAAGTTCAGTTAGCTGCATCTTCTAGAACTTCCTTTCTCCAATAAATAGTTAGTGATCCGAAATGAGTATAGCATGTTACCGAAAAAGCTCAAAAGACTTTGTTTGCATTTCGCTCCAATGCTTTGATGCTGCCATATAAAAACTCTAGGTGGACTGCATCAAGACCTTGAAGACTTGCTTCCTTCAATAAGTACCCGATAATGGCGTCAGCTTCCGTCTGCCGGCCTCTAATGACGTCAACCAGCATTGATGAACGATTCTCTTTCGTTTGCCCACAAACGGCCTGAACCCGCTCCCAAGCCTTTTCTTCATTTTCAAGTTTTAAAATGCGGCATGCCTCCTGAAATACCAGCTTCATAAAAGCCAGATAAGCTGGCGTTGTCAGCAGTTCTCCATTTTTCACCTGCAATAAAGCAGTTAAAGGATTAATACACGCATTTACAATCAGCTTGCCCGTCAGCAGACGGTACCAATCCGTCTCATAATAAATCGGAAAATCCGAATGGTTATGCTGAAACAAGATGTTCAGCCGGTCTGGTTCAGCATCGTCGAACGCGCTCCATTTTATCGCACCTAAGCCTGTATGATCAACAGCTGTATCCGATTTTCTTACAGCTCCGTGCTCAACGATTCCAACATAAATGGAATGGCCAACGTGCCAGTCTTTTAGGTCGTGGATATGCCCCATGCCGTTTTGCAAAAATAATATATGCGTTTTCCCGATCCGTTCAAGCGACGAAAAAACAGATTGAAGCTGATGCTGCTTCACTGTCACGACAAGCAGGTCAAAGTCCGAATTGATACTCGTGTCCGCACTGCAATCAGCCCTGAATTCCTCCCCGCCTTTATAAAGCCGGATTCCTTCAGACTGAATGGCCGCAGCCTGTTCTTGCCGCCTCGTCACAACAGTCACGTCGTGATAAAGTGACAAATAATAGGCGCATAAAAGACCGACGGAGCCTCCGCCGATAATTCCAATTTTCATGATGTCACACCCAATTTAGCATTTACGTATTATCATAGCAGAAGTAAGAAGAAATTACTTCTCAAAGATCCCATGTGCTTAAAATTAAAGTTTAAATATTTGGATTTTTTAAATAAAGCGTTTACAATATATGTAGAAACAACAAAGGGGGAGATTTGTTTGACAAAGGTAGAACGTCTGCTTATCAACTATAAAACGCTGGAAGAATTCAAGAAATTCAAAGAATACGGCATTCAGGAGCTTTCAATGCTTGAAGAACTTCAGGATAATATTATTGAAAATGACAGCACCTCGCCTTTTTACGGGATTTATTTTGGCGATAAACTTGTAGCACGAATGAGTCTGTATCAAGTTAACGGCAAATCGAATCCCTATTTTGACAACCGCCAGGATTATTTGGAGCTGTGGAAGCTTGAGGTTCTTCCGGGCTACCAGAACAGGGGATACGGGAGAGCCTTGGTTGAATTTGCAAAATCATTCAAAATGCCGATCCGGACAAATCCGAGAATGAAATCAGCGGAATTTTGGAACAAAATGAACTTTAAAACTGTTAAGTATGATATGGCGAGGGACAAAGGGGAAAACCCGCTCATCTGGCATCCTGATATGGATCACGAAATGACACCAGGAGAGTCTGCATAGAAATCAAAACAACCGGCCTATTCTTACTATAGGGCCGGTTCATTTCAGGCGTTTCTTTACGTTTCTTGAGCCGCTTTTTTCATTCTTCCGTCTTCCTTCGAAACAACCATTTTTCTGGCCCGATCCATGATATCGATCAGTGCCTTGTAATCCTCTTCTGTCATCTCTAGCTGATTCCGCAATGTCTGATTTTCACTCCGCAAATCCTCAAGCTCTTTTTGCAGCGATTGGATTTGCTCCTTCAATTTTTCCCTTTCAAGCTGAAATTCTTGTGCAGACGGCGCTTCTTTGAATTGTTCGAGAAATTGGATGACATCCTGAATGGACAAATCTCGTTTTCCTTCCGACGATGCCGAGGCAGTCTGCTTCATGGAATTCGGCATATTGACCGAATGAACGCCGATTTGCTTTCTCAGTTCTTTCCTTTGCTTTTTTGCAAGCTCTATACCTGACTGGTATTGTTTTCTCACATACGAGTTCCACCTGAAACCACAGGCTGCCGCGGTTCTGGTCAGCGCCCTTCCAACCTCCTCAAAGGCTGAAAGCTGTGTTCCTCCCTCTCGAATATGACGAAGCACCACTTCTGCCAGCAGCAAATCCTCATCCTGAGTCCAAGCATCTTGTCTTGTAATGGTCAAATTCAATCTCCCTCCATGTCAGCTTATTTATCTCATACATATGCCGGTAATAGATTAGATAGACTATTTGCACTCACAAATTTTCCGCAAGCTGACAGGAAGAGAAAAAGAAAAAGCGCAGGGCTTTCACCCCGCGCTTTTCTTATTAGTTACTTTTTACATTTATGTCTTTGCCGTTGTATGATCCGCATGCTTTGCATACACGGTGAGACAACTTCATCTCTCCGCATGACGGACATTCTGTCATACCAGGTACATTAAGTTTGAAATGTGTACGGCGCAATCTTTTCTTCATTTTAGAAGTTCTTCTAAAAGGTACAGCCATTATTCCCACCTCCTTAAAGAGTTAAGATTCATCATCTTGTTTTAAGAGCTTTTCGAGGGCTGCAAGTCTCGGATCAACTTGATTCTTCTTGTCTTCTTCCGAAATGACTTGCCAATCCTTTCCTTCTTGAGGAGCAGCTCCTTTTTCTTGTTCAGATTCACAAAAGATTTGCATAGGGATTTCTAAAAGAATTTCTTCTTTCACGATCGGAGTTAAGTCGATAGTATCGTCCTCAACAATGTGAACGTCATCATCTTCTATATCATCCGTGTGATGAAATATAAACAGTTCTTTTGTTGAAATTTCAAATGGATACGGGACATCAACGAGTGTTCTTGAGCATGGCAAAATCATTTCGCCTGAAATTGTAAAATCAAACGAAACCTGTTTGGATTTGATATCCGCTCTGCCCTTCACCCGGACGGGAGAAATGCGGCGAATGTCAGAATTCAGCTTTGTCAGCTCATTTAACTCAACTGTTTCATCAAACTCAAAACTTTGTTTTGGCATTTGATGCAGCTGATAAATCGTCCATTTCATTTGTATCACCTCAGGAAAGCAACAAACATGATTATAGCTTTTAAGATTGTTTTTGTCAATATTTTTTCTTTACAGCATAATGCTGCCATTGAAGTATCGTTGACAGCGGAATATGCTATGCATACACTTAAAACAAAAATAAGGCGTAAGAGTTTTCATTTGCAAATGTACCATACGTTTTTAAACATAGCAAGAAAGGCGGAAAAAATATGAAAGCTGTCGGATTGGTGGTTGAATATAATCCCTTTCATAACGGTCACCTTTATCATGCCCAAACAGCAAAGCTGCAAACCGGATGTGACACGGCTGTCGCGGTCATGAGCGGACATTTTTTACAGCGCGGGGAACCCGCTGTTGTATCAAAATGGGCCCGAACAAAAATGGCGCTGCAAAGCGGAGTTGATCTTGTCATTGAGCTGCCTTATCTTTATGCCGTGCAAAAAGCAGACATTTTTGCACGCGGCAGTGTTTCCATCCTGAACGAACTTGAATGTGAGGCGCTGTTTTTCGGGAGTGAAAATGGGGATATCAAGCCTTTTTTAGAAACAGCACAGCTTATTGATGAGCATAAACATATATTGAATGACCGAATTAAAGAAGAACTTAAAAAGGGGGCCAGTTACCCAGCAGCGGCGGCTATCGCCTTCAGCTCCATTTTGCATACTGAAAGTGCACTTGACTTGTCAAAACCAAATAACATTTTGGGATACCAGTATGTGACCTCGATTCTAACCGGGGGATATCCTATGAAACCTTATACTACGGCACGAATCTCTTCGGACTATCATGATGCCGATCTCCCTGAAGGCGAAAACCATATAGCAAGTGCCACAAGCATTAGAAAAGCGATGATTGGCCAGAATCTCGAAGCCTGCCTTCGTTTTCTCCCTGCTGCATCTGCACGTGAATTAGCAGCTTACCGCAAATCTTTCGGATTGTGGCATACACCTGAAAGCTACTTTTCTTACTTAAAATACAGCCTTTCAACTGTAACGGCACGGGAATTACAGCAAGTATACGAGGTGGAGGAAGGTTTAGAGCACAGAATTATTCGTTCGATCAGAAAATCCAGCTCCTATCAGGAATTTATGGAACTGCTGAAAACAAAACGCTATACGTGGACAAGGCTCCAGCGGATGAATACACACATTTTAACCAGAACAAAAAAACAGGATATGCAAAAGCTGCTTGACAACGATAAGGTGCCGTATATCAGGCTTCTCGGCATGACGAAAAAAGGACAGGCTTATTTATCCGAAAAGAAAAAAGCACTGTCTGTTCCGCTTGTCAGCAAACTGTCCTCTTTCTCCCATCCAGCTCTCGATCTGGACGTAAAAGCAAGCAGGATTTACAGCCTGCCGATAGAAGAGCCGCTGAGAACTGAGTTTGACCTGCAGGAATACGGACATGCACCGATTCGATATGACGAAGATGAACAACATTTTTTAAATGTATAGAAAAAGCACCTGATTCTCAGGTGCTTTTCGCTTTCAGCTTATTCAAATAATCAATCGCATCCTGCATGGTATCAACAGGCACAATCTTCATATTTGAATCAATATCTTTTGCTGTTTTTACTGCGTTCTTATAATCGGAATTGCTGGCGCCGTTTTGATTTGGCGCGAAGAAAATGTCTTTTCCGGCTTTGTCTGCGGCGACGACTTTTTGATCAATGCCGCCGATCGGGCCTACTTTTCCATCAACATCAATGGTACCTGTTCCCGCAATATCGTAGCCTTTTGTTTCGTCTGGTTTTGTCAGCTGATTATAGATTTCAAGGGACATCATTAACCCTGCTGACGGGCCGCCAATATTTTCGATTTCAAAATCAATATCAGGCTCTACCTTCACGTTTCTGTCTGTATAAAGCGAAACTCCGATTCCTGCCCGATCCGGCTCATCAGGAAATTGTTTTAACGTAAGGGTGACACGCTTTTCTTTTTCTTCTCTTTCGATCTTTAACGTGACTTTATCTCCCGCTTTTTTGCTGCTGATATAATCAATCAGCTTTTCAGCAGACTGATAGTTTTTGCCGTCTGCGCTGATGATTTTATCACCGACTTCTATTTTCCCTTTTGCCGGCATGTTTTCTACAACTGAGCTTGCGTATATGCCGTTAAAGGAATAGCTGACTTTTTTTCCTGCCTTTTGATAGGCGGCTATAACCGCATTTTCTTGCGAGCTTTTCATCATTTGGAGCTGTCTTTTCATATACTCCTTATCTGACTCGCCTTCCTCCTTAATGCTCTCATCAGGAACAATTTCATAATAAGGGTGCATCTTTGCCCACACATATGTAAATGGATTAGCCGGTCCCACTTTAACAGTCATTAAGGACAGACTTCCTTTTTCCGGGTAGCCTCCCTCCACTTTTATCAATGAAGCAAGCTCTGTCGCTTCTCCCGGTTTTGTAATATAGTATGGAAGTTTTATAAATGATAAAACGGCGATCAGTATGAGGATGACGAGCATCCAGCTAAAATGTTTTTTACGTAGCAAATTATGAGCCCTCCCAATTCTCTATTTCTTTTCTTATCTTGCTGATCATTCGGTTTGTCGCCTCTTCGCCTGCCGATATCATTTCTTCAATATTGGCAAACGAGCTTGAGCTGTATGTTTCAAGGGAAGGGCGAATCATGATATCTGCGGCAATTGTTTGATGCCGCACTAATTCATTTTGCAGTATATCCATACTTTGCATAATCACATCAAAAATATGCACTGCTGTTTCAGTTTTTCGAACCCTGGAAACATCCGAAGCGATGATAATATCAGCTCCCATGTCTTTCACAACAGAAACCGGAATTCGATCGACGACCGCGCCGTCTACAAGAAGGCGTCCGTCCAGCCGCTGCGGAATAAAGATACCCGGGATGCTGATGCTGGCCCTCACTGCATCTGACACTGATCCTTTTCGGAACACAATCTTTTCTCCCGTCTGTAGATCACACGCAACAATGCCCAGCGGGATTTGAAGCTCTTCAATCGGTTTTCCGAATGTATAAGCATGCACAAGCTGTCTGACGCGGTCACCTTTTAAAAAACCGAGTTTCGGAACCGTATAATCAGCATAAAGCCTTCGTTTAAAGGCTTTGGCTACTTTTTTCATCGTTGCCACGTCATGTCCGGCGGCGTAAAAACTGCCCACCAAAGCGCCCATGCTGCTTCCTGCAATCATATCCACTTCAATTTGGTGCTTATGTAAACTGGAAAGCACACCGAGATGAGCAAGCCCTCTGGCCCCTCCCGATCCTAACGCTAACCCGATTTTAGGTTTGGCCAAAGCGTTAACCTCCTGCCTGAATTCCCTGTATACCGAATTCTATGGTCTAAACTGAACCCCTATGCTCGTATATTAGTACAAAGAATCAAGAGGACAGGTACTGCTTGGCCGTTTTACATCATACATTATTTTATCATGATATACATGTCATTGGGCATTTTTAGCATCGGGGAGGTAAGAATGAACTTGTCGAAGATTAATACACTTTTGATTGCCTCGTTTTTTCTTTTTTTAACAGCGACTGTCATCTCACATCCACAGGCCTCATTCGAAGCCTCTAAAACCGGGCTGTCTATGTGGTGGGAGGTTGTGTTTCCGTCATTGCTGCCATTTTTTATTCTGTCCGAACTCTTAATCGGCTTTGGCATTGTGCGGTTTGTCGGTGTTTTGCTTGAGCCTTTTATGCGGCCGATCTTTCGCGTGCCGGGTGTCGGCGGATTCGTTCTTGCTATGGGAATGGCATCAGGAAACCCAGCGGGCGCAAAACTCACTGCCCGTCTGCGGCAGGAAAATCAGATTTCAAGAGTAGAAGCAGAACGGCTCGCGTCGTTTACCAATTCTTCAAACCCGCTCTTTATTTTCGGCGCTGTTGCCGTCGGTTTCTTTCAAAACGCATCACTAGGCATTTTATTAGCTTCTGCACACTATTTAGGGAATCTGGCTGTCGGTTTAACAATGCGCTCCTATGGCCGCAAGGAAGAGCAGCATCTCAGAAGAAAGAAAACGATACCTTTCCCTTCAGTCAAAGATGCTTTACACGCTCTTCATACCGCCAGACTTGCAGAAAAACGGCCCTTGGGTAAAATTTTAGGCGACGCCGTGACGTCTTCTGTTCAAACGCTTCTTATGGTAGGCGGCTTTATTATTTTATTTTCTGTCTTCAATCGGCTGTTGTCAGTGGTCCAGCTGACTGATGTTTTGTCTGTTTTCACAAAAGGAGCACTGACTTTGTTTCAGCTTCCGACTCAATTGGACATTCCGCTTTTATCAGGGATGTTTGAAATTACATTAGGCAGCAAGCTTGTCAGCGAGACAGATGTTTCTCTTCTGCAAAAATCCATTATCGTCAGCTTTATTCTCGGGTTTAGCGGCTTTTCCGTACAAGCTCAGGTGGCAGGTATTTTATCGGAAACCGACATTAGATTTAAACCATTCTTTATCGCACGTTTGCTGCAGGGCGTTTATGCCGCTGTCTTCGTCATGTTTTTATGGAAACCTCTTTACACGGCATGGCATGATCCGTATCAGTATGTATTTAAATCTCTTAACAGCAGTGACATGCCAACTGCCTTTATAAACGGCTGGAATCTGCTTGTGCAGATCGGACCTGCTGTCACACTATGCGCGCTGTTTACGTACATTATCATTTTTTCTTACAGACTGACAAACGGAACAAAAAAAGGATGAGTCAAAACCCTCATCCTTGTCTGAATTTTTGCTGAAGCGCCAGCTCTACTTCCGGCGGTACAAACTCTGATACCGAGCCGTTGTATCTTGCCACTTCTTTTACGATGCTTGAACTTAGAAACGAATATTGATTGTTTGTCATCATAAAAAACGTCTCAATAGATTCATCAAGCACCCGGTTTACTGATGTCCCCTGCATCTCGTATTCAAAATCAGATACAGCTCTCAAGCCTCTTAAAATCGCTTTCGCATTTTTTCTTTTTGCATAATCAATTAACAGGCCTTGCGATGTTTCAACTGTTATGTTCGGAATGTCTTTTGTGACTTCTCTCAGAAGCTCACACCGTTCTTCCACACTGAACAAAGGCTTTTTTGAAGAATTATTCAGCACACATACATACACTTGTTCAAAAATATGCGCCCCGCGTTTGATGATGTCCAGATGCCCGTAGGTCACAGGATCAAAACTGCCGGGACAGACAGCTATACTCGCCACCTCACTACCCCCTCTTTTTATAAATCGCCACACCTGTTAACCCATAGGTTTCTTTTCTTGTCATCACAAGTTCTCCTACGGTTTCGGGAAGCTCGACCTCTCTGTCATGCTCAGCGACGATAAAGCCGTCTTCTTCCAGCATTTGATATTCATCAATCATCGTTAAAAGTGCTTTCAGCTTTTGTTCCTTATACGGCGGATCGAGAAAAATTCCGTGAAAGCCGGTTTCTCTTTTAGCAGCAGCGTGCAAAGCACGTTCCGCATCATTGCGGTATACCTGTGCATGTTTTGTAAGCTCCAGCGTTTTTAAATTAGATTTTACCGTTTGAATCGCTTTAAAATCACGGTCAACGAATATACAATGCTCAAACCCGCGTGAAAGCGCTTCGATTCCAAGACCTCCGCTCCCTGCGAATAAGTCAAGTCCCCTGCCCCCGTCAAAATAAGGGCCGATCATATTGAAAATGGATTCCTTCACTTTGTCGGTTGTCGGTCTTGTTGATGTTCCGGGTACAGCCTTTAGTGAACGGCCTTTTTTTGATCCAGAAATTACTCTCATGTTCCACACCACTTTTTCTAAAAGCTATTTTGTTTCTTTATTCGGCCGGACGCCGCTATGTACATAGAAAAAAATCAATCCTATCTTAACATAAAGCATTCTTCCAAACAATGAACGCTAATCTTGATAAACAGGTGTATAGGCAGCATGATCCTTGTCCATACTATAAGCAACAGCATCTAGAGGATGTTGTTGCCAACCGCGGAGAAGACTTACGTTTCCCCATAAGTTCTTCCTCCGGTTTCTCCTCTCCCTTTGCCTTCTCCTTAACATATTAAGGAATAGAAGGACCCCGCAGATGCCTGCGGGGATTTTTTTATAGCTATATGCCGATTTTATAATCGTATTCTTTTGCCTTATCAAGCTTTGACTCGAATTCCAATTTTAAAAACGGTTTATAAGAAGGCTCCACTTTTTTCACAAATGAGTAAGACGCAATCTTGTCCATTGTTTTTTCAATTTGGTTCATATCACAGTACAGTACGACATATTTTAATCGTTTTGATACATAGTGCACATTCCCGAACTTCCTCAGCATTTTGCTCTGCTTTAGGGAGTGCAGATACACAACCATGCCCTGGCGCCTATTCTCCAATACAATCACCTGCCTGTTTTCTCTTATATGTAAAAGACGAGACGGCCAGTCTCGTCAGGACACTTTACATCCGCAGCTTCCGCCTGAACCGCAACCGCCTCCGCATGAAGACAAACCGTCAAAATAAGGGTTCCCAGTCGGAACTTTCACATGCTCCGAAACAGCTGTCCCAATCTCAACGCTGACCTCATCAAGAATGGACTGGAGCTCATTTTCAGCTCTCTTGAAGTCAGCCACCTTATCGTTCAGGTCCAGCTCACGTTTGATCTCCCTCATTTTCCGGGATATTTCTCTATAGTCAGGATGATATTTGCCAAAACGCTGTACATCCTCATACTGCTCTTTTATTTTGATAAAAGAACGAATAATCCGACCTGCCTCTTCATCTTCCTGGAGACGCTTGTAACAATTGCGGTAGTTCTCAGCCGTCTCCGACTGCAGAATCATCTCGGCAAGCTGCTGAGCTTCACTTTGAAGCCGCACGGATTCCATCGTCGCATACATAACATGCACCTCCAGTTGTTAGTTTACCATGAAACCAGCCAATTGGAAAATGCTTAACCGCAGCCGTATACAAAACCTTATGTCCGCATGAAAAAAGACCCTTTTTCGGGGCCTTTTAATCTTTTGTCCGCATCGCTTGAAACATTTGCATCATCATTTGCGCCATTTGAATCCCGTTCGTAAACTGATTCACCCGATGGGGAATGGTTTTTTCATAAAAATTCATCATTTCAAGCTGAAAGGAGGACAGATCATCCGGTTTTCTTGAAAGCCTGCGGTACCATATCGGCTGTTCTCTGATGAATCGTTTCCGTTCTTCGTTTGCTAAAATATATTCCTGAACCTCTTTGCGCATATGAGCTCCCCTTTTTTAATCCTTTCGAAAAGAAAAAGGATGCTGTCCAGAGCCTGGCTGAGAATGCTTCTGTCCGCTTCCGGAAAATGTATTAAGAAGGCTTTGCAACGATGAGATCGACTGGCTCATTTTATTGATTTGTTCGTTCATTTGATTGACATCCATCTTTTTCACCGCTGTCACCATTTTCGAGACAAAATCATTTTTTTGCGGTGTTTCAGGCACAGCTTCAGAAGCTTCTTCCGGTTCCCGATACGGATCCCAAATCGGATCGCTCTCCCCGAAGAGGACCCAATTTTCATATACGTCCTGCCAGCTTCTTTGTTCTTTGCGCACTTCTTTTATCAGCTTGGGATGCTTTTTGACGAATTGTTTAAAGTCATTGATTGAATGATTGGCATGTTGATTCGCCACAATCCTCACCCCCTCCGAAAATCGTTACCTACTACAATGTATCGTTTTGTCGGGCATTGTGTTCGCCTATATTCATTCCCAAATGAATTTTTAGCGATATCCCTATACACTGGTGAAAAAGCCTGACTGAAGGGATGGGAAACGGCCTTATCTGTAAGCTATCAGCACATTCATTCAGACCAGCTTGTATGGAAATAGAAAAAGCCGGGAACCATTCGTCCGCGGCTTTCATTACCATCGCTTAATAAAATTTTGGGTGTAATATTTCCGGTCTACGCCGACACCAAGATGCGTATAATCTGAATTCAGAAGCGCTTTTCGATGACCTTCGCTATTCAGCCAGCCTTCTACAGCAGCCGGACCGTCCACATAATTGTATGCGATATTTTCTCCCGCTTGCTGAAAGTCAACATGCCCTTCTTCTAAGCGGTCTTTCAGCGAGCCGTATTTTTTAGAGACATGGGAGAAATAATTATTTTCCTTCATATCCTCACTATGCCCAAATGCCACTTCCGCCGTTGGCTGATCCCACTCAAGCTTCGTAAGTCCATGTTTAACGCGTATGACATTCGTCAAATCAAGGATTTGCTTTTCGCTCGTTGTTTGGATCTTTTTCCATTTCTCATCTGAAACGGCTTTCGGTTTAATTAATTCCCCGCGGTACACTACCTCATAAGGTCTTTGCTTTACAAAGGTCTGCGCATCAAACGCCCTGATGCTGGATAGCTTCCCCTCAAATTTGTCCATATACAGCTGGACATACATCTTTCCTACCTTTACAGTCGGTCTTGTATTGATATCTTCTTCAGAAAATTCAAAACGATAGGAATTTCCTTTATACTCTACATTCACAAATGGTGCCACCTGGGTGGTCTTGAATACTTCGCCAGTTGATTCTCCAATTTTGAAAGGCTTGGCGTTAATATCATTACCCGCCGCGAATAATGTGACCACTTTATTGTTTAATACCCCGATTTGGATATATTGATCCTTACCTTGATTGTATACCCACCAATCGTAATCATAAGCCGAAGGGTCAATACGTTCAGGTTCCCCAAGCTTTTTCGTTACTTCATCGGCGGGCTTGCCCATGAAGGACAATAACCCTGAAGTCGGCATATGTATTCGTTTGCCGCTTTGCGCTTCCTCATTCGACACCTGAGGCTCGCTGTCATTTGATTTCTTTTCAGGAACAGATCCATATTGAATAAACAGAACATAAGTTCCGCAGATAATCAAAAGGATAACCATTGCTCTCAATATATTTTTCAATCTATCACCCCCGTGGCGATTCACAATCTTTTGCTTACATCCCATTACAATACAGCCTATTTAACATGTCAAAGATTTATGTGTTAATGAAAAAAGCCTTCTTCTCTATTATCACCTTCGGAAATATCCGATAAGGCGCTGCCGGCACGTTCATTCGTTTGCTCAGATAAAGAAAGATCACCAAGCGTGACAATTCCAGTCAGTTTTTTATTTTTTGTAACTGGTATCCTTCTGAGCTGATGCGATGCCATCAAATGAAGAACCTCATCGACTGAAGCATCTTCCTCCACACTGACAGGTTTTTCAGTCATCGCGTCAGTGATTTTTTGCGAGTTCGGTTTTTTGATGGCGATTCCCCTTAATACGAGATCGCGGTCGGTTACGATGCCGACCAATGTTTCCCCGTCCTCATCAACTACCGGAATCGCTCCTACATTTGCGTCCTTCATCTTTACTGCAGCTTCATATACATTATCTAATACCGTGCAATATTGCAAGTCGGCTGTCATCAGATCTTTTATTTTTGTCATCCGTTTAACCTCCTTTAGTCTAGTGCTATTGTCGTCAAAATTTAATTTTTGCATACTTTCAAAAGAAGAAGATTCATTGAAAGTTTAACGCTTTCATACTATGATTGTCAGGAAAGGTAATTTTTATAAGGAGGGGTCAGTGTTGAAGTTTACTGAAAGCGGACTTGAAGGGGTTAAGGCTGAGCTCAGCTGGCTAGACGACTTAATGGAAAGCAAAGGTCTTATCAGAGCGGGTCAATGGGATTACGAGAGAGTCACCTATGACAAGAAGTTTTCGACGATTGAGGGTACGTTTTACCTGCGGATACAAGGTATTGCGGCAGAAGGCGATGTCGGAAGCGGGCGCGCCGTGATTCAATTAATGTCCCCTCTCCTAGGAAAGCATTACTACCCTCATGGAGTAGAATATGGAGAAACGGAAGAGTTTCCTGTACAGGTTGTGACAAAAAGCAAGGCACTGATTCAGGACATAGCCAACATGTTAAAAACAGTTCAAATGTAACGAAAAGGTACAGCATATTTCGCTGTACCTTTTATGATATCGTCTGCTGAATATACGGCGGCTCCTCCTGCCCGTCCTTTTCCCTTTCTTTCTTCACCCATTGGAAAAAAATAACAGCCAAAAAAGTACCGTACACAATTTCCTGAATGATTTTCATCATGACTGCTCCGAGCTGCTGATCCTCTAACAAAGGCAGTGTATTCAACATCTCTGGCCCTGTTAATGGGACCTGCCCCATCATATCCGCTGGCACGCAAAGCCTCATTGCCTCAGCCCATAAAGCCGGATCTGTATAGGTGGCGTATAACGGTGCACCGCTGAACATGATCAAGGCGCAAGCAGGTGTGAGCAGCATACCGTCCGCCATAATATAACCCAGCTTCATCAAGCCGCTGAGCTGCCGTAGACGCTCAACCTTATGAACAAGCGGCCACCACATGAAGAACGCAAGCACAAAGATAAGCCAAGTGATTAATGTATGGTAAAACGGATCTGTTTTGACAGTATCAAATATAAGCGGTACATGATATAAAGAAAAAATGCCGTTAAACAAAAGCAAAGCAATTAAAGGCGTCGTAAAAAAGGAAAAAACCGGTTTGATTGAAGGCCTGAAAATGATTTTTTCCCAGAGCCATGCAGGAATCCCCGCGATCAAAAGCGGCGGGACAACCAAATACAGGACGGCCATCTGCACCATATGTGCGCTGAACATAATATGTCCGAGCAGATCAACCGGGCTTCCCTCGGCTGCATATAAAAACAGCATCGCCGACAGAAAGCACACCATCTCTTTACCAGTTATTCGATTTGGCTTTGAAGACATTCGCCTATAAAAATAGAGATAAAGCGCCGTAATGCCTAACAGGATACAAAAAAGATAAGGGCTCCACATCGCGCGAAACCCGAATATCTCCAACTGATTCATTTCTTCACCTCCGGCGGCTGTTTCAAATTACCACCATATAATTGTCACAAACGCAAGCACAGTGATAAACGCGACAAACACCCCTGAATACAAAAACAGTGCCGGCGCCTCATGCCCTTTCTGATTCATATGCATGAAATAATACAGCTGAAAGATGACTTGAATTGCAGCTAGCAAAATAATGAAAGGAATCGTAAACCAGCTGCCGACACCGTCCGTGGCCACAGTCAGAAATGCAACAATCGTAAGACCGATCATTAAACCAAAAGACAGGACTTGATATTTCATCTCCCGGGCATGCTTTTTTTTCTTAAATTCAAGGTCGCTATTAATATGCCCTCTGCATTTTTTATCGACCATGTTTATCCCACCATCCCCATTAAATATACAACGGTAAAGATGAAGACCCACACGACATCAATAAAGTGCCAATAAAGGCTGGCAACGTAAAACTTAGGCGCCGTATACAGATTCAGCCCTCTCTTGGCATTGCGGATCATAAGCGTGCTGATCCACATAAGCCCAAATGCCACGTGGGCGCCGTGCGTACCGACAAGCGTGTAAAACGCAGAACCAAGGGCAGAGCTTGTGATGGTAAAGCCAAATTCATGGGTGTAATGCTTGAACTCATAGATTTCCAGTCCTAAAAAGCCCGCCCCCAATAAAATCGTAATTCCCAGCCAAAGCTGCATCTTGCCGAAGGAAAAGTTCTTCATGTGGTACATCGCGTACACACTCGTTAAACTGCTCGTTAATAGAAGCATTGTGGCAATGAATACAAGTGTCACATCGAACATTTCCGTCGTAGGCGGATCACCGGCATTTGAATTCCGAAGCGCAAGAAACGTGGCGAAGAGAGACGCAAACAGAACAGTCTCTCCGCCAAGAAAAAGCCAAAAGCCTAAAAATTTATTTTTCCCTTCCAGGGTTACTTTTTCAGGAGAAGCTGGAAAGGTTTCTGCGGTGAATTTTTCTTGAACTTGCATTATGCCTTCACCCCTTTATCATCGTTCGGCAGTTCCTCTTTATGAATATGATAGCCGTGATCATCAATTACTGAACGAAGCAGCATCGTAATAAATGTGATGCCGAGCCCGATAAAGATCACCGGCAGGCCCCAAGCGTAATCACTTCTGTACAGCAGCCCGAACGCTGCGACAAAAAGGCCGAAGGAAATGATGAGCGGCAGGATTGAGCCGTTTGGCATATGAATATCATCAACCGGTTCCGCCGGCGTCATTGATTTGTGCCCTGCCTGCTTCTCGATCCAAAGCGGATCAAGTCCTCTGACAAAAGGAAGCTGTTTAAAGTTATACTCCGGCGGCGGTGAAGAAACGGTCCATTCCAGCGTACGTCCGTCATGCCATGGATCAGCACCTACATATTCACCTTTTACCGATGTCCATATGACATTGACCAGCAGAAGAATAACAGCTGCCGCCATAAAAAACGCCCCGATTGTACTGATCAAGTTGCCGGTTTCCAGACCCTGTCCTGGCAAAAACGTATAAACCCGGCGCGGCATCCCCATTAAGCCGACAAAATGCTGAATGAAAAACGTGAGGTGAAAGCCGATAAAAAACAATACAAATGAAATTTTCCCCATCGTTTCATGCAGAATTTTACCGAACATTTTCGGCCACCAGAAATGAACACCGGCTAAAAGGCCGAATACAACGCCGCCAATAATGACGTAGTGGAAGTGCGCAACCACAAAATACGTATCATGAAACTGATAATCAGCCGCAGCAGCTGCCAGCATGACTCCCGTCACACCGCCGAGCACAAAGGATGGAATAAATGAGACAGCATACAGCATAGCGGTTGTATACTTCACATTTCCTCCCCAAATCGTCAACAGCCAGTTAAAAATCTTAATCCCGGTCGGAATCGCGATAGCCATTGTTGCAACCGCAAAAATCGCATTTGCAATTGGGCCGAGACCAGTCGTGAACATGTGGTGCACCCAAACCATAAAGCCCAGAAAGCCGATGAGCACGATTGCAAAAACCATTGAAGAATAGCCAAACAAACGCTTTCTGGCGAACACAGGGATGACCTCAGAAAAAATACCGAATGCAGGCAAAATTAGGATATAAACCTCCGGGTGGCCAAAAATCCAAAATAAATGTTCCCAAATGACCGTATTTCCGCCAAGCTCCGGATTAAAGAAATTGGTTCCGAACAGCCGATCCAGCATCATGAGAGCCAATCCAACCGTAAGCGGCGGAAACGCGAACAAAATCAATGCCGAGGCCACAAATGTCGTCCATGTAAACAAAGGCAGCCTCATATACGTCATGCCCGGAGCCCTCATGTTGATAATCGTGGCCAAAAAGTTAATCCCGGCTATCAGCGTCCCGAGCCCCGATATTTGGAGTCCGAGGACGAAAAAGTCTATGCCGTGCCCTTTAGAATGAAGCGAAAGTGAGGCATATGATGTCCAGCCCGCATCTGGCGCTCCGCCCAAAAACCAGCTTAGATTTAAGAAAATGCCCCCGAAAAAGAAGAGCCAAAAACCAAGCGCGTTTAAAAATGGAAACGAAACGTCCCGAGCCCCGATCTGCAAAGGCACAACCGCATTCATCAAGGCAAATAAGAGCGGCATCGCAGCCAGAAAGATCATCGTCGTTCCGTGCATAGTCATTACTTCATTGTACGCTTGAGCACTGAGAAACGCATTTTCCGGCTTTGCAAGCTGAATTCTGATAAACATCGCTTCAATTCCCCCGACAAGAAAGAAGAATCCCCCTGCCACTAAATAAAGAATCGCGATTTTTTTATGGTCCACCGTCGTCAAATAATCCCAAAGCATAGATCCGCGCGTCCGCTTTTCTGTAAGCGCATTCAACATATGTGACCTCCCCCAATATCTCCCTTTCTTCCCTACTTGCTTTCCGCTTTTAAGCCTTTTAAGTATTCATAAAGCGCATCTGTTTCGCTGTCTGAGAGCTTTGGATATGTGCCTGTCATTTTGTTCCCCGGCTTTATACTGTCAGGGTCCTTCAGCCAAGCCTTCACATTTTCTTTGTTGGCCTCTTTCACCCCTGCCACTTTTGTCCTTTCACCGAAGGTCGCCAAGTTAGGTGCCGTTCTAGCGGCTTCTGCACGCTTATCATTCGGCTCTACCGCATGGCAGCTCAGGCAGTTTTTCTCTTTAAACAGTTCTTCACCCTGCTTAGCCAAATCGCTCTCTGCTGTAGACTTATAGTTCTTCATTTCTTTTGTCCAGCCCTGAAATTCTTTTGCAGACATCGTCTTCACCTTAAAATCCATCAGCGCATGTGAAGGGCCGCAAAGCTCTGCACACTTCCCAAAAAACATATCTCCTGCCTCTTTGCTTCGTTTTGAATCAAATGTCAGGAAGAACTTATTTTCATTATCCGTATTCGTATCAAGTTTTCCTCCAACTGAAGGAATCCAGAAGGAATGTTTTACATCAGAGGCTTTTAAATTAAAATATACACGCTGATCTGTCGGTACAATCAGCTCCTGGCTTGTGATAATGCCGTAATCAGGGTACTCAAACTCCCACCAGTATAAATTTGCCCTAACATTGACTACAAGAGCATCCTCAGCTTTGCGGCCTTTTTTATCCATTGGTGATGTGTCCGCTAGCTCCAGCGTATATAATACAACAGGAATCACAAGAATAATGAGCAGCAAAATCGGGATCACGGTCCATGTGATTTCTAAAAATTTATTCCCCTCTACCTGTTTCGGTATCGTGTTCTCACCGACCCGTGATCTTCTGAATCTCACAATCACATAAAAGAAGATAACAGATACTACTGCAACAACAACAACCATAATCAATGTGCTGAGCACTGTCAGGTCATACTGTTTATCAGCCACCTCGCCAGCAGGCTTGAGCGTGGATAAAAAAGGTTTTCCACATCCGCTTAATAGAAGCGGCACTAAGGCTAATAATAAAATAAGACGCCAATGCTTTACCATTTCACCCAACCCCTTTTCTGGTCAATACAAAGGCGGAAAGCAGATCGAAATCTACCGCAATCCAACCTATCACCAATAAAGCACTTACATTTCCTCTTCTCTTAAATTATGAGTTTTTTTACTCAAAATGCCATCTATGTATAAAAGTAAAGCCGCCTGATTAAACAAGAGGTCAAGGCGGCATTTACTAGTTGTCATCGTTTATTTTGAAGCGATAAAACAAGCATCATATCTATTTTTTAGAAAAGCGTCAAGACAACCATGGCAACGAAATAGATTGTCATGTAGTTAAGCGAGTAAACGAACATCTGCGTTGCCCACTTCATGATATTCTTGGAGCGGAATCCCATTAAGCCAAGAATCAGCCAGCCGATATTTAACAGCAAGCCGAGAATGACAATCGGAAGACCCAGGCTACCAAGGAAAAACGGAAGCGGCATCAGGCACGCAACCCACACAATAATTTGTCTTTTTGTCACTTCAAAACCGTATACGACAGGAAGCATCGGAATATTTGCAGCTCTGTAATCCTCAGTTTTCTTGATAGCCAATGCTAAGAAGTGAGGAATCTGCCAAATAAATAAAATCATGAATAACACCCATGCTACGACACCGATATTCCCTTCCACTGCCGTCCATCCAATAAGCGGCGGCACTGCACCGGAAACGCTTCCTACTACTGTGTTAATCGTATAGCGGCGTTTCGTCCACATTGTGTACAATACAACATACGTAAAGACTCCGATAAAACCGATAACAGCAGCCATGACAGTTGTCATCAGCAGCATGATCAATCCTAAAGCAACCAGCAAAATTCCAGACCATAACGCCTGACTCGGCTGAATTTTACCCGTAACCGTCGGTCTTACTTTCGTACGCTCCATAAGATGGTCAATGTCCCGGTCATACCAGTTATTGATCGCGCAGGAGCCCGCAATAATCAGTGAAGACCCGATTAACGTAAGAAGAACGGTGTTTATATTGCCTAAAAAACTCAAACCGGAAATATGCAGTGCAAGCCACATTCCAGTGAAAGTCGTGATGAGGTTAGAATTGACGATCCCTATTTTAATAAGGGACAGAAAATCTTTCCATGCCGTTGTTTCTTCAATTTGTCCGTCTATAGCTGTATCATTTAAGATTCTGGAGTTAGCCATAACGTAAACCTCCCTTACAAACCTAACGCAGGAGAATAAAATAACCTGCAACTCTATCATACAAGATAACATCTTGTAAAAAAACATCCTATTAAATATTAAACGACAAACAGGAATTTATTTGTGAACTTTTTATGAATTTTACCAAAGATGAAGGCAATCTCCAAATCGGCATTGCGTTTACCTTATTTCTATCAGACCCGGCATGAATAATCAAGTGTACATTTTCCAGAAGCCGTCATTCTATTATATTTTTGTGAACAAAAGGCTCTGGGAATTGCCACAAAACACATATTCGCTTACACTTGGAACGTATATAAAATTGCAGCAGTATGTTGAGAAGGTGAATATTGTATGAATAAAGCATTAAAAGCTCTCGGTGTTCTGACGACATTTGTCATGCTAATTGTTTTAATCGGGGGTGCCCTCGTTACAAAAACAGGTTCCGGCCAAGGATGCGGCAGACAGTGGCCGCTGTGTCACGGCCGTTTTTTCCCTGAACTGAATCCGGCTTCAATTATTGAATGGAGCCACCGATTCGCAAGCGGAATCTCTATTATCCTTGTGCTAAGCCTTGCGTTTTGGTCATGGAGAAAAATCACGCCGATTTTTCGTGAAACAACGTTTCTCGCGATCATGTCAATTATCTTTTTATTTCTTCAGGCATTGCTTGGCGCATTGGCTGTCGTATTCGGTTCGAACGCGCTGATTATGGCGCTTCACTTCGGCATCTCATTAATTTCTTTTGCTTCAGTGCTTATTTTAACATTGCTCATATTTGAAGCTGATAAATCAGTCAGAACACTGGTTAAGCCGCTTCAAATCGGCAAAAAGATGCAATTTCACATGATAGGAATTTTGATATATTCCTATATCGTTGTGTATACAGGCGCATATGTAAGACACACTGAATCAAGCCTGGCATGCCCTGATGTGCCGCTGTGCAGCCCGCTGAACAATGGACTTCCGACCCAATTCCATGAATGGGTGCAAATGGGCCACAGAGCAGCAGCCTTACTGTTATTTGTATGGATTATTGTTGCCGCTGTTCATGCTATTACTTCCTATAAAGATCAAAAACAAATCTTTTGGGGTTGGATCTCATGTCTTATTTTTATTACATTACAGGCACTGTCCGGTATTATGATCGTATACACTGAACTCGCTCTGGGTTTTGCACTTGCCCACTCGTTCTTTATTGCCTGTCTGTTTGGCGTTCTATGCTACTTCTTATTATTGATTGCTCGTTTCCGTTATGAATCCAGGCAATCATAAGGACTCAAGACCAAAGCCTTAGGAGGCTTTGGTCTTTTTTCATGTCTTGTTTTGGCGCTTTATTGTTTCAATGGCCAGCCTTCGCTGAACTTGATGATCAGTGAGCGGCTCACTTCGGTCTGTCCCCTTTCTCATCGTGATTATAGAAATTTCATATGGATCTATAGTCCGCGAACATAAGTATTAAAGCCTTTTGGCCATTGGAAAATCAGATAGTGCTTAAAGAAATATGCATGGACTACTACAAAGCATCTAAAAAATTGGTGGTATACCTCTTTTTATTTTGGGCTTGTGACAGTACTCTATAATCTCTGAAGTCCCCTTATATCTCTTCTAACCATCTGTTTCACTCCACATTTTCTATAAAAAAACAAGAGTGTATATCATTGATATACACTCTTGTTTTTTTTATGCTTTTTCAATTTCGAGAAGCAGATCTCCCGTTTGGATCGGCTCACCATTTTTCACATGAACCTGCATGATTGTTCCTGAGAAAGGCGCCTGAACCGTTGTTTCCATTTTCATCGCTTCATTAATCATCAAATGATCACCTTTATTGACTTTTGTGCCTGCTTCAGCCAATACCTTAATAACTGTTCCAGGCATAGAAGCTGCGATGTGGCTTGGATTTGTCCGGTCTGCTTTCAGCCTTTCCTGAACGGAAGACTTAATGCTTTCATCTTTAATGACTACTTCACGCGGCTGCCCGTTGAGTTCGAAATAAACGACGCGGGTGGCATCAGGCTGAGGCTCACCGATTGAAATCAGCTTAACGATCAGCGTTTTGCCGCGCTCAATTTCAACTTCTATCTCTTCACCTAATGTCATACCGTAGAAGAATGTCGGTGTATCTAATACCGAGATGTCTCCATAGCTTTCTGTCGTTTTCACATAATCAGTGAAGACTTTAGGATAAAGGGCATATGCCACAGCATCCTGATCTGAAATTTCCAAGTTATGCTGCTCTTTAAATTCCTGTTTGATCGCTTCAAATGACACCGGCTCAAGCAGTTCGCCCGGTCTGACTGTAATCGGCTCCTGTCCTTTTAAGATCAGCTTTTGCAGTTTTTCCGGGAATCCGCCATGAGGCTGGCCGATATTTCCTTTGAAAAGCTCCACGACAGAATCAGGGAAATCTAAAGATTCACCTTTTTCGTAAACGTCTTTTTCAGTCAGATTGTTTTGCACCATGTAAAGTGCCATATCTCCGACAACTTTTGAGGAAGGCGTTACCTTGACGATGTCACCGAACATATCGTTCACGCGTCTGTACATTTCCTTGACTTCGTTCCATCGGTCGCCAAGGCCTACTCCCTTGGCCTGCTGCTGCAGGTTGCTGTATTGGCCCCCTGGCATTTCGTGTTCATAAATTTCAGTATGCGGAGACTTCATTCCGCTTTCAAATTCACTATAATATTTACGCACCGACTCCCAATATTGGGACAGCAATTCAACGCCTTGGACATTCATTTCCGGACGGCGGTCGTTGCCTTCCATCGCATGATAAAATCCGCTCGCGCTAGGCTGTGACGTTAATCCCGCCATTGAGCTGACCGCCACGTCTATGATATCAACGCCGGCTTCAACAGCTTTCGCATACATATAAATACCGTTTCCGCTCGTATCATGCGTATGAAGGTGAACCGGAATGTCGATCGTTTCTTTCAACGCAGAAACGAGTTCATATGCAGCCTGCGGTTTTAACAGCCCTGCCATATCTTTAATCCCGAGAATATGGGCTCCGGCCGCCTCAAGCTCCTTCGCCATCGATGTATAATATGCAAGGTCGTACTTCGTCCGGTTCTTGTCAAGGATATCTCCCGTATAACAAATCGCAGCTTCTGCCACTTTGCCGGTATCCCTAACAGCATCAATGGCTAACGTCATCCCTTTTACCCAGTTTAAGCTGTCGAAAATACGAAACACATCAATACCGGATTGAGCTGATTGCTTCACAAATTCTTTAATCACATTGTCCGGATAATTCGTATAGCCGACCGCATTTGATGAGCGAAGCAGCATCTGGAATAAGGTATTCGGCACTTCTTTGCGAAGATCTTCCAAACGCTTCCACGGATCTTCTTTCAGGAATCGGTAGGCTACATCGAAGGTCGCGCCTCCCCACATTTCCATACTGAATAGTTCAGGCCATAACGCAGCCGTCGGATTTGCGATTTTTTTCAAATCATGCGATCTGATTCTAGTTGCCAATAACGATTGGTGGGCATCTCTGAATGTCGTATCAGTTAAAAGGACAGATTTCTGCTCCTTAACCCAATTTGCAAGCCCTTCTGCACCTTTTTCATCAAGAATTTGCTTTGTTCCTCTGGCAGGCTGCTGATCAACGTCTACCTTTACGCTTAACGGTTTGTCAAACGCCGGTTTTTCTTTTTTCCCGATTCCAGGGAAGCCGTTCACTGTCACATTGCCGATGTAAGTGAGCATTTTCGTTCCGCGGTCTTTTTGTTTAGGGAATTTAAATAATTCAGGCGTTGTATCAATGAAAGACGTATCATATTGCCCTGTCAGGAACTTCTCATGTTTTGCAACGTTCTCAAGGAACGGAATGTTCGTTTTTATGCCTCTGATTCTAAACTCCTGAAGGTTTCGCACCATTTTGGCAGCTGCCTGTTCAAACGTTAAAGCCCAAGTTGAAAGCTTAACGAGAAGTGAATCATAGTATGGTGTGATCACGGCGCCCTGGAAGCTGTTTCCGGTATCAAGACGGACACCAAAACCGCCGCCTGAGCGGTAAGCCATGATTTTTCCTGTATCAGGCATGAAATCATTTTGCGGATCCTCAGTCGTAACCCGTGACTGAATGGCATAACCGATTGTAAAAATGTCCTTTTGCTCAGGAATATTTACTTTTTTGCTGTGAAGGCTGTGCCCTTGGGCAACAAGGATCTGAGTTTGAACAATATCGACACCAGTAATCATTTCTGTTATCGTGTGTTCAACTTGTACGCGAGGATTTACTTCAATAAAGTAGAACTCGTTGTTTGCAACAAGGAATTCGACCGTCCCCGCATTTATATAGTTTACATTTTTAGCAAGCGCAACTGCCGCCTCACAAATTTGATCCCTTAATTCAGGTGACAGCGAGACACTCGGCGCCACTTCAATGACCTTTTGATGGCGTCTTTGAACCGAACAATCCCTCTCAAAAAGATGGACGACATTTCCCTGCTTGTCTCCAATGACCTGAACCTCAATATGTTTCGGATTCTCAATTAATTTTTCTACATAAACTTCATCATTGCCAAAGGCTGCTTTCGCCTCTGATTTAGCACGCTCATATGCTTCTTTGACTTCACTTTCAGATCTGACAATCCGCATACCGCGGCCGCCGCCGCCAAGCGAGGCTTTAATGATGATCGGATAACCGTTAGCTTGTCCAAATTGTTCGACGGCTTCAAGCGTTTCGGCAGGACCGTCGCTTCCCGGAATCACGGGGATTCCCGCTTTTTCTGCCTGCTCACGCGCTTTTACCTTGTCACCAAACATATCGAGATGCTCGGATTTTGGACCAATGAATACGATGCCTTCTTCTTCACATCGTCTCGCAAAATGTATATTTTCAGATAAGAAACCGTATCCCGGATGAATTGCATCGACTTTGTTTCTTTTCGCAATATCAATGATACCTTCAATATCCAGATAAGCATCAATCGGTTTTTTCCCTTCACCGACCAAGTATGCTTCATCCGCTTTGTACCGATGGTAGGAACCGGAATCTTCTTTTGAATAGACCGCAACTGTACGAATATTCAACTCGGTACACGCCCGGAATATTCGGATTGCAATTTCTCCCCTGTTTGCTACTAATACTTTTTGTATCGATTGCTGAGACAAACTTTTCTCCCCCTTACCCGAATGGAATATAATCTATCATAGCGGAATATCCTTCCCCTGTACACACTTGTTTTTTACTGATAAACAGTTTTTTTGAGCTGTTTCTTTTTCATTCCCTTCGGAGCCAAGGGCTCTTTCTTTTTCTTATTCTCTGAATATTTCACAAACATGCTGATATTCGCTAATATCCCCATACTCCCCAGCAGCAGCACTAAAGAAGAGCCCCCGTAACTGATAAATGGCAGCGTAACCCCTGTAATCGGAATTAATCCGCTGACACCGCCAAGGTTAATAAACGACTGGATGGCAATCATGCTTGAAATGCCGATCGCCAGAAGACTTCCAAACGGGTCCTCACATTTTCTGGCAATATAAAAACCTTTTATGACGACAAAACCCAATAAGAAAATCACAAACAATACCCCAAAAATGCCGAGCTCTTCAGCAATAACAGCCATAATAAAGTCAGTGTGTGATTCAGGCAGATATCCGTATTTTTGGATACTTTCACCGAGCCCCAGGCCGAAAATGCCGCCTGAGCTGATCGCATAATAAGAATTGATCACTTGCAAACCTGATGAATTTGCATACTTAAATGGGTCTTCAAGACTCTCAAAACGCGCCAAACGGCCTTTAGTTAAAATTTGATCCTGATTTAAATAGAGAATCGGGCTGACTAAAATGAAAACAATTCCGCCGAGCAAAAGCAGCCTCACCAGCGTCTTTCCGCTGAAACCGGAGCACAAGATCATGCACGTCGCAATTAACCCTATAATCATGGCTGTACCGAAATCAGGCTGCATGGCAATTAACCCGCAAATCACAAGCGTCATGACTACCGGAGGGGCTACTCCCGTTAACAGATGGTCGATATAACTTTGTTTTTTTGCATATACGGCTGCAAGGTATAAAATCACGACCAGTTTCACAAACTCCCCCGGCTGAATACTCATTCCGCCGATTTTAAACCAGCTCTGCGCGTTTCCGGCAACATGCCCGAAAACAAACAGTGAGATAAGCGCAAGAATAGATACAAGCAGTATCCCCTTCTGAAACTTTTGATGGGCCAGTACTTTATAAGGAAACAACGCCATGAGAATAAATAGAGCGCCACCCGCAATTAAAGCAAACAGCTGCCGCATGAAGAAAAAATTACTGCTTACTCCATACCGGGAGACAGCCGTAATCATGCTTGAGCTGTATACCATCACTAAACCGAATCCGCATAATAAAACGATTGCGAATATCAGTGAGTAATCATAAGATTTTAGCATTTTTTTTAACATAACATCCTCTTCCCTGCTTCTAACTTCCATTATCTATGGTTTTTATGTATTTATCTTTTTTATTTTACTACAATTTATCAAACGAGACGAAGAATCTCTATACGATTCGGAAGGAATGTGTAAAAAAAGACCGTCTTTTATGAGATGAGAGAAAAATAGCGGTTATAAAAAAACCCAAACTGTTAATAAGTTTGAGTTTTATCATTTATTTAGCTGTAAACGCGTCATGTAAAGCAGACAATTCGCGTTCCAATGTGTATAAAAGGTCTTTACCGTCTTTTTCATCAACCAATCCCAGGCGGACAGCAAAATCGATTTCCCTCGAAAGCCCGAACATTTGAGTATCTAAAACCTCTTCATATAGAGGACATTGAGGCATCGTTAAGTTATCCATTTGTACTCGGATCAGCTTCAAAATCTTCTCAGCGTCAACTTTTAAGAGTTCAAAAGCTTTTTGCCGATGGTCAACTATCATCTCTGAAGCCAAAAGTATCCCTCCGTTCCCCAGGCGAGTACCTAATTCTTCTATTTATCATAAAGGGTATCAACAGAAAATGCAAGAGGATTTAAGCATATGACATAAATTAAAAAATACTCAGCCTGTACATCTCAGACATTATTTCCAAAAGCTTTACACCTGCAATGCTGTTCCCTTTTTCGTCTAATGCGGGGCCGAATATGCCGATCCCGAAATCGTAAGGCGAAATGCCCATAATCCCGCCGGATACGCCGCTTTTCGCAGGAATTCCGACCTTAATTGCGAATTCCCCGCTTGCATTATACATTCCGCACGTCACCATAAATGTTTTGCAAATTCTAGCGACATCTTTTGAGATGACTTGCTCCCCAGTCTCTGGATGTCTCCCGTTCAATGCAAATACAGATCCGATTTTCGCTAAATCCAAGCTGTTCATCTCAATCGCGCATTGCTTCGTGTATAAATCCATTACTGCCTCTACATCATCTTCAAAAATGCCGTACTGCTTCATATAATAACACATCGCCCGATTAATCATTGAAGTGCTGTATTCAGATTCAGCCACTTCCCGGCAGTATGTAATCTCTTGGTTGTTTGTCAGCCTTCTGATAAAAGAAAGCAAATAATCAAGTCTCTCTTTCACCGTTCTTCCTCTTATCAGACTTGTCACTACCAATGCCCCTGCATTAATCATAGGGTTTAACGGCTTGCTCGGATTCACCGTTTCGAGCTTTATAATTGAATTAAACGGATCACCGGTCGGCTCCTGTCCAACATAACTGAAGACCTTATCTTTGCCGTATTCCATTAATACCAAAGCAAGGGAAAGGACTTTCGATATACTTTGAAGCGTAAATGTTTTTTCTACGTCACCTGCTGACAGACAAACATTATTGGAATAATAAATCGCCACTGACAGGTCGTGTTTATCAGCTTTTGCCAAGGCGGGAATATAGCTGGCTACCTCCCCCTTGTCCGTTACTTTTTTCGCCTTTTTCACTAAGGCTTCAAGCTCATCATTATGCCGGCATACCATGCAAACACCCTCGTTCCCTCAGCATTTCAATACACATAATTTGTACACAAAGTGACAATTCATGCGAAAACTTTTATAATTTTGAGAGAAGGGGGTCATATCATGAGCGTTATCCAAGTAAAAGGCAATGTTACATATCCAATTACCATTGATCCAAGCGTATGGATTTTTGATGATCGCAAATTTTCGTTTGACCGCAAAGGGGACAGTCAAGACACATATTTACAATCAGCCGGGGATGAATCAGACCTTGATCCGGAACGCGTCATCAGAGAGGGGCGAATCGCGCCGCCTACATTAAAGACGGAAAAGCAATATGAGAAGCAAAAACTGATGAACGGCAGTTTCGCAATGAGACTTGGGACTGTCCTGAAAAATGCTGAGCCGAACAGCTCTGCGACACAATGTGTATTTGTCACAAGTTCGGGAAAGGCCGCCGTTTCTCTGGAAACCGCTCTGAACAGTATTGTCCATTTCAGTGAGGCAGGCAAGCCGATTCAAGAAGGCGGCCCCGTGCATATTTACTTTGAAGACCCGGTTCATCACAAACAGCCGATTACCGATGTAAAAGAGATCGAAATCATTTAATGTTACAGCAAATCAGCTGCGAGCTGGGCGAGACCTGATCTCTCACCTTTTAACAGCTTCACGCTGCCTGAGATGGGTTGTCCTTTAAACCGCTCAACCACATAGGCCAAACCATTGTTCAGACTGTCTAAATATGGGTGATCAATTTGTTCAGGGTCACCCATTAAGACAATTTTACTGCCTTCACCGACTCTCGTCAGCAACGTTTTCACCTCATGCCTGGTCAAATTTTGCGCTTCATCAATGATAATAAATTGATCTGGAATGCTTCTCCCTCTGATATAAGTCAGCGCCTCTACCTGAATTGAGCCAATTCCCGCCAAAATAGCATCAAGCTCCCCTGGTTTTTTCGCATTAAACAGAAACTCTAAGTTGTCAAAAATCGGCTGCATCCAAGGCTTTAGCTTTTCCTCTTTTTCGCCTGGCAAATACCCGATGTCCTTGCCAACAGGAACAATCGGCCTTGCGACGACCAGCTTTTTGTATATTCCCAAGTCTTCTGTCTGTAATAGCCCTGCCGCCAAAGCTAAGAGCGTTTTGCCGGTTCCCGCTTTGCCGATCAGGGTGACAAGCGGAATATCTTCCCGCAGCAAAAGCTCTAATGCCATTGTCTGCTGTACATTTTTCGGCCTGATTCCCCATATATGTTCATCATCAAATACGAGTCTTTTTAATACCGTTCCGGTTTTATCTGCAATTCCGACTGCCGAGGAGGATCCTCCTAGCTCATCCTTCATTAAAGCAAACTGATTCGGATAAAACGCATGCTGTTTCACATCGTTTACTGAAATTTGATTTTTTCCGTAAAAAGAGCTGAACAGCTGCTGGCTGATATATAAATCTTTATAGCCGCTGTACATTTCATCATTGTCCACAACCCGGTCATTCAAGAAATCTTCAGCAAGCAGTCCGATTGCGTCGGCTTTAACCCTGACCAGTACATCCTTACTGACGAGGATAACCGGCCTGCCATTTTCCTTGGTTTCTTCCTCGAGGCTTAAGTTTTTCGCAACGGCTAATATGCGATTATCGTTCGTCTTTTCAATAAAGATCTCTTGCAGCTGGTGAAACGAACGATGATTCAGTTCAATTCTCAGTGTGCCGCCGGTGTCAAGCGGTACATGCTCATGCAGCCTGCCCTTTTGTCTTAGCGCATCGATTAGCTTAGATACGTGCCTTGCATTCCTCCCAACTTCGTCCATATACCGTTTTTTTGAATCAACCTCTTCTAAAACGACAGCAGGGATGACAACCTCATTTTCTTCAAAAGAAAATATCGCGTTAGGATCCTGTAATAACACATTCGTATCTAACACATAAATTTTACTCAAGTCTCAGCCTCCTGATATAAGGGTCAAAGTTCTTCCTGCTTCTCTTTTGATGAAAAAGGTGAATGCCTGCTAAAATATATGTTTTTGTGCATAAAGATAGAAGGTTAATTCAACAATAAAATTAATGAAAGCATTTTAAGGAGGGAACCCGCAAGTGCGAATTCTTTTCATTATCATACAGCTGACACTTATCCTGTCCGCTTGTGCCTATCAACAAGGAAAACAGGGTCAGAATGTTGAAAAAGAATCAACAAGACAGCAGGAGACTAAACCGATTCACGTAAAGGACACAACTCAAGAAACAAAAGACAATGGAACAAGAACCGATATTGCCAAGCATCTTGTCAGCGTTGCTGAAAAAAACCCCGACGTCAAGGATGCAACAGCCGTTGTGCTGGGAGGCTATGCTGTTGTTGGGATTGATGTCGATGATACTTTGGACAGAAGCAAAGTGGAAACCATTAAATATTCTGTAGCTCAGGCGCTAAAGAATGATCGATATGGCGCAAACGCAGTGGTCATTGCTGATCCCGATACGGTCAGCCGCCTTCGTGAAATGAGCAGAGAAATCAGCGAAGGCCATCCGGTAACAGGCATACTGGATGAATTAGCTGCAATTGTCGGCCGAGTGCTTCCCGAAGTGCCTAACGATGTGATTGACAATGAAGACGAACCGCAAACAAAGCAGCAAAATGACCAATTAAATAGAAAACAGCAGCAGGAAATGGAGAAGGAGCAAAACGATCAATCTGATCATCATATGAAAAAGAACAACAATGACTAAGCTATAGCCTTGCGCTTTAGCTTTTTCTTATTTTGGACAGCTTCTGATCCGTGCTATAATACATGTTAGTGAAAGAGGTGATATGATGAGGGTCAAATGTTCTATTTGCGATAAAATTGAAACAATTGATGATGATACCCTGATCGCGAAACGGCTTCGAAACCGCCCGATCCATACATATATGTGCCAGGAATGCCACGATCGGATTGCCAAAAAAACAGAGGAACGGCTGAAAACGGGAAAATTTACTTTTCACCCCGGACAGCAGAAAAAAGAAAAAGTCAAAAAATAAAGCGGCCGCTTAACCATACAGAACACAAAAAAGACTCAGCTTTCAGCTGAGTCTTTTATGATTTTGCAGACTGTCCTTTTTTCGACTGATACAGCCGGATTTTGTAAATGATTAAAATCAGCGCAGCGACGACCAATCCTTCTGCCACGGGCAAAAACACCCCTAAAAAAGTCAAAACAGTGCAGCCCAACGCCAAAAATACATACACCACTGCAGATTTTAATACAGGAAGCCGTTTAGCAAATCCAAGCTTAAATACAATAACGGCCAACACAAAAATCGTGCCGTACAGCAGCCACATGCCTGCCGCAGGCTGCCGGTCTACTTGATATAGAGCGGCGAAGAACGACAGACGTTCGCTTACGTCATTCAAAAAGATTCCCTCCCCTGTAAACGTACGGGTTCTATCTTTTCAAATTCTGCACGAGATTAAGACAATCCTGCTGTTTTTTTCTTTTTAGCTGCTTTTTCACGTTCGTTCTTATTGAGGATCTTCTTTCTTAAACGGATGGATTCAGGTGTTACTTCACAATATTCATCTTCGTTTAAGTACTCTAGAGACTCCTCAAGAGACATGATGCGCGCTTTTTTAATTGTAGTTGTCTGATCCTTTGTCGCGGAACGGACGTTTGTTTGCTGTTTCATTTTGCTGACGTTAACAACAAGGTCATTGTCACGGTTATGCTCTCCAACGATCATTCCTTCGTATACTTCAGTACCCGGCTCAACGAAGATGACACCGCGGTCTTCAATTCCTTGAATACCGTATGATGTTGCTTTTCCGTTTTCCATTGACACAAGTACACCTTGACGGCGTCCGCCGACTTGGCCCGCCTGCATTGGCTGGTAGCTGTCAAACGTATGGTTCAAAATACCGAATCCGCGTGTTAATGATAGGAATTCTGTAGAGTAACCGATCAATCCGCGGGAAGGAACTGTAAAGATGAGACGGACTTGGCCGTTTCCGTTGTTGATCATATCAACCATTTCGCCTTTGCGGGCACCCATTGATTCCATGACAGAGCCAGTATGCTCTTCAGGAACATCAATTTGCACACGTTCAACAGGCTCACAGCGTACGCCGTCGATTTCTTTGATAATAACTTCAGGTTTTGACACTTGAAGTTCATAGCCCTCACGGCGCATATTTTCAATTAAAATTGACAAGTGCAGCTCACCGCGTCCTGAAACAACCCAAGCATCAGGAGAAGCTGTTGGCTCAACACGCAAGCTCACATCCGTCTGAAGCTGTGATTGAAGACGCTCTTCGATTTTGCGGGCCGTTACATATTTGCCTTCACGGCCTGCAAACGGACTGTTATTCACGACAAATGTCATTTGAAGTGTCGGCTCATCAATTCGAAGCACTGGAAGCGGATCTTGATGGTCTACAGGACATACCGTTTCACCAACGTTGATATCTTCCATCCCGGAAACCGCAACGAGGTCTCCCGCTTTTGCTTCTTCAATTTCCACACGCTTTAAGCCTTGGAAACCAAAAATCTTTGTAACACGGAATGACTTTGCCGTTCCGTCAAGCTTCATAAGAGAAACCTGCTGTCCGACTTTCATTGTGCCGCGGAATACGCGTCCGATTCCGATACGGCCTACATAGTCGTTGTAGTCAAGAAGGGCAACTTGGAATTGAAGCGGCTCCTCTGCATTATCAACAGGTGCCGGAACATGCTTAATAATGGTTTCATATAAAGCTTCCATGTTTTCATCCTGTTGTTTCGGATCAAGACTCGCTGTTCCATTAATCGCGGAAGCATATACCACTGGGAACTCAAGCTGCTCTTCATTAGCATCAAGCTCAATGAACAGATCCAGAACTTCATCGATAACTTCCTCTGGACGAGCAAAGTCACGGTCAATTTTGTTTACAACAACAACAGGGTTCAGGTTTTGCTCAAGAGCTTTTTTCAGAACAAAACGAGTTTGAGGCATACAGCCTTCATATGCGTCAACGACAAGCACTACGCCGTCAACCATTTTCATAATCCGTTCTACTTCTCCCCCAAAGTCTGCGTGTCCAGGGGTGTCCAAAATATTGATACGTGTATCTTTATAGTTAATCGCAGTATTTTTCGCCAATATTGTAATGCCGCGTTCGCGTTCAAGATCATTAGAGTCCATTGCGCGTTCAGCAACCTGTTCGTTGGCACGGAACGTACCAGCCTGATGTAAAAGCTGATCGACTAAAGTCGTTTTCCCATGGTCAACGTGGGCAATAATCGCGATGTTGCGAAGATCATTTCGAAGTTTCACTTTTTCATCTCCTAAAAAAATTAGATAACTTTCATATTATACCACACATCCTCTTTAAAAGCGTCACGTTTTTCAGTAAACTTAATATAAGACGTAAAAGGGGATGGAAAATATGAAAAAAATGAATTGGCTTTTACTATTATTTGCATTTGCAGCGGTTTTCAGCATTATGCTGATCGGCGTCTTTATCGCTGAAAAAAGCGCTATTGGCATCATCGCCAGCATTGTACTTGTTTGCGCTGTCATGGGCGGCGGATTTACATTAAAAAAGAAAATGCGCGAACAAGGCTTGCTTGATTAAAAGCATTGCCCCGCCGGCGACATTGTAATCAAAAAACACCGCAAAGATAGCGGTGTTTTCCATTTCTTTAAGCCTTATCTCCCCTGTTTCTTAGTCAGGAAGATGCAAATCATCCTTCATACATAGACAAACGTTCTAACGATCACACGTGCAGCCTTCAAAAAGTAGTTCGGCAACGATACACATAAAATACCATAGCGCCTATTCCTCCACCGGAAACTACTCCCTATAATGGAATTTGTAGCACAATTCATAAAAGGGAGAGAAGAAACATGAAGAAAACATTTGTAAAAAAAGCTATGTTAACGACTGCCGCAATGACATCAGCTGCTCTATTAACGTTCGGTCCTGATGCAGCCAGCGCAAAAACACTGGTTGATAACACTGCTGTTCAACTCCAGCATCAGGCGAGCACTAACGAAGATCTCAATACATTCATTGATATATTAAATCAATGTATATACGAACAAGACGGTGTATATTATTTTGACAGCGAAAAAGCTGTCGAGTTAGGAATGACAAAAGAAGAGGCTCAGGTAATTGCTACACTCTGGGAATCGACATCAGAATTTTTCAGCATTGTTTCACAATGTGTGTATCTCGAGGATGGAAATTACAAATTTGATACAGAAAAAGCAGTTGAACTTGGCTTCACAGAAAAAGAAGCACTTGCACTTGAACAATTTTTCTCCGCTGTTTCTCTCAAGATTCACATTCTTCAAGCAGCCATTGTGCTACAAGATGATGTGTACAGCTATGATAAAGACGCAGCGCTACAAGCAGGTGCAACGCCACTGCAAGCTGACGTTTATGAAAAACTCTTCAGTGCCCTGTCACAAGAACAGCTTGCCGCTATTTACGATATGATTCATCCCCAGGCTTAATGTAAAAAAGCGCTTGCCGGAATCGGACAAGCGCTTTTTTTATATCAGCAGTTTGATGATCAGCATCATGGCAACCGCCGCTCCAAACCAGCAGGCAGCTTTCATGATCAGTAATCCATAGTACCTCTGTTTAAAACGCAGTTCTTCTTCCGGCAGATAAGCCTCCTCAACGGCCTGTTCGCTTTCCAATTCAAATGGCTCAGCCATCGTGTCATACATGTCTCTGCAGCTGCTGCACATTTTTAAATGCTCTTCTATAACGTGTTCCGTTTCTCTTTTACAATCACCTTCAAGATACAGAGGAAGCAGGTCTCTTACTAGAAAGCAGGTCATATCCGCTCCTCCTCTCTACTTTTCGTCATGTTTTTCTTTAGCTCTAATCTAGCCCGGTGCAATGTGGTTTTCACCTTAGAAAGACTCCATCCTAATATCTCAGCGATTTCTTCATAAGAAAGCTCTTGGAATTCTCTTAAAATCAAAACGGATTGATGCTGATCTTTTAACTTCAGGAGCTCCTGCCGCAGTGTTTCGCTTTTCACCGTCCGTGACAGATACTGTTCAGGCTGGTCATAAGTTGTTTGCGTTAACCCTTCATTTTTGCTGATTTCAGTAAATTGGTATTTGACATCCCTTCGGTACCAATTGATAAAGGTATGATGCGCAATGGTGTAGAGCCATGTTCTGATGGAAGAATGCCCCCTAAACGAAGCCAGACCATTAAGAGCTTTTACAAACGTGTCCTGCGCTAAGTCCTTGGCTGTTTCAAGATGATGAGTCCTTCTGAATAAATAATTTAAAATTTCTTGATAATACTGCCGATACAAGTCCTCAATGGAATCCCTATGCTTCATTAAAAGTAAAACCACACCGTCATCCAAATGGCCAATAAAATGAAACAGATATACATGGAAGACAGGTATACTTTCATATATCTGATTTGGCTTTCTTCTTCAGCACCGGGACTTCTCTTTAAACAAGTTTTACTCTTTAAGTCTTCCGCATTCTTTTGAAATAGGGATTCATGCTGTTTCATCCATTCCATTGATTCATCCTCTAGCTCTCCTTCTTTATACAGGTCGTATAAGTCTACAAAAACAGACTCTTTTTCTTTATGATTCATAAAGACTTTTCACCTCTTGTGTTTCTCCATCCACTACATAGGCATCATGGCGATTTGAACCAAACGGCTGAATAATGATCAGCCATGCATAATGCCGTTCATCCCCTCTTTGAACGATAATCGGACGCATACGCTTTTTGTAAATAACATCCTGATATAGAGAAGCTACCTTTTCGTAAGCCAATGTTCCATTACGATACGTATAAGGGAATGACTGATCAGGTGTATCGCTGTATACATAAACGTTTAGCTGACCTTGATCTTCAAAAAACTCATATGTTTTAGAAGAATCAGTATACATCACCATGTCACCCTGACTGCTTTTTTTCTTCTTTTCTGATCCACGAGCATCGAAGATCGATAATATCTGATGCTGCATCCGGCTGTTAGCCATTGAGATATTCTTTTTCATCGGAAGCGAAAGACTATGTAAACAACCTGATTCGCCCTCAAATTCCAAAACAATTCCACCTTTTGTTTCCACTCTCACCATGCTTCCGAGCAGGCTATTGCTTTCAATATCAGTGATCTGATAAGGCTGTTTTGAGATGTTCAGCGCTGTAAACATTTGTTCCACTTTGTCTTGAATGTCTTGTTCCGTTATATGAACATGCAGAAGAGAGTCAAGCTGGTAAATCGATGGATCTTCACTAAAACCCATTAAGGTTTCCTTTTCCCAATAAAATACCGCGCCATCATCAGCATGATCTTTTTTATGAAGCTGGTTTTTCAGGTATATACGTACGACTGTCTGGCCGTCCTCATTTGATACCTTTGTTTCGATATGATCCTTATGTAACACACGTCCGTGTCGCTCAAGGAAAGCGATGGACTTCCGCTTGTACTCCTGATTCGTTAGCTTTTTCCCATGTGCTTTTTGTAAGTATTCATAATTACGAATCAGCTGCGATACTTCATCTACCTCAGCTTTGTAACCTTTGCTTTCAAATGAGTAGAAATAATGCACATCCATGTTTGTATCATGCAAATAAAGTGTTTCATCCGTAGGAAAAAATGACTTTAGTATCTGTTCCGCTTTTTCTGATGAAATGTGCTCCCCGACAAAATTGAATGAATCATGGACATTTGCTGGCTTTGATACAGCGAAAGCAGTCGTTCCTATGTTATATATCGGATTTAACAGCAGGACAAAAAACACCAGGACAGCCATCGTCACCCACTTATTCACACGCACATAAACCTTTCCTGACTTTTGGAACAGATGATAGCTCATCAAAAATCCCGCCATTGCCAAATAAATCGTATATGGCATTACTGCACCATAATCTTTTGAGATTTGATTGGGATATGGCGCAAGCAGCAAGACAAGCAGTCCGATAATCAGCGTATAAAATAAGCCTAGTAAGATCTTATCCGTTCTCCAATACAGCTTGAAAAACACTACATTCAACGCAATGGGAAGAGTGATGATGAAAAACAGAAACACGAATGCAATCGGCTCCATCCCATCCGGGTATTCCTTCCAATACGAAAAGAAACTAAAAATCATTTGTACGATCGGCAAACTGACAACGGCAAGGTCGAACGTATAAAACTTACCCTTTCCGCCATGATCACGCGGCATCAGCATATAGTGAAAAGCCGTCAGCAGCACATATCCGTATAACAAAAAATGCAGCAGCGGCAGCAGTTCTTTTCCGTCCTCTCTTAAGTAAGCGCTGGTGAAGTTTGTTGATTGCACCTGGTGAATAAGTTCAACAGACACTCCCGCCAGCAGCACAATCCGCAATATAACACCCGCCAAGAACATTGTGCGCTGCCGGTTTATTTTGGGATGATGCACCAAAAGATATAAGCCCGCCAGAACAACAATTGACCATTGAATCAGCAGGGTGCTTTGTCTGCTTAATATAAAATAACGTTCGAAATGCAATACATAATGACTGAATAACTCCAACACGAACAACAATCCTTTACTTCTTATTAAGGCCTCATTCGGTTAGACAGCGGACTTTTCAAAAAGTTTCAAGTTGAAACAAAAATATCTCATCTTCCCCTTGATATGTAAAAAACATAACTCTTGAGTGAACCGTCACATGACACTTGACTCATCTTGATATTATTCAACAAAAACAAACACAGGACAATACTATCAATTTTGTCTAGTTATGTTAGTTTTTGTTGAGTATTCCAGAATGCTAGTTTAATATAACAATATAAAGTTTTCAGTATTTTCAAAAAGGGGGATTTATTGTGGGTTTAGGTAAGAAATTGTCTGTTGCTGTCGCTGCTTCGTTTATGAGTTTATCAATCAGCCTGCCAGGTGTTCAGGCTGCTGAAGGTCATCAGCTTAAAGAGAATCAAACAAATTTCCTCTCCAAAAACGCGATTGCGCAATCAGAACTCTCTGCACCAAATGACAAGGCTGTCAAGCAGTTTTTGAAAAAGAACAGCAACATTTTTAAAGGTGACCCTTCCAAAAGGCTGAAGCTTGTTGAAAGCACGACTGATGCCCTTGGATACAAGCACTTTCGATATGCGCCTGTCGTTAACGGAGTGCCAATTAAAGATTCGCAAGTGATCGTTCACGTCGATAAATCCGATAATGTCTATGCGGTCAATGGTGAATTACACAATCAATCTGCTGCAAAAACAGATAACAGCCAAAAAGTCTCTTCCGAAAAAGCGCTGGCACTCGCTTTCAAAGCTATCGGCAAATCACCAGACGCTGTTTCTAACGGAGCGGCCAAAAACAGCAATAAAGCCGAATTAAAAGCGATAGAAACAAAAGACGGCAGCTATCGTCTTGCTTACGACGTGACGATTCGCTATGTCGAGCCTGAACCTGCAAACTGGGAAGTCTTAGTTGACGCCGAAACAGGCAGCATTTTAAAACAGCAAAATAAAGTAGAACATGCCGCCGCCACTGGAAGCGGAACAACTCTAAAGGGCGCAACTGTTCCTTTGAACATCTCTTATGAAGGCGGAAAATATGTTCTAAGAGATCTTTCAAAACCAACAGGCACCCAAATCATCACATATGATTTACAAAACAGACAAAGCCGCCTTCCGGGCACGCTTGTCTCAAGCACAACGAAAACATTTACATCTTCATCACAGCGGGCAGCCGTTGACGCACACTATAACCTCGGTAAAGTGTACGATTATTTTTATTCAAACTTTAAACGAAACAGCTATGATAACAAAGGCAGTAAAATCGTTTCTTCCGTTCACTACGGCACTCAATACAATAACGCTGCATGGACAGGAGACCAGATGATTTACGGTGATGGCGACGGTTCATTCTTCTCTCCGCTTTCCGGCTCATTAGATGTGACAGCGCATGAAATGACACATGGCGTCACCCAAGAAACAGCCAACTTGATTTATGAAAATCAGCCAGGTGCATTAAACGAGTCTTTCTCTGACGTATTCGGGTATTTTAACGATACAGAAGACTGGGACATCGGTGAAGACATTACGGTCAGCCAGCCTGCTCTTCGCAGCCTGTCCAACCCTACAAAATACAACCAGCCTGACAATTACGCCAATTACCGAAACCTTCCAAACACAGATGAAGGCGATTATGGCGGTGTACACACAAACAGCGGAATTCCAAACAAAGCCGCTTACAACACCATCACAAAACTTGGTGTATCTAAATCACAGCAAATCTATTACCGTGCGTTAACAACGTACCTCACGCCTTCTTCCACGTTCAAAGATGCCAAGGCAGCTCTCATTCAGTCTGCCCGTGACCTCTACGGCTCAACTGATGCCGCTAAAGTTGAAGCAGCCTGGAATGCTGTTGGATTGTAATATTAGAAAAAGCCTGAGATCCCTCAGGCTTTTATTGTTACATATCTTGATTTCTCTCTCAGCTGAAACGACGAAAAGATGCTGCCATGAGACAGAAAACCGCTCCTGATTTGCCAAAAGAGGGATGCAGCCGCAAGTACGCATTTTATAAAAGCTAATGATTCAGTCCACATAATTGATAGACGAATTCTGCTACAGGTCACGTGGCTATGTGAAGGATCGCGCGTCCAGTTAAGAGCAAAAACATTGACAAAAAAATTTATTTATGCTAAAATTTACTATTAATATATTTGTATGTATAATAAGATTCTCCTGGCCAGGGGAATCTTATTTTTTGTGGAGGATCATTTCATGAGGAAAAATGAGTCCAGCTTAACGTCTTTGATTTCAGCGTTTGCCCGTGCTTATCACAGCAAATATGACACACCTCCTATTTTTGATGATTTTATCGCAAAAGATCTCATTAACGAAAAAGAGTTTATCGACATCAGTAAAAATATGATTCAAGGAATATCGTTTTTCAACAAAGAGATCGCCGAACGTCTTCAAAATGATCCTGAAAAAATATTAAAATGGGTTGCACAAATCCAGCTGTCTCCCACGCCCCTAGCACGTGCTTCTTATTGTGAAAAAGTCTTGCACAACGAATTAATCCTGGGGGCAAAACAGTATGTCATTCTTGGAGCGGGGCTGGATACTTTCTGCTTTCGGCATCCAGAATTAGAAAACAGCTTACAGGTTTTCGAGGTTGATCATCCGGCTACACAGCAATTCAAAAAAAATAAGCTGAAGGATGCAAATCTGACAATTCCGGGTCATCTTCATTTTGTTCCTATGGATTTCACCAAAACGTTTTCGTATGATCCTCTCTTAGATGAAGGATTTAAAAACACAAAAACATTCTTCAGCCTTCTCGGAGTGTCTTATTATGTAACACGGGAAGAAAATGCAAGCTTGATCAGCAATTTATTTTCTCATGTCCCGCCTGGAAGCTCTATTGTTTTTGATTATGCGGACGAAACACTTTTTACAGCAAAAGGGACGTCGAATCGAGTTGAACATATGGTGAAGATGGCTGCCGCAAGCGGGGAACCGATGAAATCATGTTTCACTTATCAAGAGATTGAACATTTGTTAGAGTCATCTGGTTTACTGATCTATGAACATCTATCACCAGACGACATTAATGACCTTTTCTTTAGTAATCGAAAAGACAATTTGTCAGCGTTTGAAACGATTCATTATATTCATGCGGTAAAAAAATAATTTTCAAATCATCAGAAGCCTCTCAATGTTTGAGAGGCTTTTATTGAATCCGCATGCAGCAAATAAGCTGCCGTTATCATACGGCAGCTTCTGATAAAGGCTTCACCAGGATCATAAATGATTTGCCTTTCTCATCTTTTTCCGTTTTCAGCTGTTCAAAGCCGCATTGGCTTAAAAACAGTATCCATTCCGTGCGCTCAATGGGAACTCCCGCAAACATCGCTTTATGTTTCGCTCTAAGCAATTTGCTGATCTGTTCAATGATCATCTTCGCATGCCCCTTTTTTTCTTCAACCGGGTCAATCAGGACCGTTCCGAGCCACGGCTTACCGTTTGAAGGAGACCACTCGAGATGGTAGCTGACGGCAACAGGCATACCGTCTTTTTCCCATACAAGCCATGAACCGTTGTACATGGAGTAGGAAATGATATAGTCTTCTGCATCTTTATCTCCAAACTCCTCCTCTTTCCATACAGGATGAGCCTCCGCGAGCTTTTCTAACAAGCTGAGATCATCCTGCTCAAATGGCCTACTTCCCAGCATGAAGATACTCTTCAAATATCGTTTTATGTATAGATGGATTTCCGGCTAGCACACTGTGGTTTTCTAAAAAGGTAAACGGCTCTCCTTCAATGGTCGTATAGATGCCTCCTACTTCATTTAACAGCACACAGCCGGCTGCGTAGTCCCATGGCGCAAGCCGCATCGTGATGTAAGCATCTATTCTTCCTGCCGCGACATTTGCCAGCTCTAAAGCGGCAGAACCGTAGGAACGTGTGCCTCTGACTCTTTTCACAAGTGGCGCTAACACACTTTGATCAATTCTTCTGTTTTCCGTTACCCATGTTGCATTAATGGCAAGTATCGCTTCTTCAATGACGGTTTCTTTTAATGGAGCCAGCTTCGTTTCATTCATATAAGCTCCTCTGCCGCTAAATGCGTGATACAACTCATCGTGCACCACATCATAAATTAAACCGATTTTCCCTTCACCGTTTTCAAAAATCCCAATGGAAATCGCAAAATTTCTTTGCTGGTGCACAAAATTCATCGTCCCATCAATCGGATCAATAATCCATACGACTCCCTCAAGTGAGTGGATTTTGTCTCCTTGCCCCTCTTCACCGAGTATCCGATGTCCCGGAAATGTTTCTTGAATTCGATCAATGAAAAACTTTTCGGTTTCTTTGTCAATATTGGTGACTAAATCATTCGGATTTGATTTCGTTTCAATTGTCAGGCTTTCATGCATGGATTGTTTAATTCTCGCGCCTGCCTCTCTTATCCATTTCTTTGCAATCTCATCGATTTCCGTCCAATTTGTCATTCGTTCGTACCTCTCTTCTATGTAGACCTTTTATTTTATAGGATACTGATAACGGCAATGAAAAAGCAAGGAAAATGAAAAATATCCCTTCTCACGTAAAAACGAACCATTCATGCGGTTCGTTTTCACTATCGCTTTTTTACCCGTTAAGACGAATCCATTCTTTTCTAAGTCGCTCAAGTTTGTTTTTGCTTTGTTCAATCTGCTCTTCATTTTCTTTCTGCATTGCTTCATATAGGGTTGCCAATTCATAATCAACCTCTAGTCTCCAGACAGCAACACGATTGTTTTTCTCTTCCTTAAATCCCTCTTTTACAACTTGCCTCATTGTCTTTCGCCCCTTCCAGAGATCATTTGTTTGTAAAAAAGCATCCCATTTTGCCATTCAACAATGATTACTTCTTATATCGTATGATTGTTCTATTTACGCGCAACATGATTCTGAAAATTGTGTGTTTACCTACTCGTTTATTACCACATTTCCCCTTACTTCAAACGCGCTCAATCTTTTTGAAGCTCGTATGAACTGTGATAAAATATGTATACTTAGCATGAAGGAGGAAAATCATGACACAAATGCGTTTCACTGAAGAAGACTTTAACACATTTACAATAGAAGGCTTAGACGCGCGCATGGAAGTATTAAAAGAGACGGTCCGTCCGAAGCTTACAGCTCTAGGCGAACATTTTGCCCCAACTTTATCAGCTTTAACCGGAGATGAAATGTTTCCGCATGTGGCGAAGCACGCAAGAAGATCCGTCAATCCCCCGGCTGACAGCTGGGTGGCGTTCGCAAACAGCAAAAGAGGCTATAAAAAACTGCCGCATTTCCAAATTGGTTTATGGGAAAGCCACGTCTTTGTGTGGTTCGCGATTATTTATGAATCCCCTATCAAAGAAGAATACGGCAAATTGCTTGAAGTGAACCAAGAAACCATTACGAAAAATATCCCTGACAGCTTCGTTTGGTCTGCAGATCACACAAAACCGGGCGTACATAAACAGTCTGAAATGGACAAGGAACAACTGAAGACACTGTTTGAGCGTTTGCAGACTGTAAAGAAAGCTGAGCTGTTATGCGGCATCCAGCTCCAAAAAGAAGAAGTGCTGAATATGAATAACCAGGAATTCCTTCAGCGTATCGACGATGCCTTTAAGCAGCTTGCTTTTCTGTACCGTCTCACCCAAAAAGTATCACAAGCATAAAAAAGAGCCGGGATATCCCCCGGCTCTTTTTCTTACATCTTAATCTTCGCGTGATCAGATTCTCTCGCCTGTTTGACCGTGCGATAAGGAGAATATGTACTTTGTTCCTCAAACTCGCCGCATATCTTTTTTTCTTCGGCCTTCCCCGGTACAATTTCCTTGAAACGGCGGTAAGCTTTAAGCAGTTCTTCACGATCCGCCCCTTTTTCATATGCAAGCTCAACCTGCTGGAAAAATGCAATCACATCCACTGCTTCTTCGGTTGTCCAATCTTCATTCATCGGATATTGATACTCCATTTTCTTCACTCCTTATAGATTTACTTCCCTTAAGAGAAAGCATCTTCATTTGATCATAAATTGTTCTTTACATTCTTTCAAGTTCATAATATAATTCATTTGTTTTACGTCTAAAAAACGGTTGAGAAACTGATTTTAATACACACTATTATGCATAGGTATGATTACAAAGGTGGGAAAACAATTGTCGCAACATGAAACACCCTTATACACAGGACTTAAAAAGCATGCAAGCAGACAGCCTGTTCAATTCCATATTCCCGGCCATAAAAAAGGGGCAGGAATGGACCCAGAATTCAGACAATTTATCGGTGAAAACGCGTTAAGCATAGATTTAATTAATATTGAACCATTAGACGATCTGCACGCGCCAAAAGGCATTATTAAACAAGCACAAGATCTGGCTGCTGAAGCATTTGGAGCGGATCATACATTTTTTTCTGTTCAAGGAACAAGCGGCGCCATTATGACAATGGTAATGGCTGTTTGCGGGCCTGGTGATAAAATTATTATTCCAAGAAATGTTCATAAATCAATTATGACAGCTATTGTATTTTCCGGAGCGATTCCAATTTTTATTCATCCTGAAATTGACAATGAATTGGGCATCTCCCACGGCATTACACTTGAATCTGCTAAACGGGCGCTTACCGAACATCCGGATGCAAAAGGGCTTCTCGTCATCAACCCGACATATTTCGGTGTTGCAGCCGACTTAAAAAGCATCGTAGAACTCGCTCATTCGTTTGATGTGCCAGTGCTTGTGGATGAAGCACACGGCGTTCACATTCATTTTCACGACGAATTGCCGCTATCGGCCATGCAGGCAGGAGCGGACATAGCAGCGACAAGTGTACACAAGCTGGGCGGATCACTCACGCAAAGTTCGATTTTAAACATGAGAGAAGGCCTTGTATCAAAAGACAGAGTGCAATCCATCCTGAGCATGCTGACAACTACGTCAACTTCTTACTTGCTTCTTGCTTCTTTGGATGTTGCCAGAAAACGCCTTGCAACAGAAGGCCACCAGCTTGCTGAGGAAACACTAAAGCTTGCCAATCAGACGAGAGATCGCCTCAACCAGATTGAAGGCATTTATTGTGTCGGTTCTGAGATTCTTGGTTCGAAAGCAGCTTACAGCTATGATCCGACAAAATTGATTATCTCTGTGAAAAGTCTTGGCCTGACAGGACATGACGTGGAAAAATGGCTTCGTGAATCCTTTAATATTGAGGTTGAGCTTTCTGATCTGTACAATATTTTGTGTATTTTCACTCCTGGTGACAGCCAAAATGATGCAGACCGGCTTGTAGAGGCTTTAACTGAGATCGCACAGCAAATGTCAGAACAAGATGTAACACATCAGCAAACTGAGGTTCTGCTTCCAGAAATACCTTTATTGGCAATGACTCCGCGCGATGCTTTTTATGCAAATACGGAAGTCATCCCATTAAAAGAAGCATCCGGACGGATTATTGCTGAATTTGTCATGGTATATCCGCCTGGTATTCCAATCTTCATTCCAGGAGAAATTATTACAGAAGAAAACATCAGCTACATTTTTAAAAACCTTGACGCAGGCCTCCCTGTTCAAGGACCTGAGGACTCGACTTTACATATGATCCGGGTCATCAAAGAACAAAAAGCAATTCAATAAAAAATAAAAAGCATGCGGCTTAAAGCCGCATGCTTTTTTTTTACTCTTCATCAACAGGACATTGACATTGTCCGCAGCAAGTTCCATATAATGTTGTCACTTTCTCATCTTCAAAGTAATGAATGGCTTCGTTGCAATCTTGGCAAACAATCGTACCCATCTCTTATTCCCCATTTCTTTGAAATTTGAAAACGCTTAATTTCTTTTGTTGTTATTATATTAATATGTCACATTTAAAATGTCAACAATAAACTGTATAACACATTTAATTTTAGATCATCATATAGACCGTGCTTTTCCATTTTCCCTCATACAATATCTTCTTCATACAGAAGCTTTACTCGATATATATGCCACAGCACATAATGTAATTTCACGTTTTCTTGAACTTTCATCCAAGAATGCAGCAAAAAATTCAATATACCCAGGTTGCTATTTTAAACGATTGATATAATATGTAATTTCACTTTAAAAACGGTTTCAATTATATAACAATTAGGTAACAAGAAGCAGATTAAGCCGCCTCTCGTGATAAACTAAAGCTAGTTAACTACTGTTTATACAGAGGAGAAGATAGATGCGATATCGCGCGGTATTCCCCATGCTGATAATAGTATTTGCTTTATCGGGCTGTACGCTTTCCACCATCAATCCGATGAAAAAAAGCCGGATTGACAACATTCATCATACACAAATCCTGTTTTTTTCTGATGAGAACCAAATAGACCAGGAAGCGCCTTATTACGATGCACTGCTTGATTTAGAAAAAGATTATCCCGAGCAAATAGATAAAATGAAGGTCTATGATAAAAAAGAAGGCTGGGAAGATGAGATTGAAACTGTCCCTACCCTTATGGTTGTTGATCAGCGCCATGTCGTGGTGAAAATCGAGGGATGTGTGAAAAAGAAAGAAGACATCATTAAACCATTACAGCATGTGCTGTCAAAATAAAAAAACAGCCCCGCTTTGAGCGAGGGCTGTTTTTGATATGAAAATTATTTTACGATGTGAATCGGACTTCCGATTGCCACTTCAGCAGCTTCCATTGTGATTTCGCCCAATGTTGGGTGAGCGTGAATTGTCATCGCGATATCTTCAGCAGTCATGCCGCCTTCAATCGCTAAGCTTAATTCAGAAATCATATCAGAAGCACTTGCTCCGGCGATTTGCGCACCGATCACAAGACCGTCCTCTTTACGAGTGATCAGCTTCATGAAGCCGTCTGTTTCGTTAAGAGAAAGTGCGCGGCCGTTTGCTGCAAATGGGAATTTAGCAGCAACAATGTCAAGACCTTCTTCTTTCGCCTGTGCTTCAGTGTAACCAACTGATGCAAGTTCAGGCTCAGAGAAAACAACCGCAGGAATACCAAGGTAATCGATTTCTGCAGGCTCTCCAGCGATAGCTTCTGCTGCGATTTTACCTTCGTAAGATGCTTTATGAGCAAGCGGCGGTCCTTCGATGATATCACCGATTGCATAAATGTTAGGTACGTTTGTGCGGCACTGTTTGTCAGTTTTCACGATACCGCGGTCCGTCATTTCGATACCGACTTGCTCAAGACCAAGCTCATCAGTGTTTGGACGGCGTCCTACTGTAATCAATACGTAATCAGCATCAACAGTTTTTTCTTCGCCTTTTACTTCGAAAGTAACTGTTACGCCGTCTGGTCTTTCTTCAACGCCTTTAGCCATCGCGTTTGTATGGATTTCAACGTTGCCTTTTTTCTTCAGTCTGCGTGTAACGAGAGAACTCATTTGTTTTTCGAAGCCAGGAAGAATTTCATCTCCGCCTTCAAGAATAACAAGTTCAGTACCGAAGTTAGCATACGCAGTTCCAAGTTCAGTTCCGATGTATCCGCCGCCGATAACAACGAGCTTTTTAGGAATTTCTTTAAGAGCCAAAGCACCAGTTGAATTCAGCACACGCTCACTATATTTGAAGTTTGGCAATTCGATAGGACGAGATCCAGTAGCAATGATTGCGTTTTTGAACGTGTATGTTTGAGCAGAGTTCTCATCCATCACACGAACTGAATTGCTGTCTACAAAGTAAGCTTCACCTTTTACAACATCTACTTTGTTGCCTTTAAGAAGACCTGCTACACCGCCAGTAAGCTTGTTGACAACAGAAGCTTTCCATTCTTGAACTTTTGTGAAATCAACTGTTACATTCTCAGCAGTGATTCCCATGTCATCAGAATGTTTTGCATTCTCATAACGGTGACCTGCATTGATCAGCGCTTTTGAAGGGATACAACCAACGTTCAGACAAACGCCTCCAAGAGTTGCTTTTTCAACGACTGTTACTTTTTGTCCAAGCTGTGCAGCGCGGATGGCAGCTACATAGCCGCCAGGTCCCGCACCAATTACAAGAGTATCTGTTTCAATAGGGAAATCTCCTACTACCATAACATTACGCCTCCATTAAAATTAATTGTGGATCGTTCAGTAAACGCTTGATGTGATTTAATGCATTTTGCGCAGTTGCTCCGTCGATCATACGGTGGTCGAAGCTGAGAGAAAGAGCTAAGACTGGAGCTGCTACGATTTCGCCATCACGAACAATCGCTTTTTCTGCAATGCGTCCGATACCAAGAATCGCAACTTCTGGATGGTTGATAACCGGAGTGAACCATTGTCCGCCGGCAGAACCGATGTTTGTAATTGTGCAAGATGCGCCTTTCATTTCAGCTGGAGCAAGCTTGCCTTCACGAGCTTTTGTTGCAAGGCCATTGATTTCATCAGAAATTTCAAAGACAGATTTACGATCTGCATTTTTCACAACCGGTACAAGCAAGCCTTTTTCAGTGTCAGCAGCGATACCGATGTTGAAGTAATGTTTTTGGATGACTTCATCTGTTTTATCGTCAATTGACGTGTTTAAAACAGGGAATTTTTTCAGTGCAGATGTAAGAGCTTTTACAACGTAAGGCAAGTAAGTCAGCTTGATTCCTTGATCAGCAGCAACCTGTTTGAACTGTTTACGATGTGCAACAAGGTTTGTTACGTCCACTTCGTCCATTAACGTTACGTGAGGAGCAGTGTGTTTAGAGTTAACCATCGCTTTTGCAATTGCTTTACGGATACCGCTCATTTTTTCGCGTGTTTCTGGGAATTCGCCCTCTGGAGCTGGTGCAGCAGCCGGTTTAGCAGCTGTTTCTTGTGGTGCAGCTGTTTCTTGCGGTGCAGCTTCTTGCGCTCCTCCGTTTACAAAGCTGTCGATATCTTCTTTTACAACACGTCCGTTGTTGCCTGAACCAGTAACCTTACGGATGTCTACACCTTTTTCACGTGCATATTTACGTACGGAAGGCATAGCGATCACGCGTTTGTTCGGGTCAACTTCAGCTTGATCCTGCTGTCCTGCGCCAGTAGCTTTTGCAGGCTCTTGAGCTTGCTCTTCTTTCGCAACGTCTTGTCCAGCTTCTGCAGTTGACTGAACTTGTGCTTCAGTTTTCGCATCGTCAGACTCGTCGCTGCCTTTAAATTGAAGATCTTCGTAACCAGGTGCATCAAACGTAATAATCGTTTGTCCAACAGTTGCAACCGTTCCCTCTTCAACTTTTAATTCTAATACTTTTCCTTTAACAGGTGAAGGAATTTCTACTACTGCTTTATCATTTTGGACTTCAGCCAGTACATCATCTTCGTCTACCTCGTCGTTAGGCTTGACAAACCATTTTACGATTTCGCCTTCGTGGATACCTTCCCCGATATCTGGAAGTTTAAATTCAAATGCCACAGTTCTCGACCTCCTAGTTTGATTAAGCAATTTTAAAGTTTACATCGTAAGCATTGAAAACAGATATATAATAGAGGGAAAACGTTCATCTTCCCTCTCGATTATGCAGTTTGATTAAAATTCAAGCACTTTTCTTGCTGTTTCAAGAACGTCTTTATGGTTTGGAAGCCATACGCTCTCCGCTTGAGAGAAAGGAAATACTGTATCTGGCGCTGCAACGCGAAGTACAGGTGCTTCCAAGCTCAGGATCGCACGGTCATTAATTTCTGCTACTACGTTTGCAGCAATACCGGCTTGTTTTTGTGCCTCTTGAACGACAATCGCGCGTCCTGTTTTTTCTACAGAGGCGATAATTGTATCGATATCAAGTGGGCTTACTGTACGAAGGTCGACAACTTCAGCAGAAATGCCGTCTTTTTCAAGCTCATCAGCAGCTTTTAATGATTCATGAACCATTGCGCCGTAAGTGATGATTGAAAGATCAGTACCTTCACGTTTCACGTCAGCTTTTCCAAGCTCAATTGTGTATTCTTCTTCAGGAACTTCCTGACGGAAAGAACGGTAAAGCTTCATATGCTCTAAGAAGACAACAGGATCATTGTCTCTGATCGCAGAAATTAAAAGTCCTTTGGCATCGTAAGGAGTTGATGGAATAACAACTTTGATACCAGGCTGTTGTGCAACAAGACCTTCCAAGCTGTCAGCGTGAAGTTCAGGAGTATGAACACCGCCGCCGAATGGAGAACGAATTGTTACAGGTGAAGTCCAGCGTCCGCCAGAACGGTAGCGCATACGAGCCATTTGGCCAGAAACTGAATCCATTACTTCATAAACAAATCCGAAGAATTGGATTTCCATTACCGGACGGAAGCCGTTTAAGCCTAAACCAAGGGCAAGACCGCCGATACCAGATTCAGCAAGTGGCGTGTCAAACACACGGTCTTCACCGAATTCTTTTTGCAATCCTTCTGTCGCACGGAATACGCCGCCGTTTACACCAACGTCTTCTCCGAAAACTAAGACATTTTCGTCATTTTTCAGTTCTGTGCGTAACGCATCCGTGATTGCTTGAATCATTGTCATTTGCGCCATGGCTTACTTCGACTCCTTCTGTGTATAAATTTCAAATTGCTCCTCAAGGTTGTGAGGCATTTTTTCGTACATGATTTTCATTAAATCAGTTACTTTTTGCTTCGGTTCAGCATCAGCTTTTTTGATCGCTTGCTTAATTTCTTCTTTCGCATCCTCAATCACTTTTGCTTCTTCTTCTTCAGACCATAAGCCTTTGTTTTCAAGGAACGCACGGAAACGTACAAGCGGATCTTTTTGTTCCCACTCATTTTCGATTTCTTTTGTACGATATTTAGTAGGATCGTCACCAGCCATTGTGTGCGGGCCATAACGGAATGTAAGTGTTTCAATTAGTGTTGGACCTTCGCCGTTGATTGCGCGCTCGCGTGCTTCAGCAGTTGCTGCGTATACAGCAAGCGGATCCATTCCGTCTACTTGTACGCCGACAATACCGGCAGCTACAGCTTTTTGTGCAATTGTTTCAGCTGCAGATTGTTTTTCAACAGGAGTTGAAATCGCGTAACGGTTGTTTTGCACCACGAAGATTGCAGGTGCTTTATAAGCTCCGGCAAAGTTAATTCCTTCGTAGAAGTCCCCTTGAGAAGCTCCGCCGTCACCAGTGTAAGTGATTGCGACAGCTTTCTTACCGCGTTTTTTAAGACCTAGCGCAACACCGGCAGTTTGAATGTATTGAGCACCGATAATGATTTGTGGAGAAAGGGCATTCACATCATCAGGCATTTGGTTTCCTCTGAAATGTCCGCGAGAGAAAAGAAACGCTTGATATAATGGAAGGCCGTGCCAAATTAACTGAGGCACATCACGGTATCCAGGAAGAACAAAGTCTTCTTTTTCAAGCGCGAAATGCGTTGCAATCTGAGAAGCTTCTTGACCCGCAGTAGGAGCGTAAAATCCGAGACGTCCTTGACGGTTTAATGAGATAGAGCGTTGGTCAAGCACACGCGTAAATACCATGCGGCGCATTAGCTCTTTTAATTGATCATCAGTTAAATCAGGCATCGCCGCTTCATTCACGACTTCTCCCTTTTCATTTAAAATTTGGAACGTTTCGAACTGCTTTTTAATGGCATCAAATTGCTTCTTACTGTCAACGATAGCTTTTTTCGTTTTTGCAGCCATACTAAGTCACCTCTTCCTTTCTTTTAAACAGTCATTAGACGTGCATTCCTTTTATACATACAAACTTAGGGTACCCTAAAGTATCAGCAGTAAGTCGTATTATATTTTAGCCGATCCCCAGTTTGCCAAAACCTTTTATGTAGGATAGTTACACTCTGCTTTGAACTGTATTATTTCGAAGTTGTAAAAAACTAATACAACACCGCTTAACATGGATTAGTTTACACCAAATAAAGAAGAACCGTCAATCGTTTTCATCGCTGATTTTCAATAAATGTATTCGCTTTACATTTTCATCAAAAAAACAGATGCCAACCGCACCCAAAACTGTACTAGTATACCTTACTATGCTGTACTACAATAGAAATGAAAATTTTGAACGAAATCCGAATCGCATTTCATTCAAAAAAAGAGCTGATCGAGTCAGCTCTTTTTCACACGATAGCCTGCAGCATCATATAAATCTTCCCGGGCTTTATTATATTTTTCGGTTTGTTCATTAAATTCTCCGCTATATTTAAGGATCTTTTCATAAGAAGCATTGACTTTATCGATCTGCTGATCCAGATCATCTCTTGTCAAATCTTTGTCTTTCAGCTGCATATACAGTTTTTTATTAAGCTCAAGCGCTTTTTTATACTCTTTATACATAGTGCCATATGATGTATATCTTTTTTCCATATGGTTTGCTGCGGCATCGGCCTTTTCTTTTATGTCTTTTTCCTTAATATGTTCCGCTGACGTTTTTGCTTCCTCAAATTCTGTTTCCGATTTTTTCATGCTGTCATTTTCAAGCTTTAGGTGTTCTTCGCGCTTGCTGACATTTTCAAGCGCCTTATTAGATAAAGCAACAATTTTTTTATAATCATCCATATTGAGCTTCATAACACTATCGTAAAGCTGATTTTCTTTGGCCTCTAATTCTTTGAGTGTGTTTTGTTCTTCTTGAAACTGCTTTTCCGATTCCGCGGCTTTTTCTAATGAATGATGAAGTGAATCAACCGGGTCCTGTCCCATGCATCCTGTTAATATTAGTGCCATGGCACAAAAAGCTCCGATCTTGATTCCAGTCCGCCGTTTTATAGCGTCTTTCACGTTAAATCCCCCAATCTTGACAATTTCTACTATAGAATCCATGGGGACATTTGGCAATAGCCGTGCTGTATAAATGCAATACTGAAATTAAATCAAAAAAGTGAAAAATCAGGACAGATGACCATACAACTTTTTTGTTTTTACATAGGTTATATTAGACGCTATGCCTACTTATAAAGGCTCTGGCGTAATTAAAAGAGGAGGTTATGTAATATGTATGGATATGGTTACGGCGGAGGCTGCTGCAGTTATGGTGGTTACGGATATGGTGGCTGCGGATATGGCTACGGCCGCACCTTTGCGCTAATCGTTGTTTTATTCATTCTGTTAATCATTGTCGGAGCTGCTTATTTAGGTGGAGGCTGTTGCTAACCACACAGCATGAAATTGACCAGCCATATACGGCTGGTCATTCGTTTCGTTGCACCTTTGTGAAGAAATCCGATATAATTTACATATTAAGCTTTAGGAGTGAAGTTTCTTGATTACTATGGAAAACATCGTACGTGACGGCCATCCAGCCCTCAGAGAGACTGCCGAACCTGTTGAGCTGCCTCCAACTGATGCAGAAAAACAGCAGCTGGCCGACATGATCGAATTTGTTAAAAACAGCCAAAATCCAGAATTAGCCGAAAAATACAAGCTGCGCCCTGGCGTAGGACTCGCAGCTCCTCAAATTAATATCAAAAAACGAATGATCGCCGTTCATGCGGAAGATGCTTCCGGTAAATTATACAGCTATGCTCTGTTTAATCCTAAGATCGTCAGCCATTCAGTTGAAAAAAGCTACTTAACAAGCGGCGAGGGCTGCCTCTCTGTAGATGAAGCGATTCCCGGTTATGTTCCCCGCTATGCTCGCATCAGAGTAAAAGGAACAACACTAGAAGGCGAAAATATTGATATTCGTTTAAAAGGATTTCCGGCTATTGTGTTTCAGCATGAGATCGATCATTTGAACGGCGTTATGTTCTATGATCATATTGACAAGGAAAATCCTTTCAAAGAACCTGAAAATGCAATCGCAATTGAGCGCTAAAAGAAAAAACGGCTGGCACAATGCCAGCCATTTCTTTATTTTAAAAGGCCCAATTCTTTGACAGCGTATGCAATTCCATCCTCGTCCACCGGTTTTGTTACAAAGTCCGCGATTTCTTTCAGTTCGGGAACAGCATTTCCCATAGCAACGCCTGTCCCAACATATTCAATCATTTGCAGATCATTTAATCCGTCGCCGAAAGCATATGTATCGCCGATATCAAACGGAAGACGCTCAATCACTTTTTTGATTCCTTCTGCCTTCGAACCTCCGTGCGGCAGAACATCAGTCGATAGCTCATGCCAGCGAACTAGATCAAACTCAGGAAAAGCGGCATAAGCTTTTTCTTCTTCATCCTGACAAAATAAAAGAAGCTGAAAAATTTCTTTTCCTTCATAAAAAAGGTCATCGGTCTCTGGGTAATCGGTTTTAAGGCTGCCGATTCCCTCGAGAACATGAGGGTGATCCGCAACAGTCGCTTTCATCGTGTCCTCAGCCATAAACACAACAGGATGCTTGCCTTCATCCGCCTGCTTTAATAATCGCCTGATTGCATCTTCAGGCAGCGGATTTTTATAAATCACTTGATTTTCAAAGACAACAAACTGTCCATTGTAGGAAATAAATGAGTGGATGCCCAGCTCCTCCAAAATCGGCTTAACCAAAAATGGAGACCGGCCGCTGGCAATAAACACATGATGCCCTTGGCGCTGCAGCTCCGCCACGGTTTTTCTCGTACTTTCCGGTATATTCTTATCATGATCATATATTGTGCCGTCAATATCAAAAAAGATTAATTTAGAATCCATCGCAACTTCCCCTTTATCGTCTTGGTCTGCAATTCCCACCCTCATCATACAAAAAGATTGTCATTCAGCAAACAATTTCGTTCAAAAATCATATTAAATTCCATTAATAACCACGAAAAGTCTTCCTCAATCTCCGTATACTATTTGTATAAAAAAACTCTGGGACAAATATTTTAATAAAGGAGGAACTGGCTAATGCTGCGTAAATTAAGAAAGAAACTCAGAAGACAATGGAACGGAATGCTCCGTAAGAAAGCAATTGCCTGACAAGGGATCTTTCACTTTTTGAGAGATCCTTATTTTGCTCAAGGCTTTCCTTATATTCCGTTTTCGAATATAATAGAATGAGCGAGTCTAACATACGGCATTTAAGGAGAGATTTGGAATGATTTATAAGGTATTTTATCAAGAGAAGGCTGACGAAGTACCTGTTCGGGAAAAGACAGATTCACTTTATATTGAAGGCGTATCTGAGCGTGACGTCAGAACAAAGCTGAAAGAAAAGAAATTTAATATTGAGTTTATTACACCTGTTGATGGTGCATTCTTAGAATATGAACAACAGAGCGAAAATTTTAAAGTATTGGAGTTATGAGCGGTATGAAATTTGTAAAAAATGATCAGACTGCTGTTTTCGCCCTCGGAGGTTTGGGCGAAATCGGTAAAAATACGTACGCGGTGCAATTCCAGGATGAAATTGTACTGATTGATGCGGGGATCAAGTTTCCCGAGGACGAACTGCTCGGAATTGACTACGTCATCCCTGATTATACGTATTTAGTCAAAAACGAAGATAAAATTAAAGGGCTTTTTATCACCCACGGGCACGAAGACCACATCGGTGGTATTCCATACCTGCTCAGACAAGTGAATATTCCTGTATACGGCGGAAAACTCGCGATCGGCTTACTTCGGAATAAACTTGAAGAGCATGGATTATTGAGACAGACGAAACTGAACATTATCGGCGAGGATGATATTGTAAAGTTCCGCAAAACGGCTGTGTCATTCTTCAGAACAACACACAGTATTCCGGATTCCTACGGCATTGTTGTAAAAACGCCGCCCGGAAACATCGTACATACTGGGGATTTCAAATTCGACTTTACTCCAGTCGGCGAGCCGGCAAACTTAACGAAAATGGCCGAAATCGGTAAGGAAGGCGTTTTGTGCCTTCTTTCAGACAGCACAAACAGTGAAAATCCGGAGTTTACCATGTCTGAACGCCGTGTAGGAGAAAGCATTCATGACATTTTCCGCAAGGTGGACGGCCGAATTATCTTCGCTACATTTGCGTCGAATATTCACCGCTTGCAGCAGGTAATTGAAGCTGCTGTACAAAATGGAAGAAAAGTTGCCGTATTTGGACGCAGTATGGAATCGGCTATCGAAATTGGACAGACACTCGGTTATATTAACTGTCCTAAAAATACGTTTATTGAGCATAACGAAATCAATCGTATGCCTGCTAATAAAGTAACAATTTTATGTACAGGAAGCCAAGGGGAACCAATGGCGGCGTTATCAAGAATTGCAAACGGCACACACCGCCAAATTTCAATCAATCCTGGGGATACGGTCGTATTTTCTTCATCCCCTATCCCAGGCAACACAATCAGCGTGAGTCGAACAATCAACCAGCTGTATCGTGCGGGTGCTGAGGTTATTCACGGCCCTCTTAACGATATCCATACATCCGGTCACGGCGGACAAGAAGAACAGAAGCTGATGCTTCGTTTAATCAAGCCTAAATTCTTCATGCCGATTCACGGTGAGTACAGAATGCAAAAGATGCATGTCAAGCTTGCAACAGATTGTGGCATCCCAGAGGAAAACTGCTTTATCATGGATAATGGTGAAGTATTAGCACTTAAAGGCGATGAGGCTTCAGTTGCAGGAAAAATCCCGTCCGGTTCAGTGTACATTGACGGAAGCGGTATCGGTGATATTGGCAATATCGTACTTCGTGATCGCAGAATTCTCTCTGAAGAAGGACTTGTCATCGTTGTTGTCAGCATTGACATGGACGACTTCAAGATTTCAGCGGGTCCAGATTTGATTTCCAGAGGATTTGTGTACATGAGAGAATCTGGCGACTTGATCAACGACGCTCAAGAGCTCATTTCAAATCACTTACAAAAAGTAATGGAACGAAAAACGACTCAATGGTCTGAAATCAAAAACGAGATTACAGACACTCTTGCGCCTTTCTTGTACGAAAAAACAAAGCGCCGTCCAATGATCCTGCCGATCATTATGGAGGTTTAAAAAAAGAGGCACTCCCTAAGGGAGTGCCTCTTTTTATTGCAGTGATATGTGTTGAAATGATTTTACATCGAATAATCCCGTAGTCGTCATTTTAATATCAGGAATGACAGGCAAAGCTAAAAACGACAATGTCAAAAATGGATTAAATCCGCCTGTGAAACCGATTAACGGCAATTTATCATGAAGCGTCAGCAAGCTTTGATTCACTTGCTCTGCAGATTGGTCGGATAATAACCCTGCAATCGGCAACGGTACTGAATGGAGCTCTTCCCCATTTTTTATAATCGTTAATCCTCCGCCAATTTCCTGCAGCTTATTAACTGCCGCCGCGATATCCTCATCATTCGTTCCGACAGCAATAATATTATGGGAGTCGTGTGAAATGGTTGTGGCAATCGCTCCGCTCTTGAATCCAAAACCTTTCACAACACCAAGTCCGGTTTCTTTCAATCCTTTATGCCGCTCGACAACTGCAATCTTTAACAAATCAAACTCAGTGTCAGGCTCAAATTCGCGGGCATCAGGAGCCGGAACTTGTACTAATCTTGTTTCAAGCTGATTTGGTATGATTTGAATGACATTGATTTGCTGCTCTGAATCGATTGGCATATGAAAATCCTGTTTGTTAAGAGGAGCAGCAAGCTTAACAGAATCAAGCAGTGCCTGATCTGGTGCTGCAGTTGAAGCATGATCCTGATAGACCGCTTTGCTGTCTTCAGCAACAGTCTGCCCTTTTACCATCGTCATTGTGACAGTGACATTTTCCAGATCAGATACAAAGAGCAAATCAGCGTCAAAACCCGGGGCAATCGCTCCCTTTGTATCTAATCCGTAGCACTCGGCCGCATTGAGGCTTCCTAATTGATAGGCTAAAAACGGATCAAGTCCGGCTTGAATCGCCATTTTCACCTGATGGTTTACACTTCCCTCTGACAATAAATCATCCACATGCTTATCATCCGTACAGAAAAAGAACCGGCGTGCGTTCTTTTCATTTACCGCCGGCAGCACATTGAGCGTGTTTTTGGCGACTGATCCTTCACGCATCATGACATACATGCCTCTTCTGATACGATCAAGGGCTTCTTCCTTCGATGTTACTTCATGGTCGTTTAAGACAAAGGCGGTTCTGTAAATGTTAATGAGGTCTGTTGATAAACCAGCTAAATGACCGTCTATCCGTTTTCCTGCCACACGGGCATCGAGCAGTTTCTGAACCATGTCTTCTTCAGCCTGCTGAACCGACACATAATCCATAACTTCAGCCAGCCCTAATACTTCTTCTTCTTCTTCATAAAAAGGCTTGAGATCGGCAGCTTTGAGAATTGCGCCTGATCGCTCAAAACTTGCGGCAGGCACACTGGAAGGAAGCATAAAATGGATATTCAGCGGTGTATGCCGAGCTTGTTCAAGCATAAACACAATCCCTTTTTCACCAGACACATTCGCGATCTCATGCGGATCTGTAACGACCGTCGTCACGCCATGAGGCAACACTGCTTTAGCGAACTCAATCGGTGTAACCATTGATGACTCAATATGTACATGTCCATCAATAAAACCCGGAACAATCATTTGTCCCTCTGCATCAATGGTATTTTCGCCTTCATACTCACCGAGGCCTACAATAACTCCATCTGTAATCGCAATATCTTCATATATCCATTCTTGATTATATACGTCCATGATTTTTCCGTTCTTAATGACGATATCAGCTTTTTGTCTTTTGGCCGAAGCATTCAGCCTATTGACTAGCGCTTCTTTATTCAAATAGGCCCCTCCTCTTTTTTATTATATGGTACAATATGCTATCGGAACGCCTGTGCTTAGTCAATGAAATTTTAAGAACTTGGCGCTCAGTTCATTAAAGTTGTTATATTCTGATAATATGAAAAACCGCCCTTTGAGGACGGCTTATTTGACTGCTATTTTGTATGAAGAACTCTTTTTTCGAAACGGGAGATGTCTGTAACTGATCCAATAACAATGAGTATATCTTCTTGGTGGATGACTTCGGTTGCAAGCGGTGATACGATGACTTCCTTGCCCCTTTTTATGGCTACGATGTTAATACCGTATTTCGCGCGAATATCTAAATCGAGAAGTGTATTTCCAGCCAGGCGGCTGTTAGCTACGATTTCAACAAGACTATGCTCTTCAGACAGCTCCAAATAGTCAAGTACATTGTTGGACACGATATTATGCGCAATTCGTTTTGCCATATCGCGTTCCGGGTGGACGATGTGATCCGCGCCAATTTTAGACAGCACTTTTTCGTGATAATCGTTCTGCGCTTTAACTGTAATCGTATGGACGCCAAGTTCTTTCAGAATGAGTGTCGTTAAAATACTCGCTTGAATATTTTCCCCGATTGCTACAATAACGTGGTCAAAATTTCGCAGGCCTAAATTTTTCAGGACAGATTCGTCTGTCGAATCACCGATAACTGCGTGAGATGCAATCTTGGCATACTCGTTGACTTTATCTTCATCGATATCCATTGCCATAACCTCGACGCCTTCTTCGCTTAATGCTTTGCAAATACTGCCACCAAAACGGCCCAGCCCAATTACCGCAAATTCTTTTTTCATCGTGGTGCTCCTTTATACGGACATGATATTGATCAAATTTTATCATATTCTTTTGTTACAGTGTTATCCTTTTGGCAGCGAATTCATATACCGCTTGAGCTTTTCAGTAAACTCAGGCGACAAATACAGCTCCGCTCCGCGTTCGATTTCAATCTGATAGTGCTGAGGCGGGGCAATTTCCGCTTCTTTTTGGAGGACGAGAAAGGTTAAGCAGTCTTTGTAGTGCCTTCCGCCAGCTTCAACGTCTACAAATGCCGGCCGATACGTAAGAGATTCGACACCCTCCCTTTTATATAGATAGGAGAGAGCAGAATAAGGAATACGGTATAAAACGCCTTCTGTTGTTCCTCCGTCTTCCAACATGTCCGCTCTTGAACCGTCATCCCTTTTTAGCGTGAAGCAAGTTGTGTATCCTTTTAAAACAGCTCTTCCTACTGGATCTTGAAAATAGTGATCGACTCCCGCTTTTTGAAAGCGGGCATTATCCATGCATGATCCATAGGCAAAATAATAAATGGGATTTTTCGATTTGCTGATCATCTGATGTTCTTTCCAGTCGCCGCTGCTTATTTTCGTAAAGCCGGCAAACCCGTCTTTGTTCATAAAATAAATAAGCGCATTTTTAATCCCGACATCCGTTTCTACAAACACCGTTTGTTTATGATATCCTTGAAAAAATTGATCGAGGTTATGTATACACAATTCATCTGCTTCATATACTTCGCCGTATATATAGCCTTCACCATTAAAAACAGCTGTGGGCCCCTCTTTTGCAGCAAACAAACTTCCCTTTGTTCTCGCCTGCTCATTGATACATGCCGATTGTGCCAGCAAATGATGGTTTTTTTCATGCTTTCTTAATGTCCCGTATACAAACAGAAGCGAGTTCACTTTATTTTTCTCCTCTCAGCTGTCTGATTTTAAAGGCAAAACCACTTGAAAGACGCTGCCTTTTCCAGCTTCACTTTCGATTTTCAATTCCCCGTCATGTTCCTTCAGGATTCTCAAACAAATGGGAAGTCCCAGTCCAGTGCCCTTTTCTTTTGTTGAATAAAAAGGTTTGCCAATCTGCTTCAGCTTTTCCTGCGGCATGCCGTTTCCTTCATCCTTTACGCTTATCACTGCATGAGAGGCGGTTTTAGCAGTTGAAATGGTGACGACACCGCCCTTTGGCATTGCCTCAATTCCGTTTTTAATGATGTTGATAAAGACCTGCTTCAGCTGATTTTCGTCTCCATTAATCATACAGCCATCTGTCTCTTTGAAATTTTTCTCTATGACGATATTGGACAGAATGGCATTGGTATCAAGCAATGTCGTGACTTGTTTCAAGATCTCATTAAGCTGGTGTGTTTTAAATGTGATTGCCTGCGGTTTTGCAAGCAGCAGCAGCTCGCTGAGCACTAAATCGATTCTTTTAATCTCTGAAAAGATGATGTCAAAATAGTCTTTTCTGTCCGGATATTGTGTTTTCATAATCTGGAGGAAACCGCTGACAGATGTTAAAGGGTTTCTGACCTCATGAGCAATACCTGCGGCAAGTTCACTTGTGATTGATAGTTTCTGGGATTCCCTCGCCAGCCGTTCATTAATCTCAATGAGCTCATCTTCAGCCTCTTTCCGCTCAGTGATATCTGACATTGTACCCAGGCTGCCTGTAAATTGGTCATCCCGGTCATAGTAAAGTTTATAATGAACTTCTCCCCAAAAAATCGTGCCGTTTTTTGTCACGTATTTTGCCGTAAACATGCCAGAAGACGCTTTGTTTTGGATTTGGGTGTTAATGTGGTCGGCTACGTGCTTTTCTTTTATGAAGTAATCGTTATACATTGTTCCCATACATTCACTGATTGAAAACCCGGTTATAGATGCCCACGCTTGGTTTAAATATGTAATTTCACCTTTTGCATTCGTTTGAAATACGATTTCCTGCAAATTATCCATGATGCGGTTTTTTTCTTCAGAAAGCTGTTTATACTTCCATTCGTTATCCTTCATTTTCTTAACCAGCTGCTGTTTCTCATCAATATAATAAGCCAACATCCAGACACTTACCAGCGTGACTGCAGTATACACAATATCAACAGGCCAATTAATCGGGTTTTTGCCTATAAAATAAAATAAATAATCCCAAAACATTATAAAAATCATTGCCAAAATGATGGAAATGATACGAGCTTGATATTTTCTCATATGACCACCTGCCGCTTGTGTTTCTCTACTTATTGTACCATTCTTCGACAAATAATTGAGTAAAATATGTAAAGTATCCCAAATCATTCATTACCAAATATCTTGATGTCTTATCTTAGGCGGCGGTAATCAAAAATTGGCACGCAAAAAAGGCGGAGATGATATCACTCCGCCTTTTTTAGCATAATTTTATTCTTTTAAAGCGGCTTGAATTTCTTCGAGAAGCAGCTGTGCACCCTCAGGGCTTAGCGTAATTTTACCGTTGCCGTATTCTTTATTTTCTGAAGTGATTTCTCCAGTCATTAAACAAACGCCATGAGGTTTGTACTTTTTCAAGATAATTTTATCTCCGTCAACAAAAAACTCAATGCTGTCTTTTATGGCAATATCCAATGCCCGTCTCAACTCAATCGGCATGACAATGCGGCCTAATTCATCTACTTTTCTCACAACACCTATTGATTTCATAAAAACCCTTCTTCCTTTAAATGTTTCTTTTCTCATGTAATGTTTTAAGGATGTACCTCAATATATCGTAGACGAATGAAACTTTGAAAAAGTTTCCCGCTTTCTATAAGAATTACAAGATATTTTTTCCATAAAACCGAAAAATGTATTACTTCTGTTACACAGTTCCTTGATTTTTTACAAAAACATTTCTTTACCGACGCACACCCCCAAAAATCGCAGTATTTCTGAGAAACTTTAAATGTAGAATCATATTAAATTAGGATAGAGATTGGGTGAAAACATGTTTCAATCAACTGAAATCGGGATTGACTTAGGAACAGCTAATATACTTGTTTACAGCAAAAATAAAGGGATTATCCTAAATGAACCATCTGTTGTCGCAGTGGATACGACGACAAAAGCAGTGCTTGCAATCGGAGCTGACGCGAAAAACATGATCGGTAAAACACCGGGAAAAATTGTCGCTGTCAGACCGATGAAAGATGGCGTGATCGCAGACTATGATATGACAACTGACCTGCTAAAGCACATTATGAAAAAAGCAGCAAAAAGCATCGGCATGTCGTTCAGAAAACCGAACGTAGTCGTTTGCACACCATCAGGCTCAACAGCAGTAGAACGCCGCGCCATCAGTGATGCGGTGAAAAATTGCGGCGCGAAAAACGTTCATTTAATCGAAGAGCCAGTTGCAGCCGCCATCGGAGCGGATTTACCGGTTGATGAGCCGGTTGCCAATGTGGTAGTAGATATCGGCGGAGGGACGACAGAGGTCGCTATTATTTCCTTCGGTGGCGTTGTTTCCTGCCATTCTATCAGGATCGGCGGAGACCAGCTTGATGAGGATATCGTTTCTTTCGTCCGTAAAAAATACAATTTGCTGATCGGCGAACGCACAGCTGAGCAGGTAAAAATGGAAATTGGCCATGCTCTGATTGAACATATACCAGAGGCAATGGAAATTCGGGGACGCGACCTCGTGACAGGTCTTCCAAAAACCATTATGCTTCAATCCAACGAAATTCAAGATGCAATGCGTGAATCCCTCCTGCATATTCTTGAAGCCATCAGAGCGACACTTGAGGACTGTCCGCCTGAATTGAGCGGAGATATTGTTGATCGCGGCGTTATTTTAACAGGCGGCGGCGCGCTCCTTAATGGAATTAAAGAATGGCTCACAGAAGAGATTGTCGTGCCTGTACACGTGGCGCAAAACCCGCTTGAATCTGTAGCAATCGGCACAGGCCGTTCTTTAGAAGTGATTGATAAGCTGCAAAAGGCAATTAAATAGTCTTTACCCGCAAAATTCTCACACGCGGCAAATTTCTTGCTTCTTTTTTCCTCACTTCCTTCATATTGTGGGAAATGGAGAAACGTTAAGGAGGAAACAGATGCTAAGAGATTTAGGAAGAAGAGTAGCGATCGCAGCCATTTTAAGCGGAATTATTCTTGGAGGCATGAGCATTTCTTTGGCAAATATGCCTCATTCGCCTGCAGGCGGCACTGTAAAACTGAATCATCCATAATATTGAAAAACCCAAGACGTGTCGTTTTGGGTTTTTCACTTTGGGCTCCTTCTTTCCTTTATAGGATCATATTTGATATGATGAGAAAAAAGCTTGGAGGAATGATTCATGGATTCATTTTCACAGAAATTAAATACATATGCACAGCTGGCGGTAGAAGTCGGCGTTAATGTCCAAAAAGGCCAGTATGTAGTCGTAAATGCTTCAACAGACGTTCGGGATTTTGTCCGTTTAATTGTAAAACACGCATATGAAAAGGGCGCAAAAAACGTCACCGTGAATTGGCAGGATGACGAAGTCGCCAAATTAAAATACGAACTTGCGCCGTTTGAAGCATTTGAAGAATATCCTGAATGGGAAGCAAAAGGCAGAGAAGAGCTTGCCAAAAATGGAGCTGCTTTCATTTCTGTTGTGTCGTCAAACCCAGACTTGCTAAAAGGTATAGATTCCAAACGGATTGCGGCATTCCAAAAAGCAGCAGGCAAAGCATTACATACATACAGACAATATATTCAATCAGACAAAGTCAGCTGGACTGTCGTAGGTGCGGCATCAGCAGGCTGGGCTCACAAGGTGTTTCCTGGCAAATCAGAGGAGGAAGCGATCCACCTTCTGTGGGAAGAAATTTTTAAAGCGACGCGCGTAAATGAAGACAACCCGGTTCAGGCGTGGATCAATCATGACCAAAATCTTCATGAAAAAGTTGACCATTTGAACGAGAGACATTACGCTGCCTTACATTATCAAGCTGAAGGAACTGATTTAACAATTAAGCTGCCTAGGAAGCATGTTTGGGCAGGTGCGGGAAGCGTGAATGAAAGCGGCCATGAGTTTATGGCCAATATGCCGACAGAAGAAGTATTCACGCTGCCGCAAAAAGACGGGGTTGACGGAGTGGTATCAAGCACAAAACCATTAAGCTACGGCGGAAATATTATTGAAAATTTCACCCTGACGTTTGAAAATGGCCGTATAGTCGACATTAAAGCTGAAAAAGGTGAGGATATTTTAAAAGAACTGGTGGAAACAGATGAAGGTTCTCACTATTTAGGTGAAGTGGCACTTGTTCCTTACGATTCGCCTATATCACAATCAAACATTCTTTTCTATAACACGCTGTTTGATGAAAACGCGTCAAATCATTTGGCGATCGGAAGCGCCTATGCCTTTAATATTGAAGGCGGAAAGCAGATGTCTCGTGAAGAGCTTGTCAAAGAAGGCCTAAATGAGAGCATTACACACGTGGACTTTATGATCGGTTCTAAGGATATGAATATTGACGGAATTACGGCAGACGGGAAAAGAGAGCCTATCTTCAGAAACGGAAATTGGGCTTTTTAAGTAAATAAAAGGAGGCTTTTCCGCCTCCTTTTTTTATTTTTCTGCTTCATACATTTGCAGATTCGCATAAACTGTTTCTAATACTGGTGCAGCGAGAGATAAACGTTTAGCTTTTTCAAGCAAAAATCCATGCAGGTGGTCGCCTTCTGTCGTTTGGCCGTTTTCCATATCCCGAAGCATGGAGGACTTCATATGATAAGACATGCTGGTCATCGTACGAAAGCTCTCTTCCTCAAGATCCGGATCAGCCGGAACACCTTCTTTTCGTAAAACAGCGCAAATTTCCCCAATAAGAGTTTGGGCCGTGTGACGTCCGGCTTCTGTGGCGAGGATTGGGCCAAGCGGTCGTTGAAATAACGTTGTGATCCCCGCTTGCGCTACAATAAAGAGATACTTTTTCCAAATGTCCTTCTCGATATGCCCGCTAATGATGACTTCAGCCTTCACACCTGAAAACGCCTCTTCAAGCGCTCTTATCCGCTCCGTACGCTCGCCGTTCCATTCTCCAAATACAAAACGATGCGATGCGCTCGTATGATGAATTTCTCCTTTGTTGTCTAAAGCACTTTCTATAAAACACAGGCCGCCCAGCACCTGTTCTTTTGAAAATGCCGCAAATAGCTGCTCATAGTGGCGGTACCCATTTAAAAAAGGGATAATGACAGATTCCTGATGGATAAATGGTTTGACATCGTCTATCACTTGACCAAGCGAGTATGCTTTAGAAGCAATGATAACGACATCAAATTGCCCTGTTTCTCCGGCACTGATTAGTTCGGGCTGAAATGATACATTCCCTTTTTCACTATGGATGACAAGCCCGGTTTTTTTCAGCTGCTCAGCTCGTTTTTGGCGCACGAGAAATGTCACATCATTTCCTTTCTCCGAAAGCCGTCCGCCAATATACCCACCTACTCCACCTGCTCCGACAACCAAAAATTTCATGTTGTGATCTCCTTTCATATTTAGGTATCAAAAAAAGCAGAGAAATCTCTGCTTTTTTTATTCCGCGTATAGTTCAGTCAATTTTTTCTGCACATCAGCATTTTCAAGGAACTCGTCATAGCTCATTTGCTTATCGACGATGCCGTTAGGTGTAATTTCTATAATTCTGTTGGCAATGGTCTGCACAAACTGATGGTCATGGGAAGTAAACAGCATAGCGCCTTTAAAGCTGATTAAGCCGTTATTGAGCGCTGTAATGGACTCTAGGTCTAAATGGTTAGTCGGCTCATCCAAAATTAAAATATTGGCGCCAGAAAGCATCGCTTTCGACAGCATACAGCGGACCTTTTCTCCCCCGGAAAGTACATTTGCTTTTTTGTGGACTTCTTCTCCAGAGAACAGCATGCGTCCTAAGAAACCGCGTAAAAAGCTCTCACTTTGGTCGTGCGGAGAATATTGGCGAAGCCAGTCTACAAGGTCCAGATCACTGCCTTCGAAATATTCGCTGTTGTCTTTTGGAAAATACGCTTGAGATGTGGTAACACCCCATTTAAACGTTCCGCTGTCAGCTTCCATTTCCCCGGAAATGATTTTAAACAGCGTAGTAACAGCAAGTTCGTTTCGGCCAGTGAAAGCAATTTTATCTTCTCGATTCATAATAAAGCTGACATTGTCAAGCACCTTTACGCCATCGATTGTTTTTGTTAAGCCTTCCACGCGAAGAACATCATTTCCGATTTCCCGTTCCGGCGTGAAGTTAACATAAGGATAGCGGCGGGAAGACGGTTTAATATCATCCAGCGTGATTTTTTCGAGAAGTTTCTTTCTTGATGTAGCCTGCTTAGATTTAGACGCATTGGCGCTGAATCTAGCGACAAACTCTTGAAGCTGTTTAATCTGCTCTTCTTTTTTCTTGTTCGCTTCTTGAGAAAGCTTTAACGCCAGTTGGCTTGACTCGTACCAGAAATCATAGTTTCCGACATAGATTTGAATTTTGTTAAAATCAAGGTCGGCAATGTGCGTACATACTTTATTTAAAAAGTGACGGTCATGGGATACGACAATAACTGTGTTTTCAAAGTTAATCAGAAACTCTTCAAGCCACTGAATTGCCTGAAGGTCCAGGTGGTTCGTCGGCTCATCGAGCAGCAGAACATCCGGCTTGCCGAATAATGCCTGTGCCAAGAGAACTTTTACCTTCTCCGAACCGCCGAGGTCTGCCATCTTTTTTGTGTGCAGATCTTCTGAGATACCAAGGCCTTTTAACAGGATCGCAGCTTCACTTTCCGCTTCCCAACCGTTCAGTTCCGCGAATTCACCTTCTAGCTCAGCAGCACGAATCCCATCCTCATCTGAGAAATCAGGCTTCATGTAAATAGCGTCTTTCTCCTGCATGACTTCATACAGGCGTTTGTGGCCCATAATGACCACTTTCAGCACTTCATACTCTTCGTACTCAAAATGGTTCTGCTTCAAGACGGCAAGACGCTCGCCAGGACTCATATGCACGTCGCCTGTCTGAGGCTCGATTTCGCCTGACAGCACCTTTAGAAACGTTGATTTACCGGCACCGTTTGCACCAATTAACCCATAGCAGTTGCCTGGGGTAAATTTAATATTAACATCTTCAAATAACTTGCGATCCGCAAACCGCAAGCTTACATTATTTACAGCAATCATTTATTATCCTCCATCATGTCTATCATCAATAAAAGTATACCATGAATGCAGGGCAAGAGAAATGATTCCCTGATAAAACAGAGAGAAAACACTTATACACCCAAACCAGCCAGCTGTGTTACAATTAAAGAGAGAGAATGCATCCGCCTGGAAAATTACACACTCTCATGGAGGAACACGTTGAGGCTTTTAACACTTACTGAATATTGCTTACTGATCTTTTTTACGGGCTTTTACCTTGCCGTAACAGGCTTTACCGCCAAAGATATCGGCTTATATATAGGCATAGCCCTTATTTACATATTTTCGCACATTTTTTCTAAACGGCTATTAGAAAAGCGCGGAAAAGAGAACAAACAGGTTCACCTTTTCTTCAGTGTGCTGGCTATTATCGGTTCAGTGTTCATCACGGTTTTATGCATTGCATTGGTCGCTTCTTTTTCAAAATAAAAACGCCTGCTGTCCTAGGCCAGCAAGGCGTTTTTATTTTGTTTGACGCATTTCGTTAAACGGGAAAAAGACAAACTTCGATGTGCCGACAATTCGATCTTCCGCGATCAGTCCCAGCCCGTTTCGGCTGTCCATAGAATTCAGCCGGTTATCTCCCATGACAAAGTATTTGTCTTTCGGAACCTTAACCGGTCCAAAGTCTCCTGTCAGACTGACACCAAGTTTTTCTGCTTCCTTCTTGTTTTTAGACAAGTAAGGCTCGGCTACTTTTTTACCGTTTATATAAAGCGTGTCATCCTTCATTTGAACGGTTTCTCCAGGCTTTCCGATCAATCTTTTTACATAATGGATTTTAGAAGTTTCACCGTTGATAATAACTATATCTCCGCGCTTCAGCTCGCCGATATAGTTGACTGTTTTATTCACAAACAGCCTTTCTCCGTCATGTAATGTGGGATACATAGATGAACCTTCAACTAAATACGGTTCAAACAAAAAGTGACGGATCAGGAGAGCCAGCAGAACAGCGATGACAATCGCTTTACCCCATTCCAGGTACGTATTGGTTTTTTTCTTCGCCGTTTTCTCAGTATTCGTATTTTTTTCCTCGGTCAAAGTGTTTCCTCCTAGACAATTGCTATGTCAGTTGTTTCTCTTCTTTTACTTTATCATAAAAAAGAATAAAATACATAACTTAACCGCGCTCCCTGCCGGCCGGATAAGAAAAAGCGTCCTTTCGAACCAAGGACGCTTTTTTTCTTATTTTTCTGTAACAGGTTTTTTGACGATACCGAGGATAATTGCCATCACAACAGCACCGATCACGATACTTAAAAGGTAAAGCATCGGATGGTTTGTAATGAAAGCTACGAATACTCCTCCATGAGGCGCCGGAAGCGTTACTCGGAAGAATTCAGTTAATCCGCCGGCAACAGCTGCACCGACTACAGCAGCTGGAATGACGCGAAGCGGATCAGCCGCAGCAAATGGGATCGCTCCCTCTGTTACGAAAGCAGCTCCCATGAAATAGCATGTAATACCAGCTTCACGGTCACGCTGAGTGAATTTGTTTCTGAAAATGGTTGTTGCAAGTGCGATACCAAGCGGAGGAACCATACCGCCGGCCATGATTGCTGCATGAGGCGCATAGTTGCCTGCATCGATCATGGCGATACCGAACGTAAAGGCTGCTTTATTAAGCGGGCCGCCCATATCGATCGCCATCATGCCGCCCAAGATAATACCCATTAACACAAGGTTTCCAGTACCAAGGCTTTCAAGCCAGTTTGTTAAGAAATTCATAAAAGCTGCTACAGGTGTATTGACGACAAATTGCATTAATACGCCAGTGATAAAAATACCGAACAGCGGGTAAATCAAAACAGGTTTTAATCCATCAAGTGACTGAGGGATAAACGTAAATACTTTCTTCAGTAAAATCACGACATAACCGGCAAGGAATCCGGCAATTAAGCCGCCTAAGAATCCAGCATTCGCTTGAGTAGCCATAAATCCTCCGACCATACCAGGCGCAAAACCAGGACGATCTGCAATACTCATCGCAATGAAACCGGCCAGAACTGCAACAATGAGTTTTAATGCATTGTCGCCGCCGATAAAGTTTAATGCTGCTGCAAACGTGTTGTAGCTAGGATCATTCGGATCAGCAGAGTGAATTCCCCAGAAGAATGAAATCGCAACGAGAATACCGCCGCCGACTACGAACGGAAGCATGTTGCTGACACCGCTCATCAGGTGCTTATAAAACGCGTTTCCGATACCGCTTCCAGACTTGCCTTTCGCTTCTTCATCATCGTTTGAAGCTGCCGAACCGCCGCCGCTGCCTTGATAAATCGGCGCATCTTGATTCATCGCTTTTTCGATAAGCTCTTGCGGACGTCTGATACCCGCCGTTACAGGAACTTGAAGTACGCGCTTGCCTTTAAAACGTTCCATTTCAACCTGCTTGTCCGCTGCGACAATGATTGCAGGTGCATCTTCGATTTCTTGGGCAGTGAGCTTGTGCTTAATGCCGCTTGACCCATTTGTTTCGACCTTAATTTCCACACCAAGCTCTTTCGCTTTTTCTTTAAGGGCATCCGCAGCCATGAATGTATGGGCAATACCTGTCGGGCATGCAGTAACCGCTAAAATTTTCCCTTTTCCGGCAGGTGCTGGTGCCGCTTCTTCTTCTTCCTCTTCGTCATCATCTTTATCGTGCTGATTAATAATGTCGATGATGACATCTTCAGACTCAGCTTCAAGGAGCTGCTTACGGATTTCTTCACGCATTAACAGCGTTGAAAGTCTTGACAATGCTTCAAGGTGAGTGTTGTTTGCGCCTTCAGTCGCCGCAATCATGAACACTAAGTGAGCCGGCTGGCCGTCTAATGATTCATAATCGACGCCGTCTTTTGAACGTCCGAACGCGATCGCCGGGTTGATAACGCTTGCCGTTTTCGCATGGGGGATAGCGATTCCTTCACCGATACCCGTGGAGCTTTGGCTTTCGCGATTTAAAATGGCTTCTTTATAGGCTTGTCGGTCATTTAACTTTCCAGCCTTATCAAGAACAGTGACCATTTCGTCAATAACATTTTCTTTTTCTTTGCTCTCAATATTAAGCTTTATCGTATGCTTCGTTAAAAGCTCAGTTATTTTCACTTGTGTTTCCTCCTCTATAGACGTGTGACCTTAACTTCAGGAAGAAGCTGCTGGACAAATTCTTCTGTTCCAAGTTCTTCAGAGAACGCGGTAGCACTGCCTGAAGTAACTCCTAAGCGGAATGCTTCTTCAAGCGGCAGCTGTTTGGAAATTCCGGCAAGGAAACCTGCAACAACGGAATCCCCTGCTCCGACTGAGTTTACCAATTTCCCCTTTGGCACGTTAGCAAAATAAACAGCTTCGTTCGTAAACAGAAGCGCTCCGTCTCCGGCCATTGATACGATTACATGTTCAGCGCCTTGTTCTACAAGCTTTTTCCCATAAGGAACGGCTTCCTCAACAGATGTAATGGCCGTGCCGAACATTTCTCCAAGCTCATGATGATTTGGCTTCATCAAAAATGGTTTCATTTCTGTTGCTTTCAAAAGAGCCTCGCCTGAGATATCCAGAACAACTCGTGCGTTCTGCTGTTTGCAGGCCTCTGCGATTTTTTCATAAGTATCGTGAGGGAGTGAAGATGGAATGCTTCCTGCAAGAACAACGATATCTCCCTCTTGCAAAGATTGGAACTGTTCTAAAAAGGCTTTGAAATCTTCATCCGAAATTGTCGGTCCCTGCCCGTTAATTTCAGTTTCATCACCAGTTTTCAGCTTTACATTGATACGGGTATCCCCTTTTACTTCAGAAAAAGCTGTTTCCAGGTTTTCTTCCCGTAAAAATGTTTTGATATATTCTCCGGTAAATCCGCCGACGAATCCGAGCGCTTTAGACGCCACATGGTGTCTTTTCAGCAGTCTCGATACGTTGATGCCTTTGCCCCCTGGATACTTGGTATCATACGAAGAACGGTTCAGGCCTCCTACAGAAAAATCTTCAACGTGAACTATATAATCGACAGATGGATTAAGTGTTACAGTGTAAATCATGGTTTCACTACCTTTACGACAGTTTTTTCTTGGTAATTATCGAATGTAAGCTCTTCAGCGTCAGTCGTAATGATTGTTGCGTCGCCTATTCCGGCGAATGCCGAAAATGAAATTTCTCCGAACTTCGAAGGGTCTGCTAAGACGTAAGCGTGTTTTGCCTGTTTGATCGCTTTCTGTTTTAAAAGGGCCTCATCAGGGTCCGGCGTTGTAAATCCAGCCTCTGTATGGACACCGTTTGTCCCCAGAAAACTCTTGTCAAATCTGTACTGGTCCATGGCAATCAATGAAGCGCCTCCAATAATCGCGCCCGTTCTGTGCTTTACGTATCCTCCAAGCAGATAAAAAGAAATTTCTTTCCTTATTAATGCATCGATATGCATTACCCCGTTTGTGACAACGACAATATCTTTGGTTTTATCCATAAAATCAATCATGTGCAATGTCGTCGTGCCTGCATCAAGGTAAATGCAATCCCCTTCTTCTAAAAGAGAAGCTGCTTTTTCAGCAATCTTCAGTTTATCGTGAAGGTTTTTGGATGATTTTTCAAGCATATCGGGTTCAAGTCTGATATCAGAAAGCTTGGCCGCTCCACCATGAACGCGCTTTAAAAAACCGCGTTCTTCAAGTGTCGATAAATCTCTTCTGATTGTTGATTCAGAAGCATTAGTCAGATTTATAAGCTCTTGAATCTTTACCACATCATGCTTTTCTATTTGATCAATAATCAATTGATGCCGTTCAGGAGTTAGCATGCTTCACCTCCTAATGAAAACGTATTCATTTTGAATACAATTTCATTGTAAACGCTATTTTCGGTTTAGGCAACTAAAATCATTCAAATTCATTCAATAACTATCAAAATCTTTCACGTTTCTCCATATTAACGTATGTCTATAGGGTTTGTAAACTGTAAATTCGACAAAAATAAGGACAATTGTACGACATTTTCTTCTTATTTTAATGAAAAAAGTCTTTTATATTCATAGTAGAAATCACTAAACATAAAAAAACCTCATGCATGTTGCATGAGGCTACTCATAACGCAGCGCTTCAATGGGATCAAGCTTTGCGGCTTTATTTGCAGGAAGCATGCCGAAAATAACACCAATGAGCATACTGAACAGCACGCCCCCGCATACAACCTGCCACGATATGAGTGACGGCCAGCCCGCAATGGCTGAAACAAGCGCGGCCCCTCCGTATCCAATACCAATCCCGACCAGACCGCCAATCAGCGTCAATACGACTGATTCAATTAAAAACTGAGTCAGAATCTGTCCCCTCGTCGCACCAAGTGATTTTCTGATTCCGATTTCCCGCGTCCGTTCTGTGACTGATACGAGCATAATATTCATGACACCGATTCCGCCGACCAAAAGGGAAATACCTGCAATTGAGCCGATAATCGTCGTCATAATTGCAGTTACTTTGCCAATTCCGGCCGCAATCTCTTCCATGTTCATCACTTGATACGAATCCTCTGTGCCATGATTGTCATTTACCAGCTGTGCCGCTTCTTTTCCAGCCGATTTTATGTCGTCTGCTGATTCGACCTGCAATGATACGTTACTGAAATCACTTGTGCCAAAAGAGGATTTCATCATATTAAATGGCACATACATTTCACTTAAACCGAAAGAAAGCAAGCCTGTTTCTTTTTTCAGCACGCCGATAATTTCAACGGGCTGTCCGTTTATCCAGACAACTTCACCTAAAGGAGAGGTTTTATCGAACAGTTCTTCAGCCATCTTTTGAGAGATGATTCCAGCTCTATTCCCCGCAAGAAAGTCATTGTCGGTAAATGTTCTGCCGCTTTCGATTTCTAAAGAATTGACATTCATGTATCCATCATTTATTCCGTTAACCGTAGCATCGGTTTCTTCTTCGTGATAACGCGCTTTCATACTTTCAGAAGTCGAAGCAACGACTTGTTTAATGCCTTCTATTCCTTTTAAACCTTTAATATCGTTTTCTGTAAACGTAGATTCAGCTGCGGCGTTCGGGTTGCTTGCAAGCTCCTCGTCGCTAGGCATATAGTACAGCTCCACAGTATTTCCCGGGCCGCTGATCGACTGCTTCAGCATTTGCTCGCCGCCCTGTCCTACCGCAACGACAACAATGACAGAGCCTACACCAATGATAATGCCGAGCATCGTTAAGATCGAACGCATTTTATGGGCAAGGACAGAGCTTAGAGCCATTCTGATGTTTTCCAACAGGCTCATTCTCCCACACTCCTTTGTCCGGAGCTGGCAGGAACAATGTTTCCGTCACGCACCATGACGATCCGATTCGTGCAATCTGCTACTTCAGACTCGTGAGTAACCAGAACGATTGTCGTTCCCTCGGCATTTAATGCTGTAAACTGATCCATAATCGCCTCGCTTGTTTTCGTATCCAGCGCGCCGGTCGGTTCATCAGCTAAAATCAATTTCGGCTCATTCACGATCGCCCTCGCAATCGCCACCCGCTGCTTCTGCCCGCCCGACAGCTCGTTGGGCATGTGGAGCATTCGATCGGCTAACCCGACCTTTTCCAATGCTCTCTCAGCCCGCTCTTGACGTTCCTTTTTGCCTATCCCGGAAGAAATCATCGGCAGCTCGACATTTTTTTTTGCGTTCAGCCGCGGAAGAAGCTGAAATTGCTGAAATACAAAACCGATGGACCGGTTACGGACTGCCGCCAGTTCTTTATCTTTATATGAAGAAATGTCTTCGCCGTCCAATTGATATGTACCTGAAGTCGGCCGATCAAGACAGCCGATAATATTCATGATCGTCGATTTTCCTGATCCTGACGGCCCCATAATCGAGACATATTCACCTTGATGAATGTCCAAATCAATAGAATGGAGAACATCAAACGTTTCCTTTCCGATCTGGTAGCTTTTTCGCACATTAGAAAGCTGAATCATTTAGGATTTCACTTCCATTCCGTCAGTCACCTGATCAGATGGATTCAAAATGACTTGATCATCTTGGGAAAGCCCCTCTTTAATTTCTGTCAGGTCATCTGTCACTTCGCCGATTTTGACATCAACTCGCTTTGCTTTTCCGTCTTTTACTGTATACACATAATATTGGTCATCTTCTTTTTTGACTGCCTTTGAAGGAAGCGTATTTGCTTTCCGTTTATCTGTTTCAATATTCATGATAAATTTAAAGCCTGGCTTTCCTTCTGGAAGATTTCCTTTTATTTTCACTTGAAGCGGGTATTGGACCGCCTGTTCTGTTCCTTGTGCCGCAGCGCTCTCCTGCTGATCCGGAACAAGCCCGACTGCGGAAACCGTGCCTTTCCATGTTTTACCCTGTATTACATCTGAAGTGAGTGTGACCTTCTGGCCTTTTTTGACTTTCAATGTATCGTATTCAGACAATTTCCCTGAGACGACAAGGTCTTTTGGGTTGCCGATATGTATGACAGGCTCTTGAATATCTGACTTTTTGGATGCCGCCTCTTGGTTGACAGAAATAACGGTGCCTTCAATTTCGCTTTTCACTTCAAGATCTGATACCCGGTTGGCAAGTGACTGCCGCTGAAGCTCGGTTTGTTTTAATTCGATCTCCGCTGTTTTTTTCTGCATTTGAAGCTCTGTCCGTTCAGATTCGATTTGTTTTTCTGCTTCTTTCTTTCCTACCTGTTTTTCCAGTTCTCTTTCTTTGCTGTCTAAGGCTTTTAACTTTTCTTGAATTTGGTCAATTTGAAGCCGGTTGGATTCAGACGTTAACTGGTTCTGTTCTTTTTCCAGGCTCAGCTGCTCATTTGTATAGGTGACTAAAGGCGTGCCCTTTTTAACTTTATCGCCTTCCTTAACTTTAATGTCTTCTAATGTCCCTTTATCTGCTTCATAAAAGACATACTGTTCATTTGAAAATTTTAGCGTGCCAGGAACCATAACCGTTGATGAGATTTCATTTTCTTCAACGCTCCCCGTCTGTATCTCCTTGCCGGCGCTGCCGCTTGTCGGAGCGGCAGACCGGTATATATTGATTCCAACAAAAAGAGCGACTATAACTGCGATTCCAATTCCGATCCAGACTTTTTTCATGAGCTTATGCACCCGCCACAGAATTGATTAAACCTGAAAAAAGCGAAAATACAACTAAAATTCCGAATAGAATGATTGCTGAAATCCACCCGGCTCTTTTGGAGATGCCTCCCGTTTTGTGAAGTCCGATTGCTAATAATACAAAGCTCCAGATGCTGAAAATTTCAAAGGTATTTAACACGCTGGCAAGAGCCCCGTCAGATGGGATAATTCCTGCCAGTGACGTCGTGCTGTAAAGAGGATTCACGTCAGTCGTAAAAGCAACGATTCCATTAACCAATAATCCGAGACTGCTAATCAAAGAGACAAACAGACCGAGAGAAAGCATTTTTTTATATGTCGTAACTCCGCCTGATATTTTTACACAGAGCCAATAAATAAGAGGGGCAATAAATAATGCTGCGATACCGCCGATAATAGCGCCTGCCATTCCGCCAAATTTGGTTATTGTTGCGACAGTTTCCATTTGTTCAGCAGATAGCCCTTGCGTATCCTGGCTTTTCAAAAGCTCACTATAATCCGTACCGAGTGATTGCAGCACGGCACCGACGATGATAATTGCTGCAACAATCAAAAGCGGTCCCCATACAGCCGGCCTTTCTCTTATTCTTTCAAATTGAACGGACGGACTTGTGATTACTCCGAAAAGTGAAGGCTTTTCAGTCGCCGTTCCGCTGTTTTTTTCTACATTCGTTTCCATTTCAAAACCTCCTTGAGAATATCTAACAAATAGTACGGGAAGGATATCAAAAAGTTTCATGTTTTTCTAATAAGTTTCCAAAAACCTTCAATATTGAAGGCTTTTCATATTATTCTATCGCTGTGCTGTATTGCGCTTTCACAAGCCCGGCATAAATGCCTCCTTTAGCGAGCAGCTGATCATGGTTCCCTTCTTCTATTTTCCTGCCGTGATCAAGAACAATGATGCGGTCGGCGTCGCGGATCGTAGACAATCTGTGAGCGATCATCACTGCTGTACGCCCTTTCAGAAGCGTTTTTAACGCTTGCTGAATTTTTACTTCTGTCTCTGTATCAATGCTTGCCGTTGCTTCGTCAAGGATGATAATAGCCGGATCGGCGAGCAATGCTCTTGCAAAGGAAATGAGCTGACGCTGACCGGCAGACAGTACGCTGCCCCTTTCCTCTACCTCTGTTGCGTATCCTTCCGCTAAATCGGAAATAAACTCATCCGCTCCGACCGCTTGGGACGCTTTCATCACCTCTTCATCCGAAGCATTTGGCCTTCCAAAACGAATATTTTCCATGATGGTCCCAGAGAAAATAAATGTATCTTGCAGGACAATGCTGATTTGAGAGCGCAGACTGGCAAGGGAAAGATCCTTAATCGGTATACCGTCTATTTTAATGGTGCCTCCGGTCGCATCATAAAAACGGCTGATTAAATTGGCAATCGTCGTCTTCCCGCTCCCTGTATGCCCGACAAGCGCAAGCGTCGAGCCCGCCGGAATAGAGAAAGAAACGGCGTAAAGGGCTTTTCGTTTTTCATCATACGAAAATTCAACCTCTTCAAAACTGATCTCCCCATTTATCTTTTCATTATGAATGGCATTGGGCTTCTCCTTGACATTTGGCTGTTCGTCCAGAAACTCAAAAATCCGTTCTGATGATGCCATCCCCATTAACAGCTGATTATAGACCTGACCCAGTCTCGAAATAGGTTCCCAAAACATTCCCAGATAGAAAGCAAAAGAAACGAAGACGCCAATCGTAATGGTTTCATTCATGATGAGTGTGGCTCCATACCAAATCAAGACAGCCGTCCCAATCGCATTCGTCATTTCTACAAGCGGACGGAACATGGCATTTTTTCTAGTTGCTTCCCGCCATGATTCGTAGTTCTCCTGATTGACACCGTCAAAATACGCCATGTTTTCTTCTTCCTGCGTAAATGCCTGTGTGACCCGGATGCCCTGAATGCTTTCGTTTAGATGAGAGTTGAGCTTCGATTGCTTTAGCCGTACCGTTTGCCAGGATCGGCGTATTTTTTTTCTGAGACTTGTTGAAATAAAAAACATAATCGGCAATGTCACCATGATGGCTATAGTCAGCTCAGGGCTCAGCGTAAACAAAATGATAATCACGCCGGCCAGAAGCAGCAAGTCGGTCAACAAATTGATGACTCCGCTTGTAAAGAGCTCCTGAAGAGAGTTAATATCATTCATGATCCTGACTAAGATCGATCCCGCCGACCGCTGATCAAAAAATCGATGGGATAAGCGCTGCACATGGGTAAATAAATACTGTCGCAAATCGTAAATGACATGCTGGCCAAGCTGATTCATCCACCTGATTCTTAACACATTGGCGGCGTAATTGAGGACATATAAACCGCTAATAATAAAAATGAGCTGAATCAGCAGCTCCGAGTTTCTCCCTGTAATCGCTTGATCAAGAACATAAACGCCGATCAAAATGGGGATCACAAGCTTCACAGCAGTGCCAATTAATACGGTGAGAAAAGAAAGCGGCAAAATTGTTTTTCGATATGGTTTGACATAGCTCAGCAGCCGCCACATTTGAGCCCAGTTAAACGGCTTTTCAATGATTTCATCTGAAGAGTAATAGAAACGCTCTAAAACCCCCTGTTTTTTCGCTTGTTTCATTTGGCCCCTCCCTATCCGACCTCATGCGGCTCATTAATCATTTTGACATCACGGTATTGCAAATCGTAAATCTTTTTATAGTAGCCGCCTTTTTCAAGAAGCTCATGATGTGTTCCCCTTTCACGAATGCGTCCTTTATTAAAAACGAGAATTTCATCAGCGTGTTTCAGTGAAGAAATGCGGTGAGCGACGATAAAGGTTGTGCGGTTTTTCATGACTTCTTTTAAGGCAAGCTGTATGCTGTGCTCCGTTTGCATATCTACTGCGCTTGTGGCATCATCCAATATTAAAATGCTCGGGTTAAAGCAGATGGCTCTCGCAATGGCAATACGCTGTTTCTGCCCGCCGGAAAGCCCCATTCCCCTCTCTCCCAGCATGGTGTCATACCCATCAGGAAGCTCCATAATAAAGTTATGAGCCTGCGCCCTTTTTGCCGCTTCGATGACGTCTTCCATTGAGGCATCCGGCCGCCCATACGAAATATTTGATCTAATCGTAGATGAAAACAGGAAGGATTCTTGAAGTACGACCCCGATATTGGAGCGAAGGGTTTTTAACGAATAATCTGTGATGGGTTTGTGATCAATGGTAATCATTCCGCCAACAGGACTGTAAAATCTGGTGAGAAGCTGTGTCACTGAGCTTTTGCCTGAACCTGTCGGGCCCAACAGTCCGATTACCTTCCCGCTGTTTGCCTCAAAGCTTACATTGCACAGCGCGTTTGTTTGTTCTTTTCCGTATGCAAGAGAAACATTTTTGAAATGGACATCTCCGGTTAATTTTTGTTTATGCAAAGCATGAGGATGATTTGTAATGTCTTCTTCTTTTTCCAGAATGTCGAGCAGGCGTTCCCCTGACGCTTTTGCTTGAGAGAACATATTGATGACAAAACCTAAGTTCATAATGGGCCACATCATATAATTGACAAGGCTGAAGAAAGCAACAAGCTCGCCGGGATTGAGCTGATTTTGCATAACCAAGTAACCGCCGTATGAGAGAAGAGCTACAATACAAATGTTACCAATGAACTCCATTAAAGGGAAATACGCAGACCAAATGGATGATGTTTGTAAATACTGCGCCCTGTATTCTGCATTGGCTTTATTGAAAGTGCTGATCTGAAAATCTTCCCTGGAAAGAGATTTAACCGTATTAATGCCGCTGATATTTTCCTGAACTTTTGTATTGAGTTTCGCAAACGATTTGCGGATGCCTCTGAAGGCGGGATGGACTCTTTTGTCAAACCGGTATACCGCAACCGCGAGAAATGGCAGAACAGCTATTGTCACAAGCGTGAGAGGAACAGAATAGTAAAACATAACCGAAAGGCTGATGGCTACCAGCAGGCCGAATCGAATGAGCTCAGCGAGACCGTATGATAAGAAAAAACGAAGCCCTTCAACATCAGCAGTCAGCCTGGACATCAAATCTCCTGTTTTCGCGTTATCATAGTAAGAAAAAGAAAGCCGCTGCAGTTTTTCATACAGACCATTTCTCAGCCGATAAACGGATTTGATCCCGAACATATCACCTAAATACTGATGAAAAAAGGTAGCCGTTCCTTTCAAAACCATTACCGCAATAAATCCTAAGCTGACCCACGCCGCAAGCTGATACTGCCGTCCCAACACGATCTCATCAATCGTTATTTGCAGGATAATCGGATAAATGACAGTAATTGCAGTCATCAAAAGCATGGCTAGAAGCGACCACATAAACACTTTTCTGTACGGCCAATAATACATTTTTAATCTTTTAAATGTCTCCATATCCAGCACCTTTCCAACATTTATCATCTTTACTATATCGATACCCGAAATAAATTTCTATTATTTTTCGAAATTTCAGTCTAATTATGGAGTGAGTCTCTTACTTTATAGGGAGTAACATATGTAGAATAAACGCTTACAGAAAATCATTGTATGCTGGGGATACTTGGGGATATGCCAATGAAATACAGAAAACCGGACGGCTGAAATGCCGTCCGGTTTTCATCCCCCGCTGACCGGCGGTATGATGGCTACCGTGTCACCTGAAGATACAGAGGTATTTTCTTTCACATAGCTTTCGTTAACGGCAATCATAGCCGTATCAATAGATTCAAGACCGTATTGTTCTTTTAGACTCGCTTTTATTTCATCTGTGGTTGCTTGTTCCATATCTATTTCTATTGCTTGTGTACCGGCCTGTTCAGCCAGTCCTGCAAATAAAAGAATTTTAATCATGCTGCTCTCCCTCGCTTAGGTCTGGTTTTCCGTTCGGATAAGCTGTTGTTTCTAGCTGGTCACCGATCCATTGCTCACCGTCTTCCCAAATTTCTTTTTTCCAAATCGGCACAATCTGTTTAATGCGTTCAATCGCATACTCATTGGCTTCATATGCGGCTTTTCGATGGGGAGAAGATACAGCAATCACTACCGCTGCTTCACCGATATCGAGCACACCTATACGGTGCGTGATCGCAGCTGAGGCACCTTCCCATTTTTCTTCGATTTCAGCGCCGATTTGAGCAAGCATTTGCACGGCCATCGGTTCATATGCCTCATATTCAAGCCGAACCGTTCTTTTTCCGTTTGTCCATTCCCGAACCGTACCAATAAATGTCGTAATGGCTCCTGCTTCCCGTTTCTCCACTTTTTTAATGATGTCTTCAGTATTAATGGGTGTTTTCGTAATCTCAAACCGTTCCATTATGCAGATTCCCCCTTCAGCTGTGAAAGCACAAAATCCACGGCAACCGGATCATCCGCATGAAAAACGGGTAATCCCTGATGCTCTGTCATATGCTCTTTTTTTCTATAGATGATGGCGATTATATTTACTGCTTGCAGCGCTTCCAGATCTTCCTTTTCACTTAGGATAACCACTTTAGGATAAGGGGCTTTTTTAAAGCCTTCAATCAGAAGACAGTCTGTTTCGAGAAATTGGTATAACTCGATCAGCCGTGCCAAATCCCAATTGCGACGGGCAGTCAGCTGTAACACACCAGCACCTTCTACCGCTGTCACATCAGCACCTGCCGCCTTGTAACGGTCCGTGTCTTTTCCTTCCGTGAGCGTTTGCGGTTCACCGCCGTGACCATGGTGCTTCAGGCAGCCCAAATGGACTCCCTGTTCAGAGGCTTTTTCAAGAATGCGCTCAATAAACGTTGTTTTCCCGCTGTTTTGAAATCCTACAACTTGGACGATCGGGAAAGGACCGACCAAGGCCATTCACTTCCATTCTCTTCTCTGATGAGCAGCACTTGAACCGTTCTGCCAGATTCGTAGCCTCGCGTGCCGCCCGGCAGGATAATAAATGCATTGGCATCTGCAAGTGATGTGACAGAGCTCGACTTATCTAAGCCAACGGGTGTCGCCAACAGCTTCCCTTCCTGATGGTGCACGAGCGCACGAACAAATCGGGTAAATGGGTTCGGCTTCGGAAAATCCTTGGTCAAAACAGCTTCCGCACAAATTGAATGCGGTGTTTCATTGAGCAGCCATGTCTGGATTATCGGTTTGACAAACAGTTCAAAACCGACATAGCATGCCGACGGATTACCAGAAAGGCCAAACAGCAGCATATCATTTGCATGCGCCACCGTTGTCACGCTGCCCGGGCGCATGGCAACTTTATTAAACAGCACGTCCGCTCCGAGTTTTTCATAGATCGCAGGCAAAAAGTCAAAGTCACCGACTGACACACCGCCAGTTGTGATCAGGAAATCCACTTTTTTCATCGCTTCTTTAACTGCAGCAAAGCTTTTATCCAGTTCATCAGAGATTTTCCCTAAATAAAGCGGTGTTGCGCCTGCTTCTATCGCTTGCGCATATACCATACTCGCATTGCTGTTGCGGATTTTTCCCGGTTCCAGCGGATCACTGACATTCAGCAATTCGGTACCGGTTGCGATAATCCCGACTACAGGCTTTCTCACGACAGGCACAGATGCGTATCCGAATGTTGCCAAAAGAGCCGTCACTCCTGGTGTCACCCGGGTGCCCTTTGTCAGTAAAACACTCCCTTTTTGAGCGTCCTCACCTGTTTTTGAAATATTATCCCCCGTCTGAAAGCGGCGTTTTAAAGACATAAATGACTTCCCATTCTCCTCAAAGGTTTGAGTCAGTTCAATCATGACGACTGCATCTGCCCCTTTAGGGATTTGCGCGCCAGTCATAATCCGCACGGCCTGAAACGGGCCAAGTTTTTTTTCAGATACTGCTCCCGCTCCAATATGGTCAATAACTTCAAACCGAACTGGGTTTTCACGTGAAGCTTCTGCCGTATCGCACGCTCTGACAGCAAAACCATCGTATGGCGAACGGTCAAACGCAGGTACGTGGTGATCCGCAGTTATATCTTCGGCTAAAAACCGATGAAGGCTGTCTTCAAGCGCCACCCATTCTGTTTCACCTTGTTTTTGAAAATGGCAGACACGCCGAACTGCCTCGTCTACCGGTATCGGTGTTCTTTTCTCCAGCATTCTGACCCCTCCTGTTGTTACAGTCCAATCACTCTTGCCAACACGGAGTTGGCTTCTTTCACATCATTTGTTCCATGCACCAGTGCCCGTCCGTCATTGAAAATGACAATTCTGAAATCCTCGTAAAAAATATGCAGCAAAAACGCATTAGCCTCGACCTTGCCGATTGTTTTCAGCCGCTTAATGAGTTCCTGTTTCGGGATTCTTTTTAATGATTCTGACCTTACCTGCACTGTATCACGGCCGCATAGTACAGCAGCTTTTGGTGTGTTCCAATCCTGAAGATAAGGATATACCGCATTTGCTCCGCAAGATGGGCATTCCTCACGGCGTACATGATTAACGTTAATCTTCATATGCGAATTGTTCCAGACATCAAATGTCACAAAACCCCGCTGTATTGCTTCTATTTGGCCGGTTAACAGCTTTAATGCCTCAGCCTGCTGATATGCTGAAACGATATGCACAGCAGGCGGAATAATACCGGCAGTATCACACGTCGCCCCGCCGACAGGAATTTGCTCAAACAAACAAGACAGACAAGGGGTTTCTCCGGGAATGACCGTCATGAACATTCCCTGGCTGCTTACACAGGCGCCATAGACCCAAGGTGTCTTTGTTTTCTGGGCAAGATCGTTTATCAGCATGCGGGTTTCAAAATTATCTGTCGCGTCGATCACGACATCTGCTTTTTCAATCAGCGGCTCAAGCGTTTCGGCTGTTCCTTCGGTAACATACGCCTCAATATGTATCTCGCTGTTAATCGCTGATAGATGCTCTTTGGCAGCCATGGCTTTCGGCATGCGGAGTTTGGCATCGCTTTCTGTATAAAGCTGCTGCCTTTGAAGATTGCTCCACTCCACATAGTCACGGTCAATAATGGTAATCGTACCGACTCCCGCTCTCGAAAGCCCTTCGGCTCCTGCAGTGCCGAGCGCTCCCGCTCCGACAATCAGCACATGGCTGTCTGCCAGTCTTTTCTGGCCCTCTTCCCCAATTTGCTTAAATCTGATTTGCCGTGAATAACGTTCCTCCATCAAACCTGTTCTCCTTATCTTTTATGTCATCTTATCATGTTATTGCCCCGTCAGTCCCGCTTGAGGGAGTTCGATTTTTCTTCCAAACAGCTAAAATCATCACGTGTATTAATGTTGATAAACTCTGCCGGGTTTGCTCCGATATTTTCAGCCTGTACGTAACAAACCGAAATTCTGCCTAATAAATCTGATATTCTCAACCTCTTCTCAGAAAGCTGATCGTATAGAACTGGCATGATACGTTTGTGGTAAATCGCAATCAATGGCTGCACTTGTCCGTCTGAAATTGGGACTACCGCGTCCGCACCGGCAATCATCAGACGTTTGAGCTCCAGCATCGTCCTTCTTTGTATCAGCGGTGTGTCACAGGAAAGAACAGTATAAAGATCACCGTCTGTCTTTTTAAAAGCGGTATATATACCAGCCAATGGCCCCATGCCTTGAAATGGCTCAGCATCTTGATACACTTCATTTTCACCGTTTTCTTGAAATCTATCAATAAATTCGGGACGGCTGATGATAACCGTTTGTTCTCCAAGTGCCTCTTTAGCGCATTCGTAAAGCATCCTGCCCTTCCATTTGACAAACGCCTTCGGTTCTCCAAAGCGACGTGAGGCTCCCCCTGCCAGCAGTACGTTTACATGCTTCATATCATCTCACCTCTAGTTTCGTTAAAAGCATAGCAAAAGCAAAGGCTCAACGCTACTGCTTGTCTGTTTATTAAAGAGGAATAGCTGTTCAGTATTTGCATATTGTAGTGTTAACATCATGAGGGAGATGGTTCGAATGAAAAGATCAGGTCCTTTTTTCCACGACGTGTCTCAGGAGAACCTTTATTTAAAATCCGAGCTTTCAAGGTGCCATAAGCTGATTGCTGAACTTGAAGCAAGCTACTTTCATCAGAAAAATAACAAACTGCTCAAAGAAAATACCGATATGAAAGAAAAACTCCAGCAGCTGTCTGCCGAATTAACACATATGTCAACAAAAGAAAAACATGCCTCCCACACCAGCCAAACCCTGCACCAAATAAGAGCTGAACTGCTTGATAAAATCGTTGTTTTGCAGGAGCTTCTATCTGCTGAAACCTATAAACGCAGAGCCGAAATCGAAGAAAAACATAAACTTCATATTGCGAAAGTCAAAATCGAAGAAGAAAATAAAAATCTTCATAAACGGATCAGCGAACTTCAAGCCTCGATTGAGCAGGAACAAAATGCACTGCTTCAGGCAAAACAGCAAGCCGAATTGATAAAAGCCGAAAACGGGCGTCTAAAAAAGCAAATGGTAGAAAAAGAATATCAGCTAAAACATATTAAAATAGAAGTTGATCATATGAAAGATCGAATCATAGAAACGAAAGAAAGACTGCTAGACATTGAAAAAACGAAAGAAAAATTATTTCACGAAACTATTATATCGTATAAACGGCAGCTTGATGAAAGCGATGCCTGGATTGCTTCTCATTTTGCCGATATTGATGGCGGCACGAAACAAAAAGAAAAAACGGAAGAAGAAGCTCCAGCGGTCTACGCGCAGCCAAATCATGTAGAGACTATCCTTGAAGACGTCACCAAACAGATACATGTGCTTCAAAAACAGCTTGCCCACGCCCAATCATCAGACCAGGCCAAGAGCCATACAATCGAAGAGCTGAAAAACAGAGCCGCTGAAGAAAAGCCTTATCAAAAGTGGGTGTATAAGCTTAATCTTGAAAAAGAAAACAAACCTTCACAGAAAAAACCTCAATAAAAAAACTGCTTGAGCGATGCCAAGCAGTTTTTCTTTATATTTATTCATTAGCTGATTCTGCAGATTCGATTTCACCCTCTAAAATGTACTGCCCGCGATATGGCTTTTTCACTTCCGGGTACATTTTAATTAAGCTTTGCATAAATGTTGTCATATTAGGGATTTCAAGACCGCTTTCTTTTTCAATCTCTTTTTGAAGCTCCGAGCTCTTAATCGCCGCGTTGTGGCGTTTTAATGTTTTAATAGCAGCTTCACGCAGCTTAGCTGCTTTTGATCCCGGTCTTGCCGTTCCTCTTCTTCTTCGTGTTGTTCCGTCTGGTATACCGGCAGGAAGAGAGGAAATAGATTGAAGCTGAGGCTGAACAGACTGCTGCTGTGATTGCGGCTGATAGCTTCTGATTTCCTGAGCCGCAAGCTCAGCGAGAACCGGCAGAGAGTCAGGTTTTTTTTCAGAACGGAAATCCTTTTTGATTTCGGAAGGGCTTCCATTTCTGTCCAGCTCTCTTAATTTTGCGTATATTTTATCACGTTCAATTTGATATTCACGAATGACTTTCACTTCAGCTTCATTTAATTGTTCTAACCGCAAGCGCAAAGCTTCTCTTTCATTAAACATTCCTCAATGTACCCCCTATCAAAATTAACATCTTTAATTAAGATATTAGATTACAAAAGTAATTTTATCAACTATTATTTTAGCATTTTACTATTATATTTACTCTATGAAAAATTCCTTATTTTCTGAAAATGTTTTATTTTTCAAAAGAGTCCTTTATTCTCAAGGGATTAAGGGGCTTTCTAGTTTATTTGGTATAATGTTGAAAATATATATTTTACTTACTTCTTTAAAGAAATTTAGTGTAATATCTACAATTTTCGAGTTATGAGATATGAGATTTATCTAAAATTGAGGAAAAACATCAAAAATTAGCTGTGTTTTTTAGCGTATCAATCAAACAAATCATCAATTCCTATACCCAAATTTGGAAAAATAAGCTTCTTACTCTTCTTCCATTGCTTTTTGCACAAATAAAAAACCTGATGAGGTCAGGTTTTTAGGAAATACTATTTAGTCAGATACCTATTCCGTTTCAGCCAGAACGCGGTTCACACGTTTTTCAAGCATTTTCATACCGCTCCCGCCGGCTTGGAAGTGACGGAGCTGTCCTGTTTTATCAAACACATAATATGCAGGTACATATTCATTTTCAAATGCATCGGTTAAAGCATGGTCACTGTCAACAAAAATCGGCTGAGTGATATCGTGTTCAGCAGCTGTTTCTTTAATTTTACCAAGGTCAAGATCATCTTCGGAACGGGGCATGTGTACAGCTACAACATTCAGCTGATCTTGATATTTATCACGAAATTCATTCACTTGCGGCATCGCTTCTTTGCACAAGTGGCAGCTGATGGACCAGAAATGAATAAGCGTCGGCTTTTCCCCAATCAATTGCTCTCTCGTCACTTCACCATTTAACCAAGCTTTTTCTCCCGTCAATTCCGGCATGGGCTGACGTAATTTCATTGCTTTTCCCTCCTATTTTAAAAGAGAGGCCTAACGAATATGCTAGACCGCTTTTCGTTCTTGGAAAGAATTAAAGTGTTTTTTGGCCTGGTTTCCAGTTAGCCGGACAGAGTCCGCCAGTTTGCAGCGCCTGGAGAACACGAAGCGTTTCATCAACATCACGCCCAATGTTGTTATGGAAAACAGTTTGATATTGAAGCTCCCCTTCAGGATTAATAATAAACAATCCGCGCAAAGCCACACCTTCTTCTTCGATTAAAACGCCATATTCCCGGGATACCTCATGGTTTGTATCAGCAGCAAGCGGGTATTTCAGCTGGCCAAGACCGTTTTCTTTGCGGTCTGTATTGATCCAAGCTAAATGAGTATGGATGGTATCAGTTGAAACCCCGATGACTTCTGCATCAAGATCTTCGAACTCGTCATAGCGGTCAGACATTGCTGTAATTTCTGTCGGACAAACAAAAGTGAAGTCCATTGGATAGAAGAATAGCACTGTCCATTTGTCATTTTTCATGTTTTCCTCAAGACTTACTTTGCCGAATTCTTTGCTTGCAAGGACTGCTTCCATTTCAAAACGAGGAGCTTGTTTACCTACCATACGTTCTGCCATATGTATCCCTCCAATTTATTGTTTGGCTTAAAGGTCAAAATCGCATGAAAATAAAGGGTGATTAACCATTTTTAGTTATATTGCAATGCCATTATATAAAAGCAGATTTCCTGAGTCAATTTTTAACAAATCATGTATGTCTTTGGCTTCGACATTTTTGAATAAAACGTTTAACATGGTCATGTACAGGGTAACTAGTCTCAATGTGCAGCAATCAATTAGAAAAGGAGCTCAACATGGACTTTATTAAACAATATGATTGGGCGGGACTGATTACAAATGCCGGTGTTCTGCTCATTAAACTCGCCATTATGATATTGCTCTATTTTATCGTTCGATCATTAGGCATGAAAATCATTAAACATCTGTTTGCAAAATTCGAGGAGCAGAATAGCTTGTCTATCGGACGTGCACATACGCTCCGAAGCCTGACTCTTAACATATTTGCTTATACATTGATTTTCATATTTTTCGTCATGGTTCTAGATTTGTTTCATTATGATCCAAGCGCTCTTTTAGCGGGGGCAGGAATCGTCGGCCTGGCTGTCGGATTTGGCGCCCAAGGGCTTGTCAGTGATATCGTGACAGGTTTTTTTATTTTGCTTGAGAAACAATTGGATGTCGGAGATTATATTACCGTTTCCACCTTTGACGGAATTGTCGAGCAGGTTGGCTTAAGGACAACTCAAATCCGCAGCTTTGACGGAACACTGCATTACATCCCCAACAGAAACATCACAAACGTAAGCAATCATTCTCGTGGTACCATGCAGGCTCTTGTTGACATTAAAGTGCCGGCTGAAAGAAATATTGATGAAATGATTCATATTTTACAGCAGGTTTGTGATGAAACGGCAGCGGCTCTTCCACAAATAAAAGAAGGACCAAATGTCATCGGGATTCAAGAACTGGGGACTTCTGAAATTGTAATCAGGGTCATTGCCAAAACAGAAAATATGGAACAGTGGCGAGTCGAACGAGTGTTGAGAAAAGAAATAAAGAACGCGTTCGACCGCGCTTTCCCTAAAGAAACAGAATAAATAAAAGAACCGAAGCTTTTTGCTTCGGTTTTTATATTACTGAATTCTGCTTTCAACTTCGCTGCAAATTTCTTCAGCCGTCATCCCGGAAGCTGTAATGACAGGTGCTTGTGTTACCGTATCGGCTATCCCTTGCACATTATTATCAAGACCTGTTACGACACAGCAGTCACAGCCTTGAGCATCAGCAGGGCTTTTCATCATTACAACGTCATACCCTTTTTCTTTTAAAGCAGCTTCTACATCTGATAATGATTGTTCAATTCCAATTTTTTTAGCCATTTTTGAACACCTCCGTTTACTAGAGTGCTCATTTTATGGAATTTTATTCTTTCATTTGTACTTAATTGGCATAAACAGAAAAATAACCTGTCATGACATGAACCGCTGTTTCTATCGCATTTTCATCGGGATTCAGCTTAGCATGATGAAGCCCATGTTCAGAATCAGCGCCGAGCCAGAACATGAATCCGGGATATTTTTTCAGCATATAGCCAAAATCCTCTCCAGTCATTGCTTCTTTTGCTTCAATTACTGTCGCCAGTTGATGTTCAGCAACAAAAGACATAAATTCTTCTGTTAATCCGCTCGTATTGTAAACTTGGTGATATACAGACGGATATGTCACTTTTCCTTTGCAGCGGAATCCGATTTCGATTCCTTTCACTACATCTTCAATCCGTTCCTTTACTTGTTTCATCGATTCTTCAGAAAGCGTGCGGATCGTGCCTTCCAGGTGGGCCGTTTCTGCAATGATATTTTGTGCCGAGCCTCCGGTAATGGTACCAACTGTAATAACAGCACTGTCTAGCGGATCTGTGTTTCTAGAGATAATCGTTTGCAGCTGGGTGACAAGTGTACTTGCTGCTACAACCATATCCTCAGCCAAATGCGGATATGCCGCATGTCCCCCTTTGCCTTCCAGATCGATGACTAGCTCTGATGTATTCGCAAATAGAAGGCCGCTTTTTGTCGCAATGGTGCCTACCGGAAGCTCTGGAGCAATATGAAGCGCAGTGATGAAATCAGGCTGCCACTTTTTTAATACATCGCTCTCAAGCATTGGTTCCGCACCGCCAGGCCCTTCCTCTGCCGGCTGAAACAGAAAAAGCAAATCATGTTTGACTGGGTGGTGAACAAAATGATCAATAATGCCGAGTGCAATCGTCATATGCAAATCGTGACCGCAGGCGTGCATGTTGCCGTGATGCTCTGATGCGAATGGAAGACCAGTTTGCTCTTCTATAGAAAGCGCATCGATATCCGCTCTGTACGCCAGCATTTTTTCCGGCGCCGTCCCGTTCACTTTTACAAAAAGCCCTGTTCGCCATTTCTCAATTTCAATTCTGTCTTGCGGATATTGTTCCAAGACATTTAATAAATACTGCTGGGTTTTGAACTCCTGAAATCCAAGCTCCGGTATACGATGCAGATCTCTGCGAATTGCGATGAGCTCCTCTTTCTTCATTTCTATTCCTCCTGCCTATACGAATAAGGCGTGGATATATTATCCACGCCTTTTTTATCAAACTTTTCCTTACAGCTGGCGTAATTCCTGCTTGATTTCAGTTTTGCCTTTTGTTTTTTCATCAATGTCTTTGATTTTTTTAGCTGGTGTGCCTGCAACGACAGTGTATGGCTCAACGTCGTTTACCACGATCGCTCCCGCAGCAACAACAGCTCCTTTACCTACTGTTACACCTTCAAGCACAACAGCATTTGCGCCGATTACGACGTCGTCTTCAATCACAACCGGTTTAGCGGATGGCGGCTCAATAACGCCCGCAAGTACAGAACCCGCGCCGATATGGCAGTTTTTTCCGACAGTAGCTCGTCCGCCAAGCACAACGTTCATATCAATCATTGTGCCTTCGCCGATGACTGAACCGATATTAATAGAAGCACCCATCATGATGACTGCGTTATCACCGATTTCAACTTGGTCGCGGATGATCGCGCCCGGCTCGATACGCGCTTTGATGTTTTTAAGATCAAGCATTGGGATCGCAGAATTGCGGCGGTCATTTTCAACGACATAGTCTTCGATTTTGCTTTGGTTTTCTTCGATTGCTGTTTGGATTTCGCTCCACTCACCGAAAACGACACCAGTGTTTCCGTTGATAAAAGCTTTCGCAGATTCGCCGAAATTGATTCCTTCCAGCTCACCTTTCACGTAAACCTTTACAGGTGTTGATTTTGTACTATTTTGAATAAATGAAATAATTTCATTTGCGTCCATCATTTTCATATGTATAGTCCTCCTCCTGATTTTCTACCTCATTACTGTATCAAAGGAAAGATACAAAGACAAGAAAAAAAGGAACAGCCGTTTTAGCAGTTCCCAGTTAGTGATCAGACAGCGCACCCGCTTTTCTTTGCGAATTGTCTCCCGAAGTTTATTAATTCTTCCTCTTCTTCACCTTCTGGATTATTTTCGATTTTTACCGAAGGCAGCACAATGTCTCCACCGCGTTCTTTTATTTTTGCCTCTAGCGTATCAACCGCTCCGCAGAAAAATTCATATGCTGTATCACCGGAACCGAATACAGCGCATGTTTTGCCGGAAAAATCAATCTCATCCATGTCTTCAGCCAAATCTAAAAATTCATCAGGCAGATCTCCGTCTCCCCATGTGTAGGTTCCCATTATGATATGGTCATAATCGGTAAACAGCTGGGCATCATCAATATCCATTGCTTCGAAACGGTCTACTTCTGCTTCCGCCTCCTGAAGCCCCTTTTCAATCAAATCTGCCATAGCTTCAGTGTTGCCTGACATTGTTGCATAAACGAGCAAAATCTTCGCCAATTCCTTGTTCCTCCTCTAATGAATCATTGCTGAAACTTCGTACGGCTGGACAAATTTACATTCATACAAGCCTGCGCAAAAGAAATTCTCTTTCTGATTGGCCACTCTCCATCCATGCCCCTTAATGGTATCGAACCATTTTAACGATCGGGCTTCGAGATCAGCCTGGTAAATTCTCGAAAAACCATTTTCATCTTGTGTTGTAGTGACATATATAATGCTATCATCCTCTGAAAGATCAAGAAATGATTCTTCTATTCTGATCATGCTGGATTGAATGATGAATTCTTCACCATTCAAAAGATTCCGTACAGTGACAGCACCGTGCTTTCCTTTCACAGAACCCATCGCCGCCACCAGCCAATTTTCATTGAACACGAGCATGGATGCCGTCATCCGGTTTTTTTCTTTTTTGACAATTTGGACATTGTCACGCTTAATGTCGTAAGCCCAAATGCCGCCAAAATATTCGTGTATTTGCGTGCCGATAAAAAGATTGCCCCCGTGAAGGCATAGCGACCGGATAACAGGGGGATTATGAAATTCGGCAAAAGGTTTGGCTACGCGCCATGAGACACCAAAATCATCCGATACATAAATACAATGCTTACCGTGGGCGCAGACAAACCCGTTGTTTCTGCCGGTAATCGCCCACACTGTTGCATTTGTCGGAAAGCTCGACATCGTCCAGGTTTTCCCTTCATCAGCCGAACGAATGACTGTTCCCTTTTCACCGACGCCAAATAAGTAAGGCCCTATGTAGCTGATACAGTGTATCTTACTTTTCAAACGAAAAAGCTTTCTCCAGCCCTGCTCCAAAGAATAATGAAAAATGCCTTCTCTTTGTACCGCCACAAAATATCCAGAAAACGCCGATGCCGTAACAGCAGTTGCTCCTTTATGAAACATGGCTTTTTTCCTTGTTCATATAATCTGCCCATGCAAGAAAACCTCTCGCAAACGCTCGGCAGCTTTCCACATCTTCATCTGTTTCAGGCGCTAATTCAATTTTTAGTGTTTCCTGGTAAACAGCAGCTCCCGCCTCTTGCAGCATGGCATTGAACAAATTCACCGCTTCGCAAAACTTTGGATAAGAATAATCGCCAGACCCGAAGCAGGCTGTTTTTAAACCATTAAGCTGAAGCTGTTTGACCTCTTCGAAAAAATCCTCCGCTTCGTAGGGCAAATCGCCGTCCCCCCATGTATAGGTGCCAATCAGTACGTAATCATAGGAGGTTAAACAAGACACATCCACATCATCTATCTCGACACAATCGATATCCAACTCATATTCCTGAAGCGTATCTTTTATTATGAAGGCAATGTCTTCTGTATTTCCTGACATGCTGGCATATGTAATCAAGGCTTTAGCCATGTTATCACCCCATTAATTGATAATGATTTTCAATATCATATGTATCACTTTAAATGATAATGATTTTCATTGTCAACAGATAAATAAAAAAAAGACAGCACCTCGCTGTCTTTAAAATGGATTTTCCTGATCCAGCATATCTTTTATCACTTGTACAAAAGCTTGAACTTGTTTCAGTTCAAAGGCAGGCTCATAGCCTAATAACCATGTATCCCGACCGATCGGATGCCCTTTCATGTCTAAAAGAGGCATTTTATTCACTTTATCTTCATTTTGAAGGGTAACAGACGGCAAAATAGCATAACCGATTCCGTGCAGCGCCATCTGTTTGCACGTTTCAATCTGATCAACCAATATCGTCTGTTTCGGCGACGTTTTAAATTTTTGGTGCCACCAGTGCTGAATTTCCTGAAAATAAGTGCTGTCACTTTTAAACTGGATAAACGGCCGTTCTGTATGGGCAATATCTTCGATGCAGGAAATTTCAGTATCCACTAAATACAGATGATCTGTCATTAAGTAATCTTTGCGCCCCTTCCACTCAGGGTTGCCTCTTATAATGCCGATATGAACCTGATCCTCATACAAGCTTTTCAGCATTTCGCTGCTCCACCCGGTTATGAGCGAGATCTTTGCATTCGGATACTTTTCCACATACGTCTTCAGGACTTTAGGGAGCCAATGCTGACCGATTATGGAGGCGACGGCAAGCTTCAATGTGCCGTGAATTTCACCTTCAAGCTCGTCAATATTTTCTCTTATTCTTTCCTGCTCTAATGTCACATCATTCGCAAACTGAATGATTTTCTCACCGGCGGGCGTTACCGTTAATCCTTTTTGTGATCTTAAAAAGATTTTTGTTCCCCACGCCTTTTCAATGGTTTGTAAGCGCTGAGATAAAGCCGGCTGAGATACAAAAAGCCGTTCTGCCGCCTTTCTCATATTTAATTCCTCAGCTAAAACTACGAGCATATGAAGCTCTTGAAGCTGCATGTCGTCCTCCTTTTTGTTATCAATAAGTTTTTCTTATCTCCCATTCTAATAAAATCTTAGTTTCTTATTCAAGCCCTATTCTCGTTTAAATTATGTATGCGCTTTCTTTTTTGCTCTGGCTATATAATAAAAATAGGCCGTACAGCCTACTTATTCAACGAGCGTATATGCTTATTCAATTCCTTTAAAACGACTCTTCTCGTAAAAATCCCTTCAAATACCTGCTCGTCATTTTCAACACAGACAAATCCGTTATTAATGACCATGCCGAATCCCTTCATAATCGGATCATTGATATGAAGGCGCGGAATGTCGGTCAGCATGACTTCCTCAACAGTGATTTGGTCAAGCTTTTCAAACTCAATTCGCTCAAGTCCAAAAATACTGTTCATGATCATATTTGTCCCGATTAAGCCATGTAAACGATAGGAAGGATCCAGAACCGGGATGGCTGTGTATCCGGTTTTTGTCAATACTAATAATGCGTGTTCAAGGTTATTTCCGACTTGCACGTGCGCTACTTTGTCCGCCTCAATCATAAATTGTCCGACTGTTGCCTCAAGAAGTTGATCTGATTGTAAGCTTATCATGTTTTCGACCCCTTTTCATTTTCATCATCAATACATTCCCTATATTGCAATAATATAAACTTTATCAGTATTTGTCGAAAAGTTTCCTTTCAATAAAAAAGATACTCTTTGTGGAGTATCAATTATAGGGTGTCCCATTAATTTTCAAATCGAAATCGGTCGTATAGCGTTACAAGTTTTTTGTAGGTGGTTCCGTCAACGTTTTTGGTCCCTGTCTCTATATCGTTGATCTCACTGCTTAATAGCTCGATGGCATACTCATGGTTGATCAGGATATTCAGCAGAAGTTTTTGTTCTTCTTCTGTAAATCGTTCACCGATAAGACTCATTCGCAATCAGGCCCCCTGTTTTATACTGAATACCTCTGAAAGCAAGACAACTTACTTTCAGCTCTACCGCTAGAATAAGTAATCAGATAACAAACGTCAACCGCATAATTCGACATTTACCTTGGCTTTTTCAGCCAAATTATTTTGTGAAACGATTTGCATAGCTGAAGGCAGTGTATGAATCCGGCTTTATTTTGGCCTCAATCCCCATGGAGGTAATACGTCCAGTCATTTCTTGGATCAGATCTTTTGTAAGCCCTTTTTTCCCAATATCCAAGTGAACTTCGAAGGTAAGATCCGCCCCCTCACCGGTAAAGGGCAGGAGCAGATCGGTAATATCCATTAAGTGTCCATCAAGAATATAAGCGGCCGTTTCTTGGCTGTACGCCGTTTCTAACGAAATCTTCTCCCGAAGGCTATGTATGGGTCTGTCGACTGTATGATTTTTCAAGCAGCCCCAAGCTCCCTTGCCTGTACGATGCAAATGCAATGCGGTAATAAACTTTGTGTAATCGCGGTAAACCTGTGAATCGGTTCCGATCGATAACACATAAGAAGAACGGGGGTCCTTTTGAACAAAGGCTTTAAGCCGTTCCATCACATCTTGAAAGGTCATCTGTGCTTCTGAAAGATTATAAAACAGAAAAGAATCAGCCATCACGACACTCCTTTTCAAGGATTTACAACCATGAAACAAGTATGTTCCTTACCGTTTATTTCGATTACTTTTGCAAAGGCGGAAGCTTGTTCCCCCCTATTTCAGGAATCTTACTGAAGAAGTTCAAAGATTTCGATGGAAACCATGTCGATATTATCAAACGGATATGTGTTAGGTTTTTCACCTTTTTGGAAAACCGTCAGTTCAAACGTTTGATTTTTTTCGAAATATTTAACACTGCATATTTTCTCACCATTCACTTCGAAATAGCGCTGCATTGGCTCGTTAGCCGCTTCCGCTGTTTCTTGCAGACTTTGCAGCCGTGTGATGATACCCATTAATTGTGACATTCTAAAAAAAGACTCCTTTCAAAAAGCAACTTCAAATCAACAAGTATTTATTATAATACAAGTTCTATTGAGCATCATACCATAAAGTCGGACAGGATGGCATTTTCACTGCTGAATTTAAGTAAAGAAAAAAAGTGAAAAAAACGATTTTTCTTTAGTTTGAGGCTTTTTTTGAATGTCATGCACACAATTATAATTTTTTTCGAATCTTTGGCAACATTAAGAATGCCTTTTTGCAACGTTGTCAAAACCTTCTTTTGAATTTTCTGGTGAAGTCCCGCGTGGCCATAATCAATGGGAGTCATGCTGGATAGAGGTAAACAACAGAACTGAAATAAACATTTCAGAACGAATTTTCCTCCTCACCCGTGCAGCAGTGTCAGGGGTGTTCGGCACTGAATGTTTCTCCCCGTGTTAAACGTTTACCACTAGTTAGGTTTATTGTTTCATTGGATTGTCCTATGCTTTGACAAATAAAAAACTTGGCGGGGGTAGCGCCAAGTTTTTTCGGATCTTGATCTGATAGAGGGGTTGGGGAACAGAGAGTAGCTTCTCTCTATAATTAAATGATAATGATTCTCAGTATCAATGTCAATCGTTTTTTGATATTTTTTCAATTCATAAAAAAAAACGGCCTTTTAGCCGTTAAATCAGTCCGTCCTGCTCATATAAATAAGAATAAGGCAAGTCTATAAATAAATACATCTGATCATCCATCGGATATGAAAACGTTCTGATCATTTCACCTGTTTCCAAATCACTGTACAGATCACTGAAAAAACCTTTTCTGAGATTTCTCATTCTCATAATGTTCTCCAGAAAATAAGGGCGCCAGCTCCAGTTCTTTTCCGCATATTCCGGCTGATAAATCCATTCTCCATCTTGCTTAAACACATTTCCCGTCAGCTGATCGCCTTCTTCATCACACATGTAAATCCTGAAGCTGCAATCTGTCAGCTCTTCCGCCAGCTTTTTAATAAAGTCATCATCAGAAGACAGATTGTTTTTTCTCAAAGAGGTCACAGCCTGATGCACTCGTTTGTAAAACTGTTCAGAGTGCTCATAGACGGTCTCCAGTTTCTTTTTCTCATGTGTGATAAATTGGTGAAATTCAGTTTTAAGTCTTTGTTTCAATACATCTCTCTCTAGAAACGTTTCAGATGGAGACACCAAGTAATAGCCCTGAAAATAACGGCCTCCGTTTCTCCAGGCGTACTGTAGCTGGAAGTTCGCCTCAATGTCTTCATACAATAGCGCCGCACCGATTTTTCTTGCTAATAAAGATATGCTGTACAGCACATGCTCATATGACGGTGACGGCTGTGACACTTTCAGCGCCTGCAAATCGATTTTTAACAGATCTGGTGAGAGCAGCGCGATTCTGTCCAAGTTGCTGCTTTCTTTTCCGATGTTGTCAACTGCGATTTTAATTCCGTACGTACGATAGTATGCAAGCATATGGTAGAGCTGCTCAATATCCCCTTCAAAATTGTGCTCTGTAATTTCAAGAACAAAACGGTGGAGTTCGATTCCCTTCTCTTCATATTCTTTCAGAAGCTCCAGAAAGCTTTCACCATGATCCAGCATCAGCAGATTGGCATCCTGATTCATAAAAATCAGCAGATCAGAATCCGACTCTAAAAAGCGGTCAAGAGCCTGGCGGATAATTCTGTTATCAACCTCTAATTTATATTCTTCGGGTATCCCCGCATCTAAAAAGAAGGGCCCGAGACTTTGGATTTCTGAATCTGCCAAAATTCGTCCAAGCACCTCATATCCGACAACCTTCTGCTCCTCGGCACTAAAAATCGCCTGGTAATATGGAAGGACATCATCAATGTTCGTTAAAATATCAAGTGGATCCAACATGTTATCACCTGCTTCTCTATCTTTGTCTGATTATACCACATTGAATCCAAAGATTAATATTCTTTAAAACGGATAAGGATTCAGCCATTGCCCCCCGTCCATTGTGATACAATCCCCGTTTATATAGGATGCTTCATCAGAAAGCAAAAACGCTGCCAAAGCGGCGATTTCCTCCGGTGTGCCCAATCGGCCGAGCGGCACACTGTTCATCGTGCGGGCCATCGCTTTTTCCGATTCAAATAGCTTCTCCGCACCGCCTGTTCGTTCAATCGGTCCGGGGGCTATCGCGTTTGTACGAATGCCGTATTTGCTCCCCCATTCAACGGCCAGCGTTCTTGTCAATGACAATACCCCCGCTTTGGCTGCAGCGGAATGAACGACCCCCGCTCCCGCTCCCCAAGCGTACGTGGCTGCCATATTTAAAATGACACCCTGCTGCTTCTGGTCAATCCAATGCCTTGCCGCTGCTTGGCTGCAAAAAAATGTGCCGTTTAAAACAATCTCAATAACGGCTTTCCATCCATTGGGCGTCAGCTTTTCTGCCGGACAAATAAAGTTTCCGGCCGCGTTGTTAATCAGCGCGTCAAGCCGGCCAAAGGCTTTTATCGCTTCTTTAATCATGTCTGAAGCGGCGGAATCGGAACGGACATCCATTTGAAAACAAGCGACCTGTCCCTCAAAGGTCTGAATTTCTTTTTTTGTTTCCTCAAGTGCCTCATGGTTCCTCCCTGTCACCATAACGTGCCACCCTAATTCAGCCTGTTTTTTTGCCATCGCTTTTCCCATGCCGCTTGACCCGCCGGTAATAATTACCGCCTTTTTTTCCATGTTTATCCCTCCAATTGTGAATGAGTATTCATTCAATAATATTCTATCATTATATCCCTGCCTCTGTCAGCACATGCTCATATGAGATTTTTATCAGATACAGATGATATAATAGAAAAACTCTATTAAAGGTTGGTTTGAAATGAAAAAGATGTCCAGAAGACAATTTCTAAAAGGAATGTTCGGCGCTCTTGCTGCCGGGGCTTTAACGGCCGGCGGGGGATATGGCTATGCCAGGTATCTCGAGCCGCATATGATCGAGACAACCGAACACACAATAAAAAGCTCTCTCATCCCGCACGGATTTGACGGTTTTAAAATCGTGCAGTTCAGCGATGCACACTTGAGTGATTACTTTACTCTCGAAGATTTAAAAACTGTCATTCTTACAATTAATGAATCTAAACCTGATCTCATTGTTTTTACAGGTGATATTATCGATAATCCTGATACGTACCAGCACCACCAGGCAGTCATTCCATTATTGAGAAAGCTTAATGCTCCATTCGGCAAGCTTTGTATTTACGGTAATCATGATCACGGAGGCTATGGAACTGCCGTTTACAAAAGCCTGATGACGGCCGGAGGTTTCACGGTATATCGCAATGGCTATCAAACATTGTCACTCGCAGATGGCAGCAAAATCGAGATTGCTTCGCTTGATGACTTAATGCTGGGAAACCCAGATTATGAAGGCACCCTTTCAAGGCTGAGCGACAGACTTTTTTCCATTCTTCTCGTCCATGAACCTGATGCGGCCTTGAAAACAACAGATTATCCCGTGAACCTTCAGCTTTCCGGCCATACACACGGCGGCCAGATTCAGCTGCCTTTTTACGGACCGATTATTACGCCTCCATATGGAAAAGTCTACACAGAGGGAATGTATCAAACGGGCAGCACTCATATTTACGTAAACCGAGGCCTCGGGATGACCAGGCTGCCTTTGCGGTTTCTGGCCAAACCTGAAATCACTGTCTTCACCTTAAAAAGCACAAATTAATGTAGCAGGATGGGCTCCTCATCAATACTTATAAGTAAAAAAGGAGGATGAGGAAACTGCTTACGTACCAGGTGAAGCAAGGTGATACACTGAACAGCATCGCGGCTGATTTCAGAATCAGCACGGCTGCATTACTCCAGGCTAATCCGTCACTGCAGGCAGGGCTCACCGCGGGACAGTCCATAGTCATCCCCGGACTGCCGGACCCTTATACAATTCCGTATCATATCGCAGTCTCAATCGGAGCGAAGACCCTTACGCTGTCCCTAAATAATCGGGTAATGAAAACCTATCCCATCGCCGTTGGTAAAATACTAACGCAAACGCCTACTGGCGAGTTTTACATTATTAACCGCCAGCGCAATCCCGGCGGCCCATTTGGCGCTTATTGGCTGAGCCTTTCAAAGCAGCACTACGGAATACATGGGACGAATAATCCCGCTTCGATTGGTAAGGCTGTTTCTAAAGGCTGCATTCGCATGCATAACAAAGACGTGATTGAACTTGCTTCAATTGTGCCAAACGGAACAAGAGTCACGATTAACCGGTAATGTTTTCTTATTTGTTTCAAAAACAGGCGGTTTATAATATGATAAAGTGGGACCTTTAGGGTAAGGAGCGTTTTTATGGATATATTTAAAAATCGTAATTTTGTTCGTCTATTTTTCGCAGCACTCGCTTCTCAAATGGGCACGACAGTAGGCAACATGGCCTTTGCATTTTTTTTGCTGGACCGATTCAGTAGCCAGCCTTCATATACGACCTTGGCGGAGCTGATGTATTCTCTTCCGACCATATTTGTATTTCTGATCGTGGGAGTCGTCGCGGACCGGTTTGACAGAAAAAAGGTGGCAGAAAATTGTGATTGGATCAGAGCAGGCCTGACTGTCGTGCTTTTTTTCACTTTATTTACCGGCAATATTCCTCTTGTTTTTTGTATCTTATTTATCAGAAGCGCTGTAACAAAGTTTTTCTTTCCGGCAGAAAACAGTTTGGTACAAGCCATTCTGCCGAAGGAGCATTATGCGAAAGCGGCAGGGCTTAATCAGATGCTTTTTAGCATTTTTATGGTGTTTGGAGTCGGTATAGGCGCGTTTATGTACAACACCATCGGTATTGAAGGCGCCATTATTCTTGATTTTGTCAGCTTTATCATTTCCGGGCTGCTGATCCGCAGCTGCCGGATTCCAAAAGAAGCCCGACAGCCAAACGGTGCATTCAGCTGGAGAAAGACTTCTGTTAAGGATTCAATAAATGACTTTAGAGAAGGCATCCTCTATATTTTAAAAAACAAATTGCTGGCATCTCTTATTTTTGGCTTTTTCATTTTTGGATTTGTCAACGGAGGATTCGCTGTATTGCCGATGTTTACAATGAAATATGGATTGGCGCCTGACCGTTATGAGTGGCATACGTCTGTATTTACGATCGCACTCGGGTTTGGGCTGCTGGCAGGCAGCGTAATCGGCACGATCATCTCTAAAAAAGTGAAGCCGCACTTTTTAATGTCGATACCGATTTTCATTGCAGGTTTGCTGATCTTCGTCCTCGGCTACACCAATATTTTATGGGTGTATTACGCGGCAGCTTTTGCACTGGGAATGTGCATCGGACCGATCAACATTGCAATCGGAGGGTGGATGCCCAAAATTGTTCATCCAAAACTGATGGGACGTGTAAGCGGCATGCAGGACCCTTTTATGATGTTTGCACAGTCTTTGACACTTGGCTTAGTCGCGCTGTTATTCCCTAAGTTTGTTTCAAACATTGATTATCTTTATTACGGTATGGGTGTTATTATCCTGCTCGTTTTTATTTTTTATTTTATTGCACTGCCAAAATACAGTGCTCAGGCTGTGGAAGTGAATGTTCAGGAAGCATTTCAAGAACAGCCGAAAAAGAAGGCAAGATCTGTATAATGCAGGTTAAAAATGCGCTTTTTTTCTTAGAAAAAAGCGCATTTTTACATTCAATATTTGCATTTCAACTTTAAAAAAGTATAATCTAAACATATAGAAATTGATAAGAGCAAAGGAGAGAAATAATGGACGACCATGCATATACGAAAGATCTGCAGCCAACCGTAGAAAATCTTTCAAAAGCAGTTTACACTGTGAACCGCCATGCAAAAACCGCCCCCAACCCTAAATACCTATATCTGCTGAAAAAACGGGCTTTGCAAAAGCTTGTCAAAGAAGGTAAAGGAAAGAAAATAGGGCTTCATTTTTCAAAAAATCCAAGGTTCAGCCAACAGCAATCGGACGTGCTTATCTCAATCGGAGACTACTATTTTCACATGCCTCCAACTAAAGAAGACTTCGAACATCTTCCGCATTTAGGTACACTTAATCAATCGTACCGAAATCCTAAAGCTCAAATGTCTTTAACAAAAGCGAAACACCTATTGCAAGAATATGTCGGCATGAAAGAAAAGCCGCTAGTGCCAAATCGCCAGCAGCCAGCTTACCATAAACCGGTCTTTAAAAAACTTGGCGAGAGTTACTTTTAAAATAAAAACAGCCGTGCCTCTTTCTGGCAACGGCTGTTTTTATTTATTCAATAACATACGTATCCACTTTTTTAATCAAATCACTGATCTCAGGCTTGCTGATTTGCTCATCTGCGCCTACAACTTCGCCGCGGTGACGCAGATCATCCGTAATTAACGATGAGAAAATCATAACCGGCACATCTGAGCTTTTTGGATTTTCCTTCAGCAGCTTTGTGAGCCTGTGTCCGTCCATTTTTGGCATTTCAATATCAGTGATGATCATATCAATCTGTTCTGATAAATCAGTTTCGTTTTCAGCAAGGTTCATTATGTATTCATATGCCTCTTTTCCATTTTCAAACGAAGCGATATTGTTGTACCCTGCTTCTTTTAATTCATCCTGCAAGAGGCGCATCAAAAGCGGTGAGTCCTCTACAATGATAAGCTTTTTATCAGTTCTTCTTTCATCGAAGCCCTCGGTATGCATATTATACGTGTCAACACCTGAATCTGATTCAATGTCATAAATAATTTTTTCATAGTCAGGCAAAAAGATCATCAGGTCTTCGAGCTTAATAATCCCGGTAAGGTGCCGCTCCATTCCTTGATTTAACGATGTCGGCTTTTCAATCGCTTCCCAGGATACTCTGTGAATTTGAGAAACAGAGCCGACATGAAAAACAATTTTCCGTTTATTAAATTCAGTCACGATATATTTCTCATCTTTTGATCCTTCAGGCTCTACTCCAAAAAATGAGAAGAGACTGATCACAGGGAGGATTTCTCCTCTGAGTTTAATCATTCCTTCTACATGCTGATGGGAGTGAGGCACTGATGTCACCTCGACAGGCTGAATAATTTCTCTTACCTTCATGACGTTAATTCCGAAAGCATTTTCACCCACGCCAAACTTCACAATTTCTAATTCATTTGTACCAGAATCCAATAAAATTTCGTATTGTTGTAACGACAATTCAATCCCTCGCTATTCGCATTCAGTATTGTACTGTATATATCGGCGTAATTTGTAAAAAGTGAATGGCAGCTCTTCAAAATCGAATTCCGAAGGCAACAAGCCGCGTTCCTCAAAAAAGAAACTTTTTTCCTAATAACCATTGACTTTCCAACTAACAGTGATAAAATAGTCAAGGATTTTTCCAAAGAAGGGTGTAAATAATGGGTACCTTAGTAATATTTAAAGAAAACGAAATGACTGTTTTAGAGGATATCAGTGAAGAAACTTACCTGAATATGAAGAAAGAATCAGCTGACCTTCAAGAAGAGCATCCTCCGTATCTGATTTGGCACGAAGACCTTCATTTTGATTATGGCTATTAATGAAATTGGCACATATAAACAATAATAGAACATGATACAATAAAGACAATCAAATCGCTGGTTGTCTTCTTTTTTTCTGAAAAGAAAGGTATGTTTAGAAAAAAGGCGCATACAATCGAAATATATCAGTTAAAAAGGTGACAAATGATCAGCTAGTGGTAAAATAGGATAAACTCATTATATTTGTTAAGGTGATGAATTATGGAACATTTGCTGAATCCGAAAGCAAGAGAGATCGAAATTTCAGGAATACGCAAATTCTCGAATCTTGTAGCCCAACACGAAGACGTCATTTCACTTACAATCGGCCAGCCTGATTTTTTCACACCGCATCATGTGAAAGCTGCCGCAAAAAAAGCCATTGATGAAAACGTGACGTCATATACTCCGAATGCCGGCTACCTGGAGCTGAGACAAGCTGTGCAGCTTTATATGAAGAAAAAAGCGGATTTCAACTATGATGCTGAATCTGAAATTATCATCACAACAGGCGCAAGCCAAGCCATTGATGCTGCATTCCGGACGATTTTATCTCCCGGTGATGAAGTCATTATGCCAGGGCCTATTTATCCGGGCTATGAACCTATTATCAATTTGTGCGGGGCCAAGCCTGTCATTGTTGATACTACGTCACACGGCTTTAAGCTTACCGCCCGGCTGATTGAAGATGCTCTGACACCCAACACCAAGTGTGTCGTGCTTCCTTATCCGTCAAACCCTACCGGCGTGACTTTATCTGAAGAAGAACTGAAAAGCATCGCAGCCCTTTTAAAAGGCAGAAATGTCTTCGTATTGTCCGATGAAATATACAGTGAATTAACATATGACAGACCGCATTACTCCATCGCAAACCATTTGCGGGATCAAACAATTGTCATTAACGGCTTGTCAAAATCACACAGCATGACCGGTTGGAGAATTGGATTTTTATTTGCACCGAAAGACATTGCAAAGCACATTTTAAAGGTTCATCAATACAATGTGTCGTGCGCCTCATCCATTTCTCAAAAAGCCGCGCTTGAAGCTGTCACAAACGGCTTTGACGATGCATTGATTATGAGAGAACAATACAAAAAACGTCTGGACTATGTTTATGACCGTCTTGTTTCCATGGGACTTGACGTAGTTAAACCGTCCGGTGCGTTTTATATCTTCCCTTCTATTAAATCATTTGGAATGACTTCATTTGATTTTAGTATGGTTCTTTTGGAAGACGCTGGTGTGGCACTCGTGCCGGGCAGCTCGTTCTCAACATATGGTGAAGGATATGTAAGGCTGTCTTTTGCGTACTCGCTGGACACACTGAGAGAAGGCTTGGACCGTTTAGAATTATTTGTATTAAAAAAACGTGAAGCAATGCAGACGATAAACAACGGCGTTTAAGCCGTTGTTTTATTTTTTTGGAAATGAAATTTTAAACGCTGTGCCTTTTTCAGGATGGCTGTCCACATGTATAACTCCCTGATGGTTTTCAATGATATTAAATGTCACCATTAATCCAAGCCCCGTACCTTTTTCTTTTGTTGTTAAAAATGGCTCTCCAATCCGGTTTAGTACCTTTTCAGGTATACCTTCCCCTTCGTCTTTGACAGTAACATGAACAGAATGCTCATCTTCGGTTATGATAATGTCTACTGTTCCCCCATCAGGCATTGATTCAACTGCATTTTTGATTAAATTAATGAATACCTGCTTTAATTGGTTTTGATCCCCGTTTATATAAATGCTGTCTTTTTCATAACTTGTTCTGATAAAAATGCCATTTAAATTCGCCTGCGTTTCTAACAGGGCTGAAACCTCACCAATTAATTTTTTCAAGTTCAAATATTCTTTGACAGCATTTTGCTGAGGTTTCGCCAGCATGAGCAGTTCACTGAGTATTAATTCAATACGGCTGAGTTCAGAAAACACAATATCAAAGTAATGTTCGTTGCCTTCCATTGTCGGTTTCATCAGCTGTAAAAATCCTTTGATCGCTGTAAGAGGGTTGCGGATCTCATGGGCGATTCCCGCCGCGAGCTGCCCTGCGATTGATAATTTTTCCGATTTCAGCATCAATTCTTCTGTTTGTTTTCTCTCTGAAATGTCCCGAAGAATGACCTGGACGGCCGCTTCACCAAAAAAGGTCGTCGGAATGCAGACCATCTCCGTATAAATGACCCTGTTCTGAAAGGTGAACCAGGATTGCTTGACAATTTCAGATTCTGTTTTTTGCTCGGCGATGTTTTGGATTCTCTCTTTTACATCCTCGTGATCACAAGGATGCAGCTGATCGTATATGTTTTTGCCAATTAAGTCCTCATAGGTAGCCGCTTCAAACAGGGAAATTCCCGATTCATTCATAAACACCCATTTTCCATTGTGAATCACCGCAATGGTATCAATGGAATTTTGAATCAGCAGCTGATATCGTTCACGGCTTTTTTGCAGGATGGTTTGGAATTTCTTCCTTGAAGAGATATCGATCAGCAGCAGCAGCTCAGCCTGCTGGTTTTTGTAGACGGTCGGGGATGCTTTCACTTCTAAATGAACAGGTGTGCCATCAAGCCTTTTCCACGTCTGTTCAATCATTCCGACTTCCATTCCTTTTTGCATTCGTATAATCCTGTTTTTCACGATATCATGATATTCTTCTTCAATAAATTCATAGGACCATTTACCAATAATAGCATCCTTGCTTTTGGCTCCCAGCATTGAGAGCATCGCGCTGTTTACATAGACGATCTTGCCTTTGACACTGATGCATAGCGGACTCGGGAGATTTTCAACCAACCGTTCATAATCATCCGTTATATATGTAGTCGATTCCGGGCTTGCAGGTTCGATTTCATGTTTTTCGCAGTTTAGGGATTGATGGCCTGTTTCTTCTTCAAGAACCTTCATTTTCAAAATGATTTCCCGTTCTGTCCGCTCAGCTCTTGTCGTAACAATTTCTACCGCAGCCTCCACCCACACAATCGTATGATCTTTTTTAATAAAACGAAAGGTGCACGGCATCAGATGATGTTCATTATAAAAATAGCTTTCAACCAAAAATTGGTCTTCCTCATGCAGAAACGTTTTGAGGAATGATCCGATCATCTCTCCTTGGAGATAGCCCAAATGCAGTTTGGAGTTGGCAGATATATAAATGATGCGTCCATTAGAGGCCAAGACTGCATGAATATCGGTTTTTGTTTGAAGTGGTTTAACATGCTGCGTATCCTGTTCCACAGAATCCCTCCTTTGCATGATCATCGTGTTTCGACATATACAGATTGACTTTTACCTAGTATGATTCGCTAGAAAATGAGTATTCTCCTTCTATTCTTATGGTGAACGTCAATTTTTGAATAAAAGAAAGGGCACACAATCTTTTCGTTGTGCACCCTGTTTTTTATTTTTTACTGTGTTTTTTTTCGAGCTCTGCGTAGGCGTGGATAGCTCTTTTGGCAATAATTTTATTGATCTTATCATCATCATTTACTGATGGAACAACAACACTAAAAGCCACTTTTGGATTTTTCGATGGGTAATAGCCGACAAAAGTCAGATTGTATGTTTTTTTCCCCCACCAGTTGCGATTCGTGCCGTAGTAAAATGTTTCCGCTGTTCCCGTTTTCCCTGATACATCTTCTGTAAACGTATTTTTTGCTGTCCCTGAAGTGGTAACTAGCTTCATTCCGGTCTTCACCTGCTGAATGTCACTTTCTGAGTTGTTAATTTTGTTGAGAATGTTTGGCTTTCTTTGTTCAATGGTCTTCCCAAGGCCTTCTTTTTTGCTGGGCTCATGGATACTTGTAACAATTCTTGGCTGAACACGGTAGCCCCCATTGGCAATTGATGAGATGTACTGTGCCATTTGAAGCGGTGTATATGTATCGTATTGTCCAATGGCCAAGTCTAAAATTAACCCCCCTACCGCATCAGGTGTAGTTTGCATTCCGGCTGATTCCTGCGGAAGATCAATACCTGTCTTTACTCCCAGGCCAAATTGGCTGTAGTAATTTCTCATTTTGTTTAAATCCTTCTGGTCAGCAGGAAGAGGTCCATACGGCTTGTATGTGACACCGGCAATGTGCATGGCAACATTAAACATATATACGTTTGAACTTTTTTGCAGAGCGGTTAATTCATTGATGGTTCCCATGTTCATGTAGGATTTCTTCGGTTTGTTACCGTATCCTGCTAAATAAAGAGGTGTATCAACAAAATATTTATAATGCGGGATCCCGTCCTGATAGCCGGCTAGCACGGTGGCCCCCTTTACTGCTGATCCCATTTCATATTGGGTGGTAAATGCCCCTATCGCATAATCTTCAATTTTGTTGGTTTTTAAATCTATCTTTTTCCCTGCCATCGATAAAATATCGCCGTTATTCGGGTCCATCATCACGGCAAAGGCTCTGTCAAGCATGTAATTTCCGCGTGCACGGCTGTTTCTTACTTCTTCTTCAATGATCTTTTCTACCTTTGCCTGAAGCTCCATGTCAAAAGCAAGCTGAAGATCGTATCCCCTGCTGCCTTTATCAATGGTTTTTTGGCTGACGACATTTCCTTTATTATCTTCTACGTATTCCACTTTTTCTTTATGCGAATTTAAATATTCTTCATATTGATACTCTAAATAACTTTTTCCCACCCTGTCATTATTCGCATAGCCTCTTGTTAAGTAGAAATCTTTCCGGTCGCTCAGCAGGCCCTGATCAGGTGTCGTGACGCCCCCGAAAACAGAATAAAGGGTTTTGTCATAAGGATATTTTCGTGTCCAATCGTTTACGATATCGATTCCCGGAAGTTCTTCTAAATGCTCAGAAACAATGGAAATTTCATCATATGTTAAGTCATTTTTTGGTCTTTGCGAGGAGTTTTTCTTCTCATCAAGCAGCGCTCCGTTTTTTCCATTGCTATTGCTCTTATTTGGATTCATTGCCTTTACGATTTGAGGTTCGTAAGCATTTCCGCTTGAAAACCTTGTATATATCGCAGCAGTTTCCATTTCTTCGTCATCTTGCTGAATAGCCTTTAATTCTTGATCCGGAACACGCTCTATTTGAAGCTTGTAAGCCTGGTCTCCTTTCAGATTGCTTTCTGATTCCTTAAGCAGAGCGGCGGTTTTTTTCGGATGAGCTGCGATCCAGTAATCACGAAGATCCCTTTCCTTCAAAAATTCAGTATCAATATGAATGAAAGAAGCAAGCCGCTTCGCTGTTTTGATTTTATCTTCTGTTTTTGTGCTAGATGTTGATACATACACAATTTCTGGAACGCTCTGGTTGTCGACAGCAACTTTCTGGTTTCTGTCGTACATCTTCCCGCGAGGCGCAGGATAGTAAGCTGTTTTTGCATTTGATTTCTCAGCGTCTTCTTCATGCTGTTCGCCTTCAACAATTTGAACAACCCCGAGCTTAAAAATTAATGCAGTGAATAGAACAAAGACAGCTAGGAAAAAAAGGTTCATTCTGATTGCTCTGTTTCCTTTGCTCTTTTTCTTTGGTTCACGTCCTATTTCAGTCACTTCTGGTTACCCCTCTCAAATCATTCAATATATTTACATATACTGAGATTAATTGTAACACCTTTGTAATAGTTGTTACAGCGAAAAGGAGTAAAAAAAGCTGTCAATATAAAAACACATTAAAATATAACTAACGGTTCAAAAAAAAGGAAGCTATGTAACGGTACGATAAAATCATATATACCGCTGATTCCCTTATTCTTAGTGATTCAACGGATTTACTTTACGAAAATGACAATCTCTATTTGTCAAAGGAAATTGCTGGAATCTTTATGACAAAAAAGCTATGTTATGATTTTTCTGTAGAAACAAACAACTCTAGGAGGTTACGAACTAATGAAGAAAGCATTTATTTTATCTGCTGCCGCTGCGGTTGGATTATTCACATTCGGGGGCGTACAGCAAGCATCAGCGAAAGAACTCTCCTGCCAGCCTGTGGTTACAGTAAAAACGGGGAACACAGTACAAAACATGTCACTTAACGATGCAGTGAAAAAACTGCATATTAACACAAATATCAAAACGTTAAACGCTGCAAACGAAAAAGAGATGAAGCAGCTTCTTCAAAAACATGCGAAGCAATCTAACGTGAAAGTTCAGGATGTTCAAAAGACAGAAACGGCCAAACCTGCACAAAAGACTACTGAAAAAGCAGCTGCTGATCAAAACACTGCTTCTAAAGCACCCGCAACTGCTGAAAAAACAAACACAACAACATCTGCACCTTCATCTGTAAGTGCATATGAGAAAAAAGTTGTTGAACTTACAAATGCAGAAAGACAAAAACAAGGATTAAAGCCGCTTCAAATTGATGAAACGTTAAGCAAATCCGCACGCGCAAAATCTCAGGATATGAAAGACAAAAACTACTTTGATCACCAAAGCCCAACATACGGCTCACCGTTTGATATGATGAAATCTTTCGGAATCAGCTACAAAACAGCAGGTGAAAACATTGCGAAGGGCCAAAAGACACCAGAAGAAGTAGTAAAAGCTTGGATGAACAGTGAAGGACACAGAAAAAACATTCTAAACCCTAACTTTACTCACATCGGTGTTGGTTACGTTGAGTCTGGAAGCATCTGGACACAACAATTCATCGGAAAATAATAAAAAAAGATTGCCTGTTTCGTACAGGCAATCTTTTTTTATTTCACCCAAAGCTTATAGATACTCTGTGTTCCGCTGTTTTCTTCACCTTGAGCAGCTAGCTTGTCATATAAGGATTTTGCGAGCGACAAGCCTGGCATTTCTTCCCCCATTAATTCTGCTTCCTCTAGTGCAATTCCCATATCCTTAATAAAATGCTTCACATAAAATCCCGGTTCAAAGTTGCCTTGCAGCATACGGGGAGCAAGATTTGACAATGACCAGCTTCCGGCTGCGCCCGTTGTGATGCTTTTCAGAACATTTTCTGGCTCTAGGCCTGATTTTTGGGCATAAGCCATCGCTTCAGCAACACCGATCATACCGACTGCAATTGCAATCTGATTGCACATCTTGGTATGCTGTCCGCTTCCAGCCGATCCTTGATACTGAATATTCTCTCCCATTAAAGAGAAAATCGGCATGCAGGCTTCAAAAGCTTCTTTTTCTCCACCGACCATAATCGCGAGTGTTCCGTTTTGTGCACCGACGTCTCCACCGGAAACAGGAGCGTCTAAAGCGAACAATGCTTTTTCTTTGGCCGCTTCAGCAATCTTCTTCGCAAGCGAAGGCTTAGATGTCGTCATATCAATAAGATATGCGCCTTCTTTTGCGTTTTCAATAATTCCATTGCTTCCGAAATACACTTCTTCAACATCACTGGGATAGCCGACCATTGTAATGATGACATCCGCTTCTTTCGAAAGATCTTTGACCGTATCTTTCCAGATCGCGCCTTTTTGAAGTATGCTTTCTGCTTTTTCTTTTGTCCGGGTGTACACCAAAACAGGGTGGCCGTCATTCAGAATATGTGATGCCATGCTCTTTCCCATCACTCCAAGACCGATAAAACCAATTGTTTTTTTCAAGGTCATTCCTCCCAGATGTTTCGTTTTGATTTTAGTTAAAATTTATCATTTTTCCTTCATTTTTTAGACTACCATATCTATTCATCTTATAAAATAAAAAATCCCCAAAACAAATGATGTTTGGGGATGTAATTGGATTACAATGTGAATTTTGCAATTGTGTTCATAAGCTCTTGGCTTGCATGCTTTAGTGTTTCCGTTGAGTGTTTGACTTTATCAAGGGTGACAAGCTGTTCATCGGTTGATGCGTTCACTTCCTCTGCTGCGGCAGCTGATTCCTGTGATATGGCTGAAATGCTTTGAATAGCTTCAGAAATCGCAAGCTGTTCTTCACTCATTCTTTGAATTTCCGCGTAAATGTGATCAATACCTTGTACCAGTGACTGCATTTCTGCAGTTATCGTATTTAATACCTCTCCAGTTTCGTGAATGGCACTGTTTTGTTCATCATTCATTCTGCTTGCCTCAACCATCGCGTGAGAGGCCTCTTTTGTCTCAAGCTGGATAAGCTTCACAGTCTCGCTGATATGCTTTGTAGAAAGGGCTGATTGCTCAGCTAACTTCCGCACTTCATCGGCTACGACGGCAAAACCGCGCCCGCTTTCTCCGGCTCTGGCTGCCTCAATACTGGCATTTAAGGCAAGCAAGTTGGTTTGATCAGATATGTTTGAAATCGCTGTAACGACTTCTTCAATATTCTTAGTTTGATTTTCCAAATCCAGCAGCATCGTTTCAACCTTTTTCGTTTCCATATTGGCTTCGTTTGATTTCATCAGCAGCTGGCCGAGCGCGTCAAGTCCTTTATAGCTTGCATCCTCGGACGATTTTGAGCGTTCTTTAATTCCGCCTGCCTCCTCAGCGATTTGCCTGATTTTCGTTGACAGGCTTTCCGATTTTTCATTAATGGTTTCAACTTCAGAAGCCTGTTCCGATGCTCCTGCGGCTACTTCTTCAATCGCTTTTGCAATTTGTCCGCTTGTTTCATTTGTTTCGGCAGAGACAGCCGTTAGTTGTTCAGAGGTGTCAGATACTTTCCCTGAAGAGAGTCTCACTTGCTCAACCATTTCCTTCATATTTTCAACCATCAGATTGAAATCTCTTGTTAAAATACCGACTTCATCCTTAGATTTTGATTCCGCGCGCACTGTTAAATCGCCTGCGGAAACAGCTTTCGTTTTTACGATCAGCTGCTGTATCGGACCGGTTATCGTTTTGGCCAGGAAGTAGCTGAGAATAATTGTTATGATAAGCGCAATCAATGATATCCAAAGATTTGCCCGATTCATTTTATCTGAAATCCACATTAATTGATCGGTATCAAATTGCGTTCCGACCTTCCAGCCTGTCTCGCCAATCGTTTGGTACACAACCATTTTCCCATTCACATCTTGTATCCCTTTTTTCTCGGATGTGATGGTTTGCAGTGTTTGATCCTTTGATATATTTTTTCCTTGATTTGACGGATGGGCTAAAAGATTGCCGCTCGCATCAGCTAAAAAGGCAAATCCTTTGTAAGGCACCTTTTGTTTATTGACCATACTCTGGATAGCAGAGAGTTTCAAGTCATAGCTGGCAACCCCTATCACTTTTTGCCCGTCTAAGATCGCTTTCGATGCAGTAACAATCATGTCTCCTGTCACGACATCTTTATAAGGTTCCGTCCAAACAACTTGATCCGGGGTTTCAGCTGCAAGCTTATACCATGGTCTTGATGTTGGATCGTAATCCTCAGCGAAATCCGCTTTTGGATATGTAAACATTTCTTTTTTTGCGGTGCCTATGTAAGCCATCGCAACATAATCATCGTTGTCTTTGATTTGCTTAATGTCATCGTGAAACAGCCGAGCAGCTTCTTTACTTGGTTTCGTTACAAATGTATGCGTTAATTCCCCATTAGCCAATCTTGATAACGAAATGGCATAACTCTTTAATTGCAATTCAATATTTTGTTCAAGTGACTGCGTCACGTTTTGAGTTGTATTTTTCCCATCCTCTGTAATCATCGGTTTTAGCGTCAAATAAGAAGACAGCATTAAAAGAACAACTGTGACGATTAACATAATCGAAACAAAAACAGCAATCTTCATGTGAAGTTTTTTAAACAAACCAATCCCCTCCTAATTTCTATATCGGCCCTTTCGTTTGAAAAATGAATAATCAAAAAATAAATTATAAGAAAACCGGAATATATTTACTGAAAATTCAATCTTCGTTATAATGAAACAACATAAGGAGAGTGATGATCATACTAAAACAAATGTATGTGCATGACGGCAGAAAATTTGAGGCTCTGACCATTAGAAACTACACTGAGACTGACATCGAGAGGCTGATTTCTCTTCAAGAAGAATGTTTCCCTCCTCCGTTTCCCCAGGAATTGCTGTGGTCAGAGGACCAGCTTGCCAGCCATATCAAAACCTTTCCAGAAGGCGCTTTATGCGCGCTCATCAATGGCAGAATTTTCGGTTCCATGACTGCTCTTATTGTACAATTTGAGCCTGATTCTCCTGATCATACATGGGCACAAGCAACTGACAACGGATCGATTAAAAATCATGAACCTCATGGAAATACTTTATATGTAGTGGATATTTCTGTTTCTCCTCATTATCGAAAGCTTGGAATCGGAAAATGGCTGATGAATACGATGTATGAGCTGACTGTTGATAAGAGACTGGAGCGCCTTCTCGGCGGCTGCCGCATTCCTTTATATCATAAATACGCACACGAGATCAGCGCTGTTCAGTACGTTGAAGATGTGATGGAAGGCAGGAAAAACGACCCTGTGCTGTCCTTTCTCCTCCGTTGCGGGCGTTCACCTATTCGTGTAGTCAGCAATTATTTGGAGGATAAAGAATCATTGAATTACGGCGTTTTGATGGAATGGAAAAATCCTTTTTATAAAAAGAGAGCTGTTGATCACAACAGCCCGTTTAAGTGAAATATTCAATTTTCGCGTTAGGGAAAAAGGTATCAATATAGGATTCAAGTGCTTCTCGAAGTGCATGCTCTTCATCTTTCTGATAAATATATTTTCCGATCCCGTAACGGCCCCATTTATAACGGCGCTTTTCTTCATCTAATTCGAGCTTCGTCTTCGGATAATTTTTCTCTATCACTCGTTTGGCTGGTTTTGTAAAACGGTGTTGAATTAATTCAAACGTAATGTCATGTCTAACGTCCTGCGGCAAAGCGGCATCTAGCTTTTCAAACAGATGTCTGTATCCTTCTTCCCAGCCTTCATGAATATAAATCGGAGCAACAATAAAGCCTAGCGGGTAGCCTGCTTTTGCAACTTTTACTGCCGCTTCTATCCGCTTATCAAGAGGTGAAGTTCCCGGCTCAAAGTTTTTAATCACATAGTCGGCATTAATACTGAATCTGAATCTCGTTTTCCCGTTATGCTTTGCGTCTAATAGGTGATCGACATGATGAAATTTCGTTACAAATCGGAGCTTTCCGAGATCACTTTGGCCAAAATGTTCAATGGCGCGCTTCAGCGTGTGTGTCAGATGATCAATTCCTACAATGTCTGACGTACATGATGCTTCGAACCTTGTGAACTCTGGTGCGCGCTCCTTCATATACTTATCTGCCTGATCTAAAATCTCTTCGACGTTTACATAAGTTCTGATATACGGCTTTGATCCCATGGTTGTTTGCAGGTAGCAGTAATGACAATGCCCCATACAGCCTGTTGCAAACGGAATGGCATATTCGGCCGAGGGTTTGGATGAATCAAACTTTAATGTTTTTCGGACACCTATAACTAAAGTTGATTTCGCATTGCGATATTGCTGAAGATGATTTTTCCCAGGAATATTACGCACCTGATTGTGGGATGTTGTTTCTCTGATTTCAATGCCCATATTCTCAAATTTATCTTGTAATTCTTGGCCTAGCGGATATTCCAGCGCCCTCGGTTCTATATATACAAGCTGCGGAACAAATGGGTTCTGCATGATGCCACATCCTTTTCCTTTACTAACGTTACTTTTCTCACTAGGCGGAAAGGATATGAGTTGTAATGATTTCCTTGTTACTCATACGGATCAATATCAAACAGTTCTTTGTAAAGCGATTTAGCTTCTTCATAGCTTGCAAACACAGCATCGTCCTCTGCGAACGGATGATAGGTTTCATAAATAAACAGGGAAAGCTCGCCTTCATGGTATGGATGGTGCACAATTTCGGCTTCCTTTATGTGGGCTACATTGGCGGCGTGCGGATTTCTGTAGATCACATAAACAGTATCTCCTGCGTTAAATTGGTTTGACATACTATCCCTCCTAGCCATGTTATTGTGTCCTTCTATACCCTTACTTATGAAAAAAACCAGACAGGCCGGAGGCCGTCTGGTTTTTGTACATTACTTGAATGTTTCTTTTACGAACGCGACAACTTCTTCTGTCGTGCTCATAGATAAGATTTTCTCTTTGAATGACTCAGCTTCTTGTTTAGACAATTTGCTGATCTGTGTTCTTGCCGGAAGAATAGACGTTGCGCTCATTGAGAACTCATCTAAGCCTAAGCCGAGAAGGATTGGAATCGCAATCTCGTCTCCTGCCATTTCTCCGCACATGCCAACCCATTTTCCTTCTTTGTGTGCTGCTTCAATTACCAGTGTAATTAAGCGAAGGATTGCCGGGTTGTATGGCTGATACAGGTAAGATACACGTTCATTCATACGGTCAGCTGCCATTGTGTATTGGATCAAATCGTTTGTTCCGATACTGAAGAAATCAACCTCTTTAGCAAACTGATCAGCGATGACTGCAGTTGACGGAATCTCAACCATCATTCCGACTTCAATATCGTCAGATACAGCCTGTCCCGCTTTTACGAGCTTTTCTTTCTCTTCAAGAAGGATCGCTTTTGCTTCTTTGAATTCGTTAACTGTCGCAATCATAGGGAACATGATTTTCAAGTTTCCGTATGTACTTGCACGAAGCAGCGCGCGAAGCTGTGTTCTGAAGATTTCTTGCTCTTCAAGGCAAAGACGAATCGCTCTATATCCCAGGAACGGGTTCATTTCTTTAGGAAGCTGCAGGTAAGGAAGCTCTTTGTCTCCGCCGATATCAAGTGTCCGCACGACGACTGATTTTCCTTCCATACGCTCAAGAACCGTTTTGTAAGCATCAAACTGCTCATCTTCTGTAGGCAGCTGATCTCTTCCCATGTAAAGGAATTCTGTACGGTAAAGGCCAACTGCTTCTCCGCCGTTTTCAAGAACACCTTTTACATCATCAGGAGTACCGATGTTCGCTGCAAGCTCTACATGATGTCCGTCTTTTGAGACAGTCGGTTCATTGACAAGCTTCGCCCACTCAGCTTTTTGAGCCAAATAAGCATTATGTTTTTCTTCATACTCTTTTACAGTTTCCGCAGATGGGTCAATAATGACATCGCCATTGATACCGTCAACGATAACAGTCACGCCGTTTTGGATCGTGCCTGTAGCCGCTTTCGTTCCAACAACTGCTGGAATCTCAAGAGAACGTGCCATGATGGCAGAGTGAGATGTGCGTCCGCCGATATCAGTAGTGAATCCTTTTACGAACTCACGGTTTAATTGGGCTGTGTCAGACGGTGTTAAGTCTTCAGCTACAATAATAACCTCTTCTGAGATCATGCTTGGGTTTGGAATTTCGACGCCAAGCAGGTGGCCGGTTACGCGTTTTGTTACATCGCGGATATCTGCCGCACGCTCTTTCATATATTCGTTGTCCATAGATTCAAACATGGTAACGAACATAGAAGACGTTTCTTTTAAAGCGAATTCAGCGTTCACTGAATCAGTGCTGATTTTTTCTTTCACAGGGTTCAGAAGCTCAGGGTCACTGAGAACTAAAAGGTGAGCAGAAAAAATATCAGCTTTATCCTGACCCAGTTCTTTCAAAGCGTGCTCTTTGATTTTTTCGAGCTCTTCTTTTGAACGTGCAATCGCTTCATCAAAACGGCTTACTTCCGCTTCAGAATCAGAGATGTTTTTCTTTTCAACCGTTAAATCTGGCTCTTCAAGCCGGTATGCTTTTGCAATCGCGATGCCGGCTGAAGCACCAATCCCTTTTAATTCTTGCATTACTCGCCGAGTCCTTCGCTTTTCATTGTTTCTTCTAAAGCGTTAAGAGCATCGTTTTCGTCAGCTCCGGAAGCAGAGATTGTGATCTCAGCGCCTTTAGCGATACCTAAAGACATAACACCCATAATAGATTTAAGGTTAACTGTTTTGCCGTTATATTCTAAATTAACGTCAGCGTCGTATTTGCTAGCAGTTTGTACAAGAACTGTCGCAGGACGAGCATGGATTCCAGAATCTGCAGTTACTTTAAATGTTTTTTGTGCCATTTTTATCATTCTCCTTTTAACTTAAAGCTTAATTACTTCACAATATTATATCATACAACCGTACTTGTCATCTGACAAGCACGGCGTACTAACACCCTTATTTTTCAATCTTCACAATATCTTCTTGTTCTCTGTTGACTGAACCGCTTGCTTTAATGCTGACTGTTTCTCCTTCAGCAAGGTTTGTAAATACAATCGGTGTCATGAGAGATGGTACATTCGGTTTGACTGCATCCAGATCAACTTCAAGAAGTTTTTGTCCAGGCTCAACACGGTCTCCTTCTGATACGAAAGACGTAAATCCTTCGCCCTTCAGGCTGACGGTATCAATACCAAAGTGGATTAAAATTTCTCTTCCGCCGTCGGATTGCAGGCCGATCGCATGTTTCGTCGGGAACACATTTAGAATTTTTCCGCGAACCGGTGATACGACAATTCCTTCAGAAGGGAGAATCGCAAAACCGTCACCCATCATTTTCCCTGAGAAGACTTGGTCAGGAACATCCGTAATCGGGTGAATTTCCCCGGTAATCGGAGAAACGAAAACTTCCTCGCCGATTTCATTTTGCAGCGGTTCTGCAATCACTTCCTCAACCTGCTGGCCTACTTCCTCTTGAGCAGATGTTTTCGGTTCAGGTCTAGGCTTGCGTCCCGCAATAATGTCTTGCATTTGTGTTTTTAACCCGTCAGAACGCGGTCCGAAAATAGCCTGAATGTTGTTGCCGACTTCCAGCACTCCGGAAGCGCCAAGCTGTTTCAGACGGTCTTTATCAACCTTTTTCTGATCGTTTACAGTCACACGCAGACGAGTGATACAAGCATCAAGGTGTTTGATGTTTTCCTGGTCACCCATTGCCTGCAGAATCTCATAAGGAAGATCCCCTGCTTCACCTGTTTTCCCAGGTGCTGCTGTTTCTTCCGCAGCATCCTCGCGTCCAGGTGTTTTCAGATTAAATTTGCGGATGGCAAATCGGAATCCGAAGTAGTAAATGACCGCTAACCCTAAGCCGACAGGGATGACAAGCCACCATGCCGTCCGGTTCGGTAAAATACCGAATAGGAAGTAGTCAATTAAACCACCGGAGAATGTCATACCAATCTTAACATTCAACAGCTGCATGACCATGAATGAAAGTCCCGCAAACAAACAGTGAATCGCAAACAGGACTGGAGCAACGAATAAGAAAGAAAATTCCAATGGCTCTGTGATCCCCGTTAAGAAGGATGTCAAGGCCGCTGAACCCATAATACCTGCAACGAGTTTTTTGTTTTGCGGTTTTGCTTCATGATAAATGGCAAGCGCCGCAGCAGGCAGACCGAACATCATAAATGGATATTTACCTGTCATGAACGTACCTGCCGTTAACTGTACGCCGTCTTTAATCTGCGCCATAAAGATACGCTGATCCCCGCGGATGATTTCTCCTGCTGCACTCTTATAGCTGAAGAATTCATACCAGAACGGCGAATAGAAAATGTGGTGCAATCCGAATGGGATAAGCGAACGTTCAATCACCCCGAAGATAAATGCAGCAAGGGTTGGATTCGCTTCCACTAATCCTGTTGAAAAGGCATTCAATCCATGCTGGATCGGAGGCCAGATCACTAACATAATAAGACCCAGAATCAGTGCAGAAATTGACGTAACAATTGGAACGAAACGTTTACCCGCAAAGAAACCAAGGTATTGCGGCAGTTCAATTGTGTAAAATCTGTTAAACAATAATGCAGCTAACACACCGACGATAATACCGCCGAACACCCCTGTCGCCAGGGTAGGTATACCAAGCATGTTTACATATGCAGGATGGTTTTCCGTAAAGAACTTGGCTCTTTCAACTGAATCCGAAGGAATGGTTCCGTTTGCAAGAAGAACCGCACTCATGGATACATTCATTACAAGATAACCGATAATTGCTGCAATCCCTGCAACTCCATCACCGTTGGCAAGCCCGATGGCTACACCTACTGCGAAAAGAAGCGGAAGGTTATCGAAAACAATCTGCCCAGCGCTTTCCATCACACCTGCTACAAGCTGAACATTGTCATTGCTCAAGAAATGCAGGACCTGAATCATGTCCTTATTTTGCATCGCATTCCCGATCGCAAGCAAAATCCCCGCAGCCGGAAGGATCGCAACTGGAAGCATAAGCGCACGCCCAATTTTTTGAAGAACGCCGAATAATGCTTTAAACATAAGAATTGACCTCCTCTTTTTACTAGTCTGACCTTACAGCTAAAAATCATGACAACGAATTCACAGGCGTAAGTCTTCCAGTTTAACCGTTTACATTTGCCCTTTTACACAACAAAAAGGCATGAGCAAAATTGGGTGCGCAAAAGAACGAGAATGAACTTCCCGTTTTTTTCCCTCAATCACTCATGCCTGATCGAATCAGTAACACGTTATAAGGATAAACTGAATTTATGAAATTTTATTGGTTAATCGGTACAGATGAAGCGTCAGATAAACCGCTTCCGCCTCATGAACTGGTTTCTTCAATGTTTGCTGCAAGATTTTAATCAATTTCCAAGCTGTATTGTAGCATAGCGGATATTCATTTTTCAATAACAACATTAATTTTTCTGGTTCTTTAGTCGGTTCTTCTTTTTTAATTCTTTCTATTGTAAATCTGATATGTCGGATCAGCCGCAAATAGTTGACACTTTCCTTATTTACTTTCATTTGAAATGAGTCTTCAATCACCTCGACAAGCTGCGCCATGAGCTGAGAGTGCTGATTGACCTCGGACAGCGGACGGTTTGTCAACGCTGAATGGATATGCAGAGCGATAAAACCAATCTCCCCTTCCGGAAGGCAGATTCCCGCTTTTTCATTGATCATATCTATGACTTCTTTGGCAATTTGGTACTCCTCAGGATATAGTGACTGAGTCTCCATTAGAAATGGATTTTTCATATCAAATCCCTGCTGCTGCCTTTTGATCGCAAATGCGATATGGTCTGTCAACGCAATGTGAATATGTTCATTTAATGAGTGATTAGTCCTATTGCTTATGTGATAGATGACATCGTTTGAAATATCAACGAGCTTTTCATCAACATAGTCAAGGAGCTTTTTAAACTGCTTTTGTTCCTTCTCGTCTTTTAAAATGAACATTTTATCGTAGCCTTTATCTTCAATGACATCATCTTGTTTTTTTCCGAAACCAATACCTTTTCCGATTAAAACGACTTCGCTGTATTTATGATGAGAAGCAATTAATACGTTATTATTCAGTACCTTTTTCACTGTGAAGGACCCATTCACGATCCTCAGCTCCTTTGTCATTCAATACCTCATATCGTACATAACGAACAGAATGCACGTCAAACCTTTTTTCAATGCATTCACTAAACAGTCGATCTTTCGATGAGACGGTAATCCAGAACTTTCCTTTCAATCGGCTGTCCTTGAATTCTTTTTTCCAGTATGGCAAATGCCTGCTTTCCCATTTCCCTTGTCTGAATATCGATCGTTGTGATTTCAAGCGCTTGGCTGATTTCGTGGTTATCAACGCTTAAGATTGCAAGCTCATCCGGTACTGACACCCGCTGGTTCTTTGCTTCAAGAAAAAGCCCTGCTGAGACTTGGTCATTGGCAACAAAAATAGCCGTCGGCTTTTCCTTCCACGTATTCCATTTATGAAAAAGCGCCTTCCCATCATTGATTGTAATCGCTTTCTCAATTACCCAGTCTTCACGAAATGCCTCGCCGATCTCTTCCAATGCCTCTTTGTAGGCTTTGATTCGAAAATGGCTGTTCATGCCTTTTTTTCTTGCCAAACAGATGGCTATTTTTTTGTGCCCTTTGGCAATTAAATAGTCCAAGCCGTTCCGAAATGCTTCTTGGTGAGGAATGCTGATGGTTGGGAAGCGGGCATTATCTGAATTCTGGCAAAGCAAAATCGGGCCCTCCCATTCCATGAGTTTCTCATCAGCAAGCGCCTTTGAGCAAAAAATCAGGCCGTCAACCTGGCGCTGCTTTAATTGGGACAGCGCAAAGATTTCTTTTTGTACCTCATAGTTTGTTTGGAATAAAGAGAGGTGAACCCCGGATTCCGCGGCTGCGTCGGCTATTCCTGCAATCAGCTCTGCAAAATATGGCAGATTAACCGTCGGCAAGACAACACCAATCATGTTTGAAAATCCTTTCGACAAATGTACAGCGTGAATATTTCTCGTGTACTCCAATGATTCCATTGCCTCAAACACTCTTTTTCGTTTGTCTTCACTGACGTATGGATGATTGTTTATGACTCGGGAAACCGTTGTAACAGAGACACCGGCTTTTTCTGCAATGTCTTTAATATTAGCCATAGATTCCCTTCTTTCTAAATCCCCTTGATCTGGAATGCGTTTCATACAATATGATATGGACGTACCAGATATCTTTTTGTGTTTTAAGCTGAAAGGAGAAGATCACATGGGTTTCTTCATTTTAATTGGGTTATGTCTCACTGTTCTCGGTGGCAGCTGTCTTGCTGTAAAACCTCTCAACCAAAAACATGAAATTAAACCCTTTCGAACATTTGATGATTTTTTTATTTAATGCAGATAAAAAAGGACGATGTCGAGAACAAAGTCCTTTTTTATTTCTATTACGGCAGTATGATTAACTCCTTTGGATATTGGGTCAGAGCAACTGCTCCGTCCTTTGTTACGTGAACGTCATCCTCAATGCGCACGCCGCCGATCTCAGGCACATAAATCCCCGGTTCGATCGTGTAGACCATGCCTTCCTGCAGCAGTGTATCGTTGGCCTGGCTCATTGATGGATACTCATGGACTGAAATTCCGAGTCCATGCCCAAGCCGGTGAGGAAAATAATCACCATATCCCGCTTTTTCAATGATTCCGCGGGCAGTTAAATCCAGATCTCCGATTCTCACACCGGGTTTGCTTGCCTCAATCGCGGCTTTTTCCGCTTGAAGCACAGTCTCGTAAATGGCCTCCTGCTTCGGATTGATGGTTTTGTATGCAAACGTTCTTGTAATATCAGAGCAATAGCCATCAAGAATAACACCGAGATCAAATAAAACAAAATCACCTTTCTTCAACGTGGCTGTACCAGGATTTCCATGAGGCTGGCCAGATTTTTCTCCGAATAAAACCATTGTAGAGAAAGACATGCCCTGAATTCCTTTTTTCTTCAGTTCGTACTCAATTTGAGCGAGCACTTCCACTTCACTGATGCCTTCACGCAAAGCGGCTGTACCGACTTCAACACCGTAATCCGCAAGCTTTGCCGCCTCTTTCAGCAAACGAATCTCATTGTCATCTTTAATCAGGCGAAATTGATTGAGTGTTTCTTCTGCTGAAACAAATTGAGCCCCGCCCGTCGCATGCTTCAGCTGTTCTGCACGTGATAGCGAGATTGAATCCTTTTCTACCGCAAGCGTATGTATGCTGATATTTCGCTTTTTCAAGGCCTTCTCTATCAGCTCCCATGGATTTTCGTGATCCGCATAGCCAATGATTTCATGATTCCAGCCTGCGTTGCGGGCCTGTCCTGCTTCCATTCCTGGACAAACAAAGAAAGGCTCCTCTTCTTGAAAAATAAATAACCCCATTAATCTTTCATGCGGCTCTGTGTAAAAACCGGTTAAGTAAAAAACATTTTCTTTTGTATGAATAAATGCGGCAGTATGCCCCGCTTCCTTCAGCCATGAAGAGACGCGTTGTATTCTATTCACTTCTTGTTCCTCCCTGCCATTTGCAATGCATTGTTCTGTCTTCCATTGTAACAGGTTTTACCGGTGTTTGCCTTTCACGACGCCTTCATTTTCTAATGCATTTTATTTCCTGCTCCTCTTCCTGTATACTGACAGTAACGTTCAATCGCAGGGGGGTTGTTCCGTTTGCTGATGAATTTTTTCAGACGAAAAGCAGTTATGCTCTTAACGGTTTTGGGAATTTCCGCTCCTTTTATCGGGATGAAGATGGTGGGCTTTTATTATTACAGCTCTATCATAGGCTGTGCAGCGGGTTTCCTTTGCTGCATCCTCGCTCTCATCCTGGTTATGAAAAGATCTGATAAAGACAAAAATGAAGGGAAAGCTTGATACATAAAAAGCCAGCAGCCTGATTAGGCTGCTGGCTTTATTTTAGGAGTCTTAAACCGTTTAGTATGACTAAAATCGTGCTGCCCTCATGACCAATCACGCCAAATGGCAATTCCATCGCCTGCAAAAAGTTTGCACAAATCAGCAGGCAGATTACAGCTAGAGAAAACACGATATTTTGTTTGATGATCCTGTTCATTTTCCGAGACAAGCGGCACATGTTTACGAGCTTTTTCAAATCGTTTTTCATGAGGACCATATCAGCGGTCTCAAGTGCTACATCTGTTCCGCCGCCCATCGCAATGCCGACATCCGCCGCTTTGAGTGCCGGCGCATCATTGATTCCGTCACCCACCATTGCAATCGTTCCGAATTCTTCTTTTAACCGTTTGATTTCATTCACTTTTTGGTCAGGCAGGCATTCTGCTACGACAGTTGTCATGCCGGCTTCCTTGGCAATCGCTTGAGCCGTGTCTTCGTGATCTCCTGTCAGCATGGCCGTTTTAATCCCAAGTCGGTTCAGTTCTTCCATGACCTCTTTTGCTTCAGGCCTGATTTGGTCCTTCAGTGCGATACAGCCTGCTATTTGATCATCCTTTTTCACAAATACAATTGTATGACCGCTTTGAATGACATCGGATGCTGTTTGTTTCAAAAATTGTGCTGCCATTTCCTCGCCGATAAAACCTGCTTTACCGACCTTCCATTTCGCACCCGACACTTCTGCCATAACGCCAAACCCTGAGGTTTCTTCTATAGATATGTAGCCGAACTGATTCACGCCACGGCTGTCAGCGTACGCCGTTATGGCTTGGGCGAGCGGATGGCTTGATTGCGTTTCGATGGCATAGACAGCCTCAAGAACTTCCGCTTCACTGAATCCTTCTGCTATTCTGATCGTCTCTACGGCAGGCTGGCCTTTTGTTACAGTGCCGGTTTTATCAAAGGCGATCATTTGCACTGAGCCCAGCTGTTCAAGAAAGACGCTTCCTTTCACAAGCATACCGTTGCGGGCGCCATTTGAAATCAGGGACAGCGCCGCCGGCATAATAGAGGCGACAAGCGCACAAGGTGACGCGACAACCATAAACACCATTGCGCGGTAGAAGGTTTCACTCCAGCTCCAGCCCAGCGCAAAGTGCGGGACGAATAAAAGGAGCGCCACCGCAATTAGCACACCTTTCACATAAGCATTTTCAAATCGTTCGATGAAAGCCTGCGCGGGTGAAACACTATTTTGCGCTGATTCAACCAATTTGATAATTTTTCTGAATAACGAATCTTCATTTGCTTTCGTGACACGGACAGTCAAGGAGCCATTGCGATTCACCGTTCCTGTGAATACAGTGTCGCCTGTGTTTTTTTCTACAGGCATTGATTCACCTGTTAAAGCCGACTCGTCAAGACTTGTCGAGCCCGATTCAATGATACCGTCTGCCGCTACGCGTTCTCCAGGTTTGATCACAATCATATCACCGGCCTGCAAGTCTGAAACCGGAACTCTTTTGGTTTCACCATTGACCATCAATGTCGCTTCTTCAGGCTCAAGCTGCATTAAAGACGTTAAATCTCTGCTGCTTTTATTCATCGTGTATGTTTCTAAAGCTCCGCTTAAGGAAAAAATAAATATTAAAATAGCACCCTCTGCCCAGTATCCGATCAAGGCGGAACCAACGGCAGCGAAAATCATTAAAAGTTCTACATTCAGCGTTTTGGATTCGAGTGTTTCTTCGATTCCTTCCTTCGCTTTAGCAAATCCGCCGATCACAAAAGCCAGCAAGAAAAGTATTATGGATAATACCTGATATCCGGATAAGAGCCAGCCTGCCAAAATAAGAGCGCCTGATACAAGTGCTGCAATAAGCTCCGCGTGCTGTGCCCAGTTTTTTTCCCTCTTGTCTGTTTTCAATGGCTCATGCGGGTCGCGTTGAACGATAACTTGTTCATTCATATCGAATTCTCCTCTCTAATTGAGAACGTAAATCATCTTCATTTCTCTTATAAAAACAAAATCGCTGCCCAAAAGACAGCTTTATCGTCAGTTATTTCTTGATGTCTTCCTTTATTATAGCACGCACGAAGAGAATTTCAATTATAATTATTTTAATTTCTTTTTGATAATAATTATCATTAATGTTTATTCGCTTCTTCTCTATATGAAAAAAGCTGAGAGTCTATGCTCTCAGCTATTCTTCCGTCCATTCCTTCAGTTGTTCCGCTGTCATCGGGCCAATTTTTGTTTTTTCAATTTCTCCCTTTTCATTCAGCAAAAATGATGTTGGGATCGTAATGATATGATACTCCTTCATCAATTCCCCTTTTGAGTCAAGAACAATCGGGAACGTCAGCTTGTTTGCTTTAATAAAATCTTCAACGACTTGCTGATTTTGTTCCGAATTCACTAAATTCACCGTTACCAGCTTTACACTGTCGGATGGATGGGCATCATAAAACGATTGAAACTGTGGAAGCTCCTTTTTGCAGGGCGGACACCATGACGTCCAAAAATGGAGAATTGTTTTTTGCCCTTTATTCGGAATCGAGATGTCCTCCCCTTCTATCGTTTTCATAAGAAAAACAGCGGGAACAGCAGGCTGTTTTTCCTCAGCTTGTGCCGCACCTGGAAACCATGCAATCAACCCTAATAACATAATGTATATAGTAAGCAAGCGCTTCGTCAACATGGAATCTTCCTTTCATGCTTTTCAATTAGCTTGCCCCAGCAGTTCCTTTATCATCCTTCAATTCGCGGCGTTCTGGTCCCTCCCGTAAGAAATACGGATACCTTCAATGCTTTGCAGATCGTGGCATAGTGCAGGCTCGTCAAAAGAATCATGCCAGTGTTCATTCCAAGGATAATCCCGAGCATTTGCAGATTCTCCATTGATCCCAGTACATACATCATACTTAGCGCAATGATATGGCTCCATACATTGTGATAAAAAGCCTCTTTCACAAAACCCATCCCGATTAAGCACGCCTGCAGCGGCATGACAAACAGATGAAAGAGAAAGTAAGGCCACAACAGCTGCAAATAATACTGCGCTTCAGGAGAGTGAAAAAACAAATGCGTGAGAGGTCCCGCAAACTGGAACATGACCCAGACGGCAGGTATACCGTAACCTAATGTAATGAAAATCGACTGCTTCAGCCTTTTTAACACGATGTCATACTGAGAAAGTGCATAAGCTTCCGAAATACTCGGTATCATGACGACCATTAACGAATGGGCAATAAAAGCAGGGAACGACCCTATCGTCACAGCCACTCCTGCCAGCATTCCGTATTGATCGATCGCCGCTGTCCCGGCAACGCCCGCAGCCAAAAGAGCTCCTTTTACTAAAAAGGGTTCAATTGCATTGACAACCGCATGAAAAATACGCAGTCCTGTTGTAGGAATTGAAACAGCAAGCAGTCTTTTCCTTACATCCTTTCCGCGCAAATGAATGTGCTGCTGGCCGGATAACGCCCGCCTTGCCATGATAAATTGTGAATATAAATAAACAAGCACGACCACATCACTCACGACCAGAACAAACAAGGAAATCAGCACAGCCATGTCCAATTCAAATGAGTACCATTGAAAAAAGAGGAATAAGCACAAGAGCTGGATGATTTTTTTCAGCACATTGGCAATTGCGATCTTCCCCATTTTCTGCACACCCATAAAGTAGCCCCTGGCGATTGAAGTAAAGGCGACAACAGGAATTAAGCCGATGACAATCCCTTTAATAAACGGGTGGTATGTATCAAATACCGGAATAAACGGAAGCGCAATACTAGCGGCGGCAGTAGAAAAAGCAGTAAAAATGGCTGTCATTCTGAAAGCGTGCCTCAGCATGCTTTCATGAAGCTTAGGATTTGACTCGGCAATGAATTTAGAAATGGATATCGGCAGTTCCAGGCTCGCGATGACAATAATTAAAAAGATCGTGGGCAAAATACTCATGTAAAGCCCCATCCCATGCTCGCCAAGCTCCCGCGCCAAAATCATATTGACGACAAATTCAAGGCATTCAGCGAAAAAGGCGGCAATGGATAAAAGAATGATCCCTTTCACAAATCGATTCATGATGTCTCTCCTTGTCTCTTGTACTACCAACATCATATGAGACAAGTTCAAAAATTATTTTATTTTTACTCTTTATATGAAAAAAAGCACAGCTGAGACAAATTGTCTCTTCTATGCTTAGACGGCAAAAACGTGTCTGCCGATTTTTTCTACGATTTTTCTTGAACGAATCCAATTATCTGACGCTGTTTTCGGATTATAAAAGAATATGGCATCTGTTTCTCTATTTTTTGAGGACAGCGCTTCTTCGGCAGCTTCAATCGATTCTTTATCAGGCTTTTGGTTAATGCTCCCGTTTGCGACCGGTTCAAAGGCGTTTTTCTGATAAATAACTCCTCTTATCGTATCAGGAAAACCTTTTTTCTCCGTCCTGTTCAGTACAACGCTTGCTACAGCGACCTTGCCTTTATATGATTCTCCTTTGGCCTCTGCGTGAACGAGACGGGACAGCAACTCTTTTTCAGACTGTGTATATGTTTCTTTCTCATCATTTGTTTTGTCCGGTTTATCTTTCTCTTTCTTTTCAGTGTGTGCTGATAGCTTAATCGGTTTTATTTTCTTGTCTTTATCAGCAGACAGTGAAGGGAAAGATTCATTCGTATTTCGATCTATATGTGTAAGCCATTTCGCTTCTTCATGTTTTGTCTTCTTTGCGCTCAGTAGTGAAGCTTGTGTATGCTCAATTTTGGCTGCAGGCATGAAACAAAGAAGAAAAACAGCCAGAGCAGTGAATTTCGTTGTCATACAGTTTCCTCCTTAAAGTGCTCCAAAAAACACTTCATAACCTTAACAAGAGATCCATTCATTTTCACGGAAAAAGATTTTCCAACTCTCCCAAGGAGGTATCAGGATGGAATAAAGAGGATGACTCACTGCTTAATGGCAAAAAAACAGTCTGAAATTCTATAAATATTGTTAAATTAAAACATGTTTATCCATCTTTGGCACTTTACATTTTATTTACACCTGTTACAGACAGCTGTAATAAAAGGCTTGTATTCTGTCATATATGATAAAAAGGCTTCTCACGTATGAGAAACCTTCAGCTTCTTGGCTGTTCTAAGTATTGAAAGATAACATCTCCGCCTTGCTGGGCAATTCCTCGGAAATGTTTAAAATCATCTTGTTTAGATAACACGGCCCTGAAATCAAGAAAATGCTCTTTCTGGACTCTCAGTTCATTTATGGCGCCGGTGCGCAGCTGTTCAATCATTTCTGTTATTTCTTCGGGACGCAACAAAAATTCCCCCCTTTTCTTTCTATTGACGAAAATCAATATATCATCTTTATAGCGACAGAACAATTCATAAGGGAGATAAAACTCCTTATCGCTTTACTTCTCAATGAAAATACTGCAAAATACTTTCAAAAGGCATTATTATGTTTAAAGGAGAGGAAGCTTGTGAAAATCGCTAAGGTTGGGAATGTCATTGAATTTAAAAACGGATTAACCGGTGTTGTTGAAAAAGTAAATGAGAATTCTGTTATCGTTGATGTGACGATCATGGATAACTATCGGGATCTTGAGTTAGATTCATTGACAGTTGTTAATCATAAAAATTATAAGATCATCAGAGACTCCTATTAAAACCTCCTTATTTCCACATTTATTCAAAAACTGCAAGACGGACAATTTAACACCTTACATATGAAATTCGCTTTCTCAAAAGCTGCCGGCCGGCAGCTTTTTTACATAAAAAACACCGATCATGAATCGGCGTTTTTGTCTATTTCCGTTATTTCTATATAGAACTCGCTGACGGCCCCTGGTTCGTACAGGTTGGTCAATGATGTTGAATAATTTGTCATTTCCCCCCGGAAGGCAAAATCGCGTTCCGGAACCTCGACATTAAACGTTTTTTCATACAACAGTACAGCGATATCATGGTAAGTCTCACTCGTAACGTTTAAGGTAAATGCAATTTTTCGCTTCGGCTCGCTCTCCTCTTGATATGCAGCCATTTCTAACGTTACATTGTTTAACCGCAATGTCTTCACTTCATATCACTCCTTTATAGTCCATGCATCTTAGCATACCTTAGCGAATGTTTACAATGAATCTGTTCTTAACGGTTAAATGAACCAATTCATTCGAAAAGACACCTTTACAAACATACGTTCGTTGAATTATAATAAAACAGACGAGCTGCCATCCAGCATCCCGTCTTTTCATTAGAAAGCGGCGAGTGGAATTCCCCCCGGATTCGCTCGTCTTTTTTATGTAAAAACCCCCTCATTTCTAAGGAGAAACTATATGGTCGATTATCAACAAGTCATGTTTCACCATGCGTACCTTGGCGCCTTGAATTTCCCCATCCTTTAATGAGAGCGGCCAATCAATTCTCATCATGTTTTTTAGATAAACCAGCATCCATTCAGGAAGTATATGAGTGTATGTTTTTTAAGTTCTAGTTATTCGTGCGCTTCCATATCGATCCTGAACAATTCTGAATGAAATGCAATAATCCTGCTATTAAGGTAGCATGTGTATGATTAAATCATGGAAGCAGAATAAATTCAACACATCCGTAATTACTTGAAATGCGTACTATAACATAAGTTTGAATGGGGATTTCAAGCCCAATGTAATGCCTCGTATATAACATTTCGGGAGAAGGGCCTATGGAATGCCCACACTGTTTTACCCGCACTCGTAATAAACTCCTTTCAGTATGTCCATTTAGAGATTCATTGCAATTATCTTCGAATTTTGTTCTGAACTATAAATCATTATATATTTTTAAACACTGTATTCCAGACTGACGCATCTTCTTGTCCAAGACTCCAGCTGCCAAGACCTTTCAATTTATATTTTTGAGCAAGTTTTATTTTTGCTCTGAGTGACTGTTCATTTTCAAACCATAATGTATATGTTCCCGAAGGCAACGGCCCCTTGTTATCGTGATTGACAGTAAAAATAGCTTTTGGAGATTGACTCTTGGTGTCAAAAATAATTGTTCCGCTATGCCTTTTTACTAATGAGTCAACAAGGTAAAGGGGAATGGCTTGAGAGGCAGATTGGCCTTCCATCCAGCAGCGGCCATAGAATGGCAATCCTAAAACTAGTTTTTGAGGAGAGATTTTTTGGGTCAGAACATATTGAATGGACTTTTCCACCCATCCTACACTTGCGGTAGGCCCAGCAAGGCGGCTTTCATCATAGGCCATAACCATAAGATAATCTGCATATTTAGCTAAATACTCGTAATCATATGATCCGTGCCAGCCCTTCGTCCAGCCAAAAGGATTTGCCGCCACTGCAACTGATACTTCTTTATGTTTAGGAATACTTTTCCTTACTAATCTAATAAAATCTGTAAATAGATTCCGATCTTTTTCTGTAAGGTTTTCTATATCGATATTAACTCCGTCCAAATCCAGTTCTTCTATTGCATGAGAAATTTGTTTAGCTAAAAGAACTCGGTTCATTAATGCAAATCGTCCCAAATCCTGATCCCAATGATTGCTTAGAAAAGGAACTACTTTTAATTTTCTTCTATGAAGAGCTTTAATCACATCGGGATTAGCTGAACGGAGAAGTAATGATCCATCTTTTCTGATATAGAAAAAATCAGGAGACACAACATTTAATACTCCGTTCGTTTGATCAACGTGTTGAATAAAATCCCATCCTAATCCAGAATAGAAATAGCTCATTTGAAACATCTCATAACCCCTTCATCCCCAAAAATATCAAGTTCCCCACAAATAAAAAAATGAGGATTGTCATTTCAATTTGATTCGTTTCCGAAACCTCAAAGATTATCTTTCTCTTATCTTTATAATTTGTCCAGGATAAATTCTATCTGAAGAAAGCTTATTAAGATTCATAAGTTGTTGTACCGGAATTTTAAAGGATTTGGCAATCGTCCATAATGTATCGCCGGATTCCACATGATACACTTCGTATGTTACGGGAAATTCCATATAACGAGGCGTTCTTTTTACTTTATTCGCTTGATTTCTTATTTTAGGTATTTTCCCCTTCATTCATATTACTCTCCTTTAGAATAATTTGTTATTAATATTTCTAAACAGTTTCTCTCTAATCTTAATGATTTGTCCAGCATATATTTGATCTGATTTGAAATGATTAAGCTCCATGAGTTGCTGCAGGGAAACATTATACTTCCTGGAAATTATTGATAATGTCTCACCGGGAGTAACATGATGGATCACGTATTTTTCTTTGAGAACATCTACATAATGAATGGTTTCCCCTAAGTTTCTTATAATTCCTCTGCTTTTTAGCACCTCAAGCATTCTCTCGGCTCTATGCCGATAGGAATCATTCTTTACAGCCTTTTTACCGTTTATCTGAATCTTTTTTCTCTCGCTATCATGATTCAAATAGTATTTAACCTTTTCCAAAGTTTCTTTTGGGGAGGAAGAAACGATGAGATCGCGGCCAGGTTTGAATTTATCTCGAACTGCTGGTGTATCCGATGTCAATAAAAACCCCCCGGAACCAAGAATCTCATAGGTGCGTTGCGTAAGTTGGCTTTCACAGTTTTGCAAACCGATAATGATTTTTGCTGAACTGTAAACTTTATATGCTTCAGTATAATCAAGGTATCCATGGATCCAATTGCGGGGAATTTCTCTTCCTATATATTTACTCATTTTTTCCCAGTTTCTCCCCCAAAAATCAATGCGAATACCCTTCCGTATAAGAGGACGAATAAGCGTTTTTAAAGAGGACGAACGGAACACTTCCGGATGTTCTTCAAGAAAATTAGGGTAAGCATTAGCCACCACTGCTATATCACAACTGTATTTCGCTAATGGTTTAATCTGGTGATGTATACTTTCGTGAAATGCAAAGTCTAAGTGAGCTGCTTTAATCCCCATGCTTTCATAAGTTTTACACAGAGAAGGCGTAACCGTGAAAACAAAATCCGGTTTCATCTTTTTAATTAACGGGATAGTAAAGTTTTGAGTGTGCAGCGGGTCTTCAGTTGCCCAATAAACGAGAGGGATATTCACCTTTTTAGTAGCGTTGCGAATCCAGGCCTGCTTTTCCCTTGAATGCTCTGGTGTCCATCCCATAGATACTATTAGATCTGGTTTAAATTCGTCTATCATTTCAGTGATATTTTCCCGACTTACAGGACCGGAAATCATTACGGTATGTCCTGCTTCCCTAAACCCATTCGGTAAACCATAGAGCCACATGGGATGACTCTCAAGGAAAAGAATTTTCACACATTTCCATCCTCTCTTTCGCTTTTTAATGTCTACTTTATTGGTATGTATCTGTAATATAACTTGTCGCGGTACTAGTCTATAAAAAACGTTCAGGTGTGAGATCACGTGATAGCTTGTGTGGGATGCCCCACAAAAAAAGAAAGCAACCTACAACATATTTTCTTATGTGGTTATTCAGGACATAAGGATTACTTTAAATATTTTCAAAAGTATTAGAATACAAGGACAGGGATATTATTTTTTATTAAAAGTCAAGAAAATGTTTAATATTATTAATAATTAAGCAACCAAATAAAATGTCACACATTTTATAAACAAAAAGAGAGGATAGATGAACAGAGTGAAAATGCCTGTATTCAACTATCCTTTTTTTGTACAACAAATGACCTCATTTACTACAACAACGGTGTTGTTTGTTCTTCAACTAACGCCCCCGTTACTTTAAGTACATTTATTCACAGTGTAATCTTTTTTACAGGTCATTTAGTAGTAGCCCCAGGAAAATGCGAATTTACAACGTTAATCAAGTTCAAACATAAAAAAGTCGAATTCCCTGTCCTTTAAGGAAAACGACTTTTTTATACGACTTCTTCAAGTAAATCCCCATTAACCTTTTTTGGGGACTATTTGTAATCTCTGCGCAGTGAAATTATACCTGTGCTAGCCCGCCATCTACGAACAATTCAACACCCGTCAAGTAACTGCTTTCGTCTGAAGCAAGGAAAGATACAGCGTTTGCTACTTCTTCAGGTGTCCCAACTTTTCCAGCTGGAACAGTATTTCTGCTATTTTCCAGTACCTCTTCAAGTGCATCACCAAAAAGCTCATCGTAGGCAGGTGTAAGAATACCTCCTGGACTAACCACATTTACACGGATTTCAGTACCTTTTAGGTCAAGAATCCAGTTGCGAACTAGTGCTCTTAATGCTGCTTTAGATGCTCCATATACACTAAACGCTGGGTTGGCAATTGATCCAGCAGTAGAGCCCGTTACAATAATAGAACCTACTTTGTCTGGGAATAGTGATAATGCTTTTTGAACAGTAAAGATGGTTCCTTTAACGTTAATGTCGAACGTTCTATCAACCTGCTCTTCAGTAATTTCACCTAATGGAAGGAAGTTGCCGATGCCTGCATTAGCAAAAAGAATGTCCAACTTACCTTTTTCCTGCTTTATAATGTCATATAGTTTGTCTAAGTCTTCAAGCTTAGAAATATCACCTTGAACACCGGTTACGTTCTTGCCAATTTGGTTAACAGCTTTATCAAGTTCGTTTTGTCTACGTCCCGTGATATAAACATATGCACCTTCGTTTACAAATTTTTGTGCTGTAGCAAGACCAATCCCACTTGTTCCACCCGTTACAAGCGCTATTTTACCTTCAAATTTACCCATACTTAACACTCCTTTAGAATTAATATTATTTTATGTCTAGTACCTTTAAGTACTTGAAGAACAACTTACAAGATATAGTATCCTTCAGTAAGCACATTATCGGAAGTACCCACTTTTTTGTGATATAGTAACTAAAAAGTAATAAATGTGGAATGGAGAGCTTTAGACATGAAAAAATTTAGCTGTGGGTTTGAAGTGACAAAGGAAGTTATTGGAGGAAAATGGAAAGGCCTTGTATTATACTTTTTAATGAATGGACCAAAGAGAACGAGTGAATTAAAGCGCATTATCCCAAATATAACTCAGAAAATGCTGATTCAAACACTTAGAGAGCTTGAAGCCAGTGGACTTGTGAGCAGAAAGATGTATAATCAAGTACCGCCGAAGGTTGAATATTCATCCACTGAACTTGGAGAATCTCTTAAACCTATCTTGCAGGAGCTCTGTCAATGGGGAGGCCATTATGCGGAGCAAGAGTATGCAGAAGGTGAATATGAAATTGTACAACCAGAACAACTAAGTTAGGATTGATGTAGCTGCTGAAGTAAATGCTAAACAACTTCAATACCATCACCTAACAGATGAAGAACAGTCAGAAATAAATGAGATATTCAATTTTGAAAGTGAAGTTCTAATAAGAAGTGTCATCGACTATATTCAGGAGAACTTTGATGAAATTCAAAAAAGAGCTGTTTCAAATGTTAAAGAGAAGGTTCAGAAACTTAGCCAAAAAATAATGAAGATATTGATAATAATATTTAATGCCTATGATCTCTAGATAGGCATTTTTTCTTTCGGATAAAAAAGAAAAGACGTACAAATTGTACGCCTTAATCTGCTTCTGTACTATCAATTTTTCACTGCATAAAAGTCACAGTTCAGGTTGCACCTCAGGTCACACTTTTATTGAGCTTAGTGCGGGTCACACTTCGCTGTGACTCGGTTACAATTCCGCTGAAAATTAACGCTGAATGTTCGGATTTTACTGTGACTCCACTTCGTTTCACACTCCGTATCACACAACGGAATAATTAACGATTATCAATTGTCTCCGGATACAAATCATGGTTCATCATACGGTATTCGGCCATTTTCTCATACTTCGTGCCAGGCTTTCCGTAGTTTGTGTACGGGTCAATGGAAATTCCGCCTCTTGGCGTGAATTTGCCCCATACTTCAATGTAGCGCGGTTCCATTAATTCAATCAAGTCATTCATGATGATATTCATGCAGTCCTCGTGGAAGTCACCATGGTTTCTGAAGCTGAATAGATACAGCTTTAATGATTTGCTTTCAACCATTTTTTCATCAGGAATGTAGCTGATGTAGATTGTCGCAAAGTCAGGCTGGCCTGTTTTAGGACATAAAGATGTGAATTCCGGGCAATTGAATTTTACAAAGTAATCACGGTTTACATGTTTATTCGGGAAGGATTCCAGCACGTCCGGTGCATATTCGAACAAATAATTTGTACCTTGATTGCCTAGCAATGTTACACCTTCTAATTCTGATTCTTTTCTTGTCGTCATGTTCATCTTCCTTTCTATTATACTCCGCGTTTGTTGCCCCATAACAGGGTGTGCAGCTGCGGGAGCACTCTGACGAGATTCATCTCCGCATCGACAGCTACCTTATCAACAAGCGCTTCATATTTTCCAAGCAAATGTGCAATCAGTGACTGATCATCTGTCGTATGCACGTCATCATTTCCGACTTGTAAATAAAACGGGATTCCCGGATACCGCTTGTGCACAGTTTTGGCAAATTCCAGATCTTCATCATTAAAGATGACAACCTTCAAGCTGACAGCATGCTGTCTATCATTCTCTTGAAGTAAAGTTAAAATGTGGTCAAGCTTTTGAAAGTTCGTTACCATTTTTGAGCTTGGCGGTTTTGGAGAAATTGTCAGGTCATCAATCAGCGTAAACCAATCCTGATAAACGGTCCCTTGAGTTTCAAGCGCTGCACGGATGTTATTTTCCTTCAGCAGTTCAATAAAAGCATCCAGCTGTTTTAACAGAGCCGGGTTGCCGCCTGAGATCGTCACATGAGAAAACGCATCTCCCCCAATGTCCTTAAGCTCCGCAAAAATCTCCTCCGCCGTCATCCAGCGAATATCTTTTTTAGCAGACCCGTCCCAAGTGAAAGCGGAGTCACACCAGCTGCAGGAATAATCGCAGCCGGCTGTCCGGACGAACATCGTTTTCTGTCCGATCACCATGCCTTCTCCTTGAATCGTCGGGCCGAAAATTTCTAATACAGGAATTCCTTTAGCCATTCAAACCACCCTTTTTCGGACGGTAGACACAGTAGCTTGTCGGTGTTTCACGGACAAACACCTGTACACAGGTCGGCTTATTCTCCAAAGTGTCTAAATAAGCCTGTACGTTGTCATAAATCGTTTTCGCCACGACTTCAGTTGTCGGCAGCGAATACCGGTCGTCCTGAGAAAAATCTTCATGATCATTTAATAGCGTGTGATCATAGTTTCCGTGCACCAGTTTTTTGAGTACGCTGAAATTGACAAGAAAGCCTGAATCGTCAAGTTCGTCGCCGGCAACGGTTATATTTACGGTATACGTATGCCCGTGAACCCTGCTGCACGCTCCCGCACTTTCCCGAGGGATAAAATGAGCGGCTGAGATATGCATGTCCTTATTCAGTTCAAACGAATAAGGATGCTGGGCCTGCGGATAAATTTGAGATAACAATTTATGCACGCTCTCCTTTCATCACCATATATTCTTCATAACCTTTTGAACGAAGGTGACATGCCGGACATTCGCCGCAGCCGTCTGCGATGATGCCGTTATAGCATGTCAGCGTGTTGTTTTTCACAAAATCCAGCGCGCCAAGCTCATCTGCAAGCTTCCACGTTTCCGCCTTATTGAGCCACATGAGAGGCGTGTGGATCACAAACGGCTTCTCCATTGCCAGATTTACCGTGACATTGCAAGATTTCACGAATTCGTCACGGCAGTCAGGATAACCGCTGAAGTCTGTCTCGCAAACTCCTGTAATAATGTGGCGCGCGCCAATTTGGTAAGCCAGGATAGACGCAAAGGATAAGAATACCAAATTGCGGCCTGGAACGAATGTGGATGGCAGTTCGCCGTCTTTTACTTCTATCTCAATATCATTTCTAGTCAGGGCATTCGGTGCAAGCTGATTTAAAAGTGACATATCAAGCAAATGATTTTTCACACCAAGCTTTTCCGCAATGGATTTTGCCACTTCAATTTCCTGCGAATGTCGCTGATTATAATGAAAAGTCACCGTTTCGACTTCTTCGAATTCTTTTAAGGCCCACAGTAAGCATGTTGTGCTGTCTTGGCCGCCGCTAAATACGACAATTGCTTTTTCTTTTTTCATGATTCCTCTCCTTCTCCGCAATAAAAACGCCGGCGAGAGACATCGCTACAGCTAATTCACGCAAAAAAACACCTTTTTTCGGAAGGTGCTCTAGAAAAACATAAAAAAGGCCGTATCCAAGGATACAGCTCGTCCTTAGTTTTTTATAGAGGGTGTAGCTAGAACCTCTCCCGCATATCGCACGGATTTTCTTCAATTTTTTCACTTCTGCTATCTTACCATAATGATGTTTTTCTTGACAATAAAAAAGTCAGTCCCCGGTTCCTAGATCAATTATCGCTCTATAGTGACGGTTCGTTTCATTATATATATTTATAAACTGCGCCGCCGAGGAGCTTTTTTGCAAAGCAAAGCGCCTATGAAGGCCAGGCTCACATAGCCAAACAAGGGATAAATCGTTGAAATAAGCCTGCCGTACCCTATTTGGCTCGTAATATAAGCCGTGATCATAATGGCCGCAAAGATATATTTGCTTTTCACTGGAAGAAAGCTTTGCACTTGTTTTTCTAATCCATATAGATTACCGATAACTGATGTGAACACTTCTCCGAAAATAATGAGTAAATAAATCAAATGGACAGATCGTGCAAAGAGATAAACCACTTGTGCCATCGGTATATCATACAAAAATACATCCGGAAGAGTTGACAAAGACAGAAAACTCGCGGACAGCACAATCGTCAGCATCGTCCCTCCGATTAAAGCGCCTTTTTTGATCACTTTCTCCGAGGACATTTCATTCGCCAGCGGAACCAAAACTGCTTGGGCAAGCGATAAATTCAAAGCCCCGTAAGAAAAGGCTGATAACAGCCAATCCCAGCGATGCGGCCAGACCCACTGAGCTGCGTTTCGTGATTCGCTGAATATAAAAGAGTCGGCCACTACAATCATTGAAAAGAGGATTAAAAGGGGAACAACAAACACATTGACACCGAAAATGCCTTTTACTCCTCTAGTCATCACAATTAAGCTCAGACCGATTGTAATAAGCATCCCAATCTGAGCGGACATCCCCAATTGTTCCTCAAAAAGCGCCCCTGCTCCTGAAAGCATGACAGATGTAACTCCGAGGAGAACAAACAGCATAAATACATTGATAATTCGCCCAGCCGCCGCCCCGAACAAAAAGATGTTCATTTCTTGATATGACTTGGCATTGATTCGCTTTGAAATGATCATCAGCTTGGCGCCCAGAAACGTAAACATTCCGCCGCTGACGAGAATGCCGAATAAACCGAACCAGCCGAACTTCAGAAAAAACTCAACAATTTCTCTGCCAGTCGCAAATCCAGCTCCGACTACTGTGCCGACATACACAAAAGCAAGCTGACTTGCAGACCCTTTTGATTGTTCCATTTCTCCCCTCCGAACGAACCGCAGTTTTGTCCATAGATGCCTTTTTATAACCTATGAGACAAGTTCCTTGAAAAGACGAAGAAAACATGTTTTACTTTGTAACAAATTAAAAAATGTTGTGCAAAAGGCTTGAAAGTCAAAGATGGTCAGAGTATACTATTAATCAAAGTTGGTCAAACAAACCGGCCTTTTTTAAAAACCAATTGGTCAAAGATAGTCAAATATTCAGTCTGCTTTGAGCATATTGGTTTGAAAGCCGTTAAGTTTGCCGTATACTAATAGTCAAAGAAGGTCAAATCCAATAGACCTTTTTATTCACTTTCATTGGTCAAAGAAGATCAAATTATTAAGGAGGTTTTGGCAAATGCGTTGTCAACATTGTCATCAAAACGAGGCGACGATTCGCCTTAACATGCAAATAAATTCCGTTCATAAACAGATGGTTCTTTGTGAAACTTGCTATAACGAACTGACCCGTAAACCTTCAATGAGTATGGGTCCTCAATCTTTCGGATTTCCGTTTGAACAGGCATTCCAGCCGAAAGAAAAGAGCGCAGCAAAACAAAGCGGAAAAAAAGGGCTGCTTGATGAGCTGGCTCAAAATATTACAAACGGTGCTAAAGCCGGTCTCATTGATCCCGTCATCGGCCGTGATGATGAAGTGGCGCGAGTGATCGAAATTCTAAACCGCCGGAACAAAAACAATCCGGTTCTTATTGGTGAGCCGGGTGTAGGGAAAACTGCCATCGCTGAAGGGCTCGCTTTAAAAATTGCTGAAGGTGATGTTCCAAACAAACTGAAAAACAAAGAGCTATATTTGCTTGATGTTGCATCCCTTGTTGCAAACACAGGGATCAGAGGCCAATTTGAGGAGAGAATGAAACAGCTGATCACTGAGCTGAAGGAACGAAAAAATGTCATTCTGTTCATTGATGAAATTCACCTTCTCGTTGGCGCAGGCTCTGCAGAAGGATCAATGGACGCCGGCAACATTCTCAAACCGGCCCTAGCCAGAGGCGAACTGCAAGTCATTGGCGCGACAACACTGAAAGAATATCGTCAAATCGAAAAAGATGCCGCGCTGGAAAGACGTTTTCAGCCTGTCATGGTGCAGGAGCCTTCAATTGAACAGGCTATCCTCATTCTGCAAGGGATTAAAGACAAATACGAGGCGTACCATGGCGTAACATTCAGTGATGAAGCAATCAAAGCGTGTGTCACTTTATCATCCCGCTACATTCAGGACAGACACCTGCCGGATAAAGCAATTGATTTATTAGATGAAGCAGGTTCAAAAGCTAACCTGTTAATTGATGAACTGAATGATGAGGATGCCGCTGAACGCTTAACTGCAATTGAAGCCGAAAAAACAAAAGCCCTGGAAGAAGAAAATTACGAACTGGCTGCAAAACTCCGTGATGAAGAACTCGCATTGGAGAAAAAACTGAACAGCTCCTCCGCTCATACTGCTGTCACTGTGGAAGCTGAGCACATTCAGGAAATTGTTGAACAAAAAACAGGCATCCCTGTCGGCAAACTGCAGGCAGACGAACAAACGAAAATGAAAGAACTCGAAGCAAAACTTCATGAACGCGTGATTGGACAAGAAGCCGCTGTTCAAAAAGTGGCAAAGGCGGTAAGACGAAGCCGCGCCGGTTTAAAATCCAAAAACAGACCAGTCGGCTCCTTCCTCTTCGTCGGTCCTACCGGCGTAGGGAAAACAGAGCTTTCAAAAACACTGGCAGATGAATTATTCGGCACAAAAGACGCTATTATCCGACTCGATATGAGCGAATACATGGAGAAACACGCCGTATCTAAAATTATCGGTTCACCGCCTGGATATGTCGGCCATGAGGAAGCTGGACAATTAACTGAGAAAGTGCGCCGCAATCCTTACAGCATTGTGTTGCTGGATGAGATTGAAAAAGCACACCCAGACGTTCAGCATATGTTCCTGCAAATTATGGAAGATGGCCGTCTGACAGACAGCCAAGGCAGAACCGTAAGCTTCAAAGACACTGTGATCATCATGACAAGTAATGCGGGTGCTGGTGAGAAACAAACGAAAGTCGGTTTCCAATCAGATGACAGTGTCATCGAAGAACAAACATTAATTGATTCACTGAGCATGTTCTTTAAACCTGAGTTCCTCAACCGTTTTGACAGCATTATTGAGTTCCGCTCATTGGAAAAAGAACATCTTGTCAAAATCGTCAGCCTTCTTCTTGGAGAACTTGAAGAAACATTGGCGGAACGGGGCATTAGCTTGAATGTGACAGATGAAGCGAAAGAAAAAATCGCTGAGCTGGGCTACCACCCTTCATTCGGTGCACGTCCGCTTAGAAGAACCATCCAAGAATGGGTTGAGGATGAAATGACCGATCTGCTGCTTGATAATGGCGAGATCACAAGTTTTCACGTGATTTTAGAAGATGATAAAATCAAAGTGCGAGCGAAATAACAATCAGCGGTTTCCTTTTAGGAAGCCGCTTTTTTTATGCTTTCATACTCTTGACTTAGAAAATACCGTCCCTTCCCCTGAAGCGCTACTTCCCTTCATCCTTTACACTTTTTTTAAGGAGGGATGGAACATGTTTATATACAGTGAATATGTATTTCTACTATTATATGAATACCATCTGAAGGACAGCTTGCAAGAAAGCTGCTAATTTCAGTAGACACCCGGGCTTTTCAATTTTGGAGAGCCCGTTTTTGTTTATTTCTCCCTTCTATGCCTCTTCCTTGAATATTTCATGAACAAATTCACAATGTCCCTAAAGTTCCGGGCACCAAAACCGATATTAACCATAGACAAGATAGTAAAAAAGGATTTGGTGAAAAACTATGGATAAAACTTCGTTAATCGGTATTATTCTTGCTTTTGTGGCATTGAGCGTCGGGATGGTTCTGAAAGGCGTCAGTTTCAGCGCCCTTGCAAACCCCGCTGCCATTTTAATTATTATCGCCGGGACAATCTCAGCAGTCGTTATTGCGTTCCCAACAAAAGAAATTAAAAAAGTGCCTGCGTTGTTTCGAGTGTTATTTAAGGAAAATAAACAGCTCACAATAGAGGAACTCATTCCTATGTTCTCTGAATGGGCTCAGCTTGCACGCCGCGAAGGTCTGCTTGCTTTAGAAGCAAGCATTGAGGATGTAGATGATGCTTTCTTGAAAAACGGGCTCAGCATGGCTGTTGACGGGCAAAGCGCGGAATTTATCAGAGATATTATGACAGAGGAAGTCGAAGCAATGGAGGACAGACACCAAGCCGGAGCCGCTATTTTTACACAAGCAGGAACGTACGCTCCGACACTTGGAGTACTCGGCGCTGTAATCGGGCTGATTGCCGCTCTCTCTCATATGGACAATACAGATGAGCTTGGACACGCCATCAGTGCCGCCTTTGTTGCCACACTTCTCGGTATCTTTACAGGGTATGTGTTATGGCATCCTTTCGCAAATAAATTAAAACGAAAATCAAAACAAGAAGTAAAACTGCGTGAGGTCATGATTGAAGGTGTTTTATCCGTTTTAGAAGGACAAGCACCGAAAGTCATCGAACAAAAGCTTTTAATGTATCTTCCTGCGAAGGACCGCTTGAAATTTGCAGAACAAGGAGAGGCGCAAAATGGCGAGAAAAAAGAAGAAGAAGCATGAGGACGAGCACGTTGATGAATCATGGCTCGTTCCTTACGCCGACATCCTTACTCTTCTCCTGGCATTGTTTATTGTGCTGTACGCGAGCAGCTCGATTGACGCAGCTAAGTTTCAAATGCTCTCAAAATCATTTAATGAAGTTTTTACAGGCGGAACCGGTGTACTGGACTACTCCAGTGTCACTCCTCCTGAAAACGAGTCAGACGGCATCGATGAAGTGAAAAAGGAAAAAGAAGAGAAAGAGAAAAACAAGAAAGAAAAAGAAAAAGCAGCTGATCAAGAAGAACTTGAAAATGTGAAGAGCCAGGTGGAAAAGTTCATCAAAGATAAAAAGCTGGAACATCAGCTGGAGACGAAGATGACTAGTGAAGGCCTTCTGATTACGATTAAAGACAGCATCTTCTTTGATTCTGGAAAAGCGACCATCCGTAAGGAAGATGTGCCGCTTGCAAAAGAGATTTCAAATCTTCTTGTGATTAACCCGCCAAGAAATATCATTATCAGCGGACATACTGATAATATGCCAATTAAAAATTCTGAATTCCAATCAAACTGGCATTTAAGCGTCATGAGAGCGGTAAACTTTATGGGGCTCCTGATTGAAAACCCCAAGCTCGATGCAAAAGTGTTCAGCGCCAAGGGTTATGGCGAGTATAAACCGGTGGCTTCCAACAAAACTGCGGAAGGCCGAAGCAAAAACCGGCGGGTTGAAGTTCTCATTTTGCCAAGAGGCGCAGCGGAAACAAATGAAAAATAGCAAAAAAGGAAGCCTTGTGACATATCAGGCTTCCTTTTTTTACTTATTATGAAACTGTTTTGCGTTTAATCCTACTCTTTTTAACATTTCGGTGCACATCTCTACCTCTTCTTCGCTTAATACGCTGATCATTTCATCAATTTCAGCAGCGTGATCAGGGAAAATATCGTCCAAAAGACCGATGCCTTTTTCAGTAATTTGCGCAAATGTCACTCGTCTGTCTGTAGGAGACGCTTTCCGAATGAGAAGTTCTTTTTGCTCCAGCTTATCTACAACGTATGTGATGCTCCCGCTAGCCAAGAGAATTTTATCTCCTATCTGCTGCAGCGGCTGATCGCCTTTATGGTACAAAAGCTCTAGCACAGCAAATTCAGTCGGATTCAGCCCATGCTTATGAATATGCTTATTCATATGATCGTTAATAGACCGATACGCGCGCGACAGCACGATAAATAACTTCAGTGATTTTTCTGTCATGTCTCAATCATCCTTTTAGAAACCGTTACAGAGAAACATTAATAAACAAAGACCAAAATGTCAATAAAAATCTTTCCAATATTTCTCTTCTTTTTTTAAATGTAAGCTTGCCAACACCTTTTTCTAATTTTTTTGGTTATTTTTTCTTATTAAAGAAGAAGAAACAATGATATAATACCTCTAATCAGGTGTATGTTGGAGCGATGCAAATTGAAAATACTAAAAGGCGCCTGCGGGAGAGTCAAACTTTATATCATACTGGTCGTGATTCCGGCAATCGTCATCAGCTTTTTCGTATATGAAAAAGAAAAAGATACAATAGCTGCAGAACATAAACAAGAAGCAAGTGTCCTGCTAAACCTTCACCGCAACAAAATCAATTATTTAATCGGAGAAACAATGGCGAGAATGACCTCCTTGTCCATCGCCATCGACAGACCGGTTGATATAAAGAAAATGCAGTCAATTTTGGAAAAGACCTTTGATTCAGAGCCGAGATTTTCCGGTCTCTATTTTCTCAATGCCAAAGGAGACGTCACCGCAAGCACAACCGAATTAAAAACGAAAGTAAACCTGGCCGACAGATCTTTTTTTACAAAAGCAAAGGAAACTAAAAAGACAGTCATTTCAGATAGTTATTCGAGCAGAATTACTGGTCAGCCAATTTTCACAATTTGTGTGCCTGTTTTGGACTCAAAACGAAATGTGACAGATTATCTTGTCGCAGCTATTCAAATTGATTATTTGAAAAATCTCATTAACTTGCTGAGCCCTGATGTTTATATTGAAGTTGTGAACCAAGACGGGAAAATGATTTTTGCGAGCGGACAAGCCTCTCATGCAGAGGATCAGAAACCTGTCAGCGGATATCTGGATGATATCAGCTGGAATATGAAAGTCTATCCGAACCCGGTCACAATAGAAGAACTGTCGAAAAGCCTTGTGCTTCCGCTTTCATGTATTATTGTTCTGCTGAATATCCTTTTTATTCTCGTGCTGTATTATTTGCTGAAGCGGCAGACCCAGCTGGAGCGCTCAGAAAACGAGGCGCAAAAATTAGAGCTGATCGGGACGCTTGCTGCCAGCACAGCCCATGAAATCCGTAACCCCCTCACCGGGATAAGCGGCTTTATTCAGCTGTTGCAAAAGAAATATAAAGGTGAGGAAGATCAGCTTTACTTCTCCATTATCGAACAGGAGATCAAACGCATCAATCAAATAGTGAGTGAGTTTCTCGTTCTCGGCAAGCCGACAGCTGAAAAATGGGAGCTGAACTCACTTCAGGACATTATCGGAGAAATTATGCCGATCATTTATTCTGAGGGCAATCTATACAATGTTGAAGTCGAATTACAGTATTTAACCGAGCAGCCCTTACTCGTAAAATGTACAAAAGATCATATTAAACAAGTGATTTTAAATGTAGCAAAAAATGGCCTCGAGTCAATGCCTGAAGGAGGCAAACTGACGATCTCCCTAGGAGCTTTAGATAAAAAAGCCATAATCAAAGTTGTGGATAACGGTGAAGGGATTTCTCAGGAAATGCTGGATCACATCTTCCTTCCCTTTGTTACTTCTAAAGAAAAAGGAACCGGTCTCGGCCTTGTTGTTTGTAAACGGATCGTGCTGATGTACGGAGGCTCTATTCATATTGAAAGTGAAGTGCGAAGAGGCACAGAGGTGACAATCACCCTCCCCGTATCCGCATCATAGCCCCCCTGACCATGTCAGGAGGGTTTTTTATCTTCGTGATCGGGCATTGCCATTCGATTTGCTTGCTGGTCTTCCAGAAAAAAGGATTTTGATGAAACGCAACAGCATTTTCAAAAGCCAAAAAAACATAAAAAATACTAAAAAACCCTTTATACCTTCCGTGGCATCTAAAAACTCCATATTCCCTCTACCCGTCACCTTTTGCTGAATCTCAATCGCAAATACGATGACAATGATGACTGTAACAGTATAGATAAAGGACAAGGCTGTCATACTCCATTTAGAAAGCCATGTAAACACAGCGTGAGTGACGCCGAAAAAGAATATGCCAAAAATGCCGATCACCCAAAAATGCATTTCTTTGTCAGTTAAATGAATGCCAAATATTCCGCATAAGGAAATAAAAGCATCATGAAATTGATTGACCATTTCGGTAATGAGAATCGCTAGTTCTTTCATTAGTTCCCTCTTTCATATGAATTTTTTCCAGAAAAAAAGAGCGCTTCCGAAAAGCTCTCTCTTTATATATGCATCTGATAGGCCGCTATTTATTTGCATCATATGCTGGCATAACATCTCTGCGGGGCCACAAGCCTAATTTCTTTACAAGGCCTTGAATCCCTTGGGAATGTTCGTTTTCTTGCATAAGCTGGTGATATTCATTTATTAAACAATCCAGCTCCTGACTGTGCCTGATCGTGTCATGCCCTGTAAATCCCTGCTTTCTAGCGGCATCTATCATTAACTTTCTTTTTTCATCAATAGACACCAACAATCTTTCTTGTTCAGAAGAACCGCCCATTCACTTCACCCCTCGCCGCTAAGAAATAGGAAACAAGTTTGATTGGGTTATTGTGCATTATTACAGATTATACTTTATTTGTAAACATATTTTCATTAAATAAGTTAATTTTTCAGGTATAATAGATATATTGATAGGATTAGAAGAACAATACCCAGGTGAAGAATATCTTAAACACGCCGCCAGGCAGGAGGAATGCCCAATGAAGAAAAAGAAAGCAATTATGCTCGGAGCGGCAGGCGGAAAAGCAATTTTGAAGAGGAAAAACCGAAAAAAATGTATTCAGCACATCACTATTTTTTTTCAGATGCTTCGCGATTGGCGAAATGGCGACTATCCTCGGTCACAGGTTAAAACACTTTTGCTGTTAACTGCCGCAATTCTGTATATCGTCATGCCGCTCGATATCATTCCAGACGTAATCCTCGGTCTTGGGTTCATTGACGATGCAGCTGTTTTAGGTTTGATTTGGACACTGATTAAAAAAGAACTGTCACAGTATGAAAAGTGGCGTTTGCAATAAATATAAAAAGCCCCGTTCGATGAACGGGGCTATCTCATGCTTATTGATTCACGCTGTCTTTTTCATAAATAGGAACCCAGCCTTCAGTTGTGACAAAAATTCTCACCGCGACAACTTTGCGGTCCTCCTGAAGCGTGAAGTAATGGCGGATATTCTCAGGCACGGAGATTAAATCACCAGGGTTTAAACGGACATCAAAAAACGTGCCGTCCTTGCCTTGAATGACAAAAATACCGTGTCCGCTTACAATAAAACGAACCTCATCGTCTGTATGGTGATGCTCTCTTTTAAAGTTTTCAAGCAGTTCATCAAGTTTCGGATTGCTGTCTGACAATGAAATAACATCCTGTGCTTTATAGCCGCGGCGGGTTGAGATATCTTTAATTTCAGTTTCGAAGGTATCAAGAATTTGCTGTTTTTCTTCTTCTGTCAGGTCATATTTCTCTGAGAGATGTTCCGGAAGCTTCGTGATATCCCATTGCTCATAAATAACCTCTTGACTGTCCAGAAAGCTTGCCACTTCCTCTTGATTTTCAATCGTTGTATTTGCCTCATCATGAATTCGAATTGTAGCCATTTCAATTCCTCCTTTTATTTAACCAGCTGATGCTGGAGTGTTTTCAATTTCAAATGGTAGCTGAACAAAAATTCATACGCTTCAAGCACTCTTTTTGCCTCAAATGCTGTTTTCCCCCAAACCGTAATACCATGATTTCGGATCAGAACAGCTCCTGAATCTTCTGAAATCTCTTCCGCAAACAGTGCCGCAAGCGTTGGGATATGTGCCGGATTTTCTATAATCGGCACGGTCACTTCTGCGTTCTCTTCCCACAAGCCGAGTGCTTTTATAATTTCCTGGCCTTTGAATGTGATTTTCTTTTGGTCTCCGTATAACTCTGAAATCACATTATTGTTTACCGTATGGACATGCAGGCAGCATCCGGCATTGGTTTTATTGTACAAATGTGTATGCAAAAGCGTTTCTGCTGACGGTTTCAGAGAATGCCCGCTTTCAGCAGGCTCTCCGTTTTGATCGACCAGCAGAAAATCTTCAACCGTCTCTTTGCGTTTATCTTTTCCGCTTGCAGTGACGAGAAATGTTAAAGGCTCATCTGTAACCTTAATTGACAAATTGCCGCTAGTCGCTGGAAACCAATCTCTCTCTGCCAATTCCCGTTTTACTTCAGCGAGCTCTCGCCAGCGTTCTTGTTTTGCAGCCATTCCTGTACCTCCTTTACATTCTCAATTTCCTTTCTGATCTCATAAAAATCTTGATACGGAAGATGATTGAGGTTCTGCTCCCGGCATTCGTTTAATAAATAATCCCTTGCAAAGCATAGGTCAGACAGCTTTGCTGCCTCCACATCTGTAACCGAATCACCGATCATGATGATATATTGGTTCGGTTCAGAAAGTTCATGGATGACCGACGGCTTACAGCACCCGCATTGATTGCTGCATGTGCCCTTGCAGGAATGAGGCCAGTCAATATGGATATAGTCATTGTCAAATGAAGCATGGTTGCAATAAATGCGGTCTTTCTCCACAATGCCTTCAAGCAAAGGATATACAAAGAAGTCCATTCCACCGCTTATGACATAAAACGGAATCTCGTGCTCATTGATAAATGCTACAAATTCCCGAAAGCCTTCCCTGATTTTTGCATCTTCCAATACAAAACTTGTAATCTCTTCTTTTAAACGGCTGGGCAGAAGGCCGAACATCCGCCCGACACCTTCCTTGATCGATAGCGTTTTGGAAAGTACGCCGTCTTTTAATGCCACCCACTCTGGGGGAGCAAATGTTTTCATGATATTTATAATGTTGTCGTTCATCGTGATTGTTCCGTCAAAATCACAAATAACAAAAGGTTTTCGAGTCGTCATACGGCTTCAACCTTTCCCCATTTATCTAGCGCAAGCTTAAGATCCTTGCATTGTTCGGCTTTTTCATCAATCGGCTGGGCCTCTAGGACCGCATCAATAATGGCTCTGAACGCTCGCCCCCCGCCTTGGGCACCGTTCGGATGTCCATGTACGCCTCCTCCGGCGTTAATAATGTGGTCTATGCCGAAATCACGCATTAATAGCGGAACCATGCCGGGATGAATGCCTGCTGACGGAACCGCAAATGTTTGGTTAAAAGCATCCTCTCTCACACATTCTTCATGGATCGCCAGTGCGTCTGCTCTTGGAAGCGCAACCGAACCATATGGAGACGGAAAGAGGCTGAAGTCAGCACCGCAATATCGATTTAATTTTCCGAGTAAAAGAGCGTGAGAAAAACCGTAAAACGGAGAAGACGTAAACGCTCCGCTCACTGCTGGATGCGCCATAATCGGAACTGGGATTTCAGGATCTTCTGCTAGGCCTTGCATAACGTCCAAGCCGTAAGCAAAGACATTAAACAAAAGCGCATCCGCTCCCAGCTCGGCGGCGCGTCTCGCTTTGTCTTTCAGATCAGCCGTACGTCCAGTCAAATTCACCGCATACAGCGTTTTATGTCCGGTTTGCTCATACGTTTCTTTCAATATTTGCTTTCCTTCTGCAATTCTTGTTTCAAAAGGCGCTAGACCTGTCTCAAAGAAAATTTCATCGTCTTTAATCAAGTCAACTCCGCCAAGCGCTTGCTGCCGGAGCTGTTCTTTAATATCACTCAGGTCCCTTCCGATTACGCCTTTAAATATGCTCATTAACAGCGGTCTCTCAAACTCTACCAGCAGCTTTCGGATGCCGTATACGCCAAACTTCGGTCCCGGCAGTGCACGCTTAAATGCTTCAGAGAAGTGAAGATCGATTAATTTGATTTTTCCGTCCAGGGACAGCTTGCCAAACACTGTTGTCAGCAAAGCAGGAATATCCTGAGAGAAATTGATTTCAGGATAGGCAATTGTGATGACCGCTTGTTTTTCTGATGCAGGAGTTCCCTCTCTCTCCTCAACTTTTATCACACGCCCCTTGTGCTTTTGCATTTGCTCCTGTTTTACAAGGGGCAGATCAGTCCAGGAGCCTACTGTCAATCCTGTTGCAATTTGTTCTGCTTTCTTCTCTGTATCGGCTCCCGGTTCGGTCAGGAGATATGTCGCTAATAACTCACTCATGCCAGAGCTCCTTTCATTTTCATCCATATCAAAAAACCTCTTCAAACTGCAATCGCGTCTAAAGAGGTTTCGTTTCTCGTCCGAATCTTATCTCTCAGCCGCTAGCTGCAAGAATTAGCACCGTGCTTTATAAGTCGGTTGCCGGGCTTCATCGGGCTCGTCCCTCTGCCTGCTCTTGATAAGAAAATATAGATTTTATAAATTATTTTGAATTATCCCATCGTTATAAGGTCTTGTCAATGCTTTTTTGGGTAAACAGGTTCAGTTTGCCAATTCGATAAGCGGCTTCCTTAAGTCTTTCTTCACTTGTTAAAAGTCCGACTCTGACGTAGCCCTCGCCATATTCACCGAAGCCGTTTCCAGCCGCAACTGCCACATTCGCTTTTTCCAGCAAAAGATCTGAGAACTGCTCTGAAGTATAGCCTTCAGGCACAGGCAGCCATGCAAAAAAAGAACCTGCGGGAGCTGTTACATCCCAGCCGATTTCCCGGCATGCTGTGATCCAAGCGTTTCTCCTGCTCTCATACCTGGCATTTTGCTCTGCCACACACGTCTGATCGGCTAACAGTGCCTCTGCTGCAGCCTCCTGAGTCGCTCTGAAAAGACTGACAAACATATGGTCTTGATAAAGATTGATCGCTTCAATGACCGAAGCGTTTCCGACGGCAAAGCCAACCCGCCATCCTGCCATATTATACGTTTTTGACAGCGTGTAAATTTCAATTCCGATATCCTTCGCACCTTCAGTCTGCAAAAAGCTTAAAGGCTTGCAGCCGTCAAATCCTACAGCGCCGTAAGCAAAATCGTGAACGACGCAGATTCCATTTTCAGTCGCAAAACGCACGGTGTCTTCAAAGAACTCAGAAGTAGCAACAGCTCCGGTCGGATTATTCGGATAATTCAAATACATCAATTTCGCCTGTTCCCTTACTTCAGCGGTTATGCTGCTGTAATCAGGGAGAAACGCCCTGTCCTTTACGAGCGGCATCATTTCCATCTTTGCTTTTGCAAGTGTGACACCCGACCAGTAATCTGGATAACCCGGATCGGGAACTAAGATCGTATCACCGGGATTCAACAAGCATTGCGGGAGCTCGACAAGACCGGCTTTTCCGCCGAATAATACAGCGACTTCGGTTTCCGGATCCAGATCAATGCCGTACTCTCTTTTGTAAAATGCAGCAGCCGCTGACTTCAGACGGTATGAGCCGCGAAAAGACGAATATTTATGATTCTCAGGATCAGCAACAGCTCGTTTCATCTCCTCGACAATATGTTCAGGAGTCGGCTGATCTGGATTTCCCTGTCCTAGATTGATAACGTCATGTCCTTCTGCGAGCTTTCGGTTCACTTTCTGCACCAGAGAAGCGAAGAATTGTTTAGGCAATTCCTTCAATACATGAGACTGTTCAAATTTCATCTATTCTCACCTTCTAAAAAAATCTTGAAATGATAGTCCATCATCATATATGGTTAAATGAAAAAAGTAAAGAAAAATTTGGGGTGTTAAAAAGATGAAATGGACGATATCTTGTCTTCAATTTGATATTTCATACGGCAAACCTTCGGAAAATATAAAAAAGGCTGAATTTTTCATCGAAAAAGAAAGCAAACATGCTGATGTTCTTGTTCTGCCTGAATTATGGACGACCGGATATGATCTGGCCAATCTTGATGAACTCGCTGACGAAGACGGGCGCTCCGCTCAGAGCTGGCTGAAGAAAACGGCAAAAAAACATGGTGTTCATATTGTCGCCGGGTCGGTCGCTGTCAGGAAGAATTCTGATGTTTATAATACAATGTACATTGCGGATAAGGAAGGGCAAATCATTAAAGAGTACAGAAAAGCCCATCTTTTTCAGCTGATGGATGAGCATCTGTATTTATCAGCCGGTTCCGAAGACGGATACTTTGAGCTTGACGGCGTCAAAAGCTCTGGATTGATCTGTTACGATATCCGTTTTCCGGAATGGATCAGAAAACATACGACAAAAGGCGCCAACGTGCTGTTTATTTCTGCGGAATGGCCTCTTCCCCGCCTTGATCATTGGAAAAGCCTGCTTATTGCGCGGGCCATTGAAAACCAATGCTTTGTCGCAGCCTGCAATTGTACCGGTTCAAATCCGGATAATGAATTTGCAGGACATAGCCTGATTATTGATCCATGGGGACGTGTACTTGCTGAAGGCGGCCGGGAAGAAGGCATAGTCCGAGCGGAAATCGACCTTCAAGAAAGCGCAGAAGTTCGGGAGAGCATTCCTGTTTTCGATGATATCAGAAAAGATTTATATTAAAAAAATATTGACAACTAACTAAATTACCTGTTACCATGTTCATCAACTGATAAATTAGAATTGTCAAACAAGTGAATATATTCTCTTATCGAGAGTTGGGCGAGGGATTTGGCCTTTTGACCCCAACAGCAACCGACCGTAATTCCATTGTGAAATGGGGCGCATCTTTTTCGCGCCGAGACGCTGGTCTCTTAAGGCACGGTGCTAATTCCATTCAGATCTGATCTGAGAGATAAGAGAGGCGGACATAGATGTTAAGCCTCCTTCTCTCTGAGAAGGAGGCTTTTTTACGGCCACATATTAAGTGATTACATAATTGGAGGTTATGATGATGGGAGTCACAAAAACACCTTTATACGAAACGTTAAATGAAAGCTCCGCTGTGGCGTTGGCGGTGAAGCTTGGCCTTTTTCCAAGCAAAAGCACGCTGACATGCCAGGAGATCGGAGACGGCAACTTAAATTACGTTTTTCATATTTATGATCAAGAACATGACAGAGCATTGATCATTAAACAGGCGGTTCCGTATGCAAAAGTGGTGGGAGAAAGCTGGCCGCTGACAATCGACCGTGCAAGAATCGAAAGCAGCGCTCTCATCCGTCAGGGCGAGCATGTGCCTCACCTGGTTCCAAGAGTGTTTTATTCTGATACGGAAATGGCCGTTACCGTCATGGAGGATCTCTCTCACCTCAAGATCGCAAGAAAAGGACTCATTGAGGGTGAAAACTATCCTCATCTGTCGCAGCACATCGGTGAATTTTTAGGAAAAACACTTTTCTACTCATCAGATTACGCGCTTGAACCTAAGGTGAAAAAACAGCTTGTTAAACAGTTTACAAATCCAGAGCTATGCGACATTACGGAAAGACTTGTTTTTACAGATCCTTTCTTCGACCATGACACAAATGATTTTGAAGAAGAGCTTCGTCCTTTTGTCGAAAAGCTTTGGAATAATGACAGCGTTAAAATCGAAGCCGCTAAGCTGAAAAAGTCATTTTTAACGTCTGCAGAAACGTTGATTCATGGTGATTTGCATACAGGAAGCATTTTCGCAAGTGAGCACGAAACAAAGGTGATTGATCCTGAGTTTGCTTTTTACGGACCGATCGGCTTTGATGTAGGGCAATTTATCGCCAACTTATTTTTGAACGCACTCAGCCGTGACGGGGCTGACAGAGAGCCGTTATATGAACATGTCAACCAGGTCTGGGAAACGTTTGAAGAGACGTTTAGTGAAGCCTGGCAGAAGGACAGTCTGGATGTTTACGCCAACATCGACGGTTACCTCACTGATACGCTCAGCCATATTTTTGAAGAAGCAATCGGATTTGCGGGCTGTGAGCTGATACGACGCACGATCGGCCTTGCCCACGTAGCTGACCTGGATACGATCGTGCCGTTTGATAAACGAATTGGCAGAAAACGCCTGGCGCTCGAAACCGGCACAGCCTTTATCGAAAAACGTTCGGAATTCAAAACGATAACAGATGTTATTGAATTATTTAAGTTACTTGTAAAGGAATGATCCATTCATGACCCATTCATTTGCTGTTCCACGTTCTGTTGAATGGAAAGAAACAGCTATTACCATTTTAAATCAGCAAAAGCTTCCTGATGAGACGGAATATTTGGAGCTGACGACGAAAGAGGATGTATTTGATGCGATTGTCACGCTCAAAGTAAGGGGCGCTCCGGCGATCGGCATTACGGCTGCCTTCGGACTGGCGCTTGCTGCCAAAAACATTGAAACAGATAATGTCACGGAATTCCGCCGCAGACTGGAAGACATCAAACAATATTTAAACAGCTCACGGCCTACCGCCATTAATTTGTCATGGGCGCTTGAGAGACTGAGTCATTCGGTCGCAAACGCGATTTCCGTAAATGAAGCAAAAACAAACCTTGTCCATGAAGCCATTCAGATTCAGGTTGAGGATGAGGAAACGTGCCGGTTGATCGGCCAAAACGCCCTGCAGCTTTTCAAAAAAGGCGACAGGATCATGACAATCTGCAATGCCGGCTCAATCGCGACAAGCCGCTATGGAACGGCGCTAGCTCCGTTTTACTTGGCCAAACAAAAAGATTTGGGATTACACATTTATGCCTGTGAAACAAGGCCTGTCCTGCAAGGTTCACGCCTTACTGCTTGGGAGCTGATGCAGGGGGGCATTGATGTCACTCTGATCACAGACAGCATGGCTGCCCATACGATGAAGGAAAAACAAATTTCCGCTGTTATCGTCGGAGCCGACCGAATTGCAAAGAACGGTGATACGGCAAATAAAATCGGCACATACGGTCTTGCTATTTTAGCAAACGCCTTTGATATTCCGTTTTTTGTCGCCGCACCTTTATCTACATTTGATACAAAGGTCAAATGCGGCGCTGATATCCCGATAGAGGAACGAGATCCCGAGGAAGTCAGGCAGATTTCCGGAGTTCGGACCGCTCCATCCAATGTGCCTGTCTTTAATCCCGCTTTCGACATTACACCTCATGATCTCATTTCAGGAATCATCACAGAAAAAGGGATTATGACCGGAAACTATGAAGAAGAGATTGAACAGCTGTTTAGAGGAGAAAAGGTGCATTAAAAAACCGCTGGACTTTGCTCATTTGGAGCCGAGTCAGCGGTTTTTTTGTTTCTTTTTGTTAACATTGATGATTTCATCTTTTTGAGCGCTTGATAAGATATGCAGTTTCACAAACAGTTCGGCAAAAACAGCAAGTTTCTCAGAGCGGCTCGGCTTCAATTGCTTTGTCCTCCTTTTTCACCAGACCAACTTTTTTAACTTAATAAAATGATATGTCGGCCGTGAAAAAAAGGGAACGTGCCATATGTTTTATTTTTCTTTATAGGAGATTCGCTCGATGTTTAGCAAAAATGCTTTGATCTCCGTTTTGCTTCCGGCGTATCCTGTTAACGCACTGTTTTTGCCGATCACTCTGTGGCACGGGACAAAAATCGGCAGGTCGTTACGTTTATTAGCCTGCCCGACAGCGCGCACCGCTTTCGGACTGCCGACCGCAGCGGCAATATCCGCATAGCTTCGGGATTCGCCATATGGAATCCTCTCCAGCGCCTGCCACACTTTTTGCTGAAAAGGAGTGCCCTTTTGGCTGAGCGGCAGGGAGAATGTCTTCCTTTCGCCTGCGAAATATTCTTGAAGCTGTTGTTTCGCTTCTGCAAGATTAGGTGTTTCCTTGTGCTCAGTATTCTGAACCGTTTCTTTCCAATCCACCCAATCTTCCTGACTGAGAAATAGACGAGTGATCCGGTCCTCCTCTTCGGCAATGATAAGTTCACCGAGCGGCGTCTCGGCTGTCGTATAGTAGTTCATTCATCATTCCTTCTTTCTTCAGCATTCTGTCTGACAGGAAGCGTAATATGAAAAACGGTGCCCTTCCCTTCTTCACTTTCTACCATAATCTCGCCTTGATGTTCTTCAATAATTTTATAGCTTACCATAAGCCCAAGTCCAGTTCCCCGTTCCTTTGTCGTATAAAACGGTTCACCAAGCCGCTTTAATTTATCTTCTGTCATTCCGATTCCCTCGTCTTTTAAGGAGATAAGAACATGATCTTGATCCAATGCCTTTATCGTTACAAAAATATTTCCGCCGTCAGGCATCACTTCGATGGCGTTTTTTAATATATTGATAAAAACCTGTTTCAGCTGATTCGGTTCACAGTAAATCGGGGGAATGTCGTCAATTAAATCAAGTTGCATTTGTACATTGCTGAGATTGGCTTGCGCATTTAGAAGGTCTATCGTGTCCCTCATAATTTGGGTAACATGTTTTTCCTCATACATAATGGCCTGGGGCTTGGCTAAAATCAAGAATTCGGTGATGATGGATTCGATGCGCTTTAGTTCTGAGGTGATCACGTTGAAGTAAAGGGCGTAGTCTCCCTCGACACTCCCTTTCAGAAGCTGAATGAAGCCTTTAAGAGCAGTCATCGGATTTCTGATTTCATGAGCAATGCCGGCTGCGAGTTCGCCGACAACATGAAGGGTATCTGATTTGCGCAGGCGTTCCTCCAATTCTTTTCGCTCTGTTACGTCTTTAAAGATAGCCAAGTTCATATTTTGAATAATATTCCGTTTAAATGAGAATTCGAGTTTTCTGTTATCACCGCTGCTCAGCAAAAATGGAATTTCGTTGTCCATTTCATCAAAATTAATCTGCCTTGCCGGTGATGCCAGATTTTCTATTTCATAAGCAGAAATAATATCTAACAGGCTGTGCTGTTTGATCTCTTCATGTGACAGTCCCAAAATATGGCTTGCTAACGGGTTGGCGTCAATGATCCTGTATTGATTGTCGAACAATACATTGCCGTCCATTGAGCCGTTGAACACTTTTCTGAATTTCAGCTCGCTTTCCCGAAGCTCCTTTTCCATCCGCTTTCTGTCGCTTACATTTCTTAAGATCGTCAAATGCTGATTTTCAAGGATTGTCCGTTTTGAAGTAAATTCAAGCTCTTTGAATTGCCCGTTCCCCATTTGAAACAGCAGCTCTTCTCTGATCTCTCCGTATTTTGCGTATTTCCTTTTCGTTATGCTGTATTTCTGCTGCGAGTCAACGAGAAAATCACACAGCTTTCTTTTCAACAGCAAATTCATCGGCAGCTCAAAAATTTTACAGGCTGATTGATTCGCTTTTACGATTCTTCCGTCATTCGACCAGATGATGATGGCGTCCATTGCATTTTCAAAGATTTCTCTGAAGCGCTCCTCACTTTTAAAGAGCTGCAGCTCCATAGACCGCTTCTCTGTGATATCCCTCATAATGGACATATAAAAACCGCTGATGATGTTTGATGTAATCGTGAATTCAAATAGTTTTTGAACTCCTGAACGAAGCTTGACAGGCAGCTCCCCCTTCGCTTTTCCCTTGCGGTTGAGCGCCTTCCAGATATTGTCGAAATCTTTACGTGAGCCGCTGTCTATGAACTCATACAACGATAAATGAGACAGCTCATTATGATTGATTTCAAAGCTTTTACAAAAGGACAAATTGGCATCAATAAAACCGCCATCTTTATCAAACAGGACGATTCCGTCAACTGCTCTGTCAAACAAGTCCTTAAAAAGCTGTTCATTCATAGAGAATTCCCGCTCCAGAATCTTCTTAGAAGATATGTCCCTCATGACAACAAAAAAGAAATCCTCACCAATGCCTCTTTTGGCCAGAAACTCTATGTATTTTGTTGCCCCGCAATCAAGCCTGATCGGAACCTCCTTCCACAGAAAGCCTTTTTTAAAAAACTTCTTTACGGAAAGATTCAGTTCATCCTTTGGGATTGAAAACAAAAAATCCAAAACAGAACGCTTTTTCAAATCTTCCGAGTCAACTTGAAGCATCCTTTCTGTTGCTTCATTTGCCTGAACAATCCGCATTTCGTTATCACAAATAAAAATAGCATCGAGCGTATTGTTGACAATCACTTGATGCTGATTCAATTCCTTTTTCAGTCGCGCGTTTTCTTCTTTGAGGCGATTCAGTTCCTCTCGCAGCTCCGAGTTTGTCTGGACACCAAGAGTTTCCATGCATGTACACTCCTTCTTCAAAACCTATCCCTCAATATTTCTACAAAATGCGGGAACTTCCTTCATTTGCCCTATAAATTTCAGAAAATTTCAGCGCCATTACATTACGAAGACATTTTCTACGATCCTTACCATCACTTTACATCGACCTAACAATCAGCATTTTTTTAGATTCCTTTTTCATCTTTTATTTTAAAATATGTACCAGCAGGGAATAATCTCTTAGTGACTGATGAAAGAGAAGGTGATGCTATGAGTAAATCGCGGGACAGTTATTTCGATAACGCAAAATTTCTATTGATATTCCTTGTTGTATTCGGTCATATCCTTCGTTCCTTTATTAATGATAATCATTTTATGCTCTACCTCTACAAGTTCATTTACACATTCCATATGCCTGCATTTATTCTTGTATCCGGTTATTTCGCGAAAGGCTTTAAACGGGCGGGATATGTAAAAAAGCTGGCGGTCAAGCTGATTATTCCGTATTTGATTTTCCAAATCATTTATTCCGTCTTTTATTACATTATGCAAGATGAAAGCATGGCAAATGTGAACCCGATTGATCCGCAATGGTCGTTATGGTTTCTTGTAAGCTTATTCTTTTGGAACCTGCTCCTATATCCTTTTTCAAAGCTTTCAAAGCAGTGGGCGCTGTTTGTCAGCTGCGGAATCGCCGTGCTGATCGGTTATCTGGACTTTGTCAGCAGCACGCTGAGCTTGTCACGGACATTCGTATTCTTACCGATGTTCCTTGTCGGTTTTTATTTAAATAAACATCATTTTGATTTATTGAGATCAAAACGCGGCAAACAAATTGCGCTCGGAGTGCTTGCCGCAGTATTCGTCATCTGCTGGGGCATCGATTTTGACTATTCTTTTCTGTTTGGTTCAAAACCGTATTCTTCATTTGGAGACGTTACCCTGGTAAGCGGACTATCCCGAATCGGCTGGTATGTACTCGCCTTTGCGGCAACCTTCAGCTTTTTAGCGCTTGTTCCGCAAAAACGGTATTTCTTTACCAAATGGGGAACCCGGACATTTTACGTGTATCTGCTTCACGGGTTTATTATTAAGACATTACGACAGGTCGGGCTTGAGGATTGGCTTACTGACTATCAAAGCTTAGTGATCCTCTTGCTTTTAACAGCAGCCCTGACATCAGTCCTCTCCAGCAACTTTGTTAAGACAGTCGCTCAGCCCTTCATTGAGCTGAGGATGACCAGCTTATTGCAATTTGTCAGAGGAACGGGCAAAAATGCTTATTTAAAATAGAAAAAGCACCTCTTAAGCGGACGCCGCCTAAGAGGTCTTTTTTATTTTTGTTTTTTATTTTTGTTTTTTTCTTTTTTCTTTTCAGGCTTGGTGACTTCCAGCGTTTCGATGATCTTCCCGGCATTGTAATCCCCAAGTTCACTTGAGAACTCTTCCTCCAGCACCTTTTTATTCATAGGCTTTTTATGATTTTGCATGTCTCTGCTATGACGGTTTTTCTTCACAACTACATGCCTCCCTGCTGGCCCTGTTTGGAATTGCGGTTTGCCCCTCTAAAATTGGGGTCGTCATGATATTGTGTCTTATATGAATTGGGGTCCATGCTCTCGGTAGGTGTATTGTTATTTTTAATGGCTTCATTCACTTCAGCTTTACGCTTCATACGAATCCTCCTCGCCAGGTTTCAGACATTTTAAGATGCAGGAGCGTAAATTGCACCTGTCGAAGTTAGGTTCTCCAACTGAACAGGAGGCACACATCTTTTTTTTGGCAATCAAAAAACACCGCAAAGTATGCGGTGTTTTGCCTATCCGATAATCACTCTTTCTTTCGGATAGTGATAGTTCGCTTCAATTTCCTTTCTTCCGATCAGATACAGGAAGGTTAGGATGCCGATTCGCCCGATAAACATGACAATCATAATGACGCATTTTCCAACACTGCTCAAATCTGCCGTAATTCCAAGCGACAGGCCGGTTGTACCGAATGCCGAGCACACTTCAAACAAAAGCTCCAGCAGGGAATGTTTTTCTGTAATGGTCAGAATGAGTGTCGCGCCAAAAACGAGCAGGATCGCCATCATCGTGACAACAAGCGACTTCATCAAGTCAGCAGGGTGAAGCTCCCGTTTGAATACCTTTACGGCCTTATTGCCGCGGGCAAAATGAAACAGCGCAAGAAGGTTCAAAGCAAAAGTCGTTGTCCGTATGCCTCCCCCGACTGAGCTTGGCGACGCTCCGATAAACATCAGCGCACAAATAAAAAAGAGTGTGGAATCTGATAATTGGCTGATATCGATTGTTGCCAGTCCCCCGCTTCGGGTTGCCGTTGATTGAAACAGGGACAAAAACAAAATATCATGCCATGATTTTCCTGCAAACGCATGGTTTGCTTCCAGGGCAAAGATGCCAATGGCTCCAAACAAGACAAGTGAGCCGAATGTAATCGTCGTGATCTTTGTAAAAAGCGTAAATGGATAACGCCGATGCTTTGAAAACAGGAAATCCTTTACTTCAACAAGCACGGGAAATCCAATCGCTCCAAATATAATTAAAAGCATTGTAATAAACTGCACAAAGTAATCGTGGCGAAAAGGAATCATCGAATTACCGGTAATATCAAATCCGCCGTTTGTCGTTGCACTGATACTGGCAAAAAATCCGTGTAAATAAGCTTCCTGATAGGAGTCATAGTAGGTTAAGAAATATGTGCCGAGAATCAGCCCGCCAAAAAATTCAATCCACAAGATCAGAAACAGTACCTGCTTCATCAGATTGACAATTCCTGAAAACTGGGATTGGTTTTGATCAACCATAATCAGCTTCCGTTCTTTCAGCCCGATTCGTTTTCCCATGATCAGCCAAATGAACGTTCCGAGCGTCATAATTCCGATTCCGCCAAATTGCAGAACAAATGCTAATATAAAAATCCCTATTGTGCTGAATGTATCAGCTGTATCAACAACTGTCAGCCCCGTTACACTGACTGAACTGACAGCTGTAAAAAGCGCATCAATAAACGTCCAATCCGCCCCCGGTTTATGGGCCGCCGGCAAACTCAGCAATATAACGGCCACAGTAACTGCAAGAAAATAATATAATGCGATCAGCTGGGCCGGTGACAAGGCCTGTATCAATTTTCCAAACTTTAATCTCATGTAAAATCCTTCTGCCTCTCTTTTTAAGTACGGTAATTATTCTAAAGATATTAGGTCCATTTTTAAAGGCTTTTACGAAACATTTTCTTAACTTGCTTATTTTTTTATGATTTTAGTCAATGGATAAAATAAAAAACCTCTGAGAATTCTCTCAGAGGAACAATGTGTTTGTATTATTTAGCTTCCAGCCGCCTGATTCGCTCATCTAAATCAGGATGAGTAGAGAAAAGCGAAGAGCGCTTCTTGCCATTAATCTTTAACGTTTGGACAGCTGTCTGATCGTCTTCCATAATCCGGGAAGAATAACTTTTAAGCGTCCGCAGCGCATGAATCATCTTGTCCTTGCCGGCAAGATCCGCTCCTCCCCTGTCAGCATGGAATTCACGATGGCGTGAATACGCAAACACAACCAGGCTGCCAAGTATCGAAAAGACAATCTGAAAAATAATCATTGCAATAAAATGAACGATCGGCGCTAGATCTTCTTTGACAAAACGGCTTGCTATCCAAGCGGCGATACGCGATAAAAAGACGACAAAGGTATTAACGATACCTTGCAAAAGCGTCATCGTTACCATATCACCATTTGTGATATGCGCGACCTCGTGGGCAAGCACACCTTCAACCGCTGCGTCATCCATCTGCTCCAGCAGCCCTGACGATACTGCGACAAGTGAACGGCGTTTTGACGGTCCAGTCGCAAACGCGTTTACTTCAGGTGAACGGTAAATCCCTACTTCCGGCATTTTCGTTAAACCGGCAGAGCGGCTTAATCTGTGAACACGATCAACCAATTGCTGTTCCTCATAGCTGAGCGAGTGTTTTTTCGGATTCAGCACTCTGACGCCCATCATCGTCTTTGCCATCCATCTGGACATTGCAAGAGACGTAAAGGAACCGACAAATCCAACGACTAAACTGAACACAAGAAGCGCCATTGGATCGATACCGCCATCAGCTGTAAAGTACGTCCCGACTCCTGTAACAGAGCTTAAAACAGACAAAACGATCCCGATTGTTGTAAGCACCAAAATATTCGTTAGAATAAACAGAAAAATTCTTTTCGCCATAACAACCTCCGTTATTTTAAGTTCGAAAGAACCCGTATATTTAAATTATAAAACATCCATTTGAAAATGCAAGGAATTCGACGTATGATGTTAATGTAATTTGCTGACGCTTGAATTTTGAACTTATACATAGACCAATATCCGCGTCAAATTGTTTAAAGAGGTGAACAATGAACATTTTTAAACTCTCTCGAACCGATATGGTGCGGCTGCTCTATTCCCTAAAAGGACAAGGAGAACATAGCCCGCTCGACATTCTCGTCCAATCAGCGAACATGTCAGCAGAAAAAGCAGCCAATCATCTAGAAATTCCTGAATTTCTTACAAGATACGAACGAAAAAAACAGAAAAAAGAATACGGTCTTTCTACAAATGAAATCGTAGAGCTTGGCAACTTATGCGAGCTGACTTCGTTAAAGTCAACCGCAATTCAAAACTGGGTAAAGCGTGATATCAAAGATCTGATCGGACACCCTGAGCTGGGCAAAAAATACTCAGTTGAACAGGCAGTTATTCTTTTAATTGTACGTGATTTAAAATCCATTTATGACTTTGAACACATACGGGCTATTTTAAAAGTGGCCTTTAACACAATCTCAGACAGATCTGATGATGTCATCAGCCCGATTGCTTATTATGAAAGCTGCGCATATGTGCTTGATGCCATCCATCACCAAGATACTCCTTCTATGAAAGAATCAAATCTGCAGGAGATCGCCGAACAGGAGACAGAGCGTCTCCGTCACCGTTTTGAAGAACTGAATGACAGCCAATGGCTTAAAATCAGACAAATTATCGCCATTACAGTCCTCTCCATTTTGACGTTCCATATTCAGGCAACCGCACATAAAATGACAGCAGACATTCTATAGTCTGCGTCACCTCGGCTTAGAGGCCGGGGTTTTATTTTTCTCCACAACAATTGCCAGCATAAATAAACCCCGTATATTTCAAACTAAATACGCGTTAAGAATTTCTTTATCGAAAAAGGAGATGAAAAAGATGGCGAGCAGAAATAAACTCGTTGTTCCAGGGGTGGAGCAGGCACTAGACCAATTTAAACTCGAAGTGGCTCAAGAATTCGGTGTGAACCTTGGTTCTGATACAGTCGCACGCGCTAACGGCTCTGTAGGCGGAGAAATGACAAAGCGGCTGGTACAGCAAGCACAATCACAATTAAATGGCACAACTAAATAAATTCAGGTCTTTATTCGCCGGGGGCACTCGGCGAATCTTCATTTTGAGCTGAATGATTATCACTGCTGTAGCCGTTTGGATTACGTCGGTCTGAAGCGTTATCCCTTCTGGACGAAGAACGGTTCTTGCCTTGTTCACCATTGTTCCAGTCCCTGTGATATTGGCTTTGACCCTTGTCAGCGCCGTTATTTTCATTTCCTTTATCTTGAGGATCTTGTATTGGGGTTTGCTCATGGTCCCCATCTTTTTCGGTATTTATATTTTCATCTGATTCCTTTATTTTTTTATCTTGGTCACTATCATCAATCTGGTCATCCGCTTTCTCTTCTTTCTGGTCTCCGGAATCCGCATCATTCAGCTGTTCATTATCTCCTTGCTTGCTGTCCTGGGTGTCAGTTTGATCGGTGTTTTCATCCTCATTTTCATCACTCTTTTGATCCTCTTCCCCGGATGGTTTGCTGGAGTCATCTTTTAAATCTTTATTGTCATTCTTTTCATTTGATTTGATGTAGCTGCCTGTTGAGACGCCTTCTTTCTTCGCTTTTTCCCTCGTTTGCATATCTGACTCGAGAGATTCCATGCGGTATGTCGTTTTATATTTTTCAGTCACATCATTCAGCTGTTTTTTCACAGCCTTTTTATATGTATTGTCTTCTGTGTTTTCATAAACAGTGGAAATCAATATTTCTTTCGATTTCTTTACATACCCGTGTTCACTGCAGTCGGTTATAATATCGTCAATCACCTTTTTAAAATCAGTCTTCTCCCAATCATCTATATCATTCACGACTTTCTGTCCCTCATCGTTTAGAGGCGTCAGTTCAATCACTTCATAATCGCTGTTTAACGCCATTTCGACGCTTGGATTGATATCAATTGTCATATACGCATAGGCCTTATTATTAGAAAAAACGGGGAGAACTATAAAAATAAAGAGCATAATAGCAGTCATCGTAAAAATCCCCATTTTGAAAGGGCGCAGTTTAAAAAAATCAAAAAAGCTGGCCCTTCTGCCCATGCGTGTTTCACTCGGAAGCATGATTTCTTCTCCGATTTCATAGCTGTGTCGATCATTTTTGGCTTTTAAAAATTGTCCGTCAGGGGTCAGCAACGTGACGAATTTTTTATTTTTCTCTACTATAATCCCTCTTCTCATGAGTGCAGCACCCCTTTAAGATAATCTTTTAAATAAATATAATCACCCGTAATGATAATACACATCGCAATAATATATTTTCTGTTTCTCTCAATCGTTTTTCGGCTTACAGAGACAAGCTGTTCAAGCTGTTTGACCGGAAGCTGCTTCTTTGTATACAGGATAGCGGCCAATTCTTCATGTTCAACAAGCGTCATTGCCACCTTTATGGCGTTTTGCCTTGCATCCGTGTGCTTTGGAGAATTTTCAAGCAGTTCTTTAAACGATAAACCATAATCCTTGAGCTGCTTTTGAAAATAGAGGATTTCCTCCCGCCTCTGCTCCTGTTCAATCTGACGGCGGTATTCATCAATGGAAAGCTCGGCTTCAATCAGGCTTTGTGATGACTCCTGATCGTCTCCTTCCTGTAAATCGATATTTATATTTTGTGCGCTTCTGGCTTCTTTTCTAATGTAATCAATGACTTTTCTTTTTATAATAAGCTCAGCAAATGCGAGCAGAGAATTTCCTTTTTCAGGTGAATATTTTTCTATAGCTTCATTAAACGCGATCAGTCCAATACTGAACTCATCGTCTTTTTCATCTATATATCGTTTACAAACGGATGAAACCGTCTTTGCGATAAATGGCTTATATTGCTGTATTAATTCATTTTGCAGATCTTTATTGCCTTTTTGTATACTCTCAACAGCTTTTTCAAGTGTTTGCTTCTTTTTTCCCAATTTAAACAAAAGGCTAAGCACTGGTTTCACCTCAGTTCCTCCCTATAACTACTCATTAATGATAGCTAATTTGATAGGGATTCGCAAAGGAGAAAAAGAAATATTGATTTCCAATGTCTCAATTATGACAAACCATTCTGACGTCCTATACATGATTTCGTGCCTTTCTAAAGAATTAAGGGGGTTTTATGCGTGTTTTTTGTAACAAAGATGTTATAAAAATGTTATTTTATTTCGCTTATGAAAACGCTTCAAACACAAAAAGACTCTGCTTTTAAGCAGAGTCTTTCAGATTACGCCCGTTCACGGGTGCTGTTTCTTTGTTCGTTTTGTGCGCCCTCCGGCTGTTTTTTCCCACCTGACATAAACCAGCCGCAAACCGCGATTGCTGCTAAGACACCCCAGAATATCAGCTTCCATGTTCCAGAATGAATAAAGTGCTCAGAAACAACCGCTATGTCGCGATGGGCAAGCGTATATAAAGCAAGCTTCACTCCGACCCAGCCGACAATCACAAAGGCTGCTGTTTCTAGGCTTGGACGTTCCTTTAATAACTTCACAAACATGGAAGCCGCAAACCGCATGATCACCAGTCCGATGATACCGCCGGCCAAAATGACGAGAAATTGTCCTCCGTCAAGTCCGCCGATCTTCGGGAGTGATGTCCCAGGAAGTGTAACCGCCAGCGCTACTGCTGCTAAGATGGAATCAACAGCAAACGCGATATCTGCCAGCTCAACTTTTAAAACAGTCGGCCAAAAACCGCTTTGCTTCGTCTCTTTATGTGTGTCTTCTTTCTTAAATACATATCTTTTCAATAAGTGGCTTGCTGAGATATACAGCAAATAGATCGCGCCAATCGCTTGAACCTGCCATACGTTGACCAAGAAAGAAATTGCAAATAAAGAGCCAAATCGCAGAACAAAAGCCCCTGCCAATCCATAAAATAACGCTTTTTTTCTTTTTTCCTCCGGCAAATGTTTTACCATTACCGCCATAACCAGCGCGTTATCGGCGGCTAAAATCCCTTCCAGCCCGATCAAGACGAGAAGAACCCAACCATACTCTAATAATAATGCTGCATCCATAAATGATACCCTCCCAAAAAAGTTGTTTTCTTTCTCTTCATCCGATCTTATGCCGGCCGGACCATGCAAAAAAGACCTTTGCCGACATAAGGCAAAGGTCTTGCTAGACATGAATTCAGGCATGCCAACAAAGCCGATGGATACAATCCATGAAATGACGACTTTGTTTCCGGAATACATTCCGGACGCTACTCCCCTTTGGGATTTCAAGAAATATGATTTTATACGTCAATGATATGCGCAGCGCAATGATTTGTCAACGTTTATTTTTCAAAAATACAGATAATTGTTCGGAGTGCGTGCGTTTCTTCCTCTTTTTCATCAGTAAGTAGAGCAGGAAAAGCGCCAAAATGGCTATCCCGATCGGAAGCATATATTGATCAAGAATAGAGCCGACTTCCTTCCAATTTTCACCGAGCTTCACACCGAGATAAACATATACAAATGTAATCGGAAGCATAGCAATGAATGTATAAAGCGAAAACACCCAAACATTCATTTTTGCAATTCCGCACGGTATGGAAATCAATGTCCTGATGCCAGGCAAGAAACGGCCGCTGAAGGCGACAAAGCCTCCATGTTTTTTGAAAAATTCATCTGACTTATCAAGCGCTTCAGGTTTAATAAAGAGATACTTCCCAAAACGTTCAAGAAACGGCCTTCCTCCGTACCGGCCTATCCAATACAGCGTAAGCGGACCGGCCACTCCCCCAAGCGATCCTGCCAAAACAACGCCGGCGAGTGTCATATCGCCTTTAGATACCCAATAGCCCGCAAGCGGCAAGACGACTTCGGCCGGGATAAACTCAATACTGAGCGCTAGAAATATTCCAAAATAAGATAAGCTTTTAAATGCTTCTATCCATGACATAACCAGCTCTTCGATAGCCACCAACTCCCTTGTTTCATGTTTATGTATCATACATTTTTGTTTTTTCGGAAAACGTCAAGATGATTTTAACACATTTTTCACGGTCAGTTGAACTAAAAATAGATCTCCCTCGTATTTCTATCGTTTTGAAGGCTGAAACTCTGCGGTTAAGCAGCCGATAATAAAGAGAGTCAACAAGACTGGAACACACGATACTGGGGGAATCTCCATTTGGAAATACACGTTACATATAATACGACGCTCATATGTTTATCTTTTCTTATCGCCTGTACCGCCTCGTATATTTCCCTTGAACTTTCAAGGAAAGTCACCATCAATACAGGCTTAAAAAGTAAAATTTGGCTGATCGGCGGCTCACTTATTATGGGATTCGGTATTTGGTCAATGCATTTTGTAGGGATGATGGCGGTCCATATGGAAATGCCGATGGAATATGAATTCATGCCTTTACTGGCAGCCATTGGCGCATCTGTTTCGGGATCATTTGTGTCATTATATTTTGTCAGCCGGCACATTCTTACATATTACAGACTGCTTACCGGATCAGTTGTGCTTGGCGCATCTATTGCTTCTATGCACTATATCGGAATGTCTGCCATTTCCCGGGTAATGATTATTTACGAACCGATTTTATTTACAGTTTCAATTATCATTGCGATTGCAGCCTCTTTCGTCTCGTTAAAAATATTCTTTGACTTGGCCGTAAAAAAACATTCTGAGCATCTTATATTCTATAAAGTCGTCAGTTCAATTGTAATGGGCATTGGGATTTCGGGCATGCACTACACAGGGATGCTTGCGGCAACTTTCCATAAGGACATGGCTCCGCCCGGAAGCCATATGGAGGTGCAAACGTTTCATTGGTCAATTTTTGTTACTTTAATTATTTTTTGTATCCAAACGTTATTGTTATTCAGTTCCCATGCAGATCGAAAGTTTATTAAACAGAGCGAACGCATAAAGGATAACGAACAGCGATTTCAGTCTTTAATCGTCCACAATATTGATGCAATCTTTATTTTATCATTAGAAGGAAACATAATATCTTCCAATCACGCTGGTGAGGAAATGATCAGCAAATTTGGCTTCAGCATGCATGACTGGAGGAATTACACATCACTGAAGATTAAGCGCCTTTTTGAGCAAGTTAAAAAAGATAAACAAGCGATGAACAGTGATGGCGAACTTATCACTGAAAAAGGCCAGTTTCACTTAAATATTACTCTCATACCTGTTGAGGTCAATCAAGAACTGGACAGCATTTATGTCATTTGCAAAGACATGACGAAGCAGTACAAAGCAGAAAAAGAAATCCATAGAATGGCTCATTATGATTCGCTTACAGACTTACCTAACAGAAGACATGCCATCTCTCATCTAACAAAGGTACTGAATCGCGAGCATACCTTGCATTATAACACCGTTGTTTTCTTTCTCGACTTAAACCGGTTTAAAGTGATTAACGATGCATTAGGGCATAATGTCGGGGATCAACTGCTTCAGTTTGCGGCTAAACGTTTGTCATCTGTAGTCCCTGATAACGGATTTATCGCCCGTCTTGGCGGTGATGAATTTATTATTATATTAACAGACGCCAATACAGGAACAGGCGAAGCAGATGTTTTAGCAAGAAAAATTATCCAAATATTCAAAAAACCTTTCAAAATTCAAGATCACACCCTTGTCACATCTGTCAGTATCGGGATTGCGATATCTCCAAAAGACGGGACGGATGGCCTTGAATTGATGAAAAAGGCTGATATGGCGATGTATGCGGCTAAAGAACGAAACAAAAGCAAATACAGATACTATTCTTTTTCAATCGGCAACAAAGAAACCGTCAAGCTTAACCAAGAGATGGTACTCAGAGAAGCAATCGAAAACGATAGATTTGTCTTGCATTATCAGCCGCAATTCAGTGTAAAAAAACAAAAAATGACAGGAGCAGAAGCACTGATACGCCTTGTGACACCAGACGGGCAACTGCGTCCGCCCGGAGAATTCATCGGTGTCGCAGAAGAAACGGGACTTATTATTGATATCGGAAAGTGGATTATAGATGAAGCATGCAAGCAGGCAAGGATTTGGCACGACAAAGGCTATGATCTTTCTGTCGCCATTAATATTTCCGCCAGACAGTTCCAATCCGAAGATCTGATTCCCCTCATCAAGGATACGCTTAATAAATACCAGCTTCCTCCGCAGCTTCTTGAAGTGGAGGTGACGGAAAGCATGACAATGGACAATCTCGATCACTCCAAAAAGGTTTTGTCATCTCTTACAGAATTAGGAATCAGAATCAGTATTGACGATTTCGGTACTGGTCACAGCTCCCTTAGCTATTTGAAGGACTTCCCGATTCACAGGCTGAAGATTGACAAATCATTTATTGACGATATTCAGACCCATCCTAAATCAGAGCAAATTACCGGAGCTATTATTGCCATGGGGCATCAGCTGTCTTTGCAGGTGATTGCCGAAGGTGTGGAAAATGCAGCTCAAAAGCAGCTTCTTTTTGAAAAAGGCTGCGACCATTTGCAGGGCTTCTTTTTCAGCAGGCCAATACCTCCGGAACAATTCGAACAATTCATTATTGAACAGCCGTCGCAATAACAGCGCCGGCTTTTTTTCACCCATAAGTTACTACACATGAATCGTACTCCTTCTCTTCACACTAAAGAAAAAAAGGGGTTTATCGATATGCATACAATGTGGAAGGGATCGATCAGCTTCGGATTAGTAAACATCCCCATCAAGCTATATGCGGCCACAGAAGATAAAGATATTAAACTGCGCAGCCTCCATAAAGAGGATCACGCACCAATCAAATACGAGAAAGTTTGCACAAATTGCGAAAAAACTCTTAGTCCTGATGAAATTGTGAAGGGATATGAATATGTAAAAGGAAAATATGTAGTGCTGACAGACGAAGATTTAAAAAGCTTAAAACAGGAGCATGAGGAGAAAGCAGTTGAGATTGTTGACTTTGTTCAGCTTCAGGAAATTGATCCGATTTATTTTAACCGCTCCTACTTTGTCGGCCCCGGGGATAATGGGACGAAGGCCTATACCCTGCTGCGTGAGGCGCTGCGCTCAACCGGAAAGATCGGTATCGCCAATATGACAATCAGGTCAAAGCAGCAGCTGGCGATTCTCCGTGTTTATGAAAATTGTATCGTCATGGAGTCTATCCATTATCCCGATGAGGTCAGAAGCGCCGCTCATGTCCCAGGTGTACCTGATCAATCGAATGTAAACGATAAGGAACTGCAAACTGCTATCACATTAATAGATGAACTGACTGCTGAGTTTGAGCCTGAGAAATATGAAGACACGTACCGACAGGCGCTGCTGCAAAGAGTCAACGACAAGCTAGAAAATAAAGAAACGGCTGTCACTCCTGATAAAGCGCCACCTCGTGAAGATGTCATTGACCTGGTAAGCGCTCTGCAAGCCAGCATCGACAGAACCAGAAGGCCGAACCGGGAGACACCGGCTGCCGCACCTGCACAAGCCGCTGAACCGAAAGGAGCCGGAGATAAAAAACAAAAAACAACTAGAAAAAAAGCCTCCGGCACATCATAGCGCATGGCGTTTACCATGCAGCCGGTCTTAACTTCGTCACCGCCAATCGGAGCAGAATGGCGTTACGAAGTAAAATATGATGGGTACCGCTGTATTCTCCGCATCCATTCTTCAGGTGTGACCTTAACCAGCAGAAATGGTGTGGAGCTCAGCAGCACCTTCCCTGAAATCACACAATTCGCCAAAACTGCCTTTCAGCACCTAGAAAAAGAGCTTCCGCTGACACTTGACGGTGAAATCGTATGTTTGGTGAATCCCTGTCGTGCAGATTTTGAACACCTTCAAGTGCGGGGGCGTTTGAAAAGGCCAGACAAGATTCAGGAATCGGCAAACGCGCGGCCGTGCTGCTTTCTCGCCTTTGATTTGTTAGAGCGATGCGGAGAAGATGTAACGCTTCTTTCGTATTTGGACCGCAAAAAATCGCTGCGTGAACTCATATCCGCAGCAAAGCTTCCTGCATCTCCAGATCCTTACGCAAAAGAAACCATTCAAACCATTCCCTGTTATGATCATTTTGATCAACTCTGGGAGATGGTAATAAAATATGACGGAGAAGGAATTGTAGCGAAGAAAACAAACAGCAAATGGCTTGAAAAGAAGCGGTCGTCCGATTGGCTCAAATATAAAAACTTTAAACAAGCTTATGTTTGCATAACAGGGTTCAACCCTAACAACGGGTTTCTGACGGTATCTGTGTTAAAAAACGGAATAATGACACCGATTGCCTCTGTCTCGCACGGAATGCGCGATGAGGAAAAAAGCGCTATACGCGAGATTATGGAACAGCACGGACATCAAACACCCTCAGGCGAATTTAGTCTTGAACCTTCGATTTGTGCAGCTGTTCAATACTTAACAATTCTCCAAGGCACATTAAGAGAGGTATCGTTTGTCGGTTTCGAATTCCAAATGGACTGGTCCGAATGCACGTATGCGCAAGTCATACGCCACTCCAAACCGGTTCACCCAAAACTCCAGTTTACAAGCCTGGATAAAATCATATTTGAAAAGAATAAAAAAACAAAAGAAGATTTTATTCAGTATATGATTGAAGTTAGTGACTACCTGTTCCCATTTCTGAAAAACCGTGCTGTCACCGTCATCCGCTATCCGCATGGATCTAGGAGCGAATCATTTTTCCAAAAAAACAAGCCGGACTATGCGCCGGATTTTGTTCAATCTTTCTATGATGGAAGCCATGAACATATTGTCTGCAAGGATATGTCTACATTGCTTTGGCTTTGCAACCAGCTTGCTTTGGAATTTCACGTTCCTTTTCAAACCATTAAAAGCAGGCGTCCGGCTGAGATTGTCATTGATTTAGATCCGCCTTCGCGAGATGACTTTCTTATGGCCGTGCAGGCCGCAAATGAACTGAAGCGGCTGTTGGATTCCTTTGGCATCACATCGTACCCGAAGCTGTCCGGCAACAAAGGCATCCAGCTTTATATTCCCTTGTCTCCCGAGGCATTTACGTATGAAGAAACTCGCCAATTTACGCAGTTGATCGCAGAGTACTGCACCAATGCGTTTCCTGAGCTATTTACCACTGAACGCTTGATTAAAAACAGACACGGCAAATTGTATCTTGATTATTTGCAGCATGCAGAAGGAAAAACGATTATCTGTCCCTATTCGACGAGAGGAAATGAGCTTGGGACTGTTGCAGCCCCGCTCTACTGGCATGAGGTGCAATCATCTTTAACACCCGCTCTGTTTACAATTGATACGGTCATCGATCGAATTAAGAAGCAGGGCTGCCCATTTTTTGATTTTTACCGCAACCCGCAAGACGAACCGCTTAGCGCCATATTGCATCAGTTGAAGAAAAAGAGCTGACTAATGAAGTCAGCTCTTTCCGTGTTTAACTGTACTTTTTTTCTAACCGCTCTTTTTCCTGGCGCTGAAGCGGGCTCAGCTGTTCATTATACAAATCAATATCAATCGCGTATTTCGGCCGTCTTTTCACTTCAGAAAAAATCGTTCCAATATACTCTCCGATGATTCCAATTCCCATCAATTGCAGCCCGCCCAAAAACCAAATGGATATGATAAGAGACGCCCAGCCTGCATTCGTATGGCCGAGCAGCTTTTGAATAAACGCGCCAATCCCTGCCACAGCGCTGAGGAAAAACAAAACAAACCCTAAAAGCGTAAAGAATCGAATTGGTGCGACACTGAATGAAGTAATCCCGTTAAAAGCGAAGGATAGCATCTTTTTCAGCGGATATTTCGTTTTGCCGGCAAAGCGTTCCTTGCGGTCATACAAAACTTCGGCCGATTTAAAGCCGATCATGGGGACAATACCTCTTAAAAACAGATTCGCTTCCGGATAACGCTCAAGCTCTTCAAGGGACCTTTTATTCATTAAACGAAAATCAGCATGATTATAAATTAATTTAATCCCAAGTTTATTCATGAGACGATAAAACCCTAACGCGGTCGTGCGCTTGAAAAAGGTATCGGTTTTTCTGCTCCGGCGTACACCGTAAACGATCTCGCAGCCCTCATGATATTTCAGCATAAAATCCCGGATCACAGAGATGTCGTCCTGAAGATCAGCATCGATCGAAATGACGCAGTCTGACCTATTCTTCGCTTTATGCAATCCGGCTAAAAGCGCTTTTTGGTGGCCGACATTGCAGGCTAATTTTAAGCCGGTAACCTTCTTGTTTCTTATGCTCTCCATAGCAATCAAAGCCCAAGTGCGGTCTTTGCTGCCATCATCGACAAACAGAATTTTACTGTCTTCAGCAATTAATTTTTCTTCAATTAAATCATCTACAACCTCTGTCAGCTGATGGCTTGTTTCTTGAAACACTTCCTCTTCATTGAAACACGGGACGACGATGGTTAATACTGGCTGTGACTGTTTCAATCGATATCCTCCTTATCTTGTTTCATATAAATAAATGCGCCAGGCGGAATCTTTATGGTCAAACGTCTTTACGAGCGCGAGATGGTTTTGTTCAGCATTCATGATCGGAACTGAAGAAAAAATGTACCGTCCACCCATTTTTTTAAATACATCTGTATTTAATTGAAGGTTGTTGATCGTTTTCTTCGAGTTCTTTTTGAAATCATAGCGTTTACCGAGTTCATCGACAAAAAGGTAGCAGCGGCTGCCCCATTCATCAAAGTATTGTTTCAGCCGAGAATTTTTTTCCAGCTCTTTTTCGATGATTTTTCTAAATTCATATTTATATGAGAGCGGATACAGATTGTTATACGTATCTAACGTATAAAACCCGTTATATTGGGCGATAGACGGATGCAGTCCGATGCTCGCCACCCTATACGAATCTTGCGGACGTCCGATATATTCCTTAATCTCTTTGAATTGCTCTGATGCATAAAACTCCCTGAATGTCGGCGCGTTGTAATGAACGCCATACGTATATTCTTCATTAAAAGGCGCCAACACCATCAGCTGTGCAGCGACTGCGGCGTACACAAGCCATTTCCATCCTTTCCCCATCCGCCAAATGAGATATAAAGCAAGCGCAAAGCTCACGTATATAACAAGCGGCCGAAGAAAATGAAAACGGGCAAAATTAAATTCTGCTAAAAAAGCAAATTTCTGCTTTGGAACAGCCCAAATTTTGTTGAACCAAAACGCATACCATAATGACAATCCATAATTAAGCACACATAAAAACAGATAAACATTTTCTGGCTTTGTCCGATTTCGTTTGAACAGCAGAGCAGCAAATACGACCAGCAGGATCGGAAGGATGACAACGGTATGAACGGTCATCACATGATTATGGCCATAGACAAAGTTTTTTACGGATAGCCGAAGAGAATGCCAAATGTCATGCCTGGATGAGATAAATTCGATACGATGCATCGGTGCGTGCTCAAACAGCATCGAATAGACAAGCCGATATTCAACGAAAAGATAGATACTCGTCATAAATGCAATACTGCCTAAGAACATCAAATTCCATCTTCTTTTTGTAATGGCATCATACAGCCAAAAACACGCCATCCCTGCCAGGAAAAAGAAGAAGCCTAGAACAAAGCTTGAGTATAGAGGAAGCAAGCCCAGCGTCAGCCACTCTCTCCATGAGATATCCCCTTTTCGGATATTTAAAAAAGCCCACAGTGCCAAAGGGTACCCAAGCGTACTCAGCATTCCCGAAGGCCAGAACGGTGTTAAGGCAAATGCAAGCGATACGCCAATTCGGATGAAAGCCGCTTTTGGTTCCGGGATTATATGTTTCTTCAGCAGCACATACATTCCAAAAAAAGCGACAACTCTTGTAACCGTCTGGCTTATTGCATAGGCGGTCATGGAAGAAAAGAAAGCATGGAGCCAAACAATTCCGCTCCACTCGGTGCCAAAGGCATCCCGGGGCAGCCCGTTAATGATTTGCGGAATGGCAGCGTCAACCTTGCCGACGATTTCTCCGCTATCGGCCAGAACCTTGTACCAAGCGATGTTGGAATCTAAATTATCGTGGACCCGGATATGGGCATCTTCCTTTAAAATAAAAAGCGGGGATACATACAATAAAAGTAGAAATAATGCGATCCAGAGATAATATGTTTCTTTTTTTTGTTGTCTCATCAATCGTAACATTGCTTACACATCCATTTGTTATTCTGACTCCGTCGGCATGTTCTGCCTCATGTGTCAAAATTTATTATCCCTTTTCCCTTCCAAATCATTCATCATATGACAATCCGTTTTTCAGCCTGTCTCTACCCATTAATTCCCGCTATCCATAGGGCTTGATCACTTACTATACTGATAGAAGGGAGGGGATATATTTTGTTTACAATCTTACTTTCATTGGCCATACTCGTATTTGTGCCATTTCTATATAAAGCGAACCGCAATACAAAAGATGTGAAAGTCAACACCATTTCAATCGACCAAAAAGACGGCCTTCCAGCCAGAAAAAAATTAAATATCCTTCATTTATCTGATCTTCACTTGGAAAACATTTCAGTCTCACCTGAGGAGCTGTATCATTTAACAAAAGATCAGCCTGTAGACATCATTGCTCTTACCGGGGATTTTCTTGATCGGAAACGTAATATTCCGAAGCTGGCAGGTTACTTGAACGCCTTGCAAAAGCTGAAGCCTGCATATGGAATGTACGCGGTGTTCGGTAACCACGATTATGTATTAAAAGAAGAGGACTTTCAGAGATTGAAGCGAGTTTTAGAGGAAAACGGCTGTATCACGCTGCAAAATGAACATGTTCGAATCGAGACGGCTGCAGGGCCAGTCAATATTATCGGCATTGATGATTACAGTACGAATCGGAGTAATATCACCGGCTCTTATCAAAGTCTGGAAAATGGCTATCATCTTGTCTTAACACATGACCCAAATATTATTCTGGATATGAAAGATGTTCATTATGATTACCTGCTGTCAGGGCATTTTCACGGCGGGCAAATTCACTGGCCAAAACCGTATCATTTGGTGAAAATGGGAAAGCTCGTGCGAATGAACATGATTAAAGGCCTTCATTATCATCACGATAAACCATTTTATATCAGCGAGGGCTTGGGACAAACCGGCGTAAATATCCGTGTCGGAAGCCGCCCTGAAGTAACATTTCATCAGATTTAATCAAAAAAGACTGTGCTGACCGAGGCATCAGTCTTTTTTTTGATAGGTTTTCTGCAGCTTTTCTTTTGAGATAAACAAATAGGATGAATTCGGTAAATGCCGCAAGCTCACAGGCTTTGAAGTCAAATATAAAATCGGCACATGGGACACTTTTTTAAAGCACCTGTAAAAAGGGTTCACCGGGGTGATCACATCAAAGCCGAGCCTTTCCACACCTTTGTCAAGCATTGTAATCCCAATGATTCCTTTGATTTTCTCGCTTTTTTTATGATTGTTGATATAGTCAAGAAGAAGCGGCATCGATTGATATACTTTCTGATAAATAATGATTCCCTTTCTGACCGCGCTCTCAATGCTTTGCAGTTCTCTTATCAGCTTAATATTGTGCAGATGAATTTTAACGAGCACATCATTTTTTCTAATATGCGTTCCATCGCTAAGTACGACATGATGTCCTTTATACTTCGTCAGCCTGACTCGAAAGACGCTTTTTTGATCGTTGTCAATCAAGCTTAGCCTTGAAAAAAAGAAATAAATCGGATCAACCATTCTCCAAATGGAAAGGAAACAGGTTTTCATCTTTTCACCTTCCTTGTGATCAAAAACACCCTTATATTTTGTGAACGTTCTCCTCAAAATATAGTTGCCATATTTTTTAAGGAGGACTGTCATGAAAAACATTCTCATTTTTCCTTTTTTAAGCATTTCCACCGGGCATCATCATGTGGCTGATGCATTGCAGGCTGAATTAGAGTCTCAAGGGCTGGCATCAGAAAAGATTGATATCTTTTCACATGCGTATAGGCGGTTAGAAAAATTGTCCTCCGTGGCTTATTTAAAATGGATTCAATATTTCCCGAAAACGTACAGCGGCATTTACAGGCTCCTCGCCTGCGGAGAATTTCAGCATGACAAACGCTATTTCATGTACGAATGGCTGTTCACACAGCAAATGAGGCACATCCTCCAAGAAAAACAGCCTGATATCGCCTTCTGCACACATGCGCTGCCTTCTTATCTGCTGAACCGATTAAAGCCTGAATATCCGAATCTGACGGTTGTGAATGTATACACTGATTTTTTCGTAAATCAATTATGGGGACGGAAGAACATTGATTACCATTTTGTTCCGAGCACGGAAGTAAAGAAGCAGCTAATATCAGAGGGGATCGATCAGAACAACATATACTTGACCGGCATTCCAGTTCACCGAAATTTTGAAATGGAATCAGCAGATACCTTGCAGCACCACCCGCCATATACCATCATCATCACAGGGGGCAGTATGGGGGTCGGCGGGCACTTAAAATGGGTGCAGGAACTGTCGCCAGGCGGACAGATCTTATACAAAATATTATGCGGCAGAAACGAAAAGCTCTACTCCTATGTCAAAAGTTTACACCACCCCTTGATTGAGGCGATTCCTTACCTTCACAGCAAAGCAGAGATGAACCGTTTGTACGAACAGGCGACAGGCATCATGACAAAACCCGGAGGCGTGACCATCAGTGAATGCTTACAGAAGAGGCTTCCGGTATTTATTTATCATGCACTGCCGGGACAGGAGGAAATGAATTTAAACCTTCTACATGAAAGGAAACTCGTCACAGATATGAGAAACTGGGACATGAAGAAAGCAGAAGAGTATATCGCGGCATTTTTTCAATCGAACGAACAGATGAAGGAGTATAAAAAACACGTCAATGGATACCTTGGCGAAATGTCTGATAGGAAGATTGAAGATGTTTTAAAAAGAATCTTATGAAACAAAAAAACACTCTCCTGAAACAGAGAGTGTAGAATAGTTAACGAAACAGCAAATGCTGGCTGTGTATGCCTGCTTTCTTGAGCAGGACAATCAGCTGGTCCTGTTCATCAGGCGAAAGGCCTGAAAACGCTCTCGCAATACGCAGTGCATGAATCGGATAAATTTTATCCAAATACTCATTTCCCTTGTCAGTTAAATGTGCGTAAACAGAGCGTTTATCTTTCGGGTCCTGCTCCCTTACTAAAAACCCGTTTCTTTCTAGTTTGTCAATAACATATGTGACGTTTCCGCTTACAAGCAGAAGTCTCGACCCAATTTGCTGTAATTTTTGCGGGCCTCTTGTGTACAGGAGTTCCAGTACAGCAAATTCAGTGGGATTAAAACCGTGCTCTTTGCTATCACGGATACTATGTTCGGACACACTTTTGAAAGCCCTTGCAAAAACTCTGTACAAATTCATCGCACGCTCAACTTCTTCTTCGTTAAACGATAATCTCATCATATCTACCTCGTATATAGGATTTTTATAAAAAAATAATGAAAACCCTTACATATAATAAGAGTTCAGTCCCTTACTATACGTATTCGCTATAATTCGAGAAATTCCTTCTAAAAGCAAAAAAATCCTTATACATTATCTTGTATAAGGATAATTTTTATGATTTGTAATGCTTCGAAAGAAATAAGCATATTCTTTCCGAAGCTCAGAAATCGTCATTTTGTTCATGACCTCTTTATTATAAACCCCTATCTGATAGAGTTTTTCAGAATAATGGCGTCGTTCTTTTTCTAAAGCGGATTTCAATAAATTACTCATAGCGTCCTCCTTCATTTTGAGGTATCCTATACAAAAGATACTCTTTTTAAATGAACGTGGTATGAATCTAATGTAAAGAATTTATGTTTACGAAGATTTTCGGTATTGTCCGTTTTGAACCGATCTTAATAATTGAAAAGCCTGTTCTCCGGCAAGCTGCATAAACGTCTCCAGCATTTCATCACGCTTGATATCCAACTCTATAATTTCTTTTGCCAGTGAGACCGCTTTTTCTTCCTCCATGATTATCCTTCCTCCTCGTTTGATTCGTTACATAAAGGATAAAACGCGCTTGGGTGTTACGCATTATTCTTGTTAATTTTTCTTCCGTATTTTTTCAAAAATCTTCTATTTGATGTTAGAAAATATGACAAGCGTCAGGTTTTTTCTCTTTGTTTTTTATATACTATTATCAAAAGACATCCAGGGGTGGAAAAATGACCACAGAAGATCATTCTTATAAAGACAAAAAAGTGATTTCAATCGGAATTGTGAGTGAATTGACAGGATTGTCCGTAAGACAGATCAGGTATTATGAGGAACGAAAGCTCATTTACCCGCAGCGTTCTTCAAGGGGAACAAGAAAATACTCCTTTGCCGATGTGGAGCGGCTGATGGATATCGCCAATAAACGTGAAGACGGCGTACAGACGGCAGAGATTTTAAAGGATATGCGCAAAAAAGAACAGATGTTAAAAAACGATCCGCAAGTGCGGAAAAAAATGCTGGAGGGGCAGCTTAATGCTCACTTTCGGTACAAAAACCGTTAAATAATAAAAGTCCGGCTCGCAGTTGAGACGGACTTTTTACGTTTATAATGAGTGAATGAATGCAGTGGCAATGCCAAAGTAGATTAATAAAGATAAAATATCGTTTAACGTTGTAATCAGCGGTCCAGAAGCAATCGCCGGGTCTACTTTCAGTTTGTGCAAAATAATAGGGATAATCGTTCCTGACATCGTGCCGATGATTAAGGTTAAGAACAGTGAAGAGGCGACAACAAATCCCAAAAGCGCATTCCCCTGCCATATGATAGAAACAATCGCAATCAGCACAGAACAAACCGCTCCGATAAAAATACTTGTTCTGAACTCCCGGAAGATCAGGCGCACAATCGTTTTTTTGTTCATTTCTTCTTTAGACAAACCTCTGATAACAACCGCGAGAGATTGTGTTCCCGTATTTCCTGTCATCCCTGACACCATCGGCATGAAAAACGCAAGCGCGACAACCTGCTTCAGCGCGTCTTCAAAATAGCTGATAATGCTTCCTGAAATCAGTCCGATAAACAAGAGTAAAATCAGCCATGGCAGGCGCCGGTATGCCGCCACGTAAGCTTTTGTGTCAAAGGTGATGTCTTTACCGGAAGCGGCAAATTTTTCGTAATCCTCATCAGCTTCCCGAATAACGACGTCGATAATATCATCGACCGTCACAATGCCGACAAGCACGTTGTTTTCTTCTACAACCGGTATTGCCAAAAAATCGTAACGTTCAATCAGGCGGGCAACTTCTTCCTGGTCCTGAAGAGCATCTGCTGATATGACGCGGGTAAACATTAAATCCTGCACCTTTTCTTCAGGTTCACCCAGAATCAAATCGCGGTAGGAAAGAACCCCAACCAGCTGTTTGCTTTCATTAATAACATATAAGTAGTTGATCGATTCAGCTATTTCAGCGAAGCTTTTCAGTTTGACGACCGCGTCTTTTACCGTGTAATGCTGAGGAATCCACACATACCGGTTTGTCATCATGCGTCCCGCTGAATCAGCCGGGTAATTCATCAAGAGCTGTACAGCTTTTGATTCTGACGCTTCCATGCTGGATAAAAGCTGTTCCTTCAGTTCTTCGTCCATTTCTTCAAGCAATTGAGCGAGGTCATCGTTGTCCATTTTGTTCATCGCCAGTGTTGCTTTTGTTTTTCCGACTTTATTTAAGACGACAAGCTGAAATTCGCGTTCCAGCTCCCCGATCATATCAGTGATATCGTCTACAGTTAAATAAGATAAATAGCGGGCGCGGTGTTTTTCCGGCATTTCTTTAAAAATAAATGCCATGTCATAGGGCTGAAGCTCATCAATAACACTTCTAAAATCCCTGATTTTCCCGTCTCGCAGTAAAATAATGATGCGTAAAATGAGTTCGTCATAGGTCATGTTTTGAACCATCGGGACTCGTACCTCCTCTACGGAGACGTGCCGGCCTCGCCAGAAGGTGCGGCAGTTCGTCTCCTCATCGTGTAATCAATTGTCTTGCTGTCATAGTATATGGGTACTTCTTCAGATTGACTCGAATGGGGAGAATCCATACTCCGCACCTCCTTTGATTGGTTTCGTTTTAAAGGCATAAAAAAAGCCTTCGGGATTGAAGGTGAAAGAAGCACGGCAAAAAAAGCGTGCGGGCGCCTTCAATCGTAGAGCTTTAGCACTGTATGGCATAGGACAAGCATCCAGCTGCATTAAAAATCACCTTATGTCGATGATTTCTGTTGACCCATTGGCGTCTTTGGACATTTTTGGGCAGCAGCGTATCTCCATACAGGAGCCTCACCTAACGAAGTTCCTAATTGAATTGACACACTGAGATTACAGAAAAAAACAAGCTGTGTCAACTCAAAAAAGTAATAAATGCGCTTACATCACAATTACGGAACAAAACAAGGGCCAAAGCCCTTATTCTGTTGTTTGTGTCTCGTCATCTTCAGAAAGCAAATGATACGTTTCATGAAGAAATAAGGCATACTCTCCTTCCTTCGTCGGATGAGGGACATATTCAGCCTGATTGATGTATTGCTCCTCTTTCTTTTCCATGCGTTTCGCCTCCTTTTCTACTTAGATTGTCCAAAAGAAGGTTTCTTATCATGAAAAACCCCCGCTGCAGCGGGGGTTTTGATTAGTCATCTATCTCCTGTTTGATAATGCGTCCATCTTTTGCGGAAATTTCAAATTCTGTCTCAGTTCCTTGCTTCGTTTGGATTTCCATTTCATAGATGTAAGCACCGTCATCTTCGTCAAGCTTACTTTCTGTTACGGTTCCACCTGTTTGCTTTAAAGCAATTTCTTCAGCTTCTTCTTTGGTTATGGCGACTTGTTCTGCTTTCTCCTTTAGCGGGTCATTAAGCGCTTGTTTTGTATGAATATCTACATAAACGTCGTAGTCTTCACCTTCTTTTTCAATCTCCACTTCATAGACTTCTTTACCGTTGTAAAGGTCTCTGTCAATGTCTTCTACTGTGCCGTCAACAACTGTTTTAGCAATTGCTTCTGCTTCTTGTTCAGTGAGTGCATCCGTCTTAGAAGAAGCCTGTCTGTTTTCATTGTTTTCTTTGGCAAACGCGTTGTAGCTGAATCCTCCGGCCGCTAGGCACCCTGCTAAAAGACCGACCATCCATTTTTTCTTGAGCATTTGTGAGTCCTCCTTTGTTTTGTATGAGTACAGTTTACACACTCAACATGAAAGGAAAACGAGAGCAAGATGAGAATTTGATGAGAAACCGTCAGTCTTCATACACAATGTTAGCTACCTTTCCTGTGTAGGCATTGATTTTCACTGTCGCTTCCTTATTATCAGGAAGATCAACGTCTACTTCAAAGATGAGAGTGCCCTCACTTTCTTCGAGATCTGCGTCATCCGCTGTTCCACCCGTTTTTCGCTCTGCAATTGTTTTGGCTTCTTTTTTCGTAATCGGCGTTTTTTGTTGATCTTTGCTGCTGATTTGATCGGCAGACAAGACTGTTTTTGCCTGCATGTCTACCTTCACTTCGTATGTTTTCCCGTCTTCTTTTTGTATGGTATAAGTGGCAACTCGACTTTGTCGTGTTTGTTTTTTGACCGTTCCCGGCACTCGCTCAAGCGCGAGATGCTCGGCTTCTTTTTCTGTCATGGCAGATGGATTCACTGCTTTTACTCTATTCATTGAAAGAATGTCAGCCGATATTGCGTCTGCTTTTACAAAGTAAGTTCCCTTTGGATTTTCAAGGGTTATATCATATGTTTTTTTATCCTTTGATTGAGTTGCTTTCGTGACCTTGCCTTCATAGGAGGCTTCGACTTTTTTTACGACAGTCTCCTTTGACAATACGTTCTCATGGGTTTGCCGAATGATGAGAAACGTACAGATGATGACAACTAAAATGGCTGCTGCAGCAAAAGATACTATTTTTATTGTTTTAGTCATCGGCCTCCCCCATTCTGTTCGCTGAATTGCATGGTGACAGCTGTTCCTTGTCCCGGCTTGCTTTTGACAGACAGCTCAATGCCATGCTCATCGGCGATTTGCTTGGCAATGGAAAGGCCTAAACCCGTTCCGCCTGTTTTTCGATTTCGTGCCTCATCTGCCCGGTAGAACCGTTCGAACAAATGCGGGATATGCTCCTCAGGTATTCCGATGCCTTCATCCCTCACTGACAGAAATGGCCGTCCATTCCTCGTTCCGGCTGACATCTCAATAGGCTTTTCACTATACTTTATTGCATTATCAAGCAAAATGGTCAACAGCTGCTTGATGCGTTCTTCATCAGCCTTTACAAGCAGGCTCTCTTTATCTGTTTCAAGCAATATGTCACGCTGATAAACGGGCTGGAGCGTTTGCATAACCGCGCGCGCCGCTTCAATCAGATCGATTGTTTTCAGATCAAGCTCAAGCTCTTGATGACTTTTGGCCAGCGCCAAAAGCTGATTGGTCAGTTTTTTCATATGCACCGCTTCTGAGTGAATGGCTTCTATCGACTCCTCAAGCACCTCCGGCTTTTTTGCCCCCCACCGCTTCATCAGGCTGCTGTAGCTTTCTATAATGGTGAGCGGGGTTTTCAATTCGTGTGAAGCATCTTGAACAAATTGCTGCTGTTTATCATAGTGCTCCTTCAGCATCATTGCCATTTCATTAAATGTCAGCCCCATTTGATACAATTCATCGTTGGACTGTCCTTCTAAAGAAATCGTTTTAAATTCTTTGTCTCGCTGTATGTCTTTCATTGTGATCATTAATCGTCTGATCGGATTGATGATTCGGCGGGCTAGCAAGCTGCCTGCAAAAAAAGAAGCAATGCAGACAGCAGCACTTGCAGCGATTAAAATAATTTTCAGCAGAAACAGACTCTCTTCTGTGTTCTCAAGCCTTTCAACCAGCTGAAGAGACACCACTTGTCCATCGGTCCAAATCACCGGAACAGCAGCCTCGGCAAACAGCTTGCCGTCATGTTTCCTCACATCTGCCGTTTCTCCGCTATGAAAAGAGAGAGGAAAATCTTTATAGGCTTTTTCTTTTGTGATCGTCATAACGGCTTTTTGATCACCATTCACTACACGCACCATGCCATTTGCCGGAAGATAGGCCTGCAGCATATCCTGCAAAGCCACTCCTTCTGTTTCAGCGGCACGCAGCGCTTCGGCAATGTTATCCGTCTCATCAGCAAGCCGGGCCGCATCCTTTGATGTCAGCGCAGACGAAAAAATGAGATATACTGCGGTATGAACCAAAATTAATAAAATCAACAGTGATAGCGAAGTGTATAGATGAATCTTGGTCTTCAGCTTCATCGTTTACCCCTTAATGGCATAGCCGACCCCGCGAATCGTATGGATCAGCTGTTTTTCGTAAGGATAGTCCAGTTTTTTTCTGATGTATCTTATGTAGACGTCCACGACATTGGTATCACCGATATAATCAAATCCCCATACCGAGCTTAGAATTTGCTCCCGTGTCAGCACTTGCTGCGGATGCTTTAGCATATAGACGAGCAGATCAAATTCCCGCGGCGTTAATTCCACCTCTTTGTCTCCGCGTCTCACTTCACGGGTTTTTTCGTTCACCCGCAAATCATCATATGTAAGAAAGGTGCCGATATCTTCCGTTTTTGTTCCATTTTGTCGCAGCGCCGCCCTGATTCTCGCAAGCAATTCCTCGATTTCAAACGGCTTGGTGACATAGTCATTTGCACCGATGTCCAGACCTGTTACCTTATCAGGAATACTGTCTCGCGCAGTTAATAATATGATCGGTATCTGCGAATCCGTTTTTCTCAAGCGGCGCAGCACTTCCAGTCCGCTAAGCCCCGGAAGCATGACATCAAGAAGCACCAAGGAATACCCGCCCTCCGCTGCCGCATCAAGACCTTCTGTGCCATTGTGTTTGATCGTGACGCTGTATCCTTCATATTCCAATTCAAGCTGAAGAACCCTGGCGATTTTTTCTTCATCTTCCACAATTAATATGTGTCCTTTTTCCAAATTTGACCATCCTCTCCCGTCCCTATATGAAAAAAATGATTTCGTTGTTTACAAAATGATTCTTATCATCTATTATGATGTCAAAATAAAAAATTGTATACGGAAAGCACTAGGGGTGCTGTTTTGGCTGAGATAAAGCGCGGAAGAAACGCGCTTTGATCCCTTATGACCCGATCTGGATAATACCAGCGTGGGGAAGTGCAGGTTGACCGAATGGTGTATTTTTTTGTGCGCTTAATCGATCTATGACTGCATATTCCCTTAGGATATGCAGTTTTTTATTTTACCAAAAAAACAGGAGGTCGGAGAAATGGAGCATATTTGCGGTACAAGCAGAATCGCCGGTTTTCGCTTCTCTTTATATCCGATGACGGATGATTTTATCAGTGTGATCAAGTCTGCGCTGAAAAAAACAGATACATCCAATGTATGGACGAAAACCGACCATATCAGCACGGTTTTACGCGGATCAATTGATCATGTATTCGATGCTGCAAAAGCCATTTACCTTTATGCAGCGAACAGCGAACAACACATCGTCATGAACGGCACGTTTTCCATTGGATGCCCGGGTGACACACAGGGGGATACATATCTTTCCAAAGGTGATAAGCGTGTCAATGATGATGCTGTCCGAGGCTTGAAGGCGGAAGCGCCGTGCCAATTTGCCCTTTATCCAATGAACGAGCCGGATTATATGGGATTGATTATGAAGGCTGTCGACATTGCAAAAGCCCAAGGCACTTTCGTACAGGGTGTCCATTACGCGAGCGAGCTTGACGGGGATGCGCATGACGTATTCAGCACATTGGAAGCCGTTTTCCGCATGGCTGAGCAGCAAACAAACCACATCACCATGACTGTGAATCTTTCGGCTAACAGTCCATCAAGAAAAAACAGAAAGCAGGGATAAAATGAAAAGCTGGAAAGTAAAAGAAATTGTCATCATGTCGGTTATCAGTATCGTATTTGCCGTTGTTTATTTATTATTTACACATTTCGGAAACGTGCTTGCAGGTATGTTTGGGCCAATCGCCTATGAACCGATTTACGGCATTTGGTTTATCGTTTCTGTGATCGCCGCGTACATGATTCGAAAACCGGGTGCGGCGCTCGTTTCTGAAATCATTGCCGCTCTCGTTGAGTGCCTGCTGGGAAATCCGTCTGGCCCGATGGTCATCGTCATTGGCATTGTTCAAGGACTCGGGGCTGAGGCTGTGTTTCTTGCAACACGCTGGAAAGCATACTCTCTCCCTGTCCTTATGCTGGCCGGTATGGGGTCTTCAGTAGCCAGCTTTATCTATGATCTCTTTGTTTCTGGCTATGCAGCCTATTCACCAGGTTATCTGCTCATTATGCTTGTGATCCGCCTCATTTCCGGCGCGCTTTTGGCGGGGCTTCTCGGAAAAGCTGTCAGCGACTCTCTCGCTTATACAGGTGTGTTAAACGGAATGGCACTCGGAAAGGAACTGAAAAAGAAACGGAAGCGGGCGTCAGAACATGCAAGCCTTTGATGAGCTTCTGACGGTTGAGCAGCTCAGCTTCTCTTATGAAGAAGACGAGAAACCGGTTTTTCAAGACATTTCGTTTGAGCTTCAAAAAGGAGAATGTGTTTTATTATTAGGACCGAGCGGATGCGGCAAAAGCTCGCTCGCCCTTTGTTTAAACGGTCTATATCCGGAGGCTTGCGACGGCGTTCAGTCCGGACATGTCTTTCTATTTCAAAAGCCGGTCACAGATGCTGAAACCTCCGAAACGATTGCTCAGCATGCCGGGGTCGTTTTTCAGGATCCTGATCAGCAGTTCTGCATGCTGACGGTGGAGGACGAAATAGCGTTCGGGCTGGAAAATCTGCAAATTCCAAAAGAAGAAATGACAGAGAAAATCAACGCCGTATTAGAAAAATTACGCATTACCCATTTAAAAGAAAAAACGGTCTCAACCCTTTCAGGAGGACAAAAGCAGAAAGTGGCTCTCGCCTGTATTTTGGCGATGGAGCCTGAGCTTATTATTTTAGATGAGCCGACCTCTCTTTTAGACCCTTTCTCAGCGCGGGAGTTCGTTCATCTGATGAAGGATCTTCAGCGGGAAAAAGGTTTCAGCCTCCTCGTCATTGAGCACCAGCTTGATGAATGGGCGCCTTGGATTGAGAGAACGATCGTACTCGACAAATCAGGCAAAAAGGCGCTGGATGGCCTGACGAAAAATCTATTTCAGCATGAAGCGGAGACACTAAAGAAATTGGGCATCGCCATTCCAAAGGTCTGTCATCTGCAGGAAAAGCTGAGTATGCCGTTTACTTTATCAAAAGAGATGCTGTTCAAAGAGCCTATTCCTGCCGGGCGTGTCAAAAAGAAGAAAGCCCCTTCTGGGGAGAGTGTGCTTGAAGTCAGCAGCCTTTCGTTCGCGAGAGGACAGCAGGCGATTTTCAAAGACATCAGCTTTTCGTTGCGCGAAGGCTCTTTAACGGCGCTTGTCGGTCCGAACGGAACTGGAAAATCGACGCTCTTATCAGTTCTGGCCCGTCTCATGAAACCGCAAAGCGGCAAAATCCTTCTCTATGATCAGCCGCTGCAGAAATATAAAGAAAAAGAATTGCGTAAACGGATGGGATTTGTTTTTCAAAACCCTGAGCATCAATTCGTCACCGATACGGTATATGACGAGCTTCTGTTCGGCCAGAAAGCAAATGCTGAAACTGAGAAAAAAGCGCAACACCTGCTGCAGCGTTTTGGTCTTGCACATTTGGCTGATCATCATCCGTTTGCGATCAGCCAAGGGCAAAAACGGCGACTGAGCGTTGCTACTATGCTCATGCATGACGTAAAGGTTTTATTATTAGACGAACCAACCTTTGGCCAGGATGCCCGCACGGCGGCTGAATGCATGGAAATGATTCAGCGTATCAAGGCAGAGGGAACCGCTGTCCTTATGATTACACACGATATGGAGCTAGTCTCTTCGTATGCTGACAGCGTGCTTGTGCTTCACGATACGGGCCTGGCCTTTGACGGATCTCCAGCGCAGTTGTTTTCTCAAGAAACAGGGCTTGTCCAAAAAGCAAAGCTCACCCTTCCCCTTCTATATGAATGGATGGCATATCAAGAGGAGGTGCGTGATGAAGCAGCCGTTACATCTCATTAATCCGACTGTGAAAGCGGCGGCGGTTTTTTGTTGTGTCGTCATGCTGTCGTTTATTTACAACCCTTACACTCCGGCATGTTTTTATATCATCATCGTTGCGGGCGTTTTACTGGCGGCCGGAATCCCATTGAAAAAATGGTTGTTGTTTACGATTCCGTTTTTGATTTTAGCATTCGGGTGCGTGTGGACAGCCGCAGTTTTTGGAAAGGTGCCGACAACACCGGATAATTTTTTGTTTCAAGCAGGCCCTATCTCAATTAACAGCGATAATGTGTCTGTCGGCATCTCCCTCGGGTTTCGTATTTTATGCTTTTCCGCCTTATCGATGATGTTTGTTTTTACAACCGATCCGATTCTATTTATGCTGAGCCTTGTCCAGCAGTGCAGGCTCTCACCAAAGCTCGCGTACGGTGTCATTGCAGGCTTTCGCTTTCTTCCGCTGTTAAAGGATGAGGTCCAGCTGATTCAGCAGGCTCATAAAATCAGAGGAGGAGCGGCGGAGAGCGGCATCATGAATAAAATCAGTGCATTAAAACGATATACCATACCGCTATTGGCAAGCGCCATCAGAAAAGCGGAACGAACAGCGCTTGCGATGGAATCGAAAGGATTTACAGGAAGCAGAAACCGGACATACTACAGGACATTGAGCGTGAACCGGCGCGACTGGGTGTTCTTTTGCCTCGTCCTCATATTATTCGCGGGATCCTTTCTCGTATCTTTATGTTTCGCATGATAAAAAATCCGCTATCACAGATAGCGGATTTTTTTATTGATGATAGTTTAATGCTTGGGCAAGGTTGGTTTTAATGGTAATATTCGAAAAGTCAATCCCCAGCTGTACAGCAGTTTGCGCAATTTCAGGCCTGATTCCTGACAGGGTTGACCGGACACCGATCAGATTAAGCGCCTCAATCAATTTAAAGATCTGGTGCGCCACCATCGTATCCACCACAACAACACCTGACAGATCGATTAACAGATGCTCCACACGTCTTTTCGCACAAGCTTGAAGCGTGTTTTCCAGAATAAACTTCGCCCGTTCGGTATCAATGTCACCGACAAGCGGCAGCAGAGCTGTTGATTTGCTCAGGGTAATGACAGGTGAGCTTAATTCCAATATCATTTCTCTTTGGGCGTTTAATTGCTGCTTGGCATTCATTTCAGCGTGATCAACGAATGTATAAATGGTGAAATCAAATACTTTTACAATCAAATCTGCCCATTTTTGCTTCTCTCCCGGTTCAAACGCTGATTCATTTTCTTCTGCGAACTTCTCAAAATACTTCGTATATAATCTCCTGTTTCTCATAAACTCCCGAATGACATACTGAACCGGTGTGTCGAGATGTTTTTGATCGTTGGTCAGCTCAATGACCCACTCTTGAAACTCTTCGAGAAATTGTTTTTCCGGTAAAACATACATGTAATTCAGATGCCGGTAAAATTCTCTGTCCTGCTCTTTCAATTCTTCCGTTACTGTTGCATTATGTAGGGCGTAAAGCGAATTCGGATCACTTTCCTCCATCGTTTCAATCCATTCCTCGGCCATTTGTTCCACATGCTCTGAAAAAAATGCATATAATTTTTCATTCAGTTTCATGACACTGCTCCTTTCCCCAACACTATTATAACTTGACTTACAGTTGAATCCCAGTCATACACGCCGAAGCCATCCAATATTTTGAAGATTACTAATTCTTTGGTGTGTATCCTATTTTTTCAAAATGCTTCAAATGGCTCTGTCCGAGCGCTTGCTTTTTTCATATAATATAAGGCAACACCCTTGAATCCACTTGAAAGCATAAAAAAGGAGGGCTTTTTTATGAATGGTGAAATCCGCTTGATCCCGTATGTGACGAATGAGAAGATCATGGATGTAAACGAGCTTCCTGAGGGCATTAAAGTGATTAAGGCGCCAGAAATGTGGGCAAAAGGGGTAAAAGGCAAAAATATTAAAGTTGCTGTATTAGACACGGGCTGTGACACAAACCACCCTGATTTAAAAAATCAAATCATCGGCGGAAAGAACTTCACGGATGACGACGGCGGCAAGGAAGATGCGATTTCCGACTACAACGGACACGGCACACACGTCGCCGGAACGATTGCAGCTAATGATTCAAACGGAGGCATTGCCGGAGTCGCGCCTGAGGCAAGCCTATTGATTGTGAAAGTTCTTGGCGGCGAGAACGGCAGCGGACAATACGAATGGATAATCAACGGCATCAACTACGCGGTGGAACAGAAAGTCGACATCATCTCAATGTCCCTTGGAGGGCCAAGCGATGTGCCAGAGCTGGAAGAAGCAGTGAAAAACGCAGTTAAAAACGGAGTGCTTGTCGTTTGTGCAGCGGGAAATGAAGGTGACGGCGACGAACGCACAGAAGAGCTTTCCTACCCCGCAGCTTATAATGAAGTGATTGCAGTTGGATCTGTTTCTGTAGCGCGAGAATTATCAGAATTTTCTAACGCGAATAAAGAGATTGACCTTGTGGCACCAGGAGAAAACATCTTATCCACCCTTCCCAACAAGAAGTACGGTAAGCTGACCGGCACTTCAATGGCTGCCCCTCATGTCAGCGGTGCGCTTGCTTTAATCAAAAGCTATGAAGAAGAATCATTTCAAAGAAAGCTTTCTGAATCTGAGGTTTTCGCACAGCTAATCCGCAGGACACTTCCTCTTGATATTGCAAAAACGCTGGCAGGCAATGGATTCCTGTATTTAACAGCTCCTGATGAGCTCGCAGAAAAAGCAGAGCAATCACATTTGTTGACCCTATAAGATTATTTTTCTTATATAATATACACCACATCATGTAAATAAAAATTTCAAATTCTATGTTGACAATGAATTTGAATTACTGTTAAGATTACCAACAAATGATTCAACTTTTCAAAAAATTAATAACATTTTCTCTTATCGAGAGTTGGGCGAGGGATTGGCCTTTTGACCCCAACAGCAACCGACCGTAATACCATTGTGAAATGGGGCGCACTGCTTTTCGCGCCGAGACTGATGTCTCATAAGGCACGGTGCTAATTCCATCAGATTGTGTCTGAGAGATGAGAGAGGCAGTGTTTTACGTAGAAAAGCCTCTTTCTCTCATGGGAAAGAGGCTTTTTGTTGTGAGAAAACCTCTTAGCAGCCTGTATCCGCGGGTTAAAGAGAGTGTTTTACATATAAAGGAGGAGAAACAATGACAACCATCAAAACATCGAATTTAGGATTTCCGAGAATCGGACTGAACCGGGAATGGAAAAAAGCACTTGAAGCGTATTGGAAAGGCAGTACTGATAAAGATACGTTTTTGAAGCAAATCGACGAACTATTTTTATCCGCAGTAAAAACACAAATTGACCAGCAGATTGATGTTGTGCCTGTTTCTGATTTCACACAGTATGACCATGTACTCGACACAGCAGTCAGCTTCAACTGGATCCCGAAACGGTTCAGACATTTGACTGACGCTACCGATACATACTTCGCTATCGCCCGCGGAATCAAAGACGCTGTATCTAGTGAAATGACAAAATGGTTTAATACAAATTACCATTACATCGTTCCGGAATATGACGAGAGCATTGAGTTCCGTCTGACAAGAAACAAACAACTCGAAGATTATCGCCGGATCAAACAGGAATACGGTGTGGAAACAAAGCCTGTGATTATCGGCCCTTATACGTTCGTTACGCTTGCTAAAGGCTATGAACCGTCTGAAGCAAAAGCGATCCAAAAACGCCTTGTGCCATTATATGTACAGCTTTTGAAAGAGCTTGAAGAAGAAGGCGTAAAATGGGTTCAAATCGATGAGCCGGCGCTCGTTACCGCCTCTAGTGAAGATGTACGCGGCGCAAAAGAATTATTTGAAAGCATTACAAGTGAGCTTTCATCCTTGAATGTGCTTTTGCAGACGTATTTTGATTCTGTTGATGCTTATGAAGAGCTGATCTCTTACCCGGTTCAGGGAATTGGCCTTGATTTCGTTCACGACAAAGGCAGAAATCTGGAACAGCTTAAAACACATGGCTTTCCGACAGACAAAGTGCTGGCAGCCGGCGTTATCGACGGACGCAACATTTGGAAAGCGGACCTTGAAGAGCGTCTCGATGCCGTTCTTGATATTCTCAGCATTGCAAAAGTTGATGAACTGTGGATTCAGCCTTCCAGCAGCCTGTTGCATGTTCCGGTAGCGAAACACCCTGATGAGCATTTGGAAAAAGACCTATTGAACGGATTATCCTACGCAAAAGAGAAGCTGGCCGAGCTGACAGCTTTGAAAGAAGGTTTAGTATCAGGAAAAGCGGCGATCAGCGAAGAGATTCAGCAGGCTAAGGCTGATATCCAGGCGCTTAAACAGTTTGCAACAGGCGCCAATTCTGAACAAAAGAAAGAGCTTGAGCAATTAACTGATAAAGACTTCAAGCGTCCGATTCCGTTTGAAGAACGTTTAGCCCTGCAAAATGAATCTCTCGGCCTTCCGCTTTTGCCGACGACAACGATCGGCAGCTTCCCGCAGTCTGCTGAAGTGCGGAGCGCACGCCAAAAATGGCGGAAAGCTGAGTGGTCCGATGAACAGTATCAAAACTTTATCAATGCGGAAACAAAAAGATGGATTGATATTCAGGAAGAATTGGAGCTTGATGTCCTTGTTCACGGCGAATTTGAACGGACAGACATGGTCGAATACTTCGGTGAAAAGCTGGCCGGTTTCGCCTTCACTAAATATGCCTGGGTTCAATCATACGGCTCACGCTGTGTCCGCCCGCCAGTCATTTACGGAGATGTTGAATTTATTGAACCGATGACAGTGAAAGACACAGTCTACGCACAGTCATTGACTTCCAAGCATGTAAAAGGAATGCTGACGGGCCCGGTTACAATCTTAAACTGGTCTTTCCCTCGAAACGACATCTCGAGGAAAGAAATCGCCTTCCAAATCGGGCTTGCCCTTCGCAAAGAAGTTAAAGCGCTTGAAGACGCAGGCATTCAAATCATTCAAGTCGATGAACCAGCGCTGCGCGAAGGCCTTCCATTGAAAACCCGCGATTGGGATGAGTATTTGACTTGGGCGGCAGAAGCATTCAGATTAACCACTTCTTCCGTGAAAAACGAGACACAAATTCATACACATATGTGCTACAGCAACTTCGAAGATATCGTTGATACAATCAATGATCTTGATGCCGATGTGATTACAATCGAACATAGCAGAAGCCACGGAGGATTTTTAGATTACTTAAAAAACCACCCGTATTTGAAAGGGCTTGGCCTTGGTGTATATGACATTCACAGCCCTCGTGTGCCGTCAACTGAAGAAATGTACAATATTATCGTTGATGCGCTTGCCGTCTGTCCGACTGACCGCTTCTGGGTAAATCCAGACTGCGGATTGAAAACAAGACAGCAGGAAGAAACGGTTGCAGCATTGAAAAACATGGTTGAAGCTGCAAAACAGGCAAGAGCACAGCAGACACAGCTAGTATAATTTGAAAAACCATCTGCATTTGGCAGATGGTTTTTTTCTATAATACAGCCACAATCGGTTTCTTATTTAGCAAATCCCCCAAATACTTTGTTTATTTTGCACTTTTTTAAGAATGTTCTTTGCATTCTTTTCGGCTATACTAATAACACTCTATTGACAGGAGGGATTGGGATGAATCATGAAACGTTCTTAAAACGGGCTGTCACTCTCGCATGTGAAGGAGTGAATGCAGGAATCGGCGGGCCTTTTGGAGCCGTTATCGTGAAAGACGGAGCCATTATTGCAGAGGGCCAGAACAACGTCACAACAAGCAATGATCCGACTGCCCACGCGGAAGTTACAGCTATTCGGAACGCCTGTAAGGTGTTAGGAGCATACCAGCTTGATGACTGCATTTTGTATACGAGCTGTGAACCATGCCCAATGTGCTTGGGCGCCATCTACTGGGCCCGGCCGAAAGCCGTTTTCTATGCAGCGGAGCATACAGACGCTGCCGAAGCCGGGTTTGATGATTCATTCATTTATGAAGAAATTGATAAACCCGCTGAAGAAAGAACAATTCCCTTTTATCAAGTGACTCTGACAGAGCATTTATCCCCGTTTCAAGCATGGCTGAATTTAGCCAATAAGAAAGAATATTAAAAGGATCAGGCATGTGCGGCCTGATTCTTGTTATTTCTCCAAGTAGCCGCTATGCCCTGTGCAAATACAAAACAGCATATACGCGCAATTCAGCACGGCAGACACCGTGCCAGCCACCCGCTTCATCTGTAACTTTTGGTTTAAAGGCATGCTTCAAACGCTTCTCTGACGTTTTATCATAAATCTGTGCCCGCCCCGCATGTCCGACACCAAAAAAACATCCTGAGAACACTCAGGATGCCGGTCATTATTTTAATTCGAGTTTTACATCAACATTTCCTCTGGTTGCCTTTGAGTAAGGACAGAATTCATGAGCGGCGTTGACAAGCTCTTGTGCCTTTTCCCGATCTAAATCTTTCGTGTTCACAACAAGTGTGACACCGATTTTAAACCCGCCGTCGCTCTCATCCTTCATGAGGCTGACCTGTCCTTCAATCTCCGAATCAATTTCGATATTCTGCTCTTTGGCTACGTGTTCGAGCGCGCCGCCGAAGCATGCAGCATACCCTGCCGCAAAGAGCTGTTCCGGATTTGTGCCGGTTTGTCCTTCTTTTTTGGCATTTGGCATGACAATATCAAAATCAAGAACACCGTCATCTGATGTAATATGTCCTGCCCGTCCGCCTCGCGCGGTTACTTTTGCTGTAAATAGTGCCATATTTCCCAACCTCCTTATTTGTATCTAGTTGTTATATTTCCCTTTCTGATCTTTTTAAACATGCTATGTTTGCCGAGAATAGGAAAAGTGAGGTTTTTCAGATACAATAGAATCGAATGACAAAAAAGAGTTGGTGAACAAAATGGAAAATAAATTTGATCATATGAAATTGGAGAATCAGCTATGTTTTTTGCTATATGCAAGTTCGCGGGAAATGACAAAGCAATACAAGCCGCTGCTTGATAAGCTGAATATAACATACCCTCAATATTTGGCTTTGCTTTTGTTATGGGAACATGAAACGCTTACTGTCAAAAAAATGGGCGAACAGCTGTATTTAGATTCAGGGACGCTCACTCCGATGCTTAAACGAATGGAACAACAGGGTTTGATTACGAGAAAAAGATCTGAAGAGGATGAGCGGTCCGTGTTGATCAGCCTGACAGAGGACGGAGCGTTATTAAAAGAAAAAGCGGTTGACATCCCAGAAACAATTCTGGGGCTCTCAAAGCAGTCTGGAGAGGATCTCAAACAGTTAAAATCCACTCTATATACATTGCTGGAAACACTCCATCAAAAAAATTGAGGATGCCTTGTACAAGGCATCCTCTTTTTATTTATTCAGCAACTTCAAGTGTCACATCAATATTTCCGGAGGTTGCTTTTGAATACGGGCAGACGCCGTGCGCTTTTTTCACAAGCGCCTCCAATTCTGATGCACTGACTCCTTCTCCTTTTACTTGCAGCGTCACACCAAGCTTGTAGCCCTGGTCCGCTTCATCCTTTAACAGGCTTACATTCGCTGTAACCTCTGTCTCTACTTTTACCCGTTCTGTTCTTGCGACAAGCTGCAGGGCGCTGTCAAAGCAAGCTGCATAACCTGCTGCAAACAGCTGCTCTGGATTTGTCGCTTTTTCTAATTTCTTGGCTCTCGGTGTCCCCGGCATTGCGACATCAAGCTCAAGAACGCGGTCTGATGAAATGACCTTTCCTTCTCTTCCTCCTACCGCTGAAACAGTTGCTGTAAATAATGGCTGACTCATTTTTCATTCCCCCAATATATTTTATGCAATTAAATTGTATACAATTAAATTTGAAATGTCAATTTTTCGCGTATAAAAAAGCTTATCTCGTAATGAGATAAGCTTTTTCATTGAACATTACCCCGCTATTCACGGATTTGCCCAGTTCCTTTAATGATGTATTTTGTAGAAGTCAGTGCAGGAAGCCCCATCGGTCCTCTTGCATGAAGCTTTTGCGTGCTGATACCGATTTCGGCTCCGTAGCCGAATTCAAAGCCGTCGGTAAAGCGGGTTGACGCGTTATGATAGACCGCGGCAGCATCGACAGCCGTTTGAAAATATGCCGCGTTTTTGTCATTTTCAGTTAAAATCGCTTCTGAATGATTGGTGCCGTATTGTTGGATATGCTTCACAGCTTCTTGGACGTTTTCAACCGTCTTTACACTGAGGACAGGCGCTAAAAATTCGGTTTCCCAATCTTCTTTTGATGCTTGTTTGCTTGAAGGATGAAGTTCACACACCAATTCATCACCGCGAATTTCAACTCCCGCGTTTTCCAGCTGGTCCAGCAATTCTTTCCCGTGCTGTCTTGCCCAAGCCTTGTGAATCAGCAATGATTCAATCGCGTTGCATACGGAAGGGCGCTGCGTTTTGGCATTTACGACAACCTTTTCTGCCATTTGCGGTTTGGCTGTTTCGTCAATGAATATGTGGCAGTTTCCTGCTCCCGTTTCTAATACAGGAACTGTTGATTCTCTCACAACGAGATCAATCAGTTTCTTGCCTCCGCGCGGAATCAATACGTCTAAGCCATCATTTAACGTAAAGAGCTCTTTTGCTGTCTCTCTGCTCGTATCCTCAATCAGCTGCACAGCGTGAATCGGAAGCGCTGATTGCTCAAGTGCTCTGTGAATGACACTGACGAGCGCTTTGTTGCTGTGGATGGCTGAGGAGCTTCCCCGCAGCACAACCGCGTTCCCTGTCTTCAGGCAAAGGGTAGCCGCATCAACTGTGACGTTTGGCCTCGCCTCATAAATCATTCCTACGACACCGAGCGGCACACGGATTTTTTCAATAAACAGGCCGTTTTCTTTTTCAATCGTTTCAAGAGAGTCGCCGATTGGGTCCGCTAAGTCGATTAAGAGCTCCACCGCGTCCGCGATATCGCGTATACGTTTCTCATCCAATGTGAGACGGTCAATGATGTCCGGTGTTAAACCATTCTCTTTTCCGTTCACAATGTCTTTTGCATTCTCCGCCAAGAGAAAATCCAGTTCTTTGCGGAGTCCGTTTGCAATGAGGCTGAGCGCCTCATCCTTCTCGGCTGTTGTTTTCATGATCATTTCGGCTGCTGCTTCTTTCGCCAGCTTCGCTTTTACAGAAACTTCACTCATTTTTCCGCCTCCTAGTCTTTTACATTGACCCAGTCATTCCTATGAATAACCTCAAACGTTTTCTCAAAATCAAGTTCGTCACTGCGTTTGCCTTTAGCCTCCATAATCTCCTCGGAGGAGTAATGAGTTTGGCCTTTGCCGATCACGCCGCCCGGTCCCCTGACTTCCACAACCGCCCCTTTCGGAAAGCTTCCGTTCACACCCACAACGCCAGCGGGCAAAAGGCTGCTTCCATTATGGATCATCGCCTCCTCGGCACCCGCATCAATGATAATTTCTCCCGATATCGGCGAGTGGAACTGAATCCACTGCCTTGTGTTGTTAACCGAAGATAGTTCTTTGTCTCCGATATAAGTGCCGTCTCCCCTGCCGTCCAAAATGTCCGCAAGTTTTTGCTCTCCGCTGCCTGTTCCAATGAATACTTTCACTCCCAGAGACAGCGCGGTTTGTGCGGCTAACAGCTTTGATTTCATTCCGCCGGTGCCGACCTTTGATCCAGCTGAACCTGCATATCCAAGCAATTCAGGCGTGATCTCCGGCAAATAATCAAATCGTTTCGCCTCAGGATTTTCATTTGGATTGGCATCATACAGTCCGTTAATGTCGGTGAGAATCATGAGCTGGTCCGCGTGAATCAATCCGCTGACTAACGCAGAAAGCATATCATTATCCCCGAATGTCAATTCTTCAACAGATGTAGAATCGTTCTCGTTGATAATCGGAATGACGCCCCGCTCTAATAATTCCATTATCGTAGCATACGCGTTTCGATACCGTTCTCTTTTCGAAAAATCATTTCTCGTTAAAAGGATTTGTCCCGGAGTTAATGAGTATTGTTTAAATTGATTCATATATTGCTGCATTAACAGTGTTTGTCCGACCGCGGCCGCCGCCTGTTTTCCTTTGATGGTAACGGGACGGGATGGATAACCGAGGCTGGAAAACCCCGCCGCTACGGCACCCGAGGTAATCAGAATCATTTCATGCCCCGCTTTTTTTAACACGGAAATCGCCTGAACATGCTCTCTGATTTTTGCCTCATCAATGCTTCCTTTGCTATTCGTGAGCGAACTGCTTCCTATTTTTACTACTATTCTTTGTTTTTTCATTTATTCTCCTCCGCGGCTCTTCTACAATAAAAAAACCCATTTCATCCTGATTCATAAGGACGAAATGGGTTTCCGTGGTACCACCTTGATTGAACGCGCTTGTGCACGCTCCGCTCTCCTGTAACGCCAGGTTATGCGCCTAGGTTTTCCCCCTAGGACTCCAAGGCAGGTTCGGCAGGTTTCATGCGGCAAAATGTTTCAGCGATTCATTTTGCTCTCTGTCACAGAAAGGTCTGCTTACTAATCCTCTTCAACGCTCAATGATTTTTTTATATTATGCAAAGAAAAAAGACACTTGTCAAGGTTTTTTGTCATCAAAAATAGCCCGCATTGCGCGGGCCTCTTGCAGTCTAGTTAAAGACGATTGTTTTATTTTCATGAACGATGACACGGTCTTCCAAATGCCATTTCACAGCACGGGCAAGCACGCTGCGCTCAATTGTTCTTCCGATGTTTTTCAGCGCTTCCGCATTATCGCGGTGGTCCACACGCTCAATATCCTGTTCAATGATCGGCCCTTCATCAAGATCGTTTGTCACATAATGAGATGTCGCACCGATCAGTTTCACGCCGCGCTCGTAGGCCCGTTTGTACGGATTCGCACCGATAAAAGCTGGCAGGAATGAATGGTGGATATTGATGATGCGATTCGGATGAGCCGAAACAAAATCAGGAGTTAGAATCTGCATATAGCGTGCGAGAACGATGACATCAACATCGTACTGCTCCAGCAGTTCAAGCTGCTTCTTTTCGACTTCCGCTCTGATGTCTTTGTTCGCTTTCATATAGTGGAATGGAATGTTCAGGCGCTCAACCAGCTCTCTCGCTTCCTCATGGTTACTGATGACAACAGCGATCTCCGCCATCAGGTTGCCGGTTTGCCATTCCCAAATCAGCTCATGCAGGCAATGAAGCTCCTTTGAAACAAAAATGGCGACACGCTTCAATTCACTTGCCAAAGTTAAGCTCCATGTCATGTCGAATTTTTCCGCTACAGAGGCAAACGCCGCCTGAAGAGATGTTTTTTTCTCACGAATGCCTGCGCAGTCGAATTCGATTCTCAGGAAGAACCGGCCGCCTTCAGGGTCTGTCGTATATTGATTTGATTCTATAATATTGGCACCGTGTTCAAATAAAAACGCGGAAACTGCAGAGACGATACCCGGCTGATCGGGGCAGCTGACCAAGAGCCGACCTTTATCCTCATTTCCGTCACGGTATTCGTCCAACCGCTGAGTCATATATGATTTCATGAATAATCCCTCTTATCTTTGTAAGTCTAAACTATTTATCCATTATACTGAAGATTTGATAAAAATCAATTTATGACAGAATTTTTAAACCAACTGCTGAGCATAAAATCAACGCGATAAAGAAGATCCGTTTGGCGTCTTTCTGCTCCTTGTAAAAGAGGATGCCGATAAGCGCCCCTCCGGCGGTGCCAATTCCTGTCCAGACCGCGTAAGCCGTTCCCATCGGAATGGTTTCCATTGCGTACGACAGCAAGGAAAATGAAGCGGCAAAACCAACAATGATCAACAGCACCCATTTCACGCTTTTTTCTTTCGCATATTGATTCATAAGGGCCACGCCGGCCATTTCTAAACAGCCCGCGCACAATAAACTGATCCAGTGCAGCATTATGCCTCGCCTCCTTTTTCCTCTGTCTCATCCTGTGTCACAAGCTTCAACCCGATTACACCGATTAAGAGCACGCCAATTAACAATAGCTTCGGCCATCCAACCGGTTCATGAAAAAGAACGATTTCACTAAGTACTGTTCCCGCTGTGCCGAGCCCGGTAAAGACGGCATACACGGTACCAACAGGCAGACTGTGAGTCGCCTTCATTAGAAGGTAAAAGCTAAATATGATGCCGATGGCAGTGCCGCTCCATGTTAAGGCTGAGTCAGCGTGCTTTAAGCCTATCACCCAAACAACCTCGAAAACAGCGGCAAGCACGACCAATCCCCATTTCATTTTGAGTCATTCCTTTCTATCTATTAAGATTCTCCGAAAACAAAAAAAGCCCGGACAGTCGTCTCACATGAGATTGACTCTCCCGGGCTTTTTTCCCTCCGTGTGCATACGCGCTTCTATTTACGCGTATGTGTTTTCTCTCGGACCAGTCCATGTCAATTGACATGCGGAACCCTAGAAAACTTTACATGATATCATGATACTAAACTGAGCTCTATCTTTCAATTGTAAGATTTTCTTTCATATACCGCGATCGGTTTATTCCATTTTCTGATCGTTTTGCTGTAATGCATGCCGATTTTCTCCGCTACCCGTATGGACGCTTTGTTACCCGGATCAATCAAAGCCGTCATTTTGCCGAGCTGCCGCACGTTAAAGCCATAGTCCAGACAGGCCCGAGCCGCTTCTTGCGCATAGCCGTTCCCCCAGTGGCGGCGGGCAAACATATAGCCAATTTCCATTACGGTTTGATTTTCGATCTGCTGGGGAACGATGCCGCATTGCCCCAAAAACTCCCCTGTCAGCTTATCTTCGGCGATCCACAGACTAACGCCGTACCCTTTTTCATTTCGTTGGTTCCAATTGACCCACTCGCGGGTTTGCCTCTTATCTTTTAAACCGGAATAATATGTCATGACGTCAGGATCATTAAAAAGCAGCCCAAACAAATTGGCTTGATCCCGATCTTCCATACAGCGCAAACGAATTCGATCAGTCACAAGCTTCGTTTTAGCGTTCATACTTCGCCACATCCTGCTTCCATTCTTTTTTGAGAGCTTCAATATGTGCCTGATGATAGCGGTTATGATCTGCCATATGCCAAATTCCCCATCGTATCGTCGCGGTGTCACCTTCGAAAGAAAGCGGCTGGTTCAAAGCATTTTCAGTTAAAGTGAAGCATACCGATTTCAGCTCGTCTACTACATGCTGATGTCTTTTCAGGAGTTCATCTAAGTCTGGCTGATTTACCGGTTCAGGCAGCCGTCCGCTTTCATCTGTCATCGGGCCGTATGCCTGTTCAATATGGTTCGGTATCCGATTTTCCTTGATACGCCAGACCCATCTGATATCAACATTTGTGATATGGTGCAAAAGCTGAGCCGTGCTGTTTTTTGTGTGGCAGCGCCCCTTATAGTAAAGTTCACTGTGTGTCATATGGCTTACGATAGAAGCCAGACGGAGACTGTTTTCTTCCACTGCGGAATACAGCAAACTGACCGTTGGCGCCATGTCGTTTCTTATGGATAAGTCCTTCATGTTCAGTTCCCCTCCTAACTAGGTACATTTGACACCAAACAAAAATTCCCTTTAAAAAAGAAAAAAAGCTCTCATTACAAGAGAGAGCCATCTTAATTGTTATTTCCCGGTTTATATAAGTAAGGATCATGCTGCGGTTCATTAGCGGTATTTAAATCAAGGGATATATCACCGCGTGCATTCATCGTGCCAAGGGTAATCGAAGACAGCAGTTTGGGGCTGTACCCTTTTTCCTCAAGCTTCTCAAACAGCCAGGATCGGTTTTTTTGGAGATATTTCAAATTATGATCAAGGATTTCGCCATCCAGTATGAGCGGAATCGGGATAAAATTCCGTTCAGCTTCCATATTCAAATCCCGCACCTGCACCGCTCTCGCTTCCTCTTTCGGGATGACGCTTACTTCTCCCGTTTCTTCAATGATAGCAAGATCAATGTCAGCCGGGTCGGCATAGCCCTTTTCCCTCAGCTTTCCAAGCAGCTCATTAACAGTCAGCCTTTCTTTACGAAGGCCGCGTTCATCAATATCCCCGTTTCGGATTAGGACAGTCGGGCTCACGACTAGGAGCCATCGCCATTTATTAGATAAAGAGAGCTTGCTCATGATAAGATAAAGCACCAAAAAAGCACCCGCATAATAAATTGACATCGGCAGCTTGGATGTAAGGATCGGCTCACTGATAATGGTTCCGATTGCGAAGGTCAAAAGCAGGTCAAAATTGTTCATTTGTGACACAGCTTTTTTACCGGCAAGCCGAAACAAAATATATGCAATCGAAAATACGATAACTGGCTTCAGTAAAAATACCCATACCATCCATAACACCGATCTTTACCTCCATCCGCTGGTCATATTGAGCCTATTGTGCCCCGTGGCAGGCCCTCTATGCATCAGTGTCTAGGCGAACGTGCATATCGCCTGAACATAACATAATAGAAAGTGACACCGATTGGAGGCGCAATACGCAATATGAAAAATCAGAAGTCGAATACCCTTTGGCCCTTTGATCTGCCATTGGCTCCCCAATCCGAGAGCTACCAGCAGCAAACAATCGACAGGCTGGCCGGTTTGGAGCTAAGGATGGAGCAACTAATTAGAGCGATTGAGGTAAACAATGAATTGCTGAGAACAATGCAAGAACAGCAAAACCGTGTATGCACAAATGGCGGCGGGTCTGTGATTGTCCGGATGTAGAAACCGGCGCTTGTCTGCCTTCTTATATCTCAATAAAAAACTCTTCTCTGAAAGGAGAAGAGTTTCATGTATGTGTTCAAACGGACTGCGCCAAACTTAATTGCGGGCCGAATAGCTCGTAATGGATAGACTCCGGCGCTGATCCGAGCTCTGATACAAGCTTATGCATTGCCGTAATAAACGACGGTGAACCGCAAATATAGTAATCCGCATCTGTGTTGGCAATCAGTTCTTTGAGGAATTGCTGATCAATCTGTCCTTCATGAAAATGCAGATCACCTGCACGGTCTTCCTCTGTCGGCTCGCGATACACAAATGCTGTTTTAACAGCAGAATGTTTTGCTGCTTCTTCTACTTCATGGCGCAATGCATGATATTCACTGTTTTTCGCCGCATGAATGAACAGAATTTGCCGTTCAGGCTGTTTGGAAACAGATGTTTTCAGCATGCTGATCATTGGTGTAATGCCAACTCCGGCACTGATCAAAACGAGATCTTTTTGTGATGCATGATCTAAAACAAAGTCCCCTGCCGGTGCGCTGATCTCTATTGAATCTCCCTCCTGCAGCCCATCGTGTAAGTAGGAAGACACGACACCATCTTTCTTCACTGAAATTCGATAATAGTCTTTTCCCGGCATATCAGACAGGCTGTACTGGCGGATATGCGTATATTCAGAATCAGGAATCCGCACTTTGATGCTGATATATTGCCCTGCTTGGAATTCAGGTAACGGCTTGCCGTCTTCCGGTTTCAAATAGAAGGATGTAATTTCTTTGCTTTCCCGCTCTTTTTTTGCGATAACGAATGGCTTATACTCCTTCCAGCCGCCGGCTTGCTCTTCAGCCTGTTCATACATGTCTTTTTCAATTCCGATGAACGCGTCAGCAATGACTCCGTACGCTTTTTCCCATGCCTGCATAATGTCAGGAGTTGCAGCGTCTCCCAATACATCTTTAATCGCAATCAGCAAATATTTACCGACGATTGGGTAGTGCTCAGGCTTAATTCCGATACTGCGGTGCTTGTGGCCGATTTGTTTGACAACCGGAATGATGTTTCCTAATTGGTCAATGTTTGCCGCAGCTGCAATAACGGCATTTGCCAGTGCAGTTCGCTGTGTTTTTTTCTTTTGGTTTGTTTGATTAAAAATGTTCAAAAGCTCTGGATGGTCTTGAAACATCCGATCGTAAAAACGGCCAGTGATTGTTTCTCCATGCTGTTGCAATACGGGTACAGTGCTTTTAATAATTTCGATTGTTTTGTTATCTAACATTTTATAAACAATCCTTTCGAAAAGATGTATTTAAAATATATCTTTAAAATACATGATCTTACGAATAAAAGATATATCTAAAATGAATCTTTAATAAAGTTGTCACAAAATTATCAATTTAACATGACATTTGTTGCTTTTTTATAGAATCCCCTAGCAAAAACGGACTAACCATTGTAATAATCACCATTGAAAAGTACAAAAAAACCCAAAACAACTTATGTTTTGGGTTTAACGTTCACCAAGGCTTATCAGTTCCGAGCGCATTTGCAAGCGCCTGGCTGTGTTTCTTGCGGTTCTTACGTTCATTAGCACGCTGTACAGCTGTATTATGCAGCATGATTTCTTCTTCTGTTTCCGGTACAACCCTCGGTACAGGCACCGGCTTGCCATTTGAATCTAATGCGACAAATGTCAAAAAGGATGTGGCAGCGAGTTCCCGTTCGCCAGTCATCAAATGCTCCTTAATAACTTTCACAAATACTTCCATGGAAGATGTGCCGACCCATGTCACATATGACTCTAGGCAGACAGAATCCTTTTGCCCGATCGGCTTTAAAAAATCTACAGAATCCATTGAAGCTGTTACCGTTTCACGTCTGCAATGGCGCGCCGCTGAAATAGAGGCAATGTCGTCTATGTAGCTCATTAATTTTCCGCCAAACAGCGTATTATGGTTGTTCGTGTCAAGCGGGAACACCCTGCTGGTTTTCACAACCTTTGACTCTTTACAAAATCTTGTTTCCGGTGTTTCCATACCTTTCTCCCCTTTGATGTCTGATCTTTTAGCTAAATGCACTTATATTCTCCTATTAAACAATATTCTCTTCCATTTGTCTAAAATTTAAAATGGTTTAATGATTTTCATGATGAGGGAATAATAAATGTATTCTTCACACTTTAGGAGGAAAAACAAATGGACGTATCCATCCCGAAATCTCAGCACAAAACGGTATGCCGAACGGAATACGGCACACTTCAAAAAGTGATCTTATGCAAACCTGAGCACATGACCATAAAAGATGTTATAAACGAAACACAAAAACATTTTGAAGATGACAATATTCATGTAAAAACCGCTAACGACCAGCACAGCCGCTTAGTGGAGGCACTTAGGTCACACAACGTTGAGGTCGTCCTTTTGCCCGTTCGCGACGGGCTACCAGAGCAGGTTTTTACTAGGGACATAGGATTTGTCATCGGAGAAAAAGCCTTTCTGTCAAGCATGACTGAACCGATTCGCCAAGGAGAAGAAGCCGTTATAAAAGATTTTTTTCACAGCCAAGGTATCTCTTACACCCGCATGCTTGATACGAGTATTGAAGGCGGAGACGTCATAATCGATGATGACATTGTTTATGTCGGAATCAGCCAGCGCACCGACATTTCAGCTATCGGCCAGCTGGAAGAGGCACTTCCTGAATATACGATCGTTCCAGTGAAGCTTCATGAAAAATTTTTGCATTTGGACTGCGTATTTAACATTGTATCTGAAAGCGAAGCGTTAATTTATCCACAGGCCATTGAGCCAGATGCAGCCGATATGCTGGCAAAACGTTATGATCTTATTGAGGTGCCCGAGGACGAACAATTTACGCTTGGCACCAACGTCCTTTCAATCGGAAAAAAAACGATCATCAGTCTCCCTGGCAACCGCCATGTCAATCAACAGCTATCGAAAAGAGGCTATCACATTATCGAAATTGACCTGTCAGAAATTATTAAATCAGGCGGCTCCTTCAGGTGCTGCACAATGCCGCTGATTCGAGGCGATTGAAGAATCTTCCCCTTTTTCATGTTTTGAACAGCTTATTTTAGCAAGATACGTTAATATAGAGGTGACATCATTTTTAAGGGGGAAATCGCATGACAAAATACATAGGATATGTGGGAACATATACAAAAGGCGGAAGCGAAGGAATTTATTCATTTGAGCTTGATACTGAGAAAAAAGCACTGAGCGAGCCAAAGCTGGCCGCTAAGCTGGGCAACCCGACATATGTGGCGCCGAATAAAAACAACACCATCCTTTACTCCATCGAAAAAGCAGACGGCCAAGGCGGAGTTGCTGCCTATCAAATCGATAAAAACAGCGGCGAATTGACATTTCTGAATCATCAGTTAATTGATGGCCCTTCGCCATGCCACGTAAGCGTTGATGATCAAAATCAATTCGTACTGACTGCCAATTATCACAGCGGGAAGGTACACGTTTTTCCGGTTCAGGAAGACGGCAGCTTGCAATCACCTGTTTCAGAGGCCGCTCACACAGGAAAAGGGCCGCACGAAAGACAAGAAAAACCGCATACACACTACGCGGGGTTCACACCTGAACACAATTATGTGGTAGCGGTTGATTTAGGTATAGATAAGCTCTACACCTATAAGCTGAAAGACGGTGTGTTGACTGAATCCGGAAGCCATTCCTTCGCTCCCGGTGCAGGACCTCGCCATATCGCTTTTCATCCGAAAGAAAAATACGCTTATGTCATGACAGAATTAAGCAATGAAGTGATTGCGCTTGAATACAACCCGACAGCCGGCGAATTTAGAGAAATCCAAGTCGTTTCTGCCATCCCTGATGATTTTACAGATAACAGCCAGGGAAGCGCAATACATGTCACGCAGGACGGACGTTTTGTTTATGTCGCAAACCGCGGCCATGACAGTATCGCCGTATTTGAAGTGAATCAATATTCAGGAGAGCTGGCTTTCGTAGAAAGAGTGTCGACAGAAGGAAACTGGCCTCGTGACTTTGTATTTGACCCAACGGAAGAGTTCCTCGTTGCTTCAAATGAAGAAACAGGCAACCTTGTCTTGTTTGAAAGAGACAAAGAAACCGGCCGATTGACACTCCTCCCATCAACGGTTTCTGTCCCTTACCCGGTTTGTGTAAAGTTTTTACATCAAGTATAATCAAATGGAGTGGCTCAAGTAAAAAGGAGCCACTCTTTTTATTTTTATCTCACTTTTTCCTTCGTTTCAGCATTTCGATACAAATGGCAAGCGACAAAACGGCCGGGTTCGATTTCTTGAAGCTGGGGACGAGATTCTCCACATTCAGACATCGCCTCAGGACAACGGGTACGAAACACGCAGCCGCTCGGCGGATTCACTGGGCTCGGCAGCTCCCCTTTCAAGAGAATACGCTCACGCTTGTCCTCCAATTCGGGATCCGGAATCGGAATCGAGGACAAAAGCGCCTTTGTATAGGGATGGAGCGGTTCACGATACAAGGTGCCGCTCTCTGTAATTTCCATCATGTGTCCTAAGTACATAACACCGATCCTGTCACTGATATGCTTCACCATCGAAAGATCATGGGCAATGAATAAAAACGTTAGCCCTTTCTCTTTTTGAAGCCGCTTCAGCAGGTTAACCACCTGCGCTTGAACAGAGACATCAAGAGCAGAAATCGGTTCGTCCGCCACGATAAATTCAGGATTCAGCGACAGTGCTCTCGCAATCCCGATTCTTTGCCTTTGCCCGCCGCTGAATTCATGCGGATAACGGCTGCCAAAATCGGGGTGAAGCCCAACTGCCTCAAGCAGCTCGTCCACGACGAGAAGCCGCGCTTTATGGGTATTGTAGAGATTGTGAATCTCCATCGGCTCCAAAATAATTTCTCGAACGGTCATGCGCGGGTTAAGTGAAGCATAAGGGTCCTGAAAAATCATCTGCAGTTTGCGGTTGAAGGCAAACTGCTCTTTTTCACTCAGTGCATGAAGATTTGTGCCGCGGTATGTCACGCTTCCTTCTGTCGGCTGATAAAGGCGCATCAGCACTCTCCCCAAGGTTGATTTCCCGCACCCTGATTCCCCGACTAGCCCGAACGTTTCTCCTTCACGAATCTGAAAGGTGACCCCGTCGACGGCTTTGACTGTCCGCTTTTTCCCTGCGTCAAAATGCATTTTCAGCTGGCTGACCTCTAACAAAGGCAGTGGCGTCATTTGTCTCCCTCCTTACTCTGAAAAACAGCGGCGCACCGCACAAAGTTCTTTTTCATAGATTGTCTCTTTTAATGTGAGGATTTCGATTGATTTTCCTGTCTTTGGAGAATGAAGCATTTTCCCGCCGCCTACATACAGACCGACGTGATGAATCGCTCCTTTTCCTTCCTCATAAGCAAAAAACAGCAGGTCACCGGCTTTCATATCATCAAGCGGGACACCCTTCCCCGCCTTAGCCTGATCTCCCGCATCACGGGGGATGCTGTATCCATTCGCCTTAAATATACTGTACATAAATCCGGAGCAATCAAACCCAAACCCGCTGATCCCTCCCCACAGGTAGGGAAGGCCAAGGAAAAACGCACCCGTTTGAATGATGTCTTCAGCAGTCCCTTTCTGTTGGCTGACAGGCACTGCATCACTTTGCTTCACAAACCTTTCTCCCAAAACAGTCGAAACCTTAAAATATCCGTTTTCTTTTGCAATGAAGGGGAGAACCGTCAAAAAGCTTAATTCGATCTCCTTTTCCCCATTGCTTCTGTACAAAAAGGCAGCAGGTTTGCTGATCATCACATCGTGTTGTGTATGGATGGGCTTTGTTTTTTCCAGCTGGTTCTTTTTCATCCAGCCCGGGTATCCGCGCGGATCCTTTCGGGATGGCTGGCTAGGCACGATCACAGAAACCCATTCCTCCTGTTCCGCTGTCACAAGTACCTTTTCGCCAAAGAGAACCTGAGTTTGGATTACATTGTCTGTACATAATCCAAGCCGTTCATCATACGTCATGCGCTCCAGCCAGTCTCTGATCATTACAGTCGGTTGAAGCATGAATTGATCAGACGGACGCGGTGAAACAGGCGCTGTCCAGATGTTGGCCACTGCTGATATGACAGTGTGCATCATTGCTCTTTTTCCCCTTTCAAAAGCGCAGTCCCGGTGATTCCGAGGCCCGGTTTGCCAGGCATCGAAACCGTGCTGCCGCTATATGTTATGCCGCCTTTGAATACATCTGTTTTCAGCATCAACGGCGCGTCAAAATCAAAGCGTGTGATGTTTCTCTTGCTTGCCGCAAAATGCGCCGCGGCCGTAATGCCCAGCTTCGTTTCGATCATGCTGCCGACCATACACTCCACCCCGCAGGCCTCCGCCATGGCATTAATTTTCTCTGCTCCGCTGATGCCGCCCGCTTTCATCAATTTAATATTGATCAAGTCTGCGCTCCGGGTTTGCAGAACTTCGAACGCCTGGCGCGGTGTAAAAACACTTTCATCAGCCATAATCGGCGTATCTGTTGCATCTGTCACCTTTTTAAGCCCAGCGAGATCATCTTTATGGACAGGCTGCTCGACAAGCTCAATGCCTAGACCCGCATCCTCCATTTTCCGAATGGCAGTTACCGCTTCCTTCGGCCTCCACCCCTGATTAGCGTCTAAACGCAGTTTCACAGCTGATCCGACACGTTTTCTGATTTCCTGGATACGGGCGATATCTGTTGCAATATCATCTTTTCCGACCTTTATTTTCAGCGTTTGAAAGCCTTGTTTGAGATAATTCTCGGCATCAGCTGCCATCTCTTCAGGTGAGTTGACACTGACGGTATAATCTGTTTCCAGCGTATCTCGATATCCGCCAAGCATTTGATAAAGCGGCAGCCCGCACATCTGCGCCCAGCCGTCGTATAGCGCCATTTCTACAGCAGCCTTCGCGCTCATATTTCCTGTAAGAAGATGCTGGATGTCGTGCAGTATGGCCTCACAGCCGGACAGGCTTTTTCCAAGCAATGCCGGTTTTAAAACATTGTGAATGGCACTTTCAATGCTATCCATGCAGTCTCCTGTAATCACTAACGTCGGGGGTGCTTCTCCCCATCCGACTGCACCGCTGTCATAAGTAATCCTTACTATGACTGATTCAGCCGTATACACAGTGCGAAGCGCAGTTTTAAACGGCTTTGTCAGCGGGACAGCGATTCGGCTTGTTTCGATTCGAATGATTTTCATGTCTTCAGCGCCCCTTCTGAAACGCCCGCCTCTATTACGACTGTTTTTTCTGCTGTATTCATAGCAGCTTTCGCACCAATCGGAACGGCAATACTTGGCGAGCAGTGGCCGATTTTAAATCCTCTCAGAGCAGGCCTGCCCGCAGAAATAATATAGTCTTCCAGCACCTGCTCAAGCGAGAGAGACTTCTCTCGCTTCACCGGGACACAATTGTGAAAATCACAAACTAGAATTCCCGCCGCCTCCGTCAGCTTCCCCGCCATTTTCAACTGATTCAGCATTCGGTCGATTTGATAAGGCTCCTCGTCAATATCTTCAATAAACAGAAGCTTTCCTCTCGTATCAATTTCAAATGGCGTGCCCAGTGTAGACGTCAGCAAAGACAGATTTCCCCCGACAAGCTCGCCTTCCGCTTTTCCAGGAACAAGCGCGGTCAGCGGAGAAAGCTCTTCTGTATAGGTGAATTCCGTCTCCTGGAAGAGCTGCTTATATGACGCTTTTGTCAGCGGGTGAACGTCGTCAAGGCCAATATCCGTGCTGAGCATCGGGCCATGGAAAGTGACAAGACCTGTGTTTTGATGAATGGCAGTATGTAAAAACGTAATATCGCTGTATCCCCAAAAGATTTTAGGGTGTTTGCGGATCAAGCTGAAATCAATGCCCGCGGCGATACGTCCTGTCCCAAAACCCCCGCATGCGCACAACACTGCTTTTACCTCCTCGTCTCTGAACATCTCATGGAGATCCGCCAGCCGCTCATCATCCTGTCCCGCTAAATAGCCGTGCTGGTTTTTCAGCGCCTTGCCCAACTTCACCTGAAGACCGAGCTCTTCTAAAAATAATAGCGCGGTGTCAAGCTTTTTTTGATCCGGCGGACTTGCGGGCGCGATCACTCCGACTGTATCACCCTTTTTCAGCGCTTTCGGCTTGTAATTCAACGAAAACACTCCTTTCATTTGCTCTGCACCCTACGTATACGTGCAAGAAAGAGAAAAAATACCGCTCCTTCGCATAAAGAAGCAGTATTTCCTCAATCACCGCCATCAGTTTTTATCTGCCCATTTTAAATCGATATAGCCGACAGGGTGACGGACAATTCCCTTTACTTGTTCATTTTGCAGGTGAACCTGATTATAAAAATAAACCGGAATGATCGGCGCTTCATTGATGAGCAGCTCTTCAGCTTGATGCATAAGAGAGAACCGTGTTTTTTCATCGGCTTCATTTTTCGCCTGTTTGATCAGCTGATCGTATTCTTTATTGGCCCAGCCTGTGCGGTTCATCGAATTACCCGTTTGAAAGGCTTCCAGAAAACTGATAGGGTCTGCATAATCAGGCAAAAATGAGCTTTGAGAGAATTGGAATTTCAGCGCTTTTTGATCCTCTAAAAATACGTTCCATTCCATATTGGCCAGCTTTACATCGACTCCAAGGCTATTTTTCAATTTTTGCTGAATAGCTTCGGCAATCTTTTTATGCTCCGGCTTTGTACTGTAAGTAAGCGTGATCGTAGGAAGCTTATTATAGTTTTCTTCCTTCATGCCCTTTTCGAGCAGCTGCTTCGCTTTGCTTTCGTTAGGCTTGATCAAGTCTCCGCCTGCTTCACGGAAATCTTTGCCGTCAGGCTGCGTAAATCCAGGCGATACAAAGGCGCGCGCCGGTTTTTCATTATTTTTCGTGACGTACTTTACAATTTCCTCTTGATCCACAGCCATCGCAAAGGCTTTTCTGATGTTTTCATTTTGAAACGGCTCCATGTTGACATTAAATCGATAGAAATAGAGACCCGCCTGGTCAACAATATTGACGTTATCCTGATCCATCAGCTGGTCGCTTAACTCTGCAGGGACATAAGCGGTATCAAGTTCCCCTGATTGAAACATCTGATAATCTGTATTTCTGTCACTGACCATCGCCCATTTCACCTTATCAAGCTTCACGGTATCTTTATCCCAATACGTGTCGCTTTTCTCCATAGTGATGCTGTCATCATGCTTCCATTCCGTCAGCTTAAACGGGCCGTTTCCGACAAATGTATCCGCCTCAGCAAACCACTTTGGATTGTCTTTATCGACCTTTTCATTTACCGGAAAATACGCAGGATTGGACACAACGCTCAGAAAATATTTTTGCGGTGCTTCCAGTGTAACTTCAAGGGTTCGATCATCCTTTGCCGTCACCTTCACATCGTCTTTTTTCCCTTTCCCGCTGTTATATGCTTCGCCGCCTTCAATAAAATAACCTAGGAATGCTGATGAAGCGCCTTTTTTCGGATCAAGCATCCGCTTCCACGCGTATTCGAAGTCTCCGGCTGTTACAGGATCTCCGTTTGTCCATTTCGCATTTTCCCGAATCGTAAATGTGTAAGTTTTATTATCTTTCGAAACAGACCACTTCTCCGCCATTGCCGGCTCAGGCTCATGATCTTTGCCAAGACGCGTCAGCCCCTCCATGATGTTATTTAACGGCTGCCATGACACATTATTAAAGCCGATCGGCGGATCGAATGAAGTCGGTTCATTTTCATTATTTACATACAGCACCTTTTCTCCGCTGGTTTTTGCCTTATCATGACTGCCTTCTTTTCCGGCCTGTTCATTTGCTGTGCACCCCATCAGCGCAAACGAAAGTCCTAATGCAAGACTCATGCCCCATAGCTTTTTCACTCGTTTCATCCTCTTCCCCCTTTTCATGTTCAATCCTTCGCATCTCCTGACAGCACCGCATGCTCTGCTCGTTGATCCTGCAGCCAGCAGTTGACGGTGTGCGAGTCAGATCTGATCGTCTGGCCCGGGTACACCCTGTCACACACAACCATCCTGTTCGGACAGCGGGCGGCAAACGGGCAGCCCGGCGGAGGCGAAAATAAATCCGGCGGCGTTCCGTCGATTGGGATCAGCTCAGCGCCATCTAAATCCAGCCGCGGGACAGAACCCAGCAGGCCTTTTGTATAAGGGTGCTGCGGCTGATAAAAAATATCTTTTCTCGTGCCGATTTCCGCCATTTTCCCGGCATACATGACTGCGACTCTGTCAGCTACCTGGGCAACGACCCCTAAATCATGTGTAATCAGAATGACGGACACATTCGTTTTTCTCTGAATCTCTTTAAACAGCTCTAAAATCTGTGCCTGAATGGTTACATCCAGGGCGGTGGTCGGTTCATCCGCAATTAAGATGTCAGGCTCGCAAATCAGCGCCATCGCAATGACAATCCGCTGTCTCATGCCGCCGCTGAATTGGTGGGGATATTGCTTTAGGCGCTCTTCGGGATCTGGAATACCAACCAATGACAGCATGGAAAGCACCTCTTTCCGTGCCGCTTTTTTGCTCATTTTTTTGTGGCGCAATAGCGCTTCCCCCAGCTGGTCGCCGACAGTCAGCGTAGGGTTTAACGCCGTCATCGGGTCTTGAAAAATCATAGAAATGTCGGCTCCCCTTATACCTCTCATTTCTTTGTCAGAGAGACGGCAAAGGTCTTTGTTTTTAAATAGAATGCTGCCGTCTGTCACCTTCGCCGAATAAGGCGGAAGCAGGCCCATGATGCTTTGGGAGGTAACGCTTTTGCCGCAGCCGGATTCGCCGACGATCGCAAAGGTTTCTCCTTTATACAAATCAAAGCTCACCCCTCTGACCGCCTGAACCGTCCCGCCGTAAGTCGTAAAAGACACGTGCAGATTTTGGACTGACAGAACTTTTTCCATACAGCTACCTCCTCAGCTTAGGGTCAAGCGCATCCTGCAATCCGTCCCCCAGCACATTAAACGCGTACATCGTCAGAGATATGAAAAAGGCCGGAAAAAACAGGCGCCACCAATGCCCAGATAAAATCGTGGGCAGGCCGTCATTCGCCATCACGCCCCAACTTGCAAACGGAGCCTGTATGCCGAGGCCGAGAAAGCTTAAAAATGATTCTGCGAATATGGCGGCAGGTACGGTTAATGTCATTTGTACGATGATCGCTCCCATAGTATTCGGCAGCAAATTCTTCCGGATGATGCGAAAGGTTTTCGCGCCAAAGGTTTTCGAGGCGAGTACATATTCATAATTTTTAATCTGAAGCACCTGGCCTCTTACAATTCTCGCCATGCCGACCCATCCGGTCACAGTCAGCGCCACAATAATCGTGCCCAGTCCCGGTCCCATGAGCACCATCAGCAAAATGACAACAAGCAGGTACGGCAGTCCGTACAGCACTTCGATAATCCTCATCATAATGCTGTCAATCCTGCCGCCTTTATAGCCGGCAACGCCTCCGTAAATGACACCAATCAAAAAATCAATCAGTGCTGCCATCACGCCGACAAACAACGAGATTCTCGCGCCATACCATGTTCGGGTAAACACATCCCGGCCGAGTTCATCGGTGCCGAACCAATGATCGGCTGAGGGCGGAAGATTTTGTTCTGTCAGTGATTGGCGTACGACACTATGGGGCGATAAAAAGGGCCCGATAACTGCCATGACAAAAAGAAATAAAAGAATAAAGAGTCCGGCCATCGCTAATTTATTTTTTTTCAGCCTCCTCCAGGCATCCTGCGTGTATGACAAACTCGGCCGCTTGACCGAATCTGCTTCCCGATTTTTTTCCTGATTCGAGACAAACCACTCATCAGGCACCTGATTGTGCTGTTCTGGCTGGCGTTCATCCGTTTGTACAGGGAGATTCACACGCTTCACCCTTTCTTATGCAGTTTAATGCGCGGGTCTAAGAGACCGTAGGCCAAATCGACCAAAAACAGCATGATAATCAGAATGACGCTGTAAAAAACGGTCGTTCCCATAATCACGGGATAGTCCCGCTGATTAATGCTTTCAACAAAATATTTTCCCATTCCCGGAATGGCAAAGATTTTTTCAATGACAAAGCTTCCTGTTAAGATGCTGGCGACGAGTGTGCCCAGGACGGTAATGACGGGCATGAGTGCATTTCTGAGTGCGTGTTTTACGATAATTTTGAATGGAGAAAGCCCTTTTGCTTTTGCTGTGCGGATATAATCCTGTGTCAGAACTTCGACCATGCTCGACCGTGTCAGCCTGGCAATGATCGCCATTGGCCCTACAGCAAGCGCTGCGGTCGGAAGCACCATATGAATCGGGCTCGTCCATGTCGCAGCAGGAAATAGTTTGAGATTGACAGCAAATTGCTGAATGAGCAATGTTGCCAGAATAAAATTCGGGATGGAGATGCCAAGTACTGCAAGACTCATCGCGGCGTAGTCCAAAAAGCCATTGCGGCGGAGTGCAGCAATTACGCCCAGCACCAGCCCAGAAATCACAGCAATGACAATCGCTGTCATCCCAAGCTCAAAGGAAACGGGAAATCCGCGTTCCAGCATATCATTTACACTGTCCGACGGTTTTTTAATTGAAGGTCCGAAATCGAATGTAATGATGGATTTTAAGTAGAAAATGTATTGGAAAATGAGAGGATCGTCTAAGTGATAGTAGGCTTCGAGATTTTTTTGAACGGCTTCATTTGTGCCTCTCTCCTCGTTAAAAGGAGATCCGGGAATGACCTTCATGAGAACAAAAGTCAGGGTGGTAATCACCAAAATCGTAGCTGCCATTGCCCAAAAACGCTTTATCATGTATCGCGCCAAAGCCTAAAACACCCCTTTAGCAGAATGATGTCCGCATCGCAAGCTCAGTCATGACAAGCATCGCCTGATAGGCTTCAAGCATGTCCTTCGCCTGAAATTGAACGGTTGTAGTTCCCGTCTTGATTTCCGTTCCCGGCATCAGATTCGCCCATTCTGCTTGGCCATAATTGGCGAATTCAATGCTCAGAACCGGCCTGTCAGGCGGTGTGAGCGGCTTGACTTTGTCCTTGTTTTGCAGGGCAAACGCAGTTTTTTCTGTCAACAGCCGTCCGGCTTTCGCAGGCGACAAGCACTTCACTGCGGATCTTGAAATGGTTTGTTTGACTGCGGCTGTTGTCACGTTCGGGATAAGCTCTTCCGCTTCCTTTGCCGCCCGGTCATCCCCGGCTACCATTAATACCGGGACACCATAATAACCGGCAACGTATGCATTTAATCCAAGCTCACCGACAGGCCGATCGTTTATGTAAAAATGACGGACGCCGAAAATCATGCTGTGTGACATGACACCGGGAGTCGAGGCTCTCGCATGATAACCGAGAAACAAAGCGCCTGTAAACGTATCATCCAGTCCCTCCACCATTGAAAATGGTTTGACGTCACCAGAAATCAAGTCTGCTTCAGGGTGAAGCTTTTCAACCATCAGATTATTCATCTTCGAATGACTGTCATTGACCAGCACCTCGGTACACCCGCTGTTAAACGCTTCAGCAATACAGTAGTTTGCTTCTTCAGTCATGATAAGCCGTCCGCGTTCATAATTCCGCTTGCCGGAATCCACAAAGGTATCGTCCGGAAGACCCGAAATACCTTCCATATCTACTGACATGTACAATTTCATAACGCTCCTCCTTTTTTACTAAATTATGAATATTCTAACAGATTATATTAAAAAAAGAGGAAAAATGCAATATAACTGGGAAAAATCTCAATCATTCAGTGATAAAAAAAGAATCCTCTTTCAAGGATTCATGTCTGTTTACCAACCTGTTCTGTAAGCAGTTCATATTTTTTCAGGGTTCTTTCAAACACCTCATCAAAAACGTCCGGCACAGAGGCGCGTATCACCTCAGCTCCCTCTCCCGTTATTCCGCCTTTGGTTGCGACACGTTCCAGCGTCTCCTCGAAAGACATATTTTTTTCGATCAGCACCTTGCCAGTTCCGTATAGCGAATGAATCAGAAAATCAAAGGCTTCTTCTTTGGACAGGCTGCTGTTTCTGACGGCAGACAGTGCCAGCTCTTCAAAGATTGCAGCTATGAACCCCGGTGCCGAGCTCGTTAAATTGCTGGCCGCATCTAAATTCGATTCTTTGATTTCTCGTACACGGCTGAAAACCGATAACAATTCATTCAGACGTTCTTTTTTCTCTGCAGCCAGTGCTTCACTGTGAACGACAAGTGAGATGCCAGCTTCTGCTTCGGACGTAATGGCAGGAATAACACGTGAGATACCGGCTTCTGTTTCTGCCTCCAAAAGACGCAGCGGCACACCGGCAGCTATGGATACGATGTGAGTATTTCTGTTCACATACGGGTGCAGACGGCGCATTGTTTCGATGACATGGAGCGGCGGGACGCATATCAAAATCAATTGGCACGTATTTGCCCAATTCTCCAACGGATCAGCCGATACGTTTGGATAATCTGACATGAGTGCCCGCAGCCGCTCCCCCTTCGTTCTCGTCTCAATAAATAGCTCATTCTCTTTTATTTGTTCATGTTTCAACAGCTGTCTGGCAATCATATCCGCCATGCTGCCATATCCAATCAATCCAATCTGTTCCATCGACTCAGTCCTTTCATATACAATATGAAGTGTACCGTTTTCCGCACTTTTTCACAATTTCCCATAATCTTTTCATTTTTATCCCACAGTTTTTGTTTATGATAAACTCAAGTCATAAACCTATCAATATAAATAGACATGTGAAAATAGAGAAACGGAGTGAACATGATGGATAACTATCGTGATGAAAACAGAACGAAAGGTAATGAGAATGAGGTCTTTTTAACGAAAGAGAACGATCAGAGCGCCTCCTACTCGGCCCGCAATGTCATTCATGATCAGGAGAAGAAAAAACGAGGATTCGGATGGTTCAGACCGTTGCTTGGCGGAGTGATCGGCGGCAGTCTTGCCCTTGGCATTTACACGTTTACACCGCTTGGCGACCATGATTCTCAGGACACTGCAAAACAATCATCCAGCCAGCAGCAAACGCAATCTGTTACAGCAACAAGCACCTCCTCTGAATCTAAAAAAAGCTCATCAAGCTCAAGCAGCTCATCTGCATTCAAGAGCGAGGACTCTTCTAAAATCTCAGATATGGTAGAAGACCTTTCACCAGCGATTGTCGGTATTACAAATCTTCAGGCACAATCAAACAGCTCTTTGTTCGGCTCTAGTTCTTCTGATTCCAGTAAAGATACAGAAAGCGGTTCAGGGTCAGGTGTCATTTTCAAAAAAGAGAATGGCAAGGCTTATATCATTACAAATAACCACGTCGTAGAAGGGGCATCATCACTGAAGGTATCTTTATATGATGGCACTGAGGTTACTGCAAAGCTGGTAGGCAGTGACTCGTTAACTGATTTAGCCGTCCTCCAAATCAGTGATGACCACGTCACAAAAGTGGCAAACTTCGGTGATTCATCTGATCTCAGAACAGGCGAGACCGTTATTGCGATTGGGGATCCGCTTGGAAAAGATCTGTCCCGCACAGTAACACAAGGAATTGTAAGCGGCGTGGACAGAACGGTTTCAATGTCTACATCAGCCGGCGAAACGAGCATTAACGTCATTCAGACAGACGCAGCAATTAATCCAGGTAACAGCGGCGGTCCTTTGTTAAATACAGACGGCAAAATCGTCGGCATTAACAGTATGAAAATCAGTGAGGATGATGTTGAGGGCATCGGATTTGCCATTCCAAGCAATGACGTAAAACCGATTGCTGAAGAACTGCTCTCTAAAGGACAAATTGAACGTCCATATATCGGTGTCAGCATGCTTGATCTGGAACAAGTGCCGCAAAATTACCAAGAAGGCACACTCGGCCTGTTCGGCAGCCAGCTGAATAAAGGTGTTTACATCCGTGAGGTCGCTTCAGGCTCTCCTGCTGAAAAGGCCGGATTAAAAGCGGAGGATATTATCATCGGCCTAAAAGGTAAAGAAATTGATACAGGCAGTGAATTGCGCAATATCTTATATAAAGACGCAAAGATCGGTGATACCGTTGAAGTGAAAATTCTCCGAAACGGCAAAGAAATGACGAAAAAAATTAAACTTGATCAAAAAGAAGAGAAAACTTCGTAAAACATAATGCCTCAGGCCGCAAAAGCGGTCTGAGGCTTTTTATTAGATAAAAGACCTAATTGTTCTATGAAACTTTCTGACGAGATATCCGTATATCATACAGATTGACATCATTCACATCAGATGCTAGAAACATCGTTTGCTAGGAGGCATGAACATGAAAACCGTGGGACTGAGTATGATCTGCGCAGGATTGGCTTTTCTTTTACTGAGCTTTCTTCTCTCTGAATCGACGTTGACGTGGGGAATTGTATTGGGTACCAGTATTCTATTAAACATAACTGGTACGGCTCTAATCATGCGTTTCTTAAAAGCCCCCCAATATAACAGCTGACATGCAGCAAAGCCGATGACGAAATCTTTAAGTTTTGCTGTTTTTATTTCGGCATGACTGAACCGCAGTACAAGCTCACAATCTCTTCTTTACCCAATTTCCATATATCTATCAGCATCTTTTGCTTTAGATCGGGCTCAGAGCATAAAAACCCCCTGTCCATTACGGACAGGGGGTTTGAGGTTATGACATATGCTGGTCTCTATAGAGTCTTTTATTTTCAATTCCATACGATTTTTGGACGATGTAAAGCGGCCTGTCTTTGGCTTCATCGTAGATTCTGCCGATATATTCGCCGATCACGCCCAAAATCAGAAGGACAATGCCGCTGAACAGGAGCTGGATCACAATAAGTGATGACCAGCCGGTAATCGTGCTGTCTGTGAATAGCTTCAGATACAGCACGATAAACATATACAGAAATCCAGCACCTGACATTAAAATCCCCGCATAGCTTGCCAGCTTCAGCGGTTTATGTGAAAATGTCGTGATGCCGTCCATTGACAGCTTCAGCATTTTCTTGAGCGGGTACTTTGTTTCTCCGGCAAGCCTTTCATCACGTACATACTCGACCGCTGTCTGTTTAAAGCCCACCCAGCTGACTAGCCCTCTGACAAATGGATTTTTTTCTTTTAATCTCTTCATTTCATCACAGACTTTTCTGTCCATGAGACGAAAATCCCCCGTATCAATCGGGATATCAATATCTGTCATACCGCTGAGAAGCCGGTAAAACATAGCCGCGGTTTGTTTTTTGAAAAAGGTTTCCCCTTTTCGTTTAGTCCGCACGGCGTACACGACCTCATAGCCTTCCTTCCACTTTTCAATCATATCTAAAATCAGTTCAGGAGGGTCCTGCAAATCGGCGTCAATGACGACGATTGCATTCCCCTGTGCATAATCCATACCCGCCGTAATGGCGATCTGGTGTCCAAAATTCCTTGAAAAATCAATAATTTTCACTCTCGGATCGATCAGGCTGTGCTCTCTTAAAATCTCAATACTGCGGTCTTTGCTGCCATCGTTGACAAAAAGCAGCTCGTAGTTTTCCTTCGTTTGATCCATGACCTCTTTTAAGCGCTGATAGGTTTCATGAATGACAAGCTCTTCATTATACACAGGTACAACAATTGAATATTGAATATGTCTGCTCATGTTTTTGCCTCCTATTCATCAGCATGTAGTTCGTATAATGTTGCTGACTGATTCATTCCGCCAGGTCCGCCCATTTTGACGTTTTCACCTGAAGCCTTGCTGCTTGATGTATCAGCCGAATCAGTATTTTCTGTTTTTTGATCAGAACTTGATTGCCATTTTTCTGATGCTACTTCTTTTCCATTTTTCTCAACCCATTCAACAATGTCATTGTTTCCGCCTCTTCCCATTCCAGAAGCCAAGAAGTATTTCACTTTTCCTTCTTTTACAAGTTTTTTGAATTGAGTCAGTGTGATCGCCGGGTCAGAACCGCTGTATCCGCCAATAGCCATGACAGCTTTTTTCGTTTTAATGATATATGGTGCCGCTGTGTTCGAATCGGTTGTGGCAAATAGGTATTCAGCTCCGGAGTTATTCTCCTCTAGATATTTGATCAGTTTTTCATTTACAGTCGCATCAGACATTCCCATGCCTTTTCCGCCCATTGATGCGAGCTGAGGGCCTGTTTCAGGCAGTGAGCTGTTGCCTCCGTACAGAAGTGGCGTACTTGCCCAATAAACTGGCATCACCAGCAATGCGAGGAGAGCTGCAAGTGAAACATAATAACTGAACGGTTTTTGGCGCTGTTTAAACAGCAGCAAAGCAATCGCTGACAACGCGCCGATAATACCTACACCGATGCTCCAGCCTGCACCGATTTGATCGTTGTAGTTTCTGAGAATAAACAATTCAAATCCAGTTGTCGCAATAATTGCTCCCGGCAAAAGCCATGCTTTCCAGCCTGTCTGATTGCGATACAGATGAACAAGGGCAACCCATCCCGCACCGACAAGAGCCGCAATCGGCGGTGCCAGCATGATGAGATAATAATGATGGAAAAATTCTGCGACACTGAAGAATCCGGCAATCGGTACAAGCCACGCAACCCAGAACACCGTTTCCTTCTGCTCTACAGATAATCTTCTTCTTTCTCTCGCGCCTGCGATCAGTAAGCCAGCGATTCCAAATATCGCAAATGGCAGAAGCCAGCTGATTTGATCAGATAACTCTGTTTGGAAAAGCCGCAGTGGACCAGGTGTTCCCGTTCCAAACATCCCTGAACCTGATTGCATTTTAGAACCGGTTCCTGTACCGCCTTTCCCTCCGTCTCCGCCAGGTCCGCCTTGGCCGCCATCTCCGCCGCTTGGAGGGCCTCCTTGACCGCCGCTTGGCATTTGGCCATTGGATGGAGGCGCCGCCATATTGCCATTTGAAGCTTTGTCATCATTTGATGAGCTGCTGCTTGATGACTGATTAGGCGGTGCTTGAGTGTTATCAGAAGAAGACATTTCTTTTGAAGCGTCTTTGTTTGGCACACCCTGGCCGCCGCCTGAATTTTGGCCTGTCAGCCGCTGAATCCCGTTATATCCGAAAGCCAATTCCAAAACAGAGTTGGTTTGGCTGCTTCCAATATAAGGCCGCTTGCTTGCAGGGATATTGTCAACAATGAGCGGCCACGATAACGAAACGGCTGCTAATACGGCTAACGCACTTACCAATGAAACGATTTTTTTCTTGATTGTGGCGTTTGCCGCAATCAGATAGAACAATAAGAAAGCCGGTAAAATCATGTAAGCCTGCAGCATTTTTGTATTAAAACCTACTCCAACAACGAAAAATGCTGCTAACAGCCAGATCAGCTTTCCTTTTCTGATCGCTTTAAAGAGAAGCCATGTAGCAAGCAATAAGAAAAATACCAGTAATGCATCAACATTGTTTGTACGTGCTACAGCTACAGCAATCGGTGTACATGCCATGATGAAAGAGGCAATTCTTGCTGCTGTCTTACCGAATGTCGGTTTTATTAACAGATACATTAAAAGGACAGAACCTACACCAGCAAGTGCCTGAGGCAGGATGACGCTCCAGCCGTGCATACCGAATATAAGTGCGCTGATGGTTTGTATCTGGAACGTAATGGGCGGTTTATCAACCGTTATAAACCCCGCCGCGTCGAATGAGGCATAGAAAAAATTATGAAAGCTTTGCATCATACTTGTGACTGCAGCGGTGTAATAAGGATTCACCGTATCATCATTCCAGATGTTATAGATATTTAAGAATGCAGATGCGAGCAAAATGAGGAGGAGGACGATATCCAGCTCGCGTTTTTTCTTTTCCACTTATTTTTCACTCCTTTTTGTCTAACTTTGAAATAGTGTAACAAGCAAATATGAATAAACTATTAATAAACAAAGACAATATTTTTGCCGAGGCCATTCCATACCAATCACCCATATTTGCAAAGGGTTTTAAGCCATTTCTCCCAATCAGCATCTGATATTTCCTCCCTAATAAGGCATGCTGTTTAGGTCAAAATTAATTATGGTAATAAAAAAAGCCCTCCGGCGGCGCCGGAAGGCAAAAGAATCACAATTTATTGGATCGGTTTCAATTTTGCTTCAATTTCTGCTCTTCGATGCTCTAGATATGGCGGAAGAGCAATCGTTTGGCCAAGCTCATCAAGATTTTCATCTACCATAAAGCCCGGTCCGTCTGTTGATAACTCGAACAAAATGCCGTTCGGTTCTCTGAAATACAGCGCCTTGAAATAGTAGCGCTCAACTATGCCTGAATTGCTAAAGCCTTCGCGGCTGATGATCCGGTGCCACCCGGCAAGTTCTTCTTCATCTCTTACCCGAAATGCGACGTGGTGAACACTCCCTTTGCCTTGACGCTCTCGCGGAAGATCGTTTCTTTCTATTAAATGGATTTCCGTTGCAGCACCGCCTTCTCCTGATTCCAGAATAACGGCGGTTCCTTGCCCTTCGACTGGTTCACGGCTGATTTCTGTAAATCCAAGAATATTCGTCAATACGTGTAAAGTTGGTTCAGCATATGGCACAGTCAGTTCAACCGGCCCTAACCCGCGAAACGAAAATTCTTCCGGAATGCCGCTCTGTTTAACAGGCAGGCCATATCCTTTTCCTTCCTCATCAGCAGTCAGCACAAGTCGCTGCCCCTCATGATCTTGAAATGCCAATATGTCACGTCCGGCTCTTTTGGAGATGCCGCTGTGCGTTACTTGCTGCTCTTCAAAACGTTCTTTCCAGTAATGCAGGGCTTCTGTGCCTGGAACGCGCAATCCAATAGAAGAAATACTGTTTGTTCCCGCATGAAACGGTGCAATGCGGGGAATCTCGAAAAACGTCAGCTCAGTTCCCGGGTTTGCCACTTCATCTCCGTAGAACAGATGGTACATTGTCGGTTCATCCTGATTGACGGATTTTTTGACGAGCTTTAATCCTAATACTTTCTTATAGAAATCCAAGTTTTTTTGTGCGTCGGCCGTTAATGCCGATACGTGGTGAATGCCGTTAACTTTCATATGCTGTCCCTCCGGGTTATTTTATCTCGATTTCGAGATATCATATCATAATTGTATATTTATTGTTCTAATAACAAAGTATTTTATTCGCATGAGAAAGTCAACATATCAGCTTCACCGAAGGTTCGTTCATTTTCTGAATTCTCATCTCCCCTCTGTACCGGCTAAAATCCTAATACAGAAAACACGAACTTTGTAAATAAAAATTATGAATTTTATTCGTTTATAGACCATTAAAACAGGTATTTCTACAGTTTTATCTGCTGTACACAAAGCAAATTTCGAAAATCAGAAAATTTATTTTATTTCACTTTTCTAAAATAGGGTTTACAATATGAAAAAATAGATTCTTCAACATGAAGCTTCAACATCATAGGAGGTTAAGGACATGCATACTGAAGACAACGGTTTGAAAAAAGAGATAGGCCTCTTGTTTGCCCTTACTCTTGTCATCGGAACCATTATCGGTTCTGGTGTTTTTATGAAGCCCGGCGCTGTGCTTGCTTATTCAGGTGATTCAAAAATGGCGCTTTTCGCCTGGCTGTTAGGCGGTATTTTAACACTGGCGGGCGGTTTGACAATCGCGGAAATCGGAACGCAGATTCCAAAAACCGGCGGGCTTTATACGTACCTTGAAGAAGTGTACGGCGAGTTTTGGGGATTTTTGTGCGGCTGGGTGCAGATTATCATTTACGGCCCGGCGATTATTGGCGCGCTGGGTTTATATTTTGGATCTTTAATGGCGAATCTTTTCGGCTGGGGATCTGGACTATCAAAAGTCATTGGAATTATAGCAGTTCTCTTTTTATGCGTCATTAATATTATCGGTACAAAATACGGCGGTTTTGTCCAAACGCTGACAACGATCGGAAAACTGATTCCGATTGCCTGCATCATCGTCTTTGGCCTTTGGAAAGGCGATCAGCACATCTTCACAGCAGTAAACGAAAGCATTTCTGATATGAACTTCGGGGCGGCTATTTTAGCTACGTTGTTTGCTTATGACGGATGGATTCTCCTTGCCGCTCTCGGCGGAGAAATGAAAAATCCCGAAAAGCTGCTGCCACGCGCTATGACGGGCGGATTATTAATTGTAACGGCGATCTATATTTTCATTAATTTTGCATTGCTTCACATCCTGTCAGCGAACGAAATTGTCACGCTTGGTGAAAATGCGACAAGCACCGTTGCAACCATGCTGTTCGGTTCAATTGGCGGAAAGCTGATCAGTGTAGGGATTATCGTCAGCATCTTTGGGTGCTTAAATGGAAAGGTGCTTTCTTTCCCGCGTGTTTCATTTGCAATGGCGGAACGCAAACAGCTTCCATTTGCTGAAAAACTGTCACATGTACACCCGTCGTTCCGCACACCATGGATTGCGATTTCTTTTCAAATTGCTTTGGCTTTGATTATGATGCTGATCAGCAACCCTGATAAGCTCTCAGAAATCTCCATTTTCATGATCTACATTTTTTATGTGATGGCCTTTTTTGCAGTGTTTATTCTCCGCAAGCGAGCAAAGGGAAAAAAGCGCGCCTACAGTGTTCCGCTTTATCCATTTATGCCAATTCTGGCAATCGCGGGCTCCTTCTTTGTGTTAGGCAGCACACTCATTACAGATACAATGAGCTGCGGATTATCCATCCTCATCGGCCTTGCCGGACTGCCTGTTTATTACGGGATGAAAAAACGAAAAGCAAGCTGATAAAACGGTTCCCTTGTTTAGGGAACCGTTTTTTGGTGAAACAGAAGATAAAAGTTGACAGGAAAAACACAACTTTTGATATACTTTTTACGTTAAGCAGAAAGTTTTTGCAAACTTGGGTCGTTTTTTTAAAGCGAAGTAGGTCAAAATAAGGAGACACGATTTATCAAAAAAGTCAAGATACGTTTTTTTCGACTTTACCTGTTTTTTTTCGACAAAAGGCTATATAATAATTTGATGTGTGCATTGTTCATTCAAACTATGGAGGGTTTTTAATGATAAGAAGAAAAAAAGATAAGTTCTCACTCCTTTTAACAGAAATTGCAAAGAACATAGACGAAACTGCAGAATATTTTGTGAATTTTAAGGTCACTAACCAAACGACTCTTAAAGAATTTGCAGATACGTTAAAGGAATATGAAACAAAAGGTGACAATCATGTTCATGTCATGATTAAAGAGCTTAACAAAGCGTTCATCACTCCTATTGAGCGCGAAGATATCCTTCAGCTGACAAACAGCTTGGATGATGTGCTTGACGGAATCGAACATTTCTCTGCCATGATGGAGATTTTCTCAATTACTTCATCAGACGAGCATATTGATAAATTCAGCGGATATATCAGAGAATGTGCGAAAGAGATTTTGATTACGATCGAGCTGCTGGCAGAAAATCGCTTAAAGGATATTCAGCCTCACGCAATCAAAATTAAAGAGTATGAGCACAGTTGTGACAACTTGCACAGAAAATCATTAAAGAATCTTTTCGGAAATGAAACAGATCCAATCAAAGTCATTCAATATCGTGAAATATACGAAACGCTTGAAGAAATCGCCGACTCTTGTCAAAGTGTTGCCAATAATCTTGAAACCATCATTATGAAAAACGCGTAACGAGGGGTAAAAATGGATATTCTATTAATATTAACGATACTAATAGTCATTTGTGCTCTGGCGTTTGATTTCATCAACGGGTTTCATGATACGGCAAACGCAATTGCGACTTCGGTATCAACAAAAGCGTTAAAACCACGCCATGCCATTATATTGGCTGCTGTGATGAACTTTGTCGGAGCAATGACGTTTACAGGTGTTGCCAAAACCATTACGAAAGACATCGTAGATCCTTATACGCTGGAAAATGGCTCTGTTGTCATTTTGGCTGCGCTACTCGCTGCAATTGCCTGGAACCTTATCACATGGTACTACGGTATCCCAAGCAGCTCATCCCATGCCATCATCGGCGCTATTGCCGGTGCAGCCATTGCGGCAGCCGGATTTGCAGCGTTAAACTATAAGGGCTTCATTAAAATCATTGAAGCACTGATTCTATCACCAATTATTGCCTTTGTCCTTGGTTTTATTCTTTATAGCATCGTTAAGCTGATTTTCAAAGACAGCAACTTGGCGAAAACGAATAAGCAATTCCGCAGAGTGCAGATTGTAACAGCTGCCCTGCAATCGTATACACACGGAACAAACGATGCGCAAAAAGCAATGGGAATTATCACAATGGCTCTCATCACAGCGAATTTACATACTTCTGCTAATGATATTCCTACCTGGGTGCAATTCGCCTGCGCGACAGCCATGGGTCTCGGAACATCAATCGGCGGCTGGAAAATCATCAAAACCGTTGGCGGAAAGATCATGAAAATCCGTCCGGTAAACGGTGTTTCCGCTGACTTAACCGGAGCAGCCATTATTTTCGGCGCCACGTTTATTCATTTGCCGGTCAGTACAACCCACGTCATTTCTTCATCAATTCTTGGCGTCGGTGCGTCACACCGGGTAAAAGGCGTAAACTGGGGTACGGCCAAGCGAATGCTCATTACATGGGTCATCACGCTTCCGATTTCAGCGACACTTGGTGCCATCGCCTACTTTATTTTAAATATGATATTTTAATGTCACACCGCTTCTGTCAAAGGAGCGGTTTTTTTGATGGAACAGGAAAACCATCCGGATCTCTCGAATACAATAAGCAGAACCTATTTCAGATGTGAGGGATTCGAATATGGTTTTATTCTTTCAGATCATGGTCTGGTGCATCGTGGCCGGACTGGGGTTATACGTGTATGCCACGTGGCGTTTCGAAGCGAAGGTCAAAGAAAAAATGTTCGCCATCCGGAAAACTTGGTATTTGCTGTTTGTTCTGGGCGCTATGGTATACTGGACATATGAGCCCACTTCCCTATTTACCCACTGGGAACGGTATCTCATTGTCGCAGTCAGTTTTGCTTTGATTGATGCTTTTATCTTCTTAAGTGCATACGTCAAAAAACTGGCCGGCAGCGAGCTTGAAACAGACACAAGAGAAATTCTTGAAGAAAACAACGAAATGCTCCACATGTACCTCAATCGGCTGAAAACATACCAATACCTATTGAAAAACGAACCGATCCATGTTTATTATGGAAGTATAGATGCTTATGCTGAAGGTATTGATAAGCTGCTGAAAACCTATGCTGATAAAATGAACTTAACGGCTTCTCTTTGCCACTATTCGACACAGGCTGATAAAGACCGGTTAACCGAGCATATGGATGATCCGGCAGATGTACAAACACGGCTCGATCGAAAGGATGTTTATTACGACCAATACGGAAAAGTGGTTCTCATCCCTTTTACCATCGAGACACAGAACTATGTCATCAAGCTGACGTCTGACAGCATTGTCACGGAATTTGATTATTTGCTATTTACGTCATTAACGAGCATATATGATTTGGTGCTGCCAATTGAGGAGGAAGGTGAAGGATAATGGAACGTGCGTTTCAAAACAGATGCGAGCCCAGAGCGGCGAAGCCGTTTAAAATCCTGAAAAAACGTTCAACCACCAGTGTCGCAAGCTATCAAGTCAGTCCGCATACAGCAAGAATCTTCAAAGAAAACGAACGGCTGATTGACGAGTATAAACGAAAAAAAGCATGATCACACTAAAAGGACAAGGGAAAACAGCTCTTGTCCTTATTCCTTTTCTTAAAGGGTGACATATAATAAATACAAACAGAGGATAATGTCAGGTGATACAGTGAAAAAATTGGTGAGGCGTGTGAAGTTTGTTGATTACGGAAGGTTTGGGCTTTCCGGGTACTCGCTTCGGGTGAGGGAGCGCAGTGCTGGAATTATTAAAAAGTTGAAGAAGAAAAAATAAATCCCGGAGCAGCTCCGGGATTTTTATGGTCTTTGATCAGCTTAATTGCGCTGCGATCTTCGCTTTCGTCGCAGGCCCGTAGATACCGTCAGCAGTTAGACCGTTAACAGACTGAAAACGGGCAACTGCGTCAGCTGTTTTCGGTCCGTAAACGCCGTCAATTCCGTTGTTAACAGCGCCTTTATCAGGGTAAAAATACAGAGCCGCAAGTGCTCGTTGCACCTGAAAGACGTGTTCTCCTGAGGTATATGGTGTTGTCAATTGAATGATACCATCAGGGAGCGGATAGAGCTCGGGTTCTTCAGCGGACGATGGAGCACTTACAATTAATACTTGACCAACGCGAATAAGATTCGGGTCTTCGATATTGTTCCACTCTTGCAGCTGAGCAACCGTAACACCAAATGCTCTCGCTATAGATGTAAGTGTGTCGCCCTGTTTCACGACGTAAGTTTGGCTGCCGCCTCCCCCAATTCCTGCTTTGAACGAATCCCACGTATCTAACAATTTTCGCGGACATTCCTTCCCTGACCAATACTTATGAGGGACGACATTGGCGAGACTGATATTATGTTCAGCCATTAATGTTTTGATGAGCCACTGGGCATTTGCTGTTGCTTTTGCAAAATCGCCATCGGCATTTTCGCAAATTTCAATTCCAATAGAAGCCCGGTTGCCGCTGCCATTTCCGTCTCCCGCATGCCAGCCGTTTTCATTTAAAGGCAGATGCTGATAAATTTCTGTATCATCAACTGTAAAATGCCAGCTTGTCGTCGTATCAGGATTTTTCAAATAGCGGGCATGCGCTGCAGCATCTGCTCCTACTGCGGTATTCGCTGTGTTGTGCACCGTAATGTAAAGCGGCGTCATTGCGTAGCCTGGACGGTTATTTGCGCCAACCGGAATAAAGTCTTGAATAATGTTAACCATTTTCATCTCTCCTTATTTCGTCAGATTATTGTCCCTTAACAAGTCGCGCTGTTTTTTTCCTTTTTCTGTTACATAGTTGTTTTTAAACCAAGCGGCAAGTGTCGTTCCAATTGTAAATGCGATGGAACCGGCTGAATAAAGAGCGTCAGCGAGCTGATTGACCTGCTCCTCCTGAATGTCCAATGGTGATTTGCCGAGCATCAGCATGGTCTGGTTGATTAAAGCAATTAAAAGAAGCACCGTCCTGATGACCGTGCCCTTGTCAAACGTGTTCATGAAAATCCCCCTTTAATGCTGCAGCAGGCTGTACATAATGGCGATGGCTCCGCCAATGATGCCTGTAGACACTGCTGTAATGATGGCACCTGTGATGGTGCGTTTAATCCACGTGGTGTTTTCTTCAATTTTGTTTAATTTTTCGTTCAGCGTCATGATTTGCTGGTCTTGACGGTCAGACACGCGTTCTAATGCGGAAACCCTCTGCTCAAGTGCTTTGTGCTCGCCTTTTATGTCTGCTAAGTCCTGCTGAAACACATTCACATCTGCCTCTTGCTGCATTATTCACTCCTCCTTCACATGCAGATCACCTCCCTTCCGAGAGCCAAAACTGTTATGAAACAGCGGTCCCTTTTACCGAGAGAGTACCGCCGGTGATACTGACGATCTCCATGATGAGCTCCTTAAACCCTTTAATATCGAAGGCCCATGCCTCAGCTTTTCCTAATGTACTCAAAGCAGAGATGGCATCATCAGTTTTCACGCCTCTGATCGGCAGTTTCTGCCCTGACACCGATTTGCCCCAAAATTTGACTTCGCTCATTTCTGCTGTGCCGTAGACTTCAACGAGTAAATGCGCGGCACCGTCAACAGGTAAAGCAGCCCCCTCACCGGCGGACTCTGCATTTTCATGAAAGACAAAGTCAAATGTTTTGCGAGCCTCGACTTTCAGCCGTCCATCGTGTGTTTGATTCTCCGCAAAGTCAATCTGTAAAGGCGTTTTTCCATTGACACGCACATCCATCTCACCCGCACCGACTGATTGGTATAATACAAACTCAGATTGCTGAAGATTCCCGTTCACATAGCGGAAACGGTAATAGCGTTTAGAAAGATATACCCAGTCCGTCGCTGTCAGGACACCTGCTGCGACATTAACTGCTGCTGTCGTTGTCCAAACATTGTTATTGTCACTTTCTTCTATAAAGAGCGTACCTTCACGATCTGCATACGCCCAGCCCTTCACTTTCGAAATCAGAACTGCGCCAAGCCTGTCCTGCCCGAGCTGACTGTATGCCTCAGTAGCCTTTAAAGCAGCATTTGTCAAAATCTCCGCTACGCCTGACAAATTCGAAACAGGTGTCACAAAATCATTTTTTCCTCCTCGATAGGGCTTTACAGCGCCGGCTTTTCCAGCCTTATCGAGAGGAAATTCATATTGATACTTCACCATCTTCATCCTCCTTTGATCTAAAAACAGGCAAAATAAAAAAGCCTTACTACATGGCTTTACCGGTAATTTCTTTATACTGGTCAGCTGTGATCAGCTTTTTGTTCACACCCTCTGCCAGATCCTCAATTGAACAGTCTTGATATGCTAAGGCCTGCTTCACCATATCTGCTGTCGCCCACTCATAATAGAGGGCAAGCACCCAATAATTCATTCGGCAAGATCTCCTTTCAAGGAAAGTAATGATAGCTTTATATCTGACAACTCGTTACCTAATGTTTTGTTCAATTCTTCAAGCTGCTTGCGTGCCAGCTTTTCTTGTGACAATTCTTGAGCGAGAAGCTCCACCTGATCAGGCGGCTCATACGGCGGATTTTTTTGCAGCTCCTCCCACCAGGTTTCGAGTTCTTTTTGTGTTGGGATTGGAGCGCGCAGGTTCCACTCGGCTATATAAGACCCTTCCCCGTCATTTTGAACGATAAAATCTCTTGTTGGGTCTGCACTGGGGTATTTAAACATGATTGCTTCTGCGATCATCATTTTGCCTCCTATCTTATACTGTAGGATAGTTAAGTCCTCCAAGTTCTTGGATGTCTATATAGTTGTATAGCTCGTTAAAATCGGATACACCTCTTCTATCATCACCGCTATAATTGCAATAACAATAGATCTCTATATAGTCACCTTTGTTCATAGGAACGGTTACATTACCATTTAATCCAAGGTACATTTCATTTTGCTTATCAACAAAGTCCCCTCTCTTATGGTCAATTGGTTTATACAATGATCCATTGAGATAGAGTTTCAGATGAAAATTGATGTAAGCCGGTGTATTTATCATATACAGCCCAACTCCCACTAAAAACATTCCATCATTAGGAGCAACGAATCTACTATTTTTTGTATCAAATGCATTGTGACTATCTTTTCTTTTGCGGTTAAATTGAATTTTTGTGTGGGCTTTTTTATCCAAATACTGTATGCCTGTAGTTCCTATATTTGCATGAGCAAATCCAGAAATTTTATGCCAAGCTGTCCAGCCTGACCCACTCCACCAGTGCCGTATCCATGTACCAGTACTATCAATGTAACTGCCAGATTCATTTCCAGTGCCATAAAAATATTGAACAAATCTAAAATCACTGTGTTTCTCATTTTTCACGAAGCCGTAACGAAGCGGATAACCGGTATTATTTCCTTGACCAATATCTATTAAAGTTAATCCCTGAGGATACTCATCCCCTCCAGTTCTAGCATCTGTTATTGCATCAGAACCTGAAAGTTTGGTTAATTTTTGATTTGTATAATTTGTATCTACATAGGTTTTAGCATCAGCTAAAGCTTTGTCTGCTTTTGCCTGTGCTCCTTGTGAATTTTCAATCTCCATCCACGGAGTCCATTCTTCTGAATCTTGCTTTTTATTTCGGATAAATTTTCTTCTGTTGTCTGGAATAGAAGCTGTTTCTCCCGAATAAGTAGTAAATTCTTGATACGGATAGGTACCAACATTATATACAAGCAAATACCCATTTCTATTAATAGGAGCATTTAATTCAGTCGTAGAAGAATAAATATAATAAAATCCTGTTTTAATAATATTATTTAAATCTTCATTGTAGAATTTTCCCAACGTTCCATCATCTTGAGTCAATTTGAAAATCTGACTGTTATTCCACTTAGTTTTATCGTTCTGGGTGACATGGATTTCCGTGTTATTAGCATGACTGTCCGTATAAAGCTTTGCTGTATTTAAAACAGTTTCTAGTTCATCTGATGAAGGGATCGTAATAAACTCAGTCCAGCCTGTGCTATCATACCAGTGACGAATAAATATTTTCTTTTGACCTGCGTTTCCGGCATAAAAGAAAAATTGTGCAAATCGATATACGCTCGATTTTATATTCAGCACCTCACCAAATTCATAGGGATAACCTGTAGACCCTTGAAGAATACTGACGGTGGTAATACCGATTGGATAATTGTTACCTGAATATGCTGCATCTTGATATAGTGACTCATCAGCAATTTTATTGATATTTTCACTTTTTAATTCTTCTGAAGTAATCAGCCGCTTCCATCCTCTGAACTCACCGTCAGTATGAACCATTCCGATCCAAATGGTCACTTCATAGCTTTGGTAAGCAACAATTGTTTTTCTGCTGCTCTCTCCCTCTATGACATCATAGTTATACCAAGCATTATCTCCTTCAACTGGGTTGTTTACTATATTTTTACCTAATGCATAATAAAAACCGGTTGATAATGATAGAATATCTGTCCCATCAGGTACCCTAGTTCTTCTACCATTATCTTTGGTCAATTTTTTGAGTTGAGCACCATTCCATTTCACACGTTCATCATTAGTGATGTGAATGTTGCTATTACCAATATGTTTGTCTATATAATTTTTAGCATTTTCCTCAGCCTGTTCAGACTTACTCTTAGATCCTGCTTCTGTCTCGAATGATACCCATTCGGACCACACTCCGCTGGTTAATGTTTTTCTCCAAATTCCCCCGTCATTTGTCATAGCAATCGCTTCCCCGTCGTTTTCGGAAAAGTATAAATAAATGCCTTTCGTTGATTGTGGAGGTGTATTCACTCCTGTATTTTCTGTGTGAAAAGTAAATGACTTCCTTTGCTCAGCAGCTGCTTTGTTAAAATCTTGTCCATTGTCTATATTGATAAAGACTGAACCATCATCTTTTGTAATCTTCGATAACTGACCCCCATTCCATTTCTCTCGCTCTTCCTCTGTAACATGCCGCACCTGATCTTGCTCATGCTTGTCAAAATCCTTCTTCGCCGCCTGCTGCACATTATCCACATTCCCCAGCCCGATTTGCGCCTTTGTTGTGTTGTGGGGGTTGTTCATGTCGTTTTTGTGGGCGGCCAGGTCTGTGTGGGCGTCTTTTATGCCTTTTTCCCAGCGATTGACGTCATCTTCGTTGATGGGATCATCCGGAAGCCAGTCTGTTTTTTCTTCGTATGCCATGTTTACACCACCTCAAAAGTAAATCTGAAATCGAGTGTTCTGTTTTCGCTGACGTCCAGGTCAGTCTTTCTCTCTGTAATCACATTGCCCAGCTCGTCAAAAATTTGTACCGTTTCGATATGCTTGATGTCTTCCTCACGTTTTGTCAGAACGGTGACGGTCGCACCGTCAATGGCGAGCTCTACTATTTCTGTTTTTTGGCCGTTGAGCAGCACGTGATCGATTCTGCTTTTTAGATCAGCCGCTGTGCGTTCTCTGTATATGGTTGAAATCAAGTTAAAACCACCTCATTGTTGTTAAGAGTGACAGAATAACCGACCTTGAGCTCACTGGCTGTTCGGTATCTGCGGTGATTCAGGATGACTGTATCTTTGATTTGCAGCGTCTCATTCAATCCGCCTCTGAGCGTATACGCCAAATGAGCGGGTTTCATGTTTTCTATCGCTTCGATCAGCTCATTCATGTGCTGGAGGTCATCAACATTGATATCCACGTTAAAGCGGTATTCACCGGGAAGCAGACGGACCTGTGCAGACGGGTTTTTCAAGAAACGGTTTACCGCCTGCTCAATGGCCCTGTATGTGATTGGCGGGATGTTCGACATTTTGGAAATGAGCCGCAATCGTCTGATCTCATCTGTGTCGCCTGATTCACGCGGTACGTTTAAAATCTTTTCCCAGCGGCTGAGCCCCCATGTCGCCGTCGGTACGAATAACTGATCCGTCAGATCAAATATGCTGTTATTCTGTTTATCAAACTCAGGCGCTTCCGCTTTCAGCAGCTCGGCCATTTCTTTAAGGCTGGTGAGAAACGGCGGCAGATACGCTGTCATGTCATCTTGTTTGCTCAATGATCTTCACCTGCCCAAGCTTAGGAATTTCCACGTCGCTCAGCACCAGATTTTCAGACGTGCCGTTGATTTGAATATTGGAGTAGTCACTGACTGATGGTGAATTATAGACGATATTGTTAATTTGAGACAGGCGGATGACGTTATCTTCAAACGCCATTTTCTTAAAGAGATTTAAAACGCCTTCCTCAATTTCTGACTTCACTTCATCAATTGAGTGATTGATCTCAGGCAGCACTTCGGCAGAAATCTCAACTTCTTTCCAGACCGCGCTCTCCACTGTGACAACGGCTCCGATTGGCGCCTGTCCCTCTCCCTGCCCTGGTTCAGGGTCGATATAATCTTTCACTTTTTGAATTAAAATTTGAGAAGCGGGCTCAAGATTCGCATTCGTGACGACAATTTTGACCGTGCCTTCACCGTTCCAAAGCGGGAAGATCTTTGCCTTGCCCACACCGTCCACTTCTTCAGCCCACTCTTTATAATGCATTTTATTGGCACTGACGGCCTCACGCCGAACCCTTGTAAAATACCGTTCTCGCAAGCTGTCATCTCCCTCTTCCTCGCGCCCCGGAATCAGGATTTCTTTGACTATAGCCGTTTCTAAACCGGGAATGGTATCCAATGACAGTAAATTGCGTCCGGTCAGATTGGCGTTTCCCGCTTCACCAGGAGTTTCACAGATGAGCGTCCCGTCTGCCGTATATTGAAAATAAAGATTATCCACGTAAAAGCGGGAGCCGACAGGAATAGTAACTCCAGATGTAAACTCTCCCGCTCTGACAGCCTTTGTCGCGGCAGTTCTTTCAATTCCCGCTTCCGCTGCACGCCTGTCTAAAAATTCGCCTTGTGCGGTATCAGAAAAAACTAGCTCAAGCACAGTATCCAGCCATATATAAGACTTCGCAAGCTCGGCCGCCGCCGGGGCTAACGCATTATAAATGACACTGCCTTCTCTTGTATCAATATCTGCGGAAATGCTGTTCAGCATACGCTCCATAATCGCTTCAAAAGTCTGATCTTCAAACATCTTCGCCAATCACCTCCTCAATCTCAAGCGTTCCTTCATCCGTCTCCACCACGAAGGACACATGAAACGCGGCGCCTTGTTTTTCAATCTCAAAATCTGTTACAGCCGATATCCGGTCATCATAAACCAGCGCCTCTTCTATCAGCCTCGGGATCTCCATCTTTTTATAGGCATCAGTTGTCTCATGATCGGTCAGCACGTCCTGAAGCTCGTTTCCGACATTATGGCTGTATATGGAATACGCATAGCGTTCTGTCTGTAAGGCGATATACACGAACTGCCTGATCGCTTCAAGTCCGGTAATCAGCTCATTCGTAATTCTTCCGTTTTCAAAATCTATTTTGTACGTTTGCGAGGTTTCAATGATTTCACTCACATCTTCAATATCTTCAAACTCCACTTCTGGTGTCAGGGCCATGATGCCCACTCCTTTTACATGCTAAATAAAAACCCCTTCGTACTGAAGCGGTTTGTCTATACCTTATCTAAAATAAAAAACGATTGCCCGCCAGTCAGAGCCGCGGTCATGAGGCGATCCCCCGGCTCGAGTGCATCGTCTCCTCCGGACTGCATTCGTTTTGGGATAATGATGGCGTCTTCCGGTATGATCAGTTTGCTGTTTTCTTTTAATTTGATTTCCACAGGAGAAACCGAAACAACTTCAGCCGGGAGCAGTTCTACCGGAGACTCAGCGTCAACTGCGCCGACTGCCAAATGTTTTATAGCCTCACTTAATCTCATCAGGAAACTCCTTCCGGCATCGTATTCTTTTCGACAACATCGATCGTCATCGTATGTTTCGTTCCTTTAAATTCATGCCGGTCCGTATCTACCCAATAGGTTTTCTTGATGCCGGCCTCCGGAATCGAAATATAGACAGGCAAGCCGCTCTGCACTTCTGGGATGCCCACTGCCTGAATATTTTTCAGTTCTTTTTTCACGCCCTTTTTTTCAGCAAGACGTACATCTGCCCGCTGCTGAAGCTGTGCCTGGTTGATGTCATCTGTGACCGTTTCCGTATATTGAAGCACACCGTATTTATTTAAGCCTGAACTGTCCTTAGCAGAGGCTTTATATGTCTTATTGTCCTGTTGCCGGCGAAGCACCACCCGAGTAGCAGTGTCGTTTATAGAAGTGCTGTATTGGTAGCCTGTGATATTGACGCCCGTTTCAAGCACCCATACCTCTGACGGATCTGGCCAAGCGCGCAGACCGAGCTTTCCTTTTTCCGAATACAGCTGGTAATGTCGTCCTGTCTGGCTTTTCGTCTGTTTCAGCGCTTTTAATATGATGTCATACAATGTCGTATCATTTTTAATGACAAGACTTTTGATCGTATGGCCTGTGTTTGCGATCGAGGTTGTCGGTATCTGGAAGTCACTCGCAATCCTTCTGATGATCTGGTCGGCCCGCTGATTGGAAAACACGTACATATCCTGGTTTTTGACCAGGTACTGCAGCATGTCATAAGCGCTGAAGGCAAGCGTATGCTCGTCCGGGGTTCTTGCAAAAACAATGCCCCGAAACAGCTCTTTTCCCTTCCATTTAAACAAGACCGTATCTCCTTCTGAGACACTGTAATACGTCTGGTCGCCCTGCTTGGTGACGATGGTCGCTTCAATGGAACGCGGCGCCTGATAACGATGGCCTTCAAGCGATACGCTTTCTGCAACCAGCTCAAGCCACTCTGTGTCTTTAATGACGAACAGTTCTATCATCATACATCACCTGTTTCATTGCGGTATCTTTAATTTTTGGCCGGGAAAAATCCAGTGGCCCGGCTGCCTGATGTTCCGTTTGCTTCGTTTGATCATTGCTGTTTTATTGGCGTTCCAAATTTTGCGCCATTGGTTGCTGTTCCCGTAAAATCTGCCTGCAATGTCCCATAGCGTGTCTCCCTTTTTGACTGTGTACGTCTTCGGCGCAGCCTTCGACGGACGTTTTGCCTTTGTTTTTTTCTTCTGCTTGATTTTCCGCGGGGAAGCGGTTTTGTATTCTTTTAATTGAATATCAAAGGAACGATCACCTATATCCTGCTGGCCTTCGCTATAGGAAAAACCTTCAATACTGCATGTTAAATTCACTTTAGTTCCCGTAATCAAAAACTGAACCGGTTTTTTGGCCTTCATCCATTTTTCAATTTTTGTTATCGCATTTTCCGGCGACGGGAAGTTTTGATATTCTGCTATTGGGCTGTATTTCTTCGGAAAAAACGAAGAGAACGAAATTTCTTTCGCTCCTTGTTCGTCAATAAATGTAAGGTCACCGAACTTGGCTACTTTAACCGTCTCATTCTGAATCGTATTTGAAATATTCAGCTGGTCGGGAAGAACGGGGAGCCGCAACTTGTCCTTCCCTTGTGAAATCCAAAATTCATATACGGATTTAGTCAAATGCAACGACTCCCTTCGTTCCAATATTGATATCCTTTTGCAGTTCATCTATAAGCGCCTGCTTGATTTTCGCTGCAAGGCTTTCAGCGTCCTGTCCATTATGGAAGTGCTGGTCTCCGTTAAACTCAATCTTTATTTCTTTCGTTCCGGCTGTTTGTATCGTTTGCCGTGTACCGGATGTAACTGCTGAAACTTGTCCTGAAGAAAGCTCAGACTGCTGGGATTGAGACGGATCTGTCACTTCCATTCCCAGAGCTTGCGCAGCTCTCTGAAGGAGGTAGCGGCCGCGGATACCTCGCTCCTCCGGAATGATCCATTCCCGCTTGTTTCCTTCACCGACACGGGCAATTTGTTCTTTCGTGATCAGCCCGCCGTTTGCATAACCGACATAAGGACCGCCACGTTTCAGGCTTTTAATGCCAGGTACATTATCAATTGAGCCGTATCTGCTTTTGATATAGCCGATCGCGGCAGCAGCGTTGTGAATCGGATTTCTAATGTTACCCATGCCCGGTGCTTTATGAGCATTAAATGTGGTTGGAACTGTCTGCATGAGTCCTTGTGATGGATTTCCCGCCTTCGCGTTGCTATCCCACAGGTTAATAGAGTTCGGGTTGCCCCCTGATTCATACTGTGCAATCGTCATTAATCCCGAGAGCCAGCTCAATGGTGTCTTTGTGGCCATCATTGCTGCCATAAGCCACTGTTTCACATTTCCCCCTACTGCACCCATTCCGGAATAAGCAGCTGCCAATGAACCGGCTTGTTTTTCTGCGTATTTTTTCACATCGACAGAATCCAGTCCTTTTACAACACCGACAGAGGCAAAACGCCCCAAGCTCATCATGACTCGAGAAGGTGAATGGATATCTAATTCTTCACGGAAAGCCTGCTCCACTCTCTTGGCCATATCCTTTGCTGCTTGTTTTACTTCACTGGATTTAGAATTCATGCCTGTCACAAAGTTTCCAATCAAACCGGAGCCCCAGCTGTTCGATGTGTCTTTTGAACGCAGGAACGGTTTGTCAACATGTGTACTCACATACTGTGCAGTCCCTGTTTGGGTTGAATTTTGTCCTTGCGCAAAGCCTTTGACCGTTCCTGTGCCCCATGAAGACGATTTGCTCACAGTGGCTTGGAACGGCGTTTTAACTTTTGATTGCAAAAAGCCGTCTGTTCCGGTTGCAGTGCCGCTTTGGCCCTTGGCATACCCACTTACCATTTGTTTACCGTAATTTGGTGAAGCAGAAATCATTTGTGTAAATGGTGTATTGATGTTTTTCTTTTTCCAGTCTTCCATTTTGACAGGTTGGTTACTTATTCCCTTGTCAAAGCCCTCTGAAAATTGCTGTCCGAGGTCTGAAGCTTGTCCGTTAAGGCTAGATGTGTTAATAGAAGGTGACATTGAAGCAGAATGGCTGCCAACAGTGTTTAGAGCTGTACCACCTGAAAGTGTAGAGGCTGATGCCATATCATCGACCACATGCATGCCCAATTTCGATGCGGCTTGCGCTAACAGCATTTTGCCGCGGCCGCGATTGTTGTCGACTGGAATGACAAATTCCTTACCCGCTTCACCGATCCAAGAAATAGTTGGTTTCGTAATAAAACCACCTGAGGCGTTTTTATCAGTTTTCATTCCAAAGTCTCTGTGAGCTTTCTCTCGTCCATTTTGAAAATGCTCTACCTTTTCTTGAACCCAAGACTTCACTCCGCCGCCCAATTTTTGAGCAGTTTTTACTACCTTCCCGCCTGTAGACTTTATTGCATCCCAAGAATCTCCTAATATATTTTTTCCCCACTCTTTTACTGAATCCCATTTTCCAGACCACCAGTCTTTATTAAATAGGCTGTCCTCAAGTGTAGATTTGAATTTTTTCCAAAGTGACTTTGTATTTTCCCATTTTTCCTTTGTCCAGCCTTTAACACCTTCCCACTTACCGGACCACCAATCTTTATTAAAGACTGTTTCTTTTACTTTCGACTTAATTGATTCCCAAACAGAAACGGCACCGTTCCATTTTTCTTGAGCCCAGCTCTTAACGCCTTCCCACTTACCGGACCACCAATCTTTATTAAAGACTGTTTCTTTTACTTTTGATTTAACAGAGTTCCATACAGAGGAAGCTTGATCCCATTTTTCCTGTGTCCAACCTTTTACCGATTCCCATTTTCCGCCCCACCAATCACTGTTGAAAAGCGTAGACTCTAATGTACCGTATGCATAACCAGCTTTTTCAGCCCACCAATTTGAGTCAAAAAAAGTAGTAGAAGCTGTATCTTTTATATTAGTCCACGTATCACTAAGGCCTCCGAGAGTATCACTCGTTGTTGTTTTAACACCTGTCCATTTTTCATTCCACCAATCACCATTAAATAATGTATTTGAAATGTTCTCTTTGATTTGAGAAGTATCAAACATCTTACCAATGTTCTTACCTGCTTCTTCGCCGCCGATTCCGCCTACTAACCCGCCGCCAATTCCGCCGATTGCGCCGCCGATTGCTGTACCTTCCGGACCAACGAAAGATCCAATCGTTGCACCAGCTTCCGCTCCGGCTGTTGCACCAGCTTCCGCTCCGGCAATACGTCCTCCAATTGAACCAACCTTTTCGCCAGCATTATCTTTATTGATTCCAGCTAAATCAAATACTGCTAAAGCAGATCCTACGTATGGAACAGCCTTTCCCATTCCTCTGAACGCTTTACCTAGTTTGGATGAATCTTTCCCTAGCGATTTTAACCCTCCAAGCCAGTTCTTTAACTTGGAACCCGAGGTCCTAGGTGCACTTTCAGCAGGTGTGCCGCTTTGGCGTCTTCTTATCACCTCTCCAGGAACCTTGAGTGTTCTGTTTGGAGCCTTTGTGGGACTTTTCTTTTTTCTATAGGTTTTTTTATTTTTAGTGCTCGGATTGAGGCCGCCGCCTTCACAGCAGTCACAGCAACAATTTCCTCCTGTATTACGGTTAAGGACTTTTTTATCTGTGTCAGAATTTTCACCAGAATCGTCCTTTTTTTGTGGTCCTAGAATTTTATCAATGATCTTATCAAACACATCATTTTTCAGCTTTTCTATCAATCTCTCTTTGAAACGATCCAAAAAAGCTTTGCCTATTTCATTGAGCGTATCTTTGATCCAAGGCCAAGCTGATTTTGTCCACCAATCCTTCAGCCAGCCTTTTATTTTTCCGACCCATCCAGGTTTTTGATCTGAGTTTTTATCAGAGCCTTTATCTGAGGATTTGTCTGATTCTTTCTTAGAAGTTTCTTTGTTAATCGGGCTTTCTTTTTTATTGATTTTGTCTGATATTTTTGTCTTAACAACCACTTTTACATAATAGGTTTTTTCAAATTTCCTTAGAAGGGCTGTTAATCGATTAACTGTTTTGGTGATTTCATCGATGACCTTTAGTTTTACTGTGTATCCGTTTTTCAAATTTTTCTTAATATAACCGATAATCCTTTTAACTGTAGAAGTAACCTTGTCATCTGGAATCAAAAGGAATGATAGCTTTTGATTAGATAGCATCTTCTTTATTTTTTTATACGCAGCTGCTGTCCGGTCTACCAAAGAGATAGTCAGCTTCGTTTCTTTCGGCAGCCGTTTAAGTTTTCTTTCAATTGCATCAAGCTTTGAAGTGACTTGGTCATCAAGTACAACTTTAATTTCAAGCGATTTCGCGAATTTCAAAATGATATAGTCGTTTATTTTTCTCAGCCGGTAAAATGCCTGATCTTCCGCTCTGATACTGATTTTGATTTGCCGATTAATGGTTTTGACTTTTTTTTCGACCTCTTGGAATCCTTTATGTATCCGTTTTAGTTTTTTAGATACCTTGTCTTCGAGATCAAAACGGGCTGTTAATTTTGCGATATTAGTTCCCTCCTCTCCTTGATTCTTTTTCTAATAGATCTAGCTTATAACCTATCAACCCAAATAAAAGAGCTTTAAAATGTTTTGGTGCTTCATATAATTCAAGAAGTTGGGATGGCGAGTAATGAAGCTCATGCATTGCATAGTACAAATACACAGCTTCCTTATCGCCATCCTTTACTAGTTTTTTGCTTCTTCTTCTAGATCTTCAAGATCATCTTCAAAACCATTGATTTCAATTGCTTTATTCAGCCAGTTCGCATACTCTCCCCCAACAGATAATACACGTTTGGCAACTTCTACCGGATCCGCAGTTTTGTATGCTTCCCTTAAATCTTTTGAACGAAAATCAGGATAAATAGTAGATTCGATGGCAATTCTCGCATAAAAGCGCTGGGAGTCTAAATCTTTGACACGGCCGCGGCCTTTCACATTTTTAAATGTGGTGTTTTCTTTCTCTAATTCATCAATCCGTTCAGTAGTAATTGGTTTTAAAATAAACGGAATGACATTCCCTTTTTTATCAACAAAACGCTTTGAGATCGGCACTTTGATTTCCTCAGCTTCAATTGTTTTTCCCGGCATAAAAAAGGAAAGATCATATACGTTTTCGTTCTTCTCGCTCATGTAAAAAACTCCCTTGTCTATTGTTTGGTTTCATCTTTAAAAAACAGACCTTTCTAAGAAAGGTCTGCGTATGTGCTGATTCAGCTTTGATTAAAACGTGTCAGATAGCTTTTCAGGGACGTCGAAGTCTTCGAATGTAAATGGAACTTCTTCCTCTAACGCTTCTGAATCGACATCAAGGCTTGCGATTTTGGCAGAGTCAAAGTTGACGTCGTACAGCGTGACTCGCTCTGTGCCCCGGCCTGAGGATTGATCATCCAGCACGGCTTGGAGTGTGAAATAAGGATCGCTGCCTTTTTTGACATAGTCCATCATCAATAGCACGAATTTTGATGTGACTTTGTAGAACGTTGCGGTCCCTGTTCCATTTGCCCCTGTTGTTTTATGGCCTGTCATGCGGCGGCCCATAATGTTGACTTCGGATTTGTTTTTCTCAACGTTTGCTTCAAATGTTTTGATGTGCGCCATTTCCTCGCCATCGAGAAATAAGCGGCCTTCTTTTCCTGAGATTGTGTTTTGTGCTTTTAATGCCATATTAGTTTACCTCCACATTAAAGTAGAATTTTTCTGCTGCATCGACAGGCTGTACAGCCAGGTCAATCAAGAAGCCGTCACGATCTTCATTCATTGAAATTGTGATATCTTCATCGGAATCAAAGCCAGTGATGCCGCCTGCATCCTGAAGTGTTGTCATGTATTGCGTGATCATCGTTTTTACATACTGCAGTCCGTCTTCAGATGCCGGGATATCGCTTCCGCTGCCTTTTCTTGATTTAATTAAGGCTTTCAGCTCGCGTGTTAAATCATTATTCACAGCATCCAGGACACGAACGATTTTGTTCTTCGCAAATTTCTTGTTTTTCTCAGCTGTGAACGTCACGAGTGAGTTAATGTCCTTTTCTACGCTGACGGATTTATCACGGGCATCGAATGTGAATAAAAATTCACCTTTGCCCAGACGTTCAACAATCGTATCGTGGTCAAGTCGGTGTAACACATCAACTGCGCCTTCGTACTCTACAAATGTGAGTGATTGGTTAAAGGTTGCTCCTGCACTCGCTCCAGCTACCCAAGCTGTTGCTTTGTCCGGTGTAACTTCCGTGCCATCTTCAAGCAGCACACCCTCAGTTACGTTGATGATGCCTTCATAATCACCGGCATAATTGGCTGTGACGCCTTGCACTTTTTGTCCTTGGCCGTCGCGCAGGCGTTTAATGAAAGCAGCAAACGTCGCCTTCAACTGGTCACCTTCTGCAACAGGCAGCGCAATCACATCAAAGCTCTCCGTTTCAGCCGCGGCTAAGAAATCTGTATAGTCGGAGTTGACAGGGGCTTTATCCGTACCGCCAGATAAACGGATTCCCGCGGATGCATTCAGCGTCTCAGCTGCAGTGTCTCCTTCTGATCCAGTGAGAGGAATCGTTGAAGAAAGATCGCCTGTCCCGGTAAAAGTGACATAGCCGTTAGCTGTTAATTCTTCAGCCTTTTTGACAGTCTGTTTATCAACCTCTGATTCGTCCATATATGTTGTCACATCGAAAGAATTAGCATCCAGCACATTTTGATTGATGCGGATGATAATGTCATTACCTTTTGTTCCGCCATATACTGCAGTTGCTTTGACGCCTTCAGCAATATCAGCAGACGCTCGGACACCTTCGGTTAGACGGTACATCAATACCGTTTTCGCATTTTTCTTCGCTTCACGCAGCAGCAATAAAGACGGGTCATCAATGCTGAGGCCCACTTTTTTGTTTAGGTCTTCAACGCTGGAAATGGAGACGAACGTTTTCGCTTCGCCCCAGCTTGATGCGACCGGAAGTGCGACTGTTCCCCGTTCACTGAGTGATACCCGCTCCTGTGCCGTCGTTTTAAAGTTAAAATAAATGCCTGCACGTTCTTTTTCTTTGCCTGTTGTAAATGTTCCGCCATTCATGATGACATGACCTCCTTGGTTAGAAATGTTTGAATCAATTGGTTGGCTTCTGATTTCGTCATACGTGGTTGATCCACACCAAATAAAGCCCCCTGAAGAATATCCGGCTTAACGCCGAACAGTTCCTTCGCGTGCTTAATCAAATCCGCTGTATCAAATAGAGCTTCCCGGCTCTTTGTATGTACAGCCTTCTTCTGTTGTTTGTCCTTTGACACTGTTTATTTCACCCCGCTGTTCATGTCTATATCCTGTAAGACAGGCTGTTCTGTTTTGTGATAATAATATCGGCTGCTCCACCTGATCACCATGGCCGCCTCGCCCCTGTCTCCTACCCTTGTCTCGATTTGGGAGATGCGAACCATATCCCCCGTCTTCTCGCCGGATTCACTCAGCAGCGGAATCATATTTCTCGCTTCTCTTATGGCATCCGCGAGCCTGTCCGCTTCATCCAGCGCCTGAACGGAGTCCAGATGAAACAGTTTTACATTGAGACTGTAGGTTTTTTTAAATGTGGAGACCGTATCTGTTTCCTCGAAAACAGATGGTGGCGGGACGTATAACGACGGCACCTGAAAGTGATCAGGAAGCTCGCGTTCATAAATGGGAACAGACCACCGGCTGTACAAAAACGCCATGATCGATCCTGTTTCACTGTTCATCCTGCTCCTCCTTTACAGCTTCTTCAGCCACTGGCGCAGTTTGCTTTCCAGCGATTTTTCAAACAGCTGTTCATATAAAAGCAGTGCATGATCCCAGTAGCTCGTGCCCGGTATCCATTTTCTCTTGAGCGCCATTCCCGTTGAAGCCGCTGGATCATAAATAAACCGTGAGCCTTGAAAACGCCCCGGCACCCATCTCACATCTTGTTTTGACGTCCAATGGCCGTCATTAAGAAATGAGGCGTAATCAAGCTGTGTCCCCACCTCAAGCGAAAGCCCGCCGCTTTGCACAATCCAAAGATTGTCCTCTGCGCCTTTCTCAAAGGAACTGAGCAGTTTTTCTGTATCAATCGTTTGTGTGCTGATGAGTTCAGATTGGACGATCTCCAGAAAATCTTGCCCGCACTCCTCAAGCCACCGGGACGCCTGTCTGGAAAAACCGCCTGAAGCCGCTTCTTTTAATGCCGTGTTCAGCTGTTTCAATCCCGCTATTTTCATAGGCTTTCATCCCTGACTGCGATGACCTCCCAATGATGATGTCTGATCCTTTTCGGCAGCTTTAGTATATATTTATGATTCTCCCAAATGATTTTATCGTTCACGCGGATGTCCGCTGACAACGGAAAATGGACGAGAAAGCTATGATATACAGTTTGATCCGGCTCCTCCTGAATCAGCTGCTGTGTTTTTTCGGTAAAATAACAAGGGACATCTTGTTCATCGGGTGTATCCGGATATGAAATCACCGGCTGCAGCCTGTCTGCCGGAATCCCAAATCGGCCTGCAGACGGCGCTTGCGCTGCTTCATGATAAATATCGCAACGGTGAATGAGCATCTGCCTGTAGCTCATAAAGATCTCACCTTCAGTCTGGAGGATTCAGGGACGTAGCCCGGCTTGATAAACTCTTCGAGCAAATGATACACCTCAGGCCGCTGAATCCCGCCTTCTCCGGAAACCGTGTAGGAATAATCCCCCATTTTCTCAGACTGATAGCTTGATGAGGCAGATTCATCGCTGTTGACAAGCGCAAAATACTGGGCAAGCTTTACTAAAGCCAACTTCACCTTACCGGGCAGCGGATCATACAAGCTGTTTTCAAAGCGGTGGCCCGTGATGAGAGCCGCTTCTGCTTCCGCCTCGATGATATCCTGCGCCAGCAGCTCTTCCGGCCTGTTTTTCACCCGATCATAGACCGAATAGGAGGCTACGTCAGTCGGTTTAATGAGCATGAGCTGACCACCTCGTTTCTATTATTCTTTTACGTTAATTAATTTCGCGCAGGCATCCTCTTCCTCGAACTTGCTGTCCAGCTTGGCCGTTAAGACAATAATGAATTTACGGGAGCGGATGTCTTTGTCGACCTCAATTCGGATATTGCGGGAGAAGCCGAGAATGATATTTTTCGGATGTGTGAGAATGATATCAGAAGCGTCATATTGCGCGTCTCCCTCACCGACTGTGTACGGCTGAATATTGGATACCCCTTTGACCGGTACGCCGAATGCTGTTGACAAGCCGCCCTGAACAGCCTGGTCCCCAAGGTTTGTCTGGCGGTCTGCCACGCGGTCCTTCCATTCAACTTCTAAGCCGTGAGACGTATAGAATCTGAATTCCTGAGGGATGCGCAAATATTTCGGCGGAACTGCCTTTAAGCCTTTCTTGAATGTCGCTCTGGACAATTCTTCACCGTTCATGTCAACGATATGGGAAACCGCCTGTTTGCGGATGCCGTCCAGCTGTGCCAGATACGGATCAGCTGATGCTGTATCACCGTTAACGATCAGCTCTTCAATATCAACTGCTGCGCGCTCTGCTAAAATTTGCATGATCGTCTGCTGCAGGCCGTCTTTTTCAATATTGTTTTCAAGTGTGTCATACGTAATGTTAATTTCCGCAATGACTTCCTTCGTGTTCAGCTGGACCGTGCTTGTCGTTGGAACTGTCAGCTCGTCGTTTGACAGTGCTTTTCCTTCTTGCGCAGCCCGCAGAATACGCTGGCCGAAGCCGATTTTTTCAAATTTTTGCGAATCGTTTTCCATTTGAATCACGCGGGATTCACTGAAAATGGTCGGCGTGTTTTGCACCATGCGGATAAAAGCCGATGCTTGCGCAGGGTTCATAAGCCCGCCGCTTTTTAAAGCAGAAAGCGACATTTCCGCTTTCCGAATGATCTCTTGATTTCTCAATTGATTTCCTCCTCCTTGACTGGTTTTACAGCAGTCCGCTCCAGATTGATTTTTTGACTTGCTCTGTATTGCCGCCCGTATCGTCCGCTGTCTGCTTAGACGCGCCTCGCGCTTTTTCCAAAGCCTCGATGCGTTCGATCAGCGGGGCAAGCATGTCTTCAACGAGCTTTTTCAGACGCTCGTCATCACCCGTCTGCTCCGGCTTTTCCTCCGTGTCTGTGTTTTTTTCAATCCGCTCAAGCCGTTTGAGCAGAGGGTAAAGCGCATGCTCGAATGATTCTTTCATGTCTTCTTTTCTCATTTCTTCAGTCTCCTTCCCTGTTTTGTCAGCAAGCATTTGCTTGAATACACTGAAGAATCCCGCTTTTTCAACCGGTTCTTCCTCATATACATCTGCAGTGCCCGCCATGCTGTAGCCAGTGATGATTCCAGCCTTGATCTGTTCCCACACCTCGTCTGACGCTCTTGTCACGAGCACCCATGAGCCCTTTGTAATCCGCTTTGACCCGATCATAAAATCATCGGGCGCCACATAGGACTCGACCACGACGCCGGTTCCGCCCTCAAAGCTGTGATTGATATCAATCTCCCGTGCCTCCGCGAGAAAACCGTGCGCCGCTTTTTCAATTTCCTCGGCGGTCATAAAATCGCCGTGGGCATCAGGAACATCAGGCTCATACACGATTCCGTACACGAGCTTTTGTTCATCCTGCTCACTTTTTGTAAACAGCCGAACCTTTTTTTCAAATGACGGAGGTTTGGCTGACTTCGTAAAGAAAAATTCTGTCTGGTTAGCCGCCTTGTCCACATAACTGACAAAGCTGATTTTGGCATTTCTTAATTCTCGCGCCACCTGCTTGATTCACCTCCCTTCAGGACGTTTTGATATCTTCGATGCTTTCTTTCAACTCCTGCATGAGCGCAGCCAGGTTTGTCTTTTCCGCATCCTGTCCTGCAGGCCGTTTATAAATGTCCTCCGGCCACTCCTCAAGTGTTTTTCCAAGCACCCGTCCGGCAAGGTCACGTAAATCATTCGGTGAGACTGCTCCGGCTGTAATAAAAGGACCGAGCACCTTCGCAATCTCAAGCGGATCACGAAAGTCCGGTCCTTTTAATGTCAGCCTGACGTCATGGATATTCAGCTCCGGCAAAAGCAGCGTGTTCAGTTTATTCACGAGCGTTTTTCGCTCCGGCTGAAAAACCTGCTCCTCCGTAATTTTTCTAGCAGTATCAGCTGTCGCCCGGTTGTATTCCTGGGCCTCGCCTGTATACAGCGGCGGGAGGCGGAACGCGGAACGCAGCTTATTTCTGCTTTTTTCATCGTATTCAAGAAACAAGGCGTCGTTTTGGAGAATTTCAGCCAAAGATTTGATTTCCACGGAAACCGGCGTAATATCCTCGCCTCCATGGAGATCCTTTTCTTTTGCGATTCCTTCCGCTTCGATCAGGAGAAATTTATGGGCGTTTTCCACGCCTTCAAGATCATTCATGTATTCCTGCAGCTCCCGGTAAGAAGCTTCAGACAGCATCCCGTTTTCCACTGTAATCGCAGCGGGGACGTGACGCCCCTGCTTAAAATACATAAAATTGAGCTCTTCTGCTTTTCGGGCTCCATATAAATTGACAATATTGCCGATCCAGCGGGGTACACCGTATACGCCGCTTCCGATTTTGAGGTGAATGGCTTCATTTGCTTGATACTTCTCTGCCAATGTGTTTACATATTCACCTGTACGCATATCCATTTTTCGCGGATCGCCGTATTCTTTAAAAAATACTTTCTTTCCATTAATCATCTGCACATATTTTCGGAAGCGTTTTTGCCTTTTGATCCTTTTCATTTTCCCGTTTTCTTCATATATAAATGAGACCTCAACAGGCTCGCCAGCTCCGCATACACGCATATATTTCACATCTAAATATTCGATGCCGGCAGGTTTTCCCGCCCCGTCGCGAAGCACTTCCATAAATCCGTTGCCTGTTTTTTCTCTGTCTTCGATGGCATAGCCTAAAATCATTTCAGCTGATTCATCAAAGTGAAGACATTTATAAAAGGCTTCGAGTCTGGCCCAGTCTTTTTCCGCTCTTTTCTTTTTTGCCTGATCGACATCACTTGCGTTGACATCAAATGTGTACTCAACATCGAATCCAAAGCCTGTAATATTCACTCTGTACGCATCAATGCATTGCTGAAGAATGGTCGAGTATTCGGCAATGGTTTTGAGCTCGATGATATTGTAAGGCGGAGCGATAATGTCCTCTCCGTACAGCTCAGAAAAGTCATCTTCATAGATTTGCTTTGTCTGAGGAGCGGCGGCATTGGCTTTAAATACAGTTGCTCTGACTGTTTGATTGTGCATGATTTATGACCTCCTCCTTTCTCGGTTCGGCCGGATTCGTTTGTGTGCTGTCTCTTTCATATCAGCAACCTCATAATCATCAAGCGCATACCAAATGGCAGAAAGCGTATGCGGGTCAATCGTGAATTCATCCTCAATCAGAGCTCCGTTTTTATCTTTGGCATACGTAAGTGTCTTGAGCTCATAGATGACATTTTCACAGCGGTCCGAACAGAAGATTTTTTTGAACCGTTTTACCTTTTTGGTATATTGAAGCCTGGAGCCGGGAAACTTTCTGGCTCCAACCATCCGAAAGCCCTGCTGGCGGAAATATTGGATGCTTTTCGGCTCAGCCGAGTCGGCTTTGATCAATTCCTGTGTCTCAATAAACTCACGCAGCTCCTCAGCCGTCCTATCATCTGTCATTTTATTTTGATAATACTCCCAATAAATGTAGAGGTATTTTTTTTCAGGATCTACAGCAAGCCGGACGACGGCATTATAGGATTCCTCGAATCCAAAATCCATACCTGTACGAAAGATTGGCTTGCGGATGGCTGCGATACATTTTTTTACTTGATCATGCGGGAGTACCTCGAACTGCGGCAGCACCCTGATCCCGTTGACGCCGAATCTTCCTTTGCGGGCAATCCGGTACAGGTCGGGATCATATTCTTTGAGCCCGTCAAGCTGTTTCACATAGCTTTCCGGGAGAAAAAGATTGTCGTTAGCGGTGGAATGATGGTAATACGTATCTCCCTTTACAATCGTCCGCTTTTCGTAAAGTTCGCTGTCATCCAGCACAAACCGTTTCTTGCGTTCATCCCAAAAAAAATGCCTATACGTCCAATTGGAGGTGCCGACGGGATTGGTGGTACAGATCATATGAAGCTTTAGCTCAGGATGGCGAAGACGTCCGATTAACTCCTTGAACCCCTCATACTTCACCTCTGAGCACTCTTCAATCCATATTAATGAAATGTTATGAACCGATTTTAATTTTGCCGGATTGTCCATTCCTTTGAACATGATCCGGCTGCCATTGTGAAATCGCAGCTGCAGCGGGGAAGAAAGAGATGCCACGGCCTTTGTGAGACCGAGCTCTTCGATCACCTCTTGAAACAAGGCGAAGGTCGAATCCCGATGGGTATCGAACACCTCCCGGATCACAAGGGCCGTCCGTTTTTCCTTCAGCAGCTTAAGCACGATTTTCAATGCGGTATGATAGCTTTTGGATGAGCCGTAGCCACCGACAAGAAACTGGTACGTCTGCTCCCAATTGAACACGTAATCTTCGAAATGTGGGTTGATTTCTTTTACAATCATGACTTGCGCTCTTTTCGTTTGATCATAATTTCAATCGGCTCTTGGCTATCATCTGTTTTCTCCGCTTTTTGTTTGGCAAGCTTCAATTTCTCATTTTCTATTTTTTGTTTAAATTGATCTGGAAACAAATCAAAATATAAGGATAGCTTCTCAAGCGCCTTCATTTTATCTGCAAGCTTGATGGCAATGCCTTCTTTGCCAAGCTTTGCTTCCGTTACAATGGTGCCGTCAACGAGCCCGGAGTCTTTGACATCGACAAAGCTGATTTCCTTCATAATCGGGTTATCATCTTCATCAAACAGCGGACCCGATTTCCCGACAGCCTGGACCTCTTTTTTTCCAAAGGTCACATAGTCCGTAATATCCGCAAACGCGATCTTGATATAAACCTGCAGCACATCCATCGCTTCAATAAACATCTCATTGACCATTTCTTTTTTTATGCGTCTGATTTCAGCAGCGACCTTTTCGTTTTTTAAGAGCCGGCTGCCCGTCACATGAGCGCTGTCCGGAGAATAGCCCGCTTTGATTGCTGACTGTGTGGCATTGAAGCTTTTGACGTAATACAGGCAAAACAGCCGCTGGCGTTCATTTAATTCATCGTTGTCTATAGGGCGCTGTTTTTGTTCGTTTTTGGACGCAGAAAACAGGGCCTCTTTCCATTTGTCTTGTTTTTTCCAGATGCCGATTGTTTTCGCGGAAACACCGATTGTGTCCGCAATCGCCCGATTTGTGATCTTTCCTTGATGTTGTTGATAGATTGCTAATGCTTGTTCGCGAAGTTGTGTTTTCATGCTACGGCATCACCGCCACCTCCAGCATGGTTGTCTATTCATAAAAGCGGCTGATCAGCCAGCCGCTTATGTGTCATGCTATTCACTTATAGGTGGCAAACGTATGACAAGCTTTCATGCAAGTGATCGATTCATTTCTTCCTGCTGTCTTTGCATCTTTACGATTGCCCGTTTGATCGTCGTTTGCACTGTCGATTTTTTCACGCCGAGAAGATCGGCGATCCGTTCATAAGAAAAACATTCTACCTTATGCAGCAAAAACATTTCCTTTTCTCTGTCCGTTAACAGGGCTAATGCTTCTCGAATTCTCTCTCTGTCTTCTTCTGATACCTGTCCGTCCGGCTCAAACATCATAGCGCTGGAAAATGATTCGATGATTCTCGGGTCCTTGATCATCAGCCGCTGGTAGGCATCACGCCGGTCAATCGCCCGTCTGATGCCGGGCTGCCTTCCTTTTTCAAGCCACTCTGTTACATATTCAAGATCAGTAATCATATTTCTAATGATTTTTTTATCCTTCAGCTCTTCAGCTGAGAGCACGGATTCATCTGCCTCAGCGAGCGGTTTATATTGGTTTCTTGTTTGTTTGAGCGTTCGTTTATATTCAAATAGTAAGTCTTGCATTCTATGATCCTCCTCATTTTTGGCAAATAAAAAACGGACACCAATCAACGCACAAATGCTGTGCAGTTGATCAGTGTCCGCAGGCTTTCCGTCTTGGACGTATTCTGTTTTCGCTTTAATTTAATTTGTAGCCGATTTCAAATTCCACTCGGGCAAGGTCGCCCTTTCTTGTTTCGACGAGCGTTTTTCCATGCTCGGGCGCTTCTGTGATCCATGCTTCTTGCTTGATGCCGTCCACAATAATGACACGGATTTTCCCGTTCTCCAGCTGGCTCTCCAGCGTGATGGAATCAATATGCAGCAGTTTTTTAGGATGAATCATGTTTTATTTCCTCCCCTTTTCGGTGCAGCGCTTGCTTCAGCTTTTTCTAATAGCTGAATGATGCGCTCCTTTGAATGAATAGAATTCCCTTTCAGAAAATCAAGTGCTGCTTTAGACGCTTCCAGCAATTCAGGCGCAGCGGCCATCAAAGCGGCATTGCTTTTTTGCGAATAAGAGCTAAGGTCAAATACAGCGGCAATCAGCCGTCCGTTTGAATATGGGAATCTTTCTTTTTCTTCTTCACTGTAAGCTGAATAAATATAGATCGGTTTCGTATCCCCGCACGGGACAGCACGCCATGGCGCAGGGCTTTTCTCTGTCTGTTTTGTTTTTTCCAACACTTTCACTTCCCGTCGTCCTTATACCATTGTTCAATGTTTTTTTCTGTTCGCTTTGCCCGAAACAGCAAAGCGATTAGTGCAGTCAGCTGTTTAATCATAGATATTCAGCCTCGCTTTTCCCGCTGTCAGCATTTGCTCCAGCTTTTGAATGACAGGCGTTAAATCAGTGCCGGACCGGCAGTTCGGACATGGATGAAAAACGACTCCAATACCGGTATGTTCCACAATGACTTTCTTTGTTTGACAAAGCTTACACATTATCTGACGCCCTCCAATCTGTGGTTAAGCTCGTAGGCTGCTCCTTTGATAATCACTAAATAGTCACTGCACATCTCATAGATTCTCGTGCCGAGCGCTTCATCAACCCGTACAAGTGCTTCAATAGTCAGCTCGCTCGAAAGCAAAATCGGTTTATGATTTAAGTAGCGATAGTTGAGTACCGAATACATTTGCTCTAATTGCCAATCTGTAGCGCGGGGTTTGCCGTTAACCGGTTTAAACAGATCATCAATGAACAGCACATCCGCCTGCTTCATCCGGTTCAGCTTCGCTTCTAATAGGGCAAAATCATTTTTCAGATCAGTAAAGCCTTCCACGAACGGAAAATAAATGACAGGCACATAGCATGTTCTCATTAATTCGTTGGCAGCGGCAGTCAAAAGGTGTGTTTTCCCTGATCCGGGCTGTCCTAAAAGGGCAATGCTGTTTTTTCGGCAATCCTTGATTTGTTCATAATCGGCAACATACTCTTTTGTACACTCAAATGCGTCTTTTATGGCCTGCGGCTTTCCCTCCGTGCGGAATTCCTTGAAGCCGAGCTGTCTGAAAGCGTGGGTAATCTCACTTGCACCCAGCAGCCGCTTCACTTTCCGTTCTGCCATGCAGCTGCACATCGTCCAGACTTCCAGGCCATTCTGCCTGACGAGATAACCTCCCTGATCCTTGCAGCGCAGGCAATCATACCTGCTTGCGTCTGATTCGGCCGGTTTGTCCGCCAGTAATGGACGTCTCCCTCTTCTCAGCTCGTCCAAAATCTGTTCGATTGTTCGTTTTGTCATGTTTTTTCATCCTCTCATGCTGAATTGCGGCATTCTTTTTGGCTTGCTGCGCGAAAAATCGCTCTTCAATGAATTTCGAGCAGTAGCGAAAAGCCTTGATTGTTTCAGAAGCGGCGGTCCGCCGGTTTTCAAAAGCCTGAAAGCATTCTTCAAGCCATTTGATTGTTTGCGTGACAGGAACGCCGATGGCAACAATGCGGGCGATGGCTTGATAATCTCTTGAGGAAGGATACACGGTGCGTCCTTCTTGAGCCGACCGTAATTGTGTAAACCGCTTCGCAATGTGATCCACTGCATCATCAGCAGCAGTATATTTGTTTGTTTTATCTATATCTGTACGGTCGTTTGTGTCCGGTGTCTGCGGCGAAAATGGCCGTTCTTTTAGACTCCCGTGTACAGTATTGTCCGATCTGAAGCTGAATTTTTTGGAATACTTTACCGAAATCACCAGTCCGTATGGCGCACGGACGGCCTTTATGTAATCATGGTTTTCGAGAAGCTCCAGCCATCTTCTGACGGTTTTTTCACTTACGCCGAAGACTGCCGCCATTTCTCTCGCTTTTAACGGCTTATGGCCGAGTACGATGCCCCAGCTTACGCCGTCTTTTTCGATTTCTTTTGTTGTTGAGCTGATAAACCAGAGAAACAGCCATAGCGCCGGGCCGATTTTGTCATAATGTTCTGAATTCAATAACCCTGAATACGTCGGAAAAGGATAGCTTTTATCGTTTTTCATTGTACGCCGCTTCTCCTTTTAACATCATGTATGCTTGAAACTGTTCCTGCGTTTCAAAGTGAAACACTGGAAGGCCGCATGCGGTAAACGAAATGGTGCCGCCGGATTGTCCGAGATGGCGCTGATCTATGGGATTTTCACTAAAAACGATTTGGATCGGATACATGTGATCACTCTCCTGATCTTTTTTTGATACATTTTGTATCAGCTGTTACCAAGTATAAACGATACATTCTGTATCATCAAGTTATTTTTGATACTTTTTTTATCATAACTTTATTTTGATACATATTGTATCTATAATCATAAGTAACGTAGGGAGATTAAAAAAGAGAGGTCATAGTATGATAGGCGGCAGATTGAAGAGTCTCAGAGGGAAAAGGACACAGGAAGAAATCGCATCACACATCGGTGTGTCACGGGCACGATATTCCCACTATGAAAATGGGCGAAGCGAACCTGATTACGACACACTCCAAAAGCTGGCTGATTACTTTCAAGTAACGACTGATTACTTATTAACGGGGAAAGACAAAAAATCCGATAACGATATGTTCTCAGATCCGGACCTGCAGCTTGCATACCGCGATATGCAGGATTTTTCCCCAGAAAGCAAACAGCAGGCCATCGAATTTATCAACTATTTAAAAGAAAAAGAGAAAAACCGCAAACCGAAAAATAAATAAATCGTTCTCTGTTCTCTAAAACATATAAAAAGTAGACCGATATAAAGAAAAAAGTGTTTATTTTTAAAAGAAAAGGGAAAGATTTCTACACTACTTTCCAGTCCTATACGGGCTTTTCTTTCTCGCTAAAAACAGAACAAACGTTCGAAAGGGAGTATTCAATTGGGCGATTACTTATCACATCTGGAGGAATACGTTAAAAATTTATACGGCCGGCTGGGCATCACATCCCCTCATCACATTGACATGCTGAAAATCGCAAAGGATCTGGATATTTGGGTGCATTTTGAGGATATGGGGAGCATGATGGTGAAATACGACGGCATGTACAGTATCGTATTGAACCAAAAAAAGTCACGGGAAGAGCAATGGGAGGATTTTGGCCATGAACTGTGCCATGTGTTAAAGCATGCAGGCAATCATTTTCAGATGAACAAGCTCTTCAGAGAGCTTCAAGAATTCCAGGCAAATCAATTTATGTACCACTTCTGTGTGCCAACCTTTATGCTGTTGCAGATGGAACTGCCGCAATGGAGAAGCCAGGCACTCGCCACAATTGCGGCGGTATTCCGGGTAACAAAGGAATTTGCTGATAAAAGGCTTGACATGTTTGAACGGCGTAAAACAGGTATTCAATTTCAGAAGCGGCTCGCTTATTTATTATCTCACAAGCGGCCACATGCGTACGAGGAAGGCGATCAGCAGCACTTGCAGGTCGCTGAGGAAAAAGCGTTATATCATATTGGCAAAAACATCTGATCAAATACGGGCTAAGGATATATTCCTCAGCCCAGAAGAGAACCTAACATTTCGACATTGGGGGAACTGTATTATGCAGCCACATGGGCGCCGGTTTAAGATGAGGCGCAGATGCGAACGCAATCGGAGCCGGGATATACCTGAATTCACCCCGGCCGTCAAAGGCTTCCCCATGTGCCCATCTTCCTTGTGAGCTTTCATCCCCCCTGGAAAAGTTAAACAGGTCATAGGAGACTTCCTGCTTTTCGAGCTCACGCGGAAACGTCGTCGGGACGACAATATCCCGTTCTCTCTCCTCCAGCTCTTTAATGGCCGCGTACCACATATTTTGATGATAGGTATCCCTTGCAATCAAAAATGACAACATATCTCTTACCCCTGGATCATCGGTCATGGCATAAAGCCGTGTCACCTGAAGGCGTCCTTGGGCCTCCGCATTTAAGTTAGCGCGAAAATCGGCCAGCAGGTTTCCGCTTGAGATAATGTATTTTGCATTCCACGGATAGCCCTCACTATCTGATGCCATCGCCCCCAATCCGGACACAATCGCGTGCTGAGGATTCATCCCTGACATGACTGCTGCAATAGCGGGATTGCTTTTATAAGCATCCTCCTGTACATCCGCGGGTGCATTGTCCAGAAGTCTGGAAATCATCGTTGCCAGCATTTCTACGTGCCCAATCTCTTCGGTCCCCACATCATATAACAAATCTTTATACTTAGCATCCGCCCTGCAGTTAAACCCTTGAAACAAATACTGCATCATGACGCTAATTTCACCGAATTGGCCGCCGAGCACCTCTTGAAGTTTTTTCGCATAAACCGGATCAGGATGAGCTGGCTTTGCTTGATATTGAAGCTCTTTTATATGATAAAACATGAATCATTCCTCCCCACACTTTCGCACAACCCCAGCGTATGAAGGAATAGGCCCACCGTGCAGGTCCCGTCTAGTTTTATTTATAAAAGCCAAGCTTGACGGCTTCCACATATCGATCAAACAAATCGTTTTGTATGTAGCTTTTATCACGGCACCCAAAATTGCGGAATAGCGCGTTTCGCTGTGCCGTGCTTACCTCCAATTGCAGTCCCATTTCTCTTTTCGTCCGATTGACAATATTGCTTGGGTGTACACCTGCCAGGCGGTCTTTCTCATTAGTGAGCTCGGCGCTGAAACCCGCTTCATTCAGACGCTCACAAATGAGCTTGGCTTTTTTACGATCCGCCCCGCCGACCAATGTATGCGGGATTTTCGGATCATAATACCCGTGAAACGCTAATGCGTAATGGTGGTCATTCACTTTTTCTAAAGCCAGCGGCTCATCAAAACGAATGCTAGTGAGATGCAAGGAACGGTTGTTTCGCTGCTTTAGACCCTCAAACAAATAGATGGAACATCGATCCGAAAATGCCCGCACCAGTTCACTGACGCCAGGCTCAATTCTGCCGCCGTGAGGACCGAGGACGATAAGCTCACTTCCGTTTTTCTCCTCATAAATAATCCGGTACTCCGACTCAGAAGCAGAAAGGGCCGCAAAGCTGTCATACATATCTTCCATCTTGAACGCCCCCCTTTACCAGTCAGCACCAGTTTACTCTACTCATCTATGAATGAAAACCTTTTTTATAGTATGATTTGATAGAATACGCAGAGGAGGTATATGATGGGGTTTATTGATGGATTACTCGGCAATGCATCAACACTGTCAACGGCAGCTGTGAAAGAAGAGCTTGCCCATATTTTGCTGGAGGGTGAGAATGTTGAAGCCGCGTTTAAGCTGGTTCGCGATTTGATTGTCTTTACTGAAAAGCGGCTTATCCTTGTGGATAAACAGGGAATCACAGGCAAGAAAACGGAATTTCAATCGATTCCGTACAAAAGCATTTCCAGATTCAGCGTGGAAACCGCCGGCCGCTTTGATCTCGATTCAGAGCTGAAAATTTGGATCTCCGGCGCAGAACTTCCTGCCGTCTCAAAGCAGTTTAAAAAAGATGAGAGCATTTATGATATTCAAAAGGTGCTTGCCGCAGTTTGTATGTAAGATAAAAAGACGGAAGCTTCACAGCTTCCGTCTTTTCATTTACAGCTTTTCCTCCAGCTTCGCTTTCGTTTTCGGACCGTAAATCCCATCAGCCGTTAAACCGCTGACAGACTGAAAACGTTTCACTGCATTTGCTGTTTTCGGGCCATAAACGCCGTCAACGCCGTGATTTTCCGCTCCTTTATCAGGATAAAAATAAAGAGCGGCTAAAGCGGTCTGCACCTGCTTTACTTTTGTCCCTTTCGTCAGCGGGCTTGTCACTTTGATCACGCCGGATGGGAGCGGATATGAGGGTGCGGCATGGCTTTTAGAAGCAGATGCCGTCTGAGGCAGTTTGATCACTTGTCCGACTTTAATGTAATTCGGGTCAGTAATATGATTGATGCTTTGCAGCGTTTTCACACTGACTCCGTGTGATGCGGCAATCCCTGACAATGTGTCGCCTTTTTTCACATGATATACAGACGCTGAAGAAGAGACTGCAGCTTTTTTAGCTGATAAGCCCCCGTTTAATTCCTTTTCAATTGCCGCCTTCACTTGATCCCAGCGCCCCTCTGATAAAATGCGGTGCGGGCAATACTTTCCGTTCCAGTCCTGGTGCTTTCTCACACGATCGATGCCCCAGCCGCGCTCCTTCAAAAGCTGTGCAACAAATGAAATCGCCAAGGCTTCAGCTGCCTCATACTTCGGGCCTCCCGATTTGCTGTAGCAAATCTCAACGCCAATTGATTTGCGGTTTCCCGGACCGTTTGTGCCGTCACCTGTGTGCCAGGCGTTTCGGTTAAGTGGCAGACCTTGAATCACCTCTTTATCATCGACTGCAAAATGAAAGCTTGTCGAGCTTGTGTTCCCGATCATATAGCTGATTTCATTGGCCGCTGACGCATCGTTTGCCGTGTTATGAATGGTAATGTATTCAGCGGACATTGCATTAGGACACTTCAACGCGTATTTCGCCTCAGAAACCAAATTTTTCTTTACTGGAATGCTCACCTATCATCTCTCCTTTTCTTTTTTCATAAATAGGTGGCATTCGTAGGACGAAAAGCTCATATCATCTATCACCGTAATATGGATAAATGTGTTAAACTGAAGTTCATGGAGGGTCTGAATATGTATACATATTTAATGCTGACAATGAGAACGGAGAAATTTAATCAGGAGCATGTTGCTGGGCACTATGAATTTCTGGATCGTTTACAGGCAGAAAAGCGTTTAAAAATGTTTGGGCCATTCAGCGACGCCACAGGCGGAGCGTATGTCATCGAAGCAGGTTCACTGGAAGAGGCAGCGGAAATCGGGCATGCGGATCCGCTGGTGGCAAGTGGATCTTCTGAGCTGACGATAAAAGAATGGAAGCTGAAGAAATAAAAAAGACCCCTAAGGGTCTTTTTTATGCATCATGTTTGATTGCGTGCCGCAATATGAAATGTTTTCCCTTCTGTGTTTGCTGTTTCACCTGCATGAACCATCACCTGAGTAAAGCTGAACCCGACCGCAACGAGCAACAAACCTGACATCCATTTAGATTTCATATAAACAATCTCCTCTCTGGATTTGTTTTTGTGCGTGCACCATTTTCTCATAAAATGAAAGTGCTTTTTCGGGCTGTCCGTTTTCTATATAGAATTGGGCAGCATCATGCGCCAGCTCTTCAATATAAGGATACAGCATATGTTCTTCAAGAAATTGAAAGGTGTGTGAGACCGATTCTGTGTCAATGTTTTTTCCGTATAACGCATGTAAAAATTGAAAAAGCTCCACAAATAATTCATCACTGTATTGACGGGCGATTTCCAATCCTTCACGATACTTTTTTTGCGCTTCGGCGTCATTTTTTTGTTTATACAGAACTTGTGTTAAAGAGTAGATAGAATGCGGAAGATTATCGAACTTTTCCGACTTGCAAATAGAAACAGATTTCTCAAAGTATTCGGCTGCCTTTTGCAGTTCACCCATTTTCTCATAGCAGTTTCCGAGATTATATAGGGCGGAACTGATCAGGCGGGGATTGCCTTCTTTCTTTGCAAGATCTAAAGCCAGTTCTAAGTGGGGCAATGCTCTTTCTGGATACTGCATATCATCATAATTACCTGCAATAACGAATTCACATTGGATTCTGCGGACGGTGTACGTTTCATACATTTGGTATGTTTCTAATGCCTGAACGGCGTAGCTCATCGAAACATAGGTTTGTTTTAAATTGTAAAAAATCTCAGCCATTTTAAAAGCAAACTCTGCTTTCTCAATATCATCCGAGACGAGGGCAAGATTCTTTTCTGCCCGTTTATAATACATCATGGCACTGACAAACATCTTCTGCTTAAATTCATACATTCCTCGAAAAAAGTTAAAGTAATATTCGAGAAGCCCTGTCAGCTTGTACTGATTCCCTTCGATGTCTTCTAACAATTCTGAAAACTCTAGCTGCGACGTGTCCTCTCCAAAAGGCTTAATGTAATCCAGCATGACACGGTGCCTGAACTCCATTAAAGAATAATACAGCAGCAAATCTTGGTCTTCTTCCATATCCTCAATTTCTCTTTCTACTTCGAGCTTGACCCGTTCGGCTTCAGCGACGTGGAACTGCCGGATATGAGTATACCATTCATTAATTTTAAGCCCGACATAAGAGGACGGAATCGTCTGCTTCATCCTCAATTAATCCCCCCTTTTTGAATTACCCGAGATATGTCATATTTTATCATATTTGCAAGAAAAAGAAGAACGCAAAATAACCGCAATTGTCGAATTTCGGCTAACCGCAACAAAAAAGCACGGGTTTTTCAAACACCCGTGCTTTCTTTTAGTGAAAACCGACTTTGTTTCTTTCCATCCAGCTTCCCCGCTGGCTTTTTCTTTGCTCTCCTGTCATGTCTTTCACCATGGTTTCAATATGATGATTCCCTTCTTGGTGCCATTGAAGGGCTGAAGATACATATAATTCTCCCAGCTGTGCAAAGGAAAAGCCTTCTGTAAGTTTTGCGGCGTTTTTTATTTCTCCTTCACTCAAAAAGATGCCAAAGCCTCTCATTTTCATATATTCCAGCCGCAGCTCTTCATCCGGAAGCCCGATTTCATAGGCACGGTCAAATCGCCCTGCACGATTCATCAAACCTGGATCGATCTCTTCGGGATAGTTTGTCGTACCGATGAGAAATAGCCCCTCTTTTGATGTCGCGCCGTCCAGCGTATTGAGAAAAAAGGACCGCACATCTTCCGGCATCGAATCTATATCCTCGATGACCAGAACTGCAGGAGCGAGGCGTCTCGCTGCCTGAAAGACTTCTTCTATTGTCTCGCTCGACGTAAATTCAGTAATTTGCCAATAAGCAACAGGTGCATCGATACTGCCTGCGATCGACTTCACTAACGTCGTCTTTCCGTTTCCAGGAGGTCCATATAACAGAATGCCGCGCTTATAAGGGATGTCATATGTTTGATAAAACGATTTATCACTATGAAAAAACTGATCAATTGATCTGTATATCTCTTTTTTCAATAGCGGATTCATGATGACATGACTCCGCTGAACCTCTCTGACAATAGCTTCCTGCTCTCTTGAAGTCCCTCCATCTCCATCCGTAAACACGGTCACTTTCCGCTTGCTTTTTTCCCAAAGACGCGGTCTGACTCCCTCCAGAAATGCACGCATCTTTTCATCGTTAACCGCAAACAGACAATCAAAACTCATAATGCTCCCATCTTGAAAATATGGAATTCTGGCAAAAGCAACTCCCTTTTCAGGATACGCGTATACACTGTTTCTTATAGACTTATGGACGGTATAATCCGGTTCTTTCTCATCTTCATCGTAAGCAAAGGTTTTCTTTTCAAGCTTTTCAAATATATATGCCACATGCTCAGGCTCCAATGAACCGCTGCGGACATCTTCTACAAGAAGCTCCCAGTATTCCGTATTTGGATCATCACTGGCATAGAGCTCATAGAATACACCGTATTGATCATAAAGCGTTTCTTCAATCCGTGTGATAAGGTAACCGAAAGTGCCGTAGCCCGCCGCAGCTCTTTCATTCTCTTTTTCTTCGTACTGATAAATGAAAGGTATGTTAGTCATGTTTATACTCCATTTCATGTTTTGTGAACGTTATATATACGATTGACATAGCATTTTGTTTCATCCCACAGCATATTACTTGTGAATTCATAACCGTTGATATAGGATTTCATTGCACCATTTATTTTTACATATGGAGGAGATCATAATGAGCCAATCCAATCAAATTGTCAGCCATTTTTTATCCCATCGAAACGTGACCAATGAGCTTGCCGAAAAAATCAGCAAAGACCACTACAGCTACAAACCGGCAGAAACATCAATGTCAGCAGAAGAGCTGGTCAAACACATTCTTACGTCTTTCCACTTGTTCGCAAATGTCATTAAGGAAGGCAATGCCTCACCATTTCAAAACAAGCAGGTGGAAACAGAAACAGATCTCAATGTTCTGGCAAAAACATATACAGAAAAAACGGTCGCTATCCTTGAACAGCTGACTGAAGAGCAGCTGGACAGAGAAATTGATCTGACATCCGCTTTCGGCAGAAAAGTCACAGGCCGCGCGCTGCTTCAGCTTGCAATGGAGCATGAAATTCACCATAAAGGCAACCTGTTCGTGTATGTGCGGGAAATGGGCCACACTGAGCTTCCTTTCTATCAGCAGCGCATGTAGCGTAAACAAGAAAAAAGATACCTGTTAAGAGGTATCTTTTTTTTGTGCCTTTAGTACTTCTCGATTTCGTCCAGACACTCATTATAGGGCAAATGAATAGAGATATTGAGCATACCAAAATTTCAAGCAGCTAACGTGCAAAAATTCAAAAAATTTAATTGATTAACGCGTCCTAATCATATATAATCTGATAAAAATAGTCGGGTTTTCAGGAGGCCTTTATCATGAGTGTAAGCATCATATTGATGGGTTTGTTTGTCGGAGCCTTAGTCGGATTGACGGGAGTGGGTGGAGCGGCCTTATTAACTCCCCTTTTAATTGTGCTTGGAATTAATCCTTCCATCGCGGTCGGTACAGATCTTGTATATAACTCGATCACAAAGCTGTTTGGCGTTGCCTCCCATTGGCGGCAGAAAACGATTAACTTTAAATTGGTAAAATACTTAGCCATCGGCAGTATTCCGAGTGCTTCGCTAGCCATTGGCATATTGCATTTGTTCCCCGCCTTTCACCAGCATCAGGAAGAAATTATTAAGCACGCTCTAGGATATGTGTTAACGCTGGTTGCCATTTCAATCATCGTTCGTTTGTTTTTGGATAGAAAACTTCGTCCCAACCGCTGGCAGCTGATGCCGCTTGAAAATAAGCGGGCGCTGACAATTCTTATTGGTGTTGTGTTTGGGTTTATCGTCGGATTAACATCAATCGGTTCCGGCTCATTATTTGCAATTGCCATGATTTACTTATTTAACATGAAAGCGTCACAGATTGTCGGAACCGATATCGCGCATGCATTTCTTCTTGTTACGGCAGCAGGCATTTTGAACGCAAGCTTCGGAAGCGTGGATTACATGCTGGCAGCTAATCTGCTCCTCGGTTCAATTCCCGGCGTACTGATCGGGAGCCATCTTTCGCCTCGATTCTCCCCGCGTCCGCTGCAATTTATTATGGCGTCCATTATTTTAGTCAGCGGTTTAAAATTGATTTAATGAAGAAGGCTATCCGCTTGAAGGATAGCCTTTTCTTATTATAGCGTCACACCCGATTTAAAAATGGCGAGTTCTCTGAAATCATTTTTTTCATGGTTCACAAGCTGGCCGCTTGCCACCTCAACCATATAATGGATAAACTCACGCAGCACATATTCCTCATGAACATCATCCTCTGCTAAAAGGCCTGCGTTAAAATCAATCCAATGCGGCTTCGCTTCATACAGCTCGGTGTTTGTCGCTACTTTCACCGTCGGGACAAAGGTGCCAAACGGCGTGCCTCTCCCCGTTGTAAAGAGGACAATTTGGCAGCCGGCAGCCGCCAATGCGGAGGAGGCGATCAAATCATTGCCTGGCGCGCTCAAAAGCGTCAGCCCTTTTGTCTTGAGCACTTCCCCGTATTTCAAGACATCCGTGACAGGAGAAATCCCCGCTTTTTGCGTACAGCCCAGGGATTTATCCTCAAGTGTAGAAATGCCGCCCGCTTTGTTGCCCGGTGAAGGATTTTCGTACACCGGCTGATCATGTTTAATAAAGTATTGTTTGAAATCATTGATTAAATCGACTATCTTATGAAACACTTCTTCATTGGCAGCCCGCTGGATCAGGATGGTTTCTGCGCCGAACATTTCCGGTACTTCCGTCAGCACAGTACTCCCTCCCTGTGCAATGAGATAATCTGAAAAACGTCCAAGCAGCGGGTTTGCGGTTATGCCGGAAAAACCGTCCGAACCTCCGCATTTCAGCCCGATCTTCAGTTCAGACAGCGGAATGTCTTCTCTCTTATCTCCTTTGGCCGCTTCATGAATTTCCTTCAGCAAAGCAACGCCTGCCTCCATTTCGTCGGTCACCGACTGGGATTCCAGAAACTTCACCCGCTTCAAGTTCACATCTTGCAGTGCTTCCTTCATTCTTGCCAGCTCATTGTTTTCACAGCCAAGCCCTAACACCAAGACGCCGCCGGCATTTGGATGGCGAATGGCATTCAGCAGGATCTGCTTCGTATTTTCATGATCGTCGCCAAGCTGCGAGCATCCGTATTGATGCTTTAACACCAGTACGTTATCAAATGGAGCAATATCCCCTGTTTCTCTGACAAAACGCTGCAGCATTTTTTCTGCTATTCCATTGACACAGCCGACAGTTGGGACAATCCACAATTCATTCCGTACACCCGCATCTCCGTTTTCTCTTCTAAAACCTTTAAACGTCCGGTTCTCATTAGAATACGGATTTTCATCAAATCTCGGTGTATAGCTGTATGATTGGATATCAGACAGGTTTGTTTTCGTATTATGGACATGAATATGCTCTCCGATCGAGATATCTTGTGATGCATGCCCAATTGGAAACCCGTACTTGATGATGCTGTCATTTTCTTTAATAAGCTGCAATGCAATCTTGTGGCCTCTTTTTATATCATCCTTTACTTCAAGCGACACGCCGTAAGCATGCAGCCTCTCTCCCTTTTGAATATCCCGCAGAGCAAGAAGGACATTATCTTGCTTATGAATCTTTATAAACGACTTCAACGTACCTCTCCCCCTTGTATGCAGTATTGTTCAAGAGCCCTCTGCATGCCCAGCTCATGAATATGATTCAAGTAAACAGCGACTCTATCAGTCAGCTTCGGTATCTCATTGAGATCTGCCCCCCACAGCCGCTGTTCGCCTAACACTCTTGATGCAATCCGAAGCATGTCGCCATCCTCCTGACACCAAACCTCTTTGAAAAATTGAAGAACTGCCGGATCATCCTGCAATGTCTCGTTATCATGATAAAAATACAGAAGAGCGCTGAAAGAAAACACCAAGCGTTCAGGAAGCTGTCCCTTTTGTTCAGCATATTCCTTAAGAGTCGGCAGGTTTCTCGTTTTGAATTTGGAAATGGCGTTCAATGCAATGCTTTCCAGGTAATGCTTAATATACGGGTTTTTAAAACGGTTCAGCACATCGTCAGCATACTGAGAAAGACCTTCCATTTTTAAAACAGGAAGAATTTCGTCATCAATCAGCTCTCTTATAAATCGCCCCACTTCCGGATGCTCGACTGCATCCCTAACAGTCTTCAAGCCGTATAATAAAGCCACTGGCGTCATTGCTGTATGAGCGCCATTTAAAATTCTTACTTTTTTAGTCCGGTATGGGGTGAGGTCGCTGACGATCTTTGTATGCAGCCCTGCAGCCGCAAAGGGAAGTTCTTTTCCAATCCAATCAGGCCCCTCGATAACCCACAAATAATATTGCTCTCCCACAACTATCAAATCATCCTGATAGCCAAGATCTGCCGTGATCTCATCAATGCTGTCGACGGGAAAACCCGGAACAATCCGGTCTACTAAACTATTACAAAATGTATTGGCCTCATGAATCCACTGTGTAAATCCTTCCTCCAGCTTCCACAGATGTGCATAATGAAGAACCGTTTCCCTCAGCTTTTCACCGTTATTCTCGATCAGTTCACATGGGATCAGGACACACCCTTTTGTCTGATCTCCTTTAAAAGCCTGATAGCGAAAGTAAAGAAATGCAGTTAATTTCCCAGGGAATGTTTTTTGCGGCCTATCCTCTAAACGATCTTTTTCATCACATACAATCCCAGCCTCAGTGGTGTTGGAGATAATAAACCGAAGCCTTTCGCTTGATGCCAATTCTTTGTATGCTTCATAATCAGAAAACAGGTCAATTCCCCGGCTGATTGAGTTGATAATCATATGCTCGTTTACCGCTTCTCCGTCTTTCATTCCTTGTAAAAAAAGTGTATATAATCCATCTTGCTCATTTAATCGTTTGATTTTTTCTGAGCCTCTTGGCTGGACAACTGCCACGCTCCCATTAAAATCAGTGTGTTGATTCAATTGATCAATCTGCCAATCGATAAATCCCCGAAGAAAGTTTCCTTCTCCGAATTGGAGAATTTTTTCTGGATACTGAGTATAGTGATCGTACACATTTTTATTCAGCTTCTGCACCCTTATTGCCTCCCTCTCACTTTATGCACACGTTAACATTTTTCTGTATAAAGAATGCCCGCTGAAAAACGGGACATCACGTCGTCAATCGTCTGACTGAATCACGCACCATAAATTCTGTGTTTTCCAAGATTTTTTCTGCTTTTGTTTCGGGCTCGCTGATCAGCGACAAGAGTTTTTGCGCACCGAGCACGCTTATTTTCTCCACTGGGCGCTTTACTGTTGAAAGCCTTGGCGTGATGTACTGTGAAAACCCAATATCATCAAACCCGATCACCGAAATATCATCAGGAACGCGCAGGCCCTTTGCGAATATCGCATTCATCGCTCCGATTGCCATGTCATCATTCGAACAAAAAACAGCGGTTGGAGGATTCGGCAGTGCCAGCAGCCGCTCCATCGCTTGAAAGCCGCTTTCCATATCGTACTGTCCTTTGACACTGTATTCATGCTTGATCGGAATATGATGTTGAATCAGTGCGGATAAGTACCCTTCCTTTCGCTGCTGGGAGGATTTAAAGCCTTCGATCCCCTCGATGATGGCGATGTCTTGATGTCCGGACTGAATGAAGTATTCTACAGCTTCTTGAGAGCCTTCCTTGTCATTGGACAAAATATTCGTGATGGTACGATCATCAATATCACGATTCAGCACGACAAGCGGAATGTTTTTTTCGCGAATATGGTAAATAAAAGAATTATCAATGTCACTTTGGCTCATTAAAATGATGCCGTCATATCTCATCGGTGTAACGGAGTCATAGTTTTTCAGATCATCAATGCCGCGCACATACAGATTGTAATCCTCACTTATGGCTTGATTGACGCCTTTGATAGTGTCTGCAAAGAAGCTGTGTGAGGTTCCGTTTGTAATGCTTGTAAAGAATAGCCCGATCGTATGCGACTTTTGCATCGCCAGACTTTTCGCATTTACATTTGGTGTATAGTTGAGCTGCTCTGCTAGCTCTAATATTTTTTTCTTCGTATGTTCTTTGATGTAAGGGCTGTTGTTGAGTGCTCTGGAAACAGTAGTGTGGGATACGTTTGCGAGTTTTGCGATATCTTTTATGGTTACCATCTAATTCCCTTCCTTATCATACCGGCTGCGATTATTTACTGTATATTGTATCATCAAACATACCGCCTCTCCCACTATATTTCCAGATTAATAAGACACAGGATTCTCAGCTTCTGTTCCCGCTGGCTTACCAATGATTGGACGGACAAAACGAATCACAGCAAGTGAAGCGAAGACAGCCAGCCCACCGGCAAGCAAAAATGCTCCAGAAAACGTGCCTGTTTGGTCAACAATAAATCCGGTTAAAGCCGGGCCGATAATTCCTGCCGTGTTGGCGAGGAAATGCATGAAGCCGCCAACAGAACCGACATTGTTTTGATCAACCACATCTTGAATGACAGCCCAATAGATAGCACCGGTCAAATAAAGAAAGAACACTGACAGAGCGACAAGAGTGACAGCCCCCGCAGTCGTTGCCACAAGCCCGGCAAAACCAATCAGGACAGCTGATGAAAACAAACACGTGACAAGCACAACCTTGCGCGAGAACAGCACACCTTTTCGGGCCGTTTTTTTGTACACATAGTCAGAAACAAATCCCCCCGCAGCCAGCCCGATAAATCCTAAAATCCACGGTATGACCGTGATGACACTCATCGATTCAACACTTAATCCCCGCTCGTCGACAAGATAGCTCGGAAACCATGTCAAAAAGAAGAAGAGGATGTAGTTGTAAGCGAAAAAAGCGAACGCCGTGAACAGGACTGTTTTTTGCTTCAGGTAAAAGGTGAGCGGAATTTTTTCTCCGGGAGACGTTTCTGCTTTTATTGCCGGTGCTTCCTTGATCGTCTCTTGCGGCTTTTCTTTGACAAACTTGAACCAGAGCACTGCCCATATCAATCCAATAATCATAATGAGAACGAAGGATACCTTCCAGCTGAACGCCACTGCGATCATGCCGACTATCGGGCCGGAAATGGCTCCCCCGAGGGGCGTGCCGCTGTTGGTTACACCGATAACGGACGCCCGCTGGGTCGGCGGGAACCAGTTGTTCACCATCTTGTTGATGGTCGCCGAAAGCGGGCCTTCTCCCATTCCGAAGAGAATGCGTATAATCAGCAGGCTGACAAAGCCAAAAGCGAGGGCGACTGCTCCGCTAAACAGCGACCAAACAACCATCGCGACAAACAAGGTCAGCTTTGCCCCATAGCGGTCGGATGCCACGCCCCCAAGAAAATTAAAAATGGCATAACCTATCGAAAAACTGCTGAAAATCAAGCCCATTTGTGTGGCAGACAATGTGAGATCATCCTGAATAAAAGGAGCTGCAATGGAAAGCGCCGAGCGATCCAGGTAATTAATCACCCCTGCCAGGAACAAAAAAAGGATAACGGGAAGCTTATCTTTTGAAAACATCTCAACCTCACCCCTATGTTGGTTCAGTTTCTGTTGCACCGCTTTCGTTACACACCTGAATAAGCCATAAATCCTCCATCGACAGGAACGGTGATCCCAGTGACAAAACCGGAATAGGATTCATCCGCCAGCCAAAGGAGCGTACCGAGCAAATCCTCCGGTTTTCCGAAGCGCTTCATCGGTGTTCCCGCAATAATTTTGTGAGATCGGCTGGTGAACGTTCCGTCTTGGTTGATCAGCAGATCATGATTTTGTTTTGTCAGAAAGAAGCCTGGGGCAATCGCATTGACCCGCAGCCCGGTTTCGGCAAAATGAACAGCCATCCACATCGTAAAATTATTGATGGATGCTTTCGCAGCACTGTATGCCGGAACCTTCGTCATAGGTGAATAAGCACTCATGGAAGAAAGGTTGATGATCGCGGGTGAATCCGCCTTCAGCAGTTCTTTACCAAACACTTGCGAGGCCAGAAACGCACCGGTGAAATTGGTGGAGAATACAGTTAGAAAGCCCCTCTCATCCATATCAAAAAAGGATTGGCCTTCTCCCGCTTCTTCATATGTCTCCACATCGGTTATCGCGTCAGGATGATTGCCGCCAGCCCCGTTAATTAACAGATCAACAGCGCCAAATTGGCCAAGGATGTCTTCCTTTGCCCGCTCCAGTGACATCCTGTCCAGCACATCCGCAGCAACAGCGCACGCTGTGCCGCCAGCCGCCGTTATCTCCTTCACGACCGCTTGGCCTTTTTCAGCCGTCCGATTCAATATCGCCACCTTCATGCCATGACGGGCTAGCTCCCGTGCCATCGCAGAGCAAAGCACGCCGCTGCCGCCAGTGATGACAGCCGTTTTACCAGTCAGGTTCTCATGCAGCGGGATCATACGCCCACCTCTTTTTTTGCCATTGCTTCATAGGCGTCCCACAGCCCGTTCAAATACATGATGCCAAGTGCCCGATCGTATAAGCCATATCCCGGGCGGCATTGCTCGCCCCAAAGATGGCGCCCATGATCCGGTCTGACATATCCTTCGTAATCCTGCTTATGCAGTTCTTCCATCACGCCTTGAATGTTGATCGAACCATCCTTTGTTAAATGAGATGTTTCAATAAAATCGCCATTCTCATAAATTTTCACATTGCGAATATGTGAAAATGGAGCGATGCCGGCATACGTTTTAGCGATCTCCACCATGTCGTTAGCGGGATTGGCTCCCATTGAACCTGTACAAAAGGTGATACAATTAGACGGTGAATCTGATATCGCCCGCAGCTTCTTATAGCTTGCCTCTCCTGTGATAATGCGCGGCAGTCCGAAAATCGGCCACGGCGGGTCATCCGGATGAATGGCCATTTGAACACCATAGGCCTCAGCAACAGGAAGAATTTCCTGCAAAAAGAATGATAAATTGTCCCATAGCTTTTCTTCATCGACCGTTCTGTAGGCAGCAAAAAGCTCTTTGATCCGAGCCAATTTTTCGGGCTCCCACCCCGGCAGTGTCATGTCGGATGCTTCCTCCACCGTCCGAATCAGCTCTTGAGGATCAAGGCTTTCCACCTTGGCCTTTTCAAAAAACAGAGCGGTCGATCCATCTTCTAGCGGCCGGAACATGTCCGTGCGTGTCCAATCAAAAACCGGCATAAAATTATAGCAGATCACTTTCACGCCAAATCCGGCAAGGTTGCGGATCGTTTGCTTGTAGTTTTCAATATACCGGCCGCGTTCTTCGTTCCCAAGTTTAATCGCTTCGTGAACATTCACGCTTTCTACAACTTCAGCATGAAAACCATAGGATTGAATATATTCAGTCTCGGCTCTGATTTCTTCTTTTTCCCACACGTCGCCGACGGGCTTTTGATGGAGAGACCAAACGATGCCTTTGACACCGGGAATTTGCTTCACGTGTTCAAGTGTGACTGTATCGTTGCCTCGTCCATACCATCGGAATGTCATATTCATGCTCGCACCTCCGGATTCAGTCATTTAATCAAACGTGATGACGGCTTTCCGCACCTGATCTGGATGCTCCTTAATAAACTGAAATGCATGATGAACGTCATCAACTGAAAATGTATGGGTCACCAGCCCGTTATGCATTAACCGGCCTCCATTCAAAAGCTCTACCACTTTTGGAAACTGATTGGTCTGCAATCGGGATCCGGTTATCGTGACTTCTTTTTTTGTAATTGGCAGCTGAGAAATCTGAGCCGCTCTTTCATCAAATCCAAGCACAACCACATGTCCCGCCGGTGACACAGCCTCAATTGAAAGTGCAAAAGTCTCCGGCAGGCAAACAGCATCAATGACCACGTTTGCTCCTTCATTCCCAGTCCATTCAAGGACCCGCTCGGCAACATGTTCTGCTTGGACATTTACAACAGCATCGGCGCCGTTTTCTTTCGCAAATGCCAGCCGCTCGTTGTTCAAGTCAGTCATCATGACAGCAGCGCCCGCCAGTTTTGCCATTTTTAACACACAGATCCCGATGGGCCCCGCTCCCTGGATCAGGACGGTATCACCTTTTTCCACCTGGCCTCTCCACACTGCCTGGGCGCCTATCGTATAAGGCTCGGCCATGACTGCTTCCTCCCAAGGCAAGTCCTTTGAGACCGCGTGAAGCTGTCTTTCCGGAAGCACAATATATTCCCGCATGCCTCCGTCCTCATGTACGCCAAATACAGAAAGCTTGGCGCAAACATTCGGCCGCCCTTTGCGGCAGGCATAGCACGATCCGCAATAAGAAATCGGCTCAATCACCACATGATCACCGGGTTTTAGGCTCTGTACATTCGCACCAACTGCCTCCACTTGTCCCGTTACCTCGTGTCCGATGACTCTCGGGAGGGTAGCGAGCGGATTCGTTCCATGATAAATGTGCATGTCTGAACCGCAAATGCCGACTCGCTTGACTTTCACGAGCACTTCATCATCCTTTGAAAGAACTGGCTTCTTCACCTCCGCTGTCACCAGATCATACGCTTTTCGCACTTGAACCGCTTTCATTTTTCTCACCTGCTTTTTAAGAATTCATACACGCTCCGGACGATAGAAATTCCGTTTTTCTTATTTCTTTCTTCATGCAGCTGCTCGATCTCGCCGGGCACATACACTCTTTCGAATCCAACAGCCGGCGGTGATTGCTGCAGTTCATCAATCATGTCATCCATCTGCTCTAAAAACGTATCCCAGTCAGTAAAAAAGGCTGGATTGATCGCGCAAACGTAATGCCCCAGCTTTCTTTTTTGATCAAGGCCGCTGTACATTTTGGCAATATGAGGACCAAAAGCCGCGCCCGCCAGCAATCCGGAAAACACATCCACTACAATCGATAGTCCATAGCCTTTCGGGCCGCCGAATGTTGAAAGTGAGACGACCTTGTCAGGATCAGTTACTGCTTCTCCGTTTTCATCGACTCCCCATCCTTCAGGAATTTCATTGCCCTCTTCACGGGCCTGCAGAATCTTCCCAAAAGCCACTTTGGATGTCGCCATATCTAGGATAAACGGTTTTTTATGCTTAGCCGGAACACCGTAAGCAATCGGATTTGTCCCTAAAAAAGGAGTCCTCCCCCCAAACGGGACAACGATACTGTCTGTATGCGTCATTGCCATTCCGATCAGCTTTTTGTCAGCCGCTTTTTGCACAAAATAGCTTAGCGCTCCGCAATGGCTGCTGTTTACGGCCGTGACCATGCCGACTCCGTTTTTCTTCGCCATGTCAATTGCATGGTCCATCGCCATGTCGCAATTCACATGACCGAAACCATCGTCTCCGTCAAGCACCCCGGTCACAGGCCCCGTTTCTTTAAAAACAGGCTGTGCCCCAGGATTGATCCCTCCCGCTAAAAGCCTGTTCACATAGTGTTCTGTGCGCAGCACGCCATGCGAATGTACATTGCGCAAATCAGCGTGCACGAGAACATCTGCTACTTTTTCAGCATCTCGTTCATTCAAACCGGCACCGGCCAGCTTTTGTCGAACGAGTTCCTTTGCTTCTTCAGATGCAATTGTTATCGTTTTCAAGCAAGTGCCTCCTTCCTTTTCAGTTTTTTGGGCACTCTCCTAGCGAAACCCCTACAAACACATTTTATTTACAAATTATTTTAAATATTCTCTATATTATATTGTCAGCTCTTTTGATGAAGATCCTGAACGATCTGAGCATGCTGCTTGTCTGTGAGTTTATAAAGAAAGCCGATAATGATCATCGCTAATGCCAAAGCAATTGCCGGATACAGAAGAAGCAGCGCTTTGATGCCAATCAGCGCCTGTGCTGTCTGGACTGCATTCGGCACATAGCCGATAATCCCCAAACCGATCCCCGAGAGAAAGCCAGACAAAGATTGAGCAAGCTTTCTTGAGAAATTGAAAAGTGAATATGTCGTTGCTTCCTTCCGTTCACCGGATTTCCATTCGCCATAGTCGATAATATCGGAGACAAGAGCCCACGTGATGCCATTTGGGATACTGATTCCGATAAAGGCGATACTGGCGAGAATTGTAAACACATAAACGTTAGATGGAAGCATAAAGTTGATCAGATCCGCGGCCACACTGATGCCAAAGCCGATCATTGCCGTTCGTTTCTTTCCAAACATCTTGACGAGCTTTGGAAGGAATACGACGCCCAAAAAGGAAGAACCAATAATGATGAAGTTCATATAAGCCATTAATTCAACATTGCCCAAGTTATATTGTGCGAAATAGACGAGCATGGCGGATTTAATGTTGTATGCGGAAATTGAAAAAATCGTCATCAGGACAAGGGTTAACAGCGGTTTATTTGTAATAAATGTTTTGACGACAGATGAGAGTGTTAATTTTTCTTTGGGTGCTTCCGATATGATAATGCGCTCTTTGCAGTTGCGGTAGCAAATATAAAACCAAAACACACCGAGCGCGGCGAACAAGCCCATGACCACCGGGTAGCCGACCTTCGGATTATCAAACTTGACGAGCAGCGGCATCACGGCCACACTTGTGATAAACAAGGCGCCAAGTGATCCGATTTGGCGGAACGTCGAAATGGAGGTCCGGTCCTCAGAATTTTGAGTCATCGCTGCCCCTAATGAGCCGTACGGAATATTCACAAACGAATAGCCGATGCCCCAAATCATATAGGATGCATATGCATATATCAGTTTTCCGGTCGTTGATACATTGGGAGACAGAAAAATAAGAACAGTAAGCACCGCAAGCACGATGCTGCCGATTAATAGATAAGGCCTGAATTTCCCCCGTTTGCCAATGTTTTTGCGATAATCGATTGATGAGCCGACAATTGGATCTGTTATCGCTGCAAACAGCTTACTGACTAAAAAAATGCCGCCGGCCATCGCAGCGGGGATTCCCGCTACATCAGTGAAATACTTCAATAAATAAATCTGGCCGAGATCAAACATAAAACCGTTGCCAAAATCACCAAAACCATAGGACATTTTCTCTTTCAATGAAAGCCTTTTTTCCGTTTCGACCGACACAACCTTATTTGCCAGTTCAGTTCGCATGTTCCACCTCTGTGTCTTAAGAATTTTCGGATAGTGATCCGCTCAGCGATGCTGAGCGGATACTTTGTTACACGTTTGCTTTCTCTTCTTGAAATTGAAAGTAGTGTTTCGCATTGTCATAGCAAATCCCCTGAACGATGCTTCCCAGAAGCTCCATATCGCGTGGCACTTCGCCGTTTTCCACCCATTCTCCAATCAAATTGCAGACGATCCGCCTGAAATATTCGTGGCGCGTATACGAAAGAAAGCTTCTGGAATCGGTGAGCATGCCGATAAAACGGCTGAAAAGGCCAACATTTGATAACGCTTTCATTTGGTCGAGCATCCCGTCTTTAGTATCGTTAAACCACCAGGCTGTGCCGAATTGTATTTTTCCTGGGGTAATACCGTCCTGAAAACTGTTGATCATGCTGGCGATGACATAGTTATCATTTGGATTCAGTGAATATAAAATCGTTTTCGGCAGCTGGTTCTTCATCTCAACTGAGTTCAACAGCTTGTATAAAGGCTTAGCAATTTCTTCATCGTTCATTGAATCATACCCTGTATCAGGTCCGAGCCTTTTCATCATTTTTGTATTCGTGTTTCTTAAAGCGTTGATATGAAACTGCATCGCCCAATCGAGCTCCGCATACAAACCGCAAAGAAACTGAAGCGTATATGTCTTAAATTTCTTCTCATCTTCACAAGAAACCTCTGTTCCTTGTAATCTGTCAGAAAAAATCCGTCCAGCTTCTTCTTTTGTTGTTTCGGCAAATACCATTGAATCTATCGCGTGATCAGAAACTCTGCCGCCGGCTGAGTGGAAGAATCGCACTCGTTTTTCCAACGCCTTTAAAAACTCATCATAGGTTGCAATGGATATGGCGGCGGCATCTTCAAGCGCCTGCACCCACTCAGGAAAGCCTTCACGATTGATCTCAAGCCCTTTATCCGGCCGAAATCCAGGCAGCACGCTGACAGGAAAGTCTTTGTCTTCTCTTAATAATAGATGGTATTCAAGAGAATCGACAGGATCATCAGTTGTGCAAACGACCTTTACATTTGATTTTACGATTAAATCCCTTGCCCCGAAGCCTTCCCCTTGGAGCAGTTTATTTGTCTGTTTCCATATAGCCGGCCCGGACTTCTCGTTTAAAATCTCATAAATGCCAAAAAAACGCTGCAATTCTAAGTGAGTCCAGTTGTAGAGCGGGTTGCCAATCGCCATCGGCACGGTTTTCGCCCAAGCCATAAATTTCTCCTCATCAGGCGCATCTCCGGTAATGTATGTCTCCTCAATTCCATTGGCTCTCATGATGCGCCATTTATAATGGTCACCATACAGCCAGGCTTCCGTGATGTTTTGAAATGTCTTATTTTCATAGATTTCTTTCGGACTTAAGTGGCAGTGGTAATCAATAATTGGCATGTCTTTCGCATAATTGTGATAGAGGCTGACAGCGGTTTCATTTTTCAATAAAAAGTTTTCGCCCATGAAGGGATCCATGTCCTCACCGTCTTTCATTCTATTTCAAAATGTTAACGTTAACATTTTGATTTGTTTTTATTTTACCTTTATATTCCTCTGGGTTCAATCTCTTTTTTGAAAATAAAATGTTAACGTTGGCATATAAACAAAAAAAAGACATTGCCAGAAAGCACTCGGAAAGGAATGCTTTTGGCAATGCCAGATTCATTAAAAGGATTAGTAAGCCAGGCTGAAAAGTCCTTTAATATGTGTCAAATATCGTACATTACTTGCTTCTTTCATCAAGGAAGCAGGAAGACCTTTAAGCGGTGTAGAATTAGCACCAATGATGGCAACCGCGTCTTTGCGTCCAAGGCTTGCAAGTGTACCAGAGTTTACTGGCTTGAATGTTTCAAGCGTTTTGCCTTCTAGGTAAGCGAATAGGTTGTAACCGATCAGCTCACCCATTTGCCATGCGATTTGTGCAGTTGGCGGGTATGGACGGCCGTCTGGACCGAAGTAAACTGCGCTGTCTCCAGCAACGAATACATCTTCATGAGATGTAGATTGCAGGAAGTCATTTACAGTCGCGCGTCCGCGGTTCACTTCTAGGCCTGATTCACCGACTAATGGGTTACCTTGTACGCCGCCAGTCCAAACAAATGTGTTGGCAACAACTTTAGATCCGTCTTTCAGATCGATTACGTTTCCTTCTACATTTGTAACAGGAAGACCTGTTAAGAACTCAACGCCGCGTTTTTCAAGGCTTGCAGTCGCACGCTCGATAAGATCATCCGGAAGAACAGGAAGGATCTTCGGACCTGCTTCAACAAGTTTCAATTTGATTTCTTTATGGTCTACGCCGTATTTTTTCGCAAGGTTCGGCATGATGTCAGCAAGCTCACCAACAAGCTCAACACCTGTTAAGCCGCCTCCGCCGATAAGGATTGTTGCATCTGCTTCGTTTTTCGTTTTAGAGTACTCGCGCACACGATCTTCAACATGTTGGAAGACTTTGTTTGCATCGGCAGCAGATTTCAATACCATGCTGTTTTCTTCAAGACCTGGGATGCCGAAGTAAGCCGTTACAGAACCAAGACCTACAACAAGCGCATCGTAAGTTAATGTAGAACCGTCAGCAAGCGCAACTTCTTTTTTATCAACAGAGAAAGAGCTTACTTCCGCAATTTTAAGATCAATGTCTTTGCCTTTGAAAAGTTTTTCTAATGGCATTGCAACCGCTTTTTCAGACACGTTTCCTGCAGCAAGGCGGTGTAATTCCGTAATGATTTGGTGAGTTGGGTATTTGTTTACCACTGTCACGCGTGCTTGTTCTTTTGTGTAATGTTTGCGAACTGTTAGAGCAGAAAGAACTCCGCCATAACCAGCGCCTAGAATGACAATATGTTTTGACATCGTATATCCTCCGTCCTTTATATCAATTTGAATCTGAGATTATTTTTGGTTTTCGCGTTCGTTCATGACTTCAAGGTAGCTGTTAGCAAAACGGAACAGCTTTTGAGCTTGAGGATCTTTCAGCATGCGAAGAAGGCCGAAAAGTCCAATTGTTTCGTTGCTTGCTTCCGCGCGGTCTTTTGCTTCAATCGCAGTCGCAGCTACTTCTTTCGCTGTTTCTTTTACAGGCTCAAGAATTTCAGTGATCGCACCGACTGTGTCGCTTTTTAACACTTCGTCAGTCGCTACAGACTGAGCGAAATCATAAGACTTCGTTAAAATATTCACTAACTCAGTCAGCTTCGGAAGCTGGTCAACTAAAACAGTCAATGATTCTTGAACTTCTGGCTTTAATAGCTGATCAATAAGATCTTGCTGGCTTTGGCTGACAGACGCATTTGTTTGATCGATTGTTTCTGGCATATCCAATTCTCCTTTACTATAAGCAGTTTGCTGATTTTTTTGGAAAGGGTAGTGCCTCTCCCTGTCTCACGCTTTTAAGGCATAAGAATAAGGATTGTGAATTCGTGCACAATCATTTACAAAAATAAATGTTTACTACCCAGTTTTTCATCTTGCCATATTCAGTATTATTTTTATCTAAAAATAAACAATTGAATAAGTCAAAATCCTTTACTCTCTCTGAAAATAGCAAACACAAAAAACTCCAATTCGATTACCTTCTATATGATAACACTTTTTGAACAAAATTTGAACGTGAATTGCTTCGATTATGAAATTAATTTATATGGAGCTCATGTCATAACGTTTCTGCGGCACTAGTTATTGACAATCCAACAATTTCTCCCCTTCACTTTACCCATATTTCCAATAGAGGCTCTCTTTTTCCTGTGATCGGATCATTCGCCGGCAACGCCGCCTGCTTAATCTGTTTGACCGCTTCCTCCCGCTCATTCGGTTTCCCCGTCTTCATATCATACTGAACGCCACCGGGATAGGCGCCAAGGACAGTAAAATCGGGGCTTGAGCTGAGCTTTTTATGTCCGACTCCGGCTGGAATCACGACTGCGTCGCCTGATTTGAAAGGGATGGCAGCCCCTTTTTCTCCCCCAAACTGAATCACAGCCTCTCCCCTAAGGGCAATCAGGACTTCATGCGTATTGCTGTGATAATGATGGTATGGAAAAACACTCCCTGACCAGCTGTTTGACCAGCCATGCCGGATGACGATCCGCTCTGCCAGTCCGGTGTCCTTAAGCGCGTTTTGATACACCACGAGCGGAAAATCAGGGTGATTCGGAATCCTGCCGTCATCCGGAAAGAAGTATGTCTGTGTCTCTTTTTCCATCAATTTCACCTCCCTTTTTTGTCTTCCACACATAGCGGTTCGCAAAACATGATGTTTTTCTCATGATTCCATTGATCTGCATGATACCGAATAGTATAGTATAAAAAAATAATGCCAGAATGAGGGATATCATGAAAGCTATCGTTATCGGAATATTGGCTTCACTCTTTTTCGCCGTTACCTTTATATTAAACAGAGCGATGGAGTTATCAGGAGGCAGCTGGCTTTGGAGCTCTTCGCTGCGCTTTATTTTTATGGTGCCATTTTTATGTTTGATTGTCATCATGAGAGGGACATTCACGCCTCTCTTACTAGAGATGAGGAAAAAGCCGTTTTATTGGATCAAATGGAGCTTCGTCGGTTTCGTGCTTTTTTACGCGCCGATTACATTTGCGGCTGCATACGGTCCGGGGTGGCTCATAGCCGGAACCTGGCAAATTACAATTGTAGCCGGGGTACTCTTATCTCCTTTGTTTTATGTCAAACAAGATATGCCGGGCGCTCCGCAGCTCGTTCGCCAAAAGATTCCCCTGGTTTCACTTGGCACTTCTGTGATCATCCTGATTGGAGCGGCTCTGATTCAGCTTCAGCATGCAGAATCGCTTTCTGGGAGGATGCTGCTTTTCAGTGTGCTGCCGGTTGTCATTGCGGCTTTTGCCTATCCGTTAGGAAACCGAAGAATGCTCGAAGAATACGGAGGCCGGCTTGATACATTTCAGCGCGTGCTTGGAATGACATTGGCAAGCCTTCCATTCTGGCTTATATTAGCAGCTTACGGCTGGTGGTCAGATGGCCTTCCAACAGCAAGTCAAACCGTTCAATCCTTTATCGTTGCCGTCAGCTCAGGCATCATTGCGACGGTTTTATTTTTCTGGGCCACTGATATGGTAAGAGACAATCCGCAAAAACTCGCAGCTGTTGAAGCCACTCAATCCGGTGAAGTGATTTTCGCGCTGCTTGGTGAAATTGTTCTGCTGTCAGGCGTTTTCCCATCTCTTTTATCATTTGCCGGTTTATTCATTATAATAGCGGGGATGATGTTACATACCTTCACTTCACAGCCGAGAAAACCGAAAAAGAAAGCACAGTCAAATCTGACTGCGTAGCATCTGCAGGAGAATGGGTGAAAGCCTGTTCTCCTTTATTTGTGCTACCAAAAGGAATCTGTTTCACGTTATAGTTAAATATAATGTCAGCCTACTTATATTGAAAGGTGATTATTGTAATGGAAGCAAACGATCAAACACAAAACATACCAGCCATCTCCTTCAGATCAGTCAGAAAAAGCTATAAACAAGATGGACAAACCTATGATGTGCTGCAGGATGTCACCGGAGACATTCAACAGGGTGCAATCGTAGCCGTTTTAGGTCCTTCCGGCTCAGGCAAAAGCACCCTCCTTTCTATGTGTAATTTAATGAGAACGCCTGACAGCGGCGAAGTCAACATATATGGAAAGGAAGTCAGAGAATGGAATGTCAATGAGCTGAGGCGAACGGCAGCCCTCGCGTTTCAATCGGCTCCCGTGCTCGACGGGACAGTGCGTGACAATTTAAGTCTTGTACAAAGGCTGCATCAATCCCAGCTGTACTCTCCTGAAAAGCTGGCTTCTCTTGCAGGGCTGCCGCCAGAGCTGTTAGATAGAAGCGCCAGAGACTTATCGGGCGGGCAGCGGCAAAGACTGTCACTGGCCAGAACGCTCTCAAATCCTTCCTCCATTCTATTGTTGGACGAAATCACGTCGGCCTTGGACCCGGTTTCTGCTCTTGAGATTGAAGAACTGATCAAACGTCAGCATCAAGAGAAAAAATGGACAGTCATGTGGGTTACTCATAATATGGAGCAGGCAAAACGAGTAGCCGATACCATTTGGTTTATGGCAGATGGCCGGCTGCTTGAAATCGCTGAAACCGAAACATTTTTCTCCGCTCCGCAGCATGAAGCAGCGAAAGAATTTTTGAAGGGAGGCACTCGGTAATGGATTACCTTTCTCTCTCTTTAACGATGATCTTTGTTTTGATCGCCTTGTTTTTATCAAAATCCTTTAAAGCCGGTGTAGAAAAAGACATGATCATCGCCACCATCCGGGCCGCGGTGCAGCTGCTTATCATCGGTTATGTTTTGTCGCTGATTTTTCGCGGAGACCACCCTGTTTTTATCCTGCTGATGGTGCTGTTAATGCTCGCGGTGGCGGCGCAAAATGTCATCAAGCGAAAGAAAAATGCAATCGGTTCATTTTGGAGGGTGTTTGCCGCGTTAGCAATCGTAGAAATGGTGACGCAGGGAATTCTTCTGTCTCTTCATATCATTCCGCTTACGGCACGATATGTCATTCCGATCAGCGGGATGGTCATCGGAAATTCGATGGTGCTCTCAAGTTTGTTTCTAAACCGGCTTAACTCAGAAGTCGGCGTTCGCAAAGAAGAAATTCAATTAATATTGTCACTTGGCGGCACACCGAAGCAATCCATACAGCGCATTCTTACCTCAGCGATGAAAATGAGTATGATCCCGACGCTCGAAAGCCAGAAAACACTGGGTCTTGTCCAGCTTCCCGGCATGATGACTGGCCAGATTCTAGCCGGCGCGGACCCGATTCAGGCAGTACGCTTTCAGCTCTTAATCGTGTTTACAACGATAGCCTCAGCCGCGCTGACTTGTGTAATCTTAAGCGTGCTGACATACCCATCATTATTCACCGTTCATCAGCAGCTGAAGCAGAATGAATGACAGACAAAAGCCGCTTTCCAATGGAAAAGCGGCTTTTTGTACTTGTTATTCCTTTTCTTCATAATACTTGGCCAGCTCAACAATCATCGCACCCATCCGCTCAATCTCTGGCGCAAGCAGTCTCGTAATGCCCTCTTCCCGCAGTGCTTCAGCAGTCACTTTTCCGACAGCAGCTGCGATGGCGCGTTCTTCGAATACCTTCTTCACTTCATTGATATAACCTCGCCCCTTAGCAAAATCAAACAGGGAACGAACCTGAATGGCCGTTGTAAAACAAACGGCATCGATCTCACGGTTCATCAGCTCTCGGCATAACCGCTCCACCGTTTCCTCCTCCGGCGGGATGTGCTGATAAGGCAGAATCGGCAGGACAGACGCGCCTTTTTCTTCAAGAAATGCCATGAGAGCCGGCGCTTTTTCGCCATGAAGCTGCACCATGACTGTTTTTCCTGAAAAGTCGTGAGGCTCCAAAGAACGGATTAAGCCTCTTGTTGTCCCGTCTTCATCCGAAGCTTCCGGTGTGATTCCAAGCTTTTTCAGCGCAGACAGCGTTTTGTATCCCCGGCATGCCGCTTTCGCTTGGCAAATGGCCTGCAGAAACTCATCTTTCAGTCCAATTTTCTCTGCCATATCGACAAGAGTCTCCAACCCGATGCCTGTCGTGAAAATGACCCAGTCAGCTTTTTCTTCCGCAAACGTCCGCAAATCCGGCTCCACCTGCTTCTCTGCTAAGTAAACTGTACCTTGGAGAGGCCGGATGACAGGTATTCCGCCCTGTTTTTCAATGATTGTACTGATTTCTTCCGTTTTTCGTGAGCCACCGATTGCCACACGTTTTCCAAGTAACCCTTTTCCCATACCCGTTTCCTCTCCTCTTTGCATAGGCTTTTTATGTATACAAGCTTATTAAAGCTATTTTGGCGCAAACCAAGGGAGAAATCAAGATAAACCCAAACTCCTAAAATCCATTGAATACGCCGGAAGCTTGCTGTAAGATAAACAGCAGACACGTCTTGTAACGGAGGATCGACATGGAAACAAAAAAAGAAGAATATGAAACAAAAGGCTACGATACATCGATTGTTTACGAATTCAATGAATATCCGGATGCCCGCAGCGGGCGCTGCGACAACTGTGATTACACACTGTTCAAAAGCTCTGTAAAAGGCGGAAAATTTCTTAGAGAATGCCGGAGATGCGGGATGAAAAAAAATATTTAAACAGAAAACCGAAATCAAATTGATTTCGGTTTTTATGTTTTTACTGCGGGACAGCGGATTTTTTCATAAACGCTTCAATCTCAGCTGCCGCACGCTCCGCTCCGCCAGCTTCTTTTACATCCTTTTGCATATTCTTGACGCGGCTGAGCAGCTCTTGATCACTGGATACAGCCTGAACCGCTTCCTGCAGGCTGGAAACAGTCACTTCCTCTTTCGGCAAATAAACGCCAAGGCCTAATTCATCAACCCGATTTGCAGTGAGCTCCTGCTCATACATTTGCGGAATGACGACAAGCGGCACACCTGCGTTCATCGCTTCCATCGTACTGTTCATCCCGCCATGAGAGATGAACAAATCAGCTTTCTCTAACACCTCAAGCTGCGGCACACTTTGGCGAATGGTAAAGTTAGCAGGAATATCCTCCAAGCTTTCTGGATCAATCGTTTTCCCAACAGACATGATCACTTGCCATGAAGAATCCCGAAATGCCTTGATGCACATCTTGTAAAATTCCGGCCATGCGTTAAACGCCGTACCCAAAGAAATCAGCATAAGCGGGCGATCATCCTTGTCAATCAACAGGCTTTCTTTTTCCTTCCGTTCTCCGAGAGAGGGGCCGACAAAACAGAAACGGTCATCGAACGTCTCATGCTGAATCTGAAAAGACTTCGGCATAAAGACAATATTTAATGCTTCCGGCACAGCTAACTGTTCAAATGAAACAGCCGGCAACTTCTCTTGCTCCAAGTAGGCTTTAAATTCAGCCTCTGCTTCTTTTATTTTCTTCAGCATGTCTTCATTTCCTAACTGAAAGGATTCATTTTGGGCATATGACGAACAGAGCTTAATGACCGGAACATTAAGCTTTTCAGCAAACAATTTACCAGCCAGCGCAACAAAGTCATAGATGATCAGATCAGGCTGATCATCCTTATATAACTCCTCAAGCTGCGGCAGAATGCTGAGTGATTCTTTCAAAAGGCTGAGGGGCGCGTCATTCTTTTCCATCATCTCCCTGATTTGCTTAGGATCAATATTCAAGGATGTATGATAGATCAATGCTTCTCCACCGGCTTGCTGAACAGCGGGCGCAAACTCCTCAGTCGTCGCGTACGTGACACGGTGCCCTTTCTCACAAAGCTTCTCTACTAAAGCAAGCGTAGGATTGACATGTCCGTACGCCGGGATATTGATCATCGAAATATGGTACTTTTTCATGAATCTCCAGTCTCCTTATCTATTACATTTTCACACGGAAGCTCTTTAATCCGTATATCACACTGTTTTCAATCGGAGTGATACTGACGCACTCCATATGAGGAAAAGCAGAAATCAAAGACGTTAACGCGATATTTGCTTCAAGACGGGCAAGCGGGGCCCCAAGGCAAAAATGGATGCCGTGGCCAAACGCAATATGCGGATTGGGATGGCGGCGGATATCAAACATGTGCGGTCTGTCAAACTTTGCTTCATCACGATTTGCCGATGCCACAAACGCCAAAACCATATCACCTTCTTTAATCAGGTGCCCCCCGATCTCCGTATCCCGCTTGGCAATGCGCCTCAAAACCGGGGCCGGCGCTCTGAAACGCAAGGCTTCCTCCACTGCCTGAGGCATCAGTTCAGGATGGCTGCGCAGTTCCTCGTAAACGCCTGGCGTTTCTAATATGCTGTACATCGCATTTGAAATCAGGTTTGTAGTGGTTTCATTTCCGGCCACCAGCAGCAGCGTGCAAAACGGAATCAGCTCTTCACCGGACAGCTTCTCGCCTGTTTCTTCCGCTTCCACTAAAATAGAAATAATATCCTGTTCCGGTTTGTTTCGCTTTTCTTCTATGATGCCGGCAAAAAACGCGGCCAGTTCTTCCTCACACTTATCTCGTTCTTCCAAAAAGGCTTTTTCAGCTTCTTCACTTTTATCCTTCGGTGTACTGACCAGAAGATCAGACCATGCTTTAAACTGTTCCATATGCGCTGAAGGCACTCCCAGCAGCTCAGATATCACAATAACCGGAAGCGGGTATGAAAAATCGTGAACAAGGTCAAACTCACTGCGCCCCTGAAATTTTTGAATCAGTTCATCTGTGATTTCTTGAATTCTCGGTTCCCATTGCTTCATCACGCGCGGAGTAAAGGCTTTGTTCACGACTGAACGGATTTTTGTATGCTTCGGCGGGTCCATGTTAATGATGGAATTTCCAATAGAGCTTGTCTGCTGCGGCATGCAACTGGAAAACAACTCTTTATCCCCAACAACTTTTTTGACATCATCATAAAGAAAAACGCTCCACACTTGGTTTTCTTCATCAAAGGAAACAGGCGCATCCTTTCTCATCGATTCATACCATGGAAACGGATGATACGCATCCTGTTTGTTTTTCCCATTGAGCAGCGCTCGCTGCAAGGCTTGCCGGCGGTTTAACACATTCATGTACGGTCACTCCCCTTGAAAGAATTCAGCAATTAATGTTCCACTTCACCTCCCGCTTTCGAAAAAGAGAGGGACTACCACAAATAATTAAATTGATAACAGCAGGCAGGCGATCACGATGTTCGATGCAGGCATCATATATTCCCCCTCGAATTTCGTTCATCTTACCATAATCTTTCAATTTTTTTCTATTCTGCACTGCTGTTTTGGCTCACAACGTGACCTTAGGCATAAGCACGCAAATCCAATATGGATTCAATTGCACCGCTCCGCTCAAAAAACGCCTCTGTTTTCAACCAAATGCACTAACTCCAAAAATGACTTTCCCATTATGTAAAATAATTTGGTTCTATGATTAAATAGAAGGTAAAAGGTGAAGGAGAGAACAACGTGGCAGCACAGACTGATTACAAAAAACAAGTTGTCGGAATCCTACTTTCACTTGCATTCGTACTCTTTGTGTTCTCTTTTTCTGAGAGACATGAAAAACCGCTTGTTGAGGGAAAAAAACAGGAAAACTGGCATACTGTCGTCGACAAAGCCTCCGTCAAAATTTATGGCAGCCGATTAGTTGAAGAAAACAAATTAAAGCAAAAACTCGGCCATAAACAAGCCGATTCTATTTTGACCCTTCTGAAACTCGCCAACGAAAAACACATTACATTATAAAAAAGAAAGAGCCCACAGGCTCTTTCTTTTTTAGTCAAATATCGTTTTCTTGTCCGGATGGCGCAAAAAGTCAAACAGCATGCTAAGCTGTGAGGGTGTGTTTCGTTTAGGAGAAAGCGGCGGGAGTCTGTCTTCCGGAAAAAAAGCGGCATGATTCGTCTCGATCCCTGTTTCCCCCTGCCCGCCCGTCATGCTGCATGCGATGAAGATTTTATAATAGTGATAAGGCTGAGGGGGATGAGAGTGTTTATGGCTGTCTAGCACGGCCAGCAATCGAGACGGCTCTGTATCGTACCCCGACTCTTCTTTGATTTCCTTGACAACGTTTTCAGCCGGCGATAAACCAATCTCGCAAAATCCGCCCGGCAGCGACCACAGCTCATCATGCTTCTCCCGGACAAGCAAAATCTGATTCTCTCTGAATACAGCGCCGCGAACATCCGCTTTCGGTGTTGGATAGCCCTTCTCGCCTTGCCATAAATCAGTGATAACTTCAATGTCCTTCTCCGAGTAATCCGCCATCATTTCCGCGCTAAGCTTCATTAGCTCTTCGTACCTCTCCCTGTCGTACACATCCTTGGAAAAAGCAAGCCCCGCTTGGGCGATCGCCCGAATCCGCTGTGCCCGTTCCAGCCATTTGGTTTGCACTTTTATCACTCATCCTTTCAAGTCAAGTTTCGCTATAAAAAATGCACGTTTTCCACAGATGAAAAACGTGCAACTGTAAATTAGCTTCTAATCTAACTTCACCAAGTAATCAATATCGTCCTTTACTCTCTCTTCTGTATTACTGCTATTTGTATCAGCTAAAAACGGATTATATACCAGTGTGTAATGTTTCTGTTCTCCTTTAGGGATGACATAACTGAGTACACCTGTAACCTTTTTCCCCGATACTAGTGTTCCTCCCATAAGGATTCTGCCCTTCTCTTCTATAGAAAAAACAGGCCGCACTGATTGATCATTCTTATCTCTTAAATCAAACCCGATAAAATTGTAGCTTATTGAATCTTCCCCTATATTTTCCATCGTAACTTCTATAATAAGCCGTTCCTCATCATCTTTTATTGTTTTTGTCTCCTCATTTACAGCTCCGCCAACATTCATATATTCACCTTTTTGCACTCTATCAACTTTATTCACTGTAAAATTCGTATGTCCTGCTTTAAATGTTTCTCCTATTTTATGTATTTGATCATCTTTTTTGGTCTTCGGCTCACCGCCTTTTTTCAATTCCTTATCAAGTTCCTTTTCAAGCTCTTCTTGCGATTTTTTCTCTTTCGGTTTTTCCTTCTCTGACGCATCGCTCGATTGGCTGCACGCAGAAAGCGCTAACCCGATCGTCAAGACAAATAATAGTAATAAGACTTTTTTCATGATTGTTCCCCCATCTAAAGTAATCGATTTCTATTATAATCAGATTTTTCCTTTTCTTAACAGGTAAGAAAGTAACGATTATTTCTATCTCATTCATCACAATCTTACTTCTTCCTAGTATTTGAATATTTTTTACTAGTCCATTAGACCTTTTCATCAAAAAACCCGAGCTGGCTGAAGCCGCTCGGGTGGGAGGTCAATCTCGCTTATTCATTCCTCTTTTCTCTCGGGGTTCCTGATGATGTTTTTGGTGTTCCGGAGGCTGCGTCGTGCGTTCCAGCTCCTTTGTATCTTGTCCCATTCCTTTTAAAAAGGAAAAGAGCAGTGTAATTGATTTGTTGATTTCCGGGTCTTTTAGCGAGCGGATAATATCAAAATAACCTGTCTTTTCTTCACTGTTTTTCTGCTCTACAGCGCTTGCCACACCCGCATTCACTTTCAAAATGAGAGGCTCCAGCTGCTTCACGTCCAGCATGCCGAGTGTTCCAAACAGAAGAAGCAGATTTTTCAGCGTATTGGCTGTTTCCTCTGTATCTGCCTTTTTCACCAGGATATCAAGAACTTTATCCCCTTGACCAAAAAGGCCGCGGAGCAACGGCAGGACACCGCGCTCGTTCATATGGCCCAGCATATGCAATGTTTCGAGAATCGCTTCTTTGTGGTCAATTAGAGCATCTTCAATTTCCCGCAAATCACGCTTTCGCTGATCCTCTTCTGTTACCTCGATTTTTTGGATTCGTTTAATCGCTTTAGCCATTATGGCCCATCCCCCTTTTCACAGCGTCACCAGGGAAAATATAATCCTTCCGCGCCCATTTCTTATGAACCTGCACACCGATTTGCGGCTGCGGATTGCCGTTGCGGTGGTTGATCTTAGGCAGCGGGCTGATTCCGTCGTGCTTCAAAATTTCCATCTTGGCCGATGTTTCTTTGTAAGCAGGCGTATCGGTATCCTTATCGGCATGGCTGCCTGTTAACAGGTTGATCGCCGCTTCCCCTGAATCGTTCATTGGCAGATATACTTCCTTCCCTTTGACTCGATCAGTAATCAGGCACTTCACTTTGACATTTCCGAAAGGCGATGTGAGTCTGACGAGGGTTCCGTCCTGAATCCCTCGTTCTGCCGCAAGCTCAGGAGAAATTTCTAAGAAAACTTCCGGTGTTTTCTCCGAAATCCCTTTTGATTTGTAAGTCAGGTTCCCTTCGTGGAAGTGCTCCAAGAGCCGCCCATTGTTGACATGGATATCATATTCCTCACCGAATTCCTCAGGCTCTGTCCACTGGACAGGGTAGAGAATGGCCTTGCCGTCCGGGAAAGGGAAGCGCTCTGTAAAGAGTAAAGGCGAATCCTTTCCATCAGCGTTTACAGGCCATTGCAGGGAATTATAGCCCTCAAGACGTTCATAGGTGACACCGGCATAAATCGGCGACAGCTTGGCTGCTTCCTCCATAATGTCTGCAGGATGCTCATAGTGCCAGCCGGCGCCAAGCTTATTGGCAACCTCCATAATAATCTGCCAATCCGGCTTTGATTCACCCAGCGGTTCAAATACCTGATACAAACGCTGAATCCGGCGTTCTGTGTTTGTAAACGTTCCTTCTTTTTCAAGGCTTGGGCTCGCAGGAAGAACCACATCAGCAAACTCCGCTGTACGTGAAAGGAAAATGTCCTGCACCACAAAGAAATCAAGCTTTTCATATGCGGCATGTACATGATTGATGTTGGAATCCACCAAGCCCATTTCTTCACCTTTTACATACATCGCTTTCAACTGTCCGGAATGGATTTTTTCAATCATTTCGTGGTTGGTCATGCCCGGCTCCTTCGGCAGCGGCACACCCCACACCCGCTCGTATTTTTGACGGACTTGTTCATCCGTCACTTTTTCATAGCCCAGTAGTCTGTCAGGCATACTCCCGAAGTCACTTGCTCCCTGCACGTTATTATGGCCGCGCAATGGGTAAGAACCTGCTCCCGGTTTTCCGTAGTTTCCTGTCACAAGCAGCAGGTTAGAGATCGCCGTGCTCGTGTCGCTTCCTCCAATGTGCTGTGTCACGCCCATCGCCCACAATGCGCACACACTGTCAGCTTGCCCGATCATCTCTGCCATTTGGATAAGGGTTTCTTGATCAATCCCGGTTTTCTCCTCAGCATATTCAAGTGTGTACGGCGCGAGGCTTTTTACATATTCATCCCGTCCGTTCACTCTTTCTCTCAAAAATCGTTCATCGGCCTTGCCGTTTTCTATTAAATATTTGGCGATCGCATTCAGCCATACGATATCCGATCCGGCACGCGGCTGGACAAATAAATCGGAGCGTTCTGCCATTTCGTGTTTTCTGATATCCGCGACGATCACTTTCTGCCCTCTCAGCTTATGAGCCCGTTTAATGCGAGTGGATAAGACTGGATGCGACTCAGACGTGTTCGAACCGATAATCAAAACAAGGTCCGCTTGCGCGATATCTGTAATTGATCCTGAATCACCGCCATAGCCGACTGTCCGGAACAGGCCGGCAGTCGCAGGAGATTGGCAATAGCGGGAGCAGTTGTCCACATTATTTGTGCCAATGACCCCTCTGGCCAGCTTTTCCATAAGATAGGATTCTTCATTTGTACATTTAGAAGATGTAATAAAAGCGAGAGAATCCGGGCCAAACGCCTCTTTTAATTCAGTGAACTTGCTGGCGATCAGCGATAACACCTCCTCCCACTCTGCTTCACGGAAATGATCGCCTTCCCGGATCAGCGGCTTTGTCAGGCGTTCTTCGCTGTTGACGAAATCCCAGCCGAACTTGCCTTTCACACAAGTAGAAATGCCGTTGGCTGGCGCTTCCTCCTGCGGCTCTACTTTCAGAATGTCTCTGCCCTTTGTCCAGACATCAAAGCTGCAGCCGACGCCGCAATACGTGCAGACGGTTTTCGTTTTTTTGATTCGTTCATCACGCATGGCCGATTCCATATCAGAAATGGCGAGAATCGAGCCGTAGCCTGTCTCTACGCCTTTCGTGATCTCAATCATCGGTCGCAGCGTTTCGTTATTGATGCCTGTTAAATATCCGGCTTCCCCTTCCATTCCTTTTTCCATCATCGCGTTGCACGGACAGACCGTTGAACAATGGCCGCATGACACACATGACGACTCATTGATCGGCACGTCGTTATCCCAAATGACGCGCGGGCGTTTCCGCTCCCAGTCAATGGTCAGCGTTTCAGTTACCTGAACGTCCTGGCATGCCTCAACACAGCGTCCGCACAAAATACATTGATCTGGATCATACCGATAAAACGGATGGGATTCATCCTTATGGTATGGCTTGTGATCAAACGGAATGCTTTGGTGATTGATTTTCATTTCCTTCACCGTATTATGTATTTCGCATCCCCCATTGTTGTAATCGCAAACTGTACAATAAAGCTCATGATTATATAAAATCTTGTCCATCCCGATGACCTGCGCTTTTTTCACGTCAGGTGAGAGCGTATCAATGATATCCCCATCCTTTAATTCAGCGGAGCACGACCTCTTCAGCTCACCATTGATGCTGACGATGCACGTATCACATGTCTCAATCGGCCCTAAGCTTGGATGATAGCAAACTTGCGGCACTTCAATCGAGCTGTTATTCAAAAGCTGCAGCACCGTCTGTTCCTCGGACGCTTCCATTTCAACGCCGTTTATTGTGATTTTTTTCTTGCCAGGCATCTCCATTCCCCTTTCTTGCTTTATATACCGAATTACCTATTTCAGTTCCCTTACAACAACTCAATAAAACATACAAAGCGCACTCACATGTTTTATTGCACTAACACCGGGAAACGGGATGGTAGATAAAAAAGGAGGGATTAACATGAAAAAGACAATGTCTGCTATTACCGCTGCGGCAGCAGTAACAAGCTGTTTTACCGGCTTTGGGGCTGCGTCCTTTTCAGCACCGGCAAAGGCCGCAGCTCAAACAAACACACTCTCAGAAAACACGAATCAATCAGCCGCCGAGCTTGTCAAAAACCTCTATAACACCGCCTATAAAGGGGAAATGCCTCAGCAGGCGCAAGGCCTTACCATTAACAAAAGCACAAAAGGGGATGTCCACGCTGCGTTTGGGGAACCGGAAAGACCAGTCGGGGGAGACAATCGATTTGATTTATATCACTGGAATATGGGACAGCCGGGCTACGGATTTTCCTATCATAAAGACATGACAATTTCAGAAATCCGCTACTTTGGAACCGGTGTGGAACGTCAGCTGAATTTAGGCGGAGTTACGCCGGAAGTGCTGCAGAAGCAATTAGGACCAGCAAATCGGGTGTTAACCGTCCCGTTTACCGATGAAATCGATTATGTATATGATACAGGCCGCTATGAACTCCATTTTGTAATAGGCACAGATCAGACAGCCGACCATGTAAACCTAAAAGCAAAATAAACACCCTATGCGGCTATTCAGCCGCTTTTTTAGTGGACAAATAAAAGCTATATTCCTTACAATACAGGGAGATGAAAAAGAGACGGGGTATCAATTCGCAATGAAGCGAAATCGTTGGATATATGCAGTTTTCACCGTACTGATCATTGGGCTGGGGCTTGGATCCAGAGCATTCTCCAGTGTTCTTCCTGATACTCTCAATACTTATCTGGGAGACTCGTTGTGGGCCGCCATGATCTTTACGGGATGCGGATTTCTATTTCGGAAGCTGAAGACAATGATAACGGGCATTATCAGTCTTTCTTTCTGTTTTGTCATTGAATTCAGCCAGCTCTATCATGCCGAATGGATCGACCAGATTAGGGATACTTCTCTTGGCGGGCTTGTACTGGGGTACGGTTTTTTATGGAGCGATATCGAAGCATATACAATCGGAATTGCCGCCTGTGCCGCCATAGAACTGCTGGTTTTGGGAATCAAAAAGCGCCGCTGTATGTGACGCTTTTTTCATGTAGAAAACAGCCCGCATTGAGAAAGAATGGTCTTCGCATCCAAACGTGTGGCCTCGCTTATCGTGATATGATGTTGATTCATAAATGACTGAACGGCATGATAGCCAACTGCATAACCCGCAAAAGCCGATAAATCTGCAGGCTTAAAGCCTTGGTCGTTAGCAATTGGATCACCAAACATATAACGGCTGACTTCCGAAACTCCTTTCACATCCAACACCTCATTAATCACATCAATGGAATATTGCAAATCCTCATGATCAAAACGAGTTACCCAAGGGCCCAATCGTTCCGTACCAAACAGCTCTCTGGCGAATGATTCCGCCAATCCTTCAATCACAAGATAATCCCCGACACTTACAGAGCCATGATGAAAATCTATATACGAAAACCGCACATTATGATGAAACTCATGAGCAATAATGGAAGGAATCCTTGGCAGGTTATAACGGTTCGGATTAATCCATACATGAATAAAGCCCGGTATCCCGCCAAACCCGCAGTAGCCTTTTTGCAGCTGAAGCTTATTTGGATCAGCGATATAAAGGCCGAATTTGATCTCCTTTGCATTCACCCGCAGCTGTTCGCGCTCATCAAAAAGTATGCATTGCCGAAGTGCAGATTCCGCAGTCTCTGAAACATGTGATTCTTTCAGTATTCGCAGTGCTTTCTGTCCGATTTCAACATCACGGACATCCAAATAGCCAAGCATTTTCGCAGCCATGATCACATCATAGCCGTTTGGCTCCTTCGCTTTCAGCGGAACATGGATGGCGGTCCACATCTTTTCAAACGGCCTCATCATCGTATACCGAAATACATCTTCTCTTTTCTGTTCTTCCATTGAAAACAGCTTTTCGTATTGCTCAAAGGTCTTTTCCATTACTAGATTCATCCTGATTCCCTCCTTGTCAAAAACATACGATATGCCGCAGCGTAAGGGTCAACAAGAGAAATTAAGCCATTTTTCACTGTAAAATCATACAAACCCGCCGATAGGTAAGGCATAGGAGGTGGAACCATGGATATTCCTGCTTTATCGGTTGCGATGCATCAAGCATCCCTTGCCCAGAATGTAAATATTGCTTTAACGAAAAAAATGCTGGACACCGCCCAGCAAAATGCCGATCAAACCTTAAAGATGATTCAACATCCAACTCTCGGACAAACCATTGATGTAAAAGCATAACCTCATACCAGAGGCGGCCAAGAACTCCATCCTCCCGGCCGCCTTTATTGTTCACAAAAAAGCATGCATGTTTTGATTGTTCCTCCATATGATTTATTGTTTGCCATATTAAGGAGGTCATAAATTGAAAAGACTGTTTATGAAGGCTTCATTGGTGTTATTCGCAGTAGTATTTGTTTTTGCCGTCAAAGGTGCACCCGCCAAGGCGGAAACCCATGCCTACGATGGAAAAAGCCCTTATTACAATGATTGTGCGTCCAGCGGCTCTACAAAAAAATCCTCAAACTTAGTGAATGCCAGCAATCAAGTCATCGGAGTAGTCGAGCTTAAATTCAGCAGTACATGTAAAACGGCTTGGGCAAAAATCACGATGAATAATACATTGACGTCTGGCTATGAAGCAAATGCGGAGATTACCCGGAACACAGACGGAAAAAGATATAATTGTGATTCTGCAGGCGGCAATGGAAAAGCGGTGGCCGGCCAAAAGTCTTGCTATACACCGATGGTATATGATTTAGATCCAAGGACTTCTTACGCTTTCGGCAAGTATTCAGGACCAAACTTAAATGTTTGGGCCACCACAGGCTCTTATTAAATAGAAAAAAGGCTGTCCGTACGGACAGCCTTTTCTAATTTATTTCGCTTCTCTTTGTTTTTTAACCTCTTCAAGCTGAGAAACTGTCACCAATTGATAGCCTTGATCGGTGAGCTTTTTTATAATTTCATCGGCCGCATCAGCAGAGGTGCGGTAAATATCGTGAATCAAAATGGTTCTTCCATCTCCCGCCTGATTCATGACACGGTCAACAATTGTTTTTTTGTTACGGTCTTTCCAATCTTCCGGGTCAACATCCCATAACGCAACATCCATTTTCATTTGACTCCGCAGTTCATCATTAATGCCGCCGTATGGGGGTCTTACAAGCGTCGGACGATATCCGCTTATTTTTTCAATGATGTCTTGCGTATCATTGATCTGCTTTAACGCTTCTTTCACTGAAAGCCTTGTGAGAAGCGGATGGCTCCATGAATGGTTCCCCACCTCATTTCCTTCTTTCAGCATTCTTATTAGCGTTTCCGGATAATATTGAACTCTGCTCCCCAAAACAAAAAACGTGGCATGACCCTTATATTTCTTCAAGGAGTCTAGAATCTGATTTGTTGTCGCAGGATTCGGGCCGTCGTCGAAAGTAAGCGCAATGACTTTTTGATTTGGATCAACTGTTTCCTCTTTGGGTAAAGAAATCACTTCATGCTTCGGCTTTTGTTCTTTGATTTTATTTTTATTTTTTGCTTTATCAATATATTGTTCTTTCAGAATGTCTTTCAAAAGACTTTTCTTAATGGCAATCGATTGCTCTCCAAGATAGCCTGCTGCAACCTGATATGTGTCAAAGTAAAGTTCGATATAATCCTCCTTGATGGCAAAGCGGCTGAAATTTTCTTTTTTCGGAGCCGTCCCTTCCTTTAACAGTGCATCGTCCGCGGCAATGTCCTTATTCTTTTTCAGCTCGTGATAAGCGATTAACGAAAGCTTATGTAAGTAGTCAGCGTCCTCTTTGAAAATATCATCAATGGAAAGAAACGCTTGTTTATTAAAATCATAGTTAAACGTTTTTTTCACGGTTTGCCCGTGTGCCCCGCCGATGTATTTATATTCATTAAATACAATCGCCACTGTCTGTTTGGCATAATGGACAATTTTATAATCAACATTTAATTCGTTGCGTTTTGTCGTATGCTCTTGGTCAACGTCCTTTGTTTCCTTTTGAAATTGACGAACCTCTTTTTCTGCGAATCTTTTTAATGCCGAATCCATTTTTTCATTTTTGAAAACGGGATAGTTAACCGCGTAATTAAAAGTTTTCCCGTCATTCACAAGCGTTGCGATCTCAACATTCCCATATTGAGAATCAGTTCTTACTTTATTCATGACCGTTTCTTTTTTCAATGAATGATTATGGAAAAAGCCGATAAGGCCCACCACACATACAACTGCTATTAATACATGAAACCATTTGATTCTTTTTGCCAACAACAAAAACTCCTTCTTTCGTAGCCATTTCGATTTACTCTTCATCAGTTGGAACTGTATCTATTTAGAAATGTTTTTGTAACATTGTAGTAACATTTATTTCACATTTGTAATACTATGAGATTTAGAAGTTCATGTCAATCCTTTTTAAGGAATTTCATCATAAAAAAACCGAATTTCATGAATGTACATACACCCAACTTAAGCATCAGGAATATGGTAAAAGGAATAAAAAAAGCTAGGGAGGTTTTCCTCTTGGATTACCCTTTGAATGAACAGTCATTTGAACAAATTACCCCTTATGATGAAAGACAGCCTTATTATTATCCGCGTCCGAGACCGCCATTTTATCCGCCTTATTATTATCCAAGACCGTATTATCCGTTCTACCCGTTTTATCCGCGCCCACCTTATTACTACCCGCGCCCGCGACCGCCTTACTACCCTTGGCACGGTTACGGCGGCGGTTATGGCGGAGGATATGGCGGGGGTTACGGTTACTAGTCGCCGCATATCAAAATGGGGGCAGTCCAGCTCCCCATTTTTTTGTTTTAAAAATGACAATATCATGAAAAATATAGGAAATAATTGTGATTCCGTCCCCCTCTTGTTACGATAACAAAAGCATGCAGTTTTGGGGGAGGCGTCTATTTTTGAAGAATACAAGAGATTCTGCAGCCATATCTGAAACAAAATACATAAAAGCTTCGAACCGGGTAACCATTTACGATTTTATCAAACTTGCAAAACCCGGCATTATCATATCAAACTCGATAGCAGCCTTCGGCGGATTTTGGATCGCGTTTGCAAGCGCAGAAAAAACGTTAACCGGCTTGGCTTTTTTGATGACAATGGTAACAGCAATGTTGGGAACCGCGTTTGTGATGGCTTCCGGCACTGTCTATAACAACTATTTTGATCGGCATATGGACGCAAAAATGGCACGCACTCGCAGCAGGGCCTCGGTCACAGGGAAAATGCCGCCAGCCATGATCTTAACATATGGCTCTGTGTTAGGAATCGCAGGTCTTGCCATGCTTTATTCCCTTAATCCATTAACGGCCTTTCTCGGACTGGCCGCCTTTATTTTTTATGCGATCATCTATACGGTATGGGTGAAACGAACGTCTGTGTGGAGCACATTTGTCGGGAGCTTTCCAGGTGCTGCGCCGCCATTGATGGGGTATTGTGCCGTAACCGGTGACCTCAGTATGACAGCAGTGCTGTTGTACACGATTATGTTTCTGTGGCAGCCGCCGCATTTTTGGGCGATTGGGATAAGACGCAAAGAGGAATATCGTGCCGCTGGCGTTCCGCTCTTGCCAGTAGTCAAAGGCAACCATGTAACAAAAATAAAAATGATGCAATATATTGCCGTCCTGGTGCCGGTCACGCTATTATTTCCTTTCTCTCTCGGCACCGGCCATATAAGCCCATTTTATTTCTTAGCCGCCTTGGTTCTCGGAGGCATATGGATCAAAAAAAGCATCAAAGGATTCAAAACAGACGATGACGTGAAGTGGGCAAAGGATATGTTTGTCTACTCGCTTATTTATTTTTGCTTGCTGTTCTTCATCATGATGATCGATTCATTTATGATGTTTCTGATCAGATGATGCAAAAAGAGCCACACATTAATGTGACTCTTTTTTGTTTGGAAAAACAGCATCTAATAGAAATGTCATGGCAAAAAACACAACCATGCAAATCAAAAATCGTATAATCTCACTCAAAATCCAGCTATCAGCTATGCGCATACCATCGGTTTCTCGGAGGGTTACGCATATTGAAAAAATCATGAGTATGTTTTTTAGGGTTTCTTTGTTCATAAAATACCATCGCTTTCTCGATAGGATGACTTAAAGGCAATGAGATAAGTCATCAAGATATAAAATGTGTCGCATCGTTGCATGTTTTGATTGAAAGAAATCATTGTTTTTTAGCCAGCCAATTGTAAAGCTCAGGCAAACAGATGAAAACCGTTTCTGTGAAAAAGCAGATCTAATCGAATGCTTCTATACTCTCTCCACAAATAAATACATTTGTTTCTCTAATCTATAAACCCTCACTCTTTTTCCATCATCAGGTATTATAAGCCAAAAACAAACAAAAAAATAGACTTGCGTTTGAGTTGTATGGAAGTGAAATTGCAAGAATAACCCATACGGTGGTAATATATTGTTTGATTTTCCCATATTCATAGATTTGGAGGTCATACAAAAGTGAAGGGAATATTTTTAGTTGTTCAGCTTGGATTTTCTATTATGGTATTTCTGTTTTTAGCTGCTGTTAATTGGTATCAAGGAAGCGAGCTTGTTTCAGATCGATTTGATTGGAACTATACTGCTAAACTCTCAAAACTGCTTAATGGAATTGATGCCGTCAGCAGCCCCAAACAAATTTCACAGCTTGATTTTTTCATTTACTCCGCTAAACACTACCCTGTTATGAGTGCGTTAATGATCATCTCCTTCTTATATGTTCTGGCCGCTCTTTTTTTACTTATATACTCAGTCAAATGCAATAAGCAAGAGATTCATTTGGACTGCTGACCCGGTGAAATTCGTTTTTATAGCCCCTTAACTCTTCAAGATGTTCCTGTGTTTAGTGAGGCAGACCTTAACCTAGGTTTTCGGAACTTCTTGCTCAATTATGCGTATACCTTAATAGGAGGGATCAAACGATGAAAGAATATGAATTCGTAAGAGTTGAGCTGAGTACGATGAGAAGAAGGCCTAAAGAAGACTACCAGCAAATCATCCATGATTATGCGAAAAGAGGCTGGAGATTCGTTCAGATTTTCGCTCCCAGTATAGATGGGTATGGGGCAGCTGCTTATTTTGAAATCATATTTGAAAGGGATGCGGAAAAAGCTTAATCCATATGACTAAGCTTTTTCGTTCCCCTATATCTGCATCTATACAATTTCTGCAAATGCGGCATCACATGATCTGGCTAAATCTTGTGGCGCCAACTTTAGCTGCATACCGATTTTCCCTGCACTGACAATAATAAAATCAAGCGTTTCTGCAGATGCATCAATATAGGTCGGGAACAATTTTTTCATGCCAATTGGCGAGCAGCCGCCGCGAAGATAGCCAGTTACCGCTAATAGCTCCTTCATTGCAAGCATTTCTATTTTCTTTTCCCCTGTCACCTTTGCTGCCTTTTTTACATCTAACTCTTCTGCAACGGGTACAACAAAGACATAATAATGATTTGTTCCTGCTGCTGCAACCAACGTTTTATATACATATTTCAAAGGATAACCGATTTTTTCCGCAACAGAGATGCCATCTACCGGCTGGCCGTCTGTTTTATACCCTAATACCTCATAAGAGATGTTCTGCTGTTCTATCAGACGAACCGCATTTGTTTTTGCCATTTTTTTCGCCATTGTTTTCACCCACTATCAAAATGATGTATGTCTAACTTCTTGCAGTAATATGTAAATTCTATCATCCTAACCTGCATTTTCAAGGTTACTAGCATTGAATCAACGAAAGGACAAATTGATTTTCTTGGACGCCTATAGCCCATTATTAGACTACATGGAACAAAACAGGAATGAACAAATAACTCCCACATACAATTTGTATGAATGGAAAATAAAGGAGTGGTTGCTTTGTATCATTACTTTTATGGCCCTGCGTTAATTCCTTACTTTTCACATACTCATACCCCTCAAAGAAGTCCAGACTTTTCAGAAAGACAGCGAAGAAGAGAAATCACATTGACTGTAGATGGCTTTGTCCCCCCATCTTCCACCGAAGATCTTGGAGACGGCTTTTATTCTTACGCATGGACGAACCAACAGGTCATCAATCCAGGTGAATACTTAGTTTGTCATCTTGAAGGAAGAGATATCAACGTGATAAATGGTGGGTTCACTCCGCGCGATACTGCTCCATTGTATGCGGTAGCAAGCTTTCCAAGACGAAGAAACCAATGGGTCATTATCATTCATAATCCTGTGCAAACCCAAAGAGCCATATCGCTTTATTTGATTGCGAAAAGGTAGCACAACATGTTATCAGAAACCCTGCATTCAGGAACAGAAAAACGGGTAGGGACACATTAACATCGGTATTTTCCTACCCGTTTTTGGTCTGGGCAAACTCTTACCTGTCACTCTTTCAATTCCCCTCAATTTCTTCATCTTTCTCTACTGCCAAGGTATCAGAGAAAATTGTTATATGTTATCATTATTCCCAGTAAAAAGAAAAGAGGATTAGATATATGGTTCTCCTTGAGACGAATCGATTACGATTAATAACGATTGATATTCCCCTTTTTGACGCTGCGTCTAAACAAGATCATCAGGCTATCAAAGACTTAGGTTATGAAACAAATGGTGAATGGCCAAATTCTGATTTTTTTGAAGCGATACCTTATTTCCGCGAGATTTTAGTCAAAAACAATGGAACAAAAGGATTTGATTCATGGATTATTGTAAAGAAGGACAGTCATGAAATTGTTGGGGGAACTGGATTTTTAGGTGACCCAGACGAAAATGGCATGATTGAAATCGGTTTTGCAACAAATAAAAGTCATCGCCGCAAAGGTTATTGTGTGGAAGCCGCCCAAAAACTAATAAACTGGGCATTAAGCCAAGAAACAGTAAACCGGATCACCGCAAGATGTGAACATGATAATCTAGGCTCACAAAAAACCTTGGAGAAGTTAGGGTTTATATTGAATCATAAATCAGCGGAGTATAAACATTGGATATATGTTACAAAGTAGAGTCCTTAATTACAAAAGCAGGCACTGCGCCTGCTTTTGTTTGGATTATTTACCTCTGTGCTTCTTTTTCGCTTTTTGCTTTTTGAGCATATACCTTTGCTCTTTTACATGTTCTCGTTGTTCTTTCATTATTTGTTTTTTCTTTTGCTTTCTTGCTTCAAGCTCTAGCTTTATCGCCTCTTGAGCTTTAGAAGTTACTCCGGCGTTTTTCAACTCTTTTGAAACCTGGCGCTGCAATCTTTTTGGATTGATCTTTTTTTGACGTCTGCCTTGTAAACGAACTCCTTCCTGCTCAGCTTGGGCCAACATATTCAGGAGTTGGTTATGAACAAACTCTAATACTTCAGAATCCCTCGGCTCTTTGCCAAAAAGATGACGAAAGGCTCTTAGCTTTCCATTGTCCACAACTTCAACAACGCCTATCCAAAACTGACCATCGTAGTAAATCGTTAATTTCATAACGATTCCCTCCTCATAAAAGATATTAAAGAATGATGGACATCCCGAGGAGGGGAAGGTTACTGACATTCTCAATCATGCATCCGGACTACCAACCGAATCGTGTTTTTTCATTCTTTACCATATACAGAAAAGAGTGTAACATTTCTTCTCCAACTATTAAACTCTTATTTTATTTAGATCATTGCTGGAGAATAGGCGTCTTCACTCGCAAATTTATTTCTCAAGCCCTGCCATGTTACAGATGGGAGACGATACATTCTGCATATCCTTCGAGTTTAAATTCTCCAAGACCGTAAGGCAGCAACATATGATCTCCTTTTTTGAAAGGATAGACATACTCACCAGAGATCATACGGCCCTCCCCTTCAATCACACTGATAAGAAGGAATGGTTTTTGCTGCTTTAAGCTTGCTGATCCTGATAAGTTCCATTTCCCCACCGAAAAGTAAGCGCATTCAACCAATGTCGTTGTAAGCAAATCCTCAATTTGTTCATGGTGAACTGTATGCCGTTCTGGAATAGACGGGACCTCTATCACTTCGATGCTCTTTTTCAGATGAAGCTCGCGCAGCTTGCCTTCTGCATCTTTTCGGTCATAATCATATAATCTGTAGGTTGTGTCTGAATTCTGCTGCGTCTCCAAAGCAAGAATTCCTTTTCCAATCGCATGAACAGTACCGCTTGGCACATAGAAAAAATCCCCCGGCTTTACCTTTACACGGCGCAAGAGCTCATCCCATTCTCCACGCTCTATCATGGTAGTTAGTTCTTCCTTTGTTGTTGCATTGTGGCCATAAATAATCTCGGCATCTTTTTGGCAATCAATAATGTACCAGCATTCTGTTTTTCCAAGCTCACCGTTTTCATGTATGTTGGCATATTCATCATTCGGATGCACCTGAACAGATAAGTCCTGGTCAGCATCTAATATTTTTGTAAGCAGAGGGAAACGGTCCCCTTCAAGCTGTCCGAATAAATGTCTATGATGTTCCCATAATTCGCTGAGCGTGAACCCCTTATACATTCCGTTTTGAACAACGCTTTGACCATTTTGATGCGCGGCAAAAGCCCAGCACTCCCCTGTTCGTTGTGACGGAATGGTATAGCCAAAATCAGCTAAAGCAGTCCCGCCCCAAATTCTTTCTTTGAAAACAGGCTTGAAAAATAACGGTTCAGTCGTCATGAAAATCCCCCGCTTTATTCGATTTCTTCTAGCAGCTTGTATGCTTCTTCTGTTGTTTGCACGGAGAGCAGCCGCTCCCTATAATTGTCATCCATTAGCTTTCGAGATAGCATCTGCAGTATTTTGAGATGCTGGTTTCCCCCGCTCTCTTTCGGTACAGCAATCATAAAGATTAATTTAGCTTCTGATCCATCCAGGCTATTCCAATCAACGCCTGATCGTTTGATCCCAAAGGCAACACTCGGCTCCCTGACCGCCTCAGACTTTCCGTGCGGAATCGCGATATTCATGCCAATCGCCGTTGTTCCCTGTTGTTCACGATTCAAAATGGCTTGTTTAAACCCGCTCTCTGAAAGCAGCGCACCTCTTCGGGACAATTTCTGAATCAATTCATCTATGATGTCATCCCTCGTTTCCCCCGATAAATTTGGTTCAATTAATTCCGGGCTGATAATGTCTGTCAGTTTTTTAAATTCCGACATCTCAGCTTTTTGGCTTTGAATTGGCTGCTTTATTTCATTTGCTGCCGCAGCTTCACTTGGCGCGGAGGGCGGTGCAGTTTCACTGAGCACAGGAGGCGCCGTAATATCCTTTTTTAGTACATTGACAAACAGAGCAGTGACAAGAGATCCTGCAATCACAGCAATAAAAAACATCAAGACATGATCAACTGCGCCAAGCACTGCAACGATAGGTCCGCCGTGCGCCACTCTGTCTCCCACATTGCCAATCATGGCTATCACAGAACCTGTCATTGAGCCTGCCATAATACTTGGAATAACGCGCAGAGGGTCCTGCGCCGCAAATGGAATCGCTCCTTCAGTAATGCCGAAAAGACCCATCGTAAATGCCGCTTTCCCCATTTCTCTTTGAGATGCCTCGAATTTTCTTTTTCCTAAAAACGTCGCAACGCCAAGGCCAATCGGGGGGATACAAATGGCGACAGCAATTGGTCCCATAATTTCATAATTTCCTTCTCCAATCATTGCCGATCCAAACAGAAACGCCACCTTATTTACGGGACCGCCCATATCAAATGAGATCATCGCCCCTAAAATCAATGCCAGAAGGATCGAGCTCGACCCTTTCATCCCCGCCAGCCAAACTGTTAAAGAGGCGAAAATTTGAGCTACAGGCGCGCCGATCAAAAACACAAACGCTAAACCTACAATCAGTGATGCAAACACCGGAATAATAATAATCGGCATAATCGGCTGGATTGCTTTTGGAACTTTTAATTTTTTGATCCAAAGTGCCGCGTATCCAGCCAAAAAACCGGCAATAATCCCCCCGAGGAATCCGGCGCCGCTTGCGCTGTCATAAAAACTTCCAGTCGCCGCAATATAACCGCCGATCATCCCTGGCACAAGTCCCGGTTTATCAGCGATGCTATAGGCGATATAGCCGGCTAAAATCGGAATCATAAATGAAAATGAAGCACTGCCGATCTGTTCAATCGTTTTCCAGAAGGAATCATCCGGAATAACTAAGCCGTTAGGTGTTTTCTCCCCTCCTAGAGTTAATGCAACCGCTATCAATAATCCGCCGACAACAATGAAAGGAACCATAAATGAAACGCCGTTCATTAAATGACGGTAAATTGGATTTTGTTTCTTCTCCTGATGATTACCGGATTCCGATTTTAAAGCGGAACGATAGACCGGTATATCCCCGTTAAGAGCTTTTTGAATCAATTCTTCCGGTTTGCGGATGCCGTCCTGTACCCCCACAGACAGCAGTTTTTTGCCTATAAACCGGTCTTTGTTTACCGAGCGGTCTGCAGCAATAATGATTGCGTCCGCTTCGCGAATTTCCTCTTCGGTTAGCTTATTTTCGACACCAATCCCTCCCTGGGTCTCAACTTTGATGCTAACGCCCAGTCTGTCAGCAGCTTTTTGCAGATTTTCCGCTGCCATATACGTATGGGCGATTCCATTCGGACAAGATGTAATCGCTAACAGTTTCATAGGAAACCTCCTTTAAAGTGTGAATAATAAGATCTTGTCTCAACTGTATACCGAAATCAGCTCATTAAAATCGCTTTTTTTTACCATAGGTTCCGGTAATAAAGGCATTTTTCCCTATAACAAAAAAAAGCAAGGAATAATCCCTGCTTTAATAATCCAAATGAGATAAAAATGTCATGACATTGGCTTCTTTCGTCAGCTTCTGGACGAAGGCCGGCTGCTCGCTAAGATATGAAAGCTCGCTAAACAGCTGCTTTGTCATGGTTTGATCCTCGTGTTTGACAGCCAGCATAAAAACGAGCGAAACTTTTTCATTTCCCCATTCAAGCGGCTCCTTTAATGTGGCAATCGCGATTGCTGATTGTTTAATAAATTTAGCGTTTGCATGAGGAATGGCAATGCCTGATCCAATATTTGTCGCCGACATTTTTTCCCTCATCACCGCATGAACCGCATAGTCCTTATCAACATAGCCTTTCTCAAACAAAGCTGTCGCCAGCTGTTCGATTAACTTGTAGCGGTGCTCTGCCTCCTGCTGCAAAAAAACCAAAAAAGGAGTCGTATTGTTCAGCATCTGAAACGTTTTTTGTTTTTGGCGGTGTGATTCGCCCAGCTGACGTATAAACGCACTTAATTTCTTCTCTTCGCCAGGCTCTAAAAGCGGAGATACAACAATATGGGGAACCGTTATATTCTCCAGCGCAATGGTGGATATGACAAGATCAATATCCTCATGCTTTTTGATATAATCCTTTAAATCGGCCTTTGCAATACAAGCCATTACAGCGATTTGGTGATATTTCCGTTCAATTTTTGTCCGCAGCAATTGTGACATCCCAATCCCCATGTGGCAGACGATAACCGCCTTTTTATGTGTCTCGCTGCTGCCCTGCATCCGTTCGATCGCTGCCTGAAAATGCAATGTCAAATATGCTGCCTCTTCCTCAGGAATATGAAGATCAAAAGTTTGATTGATGTCTTCCAAAACATCTATGATGAGGTGGAACAAATAAGGGTACATCTTTTTGATGTCATTGAGCATAGGATTTGCTACAGAAAGATCGTAGCTCAGCCGTTGTAGCACAGTATTGAGATGAATGTTCAAACCATTGATCAAATCCTGATCCTTGTGAAAATCCATCATTTTCAGCTCTGAAACACGATTGATTAAATGCCCTACAACCTTAGGAAGCACAGCATTTTCAAGGTTCTCTTCTGTCTGCAATGGATAACGAACCTTACCGCCCAATATATGTAATGTTAAGTACACGGCTTCTTCTTCAGGGAAGCGAATTGCAAAAACCGGTTCAAGCCGCTGTAAACAAGCAAATGTCCATTGATATTCTTTCTTCTTTTTTACTGCCGCCATTTCTTTTGGGGACAATGAAATCGGCTGCTTCATTTTGATGCGGCGGACCATTAACAATGTATGCAGCAACAAACTTTCAAACGTTTCGTCTGTGAAATAGAGGGAATGCTTTTTTTGTAGTGATTTGATTTCTTTCGTCACAAAGTCTACTTCATAATGTAAAAACTTACTTTTAATAAATTGGCTGGTAAACGCTGTATTGTGAATCAAATCAGATATTCTTGCCAATGCCTTTCTTTTATTTCTTTCGTTCCCTTCAACCTTTAATCCAAGCCGCTGCCTAGAAACCAGTGTGAGATCAAAACGCTTCAGCCACTCTTCTACTGCGTATAAATCCTTTTTAATGGAAGATCGATTGACAAAATGCCGAGCGGCAATGTCTTTTGCGGAAACAGGCTTCGGATTCATTAATAAGTCATAAGCAATGTGCAGCATTCTTTCTTCATCGCTCCGCTGCCTAGAAGAAAAATGTTCAGTATGTAATTGTTGGCTTAGCCAGGTCCTTTCCTGTTCTTCTATATGTAAATAAACGCCCAACCCTGGTTTTCGAATAAGCTGTGCATGAGAATGCTCATTGAGATAATCCTCGATCACTTTCAAATCATTCCGGATTGTTTTTTCAGAACACTGTACCCTATCTGCGAAATCTTGCACAACTAAATAGTCATCAGGTTCAGATAACAACAGATACAAAATCTCTTTTTGTCTTGTATTTATGTATTCCATCTGTTTTTCTATCCTTCCTGTCAGTATCTACTTGAGCAAATTGATAGTATAAGTATACTATATAAGAAACCGTTTACATTATAAAATAAAATCATAGAGACAAAAGTTTTGTTTTTTACCGAAGCTTCCGGAAAAAAGCGATTTTTATATTCTTTGAGTTTGCTATGTAATGTATTTTTTATCGTTATTCAGCAGAAATTCATAAAAATACTCCAATTCTTCACCTATTTAGAACGAAGATTTTCTAATGTATGAGTACGAAAGTAAGAACATGATGAAGAAAAATGATTTGGTATCTTCGGGGATAAAGTGCAGGTAACAAAATTCCCACACGCTCAACAAACTAATACCCATCAAATGTGTGCTATTAACATTTTAAGGATGGCCATTCTCTCTCAGCAATTTTCCATCATAAATACAAACTCTGTGCAGGGCACACAATATTCTTAGCTCAAATCAATTGATCGTTCACATATTATTAACATTTATTTACAAGGAAAATAATTACTTTTATTGAATTGTTATAGTGCAAGACAAAAAACTTTAAAGGAGTGTTTCAAAATGAATTTCAAAAAAACGGTTGTTTCTGCTTTATCGATTTCTACGTTAGCTCTGTCGGTCAGCGGGGTAGCTTCAGCTCATGAAATAAACTCCACACCTACTGAAGTAAAGAACATTTCTATTTCACCTACACATGTTATCAAGATTCAAGACTATAATTTACCTCTAAAAGTTGGAGAAACCTATTCTGTTAAAAATAATTCAGCTACTCGTTATTGGACTGATAACCAAAAAGTTGCTGAAGTCGATCAAAATGGTTTAGTGACGGCTAAATCAAAAGGAAAAGCCACGATTACTTTGTTTAAAGGTACTGCAGTATTCGGAAAAGTATATGTAACGGTTTATTAATCTTTATCCGCCAGATTTTCTGGATGCAAAACATGCATGAATAAAATAAGGTCCCCCTCTAAAAAGAGAAGGGACCTTATTTTCGCTTCAAGTTTAGATTTAGTTTTGGGAATACATCATACATTGGTGTATATCGTGTTTCATTAGCTTAGCCCCGAATAAATCCACCTTCTGAATGAATAATTTGTCCAGTTATCCATTCAGCCTCATCACTTGCAAGAAAGGCAATCATTCGTGCCGCATCATCTGGTGTGCCAATACGCCCCATTGGAAATTTAGGTGAAAGAAAATTTCTTATTTCATCTGTCATCCATGTAGAATCTGTTGGACCTGGGTTTACGGCGTTAACAGTGATGCCCAATGGTGCAAGTTCTTGTGATAACGACCTAGTAAATGCAGAAATAGCTCCTTTAGTTGCTGCATACGCTAACTCCCCAGGCAAAGGACCTAAATCCTGCCCTGATGTCATATTGATGATTCTTCCTGATATTAAATTAGATTTTTTAAACCGACGGGCGAATTCAACACAAAGAAGAAAATTCGATCTCATATTAACCGCATAATGCTCATCAAGTGATTTAGCATCTAACGATACATAATTATCACTTGCGGAATGAGCTGCATTATTAATAAGGATGGAAGGATATCCTAATTTATCTGAAATTTTTTCATGTATTGTGAATGCAGCATGTGCATCTGATAAATCAATTTTCATTTCCTCACAGCGGACACCCATATGTAAAATTTCTTGTTGAAATTCTTCTATCCAGGCCGCATCAGAGTTCCAGTGAGTAAAGAAGATATGTATACCCTGTGAGGCTAACTTACGACAAATAGCCGTACCAATATCCCCTTGACTGCTTGCTCCTGTAATTAGTGCAATTTTTTCTTGAGAATGACTCATTATTTTAACCTCCAATTTATACGGAGTATCTCCATTATGATGGTAACAAGTTATCCAAAGAATATAATCCATTAAATCAAACAGAGCTGACTTTGAATACATTTTAAAATCAGCTTTAAAAAACATTTTCGTCTCAAAAAATATTAAATAGAAAAAATAAGAGTTGGACAACAATTTACTACTTAGTCACAAGTGGCTGATACTAAGTCATTGAATGTCTCTTTTTAAAGAGCCTTTCAATCATTCACATTGCTTTTCATTAACCATTCTACTTCCGTTAATTCTTGTTTTTGAACGTCTATTGTGTGTTTTTTCGTGAAATGGGTTTTCACAGCTTCTTCGTTTTCCCAAATCTCCCAAAGCATTATTTTACGTTCTGATGGCTCAAGCGGATAAGCATGGAATGTAATACAACCCTCTTCTTTGTTCGTTTCTTCCTCAAGTTTTTTGAATTCCTTCATTATTTCATTAAGGCCTTTATCACTGATGATTTTTAAACATGCCGTTATGTAATGCATCGAAATTTCCCCTCCCATCATTTTATGGCTTTTCATTATAACATTTTCTTGAAAAATAAATATAACTGCGACATTGATTGCTCGAGTTAATCAATCGCTGTATGTAAAGGATTTAAAAATTGATAACAAATAAAAAACCTTCATTTTATAGGAAGGTTTAGAAGTTATATTATCAAGTTTGAAGGCAATCTGAAGCAATGTGAAATGTGTTAGGTGTTTGTTTCACTGTAAAGTCTGTAGCGAAACCACGTACTAAAACTAATGACAAGCCCATCTTCAATTTCGCTGACCTCAGATATGAGGGACCTATTCTTTTTCAACTCTTTGATCATTTTTTCCTTATCAGAAACGAACATAATGCGTTGCGCCCGGAGAATGGCTGCATATTGAATTTGTATCTGATCCCATATCATATCAGCAGGCGAACGCTCTTGAATCTCTTCCATGATTTCAAGCGTTTCTTCTGGCAGGAATTTAGAGAAAAAGCCGTGAGTCACAGCATTTTGGTTCCTTTGTGGTGCGCCGCCGTTGTTCCCGACTGCATTTTTGTTGCCCGGTTGCCCGCCTTTTTTTGTGTGCACACTTTTTTCAATGGGTGCACCCTTTTTTCTTTCCCAACCATGCCGCTGCTTCCACGATTTTATGGTGTTCACTGACACCCCGTATTTCTCGGCAAGGTCCTTGTATTTCATGCCTTTGACGTAATCCTTATACGCCTGAATGTGCTTTTCAGCCATCTACATCCACCGCCGCCCCCTTCTGATTCGTGTTGTTTTGGAAAAGATATTCCCTCTAAACCACCACCGTGCTCAAGCCGTTAACCGCCAATTGTCTATCCTGAGGCTTACCGGAAGCAGTTTACAAGGAACAAAAAAAGCACCCTTAACAGGTGCAATATACAAGCTAATGATAATTATTACTTTAATGTTGCTGTTCCTCTACCAAATTCGTACTTTTCATTACATAGTTTGCAATCGGTAAAAATATCAGTACTTCTGAAACCAGGTATACTTTCCTTTTCATAAGTCACTTTCCCATTTCCGCAAGGACATTGATATTCTTCATATATAACATCTCCGCTCCCGGCTCCATATCCTTGATGCTCATACTCAGATTGATCGATTGGCTTTAATTTCACGCATATCACCTCCCACCTTTATATCGGCAGGAATCGTGACAAACGAACCAACTGCAAAATTTGTCGAACGAAAGCGTCCTTCATAAATAGGTGGCAACCGTAAGACAAAAAGCCCCCCAAAAGGTTACTCAATCACTAATATCTATATGGAATACGTGATTTTAATATTTTTTCATCCTGAATATCGTTATATTTATTTAATTTCAAGAAATGTTTTAAACCATTTATAGTGATATCCATATTGTTTTTAGGTCCAACCGTTATACCTTCAACGCAATCTTTTTCAAAATGAACTCCAATATAAGGAATAAAGGCTCCATTAGATATTCTACAGGAATAATCATCAAAATTTTCTTCGAATACCATAGCTATTCTAAATTCCTCTTCTTGTGAAAAACATTCATCCTTAAAGAAAATTGAATATTGACTCAGGATGGAATATACACCTACAAGTACTTTCTCTAGTTCGAGATTCGGTTTCAAGAGATTTCTAACAATACCTAGTAAAGTCTTTAATAAGCGCTCAATTAATTTTTTTTGCACTTTTTTATCGTAAATAACATACCCACTATGTACAAAGTCTTTATATTTAAATTTTTCGTTTAAGTAATTCTTGAATTTAGGATAATTTATTTGAATAGAGTAGCCATCATTATTTGAATAATTTGACCACAATAAATTAGAATCACTATTAATACAAAAAGATAAAGCATAAATCCTGTATCTCGGCTGATGAAATACGTCATTCACCACAACATTATATAAATCTCGTAAATGTTCTATTATTTCTTCTTTATCTTGCTTTTCCTTATTTCCTTCATTAGAGAAAACCCAGCATTCTTCTTCCGATAAATTTTCACAATATTCCTCGAATGCTTCATTACTTAAGTTTAAAGTGTAATTAATCTCTGTCTTATCGTTTAAAAAATGAGCATGAGAAACCCAGAATTGATTATACTTTAATATTCCTTCTAATCCGTTAATATTAGTATAATGATATAATAGCTCTATATTATTGTCATTTAGATGAGGCAAAAATTTATAGAGTTTATTTAATTCGTCATCAGTCATAGTATTAAATGAATTCATTTGAATCTCCTTGTTGTTATTTAAATCCACTTGTTGGTAGTTTCTAAGATAAATTATCAATAGAAGGGGTTTCCTTCTATGATTATCGCAAATTAAAAATTCTTTTAGCTACAAATATAATTAACCTCGAGAGTTATTCTGAAGGTTTCTCCATTTTAGGGTTATATTAATTAGGGTCAATACCAACCAGATCAATGCCAAAATCATGGTGATAATATCCAAGGTGCTAAGATGACCATAATTAAAGTTAGTAAACAATATCACAAACAGAATAAAGAATAAGACCGTTGAACCGTCGATTAATTTTTTCATATTCACTCATTTCCTTCTATGTTTTTGAAAATCCAAAATATCCTCTTTGAGAAAAAGCCTGTCTCTCAGCATTTCTTTAACCGGTTCAAATTCACCCACCTTAACCAAATAATTAAGGTATTGACGAGTAAAGCCCAATATTTCAATTGCTTCGCTTGTATTAACGATCTCCTCATTTAAAAACCTTTTAATTGCATCACGTTCTTTTAGATTGTACATCAACAGCGTCCTCTTTAAATTCCCTAATATTGAAAAAGTAACCAATATGATTATAACTATATCAAAAGTAGTTTTAAAGGATTTTTTCTTACTTTTAAATAAAACAAAAAGCCTATTCGGCTAAACAGAATAGACTGTGTTTCGCTCTATTTTTCATTTTCATACGGGAACGCTCAATGTTTTTCTGTACTGTTCCCTTCTTAATGTCCAGCAGCTGGGCGATCTCTTCAAAAGACATATTTTGTACAGTATGCATGATAAAAATGTCCTTTTCTCTTTCAGTAAGGACAGAAAGGGCATCAGCAATTCTTTCTTTGTCCCAGTCGCTTACCTCTCCTTCTGGCTCCTGATTGATTGCATATTCTTCTGGCATTGCATCAATAATACGAGGATCAGCAAGAATCGTTCTTTGGTAAACGTCCCTTCTGTCAGCCCCCCTGCGTGCTCCTGGTTGTCTACCGTTCTGAAGCCATTCGAGAGTGAATTTAATATCACTGATCATACTGCCAATGATCTTCTTATCGTTCTTTTGTTCTGCTGTCATTTCATTTTCTGGTGTTTCCGAGAATGCCTCGTACATCTTTCTCGCTTCTTTTAACGCTCTTTTGTATTCAATGATTAAATCCTGCATGTTTATCCTCCTCTTATTTACGCTTAAAAGCGCCGCCTTTGCCTCTTCTGAGTGTTTGCCTGTCTTGCCCCATCATTTGCCGCCAAAACCGTTCAGAACGCTCCTGCGCGTTTTTATTGGGCTTTTTCTTTTCCTGTTTCATGTCATCCCTCCGCTCAAATAAAAAAACGGACACCAAACAAACAGCTTTAATGCTGTAAGTTCAGTGTCCGCAGGCTTTCCATCTTGGACAGACCATTATTCTTTTTATGATTTTTATTTTTCTCCCAATAAGAGGAATCTTACCTACGATTGTCTAATTACTATATGACTAAAAAACAAAGGAGCTAATATAAGGTGAAAAAACTCTCAGTTTTATTTCTTACAGTTCTATTAAGTTCAACAATTTTTTCGGCAACAGCAAGCGCATCGCCAACTACTGGAAGTGTTTCTAATTATCATTCAACTACATCAAGTTTTTCTAGCTTCACAACATTATCAGGTGCAGGAAAGTACATGAAATTCATTTGCACCTATAGTGGCACAGTGACAAATGGTGGATACTGTGAGTTACGCAAAAACAATGGTAATGGCTCTACGTCTACTATCTCCAATCTTTATGTAGGGCAAGGTATGTCATATAGAGCAACTGATGTTTGGCTCAATAAAGGTGAAGAATATACTCTTGTATCGAATGCTAGTATTTCTTCTACCTTCGGTTATGTCACTGCTTCAATAAGTGAAAGATAATATTAATGACTAAATTTAGTCGTCGATTATGTTTCGACGGCTTTTTTCTTCAATACCCCTCCTGCTGCCGCTGATGATTGACGGCGTTTTTCTCCATGTAAGCAGCTTCGATTTGTTCCCATTTAAAGCCGAGCTTGTTGCCTAATTCAAAGAACGTTGTAAATAAGCTGATATATGTCCGCTTTTCTACATTGCTGAAATGGAATCCATAAGCAATGGATAACAAACAGGAGAATGTTTTTGCTATGTCAAACCCTTTGTCAGATATTAAATGCTGTACAACTACATCATCTATGGTGCCAGTGTCATTCCAGCCAAGCCGGTTTCCGATGCTCAAGATAAAATGCAGGCAGTCCACGTATTCCTCTAGCAATGGATTCGATTCACCTATCTTTCCAGAGCCGTTGCAGTCTTGGCATTTGGAATATGGTTCAGCTGCATGTCCTTCTTCGAGATATTGCAAATTAATATCGTGGTTTTCATCGCCAGTGCCTTCGCATGTAGGGCAAAAATGTTCTATTTTTGTACGTGGCTCCCGGTCATTGCTCCAATGCTTAAAGCCGCGCCATTCATTCGCACACTCGGCCAGCTCCACCTGTAAAGCGAGAATGAGGTTTGGCAGCAAGTCCTGACCTTCCAGCCCCTTCTCTTTGATGATCCGTTCATCAAGCGCCTTTTGCATTTCGAACATTTTTTCAAGATTCATTCCGCATCCTCCTGAATATCTTTTTTGATCACTTTTAAAGCGAATGAAGCAATGTTTTTCACATCTACTTTGCTAAAACACTTTCTTTCAGCTGTGTCACACAGAGGAATGTTTAAAACTATGTTGGATTGTTCATAGATTTTATAACTGCTAGTTTTTCTATTGCATAGTGCACATGGTTTACTTTCGGATGATGACATGCTCCCTATTTTCACGCTATTTCCTCCTCCACGCCCATGCTGCAGCCGCCTTTCGGGCAGCAGGCATCTGGGCGGATTTCTATATCTCAACTAAGTTCACAAAATATTAACAAAAATTTCCTTGGATATTTTTGTATTCTATGCAATAATACAGTTGTATTAAAAAAACCAAAGGGAGTGTTTAAAATGAAATTGAAAAGAGTGTTAACAGGTTCCGCATTGTCCCTTGCTTTACTCGTTTCCGCAGCTCCTGCTTTTGCTGCAGGCCCTACTACCGCAGATGGCGCGAGTCATAAAACTGCCCCTCAGGCTGTGTTAAAAACTATATATATCAAAGCTAATACACGTGGAGAACTTCTTAATGTAACAGTATTTAGTGGTGTTAAATACTATTTAAAAGATGCCTGGCAGAACAGTGATGGCACATGGACCGGTGAATACCAAGGTTGGTATTAAGATTATCTGAGAGATAAGAGATTTTTCTCTTATCTCTTTTTTTGGACAAACCCATTACCTTTCTAACCTATCGTAATCACATTCAGGGCAGCTGTATTCGATCATGCTGTCATCCCCTATTCCCAGCCGACTGCAATTGCAAAGAATAAAACCAAAACCATCGCCCCAATGAGCCAGCCATTCGTCTTATCACGCTTTGCAATGATTGTTTCATCACCGATCATTTTCAGATCGTCTGACTTTGCCACAAGTACCGGTATGTAATCTGGATGCACTTTCAAATATTCCGCCGCCTGCTCAACTGTCATCGCTTCGTCTTTCGTGGCTTTGACTGCCCGCTGTAGTTCAACTTGTAAAGGGATCATTTCACATCACCCTCCAATTCATTTTGGGCAACTTGTATCGCAAAAGTGAGATTGGTAATGATCTTCTCTAATGCCTTTTTGTATCGTTTCCTATCCCCGCTTAGTTGCTGAATGTCCTTTTGGGCCTGCCGAAATTGATGAACCGTTACTTCCTGCTGACGCTTATTTTCCTCGATGATTTCCCGCTGCTTAACAGCCAGTTCAGCTTGCTCAATAAGCCAAGCAATTTCCTTCTGAGGAATGTATGTCAATTTTTTTAGACGTTCAATTCTCTCTTTCATGTCCGTTCCTCCCCCGCAGGGGAAAGCCCCTGCTATTTGATTTTGAAACCTATTTCGTGATCGACTCGAGCAAAGCTGCCCTTTGCCGTTTGAATGATTGTTTTTCCATGCTCCGGGGCTTCCAAGACATGTGCGGTGCCCTGGCTCCCGTCTAAAACGATGATCTGTATTTTGCCCGACTCCATTGCCTGTTCGATTGTTGTATCTTTGCTTAAATTAATTTCTCTTGGGTTGTACATTCTTAGCGCCCCCTGTGCTATGATAGAAGTACCAGTTCATATCAAAGCGCCGGGGCTCTGCTTCGGTGCTTTTTTTGTGTTTAATAGTGATCCGGTTTCCATCCAGCCATTGTGAATGTTGGCGATGGTTTCAGATCCTCCCGGTAAACGATCGGATGCTTTTTCACGTATTCCGCAAGCTGTTCCGGCGTCATCTTCCATTCTTCAACCGGTCCTGGCAGGTAAGGATTGATGCTTTGCTGTTCCATGGTATCTACCTCCTGAATTGATTTTGGGAATTTCCGTGCCGCCGAGCTTCTTGCAATCAGAACCCATTCGGCTGGCGCATGCCTTAAACTGAGAGCAACGTGTCATACAGGCCATGAGCTTATCTTCTTCCTGCACCCACAACGGCCGATCGTCTGCGATTACCACGTTTAACAGTGGACTTTCCCGCCTTTCTTTTGAGTTTTTTCAGCTCGTCCAGCTCGATGAAGCCAAGTGACTTATCCAGAGCCAGCACCTTGAGTGGCGTATCGTAAAGCCGCTCATACAACTTGCGTTTGATGGCAAATTCCTTTGTTTCCACGCCCTTGATGTCAATGATCTCGATGCTGCCGTCCAAGTTATGAACCTCAAAGTCTGCAATATATTCAATCTTCCGAAAAGTTTTGCCGTTCTTTTTGAATGCTTCTTGCAGTATGAACCGTGGCTGCAGCTTAAAATCTTTTATCTGCTTGCTCACCTTGAGCCATTTCAGTTGCTCATAGTATTTGGCTTCGGCCCGGCTATCGAACGTGATGCCATCCACCTGCGTTTTTCTTGCACCGTATTTATTTGCTGGCATGTGATGCCTCCCCTATTCTGATTAGTAGTGTAAGAGGAAGGAATGTGCATTTTATAAACCGCATCCCACCAACTGAAAGGATTTCAAAACCGATATTCCAATTTAGCAGTGCCAATCCCCAGAAGAACCTTGGCATCATTCTGCATGCCCCTGAAGCTTATTCTTTTGCTCTTCAATCTCCATTTCTGACATGCCGCAGTCAATACAACATTCATAGTCAGGTATTTGCAAATGACCTTCTCCCGGCATAGTGCAGTAACTCATTTCCATGTGCTTATGCTCACAGGATTCCTGACGTTTTTTCTGTTCCGCCTCTTTGACAACCGAGCAGTATTCTCTTTCGTGCAACCTAGCTCCGTGCTTTGTCATCAGCCGCTTTCCGCAATGTTCACACTGGTAAAGCGTCTGATTTTCTAACACTTTCATTCTTCTTACCTCCCGTCATTCTCTTCCCATTGCTGAATCTGCTTTTCTATTGCTGGCGCCGTCAGTATGATGGCCGGCAGCAGCATCACCGCTTTAAGCACTGCGCATCAGCTCCATTTGTCTTATCTTTTCCTCAAGCACCCGGATAGCAGGCGTGAGATCCTTTCCGACCTTTTGTTCAGCAGGCCCGAACAAATACATTCCTTTGGATCCATTAACATTCGTTTTTTCATCCATTCCGCAACCCTGCCAATCTATGATTTAATTGCATTCTGTCGCCCTTGATGATCACGCAATAATCCGCGCACATTTCATAAATCCTGGTGCCGAGTGCTTCGTCTATATCGACAAGTTCTTCGATGTCTAATTCACTCGAGATAAGAACCGGTTTATGGTTCAGATATCGATAATTGATGACGGAGTATGTCTGCTCCACCTGCCAATCGGTTGCCCGTGGTTTCTTAATCCGTCCTTCTTTGGTGTTTGTGTACACAGGCTTGAACAGATCATCTATGAACAGCACTTCAACCTCTTTCATTCGATTGAGTTTCTCTTCCAGCTTGTCAAAGTCGTCTTTCAGATCGTTGAAGCCTTCCACATAAGGAAAATACTGAACCGCGACATTTTTCGATTTGATCAGCTTGTTTGAAATGGCAGTTAACAGGTGCGTTTTCCCTGAGCCTGGCTGCCCCAGTAAAGCAATGCTGTTGCTTCGGGTGCCCCGGATGCTGTCAAAATCCTTGTAGTATTCCACCGCAGTATCGTAAGTTTCTTTCACAACAGCTGGCTTTCCCTCAGTTATAAAATTCTTGAACTTCAACTTCTCAAATTCAGCAGTTATGTCACTAGAATTCATCAGTTTTCGGATGCGCCGGCGCTCTATGCAGTTGCACCGGACCCAAACCTCGTGTCCGTCCTTGTTCTCGATGTAGCCAAGTTGATCTTTGCATTTCGGGCATTCATATTCAGCCTTTTCTTCTGATCCGGCCGACCCCGCCGAAAATTGGGCTGACCTTTGCTGAAGCTTCTTCAGTATTGCTGCCATTGCCGCGTCTGTACTTTGCGTTTTGTGTGTTGCCATGTTGCCACTCCTTACTTTTGTTCTTGTTTGACTGGAGAATGCGCTGTACGTAGGCGTGCGTTCCGCGTTACTGCCTCTTTCATTGCACCCAACACCTTATCTTCGCCATAATCGTCTATCAAGCTATTAAGCTTCTCAGCCATGAACGATGATAGAAGGCCGAATCCCTCATCCTCGAAAAATGCAAATGCGTTACTCTTCATTTTCTTCTCATCCTCCTGTTGCTCTTCTTGTGCTGGTGCCAAGTCTTTTTTCTTGTTGTAATTTCCTAGTTGGATGTACTCAGCGTAATGAAGAACTGTTACGATAAAACCGCGCTTTTGTGGTAGCCGGTCCAACTTCAAATATTCTTGTTTAACCATTCGATCTAATGAATACTTGATTTGATCAGCTGACCAGTTAAAGCGTTTAGCTAGATCCACCAGTTTGATAATTGTTTGGCCGGGCTCTAATTGTTGATCTGGCCTGTACTCAGCTCTTTTAAACAAATGATCGTAAATCGTCTCATCGCGTGAATCCTTAAAGGGTAGCCGGGGCAGGATCACATACCCCAAACCGTGCATATCCATGCCGCTCACCTACTTCCTTTCACACAGTACTGTCAGGGCTCTAAAATCAATATCAATCAATCGCAGCGTCGGTTCATTTCTTTTGAGGTAATCAGTAACATACCGCGTATACAAGTCTTTTCGCATATCTCTGTGGACGGTCTTCACAAGCCAGACATAACAATGGGGAATAGAGACTTTGAGCACTGCCCTTTCCATCAACTAACCAGCTCCGAAAAATGAATAATACTGTTCAGTTGATTAGTAGACCGGCAATACTTGCATTTTTCACACCGTACGGGCTTCTCCCCGCCATATTTAACTTGGATAATGCGTTCCATTCTTTTTTCAATATTCTCAAGCTCTACTTCCATCCTGCCTTCATCAATATTGATGACAGCTTTATCAGGTGGATCTTCTTTTGAAACCCCTACGATCAGGGGCTCAAGCCATTCGTTTCGTCCAGTCATTCTTTTTTCAAGCTCTGCATACAGCGCCATTTGTGCAATATAGCCATTTGCCTCGACAAATGAGCAATATCCTATTTCCGGGTCCCAAACTTTCTCCCGCAATGACCGTGCTGTTTTCAGATCGGAGAAACGGCCGCCAGCTGGGTTGTATACGTCCAGCTTTCCTTTCCACGGAACACCGAACAATTCAGCAGTTACGATGACTTCCTTTTCTCCTTGAAGAACAAACATACAGAGATCATCATTTTGAATCGCCTCAATCATCAGATCAGCTAGCTGATACTGTTTGTACAGCTGTCCCTTTTGAGTAAATAACGAAGGTGTGTTCATCTTGAATTCATCAAAAGCCTGTTCACCTTCAAGCCAGGCATGAACGTATTGACCAAAGAGAAGGGCCTCCGATGTTGGTGGCGTCCATTCTCCATTAATCTTTGCCATCGTTGCTGCCTCACATTGAAGAAAGCTTTTATATTGAGAGTTTGACATGTAGTATCTATCAATCTCGTTAGAATAATAGTTCTCCTTGTTTAGCGCTGGTATCCGCATTAGCAGGATCACCCGCCTTTTCTTTGCTATCAGCAGGCTTGTCAGCTTGATCTTTTTGCTTTTTGAACGCTTCCTCAGCCTTTGATTTTGTTGCACCTGTAGCCTTGGTATTGAAGTAATCTTCCTTCTTTGCCATACCGTCACGAAGCGCTGTATAAATGCGGCCTATTTTGAGAAAGTCTTGCTCTGTGAATGCATCTAAATTGCTGCCGATGTATTCCTGAATCATTTCCTTAGTAACGCCAAACTCTTTTTTAAAGAGAGACAAAGCACTTCTGAGACGATCTTCCAGAGGCTCCTTATAGCCACTGATCAAAGTTTTTTGACACATATCAACCGCTGCATCGACAATGTCACCAGGTATGACACCGAGAATACAAGTCCGGACACGTCGAGCTCCTTGATTGGCAACCATTTCGTAAATATCCCGTGGATCATCTAGTTTTGTGATCTTTCCCTTTGCCTTTCTTTCGTGTTTCACAGTGAAAATTTTGGTTTGTCGTGTGTTTGTTTCAAGGTCCCAAGCGTAGGCCATGACAGAGGATTCTCCTGCTTTCTGCTCAAGCTCCATGATTCCGTAATCAATGTTGCCCCAATTCTGCGCTAGTGCTTCGGCCAACCTAATTGATGGCCCTGATACTTTACTTCCGCCGCGTGGGTATTCATAGACAGCATTTTCAGCTAACAATCGTCTTTCACAAGCTTTTCTGATGCGTTCAAACGCCGCATAAACGTCACGCGGGAATTTTTTTGCAATAACCATAGCCGCCTGTACTTCTTGCGCCTGCCGGCTTACCATTGCTTCTGTAGTCACGCTGGATGCCTGCTGTGAGACCGGCATATAATCGGAGTAATCTACCTGTGATAATCCATTCATTGTGCTTCTGCCACCTTTCTTTTGTAAGCTTCTATTCCAAGCCGTTGCCATTCCCGGTAATGGTCCATTGAAGGGAAACTAAACTGCGCCTTACCGTTTTTGGCGATTACAATAGAACCTCCAACCTGTCTTAAACGTTGCTGATCCTCCGCACGCTCGCTGAACGCCACTTTAACTGCTTTAGCCATGTATAAAACCTCCATTGATTTTCATGAGGCATTTTGGTATAATTAAGTAAATATTTCAGTCAAAATGCCTTACTGAGTCCACTTGCCAGAGTGGGCTTTTTTATTGCTCATTTTTAAATTTGAAACCAAGCTGTTCCCTCAGATAACGATCAAGGTTCTCTCTCAAGATCACCGCACCGCAGTCGATTACATAATCATCAACTGGCGTAACTTCATCCCCGAAAAAATCCTTTTGTTTTTCCTGCTCAGTCAGCCTGTCGTGCCAATTATTCAGAATCATTGGGTTTTCGATGTTCATCCCAGACACCTACTTATCACTGCCAAGTTGATTCCGCGCTGTTGCATATTCATAGCTGTTTCATACAATCGACCTTTATTGGCCAGTCGGCTTATATCCTCAGTAAGAACTTTGATACTCCCTGCGAGACTAATAGCCTCTTCATAATCACCGTCACGCAACGCCTCTGACAGCATGATAGAAAGTTCTTCTGCTGATTCGATTTTTCTTTTGGCTGACTCTACATCTGAATTTAAAAACTGATTGATTTTCATGCTAAAATGGCCTGCCTTTCCTTTTGTTTTGACATTGCAACCTGATTCATCAAAGCTTTACGCGTCCACCTATCAGCAAGCTCCTGCATATTCAGGCCATGATTCCGGACCAAAGAATAGATCAGTGTTTTATTTGCTGGAATAAGATCAAAGATTTGCTTTATATCCCCCATCGGTAAATCTTTTGAACGGCCAGGCCGATCATTCGCCAGCCAGCGCGCCAGATGTTTTGTTGCTTGCAATGCTTCTTCAAGTTGATGAACCATATTTATTACCGCAGCACTTGCACTTTCGTTTAAAGCCGGATCTACTGGTGCAGCAGCTGTCGGATGTAGCTTGAATAAGTAATGTACTAGATCAATATGTTCATAGGCTTCACATACCTCAAACCACTTGACGCATAACTCCGGGGTTAGTCTGCTCAGACCATTTTCAATATCTGATACATACCTCTGATCCTTCCCTCCAATTAAATTACCGATTTGATATTGAGCGAGACCTGCTGCCTTTCGGGCACTACGCATAATTTGCGGTAAGTTCCGCAAATTGTATGGGTTGTTCTCCATATGTTTGCCTCCTGATACATTCAGTTTTTATTGGTAAAATTCAAGTAATGAAGAAACTAACTTATAGTTGATAAGGCTTTTCAAGCTTTTTTAGAGTCGTGTTTTTATCGCTTCGGCTCTATGTGTTTCGAATTTCCAGCTACTAGAGCTTAGGATTTCGCTTTGTTGCCTATAATAAAAACAAGAAATGATTTACTTTATAAAGCCTCTTTCATGTTTGCTAGTTCCTGAGCTTCGATCCATGCATCAATATTGTGTTTCGTAAAGAAAATGCGCGAACGCACTCGGAAATGAGGAATTTGTTTTTCACGAACCATTGTGTAAATCGTATCGTGATGCACACCGAGGTATTCAGCTGCTTCTTGAACGGTTAATGTGTTGCGGGTCATTTCTAATCCTCCTATGCTGTTTTATAAATCTCTCACTCTTCCATGTGGTAAAATCTTCATGGGAAGGTGGTGAAATCAAAATGACAATTGATGATATGATCCTGAAAGATGGTCAAAGGTTTAATCACTATCGCAATAAAGATAGAATCGGTAATGTTTCATGTATTCGTGGTCAAGACGATAAAGGAAGATATTTCAATTTCATTTCAGATAAACCTGTACAAATTGGTGATATATTTTCTACAGATAAAATTAAGTACTTCGTAAGTGACCTAGATGAAATCTCTAGTTTTGATGATGATACTTTTTTACGGGTCTACTACCTTACCGAGACAGAAATGAATGAAAAAGAAAACGTTCAATCTAATGTTAGTTTTCAAATACAAAACGTTCATTCATCCGTGCTTGGAAGTGGAAACCATACAGTATTTAATATCAACCAGGGATTAGATGAAATACTCTCAGAAATCAATAAGAAAAACTCGGTTGACAGAGAGAAACTGATTGAAATGGTAAACGAATTAAGAAATTTAACTGAAAATGACGAACCAATACCTCAAGGCACCCTTAGCAAATTTGGTGATCTATTGATTAAACACTCATGGTTAACTGGTCCACTTGGACAAACTTTAGTCTCGTGGGTGTTCAAGCGATAATTCGTTTGCTAATACAAGTAGCAGTAAATGAGCAATAACATAAGCATTATTTATTTTCTCAGGGAGGGAATTCTCAATTTTTAACTCGAGTGAGACTCTTCCTCCCTCAATTGCTCTTTCTTTTGTAAAAGTTAAAACATCCACTGACAAGTCATTTTCAGTAAGCTTATTAATCCGATTCTGTAAATCTTTAATAAATTGTTTTGTCGGCATTCATTCCACCTCCTATGCACTATTAATTTCTAATTCAGAAACGTTTTCCGCAAAAAAATCTGTGATTTTACATTGCAAATGTTTCGCTAAAGGAGGTAACTGTTCAGCTTTAAATGAGTAGACACCTTGCTCATACTTTAAATATGTTGATCCATTTTTAAAGCCAAGCTTCGTTGCCATATCTTGCAGGGTCAGTTTTAATAATTTTCTTCTGCTCTTGATAAAAAGTAAGTCAAATTCTTGCAAGCCATTCACCTCCTTCATTTCTAATTTAGAAATGATTTAACCTCATCTCACAGTTCTAAAACAGAAATGTCAACAAAGATATTTACATTTTAGAAACTTTTTTGTTGCCATTACAGAAACATGTTATTATTTGTTCTAACTAAGAAAGTGGTGAAAACAATGAGTATAGGTGATCGGATTATTTTCTTGAGGGAAAGGAAAGGCTGGTCGCAACGAGAGCTAGCACGCCGTATAGATTTAAATTATGCTGTAATGAATCGTATAGAAAAAGGCACCCGCCCTATTACTGATTCAGAAATAATTAAACTAGCTGATGTTTTAGATACAACAACAGACTACTTGTTGGGATATAGCAACTCTAATATTAAAGAACCTGTTAAAAATGAGACATTCGACGATCCTGATTTACAAATAGCCTTTAAAGATGCTTCTGATTTTTCAGAGGAAGCACGTAGACAAACTATTGATTTTATTAATTACTTAAAACAGAAAGAAAAAGCAAAAGGACGAAAAACACCAAATGCGGAGAATGATTGACATTCCATAAAGCAAAAGTATTGCAATTTTTTATTTCTACAGACGCATATAACAGAAGCACTTTCTCCATTATCTTTTTATGTTTATTATGTTTTAAATTCTGTTTACTAATAAGATCCGGATTCTATTTCGGATTGAATCCGGATTCTCATCAGAAGATTTTAATTTTCAAGCTGATTAACCCTTATATATCCAGAGTCTTGCCATATGTTCTCATCAGGATTTCCTTCAGAATTGGATTGGAACTCTCTTCTGGATAAAAAACTTGTAAATTTATTTGAATAGTTAAAAATAACCTAGATGTGAGCCGATAATGATATTTAGCATGTATTTCAATAAAAGGGAAAATTACTTTGAGAAAGTGGTTGTAAGACATCGGAACTTCGGCATAAAGACATGCGAAAGATAAAATTAAGAATATTTAATGGTCTTAGCAATAGAGAATTTCACACCTAATTTTAGTTTGTGGAAAGTGGTGTTTATGTTGTCAAAAAATTTAAGACCTTCTAAAGCAGAAATCGCATTTCTAGATCAGGCATATAAAAAATTTTACGAAATTTATAGAGAAACTCTTAATGATGAATTTTGGGAAAAGGATTCTTATTACCGTTTTTTCAGAATAAAAACTGCATTTGAAATATACGCTGAGTTATTAAATTACGAACCTATAAAGTGGGAAATAAAATTAATCAAAAAAAATCGTCCTCCAATGGAGGGAGAGTTAGGTAGCGAATTATTTAAGTGCATTAGAAACATATTTGCACATTTTCCTTTCTTTGACTCGTGGAATGAAGTATGGATTAATAAACTGTTAATTAATTGGTATAAAGAAGGACAAACTATTGATAGGTTTCTAAGAAAATACGTTGGTAAAGATGAGATACATTTACGAATATGGGAAGGCGATAAGAAGCAAATGACATACTTAAGCATCACTTTCCCTAATGAATATAATGATAACACCCAAATATATCTTAAAGATATAATGTCAGAAAGAGAAGGAGTAAAATTCTCTCTAATTCTGATGAAAAAAATAATAGACACACAGCTTATTCATCCAAATTTTTAGTGTCTATTGAAAATTTTGAATACACCGGTAACAATGTACATTGGAGAAAAAATTAAGGCCCCAAAAAAGGGCTTTTCTTTCACACCAAATACAGAACATACATTCCCATCAGGTGGTGCTATTATGACAATTCAGTTATCTCATCTAGAAGAAGAAGTAAAGAAGATTTATACAAAATTGAATATGTTTACTCCTGAAGAGGTTGACATGGAAGGGATTGCGGCTGCTTTCAAGATATGGATTCATTATGAGAAAGCTAATAGCAGCATGTTTTGTATCAATGGACTTTATAGCATGGTTTTGGATATTCGAGCTTCACCACAAGAGCAATGGCAAGACTTCGTTCATGAACTCGCCCATGTGCTGAAGCATGCCGGAAACCAATTTAATATGAATAGAATGTTTAGAGAGCTTCAAGAATATCAGGCCAATAGTTTCATGTATCACTTTTGTGTACCGACATTCATGCTCGAAAAGATTTCGTTGCCACGCATGCAATCGGAGGCTATAAAATTAATTGGGGATACCTTTAATGTTACATACCCTTTCGCAGCCAAACGGTTTGAAATGTGCAAAAGAAAACTGTTTTCAGAGAAACTTTATTTAGTGGGGTGTTAATCATGGGTCATTGGATGGCTAGAGGTCAAAAATCATTTTTATTAGTTGTTGAAAATGGTTATGATTCAAAAGGCAAACGCAATAGGAAGACTAAAACAATCAAAATTGAAGATCCAAAAATTCTAAACAGCGTTAGAAAGCGAGAAAAATATTTATCACAGCAACTCCTAATGTTTGAAATGGAAGTAACATCTGGTGAATATATATCGCCCGAAAAAACAACCTTCGAGTCTTTTGCAAAAGAATATAAAGAACGAATTTTATATAAGAAATTTGCACATAGAACATCTGAAATGCATGAGAGTCATATTAAAAACTATATTCTTCCAGCAATCGGTCATAGGAGATTAGATCAGATCAAAACAATGCATATTGTTGACTTTATGGATTCACTTGAAAAAGACGGAATTCGAAAAGACGGCAAACCAGGAGGTTTATCAAGTTCAACCAGATACGACGTATTCAAAGTTCTAAAGGCAATGTTCAAAGTTGCTGTTAAGCAATGGAAACTAATCAAAGTAGATCCAACCGAAGATTTAGATCCCCCTTCTGTTGAAACCAAAGAAATGCAATTTTATGATTCAGAAGCAGCTAAAGAATGCATTGAAGCTCTTTATCAGATTGATATAATGTGGAGATTGTACTTTTTGGGCGCAATGATTGGCGGTCTAAGAAGAGCAGAAGGATTAGCCTTTGAATGGCATTTAGATGTTGATTGGGATGCGGGAGGTTTTTATGTAAATCGTTCAATTCCAAAAACAATTGATGGAAAACCACTTATCAAAGATCCTAAATCAAAAAAATCCAAGCGCTTTGTAAAAATGCCTGATTGGTACATGGAAGAGCTTGAGAAGTACTATAGAATGTGGAAAAAAGAGAAACTGAGATTAGGTGATGCTTGGGAAGGTGGAGAACATCAATACATTTTCCATAGTGGGAAAGGTAAGCCCTATTATTACACAACCCCCACTGCAAAATGGTCCAAGTTCACTAAAAAGTATGGGCTGAAAAAAATACGACTTCATGAGTTGCGTCATACAATGGTTACTTTATTAATTGAAGCTGGTGCAAATTATAGAGCGATTCAAGAACGAGTCGGTCACGCCAGCTATCGAACTACATTCGATAGATATGGCCATGTAACAAAAAAATTAGCTGATCAGACAGCTGAACTATTCAATAATTTTGACCCTAAAAAGAGATACGGTCAATGAATTTTGAAGACAAAAAATCAAGTTCGCCAACAGTTTGCCAACAACTCGCGAATTTGATAAACCGGCTTTATTAAAGGAAAGTAAAAAACCCTTGCGTAGCAAGGGTTTAAGCTATGATTCCGACTGGGCTCGAACCAGCGACCTCTACCCTGTCAAGGTAGCGCTCTCCCAGCTGAGCTACGGAATCATGATATGTATGTGTTGCTGGGTATGTTGTTGTCTTTCTGACAAGTTCTATTATATAACCTTACCTTCTATTCGTCAACTGCTTTTTTAGAAAAACTTTTTTTGGACTTGCTGTTCCGTTCCCCGGCTATTATAATATGTCTTAATTTTCTAACAATAGAGGTGATGGGGTTTTGCATTCTTTGATTTCTTCCGATGATGTTTGGGTATTATGGGGGTTTATTGCGGTGTGGGCGGCAGTGAGCATCGGGCTGGAGCAGCGCTTTAAGTGGGCGTCCGCTGTGTCGGGCGCTATTATCGCCCTTGCAGGTGCTATGGTGTTTACAAATGTAGGAGTGCTTCCTGTTGAGTCGCCTGTGTATGATACTGTGTGGGCTTATGTGGTGCCGCTTGCGATTCCCCTTTTGCTGTTTCAGATCAATGTTCGGCAAATTTTTAAGGAAAGCAGGCGTTTGCTGTTTATTTTTCTGATTAGCTCCGCTGGCACTGTGCTTGGGAGCATTCTTGCTTTTTTTCTACTTAAACAGCATATTCCTTACTTAGATAAAATCGGCGGGATGATCAGCGCCTCTTATATCGGCGGCGGGGTCAACTTTGCGGCGATGGCGGCAAAATTTGAGACGCCTGGTGAATATGTGTCGGCTACCGTTGTGGCTGATAATTTTATGATGGCGCTTTTGTTTTTTATTTTAATCAGCATTCCTGCACTCAAATGGTTTCAGCGGCATTATGCCATGCCGTTTGAAGAGAAGGTAAAAGCCGATGAAAACAGCGGAAACAGTGCTGAAAGCTATTGGAAACGGAAGGATATTTCCTTAAAGGATATCGCTTTTAATGCCGGTGCCGCTTTCGCACTTGTTGCGGTTAGTATGAAGGTTTCCGGTTATTTTAAAAGCGTTTTTTCTCATCCCCTGCTGACCGGTACGCTTGGCGATCAGTACCTAATGCTTACATCTTTAACTGTTCTTATCATTTTTCTTTTCCCGCGTTTTTTTGAAAGGCTCAATGGATCTCAGGAGCTTGGAACCTTTTTGATTTATTTGTTTTTTGTGGTGATCGGCATTCCTGCAGATCTCCGTTTAATCGTCACGAATGCGCCTCTTATTCTATTATTCGTGTTTATCATTGCGATCAGCAATTTAGCGGTTTCCTTAGCTGCCGGAAAATTGTTCCGTGTGCGGCTTGAAGAAATTCTGCTCGCCGTCAACGCTACTGTCGGGGGACCGACGACTGCGGCTGCGATGGCAATTGCCAAGGGATGGCGGGAGCTTGTCGCCCCGATCATGCTTGTCGGTACGCTCGGCTACTTAATCGGCAACTATGTTGGCACTTTTATGGGAAATTGGTTTTCTTCCTTCTTATAAAAAGGATATTTGCATTTCCCTGAGAATAATGTAAGAGGAATGCTGACATGAGAACGGAGAGATCACTGTATGTTAAAAGGAAAAACCATTTATGTTAGACCTTTAGAAGGAAAGGATGCCGAAGAAAATTTGCGGCTGCAAAGCGAAAATCGGGATTTTTTCGAACAGTTTTCTATGATACGCGCAGACGATTACTATACGGTTGAGGGGCAAAGAAAACGAATAACCGAGTATCAGGAAAGACTTGAGAAAGATGAAGAATATCATTTTGGCATCTTTACAGCGTCAGACGATAGATTAATCGGGACGGTTTCGCTCTTTCAAATCATCCGTGGCGCGCTGCAAACTGCGTTCATCGGGTATTTTTTAGACAAAGCCCATAATGGAAAGGGCATTATGACAGAGGCAGTCAGATTGGTTGTTGATTATGCGTTCCACGAATTGAAACTGCATCGGATTGAAGCCGGTGTGATGCCCCGTAATCTCGGGTCCATGCGTGTTTTAGAAAAAGCGGGATTTCATAAAGAAGGCATCGCCCGAAAAAATGTAAAAATTAATGGCGTTTGGGAGGATCATCAAGTCCTCGCGATTCTGAATCCTGATGACGAACAATAATAAAAGAAGCCGGGCCATCCCCGGCTTCTTTTTTAACGAACCGCAACTGGAGCAATTTCTTTCAGCGCTTGTTCGAAATCGTGTTCTAAATCGTCTGCATGTTCGACGCCCACACTCAGACGGAGCAGGCCATCAGTGATACCGCGTTTTTCACGCTCTTCCTTAGGCATTGCCGCGTGAGACATCGTTGCCGGATAGGACAAAATCGATTCCACGGCGCCAAGGCTGACAGCGAAGACTGGAAGTGACACATTCTCGACTAACTTCTTAACGGCCTCTTTGCTTTCAAGCTCAAAAGATAGCACGGCGCCCGCTCCCGTTGACTGGCTTTTATGGGTTTCAGCGCCGGGATGATCAGCCAGTCCCGGATAATACACGCGCTTGACCGCCGGGTGCTTCTGGAAAAATTCCGCAAGCCGCTGCGCTGTTTGGCTCGCTTTTTCTAAACGGACCTGCAACGTTTTTAAGCCGCGCAGCACGAGCCAGCAATCTTGCACGCCAAGGACGGCGCCGAACGCGTTTTGCAGCTTATACAGCTGCTTCCCAAGCTCTTCATCTTTGACAGCAGCTAAACCTGAGAGCACATCGCTGTGTCCGCTTAAGAATTTTGTCGCGCTGTGAAGTACAATATCCACGCCGAGATCAAGCGGACGCTGCAGTGCCGGTGTCATGAATGTATTGTCCAGAAAGGTCAGACAGCCGTTTTCTTTTGCAAGCTGAACAATCGCTTTAATATCTGTAATCCCAAGTGTCGGATTTGATGGCGTCTCCATATAAATGACCTTTGTGTTCGGCTTGATGCTCCGCGCCACTTCATTACGATCCGTCATGTCCACAAACGTATGCTCAATGCCAAACCGGGTCAGCACCTCTGTCACCATACGGAAGGTTCCGCCGTATACATCTTCGGTCACAAGAACGTGATCACCCTGTGACAGCAGTAAAAATGCTGTTGAGATAGCAGCCATGCCTGAACTGAAAGCAAATCCTCTTGTTCCGCCTTCCAATGCGGCAATTGTTTCTTCGAGAGCTGTTCTTGTCGGCGTGCCAGAGCGGCTGTAATCATATGCCCCGAACTCTTCAAATGAAGGTTGGTGAAAAGTCGAGGCGTGCTGAATCGGTACACTGACCGCCCCGGTTCCGCCGTCTGTTTTAAATGGATTGTGCACGAGCTGGGTTTCCAGCGTCCAATTGTGTTTACTCAAATGAAACAGCTCCCTCTTTGACCTGAAATAATGCCTGTTTTAGATCCTCTTTTAAATCTTCCGCATGTTCAATACCGACAGAAAAGCGCAGCAACCGATTGCACACCCCGTTTGCGATGCGGATCTCTTCAGGAATATCCATGTGCGTCTGGGTCGCAGGGTATGTAATAAAGCTTTCCACCCCGCCGAGGCTTTCTGCAAAACAAATGGTCTTCAGTGCTTTTAAAAACGGATTGACCCATTCTTCTTTTTGCAGACGGAAGGACAGCATGCCGCCTTTTCCGGGATACAGCACATCCGAAATTTCTTCCTGCTCTTCTAAAAACGCCGCAAGCTCCTGCGCGTTTGCCTGATGCTGACGCATTCTGAGGCTCAGCGTCTTCATTCCTCTCATCAGAAGCCACGAATCAAATGGCGGCAGGACGGCGCCAATCGCATTTTGATGCTGAAACATTTCCTCTCCGAGCCGCTCATCCTTCACCACGACAAGTCCAGCAAGCAGATCGTTATGCCCGCCTAAATACTTGGTTGCGCTGTGAATGACAATGTCAGCTCCCAGCTCAAGCGGCCGCTGCAAGACCGGTGTATAAAATGTATTATCTACGATCAGCAGAAGACCGTGCTCCTTTGTAATCCGGGCAATATGTTCAATGTCCGCCTCCTGCATGAGGGGGTTTGTCGGCGTTTCCACAAACACCGCTTTTGTATTCGGCGTAATCTTAGAGCGTAAACAGTCCTCATCGCTGAAATCATCATAATGAAAAGTCAATCCGTATTTTTTCCATTCATTTTCAAATAAACGGTACGTGCCGCCATATAGGTCCGATGAAACAATCAGTTCATCTCCGCTTTTAAACAGCGCCATAATCGTTTGGATAGCAGCCATTCCTGAACTAAAGGCAAGCCCTCTTGCGCCGTTTTCTAAGTTAGCGATCGCGTCCTCAACAAGCTGGCGTGTCGGATTTTTTGTGCGGACATAATCAAATCCAGTTGATTCTCCGATCCCTCTGTGGCGGTATGCTGTTGATAAATAAATAGGAGCACTCACTGTTCCCGTGACTTCATCGCTTCGGTTCCCTATTTGGGCTAATTTCGTTTCAACGTGCTGTGACATATAGCTGACACCTTCCCTTTTCAAAATAAAAACCCCTTCTTCATAAGAAGAAGGGGTTTAACGCTTCTTCTTATCTTCCAAGCATAAAAAACGCTTGCTGGATTTAGCACCTTGGCGCTTTGCACATGCAAAACAAGCCGGTTGCTGAGGTTTCTAAGGGCCAGTCCCTCCACCTCTCACGATAAGAAATATCGATTTCAATTTTCTGATTGTTTTATATTAGCGCAATTCACAGTTTATTTCAACACTTTTTTCTTCGTGTTCCGAACCGTTTAAAGAGAGAAATTTCTAATAATTCATGGTACAATAATTGAAAATGCAAGAAAGTATAGTGATGTCCTGGAGGAATGTTTTTATGGCACCGAAAAACGGCACAGTGCAAGAAAAGAAATTCTTTTCAAAAGAGCTTAACGAGGAAATGACCTTGCTTGTTTATCTGCCGTCCAACTACTCCCCGCTTTATAAATACCATGTCATTATCGCACAGGACGGCCACGATTATTTCAGGCTGGGGAGAATCGGCAGACAGGTTGAGGAATTGCTGTCGAAACACGAAATAGACCGGAGCATTATTATCGGTGTTCCCTATAAGGATGTAAAAGAGCGCAGAAACACCTATCATCCGGAGGGTTCAAAATTTTCGGCGTATAAACGGTTCATCGCCCATGAGCTCGTTCCTTTTGCAGATGATGAGTATCCAACCTATCAGATCGGTTATGGCCGAACCCTGATCGGTGATTCGCTCGGAGCGACCGTGTCACTTATGACAGCGCTTGATTATCCGAATATGTTTGGCAACATCATCATGCAGTCTCCCTATGTTGACAAACACGTACTAGAAGCCGTAAAACAGTCAGACGATATCAAACACCTCTCTATTTATCACCAAATCGGAACAAAAGAAACTGACGTCCACACGACAGACGGGAACATTCTGGACTTTACAGAACCGAACCAGGAGCTGAAGCAGCTGCTGGAGAAGAAGCTTTCCGATTATTATTTTGAGCCATTTGACGGAGACCACAAATGGACATACTGGCAGCCGCTCATCACCCCGGCGCTGAAAAAAATGCTTTAACACTCTATCATACTTTATTTCCAGGAGGGACATAATATGAAATACGGAATCGTTTTATTTCCATCAAAAAAGCTCCAAGACCTTGCAAACTCTTACAGAAAGCGCTATGACCCAAGCTACTCTCTGATCCCGCCTCATTTGACGCTGAGAGCATCCTTTGAATGCGCGGAGGAGAAAGCGGATCAGCTCGTATCACATTTAAGAAACATCGCAAAAGAGTCCCACCCACTCGTTCTCAAAATGACAAAATACAGCTCATTTGCGCCTGTCAATAATGTCATTTACATCAAAGCAGAACCGACGGAAGAGTTAAAAACACTCAATGAAAAGCTATACACCGGTGTGTTGGCAGGAGAACAGGAATATAATTTCGTTCCGCATGTGACGGTCGGCCAAAATCTTTCCGACGATGAGCATTCAGATGTGCTGGGACAATTAAAAATGCAGGAAGTGTCGCATGAAGAAATCGTTGACCGTTTCCACTTGCTTTACCAGTTGGAAAACGGATCGTGGACAGTATATGAAACCTTCTTGCTAGGCAGAGGAGAATAATGTTTGAAAGCAGTTATCGCAAAAAATGAAGACCAACTGAAAGATGCATTCTATGTAAGAGAAGAAGTCTTTGTCAAAGAACAAAACGTGCCTGCTGAAGAAGAAATTGACGAACTTGAAAATGAGTCAGAGCATATCGTCGTGTATGACGGTGAAAAGCCTGTCGGTGCCGGAAGATGGCGCATGAAGGACGGTTACGGCAAGTTAGAGCGGATTTGCGTACTGAAAAGCCACCGCTCAGCCGGTGTCGGCGGCATCATTATGAAAGCGCTCGAAAAAGCCGCGGCAGACGGAGGCGCTTCCGGTTTCATGTTAAACGCGCAAACACAGGCTGTGCCGTTTTACAAGAAACACGGGTATCGTGTGCTTTCTGAAAAAGAATTCCTCGATGCCGGCATTCCGCACTTACAAATGATGAAGGACTGAACGCATCCGGATCTTTTGAGATCCGGATTTTTACTGCATATAAAAAAACCGTTCTCTCGTATGAACGGTTTTTTATACATATCGATTAATATATGTGCCCATTCCTTTTTCTCGCAATCTCTTATAAAGAGAGCGCTTACGTTTCATCTCGTTTACTTTTCTTTCAGCGGCCGTTTGATTCTCCTGCTGCTTTTCCAATTCTTTGTATACCCGCTGAAACGGGACATAGCTGATTTTTTCGGTTCCGGCATAATCCTGCTTATGTCCAATCGTTCTATTAGCATATTGAGCGTATTGCTGGTTCTGAATTTGACCTGCATATATCATACAATACCCACCCCTCTGCTGTCTCTTTTCCCTTAAACTTACTTTTTGAAACACATTTCTTTTGATATGATAGTCATTGTCTGTAATGAACACCTTTTGATTGGGAGGACCCCTTTTTGAAATGCGCCCGACTGAATGATAGAATCATACATTTACATACATATTCGAGAGAACATTATCAATTCCTCTTTGAAGAGGGAATAAAAGGACATTTATTTTGTTCCCATTGCGGAAAGCCCGTTTTGTTACGGCTTAACATCGCCGATCCGCCAGAGTTTATCCATCGCCAGCCAGGCGATTTTCCGGCATGTGAGGAGGCGTGCGAACCGAAGCCCTCTAAAGAGGAAAAAAAAGAAGACGATCAGGAATCTGGTGTCATTCGTTTACCCAAGGGAAAAGCGATCGCCGCTGACCCGTCCCCAGCTGTTACGGAATGGCACCGTCCTAGAAGCATTAAACCAGGAACACCATTTGTGCCAAAAACAATAGAACCCGATACGAGCCTTTTTCCGTCTGTCGGTTTAAACACGGATCAGCTGAAAGCTGTCACGGAAACAGAGGGCCCGCTGCTCGTGCTTGCAGGTGCGGGGAGCGGAAAAACACGGGTGCTGACAGCCCGTGCCGCCCACATGATCGAACACTTAGGCATACCGCCTGAAAATATGCTGCTTGTCACCTTTACAACAAAAGCTGTCGCTGAAATGAAAGAGCGTATGGCCAACCAGTACGGATTACAGCCGGCAAAAGTCAGAAGACTTGTGACAGGAACATTCCACAGTCTGTTTTATAAGATCTTGTATCACTCTAATTCTGCTAAATGGAACGGTGAGCATCTGCTGAAAATGGAGTGGCAGCGGGAACAATATATCAAAAAAGCACTCTATGAAGAAGGCATCGATGAGAAAGAATTCCCAGTTGACCAAGCTCTGCAGCAGATCGGTTTTTGGAAAAACACTTATGTCCCAAATGAACGCATCCCTCTAAAAGATGAGTGGGAAAAACAAGTTTATCGTTTATATGAACATTATGAACGCCAGAAAAAAGAACACAGCCAATTTGATTTTGATGACATGGCTTCAGCCTGCTATGAATTGTTTATCGAGCGGCCTGACCTTCTGGAACAATATCAATCTCGGTTTACGTATATCTTAATTGATGAGTTTCAGGACATTAATCCGGTTCAATACAAAATCATGCAAATGCTCGCCAGTCCGGAGCAAAACCTGTGCTGTGTCGGAGACGATGACCAGTCCATCTACGCGTTTCGCGGAAGCAATCCGTCTTTCATTCTTGATTTTCAAAAGGATTATCCGGGAGCGAAGACGATCTATTTAACTGCGAACTACAGGTCTACGCACCCGATCGTCTCTAGTGCTGATATCGTTGTGAAAAAGAACAAAAACAGATATGCCAAAACGCTTGAAGCGGCCCGCGATGACATTCAGGTCCCTGTGCTGTTTTATCCTTATGATGAAGAGGAAGAAGCCACAATGGTCGTTTCCGATATCAAAGAAAAAATTCAAAATGGAGCCAGTCCAGAAGACTTTGCGGTTCTTTACCGCACAAACAGCGGAGGCCGTGCTATATATGAAAGGCTTCATCAATCGTCAATTCCGTATACAGCTGACCGCGGCGTCCAATCGTTTTACAGCAGACGGATCGTCCGCCAGATTCTCGCCTACTTGTATGCCAGCCAAAATGAGGATGACACCGAAGCGATTAAACACTTGCTTCCCGCCTTGTTTTTAAAACAGTCCGCTTTGAATACGCTGAAGGCGCTCTCGATTACAGAGGACTGTACCATGATCAAAGCGCTGGCCAAATTGCCTGATCTGAAGCCATTCCAGCTGAACAAAATCAAGAAAATCGTACCGTTTTTTGCAAGCCTCCGCACAATGAAACCCGTAGAAGCCATCACCTTTGCAGAAGGAAAAATGGGCTTCTCCGAATATTTAAAAAAGCGGGGCAATGAGGGCAACAAGCTGGAAAAAGGCTCTGATGACTTGCGTGACATCAAGGTTGTCGCCAAGAAGTTCAAAACGATTCCTGACTTTCTTGCCCACGTAGACCATATGAGGGCCGCTGAGAAAAACAGAACGGATGAACATGGCGTTCAGCTGATGACCATTCACCGGTCAAAAGGCCTTGAATTCAAAACAGTCTACGTGTTAGGCACTGTAGACGGCTCGATTCCGCACGATTTCTCATTAGAAACGGCAAGAAAAGGAGACGAGGCCGCTCTTGAGGAGGAAAGACGTCTTTTATATGTAGCCATGACCCGGGCGAAACAGCATTTATATTTGTCTTGCCCCGCTAACAGGCGCGGCAAAACAGCCAACCGCTCAAGATTTTTGTATCCCCTTCTACAAAAAGCAAGACAGCCCTTGCATCATTAACAGCCCGGCAGATTACTGCCGGGTTTTTACTGTAAAAAAAGGCCCGCTGCAGTGAGTCAGCCAGGCCATCCACTTATTTATTATCCATCATTTTAGAAATCGTGCCAAAATCAAGCTTTTCTTTTCCGCTTGTAATAGATTCCACAATTTTATCTTCTAATTCTTTTGGCACGCGTCTGTTTGCCATCTGAGCTACGCGGTTAATCACACTGCGCACTGTATTTTCATCTTTAAAATTAGCGTTTTGGAGTGATCCGGCAAGATTCATTACATCCTGCATCTTCACACCTGTTTTCTTTTCGATGTTCTTAAAAAATTGATTATCCATAATGCGCCTCCTTTTGGCGGAGTAATACGGTATTGTATGAATGCACATAATACAATGTGCTTTTCCAACATTTTTAAAAATAAACACAAGGCAAGGAAGCACGGGTTATAACCCGTACTTCCTCAATACATCTTAAAAGAAAGATGCACCTACGATGATGAGGAGAATGAATAATACGACCAACAAAACAAATGTTGAACCATAGCCGCCGCCGTAACCGCCAGCATAACCGCCATAACAGCCGCCGTAGCCGCCGCCGAATCCGTATCCAAAGCCCATAGATAAGCACCTCCTTTACTCTCTATACACTATGTGAGCTGCTTGGATCGGCTTGGATATTCGCATAGGGCGTTTGCGGATTTATGATTGATCATATTGAGCTTGATGTTTCTTAAGTAAGGCCTCCGTTTTTTCAGCCAGCTCTTCAATCTCATCTTCAAATTCCAGACCGGCTTTATCAAATGCATCCAAGTCTTTTCTGATACGGCCCATCGTGTCTTCATACTCTTTTTGCTTTTGTTCGTGTGGTTCATATCTTCCTTCTATCCATTTTTCAAACTCATTCACTTTTATCCCCCCGCTTATGATATATGCTGAGCGAGGCCGCCCCGTTAAAAAAACAAAAAACCGGAGTTCTCCGGTTTCTTTGCCAGGCTATTGAGGCTTTTTCTTTTTATTTCCGCACCCGCAGCCTTTCTTTTTTATCTTTTTTGATTGATACGATGAATCTGTATATGGAGATTTTTGGGAAGGTTTATGATGTTGGCTCATTTTTGTCCCCTTCCTTTCCTTATGTCATATATGCTACTTTATGCTGATGCTAGTGAAAAGTTGCTGGTGGTAACGCCTCATTCTTGCAGCCATTTTGATACGAGCGTTTCTATGATGCCGGCAAGGCCGGCGATCGCCAAAAGTAAAATCAGCCACTGCGCCGCTTGCGGGATCAACGCCTGGCATAAAATCAAAAAGCCGGCGCACCACACGCCTGTGCACCAATAGCAGCTCAGCAATTCACCAATAAACGCCCTGACACCGGTTCCCTTAATCACGATATAGGTTTCAATGTTCCCGTCCGCATCCTTTTCTTCCTTCTCTTCATGAAACAGACTGCGAAGCGGCGCCATAATCGTGTCAAACACCAGCAGGCGGGCGAGCCGAAAGACCGCAAGCGATAGAAGAACAATTGTCAGCCCATTTATAACCACTCGTTCACTCCTTTGCCAATCATGATCCCTTCACATATATGCGAAAACCCTATTCTTCATGAATTGTATCTTGTCCGGCAGAAAATTGGTTATTTTTATTATTCCGCTCGGCACCCCATTTGCATTATATAGAGTATGGATAAGAAAGGAGTGAAGGTTATGTCATTTGAAACAAAAATTGAATCCCTGCATCCTGACATATTTGAGCAATTATCAAGCGAATTCGAGCAGCAGATCGAAGTGATTGATTGCGAAAATATCACAATAGATACGTCACATATAACAGCTGCCCTTTCTATACAAGCCTTGGTTACAACATTGATTATCCTGTTGACACAGCTCGTTATTGCCGACGAGGACTTGGCCGACACAGTAGCAAGCGAAATACTCATTCTTGATAACTCTCAAATCAAAAAAAGAACCATCATTAAAATTATCAACAGCCGAAACATCAAGATTACTTTGTCTGCAGACGAAATAATAACCTTTGTACAAATCTTGCTTCAGGTGTTAAACAGTATGCTCCTTGAATTCGACATCCTTTAACCCTTTCTTTTCACAAACTAAAAGTTGAGGTGAGAACAAATGTCAGATAACGATAAAATCAAAGAAGAGCTTGAAAAGCTCCCAGAAGTTGATCCAATGATGAAAATGCTGGTCCAAAACATATTTGTAAAACACGGCATCACAAAAGACAAAATGAAAAAAGTATCAGATGAAGAAAAAGAAATGCTTTTGAATATGGTAAAAGACCTGCAAGCGAAATCAGCGGAGCTAGCTGAAAAACACAAGAAGAAAAAAGAAGAAGAAGCCGTACAAGAGCAAAAGAGCGATAAACCGCTTAGCCGCAGAGAGCAGCTCATTGAACAGCTCAGACAAAGACGGCAAAACAATAACAATTCAAATTAATCATAAAAAATAGGGCACATCATCAAGATAAATGCCTCAGTCAAAGTAAGAGGCTCGCTCATTTAATAACAGTAAAAGAAAAGGAGGAATAGATATGGAAAGCAGACCATACTCTTGGGTTGCACTTGATCCTGACTGTGACCATCCGTTAGAGCACAAAGAGAAAGAAAAAGAAGAAAGAAAATGCAATTGCGATATTTGCTGCAATAACAATGGGTTTGGCAATGACAACAACGCCTTTATCGACCAAGATCTAGCTCAGGCAAATCTCAATAAACAAGTCTCAGATGAGACAATTATTATTAGAGACTCTTGTGACATCAACGTTTCATCTACAGACGTTCAAGCCGTAACATCTATTGTAACAGCGCTTAATGCAGCTGTCTTGACAGTAGCTCTCACCTCCATTGCAGATGGCGTTATTGCTGAATTAGTCGCACAAGATTTATTGCAGCTTACAGCTAACAAGCAAGTAAACCGCCAGAAACTTCTTATCGAATGCTCCCGCGGCGTAAACGTCACAACAGTAGATGCCGATATCGCAACCCTTGTCTCTACAGCTACAAACGTTCTGATCGCTGTCCTAGTCATCACTCTTGTCCTCTAGAACCTAAAAGCAGAGCTAAAAACGCTCTGCTTTTTCTTATTTTCCAAGCATATGATGAATATATAGACGTTCACCCACACCAAGTGGGGCACGGGTACATATGTTGTTAAGGACTAAAGTCAAATACCCTATAAAGAAGGAGCTGAAATCAATGAGCTGCGGAAAAACCCATGGCCGGCATGAGAACTGTGTATGCGATGCAGTGGAAAAGATTTTAGCAGAGCAGGAGGCAGTTGAGGAACAGTGTCCGACTGGCTGCTATACAAACCTTTTGAATCCGACAATTGCAGGTAAAGACACAATTCCGTTTCTCTTGTTTGATAAAAAAGGCGGATTGTTCTCCACATTCGGAAACGTGGGGGGATTTGTGGATGATATGCAATGCTTTGAATCCATTTTCTTCCGCGTTGAAAAATTATGTGATTGCTGCGCAACACTGTCTATTTTACGCCCTGTCGATGTTAAAGGCGATACCTTAAGTGTTTGCCACCCTTGTGACCCGGATTTCTTCGGGCTAGAAAAAACAGATTTCTGCATAGAAGTGGATCTCGGATGCTTCTGTGCGATTCAGTGCCTGTCACCAGAGCTAGTTGACAGAACATCGCCTCATAAAGATAAAAAGCATCATCACAATGGATAATCACTTGTAAAGAGGAATCCCCTTCCAAACTCTATTACAGGTGCAAATCATTCAGCTGCTTCCAGCGTGAGGCAGCTGACTCTCCATCATTTCGCCAGTCTCAAATTTATAAGGCAGGAGGGATAATATGAGCCAGAAAACATCAAGCTGCGTGCGTGAAGCTGTAGAAAATATTGAAGATCTGCAAAACGCTGTTGAAGAAGACTGCCCGACCGGCTGCCACTCTAAGCTTTTATCTGTAAGCCATTCGTTAGGCGACACAGTGCCTTTTGCAATATTTACATCAAAATCAACGCCATTAGTCGCCTTCGGAAATGTCGGCGAACTCGATAACGGCCCTTGCTTTAATACAGTATTTTTCAGGGTCGAAAGAGTGCATGGAAGCTGCGCAACACTGTCATTATTAATCGCATTTGACGAACACAAACACATTTTGGACTTCACCGATAAAGATACGGTGTGTGAAGTGTTCCGACTCGAAAAAACGAACTACTGTATTGAAGTTGACTTAGACTGCTTCTGCGCAATCAACTGCTTAAATCCTCGATTAATTAATCGTACACATCATCAGCATTAATCATAAGCTGGAAAAGCTTGCAGGCCTGCAGGCTTTTCTCTATGTAAAAAAGCTGTCCGGCAACATCAGCCGGGCAGCTTTTTCTTTTTCGTTAAAAACCGAGCGGGTGCAAAGAGGTAATATCATCGATTGCCAGTTCGGTTGGGGCTCCGTTTCCGGTTGTTCGAAGCAGGACGGAATCATTTCTTCTTCCGACAATCACGCCCCTGTACGTTCTTCCATTGGCTTCAATCAAACAAAGCGCTCTCGGCATGTTATGAGGCAGCTTTGTTAAAAAATCAATTTTTTCGTGGATCGTCATCTTGCTCATCGGTTTTTTCACTTTTCGTGCCGGCGGTGCTTTTTCCTCCGCTTTATCAGCACTATGGACAGCTTCCGGTTCTTTCTCAGGCTTCCGGGCCTCAAGTGCAGGCTCTTCCTTTTTTTCTGCTTTCGGGGGCTCGTGTTCGACGGTTTCTTCTACGGCCTGCGGCTCTGCTTTCTGTTCCTCTTGGCTTTTTATGTTCTCTGGCTCTCTCACCTCTTGTATTTGCTGACTCACTGGTTCGGCTGCAGGCTTTTGGTCTTCTTGCAGGACATCCTGTGCCACAGCTTCCTCCTGCTGCTTCTCATGGTAAGCCGGCTTTTCCTCAGCTTTTGGCGGAGCGGGTTTGTCGGCCTTTCTTTTGATGACAATCTCCTGCATGGATGACCTTGTAGTTTCTGCATAATCCGGCTGAACAATATACATGAGCGGTTTTTTATCCGCGTTTCTTTTCTTATTAGACATCTTCATCCCTCCGATTGTGTCATATTCTATCTATATGACAGAAAGCTGAAAATCAGAAGAAATAAAAAAGCAATCCCTATTCGGGATTGCTTGAAATAGATCCTGCTTAGCGGGCAGTGATATGGAAACCTGAATCAACGTGAAGATTTTCACCTGTAATCCCGCGGGACATATCGCTGAACAAGAACGCAGCTGTATCGCCCACTTCTTCAGGTGTTGTCGTGCGGCGAAGCGGTGCACGCTCTTCGATGTCTTTTAAGATAGAGTTGAAATCGCTGATGCCTTTAGCAGATAATGTTCTGATCGGGCCGGCAGAAATGCTGTTGACGCGGATATTTTCTTTTCCTAAGTCAGCAGCTAAATATTTCACACTTGCATCAAGAGAAGCTTTTGCTACACCCATAACGTTGTAGTTTGGCATCACAAGCTCTCCGCCAAGGTACGTCAAAGTGACAATGCTTCCGCCTTCAGTCATCATCGGACGTGCCGCTTTGACAACAGCAGTCAGAGAATATGAGCTGATGTTATGAGCCAAAAGGAAGCCGTCACGATTTGTGTTTAAGTATTCGCCCACAAGCTCTTCTTTGTTGGCAAACGCGATACAATGCGCGATACCGTGGATTACACCGACCTGCTCCTTAATGCTTGCGAAGCAAGTTTCGATTTCTGCGTCGTTTGTAACATCGCAAGGAAGGATGATGGAGTCGTTGCGGTCTAATGTTCCGGCAAGCTCGTGAACGGATTTCTCCAGGCGTTCACCAGCGTATGTGAAAATCAAACGTGCACCCGCTTCATGTAAAGAACGCGCAATGCCCCAGGCGATGCTGCGTTTGTTGGCTACCCCCATCACAACAATGTTGCGGCCTTCAAGTGAAAAATTCATATGTATAAAGCCTCCTATATTTAATAAAGACATAGTATTAGTACCTGATCTTAATTTCTATCATATCATAACCTTGTCCAGATGAAAAGCGCATACCGTAGCAAACGCAAAAGAGATCACCATCAGCTGGTGATCTCATCGGCTTGTATTTAAGCTGTTTCGTTTAAAAGCGAAATGGTTTGTCGGCCCGTGTCCCGATCCGATGCCGAGCGTATTTTCCACCGCTTCACGGACAAAGTTGGCCGCAACCTCAAATGCCTGATGGATGCTGTCTCCTTTAGCCGTTTGGGCCGTTAAAGCTGCAGCAAAGGTGCAGCCTGTGCCATGCGTATGCTTCGTATTGATATAAGGATGGGTGATTTGCATAAACATGCTGCCATCAAAAAGAAGGTCAGTAATGTGATTGTCCTCAGGCTGGTGCCCGCCTTTGATAATGACATGCTGCGCACCCATCTTGACGAGCTGCTCTGCTGCTTTTTTCCGGTCATCCAGCGAGCTGATTGTCATTCCTGTCAGCGTTTCTGCTTCCGGGACATTCGGCGTAATCGCGTAGCTTCTTGGAATGAGCAACTCCTTTAAGGTGGCAACTGACTCATCACGCAGCAAGGATGCCCCGCCCTTTGCGATCATAACCGGATCAACAATTACACGATTGAATCCGTACTCGTCAATTTTTCTTGCCACTTCTTCAATCATGTCGGCATTCCAGAGCATTCCCGTTTTGACTGCATCCGGTCTCAAATCCTCAGCAACAGCGTCAATTTGCTGTCTCAACGCCTCTACAGTCAGCGGATGCACCCCATGAACGCCAAGCGTATTTTGAGCGGTTACCGCTGTAATCGCAGACATTCCGAATACATCAAGCTCTTGAAAGGTTTTAATATCAGCCTGTATCCCTGCGCCGCCGCCTGAATCTGATCCGGCGATTGTCAATGCTTTATATATACTCATTACACTACACTCCTTTTATTACCCGATCCATTTATGATAAATGGATTTTGCCCGGGCAATATCATTTGTTCCATGGATCAAAGCTCTGCCGTCCCGGAACAGCACCATTTTCATATCATCCGAGCGGCAAGAAATTAAATACGGGTTCGCAGCTACTTCAAGCCCGGCCTGCCTCAGCTGACCGGCAAGCGCTTCAAGATCCGCTTCTTTCGTAATAGATGATCTGATCTGCACCGTGTTCCTGCCGCACAATACAGCCGCTTTTGTTTGATTTTCATATGACAAAAACGGAAAATCCTTTGTGCCGCAGCTTGGGCATGCGTCATGTTTGAGACTGGCCGCTCTCACTTCTGACCGCTCATTTTTCCACAAATCAAAGGAGCGCAGCACCGGCTCGCACTCCTCTCCCGTCAGCAGCTTCAGTGCATCTGTTACCTGAAAGACTGCTACCTGCAAAACAGCCGGACTGATGATGCCAGCTGTGTCACACGTTGCTCCGCCAATCGGAAGTGTATCGAGCAAGCAATGCAGGCAAGGAGTAGAACCCGGCACCACGGTAAAGGTGAGGCCGTAGCTCCCTACACAGGCACCGTAAAGAAAAGGAATCCCTTCCTTTACCGCAGCATCATTTACGATCAGGCGGGTTTCAAAATTATCAGCCGCATCCACTATAATTGATGCATCCCTAATCAGCTCGAAGATATTTTCTGCTGTCACATCGATGACAAGGCCGGTCACATCAACATCGCTGTTAATCGAACGGAGACGGCGCTCCGCAGCGGCTGCTTTCGGCATTTCTTTTTTGACATCATCTTCTGTATAAAGCTGCTGGCGCTGGAGGTTGCTCCATTCAACATAATCTCTGTCGGCAATTTTCACAGAGCCGACTCCCGCTCTCACCAGCATTTCTGCACTGGCTGTTCCGAGCGCGCCGGCGCCGATAATCACGGCGCGCGCTTCTTTCAATTTTTTCTGGCCGGATGGGCCGATCGGAGCAAACAGCTCCTGCCTTGAATACCTGCCCGTCATACAGGAAGACCTTCTCCCGGACTGCTTGCCGTTCCGTATTGCTTAAGCGGGATTCGGCCCGCCTCATAAGAAAGGCGCCCTGCTTCCACTGCGAGCTTCATGGCACGAGCCATTTTCACGGGATCGTCAGCGCCAGATACAGCCGTATTGAGCAGTACGCCATCCGCTCCAAGCTCCATTGCGTATGCCGCATCTTTAGGCGAGCCGATTCCCGCATCCACGATGACCGGCACTTTCGCCTGTTCAATAATAAACGACAGATTCAAAGGATTTAAGATTCCTTGTCCTGATCCAATCGGAGATGCACCCGGCATGATGGCATGAACGCCGAGCTCTTCCAGCTTTCTCGCCAGCACAACGTCATCCGACGTGTACGGGAGCACAATAAAGCCTTCTTCAAGAAGCTGTTCAGACGCTTTTAATGTCTCAACAGGGTCAGGCAGCAAGGAACGGCTGCATCCGATGACTTCAACTTTAATCATGTCACAAAGGCCGGACGCTTTCGCCAGCCTTGCAATCCGAACCGCTTCTTCAGCAGTGCTGGCGCCCGCTGTATTCGGCAAAAGCGTATATTTGGATAAATCAAGCTGTTCCAAAAAATTCGGCTGAGATGCTTCAAAGATGTTCATTCTCCTTACAGCAAATGTTAAAATATCAGACTCAGAAACAGCTACTGCTTCCTTTTGAATGTCAAACGATGGGTATTTCCCCGTGCCCAGCAGCAATCTTGATTGAAATGATTTTCCGCCAATTGTTAACATGCTCATCCGCCTCCTACAAAATGGACAATTTCAATGACATCACGATCACAAAGCTCAACCTCGTGATAGCGTTCTTTCCCGATTATTTCTTTATTTCTTTCCACGATAACGATTTTATTTTCAAGCTGATACGACGCCAGCAGGTCTTGAATTGTACCTGCGTCTTTTTCCCACTTCACGTCTTTACCGTTCAGCTGTAGCATCATATCTGAACCGCCTCCTTGCGATCAATTCGGAATGCGTGCAGCCAGTCTTGGTTGACCTCTTTATTCATGATGAGATCACTGATCAAAGCGCCCGTTGCGGGAGCAAGCAGGATCCCGTTTCTGAAATGGCCCGCCGCAAATAAAATACGGCTGTCCTCAGGATGTCTGCCGATGTACGGTTTTCCATCCTTTGTTCCCGGCCGGAGTCCCGCCCAAAAACGATCCACCTTCATATTCTGTATAGCCGGCAGCATCGTTTTTGCTTTTTTCATAACGGATTCCAATCCGCCAAGATCCGGTGTTTCACTCCAGTCCCCCGGCTTCATTGTCGCGCCGACAACCAGTCTTCCGCTTTTTCTCGGTACGATATAGCAGTGATCATGGTAAAGCGTTTTTGTCAGCGGGATATCATCATTCCAAACGGACAGGCACTCCCCTTTTACAGGGAGAAAAGCATTGTTCAGTCCGAGCTGTTTAAAAAACATCCCGCTCCACACCCCGCTGGCAACGACAACATGATTAGCCCATACGTCTCCGCTAGGGGTCTTGATGGACAGGGCTTCACCGTCACGTTCGACATGCAGGACGGGCGTATGCTCAAAAATCTCCGCCCCAAGCATTTTTGCTGCTTTCACATATGCCTTGCAAACAAAATAAGGCTCCACATGCACATCATCCTGAATAAAAGATGCACCAAAGATGTCACCAGACGCATACGGCTCTTTTTCTAACACCTCTTCTTTTGAATACCAGCTGACAGAGTCCAAATCGTCCATCTGTCTCAGCTGCAGCACATCTTCTTCAGAAAATGCAAGCTTAAACATACCGCCGTTATGCTGCCTGATATCCACACCGGATAATGCATAAAGCTCTTCTCCAAGACCTTTGTACAGACGCTGGCTGTGCATGGCGAAATCAAAAAACGCGTCACGTTCCTCGCATTCGGCATGGGCGCCCAGCATTCCGGCAGCGGCACTTGTCGTTCTGCCGCCCATTGTTCCGCTTTCAAACAATGCGGTGCTTTTGTTTTCCTTTGCCAAATGATAAGCAATCGCGGAACCGATAATTCCGCCTCCAATCACCACTGCTTCATAATGCCTTTTCATAGCGCATCTCCTTTAGCTTGCGGGAATATCGTCTGGCTGCTTCCAAAGGTTCAGCGGAAGAGAAAATTCCTGACATAACAGCAATGCCGTCTGCCCCTGCTTGTTTTACGTCTCTTAACCTGTCCGGCGTCATCCCCCCGATGGCTATAACCGGGATGGAAATCCGCTGTTTGATATCTGACAGCAAAGATACTCCTCTGCCTTCAAGACCCTTTTTGCAATCCGTTTCAAACACATGGCCGAACAGCACGTAGTCCGCGTCTTCCTTTTCTGCTTGAACCGCTTCCTCCAGTGAATGCACCGACCTCCCGATATGAAGGTGTGGAAATCTGGCTCTGACCTGCTTCGGTGAAAAGCTGCCGCTTGGCAGCTGCACGCGGTGAATAGTAGAGAAAAGTGCAATATCCACGCGCCCGTTCATCACCAATTTTCGTTTATCTATACCGCCTTCAAAAATAAGCTCGAGCAATTTCAAAATATCCGCCGCCGATTTTGAGCGTTCCCGAATATGAATAAAATCAACTTCATTCTTAATCGTAATGATGATTCTCGCTAGCTCTTCTACCGGCTTGCTGTCATCCGTTATGGCGTGAAGCTCCACATTCCTCCACCTCTTTTATGGCGCTGTCAGACCAGCCTTCTTTTCGATAGGCCATTCCCCAAAATTGATATTCGTAGTAGCTGGAGATGACAAAATTCTCTTTCATCTTGGCACGCACTTCCTCCGTGCTGTTTTCCGCCAGCTCATCAAAGCGGTTGATTTGCTCCTCGACCTGTTGTCTAAACCAATCACCGCCATATGTGCCAATCCACTTCTGATAAATTGGATGCCCCGGATCACAATGCAGCAATTTCTCACCAACCTCGTAATAGAGCCAATAGCATGGCAGCAGGGCCGCTAAGATTTCTGCGAAATTCCCGCTCAAAACCGAACGGTACATATGGGATGTATAAGAGTACGCCGTAGGAGACGGCTTAAACGCCTTACGCTCTTCCTCGCTGATTTCCAACAGCTCGGCAAACTCGCGATGAAGCGCCATTTCCGCCTCATATGTACCTTGGGCATGGCTTGCCATCCGCCCCGTTGTATAAAGATCCTTCGCATAAGCGGCACCAAATGACTGCACCTTTGCAAAATGCGTTAAATAATAGGAATCCTGAAGTACGTAGTATTTAAAACGGTCAATCGGAAGCGTTCCGTCACCGATTCCTTGAACGAACGGATGGACAAAGCTCCCCTCCCACCATTCTGCGGCTGCACTGCGGCATTCTTCTGAAAACTTCACAAATCATTCCCCCTCTGAAAATAAAAAAACCACTTTCCCGCAAGGAAAAGTGGTTTGGAATTGGCATAGTAAAATAACACAAATACCGCTCCACTTCCCTACGCAGGTCTGAACCTGTTCAAGTTATGAGGGTCTAAAAGTCACACTTTTATCTCAGCCCTTATGAAGGACACCCCTAGTGGTTAAACGAATACATATTGAATTGTTCTGCACCTCTATATTAACACGAATCCTTATTTGGTCAAGATTTATCCTTCCAATGTTTTCTTAAGATCCGTTACGTACCCCCGAGATCCGGTGACAATTAAACGGTCTCCAAGTTTCAGCCTCGTATCCCCATGAGGAACGATGCTGTCCACACCTCTGAAGATCCTGACAAAGATGACGTCACCTGTTAAAGGGAATTCCCGTAAAATGACACCATCATATTTACTGTTCTCCATATTAATTTGATACAGCGAAGACTCTTGGTTCGTGAGCAGCTTCATGACGCCAGGCGCTTCAATCAGTGCGCGAAGCAGCGTTTTTGTCGACAGCAGAATAGAAAAGATGCTGATTCCCTGCTCCTTCAGAGCTGCTTCATGCTCCGGTGATCCTACGCTTGCAATGACTCTTTCTGTGCCTTTATCTTTTGCAAGTAATGCAATGTCTGCATTCATATCTTCATTTCCTGTCGCCACAACGAGGATATCCGTTTCAAAAATGCCGAGTGATTCAAGCGTCTCGTGTTCATAGTCAGAAATTGTTTCAACAGCAAACACTGATTCTGACAGCTTTTCCTCCGCATTCTCTTGGTAGACGTGTACAACACGCACGTCATACTCTTCCTCTGGCAATTCGAGTGTGACAGGCAAAGTCATTTGATTGGCGCCAATGAACGTAATCGTCTTTTTCTCCTCCGGCTGCTCTTCCCGTTTGTATAATTTTTTAAAACAGATCGGCGTAAAAATACTTGCAATGACGGCTACTAAAATGAGCGCTCCTGACATATTTGCACTGATCACGTGAAGCTGCTGCCCGATTGTTGCAGCGGCAATCACGAGCGAAAGCGTTGATGTCAGCAAGAAGCCAGACGCGAAAATGGTTCGGTTATCATACCACTTCTTTAGGTACATGACAGGAATGATTTTGCTGACTAACAGCGCCAGCAGCAGGAGCGGAATCATGATTAAAATTGTTTTATCCTGAAAAAGAGTCCAAATATCAAGCTTCACACCGACCATCACAAAGAAAATCGGTATTAAGAACCCATAACCAAATGAATCCAGCTGCTGAACAAGTTCTTTGTTTGGCGAAAGCAGGGAAACGAGAACCCCCGCTAAGAAAGCGCCGAGAATATTTTCCGCCCCAAGTGATTCAGACAGGGCAACGAGTACAATAATTAACGTAAAAATGGCACGCGTCCCGATCTGGATCGTCCCTTTTGACATGGATTGAACAAAAGAGCGATGTTTGAAGACCCGGCCGAAAAAGTAAAGCACCACTCCGGCCGCAAACAGGATCATCAGGAGCCACATGTTTCCGCTGTCCTCTCCGTATAAAGAAGAAAAAACAGCAAGAAGAATCATCGTGGCCAAATCAGCAATAACAGCAACAAGCAAAATAATCTGCCCGATATTCGAATTCATGATCCGTTCTTCTTTTAATGTTGGAACGACAACGCCTAATGAAATCGTTGAAATAATCAGGGTCATCAAAAATGCATTTTGGATAAATCCGGCCAAGACGAACCCATAGGACAAGAGCAATGATAAAATAAAAATACCGACGAAAATAACAGATGCCGCAGCAAACGTATTCGGCGCTTCCTTGCCATTCGGCAGGAACTGCTTTTTCTTTCCTTTCTCAAACGACGAAAAATCAATTTCAAGCCCGCTTAAAAACATTAAAAAGATAAATCCGAGCATAGAGAGTGTTTGGAGCCAGGTGTCACCCTCCACAACTAAATTAAGGCCGCTTTTCCCAATAATCAGCCCCATAATGATTTCAGCAACAACAACCGGGATGCTGAGTTTAAACCGATGCAAAAGGATGGGTGTCAAAAATGCAACGATAAGTACAACAACTAAAGATGCGACAGATGTATGCGCCATAATCAGAACCTCCTTTTTAAGTCAGGGTTATGCCAGTTCTCACTCAGAGAACAAAACCTCATTTTTAAAAAACATAACGCGATTTTAACAAGGGTGATGATGAAAAATAAAGTGATAAGGTCTTAATCCTGTTTAGAAAATGATTCTTCTATAATTTGCACATAAAAGCTTGTGATGACTCGCAACACTTTGCTTCATAATAAATAAAACAATCGGTAAGGAGGATGCTGCATGGCTTACGATATCATCAGCGATATTCATGGCTGCTATGACGAAATGACTGCATTAATCCAAAAGCTTGGCTATACAATCAAAAATGGAGTACCTGTCCATGAAGAAGGCAGGGTGCTTGTTTTTGCCGGAGATTTAACTGACAGAGGGCCCAAATCGATAGAGGTCATCCGATTTGTAGCCGGCGCTTACGAAAAAGGCGCTGTGCGTTATGTCCCGGGAAACCATTGCAATAAATTATATCGTTACTTAAAAGGAAATCCGGTAAAAGTGATGCATGGTCTCGAAACAACAGCGGCAGAGCTTGAGGAACTTTCCAAAGATGAGAAAAAATCAGTCAGCGAACAGTTTATGAAGCTGTACGAAACAGCGCCGCTTTACGACATCTTACATAATGGAGAATTAGTTGTCGCCCATGCTGGCATAAGAGCTGACGATATCGGCAAATATACCCGCAGAGTGAAGGACTTTGTGCTTTACGGTGACGTGACGGGTGAAACATATCCGGACGGCAGACCCGTCAGGCGTGATTGGGCGGCAGCCTATAACGGAAAGGCTTGGGTGGTATACGGTCATACACCTGTGAAAGAGCCTCGGAAGGTCAATCGCACCATCAACATTGATACAGGCTGCGTGTTCGGAAATCAACTGACAGGCTTTCGCTTTCCAGAAATAGAAACCGTCTCTGTTCCAAGCTCCCTGCCTTACGACGAATCAAGATTTCGCCCCATATAAAAAAGGAGAGAATCAATGATTCTCTCCTTTTATCAGTTTTCTCATATCCTGAGGCAGTGGAGCATGAAACGTCATGTTCTCCTGTGTCAGCGGATGGATAAATGAAAGATGCTCGCTGTGCAGAGCCTGCCGGCCAATTTCCTGTCTCGTTCCGCCGTACAGTGTATCGCCGCACAACGGGTGCCCGAGATAACTCATATGAACACGAATTTGATGGGTTCGTCCAGTCTCAAGCTGCAATGCCACCGAGGTCATGTCGTCATTTGCACATGTGACGTAAAAATGCGTAACAGCCTTCTGGCCGTCTGGCGTTACCGTCCGTTCAATAATACTGTCAGGATGTCTGCCAATCGGAGCATCGACTGTTCCCTCCATCTGTGCCATCCGCCCGTGAACCACTGCCGCATACCGGCGCTTCACAAGGCCGTTTTTTTGCGCAGACGATAAAATGGAGTGGGCAAATCGATGCTTGGCAACAAGCATGACACCTGATGTATCCCGGTCTAGCCGGGTGACAAGATGTACTGTCGCCCTCACTCCGGTTGTTTGATAATGATCAATAATTCCATTGGCAATGCTGCCGGAGGGGTGCTCTCTCGAAGGGATTGATGACACATACGGCTGCTTGTTTATCACAAGCACATGTTCATCCTCATAAAGGATATCGAGCGGAACAGGCTCTGCCAGCAGCGTCTCGCTCACCTGTTCCTCAGGAAACTTCACGATAAGAAGATCTCCCTCTTTCAAAACGTATTTGACCGTCACATGCTCACCGTTAATCTGCAGGTCTCCCCCGCCAAACTTAATATCGGTCAGCAGACGTTTCGAAATTCCCATTTCACCGGCATATTCTTTTACAGTCATCCCGTCCTCAGCGGAAGTAATGTTCTTTCTGATAAAAAAATGCTCCACGATATGTCCTCTTTCTATTCACCTTTTCCAATAAACGAATCCTGGACTCTTTTCCAAAATGGAAACGGACGGAATCTCGCAAACCGCACTTTTTCGGATGCAACTTGGCAGCGGATCGACTTTACATCCTTATGGAGAAGGGTTAAATGGTCAATCGTCACTTGAAAGTCAACTTCGTTTCTCGGCTTAATCATGCAATCATGATGGGATGGGAGAAGCAGAGGTGACCCGACCGTACGGAACACGCGGTTATTAATTGAAGCCATTTCCGCAAGCTGGATCGCCCTGATAGACGGATGGATAATCGCTCCGCCCAGCGCCTTATTGTAGGCTGTGCTGCCTGATGGAGTTGACAGGCAGAGGCCGTCGCCCCGGAAGGTTTCAAAGAGCTGCCCTTTGATTTCCACATCAGCAACAAGGCTTCCTTCGATGCTTTTAATCGTACATTCATTCAAAGCTAAGTATCTTTCTTCCCGCTCGTTTTCGTGATAGGTCACAATGACTTCGAGAAGCGGATATTCGACTGTATGATACGGCGTTTTCGCGATGGCAAGAACAAGTTTTTCAATTTCATGAGGAACCCAGTCGGCATAAAAACCCAGATGACCTGTGTGAACGCCGACAAATGCTGTTTTGTCCAAGCGGTCGCTGTATCTGTGAAAAGCATACAAAAGCGTTCCGTCGCCTCCGACTGAAATAACGATTTCCGGTTCATTTTCATCCAGTTCCATATCAAAATCCAATAAATACGCCTGTATTTTGCTTTTCAGCGTATCAGAAACTTGATCTCCTTTTGATGATACGGCAAATTTCATGCTCTTCTTCCCCTTTACCTATTGTTGCTCGCTTCCTTTTTTCTTTCTTGAAAAGGCAGCTTGAGCTTCCTGTACTTCACCCCTGATCTCCGACATCTCTTCATCAAGCCGGGAAGCCGCTTCAGAGGCGCGCTGAAGCCTTAGTTTTACTTTTTCAGGAATGTTTCCGCTGTATTTATAATTCAATGAATGCTCAATGGTCGCCCAAAAATTCATCGCCAGTGTACGGATCTGTATTTCCACGAGAACATGCTTTTCTCCGGATACCGTCTGCAAAGGGTACAGCACAACAAGATGGTATGACCGGTATCCGCTCTCTTTATGTTCCGCAATATAATCTCGCTGATCCACAACGGTGAAATCTTTTCTGGCAAAAAGCATCTCTTTTACGATTTGGATGTCATCGACAAATTGGCACATGATTCTAAGGCCAGCAATGTCCTGCATGGTTTCAATTTCATGCAGCGGTATGCTTTTCCGTCTCGCTTTTTCAAGTATGCTCGCCACAGGCTTGACGCGTCCGGTCACAAATTCGATCGGTGAATGGTCGTCCTCGTATTCATATAGTGTGCGGATCCCCTTGAGCTTCACTTTCAACTCTTCGACAGCCTGGCGGTACGGCACTAAAAAACGCTCCCATTGTTTGTCATCCATCATACATCCCCCAATTCCGAACCAGTTTCTATAAAAACACGCGTTTCACTTTTTCTTCCATTTCTTCTCCGTAGTTTGCATTATCCTTTATATTTTCTAAAAGATATTCCAGCTCCTCATGCAGGCCTGCCAGTTCAATTGTTTGGTCTCCTGCCTCTAAAACAACCGGTATTTTTTGTGCATGGGCCTGCTTCAGTTCCGGCCATACATGTTCCTTTATAATGACATATTCAAAAGAATCAGCTAATTCAAGTATGTATACAAAAGCAAAGTGGTCAGAATCAACAAGCATTTGACCTGACGGCTTACGTTCCGCTTCGTTTCCTTCTGTCTGACAGGCAAGGCGAAGCTGATCATCCGATAATGTTGCATTCAAAATTTCGATTCTGTTTTGCATAATGCTCTCCTTTTTTAAACAAAGTACAGATTCATTTTATCATATCGAGCTCGATATTGATAAACCTAACATCTAAAGAGATAATAGTAAAAATAAGATTTACAGGGCGGAAAGGAAGAGCATCATGAGCCAAGAAATTGAAATCGAATTTAAAAACATGCTGACCAAACAAGAATTCAAAAACATAGCAGCGGCACTCCAGCTGACAGAAAAAGATTTTACAGATCAAAAGAATCATTATTTTGATACAGACAGCTTCGCGCTGAAACAAAAACAAGCTGCGCTTCGTATCCGCAGAAAAAACGGAAAGTATGTCCTTACATTAAAGGAGCCTGCTGATGTGGGGCTTCTGGAAACGCACCAGCAGCTTTCAGAGGTATCAGATCTCGCTGGATTTTCAGTTCCCGAGGGCCCCGTGAAGGACCAGCTGCACAAGCTTCAGATCGATACGGATGCCATTCAATACTTTGGATCTTTAGCAACAAACCGTGCGGAAAAAGAAACAGAAAAAGGCTTAATAGTTTTAGACCACAGCCGATATTTAAATAAAGAGGACTTTGAAATTGAATTTGAGGCGGCGGATTGGCATGAGGGCAGACAAGCCTTCGAAAAGCTGCTTCAGCAATTCAGCATTCCTCAGCGCGAAACCAAAAATAAAATTCTGCGTTTTTATGAAGAAAAACGAAAGTCTATATAAGGTGGAATGACATCGTGAATGTAACGAATTGGGCAGCTTTACTTCAGCTTCAGGCACTACAGTCCATATCTAATGCACGCAGCAGCTCGGACACTCAGAATACGGAAAGCCCGCTTTCAAGTTTTAGCTCTTTGCTCAGCCAATATACAAACGGCCTGGCATCTCAGCAATCAGCACCTTCTTCATCGCCAAGCCCGCTCAGCATGCTGAACAGCGCGAATACAACAGCGCCGTCACTGCTTTCAGCGTATGGGCTTAACTCATATACGAGCAGCAATTCAGGTTCAATCACAAAAGCGGCAGAAAGCACTGAAACAGCTGCTGCAGATTCAGCTTCAAACAAACATGAAGCAAATCAGATCAGTTCGGGAGACTTTTCTATTGACAGTGCGATTAAAAAAGCCGCTGATAAATATGGCGTTGATGAAAAACTGATCCGCGCCGTCATCAAACAGGAATCAGGCTTTAATGCAAAAGCGGTCAGCGGAGCAGGTGCGATGGGCCTCATGCAGCTGATGCCGTCAACAGCAAGCTCACTTGGCGTTTCCAATCCGCTTGATCCGCAGCAAAATGTGGAAGGCGGAACGAAATATTTAAAACAAATGCTGGATAAATACGACGGCAATGTGTCTATGGCATTAGCGGCTTACAACGCCGGACCGGGGAATGTTGACCGATACGGAGGCATTCCTCCTTTCCAAGAAACGCAAAACTATGTAAAAAAAATAACTTCAGCTTATTACGCGTAACCAGAGGTGCTCTTTCCCTCTGGTTTTTTTGCGAAGTGAAATCTTACGCATTCCTGATTTTTATGTGATATGATATGAAATACAAACCCCGGCTGTTAGCCGAAATGAGTCATCAAACGCATAAAAGGCAGTTTGTTTGTAGAAATGATGCCTTGTTGCTAAAATAAATCTAGATGAAACAATGAAATACAGAAAATTACTTTTTGCAATAGGATTTATGATTCCTATTAGCCATATTTAAAGGAGTAGTCAACATGGGACAATCGTTTAACGCACCTTATGAAGCGATTGGAGAGGAACTTCTATCGCAACTTGTTGATACTTTTTATGAGCGTGTCGCGTCTCATCCTTTGCTGAAGCCGATTTTTCCAAGCGATTTGACAGAAACCGCCAGGAAACAGAAGCAATTCTTAACTCAGTATTTAGGCGGGCCTCCTCTTTATACTGAGGAGCACGGCCATCCTATGCTCAGAGCAAGGCATCTTCCCTTTCCAATTACAAACGAGAGAGCTGATGCGTGGCTCAGCTGTATGAAGGACGCAATGGACCATGTAGGGCTGGAGGGCGAAATTCGTGAGTTTTTGTTTGGCCGGCTGGAGTTGACAGCAAGGCATATGGTGAATCAAACGGAAGCGGAGGATCGATCATCTTGACAAACTATCAGCATGAGCTATACTTCGCCCATTGCCACGGTCATCCAAAAAAACCGCTTGAAATTTATATGTTTGTAGACCCTTTATGTCCTGAATGCTGGTCCTTAGAGCCCGTCATCAAAAAGCTGAAAATCAGATACGGACGTTTTTTCACCTTACGCATTATCGCTTCCGCAAGCCTTACCGCTTTAAATAAAAAGCGAAAAAAACATCTTCTCGCAGAAGCATGGGAAAAGATCGCGAGCCGCTCTGGCATGTCATGTGACGGCAATGTCTGGTTCGAACAGGATCAGCCGCTTTCATCGCCTTATATGGCTGCTCTCGCTTTTAAAGCAGCCGAACTGCAAGGACGAAAAGCCGGCATGCAATTTCTCAGAAATATGCAGGAGAGCCTATTTGTTTCAAAGAAAAATATTACGGATGAAAACGTGCTTTTGGAGATTGCTGAAAATACAAGTCTCGATCTTGAAGAATTCAAAAAAGATCTGCATTCTCAAAGCGCGGTCAAGGCGCTTCAATGTGACATGAAAATTGCTGCTGAGATGGATGTTTCTGTTAATCCGACACTGACGTTTTTTAATACGCAGCATGAGGATGAAGGGCTTAAAGTTCCTGGCAGCTACTCATATGATGTATATGAAGAAATTTTATTTGAGATGCTTGGCGACGAGCCGAAGCCGTCGGAAACACCGCCTTTAGAATGTTTTATTGAATATTTCCGCTTCGTTGCCTCGAAGGAAATTGCTCTTGTATATGACCTGAGCCTTGAAGAGGTAGAAAAAGAAATGAAAAAACTGGCGTTTGCTAAAAAGGTTGCCAAAGTGGAAGCCAAACACGGAATGTTTTGGAAGTCTCTCAGCACTTATTCTGATGAATATCAATCATGTGAAAAATAGCCGCAGGCGTGCATATGCTTGAGGCTGTTTTTTTATGCCATAACCAAACGTACGTTCTATTTTTAGCACTAAAGAAACCGCGCCGGGATAAGCGCGGTTTCATATGTCTTAACGACAACAAAGGGGATGGGAGAAATTTTTCACGGTCAAACAAAGGGGTAATGTTTGTTTGTGATCAATTTCACATCCTTATGATAACAAAAGATGTCGACTTTTGACAACCTCTATGCTTAATGTTCATATTTTTGTCACAAAACATAACGAAGTGCATTCACTCATATCCTTATAAGGAAAAAGGACGAGGAGGACCGCCATGATGTCTACTTTGATCTCAATTGTGTGCATTGCCGTTTTTTTCTGCTTGAATATCTTAGGCATGATGCATATGCTGCCGCTTTATATTACCTCTCCTCTGCTGTTTCTGTCTATTTTGTTTACCCTCTACCGCTTGAATCACCGGAAAACCTTTAAAGGGTTTTAAAAAAGCCTGTGCGTCATTTCCGCACAGGCTTACTTTTTTAAGACTGCTTGACTTTCATCAGCAGCTCTTCCATTTCATCAAGTTTTTCTTCAAACATTTTGCACGCGGCTTCGATTGGCTCTGGGGACGTCATATCAACACCCGCTTTTTTCAAGACATCAATCGGGTATTGTGAGCTTCCTGCTTTCAGGAATTCAATATAACGGTCAACCGCCGGCTTTCCTTCCTTCAAAATCTGGCTGCTTAATGCTTGGGCAGCGCTGTACCCTGTCGCATACTGATACACATAGTAATTGTAATAGAAGTGCGGAATACGCGACCATTCAAGGCCGATTTCCTTATCAATCACCATGCCGTCTCCAAAATACTTTTTATTCAGGTCGTAATAGACATTTGTCAGAAGCTCAGGTGTAAGCGGCTCGCCTTCTTGAGCCTTTGTATGGATCAGATGTTCAAATTCAGCGAACATCGTTTGTCTGAAGACCGTTCCCCTGAAGCCCTCAAGCATATGGTTGAGAATATATAAGCGCTGTTTTTCATCCTCTAAATTGTTCAGCAAATATTCGCCAAGGAGCGCTTCATTTGTCGTAGAGGCAACTTCCGCGACAAAGATACTGTAATTGCCGTATGGATAAGGCTGGTGCTTTCTCGTATAGTAGCTGTGTACGGAATGTCCAAACTCGTGCACGAGCGTAAAGAGATTATTGACGTTATTATGCCAGTTCATCAAAATATACGGATTCGTGCCGTAAGCTCCTGATGAATAAGCCCCATTGCGTTTGCCTTTATTCTCGTAAACGTCCACCCAGCGGTTTTCCAGTCCTTCTTTTAGGATAGAGGCATATTCTTCCCCTAAAGGTTCAAGGCCTTTCAGCATGTAATCTTTGGCTTCCTCGTATGTCACCTTCATCCCAGCATCTTTCACAAGCGGTGTATACAGGTCATAGATATGCACTTCATCAAGCTCAAGCACTTTCTTTCTTAGCGCAATATAGCGGTGCAGGAGCGGCAAATGCTTATTAATCGTCTTAACAAGGTTATCGTATACTTCCTCAGGAATACTGTTGTTAGAAAGCGCAGCCTCACGCGCGGACTTGTACTTTTTCACTCTCGCGTAGAAGTTGTCCTTTTTCACAGTGCCGCTTAGCGTCGTGGCCATTGTGTTTTTATATTGTCCGTACGTTTTATACACTGCGTCAAACGCATTTTTGCGGACTTCACGGTTTTCACTTTCCAAGAAATTAATAAAGTTGCCGTGAGTGATCTGTTTCTCATTCCCATCTTCGTCTTTAATGGACGGAAACGTTATATCTGCGTTATTTAACACGCTGAATGTATTTGAAGATGACCCCAGTACCTCGGAGGCTTCAGCAAGCAGTGCCTCTTCCTTCTCGCTCAGCACATGCGGACGTTCCTTTGTAATCTCCTCAATCGCATGAGAGTACAGCTTTAATTCTTCTTTTTCAAGAATGAACTGCTGCAGTTTGTCTTCTTCTATGGATAAAATCTCCGGAACCAAATAAGCTGTCGCGCTTGCGGCCTGTGTATACAGGTTTCCCGCCTTGTCATTCAGCCCCTGGTAAAAGGAGTTCCCAGTATCCTGGTCAGAGCGCATATGCGCATATGTGTACAGCCTACCCAGCCGCTCCATCACTTTATCTTGATACGTAAGAGCCTCGTATAAATGATCAGCTGAATCTGCCAGCTTTCCTTTATACTTAGATAAATTCGGAATTAATTCTTTTACAGCTTGAAATTCTTTATTCCAGGCCTCATCACTAGGAAAAATATCCTCAAGTCTCCATGTGTCTTCTGCCTTTACCTCACTTCTGTCAGGCAGTTGGTTTGCTTTTTTTTCCTCAGCCATGGTGATCCCCCTCGTCTTCTTTGATTCAAGCCAATTGAAAAAACAGCTGTTTCTCAATAAACTTGTATTGTGAATATCTTCCGGTTTTTCACTGCCTTTTGTCAAATCATATGCAGTAATGAAGAGAACGAATGCCAAAAAAGCAGTAAAAACACGAAAAACCTTTCCTTTTGTGCCTTTCACAGCCTGCCCACCACCTTTGTCTTAGGGTGAGCCAAATAAGACAAACTCATTCTATAAAACAGCTGCGGTCTCTTTCTATGAGATCCTGCATGGAGTGTATGCCACCTGCAGGCTGATTCAGCACATATACTTCTTTCTGAGTCTCCCTTAAAAATCCCTTCTTGCACAAAAAATCAATATACTGTTTAACCGCTTCTGAAAGACACTCTTCGCTGCATTCGAACCTGAGTGCAATGTTCTTATTATGAATGTGCAGTTTGCACTGCTGCAAAACGGCTGAAAAACGAATTGGCGCACGTTTATCTCCAAGATCCGTCATAAACAAATAAAGAAATCCTTGCCACACAAAAACCGGACTCTTAAAAACTGCCCCTTTTCTAACAGGAACAAACACTTCAGTCGGCAGAAAAGAAAAAGGCGTCTGCCGTTTCTCATAAAACAGCAGCCTAAGGCGATTTGTTTCCTTTGAGTTAAACCGATGGGGTTTATGGCGAAAACGGTGAATCGCTTTCGTCCAGCCTGAATATTGAATTGAGGGTTTCGGTTCAGTGAAAAAAAGATCGCCTACACCTGCCCGATGAATAGGGATCGTTTGGACTGAGGAATAAGAATGGTTTGTGTAGAATGGAATGATGTGGCTGAGCCGGAGAAAAGAACGCCTTTCAGGACAATAACATATCAGTTCTCTGTATGGACTTGCATTGATAAACTGCCAATGAAAAGTTGAAAGCTGATAAAAGGACGAAGCAGTCCGTTTTAAGCGGCTGTATCCCATAATCCACTGCGGGATGATTCCTTCTTGTTTGAAGCTCTCTGTCCGCTTTTGAAAGACATCTGGAGCGATAGTGGCGCATTGATATTCAACAGCAAGCATATGCTCCTTGATTCTTGCCATGACGTCCGGTCTTTGGTTGATTGTCCTTATATACGGCTCCAATATTGGTGAAGCCCGTTGTGTTTTCAGCCATACATACAGCTGTCTTTTTCCTTCTAAGTGGTAGGCGCTTTCCGGTTCGATGTCTATGGAGCAGGACTTGTTCTGTTTATGGGCAAAATGCGGCGCTTTTTGAAGTCCGAGCTTCACAGCTAGCTCTCCTCCGCATACCGGACAGAAGAACCGTCTCCGCTTTAATTTCTGGTTTTGCTGAGCGCCTAGAAGGTGAAACATTTGGCCGTCTTCAGTCACAGCACTAAACAATTGTCATCTCTCCTTTCCAGATGAAGTATACTTTCTGGAAAAGATGATCAACTCCTGTTCGCTGTATTTTCTGCTTGTCTATATGTTTTTGATTTTTCACATCTCTAAAATGGCATTTTCGTGCATAAAAAAAACCGATTTCCGGAAGGAAATCGGTTTGCTATGATGCAAAGTGTTTTTTTATCGTTTCTAGAGCATGCTCTGAAATAATCAGCTTGCCGTACTCTTCAAGACGGTGTATGCTGATTGAGGATTCATTTGCGTACTCCAGCAGGATGCTTAGCTGATTTTCAACCTCTTCATCAGTCATATTGCAAAAATCTACATATAAATAATATCGGTTCTCAAACGAATATAAAGTCGTTTTGCTTCCGTTAACGTTCAAATTAGATAGAGAAATAACATCCTCAAAATCGCCAAATCGCAAGACAAATTGAAGCTTTTGCTCCTTCTCTTCCTGATTGACGGCTTGCTCTTCTTTCTGGAAATCATCCAGCAAGGCGTCAAGATCCTCAGATGCTGGTTCTTGCTTTTTATCCTCAGGAATCGGCAGTTCGAGCTTTTGTCCGTCTTTGGAAAGCTGGGCTTTTGTGACGATGATTTCTAATCCTTTGTCCAGTGCCTGAACTTGAATCCAAAGTGGGCCTTCCACAGCGAATTCCTCTTCTTCATGAACTTCATCCATGACTTCCCAGAATAGTTCTTCACTGCGCTCACGGTTATACCAAATTTCTTCTCTGTCAAAACCGCGATCTTCAATATCTCCGTAAGACATATAAAATTTTACTGTATGCTCGTTAATTCTTTCAATTTCCATTTGCCAACCTTCCCTTCTATATAAGATGTTGAAGGGACATCTAAGCTCCCGATTAATTGTACTTTACTACACTTTACCCATTCCGTCCACATCTTAACCTTAACCAAGGCCAGTGTGAATTCCTTTGTATTTCTATTTTATGATAAAACAGTCACAAAAGAAATAAAAATGCACCTTTGCCTAAAAAACGGCAGTTCAGGCGGCTGATATCATAAAATACGACCTGTCTCATATAGTAGTAGTACAAGCGAAGGACTGAAAGCGAGGTGCCGCTTCATGGAGCATGACTATCTGATTTCTCTGCTTGTCATTGTTGGGATTGACCTGATCCTCGGCGGAGATAATGCGGTTGTCATTGCCATGGCCAGCAGACATTTGCCGGACAAGCAAAGACAGCAAGCCATTATTCTCGGAACATTTATTGCCGTTGCCATGAGAATCGGATTAACAAGTGCAGCTGTATATCTTTTGAACATTCCGTTCTTGCAGTGCGCCGGCGGAATTTTCCTGCTGTATTTAGGATATCAGCTGCTGATTGAAAAAAAAGACACGAAACACATTAAAAGCAGCACCTCCCTGTGGAGAGCGATACGAACGATTGTGCTTGCAGATCTCTTTATGTCGCTGGACAACGTCATCGCAGTTGCGGGAGCTTCACACGGTGAGTTTTCTCTCGTTGTTATAGGTTTGTGTGTATCGGTTCCGGTTATTATTTGGGGCAGCAAACTCATCCATATTGCACTAGAGAAAATACCGCTTCTGATTTACGCGGGAAGCGGGCTGCTTGCTTATACTGGCGGAGAAATGATTGTCAGAGACAAAAAGCTGTCTCTTTTTATGGCGCAGCACGGCACAGTTGAAACGCTCCTCCCCATTTTGACGGTTGCGTTTGTCATCCTTGCGAGCATTTATTACCAGCAGGTTGAAAAATAAAAGAAGGCTGATCACTCAGCCTTCTTTCAGCGTGTCGACAAACCTTTGCATTCGTTGTCAGACCTGCGCGTCGGTGCTCACGAATAAACATATTCGTTGTGCTCCAATGCTCGGCCTTCCTAGACTTCAAAGGTTTTCAATCACGCTGAACTGAAAAGGTAACAAAATCCTAAAACAAAAAACCGTTTTAGGATTTTGTCAACTATCTAAAAAAGAAGGCTGATGACTCAGCCTTCTTTTGATGATACGATCTATTAGTTTGCCAAACGCTGTGCTTCTCTTAATTGGAAAGAGCGAACTTTTCTTGGCAGGAAACGTCTGATTTCGTCTTCGTTATATCCGACCTGCAAACGTTTTTCGTCAATGATGATCGGACGGCGAAGCAACCCTGGATGCTCGTTGATCAAGCGGTACAAATCTTGCAGCGGCATAGATTCAACGTTCACATTCAGTTTTTGGAATACTTTTGAACGGGTTGAGATGATTTCATCTGTACCATCCTCAGTCATTCGAAGAATTTGTTTTATTTCATCAATTGATAAAGGTTCAGAGAAAATATTTCTTTCTACAAATGGAATATCGTGCTCCTCGAGCCACGCTCTCGCCTTTCTGCATGAAGTACAGCTTGGTGATGTGTATAGTGTAACCATTCATCTTCACTCCTCTAATTAGTAGGATGAACATCTATTTTATTCTTAAATTGAAATTACTCTAAAAAAGGAATCTTTACAGGTATTATACTATAAAAAAGTAAGTGTGAACAGTATCCTAAGAAAAAAATGTGTCAATCCAGCAAATTTTTAATGTTCATGATATGTTCTAATTCTCAATTAGCTTAACTGATCGAAAATATTTTTTTGTTTTTCTTCATCAATGAGTTTCAGGACTTCATCCGTTTTTTCGTACGATTCCCCGTACCATTTCTCGTCTTTATAAGTATGAATGTTTTCATATGTCTGTTTCATGGCTTCAAGAATTTCTTCTTCTGATTCTGTTTTTGGTGACCAGTACAGAATCTCCATCTTGTTTACTTCATTCGTAGCCAATGACCGGCGTCGGTACCCAATTGACTGAGCATGCTTGAAATGCTCTCTTTGATAAAACCTCAGGCGTTTTTCTGTATCAGTATCATCTTCATCCACAGGTTCCACCTCGAGCAATATGGGCTTATTTTTCTTTTTCAGCTTCGCGATCAATTTGCCGCCAAGCCCCTGCCCTCTTGCATCCTTAGACACATACAGATAATCAACGAAGATAAAAGAATCGAATTCCGCAAACATTAAAATATGATGTTTGCCTTCATCTTTATGATAAATATCGCTTCGCTCTTTCAGAAGAGCTTCCATATGCGCTTTTGATTTCATTTCTTCAATTGGAAAGTACTCGCTAAGCTTTTCATACCAGTTCATTGATTTGCTCCTTATGAGTTCGTTGTCTTCATACTTTTAGATATACCCCATTTCTTCTTGTTTAAACAGCCTTACATCTATAAAGACGTGCGAACTTCCTCCATGGTTTCATTTTTTTTCAGCAAAAACCGAGCCATCTGCTCCGTTCATTTTGAATTGTTTCTCATTGAACTCGATTTTCCCGCCTGTAATGAACCAGGCGGGGCTGCGCCAGTGCAATCAGAAATGTCATGATATATAATGCAGCAGCCGCGATAAAAGCTATTTTCGCACCAGCAGCATCAGCTACTAGCCCCATAATGGAGTAGGTGACGCCTGACCAAGGAGTCAAAATCGCATTTTTTGCAGCCATGATTCCGATTCGTTTCTGCTCGGGAATAACCTCCTGCAGCATGGTTTCCTGGCAAATATCACGCACCTGATAAAAAGGCCCCATTGCAGCACAAGCCAGAGCGCATAAAAATGGGACTGGAGAAAATGAAAACAAAAGGGTCAGCGCCGACATTACAAGCGAGCTGAACATAATGGCATAGCCCATATTCCGCTCAAAAAAAGAAGAAAAACGAATGGCAATCACACTGCCGACAATTGCGCCTATAAAATAGGAAGCGTTAAACATCCCCCACCACACCTCTGTTTCATGCAAAACAGCCGCAGTAAATGCGAGGAGAATAGCAGATGACCATACGGAACCCGCCAAAGCTTCTATCATGTCCATTACAGTAATGTCTCTTACAATAGGGATGATCATTAAATCCTTCCATATACTTCTGGCAGATGCTGTTTCAGCAGTTCCTACAGCCTCTTCTTCATTTACATGCAGCACACTGATGGAAGCTCCCGATAGAACAAACAGGCAAATGGCAGCGCCGACAACGAGTTCAAAAGGGACGGCATACGTCAGAAGGCCTCCAAGGCCCCAGCCTGCTGTTAAGAACAATTGATTCGAGAGGGAGATCACACCATTCGCTTTTACATATTGCTTCTTTGGAACAATAATCGGCAGCAGCGCAAATCTTGCCGGCTGAAAAAAAGCGCCCGCGAAGGAAAAACAAAACACAAACAGCAGCGTAATCCAAAAGAATGCCTGTCCGTGATGAGTGACGCTGTATGCCATCAGGATTGTAAAGACCGCTCTCAGCAGATTCGCTCCCGCAAGCACCTTTTTAAAACCGAGAATGCGAAGCACCGGAGAGACGCAAAAGCTTGCTGCTATACTCGCAAACGACATGAACGATAAAATAAGGCCTGCCAAAAAAACGGAGTCAGTCATTTGATAGACCCGGACCATTAAAACGATTGTGACAAGAACTCCTGCTAAGGATTGAAGAGATTGAGACAGCAATAGCGCAAAAACATTTTTGTTATGCAGAAATTGAATTGTATTTCGCCTCCGCTTTTTTCCTCTAATTGTAAATGTCATCATTCTCACTTTCTATGATGCCGTAAAAAAATCCTTCAAGAGATTTCTCTTGAAGGATTGATAAATCATGAAAAAGCTTTAAATTCGGCTTCCGTGCACATCACAAAATGTCCCGGTTTGACTTCACGGAATTCCATCGTTTCCCCATCCTTTAATTGATGGACAGACGGATCATATTTCTGGCGAACGCGATTTCTCTCATAGTCCGGATCAGGAAGCGGAATCGCAGAAAGCAATGATTTTGTATACGGGTGAAGCGGATTCTCATACAGCTCATCTGCCGGCGCAAGCTCAACCAGTTTCCCGAAATACATGACTCCAATGCGGTCACTGATGTATTTGACCATCGATAAATCGTGGGCAATAAACAGGTATGTGAGCCCTTTTTCTTTTTGCAGTTCTTTCATTAAATTCACGACCTGCGCTTGAATGGATACATCCAAAGCGGAAATCGGCTCATCCGCGATAATGAATTCCGGATCAACAGCAAGAGCTCTGGCAATCCCGATTCTTTGGCGCTGGCCGCCGGAAAATTCATGCGGATAGCGGTTCGCGTGTTCCTTGTTTAAACCAACTGTTTCCAATAGTTCATGAACTCGCTGCATCCGCTCTTTTTTCGTTTTCGCCAGCTTATGAATATCAAGGCCTTCAGCAATAATATCAGCAACTGTCATTCTCGGATTTAGGGATGCATAGGGGTCTTGGAAAATCATCTGCATTTTGCGGTTGAATTCCAGCAGCTTTTTCCGCGATTTTCTCCCGTGCACATTTTCACCGTTAAACAGCACCTCACCATCGGTTGCTTCGTACAGCCGGATAATGCTTCGGCCTGTTGTCGATTTACCGCAGCCAGATTCACCAACCAGCCCTAATGTTTCACCTTTATAGATATCAAATGATAAATCATCTACAGCCTTGACCGTTCCCCTTGGTGTGACAAAGTGCTGTTTTAAATGTTTGATTTCTAATAATTTTTCAGTCAATTCATTCACCTTCTCTCACTAAGACAGGTTTTTCATACGTATTTGCCAGTTTACGCATTTTCGCTTTTACCGCTTCAGGCGGCTCTACCTTTGGCGCGTCAGGATGAAGCAGCCACGATTTGACATAATGAGTATCAGATACCTTAAACATTGGCGGCTCCTGTTCAAAATCGATTTTCATCGCATAAGGGCTCCGCAGGGCAAAAGCATCTCCTTTTGGCGGGTTTGTCAAATCAGGCGGTGTGCCCGGAATGGCAGTCAGCTCTTCCTCTCCTGAACTTTCCAGTGTCGGCATGGATGCAAGAAGCCCCCAAGTGTACGGATGTCTCGGATCGTAGAAGATTTCGTCTACCGTACCGGTTTCTACAATCTGTCCCGCGTACATGACAGCGACCCGGTCAGCAACGTTAGCCACAACACCAAGATCGTGTGTGATAAAGATGATGGACGTGTCAATTTTCTTTTGCAAATCCTTCATTAATTCCAGAATTTGCGCTTGAATCGTTACATCAAGTGCAGTGGTCGGCTCGTCGGCGATCAGAAGCTTCGGATTCGCCGCAAGCGCCATCGCAATGACAACCCGCTGCCTCATACCGCCTGAAAATTCGTGCGGAAATTGGTTCACCCGCTTTTCCGGCATTGGGATACCGACTAATTCCAGCAGTTCAACCGCGCGTTTTTTAGCCGCTTCCTTTGAGATCTTTTCGTGTTTAAAAAGCACTTCCGTAATTTGTTTACCGACCTTCATCGTTGGATTTAAAGAGGTCATCGGATCTTGGAATATCATGCCGATCTCTTTTCCCCGGACATTTTGCATTTCTTTTTCGGACAGCGGCACCAGATCCTTTCCTTCAAACAGGATCTCACCGCGTTTGAAATAACCCGGAGGCATTGGAATCAGCTTCATAATCGCTTGAGAGGTTACACTTTTTCCGGAACCTGATTCTCCAACAATGGCCAGCGTCTCCCCTTTATCCAGATGGAAATTCACTCCGCGGATCGCCTGGACCTCTCCGCCATATGTTTTAAATGAAATTGCTAAATCTTTTACTTCTAATAGGCGTGTCACCCGTATCACTCCCTTATTTACGTAACTTAGGATCCAATGCGTCTCTTAATCCGTCGCCGACAACGTTGAAACCAAACATTGTAATGCAGATAAATCCGGCAGGGAAGAATAAACGCCACGGATAATAGGTCAATGCAGGCAATCCGTCAGAAGCCATCGTTCCCCAGCTTGCCAGCGGAGCCGGAACACCAAGTCCCAAATAGCTTAAAAAGGCTTCTGTGAAAATCGCAGTAGGAACTGTCAGTGTCATCGTGACCAAAATAGAACCCATCGCGTTTGGCACGATATGTTTAAACAGAAGACGGGATGTTTTTGCACCCAGTGTCTGTGAAGCAAGCACATACTCCTGATTCTTCAGCTGCAGCACTTGTCCGCGCACGATTCTGGCCATATTAATCCAGCCTGTAATCGTCATGGCAATAATAATCGTAAATAGACCTTTCGGAAGAACAACCATCAGTAAGATAACCATTAATAATGAAGGAACTGCCCAAAGGATATCAGCGATACGCATCATGATTTCGTCCGTTCTGCCTCCGCGGAAGCCTGAAATGCTCCCCCAAATGACGCCGATCAGCAAATCGAGAACAGCAGCTGCAACACCGATAAAGATTGAGATTCGAGCCCCTACCCATGTACGGACGAAAATGTCTCGTCCAAGATCATCTGTTCCGAACCAGTGATCTTTTGAAGGCGGCTTATCCGCATTTAAGAGATTAGTAGTTGAATAATCATACCTTGAGAACATCGGCGCAAAAATTGCCATAAGGATAATAAGTACGATAATGATAAGCCCGACCATTGCAAGCTTATTGCTGCGGAAGCGAAGCATCGCATCTTTCCAGAGGGAAAGGCTCTTTTTACTTATTTTTTCTGCATCGCCGGCATTCGCTGCGGCTGGTTCAAACATGTTTTTTGGAATGTTCTGCATGGCCTAGGCTCCTTTCTTTGCTTTGGAAAGCTTGATTCTTGGATCAATAATGCCGTATAACACATCTACGATTAATACACACAATAGCAGGATGACACTGAAGAACACCGTTACACCCATAATGACCGTATAATCACGGTTTGTAATACTGTTGACGAAGTGTGCACCAAGCCCCGGGATCCCAAAAATGGTTTCAATAATGAAGCTCCCCGTTAAGACCTGTGCGGCCATCGGGCCCATATATGTAACAACCGGCAAAAGCGCGTTTCGAATGGCGTGCCGCACTGTAACCGCTGGGCGGGACAGCCCTTTCGCTTTCGCTGTGCGGATATAATCACTGTTTAACACTTCGATCATGCTTGAACGGGAAAGTCTGGCAATAAACGCCATCGGCATGGAAGCAAGTGCGATTGAAGGCAAAAAGGTGTATGCCCAGGAATCCCACCCCGCGACCGGAAACAGCCCAAGCTTCATGGAGAACACATATTGCAGAACAGCCGCCATGATAAAGCTCGGAACCGAAATACCAAATATCGTTAAAATCGCGACGGTATAATCCTGCCACTTATTATGGTAAAGGGCTGCAATGACCCCAAACAATACACCTAACGCTAAAGCGAGGAGAATAGCTTCTGCTCCAAGAGTAAATGAAACGGGGAAACCTGAACTGATCAGGTCGTTAACACTCTGACCTTTATATTTAAATGACGGTCCGAAATCCCACATTGCAACTGATTTCAAATAACTGACATATTGTACAAACAGCGGCTTGTCCAAGCCATAATGCGCATTTAAATTTGCTTCAATTTCAGGCGGAAGCTTTTTCTCACCTGAAAATGGCCCGCCCGGTGCTGCTTGCATTAAGAAGAATGTCACAGTTACAATCACAAATAGTGTGATAATCATATAGACTAAACGTCTTCCGATATATTTTAGCAAGGGGGAACACCTCCATGGTTTTTACATTTTTATACTCCATCAGTAAGAAAGGTATATGGGGCTTTTCTCCCCATATACCTTGAGGTCTTTTATTTTCAGACGTAGCCTTATTTAAAATATGCGTTTCTGAAATAAACCTCACCAGTACCTGGCATGATAACACCTTTTAGGTTTTCATCCTGTACCCAAGTATCAGTATAGAAATAGATTGGGGCAACCGGCATTTCATCAATGAAAATACCTTCTGCTTTTTTCAGCAGCTCTGCACGTTTTGTTTTATCTGTTTCAGTTTGTGACTGATTCAGAAGCTTTTTGAATTCTGGATTTTCCCAGCCTGTATCGTTATTTCCTCCGTTTTTGTCGCGGAACAATTCAAGGAAGTTGATAGGATCATTGAAGTCGCCGAGCCAGCCCATACGGCCGATTTGATAATCTTGGCTGTGGAGCTTATCAATATAGACATTCCACTCTGAGTTATCAAGCTCAACATCAACGCCTAAATTTTTCTTCCACATTTCTTGTACTGCTTGAGCGATTTTCGCGTGTGCGTCATCAGTGTTGTAAGACAATTTGATTTTTGGCAAATCAGATGCCTTGCTTAAGCCCATTTCTTTTAGGCCTTTATCAAGGTATTCTTTTGCTGTTTTGACATCATTGTCTTTGAAGTATCCTTCTTTGTTATCCTCAAATCCCTTCATTGTAGGCGGCACTGCAGCCATTGCCGGGATTTGCTCTCCTTGCGTAACGTTTTTAACAATCGACTGACGGTCAAGCGAATATGTTAAAGCTTTACGGATATTTACGTTGTCTAATGGCTTAGCTTCAGTGTTGAATTTGTACCAATACACACCTGCAATCGGCTCAACATGTAAAGAACCGTCTTTTTTCAGGGTCGGCAGGGATTCTGTCGGAAGCTGTCCGAGCGGCATACCGGCCCAATCAAGTTCGCCAGCTTGGAATTTTTTCAGTTCCGTATTGTTATTGTTGATCATAACCATATCGATTTTCTTCAGTTTGACTTTGTCTTTATCCCAATACTGGTCATTTTTTTCGAGAGTAATAGAGCCGCTGTGTTTCCATGCCGTCATTTTGAACGGCCCGTTTGATACATAATCATCTCCGGCATTTGTATTCCACTTTTTATTTTTCTCTGCAATTTTCTTATTGATCGGCATATACGTATAGAACGCAGTTAATTCAGTGAAATATGGAGTCGGGTTATTTAATTCAACCTTCAGCGTTTTGTCATTCACAGCTTTTACTGCCACATCATCTAGGCTGCCTTTGCCGGTATTCGCCGCTTCAGCACCTTTTATGTAGTAGAGCTGGTAAGCGTATTGTGATTCGTTATTAGGGTCAAGCGCCCATTTCCAAGCATATTCAAAATCTTGTGCAGTTACAGGGTCTCCATTAGACCATTTCACACCATCACGAATGGTAAATGTATATGTCTTTCCGTCCTTGCTCGTTTCAATTTTAGAAGCCATGCCTTCTTCAGGCTCACCATCTGCATTGATACGTGTCAATCCTTCAAAAGTCTGACGGATAACACCGCCTGATACTGAATCATTTGCCAATCCCGGATGTAAGGAGAACGGCTCAGTTTTAATATTAATGTTAAGTGTCGTCTTTCCTTTACTGTCCTTTTTCCCTTCACCGTTTGATCCGCTGCCGCCAAAGCCGCACGCGCTCAGCACGAGAGTGAAAATGAGCATCAACGTGACAATCGACCAACGTTTTTTCATATTCGCAAACCCCCTAATAATAATTTTCAGCTCCTTACGGCTAAATCCTCAGAAATATCAGACAAATGAACCTGAGTTTCCACAACTTTTATTCTGTTCCGTCTTTTCTGATTATTTTTGTAAAAAAGCTGTAACAATAGAGTGAACAAGTTCATTATAATGAAACAAATAATTTATTGCAATATTATTTTATCAATTTAAAATATTTAAACTTCGTTAGTTTTTCTTCCATGAACATAATATCCTTCTACCATTTAAAGCATAAATTGATTAAAAACTTTTTCATGTGTTTTCTGCCCATATTGCTTTTTACATATAATATCTGCCTGTTTTTACGCTGATAGCAGTTATCATTTAAGGATTTTACAGCACTCGTGTTATTTATATTATTACAATTTTACTGGAAAAAAGAATGTTTTTTCATGATGACAATTGGTTATAATTGATTTATAATGAAGCAATCAAAAGAAAAGCTTGCTATGAAAAAGAGTAGTACACGTTTCACCTGTTTGAAGAGAGTCTGCGGTGCTGGGAGCAGATAACGGGCAATGTGGAATGGACTTTGGAGCAGCTGACCGAACTGGAAAAAAGTAGGCTCAGCCGGAGCAGTCTCCGTTACAAACGTCAGAGTGATTCCATTTTAATGGAATAATCAGGGTGGTACCACGGTTCATTCGTCCCTTTTTCACAGGGGAAGAATGAGCCTTTTTTATTATGTTTTAAGAAATGAGGTTGATGTTTTCATGAAACAAACGATTTTTTCAGGTATTCAGCCAAGCGGCTCAGTGACGCTCGGCAACTATATCGGTGCAATGAAGCAGTTTGTCGAACTGCAGCATGATTATAACAGCTATTTTTGCATCGTCGATCAGCATGCGATAACTGTTCCTCAAGACCGGCTTGAGCTTAGAAAGAATATCCGCAATCTCGCGGCGCTTTACTTAGCTGTCGGACTTGATCCAGAAAAAGCAACATTGTTTATTCAGTCAGAGGTCCCCGCGCATGCGCAGGCCGGATGGATGATGCAGTGTGTCGCCTATATCGGCGAGCTTGAGCGGATGACTCAATTTAAGGACAAATCCAAAGGCAATGAATCTGTCGTCTCCGGCCTGTTAACATATCCGCCGCTGATGGCCGCTGATATTCTGCTGTACGGAACGGATCTTGTACCTGTCGGCGAGGATCAAAAGCAGCACCTTGAGCTGACGCGGAATCTTGCAGAACGCTTCAACAAAAAATACAACGACATCTTTACGATTCCGGAAGTGAAAATTCCAAAAGTCGGTGCACGTATCATGTCTCTGAATGATCCGCTGAAGAAAATGAGCAAATCTGATCCGAATCAGAAAGCTTATATTACATTGCTGGATGAGCCGAAGCAGCTTGAAAAGAAAATCAAAAGCGCTGTAACGGATTCTGAAGGCATTGTGAAATTTGATAAGGAAAACAAACCGGGCGTTTCAAACCTTCTTACAATTTATTCAATCCTCGGCAATACGACAATTGAAGAGCTTGAAGCAAAGTACGAAGGAAAAGGCTACGGCGAGTTTAAAGGTGATTTGGCAGAAGTCGTGGTGAACGCATTAAAACCGATCCAGGACCGCTATTATGAGCTAATAGAATCTGAAGAATTAGACCGGATTCTTGATGAAGGCGCGGAACGAGCGAACCGGACAGCAAACAAAATGCTGAAAAAAATGGAGAATGCCATGGGTCTTGGAAGAAAAAGACGCTAATCAAAAAACCGCTCTTTGCAAAGAGCGGTTTTTTTTAGTTGACCTTTGATTCGTTTTCCATTTCCCACAGCTTTTCGAAAAAAGGCTGTCCTTTTATTAGGTTTTCGCAAAAAGCTAGGTGCTTGTCCGACCAGCCTTCAATTGTTTCGTTATACAGCATGTCCCAAATCTCTTCAAAGCTCATCCTTTTGATTTGTTCATACATATGCGGATTCCACTCTGTGTACCAGTAGCCGATTTCCGCCCGGTTTTTCAGCCCTTTCAATTGGTCAAGCGCCATAAACATCAGCTGCTTGATTTGCCGTTCTTTTCTCGTCAGTCCTCTGACATGTTCTGGTGCTAATGATAAGATGTGATATTCCTTAGAGGATTCCAGCTTCTTTGGCTCAAATTCATATGCTTCAGGCTCTACATCTTTTACCATTTCATAAACGAGCTGCTCCTGTCTTGGGATCAGACGGCTTTTTCTGACAGGGATCGTGTAGCCGATCGTGTCGACAGCTAAAATGCCGATTCCGTCTGTTACGACAAAACAATACTCAAGCTTTGTCCGCTCATGATTTTTCCGAATGTACGATTTCTGATGTACGTCTTCAAGCAAACCTTCCGGAAGCTCTGACAAATCGTTTTCTATGTAATGAAACAGTACTGACGGCACCCTTAACAGCGGCACCTGATCCAAAAGCTCAACCGTATCTTCCTTGCGCCATTCGTGAAAGTGGCATACATTGTAGCCATTTTCTTCCCCTTCAAACCAATTGACCCACACATCATGAAGAAATAACATCTCTAACCCCTCACTTTTATAAAAACTGTTGTCCACAGTATAGGCAAGGGATAGAGAAATTATTCCAAAGAGATTGAGGAAATCTGGAATCACTGGGTTTATGTAAGAATCATAAAAAGCAGATCTCTTTGTATATTTTCTGACAAAAGAAGATCTGCTTTTTTCTGATTTGGTGATATTTTATCACAGATATGATATTCATTTTTATTTAATATTTTTCGGGTCAAGCGCATCCCGCAGGCCATCACCGACAAAGTTGAAGCATAAAACGGTCATTAAAATAAATAGCCCGGGAAATAACGGGTACCACCATGCTTGAATCATTAATGTAAAGTTTTGAGCATCCTGAAGCATGTTTCCCCAGCTAGCAATTGGCGGCTGGATACCGAAACCCAAATAGCTTAGCGTTGATTCAGCTAGAATGACACTGCCTACTTTTAGAGTAGCGGAAACAATAATTGGCCCAATACAATTCGGCAATATATGCGAAAAAATAATTTTGTGATTTTTTGTGCCTATTGTTTTAGCAGCCAATACAAATTCCCTTGACCTTAGAGATAAAAACTCACCTCTGACTAGTCTCGCTGTTGTAGTCCAACCCGTCAAAGAAAAAATCAAAATTAACTTATCCATTCCGGGTTGAAAAATTGTAACCAAGGTAATAAGCAGAAAAATATCAGGAATAGATAAGACTACGTCGACAGCCCTCATTAATACAGCATCTACTATTCCTTTAAAGTACCCTGCTACAGCTCCAACAACCGTACCTATAGTAATCGCACCAATTACGGAAGCAAAACCGACTAATAAAGACACACGAGCTCCATATAACACCCTTGTAAATATATCTCGCCCAAACTTATCCGTTCCCATTAGATTTTTAGGGCTTGGCGGCTTCAGTTTGTTTAAAAGTGATTGACTCTCAGGTGAGTAAGGCGCAATAAAAGGGGCAAAGACTGCCATTAAAATAATAACTGTTAATATGATACCCCCAACAACAGCAAGCTTATTTTTGAAAAATTTCTCAAAAAAGATCCTAGTCATTGTTTCTGGTTTTTTTCTAATATTTTCTTTTAGCTTTACCTCATTAGAGGGAGCCGCAGTGTTTGGATGTGCCATATGTGTCTCCCCCTTTTAATATTCAATTCTCGGATCAACTAATGCATACAAAATATCTGCAATCAAGTTCCCCAGTACAACCAACACAGCAGAAATCACAGTCATGGCCATAATAACCGGATAATCTCGAGAGAATGCCGAATCAATAAATAACTTTCCTAATCCTGGCCAAGTAAAAATCTGTTCCACCACGACCGCACCGCCAATAAATGACGGAATCATCAATCCGAAAATTGTAATAACAGGAAGCAGGCCATTTCTCAAACCATGTTTGAAAATCACTTTATTTTCTTTGAATCCTTTGGCTCGAGCTGTTCTTATATAATCTTGCTTTAATACATCAAGCATACTTGATCTTGTATAACGAGTAATACCTGCCATATCCGCAGTTGCTAAAACAAACGCAGGTAAAATTAAATGATGGAGCCTATCAAAAATGTTAAAGTCAGCGTTTAAAGTGCCGACACCTCCCGTAGGAAACCAACCGAGATTTACGGAAAGAACCATAATAAGAATTAATCCGAACCAGAAATTTGGTATTGCCAGCCCCAAAAATGACGTGACGGTTATACCATAGTCAAGCTTAGAATAAGGGCGTTTTGCAGAAAGAACACCGAAAGGAATTGAAATCAGAAGAGCAACAAGAGTTGAAAAAACCATAAGCACCAGAGTATTTGGCAAACGTGAAAGGATTAGATCGGAAACTGGTGTCCCCTTTTTCACAATAGATGTCCCAAAGTCGCCTTGGAGCATGTTCCCAAGCCATTTTAAGTACTGAACAGGTTCTGGATCATTGAGCCCGTACTTTTCAATAAATTTGGCTCTGTCAGCTTGGCTGATTGTCGGATCCATCATAAGTGACATCGGATCACCTGGTGCCGCTTTCATTATCGCAAATGATAAAATTGTAATGCCCAAAAGAATTGGCAGAGACATTAATGTTCGACGAACAATATATGTAACCATATTCTTGTCCCCTTTTCTAAAATAGGATAAAGAGGAAAGGATGCATAATCCTCACCTCTCTAGGGATTTAACTATTATTGTTCAAGCCACCATTTTTCAATATGATATAAGTCATTTTTCGGATGGAATACATATCCATGCATGTTTGTCGGGATTGCCCTATGATAATTGTAATAAAACAGGAATGAATAAGGCTGGTCCTCAGCAATCAATTTATAGATTTCTTCATATTTTTTCTGATATTCTTCTCTGTTTGTAATTGACTTTGCCTCAACCAAAAGTTTATCAACCTCAGGGTTTTTGTACCAAATATTGTTCAATCCATTTTTAGACTGACTTGAATGGAAGATCGTGTATTGGTCAGGGAACGTAGCTAGACTCCATCCGAGCAACAATGCATCATAATCCCAATTTGGTGGATTTGTCTGTTCGATTAGAGCACTAAATTCCACAATTTGCGGTTTTGCTTCAATTCCTACTTCTTTAAGTTGCTGCTGAACAACAACTGCTAAATCCTCCCGAATCTTATTACCCTGGTTAGTTTTAATGGTAAATGAGAATTTTTTTCCGTCCTTATCAAGGTAACCGTCTCCATCTGTATCTTTCCATCCTGCTTCTCCCAAGAGCTTTTTAGCTTTTTTAGGATTGTAATCAAATGTAGGTACATCACCTTTTGGATAGTTCCAAGAAAGCGGACTTTCAGGAACGTTTGCAACTTTACCATCACCATTTAACACCTGATCTACCATTGCTTTTCGATCAAGCGCATACGTAAGAGCTTGGCGGACTTTTTTGTCTTTAAATAATTCGTTTTTTTCATTCCATCCAATATAGCTGTAGTTCAAACCAAGATCTGATTTAACTTGAACATTATCAAATGTTTTAACTGTCTCAATGTCTGTGCCCGGTACAACAAAGAAGTCAATATCCCCAGCTTTTAACTGAGCAACAGCGGCATTAGAATCAGGAATCGTCTTAACTGTCACTGTATCTAAATATGGTCTTCCGCCATAATAGTCATCATTTGCTTCAAGTTTTACATAATCGCCCTTCTTCCATTCAACAAACTTGAATGGACCCGAACCAATTGGATTCTTCCTGTTAAATTCATTTTCGCCTAAATCTGCAACTGGCACTTTCCCTAAAATGTGTTTAGGCAGAATACCGTAACTGCCTAAAACAACATTGTAAAAATACGCATCCTTTTTCTTTAATTTAAATTCAATTTCATAATCACCTTTTTTTGTAACAGATTTTAGTGATTCAAAACCAGAACCGCGTTCACCATTATAGTCCTTGTTTAAAGGGATGCTATAAGTGAAAACAACGTCATCGGCTGTAAGTTCTTTTCCATCATGGAATTTTACACCTTTTCTAATTTTGACATCATAAGTCAGGCCATCTTTGGATTCCGTTACTTTCTCAGCTAAAGCAGGTTTCACATTTAGTTTTTCATCCGTTTCTAATAATGTACTATAGATCATCCCTTCAATATCTGAACTGGAAACGTCTGTAGAATAGAGTGGATTAAACAACGTTGGCTCCCCAGTAGAACCAACAACCAAATCCCCGCCTTGCTGCGGTTTGCCTGCTGATTTTTTCTCACTGCTGCTGCTCGATTTTGAGCCCGAACAGGCTGATAAAAAGATGGCCAGGACCATCAATACACTTAGCATCATCAGTGCGGTTTTCCGTCTTTTCATTAGATATTCCCCCTCTTGAAATGTTCGTTCTTCTCAGCTGTTGTTTATGTAGTGTGCATACCCCCTCTCAAAGCTGTGCGGGCAACATTAGCTATAAAGGTGACAAGCCACAAAGTGGCTGGGAGCAGCTTCTTTAAATTCTGGTATTTGTTCCTTGCATATCGGTTTTGCAACAGGACATCTTGTGTGGAATACGCAGCCTTTTGGCGGGTTGGCCGGACTAGGCAGTTCTCCCTTCAGGACAATGCGCTCACGTTTGACAGATCCTCTTTTTCTTGTAACCGGAACGGAGGATAAAAGCGCTTGGGTATATGGGTGAAGCGGGTTGTCATAAAGCTCATGCTTGCCGGTCAGTTCCATCATTTTGCCAAGATACATTACTCCGACTCTGTCGCTGATATGGCGTACGACACTCAGATCATGAGAGATAAATAGATACGTAAGATTAAATTCTTCCTGTAATTCCTCCATCAAGTTAATCACTTGGGCCTGAATGGATACATCAAGTGCGGAAACCGGCTCATCTGCAATGATCAGCTCTGGATTCAAAGTGAGTGCTCTGGCAATGCCGATCCGCTGGCGCTGGCCGCCGGAAAACTCATGGGGATAACGGCTGGCAAACGACGGGTGAAGCCCTACTCTTGCAAGCAGCTCTTCAACTTTTTCGTTTCGTTCACGCATGGTATACATGTTGTGCGTATTAAACGGCTCCTTTATGATGGAACGCAGGGTCTTTCTCGGGTTTAACGAAGCAAATGGATCTTGGAAAACCATTTGAATATTTTTGCGGACACTCTTCCGCAGCTTCTCCTCTGAGAGATTGGAAATATCCTGCCCTTTAAAAAGAATTTGGCCCTCTGTCGGTTTGTACAGTCTGATCATCGTTCTGCCGGCAGTCGATTTTCCGCAGCCCGACTCTCCAACGATTCCGAGTGTTTCTCCTTTTTTTAACGAAAATGAAACACCATCCACCGCTTTTACATCACCGACTTTTCTTTGAAAAAGGCCTGACCGGATCGGAAAGTATTTTTTTACGTCACGAAGCTCTAAGATTGTTTCTTGATTAGCTGCTGTCATGATTGTTCGGCACCCTCTTCCTCATATAAAAAGCATCTCACCGTTCTTCCGCTTTTGTGTGTCAAAAGCGAAGGCTGATTTGTCCAGCACTTATCCATAGCTTTCGGGCACCTTGGGGCAAAACGGCATCCCGGCGGCAGATTATCCGGTGTAGGCACACTGCCTTTAATCGCATTTAATTTATCAATCTCTCCATCTATAACAGGAATTGACGTAAGCAGGCCTTCTGTATACGGATGAAGCGGTTCTAAAAATAAGTCATCAACGGTAGCGTTTTCTACGACTTGTCCGCAGTACATGACAATTACTCTATCGGCAGCCTCAGACACGACACCTAAGTCGTGTGTGATCAGAAGAATCGATGTATTGAACTTCTGACAGAGATCTTTCATGAGCTCCAGCACTTGGGCTTGTATTGTCACGTCCAGCGCTGTCGTTGGTTCATCAGCAATGAGCAGTTTAGGATTACAGCTCAGTGCGATGGCAATCATCACCCTCTGTCTCATACCGCCGGACAGCCGATGCGGGTACTCTTTCATAATTTGCTCCGCCCGGGAAAAACCGACCATCTGCAAGAGTTCAACAGCTCGTTGACGGGCTTCTTTTTTCTTCATGTTTTTATGGTAAATCAGCACTTCGGTAATTTGTTCTCCGATTGTTAACACCGGATTAAGGGAGGTCATTGGTTCCTGAAAGATCATGGATACTTCGTTACCGCGGATTTTGCAATAATCGTTTTCAGTGAATGAGGTGAGGTCTTTGTCTTCGAGTTTAATAGAGCCGTCCATGATTTTTCCGCCTGAGCTTTGGACGAGGCCCATAATTGATAAAGAAGTAATGCTTTTTCCGGAGCCCGATTCACCTACAAGCGCGACGGTTTCGCCTTTGCTGATGTGAAAATCGACTCCGTCAACCGCAGGGATCGGCTCCTTTTTCCTGAAAAAATAAGTCTTTAAATTATTCACTTCTAAAAGTGTGCTCATGCTAGCTCCCCTTTCCCCCCTCTTGTTGTCAAACGTTTTCAAGAGAAAGCAATCCCTTTATTCAGAAATAATAAATAATATTGAATTATCGAAAAATTTTATAGTTGTATATTATTACAATCATTTTGCAAAATCAAGAATTTTTTAGGATAAATGTAATATTATTAATGAAATTCCATTATTTTATCCTTTTAAAGCATTGCATCCAAAAAGGTTTCAGCAGGAATGGACAGTCCGTCTGCGGTGCTTGCCTTACTGGCAGTTAAATATTTTTTTACAATATTGAATCCAACTGCGTATCCAAGCATTTTTGGCTGATATCCTTTGCCGAATAACAGCTGGGGAAATAATCGATTATCCCGTTTGATATCCCGATGGGGCGCAATCTTTTTTTCATATAAAGCCTGAAGCTGCTCCGGTGTATACCAAGTCGTCCATTCAGCCGTTTGACTTCGGCCGAACCTCTCATAAACAGCATATTCCGCCAGCCCTTCCATGATGATTGTATCAAGTAATGTGACATCCTTTTCCTCTTTTGTCAGATGACCTAACCGGCAAACGTGATGATACTCATGCGTCATAAGGGCAGATACCGACCCAAAATCTAAATCTGACGAAAGAAAAAGGAACATTTTGTCTTGAAAGGCGAGTCCTGATTTTGATCCGAATTCTAAACGGATTCTCCTGTTTCGTTCATCAACCGGCAGCGTAACAATTGGTACATCAGGACCTTGCCATTTGTTTTTGAGGTACTGTTCTTCCTTTTGGATATGTCCGTAAAAACCTTTTTCCTTCAGCTTGGAAACCGTCTGAATACCCTCTTTTATGTTTTTAAACATCCCATGATGCTGAAGGTGTCCCAGAATGCCCTTCCAGTTCTTTTTCTCCGCACCTGAAAAAAGCGGGATAATATAGTGCGCCAAATCATCTATTGAACCGGCCTTCCTGAGCCAGCTATATGTTTGTTCTACACTCATGTGATCGCCTCCTCTTTTAATCCTATGCACACAAAAAAAACCGGCTACCCTTTAAGGGCAGCCGGTTTGGCTTGATTATGATTGATATTTCTTAAAGATTAATGTTGCGTTATGTCCGCCGAATCCTAATGAGTTGCTGAGAACATAATTAAGTTCCTGTCTGCGGGCTTCATCAGGCACATAATCCAAATCACATTCTTCGTCAGGTGTTTGAATATTGATTGTCGGCGGAATCACGCCTTCTTTAATGGCAAGGATAGAGAAAATGGCTTCAATACCGCCGGCTGCTCCTAAGAGGTGGCCTGTCATCGATTTTGTAGAGCTTACCGCAAGTTTATGCGCATGCTCGCCAAAAACGGTCTTAATCGCCATTGTTTCGTATTTGTCGTTGTAATACGTGCTTGTCCCGTGAGCATTGATGTAATCAATTTCCTCCGGTGCAATGCCTGCATCTTTAATGGCTTCTTGCATCGCTCTCGCTCCGCCTTCGCCGTCTTGGGCCGGCGCTGTGATGTGATAAGCGTCTCCGGTTGAGCCGTAGCCGACAATTTCTCCGTAAATTTTAGCGCCGCGGGCCAGGGCATGCTCAAGTTCTTCAAGAACGATAATCCCTGCACCTTCCCCCATGACAAAGCCATCACGGTTTTTATCAAACGGGCGGCTCGCTGTTTTCGGATCTGGATTAGTAGACAGCGCTTTGTTGGCACTAAAGCCGGCGAATGACATTCTTGTCAGCGGCGCTTCTGTTCCGCCTGTGACCATCACGTCTGCATCACCGCGCTGAATAACCTTAAACGCGTCACCGATGGAGTTCGTTCCTGTAGCACATGCTGTAACCGTACAAGAGTTCACCCCTTTTGCTCCTAATGCAATAGAAATCTGGCCTGTCGCCATGTCAGGAATCATCATTGGCACGAAAAACGGGCTTACCCGTCTTGGGCCTTTTGTTAAGAAGATTTCAAATTGAGACTCTAATGTTTCAAGTCCTCCGATACCGGAGCCTACCCAAACACCGACTCTCGGCGCGATCTCATCGGTAATGTTAAGATCTGCATCTTCAACCGCCATTTTCGCAGCCACAACCGCATATTGTGTAAAGCGGTCCATTTTTCTGGCTTCTTTTTTATCCATATAATCTTCAACATTAAAATCTTTTAATTCAGCGGCAACTTTTGCCGGATATTCTTCAGCGTCAACACGAGTGATCGGACCGATTCCGGACACACCGTTGATTGCGTTATTCCAACTTGTATCGACGTCGTTGCCAAGTGGAGATAATGCTCCAAGTCCTGTAACAACTACTCTTTTTTTAGTCATCTTGTGTGCACCTCACCTTTTTTTATCGGCCCCAGCGGATTGCAATGGCGCCCCATGTTAGTCCTCCGCCGAACCCTACCATAACGACCACATCGCCGTCTTTGATTTTACCGGCTTCCAATTCTTCTACAAGAGAGATCGGAATGGATGCGGCAGAAGTATTTCCATATTTATGAACAGTTTTAGACATCTTTTCGACAGGAAGCTCTAAACGCTCGCGAGCAGCTTCCATGATGCGGATGTTCGCCTGATGCGGAATCAAAAAGTCGACATCCTCTTTTGAAAGTCCGGCTTTTTCAATGACATTTACGCATGATTCTCCCATTTGGCGGACTGCAAATTTGAAAACTTCTCGTCCATTCATGATTGTATGTCGTTTTTCATTCAGATACAAGTGCTGACCGCCTGTGCCGTCGGCTCCTAGTTCAAATGAAAGGATTCCTCTGTCATCACTGACTGGCCCGACTACCGCAGCGCCTGCTCCGTCTCCAAACAGAACGGCTGTATTGCGGTCTTCCCAGTCGGTAATGCTTGAGAGCTTCTCTACACCGACAACTAGAACATGCTTGTAGGTTCCGGATTCAATAAATTGTTTACCGGTTACAACCCCGTACATGAAGCCCGCACAAGCCGCGCTGATATCCATAGCACACGCTTTCTTCGCGCCGAGCTGTTCTTGAATCATACAAGAGACCGTAGGAAATGACTGATCAGGTGTAACAGTTGCAACCAAGATCATATCCAGATCCTCAGCAGCCACTTCAGCTTGTTCCAGCGCATTTTTCGCTGCTGCAACAGCCATATGTGATGAAAACACATCATCTGCTGCGATTCTTCTTTCTTCTATTCCTGTTCTTGTACGAATCCACTCGTCAGAAGTTTCAACCATTTTTTCAAGATCATGATTTGTTAAAACCTTCTCAGGAATGTAACGTCCAACACCAAGTATTCCAGCTTTCATAAGGGAAGACTCCTTTATATCTTAAATTTAGAAGATCAATCAGGTTGTGATCAATTATTAGTATCAGGTACTAATTCTATCCTATTTTTTTTCACATGGCAATATATTCGTCTAAACTATCAGTTCATCTTACTCATAGAGTATGGTATATGGAAAGGAGGCGTATGCAGTTGGATGTGTTTTCAAGAATGATGTTCGGCGATGCAGCAAAACCAACAGAAGAGAAGGAGGAGGAACAGCAAGAGGAAGTTTCTCAGGTTTCTCAGACAAACGACGAAGAGACGATTAATTACATGCATATTATGGACCAAATCGGTTCAATTATGAACTCTCTTGATCAAATCAAGCCCGCTTTAAAGGAGCTTGCGCCCATGCTCTCCGCTATTAAAAAGAAAATCATGTGAAAAGCCACTTTCAAAAAAGTGGCTTCTTCTTATTCTGTTTCAGATTTAGCGTCAGACTTGCCAAGCTCATAAGCTTCCGCCATTACCGTTGTAAATAGATTCATAAACGGCTGGATGGCCTCCATTGAGAGCTCAATGCCTGATTTCTCAAGCTGTTCTTTCGCTTCAGGGAGATATTTCATGGCAATTTGCAAGAATTCAAGTGATTTTTCGTGCTGCATGTGACGTCACTCCATTACTCGTTTTTTGGCAGCTCGCCTGTTTTGTTGTATGTTTTGATCAGCTTGGCGATTCTTTGCTGAAAGTCTTTGTCGACGAGCGGGCTGAATGTTCCCATCTCAACGACTCCCGTATTCAGGTCGTAGTAATGATCGCCGCCCTCAAGGGTGCCTTTATTAAATTGTTCAGCAATGATTTCATAGGCCTTGTCCACATTTTGCACCGTGCTGGTTAATACGGTATTCTCGCCCAGATCCGATTGATCTGTGACGTAGCCAATGGCATAAAGACCGTCTTTTTTGATTTGCTGAATAACAGGAACATTATACCCGTCTCCGGCGGGATACACAACATCCGCGCCTTCGTTCTTCATTTTCTGATAAAGCTTTACTGCTGTTGTATCATCATCCCAATGATCCGTATATTTCGTATTTACCTCTATATCCGGATTTTCATACTTGGCCCCTTTGATAAAACCGTCAACCTCAGGCTGCCACGTAAAGGAAGCAATTACACCGACCTGATTCGTTTTCGACATATGGGCAGCAGTCATTCCTCCAAAAAAGCCCATTGCTTCCCCGCTAAAATGGACACTCGTTACATTATCAGCTTTCGCTTTCGCATTGGAAATGACGAATTCCATATCTGGATAATCTTCGCCGACCAAGTTAAACACCTCAGCATATTCACTCCCATGGCCGTAGAGCAGATTGACGCCCCTCTTATGAAAATCCTCAATCGCATTTATGATATCTTCTTCTGTTTTAACGCCTTCTTTATAATAGACGTCCACATTGTATTTGGATTGTATATTCAGTAATCCTTTATACCCTTTTGTACCCCATACGAGGTCATTAATCGTATCAGGAAAGAGCATGCCGACCTTCTCAATTTTTCCTTTGAACGGAGTTTGTCCACATCCACTCAATAAAAGGAGGACAGAAAAGATCATGACAAGCCTTGTGATCAAGTCATGTTCAACTCCTTTTGACAAGCTATAACATGTTTATTTTTATACGTTTATTGTATCTAGAAAACTCGAAACATGGAAGGTTTTTCTTAATATTTGTCGAAAATTGATGAAAATTGTCTTTTCCACTCGATAATTTTTGTTTTTGCTTCATCTTTTGAGGTTTTTTCTGTGACTTGCAATTCAAAAAGCTGATCTTTGCTATGACGACTTGGTTCTAACAGGAATCTCAGCAACTCGTCAGCGACGTCGTTTGTGTAATAGCCGTCTTCCTCTGTTTCTTCTTTCCATGGCCCATACATTTTCGGCAGGATCACGGTTTTTTCCGAGCCTGTTTTTTCACGTTTTTCCCATTCTTTTCGGTCTTCTTCATATACTAAAATATAAGGAGAATCACATTGGTCTAAAGGCAAAAAACTTCCGAACTGGATACAAATTGTATCATACTTTTGATCTCCAATGTGTTCAAGCTGGCGAAAGAGTTCATTTCTCCCAAGCCACATGAGTCTTTCTTCTAAGTACATTTGTCTCATTTTATCTTCTGTTTCCGCCAGAACAACGTCAACATGTATGCCTTCATCCATCATTCGCTCACATAATGAAAGGCCGAAAAATTCGTCCGCACCTACAATCAGCGTTGATTCCATTGCATCTGCCGCCCTTCCGGTTTTTCATTTCCCAAAACAAAACAGCCTCCGCAAAAGAGAAGGCTGTTGTCATTATATTCTCTATAATTCTTTTTCATGACTATGAAAGAATTTGCAAATTGATGCATAAATTCTGCTTGGATGCTCAAATAAATGAAATGTCATGTCGACCGGTGAGCCTTGCTTTTGCTGTTTTTCCTTGAAAACTTCCGCATGTACGCTGTAGGGATATGGAGCTCCGGTCATACGCTGCCATATATGAACCGGTACGCCGCTCGGGTAGCTTTGAATTGTTTTATAACGAATCGCTTCCGCTTCTTTTTCAGAAATTCCGTAGCTTTTCGATACTTCTTTCAAAAATTGCTTATAGAAAAATTTATTTTCTTTTTCCGATTCATAATGTGCCTGAAGATCGAGACAAGGATTCAACATTGCGGCTGAGCGGATATGATCCGGGGAAAAACGAAGCAGTTCATCGGCCACGAGAGCACCCATGCCTTCTGCTAAAATATGAATCTTCGGATTGAGGATTTCCTGCTTCAGCACAGAATGTATCAGCTGTTTGGCATAGGTGACTGCTTTTTCCGCCCCCCAATGCCTTCCGAACAGATTGCTGTTAAAAAGAGTGTATCCTTCATTCATCAACATGCTCAGAAGCTGATTTCTGCCATAATGCTGCTGCCAAAAGCTTGAATCATGTCCGACAAAGTGGGTTCTGTCCCCCAAGATAAAGATGCCGAAGCCGTTCGGGCGATAGGGCAGATGAATGACATTATGCTCCGTTCCCAGTTGAAAGTATCTTTCCGTTATTCCCATCGCTTGCCCGCCTCCTTTCACACTTCATCTCACGCTATCTTATGTAAATAGAAAAGAAACGAATAAGGTAAAGTCCTAGCCTTTTACATTTTTGGCTATTATACTGATTGACGTTTTATATTTTACCATTAAAGTGTGACGAATCAGACTCTTTTGTCACCTCACTTTCTGCTAAAATTGGATTCCCCCTTCGCTTTTTGTATGGTATGATAACTTTTAGAATAGAATGAGAAGGACGAGGTGGAAACGTGCGATATATTATTGCCTTTATTTGGACGTTCCTTTTATCACATATGGCATGCTACTTGGTTGCAAGCATGAACAGCGTTACGTATAATTTCAAAACATCATCTGTCATTGCTGTTGTACTGTATGTCTTAATCATGGTTTTAGCAGAAATCATGCCTATGAACAAAAATGCAAGCCAGCATTAAAAAGCCAAAAACCCAAAACATTTATTGTTTTGGGTTTTTTAGTGGTCACGGCTTTCTTTTGTAGGTCCACAGCCGGTTGTGGTTTGATGTTTCGGGGAACATTTCCCCTGCTGACAGATGGACCTTTTGAGGGTTTTTAACCATGCTCCCTGTCTCGCCGATTTCTACGTAGACACCGTTATTAGGCGCTTTCTGTCCGGGCCGGAATTGGTGCTGCTGTCCCACTGTTTTTCCTCCTTTTCCTTTTTGCTGTAGTATGCGCCTAAGCGGCTGTGAATATGTTGCCATCAAAAAAACTGCTGAGTTTGGCTCAGCAGTTTTTTGATGATTCCCCTTTATATAAAATGGCCTTCAGCAGTGCTTTTTGCACATGAAGACGGTTTTCCGCCTGCTGGAACACTGCAGAGTTCGGCCCGTCAATAACCTCTGCAGTCACTTCTTCCTCACGATGCGCAGGGAGACAATGTAAAAATGTATAGTCAGGCTTGGCATGGCTGACCAGCGCCGCATTTACCTGATAAGGCGCAAAGACAGCAAGACGTTCTTGCTCTTCCGCTTCCTGCCCCATGCTTGTAAACACATCAGAATAAATCACGTCCGCGTCTTTTACAGCTTCAACCGGATCATCTGTCAGTGTGATAGAAGAGCCGGATTGAAGTGCGTATGTTTTTGCCGCTTCAGCTGCTTCATCTAACACTTCATATCCCTTTGGCGAAGCGATCGAGATATCACAGCCCATTTTCGCACAGCCGATCATCAAGGAGTGCGCCACGTTATTTCCGTCACCGATGTATGCGACTTTTACGCCTTTAAGCTTCCCTTTTATCTCCTTAATCGTCAAGAGATCCGCCAGCGCCTGGCATGGGTGGTATTTATCGGTAAGTCCATTGATCACCGGAATGTCAGCTTCTTTGGCAAGTTCCTCCACCTTTTCATGTTCAAAGGTCCGGATCATAATGGCATCCACATAGCCTGACAGCACTTTCGCCGTATCAGCGACAGTCTCACCGCGCCCCAGCTGCAGATCTTTCTGGCTTAGAAAGAGGGCGTTCCCGCCGAGCTGCGCCATGCCCGCTTCAAATGAAACACGGGTCCGCGTTGATGATTTTTCAAAAATCATCGCCAAGGTTTTGCCATGGAATATAGGCTGAATTTTGTTTTGTTTCAGCTCACTGGCTTCTGTGAGCAAGGCGTTTATATCCTCTTCACTAAGGTCCTTTAACGTTAATAAATCTTTTCCGTATAAACTGGTTTGCGTCACTGTGTGCATGATGCCACTTCCTTTTTATAGAGGTCTTTGAGAGATACAGGCTGCGGATGGCCTGAACCGCTTTGTAAAAACGCCCGCACAGTTTCTTCTTCTGTAAAGACGGGGATGCCGTGCGTCATGGCTTCCAAACGTTCTTTGCGTGCTTCTTCAGAACCGCTCAGATTAATGTGGAGCGAGTTTCCTTCCTGTTCCATCCATGAGGCAAATGTTCCTTCATGTATTGTAAAACCTGCGTTTTCTGCTAACTCCTTCACATCTTCCGGAACGTTTTGCAAATAAATGCTTCCTTTTTGACTCCAGACTCTTGTATAGATTTTTTTCAAGGCGCTGTTAGCATCATATGCGACACACATGCCTTCTCCCGTTGATTTCATTTCCGGCCCAAGCTTGACATCCACATCCTGGATCGCATGAGAAGAAAAAACAGGGAACTTCACGGCAACTCCATGATGATTTTGAACTGCCGGATCTAGATCTTTTAAGGACGCTCCCGCCAGCAGACGTGTGGCGAGCGGAATCATCGGAACGCCCATTACTTTGCTGACGACAGGAACCGTGCGGCTCGCTCTCGGATTCACTTCAAGAACGAGTATGTTTCCATTGTCGATCACAAATTGAATGTTCATGATGCCTTTAAATGAAAGTTTTCGGGCAATTTTTTGTGCCGCATCTTTCATGCCCTGCTGCAGCCCGCTCATGATGGACGGCCCGGGAAGAATGGCAAAGCTGTCCCCTGAATGGACACCTGCCCGTTCAATATGCTCGGTATATGTCGGGATAAAGACATCCTCGCCGTCGGAAATCAAATCAATTTCGACTTCCTTTCCAGACACATACTGATCAATCAAAATCGGGTATGGCATGCTGTCCTCATCATTCAGCAGCTGAGAAAGCTGGGCTTGCGAGTCAACAATGATCATGCCCATACCGCCGATAACGTAAGATGGGCGGATTAACACCGGATAGCCGATCTCACTCGCTTTTGAAGCGGCTTCTTCTTTTGTATAAGCAATTTCTCCTTTTGCGTGCTTCAATCCCAGCTCGTCAAGAAGCTGATAAAATTGATCCCGATCCTCTAACACGTCGAGCGTTTGAAATGATGTGCCAAGAAGAGTAATGCCGGCTTTTTCGAGCGCTTCAGCAGCATTGATTGCAGTTTGGCCGCCGAATTGCACAATTGCAAAATCAATATTTTCCTGCTCCGCCACGTTTACAATATGCTCCGTTGTCATCGGTTCAAAATACAGGCGATCCGCAATTTCATAATCGGTGCTGACCGTTTCCGGGTTATTGTTAATCATGATGGTTTCGAATCCAAGCTCTTGCAGTGTCAGCACACCGTGAACAGCACTATAATCAAATTCAACGCCTTGGCCGATCCGAATCGGGCCTGATCCGATAATGAGCGCGCGTTTTTTCTCTTTGCAGCTGATGTCTCCATCGGTTTCTCCGAAATATGTGGAGTAAAAATAGTTTGTTTTCGCATCAAACTCTGCCGCGCATGTATCTACGATTTTAAAGGAAGGCGTAATGCCCATCTCCTTGCGAAGCGCGCGCACCTCTTCCTCTGTTTTGCCGATCAGTGAGGCAATCGTTGCGTCTGAGAATCCCTTTTCCTTTGCTTTCTTCAATAATTCAAAAGAGAGATCGCTCCCTGCTTCCATCAGGCGGTTTTCCAATTTGATGATGTTGTCAAAGGTATGAAGGAAAAACGGATCAATTTTTGTTTTTTCATGGATGTCATCAATCGAGACGCTGCGGCTCAACAGCTCCATGACAACGAAAAATCTGCGGTCATCCGGAGTGATTGCCAAATCCCATAGCGTATCAATTGACAACCCGCTGAGCTCTGGAAGGTGTGTCCCGATATTTTTTAATTCAAGCGACGCGGCTGCCTTTTGTATCGCTGCTTCTAAATTCCGTTCAATCGCCATCACTTCACCGGTGGCTTTCATTTTTGTGCCAAGCTTGCGGTCTGCGTTTTTGAATTTATCAAACGGCCAGCGCGGAAATTTGACGATCACATAGTCCAGTGCCGGTTCAAAGCTTGCGTAAGTCGACCCTGTGAGCGGATTTTTCAGCTCGTCAAGGGTGTATCCGACTGCCAGTTTCGCGGCCATCTTCGCAATCGGATAACCGGTCGCTTTAGACGCGAGAGCCGATGACCGGCTTACACGCGGATTCACTTCAATGACGTAATATTGCTTGCTGAATGGATCAAGCGCGAATTGAATGTTGCAGCCGCCTACAACATCAAGTGCTGAGATGATCGTCAGACTTGCTGTCCGCAGCATTTGATAGTCTTCGTCTGTCAATGTTTGTGACGGCGCCACAACGATAGAGTCACCTGTATGCACGCCGACCGGATCGATATTTTCCATATTGCAGACGGTAATGCATGTGTTATTGCTGTCACGCATGACTTCATATTCAATTTCTTTAAAGCCGGCAATGCTTTTTTCGACAAGGCATTGATTGATCGGGCTTGCTAATAGCGCCTGCTTAATCATAGCTGTAAAGGCTTCTTTATCAGGGGCGATTCCTCCGCCCTTTCCGCCTAATGTGTAAGCCGGTCTGATAATAACAGGAAAACCGATGGATTCCGCAAAATGGAGGGCATCGGCCTCGTTATCAACAATTTCACTCTCCGGCACGGGCTGTTTTAATTCATTCATTAACGAACGGAATTTTTCCCGGTCCTCTCCTTTTTGTATCGTTTCAACGGATGTGCCGAGGAGTTTGACGCCGTGCTCTTTTAAAACACCCGTTTCTTCAAGCTCCACCGCTAAATTCAACGCGGTCTGACCGCCTAAATTGGCAAGAAGCCCATCAGGCCGTTCTTTCTTAATGATGGCTGTCAGGCTTTCTGCTGTCAGAGGCTCAAAATAAATTTCATCAGCAAAGGCTTCATCAGTCATAATTGTCGCCGGATTGCTGTTGACGAGAATGACACGGTAGCCCTCCTCCTTCAGCGCGATGCACCCTTGAGTGCCTGAATAATCAAATTCTGCCGCCTGCCCGATGATGATCGGGCCTGAGCCGATTACTAATATGCTTGAAATACTGGTGTCTTTAGGCATGCGCGATTTCTCTCCTTGCTGGTATCACATTCTTTAGATAATCATCAAAAATCCATTCGCTTTCCGCAGGTCCGGGATGGGCTTCCGGGTGGAATTGAACACTCATGACAGGCAGTTTTTTATGGGCAAGCCCTTCAACTGACGTATCATTGACATGATGAAACCTGATCGTGAGCTCTTCTTCATTAATCGACTGTTCATCAACCACATAGCTGTGGTTTTGGCTTGTCATAAAGACCCGTTTCGTCTCACGGTCGATGACCGGATGATTAGCTCCCCTGTGCCCGAATGGCAGCTTAAAAGTATTCCCTCCAAACGCGAGCGCGATCAGCTGATGTCCGAGACAAATGCCGAGAGTCGGAAAGCGGCTGATGATGCTTTTGATCTTTCCTAAATATGGCTGGATTGCTTTCGGATCTCCAGGTCCGTTCGATAGCACAATGCCATCGGGTTTGATGTTGTATACGGCCTCCATTTGCTGGTATGGCACCACAGTAACCTTGCAGCCTCTTTTGACAAGTGATGATGCGATTGACTTTTTATAGCCAAAATCAATGAGAGCGATATGTTTATTCCCGTCGCCGAATGTGCTGATTTCCTGGGCTGAAGCCTGCTCTGCCACATTCTCTGGCTGAAGGGCCATCTCAGCTCCTTCTTTAGAGGCTGTGACTGTTGCACCCATCGTCCCGTTTGCCCGGATTTTCTTCACGACAGCCCTCGTATCAACATGGGTTAACAGCGGAATGTTCCATTTCTGTAAATACTCCTTGAGGCTGTATACCGCTTCATAATGAGAAAAGTGATCACACGCCTCATAGACAACCGCTGCTTTTACTTGCGGTTTCTTGCTTTCAAAATCCTTTTCATTTATGCCGTAGTTGCCAATCAGCGGGTAGGTAAATACAATAATCTGTCCCTTATACGATGGATCTGTCAGCACTTCCTGGTAGCCTGTCATTCCTGTGAAAAAAACAGCTTCTCCCGTACAGTTTTCATGACCGTCCAGCTCGCCGCTGAACGATGTCCCATCTTCTAACACTAAATAACCTTCCATCTAACAGCCCACCTCTTGATGAATAATTAATTATAAAAATGAATTTTTATGCTTTTATATCGAAAAAAAATCACTGGTTTACAGCGGAATGATGAGCGATTGCCTGTTTCAGCTTGCTGACGGCTTCTGCTATTTCATCCTTAGTCACGGTGAGCGGCGGCAGCAGCCGAATCACGTTCGGGCCGGCCGGCAATACAAGCAAGCCTAATAACTGCAATTCAGCAATAATGTCAGCAACCGGGCCATCACACTCAATTCCAAGCATTAATCCTTTACCTCGGATTTGTTTAACAAAAGGGCTCTTTAGCTCTGCCTCAAGCTGTCCTTTTAAAAACGCTCCTTTGTCAGCAGCCTCTTGCAAAAAGTCAGGCTGGAATACAATTTGCAATGTGGAATTCACAGCAGCCATCGCCAGCATGTTTCCTCCGAAAGTCGTTCCGTGAGAACCAGGGGTAAACGCTTCTCCAAGCTGTTTCTTTCCGATGACAGCGCCGACCGGAAAGCCGTTTCCCAATCCTTTGGCGACTGTGATGATATCCGGCGAGAGTCCGAAGTGCTCATATGCGAAGCCTTTTCCCGTCCGTCCGATGCCGGTCTGGATTTCATCAATGATGAGAAGGGCTTGCTTTTCCTTGCAAAACGACTGTACGGCTGATAAAAATTCAGCACTTGCCGGATTGACTCCTCCTTCTCCCTGCACTGTTTCAAGCATCACCGCGGCAATATCGCCTTCCTCCCCAAGAGCTTTAAAAACGGAAGGATCATTGTATGGCAGGTAGTGAAAGCCTTCAAGCATCGGGCCGAAGCCTGTTTTGATTTTATCCTGTCCGGTCGCAGCCATCCCTGCATACGTGCGGCCATGGAACGACTGAAGAAAAGTGATGATTTTTGTTTTTCCAGTTGCTTTTCTGGCAAGCTTTATCGCACCTTCATTCGCCTCCGCGCCGCTGTTGCAGAAAAAGACAAGATCTCCCGCACTATGCGCCGCCAGCTTCTGTGCCGCTTGCTCTTGGAGACTGTTTTGAAACAGGTTTGATACGTGCCATACGCTGTCAAGCTGTTTTTTGACTGCCTCTGTCACCGCTTCATGGCAGTGTCCTAGATTTGATACCGCAATCCCCTGAATGAAATCAAGGTACGTTTTGCCGTTTTTATCCTCAACGTACGTTCCTTTTGCTTTTTTGATGTCAATATCCCAACGGCCGTAGGTTTGAAACAAGCTGCTCATGAAACAGCCTCCTTTGCTTTGACAATTTTTGTCCCTTGAAAGGTTTGTTCTGCGAAGAATGATCCTTTTCCGTTTACGATTATGACTTCAGACACCTGATCTGATAAAGCTGACAAGGCTGAATTGACCTTCGGGATCATCCCTCCTGTGATCACTTCCTGCTTGATCAGCATCTGAATCTCCTTAGGGGTCAGGACGTCCAGACGCTGCTTTTCCTTCATGATTCCATCGACATCCGTGACGAACATCAGCTTATCGGCTTCAAGCGCTCCGGCGACTGCTGAAGCAGCCAGATCAGCATTTACATTCAGCGTTTTGCAGTCGCTTGTCATAGACAGCGGCGCAATAACGGGGATGATGCCATTTTCCATCAGCGCGTTCACCATGGACGCATCGACTTTTTTGATTTCTCCCACTTCTCCGTATGTTTCCGGATCTAGATAATCAGCCTCCAAAAGACCGCCATCCTTACCAGAAATGCCTGCGGCTCGCAGTCCGTGTTTGGCAAGCTCAGCAACGAAAAATTTATTGACAGAACCGGATAAAACCATTTCCGCCACTTCCAGCACCGGCTTCGTTGTTTTCCTCTGTCCGCCCGAAAACTCTGTCTTGATATTTAACCGTTTCAGCATATTCGTGATTTCCGGTCCCCCGCCATGTACGATCGCCAGCTTCCAGCCTGACGCCATCAGCTCTTTCAGATTTTGAAAAAATTCCTCCGACAGCTCACGGATGACGCTTCCCCCGCATTTAAAAACGATAGTTTTCTTCATTTCGCTCCCCTTTATTACGTGCGATAGCTCGCGTTAATTTTGATATAGTCATAGGTCAGGTCACAGCCCCACGCTCTCCCGTTTCCGTCCCCTTCATCCATCTTGATGACAATGGTGATTTCATCTCCTTCAAGGTATTCCTTGGCGAGAGATTCAGAGAATGGCTGAGGTTCGTTATCCTTAAACAGGCATTGGCCGCCAAGATAAACCTCTACTTCTTCTGCCGTCACCTGTGCTGCGGAGTGTCCGATGGCTCCGATGATCCGCCCCCAGTTGGCATCTGTTCCGTATACTGCCGTTTTTACAAGATTTGAGCCGACAATCTTTTTGGCAATGACGTTTGCATCAAGATTGTTTTTCGCTCCCTGTACTTGGGCTTCAATTAGTTTTGTCGCGCCTTCTCCGTCTCTGGCAATCTCTTTAGCTAGATCCTCACAAGTGAGCAAGAGCGCTTTTTTAAAGACCGGCCAGTCTGGATGGTCTTCTGTCAGGCACTCGTTTTCGGCGCAGCCATTCGCCATAACTAATACCATATCGTTCGTGGATGTTTCTCCGTCAACTGTGATTTGGTTAAATGAAACGTCAGTGATTTCCCGAAGCGCCTTTTGCAGCGCTTTTTCTTCGATTGCCGCGTCAGTTGTCACAAATCCCAGCATCGTGGCCATGTTCGGGTGTATCATCCCAGAGCCTTTGGCCGCTCCGCCGATCGTGACTGTTTTGCCGCCGATTGCCAGCTCATAGCACGTCTGCTTGATTACCGTATCAGTTGTTAAAATCGCTTCCTCAAAATCGCCTGATCCCGCAGGTGTTTCTTTCAGCAGCTCGATCCCCGCGTGGATTTTTTCCATGTCTAAATGCTCGCCGATGACACCCGTTGATGAAACAGCGACAAGCTCCGGCTCAATGCCAAGCTGTGAAGCAAAGCTCTCCCGCATTGTGTATGCGTCCTTTAGGCCTTGTTCTCCCGTGCAGGCATTGGCAATGGCACTGTTGACGATAACGGCTTTCAGTGTCGGTCCGTGCTTTAAGCTGTCTTGTGTCACTTTGATCGGAGCAGCCTGAAAGTGGCTTTGGGTATAAACTGCTGCACTCACAGCCGGTGTCTCGCTGATAATGACACCGAGGTCTTTTTTCGAGTAGCGCAGCCCGCAATGCACACCCTTTGCCTGAAACCCTTTTGGCGAGGATACATCACCTGTTACTTTTACAATTTGATCTTCACTTAACTGAATCATGGTTCGATTCTCTCCCGTTCTATGGATAAATTGGCGTGATGGTGAGTCCAGTTTCTTCATTCCAGCCATTCATCAAATTAAAGTTTTGCACTGCCTGACCGGCGGCACCCTTCATTAAATTATCGATTACCGAGACGATCGTGACTCTGTTCGTTCTCTCATCGAGGGTCACGGCGATATCACAGAAATTGCTGCCGTACACTTCTTTCGTTTGCGGGTACTGACCTTTTGGCCTCACTCTCACAAAATATGAATCTTGGTAAAATTCCGAATATAAATCATGCAGGTCATCTGCGGATAGGTCACAGGTTAATCTGGTATACATCGTCGCCATGATGCCCCTTGTCATCGGAACCAAGTGAGCCGAAAATGTAATGGGCCCGAGACCTGGCTGCCATTCATTCAGCGCCTGCTCAATTTCCGGCGTGTGCTGATGTTCATTGACTTTATAAATTTTAAAATTGTCGTTCAGCTCAGAAAAATGAGTTCCCATGGATGCTTTTCTTCCCGCTCCGGAAACACCGGTCTTCGCGTCAACGATAACAAAAGATTCATCGAGCAGATTCTTTTGAGCCAATGGCGCGAGGCCAAGCAAAACAGCTGTTGGAAAACAGCCTGGATTGGCAATGAGTTTCGCCTGTTGAATTTGTTGTTGATTCAGTTCTGCCAGACCGTATACCGCCTCTTGAATCACTGCCTTCGGTGCCGCTGTCCGTTTATACCATTTTTCATATTCAGCCGGTTCTTGTATCCTCAGATCACCTGACAGATCAATAACCGGAATTCCCGCGTCTGCCAGCTTTGGAGTCAATTCACTTGATACTCCGGGCGGCGCAGCGAGAAACATGATATCTATTTCGTGTTTGATCGTATTCATATCAATCGGCTTCAGCTTCTGATCCGCTAAGCCGGTAAGATGAGGATAACCCTCGCTATAGACATTCCCTTCTCCGCTGGATGAATAAAGTATGCATTCCTCTGCATGAGGATGATGCGAAAGAATCCTGACAAGTTCGGTGCCTCCATATCCTGTAGCACCTACAATTCCTATTTTCAAAACAAGTTCACCCTCTTGGTCTTTGTGAAATTATTTAACATTATAACATGAATAAAAATTAATTCAATCGTATATTTAATATTTTTATTCATTTATAAATTTTCTGTTCAATGGAAATTCCGCTCAAAAAAATCAGCACGACTCCAGCACAAAAACGTTGATGCGGCGCCGCATTTCAGCCGCATAAAAAAACAGGCTGACCGCGTCAGCCTGTTTTCATCATCATCAATCCACTCAAAAAGTATAGAATAGAGCTTGCATAAAAAATCATTTGCACTGTGAAAAAGTCAGCGAGAAAGCCCCCAAGCATAATGGCTGCTGCTGAAAAGACAGCTGTCCAAAAATGGTAATTTCCAATCTTTTTTCCACGCTCTCCGCTGTCTGTAAAATTAGCGATCAGCACTTTTTCTCCATGCTTTTGCATCGCTCCAAAGAGCCCTAACAGCACTTGGACGATATACACTTGAACGACGCTTCCGATATGCGGGACATATAAAAGCAGAACAGCCATCCCCCACGAGTTCAGAAGCAGAAAATAACGGCTGTCAAACCTTTCAGACAGCCGTCCGAGGAGCGGGTAAATGAGCGCTCCGCTCAACCCGAACAATCCGTAGGAAAAACCGAACTGTGTGTAGCTTGAGCCGATATTTTTCACAAACAGAATATAAAACGGAAAGATTAAGCTGCTTGCGAAAAACACGCTGCTTTGTGATAATGTCAGCCATTTTAATTTGTTTTTCCCCATTATTTATACCTCTGATAAAAGTAATTCATAAAGCGCTCATCCGGGTCATAGGTTCGTTTTTTCTGAAAAAACGCTTCACTTTTCGGATATGCCTGTCTCATTTGCTCTTTTGTCTGGTAGGTCATATAAGGCAGATAATAGCTTCCGCCGTGCTTGATGGCAACGTCTGTCATGCGCCTGATGATTCGGGCAGTATCTGCCTGGTCTTCTTTTGAAAAGCCCTCGTTTATTAATAGCACGAGCGAAAACATATCGTCCTTCGCATAGGAAAGGTCGGCCTTTTCATTTTTCTGCACGTAGCGGATCGTAATGTTCAGCAGGTTCAGATCTTCGTCCGACAGCGTTTGTCTCAGGTCATCAATATAGGACCCATACTCCTTCACGGGCACAAAGTATTCTTGCAAAACATCTGTGTTGTCATTGTTTTCATACTCAAGAAACTTTGATTCGGACCGCATGACGTTATTGCGTGAAATCTCTGTGCCGTTTTGGCTCAGGAAATAGGATTGCTGTGTGTCCCACAGCCAATTCCTGCCCCATTCATATCGTCTTGACAAACCGAGTGCAAACTTTGTGGCTCCCGTATACTCATCTTCTTTGAGATCGCTGTATGATGGCAGTTGATCCTGATGATCAGCCAATACGTAATTTGTGACATACATGTCTTTCAGAAATCCTTTTTTCGCTGTTGAAATTCGCGCCAGATGCATTCGGACATCTGGATTTCCTTTTACATGCTTTGAAAAATAGTCTGCGTATGTACTATAATTCATTTTTTCTGTCTTCATGACATACAGCTCATCATCTGTCAGCTCAAGCGTTACATCAAGAATCACGCCAAAAAGGCCGTACCCTCCGATGACCGCCGTAAACAAATCATCTTTTGGAGTGACAGTGATAATCGTCCCGTCAGCTTTTAAAAGCCGGAATGATTTGACTGTATCAATCAGCGAGCCGTAGCGAATATCACGTCCGTGTGCATTTGCACTGAGAGATCCGCCGATTGTAAAAATGTTTTGTGACTGCATGACTTTTACCGCGAGTCCGTATGGATTCACGTATTTCTGGATATCATTCCACGTTGCACCGCTTTGCACCCTGATGGTTTTCTTCTCTTGATCGAGTGACAGGATTTTGTTGTAGCCCGTCATGTCGAGAACGATGCCGTCCTCATAATATGTATGGCCGCCCATGGAGTGCTGGGCCCCGGCGATTGAAATTTTTATGTTTTTTCGATTTGCCTCTTTGACTGTGTCAATGAGCGTTTCCTCTTCCTGCCCTTTCACTGTCTGCTTTATTTTTACAGGCATCAGGCGGCTGACATCCGTCATCTCGCTTGTGGCTGTTTTTTGCTCTGAGTTCACAGAGTACGCAAACAGGGCCGCATACGCGCCAGTACAAAGCGCGAATGCAAGCAATTTCTTTTTCATAGTGCTCTCCCTGCTGTTTTTATGACCATTATACCATGACTGCGTCCTCATTTTTCCAAATTATCTTCTTGCCCGTTTTTCGGCACGGCGGTCGGCGACGATAAAGCAGGCGTGAATCGCGCCCGGCAGCCAAAAGATACAGGTCAATATGAGATTCAGCAAGGCCTGAAACGGTTTTCCCGAAAACAAAACAGCAAGCGGCGGGCATAAAACTGCCAGCAGGTACATCATTTCCTTTCACTCCTTTCAGCTGTAAAAAAGGACAGCCTCACATGTCAGGCTGTCCTTTTTTGTTTTATTGAATGCCAAGCGCAATTTTTGCGTATCTGGACATTTTATCCCTAGTCCAAGGCGGATTCCATACAATGTGAACCTCTGTGTCTTTCACTTCAGGAAGGTCCGCTAATGCTTTTTTCACCTCATCCACGATAATCGGCGCTAAAGGGCATCCCATTGATGTTAGCGTCATGGTGATGTGCGTCAAGCCATCTTCATCCATATCAACGTCATATACCAAGCCGAGGTTCACGATATCAACGCCAAGCTCAGGATCGACAACCTGTTCCAGGGCGCCCATGATGTTTTCTTTTAATGCTTCTTCCACGTTCCCTCACTCCTTTTTTCTACAGTATAACGTAAATTCAGCTCTTGTTAATAACTTAGTGCTTTATAAGTACGTTTCAAACCATTCAATCGTTTTTAACACAGCTGCCCGCGGGACTTTATGGTCAGCGTTTTCATCTCCGATAAATTGCAGGCGTTCCGGCTGCTCGCTGTAATGGGATTTAATCGTGTCATAAAATTTCCGGGTCGGCGCGTAAGGCACAACTTTATCTTTTGCGCCGTGCCAAAATAAAAGCGGGCGCTGTTGCAGTTTCTCCGGCTGAAGGCTGAGATCCCGCAACTCGAGACGTTTCATCAGCTGCTGTACCTTCTCTTCCGGCACATCGATTTCAATGCCCTGAGATTGAATATGGTCAATCTGCTGCTGAAACAGCTCCACGTAATTGGGGCTTCCCATCAGGCTGACGCCGGCTTTTATCCAATCATATGCAGTCAAAGCGCCAAGCGTTGTGATGCCGCCCATTGACGTGCCTGCGAGACCGATGCGGCCGCCGTCTACCAGGCCTACTTTTTCAAAATGGTTTTTAAGCACGCCGATCTCTTCAATCTCGTTTAGGACGATGTCCCAAAAATGGCCCGCCAGCTCTTCGACAGCCATTTCTTCTCCCCGTTCCCCATGGTGCAGAGCCTCCGGCAGAACGGCTCTGAAGCCCTTCTCCGCAAGCAGGTAAGCAATATGAAGGTTGTGTTCCTTCGCGCTTGTAAAACCATGGATAAAGAATACGAGAGGAACAGCGCGGTGCCTGTTCTCTTCCTTTACAATATGTAAAAACGGAATACCGGAAACGGTTTGATTCTCAATTTGTATCACAATGTGCCCCTCCTTAGGATAACCATAATCATAAGTGTAACATGTAGACAATAAAGATGGTAAAAAGCTACACTGTAAGTAAGGAAAAACAAGCAAAATCTAAGGTTAAAGGAGCTTTTCATGGAGACAAAACCCTATTTAATCGCATTAGATTTAGATGGAACATTATTAAAGGATGATAAAACCATATCTGAAAACACCCTTCAGACGATACAGCGTCTAAAAGATGACGGGCATTATGTCTGCATCTCAACAGGCCGTCCGTATCGTTCAAGTTCCATGTACTACCAGCAGATGGAGCTGACAACGCCAATTGTCAATTTTAACGGAGCATTTGTCCATCATCCGCAAGACGACAGCTGGGGACGGTATCATACGTCACTGCCGCTTGATGTTGTCAAACAGCTCGTGGATATCAGCGAGAGCTACAACGTACATAACGTGCTTGCTGAAGTGATTGACGACGTATACTTTCATTACCATGATGAGCACCTGATAGATGCCTTTAACATGAACACAACAAATGTAACGGTCGGAGACTTGCGGGAAAATCTTGGTGAAGATGTGACTTCTGTACTCATACATGCAAAAGAAGAGGATGTGCCGGCAATACGCTCATATTTATCGGATGTGCATGCCGAGGTAATCGACCATAGAAGATGGGCCGCACCGTGGCATGTCATTGAAATTATCAAAAGCGGCATGAATAAAGCGGTCGGCCTGCAGAAAATCAGCGATTATTACGGCGTGCCGAGGGAGCGGATCATTGCTTTCGGGGATGAGGATAACGATTTGGAAATGCTTGAATTTGCAGGCTGTGGCGTTGCAATGGGAAATGGAATTGACGCGGTCAAGCAGATTGCCAACCGAACAACGGCTACAAATGAAGAGGACGGCGTTGCAAGGTTTTTGAAAGAATATTTCTCACTTTAAAGGAAGGTCCGTATTAATTTTTCCCACTCATAAACCTTACTTTGCCCCACCATACTATTGAAGACGACTCATCTCGTCAAAGTATGGAAGGGGGCAGTCTCAAAATGGGTAAACGAAGCAAATCCAGAAGGTTTATTCAGCAGGGTAAAGACTCCATCGGGCTACACGCCGCAAGATTTCCATATCGGTCTACTTTAGAAGAAGCTCACCAGCATGCCGCGGCACGAGACTCGGCCGAAAGCCAGGTTGAATATTAAATGAGAAATGAACTGTTTCAGCAGGCAAAATCATTTGTTCAACAGGCGGTCATGGTGACAAACGGCTTTGAGGAAGGCGATCAGGAGCAAGCGATTCTGAGAGCCAAAAATGCTGTATCTTCTGCGTATGCCAATTCGACAGATGCGGAACGTCAACAGCTGCATCAATTTCAAAATCAGCTGGACAAACTCCAATAAAAAAAGGCTATGGCGACTCGCCATAGCCTCTTATTTGACTTCAAACTGCTGAACAGCCTGAACCTGCTTGAGATTTTCCGCCCTGCCCTTAAATGTCACCTTTACCTCATAGGTTCCGGGCTCAGGGACTTCCTTCCACACATCAGAGAAATCATATGTTTCTCCAGATTCAAGCGTCAGGTTTTGAAAAGCCTGCGTAAACATTTTGTCTTTCGAATAACGGTATCTTTCTTTGTGCTCAGAATCATACACGACAAGTTCAAATTTTTGCCCTGTGCTGAATTGAAACTCAATAGCACGTTCGCTTTGGTTCTTCAGCGACATGTTAAACTTGATTTGTTCAGGCTCCTGAATTGCGTCAATAGATAAAACAACCTCTTGATTCTCCATTCCGCCTGATACCTCCTTATCGGGTTCTGTCTGCTCATCTTTCCCGCAGCCTATCAAAAGCAGCACGGGGAGGAGCATCACAAGCAGCCGTTTCACGACTTCCACCTGCTTTCGTCAGTCTTTTCTAAAGAAACCAAAAATCCCTGTCGTTTGAACAATGTTCGTAAATGCTTTCGGATCAACTTCTTTGACGATCTTTTCTAAATCGTACAGTTCATACCTAGTGATGACGATAATCATCATTTCTTTCTGTTCGTTCGTAAAAGCTCCTTTTGCCGGAACAGTTGTGATGCCGCGCACCATTTTTCCGTAAATGGCTTCCTTGATTTCGTCCGCCTTTTTCGTCACGATCATTGCCGTGAGCTTCATGTGGCGAGTGTGAATGGCGTCGATCACCCTTGTTGTCACATACAGCGTAACCAGGGTATATAATGCTTTCTCCCAACCTTGCAATAATCCTGCCGTCAAGATGATAATCCCGTTCAGAATGAAGAAATACGTGCCGACGGGTTTATCCTTCCACTTTGCAAGCACCATGGCGACGATATCAAGCCCGCCTGTCGAAGCTCCGTATTTTAATGTTAAGCCGATACCGACTGCGGAAATGACGCCGCCGAACACCGCGTTCAGCAAAATGTCATGTGACAGGCTTGTTTCCGGCAGGATCCCCATAAACAGAGTAGTGAGTGCGACACTTAAAATGCTGTACACTGTAAACGATTTGCCGACCTTCAGCCATCCTAAAATACCGACCGGAATGTTTAAGAGGAACAAGAGCGTTCCCGTCGATATGTAAAAGGGGGCATATTGATCAACGACGCTTGATAAAAGCTGGGCAACACCTGTAAATCCGCTGGCATATACATCTGCAGGTATCAAAAATAAGTTCAGCCCGGCAGCATTGAGTAAAGCGCCGATGATGACAATGAGTAATTTTTTTGTTTGATCTAGTACCATGGCATGTTCCTCCGCTCTTTCTTCTTTATTATGTTTTCCCTTAAAACAAATATTTGAACACGATTTTGGCAAATTAATATGATATAGTTGGCTTAACTCTCATGATAACGAGCGATAACGGAAAGAAGGGAAGCAATATGACAGTTCATCTCATCGCTGACAGCGCCACTGATTTGCCTCGTTCTTATTTTGAAGAAAAAGGCATTGGCTTTATTCCGCTCAGGGTTTCTCTCGGCGATAAAGAATTCGAAGATGCAGTCACAATTCATGCGGATCAAATATTTGAAGCGATGCAAAATGGAGAAACACCTAAGACGTCCCAAGCCTCACCGCAAACGATTAAAAATGTGTTTTTGCAATATGCCGAAACAGGTGATCCCGCTCTTTACATTGCCTTTTCCTCAGGTCTCTCCGGCACGTATCAGACAGCTGTAATGATCGCCAATGAAGTGAAGGAGGAATTCCCCGATTTCGATTTGCGGGTCATTGATTCCAAATGCGCTTCATTAGGATACGGTCTGGCTGTCCAGCATGCTGCCGATCTCTGTATCAACGGGAATACAATACAAGAAATTGAAACGTCTGTAAAGAACTTTTGCAGCCAGCTTGAACACATTTTTACCGTTGATGATTTAACATATCTCGCGAGGGGCGGCCGGATATCTAAAACGTCCGCTTTTGTCGGCGGCCTGTTGAATATTAAACCGCTGCTTCAGATGGAGGACGGCAAGCTTGTGCCTCTGGAAAAAATCCGCGGACAGAAGAAACTTTTCAAACGGATCATCGAGCTTATGAAAGAGCGCGGGAATGATTGGAGCGATCAAACCGTCGGGATCAGCTACGCCGCGAACAAAGAAAAAGCCACGGACATGAAACACCTGATTGAGGAAGCGTTCAAGCCGAAAGAAATCATTATGCATCCAATCAGTTCAGCAATCGGCTCGCATGCCGGTCCAGGTACATTGGCGATATTCTTTTTAAGAAAATGAGCAAACAAAAACAGTCAGACTCTGTGTCCTGACTGTTTTTGTTTGCTCATAGAATGCCGACAGCCTCATACGCCTTTTCGACTGAAGCTGATTGCTTCGAGCCTTCACCGTATAAATCATTGGCAGCTTCAATCGCCGCTTGCTTCATCATGCTGAAATCTGTAGATGCCGTTACATAATATGTTAAAGCCCGATAGTAAATTTGTTCACTTGCTTCACGCCCAATCCCTTCAACCTGTACACCGTGGTGCACGCCTCCTTCTGCAAGAAGATAAGCTGCTTTATTGTGAATGGACGAATTGATATGGACTCCGCCATAATCCTCTGTTCCTGTGTAGCGGTTCGAGTAATGATCTGGATTTCCCTGCTTAGATGGGTCCTCCAATGACCGCAATGAATCTCCTGCAATACCAGGAGTATAGACATCTTCGCCGATCTCCCAATCATCACGGTCAGCCATCGCGCCCATAATGTCAGAAATGGACTCATTTAATGCACCGGGTTCTCCTTGATATAAAAGACCGGCGGAATACTGTGTGACTGCGTGTGTGATTTCATGCGCGACAATGTCGAGCGATCCAGACAGCGGCTTAAATTTCGAACCGTCTCCATCCCCGTATACCATCTGGACACCGTTCCACGCAGCATTGTTCCATTGTTTGCCGACATGCACGGTAGACGTAATCCTTGCTCCGTTTTGATCAAAAGAATCACGGCCAAATGTCTTGCTGTAATAATCGTAAACGGCTTGCGCATTTGCGTGTGCGTCTACAGCCGCAGGTTCATTAAATACGGACGTGCCGCTGACTATTTCTTTGCCCGTATACCCAATCAGTTGAGACAAAAGCGTAAACAAGGTTTCGTTCAGGTTCTTCGCGTCAAATGTATTGATCCCTTTTCCCCTTGTTTCGTCAGCCAAATAAAAGCGCCCATTTTGTTCTGTGACGTCAAAGCTTTTTTCATCACCTGACACGCCGATTCCTGTACCTGCCGCTTCATGAATGGCATTAAAGGACTCGATGACCTTTCCGTTTTTGGCATCGATGAAATAATGCCAATAGCCAGGCTCAGGTTCAGATGTCGAGAGTCTCACAAGGTAGGCGAGATCATATTCACCGTCGTGTGGATAGATATATAATTCGCCTTTTGGTTCCCCATCAAGATATTCGATTTTTCCAATGGAAGCCTCGAGCTCACGCCTTGCTGTATGTATTGCTTTTTTCTCAGAAATAGACGGTGTGACGGAGACGTCCTTGATTTGCGGATGCACCTTTCCAAAGAAACTTTTCACTTGTTTGTTTTCCTTCATCGCGACCGCTTGTTCAAAGCCGTAAATCGGAATTCCTTTGTAAACCTCCGTTAATTTAAAAAACGTTTGTTTTGTCTTTGGATCCTTTATGGTTTTCGAAACGCGAAAATGGCTGTTCGCATTCCCTTTGAGCTTAAACTGCGTTTGATGCTTGTCAAGATAGGAAAATAGCGATTCTTTCTGGGTTGTGTTTTGTACCGGCTTCTGCGATGACTTTTCGATGATGTATGAAGGGGTTTGATACGTATGGTCGTATTCGATGCTTTCTTCAGCTGAGGCATGTGTTACAAAAACCATTTGGGCCGCTGTGCATAAGCCGGCCAGTAATAGAGATGTCTTGGTCAGGTTGCGCAAAACACCACATCCTTCCTATTTTGGAATCTACCATTTTTCTTCATCCTATCAAAAATACAAAAACTTGTATGTGGTGCTTCGTTCTTATTTTCCCAAAAAAGAAGGGCGGAGATATTTCGCTCTGCCCTTCTTTTTCTACTCTACTAATTTTTTATTGACATAAATAATAACCCCTGCTCCATATGCCAGTATAAGCGGAGGTATGAGCTGCTCCTGACCTTGAAATGAGATAAAACTATTCAGCAAAATGAACAAACCGGAATTCAAGAAAAAGTAGCCTGCTATTCTGGCCAGCCGGTCTTTATCCCGTATACGCGCCTCGTTAAACCCAGCCAGCATCCAGGTTTGTTTTTTGATTCCGACAAAATAGGCAACCACAAAGAATAAAAGCGCGATGACAATTAATAGATAATTGATGCTGATTTCCATCTTACAGCCTCCTACAAGATTACTTGATGTTAAGAAAAAGAAAAAAAGCGGCGCAGCTTACTGCAATCAGCAGCAGGACGACAAGCGCATTGAGGAACGGGCTCAAAAGAAGCAGCACTGCTAAAAACAGCAGATAAACCGCACCGACTCGCGAAATCGTAACAATCTCCTTTTGAGAGCGCATTTTGTTTTTTCTGACACCTGCAAACATCATCAATTTTTTTCGCTTCCATACATATCCGGCGAGCACCATTAAATAAACAGCCAGCGGCAGCTGTCTGAAGTCGGACGGCAGCAGCGGCAGGGCGATAATCGTGACAATGAGAAGGACCGAAAGCCAGCTTTTGCCCAATAAAGACCTCCTCCTTTTCGTCTCTCCCCCATCACCCATCATCAATTCGGCAAGCTCCTTCGGATGAGAAAATTCAGATTCAACAGCTTCCTGCAGTTCCTCTTCACTAAGGCCGGCTTTGATTCTGTCTTGAACGAAAGCGGTGATATGCCCCTTTAATTCGTCGATAGCGTTTTCTCTCTCTACATCAGGCATATTCGCCAGCTCTGCATTTAGTTCCTCCATGTATCGGTCAATGATAAGCTGTCCATTCATAGCAAATCCCCCGATAAAGACAGTAAGGCTTGATGGGTTTCCAGGTATTTCTCCAGCCGTTCTTTTAACATTTCTTCTCCTTTTTGCGTCATTTTGTAATACTTTCTTTTCGGGCCGTCCAGTGAATCTTCCCAAAAAAATTCGATCCATCCCTTCTCGGTCATACGTTTCAGAATCGGATAAATCGCTCCCTCTGAAATAGCCAGCGCCGAGGTGGTTTTTAAGGATGACGTCAGCTCATAACCGTACATCGGTTTAGAACGCAGAAGGGATAGGATGGCCAGCTCGAAAATCCCTTTTCGAAATTGAACAATCCAGCGGTCATTAACTTGATTCGTTTTCATGGTTTAAATATATCGAAAAAACCACTATATATCAATCACATATAGCAGTGTAAAATGTCCTGTTTTTTCTTTTAACAAAAATGGGATTTCTCATACTTTTTAACCTTTTTATTACATAAATGTTTTTATATTATGAAAAGTGTAAAAACGATTCTTCAGGTTAAAAGGAGCAGTCGAATGCAGAAATCGATATCATTTTTTTTCATTTTTTCAATCCTTTGGGGTTCGCTATTTCTGTTTTCTATTATTGGCAGCTTAGGGACAACCCCGATTCCGCTGACAAAGGACTCCAAATTTCTCATGTCCAGCATCCTCCCTCAGGGCTGGGGCTTTTTTAGCAAAAATCCGCGTGATACTGCAATCGGCTTATATGAGGCTGAAAATGCCAGCACCAAGGTCAGATGGCCCAATATGAGGGCTGACAACCTATTTGGCCTGTATCGGTATGGGCGGTCACAAGGCGTTGAAATGGGCGTGATCTACAGCCAAGTCGGCAAGGAACAGTGGACAGCATGTAAAGAAAAGGACCTCGGCGCATGCAAAAGCAAAGCCAAAACCGTGCAATTAAAAACACCCGCTCCCCGCCCGCTGCTTTGTGGAAGCTACTATTTGACGAAAGAGGATATTGTTCCTTGGAGCTATTCTAAATACACCCCTTCGTCTTATCAGGTAAAAAGCATAGTCAAGGTTGTGATCTCATGCTCGAAAACATAAAACAGACCATCACCAGATGGGACGAAAGAAACCCGTGGACAAATGTATACGGCCTCGCGCGAAGCATCATTGCGCTATCCAGCCTGCTGACGCTGCTCATCAATCACCCGAGCCTCATTATGAAGCCAGCCAGCGGGATCAGCAGCTATCCAGCTTGTAAAATGAATCTCAGTCTCTTTTGCCTCGGCGAAAATAACTATATGATGTTAAATCTTTTCAGATGGGTCTGCATTGCCATTCTGGTGCTTGTTGTCATTGGCTGGCGCCCCAGAATCACCGGGGTTCTGCATTGGTATGTCAGTTACAGCCTGCAGTCATCGCTGATCGTCATCGACGGAGGCGAGCAGGCAGCAGCCGTCATTACCTTTTTATTGCTTCCCATCACGCTGACCGATCCGAGAAAATGGCATTGGAGTACGAGACCTATAGAGGGCAAAAGAACACTTGGAAAAATAACAGCTTTTATTTCTTATTTTGTGATCAGAATCCAAGTGGCGGTGCTTTATTTTCACTCTACCGTCGCTAAGCTGTCTCAGCAGGAATGGGTGGACGGAACGGCCGTCTATTATTTCGCCCAGGAAAAAACCATAGGCTTCAACGGCTTTTTTCAGGCGTTAACGAAGCCAATTGTAACAAGTCCGTTCGTGGTGATTCCGACATGGGGGACGCTGCTGGTTCAAATTGTCATCTTCGCGGCGCTGTTTGCGCCGAAGAAGCATTGGAGATTGATTTTGATCATCGCTGTTTTTATGCATGAGATTTTTGCAGTCATGCTGGGCCTCATCAGTTTTTCGATTATCATGGCCGGCATTTTGATATTGTATCTCACTCCTATCGATTCCACGATTCAATTTACATATATTCGCAGACTGTTGTGGAATAAAAAACACAAGAAGGGAGAGGTTTCAGTTTGAAGAAGGCGTTTCTAGTATTTTTGTCGGTTGTATTGGTGACGACTGTGTTTTTGGTGAAGCAGCAAGAAAGTGTGGCACAGGCAAAGCAGCTTGAGTATTCAGGTGAGGAAATTTTTAAAGGCTTTGTGTTTGCCCAAGGGGAAGTTGGCAAACAGCTTCCAGAGGTCTTTAATAAAGCGATGACAGACAAACTCAACACAAAACAGGCAAAGGCTTTTGCCAATCAGGTTGTCGCTGATATTAAAAAAGAGGATGCTGACTTTTTTGATAACCTGAAGAAAGCTGTTTACAGCAAAGATGCATTGAAAGTGGATGAACTGCTGAAAAAAGCAGGTCAAATCGTTGAAGAAAAAGTAGAAGCTGCAAAGGAAATCGCCGCTTCTAAGGATGATACATCCAGAGTTCAGGCCGAGCTTGTCAACACTGTTGATACCGCTAACTATTTCTATTATGTTTCCTATGTTGCTGCAGCCGGTGCCCTGATTCTGATCATTCTCGCCATTGATATTACGCCGATAGCGATTTCAGACAATGTGGATCGCGAAATGGCAATCAGAACACTGGTTGATGAATTAAACTAGACATAAAAAAACGGCTCGCTCCGCAGTCTGCTGCAGGCGAGCCATTTTCATGCTATTTTTTCTCGTATGTCCATCCATTTTCCTGATACACTTTTCCGTTTTTCATCAAATGGCCCAGCGCGCGTTTAAAGGCGGCTTTGCTCATATTAAAACGTTCTCTGATATCGTCAGGCTGGCTTTTGTCACTGTACGGCATGGCACCGTTTCTCATTCTCATATACGTTAGAATGCACTCAGCATCAACTGACATTGCATCCTGTTTTCTTGGAAGCAGCGACAAGTTGACTGAACCGTCTTCTTTCACTTGAATCACCCGGCCTGTGACTCTTGAACCCAGTCTTGGCTCCTCTTTTCTTTCTGACGGGTGAATAAAACAGCGGATACCGTCATCCGTGATCACGAATGAACCCGATGCGATCAGCCTGTACACCGTACCTGTCAGCTCTTTATTCATCAGATCTTCTGAAGCGTCGGTAAACAGTTCGCTGATGATATCTTCCGGCGCTGGTTTCGCAAACATGCGCCCCCGGTTCGTCACCTTCAGCATACAGTAAAGTTTGTCCCCTTTTTGCGGCCAGACATCTTCGTACGGCGGCAAATGCTCAGTTGCGACTAGTGCGTCCTTCGATAAACCGACATCAACGAAAACGCCCATATCCTCCACTTTATCCACCACTTCAACCCAGCCATATTCATCCGCGCTGATGACCGGAATTTTCATCGTGGCCGCAAGCCTTTCCTGCTGGTCGACGTATATAAAGACTTCTACTTCGTCTCTGTCCTCGATATCCTCAGTCATTTCACTGTTATGTAAGAGAATCGTATCTTCCCCATCGGTTAAAAAGTAACCGAAGTCGGTTTGGTGATCTATACTCAAGGTTAATTGCTGCCCTGGTCTCATGCTATCGTCCTTCCTGTTCCGCTTATTCTCTGCGGATTTTGTTAACATTTTTTCCAATCATCACAAATTGATTCTTTGTTCTGTTGGAAGTTTCTCTTTATTCTACTATAATCAACACATAAGTTAAATGTTATGGAGGTTTTCATATGGCAAAAGAAAGTTCATTTGATATTGTATCCAAGGTGGAATTGCCTGAAGTGCAAAACGCAATCCAAATTGCACTGAAGGAAATCAGTACCCGATATGACTTTAAAGGCAGCAAAAGCGACATTTCTTTAGATAAAGAGGAGCTTATCCTCGTTTCCGATGACGAATTCAAATTAAGCCAGCTGAAAGATGTGCTGGTCAGCAAATTGATTAAACGAAACGTACCGACAAAAAACATTGAGTACGGCAAGGTTGAAAACGCGTCAGGCGGAACGGTACGCCAGCGTGCAAAGCTTGTTCAAGGCATTGACAAGGACAACGCAAAAAAAATCAATACGATCATCAAAAACTCCGGACTGAAAGTAAAGTCTCAGGTGCAGGATGATCAAGTGCGTGTCACCGGAAAAAACAAAGATGACCTGCAGCAGATTATCTCAGCTGTGCGGGGAGCAGATCTGCCAATTGACGTTCAATTTATAAATTTCAGATAAATTTTCTGATTCCTATTGATTATTGTCTTTATTTTCGGTAAATTTGGAGAAAGGGAAAAACGCCAGGTATCTTTTGGCACTTCCTGACACGAAAATTTCATATCCGTTCTTATCAAGAGAAGCAGAGGGACTGGCCCGACGAAGCTTCAGCAACCGGTGTAATGGCGATCAGCCATGACCAAGGTGCTAAATCCAGCAAGCTCGAACAGCTTGGAAGATAAGAAGAGACAAAATCACTGACAAAGTCTTCTTCTTAAGAGGACTTTTTTTATTTCTCTTTTTTCCTTGCTGATGTGAATAAAGGAGGCAGACAATGGGACTTTTAGAAGATTTGCAAAGACAGGTGTTAATCGGTGACGGCGCCATGGGGACGCTCCTCTACTCCTATGGCATTGACAGGTGTTTTGAGGAGCTCAATATTTCAAAGCCGGAGGAAATTCAGCGCATACATAAAGCGTACGTTGAAGCGGGAGCCAACATTATTCAAACGAATACGTACGGGGCCAACTATATTAAATTATCCAGACACGGGCTTGAGGATGACATCAAAAAAATGAATCAGGAGGCCGTAAAGATCGCGCGGGCTTCAGCAGGCGATGCATACGTGCTTGGAACGATGGGCGGCATACGCACATTTAATAAAAACGCATACAGTCTTGACGAAATTAAGCGCAGCTTCCGCGAGCAGCTGTATCTGCTGCTGCATGAAGAGCCGGATGGCTTGCTGTTAGAAACGTATTATGATTTGGAAGAAGCCCGTGAAGTGCTGAAAATCGCGCGCAAAGAGACTGATCTTCCGATTATGCTCAATGTCTCCATGCACGAGCAAGGCGTATTGCAGGACGGAACGCCGCTTTCTGACGCATTGCGCTCGATTGCGGATCTCGGAGCTGATATTGTCGGCATTAACTGCCGCCTCGGCCCTTATCACATGATTGAAGCGCTAAGCGAAGTGCCGATTTTTGATGACGTATTCTTATCCGTTTATCCGAACAGCAGTCTTCCTTCGCTTGAAGAGGGACGGCTCGTCTATGAAACAGACGACACGTATTTTCAAAACAGCGCGTCAGAATTCCGTAAGCAAGGTGCGCGGATTATCGGCGGCTGCTGCGGCACAACGCCGAATCACATCAGGGCGATGGCGGAAGCGGTTGGCGGGCTGGCTCCGATTACGGAAAAAGAAGTCAAAACCCGGGCGAAAGAATTCATTTCTGTTCATCACGAGCGAACCGAGCCCGGCCTGGATGAGATCGCAGCGAAAAAACGCTCTATTATCGTAGAGCTGGACCCGCCGAAAAAACTAAGCTTTGACAAATTTCTGTCCGCTGCTGCTGAATTAAAAGAAGCGGGAATCGATGCCCTGACACTCGCCGACAATTCTTTGGCGACCCCGCGGATCAGCAATGTTGCCTGCGGCGCCCTTGTCAAGCAGCAGCTCGATATGCGTTCCCTTGTCCATATTACGTGCCGTGACCGTAACATTATCGGCTTACAGTCACATTTAATGGGCCTTGATACGTTAGGGCTGAATGACGTACTTGCTATTACAGGTGACCCTTCTAAAATCGGGGATTTTCCTGGTGCGACGTCTGTATATGATTTAACATCTTTTGATTTAATCAGGCTGATCAAACAATTCAATGAAGGTCTGTCTCTGTCTGGAAAACCGCTCGGCAAGAAAACGAATTTCTCAGTTGCCGCCGCATTTAATCCTAACGTCCGCCATCTGGATAAAGCGGTAAAACGGCTTGAGAAAAAAATAGATTGCGGCGCAGATTATTTTGTTTCTCAGCCTGTCTATTCCGAGCAGCAGCTTGTCGATATCCATAACGAAACAAAACATCTGAAGACGCCGATCTATATCGGCATCATGCCGCTGACAAGCAGCCGGAATGCCGAATTCATCCATAATGAAATTCCCGGCATTAAGCTGTCTGATACGATTCGCGAAAAAATGGCCCATGCCGGTGAAGATAAAGAAAAGCAAAAGGCGGAAGGCCTTGCAATTGCACGCTCCCTGCTGGATACGGCATGCGAGCTGTTTAACGGCATCTACTTGATAACGCCTTTCCTCAGATCTGACTTAACCGCTGAGCTCACTTCATATATTCAGCAAAAAGATGAGCAGCGCCAAAATATCTTTTTGCATTAATCCCTTAAAAGACTGTCTGATCCAATCGGGCGGTCTTTTTCAACGGGATTCGTGTTACGATATAGAAAAACAGTCATGAGGAGGAACATTATGCTCGAAGTCAAAACCATTTCCGCGGAAGATACATATGAAATTCGGCACCGCATTCTGCGTCCCCATCAATCCATTGAACAATGCAAATATGAAGAGGATCATGCAAAAGGCTCCTTTCATCTCGGCGCGTTTTTTGAAGGAAAGCTGATCAGCATCGCTTCTTTTTCCCCGCAAATTCAGCCATTAGTAACAGAATCCCCAGCATATCGGCTGAGAGGCATGGCAACGCTTGAAGGATATCGTGATCAAAAAGGCGGGAGCACGCTGATCAAACACGCGGAGCAGAAACTGGCAAAGAACGGCGTTCAGGCAGTCTGGTGCAATGCCAGAAGCCATGTGAAAGGCTACTATTCAAAGCTTGGCTGGGAAGAACTCGGTGAACCGTTTGAGATTCCCGGCATAGGCACACATATCATCATGTATAAAAAACTCGAAACAAGCAGGTGATCTGTATGAGGGTAATCGATGAGCTGATTAAGCTTCATGAAGAACATATCCCTAGTCTATTGCGGCTTTGCAGGCAAGCCGGGTGGCCGGATTACGGCGAACAAGAGCTGGCACTGCTTGTCCAGCAAGGACGCTTTTTCGGCTATCAAAATGTCAGCGGTGATATTATTTCCTGCATCGGCTTGTTTTTGTTTGGCCGTCTTGCTTCTATCGGCCTCGTGATCGTGGACAAAGAATATCAACGGCTCGGTCTAGGCCGGCGTATGGTAAACGCCTGTATCACCCAAACGGATGAAAACACCGCCATCAGGCTTTGCGCCACAAAAGAAGGTTTGCCGCTTTATGAAAAAGCAGGCTTTCATACGGCAGGAACAGTGCGAAAGTACAGCTGTCACAGTTTTCAACCTTATACAAAACAGCTTGACGCTGAACTGTCATCCTTTAGAGAACAAGACTTTCAAGACTTAGCGACGGCAGATCTGGCCGCCTTTGGAGGAGATCGATCAAACCTTTTGCAGCAGCTTATTTCCACTTCATGCGAATGTGTCATCGCCAGAAATCATGACGGACAGTTCATTGGGTACGGACTATCTGTACAAACACCGGCCCATTTGAAATTCGGCCCCATTATCGCTCCATCATCAGACGTTGCTGCACAATTAATCAACAGGCTGGCGGCCGGCAAACAAGGTCCGATGCGAATCGATATACCGGGTGAACACACGTCTCTGCATGACAGCCTGATAGAAATGGGATTTCATAAAGATGATGAACCTCCGCTGTTGTTCTATCAGAAAAAAGCGCCTATTCAAAATGGACACTTATATGCTTTGATTTCACAGGCTCTCGGTTAACCCTCTTTTTTCCCGAACAGGTATCTTCTGTTCGGTTTTTTGCTGTCTGCTCGCTGAATAAACGAAGCCATCAGGGACATTCTAAGCAGAAGAAAAGGAGTGTGCTCTGAGATGGAATCATCAAAACAAAATAACGGAATGACGATTGTAGCAATCGGTTCAATCCCTTTAATATTAACCCTAGGAAACTCGATGCTTATTCCGATTTTGCCAAAAATGAAATCTGAACTTCATTTATCACAATTTCAAGTCAGTCTCGTGATCACAGTATTTTCCTTGATTGCAGCATTTGCGATTCCGATTGTCGGTTATCTCGCAGACCGATTCTCAAGGAAAGTCATCATTATTCCCTGCTTAATTTTGTATGGTGCCGGTGGTTTGTTAGCCGGGTTTGCGGCAGGTTTTTTTGACAATGCCTACCCTTGGGTCATGGCAGGACGAGCGTTACAGGGAATCGGGGCAGCCGGAACCGGCCCAATTGCCATGGCACTGACGGGAGATCTGTTTAAAGGCGCCCAGGAGAGCAAGGTGCTCGGCCTTGTTGAAGCTTCAAACGGCATGGGGAAAGTGCTATCGCCGATCATTGGCTCGCTGATCGCCCTGCTTGTCTGGTATGGCGCGTTTTTTGCCTTTCCTGTGTTTTGTATCATTTCGATCGTACTGACTTGGATTTTTATTAAAGAGAAGAAAAAGGAAAAAGAACCGCCACCTATCGGAAAATATGCGAAAGGGCTGTTAAGTGTTTTTAAACATGAAGGCAGATGGCTGTTTACCGCTTATTTAGCCGGTGCGACCTGTTTGTTTACTTTATTCGGCATCCTGTTTTACCTATCAGATGTTCTTGAAAAAACATACGACACCGACGGCGTGAAAAAAGGCTTGATTTTAGCGATTCCACTTTTGGTTATGTGTGTGACGTCTTATACAACAGGAAGCAAAATCGGGCAAAAGCAATCGTTAATGAAAAAACTGATCGTACTCGGATTGGCGTTCATGACCGTATCTTACGCGGCACTGTCATTCATTGAAAATCTTGTCCTCTTTATCAGTGTTCTCGTGCTGAGCAGTATCGGCTCAGGTCTTGTCCTTCCTTGTGTGAACAGTTTCATTACCGGGGCTGTCGGCAAGGAAAGACGGGGATTTGTCACCTCGCTGTACGGATCTGTACGCTTCTTAGGGGTAGCAATCGGCCCTCCGATTTTCGGCCGCCTGATGCAATGGTCTAGACCCGGCATGTTTTTAAGCATCGCGGGATTGACTCTCGTTGTCGGGATTCTTGTGATGATGCTCATCCATGTGAAGCAAAACAATGAAGAAACAAAAGAAAAAGAAGACCCTAAAATGGCTGGCAATCGACTCCAGCCCGCTGAGGAAAGGTAGCACCCAGTGTGAAAATTGTACGGATTGAAACCTTTCCGCTATTTCACCGATTAGAAAAGCCATACGGAGATGCCAATGGGTTTAAACGATATCGGACTTGTTATCTCATCAGGATTATCACCGAAAGCGGGATAGACGGCTGGGGAGAATGCGTTGATTGGCTCCCTGCTCTCCATGTCGGTTTTACGAAACGGATCATCCCGTTTCTATTAGGAAAACAGGCTGGCAGCCGCCTGTCATTAGTGCGCACGATTCAAAAATGGCACCAGCGGGCGGCCTCCGCTGTAAGCATGGCGCTGACAGAGGTTGCAGCCAAAGCTGCGGATTGTTCGGTTTGCGAATTATGGGGCGGGCGATACAGAGAGGAGATTCCTGTGTACGCGTCTTTTCAATCGTACTCAGACTCCCCGCAATGGATCAGCCGCTCAGTCTCCAATGTTGAAGCCCAGTTGAAAAAAGGGTTTGAGCAAATCAAAGTCAAAATTGGCAGGACTTCATTCAAAGAGGATGTCCGGCACATCAATGCGCTGCAGCATACAGCAGGCAGCTCTATTACGATGATTCTGGACGCAAACCAAAGCTACGATGCCGCTGCGGCTTTTAAATGGGAGCGCTATTTCTCCGAATGGACGAATATTGGCTGGCTTGAGGAGCCTTTGCCCTTTGATCAGCCGCAGGATTATGCTATGATTCGAAGCCGTTTGTCTGTTCCTGTTGCCGGCGGAGAAAACATGAAAGGCCCGGCGCAATATGTGCCTCTCCTTTCACAGCGCTGTTTGGATATCATTCAGCCCGATGTCATGCATGTCAACGGAATTGATGAGTTTCGGGACTGCCTCCAGCTCGCGCGTTATTTCGGCGTCAGAGCATCCGCACACGCATATGACGGATCGCTTTCACGGCTCTATGCTTTATTTGCACAAGCCTGTCTGCCCCCATGGTCTAAAATGAAGAAAGATCACATTGAACCGATCGAGTGGGACGTCATGGAGAATCCTTTTACAGATCTCGTCAGCCTGCAGCCTTCAAAAGGAATGGCCCACATCCCGAAAGGAAAAGGCATTGGAACAGAGATCAATATGGAGATCGTCAATCGCTACAAGTGGGATGGCTCAGCATATTAAGCTGGGCCATTTCTTTATTTTGAGACATAAATAATGGACAGCCTCATAAAATGAAAACAGCGGACAAGTCTTTTCATAAAGGAGCAAATGACTTAATGGCTGAACTGCTGATGAAAGCAAAACTTACGTTTATGATTGTCGTAGGCGGCGTACTACAGGGACTCGGCATGTCCTTGTTTTTATTTCCGCATGATATTCCGACAGGCGGTGCAGCAGGTATTGCGGTGCTATTGCATTATCTGTTTCAAATCCCCCACGGATTTTCAGTGTGGGCTGTGAATGTATCAATGCTTTTTACCGCTTTAAAATGGCTGGAGATGAGAACATTCACCGGCACCCTCGCTTCTATCACCGTCACCTCTGTCTCGGTATTGATCTTTGATGCAGTTTTTCCTGATATCACATCTAACCTGTGGCTTGATCTGGCAAGCGGCGCAGTGTTATTGGGACTCGGAATCGGACTTTTATACAAATATAAAATTTCGAACGGAGGATTCGGAGCCCTTGCTCTGATGATTTCTATCTACCGCGGCGGGAATCCTGGAACGATCCTGCTCATCATGAATTGCATCATTTTTATGGTCACCGCGTCTATTATTGACTGGGGCATCGTCATTCAAGCCCTCATATGCCAGGTGATATCGACAAGAGTCATCGACTTCATCTACAACATCCGCCTGACCTCACTTCCCTATCTCACGCCTATGTACCGCCATAAAAAATAATAGGCAGAGGCTCTCTTCACGACGAGAGCCCCGCAGCCGCTATTTTACAGAAAAAAGGTATCGGATCTTAGCCCTAAACGCAGCGTTTCCAACGCGATGGCATCATGAAATGGAATATTGGCCAGATTCACATTCGGCCCGATTTTTTGAATAAACCCTTGCTGAAGCGTTTTGTTAGGCGCTTCAAAAATCAGCCTGTTGATATCAATATCCGAGGAAATGATGTCGTCAACAATTTGAAACCTGACATCGCCGCTGCTGGAACAGATCCCTCCCGTTCCGCTTTCTCTGGCTTCTGTAATCACTTTTTCCGCGCCCGCTTCCATATCCTCAACGATATATTCAAGCCATTCCTCAGAGCTTTGCCGGCTTGCTAATTCCGCATCCTTGCTGCCCACCTCACTGAGCACAAGAAATTCATCAGAAAAATCGGCAATGAAAGCCGCTTTCTCTTTATTTGTCATCGGGAGCGTACCGTTTGAAATCTCAATATATTCACAGCCGAAATAGGTGCAGTACCGATGAAATTCATTCACTTTTTTCTGGCTTACGTACTTTTCAAACAGTGTGCCGCCAAAGAAAAATGTAATGTCATGTTCTTTCAGTGTGCTGATTTTTTCTTCAAGATCTTTCGTAAGTAATGATGTGCCCCAGCCGAATTTCACAAAATCAATATAGTCGGACGCTCCGGCTATCGCATCTTTGAAAAATTGCAAGGGATAGCCGTTATCAATTAAAATGGACTGCCCGGTTTCTCTCGGCTTGTTTGTTCTCACTGGCAATTCTAGTGAAAAATCATTCATATTATGACCCTCTCTATCGTTGGAACTTCTCCATCTTGTTTCACTTTCATCACGAAATCGCCCGTCAGTTCTTTTGTACAGTAAACGATGTCTTCCGAATCAAACAATGGCTGGCGGCAGTCAAAAAACTTCTCCGCAACAGAAGAGCCTTTTATTCTTTCAATCGCCTCCGCAGCCGTTACCACATTTGTCCCTTCAATGATGCCTTTGATATACTCCGCACATGCCATATCGTCATCACCGGATGGATGGGAAGCCACTATGTTTATGACACAATCGTTTGCGACGAGCTTTTTCACATGCTGTGCCGTTGTTTTGGCATTGGAAAATCCAGTTACGAACAGATGCTTTGCGTTCAGCGCCCCCAATGCTGCTGTGACGCCGTTTGTTGTTTTCTGGATCAGGCTTTTATCCGTCATATTCTGCCCAGCCATACGTTTTGGAGAATTATCTAAATCAAATCCGCTGATACCGACCCCCTTTTCCTCTCCCGTCAAAACATAATCCGGATAGGTGTCTTTCAGCGCAAAGGCTTCATCAGCTGTCCGGACCAACAAAATCTCTTTCGCCCCGCCGATAAACGCATAATGGGCGACCGTAAAGGCTCTGATGACATCAATGACGATGTTAATGTCCGCCGGGGCAAGCGAATGATGATGCCCCTGATAAATGGCAATCGGCATACTACCTCTCCTTGGGCATAAAACCATTTTGCTAAAAAGCATATTCAGCCGGGCTCTTAATGGTTCCGCACCTCATTTTAGGCGGGCGCGGCACCTAAAACCTGAACCTTTATGCAAAAAATGAATAGTCTGCCTATAACTCGATCAATAGATAAAAAAAGCAGATGCAAACGGGGGGAAAACATTGAACGAAACCATCACATATGACACATGGAACGACATGCTGTCCAAACGGATAACGGATCAATTGATCGATGAGCTCGATGTGTTGAAATGGGCTTACCGAACGTACGGAGAAAAGATTGTGTATGCCTGCAGCTTTGGCGCAGAAGGAATGGTGCTTCTCGACTTAATATCAAAAATCAACAAAAATGCACACATCATCTTTTTGGATACAGGGCTTCATTTTCAGGAAACATATGAGCTGATCGAGACCGTCAAAGAGCGATATCCGGGATTTGCAATCCAGATGCTCGAACCCGAGCTGAGCTTAACAGAACAGGGGACGAAGTACGGCGGAGAGCTGTGGAAGCATAACCCGAACCTCTGCTGCCAATTGCGGAAAATCGAACCGCTCAAAAAGCACCTGTCCGGCATGACAGCTTGGATTTCAGGACTGCGCCGGGATCAGTCACCAACGAGAAAGCATATTCAATACGTAAACCTGGACCAGAAGTTTGAGCTCATCAAAATTTGCCCGCTTATCCACTGGACATGGGATGACGTTTGGACGTACATCCGCCTGCACAATTTGCCTTATAACAAACTGCACGATCAACATTATCCGAGCATAGGCTGTGAAATGTGTACACTGCCTTCCTCGGACCCGAACGATGAGAGGGCTGGAAGATGGGCCGGACGGGAGAAAACAGAATGCGGCCTGCATCAAGAATAGCGGATGGCAGGTTCTTGATGTGAGAATCGAAATGATGTTAAGGCGCTGATGTCAAACTTTCATTAAGTGCAGAAAAGAAAACAAGGAAACGTATAAATGGAGGTTGAACACGTTGAATGGAAACGAACCCCACGGAGGGGTATTAATCAACCGCTGTGATCCCGCATGCCATTTTGAAGGGTGCGCGTGCCAAGCAGAGCTGGATCAGCTTGCACTGAGTGATCTGGAGCTTATTGCGATCGGCGGCTACAGCCCGTTAACAGGTTTTTTGGGAGAAAAAGATTATCATTCCGTTGTGAAAGAGATGAGGCTGGCAAACGGCTTGCCGTGGAGCCTGCCGATTACGCTGCCTGTCGGAGAAAAAACAGCAAGACAGCTGTCTGCCGGAGATCACGTCAAGCTTGTGAAAGACGGTGTTACCTACGGCATGATCACAGTCACCGATATATACCAGCCTGATAAAACACAAGAAGCACTGTCTGTTTTTAAAACAAACGATCCTGCCCACCCAGGCGTAAAAAAATTGCTGGCGCGCCCGGATTACTATATCGGAGGGCCTATCACGGTCAGCCGCCTGCCTGACAAATCTTTCGAACAGTTTTATGCAACGCCCGCTGAAACAAGAGCGGCCTTTCAAAAACTCGGCTGGAAGACGATTGTCGGCTTTCAAACCAGGAACCCTGTTCACAGAGCGCATGAATACATTCAAAAAACAGCGTTAGAAACGGTCGACGGTCTGCTGCTTCACCCACTTGTCGGAGAAACAAAGTCAGACGATATCCCAAGCGATATCAGAATGGAGAGCTACCAGGCTTTGCTTAATCACTATTATCCAAAGGATCGTGTCATGTTATCGGTTTTCCCTGCCGCCATGCGTTATGCAGGTCCGCGGGAAGCGATTTTCCATGCGCTCGTCCGAAAAAATTACGGCTGCACCCATTTTATTGTAGGCCGTGATCACGCGGGTGTCGGCAGCTACTATGGAACATACGACGCCCAAAATATTTTTCAATCATTCACAGAGGAAGAGCTGGGCATCAAGCCGCTGTTTTTTGAGCACAGCTTTTATTGCCGAAAATGCGGAAACATGGGCACCTCCAAAACATGTCCGCACAGCCCGAGAGACCACATCCACTTATCAGGCACAAAAGTGAGAGAGCTTCTCCGCCAAGGCAAAAAGCCGCCTAAAGAATTCAGCCGGCCTGAGGTCGCAGCCGTGCTGATCAAGGGACTTCACCAACAGCCTGTTGCCATCAAGCAAAACAGCGGGGAATTGCAATGACACACAATCCGAACATCATTTGGCATCCCGCTGCCATCTCAAAGTCTGACAGACAGTCCTTAAACGGACACAAAAGCTGCGTCCTTTGGTTTACAGGTTTGTCCGGCTCCGGAAAATCGGTGCTGGCCAATGCTGTCGATGAAAAGCTTTACCGCAAGGGCATTCAGAGCTACGTGCTTGACGGTGATAATATCCGCCACGGCTTAAACAAAGATCTTGGATTTCAGACTGGTGACAGGATTGAAAACATCCGCCGGATCGGAGAAGTGGCGAAGCTGTTTGTCGACAGCGGGCAAATGATTTTAACGGCTTTTATTTCTCCATTCAGAGAGGATCGGGACATGGTTAGAGCGCTCTTTCCTAAAGGTGAGTTCTTCGAAATTTATGTGAAGTGCCCGCTGCATGTTTGTGAACAGCGCGATCCAAAAGGGCTTTATAAAAAAGCGCGAAACGGAGAGATCAAACATTTCACCGGGATCAATTCTCCGTATGAAGCGCCGCTTTCACCCGATTTCATCATTGAGTCAGACCAGACCTCTATTTCCGATGGAGCTGATCTCATCATTAACGCACTGCAAAACAGAGGAATTATATAAAAAACCCGATCAATGTCGGGTTTTTTCTTATGAGTTGGAGAACTGCGCAATCAAACTGTTGATCTTCTCTTTTTCCTCATAAAATGCTCCGTGCCCGCTGTTTGCAAACGGAACCAATTCCGACTGTTTGATGCCGCGCTTCAATTCTTTCGCAAAATCAAACGGCGCAATTCTATCCTTTCTCCCGTGCAGGATCAGCGTCGGCACCTTGATTGCAGCAAGTTCCTTTCTGAGATCTTCGTCTCTTAATGCGATGCCCGAGTGGATCGTCCCGTAGGAGGAGGCCTCCAGCATCAGATTGAGAAACCACTGTCTAAGCTCTGGAGACACTTTTTTCTCAAAAAACTGTTTCCCTAAATCAGCCAGTGTTTTGGGCCGATCAGCTTTGAACAATTCAATCATATCGTCAATATCCTGCTTCCTCATCCCGTACGGATAACCCGGGCGTTTTGTAAACGCGGGGGCCGCCGCAGACAGTAAAATCAGCTTATCAACATCGGCTCCTTCATGCCTTGCCATATAACGGATTGCAATGGCGCCGCCCATTGAAAAACCGGCAAGAATCGCATTCTCAAGCTGCAGCGTATAAATGACTGCTTTCACATCATCGGCCATCGTGTCATAATCGTAGCCTTCCCAAGGGCGGTCAGATTGCCCATATCCCCGTAAATCAACGCCGATAAAACGAAATCCCCTTTTCGGAAGCTCATTCATTTGATATTCAAACATCTTATGATTCAACGGCCACCCGTGCAAAAAGATGATCGGCCTTCCATGTCCGATATCCTCTACAAACAGTGTCACATGCTCCTCGGTTTTGATGTAATGCCCCATTCCGCATTCCTCCTGTTCCCTTTGGCTTTTTCGGCCTGTAAACGCCTTGACGTATAGGAAGCTTTCCATTTATGCTTACAAAACAAGCGGGCTGCTGTACCAAGAAAAGGCTCTTCACGATTTACTATATGTATCAATTTCCTTAACGATCTATTAAATTGAACCCGGAAGCCTCTGTTTTTCGGGCAGCAAAGGATGTCATCACATGAATAAAATCGCAATTCAAAAACCGAACATACCGGAAAACCTGCAAACCGCAGATTTTCATGATGCCGTGACACAGGATGATGTAATCAGCATGCATTTGTTTGAAGATTGTACAATCTGCGGCGAAGATATCGAAAGACTCTGTGTGGAAAAAACGGTATTCAGAAATGTCGTCTTTATCGATGTGTCTTTTCGGCATATTGAACTGACCGATGTGATCTTTGAAAAATGTGATTTATCAAACGCCGATTTCAGCGGGGCTGTCATTCACAGAACTTCAGTTAAGCAGTCAAAAATGGTTGGAATGAATGTGGCGGAAGCAACGCTGCGGAATGTTTCATTCGAGGAATGCCACGGACATTTCAGCTCATTTTCGTACTCAAATATGAAACAAGTTCGATTTGATCACTGTGCTCTTATGCAAAGTGAATGCAGCGATACGGTGCTCCAGCAGACACACTTTGACGGATGCGAATTGGAAGGCGCCAGCTTTACCGGCACGTCCCTTCAAAACATGGACATCAGCACGTGCCGTTTTGAACAGCTTCATGTCTCCCTCGACAAATTGAAAGGCTGCAAAATCGCACCTGAGCACGCGATTGCCTTCGCCAGGGCACTGGGAGCTGTCATCGTATAACCAAAGCCTAGGACATCATCAGGCGGCGTGCTGTTTCAGCTGCCGCTTTAATGCCAGTTTCCAAATCTCCAAGAGATGCATAGGAATATGACAGCCTGATGCTGTTTCGGTCTTCACCGTCATAAATGTAGCCGGGATTCACAAGCACCTGCCGTTTCAGCAATCCATAAAAGAAACGGCTGACAGGCAGGTTTTTGTGAAATGTCACCCAAATATAAAAGCCGCCTGCGGGAATCCGCCACGTGGCAATGTCCCCGGCATACCGCTCGAGAAAATGAACGGCGGCGTCTCTCCTTTCTTTAAGCTTCCTGCGTACCCAAGTCAGATGCTCTTCATAATACCCCTGTGACAGCCACTCGGCAGCAGCCCACTGGGACAGGCCGCTTGATCCGTAGTCTGTCTGCATTTTAATGTCCGCCAGCCTTTCAATAACCGGCTCCGGACCGGCAAGCCAGCCGATTCGCAGACCGGGGCTAACCGTTTTTGAAAACGTGCCCAGATACAGAATATTGCCCTCATGATCCATTGCTTTCAATGGCTGTGGCGGTTTTTTTTCAAACCATAAATCACCGTACGCATCATCCTCAATGATGGGCAGCTGCTCTTTTTTTGACAGGCTGATGATCTCTTTCCTTCGCTGCTCTGACATGACTGTGCCTGTCGGATTATGAAACGACGGAATCGTGTAAAGCAGCTGTCCTCCATATTGTTTTCGATTAGAAGAAACAAGCCCCGCTTTGACCCCTTCATCATCCATCGGCAAGCCGCGAAGCCGCATCCCAGCTGATTGAAATACATGCAAGGATTGAAGGTAGGACGGCTTCTCCGTCAAAATGACAGAATCTCGTTTTAAAAGTCCAATTGAGATGAGCTGAAGTGCCTGAAGTGCACCGGACACAATTAAAATTGCAGACGGTGACACATGGATCTTCTTTCCTTTTAAATGGTCGGCCACTGCCTCCCGCAGCAGACGGTTTCCTTTCGGCTGCTCATATCCTAAAGACAGGGCGCCAAGATTGATTTGCTGAAACATCCGTCCAATTGTGTCAGCAGGCACAAGATCCGGTGAAAGTTCTCCAGTTCCTAATCTGATGATATCCGCTCTTGGTTCGTTCTGATTAATAGCTTGAATGATGGAAGAATTGGCGCGATGAATGCCCGAACGGACGTAATCGCTCCAATCAAGCGGAGGCTCAGCCGCCAGCACGCTCCAAGTACTGTTTACAACCTTCGTACCGCCGCCTCTTCTTCCCTCTAACAAGCCTTGAGACGTGAGTTCATCTATGGCGGCTGTGACTGTGCTGCGGTTGACTTGAAACATGTCGGCCAGCGTTCTCTGTGAGGGGATTCTCGTCCCTACAGCCCACTCTCCGTGAAGAATCTTGTCTTTCATATATTGTTCGATCTGCCGATGCAGCGGAACATCCGACTTTCGGCTTGGCTGCCATTGCGACAAGGTCATGCCCTCCCCTTTTTTACACATTATACATTTGGCTGGTTCCTAACCCAACCAAATGGCTGGAGACTTTAGTGACAATCTCTCTTATGATTGAAAAAAATGTGAAGGGAGCTTTTTCAGCATGAATGCAATCATTCACGGAATTGTGCTCGCGTTTGGCTTAATTTTGCCGCTGGGAGTGCAGAATGTGTTTATTTTTCAGCAAGGCGCGTGGCAAAAGCATATTTGGCGGGCTCTCCCAGCTGTCATCAGTGCTTCAGTCTGCGATACCCTGTTAATCGTATTAGCCGTTGCGGGCGTGTCTGTCATTGTGCAGGAGCTGCCTGTGTTTGAGACAGTCATGATGGCCGGGGGATTTTTATTTTTGCTTTATATGGGCTGGGTGACTTGGAACAGCCGTCCGAACACAAGCCAAAATGAGAAACATACGTTCACACCAAAAAAGCAAGCTGCATTTGCGGCCGCTGTTTCTCTTTTAAACCCGCATGCCATTCTGGACACGATCGGCGTCATCGGCACGAGCTCTCTTCAATATTCGGGGCTTGAGAAATGGCTCTTTATGGCCGCCTGCATCACTGTGTCTTGGATTTGGTTTATCAGCCTTGCAATAGCGGGCCGGTTGTTTCAGACGATAGATACGAGCGGCAGGCTTATGCTGATGGTAAACAAATGCTCTGCAGCGGTAATGTGGGCAGCGGCAGGATATTTTGGGGTGTCACTCTTTTGCAATTGAAGGAGAAACAAATGAAAAAAACGAATTTCTTAGAAAAGGGGGCATACTGATGACTGATGCAAAACAGTTTTATGACTATCATTCTTGGGCAAACAAGAAAATATTTACCCATATCGAAAACCTGCCGGAGGAAACTGCCTATCAAGAAGTAAAGAGCGTATTTCCTTCTGTCAGCGACGTGCTGCTTCATATGTGCAGGGCTGACTACATTTGGCTGAATGTTCTTTCGGGAGTGGCCTACCAAGAGATTATAGACAGCGCAGGCAAATTAGAGTCCGCGCAAGGTAATATGGCAGCGATTAAACAGCACGCTGCCGAGCTGGAGTCACAGTATCATGATTTCTTCAGCCGCCAGACGGACTTAGAACAGACCTTCACAATGCAGCATCCGAAACTAGGTACACTGGAATCAACCTATGCAGACACCATCCTGCATGTCGTCAATCACGGCACTTACCACAGAGGAAACGTAACCGCCATGCTGAGACAGCTGGGCCATTCAGGCGTACCTACTGATTATATGTACTATTTATATGAGAAAAGAGAAAGCAAGGGCTAAAATGTCCTTGCTTTTTTTTGCGGAAAACCTCAAATGCAACACATTAGCTTTTACATACCTGTATAAGCGCGCTTCACATCAAGCTGTACAGGCCTGCCGCTCTTATAGGAATTGGTCGCCGCGATGCCCACTTCTAAATTGATCGTCGCATCGATATCTGTCACAATCGGTGTTTTTCGATCCCGGACACACTCGGCAAAATGCTGAAGCTCCAAGCAGTAGGCTTCATGAAAACGAGTTTGAAAGTCTGGAATGATATCAAAACTGCTCCCTTTAGCCGATAGGATGGTCACATGTTGATGTCTCAATGTTCCTATGAAAATACTGCCCTCTGTCCCGATCACCTCCGCCCGAATGTCATGTCCATATGGAGAGGTTCTGCTTGCCTCGACGTCCCCCGCTGCGCCGGAGTCAAATTCAATATACGTCAGCGCCTGATCCACATCGCCGTACTGCTCCATAAACGGATTGTTCAGAATCCTGCCGTGTCCTGAAACAGAAGTAATTTCCGCCCCTAGCAAATAACGGGCAATATCATAGTCATGGATGGAACAGTCAATAAAAATCCCACCGCTGTGTTTGATAAATTCTGCGGGAGGCGCGCCTTGGTCGCGCGTAAAGCCTTTATAATAGATAGGTTTGCCGATTTCTCCAGCGTCGATCCGCCGTTTGGCATCTGCGTATGCTGGATCGAACCGTCTCATAAAGCCGACTTGGCAGATGACACCTGTCTCCTGCACTTTTTCAGAAACTGCTCTAGATTCCTCAAGGCTTAATGTCAGCGGTTTTTCAACAAAGATCTGTTTGCCGTTCTCGGCAGCTTTGATGATCATATCACCATGTGTGCTTGTCGGCGTTACGATAATGACAGCGTCAATGCCGGTATCTTCTAACACTTCATACGGGTCCTCTGACCATTTTTCGATACCGAGTTCTCTGGCAACCTGCTCCGCTCTCCCTTTTAACGGATCACCGACACAAACCAGCTTTGCCCCCGGCACACTGGTGACGAGATTTTTCGCATGATAATAACCGAGCCTTCCTAATCCCAATACTGCGCACCTTACTTGATGTTCCACGTCCCATCCTCTCCTTTATCTCATTTCGGGCTCGCTTCAGGAAAGCGCTTTCTCTTAACAGCTAAAAAAACAGCGGTTCTATCCGCTCTGCCATTTTGCGCAAGCGCTTTCTCAAAAGATGGTTTCATTTTACACTGCCTTTGGTTTACACGCAATATGTTTTTTTGGCTTCAACTGTCATAATGAAAAAACCCGCTCATTAGCGGGCTCATGTGTTGAGCGGTGATGTAGAATGTCTGACTACAAGCTCAGGCGGGAGCACTATTTTTTGTTTCGCCTTTCGTTTTCCCTCTATTGCTTCTGCCAGCAGTTCGATGACGCTCCGCCCCATCTCTTTTATCGGCTGGGCTACGGTTGTCAGGGGCGGAGCCGCCATTTCTGCGAGTATCGTATTATCAAAACCAATGATAGAAAGATCATCCGGCACTTTTATGCCTCTTATTCTCGCAGCTTGTATGGCGGCACAAGCCAATACGTCGTTGAAGGCAAAAATAGCAGTCGGAGCGTTTCTGTCGAGCAATTTTCCCGCTTCTTCCTTGCCGCTTTCCAAGGAAAACCGCGTCTGGATGATAAGTGATTCATCAATGGGCACGCCCGCTTCCTCCATCGCCTGACGGAAGCCTTTGATTCTATTTTTTTCGCCTGTCGTTGACCCGTCTCCAATAATGCAGGCGATGTTCGTGTGGCCGAGTGACAGAAGATGCTTGGCAGCCTCATATCCGCCACGAACGTCATCTATCACAACAATATCCATCGGAAGAAGCGGCTTATCCTGAGAAATCATGGCAATCGGAATGTGTTCACTGGCGATTTCCTCCAAAGCAGACATACTGTCATGGCTTTCAATCCCTGTTGCAAAAATAATGCCATCCACCTTTTTCTGTTTCAGCACAGAAAAATACTTTGTTTCTTTTTTCGGATCGTAATCGGTGCTGCAAATCAACATTTGAAAACCGAGCTCATCCGCTCTTTCCTCAATGCTTTTGGCCAGTTCGCCGTAAAACGGATTTGAAATATCAGGCGCCACGAGAGCAATCATATTCGTTCGTTTTCCCGTTAACGCCGCGGCGTGAACATTGGGCGTGTATGCCATTTCATTCATGACATTCATGACCTTCTGCCGTGTTTTATCGCTGATTCTCCCCGTATTGTTTATCACACGGGACACAGTTGTGATCGAGACACCCGCCGCCTTTGCCACATCGTAAATTGTTGTTTTCATGTTCATCCCTCGTCTGGTTATTGAACTTTCCGGCTGACAATTTTCCGGTATTCAATTGGTGAAATGCCTTCTATCTGCTTAAAGAGTTTTGAAAAGTATGTCGGATCTTCCATTCCGACCGTTTCCGCAATAACGCCCATTTTATCATTTGTAGAGGATAAAAGACGCTTCGCTTCCGTCATTCTCACCCGGTTCGTGTATTGTGCCGGAGTTACGCCGAGCACCTGCTGCATGCAGCGGCTCACATAATCCTGATGATAGTGAAGGGCGAGCGACAGATCCTTGATTGTCGTCTTTTCCTTATAGTGCTCCTGTAAGTACCGGGCCGCCTCCCAGGCTACCCGCTCTTTCGCAGACGGTATTTGGAACGCTTCTTTTTGAAGATGCAGCATCAGCTCCTCAAATAAGATTTGCTTTCTGAGGGGCAAATCAGAGTTTTCCGCGGAGTAATCGATCAGCTTTTCAAACTGCTGCGCCATAAACTGCGGGCGCTGCACCTTGCCTTTTCTCGGCAAAGCCAATCCGTAGCGGGCCGGCTCTTCGAAGCTCCCTTTTTCCTGCTGAAGCTCAGACCAGTTGCTGCCTCCCTTTGCCGTAAATTCATATCGATGTTCATCGAAGTGAAGCCAATAGTAGGAGGTTGCTTCATCACTGCCCTTCGTCCCGTAGTGTTCAAGACCGGGAGAAAGCAAGATGTACTCGCCGCCTTCAACAGAAAACGATGTTTCATTTTCCGTTATATATAACGTTCCCTGTTTGACATATATCAGATCAAACACGGAGAATACACGTTTCACATGGGTTTCTCCTTTTTTAAAAACCCCTTCCCCAGCTGCGATAAATACCGGAAAAGGCGGGACTGTAAACAGGATGCGAGGCATTTGAATCATCCTCCTTTTTAAGTCGGATTTTTACAAGAAGTATCGTTTCTATCCCTTTTTATTATAAGGAAATGGAGGTACACTTTAAAACGTTGATTTTATTTACGAAAGGGGTTAGACACTATGAAACAAGCTGTCTTCAAATCAACTGCTTTGAAAAAACCCGCTGACAAAACGTTCTCATTATTTTCGCTTACTTGGCCGATCTTTATTGAGGTCTCATTATATATGTTTATGGGTAATGCCGATACACTGATGCTCAGCCAATACTCGGATAACAGCGTGGCAGCAGTCGGCGTCAGCAACCAGATTTTAAATTTAATTATCGTGATGTTCAGCTTTATCGCAACAGGAACGACCGTTATCATTTCACAATTTCTAGGCTCACGGCAAAAGAAAGAAGCCATGGAAGTCGCTTATGTGTCAATCGGCGCCAACTTCTTCATCAGCCTGGCCATCAGCGCCGTCGTCTTTTTCGCGGCTGTCCCTCTGCTTCATATGATGGGATTATCAGACGCACTGATGCCTGATGCGAAAGTCTTTTTACAAGTTGTCGGAGGTCTGTCCTTTATTCAGGCTTTAATCATGACATTCAGCGCGATCTTAAAAAGCTACGGCTACACAAAAGATACAATGTTTGTCACTATCGGCATGAACATTTTAAACATTGCCGGAAACTTTGTTGTGATTTTCGGTTTGTTCGGCTTTCCTGTTCTCGGCGTTGCCGGTGTGGCCATGTCCACATCTATCGCCCGCGTCATCGGATTAATCGCGATGATTGTGATTGTCAACAAACGCATCCAGCTGAAGATGTCGCTGAAAAAAGTCTTTCATATGCATAAAGAGCATTTGCGCAAGCTGCTGAAAATCGGCATTCCTTCTGCGGGAGAGCAGCTTTCATACAACCTTTCGCAAATGATTGTCACGTATTTTATCGCCATCATGGGCGCGCAGGCGTTGACAACAAAAGTGTATACGCAAAATATTACGATGTTTATTTTGCTGTTCGGCACTGCGATCAGCCAGGGTACACAAATCTTAATCGGCCGTTATATCGGCGGCAAACAATTTGATGCCGCTTATGAGCGCTGCATGAAGAGCTTATATTGGGCACTCGGAATTGCTGCGGCTACCTCTGTTTTGATGACGATCTTTTCAAAAGACCTGATCGGACTCTTCACACAAAGCCCTGACATTATAGCAACTGCAAGCCTATTGATTGCCATGACCATTATTCTTGAACCAGGCCGCTCGTTTAATGTCATTATCATTAACTCTCTGCGGGCTGCGGGGGATGCGAAATTCCCGGTTTACATGGCAATGATTTCAATGTGGGGCATCGGCCTCCCGCTTGCTTATCTTTTCGGCATCCACCTCGGTTTCGGTCTTGCCGGCATTTGGATTTCTTTTATCGCGGATGAATGGGTCCGGGGAATCTTAATGTACAGAAGATGGCGCTCACGTATCTGGATTCAAAAAGGTATGGCGTAACACCCGGCTCAATCAAGGCCGGGTGTTTTTTAGATATCAGACAGAATCTGCTTCACTTCGGTCTCTGTGAGAGCGATGTGATGTTGAAATACATCGTGCTGCTTCGCCCGGATTTTTTCTAAAACAGCCCGGTGCAAATGAAGAGCGGCTTTCACCGTTTTTTGAGAATACTGCGGAAATAGCGGCAAGGCATCCTGACACTCTTCAAGGTAGGCTTCTGCTTCAAAAGCGATATACTCCCACGTCATTGTGAACGCTTTATTTACGGTGCCTTTTTGGAGATCAGCCTCTGTATAGCCGAATTGCTGCATTACCTGACGGGGAATGCGGTTTTTTTGCTGATCTGTGCCAAGATCACTTAAGAAGCGAACCAGCTGTACGGCCAAGCCTAGAGAGACGGCTGCTTGTTTGAGCTGATCTTGTTTTCGGCGTGTCAGTATCGGCAGCAGCATCAATCCGGCAGCACCGCCCGTCCGATATGCGTACATGAGCAGTTCATCAAGGTCATCATACGGCTTGGCGTCTTCTTTTTGTGCGGCAATAAACTCCCGAAAAGGTTCGCTTTCCAATGTAAAGGTCCGATACGCATGATCAAAAGCCTTCCATAGATGTTGATTACCGTTATTTGTCCTTTGGTAAACATGATCAGCTTTAGCTTCAAATGCGGACAATACCTTTTCGTCTGCACTGGCCGCCGTGTGGCAAAACGACAATACTGCCCAAGAGGCTTGTCTTTGCTTTAGCGGAAGATATGATAATGCTTTGAAACAGGCTGGCGCGTATTCGCCAACAATCTGTCCGCATTGCTGGTAAGCTTCTTTTATCTCTTTCATTTTCTCACTCCTATGTATCACTGCTTCTTCAAGTCTAGTATGTTTTTTCCTAATTGTATATGAAGAAAATGCCGATTCTTACTTTGTAAAAGTAACAAGACGCACAGCATCATCGACGAGATATGCATTATTATTTTTAATGCCATACAACAGGTAGAATGTAAACATTTCTCAATCATCACTTCAATAATAGAGGAATCACGGAAAAAAGGGCTAATTGTTATGATACATGATAGTATTGGAGTGAGTTCAGTGATAAAATTTTTTGAATATAACTGGCAGGTTAGAGATCAATGGTTTACTTGGTGTCATCAACTAACCACTGAAGAATTACTTAAAAACCGTCTTGGCGGAGTAGAGAATATTTTATATACCCTTTTTCATATTATTGATGTGGAATATAGTTGGATTCGTGCTATCCAAGGAAAAGAAGATATCGCTGTTCAGTTCGCTGATTATCAAACACTCAATAAAGTGAAATCTCTCTCAAATACATTCCGAACTGAAATAATTGATGTTTTACAAACACATTCAGATCAAATAAAAGATGAACTTGTAAGCGTTCCTTGGGAGACAGGCGTTTTATATACGCGAGATGAAATATTACACCATATCATCGCTCACGAAATTCACCATATTGGTCAACTTTCTGTATGGGCTAGGGAATTAAAGTTAAGCCCGGTATCAGCTAGTTTTATCGGCAGAACATTAAAACCTATTCATTCTTATTGAAGGAATGCGGGGGCAATTCGATAGTGCTGTTGTACAAAAAAGGATAGATAGAGCATATATTTCCCTGCTCATCTATCCTTCTTATTTAAATCTATACATCTCTGGCTTTTAATCACATTTGTATTGAACCTACCTCTCGTCAATATCAATGCGATACGCTTCAAACCATGTATGAATTTGAGCAAGATGGGCGATCAGCTGAGGCCCCTTCATGAGCTGCCCGAACCACGGCACCTTGAAGGAGGAGCCTTCCGTTTCTAAAAGCTGATCTAATTGTTTTCTGTCCAGCAAGGTATGGAGCACGGAGTCCTTTTGGCTTCTGATCGTTTTCAGCCATTCGCTGACGCCTTTTGTATATTCCGGATGGTGTGTTTTCGGATACGGGCTTTTTTTGCGATACAGAATGTCATCAGGCAAAATACCTTCAAGCGCTTTGCGTAAAATGCCTTTTTCCCGATTATCATGCATTTTCATTTCCCACGGAATATTCCAAACATATTCCACAAGCCGGTGATCGGCGAACGGCACCCGCACTTCCAGGCTCGCCCCCATGCTCATGCGATCCTTCCGATCCAAAAGGTTCGTCATAAACCAAAGCATATTTAAATAGAACAGCTGTCTTCTTGCTTTATCCACACCCGTTTCTCCGTCTAATAATGGCGTTTCTGCCAAGGTTTCTTCATATTTGGCATTTACGTATTCTTTCAGATTCAATTTTTTCTGCCATGAGTCAGAAAGCAGCTTGATCCGCTCCTCCGTTGATCTCATCCATGGAAAGCCAGACTCAACATCTGCCGTATGGAACCACGGGTACCCGCCGAAAATCTCATCCGCGCACTCTCCCGATAGGCTGACGACAAAGTCCTTTTTGATTTCCCGGCAAAACCACAGCAGGGATGAGTCGACATCCGCCATTCCCGGCAAGTCTTTGACCAGTACAGCTTCCTCCAAATGATCAACGAGATCTTTTTGGCTGATGACGCATTTGTGGTGCGTTGTGCCGAAAGCCTCTGTCATTTTTTCAATCCATGGTCCGTCATCATTCGGCTGAAAAGCGCTTGCTTGAAAAAATTTATCGTTCTCTTCGTAATCAATCGAATAAGTATGAAGCGGTGCTTTTCCTTCCTTTTCAAAATGGCCCGCCGCAATCGCTGTAATTGCGCTTGAGTCCAGACCGCCTGATAGGAATGTGCAAACCGGCACATCCGACACAAGCTGCCGCGTCACCGCGTCCTGAAATAACGATCTGACATTGGCAACCGTGTCATCAAAACTGTCCGTATGTTTTTCGCTTTCAACATTCCAATAACGCCAAATATTAAGTCCGTCTTTGGAAAATGTCAGCGCGTGAGCCGGGCGGATTTCTTTTATGCCTTTAAATATGCCAGTGCCCGGGGTTCTGGACGGTCCAAGACCGAAAATTTCAGAAAGTCCCGTTCTGTCCACTCGCGCTTTTATATCAGGGTGCGCGAGGATTGCTTTGATTTCCGAACCGAAGAGAAATGAAGAGCCTTCCTTCGTGTAAAAAAACGGCTTTACGCCGAGACGGTCTCTCGCGGCAAACAACAAATTTCGCTTTTCATCCCACACAGCGAAAGCGAATATGCCATTGAGATGGTCGACACAGTCTTCCTGCCATTCGATGTAGCTGTGCAGAAGCACCTCGGTATCTGACGTACGCTCGAATTGATGGCCCCGCGCCCGCAATTCTTTGCGCAAATCTTCCGTGTTATAAAGCTCGCCATTGTAAATAATGGTGTACGTATCCCCTTTATAGGTACACGCCATCGGCTGGCGTCCGCCTTCAATATCAACAACCGCAAGTCTTTTATGTCCGAATAAAACATGGTGCTCCCCCCAAACGTTTGAATCATCAGGCCCTCGTTTGGAAAGAGTGTCTGTCATTCTGTCCATCGTTTGTTTTTCCTGGACGAGCTGCTTTTTAAAATCGATCCAACCCGTAATTCCACACATGTGACATCAGCTCCAATCCCGTTTCTTTCGTAACAATTTCGTTTCTTTCAGCACCTTAGTAAGTTTATGCATCTATAGGCAGATAGTTGATTTGTCCATAAAAGAGTTGTATGGGACAGGCTTGAATTGGAAAGAAAAGAGTTGTATGGGACAGGCTTGAATTGGAAAGAAAAGAGAGGAATGAAGAAAAAGGAGACAGCATGGATGAAACGGAAACAATTGATATATACAGGGGAACGAAAATGGGAATACGGCACCATCCTCATCGAAGACGGCATCTGTTTAATCGAAAACGGAGAAGGCGATATACTGCTGGCGGACAGTCTCCAACACAGCCCAATCTGGATCCATCATAAAGGAAAGTGGGAGCAAGCCGGCTTTCAGGACAAGTTGGTTTTGGCATGCGGTGCAGAAAACATCTCCCTTTCCGGCGGAGAACGCATCCGCTATGAGAAATCAGTCAAGCGGCCGCTCATGGCGCTTTTGGATTCTCTTGACGACGAAACCTTTATCGCGTTTCTACAGCACTTGCACAGCTTCGGCTTATCGGTATTCGATTGCGTCTTTTCTTATAATAAAGGAGTCTTTTCGAATTCTTCGGCGGGGCAGGGTGTGTCCTTTTATCACTTTTCAAATGACACCGCCCAATGCGCGATGCAGCATCACTACAGCAGCGAAGGGACAGGAGACCGTTTTGAATGGACGGCTTCAAACGGAAAGCGATCCATTATGTATTCAGCAGTCCAACGGGGGGGCAAATAAAAAAGCGGTGCATCGAGCACCGCTTTTTGGTTACTTTTCAACAACCACTTTTGCTTCCTTGCTTTCTTTTTTATCTGTATCCGCAGCCGTGACGTACAGCACCGTTCCGGCTTTTTGTTTTTTGATTTTCACCGAAAACGTTCCTTTTGCGTCAGCTTTGGCAGAAGCAATGACTTTCTTTGATTTGTTTTTCACTCTGATCATCGCTTTGCTGTTTGCCTTCCCTTTTACTGCCGTATCCTTCGTTTTCACCGCGTTTACTTTCGGTGTGCCGGAAGGTTTTCCTTTGACGACAACAACTTTATACGATGTTTTCGCATCGCCTTTTGTTGCTTTCACATACAGTACTTGATCCTGTTTTTGAGTCGCGATATTAACCTTGAACGCATTGTCTTTTCCGGCTTTGGCGCTGCCGAGTTTCTTTTTGCCGTTCATCACCTCGATAAGTGTGCCTTCCTTCGCGCTTCCTCTGACAGCTGTTTGAGTGCTTTCCAGCTTGTTGACCTTAAGCTGTAAATCAGCTGCGCTGACAGCCTTCATGACATTCAGCCGCCCGTAGCCTGAATGCCAGTCTACACCAGGTGTCTTCGGAATTTCAATCGGATCGCCATAATCGTCATACAACTCTTCTTCTCCGCCATCGACACTTTCAAAGGAAATATCATCTGCCGTCTTTTTCAACATATCCTCAACTTCTGTTCTTTTCAGCTTAGGATTTTGAGCAAACAGCAATCCTGCAGCAGCGGCAGCATACGGCGTCGCCATAGACGTTCCGCTCATGTACGTGACATTTCCGTTCGGCACTAAGCTCGGGATATCAGACCCTGGAGCAGATATGTCCAGACCTTTTCCATAGTTAGAGAAATCAGCGGTCATATCCATGCGGTTCGTTGCGCCGACTGACATCACATATTTAGAAGATGCAGGATAAGATAAGGCATTTTCTCCATCATTCCCGCTGGCTGCGGCAATCAACACATTTTTGTCAGCTGCGTACTTCAAAGCAAATTCAAGCACGCGGCTGTAGCCACCGCCTAAACTTAAATTAATCACCTTTGCTCCTTTGTCAGCAGCATATTTGATGCCGAGAGCAATTTGTTCAGTATCTCCGGAACCTGCGGAATCAAGCACTTTTACCGGGATGATTTTTGCTTTGGCATTCAATCCAGTCATTGAATAGCCGTTATCGCTTTGGGCCGCAATAATGCCTGCGACATGCGTCCCATGCCCCTGATCATCCATTGCATTGTTATTCCGTCCGACAAAATTGTGTCCGAGATCTGTTCTTACTTTTCCTTTTAAATCAGCAAGCGTGCTGTCTACGCCTGTGTCTACTACTGCAATGAGTGTATCGTTAAGCTTGCGTTTGGACAGCAATGTGTTGGCAGGCTCATATTTCACATCCGCATTTTTGACACCCCCGTTTTCACCGTTGTTTTTAAGCGGCCATTGATAAGGGTACTGAATATCGTTTGCCAGGCTTTTGTATTCCTGCACGGGTTCCGCAAACTCTACATTGGACATCTTGGATAGTGTCGCAGCAGCGCTTTTGACCCTTTTGGCGCTTGCCGTATATGCGCCGTTCTGTTTCTTATCTTTCGGAAGTTCAAATGAATACAGATTGTCAAACAATTTCTTTGCCTTTTTCACATTAGATATGTCTTTTTTCGATTGCGCGCTTGCAGAAAAGCCCTTCATTTCATTATGTACGGATGAGAGGCTTTTATTGTCCTTCACCTTGAAAATAACCTTTGTTGTCTGAACTTCACTTTTTGCTGCAATATTGTTTTCTGTTAAAATGGCTCCGGCTGTTTTGCCTTGCAGCTGCTTCATATTTAGTCGGTCCGCTTGTTTCTTTATCTCCTCTTTAAGGAATGACGGGACTGATTGTAAAGCTTTATCATATAGCCGGTTGATTGCTTTTTGATCCTTTTCAGTGACCTTATGCGAAGATGATGCTCCGTTTTCTGACACATCGTCAAATAACGGCTTTAATGTCACAAGATCCTGATAGATTTCATTTCTTGCTGTTTTATTTAGTGCGAGCTTTGCAACGATAAACGGTGCTGCTTTGTAATAAAGGCTTGTCAGTTCTTTGCCTTCTGCTGTTTGGCTCAGCTGCTCATCACGAATCGCTCTCAGCTTATCCAGGATGCCTTTTCCTGATTTCTTCTGATCGACACTCATTTCAACCGGACAAGCTTCTTCCTCTTCTAAATCTGACGGCTGTTTTTTGGTGCCTTTATACCCAATCGTATACTTGGCTTCTGCAGCTGCTTCTGCCGTTCCGCCGTCCTCTGGTTCTTCTTCTCCGAGGTATTCAACTTTTACATAGTAAGGGCCGCTCCACGCGTATGGAAAAATGACTTCGCTTTTTCCATCCTCCGCTGTGAAAGAACGGTACATCTCAAACGTCTCATCTTTAAGCGCTTTTTCCTTACTTGGATATACAGATACATTCAGTACTGAATCACTCTTTACGGTCAGTGCCATATGTGAGTTTTTCTGAATATCCGTTGCTCCCGGGGTCACTTTGTACCATTTCACCTGTTCCGGCTCCTTCATGGCGCCTGTCTGCTCTTTGCCGTTTTCCAGAGCAGCCGCCTGATCGATCGCGCCGGCCGCTGCAGCTTTGGTTCCCGGAGAAAAAAGGCTGAAAATCAGTGCAAAAATAAGCACTGCCGCCACAACCGAGCTGAATTTTCTGCGTTTCATGTTATCCCTCCTGCAAAATAATGAATCTCCTTGAAGGTATCATAATTTCATAGGACGAGATACCGCTTACAGGGAATTTTAAGGTTATTTTAAATGATTTGGAATATGAGGGGATAAATATAAAAAAACCCAACTCTATCAAAGAGCCGGGTTCATAGGTTTTTCTATTAAAACAATTGAAAACCAATTGGCAAATGCAGACCGAGCAGCACTGTCAGCAAAAGGACAATGACGAAGCCTACCCACAGGCCTCCTGTTGATTTTTCTTTTTGCTTGCGGATGAGGAGCATTTCCATCAGGCCGATGGTGATAATGCCCAGAATCATTTTGCCGGCGTATTCTCCGTTCCAGTTGGCGAAACGGACAAACAGCTCAGCTCCTGTCAAAATAATAAGGATATAGAATAACCGCAGAATCATATGAGTGATTTTTGCGCCCTTTGCACTTCCTGACGAATACAGCGAGTAGCTGACGAAAAGCAGAATCAGCGCTACCACCCATGTCGTAATATGTAGGTGTGTCATATATGTTCCCCCTATCAGATAAATTACCCCACTTATAGTACCATGAACTTGTCCTCTGCCACAAAGATGATTGTCAGAAAAAACGGGCGGGTCCGGGTCCGCCCTCCAGTTTTATTCAGCCAATTTGGTTTGACAGCGTTCCGATCGGATCAATTGTAATATCAATTTTGTCACCTGACCGCAAGAATTTTGGAGGCGTAAACCCCTTGCCGACACCAGACGGCGTACCGGTGGCAATGATGTCGCCCGCTTCAAGCGTCATCCCCTTTGAGAGGGTTTCAATTAATTCCGGAATGGAAAAGATCATATCGCTTGCCGAACCGGATTGGCGCAGCTCGCCGTTGACTCTTGTTTCAACCTTGAGGCGCTCTGGCTCCTGAATCGTTGATTTATGTACAAGCACGGGCCCCATCGGACATGTCGTATCCAAGCTTTTTCCGATAAAAAACTGCTTATGCCTTTTTTGCAGATCACGCGCCGTGATATCATTCACAATCGTATATCCGAAAACATGGTCATATGCATCTTCTTTTGAAATGCGGGTCCCGCTTTTTCCGATCACGACAGCAAGTTCTCCTTCATAATCAAGCTGAGAGGTAACCTCTTCATGGCTCTTTACGATATCACCATGCCCCGTAACCGTTACCGGCGATTTTGTAAATACCATCGGATGCTCCGGAATATCAGCCTCGCTTCCCATTTCAATCGCGTGATCCCGGTAGTTTTTGCCGATGCAGATGATATTTTTTGATGGCTTCGGAATGGGTGCATGGAGCTTCACCTCAGATAATGAATACATAAATGATCCCAGCTCATCATTCGGTTTCTTTGCCCACTCGGCCAGCTGCCTTGCATGCGCAACGAATTTATCCCCTTCTGCGATACATTCAATCAGCGATCCCGGAATCGTCTCAAGTTCAAACAGTTTTTTTTCAGCCTTTTGCAAATCCATAATTTTCTCATCATCAATGATCAGGCCGACAAACATTCGGTTGTAAAGTTCCCCTGTCGCAAATTTCATGTTATTCCTCCATCATCTTTTAAATCAGAATGCTCCTTCATGTATTCTCTGTCGAATGCTGAAATCCCTTTTTCTCAATTCCGTTTTCATTTCGTTTCAGGACGGGCTTGCTCTACATATCATACAAATGTCGTTTTGAGAAGGAGGAAAGAATATGGAGCGCGTGCATTTATTTTTTCATCGGGAGCAGCTGAAAAGGAAAGGTACTGCCAAGGGGCTTTTCGTAACAGATCGATCTGTTTCTCCCATTCTTCTCACACAGCGTGACAGAGCGGAAAAGGCATCCTATGAAATCAGCTGGGAAAAGTCTCTGCTTGGTGAAAGGACACTTTTTTTGAATGCAGAACAGGATGATCCGTCCCTGATGCGGCGCAGACTCGCCTATTGTTTTTTTGACCAGATCGGCGTACCTGCTCCCGTTGCCTCGTACAGCTTTCTGACCATCAATGGCCAGCCTGAAGGCATTTATTTGAACATCAAGAACCATCAGCCAGCCGGTAAAAGGAGTTACGGAGTGAAGACGGCCGATCCAAGGGTTCCGTTGTCCCTTTTTAACAATGATTCCTCGGCATTCTTACATGAATTTTTCATACTGATCCGCACAGCCGGAGATGACGAATTGGCTGAAAGGATTAAATTGTATCTGGATGTCAAGCTGTTTTTTTTGTGGCTGATCGGCAACGCCTGCACCAATCAAGGCTTTTACTACACATTTTGTTTAAACGAATCCGGTCGGCTTTACGTTTCCCCGATGGAGACAAGATCGCTTGCCGTACAAGAATGGTATGAAGAAGACCCGCTTCTGACAAAAGGAAAGACGCTTTCGTCAAGGCTTCTATCCATTCCCGCCTTCAGGTCGCAATATCACACCTTAATGAAAAACGTGCTGAAGCGGTCGTTTACTATTGAACGATTATCTCCTCTCATCAACGAATGGCACCTTGACATTTGTCAAAGTGCTGCTGATGATCCTTTTATCAAAAAAAGCCCCTTTCAAATCGAAAAGGAGCAGACCAACATACTTAGAGAAATTGAGGAACGGCAGGACTTTTTGCAAGCACACTTAGCAAGACTTTAGTCCTTTCTCCATTAAAAAAGGCCGCAGCAAAAATTGTCGCTTTTTTAGTCAAATTGACGAAAGGCAACCTTTTGAGCCAAAATAGGTTATACTAACGATATCCTGTATTTATATCAAAATAAAATCTAGAATTGGAGATAGCGTAATGAACAGTAAAATTGAAGAAATGAGGATCACACTAATTGAAACCGCACAAAAATATGGCATGAATTCAAAAGAAACGATTCAATGCAGCCAAGAGCTGGATATCCTGCTGAATACCCGGATTAAAGAAGAAATGATTTTTGGGAGATATCTTGAAAACTCCCGTATGTAAATCATTTTCTATAACAATTAGAATACACCACATGTAACTCCGCTTTTTGCTCAGCACTTCTGGGATATACCTCAGGGCGAGAATGTGCCCGCCCAAAAATCGAATACCGCAGCACGACATACTCCAAAAAGCATTCTACACGCAAAAACACCAAAGAAATAAACAAAAATCACCATAGGCGGATAGCGGCATCCTTCGCCGCATTTCCGCTCAATTTATACCCAACATCCTCTTTTGCCATGTTTAAACATAACGGCCCGAAAAAATAAAGCGCTTTCATAAAGAGCCGATATGTCCCCTTTAAATTTCTCTCACACATATGTGCGTTTGTCATAAGCTATCGTGAATAGCCCAATTGAAATCAGAATTGTCATTTCACTTTACCTGTCTTTTTTTAATTTTTCAACAAAGGATGTGCTCGTATGCCGGCCATTGTCGGAGCGTTTAAAATTAATGCGATTGGTACGAGCGGAGTCGTTCACATCGGGGACTGCATTACGATTTCTCCTCAGGCTCAGGTCAGAACGTTTGCCGGTGCTGGCAGCTTTAATACCGGCGACAGCCTCAAGGTGATGAATTATCAAAACGCGACGAATGTGTATGACAATGATGCGGTTGATCAGCCGATCGTGGCCAATGCGTAAAAGGAGTGAGGCTCATGAACTTCTATATTAATCAAACCATTCAAATCAACTATCTCCGGCTGGAATCAATCAGCAACTCCTCCATTCTGCAAATCGGGAGCGCCGGATCAATCAAGTCACTGTCAAATTTGTATAATACAGGAAGCTATGTAGAACCGGCACCAGAAGTTTCTGGCTCAGGGCAACCGCTCCAGCTGCAGGAGCCCGACACAGGTTCATTGGTCCCGCTCCAGCCTCCTGGCCGTTAATCATATGAAAGAGGTGAAGAACATGTATGATCAATCTGTTTCCTCTTACCTGCAAAACTTGAATTCCTTCGTTCAGCAGCAGGCGATTCACATTCAGCAGCTCGAACGTCAGCTGAAAGAGATTCAAACTGAAATGAATACGATGAAACAGCGGCCGGCCACTACCATTGAGCGTGTGGAGTATAAATTTGATCAGCTAAAAATCGAAAGGCTCGACGGGACTTTGAATATCGGTTTAAATCCGACTGACCCGAACAGCGTCCAAAACTTTGACGTCAGCCAGTCGACACCGCAAATCGGGATGATGCAGCAGGAAGAGAGCGCTCAGCTCATGCAGCAGATCCGCCAGAATGTCGACATGTACTTAACCGAGGAAATCCCAGATATTTTGGAACAGCTTGAAAATCAATATGACAGCAGACTTGACGATACAAACAGACATCATGTTATTGAAGACATCAGAAAACAAATGGACAGCAGGATTCACTATTATATGTCCCATATCAAAAAAGAAGAACATACACCGCCTGCACAATATGCAGAACATATCGCTGAGCATGTGAAGCGTGATGTCATCCGCGCTGTGGAACACTTTCTGGAGCATATTCCATCAGAAATGAAAGGAGATGAGCAAGCATGATCTTTACAGTCATCAACCGCAGCTTGGAAGTCGGGGACATCCGGATGAACGGTGTGTCCAGTTCCTCCGTTTTCCACATCGGAGACACTGAATCCATCTACCTGTCTTCTATTTTTGATACACCGCCTGAATCTCTTATTATTGGGCCGTTTGCTCCGCTTGCGCCAGAATAATGCTTAAACGCATATCACGCATCAGACTAGTTAAGTTTAATTCCCTCGGGATCGCAAGTGTGTTTCAAGTTGGCGACACAAATGAAATCGATATGAGTGTAAAAGTATTTGCTGTGCAGCGTTCTCTGTCCACGTTTTACCATAATGAAGGCTCATTTAACAAAAAGGAGTATCAGATCTTTCAGCAGCAGGCCGTGAAGCCGCTCCCCGAAACAGGTGTACAAAGCGCTTTTTGCCACGAGGTGCCGGCTATTTATGTTCGCAGCATCAAAATTCAAGGGGTCTCAGCCTCTTCTGTTTTACATGCCGGATCAGCTTCGCTTATTCGCGGTGATGCGAGACTCAAACATATCAGACAGATTCAGTCTCCCCGCTCACAATCGCCCGCCAAGAACATATAATAAACAGAGACTTCGATAAAGGGTGTCGTTTATGCCAGCAATTGTCGGGCCTATAGCTATCAATTCCATATCGGGCGGAGTCGTAAACTTTGGTGATTCCTTTTACCTTTCTCCGAAAAGCTCTTCAAAATCTGCGCTCGGTTCGGGAGCAGGAAACACGGGAGATTTCCTTCTATTAAATAACGCAGTCAACGCGACAAATTATATAGACCCCGATGTCAACGATCAGGATATGGTTGGAAACGGATAAAAGCAGCCGCTCTGCAAAGAGAGGGCTGCTTTTTAGTCATTTTTTCTTTTTTCGTTCATTTGATTTCTTTGTTTTGATCAGCTTCTCAGGCGGCTGTTTTCTGATCCATTTGACAAACCGGGCAAGCTCTGGATCGCTTCTGAGTTCAGCCATTCCGTTTAAACGTACGGCGAGCTCTTGATTGGTATATAAGGCATGAATCTGTTTATGACAAGGAATACAGAGCATCGCTGTCGGCAAAAACGTTCCGCCTTCCTCTTTCGGTGTGAGATGATGCTCTGTCAGCTGGACATCGCTCCGGCCGCACAGCTCACATATTCCGGCAGTCTGCTTTGCCATATCCGCTCCTCCCTTACATCAACTCAAGTGATACCCGCGTACCGCGGCCGCTCGGTTCAGCCGGATGGACGATCAGCTTTTTCGGAAGCCGTGCACGCAGTTCCTGCACATGGCTGATGACACCGACAGCCAGATTGTCTGACTGAAGTTTTTCCAAGGCCGTTACAACCGTATCAAGCAGATCTTGATCCAGTGTGCCGAAGCCTTCATCTAAGAAAAAGAACTGCAGCGGGTATTCCCCCCGAAGCTGAATCTGAGCAGACAGCGCAAGAGCAAGTGAAAGCGAGGTGAGGAAGGTCTCTCCTCCAGACAAACTGGAAACCGGGCGTCGTACGCCTCCATTCGCGTCATCCCGCATCACGAAGCCGCCTTCTGAATCTACTTCGATGGCATAGCGCTGTCTTGTCAGCATACTGAGTCTTGCTGAGGCGTCCCTCGCAACGCTTTCAAGCTGCTCCTCAGCTAAAAATTCGACGAAGGTATTGCCTTTAAACACAGCTTGCAGCTTGTCCAGCCTGTCGATATGCGTCTGCCATTTTTTCAGTTCAGCTTCAATTTCATTAAACCGTTTATGATGGTCGCGAATGACAGCCAATGCTTTTGCTGCCGCGCCTTTTTCCTCTATAGCAGCGCCAAATGCGTCCTCAGCTTCTTGTAATGCTGCAACGGTTTCGTTCCATTCGCTCTCTGATAATGCTCTGCCGGCAAGTATCTCTGCTACTCGTTTTAAGTTTGCAGCATTTTGCTTCAGTTTATCCATAAACTGGTCTATGCCGGTTTTCATCTTTTCAAGTTCATCAGCTGGGATGAGACTTTGTTCAACCTCCTCAGTCCGGGTAATGGAGGTGTTTTTTGTATGCTCAAGCCAATCAGCTTTTGCTTTTTCCAATCTGCCCTTCGCCTCTTGAAGAGTGAGCTCGCTTGCAGAAGCGCGGCTTTTCGCTTGGTTGAGCTTCATTTGGGCGCTTTGCAGTTCTTCATATAAAGATTGTTCTTTTTCCTTTAACAGCTTTAGATCCTGCTGGACAGAGCGGAGTTTGATTTGAATCGAATCTCCTTTTGCATAATCTCCGAGTTCGTGCTCATAATCAGCTATCACGCTCTTGATGCGTTCAGCCGCATAATGAAGCTCCAGCTTTTCCCGTTCAAGCCGGTGTCCAGATTCCCGCAGTTTTTCCTTTTGTGCTTCATGCTCAGCAAGAAACGCGATACTCTTCTCAATTCGTTTTTCACATTCTTCTGCAGCCCGGTCCTTTTCTTCAATGGCTTGCTGCCATTTTTCTGCTTCGTCCACAGATTGATTCTGAAATGCTTCTTTAAACATGTTCAGACTGCTGTCCATTGAGGATTGAAGCTCGCTGATGATGCTTTCAATACGGTCAGCTTCTCTTTTTTCAAAACCGATTTTTTCATTAAGCTGCTCGGCCTTTTTTAAAGACTCCTGATAGGCGCCGATCATTTGTGCCATTCGTGTCTTAACAGAAAGAATGTCCTGCTTGATTCGTTTCCATTCAAATTTGGCAGTTTCAAATGCTTCATACACCGGCTGATTTTCGAAGGAAGCTGCCGCTTCAAGGTTCTGCGCTTGAATTGTCTGCAAAAACGGACACTGTTCAATAAAGCGCGCGGACTGTTCTTCAAGCGTAATTTTGGCTGAAAGAATCTCCTGGCTGAGAGCTGCAGCTTCCGTCAATAACACATCTGTCCGTTTGATGTCCTCTTCAAGATGGCTGTCGGCTTCATACGTTTCATGTACTGAGGCAGATGGATCATGATCGGTTGAACCGCATACCGGGCAAGGCTTTCCGGCAGTCAGCTTTTGGGCTAACTCTTTTGTCAGCAGTGCCACCCTTGCTTTTTCACGCTGTAAGTGAAGCGTGTGTTGACTCTTTCTAGCCTCTTCCGTCATATGTGTTAATGAGCGTTCCGTTTCGCACACCAAATGGTACACAGTTTGTACAGCCTCATATGCCTGAATGATGTTGTTTTCTTCCGCTTCCGTCTTTTGAACGAGTGTATTCTTCTCTTCATTCATCTTCTGCAGCACGAGGTTCAATTCTTCACTTCGTTTTTTCTCTTTTTTGATTTGCTCCTCGGTTTGTCTGATGCGCAATGCCATTTCTGCAGCCTGATGGCAGCTTTTTCGCTCATTGGATGTCACCTGCAGGGATTTGAGCTGCTGTTTCAATTCTGTCTGTCTGTTTTGCCCTCGTGTCAGGCGGTCTGTTACGGTCTCCAATTCATTCATGACAGATTGAAGAGCCTCTTCTTTCTGCCGGAGGTCAGCCTTTTTGCGCTCTTCCTCTTGCTTGGCCTCACTCAGTTTGATTTCGATTTCCTGCAAGCGTGAAAGCTGTTCCTGTTTGGCTAAAAGCTCAGGCTCTTTCTCGCTTTTATGCTGGCGCCACGCTTCATACTCTTCATGTTTTTGCTGAAAGAAAGCTGTCCGGTCTGCTAAATCCTTTTGGGCTAGCGTTTGTTCCTTTTCAGCTTGCTCCTCATGCTGGATCGCTTCTGCGTACCGGTCCGCATAGGGCTTAAGAGCTGCTGCTGTTTCTGCTTCCAGCAGGCGTTTTTGCATGCTGTCTATATGCGGCTGTTCTTCTGCGAGACGTTTTTCCTCTTCTTCATAAGCGGATTTTTCCTTTTGGACATTCCATATCTCCTGATGCTCTGTAAACCGCTCCTTCGCCTGATCACGGTTCTTCCTCATCGCTTCCAGCTGGGCTTCAGCTTGTTCGAGAGCCTTTTCAGCCTGCTCCACTGCCTCTGAGCTCGCCTCACCGAGACCGGACTGTTCAGCAAGCATTTCATTTTTTCTCGCATTGGCTTCCTGCGCCTGCCGTCTCAGCTTTTTCACAAGCCTGTCTCCATATTGCTCCAAATTAAATAAACGCTGAAGCATATGCCTGCGCTCTGCCCCTTTTAAAGACAGAAATTCAGCAAATTTCCCTTGGGGCAGCACCACCGCTCTCGTAAAATCGTCGATCGTCAGCCCTAAGAGCTCCTCAACTCTTTTATTCACTTCGCTGGCTTTATCAGCCAGCACCGTATGCTCGTCCTTGATTTCGATGAAGCGGCAAAGTGCCGTTTTTACCTTCATTTCATCCGTTCTCTTAAACACACGCTCGACTTTGTATGAGATTTGGTGATTCGTCTGAAGCGCAAAGGTAAAGGAAACAGACAGCGTATCTTCCGCCTGGTTTAAGATACCGTGCGTATTATTCGCCGCCCTTTCCACCTTTCCGTATAAAGCAAGCGTCATTGCGTCGAGAATAGAGGATTTACCGCTTCCTGTCGGGCCGAAAATGCCGAAAACACCGGCACCGGAAAGGCCTTCAAAATCTATCGTCTGCTCCTCTCTAAAGCTGTGGAGCCCCTTAATGCTTAAGGCGATCGGCTTCATTTCGCATCCTCCTCTTCAACGCCTGATGCAAGCTCTAAAAACAGCTTCACCGTTTCTTCATCCGGCACTGCACCGCCAGTTTGTTTTTCATAAAATTTCTTAAAGCGGTCCTCGATTGAGACATGTTTAACCTCGATCCGTTTCCGGTCTTTGTTCTGTTCTTCAAAAACCGGCCTGATATGGATAAAGCCCGGGTGCGCCTTCCGCAGCCTGTGAATCTCTTCAAGTGACAGCTGGTCCGCGACACGGATTTCCAGGTCAATCCAAGCATTCTGATCTCTGCCTTCATCCAGCCAGCTGTACACCTCACTCAATCCATTTGCCGCTTTCCACTTCACAAGTGGCTTGCCGCTTGATAATAACACCTCTTGCCAAGTGGCCTCTTCCCCAGGCTTTGCGTCCACAATCGTCACTGATTTTGCGTAGCCCGCTTCAGAAAAGCTGTAGGCGAGCGGAGATCCTGAATAACGCGCAAGCGTCCGCGCCCGCTTGATCGTTTGCGGGCGATGCAAATGGCCAAGCGCCACGTAAGCGGCATCTGCCGGCAGGCTTTCAGCAGCCACCGTGTATGCACCGCCGACTTCAATCGGCCGCTCTGAATCGGTTTGGTTTCCGCCTGCCACATAAATATGGCTGGCGGCAATCTTCACTGCATCGTTCCGGAACCGGCTTGTCATATGCTCAAACGCCTGCCTGATTTTCACATCATAGTGATCACGGAGCAGCTTTTCATCAAACGTATCGGATAGCACTTCATTTAACCGCGCTTCAGATGGGTACGCCAGCGCTCCAACCGCCAAAAGCTCTCCTGCTGAAGGCACTTCAATATGAATCGGCTCTGTTGTCGGATAACCGATTAAATGAATGCCGTTTTCATGTGTCAGCGGTGAAGCGGCGGACAAACGGTCAGGATTATCGTGGTTTCCGGCAATGACGACGATCGGGCGCTTTCCTCTGTCGCTAAGCGCAGACAGGCTTTCATAAAACAGCTGCTCGGCTAAAGCTGGCGGGTTTACGGTGTCAAATGCATCCCCCGCCATTACAATGGCATCGATCTGCTCATCCTTTACAATCGTATTCAATTCATCCAGCACATCGGCCTGCTCACTCAGCCTGCTTCTTCCTTCAAGCGTTTTTCCAAGATGCCAGTCAGCTGTATGTAATATCCGCAAATGCTTTCACCTCTCTTTTATATAGAAAACGAGATCCGCTCCGCCACAAATCCCGGAGCTTATGGATCTCGCTATAATGTCAGAATGTGCCCCCCGTCAAAGAAATAAAGCGCACATCCCTTTACCTTTGTTTTTGCAATTTGCTCCACTGCCTTCGTGTACAGCTGAATTTGCGTTTCATATCGTTTCTTCAAGATCGGGGCCGCTCCTTCAAATCCATGCTGGAATTTGCCCTCAATCCGGTCCGACTTATAATCCAATAGATATAATCCGTCCTCAGTTTCATAGAGACAGTCAATGATACCCTGCACTAAAAGCGGCTCATCTGCCTCCTGTGCATCAGGATAGATCTCCTTGGCCGGAAGCGCTAAGCTGAATGGTATTTCCCTGTCCTTCCACTTTGCGCCGATCAGCTGTCCGCCGATTTCTGTATGGAAAAATTGCACGATTTCTTCTATATCAATAGCGTCTTTTTGTTCTTCAGTGAGAAGCTCTTTTTCATAAAGCCTGTGAACCGTCTGCTCAGCTTCTTCTATCGACGGCACATGTGACAGCGGGATATGCTGCATAACCGTATGCATGGCAGTCCCTTTCTCTGCCGCTGTCAGGCCTTTTTTCATCATAAAAGCGGGACGTCTGTACAGAATGCTTCCATCAGCCGGTTTTACAGGGGCCCTGCCGCTGTATTCATCCTCGTACTCTCTTTTTCTTTTGATCTCAGAAACCGATTGCTTTGTCCGAATTTGCGTCACCTCGTGATGCGGGTATGTCCAGCTCAGCTGCTCGCGGACTTTTTCATCAAACGCAAACGAGCCGGGAACTGATTCACCTCGGCGGATCGCTTCTAGGCGCTCGCTTTTTTCTTCCATTCTTTCTTCCAGATCATCATCAAGCAAATCATAGGAATGGATCATTTGAACGGCAAAACGAGCCGGGTGATCTGAGATGTCAGCGTGTGCTGGCACACCAGCCAAATCCTCCAAGTCTCTGTGCCTGGCAAGAGCCGGCCCGATGAAATCTAGATACGTTTTCGCCTGATAGCGGTCAAATTCTGGCAGAAGCCAATCAGTTTGGGACGCGGATGCCTGCCATTTTGCAAGCTGTTTCTGATGATCCTTACATGAGCCAATCAGAAACAGCTTTTCCTTCGCTCTCGTTAATGCAACATAGAGAACACGCAATTCCTCTGACAGCAGCTCCCTGCGCATTTTTTTCTTCATCGCAATGAGCGGAAGCGTCGGATAGCTGATGCGTAATTGCGGATGAATATACTTCGTGCCAAATCCGAGCTCCTTATCCAGCAGGTACGATTTGTTCAAATCCATCATGTTGAAATTCCGGCCGAGACCTGCTGCAAACACGACTGGAAATTCGAGCCCTTTGCTGCTGTGAATCGTCATTAAGCGGACAACATCCTCCTGCTCGCTGAGCGCTCTCGCCGTACCAAGATCATCGCCCCGCTCCTGCATGCGTTCGATAAACCGCAGGAAACGGAACAAGCCGCGAAATGCCGTTGATTCATATTGACGCGCCCTGTCATAAAGAACACGCAAATTGGCCTGGCGCTGTTTTCCGCCCGGCATCCCGCCGACATAATCCATATATTTGGTGTCGCGGTACACTTCCCAAATCAGCTCAGATACTGAGTGGTTTTTCGAAAACGCGCGCCATTTTTGCAGATGTCCGTAAAACGTATTTAGCTTTTGATAAAGCTCATCGTTCCGGTCACCAGCAGCCAGGTAGTCTTTCATCGCCTCATAGTACGGCGCTTTTTTATTTTCAAGCCGGATCAAAGACAGCTCGTTTTCATCTGCTCCGACAATCGGTGAGCGCAGCACAGAGGCAAGCGGTATATCCTGATACGGATTATCAATCACCTTCAGCACAGAAAGCGCGACGGCGACTTCGACCGCTTCAAAATAGCCTGACGTTAAATTGGCGTAAACCGGTATGCCCTGTGCTCTCAGCTCCTCCATGATTTGCGGAGCCCACGGCATCGAACGGAGCAAAATCACGATATCCCGGTATTGAATATTGCGATGTGTTTTCGTTTTTCCGTCATACACCTTAAATGGCGATGAAATCAGCTTGCGAATTTCCTTAGCGATGGCCTTGGCCTCGAACTGCACGGTTTCAAGCTCTTCTGCTTCCTCGCTTGCATCCGTATCTTCTGCGTTGTCGATCAGCAGCAGCTCTGTTTCCGTCTCGTCATTGTCCGGATACGCTGCACCAAGCTTCAGCTCAGCCTGCTCGTCATAATCGACCTCACCGATTTTGCCACCCATCAGCTGTTTAAATAAAAAGTTTGTGCTGTCTAAAATATCAGCCCGGCTTCGGAAATTTTTATTTAAATCGATTTTCCGCCCCGTGCCTTCTCCGCTCTCTGTAAACCGTTTGTATTTAGAGAGGAAAAGAAGCGGCTCCGCAAGCCTGAATCGATAAATCGACTGTTTGACATCTCCTACCATAAACAGGTTACCAGTCTCCTCCGGCCCGCTTGTGACAAGCTGCAGAATCGATTCCTGCACGAGGTTGGTATCCTGATATTCGTCAACGAGCACCTCATGAAACTGTTCCTGATAAAACCTTGCAGCCTCGCTCGGCCCACGTTCACCTTTGTCATTCTCAGCTGTCAAAATCGCTAAACAGTAATGCTCCAAATCAGAAAAATCGATGATTGATTTTTCCTGTTTCGCAGCTTCGAATCGTTTTCCATAGCTGATGACAAGCTGTACGAGCGTTTCAATGACAGGCTTCATCTCGGCTAGGCTTTTCAAGTGCTGTTCAGGACTTCGCGTGAAGTAGTCGGTTTTGAGCTTTTCAAGCAGTTTTTTTGCGCCGTTTCTCAAATCTGTCGCCTCATCAAGGAGCGCTGGATCGAACTCATCCCCTTTTACTGCTTTGGCACGCTTAAAAGAGACGGCGGGCACCCGCTTATATAGTTCACTGAAATCGTCCTGATGCTGAATCAGTTCATCAATCTTAGCAAGATCATCAAGAAAATTGTCAGTACGCGGCGCCGGGCCGCCCGGCGCTTTCGTCAGCTCAAGCGCGCGCAAGAGCTTTTCCTTCGCCCCGTTAAGCACCATTGCAATATCTTCTTTGACATATTGATAAAACGGCAGCTCCTCGATGGCGTTCTTTTCTGATACATTATACAAATGAACAAAGCTTTCCAGCCACGCCTCCGGGTTGGGATGGGATCGGGAATACTCGTACACCTGTTTAACGAGAAATTGCAGATCCAGATCATGCCGGTCTGTCGTATAGCGGTCAACAAGCTCAAAAAACGCCTTTTCACCCTTTGCGTATTCGTCTTCAAACAGCTCGTCAAGCACTTCATCCCCGAGCAGCTCGCCTTCCGTCTGATCAGCTATCCGAAAGCCCGGATCAAGATCGATCAAGTAGTAATATTTCTTCAGCACTTGCAGGCAAAAGGAATGGAGCGTCGAAATGCTGGCCCGGTTTAAAAGAGACAGCTGGCGTCTAATATGCAGCGAGCCGGGGCGCTGTACAAGCTCTTTTTCCAAGGCTTCTGCGATTCGGTGCTTCATCTCTGCCGCTGAGGCGTTTGTAAATGTCACAACGAGAAGACGGTCTACATCTATTGGGTTTTCCTCCGCGGTGATTTTCCGAATCATTCGTTCAACGAGCACAGCGGTTTTACCAGAGCCCGCAGCCGCTGCCACAAGAATATCCTGGCCGGTTGAAACAATGGCATTCCATTGGTCATTTGTCCATGTGCTGTCTGCCGGTTTAGGAATGTTCATTGCCATCCGCCTCCTTTTTTATCCACTCAAGTATTGTCTTGTCCTTTTCAGCCTTTAATGGGCGATACTCGTTTTCTTCCAGTGATTCATCAAATTGGCATACTGATTTGAACGCACAGTATGTGCACGGCGTCTTGTTCTTCATTTTGTACGGCTCAATGGATACGCGTCCGTCGGTGATTTGTTCGCCCGCTTCCTGGAAGGTGCGGCGCACATGCTTTGTCAAAAGATCAAATTCCTTTTCACCGACTGCTGCCGAGTCTGATCTAAGAGATCCGTCTTTTTTCAAGCCGGCGTTTATGATATTTGACCGTCCCTCTTGAAGGGTTGTATCCATGAGGCGAACCACTTCCTGATCACCGAGGAGCAAGCCCTTCATTTTAAATTTCTTAAAGATCTCCTGTTCAATCTCGTCAAGCCCAAGCGGGAGATTAGATTGAATCATCGGGTCATGAATGTGGAAATACAGCACTCCGGCAGGCGTCGCCCTCATCCCGAGCCAGTCAGCTGAATGTGTAATCGATAAATCAAGGTACGTCAGCATTTGCAGTGCCAATCCGTAATATACTTCCGCTAAGTCAAGGCCTTTGTCGCTTGATTTATAATCGACAATCCTGAGGAGCAGGCCTTTTGAGCTTTCAGCCTTATCAACACGGTCAATTCGCCCGACGAGTTCCATCGTACAGCCGTTTTTCAGTTGAAAGGTCAGCGGCGGAAGCGGCCCTTTTCCTCCAAAGCCCAGTTCAAGCCCGATCGGTACGAATCCGCTCGCTTTCGCATGCTCGCTTAAAATGCCGGATACACGTGTCACAATTTTTTGCAGTTTTTCTTTCACATAATAATGCCGGTTTGAGCTGAGCAGGATTTCCTTTTGCAGTTTCGGTGCCAGCCGTTCTACCGCATCATAGGAAAACAGCTCGCACTGCTCCTTCGTTAAATCGCGCCAATCCAGCTTTTGCTCACGCAGCCTGTCCGAAATCAGCTTTAAGCTGGAATGAAACAGCTGGCCGATATCCGGTGCTTCAAGCTTGAAGAATTGCCGTTCCTTCAAATGCAGCCCGTGTGACGCAAAATGGGAAAACGGGCATGCGTTAAAGGTTTCCATTCTCGATACACTGCCCTGAATGCGTTCACCATAGAGCTGTCTCGACACGCTGCGTTCAAGCTGCTTCACTTCATTCCGGAAAAACAGGCTTGAGAACAGCTTTTTCGATTGCAGCCTGTCCTGCTCACTCATCAGCACATTGTACGTGCTCCACCAGACGTCGCTGATGTCGTATTCCCGAGTCCATAACCTGAGCTGGCTCGCGGTAAAGGACTGTGCCACGCTTTTATTCACAACATACATCAGCTGTTCCTCATCGCTGACCTGTTCAGGTTCATTTGTTAACAGGCGCTCCATATGATGCGGAAACAGTTCTTCCAGCCGCTTAACGATCATCGACGGCAAAAGCGTTTTTCCTTCCGCATCAGCAATCGGATACGATACGTAAAGCCGGTCAGACGGACTTGAAAACGCCATGTAGATGAGGAAGTGCTCATCAAGCAAACGCTCTCGTCCGCCTGAGGATAGCTCAACCCCAATCGTTTTCAGCCATTCCCGGTCGTCATCCGACAGGACCCCGTTTTCATCAGGGCGTGCCGGCAGAACGCCGTCGTTTGCCCCGAGCACAAAGGTGCAGGAGGTGCCATACATTCTGGACAAATCCATATTGCCGACAAACACCTGGTCAAGCGCAGGCGGAATAAGAGAAAATGTAAGCGACTCCGCGCCGGCTTCTATCATTTGCTGAAACAAATCAAGAGAAATCTCATCATCTCCCATCATTTCAACAAACTCCTCAAGCAGCTGAATAACTGCGTCCCACGCCTGCTGATGCTGCTGCGCTTCAATGATTCTGCCGTCATCCTCAGCACGCTGCCTTTCCTGATCCAGCTTCAGCGGCACATCTGTCTCTTCTAAATAACGATAGAGCGCCTCTGCCTTCTCTTGAACCGTCTTCGCTTTTTTCATGCGTTTTTGAAGCTGAAAAAGCGGCGGAACAATCCAATCGCGGGTGTCATTCAACATGTTTTCCATTTCGATTTCCTGATCAGTCTGTGCAAAATCATCATCCAATGACACAAAACGCCTGTATTGGAAACGATCGCCCTTTGTCCAGCGGTCGCCTTTAATACCATAGGCGATACAGTAATTTTCGAGCTGATCGACCTGTTCTCTCACTTTGGCCTTCGGTTCATTGAGTGGGAATAGCAGTTCGGTTTTCACGCAGCGAAACACCGCTTCATAACGCCAATTCCCTTTCAGAACATCAAGGCTTGACCGGATAAATTCAATTAACGGATGGTTCAGCATAGATGCTTTTCCGTCAATGAAATAAGGAATCTCGTAATCTGCGAAAACTTCCTTCACCATATCCTTGTAGTCTTCCGGCTGGCGCGCAAGAATTGCTACATCCTTATAGCGATATCCCTTCTCTCTGACTAGGGCGTGAATTTCCCGAGCAATGCCTTCCAGCTCAGCTCGTCTGTTTGCGGCCTGCATCACAGTAAGGGCTTCTTGTTTTTCTGAGTATGGAATGGCCGGACGCGCTTCATACTGTGCCTCTAGATGCGCCAATTCCGGCGTCTTTGTATGCCGCTCAGTCCCGCTCAGCTCTTTATACGTAATGTCCAAATTCAGTTCCTTCGCCTTCTGATGCAGGCGGTAATAGGTTTTCCCCGTCATTCTGAACAATTCCAGTTCATGCGGCTCCCGCTCATATGACGGCTTGTCCGCTGTGAGCGAAAACGTGATATGCTCCGCATGAACCATAAGCTGCTCCAACACCCTGAATTCCTGCGGGGTAAACTGATAAAAGCCATCCACATAGATATGGGCGCCTTTTATATCTTCCGCAAGCGGGATATGCTCTGCCAGCAATGTCAAATAATCCTCAGAGTGAAGATATTGATCTGCGAGGCTTTTTTCCATTTGCTGATACAGAATTGATAAGTCATGGAGCTTTTCAGATAAAACACGTTCTCCGCGATACTCGGAAGCCGTTCCGCTTTCCGCCATCCGGCGGATATCCTCCGGTTCCAGACAATAGCGCTTAAACTCTGTCAGCATCCGCTCAACCTGTGCGGTAAACCCGCTTTTGTCACTCGCTTTTTGATAGACTTTGAACTCCTGTTTATGCTCCTCTATGAGCTTCCGCAGGAGCATTTGTACGCCGGTGCTCGTCAGAAACGGCCTGCTCATTCCTCCCGTATGCTGGAGGATGCGCCAGGCCAATCGTGAAAAACTGAACACTTGAGCGCGTATCATCCCGCCCATATCTGGCGTTTTAGCAAGCTCGTATTCCATTAAAAACGTCATTTGATCCGGGACTAGAAAAATGATCGGCTTCCCGAATGGAGCCCGGCGCAATTCATCCTGAATGCTGTCGATGATCAGCTTTGTTTTTCCACTCCCGGACCTGCCTACTAAAAACTCTGCTCCCAAATTAGAAGACCCCTCTCTTTTTATCTCTATATATTTTATCGAATGTTGACGAAAATGACCAATCTGATCTATTGGTAAAAACGGCCTTTTCACATATAAAAAGCTGATTATCTCCGCACATCTCTCCCTGCCCAACATATACTTTTACAGAAGCCCAATTCCTAAGAATGGAGTTGAATCCCCTTGCATTACAGCTACTATCCCTATCCGGTGCCATACAGGGAAGATCCTGGTTTGATTCGGAATTTGCAGAAGGCCATCAACGGAGAATTCAGTGCCATTCAATGTTACCGCAAGCTTGCCGAACTCGCCCACAGCGATGAGGTCAGAAAACAGATTGAAGAAATCAGGCGTGACGAGATTCGCCACCTCCGTGAATTTTCCACACTGTATGGTTCAATTACCGGCAAACACATCATGCCGAAACAAACGGAAGAATGCCCGGACAATTTCACAAGAGGACTGGATGCCGCTTTTAAAGATGAACAAGAAACCGTCGACTTTTACTTGCGTGCGGCCGAGGAAACGTCAAACTTAAAAGCGAAAGGCGTCTTTACGCGCGCAGCACGTGATGAACAAAATCACGCTGTCTGGTTCCTATACTATCTGATGGAACGTTAGATATACCCGTTCAGGGTATATGTACATATCCCCTTAGCTAAAAACACACTCCCCTGTTTTTTTCAAATGCAGCCGGGAAACATAAAACCATATACTGTCATACAGGGGGAATCCACCATGGAGCAATATTCTGAAGCTTGTATTGAGGCTTGCATCGATTGTATGAAGGCTTGCAATCATTGTTTCACTAAATGCTTGGAAGAAAGCGTGCAGCATCATCTCAGCGGCTGCATCCGGCTTGACAGGGAATGCGCGGATATTTGCGCGCTGGCGGTCAAAGCCATGCAAACGGACAGCCCGTTTATGAAAGAAATTTGTGCACTTTGCGCCGATATTTGTGAAGCATGCGGCACTGAATGCGGAAAGCACGATCATGATCATTGCCAAGCATGTGCGAAAGCCTGCTTCGCCTGTGCTGAACAATGCCGCAGCTTGGCAGTTTAAAAAAGAGGGTTCAAAAAAGAACCCTCTTTTTATTTGGACAGCCATACGGAGTACAAATCAATCCATCCCTCTTCATCAAGCACCAGGCCTTTTACATTTTTACTTGATGTCACCTGGAGCACATTTTGATACAGCGGGATCGCATTCAGCTCCTGTATCATCTGCCGGTCAATGTCACGCAGGATGTTGATTCTTGAACAGCGGTCAGGCATGGAAAACATCTGCTCTGTCATTCCTGAGCATATCTGTGTCAGCTTTTCAGATAGATGCTGATACAAGAAACTGTTCTCCGACAGCAGCAAATGCAGAAAACCAAACTCGCTGTCTTGATAAAACGTCGCACTGTCATGAATGATATCCGCCATCTGCACGATTTCCGGCCGTCGCAGATCAGCAGCATCACAGAATTGAAGTGTAAGCCTGATACCGTGCTGGGCGCAAATATTTTGAATCCATTCGGCGTCCTCACGATGATCCGTTTCCGAAAAGGTATAAAGCACGATTGTTTCGCCCTCGTATCCGCTTTTCTTCAACAATTCAGATGGCGAAACGCCCTCCCACTCAAAAGAACTCGGATGCAAAAAGGACGTAACCGGGATTCTTCGGTGCCCTCCCGCTTCACGAACGAGCCGTTCAGAGGAAATCAGCAGCCGGAGCGCTTTTCTAAAGCTTCGGTGCTGAAGAGGCCCCTTCTTTTTCAGATTAAGCGACAAATACTGAACATGCCGCTCATCAAAAACAGTTTGCTGCTCAGGACTTGTTTGTTTTTCTTGAATGGTAAAACCGTTCATCTCTCCGGCTTGCTCAGAAAAAACAAACTCAACGCGATCCAAATAGGGGCGTCCCTTGAAGTAGCGCTCATTGGCTTCAAGCACAAGCATCCCGCTGTGTTGCTGATTCACCTGAAAAGGCCCTGTTCCATTTTTCCCGCCGCCCTGTTCTGCCGGCAGTATGGACAGCCGTTCATCACAAAGAGCATACGGCAAAAGCGCATTCGGCTTATCGAGTATGAGTTCCACACAATAAGGGCCCTTTTCTAAGACTTGTTTCACTCCGTGCAGAAGCCATTTATACGGGTTGTCAGCCAGTTCCAAAAAGCGTTGAAACGTAAACGCAACGTCCCGCGATGTCAGCGGCTGTCCATTATGAAATAACACACCTTTTCGAAGAAAAAATCTCCATTGTTTTTTTCCGACCTCTTCCCATCCATGAACCAAATGAGGCTTTGGCTCCTGCATATCCGAATCAAACGTGAAGAGTGTATCAAATATCTGTTTGACGAAATGGCCCTCAGACCGCAAAAATATTTGGCATGGATCCAAACTGCTGACAGATTCAGGCGTGATGAACAGCCGCAGGACATCCTTCGCCCCATTCTCGCCTGTCTCCGTCACAAATCCGAATACCTCTGAAAGCCACATGTTATATTCGTTTTGAAGCCCTGGAAACGCGGACTGATACTGCTGAAGCAGCTCCTTTGCCTTTTTAAGCTTTCCTGACATGGTATATTCCTTTGCAGTTTGAAGAAGCAGTTCCTCAGGCCTCCGAAGAAACGCGATTTTAGATTTGCGGCCGCGCCCCGCCCCGCTTTCCCGGATAATCCAATTGCTGTTCTCCAGCTTATGTAAAATGAGCTTTGCATTTCTTTCTGTACAAAATAAACAGTCGGCAATCTCAGTAAGCGTCATTTCGTTCATTTGCCCATACTCGGCGCAGCCTGTTTTTACAAGCGCCACGTAGTGCTCTATCAGCTTCAATCCCCGCACCTCCCGACAAAAGGGGAACTTTTATCTCTTCTTTTCTTCACTTTTTGGGCTGCCGCCCCTTCTATACACTACTACTATATCAAACAGCGAAAGGCGGCGATCACATGTTGACCAGTTTTCACTCTATAAAATCGAGATATACCGCTCCCGTTCGGCTCCGCTTTTTCGGCGAATTGCTGACAAGCCTGACAGGTGCAATGATGGGACCTTTTATGGTGCTGTATCTGCATGAACAATTAAACGGCAGTATCATGATGCCAATGCTGATCATCAGCCTTCAGCCATTTGCTGATATTTTCCTGACGCTCGCTGCAGGAAAGGCGGCGGACCGGATTGGGCGGCGCACAGCGATTTTGACCGCATTGCTTCTTCAATCAGCGGCAATGACAGGGTTTGTATTTGCTGAGCATGCGTATGTTTTCGCTATTCTCTATGTCATGAATGGCATCGGAAGATCGTTGTACATTCCCGCTTCCCGCGCCCAAATCGCCGAAAGCACGCCGGAAAGCAGACGTTCGGAAGTGTTTGCGGTCATCAATGCGATCTATTCGGCGGGACTGACGGCAGGGCCGCTAGTGGGGATGCTGCTGTACAATCATAACCCCGTGTGGATATTCGCATTAGATGCCGCAGCATTGTTTATCTACTTTCTGATCGCTGCACTGAAACTGCCTGAGACAAAGCCGCTACACCCAGCTGTTACCCCGAAAATGTCCGCGAGCTTTACGATATACAGGCCTGTCCTGCTTCTTTTGCTGCTTTCTCTCCCCATCAGCATGTTATATGCACAAACAGAAACAACATACAGGCTGTTCAGCAAAAACATGTTTTCTGATTATCTGTCCATGCTGACCATCTATTCAGCAGCAAAAGCTTTATTCAGCTGTGTTCTCCAAGTACCTCTTGTCAAAGGGACCGAAAAGCTTTCAATGAAAACGATCCTCTTCATTACTTATATTTGCTACTCCCTTGCGGCTGCCGGTTTTGCATGCTCAACCTCCCTGATAATGCTTTTAGTGACGGCAGCGGTGATGACGGTTGGCGAAAGCATCGGGCTAACCCATATCCAGACCTTCATATCAAAATTGGCGCCGCCTCATTTGCTGGGCCGGTTTTATGCTGTCTATGGTCTGCATTGGGATATATCCCGCTCAATCGGACCGCTGGCAGGCGGGCTGATCCTGACATCATTTGGCGGAGAAGTGATTTTTTACGCTCTTGCCGTGTGTCTGCTGACAGCGGGTTTATCTCTAACTTACACAATAGAGAAGCTCGAACACAAGGTCATAAGAAAAGTGAATCGCTTATAGAAAATAATTCATAATTTCTTTATCAACAAAAATATACTATAGTAATAAATACATTCACTACGTGAACAATTGGAGTGTTACGTGAAAAAGGAAGAAGGGTTTTACATTGAAGAAAGACGAAAATCTCCTCAAAGATCTATGGTTTATCGCAATCAGTGCAGCCGGGGGGTTTATTCTTTCATTAACCGGAATATCAATTGGATGGATGATCGGAACACTGATTGTCGCCTGCTGCCTCGCCATGATACGGCCGGCATGGCTGATGATGGCACCAGACCAAAAAGGAATTAACCGACGATGGCTCGCCCTCGGGCAGATGATCCTCGGCATCGAATTGGGCCAAAAGCTGAATTTATCCGTTCTCTCTGTTCTCAAAGACCATTGGTTTTCAGTCGGCGTTATGCTGATATTGTCTATCCTGCTGGCCATGCTGTCAGGATATGTGCTTTGGCGTTTCAGCAAAACGGATATGATGACTAGCTTTGTCGGCACCGCTCCCGGCGGGCTTTCCGCCATGCCGAGCATCGCACAGGAAGTAGGCGCCAATACCGCTATAGTCAGCCTCGTTCAAATGATGCGTGTGCTGCTCGTGGTGCTTTCCATTCCGTTTTTAGTCATTCTGATCTATACAAAACAAGATCGTACCGCAAGTGCCGCAGCAGAGACAATTTCTTCTGCAACGACAGATTTTAGGCTCGCTCCCGTTTTGTGGACCGTCATTCTTATTCTCGCTGCCTGGGGAGCTTGCAAAGCTGCGAAATTTTTAAAATTTCCAGCTCCATGGCTGCTCGGCAGCATGCTCGGTGTAGCAATTGTACATGTTGGCGGAGCTGCGGTGACAGGGCACGACATGACGGCATGGTGGCCGTCACAAGCTAACCATGTATCACAAGTATTTCTCGGGGCAACGATCGGCTCTAAGATGTACAAAAGCATGTTTGCCGGCGTCACCCGTATTATCATCGTCGGGTTTGTCTCGTCCGTCGGTTTAATCGCAGCAATGTTTTTGAGCGCCGTGATCGTTTCCGAGCTGACAGGAATTTCGCTCATCACTTCTGTTCTGGCATTTGCGCCCGGCGGGATTGCAGAGATGGCGACGACGTCTGTTACCTTACATGCTGATTCCACCTTTGTCGTTGCGGTTCAGGTCATTCGCGTCATTCTGGTTATTGCCCTGCTGCCGCCGTTTTATCGCCTGCTTCACCATCTTCATGGTGAAAAAAAAGACAAAAAGAGCTCAATCAGCGGCAGTAATGCCTAGTTGAAAAAAGGGTTCAAGAACTTTTAATTCGCAAACCATCGAGATGGGGAAATATAAGCGGATATTTCGTTGTTAATGGATCAGATTTGAAGTGAGTGCTGCCAGAGGGTGAAATGAAAGAAATAATTGACGACTTACGATTGAAAAAGAGGTTAAAATGAATAACCTCTTTTTCTTATATAAAGATATAAAATGTTAAAGGGAAATCTATCGTTACGTTGATTCTCTTATAATAAGCTTTGTTGGCAGTTTAATAATTCTTCTGTTTAAAGAGGCATTACCCGAAATGGACTCGATGATTTTCAACACAGCCTGTTGGCCTAATTCTATTACGGGGATATCAATTGTTGTTATGGTCGGAGTAACGACTTGGCAGATCAATTGGTTGTCAAAACCAATTACAGCTAAGTCTTCTGGAACTTTAAAGCCATTTTTCATCGCCTGTTTAATAATCCCTGCGGCGACTTGATCATTTCCTGTAAATATTGCTGAGGGTCTGTCCTTTAGATCCTTTATCTTATGAAAAACACGAAAGCCATCCTCGATATTAAACATTTCGCCGAATATCCATTCGCTTCTATGATGTAAATTGTAATCTTGTAAAGCTTTCAAGTAACCCTCTTTCCTCTGACATTGAGCTTCGCTATATGGAGTATCAAAACAAAACCCAATTTTTTCATGCCCTCTTTCAATTAAATGTACTACCCCCATGTATGCGGCTTCAAATTCATCATACCCAATTATCGTGATGTCCGCTGAGTGATGATATTCATTACATAATAAGATAGGACCATACTTTAAGAAAGGGGATATCTGATCCCATTCATTTTCTAAAGTTCCAAGAATAATGCCATCCACTTCTTTATGTTTCAATAACTCTAATAATTCTAGCTCCGTCTGTTTGTCATAAAAGGTCTGAAATACAATTACCTTGTAATTCTTAAACAGTGCTTCATGAGAGACCCCTTTTATTAATTGAGCAAAAAATGGATGGTCGATACTCGGAACCGATAAAGCTATCGTTTGAGTCTTATTTCTCCTAAAATTCCGAGCTAAATAATTGGGAGTGTAGTCAAGTTCGTTAATTGCCTTTAAGATCATATCTCTTTTTTCTTTCGACACATACGGATGATTATTCAATACTCTTGACACTGTGGTTTTAGACACATTGCATAATTTTGCTATTTCATCAATTGTAGGCATATTTTCCCTTCCTTAAAAAAGTTGTTGACATGTTACCGATTTCAGAAATTAGGATAAATTTGTAATAAATTTTTAGATTATAAAATCATTGGAGGTACTGTTCATGCAAAAACAGGTTAAGATTTCAGGTAAAAGCAAAGAAAACATGTCACTATTAAAACACTTAAAAGGTGACGTACAAGGAAAAGAACTTGTTATTGAAGACAGTATTGTAAACGAGCGGTGGAAACAAGTATTAAAAGAAAAGATAGATATTGAACATGACCTTTTCAACTATCAAAAAAATCGTGAAATCAGTAAAGTCCCTTTTTTGCCTGTAGACAGATTAATAACCAATGATGAAGTGGAAGATATCTTAAATACATTAACTGAAGTTTTGCCAACTGGAAAATTTACGAGTGGCCCCTATTTAGAGCAATTCGAAAAAGTTTTATCTACATATTTACATAAAAGGTATGTAATTGCAACCAGCAGTGGAACCGATGCTATTATGATAGGTTTATTGGCTTTAGGGTTAAACCCAGGGGATGAAGTTATCATGCCGGCTAATAGCTTTTCAGCTACTGAAAATGCTGTGTTAGCTTTGGGAGGCGTTCCTATCTATGTAGATATTAACCCACAAACATTCTGCATCGATCCTGACAAAATTGAAGAAGCAATAACTCCTTATACAAAGTTTATTCTACCTGTGCATTTATACGGAAAACATTCAGACATGCAGCATATCCGTCAAATCGCAAATCGTTATAAATTAAAAGTAATTGAAGATGCCTGCCAAGGAATTGGACTGACAGACTTAGGAAAGTATGCAGACATCACTACATTAAGTTTTAATCCCTATAAGAATTTGGGTGTATGTGGCAAGGCTGGGGCAATAGCAACTGATAATGAAGAACTCGCTAAAAAATGCATTCAATTTAGTTATCACGGTTTTGAAGTAAATGTAAAAAATAAGAAAGTCATCAATTTTGGATTTAATTCAAAAATGGACAATTTACAGGCAGCAATTGGTTTAGAGAGAATGAAGTATCTTTCATTAAACAACTTCAAAAGACTGTTCTTGGCGGATAGATACATTACCCAATTAGCAGAGTTGCAGAATAAAGGCTATATTGAATTACCAGAATTAAGTGAAGATCATGTATGGCATCTGTTTCCTATTAAGGTAAGAACAGAAGATAGAGCAGATATCATGACTAAATTAAATGAAGATTTTGGTGTTCAAACAGATGTATATTATCCAATACTGTCTCATATGCAAAAAACTCCTTTAGTACAGGACAAGTATGCAGGACTCCAATTGGTTCATACGGAAAAGGCTCATAGTCAGGTACTGCATTTGCCTTTATATCCGTCATTTACTTTAGAAGAACAAGACAGAGTAATGGAGGGACTGTTTCATGTTATTAAGCAAGAAATCGGAGTATAAAACGTTATCCACGGTTGAACATCCTCAGTATATTGTTTTTTGTGATTTTGATGAAACGTATTTTCCGCATACAATCGACGAACAAAAACAACAAGACATTTATGAACTCGAAGACTATCTAGAACAAAAAAGTAAAGATGGGGAACTAATAATCGGATGGGTTACTGGGAGCAGTATAGAATCTATTATCGATAAAATGGGACGAGGAAAATTTAGATATTTTCCGCATTTTATAGCTAGTGATCTTGGAACTGAAATTACGTACTTTTCAGAGCATAACTTCGGTCAGCAAGATAACAAGTGGAACAGTCGCATAAATGAAGGGTTTAGTAAAGAAAAGGTTGAAAAACTTGTGAAACAGCTGCATGAAAATCATAACATTCTTTTGAATCCTCAAACTCAATTAGGAAAGTCACGGTATAAGCATAACTTCTACTATCAGGAACAAGATGAAATAAACGACAAGAAAAACCTATTAGCAATTGAAAAAATCTGCGAGGAATATGGCGTTTCAGTAAATATAAATCGGTGTAATCCCTTAGCAGGCGATCCAGAAGACAGCTATGATGTAGATTTTATCCCCGTAGGGACAGGAAAGAATGAAATTGTAACGTTTATGTTAGAGAAATACAACCTAAATACCGAAAGAGCTATCGCATTTGGGGATAGTGGAAATGATGTTCGTATGTTACAGACAGTAGGGAATGGATATCTGCTAAAAAATGCAACACAGGAAGCCAAAAACTTGCACAACCTTATAACTGATAGTGAGTACTCAAAAGGAATTACTAATACCTTAAAAAAATTAATTGGATCATGAGGAGGAAATAAAAATGAAGAAGATCGGCATCATAGGTGCAGGTGGTATTGCAAGAGCGCATGCAACTGCTTTATCTACAATAAAAAATGCAGAGTTAGTAGGGGTATATGACATAAATCAACAAAATGCGGAAAGCTTTGTGAAAACTTTCGGCGGGAAGTCATTTGAAAACGCAGATGAACTAATTGATGCCTCAGAAGGTTTAATTGTAGCATCACCAAACTTTTGCCATAAAGAACATGCTTTGCAAGCATTAGCAAAACATAAGCATGTATTGTGTGAAAAGCCTATGGCTATTTCTCTTGAAGAAGCAAGCATAATGAAAGATACTGCTGAAAGGTTGAGCGTAAGAGCCAGTATGGGATTTAATTATAGATATTTATCTTACGTAAATATCTTAAAAAGCTTAATTATCAATAATGAACTAGGTAACATACTGTCCATAAAAGTACACTTCAAGAAAAATAGTGCACTTAGACGTAAGAAATTTACTTGGAGAGATGACGCTAACAGTAAGAAGACGAGTGGATCATTGGGGGATCTGGGTATTCACCTTATTGACATGGTATGGTATTTGTTCGAGAGTGATTTCATCACAGAATCAGTAAGGGCAAAAATGAACACAAATGTAAAAACAAAAGAGGATAAACAGGTACTCGTAGATGACTATGCAGAAATTTATGGCCAGCTGAAGAACAAGGTATTTGTAAATATCATCACATCAAAATGTTCTGTACCTGAAGACTGTGGTTTTAGCATTGAGGTAGTTGGTCACAAAAAAGAGTTTAAATACCACACAGGTAATCCTCACGTTTACAAGCTCATAGATGGCTTGAACGTGGTAGACTGCCCAGTACCGCAAAGCCTATTAAACGATCCGCCAAACGAGTTTTATGGATGGGCTGATTCTTTTAGAAGCGAGTTAATCAATTGGATTGCATCAACTCAGAATGATTGGGTTGAGATCCCTTCTTTTAGTGATGGTTTTAGATCTCAGGAAGTGTTAGAAATGTTCTTTGAGAAAGACAGCAACTCTCAACCAATGTCTGTTTCAGCAGTCAACTAGTATTTCGAAGAGAGAAGTTACTAAAAAAGCAGGAATTTATTTTCCTGCTTTTTCATATAGGGGTGTAATGAATGTTAAGAGGGACATATTTATTTGGATATGCTTTCTTTTTTACAGTAGGTATTATCCATATATCAACAGGGAGTTTGACACCATTTCTATTAGAGGCTTTTAACAAGACAACAGATGATATTTCAGTCATAATCTTTTTTCAGTTTACCGGATTTCTAAGCGGAGTATTAATCGCACCGTTAATGATTAAGAAATACAGTCATTTTAGGACACTTACTTTAGCTTTGACAATAATGCTTGTAGCGTTAAGTATCTTTTTTCTAACCAAGGATTGGTATTATATTATTGTAATGGCTTTTCTCTTAGGATATGGGGCAGGCACATTAGAAACGACAGTTGGTTCGTTTGTTATTGCTAATTTCGAAAGTAATGCAGAAAAAATGAGTAAGCTGGAAGTTCTCTTTGGATTAGGCGCTTTATCTTTCCCATTATTAATTAATTCCTTCATAGATATCAATAACTGGTTTTTACCGTATTACTGTATATTCACCTTTTTATTCGTCCTATTCGTAGGGTGGTTAATTTTCTTGTCCAAGAACCGAAAGTACGCTAAGAATGCTAACCAACAAGTGACCTTTCCAGATGGAGGAGCATTTCAATACTTTATAGGAGATAGAAAAAAATCAAAGCAATTAGGCTTTTTTATATTTTTTGCTTTCCTATATGCTGGAATTGAAACAAATTTTGCCAACTTTTTACCTTCAATCATGATAAACCAAGACAATGAACAAATTAGTCTTATAAGTGTCTCCTTTTTCTGGGTAGGGATCATCATAGGAAGAATATTGATTGGTTTCGTAAGTAGAAGGCTTGATTTTTCCAAATACCTCCTTTTTAGCTGTAGTTGTTTAATTGTTTTGTTGATTGCCTTCTCTTATATAAGTAACCCAATACTTCAATTGGGTGGTACATTTTTGATTGGCCTAAGTATAGCGGGCATATTTCCCATTGCTTTAACACTAGCATCAATCATTATTCAGAAGTACGTTGACGAAGTTACAAGTTTATTTATTGCTTCGGCAAGTTTCGGAGGAGCGATCATCTCTTTCTTAATTGGATGGAGTTTAAACCAGGATACGATCTTATTAACCATGGGAATATTTACAACTATGGCGGTCATTCTAGTAGGTATTTCTGTAAAGATTAGGAGAACTAAAACAGAAGACCCTATTTCACTTGAAAACAAAGCATCAAAAACACAGTAAAAAACGTATAAAATAAAGATACTAATAGACATATCGTATAAGCAGTGCAAATTCCTGAACATCTTGAATTTCATTCTTCAAGAGGAAATCTGATTTACGTTACAGCCTTGAAAAAGATAGAAAAAAGCGAAAAACACGCACCGCAGTGCGTGTTTTTTATTTAAAAATGCTCGGGAGACCCCCTTCAATTTCTTCTGACGACGGATACCATTTTGTCACCAGATCCCGAAACAGCCGTTCCGCAAAAAGAATCTCTTCCTCGGTATAGCGGTCAAAAAATGACAGAAAACGCTGTTCAGCCTTCTGATGATAATATTTGTGCAAACTGTGCAGCTTTTTTCCAGCAGGCGTCAATCGGAAGTAGACCTCCTTTTTATTATCGCTGAGCTGTGTTCTGTGAAGGAAGCCTGCGCCGAGCAATTTTGTGCTGATGCGTGATACAGTCGCTTTTGTCGTATTCATTTTTTCTGCTATCGACGTGACATTAATTGGTTCATTGTCCCCGACACAAGATAGAACATGAATTTCTGTCATCGTCAATTGAGATTTACTCCCGTGCTCTACATCCAGCTTCCTCAATTCGTCAGATAAAAAGGCTTTAATAAGCCCCTCCCATTTCTCCTGCTGATGAATGAGCTCCGCATACAATTCAAAAAGATTGCGTGTCGTATGATCTGTGTTCATCGGGTTTTCCATCCTTTTTCATTCGATTGTTTCTTCTATCATACCGTTTTGTTACAGATGAAACAATCGAATTGAATTATACTCGGCTGGTGACGGAAAACCAGCGGCTGATCCCTTTTTGAATCACCTCGGCACAATCGGGCGCTGATGCATCCACCGCCCAGGCTACATGTCCATCGGGACGAATCAATATGGTATGCACATCCCGCAACTTTTCATTCGGTTCTGCAAGCGAGGCGGTTACCGTACGTAAGCCTTTCACTTCGATATGATCATCAGCTTCCTGCCTCAATGACAGCAAAACGAATGTCCCGTTTTGGAGAAAGCTGTACAGCCGTTCCGAATTGCCGTCGGAAAGAATCAGCTTCATGTCAGGGAGCCTTGCCCCATTCAAACGATTCGGCGGCATGGTACGATCAGCTTCATATCTGACATCCAGCGCAGAAATTTGCCCCGCTACATATCGATTCACATCAGGGAAGGCCAGCAGCTCCGACATCATGCTTCGCAAATGGAGGCCTGCTTGAGTGAAATCGATCAGCTTTGTCTGTGCCTCCGTGTTTCTCAGGAGACCTTCAGCTGCCGGGTGCCGCTCGTCATGGTAGCTGTCCAAAAGCCATGAAGGCGCAGAGCCTTTGATGGCCGCCGCCAGCTTCCACCCAAGGTTCATCGCATCCTGAAGGCCGACATTCAGTCCTTGCCCGCCCGCCGGAAAATGAATATGCGCGGCATCACCCGCAAGAAAGATTCTGCCGTCCCGATACCGTTTCGCTTGGCGCGCGGCGTTCCCGAACCGCGACATCCACGAAGGGTCGCTTAAACCAAAGTCAGTTCCGCAAATTCGCAGGAGGTCAGCTTTCAGCTCTTCCTCAGTCATAGGCACATCTTTCGGTGTTTGCGTGCGATAAGGGCTGATCACAACGACACGATATCGGTCTGAAGATAACGGAACAATCATAACACCGCCCTCTTTTGTGCAAAGGGACAGCACGCCTGACGCCGGCGGAGAAAGGAGCGCCACATCCCCAAGCGCAGCGGTGACAGTGCTGTCTGTTCCCGGAAACTCAATTTTCGCCTGTTTCCGGACGGTACTCCCGGCGCCATCTGCCCCAACGGCAAACTTGCTTGTGATCGTCCGTACACTGCCGTCCCGATCCTTAAAAATTGTTTGGACCGCTTCCCCGTTTTGCGTAACCGCCAGCGCCTCGGCACCCCGAAACACCTCTGTTCCCAGGCTTCGTGCATGATCTTCAAGAAGCTTTTCTGTTTTGGACTGCGGGAGCAAAAGCGTGTAAGGACAGCTCGTATCCAAGCCTGAAAAATCCAGACGGGTATCCAGCATTGAAAAATGTCCGGTAGGTATCTTGCTTCCCTTGGATACGAACCGCTCTAAAATCCCTCTCATCTCAAGAAGCTCCAGCGTTCGGGGGTGCAGCGTCAACGCCTTGGAATGCGGAACAGGTTTTTCAAGCCGTTCAATCACACATGTTCCCACTCCGGCCATTGCAAGCTCAGAAGCCAGCATAAATCCAACCGGCCCTCCTCCTATAATCACTGCTTCATATTTCATCATCATTCACCACTCCTTTTGTTTCATGAAAAACGAACAAAAACCAATAAAAACGGCCCTCCAGTCAAAAAAATATATAAATTTTGTTACACAGGTAACAATTTTGATTATAGCTCCTTACAAATTTTTCTTCAACACATTTTTCCAAACGGCATACAAAAAGACGCCTCTTCAATTAGCGTCTTTTTATTCGGCATCAGAAATCACACCGACAATATTTTTTTCTCTTATCGGACCAAAATGCCGGCTGTCGAAGCTGTATATGCGATTATCTCCAACGACAAAATATTTTCCTTTCGGCACCTTGCTTGTTCCCGTCACATCTTTCAAAGAAAAATCACCCGTTACATGGCTGCCGGCAGAAACAGATTTCAAATGCTTCAAAAATGGCTCAGCAACCTGCTTTCCGTTCACATACAGCTGATCATCTTTATATTTGATCGTTTCACCGGGCAAGCCGATTACCCGTTTAATCAGCACTTTATGATCAGGGCCTTTAAAAAGGACGATGTCAAAACGATGGATGGTTTTAAATCGATGCGAAAATTTATTGACCAACAATTCGTTTCCTTCCTGGAAGGTCGGGTTCATACTGACGCCTTCTACCTTGTAATCAATAAAGACAGCATTTTTAACCTGAATGGCGAGAACAACGGACACTACACCGGCAAGAAACCAAAACCGTTTTTTCATGTTACTGTCTCCCTCCATCATGCTCACGCTGACTGGCTCTTACATGCAGATACCGCTCCACCTTTTTGCCGACATACCATAAGACAGTGATCACCAATACGGCGATGACCGTTCGAATCGGCTGTGTAATCAGCGCGTGCAGATCATATCCGATGAAGCTGATCATAAAAATCATGACAAGCTTCCCCGAGGCTGCCGCCAAAATAAACGGCCGCGTTCCGATCCTTGACAAACCGGCAACAACATTCACCGCGGCTGACGGTGTAAATGGAAAACAAAGCAGAAGAAACATGGGACCGAAGCCGTGTCTTTCCACCCATAACATCAGCTTTCTGACAGACGGATGACTGCGGATAAATCCAAGCAATTTTCTCTGTCCGTATTGACGGACAATCAAAAAGACGAGAATGGAACCAGCAGTTGATCCCGCCCAGGACAGGATGAATCCTTCCCACAAGCCAAACGAGTTCGTATTCGCCACCACAAACACGATCAGCGGCAAAAACGGGAGAAATGCTTCAATTAAAGGCAGCAGCACAGCAATGAGCGGACCGAAAGCCCTATAGCTTTGAAATAATTCAGTTAAATGTTCTTGTGTCAAATAGGATAAAAAATGCTCCAACATTTATACTCCTTACCGGGTTTGTCTATCCTTATTCTACACATTATCAGCAGAAAACTAAAAAGTTTTGGTGATTTTTTCTGTCTTGAAACATTTCACCAGCCGATATAGAATACGAATAGAACAAACGTTCCCTTAGAAAGAAGGAGTCAACATGCCAAATCTGCAGGAGGAAATATACGATTTAATTGAACGGGCTCTCTTTTTGCCCATGGCCATTACGATTTTTAACCGTGATCTCGCCGGAATTGAAGAAAGCACATTAAAATTGAAGCATCCTTATAAACAGCTTATCAGCAAATCATTAAAAATAGCACAAAAGGATTTGATGGAGGTCAGAAAAGAACTGAGGAAAAGAAAAATTGCAATCCGCGAGACGGATCGCGATGAGGCCTTTACGCTCTATACATTTGTCATCGACGGTTATGAAGAAAACCATCGCTATTTTAATCCGCGAATCCGTGAGCAGGTCAGCGAATTATTAACATACTATCTATTTGCCCCAGACAGACTCTGAGCCTTTTGAATCATACTGCCCGTTTCCTCTTCGGGCGATTCAGATCATTAATTTCAGACAATTCACACTATACAAACAAAATAAATTTATTTATAATTCGAACCACAGCCTTTCACCCTAAAAAGTGACATGTGCTGCCATATCTGCGACATCATTTTCAGTACGCTTAGGCTTGTACACCCCAATCCTAAATAGAAGGAGGATTCTATGAAACTGATTCATGTTCTTGCCGCTTTGCCCTTTATCGGAATCTTACTCGGCATCCCTTTTGCAAATAAGGTGACCCCCTATGTGTTCGGCATGCCGTTTATTCTTGCCTATATTGTGATGTGGGCTCTTTTGACCTCTGCGCTGATGGCGATTGTGTATGTCCTCGACAAGGAAAATAAAAAGGAGGAAGCAGAATGAATGCAGCTCTCATCATCATCTTCGGTGTCCTGCTCTTGAGTATTTTTCTCGGTATACGCGCCCAAAAAGGAAAAGACATGAACCTGGAGCAGTGGACGGTCGGAGGGCGCGGCTTCGGAACTGTTTTCGTCTTCCTTTTGATGGCAGGCGAAATTTATACTACTTTTACGTTTCTCGGCGGCAGCGGCTGGGCCTACGGAAAAGGCGGTCCAGCCTTTTATATCATCGCCTACGGATGTCTGGCCTACATCCTTTCTTACTGGCTTCTTCCAGCAGTTTGGACGTACGCGAAACAGCATAAACTGATGTCGCAGTCTGATTTTTTCACAAAAAAATACAACAGTCCGCTGCTTGGCATTCTCGTTTCACTGGTCGGCATCGCCGCACTCATTCCCTATCTTGTACTGCAGCTGAAAGGCCTCGGGCTGATTGTATCGGAAACCTCGTACGGCAAAATCACCCCGACCGCTGCCATCTGGATCGGCGCTGTTTCCATCACGGTTTATGTTATGGTTTCAGGCATTCACGGGTCTGCCTGGATATCGGTTGTGAAGGACATCATGATTCTGGTTGTCGTTCTGTTTTTAGGTGTGTATTTGCCAATTCATTACTACGGCGGATTTCAAGACATGTTTCAGCAGATTGAAACGGCAAAGCCTGGCTTTCTTACGCTACCCGAATCGGGACAAAGTGTAGCCTGGTTCAGTTCAACCGTACTCTTGACAGCGCTCGGGTTTTACATGTGGCCTCACACGTTTTCCGCCTCGTATTCAGCCGAAAACCCAAAAGTGTTTCGTAAAAACGCCATCATCATGCCTTTGTACCAGCTGGTCCTGCTCTTCGTCCTTTTCGTTGGCTTTGCGGCTATCCTGCAAGTTCCAGATCTGAATGGCGCAGACGGGGATTTGTCGCTTTTGAGACTGTCTCTGCAAGCATTTGACCCTTGGTTTGTCGGAATTATCGGTGCTGCCGGACTGCTGACAGCACTTGTGCCAGGGTCTATGATCTTAATGTCCGCCTCCACACTGTTTGCAAAAAATGTGTACAAGGTAATCGCGCCCCGCACGACAGAACAGCAAGTATCGGCGCTTGCTAAGTTTTTAGTGCCGGTGATTGCGCTGATTTCGGTGTATTTTACCTTCAAAGGCGGGAATACCATCGTTACGCTGCTTTTGATGGGCTACAGCCTTGTCACACAGCTATTCCCCGCCCTTTTGTTCAGCCTGTTCAAGCATAATATGGTGACAAAGCAAGGAGCTTTCGCCGGCATTATTGCAGGTGTCGGAGCAGTTACTTATATTACAATGACGGAAACGACGATCGGCACTTTATTTCCGGCTCTGCCGCAAGCCGCAAAAGACTTGAATGTAGGAATCGTCGCCCTGCTTTTGAATATCACGGTCATGATGGCAGTCAGCCTTATGACAAGGAAGGCGAAAAGTGCTGCGGCCGATCAGGCGGCCTAAGCATAAAAAAAGCAATCTGGACACCAGATTGCTTTTTCTTATTTACCGTTCACAGGCGATAAGATCTTTATCGCGGTCTTTGTTTTTATTGGCATCATAAAGGTCCTTAGAGACGTAAGGCTTGTACTTCGTTTTTCCGCCTTTGTTTTTCGCCTTCGAAGTGCGGGCCACTCCGCCTTTGTATACTTTGTTTAACTCCTTGCAGTTCTTATAGACCTTCACCTTTGTTTTGGCTTCCGCCACATGATCAGCTCCGTATGAAAAACCGAAAACGAGACCGAGTGACAGCAAAACCGCCGCCGCTTTTTTCATGACGATTCACTCCCCCAACACCCAATATTTAGTTGATTTATAGCTCGAATTTATCATAATTCATATAGTCTTATTTGACAAGATAAATATGGAAGAAGGCTTTGTTTTTTCTTGTTTTCTTTTTCCTTCACTATTCAAACTGCCAAAACATGTTTTTCTGCTTATGCTCAGGGGTACACATACGAATGTACACCAAACAGAAAAGGAGCGTTGCTGATGTCTGATTCAAATCTTACGAATCCTATAAAAGCATTTTTTCATGATGAATTTCCCGAACAATATCAAGAACCGCCAGGCCTGCAAAAGAACATGAAGCCTGTCCCTGATTGCGGAGAAAAAAGCTACAAAGGATCAGGTAAACTAACGGGTCGAAAAGCGCTTGTCACGGGCGGCGATTCCGGTATCGGCCGCGCTGCCGCAATTGCTTACGCCAGAGAAGGTGCCGATGTGGCCATTAACTACTTGCCCGAGGAACAGCCAGATGCTGAAGAGGTAAAAGAACTAATTGAAGCAGAAGGCCGAAAAGCAGTGCTGATCCCCGGAGATTTGAGCGACGAATCCTTTTGCCAAGATCTAGTCAAACAGTCGCATCACAAACTCGGCGGACTTGATGTGCTAGCGCTCGTTGCAGGTAAACAGCAAGCGGTCGAAAACATCGAAGATCTGCCTACTGAACAAATCTATAAAACATTTGAAGTGAACGTCTTTTCCCTTTACTGGGTTGTAAAAGCGGCGCTTCCGTATTTGCCGGAGGGAGCTTCAATTATCACAACTACCTCAGTTGAAGGCTATAATCCAAGCCCGATGCTGTTAGATTACGCAGCAACGAAAAACGCCATTATCGGCTTTACCGTCGGACTGGGAAAACAGCTTGCTTCCAAAGGCATCAGAGTAAATTCAGTTGCGCCCGGACCAATTTGGACACCGCTGCAAATTTCCGGCGGACAGCCGACGGAAAACATCCCGAAATTCGGACAAGGCACGCCGCCAGCTCCATTAAATCGCGCTGGGCAGCCAGTGGAATTGGCCGATGTTTATGTATTTCTAGCTTCAGAGAATTCAAGCTATGTGACATCTCAGGTATATGGCATCACCGGAGGAATTCCGACGGCATAGCTTTATGAAAGGAGCTGCCCTGTTCGGTCAGCTCCTTCCTATTTTTCTAATACCGTTCCCCGAGCTCACGCAAAATAAAATCATAAATCATCTTCGTCCGCTCTTCTTTCGGGTACAGCATAAATTCCTGTCTTTTCGGCACGCGGTGGTCGATTCTGTCTTGGAATTTGGTTCTGAGCCACGCTGTTCGGTATACCTGGTTCTCGAACGAATTATAAGAGATCGGCAGCTCCATCGTTTTCCCATTGGAAAACGTCACTTCCGTATCGTCGAATTCAGTCGCTTTGAATTCTTTTACATGCACATGGGAAATCCAGCCGCATTGGGGTCTTGTCGAAGAAAGTGTAGGGAATAAAAAGATTTGGTTCGAAGGGTCCACCATGATCGGCGGCTTGTGTGAAATTTTTGTCACTTCATAAGTTCCTGCTTTTCTTCCCGCATAGCTTGATCCAAAAAATCGGCAGCTTCTGTCGACAATTTGCAGCGGCTTCATGTTGACATAAAACACGCAATCTTTTTCAATAATTTTGGAACAGATTTTGCCGTCTATTTCTTCTGGCAGCACTGCAATTGTTGCGCCGTTCACTTCATACGATTCTAAAGGTGCGTCTGTTTTCTGACTCATATTATGGCCTCCATCCTTTTTCTGCAAAATTTATACTAATAATCTATCATCTGTTTTTGTAAAACGACAGGTTTTTTTAACATTTAAGATAAAATCATCTTTTAATGATATTTAATGGTACTAAATGACTAGTAATAAACCGATTTTACTTTCATAAGACTTGCCGGTTTACGGCATTTTGCAGGATATGTCGATAGATTGCCAAGTATTAGTTGTCTAAAAATTATAAAAATTTATTGATTTTTTCGACCGTTATCCATATACTATAAAAAAGGCATTGGGGGGATTCTTTATGAAAGAGAAAAAATCGTACACTGAGCTCATGAAGTCCCGCAACACGCAAAAAACAAAAGAATTCGATGTCACAATGACGGATATTTACATTCAAATGGTGCTCGATGAATCCTTGTATAACCGTCGGCTTGCCATGCTGACGGACCAAATTAACAAAGCCTTGGACGAAAAAGATAAAGATGCGTTTCTTACGCTCTCTAAAGAATATGCAGCGCTCAAGCAGAGCGAATAAGCCAATCCTTCAAGGATTGGCTTTTTATTATCCGTTCACAATTGTTCCGCCATTGACGTGAATCGTCTGCCCTGTGACGTATGTGGAATCATCGCTGGCAAGGTATAGATAGCTTGGCGCCACTTCGACCGGCTGTCCCGGGCGTTCCATCGGCACGTCTGAACCAAACACTTCCACGTCTTTTGCGGCAAAGCTGGCCGGGATAAGCGGTGTCCAAATGGGACCCGGTGCCACTGCATTGACCCGTATGCCCTGCTGAACAAGCGACTGGGAAAGGGACCTTGTAAACGTAACGATCGCGCCTTTTGTCGCTGAATAATCGATCAGCGTTTTATTGCCTTTATAGGCGGTAATTGAAGCGGTATTAATAATAGAGCTCCCTTTTTTTAAATGAGGCAGCACTGCCTTTGTTAAGTAAAACATGGAAAAAATGTTTGTTTGGAAGGTTCTGATCAGCTGGTGGCTGGTGATTTTTTCAATGCTGGGCTGGACATGCTGCTCAGCTGCATTGTTAACCAATATATCAATGGATGGAAACACTTGGCTTGCCTGCCCGACCACATCATTGCAAAACGCTTCATCCCCGACATCTCCTGCAATCAGCAGGCATTTTACCCCTTCCTTTTCTACATACTGCTTTGTTTCCTCGGCGTCCTGATGTTCATTCAAATACACAATGACCACATTAGCCCCTTCTTTTGCGAATAACACCGAGACAGCGCGTCCAATCCCGCTGTCTCCTCCAGTAATAATAGCGGTTTTGCCCTCTAATTTTTTCGCTTTCTTCGGCTTATCAAAAACCGGACGCGGGTCCATCAAATATTCAAAACCAGGCTGCTGGTTCTGGTGCTGAGGCGGTAATGTTTTCTTTTTTTGATTCGCCAATGAAATCACTCCTTTTCAACCTTATTATGTTATGAACAATGCCTGCTTCCTATGTATGAAAAGATAGAATATGGAAAAATTAAGAATAAATCTGATTGGAGGTATAACGGCTTGGCTAATCAACATTTTGCAAAGGAAGCACCTGAAACATACTGGAAAACATCAACTGACCTGCCTTCTTTTCCTGCGCTTCAAGAGGACACTGAATGTGACGTCACCATTATCGGAGGCGGGATTACGGGAATCACAACGGCATATGAACTTACGAAGAGAGGCTTCCGTGTCGTTTTGATTGAAGCAAATCAGGTTCTTAACGGAACCACTGCGCATACAACTGCTAAAGTTACCGCACAGCATGACATGATATACGACGAATTTATCCGCCATTTCGGATTAAACCATGCGAGGCTTTATTATGAAGCAAACCAAAACGCAATTGATTACATAAAAGGCATTGTGGATGAACATCAAATTGATTGTGAATGGATCGAGCAAGACGCATATCTTTATACGGCAAATGAAAACGCTGTTCAAAAAATCCGCACCGAGCATGAGGCATACACAAAGCTCGGAATTGAAAGAGACCTTATCAAGGATCTTCCAATTCCCTTAGGTTCTAAGTTGGCGCTTGTCATGAAGAATCAAGCTCAATTTCATCCGCTTCAATACTTAAAAGCGCTTCTGGAGCAAATTGTTCAAAAAGGCGGCCGAATTTATGAAGAGACCGTTGCGCTTGATATCAAAAAAGGCGAAAAGCCCGAAGTGGTAACAAAAAGCCGGCACGCCATTAAGAGCCGCTTTATCATATGCTGTTCCCACTTCCCTTTTTATGACGGAGGCGGATTATATGCTGCGAGAATGTACTCCGACAGATCTTATGTCCTTGCCATCAAGCCGAAGATCGAGTATCCCGAGGGCATGTATTTGAGTATCGATCAGCCGTCAGTGGCGCTCCGCTATACGGTTGTAAACGGTGAAAAGCTGATTCTCTTCAGCGGAGTAAGCCATAAAACAGGCCAGGGAAAAGCCATGTCTACACATTATGAAACACTGAGACAACTGGCCGAAAGCACCATCGGCATCGAAAGTATTCCATATTATTGGTCCACACAAGATCTAGTGACGATCGACAAAATCCCGTTTATCGGGCCGATGTCGGAAAATGAGGACAATATTCTAGTAGCGACCGGGTTCAAAAAATGGGGCATGACGTCCTCAGCAGTCGCAGCCACTCTATTGTCAGACCTTGTGGAGAAAAAAGACAATCCATACGAAAGCATTTTCACTCCGTCCCGTTTCCATCTGAATCCCGGGTTGCAGAAAGTGATTTCCTACAATGCCGATGTCGCCAAGCATTTGATTAAAGGAAAGCTTGAAAAGCCTGATGTCCAATTTGAAGACATTTCGCCAGGAGAAGGGAAAGCCGTCACCATAAACGGCAGGCGAGCGGGAGCATTTCGGGATGAGACAGGCTGCCTCCATCTCGTTGATACGACTTGTACCCATTTAGGCTGCGAGGTCGAGTGGAACGACAGTGAGCATACGTGGGATTGTCCGTGCCACGGATCACGCTTTAAGCCATCTGGCGAAGTTGTAGAGGGTCCGGCCATTAAACCATTAAAACAAATAGATCTCGATTAAACCGTTCATTTTAATGAACGGTTTTTCAAATATTTTTCATCTGCAGCTTCATTCATGTTTCTCTTGGCCGATAAAAAAGAAAAAGGCTTAAAAAGCCAAAAAGTAAAAATTATATTTTTCCCAAGGGGGATCATTGTATTGTTATTTAAAAAAGACAGAAAACAAGAAACAGCTTACTTTTCAGATTCAAACGGACAGCAAAAAAACCGCATTCAGCTCACAAACAAACATGCAGATGTCAAAAAACAGCTCAAAATGGTCAGGTTGGGAGATGCTGAGCTTTACGTGTTAGAGCAGCTTCAGCCACTCATTCAAGAAAATATCGTAAATATCGTTGATGCGTTTTATAAAAACCTTGACCATGAAAGCTCATTGATGGATATCATTAATGATCACAGCTCAGTTGACCGCTTAAAACAAACGTTAAAACGGCATATTCAGGAAATGTTTGCAGGCGTTATCGATGATGAATTTATTGAAAAGCGTAACCGAATCGCCTCCATCCATTTAAGAATCGGCCTTTTGCCAAAATGGTATATGGGTGCGTTTCAAGAGCTTCTTTTGTCAATGATTGACATTTATGAAGCGTCCATTACAAATCAGCAAGAACTGCTAAAAGCCATTAAAGCAACAACAAAAATCTTGAACTTAGAACAGCAGCTTGTCCTTGAAGCGTTTCAAAGCGAGTACAACCAGACCCGTGATGAACAAGAAGAAAAGAAAAACCTTCTTCATCAGAAAATTCAAGAAACCTCTGGATCGATTGCCAATCTGTTTTCAGAAACAAGCAGATCAGTTCAAGAGCTTGTGGACAAATCTGAAGGCATTTCTCAAGCATCCAAAGCCGGCACTGTAACATCCAGCACTGTTGAAGAAAAGTCGATCGGCGGAAAAAAAGAGCTAGAAGTCCAGCAAAAACAGATGAACAAAATTGACACAAGCCTTGTCCAAATCGAAAAAGAAATGGTCAAGCTGGATGAAATCGCGCAGCAAATTGAAAAAATCTTCGGCATCGTCACAGGCATAGCTGAACAAACAAACCTTCTCTCGCTCAATGCATCTATTGAATCCGCCCGCGCCGGAGAACACGGCAAAGGCTTTGCTGTCGTGGCAAATGAAGTGCGGAAGCTTTCTGAGGATACGAAAAAAACCGTCTCTACTGTTTCTGAGCTTGTGAACAATACGAATACACAAATCAACATTGTATCCAAGCATATCAAAGACGTGAATGAGCTAGTCAGCGAAAGTAAAGAAAAAATGACGCAAATTAACCGCTTATTCGATGAAATCGTCCACAGCATGAAAATCAGCAAAGAGCAATCAGGCAAAATCGACGTCGATCTGCAAGCCTTTCTTGGAGGGCTTCAGGAAGTCAGCCGCGCCGTTTCCCATGTGGCCGCTTCCGTTGATTCGCTTGTCATCCTGACAGAAGAATAACCATCAAAAACCGGTCTGCCATACGGCCGGTTTTTTTGCGTTCATTATGTAAACTTAAATTAAAAATCAGTTGACATAATAATTGCCTGCATTTATTGTATAACCATATTTGATTACTTTTTGGAGGATTTCACATGCTGAAATTAATCGACATGATGCATATTGCGATTTTCACCGCGCTGATGGCAGTGCTCGGCTTTATGCCCCCTCTCTTCTTATCCTTTACACCCGTTCCGATTACATTGCAAACGCTTGGTGTCATGTTGGCAGGCAGCATTCTCAGGCCAAAGTCTGCTTTCTTAAGCCAGCTTGTCTTTTTGCTGCTCGTCGCCTTCGGAGCGCCGCTGTTGCCCGGCGGACGAGGCGGTTTTGGTGTGTTTTTCGGACCGAGCGCAGGCTTTTTGATTGCTTATCCCCTCGCTTCATGGCTGATCAGTTTAGCCGCTAACAGGCTGCGGAAGGTGACAGTATTGCGTCTCTTTTTCACTCATATCGTATTCGGCATCATCTTTATTTATCTGCTTGGTATACCGGTACAAGCTTTTATCATGCATATTGATTTGTCACAGGCCGCCTTCATGAGCCTTGCATATGTGCCTGGTGATTTGATAAAAGCGGCTGTATCTGCATTTCTGGCGATAAAAATCACTCAAGCCTTGTCTCTTTCTGATACGATGTTTACAAAAGGAGGATGACACTACATGACAATTACTCATACCTATTCATCTACTGCCGAAACATCGCCCGGCCGTGTAGCGATCCAGACTGAATCGGAGCAAATCACGTACCAGGATTGGGATCGGCTTGTCTCTCAAACCGCAAATTGGCTGCGGTCACAGCCGAGCATGCCGAATCGTGTGGCGATCCTGCTCCCAAATAGTCTCGCGTTTTTACAGCTGTTTGCCGGAGCCGCAGCGGCTGGATGTACGGCCATTCCCATCGACACACGCTGGAGCCCGGCTGAATGTAAGGAGCGGCTGTCCATAAGCAATGCGGATCTTGTGGTTACTTTAGCCTTTTTCAAAAACAAACTGACAGATAGCCAGACACCTGTTGTATTGCTGGATAACTGTATGGCAGATATTTCTGAGGCAGCCGCTGATCCCTTGCCTACCATTGATCCGGAGCACCCTTTTTATATGGGATTTACGTCGGGCTCGACAGGAAAACCGAAGGCCTTTACGCGATCTCACCGCTCATGGATAGAGAGCTTTACCTGTACAGAAACAGATTTTTCAATTTCATCAAATGACACGGTATTGATTCCCGGGACGTTAATGTCCTCTCACTTCTTATACGGGGCAGTCAGCACTTTGTTTCTCGGAGGAACCGTTTGTTTGCTGAAAAAGTTTTCTCCTGCCAAAGCGAAGGAATGGCTGTGCCGTGAATCCATCAGTGTTCTCTATACCGTACCGACGATGACAGACGCCCTCACAAGGATTGAGGGTTTTCCCGACAGTCCCGTCAAAATCATTTCATCCGGCGCAGACTGGCCGGCAGAATCCAAGGAGAAGCTTGCCGCTGCATGGCCTCATCTCAAGCTGTACGATTTTTACGGCACATCAGAGCTTAGTTTTGTGACGTTTTCTTCACCGGAAGACAGCAAACGGAAACCGCATTCAGCGGGCCGCCCTTTTCATAATGTCCGGATCGAAATCCGCAACGCTGAAGGAGAACGCTGTCAGCCAGGCGAAGTCGGAAAAATATTTGTCAACAGCCCGATGCGGTTTTCCGGCTATGTGAACGGCAGCACACCAGATGAATGGATGACAGTGGATGATATGGGCTATGTTGATGAAGAGGGCTTTCTATACATATCAGGAAGAGAAAACGGGATGATCGTGTACGGAGGATTAAATATTTTCCCAGAAGAAATTGAACGTGTGCTTCTCGCCTGCCCAGAGGTTGAAAGCGCGGCTGTCGTTGGCATTCCCGACGAGTATTGGGGAGAAATCGCTGTAGCTGTCATTCATGGAAACGCTAATGCCAGAACACTGAAAGCCTTGTGTAAACAGAAATTAGCCTCCTATAAAATTCCGAAAAAATGGGTGTTTGCAGACAGCTTGCCGGAAACGAGCAGCGGAAAAATTGCCCGTTCCAGCGTGAAAAAATGGCTGGAAGAGAGTATACAGTATAAATGAATGCGGTTATTGTTGATGCAAAACGAACGATCTTTGGAAATCAAAACGGACTGCTGAAGCCCTTCCTGCCGGAGGATTTGTCAGCTCCCATCATCCGCTGTCTCAGCCGAAAGCTAGAGGATCAAATTGACGAGGTCATTCTCGGAAACGCTACCGGCAGAGGCGGCAATCTCGCCAGACTGTCAGCCCTTCAAGCCGGACTGCCTTTATCGGTTCCCGGAATGACAATTGACAGACAGTGCGGCTCCGGCCTTGAAGCTGTGCGCTATGCCTGCAGTCTTATTCAAGCGGGAGCCGGCACGATGTATATCGCGGGCGGCTCAGAAAGCAGCAGCCAATCCCCTTTTTCAGAACGGGCCCGCTTTTCTCCAGATGCCATCGGCGATCCAGACATGGGCATTGCGGCAGAATATACGGCTGCACGCTATTCCATCAGCAGAAGCATGCAGGATGAGTACGCGCTTCTCAGCCATCAACGCAGCAGGAACGCGCATGATGAAGGATTTTACCGTGAAGAAATTGTTGCTCTTGGGGAATTGGAGATGGACGAAGCATTTTTGAAAACGCGGCCGATAGAAGCGATTATTCCCCGTGCAAAGCCGGTTTTCGACACCAGCTCCGGAACAGTCACAGCAGCCAACAGCAGCGGCATAGCAGACGGAGCAGCCGCTCTTTTGGTAATGGAAGAAGAAAAAGCGGCAGCCCTCGGACTTAAGCCTGTGCTTCGGTTTATCGGCAGCGCTGTCAGCGGCATTCACCCCAACTATCCGCCCGCGGCACCGGTTGATGCGATCCGTAACCTCTTACATACACACGATGTAACACCTGAGGATATCGGTTTATTTGAAATCAATGAAGCCTTTGCCGTCAAAATTTGTGTCTGCTCGCAAGAACTCGGCATTCCCTTTTCAAAAATCAATGTGCGCGGCGGCGCCTTAGCTCTTGGCCATCCGTACGGTGCATCAGGTGCAGCTCTGGTAACCAGATTGTTTTATGAAGCGAAAAGACGAACAGACTGTCAATATGTGGTTGCAGCCATCGGAAGCGGCGGCGGAATTGGACTTGCTTTATTATTTGAAGTTCTTGCATAGGCTTTTTCATAGGACACACGCTTTCGATTTAGTATAATAGCGATATGAATAAAGTCAGGAAGGGGATTTTATGACAGCCGTTTGTTTAGTAAGACATGGAGAAACCGATTGGAACCTGCAGCAAAAATGCCAAGGCAAAACCGATATCCCGCTAAACGCAACAGGTGAACGCCAAGCAAGAGAAACCGGAGAATATGTAAAGGACTTTTCTTGGGATATTATTGTGACGAGCCCGCTGAAAAGAGCGAAAAGAACCGCGGAAATTATTAATGAATATCTGCATCTTCCGATAGTCGAGATGGATGATTTTAAGGAACGCGATTACGGCGACGCGGAGGGCATGCCGCTGGAGGAACGGACAAAGCGCTATCCAGATAACATCTATCCGAATATGGAAACGTTAGAAGAACTCACTGACAGGCTGATGGGCGGTTTGGCAAAAGTGAACCAGGCGTATCCAAACAAGAAGGTGCTGATCGTGGCGCACGGTGCGGCAATTCACGCCCTGCTGACGGAAATATCCGGCGGTGACCCGGAGCTTCAAAGCACCCGCCTCGTCAACGCCTGCCTCAGCAACATTGAATTTGCAGAAGAAAAATGGCGGATAAAAGACTATAATATCAACAGCCACTTATCCGGCTTTATCAGATAAGAAAAAGACAGGCGTTTGCCTGTCTTTTCTTTTATTTCTTAGCAGCCGTCATCTCTTTTTGAAGCTCGTCCAAAATGGCATTCGCCCCGTCTACACTGCGGCGCAGAGACCACACCGCACGATCCACGTGGTATACATGCCCGTTTTTCACTGCCTTCAGTTTTTTCCAAAGGACATTCTTTTCGATCGGGCGTTTACCGTCGGCGTCGAGGTCATCTGTTTTTCCTGTCATCAGGATGATCACATCCGGATCTGTTTTCAGCAGCTGCTCCAGTGTCATTTTCATATTCACAGAGTCGCCGCCATTGCTTGAATCGCTATTGCCTGACGTACTGATTGCATATCGATAGCCGACCTGTGTTAAAAGTCTCGATGTAAAGAAGTTTTCATCCCTGGCCATAATCGTATCATTTGTATTTCCGATCAAAAGCACGGACTGGCTGTTCGCGCTGATTTTCTGCTTTGTCTCGCTAAGCTTTTCTTCATGCGCCGTCAGCTTTTTCTCCATTTCCTTCTCCTTGCCGACTGCTTTTGCAATCGTAAGCGAAGCGTCAATTGTATCCTGATAATCAGCATTTAAATTATTAAGCGCAATCGTCGGCGCTATTTTTTTCAGCTGATCGTACACCTTCTTATGCCGGGTCGTGTCAGCAATAATTAAATCGGGTTTTAATGAAGCAATCTTTTCCATGCTTGGCTGTGAGCGAGTGCCGACAGATGTGTAGCCGTCAATTTTCTTCAGCACATCCTTGTTGATCAGCTGCTTCGCTTTGTTGTCATCGGCAACCCCGACAGGCGTAATGCCGAGATCAAGCAGTGTATCAATAAAACCTAGCTCAAGAACAACAACCCGCTTCGGATGCTCAGGCACATTTGTCTTCCCTAAATCATGTGTTACCGCCACTTTATGTTCTTTACTGTTTTGATTGCCGCTTGAAGACGAGCAAGCAGCCGTTAAGACAGAAAGAAGTAAAACTGTAAGAATAATCAGTGTTTTTTTCATATGTTCCAGTCTCTCCTGTTGGTAGTTTCTATGGTTAAGATGTCCAAGAGTAGTATAACACGGAATGAGAATCATTATCACCAATTATTTTTAAAATGAGAAGAGAAAGTTCGGCTTACAGGAAAATCTTGTTTCGCGACACAGCAGTTCAGCAGCTGATCATCCTGTCCACAAAAAAGCTTGCAGAAAAATAACATTCTCTGCAAGCTGATCCTGTTAAAGCTTCACAATCACTCTTCCTTGAATGCGATTTTGCAAAATATCTTTTAACGCACCCGGCGTTTCTTCCAATGATACTTCCCTGTCCACGATGGTCAGCAGCTGATCAGGCTTGAGATCAGAAGACATGCGCTCCCAAACAGCGGCTCTGACGTCCATCGGACAATATACTGAATCGATTCCGAGCAGGCTTACTCCGCGAAGAATAAAAGGATACACGGTTGCCGGAACTTCTCCTCCGCCGGTTAAGCCGCTCACTGCGACAGATCCGCCGTATTGAATTTTGCTTAAAAGCGAGGCAAGCTGTTTTCCGCCGACTGGATCAACCGCTCCCTGCCATTGCTGCTTGGACAGCGCCTTAAGCGTTCCGTCATAGACATCTTCCCTGCTGATTACTTCGCTTGCACCAAGCTGTTTCAAATAATCAGCCGCCTCCCGGTTTCCGGTACTTGCCACCACATCATAACCCCGCTTGTTCAGCATCGATACCGCAATTCCGCCGACACCGCCGGTTGCTCCTGTGACTAGCACGCTGCCTTTTTCCGGAGACAGACCGTTCTGTTCAAGCCGATGCACTGATAACGCCGCAGTAAATCCCGCCGTTCCGTACACCATCGCTTCTTTTAACGAAAGATTCTGTGGCAAAGGCACCAGCCAGTCACCAGGCACCGAAGCGTATTCACTTAATCCGCCATCACGGGAGACACCGAGCTCATAGCTTGTCGCGATCACCTCATCCCCCTCCGCAAAACGCGGATCATTGGAAGAGACGACCGTACCCGCAGCATCAATGCCTAAAATAAGCGGATACTCTCTGACGATATTGCCTCCTGCTTTTCCGGCCAGACCATCTTTGTAATTAATGCCGGAATAAGCAACTTTAATCAGGACACCATCCTTCGGCAAATCCTCTGTTGATATGGTTTTCACATGGACTGAAACATCATAGGCATTTTTTTCTGCCTGCAATGCTTGAAATAACGTTGACATTCGGCACACTCCTTTTCATTTATATCGTAACCGAAGAACGTTCAAAAAACCAAATCATCAAGCCGCCATTTTCACTTCGCCGGCACATTGAGACGATAATGGACAAATCCGGTATCCTCTTCATAGCCGTTTTGCTCATACAAGCTTCTTGCCTTCCGGTTGTGGTGCTCAGTCTGAAGTGTTAAACATTTTGCCCCGTTTTCCTCTGCATAATCCTTTGCGGCAGAAAGAAGCCGGCCGCCGGCTCCCTTTGTACGCGCATGAGGAACGACAAATAAGTCATTTAATATGTAGATCCTTTTCATTGACACAGAAGAAAACGTTGGATAGAGCTGGGTAAAGCCTATGAATTCTCCATTTTCTTCTGCTATCAAAATAACAGACTCGTGATTTTCCAAACGAGCTTTCAAAAAAGCCTCTGCCCCTTGCAAATCGGATGCCTGTCTATAAAATTCCCGATATTGGTTAAACAGCGGCGCAATGGCGGCCGCATCTGATGTCTTTGCTTGGCGAATGTTCATCTTATTTCTTCCTCCCTCTCAATAATTTTTTCATTCTATCCCTTTTCTGTAAAGTTTATTTTTCAGAATACTTTTATCATCATGCTTTGAAAAAATATCACGATAATATCCATTGTTCTCACGGAAGCACACGCAGGTCATTTGAACGAATTTTTTCGACAGGAATTTGCCGGGACTCAGGAGCATTTAACCTAAAAAAGCATGACATTTCAGCATAATGAACATTTACTCATGTCTATTTTCGTTCTTTTCTGTATGAAAATAGTTATTTCGAGTCTCTACGGAAATAGCGAGAGATGATATACCTAAATAGAGATAAAATCATCTCAAAAAAATGGGTCTACTAAAATATTATTCCATCTATTACAATAAATTCACAGAATAGTCTTTTAAGTAAGTCTACTCTGAATTTTTTTAAAAGGAGAGGGTAAAGAGTGAGAAGCAAAAAATTGTGGATCAGCTTGTTGTTTGCGTTAACGTTAATCTTTACGATGGCGTTCAGCAACATGTCTGCGCAGGCTGCCGGAAAAAGCAGTACAGAAAAGAAATACATTGTCGGATTTAAACAGACAATGAGTGCCATGAGTTCCGCCAAGAAAAAGGATGTTATTTCTGAAAAAGGCGGAAAGGTTCAAAAGCAATTTAAGTATGTTAACGCGGCCGCAGCAACATTGGATGAAAAAGCTGTAAAAGAATTGAAAAAAGATCCGAGCGTTGCATATGTGGAAGAAGATCATATTGCACATGAATATGCGCAATCTGTTCCTTATGGCATTTCTCAAATTAAAGCGCCGGCTCTTCACTCTCAAGGCTACACAGGCTCTAACGTAAAAGTAGCTGTTATCGACAGCGGAATTGACTCTTCTCATCCTGACTTAAACGTCAGAGGCGGAGCAAGCTTCGTACCTTCTGAAACAAACCCATACCAGGACGGCAGTTCTCACGGTACGCATGTAGCCGGTACGATTGCCGCTCTTAATAACTCAATCGGTGTTCTGGGCGTAGCGCCAAGCGCATCATTATATGCAGTAAAAGTGCTTGATTCAACAGGAAGCGGCCAATATAGCTGGATTATTAACGGCATTGAATGGGCCATTTCCAACAATATGGATGTTATTAACATGAGCCTTGGCGGACCTTCTGGTTCTACAGCGCTGAAAACAGTCGTTGATAAAGCCGTTTCCAGCGGTATCGTCGTTGCTGCCGCTGCCGGAAACGAAGGTTCGTCCGGAAGCTCAAGCACAGTCGGCTACCCTGCAAAATATCCTTCTACTATTGCGGTAGGTGCGGTAAACAGCAGCAACCAAAGAGCTTCATTCTCAAGCGCAGGTTCTGAGCTTGATGTGATGGCTCCTGGCGTATCCATCCAAAGCACACTTCCTGGAGGCACTTACGGTGCTTACAACGGCACGTCCATGGCGACTCCTCACGTTGCCGGAGCAGCAGCGCTAATTCTTTCTAAGCACCCGACTTGGACAAACGCGCAAGTCCGTGATCGTTTAGAAAGCACTGCAACATATCTTGGAAACTCTTTCTACTATGGAAAAGGGTTAATCAACGTACAAGCAGCTGCACAATAATAGTAAAAAGAAGCAGGTTCCTCCATACCTGCTTCTTTTTATTTGTCAGCATCCTGATGTTCCGGCGCATTCTCTTCTTTCTCCGCATGTTGAATCCGTTCCATGATCGACGGATGGCTGCCTCTGAAAATCTTCACAAGCACCGGAGGATCAACCTGGCTCAGCCCCGTCACGGCCAAATCCTGAAACGTTTTAACAGCGGCTTCTCTGTTCTCTGTCAACTCGATCCCATACTGGTCAGCCTTATTCTCCTGATAACGCGAGACAGCATTAGAAAAAGGCGTCACCGCAAAGCTCAAAACAGAAAACAAAAGCAATAACAGCGGAAGTGCCGCAAGATCATGCCGCCCTTCTAAATGAAACATGCTGCGGGTTAGGCGAACCGTCCGCTTGTAAAGCTTATCAATGACATAAAATCCGGCGAGCGACACGAGCAAATAACCAGCCAGACCGATGTAAACGTGCTTCATGACATAATGGCCCATTTCATGGCCCATAATAAACAGGATTTCTGAATCGTCAAGTTTGTTCAGCGTCGTATCCCACAATACAATCCGTTTATTGGCCCCAATTCCTGTAACATAGGCATTCAGCGCATTTGTTTTTTCTGACATGTTCACTTCATATACATGGTCAGCCGGAATATTGGCTTCATCTGCCAGCTCTAAAATTTTGCTTTCAAGCTCTTTGTTTTTCAGCGGATAAAAATCATTGTATAAAGGGTCGATAATGACCGGCTGAATAAAAAACAGAAACAGCGAAAACGGCACTGTTAACAGCCAGGCGTATAACCACCATTTTTTTTCATGCCTTTTGATCAGCCAATAAAAAACGAGAACGCAAAGCGTAAAGATTGGAAAGCTGATCCAAAAGCTGATAACCTGATCCTTAGCCCAGCTGGCCGTTGTCTGTGTGGAAATGTTATAGTCAAGCGATACTTGATAGCCTATCCAATCTAAAGGCAGCGTCACCAATGTTGTAATCAGCGAAAGCACAAACACAAAACCAACGGTCTGCAAAAACCGAAAAGGCACGGCCGCTTCGATCCATTTCTTGATTTTCTTTGAAACACCGCTGACAAGCAGAACAAAAAACAGAAACCAATCAAGTGGTACCCCGATAAAAAATAAAAAATTCTTGACATTCGAATACTGCTCGGCCACTGCCAACTCAGACGGCTTCATGAAAGAAGCCGGATCAGCCTGCGTCCCTTTCACGGCTTCCGGTATTGCGGAATCACCCGACAGGAAAAAATACCAATAAAAAAACAGCCCGTACAGCACGTAAGCAAGTCCTGCTGCCGCAATCCACTTGCGCATAACGCCTCACTCCTCACATCAACCCGTTACTTCTATTGTAATCATAAATTCAAATTCTTAGAACCAAGCTGTGTTCCGCACTTTTCCACCCTTTTAAGCATGGAAAGCCCGATCGCTGGGAAAACTAACAATGTTTGGAGTGATGCAAATGAAAAAAATAGTGGCAGCCATCGTGGTAATCGGTCTTGTGTTTATCGCATTTTTTTATCTTTACAGCCGATCAGGCGATGTGTATCAATCGGTAGACGCGGATTTGATCACACTGTCTTCAAGCGGCCAGGAAGATATCGAGATTGAAAAAAGACAGCACGTCAAAGATATGCTGGATATTATGAATCAGGGAAAACAGGTGAAGACAGAAAAAACATCAGCCCCTGATTACGAAGGGACAATCAAGTTTCATAAAGACCGGTATGACTCATTCAGACTATGGATTGACGGCAGCCAGCAAGCCGTTTTTTTGAAGGATGGCACATACTACAAATTAAGCAAAAATGATACAAAGGCGCTGCTAAATATTATTAAAAAAGAAGCAAAGGATTGAAAATGAAAAAGCGAAGCTAACCGCTTCGCTTTTTCATTTTATTGGGGCAAAATATCTCTCAGTGCCCGTCTGAGCATTTTCCCCGTCGCATTTTTCGGAATATCGTCAAGAAACGTAATGGCGGCAGGCCGCTTGTATTTTGCCAGATGCTTTTCACAGTGCTGCATGATCTCCTCCTCTGTTACCCCAGAGCGTTTCGGCACCACATATCCCTTTACCGCTTCCCCGCTTTGGGGGTCCGGCACGCCGATGACAACCGCCTCCTTGACGTCCGGATGGCTGTACAGCACCTCCTCTACCTCCCGCGGATACACATTGTATCCTCCTACAATGATCATGTCTTTTTTCCGGTCAACAATGTAAAAATAGCCGTCCTCATCCCGTCTTGCCAAGTCCCCCGTATAAAGCCACCCGTCTTTTAATGCATGCTCTGTTTCCATCGGCATTTTATAATAGCCCTTCATCACATTGGGGCCTTTCACGATCAATTCGCCGACCTGGTGAGCGGGCAGCTCGCGTCCGAGCGGATCTACGACCTTGTTTTCGACATGTAAGATACTTGTCCCGATGGAGCCCGGTTTTCTGCCCCTGTCAAATGGGTTAAAGCACGTGACGGGTGATGCTTCCGAGAGCCCGTAGCCTTCCAAAATGGTAACACCGAATTTTTCTTCAAACGCCGTCAGCAACGCGACTGGCATGGCCGCGCCTCCCGAAATGCACAGCCGGATGGAAGAAAAATCATCTTTCTTTCCGTTTTCATGCTGAAACAAGTAGTTATACATTGTAGGCACACCGGCAAAAATGGTCGCCTGCTGCTGCTTAACAAGCTTAAAAACAGATGCCGGACTGAATTGAGGCTCAATCAAGACAGTTGCGCCGCTCATCAGCGGTGCATTCATGCAGACGGTTAAACAAAACACGTGAAACATGGGAAGAGCGCAGACCACATTGTCCCTCTCATCCATTCCCAAATAGCCTGCAACATCGTTGGCATTGCTGTACAAATTCTGATGAGTCAGCATCGCGCCTTTCGGTTTTCCAGTCGTTCCTGACGTATATAAAATAACCGCGGTATCATCAGGGACAAGTTCTTGATTTTGTTTAGCGACAGATGTCGGCCGCAATATTTTTGCAAACGTTGTCATTTTCATTCTGACCTCTGGGTCCGCCGCTTCCGGCTCGGCCTCCCCCGTCTGGCATAAAATGACGAGCTCAACCTTTGGCAGCGATTCATGCATGCTCTCATAAAGCGGCAAAAGCTGGCTAACGCCCACGATTGCCTTTACATCACCATTTGTCAGCATATAACCAATTTCTGTCGGCGTGTACAACGGATTGATGGGAACAACCACGATCCCAGCTTTTAAAGCGCCAAAAAACGCGATGATAAAATCAGGCGAATTGCCAAGCAGCAAAGCTAGATGGTCCCCTTTCTCCATACCGGCTTCCTGAAGGCCGTCCGCAAATCGCTGAATATGTTCATTCAGCTCTTGATACGTCATCATGTGATCTTTAAACCTGCATGCGATGCTGTCGGGCTTCTCAGATGCTGTTTCTTCCAATTTTGAAACAAGATTCATTCTCCCACCCCTTAAAGTGAATGAATAGTCATTCATTATTGAAGCCAAGCTTTCTCCTCCATTATAGAGAAACAGAAAAAAACACTCAAGAGCAAAAAGCCCTGAGTGTCAGTACTGTCATAGTTTCTTCAATGCTTCGGCAATCGGCGTATCTCCTTCTGTCAGATCAAAGGCCCGATTTTCCGTATTCTTCTCATCTAAAGAGGCAATGACCGTTTTTGCAACGTCATCACGGGAAATAAATCCCCGCTCCAGATCCTTCGCTGCTGAAACAGTTCCCGTTCCAGGCTCATTGCGAAGGCCTCCCGGACGGATAATCGTATAGGTTAAACCGCTCGCTTCCAGAATTTTATCAGCATAATGCTTGGCCACATAATAAGGCTTGAGTGCCTCATTCCAATTTTCACGGTTATGGGCTTGCAGGGCGCTGACCATAATAAACCGTTTGATTCCGGCAATGTCCGCAGCTTCAATGGCTTTCGCCGCTCCATCGAGATCCACCAGCAGTGTTTTATCATAGCCTGTGCTGCCACCGGAACCGGCTGTGAAAATGATCGCGTCACAGCCTTTTGCCGCAGCGGCGATTTCTTCCGGGCTGCCCTCCAGATTCGCAAGCACAGCTTCTGCACCGGCAGCTTCAAGAGACGCTTTCTGTTCTTCTTTTCTGACCATCGCTTTGATGGAATGATCAGGATTATCTTGGAATAAAGAGACGAGTCTTTGTCCGATTTGTCCGTTCGCTCCGATTAAAAACACTTTCATGTGAATCCCTCCTGGCTCCATTATTTCAAAAACACAACCGCTCTTTCAAACGATGTGTTTTGCCTTAATAAATCAGATCAAGGAAATCCTCTTTCGTAATGTTCCCAAAGTAATGCTTGAGATTCACACCTTCGAGCACATCAGCGATGACGCTGCGTTCGTATTGTTTTCCGACCAGCAGGTTTTCAATTTCAGATACATCACCGACACCGAAGAAATCTCCGAAGATTTTGCAGTCCTCGATTTTGCCTTTCTTGACCTCTAGGCGCAAATCGATCGATCCAACCGGATAACGTTTCGAATGATTAAGGTTAAATTTCGGTGAGCGGCCGTAGTTCCAATCCCAATTCTGATAGCGCTCTTTCGAAATTTGATGAATGGTCTCCCAATCTTTTTCCGTCAGCTTATACTCCGGCACGTTTCCAATGTCGTTTGTGTTAAAAATATGGCGAAGCAAATGGCTGCGGAATTCTTCGGTGGTCATTTTATCATCGAGAAACTCACTGATGTTTGCTACTCGGCTTCTGATCGATTTGATGCCTTTTGATTCAATTTTATCCTTTTTCACCTTTAATGCTGATACAACATGATCAATGGCTGAATCAAACATGAGGGTGCCGTGGCTGAAAATACGGCCTTTCGTTGCAAACTGAGCGTTTCCGGATATTTTCCGGCCATCCACTACAATGTCGTTCCGGCCGCTTAATTCAGCTTCAACCCCAAGCTGATGTAACGCCTGAATCACCGGCTCAGTGAATTTTTTAAAGTTATGAAAGCTGTCCCCGTCATCCTTGGTAATAAAGCTGAAGTTCAAGTTCCCCAGATCATGGTACACAGCGCCCCCGCCTGATAAACGGCGGACGACGATAATCCCGTTTTCCTCAACATATTTTGTATTGATTTCTTCTATTGTATTTTGGTTTTTCCCAATGATAATAGACGGTTGATTCACATAAAAGAGCAAATATTGCTGTTCAGGGTCTAAATGCTTTACACAGTACTCCTCGATAGCAAGATTGATCCGCGGATCATTGATATTTTGATTGTCTATAAATAACATGGTGCTCCTCCTTTATCCTTCCCACACAAAACCTGATTTCGCAATATTCACTTCTCCGTTAAAAACGGTTTTCGCTTCTTTGCGAAGGTTGTCATGCACGCCAAAATGCGGCAAATGGGTCAGCAGCAGTTCTCCCGCTCCCGCCTCTTTTGCAATGCGCCCGGCTTCCAGGCTGTTCATATGGCCTGCACTTGTTCCGTCTTGATCGGCATAAAAATTGCATTCCGAGATCAATAAATCAGCATCTTTCGAAAACGGTATAAATGAATCCTGATAGCTGGAATCAGCAGTATAAACGACAGTGTGGCTGCCGTCAGTAATCCGCATGGCATAGCACGTCACCGGGTGAATTGTTTTTAAAAAGGTGATCGTAAACGGACCGGCAGCCAGCGGCTGATCCGGCTGATAGGCGATCCCTTTTGTATGTGTTTTATATGTAAGCTTTTGAAACTGTTCTATATCAGCATCATGTCCGTAAATCGGAAGCGTATGCTCTCCTTTGCCGAGAAACGAACCGACTTGCTTGGCAAATTGCAGCGGCCCGATATCAGCGATATGGTCATGGTGATAATGAGACAGAACGACCGCATCCAGCTTTTCCGCCGGCACATATCCGAACAGCTTAGACAATACGGCACTGCCGCAATCAACAAGCAGAGAGTAATCACCTGACTGAAACAAATAGCCTGACGTCGCTTCATTTGCGGCCGGAAAACCGCCATAGCATCCGATAACTGTAACTTTCATAATGTCCTCCTATCTTTTCAAAAAAATTGATCCTCCTTCAATATACCCATTTTTCTTGAAAAAAGCATGTTTTAAACATTGTATCAAAACAGTTATTGATTTTTGTGATCTGTTATATTACAATGAAATCACTACAAAGGGGAAAGAGGGATTGGTTATGCTGGGGAAAATCACAGAATTTTTTAGAAACCTGCCTTCGAAAAAGTGTGCGGAATGCGGAAAAAAGATAGAAGAGCAGCATGAGTGTTATGGTAATATCTGCAATGACTGTATAAAAGTAAACGATTTGTAATGAGCGAAAATCCCGCGCCTTATGCGTGGGATTTTCTTATTTTTTCACATATCTCTTAATTTTGAAATAATAGTCAGGTTAGGTCAAAGCTCACCTGTTTTTAGATAATTCTGGTGATTATCATAATGTCATTGAATATTCTTTATTTTCGAAATATAATTTACTATAGACGAATTGATTTCTTATCTATTATAATTTGATCTAATAGTGAGATTAAATATATGTCTATTCATGATATATGTTGATACTTTGTTTTTTGGGAGGTAATCTATGAAAAGAATTAAGTTTGGATTAGCCACACAAATATTCGTTGGACTTATTCTAGGTGTCATTGTTGGCGTCATTTGGTATGGCAACCCAGCATTGCCTACTTACCTGCAGCCAATCGGGGATCTCTTTTTACGCTTAATCAAAATGATAGTGATTCCTATTGTTGTCTCCAGCTTAATCATCGGTGTAGCCGGTGCAGGAAATGGAAAGCAAGTCGGTAAATTAGGCTTCAGAACGATTCTGTACTTCGAGATCATCACGACTTTTGCCATTATTCTCGGACTAGCCCTTGCAAACATCTTCCATCCGGGTACAGGAGTTAATATACACGAAGCTCAAAAATCGGACATCAGTCAATATGTTGAAACTGAAAAAGAACAAAGTAATAAATCAGTGGCAGAAACGTTCCTCCATATTGTGCCGACAAACTTCTTCCAGTCATTGGTCGAAGGGGATCTTCTAGCCATCATCTGCTTTACAGTACTATTTGCATTGGGTATTTCCGCAATCGGTGAAAGAGGCAAGCCTGTATTAGCCTTTTTTGAAGGTGTATCCCATGCCATGTTCCACGTTGTAAACCTTGTGATGAAAGTGGCGCCATTCGGCGTTTTCGCTCTTATCGGAGTGACTGTGTCTAAATTCGGACTCGGTTCTCTTATCTCTCTCGGAAAGCTCGTTGGATTGGTTTATGTCGCGCTTGCTTTCTTCTTAATTGTTATTTTCGGGATTGTCGCAAAAATTGCCGGCATCAGCATCTTCAAGTTCCTTGCTTACATGAAGGACGAAATCTTACTGGCGTTCAGTACGTCCAGCTCTGAAACGGTTCTTCCTCGTATCATGGAAAAAATGGAGAAAATCGGATGTCCAAAAGGCATTGTTTCATTTGTCATTCCGATCGGTTACACGTTTAACTTAGACGGTTCCGTTCTCTATCAATCTATTGCCGCACTCTTTTTAGCACAGGTATATGGCATTGATTTGACGATTTGGCACCAAATTACGCTTGTGCTCGTCTTAATGGTGACATCTAAAGGGATGGCTGCCGTGCCTGGTACTTCTTTTGTTGTCTTGCTTGCAACGCTTGGCACCATCGGCGTTCCGGCTGAAGGACTTGCCTTTATTGCCGGCGTAGACCGCATCATGGATATGGCACGTACAGTTGTCAACCTGACTGGTAACGCGCTTGCTGCCGTTGTGATGTCTAAATGGGAAGGCATGTTTAATCCTGCGAAAGCAGAAACTGTTATGTCCCAATCGAAAACAGAACAAAACGCAACCATTTCTGGTTAATGAAAAGCCTGCGGGGTTCTTGCCCCGCAGGCTTTTTTAATCTTTAATAAGCACAAACAGCTCTGTAATCAAAACAGTATCCTCATTCAGCTCCAGTTCACCGCTTTTGATCAGTTCCGCCCATGCCATCCGATGATCCTCTTGAAACTCCTCAATTCGGTCTCCATTGCCCTCTCCTTTGACTAACCTCATATCAGGCGCACCAAAGGTGGTTTCAAAGACATCTGTTACTTTTATATTGCATCTTGGATTGTCATGTTTATCATAAACGGTAACAAGCTGACCCGCTGTTTGATAAACGTCCCTCAATTCATCTTTTGAATACAATGATTTCGGCGCGCACGTTGCGTTTTTTTCTCCGGCAAGGATCTGCTGAATCAGCTGTTCTCCCAACCCGTCATCACCTTCCCAGCCGAATGTGCTTTTCAGCTTATAAATCTTCATTGGTCCTCCCCCTTATACCATTGGTGACTGTACATAGTAATACAGAAGCTTAGCGGTATGGCGAAGAGATGATTTATGGGTGCGTTCAAATGCATGGGAAGCGTCAATTCCCGGCCCTATGAGGCCATGCACAATATCATGCCCGGATTTGATCGCTGCTGACGCATCAGACCCGTAGTACGGATATATATCAAGCTTATAGTCAATATGATGCTTCTCGGCTAATTGAACTAAATGCTTTCTGAGCTGATAATGATACGGCCCGCTCGCATCCTTCACACAGATTGATACTGAATATTCATCTGTCGCCTGCCCGTCACCGATAGCGCCCATATCAACCGCCAAATATTCAACTGTTTCAGGAGGAATATTCGAATTCCCGCCGTAACCGATTTCTTCATTATTGGAAATAAGAAAATGGGTTGTATACGGCAGCTCAATGTCTTCTGTTTGAATTTCATGAATTAAGCGGAGCAATAAGGCGACGCTTGCTTTGTCATCCAAATGGCGCGATTTAATAAATCCGCTTGATGTGATCTCGACACGTGGATCAAACGACACAAAGTCTCCGACGCCAATGCCAAGCTCCTCCGTATCTTTCCGGCAGTGAACAGGTTCATCTAGGCGGATCTCCATATTCTCTTGATTCCGCTCAGCCTTTCCCGCGTCTTTGTATACGTGCACAGACGTTTGATGCATTAAGATTGTGCCTGTGTACGTTTTTCCTGAGGCGGTTTCAATTTGGCAATACTCCCCCTCAATCGAGTTGTAGCGGAACCCGCCGATTAAATCGATTTTCAGCCGGCCGTCCGCTTTAATTTCCTTTACCATAGCGCCGAGGGTGTCAACGTGCGCAGTCAGCATGCGATGCCGGGATGTGTCGCGTCCTGGAAGCGTTGCAATTAAGCCGCCCTTGTGGTTCCGAACCGTTTCTACCTTCCATTCTTTTAAAAGGCTTTCAATATAATTGATCACCTCATATGTATTTCCTGTCGGGCTTGGGATCGATACCAGTTCTTTAATGAGCTCCATCGTTTTACGTACGGACGTCATAGGGCATTCCTCCTTTTATATTCTACTTAAAATATACTCTTTTCCCGAGGGACCCGTCCAATCTTTTCCTATCAATCTCTCATATGCTGTAGAGAGCATGGGAAGAGGAGGGATTTCTATGTGCTGTCGTCATTCACATGAACAGAAATGTCGTTGTCACGATTGGTTCGATGATTTTTGGTTCTTTGACGAGTGGTTCGATAAAGATTTCCACGACCATTGCAAGAAAAAGAAAGAATGCCATGACCCTTGCGAGAAGAAGAAAAAGAAACACCATTGTTTCTCTTGTAAAAAACACAGACATTCTTGCTGTCATTGTAAAGACTGAATCAGAAATATTCTGATGACCCATGCTTAATGAATATTTCCATTCACATTTTTCCAAGCGGGCATTGCTGCTGCTTGGACCTTTTATTGAAACACCCTTTTTGCTTTTACAATCAAATAAACTGATAAAGCCGCTATAAGAGCAACAATGATTTCAACAGCAGCAGCATGCTCTATGATTCCTCTCTGATATAAAACCGCCGGTACATTAAACAGTGCATGTAAAAGAATAGAATACAACAAAAACAGCGGCCGGCGGCTTTTAACCGCGTACAAAACAAGCAGAGACAGACCAATTTGGACGGCAATGGCACTGATTCTTTCTATTCCGCCCAGCATCCATTCATACGAAGGAGTATGCAGCAGCTGCTCCTGTATCGGCAAAAGCGCCTGTTTGACGTCGCCATTGACCAAAAGCTGTTCAAACGTCCCGCTATTGATTGCAAATGCGTATACAATAAGTGAGATAGAGGACAAGCCTGTAATCAGGATGGCTTCAAGCCCGCCATGGCCTGCCCCGAAAGCCAGACCATCCGCCCAGGTATGATGGCGCTTCATAAAAAATCGCATCATCATATACCTTCCGCACTCCTCAAAAATTCCGGCCATCAAGCAGCCGTAAATGCCATACCATAATGGATGTTGCATCGCTTCTTTCGTCATTTCATTCACTTGCAGTACATAAACATGAACGCCGCCTTCCAGCAGCTGAGCGAAGACAAAAAACGTGAGAGCGCCAATAAAAAACACTTTAAGCGAGGCGCCATACTTTCGCTTAAACCATACAATCAGCCCGATTGGCAACAGAAACGCAATAGCCCCGGATAATGCCAAAAAGACTACTGCTTCTTGACTGACCATTTTTCAGCCTCCTTTTTCTTTTTCATAGATTCCCTATTCTACACTTCTCTTTTTTTGTAAAAAAACCTCCTTTTTAGTACCAGATACTAATATCTAGTGTTATAATCTGACCATAAGGAGTGATTCATATGTCAAAAGCAAAAATTACAGCTATCGGCACCTATGCGCCGAGCAGACGTTTAACCAATGCAGATTTAGAAAAGATCGTTGATACCTCTGATGAATGGATCGTTCAGCGCACAGGAATGAGAGAACGCCGGATTGCAGATGAACATCAATTTACCTCTGATTTATGCATAGAAGCGGTGAAGAATCTCAAGAGCCGTTATAAAGGAACACTTGATGATGTCGATATGATCCTCGTTGCCACAACCACATCCGATTACGCCTTTCCGAGTACGGCATGCCGCGTACAGGAATATTTCGGCTGGGAAAGCACCGGCGCGCTGGATATTAATGCGACATGCGCCGGGCTGACTTACGGCCTCCATTTGGCAAATGGATTGATCACATCTGGCCTTCATCAAAAAATTCTCGTGATCGCCGGAGAGACGTTATCAAAGGTAACGGATTATACCGATCGAACGACATGCGTTCTGTTCGGCGATGCCGCGGGTGCGCTGTTAGTAGAACGAGATGAAGAGACGCCGGGATTTCTTGCGTCTGTACAAGGAACAAGCGGGAACGGCGGCGATATTTTGTATCGTGCCGGACTGCGAAATGAAATAAACGGTGTGCAGCTTGTCGGTTCCGGAAAAATGGTGCAAAACGGACGCGAGGTATATAAATGGGCCGCAAGAACCGTCCCTGGCGAATTTGAACGGCTTTTACATAAAGCAGGACTCAGCTCCGATGATCTCGATTGGTTTGTTCCTCACAGCGCCAACTTGCGCATGATCGAGTCAATTTGTGAAAAAACACCGTTCCCGATTGAAAAAACGCTCACTAGTGTTGAGCACTACGGAAACACGTCTTCGGTTTCAATTGTTTTGGCGCTCGATCTCGCAGTGAAAGCCGGGAAGCTGAAAAAAGATCAAATCGTTTTGCTTTTCGGGTTTGGCGGCGGATTAACCTATACAGGATTGCTTATTAAATGGGGAATGTAACAAAAAAAGAACTTGTTTCCAAGGAAACAAGTTCTTTTTCTTTATGAAGCCGGCTGTTCTTCTGATGTTTCTTCCTTCCGGCTTAACATTGTAAAGTAAGTAATGCTTAGTGCAATCATGACGAGGGCAATGCCGATTAAGACGCCGGCCATCTGCCACATGTAGCCAAAGTCACCGTTTGAAATGACTGCTCTGAATCCGTTAATGCTGTAGGTCATCGGCAATGCGCCGTGGATGACCTGATAGAAATTCGGAAGCAATTCCAGCGGGAAGGTTCCTCCGCTCGCTCCCAGCTGCAGCACTAAAATAATGACTGCGATAAATCGCCCCGGGTTGCCCATCGTTGTAGCCAAAAATTGAATTATCGCAAGAAAAGCGAGACTCGTAATGATCGTAAACACGTAAAATCTCCACGTGCTCTCTACCTCGAGACCAATTCCCAATAGAAGAACCGTCGCCACAATCAATGATTGAATGATTCCTACAAGCATCATGACATTGAATTTGCTGAAGAACCACTCAAAACCGTTTCTCGGACGTCCTGACGCTTCCTTCAGCGGGAAGACAACCGTCAGCATGATGCCGCCGACATACAAGCCCATTGACAGGATATAAGGTGTCAGCCCTGTTCCATAGTTAGGAACGGAATGAATGGCATCATCTTTGGTTTTAACCGGATCCGCAAACATGCCGTATGTTTGATCATCAGCATCGATATCTCCTGTTTGGTCAGCCGCATCCTTCAGCTTACTAGACAGCTCTCCTGTGCCGTCCAATAGCTTGCCTAAACCTGTATCAAGTGATGCAGATCCGTCTGCAAGTTTTGATGATCCGCTTTGGACCTGTTTAGACCCGTCTAACAGCTTAAACAATCCGCCGGATACTTGGCTGCTTCCTGTCACCAATTGCTCTGAGCCCGCTTTTGCTTTTGCGAACTGCTTATTATATTCACCGATGCCCGCTGTCAGTTTAGTTTGGCCATCTGTCAGCTTCTGAGAACCGTTGTATATCTTATCAGCTCCCTCAGTTAATCTGTCAATCGCATCTTGGATTGTTTTTGCGCCGTTATAAAGCTTAGATGTAGCTTCCGGCATGGCTTTCACCTGCGCCACCTGCGCTTTCACGTCTTCAAGAGAGCTTTTTATCGTTGCGATGTCAGGCAGCTGATCAGCTGTAGGTAGCTGGCTTAATATTTGATCAAAATCAGGCGCATCAACTTGCGGAAGCTTTTTCTCAACAGAATTAATCAGCTGGCTTTTTTGCTCCGCTGTTAAGAAGTCACTCGAATTGATGACATTTTTAAATGCCTGATCACGGTTTTTCAAACTGTTTTCAAAGTCAGTCAGCTGTTTTTTGAATTCCTTCATCGCAGTTTCTGACTTTTCCAGATTGTTTACAGCAGTTTCAAGCTTCGTTAAATCGAGCGCATTAATGATCTTTTCCGCTTTTGCCGCTTTCTCAGAACCTTCTTGAACTTTACTGTTGAGCTGATCCAACCCGTTAGTAAGTTTAGGCGTACCCTTCTGCACGTTTTGAAGTCCGGCAAGAAGTTCATTCATCTTGCTTGTCAGTTCGCCTGATCCTGCTGCAAGCTGACCAGATTTATCATAAATCTGGTTGCTGCTGTCCTGGAATTTACCGAGCGAGCTGTCAAGCGATTGGATGCCGCTCGTCACCTGAGCCGCTCCATCTGCGAGCTGCGCTGTTTTGTCACTGATAGTGGCGGTGCTTTCCTTCAGCTTCGCCAGATTTTCTTTCAGCTGGGCGCTTCCGTTTTTCGCATCCTTTGTGCCGTCATCAATTTTTTTCGCGCCGCTGCTCGCGTCGCTCAAACCTTTTGCGATATCTTTAAAGTTATCAAAAATAACTTTCGTATATTGCTCGGTCACTTCTTTTGAAACAGAGGCTTTCAGTTTATCAATCGCTTTTTCGCCGATCGTTGCCCCTACATAGTTAGAACCTGCATTTGTGTGGTATTTCAGATCCAATTTTTTCGGATTTTTGTCTAATACAGTGCTGGCATTCTTAGAAAAATCCTCAGGAATCTCGACAACTAAATAATATTTTTGGTTCAATAAGTCCTTTAACGATTGGTCGAGATCATTGGAAAAATGCCAATCAAAGTTGTTATTATCCTTTAATTCTTTGACCAGATCATCACCGATTTGAAGTTTTTCTCCTTCATACGTTGCTCCCTTGTCTTGGTTGACGACAACGACAGGCAGCTGGTCAACTGTGCCGTACGGGTCCCAATAAGCCTTTAAGAATACGCCGCTGTAAATAAGCGGGACAAACAAAATGGCGATGATGGGAATCAATAATTTTTTACTTGTTACGATGTCTTTCCACTGACTTCGTATTGTGTTCATCCTGATGCCTCCATTCTAAAACTGACTCATCATAAAAAATGGTCATTTTCTTGCAAAGAGAAAGGATTATCTAGTTCGCTGACAATCCTTTGACAACATACAATTCAAGCAGTCCCGCAATTGTCTCTTTATCAAGCGGGGGGTGTTGTTTTTCCCAGTCAAAAATGAGCGCGATATAAAGCTTCAGCATCACAAAGGCTGTCAGCTCAGGGTCGCACGGCTTGATTGCGCCGCTTTTGATCCCGTCTTCAATCTTGCTTTTGATATAAGACAGGATGGATCGCTCCATTTTCTGGATCACTTCCTGAACTGCCATTGTACCAATCTCGGCATTCTCTTGGAAAATTTTAATCGTCAGCTGATGTGTTTTCCTGAACTCCAGAATGGCAAACAGCGCTCTGTGCACATTTTCATGGAACGGAAGGTTCGGCTCCATCGCTTCATCCGCTTTTTGCTTCATTTCCTTTAATAAAGTAGTGAAAATCTCGTCAAACAGCTCTTCTTTGTTTTTGAAAAAAGTATAAATGGTTCCCTTCCCCACGTTCGCAAGTTTTGCGACAAGATCCATTGTCGTCGCTTTATACCCGAACTGCGTGAAAGACTTTGTAGCCGCCTCCAAAATGAGCTTTTTTCGATCTATTGACATTGTATTCACCTCGAAACTGACCGTTTGAACATTTTAGTCATTAAGTACATATGCAAATGTATCATAACCTGCTGTTCAATTCAATCATTTTTTACACAATATTGCCATTGCACATCAAAAAAACCTCCGCGATAAAGCGGAGGTTTTAGCTGAATAAATAGGTAAGCGCGTCAGACACGGCAGCTTTTCCTTGATCAATGCAGTCGGGAATGCCGACACCTTCGAAAGAAGCGCCTGTCATATAAACACCCGGATACGCAGATGCAAGTGCTTCACGCAGCTCCTTGATACGCTGCTTATGGCCGACATGGTACTGCGGCATGCTTTCATGCCATCGGGTTACACATGTCATTTCCGGCTCGCCGTTTATGTTCATGACTTTCTTTAAGTCTTCTAACACAATGTTGATAATGTCATTATCTGATAGATCGACAATGGATTCGTCTCCGGCTTTTCCGACATATGCCCGAAGCAGCGTTTTGCCTTCCGGCGCTGCGTGCGGCCATTTTTTATTCGTCCACGTACAGGCTGTGATCGCAAAGTCACTGTTTCTTGAAATGACAAAACCCGTGCCCTCATGCTCCATTTGGACGGAGCCTTCAGGGAAACCTAAAGCGACGTTTGCCACGGATGTGGAGTGCATATTTTTCAAATGAGAAATGGCAGGAAGCTCAGAAAGCATTCCCGCAGCCGCTTTATGCGGAGCAGTCACAATTACTGAATCAGCATCAAGTGTGACGCCGTTATCCAGTTCGAGCGAATAGCAAGAGCCGCTATGGCTGAGTTTGGTCACTTTTGTGCCTTTATACACCTTCGTCAGCTTTAACTGCTTTTCGATCTCTTCTACAAGGGTCTGCAAACCGGTTGACAGAGTTTGGAACTGCCCTTGTTTTTTTGCCGTCAGCTGCTGGCCTGAGCCTTGAGGCCTTGTTTTTTTCATGCCGAGAATCAGGCTTCTATGCTTTTGTTCCGTCTGATAAAATTGCGGAAATGTCGACATCAGGCTGAGCTTGTCAATGTCGCCTGCGTAGATCCCTGATAGTAGCGGCTCGATTAAGTTCTCGACCACTTCATCTCCGACACGTCTGCGGAAGAATTCTCCCAATGACTGATCATCCTTTGTTTTGCTTGCAGGCAGGATGAAATCCATAGCAGCTCTCGCCTTCCCGGACAAGGAAAACAGACCCGTAGAAACAAACGGCGCAATTTTTGTCGGTATCCCCATTACAGCGCCCTTCGGCATTGGATGCAGGGTGCGGTTTACAAGCACATAGGATTGCCCGGTCGCATTGTTGACAAGCAAATGCTCAAGACCTAAGTCTTTAACAAGCTGCGGGGCGCTTTTCTTTCGTTCCAGAAATGAGTCTGGCCCTCTTTCGATGATATAGCCGTCTTTCTTGACAGTCTGGATTTTCCCGCCGACTCTCGGACTTGCCTCAACAAGTGTCAGCTCAAGCGGCAGATTCTTTTCTTTGATTTCTTTTTCCATATAGAAGGCGGCGGCTAAACCGGTAATGCCGCCGCCGATGATGACTACATGTTTTTTGCCGTCACTCATGTTCATCGCCTTCTTTAACGTCCTAATTTTTTTAATACGACTGTTGCCAAAGCATCAATAAATTCAGGCTTGGCATTTGGCATTTCCGGCCGGTAATAGCTTGCGCCGATATCGTCAGTAACCACTTTGCATTCATAATCATTATCATAAAGCACTTCTAAGTGATCCGCGACAAACCCAACAGGAACATATACAAATGCTTGATAGCCTTTTTGTTCGAATAAATCACGTGTTAAATCCTGAACATCGGGTCCGAGCCAAGGATCAGGCGTGTTCCCTTCACTTTGCCAGCCGACAGCATATTCGGAAACGCCTGCGCCTTCAGCAATTAATTTCGCCGATTCATGAAGCTGGTCCGGGTACGGGTCTCCAAATTCTTTGATTTTTTCCGGCAGGCTGTGTGCGGATACGATGAGCATTGCGTTTTCTCTTTCATCCTCAGGCATTGACGCATATGTTTCCTTCACTCGGTCAACCCAATATGTCACGAACTTCGGTTCATCGTACCAGCTTTCAACTGACGTAATCGTTAAGCCGCCGAGTTTTTCAGCCTCTTCTTTGGCGCGTTTGTTGTAGGACTGAACGCTGAACGTGGAGAAATGCGGCGCCAGCACGATGCTGACTGCTTCTGTAATGCCATCCTTATGCATCTCTGCTACGGCGTCTTCAATAAACGGCTCGATATGCTTCAGTCCGATATACGCTTTAAACGTAATCTCATCCTGAATTTCATTCAAGTGCTGTTCCAGATTATGCGCCTGCTGTTCTGTGATTTGGGCAAGCGGTGAAATGCCGCCAATCGCTTCGTATCTGTCTTTCAAATCTTGAAGCATTTCAGGTTCAGGCTTTCTGCCTCTTCTGATATGTGTATAATAACGTTCAATATCTTCTTCCTTATAAGGCGTGCCGTACGCCATCACGAGAAGCCCCATTTTCTTTCTACTCACTGTTTACACCCTCTTTAATGATCTGATACAAACATTTTGACAGGATATCATTAAGATACCAAAAGATATGCTTAGGAATATTGACCCATTTTTTTGTTTTGTGAATATTCATGGACAAATGCTGTCAGTTTTTTCAAAACCTCGGGACTGACATCAGGAAATACCCCATGGCCAAGATTGAAAATGAAGCCGTCTGACTCCATACCCTGATCAAGTATTTCCTTCGTTTTCTGCTCAATGACTTCCCATGGCGCAAGCAAAATGGACGGGTCCAGGTTGCCCTGCACTGTTTTAGTAATTCCTTTTGATCTGGCTTCATCAATGCCGAGTCTCCAGTCAAGCCCGACAACATCGAGAGGAAGGTCATGCCAATCACCTGCAAGATGGCTTGCGCCAACGCCAAACATGATCAGCGGCACATTCTCCTTTGCGAGCTCTGAAAAGATCCGGTTCATCACGGGTTTGATGTATGTTCTGTAATCTGCCTGATTCAATGCGCCGACCCACGAATCAAAGATTTGAATCGCTTTTGCGCCTGCCTTAATCTGCGCTTTCACGTACACGATGATCATGTCGGCAAGCTTGGACATCAGCAGATTCCATGCATCCGGCATGCTGTACATGAAGGCTTTTGTTTTATTGTAGTTTTTCGACGGGCCGCCTTCGATCATATAGCTTGCAAGCGTAAAAGGCGCACCTGAGAAACCGATGAGCGGGACGTTCAGCTGCTCATTGACAAGCAGTTTAATCGTCTCAAGCACGTACGGCACGTCCTGTTCCGGATCAATCTGGCCGAGTTTTTCAATGTCCGCCAGAGACCGGATTGGCTGATCAATCACAGGACCGATCCCGTTTTTGATTTCAACATCCACACCGATTGACGGCAGCGGCGTCATGATATCTTTATAAAGGATTGCAGCATCGACTCCGTATTGCTCAACCGGCAGTCTTGTGACATACGCACAAAGTTCGGGCTGATGTGTGATCTCAAACAATCCGTACTTTTCCTTCAGCTTGCGGTATTCCGGCTGTGAGCGCCCTGCTTGCCTCATATACCACACAGGCGTGTGATCCGCTTTTTCTCCCCGCGCAGCTTTTAAAAACGTCTCGTTAAACGTTTCTCGTTTACTCATCTGATTTCCACCTTTCATACGGCAACCATACGTTCGTATTTCTTGACTTATTACACTATACCTTGTTTTAGGCAAATGGTATAGAAATGTAGCTCAAAGTTCAAAAAATCGCCGAATTCCATTAAGAGGAAAACAATTTTGGCTGAACGTAATCGGTTCCTTCCCCTTCTCTTTTTGTCTGTGTATTATAAGGCACAATTTTATAAGACGCGCCCGAAAATAAGTTGGCATAAGGAATTTCATAGCTTCCCTTCCCTTCAACCGAATCAAGAAGCGTCTCCTCGCCGTCCTTGTTTACATAAATTCTGTATACGGCCCGATCATCCTCTTGAGCGTCCCACTTTAATTCAATAGTAAAGAGCCCCGCTGCTTTAAATGTGTAATCGGCTGTGAGTGTTTTGACCGGCTTCAGCTCAATCGGGCTTTCCAGGTCTTTAACGTTTTTAGGCTTTGTGAACACATGACCGGTTTCTCCTGCCTGTGTCAAAATATCCTTAAACAGCCGCGTCGGGTATGAGCTCCCGGCTTTCAAATAATGGTTTTGATCCGTTTTGTCATAGCCCATCCAGACTGCCCCGGTTATTTTCGGCGTATAGCCTGCAAACCAGGCGTCCTTTGTCGCGCCGGAGACGCCTGTATAAGATGTTGAACCTGTTTTTCCCGCCAGGTCGCCGTGATAGGTGCCGGACGTGGCCGTTCCCTTTTTGACTACCTGCTGCAGCATTCTCGTCATATTCCAAGACGTCTGCTTGCTGAATACCCGCTTTCCTTCTTCTTTATGATCGGCTATTGTTTCTCCGTCTTCATCTATTATGCTCGAGATAAAGAAGGGTTCAGTATACGTTCCATTCGCGGCAAATGTATGAAACGCGCCGGCAAGCTGGAGCGGTGAAACGCCTTTTTCCAAGCCGCCTAGAGCAAGAGCAAGGCCTTCATCAGGGATATCAATGCCGTTTGCTTTCAAATAAGATTTTCCTGTTTCGACGCCGATCTCATTCAGCGTCCAGACAGCCGGCGCGTTTTTGCTGTACGTAATGGCGTCAGACATAGTGACTTCGCCCTCATACCGGCTGTCGTAGTTTTTCGGCGTATAATCTCCGTAGGACTGCAACTCATCCTTCAATAGAGAATATGGCTTAAATTTCTTTTCCTGCATCGCCGGTCCGTATACAGCAAGCGGCTTAAATGTGGAACCCGGCTGGCGGACAGCTGTGACACGGTTATATCCTTTGGATGTGTAATCCCTTCCGCCGATGGCCGCTTCTACACCGCCTGTCTTGTTATTAATAAAGACCGCGCTTCCCTCGGCATTCTGATCTGTTCCGGGATAATAGCTTCCCTCTTTCATCACCTGGTAAGCCGTCTTCTGCAGCTTCGAATCGAGCGGCACCTTGATCGTGTATCCGCCTTGAAGAAGCTGCTCTCCGGAAATGGAATACTTGTCTTCCGCCTCTTTGATCACAAGGTCAATGTAGCTGTCAAACCAAGGTGTTTCCGACTGTTTCTTCACATGCAGTCCAAGCGTCCGGCCCTGTGCGGTGACAGCCTCTTTCGCACTGATATAGCCTTGGTCATTCATCATACCTAGAATTGTATCACGCCGCTCCTTATTTTTATCAGGGTGCAAAATTGGAGAGTACGTAGAAGGCGCCTTCGGAATAGCGGCCAAAACAGCGCCTTCAGATACAGTCAAATCTTTTACTTCTTTATTAAAATAATAGTGGGACGCCGCTTGTATGCCGTAAACCCCGTGTCCGAAGTAAAGCTGGTTTAAATACATTTCAAGCAGCTTGTCCTTGCTGTAATCCCGTTCAAGATTAATCGCAATGATCACTTCTTTTGTTTTTCTTAGAAATGTTTTGTCATGTGTCAGAAAAATATTTTTGGCAAGCTGCTGGGTGATCGTGCTTCCGCCTTCCACCTTTCCGCCTGCTAATATATCGCGATACACTGCTCTTCCGACAGATTTTGCATCAATGCCGTGATGCTCATAGAACCTTTTATCCTCAACAGCGATAAACGCTTCTCTGACCTGCTTTGGAATCTCATTGATCGAGACCGGCTCGCGATTTTCTGTATACAGGCTTGCAACCTCATCTCCGTTTTGATCAACAATTTTTGAAGAAGCATGAAGTATCAGCTTCTTTTCATCTATGACATAATGGCCGAGAAAAATAATTGAAATATATCCTATTAAAGCGAGAAAAGCAGTTAACACTAAAATAATGATAGGTATAAAAAGTTTCTTTTTCTTTATCTTAAACATGAACTCACCTCGCCTTTCTAAAGGTAGTATGGGAAAAATTGTTTGGAATTATGTTCGAAGCACTCGCCAATAGAAACTTATACCATTGTTTTGATATACTAGCAAGCAGGAGGTGGCTGATATGAAGGTTTATATTACATATGGGACAGCCGATTTTTTAAAAACGATCGTAGAGAAGCATCCCTCAGAAAATATCCTTTTGATGCAGGGGCAGGAAAACGCCATTTTAATTCATGAAACAAACGGAGATACCGTTTTCCAGGCACCACACGCTTATGAAGTCATTGACCAAGTCGGAGAGATCAAGCATCCCGGTTTTGCAGTATTGAACAATATTGCCGTCACTCAGGAAGGGCGTCCGCTGTTTGAAAACAGATTTAAAAACAGAGCGGGAAAAGTCGAAAATGAGCCTGGCTTTGAAGCAATTCGAGTGCTCCGTCCGCTTGACAGTGACACCTATGTCATTCTGACCTTGTGGGAAACGGAAAGCGCCTTTCAAGACTGGCAGCAGTCCGGTTCTTACAAAGAAGCCCACAAAAAACGCGATACATCTGCCGGAATTGACACAACGTCGATCTTCTCCCGGCCTTCCTATGTCACCACATATTTCGCTGTCGAATAGCTGCCGGCATGTCCGGCAGCTTATTTTATTGGGAGGAAAGCAAAATGAAGCATACTTGCCCAGTCTGCGGGTTTAAGAGATTGGCTGAACCGCCATATGATCATGAAGGCAATCATTCTCATGAAATCTGCCCGTGCTGCGGTTTTCAGTTCGGATTTGATGATTACGAGATGCAGCACGAGGATGATTCATATTTAGAGCCATCGGAAAGCATCATCGCCTATAGAAAAAACTGGCTTGCTGAAGGGTGCGTCATTTTTTCTCCTGAATGCTTCCCAAAACATCTGCAAAAAGCGAATAGAGTATTAAGGCATCATCGATTGAGCAGCTGAAACAGATCAATGTTCATCTTCCATCATAACCCTCCCCTCTGTCCCGGCACCTTCCGCCCGCCTATGAATAATCTGTAAGCGGAAGGAGTGATCGATGATGGAAGTCGGGATTTTGTCTGTCCATGTTCTGTATGTGTTTTTTATCGGTGCAATTATCCTATTTATGCTGCTGAGAAAAGACACGACATTTATTTCTCTATTCGGCATTTTTATCATATCGCTATGGGCCAGCCATTCACTTTCAGCTTCTGTCAGCAGTTTATTCCACAGCTTTATCTATGCGGCCGGCGAACTGCTGCCCACGATTTTCATCATTTGCTTTATCGTTTCAATGAGTGATTTGTTAACAAAAACAGGGATAAATGAAGCGATGATTTCTCCCTTTGCAAGCCTTGTGAGAGGGCCTGTGACTGCCTATTGGCTGATTGGAGGCCTGATGTTCGCCATTTCTCTATTCTTCTGGCCTTCTCCGGGTGTCGCTTTGATCGGCGCCGTCCTGCTCCCCGCAGCCGCACGTGCCGGTTTGACGCCTCTTGCCGCGGCCATGGCCATGAACTTATTCGGACACGGTTTTGCCCTGTCAGGAGACTTTGTCATTCAGGCGGCGCCAAAGCTGACTGCGGATGCAGCAGGCATTCCAGTCGGTGATGTCGTCTCGGCCAGTATTCCGCTTGTGCTGATTATGGGTGTGACAACAACAACTGCTGCCTTTATCATGATTCAGCGCGAACGCAAAAAACAGGAGCATCCCGCTTCTTTTTCCCCCGTTCTTTCCGGCGAACAAGACAACTCGCTGTACTTGCCAAAACGCCTGCGGTCCATACTGGCTTTTTTGATTCCGCTTGCCTTTCTTGCAGATATCGCCTGCATGCTCTTGTTTAACCTGCAAGGAAATGATGCAACCGCGTTAATTGGCGGGTCTGCAATTTGTATCCTCTTTACCGTTCATTTTTTCGTGTATAAGCATAAAGGGCTTGAAAAAATCACCGGCTATTTTATTGACGGATTTAAGTTCGGTTTTAAGGTTTTCGGCCCCGTCATCCCGATTGCCGCTTTCTTTTATCTTGGCGACTCAGGCTATGAAAGCATACTGGGCACTTCACTCCCTAAAGGTTCCCACGGCATTGTCAACGATCTTGGCATTGCTTTATCCCATATGATGCCTATGTCAAAGGAGCTTGCCGCCACTGCATTAACTGCCGCTGGAGCCATAACAGGCCTTGACGGCTCAGGATTTTCTGGCATTTCTCTCGCCGGCTCCATCGCAAAGCTCTTTTCGTCCGCTCTCCATGCCGATCCCGCTATTCTGACCGCGCTCGGACAAATCTCTGCCATCTGGGTGGGCGGAGGAACACTGGTCCCATGGGCGTTGATTCCCGCCGCGGCCATTTGCAAAGTTGATCCTTTTGAGCTTGCCAGAAAAAACTTCATTCCCGTCGCGATTGGCCTTTTGGTGACAACCCTCGCAGCTGTGATGATGCTTTAAAACAGCATGAGTTGAAATATTCAGACTTTTTCTATACAATCATGGAAAAGCATAGAAAAGGGGGAAGCGGCTTTGTCCATATCCACACTGCAGAAAGAGATAAACAAACAGCTCGACGGCTGTTTTGAAGAAATGGTTGAGATCAGGCGCCATTTTCATATGTATCCTGAGCTCTCATTTCAAGAAGAAAAAACCGCCGCATTTATTGCTTCCTATTATGAATCGTTAGGAGTCCCAATCCGCACAAACGTTGGCGGCAGAGGGGTTTTAGCATATATAGAAGGAAGCGAACCCGGCCCTACAGTCGCTTTGAGGGCCGACTTTGACGCTCTCCCCATTCAAGATGAAAAAGATGTCCCTTACGCCTCCAAAGTGCCTGGTGTCATGCATGCATGCGGCCACGACGGCCACACCGCAGCTCTTCTCGCAGTGGCCAAGGTCCTTCACCAAAACAGACATGAACTGAAGGGAACTTTTGTGATGATCCACCAGCATGCAGAAGAATATTATCCGGGAGGCGCAAAGCCAATGATTGATGACGGCTGTCTCGAAAACGCGGATGTGATATTCGGCACTCATCTTTGGGCAACTGAGCCGCTCGGAACTATTCTCTGCCGCCCCGGCGCCGTCATGGCGGCGGCGGACCGATTTACGATTAAAGTCTTCGGAAAGGGCGGCCACGGCGCTCATCCGCATGATACTAAAGACGCCGTCCTAATCGGTTCTCAAATCGTTACCTCTTTGCAGCACATTGTCAGCCGCAAAGTCAATCCGATTCAATCCGCCGTCATTTCGACAGGCTCCTTCATCGCCGACAATCCGTTTAATGTCATCGCAGACCAAGCAGTACTCATCGGCACAGCGCGTTCTTTTGATGAAAATGTCCGGGACATTCTAGAGAAAGAAATTGAAGCGGTTGTAAAAGGAATATGCAGCATGCACGGCGCGTCCTATGAGTACACCTATGAACAGGGTTATCCGGCGGTTGTGAACCATCCTGCCGAAACGAGCCACTTGGTGAGCACCGCAAAGAATACTGACGGCGTTCAGCAGGTCATTGACGGTGAACCGCAAATGGGCGGCGAGGATTTTTCTTATTACTTACAAAACGTGAAAGGCACTTTTTTCTTTACAGGTGCCGCTCCCGAACAGCCAGATCGAGTTTATTCCCACCACCATCCGAAATTTGATATCAACGAAAAAGCCATGCTGACAGCGGCCAAGGTCCTTGCCGGCGCTGCGATTACCTATCATCAGCTATAAAAAACAGCCGGAGTGTTTATTCTCCGGCTTTTTCCTTTAATATCCTCAGATGAAAAACATGTCTTGCCGTTTCTCCAAGCTGAGCAAGCAGCTTATAATTGGCAATTCCGCCGACTGCCGCTCCTACGCCCGGCAAAAGCTGAAAAAGCTTCACGACGTCGATATAATCGCGATATTCCTGCTGGAACACTCTCCAGTCGATGCTCTTTTTCTCCGTCTCCCAATTTTCGATGACAGAAAAAAGCGATTTACGGCCATCGTCACTCGAAAATGCAAGCTGAAACACGAGCAGCAAGAACATTCTTTCTTGTGCATCTTTCACATCAAAGCCGTAAATGGAAGACAAGGTAAATAAACACTTCATCTTAATTGAAAGCAGCAGCGGAAAATCAGCAATGCCTAAAAAAATGCCGCCCGCTCCGGTGCCGACTCCCTCAGCAGCTGCCACTTTCTGATAAGAAACAATCGTTTTTTTCGCCAATTCATTTTTTTCACTGAGCGACAGTGCACTTGTATCCTTTTTATAAGTGATGATATTGGAGCCGGCCATTGTCGCTTCTACCATTTTTCTCACACTCTCGGTGACGACCGTATGGATTTTCTCAGGAATCCGTTCATTCACTTTCGTCTGGACACGCTTCGAAAAGCGTTCAAACATGGAATCCTTTCGCAAAAAATGCATTTTCCATTCCAAAGCTTCCTGCATCAGCAGCTGATTATCTGTCATTTGATTACCTCTTTTCAGTTCACAGCTTTCCGTGCTTTTTCAGCCTGGTTGTCATATAAGCAGGCAAAACAACAAAAATCAGAACGGCAGAACCGATCAGCGCGTACAGAAAACCGGTCAAGCCGGCTGCATAGGCAGATGCAACAGACATCAGCAGCGCTTGAATACTAAGTGCAGTTTTTAATAGAGAGAAATAGCTTTTCAGCTTTGTTTCTTTTTTCACAGGGTACAGCTCTTGAAGCGCCAGATGGTCAAAGTGGCCGAAGAGCGGCAGAAGCTGAATGCCCGTAATGAAAATGGCAAACACAGTCAAAACCGCTGCAATCAGCGGGCTGGCTGAGACATACATAATGATCAGCGCGAAAACGATCGTTAATCTGACAAGAATGCCCAAATAATCACTCGAACGCAAAAAGGCGCGGGTGAACATATAGGCAAATGTTTTGCGCTGTTCAAACGGCACAAGCCGCAACAAAAAGTCGAGATAAGCTCTGCGTTTGGCTTGCTTTCGCAAATGCGGCACATCAGTAAACAGGTTGGCAATCCGATAGAAACGCTGCTTTCGTCTCAATTCGGACTCAATATGGCTTTCCCATTTAAATGTTTTCCGTTTTGCTACGGAAGACATATACAGATAAAGAACAGCCATAATGACATAGACGAGAAGCGCATACATATAAACAGATTGGAAAACAAAATAAAGAACGAGTGTATTCGCCGCAAAGCGAATGATGACGTCCATCCGTTTCATGCTGCGGTCGTTTTGGAAAGTCGTGCGCCATTCCATTACCTGATTCCACGCTTTCAGCAGCAACAGTTGGACAAAGACCGCGGCATACGATACGAGCGAAGCTCCCGGTGTGACTGCGAAATAAAGCGGCATCGCAACGATGCTCAGCGCAATAAGCGGAAACAGCTGAGACACATAGCTGTAGACAAACGCCTGCTTCAAGTAAGGCTCCATTTTTGCTTCAAGAGGCAATAAGAAAACAAGGTCAGCCTCCTTCAAAAGCGTTCGCACATAAGAGCTTGTCAACACGAGCGAAAACAGTACGGCCATCACCCAAAAGGACGGAAAGTGAGCGGGAATGTCCCGTATCCATTTGCTGTACCAGCTTGCAGCGCCCGCTAGAAAAAAAATCAAAACAATGACGAGGTGATCGTTGAGCATATATTTCATGTATGTTCTTGTTTCTTTGATATGCTCCTGCAGCCGCGACTGCCAAATATCAAGCATATTATTCATGGCCAGCGTCTTCCTTTGTAAGCTCAAGATACAAATCGTCCAGCGCCGCGTCCTTCATTCCAAACTGCTCTCTGAGCTCTGACAGCGTGCCGCGCGCCCGCACCTCGCCGTTATGTAAAATTATAAACGAATCGCAATAGCGTTCTGCCGTTGCCAAAATGTGTGTTGACATCAGCACGCTCGCCCCGCCTTTTTTCGCTTCATTCATCCGTTCAAGCAGCGCGTTAATGGCAAGCGGATCAAGCCCTAGAAAAGGCTCATCAATAATGTAGAGCGCAGGCTCTGCCAAAAATGCGCACATAATCATAACCTTCTGCTTCATTCCTTTAGAAAAATGGGCCGGGAACCACTTCAGCCTCTTTTCCATTCGGAATTCCTTTAAAAGCGGAGGCAGCCTTTTCTCCATCGTTTCTTTTGACAGTCCATATGCCATGGCTGTTAGTTCAAGATGCTCCATCAGCGTCAATTCTTCGTATAAAACAGGTGTTTCAGGTATATAGGTAAATTGTGAACGGTAGCCTTCCGGATCCTCAGCAAACGTTTTACCGTTTAATTCGATTGAACCTTTATGCGGGTCCATCAGCCCGATGATGTGTCTGATTGTTGTACTTTTACCAGCACCATTCAGCCCGATTAAGCCGACAATTTGATTCGGTTCAAGGGTGAATGATACGTTTTTTAAAACCGGATTCCTTGTATATCCGCCGGTCAAGTCTTTTACCGATAGCAGAGACATAGTTTCTCCCCTTATAGTGTTTTTCTTCATAGTACCAAAAACAAGGCCTGATTTGAAACAATTCCCTTTTAACAAATGATGAATTTGCTGTCATAAAGAGACAGGTTCTGGACATCATAATAGTTGTAGAGGAAAAGCATATCAACTGAAAAATGAGGTGTTTGTCAAAGACGTCTTAGAAACAGTTGGATAGAAAATAAACATGTCCAATGCTCAAACCATTTCTCTTCACTGAATTGATGAATTCTTCATGTATGAAGCAAATTGTCAAATGAGGTGTTTATCGCAGGAATCGTTAGGCATTAAACAAGTCTTCATTTTATTGACAAATGAGGTGCTTACCAAAGGCATAACACATTTTCTTCATATAAGCTCTTCCTCTGCATTCAGGGTGAACGCTCGCCGTTCATCCTGTTTTCTATTTTCTGCATTTCTGTGGTACGATGAGTGTATACATACTAAACAATTTCATAAGGAGGAACCCTCATGCATTGTGCAGAGAATTGTATCTTTTGTAAAATTATTGCCGGCGACATTCCATCCGCGAAGGTGTATGAAGATGAACATGTACTTGCCTTTCTTGATATCAGCCAAGTGACAAAAGGCCATACGCTTGTCATTCCGAAAACACATATTGAGAATGTATATGAATTTACAGATGAATTAGCAAAACAATATTTCCATGCTGTTCCAAAAATCGCCCGCGCTATCCGGGATGAATTTGAACCGATCGGCTTAAATACGCTGAACAATAACGGCGAAAAAGCTGGACAATCTGTGTTCCACTACCATATGCATATTATCCCTCGCTACGGAAAAGGAGATGGATTCGGAGCGGTTTGGAAAACGCATGCTGATGATTATAAACCGGAGGATCTGCAGAACATCTCTTCCTCTATCGCAAAACGCCTGGCCTCATCATAAGATGAGGTTATTTTATTTTGTGAACATTTCGCAAACATCCGTCAATTTCTTTTGATAATTCTAATTTTTTATCAAAAAACTGAATTTTTGTGATAGGATAATTGTATTATTTTATACATTAACGTGGAAAACAGGGAGAGATCATAATGGAACGTACAACGAATTTTAACGCAGGTCCTGCAGCGCTGCCACTGGAAGTTCTGCAAAAAGCACAGAAAGAATTTATTGATTTTAACGAATCCGGCATGTCTGTTATGGAGCTTTCCCACCGCAGCAAAGAGTATGAAGCGGTGCACCAAAAAGCGAAAAGCCTCTTAATCGAACTGATGGGCATTCCGGAAGATTACGATATCTTGTTTCTTCAAGGCGGGGCAAGCCTTCAATTCTCAATGCTTCCGATGAACTTTTTAACACCTGAAAAAACCGCACATTTTGTGATGACCGGCGCTTGGTCTGAAAAAGCACTGGCAGAAACGAAACTGTTCGGGAACACGTCTATCACCGCTACAAGTGAAACAGACAATTACAGTTATATTCCAGAGGTTGACCTTACGGATGTAAAAGACGGCGCATATTTACATATCACATCCAACAATACAATTTTCGGCACTCAGTGGCAGGAGTTTCCGAATTCTCCAATTCCGCTCGTAGCCGACATGTCCAGCGATATTTTAAGCAGAAAAATCGATGTGTCCAAATTTGATGTGATCTACGGAGGCGCCCAAAAGAACCTCGGCCCTTCCGGCGTGACTGTAGTCATCATGAAAAAAAGCTGGCTGCAAAATGAAAATGCGAACGTCCCAAAAATCTTGAAATATTCCACGCATGTCAAAGCGGATTCACTCTACAACACTCCGCCGACATTTGCGATTTATATGCTGAGACTTGTTCTGGAGTGGCTCAAGGAAAACGGCGGTGTGGAAGCTGCTGAACAGCGCAATGAACAAAAAGCGCAGGTTCTCTACAGCTGTATTGATGAAAGCAACGGCTTCTATAAAGGACATGCCAGAAAAGACAGCCGCTCACGCATGAATGTCACCTTCACGCTTCGGGATGACGAATTAACGAAAACATTCGTCCAGAAAGCAAAAGATGCGAAGATGATCGGCCTTGGCGGACACCGTTCGGTGGGAGGCTGCCGCGCTTCTATTTATAACGCGGTCTCTCTCGAAGACTGTGAAAAATTAGCTGCGTTCATGAAGAAATTCCAGCAGGAAAATGAGTAAAAAGTCTGGCTATGCAAACCGTCCGTTTGGTATACTGTTTGCATAACACATTCTGTAAAGCCTTCGCAATAAATGATGAGCATATTATTGGAGGGCAAAAGCTTAGCAGAGGAGAGCATAGATATGAAAACAAAAGAGTTAGTCATTATGGCTCTGTTTGCCGCTATCGGCGCAGCGCTTCATTCCATTATTCCGCCCTTTTTAGGCGGCATGAAACCAGATATGATGCTGATCATGATGTTCATGGGCATTCTGCTGTTCCCGCGGGTGCAAAATGTACTCGTCATCGGGATCGTGACCGGAATCATTTCCGCGCTTACAACCGCGTTTCCAGCCGGACAGATCCCTAACATCATTGATAAACCCGTATCAGCGTTTCTGTTCTTCTCCCTGTTTCTCTTGTTCAGAAAGAGCCGGAAAACAGGTGCAGCCGCTGTGCTGACAGTGATCGGGACCATCTTATCAGGAATTGTGTTTCTATCGTCAGCTTTATTGATCGTCGGTTTACCGGGCGGTTTCGCCGCATTGTTCGCGGCTGTTGTTCTGCCGGCCGCTGTGCTGAATACAATCTCAATGATCATTATTTATCCGATTGTGCAAACCATTTTAAGGCGTTCAAGCTTTATGGAAGCTGCTAAATAATTGTCACACAAAACCTCTTCCGCTTCCGGGAGAGGTTTTTTTGAACAGAGCGCCCGCAGCATGTCAGCATGTTTTAAGCGAGGAGTTTTGTGAAAAAGATAAGACATAGTGTAAAGGCGGTTCCGGTTGAACAAACAAGCGCTTTCTGCCGGATAACCCTCTTGGGCGGATAAGAAGCAGCCTGGCTGAGAAGTTTGATATAGTAAACAGCGCCTGAAGCGAAGGCAAGGGTGATGCAGGATAATACAATCAAAAAGACAGACAACCTTCTCCCTCCTTTTCACTTAAAAAATATGCTAAAATAAAGCAAGCTATGTATAGAAGTTCAGGCTTTCAACAAAAATGAAAAATGCTGAATGAATCCTATTTTGAAGAAAAAGACGGGGTGATTGTAATGGCGAGCGGACGTTCTCTATTAACAGGACTATTCGTAGGCGGCATCATCGGAGGAGCAGCGGTTCTTCTTACTGCACCTTCCTCAGGAAAGCAGCTGCGTGAAAAAATGAAAACCAATTATGATTCTTTTGAAGAAACAATCAAACGCTTAAAGTCAGACGGGCTTGCATTAAAAGACCAGCTGATCAAAGCGGCAAAAGAAAGCACGGATGTTATTAAAGACGTGGGCGGCGAGCTCCAAACATCAATTAAAAAATGGCAGGAAGAGATCAAGCCTCACCAGCAGGATCTGCAAAAAGAAATTGCCGATATCGAAGAGAAAATCAGACAGCTGGAGAAAACCTTACAAAACTAATATCCTATTCAAAAGAAAAAAATGCGGGCCAAAATTGGACCCGTATTTTTTTTGGCCGAAAAACCCTTCCGCCGCAATGGTTTGTGAATTTATTAAAAAATTCTTACATTTTCATCTTTATTAATCTTTATTTTATTGGCATAATAGAGAAAAAGAAAAAGAGAAGCAGGTGACGTAATGAATCGAGTGGAACCGCCCTATGATGTGAAAGAAGCTCTGGTCTTCACCCAGAAAATGGCTCAGCTTAGCAAGGCGCTTTGGAAATCAATCGAGAAGGATTGGCAGCAATGGCTCAAACCGTATGACCTGAATATTAATGAGCATCATATTTTATGGATTGCGTATCAATTGAATGGAGCTTCCATTTCTGAAATCGCGAAGTTCGGGGTCATGCACGTATCAACCGCATTCAACTTTTCAAAAAAGCTGGAAGAACGGGGATATTTAAGGTTCTCCAAACGGCTGAATGATAAACGGAACACATATGTCCAATTGACTGAGGAAGGTACCGAGGTATTCTGGAGCTTGCTTGAGGAATTTGATCCGACACGCAACGCTGTTTTTAAAGGTTCACAGCCTTTGTATCATTTATTCGGAAAATTTCCTGAAGTGGCAGAAATGATGTGTATGATACGCCATATCTACGGCGATGATTTTATGGAAATTTTCGAAACGTCACTCACCAATATTGACAATGACTTTGAAAGCGTAAACGGAAAATTGAAGAAAAAAGCAAAGGACAGTGCGGCGGATGAACCGGCTGAAGAGCTCGAACCTGTAAACAGTTAATCAAAATGCTTCATGATGTCGATAAAGACTTCCATCAGCTCTTGATAAAGCCCCTGCTCATACAGGGCAAAAATTGTTTCATGAACATCTAATTTTTCATTCAGCTGTCCGGCAAAAAGCGCAAGGAGCTTATCAAAGGTTACAAATCCTTGCGCTTTTTGTGTTGCCAGCTCTTCCGACAATTCATCGCATATCCTCATAACCGCTTCCCCTTCTTCCTTGCTCAGCCCTTTATCAATGAGAAGCGCATAGAAGGGGTACCTGTCCATATCTACTGTTTTCACTAATAATTGTATGTAATATTCTAATCGCTCAATGCGATGATCCATCGAATCCATCCACACCACTTCTTTCTATCTTTAATCTTATTTTAGCTGATAATTCACTGAGAAGAAAGTTCTAACCCCATATTTCGCAGTTTGTTTGCTTGTTTCAAAAAAATACCTGCAGGATGATATTTTTTCTTAAAAAAGCATTGATTTTTTCTCTTGGGAGGAGTAAATTATTTTGAGATTCTATTCAAGATGTATGGAAGGATGACTTTGATGAATTGCTGGAAGACCATAAATCTCATGAAGGATTATGGCGCCGTTCGCATAATATTAACTGCTGTATGTTTTATGATTTTGGTTTTTATATCTACCTTTTTAGCTTTTGAGCTGCTGCGGCCTGGCACAAGCTTAAGCGATGAATATGTATCTTTATTCGGCGGTTTGCTCGTCGTTATTTTATTTGTACATAAAGTCATCCATGTCCTGCCAATCATCTGCAAAAAAAGAAAAATAGAAAAAAAGTTTTACATATTGCGCATGCGCACATGGAAACGTATACCAAAAACAACAATGCTGATTTCACTCGTCAGCCCGTTCTTGCTGATTACACCGGTATTGTTTTACGCAGCACTGGCATTTCCGAATCACGCTCATTATTTTTGCATGATCTCGGGCATTCACGCCGGCTACTGTCTGCCTGATTTCCTGCTGGCTCTCAAGCTGATAAAAGCACCGAAAACCGCTTTTATTGATCAGGAAGCTGACGGCTTGGATATTCTTGTTGAAAAGTAGTCAAACCCTGGTGCTGGTGGCGATTTTTCAATTTGCATTCTATCTTTTTTAATAAATATTTGGTAATGTAATATGGGACAGTTCAGAGAGAGGGGGAATCTCCCATCATTTTATTCTATTTTATCGTGGCTGCCGTGTTTATTTTATATTTCATAAACAGGCTCACCAATACATTATGCCTTGTCAGAGAGATTCCTGAAGAGCGGCAAGATAAGGTATTCCGATTTATTAATGTATCTATATTAATTTTACTGATCTCTTCGTTTGTGGAGATCTCCTTTACAGTGTAAATACGAAAGAAAGCATAGCTGCTGATTAAGCAGCTATGCTTTTTTATGTTGATTAGTACAGCCAAGAAGCGCCGATGATAATCAATAAAATAAATAACACAACCAATAAAGCGAATCCGCCTGCAAATACTTCACCCATCTTAAATAGCACCTCCTGTAATAAGCTTTATTTACCAATTACATGTTATGCAATTCATGTTTGAAACGATTAGGCGCTAGTGAAAATAAAGGATCGCTTATGTTGCAAGCGATCCTCGGGCTGCTTAGTAGATGTAAGCTGCACCTACGATGATAAGCAAAATGAACAGTACTACGAGCAACGCGAATCCGTTAGAGTATCCTCCGCTCATGTTACATACCTCCTTTTCTTGATCAATATATAAGTATGTCATCAGCAAAAGTTTGACTAGACGAATGCCCTTTATTTAAAATCTTTTTACAGAAAGCCACAATATGTTATGATACGCATAGGTAATTTAATTTGGAATGATTAGGAGTGTTTGAAAACAATGAAGAAAATCGCAATAGCAGCTATCACTGCTACAAGCATCCTCGCTCTCAGTGCTTGCAGCAGCGGCGACAAAGAAGTCATCGCAAAAACAGACGCAGGCGATGTAACAAAAGGCGAGCTTTACACTTATATGAAAAAAACAGCTGGAGCAAGTGCTCTCACACAGTTGGCACAGGAAAAGGTGTTGGACAAAAAGTATAAGGTAACTGATAAAGAAGTGGAAAATAAACTAAAGGAATACAAAACACAGCTCGGTGACCAATATTCAACCATAAAAAAACAATATGGTGAAGATTTCCTGAAGGAAACAGTAAAAATGGAATTACTTACAGAAAAAGCGGCTAAAGATAACATCAAAGTAACAGACGCCGATATCAAAGAGTACTGGGAAGGCTTAAAAGGCAAAATCCGTGCAAGCCACATCCTTGTTGCTGATAAAAAGACAGCTGAAGAAGTAGAGAAAAAGCTGAAAAAAGGCGAGAAGTTTGAAGACCTTGCGAAAGAATACTCAACAGACAGCTCTGCTTCAAAAGGTGGGGATCTTGGTTGGTTCGCAAAAGACGGTATGATAGCTGATTTCAGCAAAGTTGCATTCAAATTAAAAACAGGTGAAGTCAGTGATCCTGTCAAAACGCAATACGGCTACCACATCATTAAAAAGACAGAAGAACGCGGCAAATACGATGATATGAAAAAAGAACTGAAATCTGAAGTGCTTGAACAAAAACTAAATGACAGCAATGCCGTTCAGGAAGCTGTTCAAAAAGTCATGAAGAAAGCTGACATCGAAGTAAAAGATAAAGATCTGAAAGACACATTTAATACATCTTCAACAAGCAACAGCACTTCTTCGTCTTCAAGCAGTTCTAAATAATAAAAAAGCTGTGCAGGCTCATTGAGCCGCACAGCTTTTTTATGCGATGGAATGGTTTTGATTTTCTTCTCCATGCTGCTGAGAACTGCGGCGTTCTCGTTCCTTTTCCATCCTCTCCATATAAATCTGCCCTTCTTTTTCAATAAAAGCCTGGTCTACTTTTTCTTCCTCTTTGGCTGCCGCCACAAGTTTATATGCACTGAAAATGATGCCTACAATACAAAGATACACCCACCATGGAAAAAATAACACGGGCTCCTCCCCCTTTGCATAGATTCTTTATTCTTAATCATATGCGGGAATGAGACGAGTTATGAGCGGGAAAGACGCATCAAAAAGGACTGAGCTGAATATGTCAGCATCAGTCCTTTTTAAGTTATTTATGAAATGTCGGTTTATAAAAGGAACGGTTTTCCAGTGCAAATACACGTTCAGTATACTCGCCCGGCTTCACGCGCTCAAGCGCTCTGTCCATCATATTCATTTTTGCATCCAGATTGTCTATATAGTGAAGAATTTCCGCTTCTTTCACCATCGGCGGTTTCGGGCTGCCCCATTCTGCTTTGCCGTGGTGACTCAAAATCAAATGCTGAAGAATTAACACCTCTTCAGAATCGATTTGAAGCTCCTCAGCAGCTTTTGAAAGCTCTGTCACCATGATGGAAATATGGCCGAGCAAATTGCCTTCAACCGTATATGAAGTGGAAACAGGGCCGGACAGCTCCTTCACTTTTCCAAGATCATGCAGGATAACACCGGCGTAAAGCAGATCACGATCAAGAGAAGGATATAAATCTGCTATTGCTTTCGCCAGGTTCAGCATAGAGACAACATGATACGCCAAACCTGAGACAAACTCATGGTGGTTTTTCGTAGCCGCCGGATAATCCATAAACTCAGCTTCGTGTTTTTTAACTAAAAACCTTGTGATTCGCTGGATATTCGGATTTTTCATTTCAAATATATATTGAGTGATGGTATCCATCATTTCATTTTTCGGAATCGGCGCGGTTTCTAAAAAATCATCAATATTGACGTTTTCTTGCTCGCTTACCGGTCTGATATTTCTTAGCTTCAGCTGGGTGCGTCCGCGATAATGATGAACATCGCCGACGACCTTGACAATCGTCTGCGGCGCATAGGTCACTTCATCACTTTGCTTGGCATCCCACAGCTTCGCTTCAATATCGCCTGACTGGTCTTGCAGCATCAGCGTCAGAAACGGTTTTCCATTGCTTGCAATCCCTTTCGTCGAGGATTTAATCAATAGATACTGGTCCACCTGTTCGCCAACCTCATGTAGCATAATCCCTTTAGCCATTCTATTAAAGCTCCCTCCGTATCTTACATAATACCAGTATATCACATACCGATTTTCAGCTATAGAACCTCTTTTATGACACCAAATGGATGATTTGGCTGCTATGAAATGCATCTTTTACGTGCTCATGGCATGTAAAATACAAAATCTGCCTACCGCCTTCAGATAAATCATACAGAACATGTAATACACGTTTCAGCCTTTCCTGATCAAAATGAACAAAACTGTCGTCAAGCTGGAACGGAAGCTTTGACTCACCCTGGCGCGTAACGGCCAAAGCAAAGCGGATCGCTGTATACAGCTGTTCACACGTCCCTTGTGACAGCTCTTCCGCATGATAGACAGTGCCATCGCGATGCATAACCATGATCGAATCATCCGTTTCGGAAAAATAAATGGTTTGGTAGTTTCCGTCAGTCAGAGGACGGAAAAATTCTCCTGCCGTCTCCAGAAGGCGCGGAAGCTCGATTTTTTTATGCCGCTCCAATTTGTTTCTGATCACCTGTTTGACCATTTGTATGGAGGCCCATTTTTTAGCCGTTTCTTTCACACGTTCTTTTTGCATTTCGGTTTGAAGCTTGAGGTCTGAGACCATTCCCGAAGCCTCTAATTGTTCCTGTTTGACTGAGAGCAGTGCGATTTGGCTGTGGAGCTGCTCGATCTCCTCAGTCAGCCGCTCTTTTCTTTCATTCTCAACAAATTGCTTATCTTTCAATTCAGAAAGCGTATTGGAATCCGCCAGTTCAAGTTCCTCCGGGTACCCGCCTTGAAGCTGTGCGTTTACGTGATGAAGCTTGTTCTCCGTATCCTTCAATTGCCTGCTGATGGCGGCTATGGCAAAAAACGCATCTCTGTCTTTTGCAGCAGCCGCGGCAAATAACTGTTCAATCTGTGCGTGGAAATACTGTATTTCTTGCTCAAGTTCAAGCATCTGTTCCTTTGTATAATGAATATCTGTTTCAATTTCCTTTTTTTGCTTCTCAATTTCTTTTTCACGTTCAATGTTTTTCCGCAATGTGTGAAGGGCGTCCGAAATGGAGATATCCTGACTCTGATTCACGGGAAGAAGCATACTGACGCGTTCTTCGAATGTTCTCCGGTGCTTTTTCAGCCTGCCTGCTTCTATGGTCAGCTCATGCTTTTTCTTCACTTCTTTTTTAACATCCTTCATTAAGCTGTATGCATCAAGCAAAAATGATGGATCTTCCTTAAATCCGAGCTCATTCATAAAACGCTCAACCTGTGTAAAGGACGGCGCCATTTCGGCTTCCCACTGTTCAAACTGCTGGATGACCCTTTCATACGCCGCCTCTTTTTGCTGGAGCGCTGCACGCTGTGTGAGAAGGTGCTGCTTATTGCGGTCATCCTCCCATAACGCTTCTCTAAGCATTTCAGCTTCTGCTGGTGAAATATCCGTCATGGGCTGTCTTGTCTCTCGGCTGTTTCGAGAAGACGACTTTCCTGAAACAAGCCAATACACAATAAGTGCAGCGCCGAAACTTATGGCGGGAATCCATTGCTGCAGCAGAGAAAAGAGAACGATGAACAACATACCAGCTGCAATGACAGTCTTTTTCTGTTTAGCCTGCTGTCTTTCAAAAAACGTTAGCTGTTCTCTGAGCTTCGCTTGCTCTTGGTGCTGCCCCTGTGTTTCATCATATGCTCTAAGAGCTGCTTCTTTATCTTTTCTTTGGCTGTTTTCAAGAATCGCGGACGAAGCGGCACGAACGGCCTTTTCCGCGTCTTCCAGCTCTTGCCGGGCAAGTTCAAACGTCTCGTCAAGCTGCCGTTTTCTGTCTCTTGCCTGTACATATTGCTGCACCGCTTGCTGAAGCTGCCATTCATAATCATATGAGGTGTTCATATTCAGGAGCTCATTTTCATCCGTTTTATTGAGCTGTTCCAGCCCTGCCGCTGTCTGCGCAGACGTCTGGCGCAGCTGTGCCTGAATGGCTGCCAGCTGTTCTCCCCAGGATTGGTACATATGAAACGCTGCCGAAAGCTCTTGTATCAGCGTTTCTTTCGCCAATAGTTCTTTATCGGGGATAAGCTTTTGCCTCTGTTTGTCCAACTCCGCCATCTTCACCCGAAGCGCCTCAAGCTGTGCTGATTTCGGGTGAAGATGGGATTCATATTTTTCCAGCTGATGCAGTCCGTCAGCAGGAAATTGTCCTGCGTGTTCCGGAAATTCTGCAATCACCTGTTCGAGTGTCGCTTTTTCATTTAGCAGCGGCTTTCGCTCAATCGCTCCCTCAATCATTCGGATATGTCCCGCCGTCTCTTTCAATTCGGTTTCCGCGGCTGCAAGGCGGGCTTCAAGCGTTCGTTTTTCCTCGAGAAGCTGATGATAGCCCGCTTCCTCTGCTTCAGCCTGTTTTAGCTTAACTGCCAGCTGCTTAAGCGTTTCCAGATCCTGATTCAATTGAGGGTTTCGCCCATTTGGTTTATAGAGCCTTTCGCTTTCCTTCGTCAGCCTTGAATCAAGCTTTGATACGGCTTCAGCACCAAACAAGCTGGAAAAGAGCAAAAATTCCCCTATCTTGTCCCGATTAAAGGCGTGAATTTCCTGCAGCCCGAATACGTCGAACGAATATATGGCTTTGTACAACGACCTGTCTGTGCCCTGGAACAGCTGCTTTAAAACATCTCCCTGCTTTACTTCGCCCTTTTCTGTGTACACGCTTAGTTTTTCGGCAGTCCCTTTCGTCCGTTCGATCTTCAGCACCCCATACTCAGGATGTTCAGCTTCAAGAACACCGCCGTAGACACCGCCTGTTTTCGGTTCATACTTTTTCGTTTTCGGAAAACCGAACAGCATGCTTTCAATAAATGACATCATCGTCGTTTTTCCTGCCTCATTTAATCCGTAGATGACTTGGACAGGAGAGGCGGAAAAGTCAAAGGTCCGATTGGAAAATTTTCCGTATTGGTAGATATGTAAAGATATAATTCGCAAAGCTGTCACCGCCTCATGTATCAAGCACCTTAAGCTGTCTTTTCAATAATATCTGTGCCTGCTCTTTTATTTCCTTTACCTCCTCTTGGCTAAACCGGTCCGCGTGCCTTCTATACACTGGATGCCGCTCAAGCCCTTCCAGCACGTCTGACAGATCGCTGCGATCAATGTCTTCAAATAAACCGCCAAAAAAAGGATCAAGGTTTGTTAGGTTTGCTTCGTTTTCTGTCTCATCGTCCAATCTAAGAGGCCAAACGAAATGTTCCTCTTCCGCTTCTTGTTCCTGAAGAGCTTCAAGAAACTCATCCAAGGTGCCTTTTGGCGCCTCCAGCAGCCATTCCGGCGCCGTTCCTTGTAAAACAAGCCTTACACAAACAGGGCACCCCTTTTTCCGCAGCTTCGAAAACGTGTTCTCCACCATTTGGAAGAGGGCGGTCATATTCTTTGCCTCCGTCACATCAACCGCCGCTTTTTCCCACAGGACATCGTGCGCTCTCTGAAATTCATAAGATATATCTCCGTTTGTCACATGAACGAGATAATAGCCTTTATCTCCCGTCTCCTTTATATGGCGTGCTTGCGTGTTTCCCGGGTAAATGACTGCCGGATGCTCGGCAGATAGAACCTGGCGTTTATGTATATGGCCAAGCGCCCAATAATCCATCCCGCTTTTCACGAGGTCGTCATGTGTAAACGGGCAATACGGATCGTGTCCTTCAGATCCTGACAGCGTGCCATGGAGCATGCCGATATGAAACGGTGCGTCAGTTGATCTCCGATAGCGGGCGGCTTGGTTTTCCGTCACTGCTCTGGCTTGATAGCTGAAGCCGTAAATGCTTGCTATGCGCCTGCCTTCTTTAAAAAACGATTTTTCTTCTGGAACAGCGGACGAAAAAATATGGACATTCTCAGGCCATTCAATCGGCGTCCACTCCCCGCCAAGATGATCGTGATTCCCAAAGATGACGTATACCGAAATTCCGCACTCTCTGAGTCTTTCAAACTGTTTTTTCAAAAAGAGCTGAGCCTTTAAGCTTCGATTGGCTTCATCAAACAGATCTCCCGCAAGCAAAATGAAATCAACGTGCTCTCTCACTGCGGCGTCTATCATATGTCTCACGCTTGCAAACGTGCTTTCTTTAATCCGGGCAAAAATCGGCTCCGGCAGATGCGATATCCCGTAAAACGGGCTGTCAAGATGAAGATCTGCCGCATGAATAAAGGTTAGATCAGTCAACATTCTGCTCCTTTCCAGGATGAAGTACCCTTATTTTAGCACCGAATTCTTGCGAATGCACGTTCTGTCAATAAAGAAACAGCCTGAGAATCCCCAGGCTGTTTTCCAATCAGTTTTTCGCTAAACGTAGCGCTTGTTTGATCGCTTTGAACGCGCTTGAATTGCCGTAAATTAATACACCGCCTTTATAAATTCTGGCGCCGATAACGGCCAGTATGACAATGGTGAGCAGTGTGATTCCGATTCCGACAGCCGCCTGCCAGAACGGAATATCAAGCATGCCGACGCGCAGGAACATAATCATTGGCGTAAAGAACGGAATAAACGAAGTTACCGTAATAAATCCTGCGTCAGGCGCATTCAAACCGAACATCGCGATCATAAAACCGGCGACAACCAAAAGCGTCATCGGCGTGATCGTTTGCTGCACGTCCTCTATTCTGCTGACGACACTGCCGAGAAACGCGGCAAGTGTCGCGTACAAAAAGTATCCGAGCAAAAAGAAAATGACAGCATAGATGACAGTGGTTGCAGATACGTCGGTCAAATTAAGGAATCCGCCGACAGATGAAGCCGTTTCGCTCTTTTGGTTCAGCTTAAGCGACAGAGAGCCGGCTCCTATAATAATAGCAAGCTGTGTGATCCCGACAAGCCCGATACCAAGCAGCTTTGCAAACATTTGCTGGATCGGCGGCATACTTGAGATCAGGATTTCCATAACTCGCGAAGATTTTTCGGTTGCGACCTCCATCGCTATCATGCTGGCATACATAATCACCGAGAAATAAATGACGAACAGCATAATGTAAACAAGCCCTACCGTCTGGCCAAGCTCTTCCTCAGACTTTGCCCCTTCTTTCAGCGCCTTCTGCCCCACAGTAACAGGCGCATAAAGGCTGCTAATCGTTTCCTGCGACACGCCGAGCTCCGCTGTTCCGACAGCTGTTTTGGTTTGCGTCAGCGCCTGCTGCAGTGTTTGATACGTGCTTTCATCAGAAATCGTTAACGCTTTATATGTTCCTGAAATGGTCCCTTTTTCATCTCGTTTGATGATGAGCATGCCATCGAGTGATTCATCTTTGACTTGCTTTGTGACCTCATCCTCCGATTGCTTCGACAGCTTCACATCAAGATCGCCGTCTGTATCCACCGCTTTCAGCTGCTTAGAAAAAACCGGATATAATTCGTTTGTTTCATCAACAACGGCGATTTTTTCTTTCGCATCGTCACCTTGAAACAAAGAAATGATCGACTCCAGATTCGTTACAACTAAAACAAGCAGCACCGTGATGACAGTCGAAATAATAAAGGATTTTGCCATAATCTTATTTTTGTATGTATGAGAAAGCATGATCCAAAATTTATTCATAGACGGCCCCCACCTTTTCTATAAAAATATCATGCAGTGACGGCTCTTCAAGCTCAAACTTTCTGATAAACCCTTTTCCTTGGAGCATCGCAAAAATCTCTTGAGAAATGTCTTCATTGGCAATCTGCAGCTTGACGCCGTCTGCCGTTTCCTTCCATTGAAGAATGCCTTCATGGGACTGCAAAAAGCGCAGATCGTCATCGGAGTGAATGGTAACATTCTTTTTACCGAAAGAACGCTTGATCTCCTTCAGCTTGCCTTGTACAACCGGTTTTCCTTTCTGCAATATGCAAAGGTTCTCACAAAGCTCCTCCACATGTTCCATCCGATGGCTTGAAAATAAAATAGAAACACCGCTGTTTTTCAGCGAGATCACGGCCTCTTTTAGCAGCTCAACATTGACAGGGTCCAAGCCGCTGAATGGTTCATCAAGAATCAGGAGCTCCGGCTTATGCAAAACTGCCGAAATGAATTGGATTTTCTGCTGATTCCCCTTCGAAAGCTCTTCCACCTTCTTATTCTCGTAATCTGTAATATTGAAGCGTTCAAGCCATGTCCCGAGCTCTTTTACAGCCTCTCGCTTCTCCATCCCTTTTAATCTGGCAAGATAGACGAGCTGATCCCTTACCTTCATTTTCGGATAAAGGCCCCGCTCTTCCGGCAAATAACCGATTTTGTTGCTGATATGATAATTCACAGGACGGCCCTTCCAGCTGATTGAGCCCTCCGTAATGCTTAATAATCCTAGGATCATGCGAAACGTTGTTGTTTTTCCCGCTCCGTTTGCGCCTAATAGACCGAACATTTGCTGTTCCGGAATATCTAAGTCCAATCCGTCAACGGCTTTATAATCTCCAAATGTCTTCGTTACGTGATCAATTGTAAGCACTGAATCTCCTCCTTCCCTGACCCATTATATACTAATTTTGGATAAAGCATAATAAAGGATTTTGATTTCCTTTTTAGAATATAAATGAAGAAAGACTGATAAACCTTAAAATGGAGGAGAAACCTGATGGCTGATTATTTCCTTACCGTATTTGATCCTTCGGGGAACACGCTGGTAAACGAGCAATTCGAGGCAGAACATGAAGAAGCGGCAAAAACGCATGGTGAAGCCCTCTTAAAAGAAAAAGAGCTTCATAGTCATACTCATCGTTTAGTCAATGCAGCCGGAAAGCTGATTTTGTTTCACAGATGATCAGCTTTCCGGCTGATCTGTTACGCTTGAAACTTCGGCTCCCGTTTTTCTAAAAAGGCACGGATTCCTTCTTGGTGATCCTTGGTCCTTCTCATTCTCTCTTGGGCGCTGCGCTCAAGGGATAGCACTTTTTTCAGTTCTTCAATTTGGAGGCTTTGAAAAATACCTTTCGTTTCGATCATCGCCAAAAGAGGGGAGGCCAACAGGGTTTCGATAATGGGTCTTGCGCCTTCGGCAGGGTCTCCGGCAAATGTCCCATCAAGAAGCCCCATATCGGCAGCTTCCGAGGCAGATAGTTTTTTTCCGCTCCAAATCAGTTTTTTCGCTTTTGCTTCACCGATTCTTTTCTTCAGCAAATAATGTCCTCCGCCGTCCGGAACAAGCCCAATGCCGATAAAATTCATCGCGAGAACGGCGTTTTTTTCAGCGAGCACAATGTCCGCACAAAGCGCCAAACTCAGGCCCAGTCCCGCAGCAGCACCATGAATGGCTGCAATTGTCACTTTCTTCATCTGATATAAATTCAGGGTGACAGCCTCAATCGTATCCATCAGCCGTTTAAATTGGTCAGGGTCATGCTCTGACGTCATCATCCTGATATCACCGCCGGCCGAAAAGCCTTTCCCGCTTCCTCTCAGGAGAACGATGAGCGCCTCGCTTGCAGCCGCCATTTCGACTGCCTCCTTCAATTCAGACAGCATCTGTTCATTCAGGGCGTGATGGGCATCAGGCCGATTCAGGATAATCTCTGCAACGGCCCCATTACATGCATATTGAACAAACTCCATTAAAAGCACCTCCATGTATGCGCTTACTTTTTTCTTTCTCCTATACATTCCCCGCCATCCCCAAATAAACCTTTTTATTTTTCAAGGTCAATAGATACTGAAAAATGCATATTGTTTGAATGGAAACATAAAGTTTTATATAGTGAAAAAGAAGGGATATCTTGATGAGAAGGGAGGAAAGGAACATGGATAAATTGCTGATCAGTTTTCTGTTAAGTTTATTTATGGTGTACTTTCCCCCTTCGGACGTGGTTCTGCCTTCCCAGTTTGAAGCAAGCACTGACAGCTATGTGCCTATGTCTTCATATCCGCAGGAAACACAATCGGCAAAAACGCCATCGCCGGGCAGCATGCACCCGGCTGAGCTGATCAAAGAGTACAGCCCGCTGGCACAGTCTGTCAGGCAGCTCTCTGTCAAACCACTTGACGAACCGCTGATAAACAGGCTGGAAAAGGCTTTGGCCGTCCCTGTCAAATACCAGTCTAACTACCTCCGAATATAATTTGCTCAAGTTTTATTTCTAACTCACCCCATACTGCCAACACTACATTCGGAGGGATTTTCATTGAATATTAAAGAAAACGATCTGCCGGGCATCGGCAAAAAGTTTGAAATCGAAACAAGAAGCCACGAAAAAATGACGATTATCATTCATGATGACGGAAGAAGGGAAATTTACCGGTTTAATGACCGGGACCCGGATGAGCTTCTTTCAAATATTTCATTGGATGATTCTGAAGCAAGGCAAATTGCAGCTATTCTTGGAGGCATGGTCTATAAACCGCAAGCTCTGGAGTCCATCGAAATGGCCTTCAGCGATCTTATTATTGAATGGTTTAAGGTCGAAAAAGGCGCCAAATCGATCGGGCGCACACTCGGAGAGCTTGATGTCCGCCAGAATTACGATGTCACTGTGATTGCCATTATCAAACACAACCAGGAAAAGCTCCTAAATCCCGGAGCCGATTCGATTATTGAAGAAAATGACACCCTTGTCCTCTCAGGTGAGAGAAAGCATCTGAAGAAACTGATTCACGATTTTCTTTCTGGAGAGGGCGTGTGAGCCCCGATGGACCATCTTGTATTTGAAGTCGGAACTGCACTTGTCCTTGTGGCAATCGCCAGTGTGATCGCCAATAAAATTAAATTTTCGATTATTCCGTTTCTGATTGTGCTGGGAATGCTTGTTGGACCGCACGCGCCGAAAATGGGGATTATTGATCTAACATTTATTCAAAGCAGTGAAATCATCGAGTTTTTCGGGCGAATGGGCGTACTGTTCCTCCTCTTCTATCTCGGACTCGAATTCTCTGTCGGGAAGTTAATCAAATCAGGAAAATCAATCGCGGTCGGCGGGACGATTTATATTTTGATTAACTTCAGCCTCGGACTGCTTTACGGGTTTATCACCGGATTTTCCTTTCTGGAAGTCCTCATCCTCGCAGGCGTGATCACAATCTCGTCAAGTGCGATTGTCGCAAAAGTGCTCGTTGATTTAAAAAGAACCGCCAATCCGGAAACCGAATTGATTCTCGGCATCATCATGTTTGAAGATATTTTCCTTGCCGTATATCTGTCCGTTGTTTCCGGGCTTGTGCTAGGTGATGCGACATCCGTAGGGAGTGCACTCTTGTCCATTTTGATCGCCTTCGGTTATATGCTGCTGTTTTTTATCGCAGCAAGAAAACTCCCACCGCTGTTGAACAAACTGTTGGACATTCGCTCAAACGAAGTGTTTATTATCGTCATTTTCGCAGCACTCTTTTTTATCGCCGGGTTTTCAGAGACGATTCATGTAGCAGAAGCAATCGGCGCGCTGCTGCTCGGTTTGGTCTTTTCAGAAACAGAGCATTCCGATAGGATTGAACACCTCGTTGTTCCGTTTCGCGACTTCTTCGGTGCGATGTTCTTTTTCAGCTTCGGCCTCAGCATCGATCCGTTTTCGCTTGGTGAAGCGGTTTGGCTTGCGTTGGGTGCAGTGATTTTGACCATTCTGGGAAATTTTATCGCCGGAATGGTGGCAGGACGACGCGCAGGGCTTTCTCATAAGGCTTCATCGAATATCGGGCTGACGATCGTATCGCGGGGAGAATTTTCGATTATCGTTGCGAATCTCGGGATAGCCGGCGGACTGTCGGCCACATTAAAGCCGTTTGCCGCATTATATGTCCTCATTCTGGCGATTTTGGGACCGCTTGTCACAAAGGAATCAAAACGAATTTACCGCTTGCTGAACAAGGTATTTAAATGGAAGCCTGAGGTTCAGCCCGCAAAAAAACAGGGATAAAAAAAGCAGCACTGTAATCAGTGCTGCTTTGTCGTTTTTTCAAAAATCTGCTCTAAATATTTGATTTTTTCGTCCGTGTAGTGCTCGAAGCGCTCATTGTACGATTTCGGATCTTTCGGATTCGCAAAATGCGTGATTTTCCCTGTATCCCGATCAATAAATTTACTAGCAGCGCCGCAGCCGATTCCGATAATCGTCTGGACCTCTTCCATAATCATAATGTTGTAGATGCTTTCTTGTCCCGGCAAAGAGTATCCGACGTTTTCAAGGTTTCCAAGAATGTTTTTCTGGCGGTATAAATAATAAGGCACGTACCCATGCTCTTTCGTCCAGGCTACCGCGTCTTCCATCATTTGAGAAACCTCTTCCCTGCCGGCAACTTTGTACTTATGCTTGTTTCTCGTCATTTCTGACGCCCGTTTAAATGAAAGAGTATGAACGGTAAGGGATTCCGGCATCAGTTTTTCTGTTTCTGAAAGACTGTGCCTGAACTCCTTCACGCCTTCCCCAGGCAAACCAATAATCAAGTCCATGTTGATATTATTCATGCCGTGCTGGCGTGACAGATGATATTTCTCAATGGTCTCTTCAACCGTATGGTGCCGCCCGATCGCCTTTAGCGTTTCGTTTTCGTAGGATTGCGGATTGATGCTGATCCGATCAATGTCATATTTGTTTAAAACGGCGAGTTTTTCTTCTGTAATCGTGTCAGGACGACCGGCCTCCACCGTAATCTCACGAATGTTTTTCACATCCGGGAAGGAGCGGACCATTTCTTCATACAGCAGATCCATCTCCTCCGCTGTAATGCTTGTCGGCGTCCCGCCGCCAAAGTAAATGGTTGTAACCTTAACATCATGCTCCTTCAGCCATTCACCGATTTTCTGCATTTCGTAATGCAGTCCCCATAGGAATGAGCCGACTCTGCCCGCCTGTCCTTGGATAGCGTACGCAGGGAATGTGCAATACGCGCATTTTGTCGGGCAGAACGGAATGCCGATATAAATGCTGACTTCATCCTTTACTCGGTACAAATCCGGCACTGCCGCCAGCTGACGGTCAACAATTTCCTGCATTAGCATGATTTTTTCATCATGAATTAAATAGTCTTTTTTCAACTCAGCATGCGCTTGCTCCTTGGACATTCCGCTTTGCAGTTTTTTATGAAGCAGCTTTGTGGGCCGGATTCCTGTGAGGATTCCCCACTTCTGCGTAATGCCCGTATGCGCCTGAAGAAGATTGAGATACACATAAGAAATTGTGTTTTTCACTTGCTTAAAAGCTTCTTTTTCAGTCATGCCGGGAGAAAAAATTTTTGTATGCTGTTCCTTTATGCCAGTTCCCTTCACTTCTCCCGAAACCGTCACATGCTCATCCGTTTGTGACAACGCTAAAGAAATGACAAAATCTGCGGGCTCCTCTCCGCCATACGCAAGCTCGCACTCTTCATAAAACAAATTTGCAATATTTTGCAGAGGCCGATGCAGGCGGTCATCATGTATGCCTTCTATTTTAATTTGCAACTTCATCACCTAATTTATCAGATTCAAAACTTTCTTTAGTGTACAGAAATAAACTGCTAAAATCAATCCGGCAAAAAAGCCGCCGCACCTGTCAGGGTGCGAGCGGCTTTTTTACACACGTTTCATGTGGAACTTATCAAGAAATCCTTTTCGCTGCTGCATTCGGAAATATTCCTTCATCATATAAGCGACACCTTGCTCGTCATTGGACCTTGTAACCCAATCTGCCTTTCTCTTAATTTCCGGAACGGCATTCCCCATCGCTACCCCAAGACCGGCAAGTTCGATCATCGGCAGATCGTCATACTGATGCCCAATGGCCACGACATCATCCATACTCAGGCCCAGCTCTGAAGCGACGAGGGCCAAACCCGCTTCCTTCGAGACACCTTTCGGGACGATATTCAGCTTCTCATCGTTTACGCGAATCACATCCACTGCAGGGAAGGCTTTTGTAATCGTTTCTGTAATGTCATGCTGAATGTCGTGCTCCGTGTACACCTCGATGACGGGTGCACTCACCGGCTCATCCATGAGGAGATCGCTTAATGATTCAACGAACTGGACTGGATAAAAGATCGGGTCAGACGGATGAATGAGTGCTTTACCCAATAAATTCGAATTCACCTTTTTCTTGTTTCCGATGGAATACTTTTCGTGAAGAAGCCGAATATTACATTGATAGCTCTCCAGCACTTGAACAATGTTAAAGGTATGATCATCAGAAATTCTTTTTTCAAAAAACGGGGCGTCAATTTTCTCAGCGATATATGCCCCGCTATGGGTGATCAGCTTGGCATCAAGCTTTAGCGATTTCGCTATTTTCTGTGCTGAGCGAAAATGACGGTTGGTCACAAGTGTGACGTAAATCCCTTTTTTCTTTACATATTCAATCGCGTCTTTCGTTGCCTGATGAATCTTCCCGTTCGACCGAAGCAGCGCTCCATCTATATTTAAGGCAAGCAATTGTTTTGACACAGAGATGTCCCCCTCCTTGATGACTGTACTTGTGTATAGGATATGACCCTGTCTCTGTGTTTAGAACAACCTTTTCTTAAAGCAAAAAAAGCCTGGCTCAGCAGACTTTATGTATGGCTTGTTGATAGGATACGATCGAAGCAGCCATTCTCCCTAATATCGTTATTTCGATTTACGAAAAATCATGTATCAGGAACCCCTTGTTTGACCAATGATGCGCTCCGAACACTTACTCTCTGTTGCTTATCCCCTCTATATAACGGCATGATATGCGACCGTATCCATTTGAAATAGGTAAGTGTAGGCGCTTTCAATGTTATTATCTCAGTTTTCCTTTCCGATGACAAGGGTTTTTTTAACTAAAAAAAGTAACCAACTTTTGTATATCCGTGGTAGGATCAGTTGTTAATTTTTAGGACTATACACTTGATCCAGAACGTACATTCCCATACAATATAAATAATAAACGAAAAAGCGGTGTTTATATGGCTGATTTAAAAGAAATATATAATGAAGAACTGATATCTCAGTTGATCCATCATGTAAGGTCATCCTATCCTGATTTTAACAAAAACAGATTCTTGGATACATTACGGCTGGAGGACTGGCCTGAACTCACTTTAAAAGAGCGGATGCGCCGCATGACAGTTTCTTTATACGAAACTTTGCCAAAGCAATACGTTGAAGCGCTCGCAATTTTACGGGATACAGCCCCTCATTTTAAAGGACTCAGCGGAATTTTATTTCCAGATTATGTGGAACAGTACGGGTTAGCGCATTGGGAAGAATCAATAAAGGCATTGGAATACTTTACGCAATATTCGACCTCAGAATTTGCTGTAAGGCCTTTTTTGCTGTTAGATCAAGAAAAGATGGTTGCACAATTGCTTGCATGGTCTGAGCATAAAAATGAACACGTGAGAAGACTTGCGAGCGAAGGCAGCAGGCCCCGCCTGCCATGGGGAAAATCGATACCGGCTTTGAAATCGGACCCTTCCCCCGTATTGCCGATCCTTGACAAGCTAATGCAGGACGAATCCTTATATGTAAGAAAAAGCGTGGCCAACAACCTTAATGATATATCAAAAACGCATCCTCATTTACTGAGAAAAGTCGCAGATCAATGGTACGGAACACATCCCCATACAGACTGGATTATCAAACACGCCTATCGGACCTTATTAAAAAAGGGTGATAAACAGGCCTTAGCGCTTTTTGGTTATGAAAATGCTGATTCGATACAACTACATGATTTAACATGCCAGCCCAAACGTATAGTTATTGGCGAAAGCCTTGAATTTTCTTTCTATATTCATTCAGACAGGGATCAAAAAGTAAGAATTGAGTACGCAATTGATTTTGTAAAAGCAAGAGGCCAGCGTCATCAGAAAGTATTTAAAATAACAGAAACAAATATACGAAAAAACGAAACGAAGTCATACACAAGAATCCAATCCTTTAAGGATTTAACCACCAGAAAGCATTACAAAGGAATTCATACATTATCAGTCATCATCAATGGAAAGGTAAAAGATTCATTGGATTTCCAAGTTTGCTGAGTGAATAAAAAATCCCTTCTTATCCAAGAAGGGATTTTGCTTATTAGCCTTCAACACTGCCGTAAAGCTCTTCTAAAGGCTTCATAATGATTTTGTTCAATTCACCAATCAGCATGCTCATGCGCTGCTCCGCTTCCATCAGCTGAGAAATTTTTTCGTGCTGCTGTACAAGCGCAACTGTTTTTTGAGCCTGCGTCACTTCTTCTTGTGTAATCTCTTCTCCTGCCATTTGTTTTTGCTGGAGTCTAAGCTGTACATCACGGAAGTTTTCGAACATGCGCTTCGCTGATTCATCTGCGTTAACTTCGTCGTAAAGGTTTTTTAAACGGGTGAACTCTTCGCTCCCACGTAATGCATTTTCCAGATCATACGCTACATCATAAAAATTAACAGCCATTGTAAATAGCTCCTTTCATCATTGCCGTTTGACATACCACTCCACTATAACAGACTATGGAGCTCCTTTCATTAATCAAAACCCATTTCTTCTTAAAAAAGGATGACAAACAATGCTTGAATCGCGCCTATAATTCCGCCGAGAAGGCCCCCCAAATAGGTAATCATTTTAAATTCTTTTTTTGAAATGGACAGCACCATTTCTTCAAGACGCTCCACCGGGAACTGATCCACCTGCTCCTTGACGATTTCCTCAAGACGCAACCGTTTTAAGACACTTTCAAGGTTGGACGAAATCCCTTCAAGCAATTTGTCTAACAGTGTCGGCAGCATTTGCTGGGTCAGCTCAGATTCATAGCGGACGGTAAGCGTGCCAATCGTATTGTCGAAGAAAGGGGCAGTCGAAAATGCTTGCAGCACTCTTCGTTTCAAACTGAAAATGAGCGCCTTTGCATTCCATTTTTCATCTGCTTCATTAAACGTATACTCCCTCAGCTTGCCCCATTCGTTTTTTAAGAGATCAGAAAGCAATTTATTTGTTTCCTCATTGCGCAAGAATTTCAGCAGCTCCGGCAGCACGCGATCCGCAAGGCTTGAATTGCCAAGAAACATTTGCACCATGCTTCCAAGCATGCCGCGCTCTTTTAAAAAGTCATCAATCATATTGCCAAGACGGATTTTTCCTTCATCACTTTCAAAATAACGGACACTCCGTGACAATATATATCCTGAAATCATCGGAATCTTTTCTTCAAGCTTTTCCTGCACCTCTATAGGCACCAGCTCTTTTAACGATTGGTGCCCGTATTGGCGGAAAAGCTCATTCAGCTTATCATCGGTCCAGCTGCTGATCCATGCATCAGCAGCTTTTTCGGGGCGCTTCATCCCGGCTTTTTCAAGCGCTTCTTTTACTGTCACTTCAGAAAGTGACAGCTTTTGAATCAGCTGTTCCCCCACTCGAAGAGCCTGCGTTTTGGCTGCATCAGAGACGAGCCGCTTTTTAATGCCTTCAGGGGTTAAGAGATGATTGACTACCATCAGTCCCATTTGTTTTGCAAGTTCATCTCGCCGTCTTGGAATCAGCCCGGGCGTAAAAGGAACTCGTTTCCCAAACAAATAGTACACTTTATACGGCCTAAACAGCATTTGAATTGCTAAATGATTGGTCACCGCTCCAATGGCAGCGCCGATCACGATCATAAAAATAAAGGTTCCTGCAATACCCATTCCTATTCATCTTCCTCCATCTGTGCTTCAGCTTTTTTCATATAGATTATGTACCTATACGTATTATAGAGGCTCATGCAATCACTTAGCAAACGAGGAGACAAATTCCTGTTCTTAGAAAATCAGCTTGTTCTTTTGGAATAGGGCAAGGTGGAGAATCGTATTCTGTAAAGTAGAATACCGTCAGCTACGTTCGTCTTACATGTATTTAGTGTAAAGCTGCGGACACCCGCCGGCAGCTTTTGAATAAAAGGGGGAGTCTCACCATGATAACACTCGGTTTTATGTCCTTATCCCGCCAGCATGAAGCGGATTATTCCGCAGAACTGGCCAAAAGAGCACCCGAATTCGGCATACGTTTCATCCGGTTTACACCATTTGATATTTCACCTGACACTTTGCGTGTCAAAGCATCGGTCTATCATTCGGCCAGCAGCACATGGAACGAAACTGAAATGGCGATTCCAGATTATATTTATGATCGCTGTTTTTACGGCAAGGATTCACATTCCCAAAAAGCAAAACCAATCGTTGAGTGGCTCAAAAAATATCCGAAAACGGAATTTATCGGGCGGGGTCTTCCCGATAAGTGGACCGTCCTTCACGATTTGCAGCAGCACTCTGTAATCAATCCCTATATTCCCGAAACGATAAAGGTGAGCCGCTACGAACAAATTCACTCCTTTTTATCCAAAGAAAAAGCCTGCATCCTTAAACCGGCATTCGGCGCGGGAGGCAGAGGCGTGATTCTTTTGAAGCTGGGCAAAAAAAACATCACAGCTACTTATCACATCGGAAAGGATAAGCAGACAAAAACGTTTTCCAACCAGACTTCTTTTAAGACATGGTGCAAAAAAGTGCTTCAGCATCAATATTTGCTTCAGCCTTACTTAAACATTCAAGATAAGGAACAATACCCTTGTGATATTCGTCTGTTTATGGAAAAAAACGAAGCAGGTGAATGGAATACAGTCGGAAAGGCAGTAAGACGCGGATACAAACACGGGCTGCTCGCCAATTTGTCAGGCGGATCTGATGCGCTGACATTTGACTCCTGGTTTGAAGATATACCGAAAAAACAGCAAGTGGTTTTACTAGATGATGTGTTTTCGATTACCCAATCAGTTCCGTATTATCTTGACGAGCGCTACGGGCCGTTGTTTGAACTCGGTCTTGATATATGTCTTGCTAAGGACGGGAGAATTTGGATTTTAGATATCAATTCCAAACCAGGCAGAAAGTCAATCCTGCGTGTCTCTCCCGAGCAAAAAGAACAGCTGTACACTTGTCCCCTAAAGCGCTGCCAATATCTGTTTTCTGAGCAAAGCCAGAAAGGAGTTCTTCCGCGTGAATCCTAAACGGTTTTTGATCGGCATAGACAAAACCAGTGAAAACACCCTGTTTCTGCCCTCTTCGCTGAAGCAAGACGGACTTTTGCATGCCGCATTCGGAACGAAGGTTGTCAGATGCCACGTTGCTTACAGACGGCATCTGGAACAAACCGTGCTTCTCTCTGAAAATCTGTTTCATGAGCTTTTGCTTCCCCACCGAAGCAGGGCAGATATACTGATTCATGATCATACAGTGCATATCGGGCCGTTAGTCGGCATCTTTACGGCAGGGTTTACTGTATCTCTTGAACGCCCATTTAAGGATCGTTCCCTCTTTTTTTCTAAGCTTGTCACGTTACACGAGCAAGCCGGGGGCTACTGCTTCGTTTTTGGCGCGCACCAAATCAATTGGGAGGAAGGCACGATTGAAGGCCTCCTTTACAGGGAAAACGGCTGGGAGAAAAAAATCGTTCCATTGCCGAACGTCGTTTATGACCGTTTGCCGAACCGAAAAATTGAAGATTCACTTCTCTTGCAACATACAAAAAAGAGGCTGATCGATGAATATCAGATCCCATGGTTTAATAAAACGTTTTTCAATAAATGGAACGTTCATCAATTGCTCGAAAAAGATCCAAGAACGGCACCCTTTTTGCCTAGATCCGAGCTGACACCGTCTGTGGAGCTGATTGATGAGCTCTGTGGCGCATACAAAAAAGTCTATATCAAACCGGCAAATGGAGCACTCGGCACCGGCATTTATCAGCTGACAAGAACAGATGGCGGCCTGACGGTAAAGCATACGAATGACGCCAAAACTTTTACATCAATTGATTATTCCGATGCCGCCTCATTCCTTGCAGAATTTCAAAAACATCACAACCCGTCCGACTTTCTCATTCAGCAAGGTGTTGATCTCATCGAATTTCAAGGCAAACCAGCGGATTTCCGTGTCCATACCAATAAAAACAGAAAAGGAAAATGGACAGTGACAGCAATCGCCGTAAAAATTTCCGGAAAGAACAGCATTACAACACATCTTTCTAACGGCGGCACTGTAAAGACACTTGCGGAAGTATACGATGATCCCGCTGAAAGAGTTGAGGTCATTAAAAAGCTTTCTGCAGCGGCACTGACTGCAAGCCATGTCCTTCATGATCATATCGAGGGATTTATCGGGGAGATTGGTTTCGATTTTGGCATTGATCAGAACGGTAAAGTATGGATGTTTGAAGCGAATTCGCGCCCGGGCCGAAGCATTTTTTCTCATCCAAATTTGCATCATGTTGATTCTCTTACAAAACGAAGAAGTTTTGAATACGCGTCATATTTATCTGAGAAGGCAATCACATCTCCTGAAGCATTGTGGCCTTCGTAACCTGTCCGCTTTTTTAATAAAGCGGGCTTATCTTTATCCAAAGCTGGGACAAACTGCATATTTAGGCCTCTTCAATGATGTTCTGAAACAATGATACAATGAACATAAGCCGTTTTTATTTAGGTCAATTGATACCAAATGTAAGGAGCGTGGCCGTAATGATTTCTCATTTCAGCTGGAAACCTTTGTTCCCAAAAGAAAAGCTGCCCGGATGGAAAATTTCATTTTATTATAAAGGGACCCATTATGAAGGCATCTATCATAAGAGCGGTGAAATTGAATGGGGAGACTTGTTTCCCGCCCGCGCTGACGAGCCTGCTCTTACAAATGAGATACATGAACTGATGCTTTTTCATATTTATGACTAGCTTAGCCTAAACGGCTAAGCTTTTTTTATTTCTCAAGATTTACCACACAATTCTCCGCATGAGTTTCCGGCCATTTTAACATAATACTAGTAACAAGCCGGCAAGCATTGGGTTACGCCGAGGGGCAGTGACACCCGAGAAGGGTCCACAGACTGGTGCAACTCCAGTTAACCCAACCATACTAAATAAAAAGGAGATTTTACACATGGCTAACCAAAACTCTTCAAATGACTTACTAGTTCCTGGCGCAGCTCAGGCTATCGATCAAATGAAACTTGAAATCGCTTCTGAATTCGGCGTTAACCTTGGAGCGGACACAACTTCTCGCGCTAACGGTTCTGTCGGAGGAGAAATCACAAAACGTTTAGTATCTTTCGCTCAGCAGCAAATGGGCGGCAGAGTTCAATAACAATTCAATATATGGCTATAGAGGGCGCGGTTTCCGCGCTCTCTTTATTTTGTCACCCTTTTTTCCTGCTCCACATATCCTAGAAAAAAAGGGAGGGAATCGGGGTGTCATTCATCACCATTGTGAATTGGGAGCTGGTTCAATTCGTAAGTGTATCCATGATTCATGAATATGTTTCCCATCGTTCTGTTTATTTGTACAGGTATTCTTTCCCGCGCTGTTCAAACTGAGAACATCCTTTTATAATGAAAGGCGAGGAGGTTTTTTAATGAAAATCGCTTTATTAGGAGCCAGCGGCCGCGTCGGACAAGCCTTTTTAACACAAGCTGCAGCAGATGAAAGATTTGATATTTTCGCTCTGATCAGATCTCAACATGCTGATCTTCCCCTTTCAAAAGACAGAACCGTCATGGGGAACGCCCGCCGCTTAGAAGATGTGAAAAAAATAATGGAGAATGCTGAAATCGTGATCAGCTGTCTAGGCACAGATGGTGATGATACCTTGTCAACTGCTATGGCACACATTCTCTCCGTTATGGAGGAACAGCATATCAAACGGCTTATTACGATCGGCACCGCAGGGATCCTAGATTCCCGATATGAACCGGGAAAATACCGGTTTGAAACAAATGAATCGAAACGAAAGCAGACCCGCGCAGCCAAGGAGCATGCAAAAGTATACGAAATGCTTAAAGAATCATCATTAGACTGGATAATCATCTGCCCCACTTACCTCCCGGACGGAACAGCAACCGGCGTTTATCGTACGGAGCGTAACGTTTTGCCTGAGGGCGGCACAAGCATTTCGGTCGGCGATACTGCGGACTTTTTATATCGTGAGCTCGTTACAGGTGAGTATGTCGGAAACCGTGTCGGACTGGCTTATTGACTACATAAACCAAAAACCCAAAACACGATTGTTTTGGGTTTTTGAGCGTTATGCAATGGAATGTTTCTGTCCCTTTTGCAGTTCATACATTTGATAATATTGGCCTTCTAATGCAATCAGTTCCTCGTGGTTCCCTCTCTCAACAATTTCTCCTTTATCAAGAACCAAAATCTGATCAGCATTTCTGATTGTTGAAAGCCGGTGAGCGATGACGAAGGTGGTGCGTCCTTGTTTGACGACATCAAGCGCCTTCTGGATCACGGCCTCTGTCTCTGTATCAATATGCGCCGTTGCCTCATCTAAAATCAAGATCGCGGGATCAAACGCCAAAGCTCTAGCGAAAGAAATTAACTGCCGCTCTCCAGAGGATAGCGTGCTGCCTTTTTCAATCACGGGCTCATTAATGCCCTTCGGAAGCTTCTTAAGAAGAGGCTCAGCACCGACTTGCCGCAGTGCATTTTTTATTTCTTCTTCAGTCATTCTTTCGTCATCCAGACTTACGTTAGATCCGATTGTGCCCGAGAATAAGTACGGGTCCTGAAGCACAATACCCATATGGGATCTGAGTTCCTGTCTTGACATGTTGTAAATGCTTTTTCCATCAATTAAGACATCACCTTTTTGCGCATCATAAAAACGAAACAGAAGATTCAAAATCGAGCTTTTTCCTGATCCGGTATGGCCGACGAGCGCTACGGTTTCGCCTTTTTGCGCAGTAAAGGAAATATGCTTTAATACCTCTTCACCTTCTTGATACGCAAATGACACATCACGAAATTCAACCCGCCCCAGCGCGCGCTCCTTCGCCGGTTCACCCGCTTCTTCTGTATTCTTTTCTTCAAGCAGTTCAAAAACACGCCCGGCGGAGACCCTTGCAAGCTCCAGCTTTGAAAACTGATTGACGATGCCTGTGATCGGCTGAAATAACCGGTTCAAATAATCGACAAACGCGTACAGCACACCGATAGAAACAATCCCCGCCGCATTCAGGCTCGCACCGCCAAAATGCCAGATCAGACAGACGAACGCAAGATTGCGGATGACATTGACCAGATTATGGGACATTAAGGAGTTTAAATTCAGCATCCTGTTTTGGAAATAAAAATGTGATTCATTTAATTCCTCAAATTCTCTCATTGTTTCCTTTTGATGGCGGAAAGCCTGAATAATGGTCATGCCTTGAATTGACTCATTCATTTTTGCGTTAATGTCACTGTTGATCGAGCGGATTTTTTGGTTGTAATATGACGCATATCTCCGGTATATGACCGACCACAGCCAGATAATCGGCACAATTGCCAGACATACAAACGCAAGCTTCACATCAAGCAGAAACAAAGCCGTGAATATCCCGAACATATAGATTCCGCTTGTCACAAATGTTGAAAGCACTGTGACATATAAATCCCTAATAGCCTCCGTATCATTGGTAATCCGCGCAACGACTTTTCCGGCCGGAAGGTTGTCAAAATAGCGAATCGGCATTTTCTGTATGTGCGAAAACACGTCCTGCCTCATCTTTTGAATAATCCGATTGGCGCTCATCTGCAGCAGATAATGCTGTCCGTATTGAAAGAATACCGAAAACACAAGCAAGCCCCCATACAGGCAGATCAGTAACACCATTCCCTTTATTTCCGGCTGATAGAACTGGAAAAGTTCCTGCTTAGTCAGCTTTTCGGCAGCATATGCCCGGCTCTTGTCTCCGTTTGTGATCGTCAGCTTCCCGTCAGAAACCGTTCTATTCCCGTCGAAGCTGACAGCCTGATCAACAAAATAGAACGCCATTCCCACTTGATAAATATGCGCTTCTTTTGCTTTTGAAACAGGCTCCTGCAATCGGTCCTCTCTGACATATGAGACGCCGTGAAACTGAATGGCATTTTTATCTTTTTCCGCAGCTTCATACCATGTTTTCTCAATGCCGAGGATATGGTCGTCTATCATTTTTTTGCCAATAAAGGGCCCAGTCAGTTCTGCACCGACGGCAACAGTTAGCAAAAGGACGGCTGTGATCAGCAATTTTCGATAAAGAAGTGCGTATCTCCATAACGTTTTTCCTATTTTCATGCCCCTGCTCCCCCTTCTTCCGCAGTGAACAGCTGCTGTCTTTCATATTGTTCCCGGTACCACCCATTATTGGCCAGCAGTTCTTGATGCGTGCCTCTCTCAGCAATGACGCCGCCGTCCATCACAAGGATCAGGTCAGCGTGCTCTACCGCGGATAATCGGTGTGTCAAAATAAATGTCGTTTTTCCTTTGCGGTTTTCTCTGATGTTCTTGATAATTGCAGCCTCTGTTTTGGCATCTACAGCGGAAAGTGAATCATCCAGAATCAAGATTTCCGGATTCGCCATGAGTGCTCTCGCGATCGAAATTCTTTGTTTCTGCCCGCCTGACAGTGCCACGCCTTTTTCACCGACCATTGTCTCCAGACCGGACGGAAGCATGTGCAAATCTTTTTCAAAATGTGCTTCGGCAATGGCTTGCTGAACCTCTTTATCAGTTGCATCCTGTTTTCCGTATAAAATATTTTCTTTTACAGTCCGTGAAAACAGTAAATGATCCTGAGGCACATATCCGATCCATCCGCGGAGACGGTCAAGAGGGATTTGCTGAATCGGTACACCTGAAAATGTAATGCTCCCTTCACCTGGAGGATACTGGCGCAAAAGCTGCTTAATAATTGTCGTTTTTCCGCTCCCGGTTTTACCTGCAATCCCGACAGTCTGCCCTTTTCGCACCGTAAATGAAATATCCTGAAGATTGTCACTTGTTGAGCTTGGATATGTAAAACTGACATGACTGAAAACGATATCTCCAGGCTCTTTAAGATCAGCGGGCTGTTTTGGATCTGTCACATCCGTTTCATAAGAAAGAGTTTCATTTACCCGATCTAATGACGCATTGCCGCGCTGCATCACATTAATGAGTTCACCGATTGCAAACATCGGCCAAATCATCATGCCGAGATAAACGTTAAAGGACACTAACTCTCCAAGCGTCAGCTCGTTCCGGAATACAAGAAACGCTCCGTAGCCGAGCCCAATCAGATAGCTTGCGCCGACAAGCAGTTTTACCGTCGGCTCAAACAGTGAATCAATAAAAGCCACTTTCATATTTTTCTGATAAACATCAGCGGTCATTTCATTAAACCGGCGAACATCGTTTGTTTCCTGAACATACGCGCGAATCACCCGCACGCCTGAAACAGATTCCAGCACTCTGTCATTCAGCGCCCCGAACGCGTTTTGGGCCTCAGTAAACCGCTCATGAATTTTACTTCCATATAGACTGATTGCAATCGCCATGACTGGAAGCGGGGTAATGGCGGCAAAGGTCAGCTTCCAGCTGATCAAAAACCCCATTGTCAAAAAGATCGTCATCATAAACATCGTAGAATCGACTAACGTCAAGATGCCAAATCCTGTCGTTAAACTGACGGCCTGAAGATCATTTGTCCCTCGTGCCATTAAATCGCCTGTTCGGTTTTTTTCATAAAACGGCGGCGACATAGTCAGCAAATGCCCCATCAGCTTCGTACGAAGAATTTTCTCCATCAGATTCGCTCCGCCAAACAGCTGATGCATCCAAAAATAAGACATGATATACACGGCCGCCGTCAGCACAAAAAAGATACCGATATAAAACAGCAGCCCTTCCGCAGTAAATGCCCCTGTTTTCATATCATCTATGGCGTTCCCCAAGAGCTTAGGCGGAAACATTTCAATGACATTGACTGCTAATAAAAGGACAATCGCAATCGTATAGCGCAGCCAGTACGCCTTAAAAAACCAGCCAAGCTTTTTCAAAACTGAAAACATCTATCCCCATCTCCTCATCAGCCGCCTTCTATTTTTTCCTTGCAGCTTTTTTCATCCAATTTGGCACGAACAGCCCTCGCCTCTGTATTTACCTTCACATCCCATACACCTGTCTTTCCTTAGATTTTGTATATAAAAAAGGCATGAAGCGTCAGCTCCATGCCTTTTTTAACCGATATGTTACGCACAGCGCTTTTCAGCGCGCGGTCCCACCTAAAAAACCGTTCACGAAAACAGAACAAAAGGTTTGCCGCGCCAATATGAAACTGTTTGATAAACACGCAAATTCCTTGGCATAGCAAACCCTCCTTCCATTCTGATTTCATCTTTTTATCATCATATAAACAAAACCTTTTATAGTCAATCATTACTTGAATAGGAAAAGGTTAATTGTGCTCAAATTCGGGTAGTAGTGTTGTAAGACGCTTTGAAAGGGTGAGAAGGATGTTCCATGCTGACCGTATCATCGTTGCGTTTGACGGAAGTGAAAATAGTAAGAAAGCGCTTCAGACAGCCATTGATCTTGCTAAAACCGTAAATGCCGCTATTACCGTCGCCCATTCACATGATATGAAAGACAATCAGACCGTCATCGACCCGCCCAGACCCGCAGCTGAGGCAAGCTATATCAGCGGAGGCATGACAAGTGTTCCTGATCCGCTGATATCGGATGTAACATCACCTGAGCCAATGATCTATGAAGACCGTACGGAAGAAGTCATCGCCGAAGCCAGAATGATGCTGAATGAACAGCAGGCAGATGGAGATATCGATATATTAGAAGGCGATCCGGCTGAATCAATTATCGAGCATGCAAACCGCATTTCTGCCGATATGATCGTAACCGGAAGCAGAGACCAAAACAGGCTGAAAAAGCTAATATTCGGAAGTGTAAGTGAAAAGCTTTCAGCGAAATCGGATATACCCGTCCTGATTGTAAAGTGAGCACGCCCTGTGCTCACTTCTTTTATATTCATAATTGTGAAAAAACATAGATTTTCGTTTTTTTCTGTTATAATGCTTTCGTGCCCAAAAGCACAAAAGCATTAAAGATAAATATGGGGTGTTATTTTGGATTCTCAAAAAAAGCTGACGTTTCCGTTAGCCGTCGGTTTATTTATATTGATGTTATGCATTATTATTTCTTGCTTATTCTTGCTTCATGTAGAACCTCATATCCCGCTGTTTTTAAGTGTTGTCATGCTTTCAGCAGCAGCTTTATGGTTTGGATTTTCCTGGAAGAGTATTGAAAAAGGGATTGTAGACGGGATCAAAAACGGCGTACAGCCGATTATTGTTCTAGCGCTGATCGGCATCTTAATCGGCGCCTGGATGTACAGCGGCGCAATACCGACTGTGACAGTTTATGCCCTATCCTTTATTGAACCAAGCCACCTTCTGTTGACTGCTTTGTTTTCATGTATGATCATCAGCACACTTGTTGGCTCAAGCCTGACAACTGTAAGCACAATCGGAGTAGCGCTGATCGGCGTGGCGAGCGCGGCCGGCGTTCCGCTTGAATGGACAGCAGGCGCAGTCATATGCGGCGCTTGTTTTGGGGATAAAATGTCGCCGATGTCGGACACAACCAACTTTGCAGCCGGAATAGGCGAAATACCGATCTTTGAACACATTCGCCATATGATGGGCACAACCATTCCAGCTTTGCTCATCACTGTCGTTCTGTTTTACTTTCTCGGTTCATCAGTGTCAGCGGACGCTGCTTCAACCGAGAATATTCAGCAGGTCATAACCGGAATAAAAGATGCCGCAAACGTGACACCGTGGGCCCTTCTTTCTCCGCTCTTAGTCGTTTTGCTGGCAATAAAACGGGTATCAGTAATCCCCGTTCTGACTGCCGGAATTATTTCCTCGGGAATTTTGACTGCTATTTTTGTACCCGACAGCAGCCTGCAGGCGTTTATGACAGCTTTGCAAAATGGCACAACTTTCGAAACTGACAATGAGGCAGCCGCTAAAATTATTAACAGAGGCGGACTGCAATCCATGATGGGCTCTGTCTCTCTCATTATGATTGCTTTTGCACTCGGCGGATTGATGGAGAAAATCGGATTGATTTCTGCACTATTGGAAGGCGTCATGAAAGGCATCCGCTCAAAAGGCCGTCTAGTTGCAGCAACTGTCTGCTCAAGCATCGGCGTCAACTTGGCAACGGGCGAACAGTATTTATCGATATTAATACCGGGACAATCATTTAAATCTTTATATGACAAACGAAACATCCAGCGAAAATTTCTGACAAGATCATTAGAGGACGGCGGAACATTAATTAACCCATTGATTCCTTGGGGCGTCAGCGGCGCATTTATGGCGAGCGCACTTGGTGTTCCAGTCATAGACTACATCCCGTTTACGTTCTTCCTCTATATATCGCCAATGATCTCCATTTTGATTGGATTTGTTAAAAAATAAAAAGAGCCCCGCTGTAAAAAGCGGGCTCTTTTCTTCGTTCATTTATGAAATGCTAGCAGCCTGTTGAATGCTTTCTTGAAAAGCAGCCTGAAGCTGTTTGGTCACCGGTCCGGGTTTCCCGCTTCCGACCGATTGTCCATCGAGCGTCACGACCGGAATAATTTCTGCCGTCGTTGACGAAATAAAGATCTCTTCCGCCTGTTTCAACTCTTCTTCACTGACAGGAGTCTCATCCAGTTTGATCCCATTCTTCTCAATCAGTCCTAAAATATTCATCCGTGTAATTCCATTGAGAATGAGCCGATTAGCCGGATGTGTTCGCACTGTGCCGTTGATAACGGCATAAACGTTAGAGGATGTACCCTCCGTAACAACGCCGTCCCTAAGTAAAATGGCTTCAAATGCTCCGGCTTCATAGGCCCTTTGCTTCGTCATGACATTATACAGTAAATTCAGACTTTTGATATCACATCTTAACCAGCGAAGATCCTCATCTGTAATGGCTGCCACTCCGTATGCCTGCTCTTGCTCCGGTTTTTTCACCGTAAACGTATAAGCAGTAGTCTGCGGCTCGAGGCCGGCTTCATACTGGTGTTTTCGCGGGGCCACACCTCTTGTTGTCTGAATGTATACCGCTCCCTCACTGACCGCATTTTCCTGTACAAGCTTTTGCAGGTCCCACTCGAGATCTTCTATACTGAATGGCAGTGAAATTCCGATTTCAGCAGCACTTCTGAAAAAACGCTCTGCATGCTCACGTAAGCCGAACAATACTCCTTTGTACACCCTGATCACTTCATAGATGCCGTCACCAAACTGATAACCGCGATCTTCCAAATCGATTGATGCTTCACTGCGCCCAATCAGCCGGCCATTGACTAAAACCTTCATAAAAGCCCTCCCTTTTCGAGATGTCCCTGATGTCATTCAAGCTGTCATTATCACTAATTCTACCATATTGGACAAGCTGAAAAACAGAAAGATCAAGAGATCTATAGCGGAAAGGAGTTTATTTTTTCCTTAAAATCTGACATTTCGACAAATTTTCTATGTGCTTTCCAGTTTTATTCCTGTATACTTGACTGGTAATACATAGGTTGTAAACATAAGGCATCTTCATAAGCTGCCTGCTGTACAGCATTATGTAGAGATTTTATGCCAATGGAGAGATTGTTATGCGACAAACGAGAGGAGAGGCTTCTCCTTCTGCAGTTTCGCTTGCTTTTAAATTTGCAAGTTTAGCAGTTTTATGTGTGCTGCTTTTGCTTATGGTGATTTTGGGTTATTCCAACAGTTCAACGAAAGCAAAGGAAGTCACTGTCACAACAAACGGCCAGCTTCGAGATGAGAAGGAAAGCCTTAAGCTGAAAAACGACTCCCCCGATCTCCTGATAAAACATCTGCAGACAAAGCAGAACATGGGAGATAAAACGGTTTACTTAACCTTCGACGACGGCCCTTCAGCCGTTACAACCCGCTTGCTCGACGTACTGAAAAGCGCTGATGTAAAAGCGACGTTTTTTATGCTGTCACCGCGGATGAACGAATTCAAGCAGGCTGTGAAAAGAGCAGAAAAGGAAGGCCACGCACTCGGTTTACATGGCGTTACCCACAATAACAGATTGTTCTATCAAACACCGACATCTCCGCTAAAAGAAATGCAGGAGGCGCGTGACACGCTGCAGGACATTACAGGATATAAAACCGATCTTGTCAGAACGCCATACGGAAGCAAGCCGTCACTAACCGCCTCACAAATTCGCAATCTTGAGAAAGATGGGTTTGTGTACTGGGATTGGACGATCGACAGCATGGACTGGAAATACCGGAATTCACAGTATGTGACCGCCGTATTACAGCAGCTTGAGAATATGGAACACAGCTCTTCAAGCCGCCCAAATGTAATTCTCATGCATGATCTTCCTGCTACTGTAAATGCGCTGCCGGTACTAATCAATAAATTAAAAGAAAAAGGCTATTCCTTCGGAGTGTTAGAGGACACAATGGTTCCTGTTCATGAATAAAAAAGTGAGGCGCATAAAGCGGCTCACTTTTTCATGCCCAAACTTCGGGCAAACTCGCCGATTTTTTGATGGATGACCATGTCAAACAAGCTGTCGCAATACGTTGGTTCAAGGTTTATGATGACTTTCTTCATGCCGGGAATCAGGCTTGCATCCTCAGGCACAAATCTAGCCGGAGCCACTTCGAGAGACGTGCCGATAACCAATAAAAGATCTGCTTGATCCAGCTTTTCATAAAGGGTGTCAAAGTGCATGACGGCATCGCCAAAGAGAACAACATCGGTTTTTAATACCGTTCCGCAAATGTCCCCATTGTTTCCGGCCGCCGTGCACTCCGGCACCTCCCGCTCCAGCAAATGGGGAAGATCATATCGGGCGCCGCATGCCGGACAAGCTGCTGTCTGGATAGAACCATGCAGTTCGTACACATGCCTGCTCCCCGCTTTTTTATGAAGACCGTCAATGTTTTGCGTGAAAATATCGACCTGCTTCCCTTGCTTCTCCAGCTCAGCTAAAAGCAAATGGCCTTCATTCGGTTCAAAGCTGCCGCTCATTTTCATCTGGAACAATTCTTTGAATTTGGGCCAAAACAGACGCGGATAACTTAAAAAATAATCAAGGCTCATCGCTTCCATTCTTGAGGCATCCTCCGTCCAAATGCCCCCTGCTGAACGAAAGTCGGGGATCCCTGATTCTGTGCTCATTCCCGCTCCGGTCAGCACAACAATTCTCTGTGCTTCATGTAGAATACTTTTGAATGTTTCCAACTCAACACCGCCTTTTTCTCTTATTTTACCATGAAAAAGACTCCGCCTCTGTCAGACGAAGTCTCTCTTTTAAGCCCGTTCCTTTTCCTCTTTATTTAGATTCACCTGGAATGGGTCGCTTTCGTGCTTTTGCTTGACAACAACCATTTGGCCGGGATATGCAAACTGAACGCCTTCTGCACCTAAAATCTCAATAATTTTATAGTTGATATCCTCTCTAATATTAAGGTTTTCAGCCCAAACCGTCGTTTTTGTATAGAAGTTAAAAAATAAATTGTAGTAGCTGTCGGCAAACGTATCAAAGTTGACCATGATTATTTCATTATCAACGCCCTCATGCTCTAAGAGCATTGTTCTGAGAGAATGAATGGAGCGTTCAAGGTTCTCAATCGGCGTAGCGTAGGACACATGGATGGAAAACGTAATCTGGCGTTTGGTCATTCTTGTCCAGTTCGTGATCGCTTCCATCGACAGCGTAGAGTTCGGCACCGTTACAAGCGCCCCCTGTGCTGTTCTGAATCTCGTGCTCCTAAAGGTAATATCCTCGACTGATCCTGTTACTGTCGACGTCTCCACCCAGTCACCAATTGTAAACGGCTTTTCAGTAATAATGATAATACCGCCGAAGAAGTTGCTGATGGTATCCTTCGCGGCAAGCGCAAAAGCCAGTCCGCCAAGACCAAGGCCCGCTACAAATCCGTTGACATCATAATTGAATTCCTGAGCGATCACACTGACACTGAGCGCAATGATCACAAAACGGAGCAATTTGGATAAAAACGGGGCCAGAATGTCATCCATGTCAAGCTCGAAGCGCTGGTTCACCTTATGGAAGATAAACGACGATGTTGCGGTCAAATTACAAAGACCCCAACACAAGAGCGCCACAATCAGTGAGCGGTATATTTTGCTGATGACCGGCATTTGCTCATCTAAAAACGGTGAATACCGGATCGCTAAAAACAGCCCAAGGGCAACAAAAAACCATCTGGCCGGCTTATCAAACGCCAGAACCACCTGTTTAAAAATTTCTGTTTTCGGCCGGTTTGTCAAATTAAAAAGCAGGTTAAAAAAATATCTTGTGAATAATTTTCTAAGTATAAGAAACACCAGCAAAATCGCCAAGCTGATGCCGATTTGTATGATGTTATCAAGCGTAAAATACTGCTGCAGATAATCCGGCATGACTGTCTCCCCTCTATCCCAATCAATTGTTTATTATACTAAAATATTCGTAAGGATGTTCATTTAAATGTCTTATGCAGCACAAAACCCCGGCGAAACGCCGGGGTCATTTCTCAATTCATCTATCAGCCAGATTCAATAGGGACAGTCACTTACCTTTTTTCGTTTGTGTCTGATCAAGGAGAGTTGCTTTTTGCATTTCAGCATCCGTTTCGGCTTTAATTCTTTCCTCCACTCTGATTCTCCCTTTTCCCATGATCTCGCCTCCTTTTTTGCTATTATAAAGGATCATATTTTGTTGTGAACATGTCGAAAGACCTAATTTTCTGACGAAATGTGTTCTGATACGCTGAGTGTCTTTTTTTAGTTATACGCATTCCTCAGCCCGGACCATTCCGATATGGCAGAAAAAATTCACCAGTTTGTATCGCGGTGCATATATGGTTTTGATACAATAACAGAAATGCCCATACGAGGAGCTGACTTAGCTTGTACATCATTGCCCATCGCGGAGCATCCGGCTACGCTCCGGAAAATACGATTGCCGCATTTGACCTTGCGGTGAAAATGAATGCAGATATGATCGAACTGGATGTCCAGCTTACAAAAGACAGGCAGATTGTTGTGATACACGATGACAGGGTTGACCGAACAACAAACGGATCGGGCTTTGTTAAGGATTTTACCTTGGAGGAATTGCAAAAACTCGATGCAGGAAGCTGGTACGGTCCCGCTTTTCAAGGAGAGCGTATTCCAACCCTGGAAGCGGTGCTCAAGCGCTACCACAAAAAAATCGGCCTTTTAATTGAACTAAAAGGCCATCCGTCTCAAGTCGGAATTGAAGAAGAGGTGGGACAGCTATTAGGGCAATTTTCTTTTTCTATCAATAATATTGTTCAATCCTTTCAGTTCCGCTCCGTCCAAAGGTTCCGCGAGCTTTATCCTTCGATTCCGACAGCGGTCATTACAAGGCCCAACTTTGGCATGCTGTCCAGAAATCAGATGAAGGCCTTCCGCTCTTTTGCAAACTATGTCAATATAAAACACACACGGCTTAACCGTCTGATGATCGGCTCCGTCCATAAAAATGGCTTAAACATATTTGCATGGACTGTCAACAATCAAAAGACAGCGGCAAAATTACAAGCCATGGGCGTGGACGGCATCGTTACAGATTACCCGGATTTCATCATAAAGGATGGCAAACATGAAAATATATAGCGCTGTTTTTATCGGAGGCGCGCTTGGCGCCTGCCTCCGATACGGATTAAACTTATGGATACACACCGGTCAGTTCCCGGCGGCAACCTGGCTGGAAAATGCGGCAGGCAGCCTTCTATTAGGCATTTTGACCGGATTTTTTCTGATCGGGGCAAAACGGCCTCTGCTGTCGGCTTTTTTAGGCACTGGCTTTTGCGGAGGCTTCACAACAATGTCCACGTTTTCTAAGGAAACAGTGATGCTTTTGCAAGGACAACCTTCACTGGCTGTTTTATATGTGGCAGCCTCATTGATATCAGGGATCATATTTGCACTGATTGGTGTTTTTGCGGGACGGCGCATAGCAGGCATTCAGCAAAGAAAGGGGCTGCAGGAAAGATGACACTAGCGGGTATTTTCATAGGGGGCGGACTTGGCGCAATGCTTCGGTTCTGGCTTGGCAATGTCATAACCGCCAAAACCAAAGGTCTGAGCCTGCCCATTGGCATACTGACAGTCAATATTCTCGGAGCTCTCGGGCTCGGAATATTTACAGGACTTCACGTTGCAAATGCTTCGGTCTCGCTTATCATCGGCACGGGGTTTTTTGGCGCCTTTACGACCTTTTCCACTTTCAGCGTTGAAAGTATTCAACTCCTTATGGCCAAACGTGTAATAGAAAGCATCTTGTACATCGCCCTGACACTTTCCGGGTCGCTTTTGGCATTTTGGTGCGGCTGGACAATCACAATGTAAAAAAACCTTGAGCTTATTTCTCGCTCAAGGTTGCACTGTTTAGCATCACAGGCTCAGGCAGCGGCAGCTTGTGGTGCGCCGTAATTCCGGTTGTGTTGCCGGTTTCTTCTTTTATATCGATTTGCTTGATTAATCGGCCGTCCATCTTCAGCACCTTTATCGTATATGAACCGATGCGAATGGATTCACCAGCCTCAATATCGATGTTTTCTTTTAATATCAGCCCGCCGATCGTATCGACGTCTTCTTGAATCGATGCGCCAAGAAGGCTGTTCACCTGATCGATCCGAACCTTTCCATCCATCACATAATGGCCGTCGCCAAGCTTTTGGATCAGCGGCTGTTCATCTTCATCAAATTCATCTCGGATCTCTCCGACAATTTCCTCAAGAATATCCTCTGTCGTCACAAGTCCCGAGGTTCCTCCGTATTCATCCGACAATATAGCCATATGAATGCGCTCGCGCTGCATTTTAATCAGCAAGTCATGAACCGGGATCGTTTCAATCACTTCGATGACCGGCCTCACATACGGATGGATCGTCATCTTCATTCGTTCTTCTTCTGTCATAAACAGCAAATCAGAAAACAAATGCTTCGTATTGACCAAACCGAGCACACTGTCTTTGTCTCCATCTGTGACTGGCCAGCGCGTGTATTTTTCCTTCAGCATGACTTCAAGCATCTCGGCCATCGTCATCTCAGTTGACACAGCAGCCATTTCCTTCCGCGGTATCATAATTTCTTTGGCGATCCGATTATCAAATTCAAAAATCTTATTCACATATTTATATTCAGACGGATTAATCTCTCCGTTTTTTAAACTCTCAGATAACAGCATCCTGAGTTCTTCCTCAGAATGGGAACCATCATGTTCTGACGCAGGCTTCAAACCGAACATCCCGCATAAAAGCCGCGCCGATCCATTGAGGATCCAAATAAACGGAAACAGGAGCAAATAGAATAAACGCAAAGGGCCCGCTATCAGTAAAGTCAGCTGTTCTGCCTTTTGAATCGCGACCGTTTTCGGGGCCAGTTCACCTACAACAACGTGCAGGAACGTGATCAAGCCGTACGCGACTGCAAAAGAGACTGCATGTGAAACCGAGTCCGGCAAGCCGATCGGTTCAAACAGTGGATGCAGCAGCCGTTCAAAGGCCGGCTCACCCAGTACGCCAAGCCCGATTGATGTCAATGTAATGCCTAGCTGGGATGCGGATAAATATTCATCCAAATCTGTAATGACACGCCTTGCGAGTATCGCCCGTTTGTTTCCTTCTGTGATAAGCTGATCTATTCTGGATCTCCTCACTCTAACAATCGCAAACTCGCTTGCAACGAAAAACGCGGTTAAAGCAATGAGCACGCCAATTAAAATCAGACTGTCAATATCGTCCATTTAACCCTATCCTCTCAACAAAGGATAAGGAGTCACCTCCTGATATAATCATTTTTCCTTAACATTGAGGTACGCGGTGTATTGTTGCCTAAGCAGAGGGCCCCATCATACCACCTCCAAAAGTCAAAGTTTGATTATAAATTGTATATTTTATTGTAACACAACTCATTCCAAAAATGATTTTTAATTTTTAGACTTTTATCATGAAGAAAACCTTAACTGCATGCCTGCTTGTCAATTCTGCGCCTGTCTGGATTCGAAGAGGAAGGATTTTGCGGATATAAAAAGAAAACAGCTTTGAAAACTGTTTTCTTTTCTTTGCCTTCTTAAGCAAAATCTTTATATAAAGAAATGAAAATGTCCCGTGAGTTTTTAATCTGCTCGATCGGCACACTGAAGGATAATCGGAAATGCCCGCTCATTCCAAAACCGCTGCTCGGCACAATTAATAATTTGTATTTTTGGGCGGCATGCACGCAAAATGCAACTTCATCTTCAATCGGCGATTTCGGAAAAACAAAGAAACCTCCCTTTGGCATTTCAAATTCAAAACCGGCTTCTTTTAAAATGTCTACCATTAAATCCCGGCGCTCTTTATAAGCGCTCGCGTCTACTCTTAAATCATCCATTCGTGCCACAGCCCGCTGCATCATGACAGGGGCATTCACAAATCCAAGCGTTCGATTACAATACACAAAAGCGTTGATCAAAAGGTCCGCATCCGGCATTCGGCTGTCCAATCCGATATACCCGAGCCGCTCCCCGGCTATGCCGAGATCTTTACTGAATGAGCTCGCCAATATCACACGATGGTACGATTGAAACGGATTTGCCAGCTCTTCATCATAGATTAATTGACTGTACGGTTCATCAAACAGCACATAAATCGTCTGGCCGCTCTTCTCTTCTATTTCTTTTAATAAAGCGCCTAAATCGTCTATATTTTTCTGGCTGAGAACCGTGCCTGTGGGGTTATGCGGTGTATTGAGGATCAGCCCTTTCGTCTGTGGAGTGATCGATTGCCTTACCGCTTCAATGTCGATCTCAAACCGGCCTGTCAACGGGCAGCTGACGGCCTTTCCCCCGTAGTTCTCAATATACAACTTATATTCGGCAAAATAAGGTGCGAGAATAATGACCTCTTCCCCAGGGTTTACGATGCTTTTTAACGCAACATTCAAAGCGCCTCCCGCGCCCACCGTCATGACGATACGCTCCGCTGAGAAATCAGCTTCAAAACGCGACCCCAGAAATTGCGCGACTTTTTCTCTCGCTGCAGGAAGCCCTTGGTTTTGTATGTATCCGTGGCTGCCTTTTTCAGCTTCCTCTATTAACGCTCTCTTAAAAGCTTCAGGCGGTTCAACAATCGGGTTGCCGAGTGAAAAATCAAATACCTGGTCTTCCCCGAACTCCTTCTTCAGCCTTGCACCTTCATCAAACAGCTTGCGAATCCATGATCCTTTATTTAAATTTTCTTCAACTTCCCGGGATAACCCAGCCAATTTCATCTGTCCCTTCCGCATATAAAAATTTGAAAATTCTATCTTCCTATGTTACTTCAATCAGATGATGAATTCCACAACTTCCAATTCCGGTCTGAAAAAAACAATAAACTTGTGCAAGACACCGTTCATATATTAAACTATTCTCATAACTATAACGTGATGGTTGGGAGGGATATAGATGGGGCTGAGACTTATCGCATCAGTGAACTAGCGGCACTCGCCGGAGTAACGAAACGGACAGTTGATTATTATACGAATCTCGGTCTGCTTACGCCGGCCAGATCCTGTTCAAATTACCGTTACTACGACGAAAATGCACTCAAACGACTTATATTTATTGTAGATTGCAAGAAGCAGCGATTGGCCCTGTCCGATATTAAAGATCGACTGGAGAACCAGTTTCCCTCTTCAGCTAAACTTGATGATGAAATTGGAAATCTGGCATTAGAAATTGATCATATGAATCAAAACATCTCCGGAATCTTGCATCGGTTTGAACGGCTGAAGCCCGAGGATCGTGACAAGCTGAAAAGCAAACTCCCGCCTGAAAAGCTCGCCGTGTTCCAATCATTTATGCTGCTGTTAAGTTAAAACCATTTTATCTAACAGGAGGTGTTACCTTCATTCTCATTGCTAGAGTGAAGGTTCTAATTGGACATAGTGAATTTGATTTTAGTTGCTGTTTTAATCGCCCTGACGGCATTTTTCGTGGCATCTGAGTTTGCCATTATCAGAATCAGAGGCTCACGGATCGATCAGCTGATCGCGGAAGGAAATAAAGCAGCAATAGCCGTAAAAAAAGTGACCACGCATCTTGATGAATATTTATCTGCGTGTCAGCTCGGAATTACATTGACTTCCATCGGATTAGGGGTTTTAGGTGAATCAACGATCGAAAGGCTGCTTCACCCGCTTTTCGTACAAATGAACGTTCCAGGTTCCCTTTCACATGTCATATCGTTTATTTTTGCGTATGCCATTATCACGTTCTTACACGTTGTTGTCGGAGAACTTGCACCTAAGACAGTCGCTATCCAAAAGGCGGAAGCAGTGTCTATGCTGTTTGCGAAACCGCTGATTTGGTTTTACCGCATCGCGTTCCCATTCATTTGGCTTTTGAACAATTCCGCACGGTTATTGACCAAAGCATTTGGCCTGGAGACCGTTTCAGAAAACGAACTGGCACACTCAGAAGAAGAGCTGCGAATCATTTTGTCTGAAAGCTATAAAAGCGGTGAAATCAACCAATCAGAGTTTAAATATGTGAATAAAATCTTTGAATTTGACGACAGGCTCGCGAAAGAAATTATGATTCCGCGGACCGAAATTGTCAGCCTTCCGCATGATATCAAGATTTCTGAAATGATGGACATCATTCAGATTGAAAAATATACCCGCTACCCTGTGGAAGAGGGCGATAAAGATAACATTATCGGGGTTATTAACATTAAAGAAGTGCTGACAGCCTGCATAAGCGGTGAGGTATCTGTTGATTCCACCATTTCTCAATTCGTCAACCCGATCATTCATGTCATTGAATCTGCGCCAATCCAAGACCTGCTTGTCAAAATGCAAAAAGAGAGGGTCCACATGGCCATTTTGTCTGATGAATACGGCGGTACTGCCGGGCTTGTGACGGTTGAGGACATCATTGAGGAAATTGTCGGTGAAATCCGCGACGAATTTGATATTGATGAAATTAGCGAAATCCGCAAAATCGGCGAAGGCCATTATATTCTTGACGGAAAAGTGTTAATTGACCAAGTAAACGACCTGCTAGGCATTCATTTAGAGAACGAAGAAGTCGACACAATCGGCGGCTGGTTCCTTACTCAAAAATACGATGTTGAAAAAGATGATTCCATCATCGAAGAGGGCTGCGAATTCATCATTAATGAAATTGACGGCCACCACGTGGCATATATTGAAGTGAAAAAGCTTCAAGAAGAAGAACTTCTGGAGACAGCTAACCAGCAGGAAGCATAATAAGAAAAGCACCTTGTATAAGGTGCTTTTCTTATTTTACAGTTCAGGGCATCTCTCAGAACGCCTTATAGCTGATCAAGTTTATTCTCTAGTTCTTTAATCCGCTGATTCAAAGCCTCTGTCATTGCTGCAAGTCTTTCCTTTGAAGGCAGGTGGGCAAAATCAGCCTGGTGAAGAGGCTCACCGATAATCAGCTTCATTTTTCCTTTTTTGAATAATTCTTTTCCGCTTGAAGGGCCCTGATATGCAGCGGGGACAAGCGGCGCTTTCCCCATTTGCGCAATCGTCACCGCACCTCTTTTCAAAGGCACATCCTCAGAGGTTCTTGTTCCGCTTGGGAAGATACCGACGATCTCTCCTTCTTTCAGCAGCTTAATCGGCGTTTTAATACTGCTTGGCCCGGGATTTTCCCGATCTACCGGAAAGGCATGAATTTTCTTCAGAAACGAACCGATCCATTTATTTTGAAAAAGCTCTTTTTTCGCCATGTAGTGTATTTGATAAGGAAGAATCCCGACTCCGAGTGTAATCACATCAACCCAGCCGGAATGTGTACACGCGATGACAAAACCTGAATCGGCCGGAAGGTTTTCTTTGTTATACACCTTCACTCCTCCGCGAAGAGAAAGAATAACTTTTAAAGCATTTGCACAAAACTTATACATATCGCACTTCCTTTGTCGTAATCAATGATTCTTTCTGTCATCTATTATAACAACATTTTTTATTACCTGGTACTAATTTTTAAGATTTCTCCCGTTTAAACGCCAAAAAGCTGAGAATTCATCCTCAGCTTTTTGATTGTTGATAAAATCATAAAATGGTTTTCATTTTATGATTTTGTCATCTATTCAGCGTGATTGAAAACCCTTGAGTCTAGGAAAGGCGAGCATGGAGCAGACTTTCACAGGATGTGATGACAGCGGTGTTTGAGCAGGACGCCTAAGCATTTAGCCGCTGTCCCTTCATCATTCGTGAGCACCGACGCGCAGGCCTGACAACGAACTCGAGGGTTTAGTCGACACGCTGAAAGCTGAGGATTCGCCCTCAGCTTTTGTTATATTTCCTCTCTGGTCGGCGGGGCCATAAACTCCGGTCCGACAGGGTCTGATATCGTATTTTCCAATATAGTATTGATATCTTTCTGATCTTCACTGTTCAGCGTCCAGCCTGTAATCTCAGATAGGGCCTCAAGCTGCCCAGGCTTTCTTGCCCCCCAAAGAGCGATATCCGCTCCCGGCTGATCTAAGATCCATCTGACAGCCAAGTGAATCACTGATTTTCCATAACGTGTCTTCGCCAGCTTATCCAATTGATTGACAGCAGAAAGATACTCTTTAAAGCGGGGCTTCTGGAATTTTGGATCGTGATTACGCAGATCATCGCCCTCAAATGTATACTCTTCGGTCATTTTGCCTGTTAACAGCCCTCTGCATAAACTGCCGTATAATAATGTTGTTATCTTATTATCTTTCGCATAAGGAAGAACACTCTCTTCCATCTCTCTTTCAAACAGATTATATGGAGGCTGAATCGTATGGAGAGGTGCGACGGCGCGAAATGTATCCATTTGCTCAATTGAAAAATTGCTGACGCCAATCGCCCGGATTTTTCCCGCATCATATAATTCCTTCATGACTTCAGCCGTTTCTTCAATTGGCACAAGCGGATCGGGCCAATGCACCTGATAAAGATCAATATAGTCTGTTTGAAGCCGCTTCAAAGAATTCTCAACTTCCTCTACAATTCTCGCTCTGTTCGCATGGCGGAACAGCTGGTTGTTCTTCCAGTCCAGAGCCGTTTTCGTTGCGAGAATCACCTGGTCTCTTTTGCCGTACTCTTTGATTGCCTTTCCGACGATTTCCTCGGACTGCCCGAAGCCGTAAGCCGGCGCGGTGTCAATCAGTGTAATCCCCTGATCAAGAGCGGCTCGGATTGTTTCAATCGATGTTTTTTCGTCAGTGCCTCCCCACATCGTTCCGCCAATGGCCCATGTGCCGAGGCCGATTCTGGAGGCTTCTATTCCTGTATCTGCTATACTGGTATATTCCATTGTGCCACTCCTTCACTTTTTCAACTATCTTTTCCCCTCTGGAAAAAATGTTAAACCTTTCTCCGCACTATCTTTTGCGGCCATTTTTGGGTACTATATAGTAATGGTGTTTGATTAGGTATAAAAAAGCCGTTTGCATGTAATGTGCAACTTTAAACCTTTCTTATGCGTGTATAACATAGAGGGGAGAAAAGGCAGTGACGATCGATGAAATTTACCAAATGTACATGAATGATGTTTACAGGTTCCTGCTCTCCATGACAAAAGACAAGCATCTTGCTGAAGACTTACTGCAGGAAACCTTTATGCGGGCATACATACACATTCACTCCTATGATCACAGCAAAGTAAAGCCCTGGCTTTTTCAAGTGGCGCGAAACGCCTTCATTGATTACGTCAGAAAGCATAAGAAAGAAGTAACCATTTCTGATGACTTAATCGGAAGCCTCTTTCAAAATGCTGTTCAAAGTCCTGCCCATCAGGTAGAGATAAAGGAAGTGCTGACTGGTTATATGTCCGAGCTCCCCGATAATTATCGGGAGGCCTTAACGCTATATTATTTAAAAGAGTTAAACTACAAAGAAGCATCCCATATTATGAATATTTCAGAGGCGAATTTTAAAAGTGTTTTATTTCGTGCCAGACAGCGGCTGAAAGCACTTTATAATAGAGGTGTTAATGATGAATGAAGAATTTAAAAAGCGTTTTGATCAATATAAAAATGGGGAAATGAGCGACCAGGAAATGACTGCATTTGAGGAAGAACTCGAGAAGCTCGAAGTATATCAGGAACTGATTGACAGCGAACTAGAGGACGATAACGATTGGGATCTCAGCATCAGTCCTGAAAAACAAAAAGCGATTTTAGCCTACGGCAAACGCAAGTCTTATTTGCGAATTTCTGTGCTTGCCGTCATTTCGACATTGATGATTTTGCCGCTTTGTACGCTGGGAAGCTACCTCTATTACGGAATGGGTGGAAAACACAGCACCGGCAATGAGTTTATGGAAACTGCCGCAGTCACTGTAGCCCTGACCATGCCGAATGTTCTTGTTGATACTTCCGGACTGAAAAGCCAAGTGAAGCTATTTGGGATGAATACGGAATTCCCGCTGCAAAAGCAGATTGGCACGAAGACGGCTGCCGTAGGGAATGAACGGGTTGAAATGTTTTATAACAAAGTAAAAGCGCCGGCAGTAAACTACTATGACTTAGAAGTGAATAAAACCGGCCATTACTTTACACATCCTTCAAACAAGTCTGAACAAACGACCGCAAAAGCAGAAAAAACGTTAAGCACATTGCCTGAAGGAACGGTATCAGAGGTCTACCTTTCATATGACCGTGCATATCCGACAAAAGACGTGTATAACAAATTCAAAGGCTATGATGTGAGCTTTTTGTGGAACGCAATCGAAACAGAGAAAAACACAAATAAGACAGCTTCCACAGAACCTCTTGGCTATCCTGGAAAGGATTCAAAGTTCTTGGCCGCCCTTAATACAAAAGGCAAGTCGAATGGCGATCAGTTTATCAACGCCCTGAAATTCATGTCCAAACACGAAAAATGGGCTCAGGTCATTTCAAAACGGAAAGACCTGAATGTAGATAACCGATTAGATTATGTAGAGAAAAACGGTGTCAATGTATACGGTTCGGTCGTTACAGGGCCAACCAAGGAAATCCAGCGCATGCTGAAAAATAAATCTGTAAAATCAGCGAATGTCGGCGAGGTGGAATTATGGAATTGGTAAGAATTTTTAAAGAACACAATGTATTCGGCTGGATCTCTGTCGGGACAGCGGTTCTGTCCCTGCTGTTGCTGAATTTGGCCATTATCAGCAACGTCACGTTTTATTCCTATCAAATGCTTCCGTTCGCCATGGCTGCCGTTCCGTTCGGCGTTGTTGAACTCTTCATCAAGAGAGGGCGCACAGGTCCAGGCCTGCTCGGCGTCATCCTTAATCTCTTTGTGATTATTTGTGTGTATACCATTGTATCTGTAGATACGAATTTACAGTTTGGCTTTTAAAAAAGACGCCTTTTCAGGCGTCTTTTTTTCATTACACCGGTTTTCGGAACAAATAACTTTCTATAGTAAAACCCATTTTATCTGTATAAAATCGATGTGCGTCTTTACGCTGAAGGCCAGATGAAAGACTGACAAAACCAAGTCCGGCTTTTCTCGCCCAGTTTGAGGCATAATCCAAAAGCATTTTGCCGTATCCCTTTGATCGGCAAGGTGCCGTTGTAACAAGATCCGCAATCCACAAGTGCTCTCCTTTATGAATGGAAACTCTCGGCAGAGCCCCGCACAGCGCTCTGATTGCTGTATTTTCATATAAGGCAAACAGCATATACGATTCTTTCTGCACACAAGCTTCAAGCCTTTGTAGATATGTCTCGATATCCAGTTCTGTTCTCAATTCACCCATGACCGGATACGACTCAGCCCATTCTTCTATCGTGTTTAATTGTTTGATATGAATCATCTTCTCAATCCCCTTTCCTTTCGTTACAATGATCATAGCTAATAAATGGCATTTGCCAAATAGCCAATATCAGAAAAAATGACCATGCCAGATACAAAGGAGCCACGAGATGGATATCACGCCGTTTCTTGATAAAAAGAGCAAAACACCGCTGTATGAGCAGCTTTATACCTTTTTTAAACAAGAAATTTCACATGCGCGAATCACAAAGGGAACAAGACTTCCGTCAAAACGCAGGCTTTCCAGCTTGCTCGATGTCAGCACGGCAACTATAGAACGAGCTTACGAGCAATTAACTGCTGAGGGCTATGTCAAAAGCAAGCCAAAAATCGGCTGGTTCGCGGCGGAAGTAGAACCAGGCTTCCCGACAGCCCCTGACCATTTTCATCAGTCTGCACAGCCGGGATTACTTGAAAAGAACGCACCTGCTATTGACTTCCATCAGGGCAGCGTTGATCCGACCCTCTTTCCCTTTAACGCATGGAGAAAAAGCATAGTAAAAAGTCTTGAGCGCTATTCCGGATTGTTTCACACCTCTGGCGACCCTCAAGGAGAATACGAACTCAGACACATGATTGCCCGATTCGTCAGGCTGTCTCGGGGAGTAAATTGCGAGCCCGGCCAGATTATCATCGGCGCAGGAACCACCGTGCTTCTGCAAATTCTTTGCCTTTCGCTAAAGCCAGGTACAAAAATCGGTTTTGAAGAACCAGGCTTTCACCGTTCAAGAAGGATGTTTGAAGCAAATCACATGGATGTCACTCCGATTTGTTCTGATGCAGAAGGCGTCCTGCCGGATGAGCTCTACCGTCAGAATCCTTATCTCATGTATACGACTCCTTCGCATCAGTTTCCGATTGGGACCATTATGACGATTACCCGCAGACAGGAGCTGCTGGCATGGGCGGCAGAAACAAATTCATTCATTATAGAAGATGATTACGATGGAGAATTTCGCTACAGCGGCCATCCCATTCCGTCTTTACAGGGTCTTGATCCGAATGGCAGAGTCATATATCTGGGCACTTTTTCAAAGTCACTTCTGCCTTCCTTGCGGCTCAGCTTCATGATTGTGCCCCCTGAACTCATGGAACCGATCAAAAGCAATGCTCAGTTAATGAAGCAGACCGTTTCTGCCCACTCGCAATTGGCACTGGCAGACTTCATCGAAACCGGAGAGTGGCAGAAACACATAAATAGAATGAGAAGCTTATACCGAAAAAAACACGCTATCCTGTTAGAAGCCATCCGCTCTGAACTGGGTAACACCGTTGAGATTCTCGGTAAGAATTCGGGGCTTCACATCCTGCTGCGCCTTTTGTTTCCAGCAAGTGAGGAAGAAGCAATACAAGCAGCCGCAGACCACGGTGTAACCATCTATCCCGTGTCTCCCTCATATAAAGAACAGACGCCTTTTGCTTCTGTCTTAATCGGTTATGGCGGTTTGTCAGAAGAGGACATCAGGCTCGGCATCCAAAAACTGAAAACGGCATGGGCACCGTTGATATCATCTTATTAAATAAAAAACAGGCCCCGGAAACGGAGCCTGTTTTTTAAAATGATAAAATTCCGATTAAATTTAAGAACACGATAATAATGGCAAGCGGCACGATAAAACGAAGCAAATAAAACCATGTGTAAAAGAATGCTTTACCTGCATTTGATCCATCTCGCATTTCAGCCAAGAGTTCGCTTTTCGAAATTTTAAGCGGGATAAATAGAGAAATTAACAGAGCGCCTGAAGGCATCAAAACATTGCTGACGGTAAAGTCGGCAATATCAAAAAATGTTTTGCCAAATAGGTGCACATCACTCAAAACGCCATAAGACAAGCAGCATGGGATTCCGACCAAAAAGATCAAAAGCCCGCTCGTCCATGACAGTTTTTTTCTCTTCTTTTCGTCCCCTTTTCCGATTGTGGCAACGATAATTTCAACCATCGAAAATGCTGAGGTTAAGGCTGCAAATAAAAATGCAACGAGAAAGCCGATAAAAAACAACGTGCCGAACGGAAGCTGTTCAAAAACGGCCGGAAGCACTGTAAACAGCAGTGTCGGTCCTTCATTTGGCTGAAAACCGAATGAGAAAACCGCCGGAAAAATAGCCAAACCTGCCAAGAGTGTCACAATGATATTCATCAAGACAATGGAGGCTGCCGAACGAGGGATATTTTGTGTTTTCGGCAAATAGGAGCTGTAGGTCACCATCACCGAAACCCCCAGTGTTAACGTAAAGAAGGCCTGTCCCAGCGCGAATAATATGGATTCCGGAGTCAGATCGCCGAAATGAGGCACAAGCAGAAACTTTACGCCTTCCATTGCACCATTAAGCGTAAGAGACCGAAGAACGAGCAGAATAAACAATAAAAACAAAATCGGCATCATCACCGCGCTTACCCGTTCAATCCCTTTTTGAACCCCTCTTGCGACAACGAGTACAGTCAGTGCCATAAAGACAAGCTGAGCCGCGAGCGTCTGCACCGGATTTTGGATAATAGAAGCAAAAAGAGCGCCATACTGTGCTTGAGAAAGCCCGTACAGTGATCCTGACGCTGTTTTCACGATATACAGCAAAATCCATCCCCCGATTACACTGTAAAACGACAGCACTAAGAAACACGCGGCTACACCGATCCACCCTGTAAGAAACCAAGCTGATCGCGGCGCTTCTTTTTTATATGCATCAATGGCATTCGTCTGGTTCCGTCTTCCAAAAATAAATTCCCCCACCAAAAGCGGATAGCCTAAGAGGATGGTAAATAACACGAAGATAAGAAAAAAGGCTCCTCCCCCATTGGTCCCCGCTACGTAAGGGAACTTCCAAATCGCGCCCAAGCCGATAGCCGAGCCGGCGGCTGCCATGACGAAACCGATTTTCGAAGCCCATTGGACTGGTTTTTGCTCAGACAATAAACGTCACTTCCTTTCCAGCCTATATTATCTCTTATTTTTGTCTTCATTTCTATAGATTCATTTGCCAAGAACAGAAAAGAGAGCGGCCTGTATGGACGCTCTCTTTATCAAAAGGTTATTGATTTAATTTTGAATGCTTTCTTGAATACAGAAAATAGATTACCAAGCCGATTAACAGCCACACTAGGAAGCGGACAATCGTCACCCATCCCAGATTTAAAATCAAGAACAGGCAGAACAGAATCGCCAGGCCTGGGATCACGGGAACTCCCGGGCATTTAAAAGCTCTCGGAAGATCAGGCTGTTTCTTTCTCAAAACGATAACTGCCACAGAAATCAGGACAAATGCCGACAACGTCCCGATGTTTACCAGCTTTGCAAGTTCATCCAGCGGAACAAGTGAGCCGAGAAGCGCCGACATCGTTCCGAAAAACCAAGTGGCTACATAAGGTGTTTTGTGCTTTGGATGCACTTTAGAAAGTGAACCCGGCACAAGTCCGTCACGCGACATGGCAAACATGACGCGGGTCTGCCCGTAAAGCATCACGAGCATAACTGTTGTCATTCCCAGCACGGCGCCAATATCAATGATGCCTGCCACCCAATTTTGCCCTGCGCTTTGAAGAACAAGAGAAACCGGATGATCCACACCCGCAAATTGAGCAAACGGGATAACCCCAGTCATGATGGCTGATACGGTGACATATAAAATCGTGCAGACCAGTAAAGAGAAAATAATGCCTTTAGGCAGATCCTTCGCGGGATTTTTCGTTTCTTCCGCAGCAGAGGATACAGCGTCAAATCCGATAAAAGCAAAGAATACGAGCGCCGCTGCACTGAACACGCCGCCAAAGCCCATTGGCATAAACGGCTGCCAGTTGTGCGGCTTCACGTAAACGGCTGCCACCGCGATAAACAGCAGAACAACCAGTATCTTCAAGATAACCATGATATTGTTGACTCTTTTTGATTCTTTGATGCCTAAATAAAGCAAATATGTGATCGCCATTACAATGACGAATGCAGGAAGATTAAACAGGGTAAAGGTGCCTTTCACTGCGCCCGGTGCCGCTGTTAAAGCAACCGGAAGATGAATGCCGAGCCCTGATAAAAACGATTGGAAATAACCAGACCAGCCGACCGACACTGCACTTACCGCCAGCATGTATTCTAAAATTAAATCCCACCCGATAATAAAGGCCATAAGCTCTCCCAATGTCGCATAAGTGAATGTATACACCGAACCTGAAACAGGCACACTTGACGCAAATTCCGCGTAAGACAGGGCGGCGAATAAACAAGCCAACGCCGCCACAACAAATGAAATCGTCAGCCCGGGACCGGCCGTGACTGCGCCTGTTCCCGTCAGAACAAAAATCCCTGTGCCAATAATGGCGCCGATTCCAAGCAACGTTAAATCAAATGCCCCTAATTCTCTTTTTAAAGACTTTTCCCCGCTCGTCGCAGCGATTAAATCCTGAATGCTTTTCTTCCTAAAAACGCTCCCTTTCATTCCCCTTCAACTCCCGATCATCTATTTTTATATATTTTATTTGAATTTTCTGAATTCATGAGTAACAATGGTCATTTTTCTTTTTTTCTACTATATTTGTACTGGTCGCGAATCATTCCTTTCTCCTACTCAATATTATATATAAAATTGCAAAAATGAAAACAAAATTGTTAGAAAAATCGACAAATTTTTTATTTTGAAATTTTTCACCACACAAAAAAACCAGCTCTGGAGCTGGTTTTTCGTTGATCACGTTGAAATAAAACGTCCGCCATTCACATGAATGGTCTGCCCTGTCATATAGGAAGATTCGTCAGACGCCAGCAGAACATAGGCGCCTGCATGCTCAACCGGCTGTCCCGGTCTTCCCATTGGGGTATCCAAGCCGTGCTGTTTCACTTTTTCCTTAGGGAATGTCGCCGGAATAAGCGGTGTCCAAATCGGACCGGGCGCCACCGCATTCACTCTGATGCCTTTATCTGCGAGCGACTTCGCCATGGAACGCGTAAAGGAAACAATCGCACCCTTTGTGCTGGAATAATCAATTAACGCCGTATCCCCTTCATAAGCGGTAATCGATGTCGTATTAATAATGGCACTCCCCTCTTGCAGGTGAGGCAAAGCTTTCTTCGTCATATGAAACATGGAAAAAATATTTGTGCGATAGGTTTTTTCCAGCTGTTCTGTTGAAATATTGAGAATGCTGTCCTGGGGATGCTGTTCAGCGGCGTTGTTCACTAAGATATCGAGTTTACCAAAATGGTCCACTGTTTGCTGCACAGCTTGTTCACAATGGTTCTCGTCCCCGACATCTCCCGGGATAAGCAGGCAGCGGACATTCTCCTTTTCGATCCGTTTGCGTGTTTCCTCTGCGTCCGAATGCTCGTCTAAGTATAGAATGGAGATATCAGCCCCCTCTTTAGCAAAGGCAATAGCTGCTGCTCTACCTATTCCGCTGTCGCCTCCAGTAATGATCGCGACTTTTCCTTTCAGTTTTCCGCTTCCTCGATAATCCTCGTCCTCTGACAGCGGCAGCGGATTCATTTTTGACTCAATGCCCGGCTGTCTGTCCTGATGCTGCGGTTCTTGTCCTTCTGTTTGTCTGTCCATTGGGTTCACATTCATCACTCCTAGACATGTGGTTGATACTGAACGTTACCACACGACAGAAATGACTAAACGCCAAAATATGTTATGAAAGAACTTCCTCGGGAATGGCACCGGTATATTGCGCTGACGGGCGGAAAATCATGTTGTTTTCTGCCTGTTCCAGTACATGGGCGCACCACCCTACCATTCGGCTTGCTGAAAAGGTCGGAGTAAACAATTCATCGTCAAAATCGATGGCCTTCATCACTGCAGCCGCGTAAAATTCAACATTTGTGTACAGCTTTCGTCCCGGTTTGTAGATTTCAAGCAAACGAATCGCTTCTGCTTCTACATGCAGCGCAAGATCAAGATCACGGTCATTGCCGGCCACCTCTTCTGCTTTCTGTCTTAAAGCTTCTGCCCGCGGGTCTTTTGTTTTGTACACCCTGTGGCCGAATCCCATCAAGCGCTCTCCTTTTTCGAGTTTTTCTTTCAGATATGCTTCAGCATGTTCTTTCTCTCCAATGTCTTCAAGCATTTTTGTCACCGCAGAAGGAGCGCCTCCGTGCAGCGGGCCTTTCATCGTGCCGAGAGCAGCCGTGACGGCTGACACTAAATCACTCTCTGTTGATAACGTGACTCGTGCCGAAAAAGTGGATGCGTTCATGCCGTGCTCCATGGCCAGAATCATATAGGTTTCAAGCGCTTTCTTTTTTGCCTCTGAAGGCTGTTCGCCTGTGAGCATATAATAGTAGTTTTCGACATGTCCGTACTGGGAAGAAGGTGCAATTGCTTGTTCACCGCGCGTCCATCTTTTTCTGTATGCAATGATAGAAGGCGTGATTGCAATCAGCCGGATTGCTTCCTCTGTTTTCGGATGGAATGTGTACGTATTTTCCCCCAATGCTGAAACAACCGTTCTCAGCACCGACATATCGTCCATGTTGTTTGGCAGTGATTGAATCAAGCGCTCAATATGTTCCGGAAGATTCCGTTCCGCAGCCAGCTTATCTTTAAATACCTGCAATTCTTCAGTTGAAGGCAGTTTTCCAAATAAAATCAAATAAGCCGCTTCTTCAAAGCTGTGATTCAGTGCGATGTCTTTTGCATGATGTCCTCTGTAAATCAGACGCCCTTTTTCACCATCAATATGGCTGATGGATGTTTCCACACATGTAATTCCCTTTAATCCGTAATGTACCATTTGTATTCCCCCTATCCTTTTCTGTTATTATAGTAAATATAATATTTAAAAAATAATGAATATTTTAAAGGGAATTAATTAAAAATATTAATCAGAGGGAGAACAGAAATGGATTTCAAATGGCTTCACACCTTTGTGACCGCTGCAAAATATGAGAACTTCCGAAAAACGGCGGAAACACTTTTCTTATCTCAGCCCACTGTGACCGTACATATCAAGCAATTAGAAAAAGAAATCAGCTGCAAGCTGTTCGAGCGTAAAGGCAGGCAAATCCAGCTGACTGATGAAGGCAGGGCGTATTTGCCGTATGCGCTCAGGCTTCTTGATGATTATGAAAACAGCATGGCAGAGCTTCACAGAGTGAGACAAGGCTACTCTCAAACCTTACAGCTCGCGGTTTCTCCGCTTATTGCAGATACTGTGCTTCCTTCTGTCATGAAACGGTACACAGCAATGAATACGGAAACAGAAATGGCGGTTACGATTTTCGAATCAGCGGAAATCGCGTCACTGATTAAAGCCGGGGAAGCAGATATCGGACTAAGCTGTTTAAAGGTACAGTCTTCTTCTTTAAGCTGCCACTGCTTATACAAAGACCCTGTCGTCCTTGTTGCCCCGCCCGATAAGCGTTTCATAGAAGACAACGAAATTGATGCCAAAGAGGTGCTCGAACAATACCTGCTTTTGACCCACAATCATCCTGATTACTGGGACGACTTGCTCCGTCAAGTCAGAATGACATTTCCATTTGTGAGAACAATGAAGGTCACTCAAACACATATAACGAAACGGTTTATCAAGGAAGGACTCGGAGTTTCATTTCTGCCTTTATCTACAGTAAAGCGTGAGTTAGCAGAGAAACAGATGATCAGAATTCCTTATCAGTCTGTACAGCTGCCCTATGCCGGCGCTTACGCGATTGCCCTTTATGAAAATAAGAAAGAAAAAAAATTCTTGGATTTTTTATCACATTTTCATTTTTAGGAGCAACCAAAACGCCTGTGCTCCGTCTAATGAAAAAAACCCGTTCCAATGAACGGGTTTTCTCTAAAAATTAGAATCTTTTCGCACCGAGGTAACGAGGCTTCCAGTAGCTGTTGTTCAGGCTGCTGATTTGTACGCCGTCAGATCCTGCATGAATGAAACTGTTGTTTCCAATGTAAATCCCCATGTGAGAAGGGCCGGATTTATATGTTGTGAAGAAGACGAAATCACCAACAGACGGGCTGGCAATGCTCTTCATAGAACTCCAGTATCCTGCAGTGCTTGTTCTGCCCACACTTGTTTGTTTATTCAGTACGTACCAAATGAATCCGCTGCAGTCAAAGCCGGAAGTTGTCGTTCCGCCCCATTTATATGGCGTTCCGACTAACGCTTTTGCATCAGAAACCAGCTTGCTCACATTAAGTGATGTAGATGACGTTTTGCTGCTTGAAGACGATGAAGATGAAGCAGGTTTTGAGCTGCTTGTGCTTGTTCCTTTCACCTTCAATACTTGGTTGACATAGATTACATCTGATTTTAAGCCGTTTAAGCTTTTTAATTTGCTAACCGTAGTGCCGTATTTGCTCGCAATTTTAGAAAGGCTGTCTCCGCTCTTCACTTTATAAGTAGAAGTTGAAGACGATGACACTTTTGATGAGCTGGAGCTGCTTGAACTAGTTGAACCTTTCAGTTTCAGGACTTGTCCAACACGAAGCAAATCTGATTTTAAGCCATTCAGCTTCTTCAGTTCATTGATTGTCATGCCGTATTTTTTTGAAATTTTCCAAAGGCTGTCCCCGCTCTTTACTTTGTATGTAGAAGAAGAGGAAGAAGAACTGCTGCTTTTTGAACTTGTAGATTTGCCGTTAATCGATAAAGTTTGTCCCACATAAATAATATCTGAACGAAGGTGGTTCTCTGATTTAATTTTACTGATCGTTGTGTCGTATTTTCTTGAAAGATCCCATAACGTGTCGCCTTTTTTCACCTTAATGCTTTGTGCAGATGCCGCTCCTGCAAATAACGTCGATCCTAAAACAACTGCTGTCGTAGCTGTAATGATTTGCTTTTTCATATTTTCCTCCCCAAATGTTAACTCTCTATATATGTATCTCTTTTTTTAATTAATCTTATTGATTTCTATTATAAGGATAGATTCCCATCAGAAATAGTCTTGACTTCATGTGACAAATTTCTTAATTATTCGTTCTAAAAAAAAGTTTTTAAGGGTATTAAATATTTCATTTCCGTTGCAAAGGTGACAAAAAACGAGTGCTTTTGTCATGTTTTATGGGATGTTTTTCAACATAAAGGAAATAAATGAAAAACTTTCGGGGTCGGCTCACATACCGGAAAAATGAGTGATAAAGAATATTCGAGGAGAGTTGCGGTTATCCGCAGTTTTTTTATTTAAACAAACATATCATGCAAAGACAGAGAGGTAAAGATTTTTCTGAAAAATGAATGCTTTACATCAAATAAGGCAAGATAACGAAAAGCGTTTTTTCATTTCCTTACAAGACTTTACTTATTGTTTACATGATCAACAGCCGCATTTAACAAAATTTCCCTAACATGATAAACGGAATACATTAAAGGAGGCATGAAAAAAATGAGTTTGTTTCAAAATATGAAATCAAAACTTCTGCCAATCGCCGCTGTTTCTGTCCTTACAGCTGGAGTCTTTGCCGGAGCTGAGCTGCAGCAAACAGAAAAGGCCAGCGCCAAAAAACAAGACAAAGCTGAGATCAGAAATGTCATTGTGATGATAGGCGACGGCATGGGGACGCCTTACATAAGAGCCTACCGTTCCATGAAAAATAACGGTGACACACCGAATAACCCGAAGTTAACAGAATTTGACCGGAACCTGACAGGCATGATGATGACGCATCCGGATGACCCTGACTATAATATTACAGATTCAGCAGCAGCCGGAACAGCATTAGCGACAGGCGTTAAGACATATAACAATGCAATTGGCGTCGATAAAAACGGGAAAAAAGTGAAATCTGTACTTGAAGAGGCCAAACAGCAAGGCAAGTCAACAGGGCTTGTCGCCACGTCTGAAATTAACCACGCCACTCCAGCCGCATATGGCGCCCACAATGAATCACGGAAAAACATGGACCAAATCGCCAACAGCTATATGGATGACAAAATAAAAGGCAAACATAAAATAGACGTGCTGCTCGGCGGCGGAAAATCTTATTTTAACCGCAAGGACAGAAACTTGACAAAGGAATTCAAACAAGCCGGCTACAGCTATGTGACAACTAAACAAGCATTGAAGAAAAATAAAGATCAGCAGGTGCTCGGGCTTTTCGCAGAGGGAGGGCTTGCTAAGGCGCTCGACCGTGACAGCAAAACACCGTCTCTCAAAGACATGACGGTTTCAGCAATTGATCGCCTGAACCAAAATAAAAAAGGATTTTTCTTGATGGTCGAAGGGAGCCAGATTGACTGGGCGGCCCATGACAATGATACAGTAGGAGCCATGAGCGAGGTTAAAGATTTTGAACAGGCCTATAAAGCCGCGATTGAATTTGCGAAAAAAGACAAACATACACTTGTGATTGCAACTGCTGACCATACAACCGGCGGCTTTACCATTGGCGCAAACGGGGAAAAAAATTGGCACGCAGAACCGATTCTCTCCGCTAAGAAAACACCTGAATTCATGGCCAAAAAAATCAGTGAAGGCAAGCCGGTTAAAGATGTGCTCGCCCGCTATGGCAATCTGAAAGTCACATCTGAAGAAATCAAAAGCGTTGAAGCAGCTGCACAGGCTGACAAAAGCAAAGGGGCCTACAAAGCCATCATCAAGATTTTTAATACTCGCTCCAACAGCGGATGGACGAGTACCGATCATACCGGCGAAGAAGTACCGGTATACGCGTACGGCCCCGGAAAAGAAAAATTCCGCGGATTGATTAACAATACGGACCAGGCAAACATCATATTTAAGATTTTAAAAACTGGAAAATAAAAAGGATGCAGAACGCTGCATCCTCTTTTTTATAAATATCTGCGGTGAACACCTTTTCCGTCGTACGAAAACATGACTTCCTTATCCTCAAGCACAGACTCAATGTGCACGCTTCTTCCCCAAAGCTGGAATAAATAAGGGAGCACTTTCTCCAAATATTTCAAATCTAACTCTATTCCTTCATACCAATGCTTAATATAGAGCTCGTTATTTTTCATATAATCGCCGTCGTTTACTGTCAAATATGGAAAACCGCCATTTACCCGCATGCTTACGAGCTGGTCGCGCACCGACTTCCACTGTTTATCGATGATTTTATAATCTCGGCCCTGTTTTTGAAACAAATAAAGATCCTCGCGCATGACTAATTCTTTGGTTAAATAATTGCGGATGAAAGAGATATCGGATTCAATCTCCCTGACCTCAAACATTTTCTCCCGGCCGGAGTCAGGCTGCACGCCCATTTTCTTCATTTCCTCCGTCGGGTTGTTGTATCTCTTTTCAATGTCTTCAAATATTTTCAGCCCTAAATAATAAGGATTAATGCCTGTTTTGGACGGCTGAACGACACCTGCATTCAGCTTGGCGAACTCGATCGCTTCATCAGAGGTTAAATCAAGCTCACGTATAATTCGCTGGTGCCAATAGGAAGCCCAGCCCTCATTCATAATCTTGGTTTCCAGCTGAGGCCAGAAATAAAGCATTTCCTCTCTCATCATCGTTAATATATCACGCTGCCATGGCTCCAGCTCCCGGGAATGCTCCTCGATAAAAAGCAGGATATCTTTTTCAGGCCGCGGCGGGAACGGTTTTTTCGATTTTTTCACTTGTTTTTTCGGTTTCTTTTCATCCAATGACCATAGATCATCGTAAGGCGTGGCTGCCTCTTCAATCTCCTCTTCCTCATCATCCACACTCCATTGGAGCTTTGGTCGGACCAACGACGGATCGATATGCTCCTGAATCGAAAGGATTGCATCTAAAAAAGATTCGACTTCTTTTATCCCGTGAACCTGTTCATAGTGTTTTATCCGTTCAGCTGTTGCCGCCATGCTTTCCACCATATCGCGCTTCGTGTTTTGGAAACGGCAGTTGTTTTTGAAGAAATCGCAATGAGCAAGAACGTGTGCGACAATCAATTTATTTTGGATCAGTGAGTTGCTGTCCAGCAAAAAAGCGTAGCATGGATCTGAGTTAATGACCAGCTCATAGATCTTACTTAACCCTAGATCATAGTGCAGCTTCATCTTGTGAAACTGCTTGCCGAAGCTCCAGTGGCTGAATCTTGTCGGCATCCCGTACGCGCCAAATGTATAAATAATTTCAGCCGGGCAGATTTCATATCTCATCGGGTAGAAATCAAGGCCGAATCCTTTTGCAATTTCGGTAATTTCCTCAATTGCCCGCTGTAATCCCTTCTTCTCCTCCGCGTTCAACCGAATCCCCCCTACTTGGACTTATCTATAATGTATGAGCCCGCCAGACAAAAGATGATAGTCTCACTCGGGCAAGAAAAAATTCCCCCGGCACATTCATCTGTTTGCTTATTGGATAAGTGGGTAAACACACACCATACTACGAAAAAGGAGCGATACCAATTGAATGTAGCAGACGTGTTTTCTTCTTATCTCAGTAAGCTGCCAAACGTAATCATTGCTTTACTCGTCTTATTAATCGGCTGGGCTATTGCTAAAATCATTGAAAAAGCGGTATACAAAGGACTCAGCAAAACAAAAATCGACGACAAGCTCTTTGCTGGGAAAAAGCCTTCACGCTATTCCTCGGAAAAAGTCATAAGCAAGGTCGTTTATTTTATCGCACTGATCATCGTCTTTATTTTATTCTTTAACATTTTGCACCTGACAACAGTGGCATCGCCGTTTGTCAGTATGCTTTCGGCGATTGCAGCCGCGATCCCAAGCGTGCTGAAAGCTGGACTCATTCTGCTGTTAGGATGGGCTGCAGCCTCTGTTTTAAGCTTCCTTGTCAAAAAAATCGGGATGAAGCTGAACACGAGTGACAAACTGCGCAAGTGGAATTTGGTGTCTGAAGGAAAAGATATTCACCAGGCTGTCAATACCGCTTCACAAATTGTCTTTTATCTCGTGCTGCTTGTTTTTCTGCCAGGGGTCTTATCTTCTTTGAAAATCAGCGGCATTTCAGGTCCTTTTACAAATATGATGGAAAGCGTGCTCGCTTTTCTGCCGAAATTATTTGCAGCGGCGCTTATCGTATTAATCGGATGGCTTGTTGCCCGCCTTGTCCGTGATATCATTACGAATTTCCTTGCAAGCATCGGCACGGAAAGATTAGCGGCACGTATGGGTTTATCAATTTACTTAAAAGACACAAGCCTTTCAGCAGTCATCGGAACAATCGCTTATGTGCTCATTATGATTCCGGTGGTCATTTCAGCGCTTGATCAGCTGGATGTCGCCGGCATTTCAAAACCAGCTGTCTCTATGCTGAATACGATTTTAAACATGCTTCCGAACATCATAATTGCCATCGTGCTTGTATTAGCGGGTATCTGGGCAGGAAAATGGGTGAAATCCATGGTGTCCGGACTGCTCCATCGCGCAGGCTTTGATTCTGTCTTAGGGAAAATGGGCATGGAAGCCGGAACGCCTGCAAAGCTGTCCTTGTCTCAAGTTGTCGGTATGATTGCGCAAATCATTGTCATTCTGCTCTTTACAGCTGAGGCGCTTCAAATTGTTCGGCTGCACTTCCTCGTAGAAATTGCCACTGGTATCATCGCGTATCTGCCGAATGTCCTTGTCGCAGTATTCATTCTCGGACTCGGCCTTTACGCAGGAGAATTGGTGAGAAAAGTGCTCTCAAGCATGATAAAAGGCCAGGAATTCAAGTCTTTAGCGCCTATTGCTAAATATACGATTATCGCACTTGCTTTCTTTATGGCCCTGGATCAGCTTGGTGTCGCTGCGACAATCGTCAATTCCGCGTTTATCATCGTTCTTAGCGGCTTCGCACTCGCTTTCGGTTTATCCTTCGGCCTTGGCGGTAAGGATTTTGCATCACGTTATCTGTCTACATTTGAACGCAAAATGCAAAACACAGAAATCGAAAAAAACCATAAAAACCAAAATCCGCCGAATGACATGTAAGCAAAAAACATGCACCCAGCTGGGTGCATGTTTTTTTAATTCCTTTTTTTTCATTTTTCAATCGATTATGATAAGATATAGAAAATGTCTTATTCTGAGGTCTTATTATGAAGTTAACCAATTATACAGATTATTCATTAAGAGTGTTGATTTTTCTGGCTGCAGAGCGTCCCGGAGAACTTTCAAATATAAAACAGATTGCCGAAACGTATTCTATTTCAAAAAATCATCTCATGAAAGTCATATACAGGCTCGGCCAGCTCGGCTACGTAGAAACGATACGCGGACGGGGCGGCGGCATACGATTAGGCATGGAACCTGAAGACATCAACATCGGTGAGGTTGTCAGAAAAACGGAGGACGATTTTAATATTGTTGAATGTTTTGATGCGAACAAGAATCTCTGTGTTATTTCCCCGGTTTGCGGCTTAAAACATGTGCTGAATGAAGCGCTTTTAGCCTACCTCGCAGTTTTAGACAAATACACACTGCGCGACCTCGTCAAAAACAAAGAAGATATCATGAAGCTTTTAAAAATGAAGGAATAGATTAAGATTCCTTCTTTTTTTATGCCCTTTTTCCCCCTTATTGTTAAGATAATTTGGCTATTTTTATAAAAAGGCAAAACGATGAGACAAATGTGCCGATATAAAAAAGAAACAGCAAATGCAAAATCATTGGGGGAAAAAGGAGAGCTAAGATGAAAAAGAAATTAGCAGCAGGGCTGACAGCATCTGCGATTGTCGGCACAACTTTAGTAGTGACACCAGCTGAAGCAGCAACGATTAAGGTCAAAAGCGGAGATTCTTTATGGAAACTGGCCCAAACCTATAACACAAGTGTGGCGGCCCTCACATCCGCCAATCATCTTTCGACTACTGTTCTGTCGATCGGCCAGACGCTTACTATTCCAGGCAGCAAATCCAGCACTTCTTCATCTACTTCAAGCTCAACAACCAAGAAGAGCGGAAGTTCTGTTTACACAGTGAAAAGCGGAGATTCACTTTGGCTGATCGCAAATGAGTTTAAAATGACCGTGCAGGAACTGAAAAAATTAAACGGACTAAGCAGCGATTTAATTCGTGCTGGGCAGAAATTAAAGGTGTCCGGTACAGTTTCTTCAAGCTCTAGTTCCAGTAAAAAAAGCAACTCTAATAAGAGTTCAAGCTCCAGTTCAAAAAGCAGTTCTAATAAGAGTTCAAGTTCCTCATCTTCTACGGGAACATATAAGGTGCAGCTTGGAGATTCACTCTGGAAAATTGCAAACAAAGTCAATATGTCCATCGCTGAATTGAAGGTCTTGAACAACTTAAAATCAGACACCATTTACGTGAATCAGGTGTTGAAAACAAAATCAAGCGGCTCTGATACGTCTTCTAAAGACAATTCATCCAAATCGAACCAAACTTCAGCAACAACTAAATATACCGTTAAAAGCGGTGATTCACTTTGGAAAATCGCAAACAACTATAACCTGACTGTACAGCAAATCCGAAATATCAACAATCTGAAATCAGATGTGCTTTACGTTGGACAAGTATTGAAGCTGACAGGTAAAGCATCTTCAGGCTCTTCATCATCGTCGTCTTCTTCGTCAAATGCAAGCTCCGGCACGACGACTACATACACGGTGAAAAGCGGTGATTCCTTATGGGTGATTGCTCAAAAATTTAATGTAACAGCTCAGCAGATTCGTGAGAAAAACAATTTAAAAACGGATGTCTTGCAGGTTGGCCAAAAGCTGGTCATTTCCGGAAAAGCTTCATCATCGTCTTCATCCGGTTCTTCAAACAACACCAGCTCAACGAGTGCGAAGATTAACACAATGATTTCGGCCGCTAAAGCGCAGCTTGGGGTTCCGTATCGCTGGGGAGGCACGACACCGTCCGGGTTTGACTGCAGCGGATTCATTTACTATGTACTGAACAAAGTCACATCCGTATCTAGATTAACGGCAGCGGGATATTGGAACACAATGAAATCAGTTAGCCAGCCTGCTGTCGGAGATTTCGTTTTCTTTTCAACATATAAAGCCGGCCCTTCCCACGTCGGAATTTACCTAGGCAACGGGGAATTCATAAATGCCAACGATTCCGGAGTTGTCATTTCCAATATGAACAACTCTTACTGGAAACAGCGCTATCTCGGTGCAAAACGATATTTCTAAAAACAGAAACTGTGCGGCCTTAACGGCTGTACAGTTTTTTATTAGAGCCTAAAGACGTTGATGCTGATCATATGATTTGTCACCGGATGAAAATAGACTTCGGCCCGAACAGAAAAAGTGTCATCTTTCTGTCTGACTGTCACCCGAAAGACATCTTTAGTCTGCTGATCATTCACCTCTGTACGCCCCATATAAGCATAATCAGAAAATGAAGCGCCCTTATATTCATCCTGAATTTTGCTCCAGGCAAGCTGTTCCCACTTTTGAACGGACTCGTCTGTGTCCGTTGAATGACCTTTTGCAGCCATTGACACGATAATCAATCCGCAAAAAAGAAGCGCGATGGTATACGGCAGGGATTTCATTTTTTCAGTCTCCTGTACCCAGAATATATTCCCTCATAGGTTTACCAAAAGCGATATCTTCATTCAGGCATTTTGATTTTATGTCTCCCTCATATTGCTACCCCTTTACTGACGCAGACGGCAAGTTTTGCCCCGTCAATAACAGAGGATGCGGCATAAACTAATCATGAACTTCTCACCCAAGAAAGGAGAAGCGATTCATGGATTATGCCGATTACGATAAAGCGCTTTATTACACCCATCGTTCTCAATGGGATAATTTATTAATTTTAATGGTGCGTACAGAGGACGATTTGTTATCAAAACGAATTGAGCATTTTCTGCATGCGTATCATTTTGAACAGGATTACGCCGTTTTAGAAAAGATGCTGTATTCCCTTCTCCGTTATATTGATCATGCCACAGAGCTGACTTATGAAGATCAAATAGCCCTTCTCACATAAACAAATCCCGGCGTTTAGACGCCGGGATTTCCTGTTTTTGCGAACATGCTGAGTTCTTCGACAAGCTCTTTTATGCTTTCCTTAATGTTTTCAGCCACTGTAGCATTTTCAACATCAATATGCACCGGATCAAGCACCAGCTGCTTTGGGATGACATTGGCGTAGACACCCCGCATCACAGTTCTCATATTGTTCAGCGCATTGATGCCGCCTTTTCCGCCTCCCGCTACTGCCAATAATGCAACGGGCTTATATTTGAATTGTTCGCTGCTTAGAAAATCCAAGGCATTTTTTAAAGCGCCGCTCATGCCGCTGTGATATTCAGGCGATAATAATACAATCGCATCCGCTTTCGTAACGCGTTGCTTAAGCTCCTGTACTTTCAACAGTTCAGATTGTTCCGCTTCACCGTTAAAAACGGGCAATACAAACTCGCTTAGATCAATCAAATCCGTGTGATACAGAGCTGCAATATAGGATGCTGCAATTCTTGTTCTGCCATGTTTTCTTGGCGTGCCATTTATGACTAACATGTTCATTTTGAGATCTCTCCATTCAGGTTATATTTCACTGCGAAAAGCGCTGCTTGCGTGCGGTCGGCCACTTCAAGTTTTGCTAAAAGATTCGATACATGGGTTTTTACTGTTTTTTCTGAAATAAACAAGGCTGCTGCGATTTCTTTATTGCTTTTCCCGTTCGCTATTTCAGTCAGAACGTCTTTTTCCCTTCTAGTTAATTGATAGTATTTTTCTTTTTCCGGGTCGTGCTGATTTTTCATATGTGTCAGCACATGGGGCATAATAGCTGTAGAAAGCTTGTATTCGCCACCATGCACTTGTCTTAGTGTTTTCACCAATTCCTCGGGCTCCGTATCCTTTAATTGATACGCCTTCGCGCCTGCCTGAAGCGCGGGGATGACGTGCTCCTGATCAGAGTAGCTCGTCAGCACAATGATATTCGTATACGGAAATTGCTGTATTGCTTTTTTAATGGCTTGAATGCCGTCCATCTCGGGCATAGACAGATCCATTAGCACAAGATCCGGCTTTGTCTCTTCGATGACACGGAGAGCTTCTAATCCAGTTGCAGCTTCTCCGACGACTTCAATATCATCCTGGGTGGCAAAGAAAAAACGCAGACCCTTTCTGACAACATGATGATCATCTGCAATGACAATTTTCATACCGCCCCTCCTTTTCGGCTTGTTAGCGGAAGCCTGATGGACAGCTTTGTTCCTGTTCCAAGCGCTGACTCAATCCAAAACTTAGCTCCGGCTTTTTCCGCCCGTTCTTTCATACCCTTGATGCCAAGTGAAGGCAGATCGGCATGCGCTTCATAGCGAAATCCTGCCCCATGATCGATGATATCCAGCTCCGCATGGCACAAAGAAGCAGTCAGACTAACATACGCCGTATCCGTTCCGGCATGCTTTTTGCAGTTATTTAAAGCTTCCTGTACGACACGCCATAGCATATGCTCCTGCTCATCAGTCAGAACAGGACATCCTTTTTGTGTAAAAATGATCTTCAATCCAATGAGCGCACCATAGCTTTTAATGGCTTCAGCCAGCCCTTTTTCCAATCCTCCGGGGCGAAGCTGCCAAATTAACGCTTTCATTTCTGCGAGCGCGTCCTGTGATAGGTTTTGGATGAAATCAATCATCTGCTGTAAATTCTCATCTTTTGTTAGTGTCTTCGCAGCTTTGGCAGTTAAACTGACGGAAAACAGCATTTGATTGACTGAATCGTGAAGCTCCTGAGCGAGGCGGTTACGCTCCATTAAAAGAGCATTTTTTTGTTGATATTCAGAAAGCCTCATACGCTGGATTGCCGTTCCGATCTGAAAGGCGACAGACTCGAGTAAATGCAGCTCTTCCTCATCAAACATGGTTTTTCCGGCCGCCGCTACATTTAACAATCCGAATCTTCTGTCCCCGTCTTCTAAAGGCACAGTTGCATGATGCGTAATCCCTTCTGTGTCAAAACAATGCAGGTTTTCTGCTGATTCGATGCGTTTGCAGTTCATGATATTTGCAGCCTTTCTAAGCCCTCCGTTATTGAATTTCGTCAGACAGTAACACTCCCCTTCGCACATCAGCACTTTTTCCTTGCGGCTTAAAGCCGGGGGCAGATAAGCGTCGGCCGCTAACGTATAAGACCCATCTTCTTCGATCAGAAAAATCCATCCGGATTGAAGGTTTGTCAGACTCAGCAACTCTTTTAAAACCTCATCCAGTGTTGCTTTGATATCGTGCCCTTGATTTAAGGTTTCCGCAATCGTTTTCAGCGTTTTTAATTTTTCCATCCTCGTTTTGCTCACGTTTCTCACTCCGGCATTGATCTTGTATTTAAGATTATACCAGTTTTTTGTATTTCATTACTTCACTTGTAGGATGATTTTCTTTCAGACTTTTGGATGAGAAAAAGAAAAAGCCGGATCATTTACAATGACCCAGCTCATACTTGAATTATTTTGCTGTCGACTCAACAATTTCATCCACCGTCTTCATTACATCTTCAGAAAGGACGGCAAGTCGCTTTTCACTGTCTTCCAAAGATGACCCTTTTACGGCGAAATAAAATTTAACCTTCGGCTCAGTTCCAGAAGGACGAAGACAGAACCAAGACCCGTCTTCCAGGAAGTATTTCAGTACATTTGATTTTGGCAAGTCGATGGCTTCTTCTTTATTTTCAGTCAGAAGCGTCCGTTTGCTTACAGCGTAATCTTCTGCTGTGACAACCTGTTTGCCCGCCATTTTCTGCGGCGGATTTTGTCTGAAGGAAGCAAGAATCGCTTCAATTTGCTCTGCTCCTTGTTTGCCTTTCAGCGTCAAGGATTTCAGCCCTTCACGATAAAAACCATACTCGTTAAAGAGATTGATGAGCGCCTCATACAATGACATTCCCTGTTTTTTATAGAACGCGCAAACTTCAACTGCCAAAAGCGCAGCCTGAATGGCGTCCTTATCGCGGGCAAAATCCCCGATTAAATAACCGTAGCTCTCTTCATAACCGAATTGGAAGGTATACTGGCCTGATGCCTCGTATTCCTTAATCTTTTCACCGATAAACTTAAAGCCTGTCAGCGTATCAATCGTATCAAGGCCGAATGAAGAAGCTACAGCACGGCCGATTTCGCTTGTGACGATCGTTTTGAGAACAACACCGTTATCAGGCAGGATGCCTTGTTTTTTCTTTTCAGAAAGCAGGTAATGAAGCAGCAGCGCTCCGGTTTGGTTTCCTGTCAGCACTGTATATTTGCCTTGATCGTTTTTCACCGCGATGCCGAGGCGGTCAGCATCAGGATCTGTCGCGATGAGAATATCTGCATTCTGCTCCTCCCCAAGCTTAATGGCATATTCGAATGCCGCATGCTCTTCCGGGTTCGGCGATGTAACAGTGGAGAAGTTTGAATCCGGCAGTTCCTGTTCTTTGACAACCGTTACATTTTTGTAGCCGAGTGCTTCAAGACCGCGTCTGACCGGTTTATTTGCAGTTCCATGCAGCGGTGTGAAAACAACCTTTACATCTACTTCTTCCGATAATTCAGGATGTACAGAAATGGACGTCAGTTTTTCTGTATAAACTTTATCAATATCTTCACCGATGATTTTGATTAAGCCTTTTTCTTTTAACTTATTTTCTTCGTCCACTGTGATCGTCAGCTCATTTTCAATCGCGTTTACCTGCTCAATGACGATGTCCGCTTCCTTTGGAGGCAGCTGGCCGCCATCATCCCCGTATACTTTGTAGCCGTTATATTCAGGCGGGTTATGGCTTGCCGTTACCACAATTCCACCATAAGCATTCAGCTGTCTGACAGCGAATGACAGCTCTGGCGTCGGGCGAAGCTCATCAAACACGTATGTTTGGATGCCTTGTGTCGCAAGTGTTTTTGCCGCTTCCATCGCGAACTCCGGAGATTTATGGCGGGAATCATAAGCAATGACAACGCCCCGTTTTTTCGCTTCCTCACCTTGCTTCGAGATGTATGCCGCAAACCCGGCCGATGCTTTGCGCACAGTGTAAATATTCATCCGATTTGTCCCGGCGCCGATTTCCCCGCGCATTCCGCCGGTACCGAATTCAAGGTCTTTATAGAAACAGTCCTCAAGGGCCTGTTCATCTCCCTCTAATTCAATAAGGCGCTCTTTTAATTCCGGATCTAAATGTTCTGTCTGTTTCCAGCGTTCATAGCTCTTTCTCCAAGTCATATTCGTCCTCCTATGTATCAGCTTATGCCATTATTTTATATGAAGCGGGTGCCTCTGTCACTTGATAACCTGAGATCTGGCCCTTTCGGCACGTAAAAAGAAATAACGGGCTGCAGACAGCCCGTTATGATTTATTGCTCAAGCGGTACGACCGCATCGTGTAAAAGCTTGTTGAGGTTTTCTGTATGTTTGTTTTTCGCCTGCTCATCCCATTGGAATCGCTCGCTCATAAAATCAATAACGGCATCTTTATATGTTCTTACCCAATTGATATCAAAAAATAAACGTCCCGTTCTGCGGACAAAGAAGTCAGCAGGAGTTGCAGTCATCTCTTCTTCTATACTGTATTCTGCCTCAGCAAGAATATGAACCGGAATGTTGCGTTTCGCGGCCTCATCTTTCAGCGCTTCTACCCGGTCAAAGACGCGATCTACGTTAGAGCCGTATCTGATCGCCAGCTGTTTTGCGTCTTTTTCTGATAAACCGGCTGCAATTCCTTCTTTTGTTTTCGCGGTAACGAAGGACATAAGATTTTTCGAACCGCCGACGTGCCCGCCAGAGATTGGCATGTTTTTCGTTTTACATGGTCCAAAATCTTTTTCGCCCTCTTCTTTTAAGCGATCACGGACAAGATCAACGATGTGCTCAGCCATTTTTCTGTATCCAGTCAGTTTTCCGCCGGCAATGGTGATCAGGCCTGAGTCAGATGTCCAAATCTCGTCTTTCCGTGAAATTTCAGAAGGATCTTTGCCTTCTTCATGAATCAGCGGACGCAGCCCCGCCCAGCTGGATTCGATGTCATTCGCAGTGATATTCAGTTCCGGGAACATGTAATTGATTGATTTAATGACATAATCACGATCCTCCGTTGTCATCCGCGGATGCTCCAGCGCCTCTTTGTAAACAGTGTCTGTTGTTCCCACGTATGTTTTGCCTTCACGAGGAATCGCAAATACCATCCGGCCATCAGGTGTATCGAAATATACAGCCTGTTTCAGCGGAAAGACAGACTGGTCAAATACAAGGTGAATGCCTTTTGTATGCTGCAAATGCTTTCCGTTTTTCGAATGGTCTTTTTCTCTGAGCTGATCGACCCAAGGGCCTGTAGCATTGACAATTTTTTTCGCATACACTTTATATTCTTTCTTTGTCAGCACATCTTCAATTAATACGCCGACGGCTTTGCCTTTTTCGTAAAGAAGCTCCTTCACTTTGGAGTAATTCACAGGCTCTGCCCCGAATTTCACCGCTTCCTTCATGACTTCGATGGTCAGTCTCGCATCGTCAGTGCGGTATTCCACATAGTACCCGCCGCCTTTTAAGCCGTCTTTTTTTACCAAAGGTTCTTTTTGCAGCGTTTCTTTTGCTGAAAGCATGCTTCTTCGTTCTGACTTTTTCACACCTGCAAGGAAGTCATAAACCCTTAACCCGATTGATGTTGTAAATGAACCGAATGTGCCGCCTTTATGAAACGGAAGCAGCATCCATTCCGGTGTAGTGACATGCGGGCCGTTTTCATACACAATCGCCCGCTCTTTTCCTACCTCAGCGACCATTTTCACTTCAAATTGTTTTAAATAGCGCAAGCCGCCATGTACCAGCTTCGTTGATCGGCTTGATGTTCCTGCCGCAAAGTCCTGCATTTCGCTTAGTGCGACCTTCATTCCCCTTGATGCCGCGTCAAGAGCTGTTCCGGCTCCTGTAATTCCTCCTCCGATAATAAATAGGTCATATGTTTTTTTCGTCATGTCTGTCAGCATGCGATCTCTTTCAAGACTTGAAAATTGATGTTTCATCATTACGTTTCCTCCTTGTTGTCACGGTAAATAGAAAAAGAGACCACAACAGCCAAAGTGCATGCTTACACTTTGGTGCTGTGGTCTCTCCTCATCTCAGGACCGTTCTTATTAACTTGTAACCATTATACCATAGTATTACTTTATTTAAAAGCCATAGCTGCTTTCACGGCTTTTTGCCAGCCTTTATACAGCTCATTTCGTTTTTCTTCTTCTAATTCAGGCTCAAACCGTTTATCCAGATTCCACTGGTTCGCGATTTCAGAACGGTCCTTCCAGAATCCCACAGCGATACCCGCCAAATAAGCCGCGCCAAGTGCAGTCGTTTCATTAATTTCCGGGCGCTCCACAGGAACATTCAACAGGTCTCCTTGGAACTGCATTAGGAAATTGTTTTTCACAGCTCCTCCGTCTACACGAAGCGTCTTTAATGAAATGTTTGAATCTGCTTCCATTGCGTCAAGCACATCTTTGGTCTGATAAGCCAATGACTCCAGTGTCGCACGGATAAAGTGCTCTTTTGTTGTCCCTCTTGTCAGGCCGAAAACCGAACCGCGCACATCGCTGTCCCAGTAAGGCGTTCCCAGTCCGACAAAGGCCGGAACGACATATACGCCGTCAGTTGAATCCACTTTCTCTGCATAAGATTCGCTAAGCGAAGAGTCCTGGAACATTCTCAATCCGTCTCTAAGCCACTGGATGGCAGAGCCTGCGACAAAAATGCTTCCTTCTAACGCATAGTTCACTTTTCCGTCAATGCCCCAAGCGATTGTTGTCAAAAGCCCATGTTCGGACTTAATTGCTTTTTCCCCGGTATTCATCAGCATGAAACATCCTGTGCCGTATGTGTTTTTCCCCATGCCTTCTTCAAAGCATGCCTGGCCGAACAATGCGGACTGCTGGTCGCCTGCCGCTCCAGCAATCGGGATATTTTTTCCGAAGAAGTGATAATCAACAGTCTCCGCATACACATGAGAGGACGGCTTCACTTCAGGGAGCATGGATTTCGGTACGCCTAGAATGTCGAGCAGTTCATCGTCCCATTTTAAATCGTAAATATTAAACATCAGTGTTCTTGAGGCATTGGAGTAATCGGTCACATGCGCTTTTCCGCCTGACATTTTCCAAATGAGCCACGTATCAATCGTTCCAAACAGCAGCTCGCCTTTTTCCGCTTTTTCTCTCGCGCCTTCCACATTGTCTAAAATCCACTTCACCTTCGTGCCGGAGAAGTATGGATCGATTAAAAGCCCAGTTTTTTCTCTGAATTTATCATTATATCCTTTTTCACGAAGTTCCTCACAAATGCCGGACGTCTGTCTGGACTGCCAAACGATTGCATTATAGACAGGACTTCCTGTATCTTTATCCCACACAACCGTCGTCTCGCGCTGGTTCGTGATGCCGATGCCGGCAATTTGAGAAGCGCTGATTCCTGATTCAGAGATGACTGAGGCGATAACCGCGAGGACAGAGCCCCAAATTTCATTGGCATTATGCTCAACCCAGCCAGGATGCGGGAAGTATTGTGTAAATTCCTTTTGAGCAGAGTGGACAATTTTGCCTTCTTTATTAAACAGAATCGCTCTTGAACTTGTCGTCCCCTGATCTAAGGATAAAATGTACGTTTCCATAAGATGTCTCCCCTTTGATTAAATATATTTAGAATTTGATAATGTTTTAGCAGAATGTGATTTCGTATAAACATAGAGTCCTAACAATACCACAACCAATATAACGCTTACAATCCAGAAGCTGCTTGTGATGTGCCCTTTAAATGCAGCGTTGTAAAATACACCGCCGAATGATCCGCCTAAAATCGGGCCGACTACCGGAACCCATGCGTATTTCCAGTTTGATGAGCCCTTCCCCGGAATCGGAAGAAAAGCGTGGGCTATCCGCGGACCTAAGTCACGTGCAGGATTGATAGCATAGCCGGTGGTGCCTCCCAGAGAAATACCGATTGCTACAATGAGGAAACCGACGATTAAAGGATTAAGTCCTTCTGTAAATTGATTTGCACCTATGGCCAAGATTCCAAGTACAAGGACAAATGTCCCAATCACTTCGCTTAAAACGTTTGCAAATGTATGCGGAATGCTGGGCCCTGTTGAGAAAACACCCAGCTTGGCAGCGGGATCATCCGTTGACTTCCAGTGCGGGAGGTAATGCAGATAAATAATCACCGCACCGATGATCGCTCCGATCATTTGCGCCGCAATATAAACCGGAACCTCTTTCCAAGGAAAATCTCCTACAAATGCAAGCGCTATCGTTAGCGCCGGATTCAAATGGGCACCGCTGATGCCGCCAACCGCGTATGCCGCCATGGCAACACCCAATCCCCATCCAAATACAACAACAATCCAGCCAGACTGGAATGAAAGCGATTTCTTTAAATTGACACCTGCACAAACACCTGCACCAAAAATGATAAGCAGCATCGTACCGATGACTTCTCCCCAAAATGCTGTCATAGCACATTCCTCCTAAAGTCACGATTAAAAAGCATGATAGAGAAGAAGAGAATAAAAAAACCACAACAAACCGCTTTACGGGTGCATAAACATTTGCCGTAAAGAGCTGCTGTGGTCTCCGAGTTCTCCATCACAATGTATTAACCTAGTGCAATTGTATCAGTGCATGAAAGCGGTGTCAATCACTTTCCGTCAAAAAGTTTTCATATTTTTTCCACAATTTGGTATTAGATGTTGTGACAGCTACAGCCCCCGCTTTCAATGCCTGCTCTACATCCTCTTCCGTACGGATGAAACCCCCGGCAAAGATGGGAATCCCTGTTTTCTCTTTTATTTCCTGAATGAGTGACGGAACGATGCCGGGAAGCACTTCGATGAAGTCAGGCTTATGCTTGCCGATAAACTCCATGCTTTTCTCCATCGCGCTTGTATCAAGCAAAAACAGGCGCTGAATGGCATAAATTTTCTTCTGCTTCGCTTTGGCAATCACATTCGATCTTGTGGAAATAATCCCAGCGGGCTTGATATCCTGACATATAAATTCCGCACCGTATTCGTCATGCTTAATCCCTTGAATGAGATCGACGTGCACCATCATGTTCTTTCCGTGCTTTTGCGCTTCTTTGATCACGCCCTTCAGCTGGCCGAGATGAATATCAAGAATAACACCGTAAGAGAACGAACTGTTCAAAAACTCATCAAATTGCTTCATATTGCGAATAGCCGGTAAGATCGGCTGGTTGTGAAAACTCATCATGTGCTCCTTTAATAATTCACTTTTATATTATATCGTTTGAAAGCTTTCTTTCACCGTTTTCACGATAAAGGAAAGGTCCTCTTCTGTCAGGCAAAATGGCGGCGCAAGCTGGATGACATTGTTGTAGCCGGCGACTGTATCGCCGTTTTTGCCGATGATCAGCCCTTTTTCTTTGCACGCCGCAACCACTTGGTTTACTTTGGCGGCATCAGCCGGCTCTTTAGTCAATTTGTCTTTGACGAGTTCGATTCCGATCAGCAGCCCTTTTCCTCTAACATCCCCGACTGCCGGGTGTTCTCTCAGAGCTTGAAGCTCACCTAAAAGCTTTGCTCCAAGATCACGGGATCGCTGAATCAGCTGTTCGTCCTCCATAATTTGCAGGTTTTTCAACGCCAAAGCACAGGCAGCCGGGCTTCCGCCGAACGTGTTCACGTGGCGGAAACGGTCATAAGGAGCTTCCCCCTGATACGCTTCGAAAATGTCCCGTTTCACAGCAGTCGCTGACAATGGCAGATACGCGCTTGTGATTCCCTTTGCCATCGTAATGATATCAGGCTTCACACCGTAGTGCATAAACCCGAACGGCTCACCTGTCCGTCCAAACCCGCAGATCACTTCATCGCAAATCAAAAGGGCTCCGTGGCGCCGGCAAATGTCCTCCACCTTCTTCATATATCCGTCCGGCGGCATTAGGATGCCTCCGCCTGTAATGATGGGCTCCATAATGACCCCGGCAATCGTTTCGCTTAATTCCCATGTCATGATGCGGTCGATTTCATTTGCGCTTTCAAGCGTGTCTGCATCATCAGGATTCCGGTATATATCTGGCGGAGCTGCATGCAGGAACCCTTGGCTCAAAGGCTCGTATTTATATTTCCGCTGCGCCTGTCCGGTAGCTGAGAGCGCTCCCAATGTATTGCCGTGGTATGCCCGATATCTTGAGATGAATTTATAACGGCTGTGGTCGCCGTTTTGCAGATGGTACTGGCGGGCAATTTTAAAAGCAGTTTCGTTTGCTTCCGATCCGCTGTTGGAAAAAAAAATAACATAATCGCCGCCAAGCCATTCATTCAGCTTTTCCGCCAGTTGAATTGCGGGTGCGTGACTTTGCGTTAACGGGTAGTAAGGCAGCTCCTTTAGTTGCTCATAGGCAGCCTCCGCAAGCTCCTTTCTGCCGTAACCAATGTTGACGCACCACAAACCGGACATCGCATCCAAATAGCGGCGTCCGTCTGTGTCGGTTACCCAGGCCCCTTCGGCCTTCTGGGCTATCAGGCTGTCCGCTTGATGCGCTCCCTTCATGGCATGCCACACAAATTGCTCATCTTTTTGCTTTAATCCCTGATTTTGCTGAATGTTTTCCATCCCCATCATCTCCATTTCATTAGCGTTCCCTATAATGCCAATTCAATTGAAACAGACCTTCTCTTTATGTGATGTCTTGGTGATGATTTCCCTGCCTTCAATATAAAGCCAGACCGGGTCAGAGTCAATAAACCGCGTAAATAATAAAACATCCCCTTTCTCAAGAAGAAAGAGGATGCAGCTTCCAAAGCAAAACAGGCAAAGTGACAATGCTCAGCATCGTACTGATAAAGGTCGCACTCGAAACAACTTGGACAGCCATTGCAATAGCAATGTGAAGCCTAGCCGTTTTCTGTATGATATAGGAAATGGCGAAAATACAGAAACTCCATAAGGCACCTCCACTATACAATTTACTTTTATTTTAAAGAAAGCACCTAAACAATTCCGCTTTTGTTTAAAAAAACCCGCCAATTCAGGCGGGTTTTTTGGGAATTATTTTTTATATTGAATATGATAAATATCACGTCGTCTGTCTTTTAGCTGGCGCACTGTACCGTTTTGGCGCTGTCTTCTGAGAATTTCCAGGTCAACATCGCCGATGACGACCATTTCAATATTCGGGTTTGTTTCGCCGACAATGCCGTCTCGGGCGAATTCAAAATCAGACGGGGCAAAGATGCCTGACTGGGCGTATTGGATATCCATGTTTTCCGTTTGCGGAAGGTTTCCGACCGTTCCAGAGATAACCGTATAAATTTGATTTTCAACCGCTCTAGCCTGCGAACAGTATCTGACACGCAGATAGCCTTGACGGTCTTCTGTACAAAATGGCGTAAAGATGATTTTGGCTCCTTTATCAGCCGCAATCCGGGCAAGCTCAGGAAATTCAATGTCATAACAGATCTGGATCGCGATTTTCCCGCAGTCCGTATCAAACACGCGAACTTGGTCTCCTGCGCTGATCCCCCACCATTTGCGTTCATTCGGCGTAATATGGAGTTTGTATTGCTTCTCGATCGTTCCGTCCCGTCTGAACAGGTAAGCGATATTATAGATCTTGCCTTCCTCTTCGACGAAATGAGATCCGCCGATAATGTTGACGTTATACTTCACAGCCAAGTCAGTAAACAGGCTGATGTAATCTTCTGTATACTCGGTAATTCTCTGCACCGCCAAGCTCGGTGACCGTTCCTCAAGGAAGGACATCAGCTGGGTTGTGAAAATTTCCGGGAACACCGCAAAATCAGATCTTGCGTCGGAAGCAACATCGACATAGTATTCTACTTGATTCGCAAATTCCTCAAAGGAATAAATTTTCTTCATTTCGTATTGGATCACACAAATTCTAACAGGGAACGCCGATTTATAATAGCGTTTTGTCTGCTGCGGTAGATAATCCACATTATTCCATTCCATCAGCGTCGCATACTTGATCGAAGCTGTATCATCCGGGAGATAGTTCGGGTTAATTCGCATAAGGGTAAAGCCGTTCATCAGCTGAAAAGAAAGAACCGGATCGTAAATTTGGTGGCGTGTCACCTGTTCAACATACTCTCTCGCTGTCATTTCCTCTGCATATTTGTGATAGTTTGGAATCCGCCCGCCTATGATGATGCTTTTCAGGTTTAAGCGTCTGGCTAAGTCCTTTCTCGCCTCGTACAAACGGTGGCCGATCTTCATTCGTCTGTATTTCGGGTGCACCATGACTTCAATTCCGTACATATTCAAGCCGTCAGGATTATGGTTGGTGATATAACCGTCATCTGTAATGTCCTGCCACGTATGGCGGTCATCATATTCATCAAAGTTAATCAGGAGACTTGAGCACGAACCGATAATTTCACCTTCGAATTCTGCACAAAATTGTCCTTCTGGAAAATGCTCCAAATGGCTGATTAAATGCTCCCGCTTCCAAGGCTCCATTCCTGGAAAGCAGTCCTTTTGAAGATCGATAATCTTGTCGATGTCTTTCTCTTCGATATTGCGGATAACCATTTTCTTTTCAAACCGGGTCAAATCTAATTTCTCAGACAACCTACTCGCTCCTTTCTAGTTTTGTGAGTTCAGATGATCAAGCAATAGGGCGAGCTCCATCTCCGCCATTGATTCAAGCCTGTGATCATAGTCTTCAAACATCAAGGTACCCGTTACTTTATTCGGGACAATGACACACTTCATGCCTGCACGTTTCGCAGCAATCGAACCATTGACAGAATCCTCAAACGCGAGACATTCCGCTGGCGATACCCCGAGGTTCTTTGCCGCCAATAAATAGAGTTCAGGATTCGGCTTTACCTCTTCCACATCATCAGCAGTTTGAATAACTTCAAAATCATCAAACAGGCCGATTTGCTTCAAATGGCCGGACACCCATTTATAATCAGAGCTGGAGGCAAGGCCTATTTTTAAGCCTAAATCCTTTGCCGCATTCAAATACGCTTCCACACCAGGTCTCGCTTTTTCTGTTTCCATGCGTTTGGCGAACCGCTCTCTTCTCAATTTTGTGAGCTCTTCATGGTTCAGCTTTTTCCCGATCTGCTCTTCTAAATAGTCAAAAGGCCGGAAACCCGCAGCAGTTCCGATGACCTTTCCCCAGACAGATAGCGGCAGCACTGAGCCGTGCTCTTCAAATATTTCCTGAAGAACCTCATATTCGTGTGTTTCTGTATCTAGAATAAGCCCGTCAAAATCAAAAATTAACGCTTTAATCACTGGATACAACTCCTTTAGTACAAATTGAGACATATGTATACACTCAACTATACCCCGAAACAAGTCTGCTTTCAAAAAGTAAGGTTTTATGTGAAGAAAGAGCCTGCACACTGCAAGCTCTTTCTTATTAATGAATGTTTTGGTGAGAAATGTTTGTCAGCGCTAATCCCGCAGACTCGTTCGACATCTGATTGACTGCCAGGTCTCCAAGCGCAACGATCCCGACTAGATTGTTTTGATCTACAATAGGAAGGCGGCGGATTTGGTGCTGGGCCATCAGCTGCGACGCGTCTTCCAGACTCATATTAGGGTTTCCTGATACGAGTTCTGTTGACATCACTTCTGAAACGGGTGTCTGGCCATCACGGCCCTGAGCTGTAGTTCTTAATGCAATGTCACGGTCAGTCAGCATTCCTTTTAAAACACCTTGCTCTACAACGGGGATCGCCCCGACGTTATGCTGTTTCATTAGAGAAGCCGCTTCCTGAATCGTTTGATTCGGAGAAACGGTTGCCACCTGCGTTGTCATTGTATCTTTAACTGAACTCATTGTCAGCACCCCTTTCAATCATTAGTATGTTCAGACACGAGCCGTTTAAAAAGGGAGTTAGAGGAAAGGTTTTATGATATGATTTCTCTGATACAAAAAGAGCTTTTCTAAAAATAGAAAAGCCCTTGCCGCATGATTATATCAGCCTTCTTTGACCGAAAAAGGCTTTGTTAGTCTTCTTTTGAAAGTCAGAAAAAGCAAACGGAAAATAAATCCCAAAATCATTCAGCATCTTGCTGTTTTTTTCAAAAATCGCCTGATCACTCAAATCAGAGTGCGGCGAAGGCTTGGTCAGGATAATATGTATCATTTGCAGACAAGCCATAATTTGAAATGCTTCTTTTAATGTTCCTTGGTAATAATGGTTATTTAAAGACAGAACGCCTTTCTTTTTAAAGCGCTGAATGTCCAGTTCGGAGAAATAAAGAGGAAATACATCATGGATCAGCTCCATAGACAGCTCCTTGATAAAGCTCTCCTGTTCTGCAGTTGCTGCGTTCACAATTCTCACGTCAATCACCTTTCTTGCCATCGAATATCCTAAGTCTTACTCAAGAATAGCACAGAAAAAAACGCGAAAGCTAAGGTAAGTGTTTCCTATGAGAAACAGCAGCCTTCCGCTTCGAAAAGGAGCCATTTAACATGAACCAAAAAGGCAGAGGGCTTGAGATCCTCATCAATGAAAAACAGGACGGCCAATGGCTGTTTTCCGTACTCAAAACAGCGCTCAAAGCTTCTAAACCAGTGATACAAGACTGGATGTCCCATCAACAGATAAAGGTCAATCACGAATCCGTCTTAAACAATATGATTGTAAAAAAGGGAGACCGCGTCTTCATTGATCTTCAGGAAAGTGAAGCATCTTCGGTCATTCCGGAGTATGGCGAGCTTGATATTTTATATGAGGACAATCATATGCTCATCGTCAATAAACCCGCTGGCATTGCGACGCATCCGAATGAGGATGGGCAAACCGGCACACTGGCTAATTTGATCGCTTATCATTATCAGATAAATGGCGAAACATGTAAGGTGCGCCACGTCCATCGTCTTGATCAGCATACATCTGGCGCTATCGTTTTTGCCAAGCATCGTTTGGCACACGCCATCTTAGACCAGCAGTTAGAGAAAAAGACGCTGAAGCGTACGTATACCGCCATCGCTGAAGGTAAGCTACGAACGAAAAAAGGGACAATTAATTCACCAATCGGCAGAGACCGGTCACACCCGACAAGACGCCGGGTTTCACCAGGCGGGCAAACAGCCGTCACTCATTTCAAGGTAATGGCCAGCAATGTGAAAGAACGGCTGTCGCTCGTTGAATTAGAGCTGGAAACAGGCAGAACACACCAAATCCGTGTTCATATGGCGAGCATCGGACATCCGTTGACAGGAGACTCGCTTTACGGAGGCGGGAGCAAGCTGCTAAACAGGCAGGCACTGCACGCCAATAAAGTACAAGCGGTTCACCCGATAACAGACGAGCTCATAGTTGCTGAAGCCCCTTTCCCGGCTGATATGAAAAACCTTTGCCGCACATATTTTTCATGAAGAAAAGCCGCAGGCACTGCCTCGGCTTTTTAAGTCACTCGTTTTCCATATATAATATAGCGTTTCGGGGCATTTCCGACGTATGAAAACGGATAGCAGGTCGTTAGAATAAGCTCCTCCTTTTCATGCTGGAGCGTGATAATAGATGTGTCATCCTTATCGACAATTTTTGTTTTTACAATTTCATATGTGAATTCTCCATATGACAGGAGAAGACGGAGCTGATCCCCCTTTTCCAGCTCTCCCGTCCGGCGAAACACGGTATCCCGATGCCCCGACAGCACAATTTGCCCGTTTTCATCAGGATAATAGCTGTCCTTGTAATGCCCGACACCTTTTTCTAAATCATCAGCATCGGTGCCCTCCACGATCGGAAGCTCTGCATTGATTTTCGGTATTTCCAAAATGCCGCTCGCTTGGCCGGTCTCAGGCTTAAATGATGCTTTGTTCTTTGCTTGATCTGAGCTATTTTCCGTCCCCAAAAGTTCCTGCGGCTTTTCAGCCGCCAGTTTTGCTTCTTTTAATGTCTGTTCCGTTTTCATATTCGTATCGATCAATTTAAAGCCTCCATAGCCTGCGATCACTAGGCCGGCAGCAATGATGAATAGTGGAATAATTTTTTTCACGTTCTGGAGGCGCTCCTTTTTCTTCTGACATATAGATAAGTTCCTGACAATGTCACCGCCGCACCGATCACCATAAAGTTATAGTAGCCCGCTGACGTATCCGGAAGCGGATAATCAGACCCGCTTTCCGCAGTCTCGGTTTGTAACGGCAATGTGCTGATGCTATTAGCAGTATCAGCGGTTTTTGTGTTGTTGATTCGTATTTCATTGAATCTCGAAATGGCTGAAGGCGGCAGCTGATGAACCGGCGCTGTTCCCGGAGTTTCTTTTATATTAGGCAAATCTTCACCTGGCCTTGGATCCTCTTTAATCGGATCCTCCGTCACCGGATCATCTCCAGGCTCTTCCGTAATCGGGTCTTCTGTTACAGGGTCTTCAATATCACTGGCTTCAGCAAGCTTAATTCTTCCCTCTTTTGTATACGCAATTGGCTCATCAAAACTCTTCACGTACTCAACTGTCGCTTCCAAATCCTCAGGCCCTGTCACCGGATTTTTTCCCAGCAGTCCGATTGGCTGATATTTGGTTCCTGTCGCCGTCGCCATAAAGTTGTTGACGGTCAATGTATATGTGGCATCGGGCTGGATCTCGGTGCCATCTGCCATTTTCATATCAACTGCTTTTCCGGTTTCTTTATCCCACGTATACGTAAACCCGCTGATGCTGTAGTCAGGCCCAAAAACCGGTGAGATTTGAGCATTGATAATCTCTCTTAAATCTTTTCCTTTAATCTCAAGCTTCGTTAACACATTTCCAAACGGCTGAATATTGTAAAGATCTCCCCACGTAATTGGACCCTTCTTCAGCGCTTCACGTATGCCGCCGCCATTCATAAGAGCAAAATCCGTTTTCATGGCAGCTCTCATACCATCCGCAATCAGGTTTCCAAGAGGTGTATCGCCGTCATTTGAATACCCCCCTTCCATATCAACAGCGGCTTCGCCGACTACCTCGCTGATAATTGGTTCCGCAATTGTTTCGTATTTCTTTAAAATGGCTGACGCGCTGACATCCGGTTCGATTTTACTTTGATCAACATATACGATTTCCGCGGACTTTTTGACAATGTCTTTTGTCGTTTTATCGATCTCTACATCAACGACACCTATCGCTTTTCCATATTCAAACGCTTGAACAATCAGTTTTCCATTCACTTCACCGTTAACAACCTGATGATTATGCGCGGCAAAAATCACGTCAATTTCAGAATCTGTTTTGTTTGCAAGATCAGCAGACTCACCGGTAATGGCGTTGCCGTTTTGTTCAGCTGACATATGTGCGAGAACCGCGATAGCCTTCACGCCTTTTTTCCTCAGCTCTTTGGCCGCCTTATTCACCGCTGTTGCTTCATCTGTAAACTCGATATTTTTTATTCCTTCAGGCATAACCATGCCAGCTGCCGACTGTGTGACAACCCCGATAAAAGCAACGGGTACGCCCTCCACATTTATGATGTCATAAGCCGGCAAAAAGGGCTCTCCAGTTGATTTCATTTTACAATTGGCACATACAAGGGGAAAGTTCTGTCCATCATATCCGCTTGTGCCTTTCGGATGATCACCGCCATTTAAGATCCTCAGCAGTTCATCCGTGCCTTCATCAAATTCATGGTTTCCCACGGTTCCGACATCAAATCCGATGTCCTCCATCAGTTTTACAGTCGGTTCATCTTGAAGAAGAGAGGAAACTGGAGAGCTTCCGCCGATCATATCTCCCGCGTGCACAATCAGCGAGTTTTTCTTTTCAGCCTTTTTTTCTTTTAAATATGCGGCGGCATAATCCATGCGTCCAAACGTGCCGTCTGCAATTCCATTTCCATCAAGATCAAGCTCATATTGCTGATCGATTTTGCCATGCAAATCATTCATGCTGAGAATTCTAAGCGGCACATGTTCTTGAGGTGCCGTTTGCCTTTTTTTATATCCCGCGCTCTCCGCTTCACTTGCTGAAGCGAAGAAAATTCTGTTTTCCACAGCTACCTTCTTCCAGTCAGCTGGCTGCACATATGTTTTATTCGACGAGTCCCCCACATATCTTGTTAGGCCTTTCCCTTGCTCTCTGGCTCTGAATTCAAACGGCATTTCCATGAGCGGATCGTTTTCATTCCAAATTCCTTTTTGGTCTTTTTTTGCAGCGGCTACTGCGGCCTGAAACTGCTGATAATCCTCTTCATTGTCAACCGGCCAAATAAAATACGTCGGAGCATAGCCATTTTTTACAAGCTCTAAGTTTACGTTGGAACCTGATTCGGTTATGACTTGTCCGAGCAATCTGCCATAGCTGTCCTTGGCTTCACTCCCAACCTTGACAGTAATTTTATCACCCGGGGACAGAACCGTTTTTAGATAGTCAGATGCTTTTTTGCCAAATCTTAATTGATTTTCATCTGCGTCATTTTTTGGTGTGTGATATGTTTCGGGTGTATCTACATTTACAAACCGGATTTTTGTCGTTCCATGCACCGGAGATTTGAGATGAATGGTATCGCCGTCAACTACCCGGTCAACAATCCCTTCATATTCTCCCTCCGCAGACGGAGGTGCAGGCTGCTCTTCAAGCAGCTTCAGGTCAGCCGATTTTCGCGGAAGCAGCTGAAAGGTTTGGTATCTGCTTAACACACCGGTAAATTCATACCATTTGCCCTCATCAAGCTCGTCTATCACCCCTGTTTCATTCATAACCCGGAGCGTCATTGCATGATGGTCGTCATCAATCATTGTTACATTGTAACCGCCGCCGGCAGGAGAACTTGGAATTGAGGAAACAAAAGCGGTTAGTTTCACAAGGCGTCCTTCATACTGATCACCTAGGCTGCCGTTAATAAGTTCATTGATTGTTAAGTGTTTGGGGGCGGGGAGGGATTGATTTGACTGGTTGATTTTGATGCCTGATGAGCTTGGAACGATTTCTTTCAGCCCCTGGTAAGACATGATTTTCCCTGTCACCGTGACATCCATACCCTCTTTTAATTCGGGAAATTGTTCAGGGGATGGCGAATAAATGTTAATGCCTCCGGTTTCATCTTGCAAAAAGGTCGACAGCTTCCCGCCTCCGATTGCGTTTTGATCAGCTGTAATGATCCCTTTTATCGTTACTTCTTCATTCAGCCTTCCCCGTGCTTCATTTATGGTCACTTGCTGTTCAGCCGGCGGAGTTTTCGTGTCATCGGTTACGTTCATCGACTGAACGTTTTTAAGTCCTGTCGTGTTAAAGTAATTTTCAAGCTTTCCTTGAACCGTTATCTTTTTCCCAAGAAGAAGCGGATTGGTTTGCAGCCCAAATTGGCTTCTGAAGGCGGAGGGGATTTGCACAGGAAGGATGTGTTCGGGCGATGTCTCGTTTTTACGGTCTGCCAGCGCGACATTATAATCATTTGAAAAAGGGCTTGTCAGCTTATAATGCTGCGGGGAAACAGCCTGGCCGACTGCATATCCTTCGACAAGCGCCTGTCCTTCTTTTTGCTGTATTGCCTTCTCAACTGATATAGGCTGCTGCGGTTCAGCTGCCTTTACAGCTTCGAACGTGTACATTACATTTAAGAACATTAATGCCGTGATCAACACAATATGCAGAATACGCCTCATCATATTTCCTCCCTTATACACATAATGACAACGATTTTGTCTGCTTATCATTTCGACAGACAGCATATAATTCCTTTCAGGCTTCTGCATAATACACGGCAGACTGACACAAAATACAGCTGATCTGAAAAAAAAGGAGGAATTCGGTTTGGATCAGTTCAATCAGCAGCAGCAATCCCAAATGAACAAAGGTATTCCTGGCAAACCGCATAAAAACCACGGCGGACATGAAATGTTTGATATGCATGAGGTGCTTTCCGGAACACTTACTGTGCTTGATCAGTTTATGATGCTGAGACAATTCTGTAAGGATCAAGAATTACTAAACATCCTTGATCGTCAACATCAATTCATCACATCTCAATACAATATAACTGCAGAATGCTTCAAAACAGGAAGCGAACCTTCACAAAAAACAGCAACTTATATGATGAAGGAAGACAACCAGACTGTTTACGGCATGCAGCCGTCACAGCCTAAAAAACCTGTTCAATCCATGAATGATATTGATGACAGCATCATCAGCCGACAAATGCTTTGCGCGATTAAAGCACAAGCTTCTATGCTGACGATGGCTTCTCTGGAAATGACAAATCCGGCCGTAAGACGCGTACTGTCTGCGCAAATTCAGGAGTATGTTGAAATGGCATTTGAAATTTTTCTATACCAAAACAAACACGGCTATTACCAGGTTCCTCAGCTTGATGCGCAGGATATGGAACAGCTGAGAAATTCATTCGCCCCTGCCCAAGGACAAATGCCTCCGACACAAGGCGGAATGGGTCAGCAAGGACTTCACTAATAACAAAGGCATTGGATAGATACTATCCAATGCCGCACTGTTTTTTTCAAATTTTTTCTTAAAATCTTTTTCAAATTGATCAAGACTTTCCTTTGTTGCTGATTTAAACCCTTTTTCAAAGTCCCCTTTTTTTGCCGTTTCCTTAATTATTTCTGAAATAATGTCTTTCCCGTATTTGTCCGTCAGCTCATCGATCATATAAAAGCTTTGCAAATAGACATCAGTGTCATATTCGGCTCTGGCTTCCTGCCAGTCTCGATCAGTCTGCAAACGGTCAAAGGGCACGACAGAAAACGTGATCGGATCTATGAGCAATTCATAGTTCGCAATCCACTCGCTTAACCCTTCATGAAACCATAACGGAAACTCATCGGGATCCGTCTCAAGCTCCTTCAATTTCTGGTGAAACGCATGGTGCGAGTATTCATGAATCAACAATCTCTGGTACAAATAAACCGCTACCTCGTCCCCTTCTAACAGTTTCTTTTTCTCTTCAGGCAACAATCCGATCAGCTGCTCCCGTTCAGAATAAAAACCAACTACATCCAATAAACCGGAGTAAGCCTCCATCTGTTTTTCATTAGGAAAAAAAATAATGTCAATAGGCTTTTGATTCGAATATCCAATCATAATCTGATTAATACTGACCGCATATTCAAGCGTTTCTTTCGTCAATGGCAGTAAGGACTTTTCCTTAGAAGTGTAATAAATATCGGCCTGTTTGAATGACTCTTTCTTCATGTGCTTCGTCACTTGTTCTTTTGTTATTCCAGATGCCTGACCTGGAAAAGACAGGATATACATCGCGCTTGATACGATGGCTGAGCTCACAGCCAGCATCACAAGGACTCCGCACAGGAATAGAGCGGATGCCGCACGCTTTCCTATGCCATCCCGCAAACGTCTCCCTCCCTGAGCCGGTCCGTCTTGTACCTTTTTATTTTTACTCTATGCAGCCTGAGTTCGCAGTGTGTCATTAACGCAAAGAAAAAGCCGCACAAATTGTGCGGCTTTTTTTATTTATTCAGCGTTAGGGAATACGCGCTGTACAGTTTGTGTAAATTCATCAAATAATCCGGCGATTGGGTCACCATTTTGAATACGTTTTCCATATCCTTGCATACGCTCTACAAAATCAGGGTTAGCTGAAACGTAAACATTATCAATGTTTTTGTCAGTAGATCTTACCTTTTTGGCTATTTTTTTCTTCAGATTGTTTTCTACTGCACCTTTATTTCCATTGGTTAAAACGACTGCAACGTAGGCTTGATTTCCAGCCACAATGATATCGGCATGCTTTACTTCTTTTAGGTCTGTTACTTTATTAGCTGCTTCATCAGCAACCTCAAGTTTTCGGTCGTTGTTATTATCGTCATTTACACGATTGTTATTGACATTATCATTAACATTGTTGTCAACGTTATCCCGATTGTTTACATTCCGCATATCGTCATTGGCCGGATTTCGATAATTTACGTTTCTTACATCATTATTATCACGTCTGCCCTCACCTTGGTCGGCTACACCGCAGCCAGTCATAAGCAAAGGGATAAGAAGCACAGACGCAAGGACTTGTTTTTTTCCAAACATGTGAATTCCTCCTTTATCACTTTACTTATAGGTTTTTCTAACTGGCTTTAATTATGCATGCAAATCTGGAGGAAATGCTTTCCCGGGAAATATAACGGTTAATTTGTCTAACGAGGGGGAAAATATGAATACACTGCAAAGGAGGGATCATGTTGTTCAACCAGCGAAGAGGAATCAGCCCCGCAGCATTGATCATAGGATCAACTATGCTTATTGCTGCATTATCACCTCAGATCCGCCAAAGAATCAGCGGGTTTATCACAGGACAAATGAACAGACGAAATTCAGAAAATAACACGTTTGATGCTTCTAATGTAGGAAACATGGTCAAACAAGCATTTAGCAGAAGCAGCGGTGATAACCAAGACCGTTCGCAACATCAAAGCCAGCGGCAAAATGGCCGTCAGCACCAGCACGCAGGACAGCAGCAACCACAGCATCAGCATACACAGTCTCAAACTAGGCAAACTGAGACACCCGCGAAAAAAAGACAGCCGCATTATGCTGAACCCATTCATTTTGAACAAAGCGCAATGAATGTCATGGACGACAACACGATGATGGAAATGCTGGAGGACTTAGAACCCGGCCGTTAAAAAAACGTGTAATCCTGTTGGGATTACACGTTTTCATATATTACGCTTCTTCAGCTTCAATCACTCTGGATTGATCATGAAATGCCCCTTGATCAATTTCCTTTGTGACCTTACTTGTAATAAGACCGGATGTCATGCTTCCGCTGACATTCAAAGCAGTACGCCCCATGTCGATTAACGGTTCAATTGAGATTAACAAACCAGCGAGCGCGACAGGCATGTTTAATGATGATAAAACAAGAAGCGCCGCGAATGTCGCTCCGCCGCCGACTCCGGCAACACCGAAGGAGCTGATGGCAACGACTGCGATAACAGTGATAATAAACACCGGGTCAAATGGATTTTGGCCGACAGTCGGAGCAATCATCATCGCCAGCATCGCAGGATAAATCCCGGCACATCCATTCTGGCCGATCGAAAGACCGAACGAACCGGCAAAGTTTGCGATTCCCTCCGGTACACCCATGCTTCTCTGTGTTTTAATATTCAGCGGTAAAGCACCTGCGCTAGATCTTGACGTAAATGCAAATACAAGTACAGGCACCGCTTTTTTCAAATAAATCACCGGATTCAAGCCGCTGAACGTCAGCAGCAGCAAATGAATGATAAACATAGTGATTAACGCGGCATATGAAGCAATCACGAACATGCCCAGTTTTAAAATGCTGTCAAGATCACTCGTGGCAATTGTTTTTGTCATGATTGCCAGCACCCCATAAGGCGTCAGTCTCAAAATGAGTGTGACAACACGCATGACAATGGCATAAACGGCATCAACCAGTTTTTTAAATGTTTCTGCCTGTTCCGGCTGTTTGTGTTTGACGCCGAGGAATGCCACTCCAAGGAAAGCGGCAAAAATAACGACAGCGATTGTTGAAGTCGGTCTAGCTCCCGTAAAATCTAAAAACGGGTTTCCAGGCAGCAGTTCAACAATCTGCTGCGGCAGCGTTTTCGCTGTCATATCCTCTGATTTCTGCTGAAGCTCCTGTCCCCGTGAAAGCTCTGTACTTCCTTGGTCAACCTGAATCGCCTGCAGATCAAATGAAAGCGCGGACGCGATACCGACAGCTGCAGCAACTGCTGTTGTTGCTACTAAAATCCCGATAATCAAACCGCTGATTTTCCCAAGATTTTTTGTCAGCTTCAGCTTTGTAAATGCGCCGAGAATCGAAATAAAGACGAGCGGCATGACAACCATCTGAAGCAATTTGACATATCCGCCCCCGGCAATATTAAACCAGTCGGCTGTTTGAATGACTATATTTGAAGTCGGGCCGTAAATCAGCTGAAGCGCAAATCCGAATACAATTCCCAGCCCCAGCGCAGTAAATACACGTTTAGAGAAGGAAACATGTTTTTTCTGCATAACAAAGAGCCCTAAGATAAGTAAAAATAAAATAAATACATGTAATACAACCAGTAAAGTCTCCAAAGCAGGTAAACTCTCCCTTCAAATTTTCTCATTTACTATATTACACTAATTCCGATGGGTCAAGTGCGAATTATTTTAACTTATCAATTCAAGTAAAAAAACCTTATATAATGCCTTTTTTGTTCTTTTCTTTCCCTTCCATCTTTAGTACCTTATATAAGGGTGATAATATTGCTGAAAGAACTGTTTGTAAATTTGACCATTTTAATCACATTTAATTATCTCTTCACCCACCTGTTTAAAGAAAGGTTAGTACATAAAAAAGACAGCATATCTTTTCAAGCTGTTAAGGGACTGGCCTGCGGTTTACTCGGGGTTATTCTGATGGTTTTTGGATTTACCTATCAGCATTCAATTATTGATCTTCGAAATATCCCTATTATGATTGCCGCTCTTTATGGAGGCTGGGTTTCAACGGCAACGGCCCTGGCCATGATCACTGCAGGCCGCTTGCTGATTACAATGAACACATCTGCACTATACTCGGTTATTATCATTTGTATCGCTGCCATCCCGTCACTCATTGTTTCTAGAAGAAAAAAAGTTCAACTAAAACATGCTTTCTATCTTTTAATAATCACAAATAGCTTGATCTCCTTTTCCTTTTATTTTCTTATAGATTTACATTCATACGAACTTCATTTGTATTTTTGGATCATATCAATAGCGGGCGGCATGCTCAGTTTATATATTATTGATCATGAAACAAATGCACATCTTCTTTTTAAACAATATAAGTTTCAGGCGCACTTTGACTTTTTAACAGGCGTGTATAACCGAAGAAAGTTTGAAGAAACCACAAAAGCTCTGTATCAGCAGGCGGCCGATACCCCGCATTTTCAATTTGCACTGATTTATATGGATATCGATCATTTTAAGACCATCAATGACCAATATGGCCATCATGAAGGAGATCAGGTGCTCAAAGAGCTAGGGTTACGTCTGAAGCAGAGCATCCGAAATACTGATCCTGCCGCTCGGATCGGCGGTGAAGAATTTGCCGTGCTCCTGCCGAACTGTTCTCTTGATAAAGCAGCCCGGATCGCTGAACGGATCAGGAGCACTGTAAGTGATGCACCGATTGTATTAACAAACGGCGACGAGCTTTCAGTTACGATATCACTAGGGGCCGCTCATTACCCCAATAATACGGAACAGCCAGGATCCTTGCCCATTCTTGCCGATCAAATGCTTTACAAAGCGAAAGAAACGGGACGGAACAGAGTGTGTTTTTCAGAAAAAAAAGAATGAATTCAATGTTCGAATTCATTCTTCCAATCTGAAAGACGTTTCAAAGGCAGAAAAGCCGGGACAAGATCTCCCTGATATTCTTTTTCTATAAATGCCGCTGTATCATCAGCTTGATAAAGCTCAAGAATGGTTTGCAGCGCTTCCCGATCTTGATCCTCCGCTCTGACAACAATCAAATTCATCTCTTCCTCAGACATGAGTCCGCCGCTCTTTAGCGTATGCTTTTTCGGGTTCAAGCCCGCTTTTTTTGCTTCTGATGGTTTCATGACAAACACGTCGGCACCGCTCACTGCATCCTGTTGCCGGACAGCTTTTAATTTCAGGTGTCTCGGATTATCTTTAACAATATCAACTGAACCTGTTCCGTTAAATCCGTTTTTCAGCGTTAGCAAACCCGCTTCCTGGAGCACCGTAAGCGCCCTGCCAAAATCGAACGCTTTATCCGGAACAGAAACGACAGCTCCCCGCGATATATCTCGGATTCGTTCATATCGTTTTGAATAAATGCCCATGGGCGTTATGTATGTCGTCCCGAGCGGTGCCAAATTAAGTTTGTATTTTTCAGTGAACGACTGAAAATATGAAATGGTTTGAAAGGCGTTGGCATCAATTTCTTTGTTAGCAAGTGCGATATCAGACTCCGCATAATCAGAAAAAGGGATCAGCTGAATATCCAGCCCTGCCTCTTCAGCCTTTTGAGCAATATAGTTCCATATTGCCCCGTCAGACTCAGCAATCCCGATTTTTATCGATTCATGTTCTGCAGACGGTGAACATGCAGTAAATGAAACGAGAAGAACAAGGACGAAACTGCATATAAGCCACTTTTTCATTGTGACCATACTCCTATCTATGTATTAGAGCATGCAAGCAATATCAGACATAAAAATCATACGCTCTCTTAGTTGATAAACGTTGTCATTTGTAATATTGATTAACTTTTACCTTACTCATATCCAATAAGGTTGTCAATTCCTATTACTTATCTTCCCAAAATGAAGGAATACTAAGGCAAACGTATGATCACATATCGAGAAAACAGATGAATTTCCGTAAATAAATATCAAATTGAAAAATAAATATGGTATTTTCCGAAAAAAATTTCAATAAGCAGTTGTTTTTTCTGAAGATTACTGGTAGAGTAAAGGTAATTATTTTTGTTCGAACTATCTTTAAGAAGAAAGTTTTGTAAGAGTTTTCGTCTTGAAAGTTTGTTAAGAGCAAGAATAGTGAATTTAAGCGTTATGATCGCTTTAGGAGGAAATTTCATGTTAGAAGGTAAAGTAAAATGGTTCAACTCTGAAAAAGGTTTCGGATTCATCGAAGTAGAAGGTCAAGACGATGTATTCGTTCATTTCTCTGCTATTCAAGGCGAAGGCTTCAAAACTTTAGAAGAAGGCCAAGCTGTTTCTTTTGAAATCGTTGAAGGAAACCGCGGACCACAAGCTGCTAACGTTACTAAAGAAGCGTAAGCATAAATTGATATGAAAAACTGCAGGTGCAAACCTGCAGTTTTTATTTTGACAAAAAAGCTGTTTTGCATAAGCAAAACAGCTTTCTTTATTAGTTTGCAATATCCCGCTTCATGAAGATTCCGAAAGCAAGCAACAGGAAGATGATAAAGTAGATCGCTAGCATGACGAGAGAAAACGTCATAGTCATCCCTTTTATTAACGGTGTGCCATCCACATACTGAGTCAAGTCGACATTAGCAAACAATATATATTTTGCCCAGTCAAATTTCGCTGCAATAAATGCAGTTGCAGTCGTACCGGCAACCAACAAGAAGATGGAAAAACCAACCGCAAGAGAGCTGTTTCTGAATACCGCAGACAGCATAAACGCCATCGTCGCCACCATTAAAGCCGAGACGGATTCAGAAAGATACGTTGTGGCCAAATGCCCCATCATGTTTTGCTCAATGACATGGCCATCCTTATAGATTAAATGAATGTTCGCGGCGGTTTCACCACCCGTCCCGAAGAAGATCAACCCTAATAAAGTAGAACCGATAAATAAAATCAACAGCAACAGGAGCCCAAACAGGAGAACTGTAATATATTTGGACATCAAAATTTGAAAACGGCTGAGCGGCCGAATCATTAATAGCTTAATCGTTCCCCAATTAAATTCGTTAGCGACAATTCCGGCCGCGATGATAATAGTAAACAGACCGGTAAGGATGGTAAAGTTTGCCGAATCCGTTACATAAGACCATGCCGTATAGCCCGTGTCACTAGGGATATTATGCTCGATGCGATAGTCGTTGAGTGTGATTGTTTCTTTATACCCATCTTTCAGTGAAGGATCTTCTTTGATTTCTTTCTTTAATTCGGCGTTTTGTGCTTGAAGCTCTTGTTTCCAATGGGAATTTGATTCACTAGCAGAAAAATGATTCGCCAAAAATGCAAATCCAACCATTGTCAGCCCCAGAATTCCGATCATCACCCATGTTCCGGCACGGCTGAAAATTTTGAGCCACTCATTATAAATCAAATTAAGCATGCTGAACCTCCTCTTTTGTTTCACCTGTCATTTCTAAGAAACGGTCCTCTAATGATTTTGTTATGACCTTGACCTCATAAATACGAATTTGCTGCATCACCAGCAATTCAATAACCGCAGGGACTTCCTCTTTAGCCAGTTTGATTTCTACACCATTTGTCTTACTCAGCAAATCGTACTGATTTAAAACAGTAGCGGCTTCACTCGGCTGCTCAACCTGGAAGAAATATGTATCATTCTCATCAATGTTTTCATCTTTTACATTTTGAATATCGATCAGCTTTCCTTTTTGCAGAATCGCAATTCGATCACACATCAGTTCCATTTCTGACAGCAGGTGGCTTGAAACGATGACAGCCATTCCTCTTTCTCGGGTCAGCTTCTTTAAATGATCTCTGATTTCTCTGATCCCCGCCGGATCAAGGCCGTTTGTCGGTTCATCCAAAATCAGCACTTTCGGATCGTGCAGAAGGCATTGTGCCAAGCCAAGACGCTGTCTCATCCCTAGAGAATATGTTTTCACCTTGTCGTGGATTCTGTCTGTTAAACCGACCAGCTCAACAACTTCATCAATTTTTTCCTTCGTGACACCCTTGACCATCCTTGCGTATTGCTGGAGATTTTTATATCCGCTCAAAAATTTATACAGCTCGGGATTCTCAACGATCGCTCCAATATGCTTAATCGCCTTGGCATATTCTTTCGTAATTGATTGGCCGCAAATGAGGACATCACCTTTCGACAGCTTCATTAACCCCACCATCATCCGGATGGTTGTCGTTTTCCCCGCTCCGTTTGGTCCCAAAAAACCGAATACCTCGCCTTCACGAATCGTAAAACTGAGATCATCAATGATCGTTCGGCCTCTGATGTTTTTAGTCACGTTTTTCAATTCCAACACTGTTTTCATCATATTCCTCCTCTTTCTAGCAAACTTCCATTTTTGATTTAAACCATTGCAAAACAGACATGCCTTCCTGTTCACGAATATCTTCTACTTCACGCTGCGCAACTTTTTCTCCATTGGCGAGGATGATTACTTCGTCTAACAAAGTCTCAATTTCATCAATTTCATGTGTCGCGATCACGACAATCTGCTGCTCAAAATCAATGTACGACACAAGGCTGTTTACGATGGAATCCCTGACCATCGGATCAAGCCCGGAAAAAGGTTCATCAAGCAAGATGACGTCTGCCCGTCTCGCTAAAGCAAGAACGATTTTCAGCCTGCCCCGATTTCCTTTTGATAGCTTTTTGATCTTTTTTTCCGGATTCAGCTGCATCTCATTCAATAGCTTATAAACCTGTTCTGTATGAAAATCAGGAAACTGCGACTGATAAAAATTCACCATATCTTTAACAGTGAAATGCGGATAAAACATATCAAGCTCAGTAAGATAAGCCGTTTGACGCACCATTTCTCTCGTAACCTGCTCTTCATCAACTTTTACAAATCCTGAAGTCGGAAACAGAAGGCCAGCCATCATTTTCAGGGTCGTTGACTTGCCGCTGCCGTTCGGTCCGATCAGGCCATAAATCCGTCCGGATGATAGGGTGATTGACACATCATTGACGGCCGTATGGCGGCCGTATTTTTTTGATACATGTTCTAGCTTGATTTCCATTTTAGCCTCCCTCTGTGAATGTTTTAATCCCTTCTAACATTTCTTCTTTCGTTAGCCCCAGCTCTTTCATTTGCTTGACAAAGCCTTCCAGCACCTCTCGTGTCAGCTTGTCTTTCAGCTCGTCTACGATTTCTGCTTTTTCCGCAATAAACGTCCCTTGACCTCTTCTTGTCTCCACAATACCCAGCCTTTCCATCTCACTGTAAGTTCTTTGAATTGTATTGGGATTTACTTTAGTTTGAATCGCCATTTCTCTTACTGAAGGAAGCTTGTCTCCTGGGAGCAGCTCCTTCCTGACCAGCCTATAAAAGATCTGATCAGCGATCTGCAGATAAATCGGTTTCGAGGATTGGAATTGATTGTCCATATTTACACCTCTACTTTACGATCAAGCAGTTTTGAAGCCATGATGAGCAGCAAGAATGTGATGACTATAGCAATAGGAAACCCTAGCACAGACAGATGGATAGGTTTTAGTTCCAATCTCCAAACATTGTGGAAGTGGAAATCAAAATTGCAATAGACTGTTACAGGCCAGAAATGCTTTTGAGATTCAACCAAAGGGCTTATGATGTATTCATCGAAGAATAACCACATTGCGACCAACAGAACCATCGCAGCCCACCGCATTCCGCGCCAATTTCTGAGAGAGTGAAAAACAGTCCAAAACACAATGACTGTTACTGACATATCTAACGAAGAAATAAGCCCATACATATTCAGCAAAGCCACTGTACTCGTTATATCAACTTGATGCTCCAGCAGATTTTTTACAGAGAGCATATGATACATCCATATGCCATAGGCTGTTAATGCCAACTGAATCACAAATTGATAGAGCAAAGATGCTGCCAATTTAGAAGAAAACAGCCATAAGCCGCCATTTGGATTGTACAGCCAAAGCTGTGATTTCCCTTCCTTGCGAAGGTGATAAAAAACAAAAACAGGAGATAAGAAAAGCAGAAAAAAAGCAACTGCAACAAAAAAACCAAAAATGACTAGAGGTTCTTTCGTGCGAGAAGCTATAATATGGCCTGTTCCCAATAAGAAAATGATTCCGCATATCCATACTAGCAGCCACATTCTTGAAAGCTTGATATCTTTCTTTAATAAACCTAAAAAAGAATTCATGTCTTTACCTCCCGGAAAAAATCCTCGGTGTATGAGTAACATAGTACACTAGATCAAGGTGGAATACAACATATTCCATGGATTTATTTGATAAAAACATAATTGATGGAAACAGCAAAAAAGGCAAACCCGCATGAGTAAACGGATTTGCCTTTTTCATTACTTTTTCTTATTTTTCATAGAGAGCAGCGCATCACGATAGCTGCGGTCCTGCATTTTGTCACTTTCCTCAGTGACCTCTTCTTCTGCATGAACTTCATCAGAATGCTTAAACTTTTGCAGCGCCTGCCTGTAAATATCATCACCCATTGTGTCACGCTTCTCTTTTGGAGAATCGTTTTTGACAACGGATGGCGTATGCTCGGCAGCCCTTGCTTCAGCAGGGTAATGCGCTTCGTTTTTTTCCTCTTCTGGAGGTGCGATTCTATCGGTTGCTTCTTGCTTCTCAGGTCCAGGTGAGGCGTTGCGGACGTTAAATGTAATAAGGGCCGCAATGACAATGACAGCAGCAATTATTGCTATAATAATGGCCATTTCAACCTCTCCTTACTGTCCTGCTGTTAGGTTTCCTGTGACTTGGCTGACACGTCTTCCCAACGCGCGTCCAAGCTGAATACCTTCCTCAGACATTAACTCATCACTGTCTACCGGACAAGTGACACCTGCTCCGTAATAAGAGCCATAAAGTGCGTTTTCAGGCACGTTGCCAGGCAGTCCGACAACAATCATGCCTTGGTGGAACATCGGCGTGATTAAATTGTGCATTGTCATTTCCAAGCCGCCGTGTGTTGTTGCCGTTGTGCAGAAGACAGCACCGACTTTGTTGATCAGCTCGCCTTCAGCCCACAAGTAGCCAAGTCTGTCGATCCAAGTTTTAAGACCGGAGCTGATTGTTCCGAAATGCCCTGGGCATCCCCAAATAATCGCATCCATATCTTTAAGCTTGCGGATATCAGCCTGATCTACATGGTCGATGAACACTTCAGCCGCGTCGTTTTCTCTCGCGCCTTCAGCAATCGCTTCTGCAAGCACTTTAGTATGTTCGCCTTCACTATCATACACTACATAAATTTTCATTCAGGAAACCTCCCTGTACAGATTAAGATTCCTTAGCTTCTTTTGGAGCAGGAAGTAATGAAAGCTCCTCTTTTTTCTTCTTACGCAATTTATCTTTTCTGACGTCACGCAGGAAGATACTTAAAATCAAACCTGCTACACAGAATAAGGTTGCCCACATAAAGGCATCATTTATCCCCATGACATTGGAATCGAGTGACGCGTGTTTATAAATATGTGAGTACACATATGTTTTCGCCGTATCATAAGACACATTCATATTCACCATTAAATTCGAAACTGCATTTTGGAACGCATGGAGGAAGTTCGGGTCCGCCGTGCTTGTTTTATCTGCAATTTGTGAATAATGGAATGTCGTCCGGTTTGTATAAATCGTCGTAATTAAACTTGTTCCGATTGATCCGCTGATTTGGCGAAGCGTGTTGCTCATCGCCGTTCCGTGGCTGTTCAGACGGGCAGGAAGCTGGTTCATCCCGGCTGTCATGACTGGCATCATTAAGAGAGACATACCAAATGCACGAATTGAATAGATCAGCATGATGTGTGTATATGGTGTATCAATTGTCAATTGCGTGTATTGATACGTTGTTACCACTGTCACGAGAAGCCCGATAATCGCAAGCGGTCTCGGTCCGAATTTATCGAACAAAATACCTGAGATCGGTGACATAATCAGCATAACGATCGCACCCGGAAGCAGAAGCAGACCGGATTGAAGCGCCGTAAAGCCGACCAGGTTTTGCAGATAAATCGGTAAAAGGAACATACCAGTGTAAAGTGCCACTGTAATAATGATATTAATGACACTCGAGAGTGAGAAAATGTCATATTTAAACACTCTGAAATCAAGCATCGGATCATCATGACGCAATTGCTGAACAACAAAAGCAACAATTGCAATGGCTCCGATAATAACTGTAGACAATACAATCGGGTCGGTCCAGCCGTCAGATCCGGCTTCACTGACTCCGTATAATAAGGAGGCGAATCCGACAATCGATAGGATTGCGCCAAGAGTATCGAGTTTGATTTTTTGCGGCTCCACCATATTTTTAAAGATGAAGAAAGCCACAATGATAACAATTGCGCCGATCGGCACAAGTCCGTAAAACATAATGCGCCATGTATAATGCTCAATAATCCACCCGGAAAGAGTCGGGCCGACCGCTGGAGCAAACATCATCGCTAGCCCGAAAATCCCCATTCCTTTCCCCCTGCTTTCAGGCGGGAAAATTAACAGAATGGTTGTCATAACGAGCGGCTGCAAGATACCTCCGCCCACGGCCTGAATCAAACGGCCGATCAGCATTGTAGAGAAGTTAGGTGCGATACCGCAGACTAACGTACCGAGCGTAAAACAAAACATCGCGACGAGAAAGAGACTCCGCTGGCCAAATCGTGTAATGAGGAAAGCAGATAACGGAATCAATACACCGTTAACAAGCATGTAACCTGTTGTCAGCCACTGAATCGTCGTTGCACTTACGCCAAATTCAGTCATTAAGTGCGGCATTGCAACATTAAGCAGTGTTTGGTTTAGAATTGCCAAAAATAAACCCGCCATTAGCACAATCAGCAATGACATAGGGTTTTTTGCATTTTTTTCTTTGCCTGTAGCCATCTAAGACAACCTCCTTTCATGGTTTGATGACTGATCTGTTTTACTCAGAAATTTTAACAGATGCATTCATTCCAGGAAGCACCTTATCAGATGGGTTTTTGATTGAAATTTTCACAGGAACTTTTTGTGTTACTTTTGTGTAGTTTCCGCTTGAATTTGTAGAAGGAAGCATATCAAAAGTTGAGTTAGTCGCATAACCAATTTCTTCTACAGTACCGTCAAATGTAGTATCAGGGTCTCCGTCAACTACTACGTCTACACTATTTCCTACTTCAATATCCGCAATATCTGTTTCTTTAATATTTGCTGTGATGTATAGGTTGTCCATGTCAATCGTTTGTGCAATTGTTGTACCAGCTTGTACGGTTTGTCCGTTTTTCACTTCGTTTTTCACAATTGTGCCATCCATAATGGATTTTACGTCAACAGTTTGTTCACCTTTGATTTTTGCAACTGTGTCGCCTTTTTTCACTGTTTTTCCTTCGTCCAGATCCCAGTCAGATACTTTACCTGCTGCTGGAGCAGTAATAGCAGCCATATCGCCCGCTACTTTTGCTTCATCTGTTTTTACGTAGTTTGTGCTTTGATAATAGTAGTAAGCACCTCCAGCTATAATTGCAAGAACAACAATCAAACCGATAATGTTGGTCAGAATTAAACGTCCTCTGTTCATTTTGTTTTCTCCTTTCGTTTCATCCTCTATCATTTTGCGGAAAGCTGGTGAAAATATGTGAGAAGTTTTTAATTACCGCTTTTTTCTGAACAGCCTTCAGCAAGCTTCGTTAAACTTCCGGCTAGTTTGCGCAAATACTGCAGCTGGGAGGTATCAAGCTTTTGGTACAAGCCAGCACCCATTTTTGCATATTGCACAGCGGCTTTTTCTATCAGTTCTTCCCCCTCTTCGGTTAACTGAATCATGACGATACGGCGGTCATCCGGACTGTCATATCGATTCATCAATTGGCGCTTATACAGAATATCTGTCATCCGCGTCACAGAAGCAGGCTTAAGATCAAGCGACATTGCCAGCTTGCTTAGCGGGGTGCTTCCGCTTTGATGAATTTTAAACATCAGCAAATATTGAAGGACTGTAATATCAAAAGGCTCAAGCACAATCTCCAATATCTTCTTCTGTTTTTTATATATCGCCCGAGACGTATCGAAGAGCTGTTCAAAAGTGAGCAAAGCACGTTCTGATTCAGTCAACTCCTTTTCACCTCATTCCTCAATAATAGTTCACAAGATAAAATATTAATAAATGAAAGAAGATTTGTCAAAGGAAAAATTTCTTTTTCTCCCGTATTTTTTTCGCAAGCGTTTTCTTGCTTTTATTAAATAAAAAAAAGCCCTGAAATGGGCTTTTCATTACGAAAATTGATGGCTTACACCAGACTCTTCATTTCTGAAAAAGTTCTTTAGAGCCTGAAAAACATCAGATTTCTGTTTTAAAATATAGTACTTAAATTTCTCATCTTTTACATTTTTATATGCAGACATTAACGTTGAATGCCTGTTGTACTGATTGACCTCGCCGTAGCAAAACAGATTGGCCTTCTTCATAATATCATTGACCAGCTTCACACAGCGCGCGTTATCAGATGTCAGGTTGTCACCGTCAGAAAAATGAAACGGGTAAATGTTATAGCGGGCGGGATTGTACTTTTCATCAATAAGCTCAAGCGACTTCCGATATACGGAAGAACAAATTGTTCCGCCGCTTTCTCCCTTTGAGAAAAAATCCTCCTCCGAGACCACTCTTGCTTCTGTATGATGGGCAATAAATTCAATTTCCACAGTCTCGTATTTTGTCCGCAAAAAACGGGTCATCCAGAAAAAGAAGCTTCTGGCCATGTATTTTTCCCAAACCCCCATACTGCCGCTTGTATCCATCATGGCTAAAACGACGGCTTTTGATTCGGGCTTTGTGATGTCATTCCACGTCTTATATTTCAGGTCCTCCGGATAAATTGGGTAGAACGACGGTTTTCCTGACATTGCGTTTCGTTTAAAGGCTGACATCATCGTTCTTTTCTTATCAATATTACCGGTTAACCCTGTTTTACGGATATCATTAAACTCGATATCTGTATGAATGATATTGTCCCGCTCTTTTTGCTGGAGATTCGGAAGCTCTAATTCTTTAAAAAGCGCTTCTTCTAAATCCATTAATGAAACTTCCGCTTCATAATAATCCTCGCCTGCCTGATCACCGGCACCCTGCCCTTTTCCAGGCCCTTGTTTTTTGTCTGATCCATCCCGGGCCACAACATCTCCAACCTGGCTCTCGCCGTCTCCTTGCCCTACATGTTTATTTTTATCATAGTTATAACGGATTTTATACTCATCAAGTGAACGGATTGGGATCTTCACTACATCTTTTCCATTAGACATAATAATGCTTTCCTCAGTTACGAGGTCCGGAAGATTGTTTTTGATCGCTTCCTGCACTTTTTTCTGGTGGCGCTGCTGGTCATCGAAGCCTTTGCGATGGAGGGACCAGTTTTCCTCAGAAATCAAAAAATGGCCGCTGTCATTTTGGGACATGAATTCCCCTCCTTAACCATTTGTGGTCGTGATACATACGTATTCCGGCTTGTGCCAGATTATGAAACAAGTCTTTTGAAAAGATTTATATTCATCATATGCACATATGCATGTTTAATTGACAAACTATTTAGAAAATGGGACAAAATAACCCGCCCTATTCGGACGGGTCACGTTGCTTATCGGTTCAGCAGGCTGCCGACATATTTCAGCAGCTCATTGGCGCTCGTCGAGTTGTAGCCGTGCTCATCAATTAAACGGGCCACGACTTCATTTACCTTTTTCAGCTGCTGCTCATCCGGCGTTTTTGTTGAGGTCGTAATTTTAACGACATCCTTCAGATCAGCAAACAGCTTTTTCTGAATAGCTTCACGCAGTCTTTCATGGGAATTGTAATCAAACCGCTTGCCTTTTCTCGCATAGGCTGAGATGCGGATTAAAATTTCTTCGCGGAACGCTTTTTTGGCGTTTTCCGAAATGCCGATCTGCTCTTCGATGGATCTCATCAGCTTTTCGTCAGGGTTCATTTCCTCTCCTGTCAAAGGATCACGAAGCTTGTTTTTATTGCAATAAGCCTCTACGTTATCGAGGTAATTGTCCATAAGTGTTTTTGCTGATTCTTCATATGAATACACAAACGCTTTTTGAACTTCCTTTTTCGCAATGTCGTCATATTCCTTGCGGGCGGCAGAAATAAAATTCAAATACCGCTCCCTGTCCTCGCTTGAAATTGATGGGTGCTGATCAAGACCTTCTTTTAAGGAACGAAGGACATCGAGAGAATTAATCGATTCCATATTTTTTCTGATAATCGTTGAAGAAATCCGGTTGATCACGTACCGCGGATCAATGCCGCTCATGCCTTCATCATTATATTCTTTTTTCATATCCTCAACGTCGACAGAATTATATCCTTCCACACTTTCTCCATCATACAGTCTCATTTTCTTGACCAGATCAATATCCGACCGCTTCGGCTCTTTTAACCGGGTAAGGATTGAGAACATCGCGGCGACCTTCAACGTATGCGGGGCAATATGAACATCCGCCACATCGCTTTCTGCAATCATTTTTTCATAAATTCTCTCTTCCTCAGACACTTTTAAATTATAAGGAACCGGCATCACGATGATTCTTGAGTGCAGGGCTTCATTCTTTTTATTAGAAATAAATGAGCGATACTCCGTTTCATTCGTGTGAGCCACGATCAGCTCATCAGCAGAAATTAACGCAAACCGCCCAGCTTTAAAATTCCCTTCCTGTGTCAAGGAAAGCAAATGCCAGAGAAATTTCTCATCACATTTCAGCATCTCCTGAAACTCCATCATCCCGCGGTTCGCTTTATTCAGCTCTCCGTCAAACCGGTAAGCACGCGGATCTGATTCTGAACCGTACTCGGCGATTGTTGAGAAATCAATACTCCCCGTCAAATCGGCAATATCCTGAGATTTCGGATCAGAGGGACTGAATGTTCCAATTCCCGTACGCTTATCTTCTGAAAAGAAGATGCGCTCCACCTTCACATCCTCAATTCTTCCTCCGTACTCTTCCTCCAGCCTCATGACATTTAAAGGAGAAAGACTTCCTTCTATTCTAATGCCGTATTCCCTGTAAAAGTCATCGCGTAAATGATGGGGGATTAAATGTAGAGGGTCCTCGTGCATCGGGCAGCCTTTAATCGCATATACAGCGCCATTATCTGTCAGCGTGTACGCTTCGAGACCTTTTTTAAGCATTGTGACCAGCGTGGATTTACCGCCGCTCACAGGCCCCATCAGCAATAGAATCCGCTTTCTGACATCTAGACGTTTGGCAGCCGGATGAAAATACTCTTCCACAAGACGCTCCAGAGATTCTTCAAGCCCGAACAGCTCGCGGTCAAAAAAACTGTACTTCTTGCGTCCGTCAATCTCCTCTATCCCGCTGTCTTTTATCATATTAAAAACTCGAGAATGAGCAGATTGCGCGACCATCGGATTTTCTTTAATAATCTCCAAATAATCGGCGAAAGTTCCTTCCCATTTCAGCCGCTGCTCTTCCTCTCTGTACTTTTCAATTTTCTTTAATATATCCATAAGGACCTCCTCTATCATGTTTGATACACTATGCAAATAAGGTACTTTGATACAATCTATGCCGCCATCCCGTGATACATGCTTTGGTTTCTTAAAAATAAAGATACTTATACATCGTTGACAAGGCAGACTGCGACCGTTCATAATAAAGAAAAATACAGAATCATCCAGACTCGGACAGCACGGAAAAATTGAAGAGGGGGAGAGACGGTGAAAACAATCATCATGATGGGTGTCATTGTCACTTTTTTAGTATCAATTTTTACCGCAGGATACGAAAGCAAGCCTGGAAAAGAATAAAAAAGGGTGCTCCTGAAAGAGCACCCTTTTTGTATAACAGAACAATGTTTTACAGTTTTGTTTTTTCTTTAATCTGTGAATGCGGATCGCATTCATATTTGTTTTCGTACTCAATTGTTCCGATACTGCATCCCGGCCCGATGATCACTTCTTTTCCCCTGACGACTGCCGCTTCGGTATTCTCCAAATAAACCCGATCGCCTTCTATGACATCGGCGATCAGCTTCACTTTCTTCCGATTAAAAAAACTCGCGCGTCTTTTCACTGTAATTGTTGTTCCGCCGATTTCCTGCACATGGCTTATATCATGGCTCAATCCCAGCTTGATCTCACCCGAATTTAATAACCCCGATACATCAACACAGCCTGTGACATGGAACATTTCTGTTTCACAATCACCTTTTACGCTAAGCTTCCCTTTCACATCGCAGGATTCTCCAGTCATATTCCCGCCAATTTCAGTCTGGCCTTTCAGATTGAATCGATCAAATTGAAGTGAGCCGCTGACTTTCATTGTCCCATATATATTGATTTTGCCGGCTGTCAGATCGCCTTTACATTCACTTTCTCCGAGCACACGCAGCCGCTCAGTCTCTGCTTTTCCGAGAAAAAGGCCCGTTCCGTATATGCGGCAGCCTACAGCAGACAGCCCTTCTCCAACTACACCTTCTCCTTTGATGCTGACATTGTGATACGCGCCTCCTGCGGCATGCCCAGCGCCATATAATTTTAAATTTCCCAGTTTTGTTGTCTCCATTACGATCCTCCTTACAACTTTGTGGATGTTTCAACCGATGCGCTTGGATCACAGGTATAGTCCCCGCTGTATTCGACAGTTTCAATCTGGCAATCCGGGCCGATGACCACTTTATTACCGCGCACGGTTTTCGCCTTTGTATTTGTCAATTCAATCACGTCACCTTCGATCAGCTCTGCTGTTAGAACAGGCTGCGGCATCAATCTGAGCAATGTCAGCATTCCTTTTCTGCAGGTCACTTGAAGATGGCGGCAGCCGATCTCCCGCGCATAGCTTTCCCCTGCAGAAAGCTTAATGATCACCTGGTCTGCATTTAAAAGCCCGCTGATTTTGCATTTCCCTTCTGATTGAAAGGTTTCTGTTTCACAATCTGCTTCCATGACAGCTTTTCCGCTAATGTCAATTCCATCAGCCTTGACAGTGCCGCAAAATGTTGATGATCCAGCGATTTTCAATTGTTTTGCAGATACCTCTCCTTGAATAAAACCAGTGCCATTCATCCGGATAGATTCTGCTTCAACGTCTCCATGTATCTTTCCTGAACCGCTGATGGTTACCGCTTTCGCTTTGACGCTGCCGTCCGCTTTTCCGTTTCCATTAAAAGAAAAAGTATCACACTCCACGTCCCCGGCCACTGTCCCGCTGCCATTAATCTCAACAGATTGAAATGTTCCTCCCTTTGAACTTCCTGATCCGTTTATCACCAGCTTTTCCACTACATCCATCGATGGCCCTCCTGCATAAATGTTGTTTTTAATTCCTCTGAAGCTTTTAATAAATCTACCCGTTCCACAACCTTTACGGATGATTCAAACAAAATGCTGTCCGCCGCAGCCGCTATAAAACAAGTTGTGACACCGAGCTTGCGGAGCACAATCAGCTCCGTCTGTTTTTCAATCTCTTCATTATCATGCTTCTTTAATACCTCTGCAGCCATTTTTGCTTCTGCAAGGCTGACATTTCCAGACTGCAGCAGTCCCTCAAGCACATATAGCGAAAGCAAATCGCTGGATGAAAAAACCGGACTTCCTCCGTCTTCTGAATAGGCTTCAAGAGCAGGCCTTGAAACCAAACCTTTATGAAGCAATTCATCAGCGGTCATGCTGACATCCTTCATTTTCGGCGACAGCATTTCCCTCATTTCATCCAAAGACAAATTTTCTTTCATCTTTTGAATCATTGATATACGTTTTAAAATCTCCTCTCTCGGAAAAAACGTCTCTTGCCCTGTAAATGTGGATTTACGAATAAACCATTCCTCAGGTATTAAGTTTTTCCGCTTCCATCGATACAGCTGACCGTATGAAATCGATGTTCTTTCAAGTAATTCTTTTTTAGAGATTAATTGTTCTTCCATAAGTCCAGCTCCTTTGTTGGGTACATTGTAACATAACACTGTTACGTTGTTAAGCCCAAAAACGAAACAAAGCATTTCAACATCCGCAAAAAAACCCGCCCATCATCGATGAGCGGGTTTTTTCACTATTTTAAATCACGGTAATTTTGCTGGCGCAGCGCTTCATAAACAAGAATCGCGGCAGTATTGGACAGATTTAACGATCTGACGTGCTCTGTCATCGGAAGACGCAGGCAGCGGTCCATATTATTTTGAATTAAATCCTTTGGCAAACCGCTTGTTTCTCTTCCGAACACGAAGAAATAATCCTCGTCAAGATCAGTGTAATCAAATGATGTATGAGGCTGCTGGCCAAATTTTGTAATAAAGAAAAACTGGCCTTTTTCATATGCCTCAAACAATTCTTCTAACGAATCATGATACACAACGTTAACAAACTCCCAATAATCGAGTCCGGCACGCTTCAGCATTTTATCATCCGTTGAAAAGCCGAGCGGACGAATCAGGTGTAGCGTTGTATTGGTTGCTGCACAAGTACGTGCAATATTCCCTGTGTTAGCGGGAATTTCTGGTTGATATAAAACGACATGTAATGCCACAATGTTCACCTCTGTTTTTCTTATCCGCCCATCATTATAACATTAATTACTCTTTTGTCGTATCATCAACGATATGAAAAAAGGCATATCGTATTGACGGCGTGTATGCCGTAGAATCCTCATATGACCAATACCTCATCCGGCTGTCATAAGTCTGGGCGTTGACAAGCGGCATATTGCCTTTGTCCTTCGCCACGACAATCGTTGTATGATTAAACCGGCCGTCTCCTTCGAAGTCATAGCAAATCACATCGCCCGGCATCAGTTCTTCCGCTGATTTCACCCGCACCGCACGCAGTCCGGCCTTTGAATTCGACAAATACATTTTCATAGAGTGAGCCACCGTCCAGCTGTAGCTCCATGAGCTTTGTTTCATCCACCAGCCTGATCCCCTGTTCGGATGACCGCGCATCGGCGCGCCTCCTGCATGAAGACACTGAGAAATAAAATTTGTACAGTTATCGCTGAAATTTTTATAAGCAGGATTGCGCTTGTTCCAAAATTTCTCGGCATATTGGACAGCGCCGAGACGATCGTATTGAAAAGCCCTGCCAAACGCTTCTCTTTCCTCTTCAGCTTCAGAATAGTCAATAATACTGGTCCCTTCATGAAATCCAGCCGGCTTTTTCGCAATTTCCTGATCACTAATCAAAATGTGATCATACAGGAAAGCCATTCGCTCCTCTATGTGCTCTTCTATATACAAGCTGTCATCTTGTTCCTTACACACGTATTCGTAATGGATGGTATACGAAAGGCAGGTCGTTCCGTCATCCTCAACCCGCACATGATTAATCACGGCCTTTGCTTTCGCTTTTATGATGTCAACTTTACGTTTTTCCAGAAGCTTTTTCTTACGCTCCATGACTTTAAGGTCTCCGACTTGAGACTCCTGTCTCATAGCATGCCCGTTAACCAGAAAGCCCAGCCGCTCCTCCGCTAATTGTTCTAAAATGTGCTTCAAGCTCACCCCACCCGCCATACTTTTTTATAGAGAAAAAACACTTGGATGATCTCAAGTGTTTTTTCCTTCTGCTCTATACGTATGTCAGGACAAGCCTTGTTTAGTCATGCCTGAAGCTTTTAGCAAATCAATTCCTTTTTCAATTTCCAGCTTTGCCTCTTCATCCTTCTCTTTTTCCAGCGCTTTTTCAAGCTCTTCCACGTATGCGGGGTCTCCGATTTTTCCGATTGCCCATGCGGCTGTCCCCCTGATGACAGGACGCGGATCCTTGTGCATCAGTTCCGTCAATTCAGGCAGTGCGGAAGCATCCTTAAAATGCGCAAGCGCGAGAATGGCGTTTCGCTGAATCGGTTTTTTTCCGCGCCAAGAACCTGAGACATGCCCGAATTTCTCCTTAAATTCCCGATTGCTGATGGTCAAAAGCGGCTTCAATAACGGTTTGGCAATCTCAGGATCAGGCTCCATTTCCGGATGAAGATGAAAATCCTTCCCTTTATTGAGAGGGCATACCGTTTGGCACGTATCGCACCCGTACAGGCGGTTTCCGATTTTTGTCCGGAATTCATCAGGTAAAAATCCTTTTGTCTGGGTCAGAAAAGAGATGCAGCGCTGCGCATTAAGCTGCCCGGGATTAACCAGTGCTCCCGTCGGACAGGCGTCCAAGCATTTCGTGCAGGACCCGCACATATCTTCAATCGGCACATCAGGCTCAAAAGGGATATTTGTGATCATTTCCGCCAAATACACATAAGAGCCATACTCGGGTGTTGTGATCATACAGTTTTTCGCACTGAATCCAATTCCGGCACGTTCCGCAACGGCGCGATCAGACAATTCACCTGTATCAACCATTGACTTCGTTCTGATATCCTCATGCTTGCTTTTTAGAAAATCCTCCAGCAGATCAAGCTTTTCCCTCAGCACATCATGATAGTCTTTTCCCCAGGAGGCTCTGCAAAAAATGCCCCTGCGCTCAGTTCTCGTGCTTCTCGGCGCATCCTTCATTCTGGAAGGATATGCGAGAGCAATTGCCACTATTGATTTCGCTTTCGGCAAAAGAAGCTTCGGCGTCACCCTTTTTTCGATATCCGGCTCTTCAAAGCCGGAGAGATAGCCGAGTGATTCTTGAAGAATCAAACGGTCTTTTAAACTGTCAAAAGTATCAGCGGTCGTAAAACCAATCTTGTCCACGCCAATGCTTTTCGCGTATTCAATTAATTCTTCTTTGAGCTGATAAACGTTCATGTTTTGCACAGCCTCCTTTCTTTGTGATAAAACGATACAGCGTTTATAATAGGTTGATATCACGTAACTGGAGTGAATGCTAGTGAATATCAAACTTGATTCTGTTATTACTGAACGTGCGGCCGGCTTACATGCAGCTGCTGTCATTTATGAGAATATCGAAGTCGGCTCCTCACCGCAAATGCTGAAAGGCAGACTCCGCCTGTTTCAAGAATCCTTGTTTTTCGACTATGCGGACGGCGGTATATCCGATGAATCCTTCGTCAAGGAATGGCAGAAACTCTTTAAACAGCTTAACCCTTCATTTGAGGGAGAAACAACCCCAATGGAGGACATGCTGGTCCCGATATCCAAGGAACAATTCATGGAAAGTAAAGACTCGGCCCATGACACAATCGATTTTTTCGCATTAAAATATTCTCTGCCTATTATGATTTATGATGCCGGAAAGCTTCATGAGCCGGTCCGGATCTCATTGGGAGAAAAAGAAAACATACTGCTTTTCTCTGATGAAAACGGCATTTTTGGCGATTTCAAAAACAGCGTCAACCACTATCCCGTTTCAAACGAGACTAAGAATATGCTGCAAATCATTTTTTTCCCGCCATCGATTGAGAAAAGCAGCGCTGTTAACCTCTTATCATCATTAACGAAAATGTTTGAACAAATTCACGGCGGCACCCATACAGTACATTGGCTTACGTAAAAGAACACGAATACCGTGTTCTTTTTCACATAAAAAAACGCAATACTTCGTTTATCTGAGAAACGAAACACTGCGTTAATAACGTATGTATGGAGCGGGTGATGAGAATCGAACTCACGACATCAGCTTGGAAGGCTGAGGTTTTACCACTAAACTACACCCGCATTTGTGATTGTCAGCAACAGTACCGCTCTGACTTTTTTTATATTACATGTTTATTTATTTTTCGTCAAGGGAATATAAAAATTTTGTCGAAAAAAAGTTATCTTTTTGTAAAGTTGTTAAGTACCATTTACATAATGTTAAGTATACTATACAATATAATCAATCGAGATTGTGAAGGGGACAGACGTCATGATGAAAAATAAAGTAAAAGAGCTGAGGGCACGCTTCGGCTATTCTCAGGAAAAACTCGGAGAAACGGTCGGCGTCACAAGACAGACTGTGGCAGCGATTGAAAAAGGCGATTATGTTCCCTCACTGCTGTTAGCACTGAAAATCTGCAAAGCCTTCTCCATGAAAATGGAGGATGTCTTTTGGTTAGAGGAGGAAAACTAAGATGAGCATGAAAACAAAAGCAGCTTTTCACCTTGTTTTATTTGGCCTTGCATGCTGGGCGCTGATTTCATACTTTGAAGCCTCAGAAGGCATAGCATCTTTTTTCGGCACAAAGAGCGGCGGGATGGTATTTGATTTAAACCTCACCCCCTTTATTCTGTTTGTTGCGGCGTCTGCGGTTTATTTGTACTTACAGAAAAAAAGCCGCCCTGCCAGAAAGCAGCTACTTCTGCCTGATGAGTTTGAAGAGCAGGATGAAAGAGAGCAGATGATGACGGCAAAAGCATGTCGCGCGTCATATATCGCTGTCTACTTCTCGCTGCCTGCCGCAGCGGTTCTTCTCATTTTTTATCCGCTATTTCAATCGCGCATTCCGTTTTTCCCTATTATTATTGTGTTTATCATCATGATCATCCAGCACCTTTCCTACGTCATCTCTTTCAAGAAAAACGAAAAAAACTCCGGCGCGCTGTAATCGGCCGGAGTTTTTTCTTACCAGCTTGCTTTTTTCACACCGGGAATCTGGCCTTTATGGGCCAGCTCCCTGAAAGCGATTCTGGACATTTTAAACTTCCTCATATATGCTCTCGGGCGCCCCGTTACCATGCAGCGGTTGTGAAGCCTTCCCGGTGCTGAATCTCTTGGCAGCTTGCTGAGTGCCTCGTAATCTCCTTTTTCCTTCAACTCGCGTCTAATACCAGCGTATTGCTCAACAAGCTGTTGGCGTTTTAACTCTTTTGCCACTTTTGATTTTTTAGCCAAGTCACATAGCCTCCCTTTAAATCGAAATTGTTACGATTTAAAATGTATCATGCACCATTCAAAAAAGCAAGCATACCGCTTTGTAAAACAGACGGCCTGAAGCCGCCCATTCTAATGATGCAATTCCACATAATACAGTAACGCATCTTGATGCTTAATGAGCTCTTTTTTATGTTCAGAGGTGTGCATTGTCTCGTCAGTCCCTCTAATACTGCTGCCGATCAAAGCAGGCTTCTCGAAAGTAATCGGTTCCGGCGATGAAATATTCTGAGTCATTTCCTGTGTTGTGCTATCGTCGCGTTTCACCGATGAATCAGCCGCTATAGTTCCCTGTTTATCCACAATGCCAAAATGAATGGTGGTATGTTTATTCTTTCCTTCCCCCTCTTCATTCTCAAAATAAACAAATTGTATGGTATCAGTTTTTTCCTCTGAATAATCTGCACGAACCGGTCCAAACCTCTCAACAAGCTTTCCCTTTTGATAATGTTCGATGTACATGTCAGCTGAAGAAATACCTTCACCGATATTGACGGCTTCGGCAGTGAATGCCTGTGAAGCTGCGACATCCATTCTGTTTTTTTCAAGATCTGATATGTCCGCCGCTTTGATTTCCATCTGTTTTGAATGTCCGCATGCTGACAGCATAGCTATGAGGCAAATGACTGCCGCGCTTCTCAATGTTTTCAGAAAAAAAGCCCCCTTTTTTTGAATATCATACCATGTTCGGGGGGCTGTATTTTAGTTAAACTCATGCATTTTTCTCTTTGACAAAATAAGTGTTTCCTACCGCTTCTCCCCTTTTGTTCTGAAGCTTTCTCGTCCGATCATTTTCAAACGGCAAAAGCGGAAATACAAGCTCTGCAAAATAATACGCTTCTTCTAAATGCGGATAGCCGGAGAATATAAACGATTCTATGCCGAGTGCCTGGTACTCCGCTATCCGGTCGGCAATCGTCTGCGGATCACCGACAAGAGCTGTTCCTGCCCCTCCTCTGACCAGGCCGATCCCCGCCCACAGATTCGGGCTGATTTCAAGCTTCGTCCGATCGCCTTGATGAAGGACGGCCATCCGCTGCTGGCCTGAAGAGTCGTAACGGCTCAAAGCTGCCTGCGCTTTGGCAATGGTGTCATCATCCAAGTGGCTGATCAAGCGCTCTGCCGCTTCCCATGCCTCTTGTTCAGTTTCACGGGCAATGACATGCAGCCTAATGCCAAATCGAACGGTTCTCCCTTCTTTTGCCGCTTGCTTTTTGACTCTTTCTATCTTTTCTTTTACTTGTTCAGGCGGCTCACCCCATGTCAAGTACACGTCTGTATGCTTTGCGGCAGCTTCAATTCCAGCCTGTGACGAACCACCGAAATAGATGGGCGGATGCGGCTCTTGCTGCGGCGGGAAAAGCAGATTGCTGTTTTCCACTTTTATATGCTTTCCTTCATAGGAAACCGTTTCTCCCTGCAAAAGTCTCCGCCAAACGGTTAAAAATTCGTCTGTTGCCTCGTAGCGCTCATCATGGCTGATAAACAGGCCATCGCCTGCCAGCTCATACGGATCGCCCCCTGCCACAACGTTGATCAGCAGCCGGCCGTCTGAAATGCGGTCTAGGGTGGATGTCATTCTGGCTGCCAGAGAAGGCTGCATTAAACCAGGTCTTACCGCGACTAAAAACTTTAAGTCCTTTGTTTCTCCCGCCAGTGCCGACGCTGTAAGCCACGGGTCCTCGCACGATCTTCCCGTTGGCAGAAGAACTCCTGTATATCCCAGCCTGTCTGCCGCCTGGGCGACTTGTTTAAAGTAAAGATGATCCGCAGTCCGTCCATCACTTTCAGATCCTAAATATCTCGCGTCTCCATGAGTCGGTATAAACCAAAGAATTTCCATATTCATCTCCCCTTTATATCTTTTATCCTTCGTAGCTGTTTCTCCACTTTAACAGCTTTCGTTCCAGCAGCCTGACGAAGGAATCCGTCAGCTTTCCAACCACTGCAAAAATGATAATCCCTACAAAGACTTTATTCGTTTGTGAAAACTGTCTCGCATCCATGATCATATAGCCGACTCCCGAGCTTGAGCCCATCAGCTCTGCCACAACGAGCCCGAGCCATGCAATGCCGAGCGATAAGCGAATGCCTAGCAATATATTGGGCAGGGCTGCCGGCAATATCACTTTGGATATCTGCTGATGCCATTTAAATTCAAGCACCCGGGCGACTTCAAACAGCTTCGCGTCAACCCCGCGGATGCCGTTAAACGTATTGATATAGACAGGAAAGAAGGCACCGAGCGCAATCAGCAAAATTTTAGATACTTCGTCAAATCCGAACCATAAAATAAACAGCGGCGTGACGGCCAGATGAGGTACGGTTCTAAGCATTTGCAACGACGGATCAAGATACAGCTCCGTCCGTTTGGAGAATCCGGCCAAAATCCCGATCATCAATCCAAGCCCCGCGCCAAGCAAAAAACCAAGTGCCGCCCGATAAATGCTGATTTGCAGATGGCCGAACAGTTCGCCGGACAAAATAAGCTCCTTAAAGGTCAGAACAATCGTAACAGGTGTAGGCAGCACTGTAGCGGACACAACCCCCAGCCCGCCGATGACCTGCCAGATGGCAATGATGACAGCGGGCAGTAAAAGCCCCTTCATCCAGCCGTATCTCTTCCTTCCAGGCTTTTTTCGCACCGCTTCCGCATTCGTTTTGGGCAGCGAGCCCGCAGCCTCTGCTTTCATCATTGATCACCTCCTGAGGAATGTTCCTCTAATGCTTTTTTGATAAAAGTGTTATCGACAACATCCTTCACATCAATCTTCTTATCTATCGCCTTTGTTCGAAATTGAAAATCTGCTGTTTCCTGCTGCGCTTTCACAATGTCGTCACTGATGACCTCATTCAGAGGTTCAGTATTTTTCAGCACATTTTCGACGACCTTTTTATCGAGATCTTTAATGTCAGAATACAAGTCCGCTGCTTCATCCAGATGTTCCTTTTGCCATACAACGGCTTTATTAAACACCTTCAGAAAACGGACCACTTCGTCTGGATGCTCTTCTGAAAACTTTGTTCTTACTAAAGTAAAACCCGGTGAATATAAATCTGTGCTTTCTCCGTTCACAAGGATTTTTGCTCCGTGTTTCATTGTTTCTAAGGACAAGTACGGCTCCCAAATGGACCAGGCATCAACAGATCCGTTTTCAAATGCGGAAGCTGCTTCATCAGGCTGAAGCTGAATAATTGTCACATCATTAGCTGACAACCCCACTTGATCAAGCGCTTTATACAAAAAATCAAACCCGCTGCTGCCTTTGGCGACTGCAATTTTTTTCCCCTTTAAGTCCTTAACGTCTTGAATGCCGCTGTTTCGATTGACAAGGATGCCGTTTGCTTTCAAGCCGTCCTGAGACAAACCGATTTCTTTAAAGTCAATGCCTGCCGCCTGTCCAGCGATCACAGGCGAATTACCGACTTGAGAAAAATCAAGTTTGTCTGCCGCAAGGCCTTCAAATTGGGGCGGACCGCTTTGAAACTCCACCCATTTCACTTTGATGCCTTCTTTTTCAAATGCATCTTCGAACCAGCCTTTTTCTTTTGCGATCAAAAGCGGGCTTAAGCTTTGCTGAATACCAATACGAATTTCCTTCAATTGTTTGTGGTCACCGCTGGCTCCATTTGCTCCACAGCCTGCGAGCAGAAAAATAACGGCAACCAATACAATGAGTCCTTTTTTCATTTCCGCTTCCGCCCTTTCTATATCCCTGATCCTTCTGCGTACTCCAAATCTTCTGTTTTCTCGAATTCCGACAGCACTCTCTGTCTGATCGCTTGGAAATCCGGAGTCGTCCGGTTCCGCGGATACGCCAGGTGAATGGGCATCAGCTTATGGATTTTCCCCGGTTTGGCCTTAAGGATCGCAAGCTCATTTCCTAAATAAACAGATTCATCTATATCATGAGTCACGAGAATCATCGTTGTTTTTTTCCTCCTCCATATATCCAGCAGCACGTCCTGCAGGTGTTTTCTTGTAAAAGCGTCGAGTGCACCAAACGGTTCATCTAAAAGTAGCACCTCAGGCTCCCGCAGAAGGGCCCGGGCGATGGCTACTCTTTGTGACATGCCGCCTGACAGCTCGCGCGGATATGCTTTTTCCGATCCTTTTAATCTGACAATCTCGATCAGTTCATCCACCTTTTGTTTGACTTTTGGGTCCTTCAAATTCAAGTCGGCTGCAATATTCTGCTCAACAGTCAGCCAAGGAAAGAGGCGGTGTTCCTGAAAAATAAATCCTTGCTGAATACCCGGAGCTGTTACGCTGCGGCCGTTAATTTCCACACTCCCGTCATATTCAGAATCAAGCCCTGCAATAATCTTTAACAGGGTGCTTTTTCCACACCCGCTCGGTCCGATAAGCGTTAGAAATTCGCCTGGTGCGATTGATAATTCTATGTTCTCTAAGACCGTGTTTTTGCGGCCCTCTTGAACAAATGCCTTTTCTTTGATGCTGATGGTCACAGCCACTTTTATCCCTCTCTTTCTGCCAACCCCGCCTTCAAAAAAACAAAAAGGCCCCCATCTCTGTTCTTGTAGAGATGAGAGCCTTCGGCGGTCCGATCAGCTGCCCAATTGTTTTTTTGTTTGAATAACATGTTAATTCAAATTATTCCGATATGTCAACTCTTTTTTAAATACGATTTTTGATATCCTTGTTTATCACTTACTCTGCTTGTTTCGCAAATAGAGAAGGAAAAATTATTTCTCCAAAAATTATTAAGTGTCATAAAAATCTGTTACAACAAGGTTTTTCAACACTTTCGATACTAGATATCGATTAATAGAGATAACTATTTTATAATAATTATAAAATAATATTGACTTTTTACTTAGAGATGATATTATGTTCTTATAAATTCCAAGAGGTGATAACATGAGTTCAAATAAACTGACAACTAGCTGGGGCGCTCCGGTTGGAGATAATCAAAACTCAATGACTGCCGGTTCTCGCGGACCAACTTTAATTCAAGATGTACATTTACTCGAAAAATTGGCCCATTTCAACCGAGAACGTGTTCCTGAACGTGTTGTTCACGCCAAAGGAGCAGGCGCACACGGATATTTTGAAGTGACAAACGACGTAACAAAATACACGAAAGCCGCTTTCCTTTCTGAAGTCGGCAAACGCACACCGTTGTTCATCCGTTTCTCAACAGTTGCCGGTGAACTTGGCTCTGCTGACACAGTTCGCGACCCGCGCGGATTTGCTGTTAAATTTTATACTGAAGAAGGAAACTACGACATCGTCGGCAACAATACGCCTGTATTCTTTATCCGCGATGCGATTAAGTTCCCTGATTTCATCCATACACAAAAAAGAGATCCAAAAACACACCTGAAAAACCCTACGGCTGTATGGGATTTCTGGTCACTTTCACCAGAGTCACTTCACCAAGTGACAATCCTGATGTCTGACCGCGGAATTCCTGCAACACTTCGCCACATGCACGGCTTCGGAAGCCATACATTCAAATGGACAAATGCCGAAGGCGAAGGCGTATGGATTAAATATCATTTTAAAACGGAACAAGGCGTGAAAAACCTTGATGTCAATACGGCAGCAAAAATTGCCGGTGAAAACCCTGATTACCATACAGAAGACCTTTTCAATGCAATCGAAAACGGTGATTATCCTGCATGGAAACTATATGTGCAAATCATGCCTTTAGAAGATGCAAACACGTACCGTTTCGATCCGTTTGATGTCACAAAAGTTTGGTCTCAAAAAGACTACCCGTTAATCGAGGTCGGACGCATGGTTCTAGACAGAAATCCGGAAAACTACTTTGCAGAGGTAGAACAAGCGACATTTTCACCTGGAACACTCGTGCCTGGTATTGATGTTTCACCGGATAAAATGCTTCAAGGCCGACTGTTTGCTTATCATGATGCACACCGCTACCGTGTCGGTGCAAACCATCAAGCGCTGCCAATCAACCGCGCACGCAACAAAGTAAACAATTATCAGCGTGATGGACAAATGCGTTTTGACGATAACGGCGGCGGATCTGTGTATTACGAGCCTAACAGCTTCGGCGGTCCAAAAGAGTCACCTGAGGATAAGCAAGCAGCATATCCGGTACAAGGCATCGCTGACAGCGTAAGCTACGATCACAACGATCACTACACTCAAGCCGGTGATCTGTATCGTTTAATGAGTGAAGATGAACGTACCCGCCTTATTGAAAATATTGTTAATGCTATGAAGCCGGTAGAAAAAGAAGAAATCAAGCTGCGCCAAATCGAGCACTTCTACAAAGCGGATCCTGAATACGGAAAACGCGTGGCAGAAGGCCTTGGATTGCCGATTAAAAAAGATGCTTAATGTAGAAATGCAAAAACCCGCTGTAATCAGCGGGTTTTTTTCTATTTAGTTACACATTGCGTATGCTTCTCATCAATCTTCATATAAATTTCTTCCATGAGCTCCGCGCTGTTTATAATCTCTCGTTTGTTTTTTTCAATCAGCAGCTCAAGCGGCAAAATCTGATTCCCGTAGGTTTTTCGCTTCCTGAATCGTTTTCTCCCCTTTTCTTTTTTGACTCCCATCAATAATCCCTCCTTTTTCATACAAAAAAGGCCCTTATCTAAACGATAAGAGCCTTCGGTGTTCCGATCAGCGCGATAAATTTGAAAAATTTGTACTGACCATGTTAATTCATACAATACCGACCTGTCAACTATTTTTTAAGGGAGTTGACACTGTATCAGATTGCATCCCCGCTTTTTCCTTATACACTCTTTTCCCCTGACGCATAAGCTAGAGAAACTAGAATACGAGAGAAAGAGATGTGGGAGTGTGGAAAAGACAAAATTGACCGGACGTATCGTGACACGGGATGATCCGGACTATAACGAAGCAAGAACCAATATTAACCTAAGCTTAGAAAGGTATCCTGATATCATTGTGTTTTGCCAAAACAAACAGGATGCACTCAATGCGCTGAAATGGGCGCGTGAAAACCGTGTGCCTTTCCGTATTAGAGGCGGCAGACACAGCTATGAGAACTTTTCCCTTTTAAATAACGGTCTTGTTATTGATTTAAGCGAAATGAAAAAAATAACAGTGAATCAGGATAAAAAGCTGGCCTATATTGAAGCGGGGGCTGAATTGGGAGAAGTCTATCGGACACTCTGGCAATACGGCCTGACGCTTCCAGCAGGCACCATTGCTAATGTAGGGCTCACAGGTTTAACTCTCGGAGGGGGAATTGGACTTTTAACAAGGGCTGCCGGCCTTACTTGCGACAGCCTCGTGCAGCTTGAGATGATCGTAGCAGACCAAAAAGAGGGCGCTGATCTGATTACAGTCAGCTGTTCAAATCATCCAGACTTATTTTGGGCGTCTCAGGGAGGCGGAGGAGGCAATTTCGGCATAGTCACCTCCATGACATTTAAAGCAGTGCCCATCTCTCAAGTGTCGATTTTTTCTATTACATGGGGATGGGATGATTTTGAGGAAGTATTTAACACGTGGCAGCACTGGGCCCCGTATACAGATGACCGGCTTACATCATCAATAGAGTTTTGGCCTAAAGAAGTAAACCGCATAGAAGCCCTCGGCCAATTTATCGGGCCAAAAACAGAGTTAAAAAAACTGTTAAAGCCTTTATTGAAAGCAGGAAGTCCGACAAGCGGAATGGTAAAAACAACGCCATTCATTGAAGCGGTAACCTTTTTTAACAGCCCGGGAGGCAATCAGCCTCAAAAAATGAAACGCTCCGGCTCTTTCATTGAAAAGCCATTATCAGAACGTGCGATTTCAACAATAAAACACTTTTTAGAGCACGCTCCGAATCAAAACGCCAGTGTCTGGCAGCAAGCACTCGGCGGGGCAGCCGGACGGATCGCTCCCGACCAAACGGCATTTTATTATCGTGACGCAATCATTGCCCAGGAATACTTAACAAACTGGACATCCCCTGGAGAAAAAAGACAAAACGTCCGCTGGATTGAGGGGCTGAGAACGTCCCTTTCGAGAGAAACGATGGGAGACTACGTAAATTGGCCAGATATCGAAATCAGAAACTGGCCAAGAACATATTACGGCGAAAATGTTGAACGCCTCCGCCGTGTCAAAACGAAATATGATCCAGAAAATGTTTTCCGCTTTGAACAGAGTATTCCTCCGCTTCGACGCTCTCTGTTTTTCTAAAAAAATGAAGATGGAGCATTCTCCATCTTCATTTTTTTTATTGATATAAATTGCTTCCCGTATCGACAAACTCTTTTGCTTTTTCTTTTAATCCTTTATTTATGGCTTCTGCTTCACTGAGATCGTTTTTCTTCGCATAATCCCGAATATCCTGTGAAATTCTCATGCTGCAAAATTTCGGACCGCACATGGAACAAAAGTGAGCGGTTTTTGCTCCTTCGGCAGGCAGTGTTTCATCATGGTATTCAAGGGCTCTCTCCGGATCAAGAGATAAATTAAACTGATCCCGCCAGCGGAATTCAAAACGGGCTTTCGATAACGCATCATCCCGGATTTGCGCTCCGGGATGCCCTTTTGCAAGGTCCGCAGCGTGCGCAGCGATCTTATATGTAATGACTCCTTCACGAACATCATCACGGTTTGGCAGCCCCAAATGCTCCTTCGGCGTTACATAACAAAGCATTGCTGTCCCATACCAACCGATCATCGCCGCTCCGATCGCTGAAGTAATATGGTCATATCCCGGCGCAATATCCGTTGTCAACGGCCCCAATGTGTAAAAAGGCGCTTCTTTGCAAATTTCCATTTGTTTATCGACATTCTCTTTGATTTTATGCATCGGAACATGTCCAGGACCCTCAATCATCACCTGAACATCATGCTTCCAGGCAATTTGCGTCAGCTCTCCAAGCGTCTCTAATTCAGCAAACTGCGCTTCGTCATTGGCATCAGCAATTGATCCGGGACGCAAACCATCCCCAAGAGAGAAAGCAATATCATACATTTTCATAATCTCACATATTTCTTCAAAATGTGTGTATAAAAAGCTTTCTTGATGATGAGCCAGACACCACTGCGCCATAATCGCTCCCCCGCGTGACACAATACCAGTTGTCCGTTTGGCAGTCAGCGGTACATACCTAAGCAAAACACCCGCGTGAATCGTAAAATAATCCACTCCCTGCTCTGCCTGCTCGATTAGCGTATCACGATAAATCTCCCACGTTAAATCCTCCGCTACGCCGTTTACTTTTTCAAGCGCCTGATAAATCGGAACAGTTCCCACAGGCACGGGGCAATTGCGGATAATCCATTCACGCGTCGTATGAATATCTTTTCCGGTAGAGAGATCCATCATCGTATCCGCTCCCCAGCGGATGGCCCACGTCATTTTTTCCACTTCTTCTTCAATGGATGACGTAACCGCTGAATTCCCGATATTTGCATTAATCTTCACATGAAAATTCCGGCCGATAATCATTGGCTCACTTTCAGGGTGATTAATGTTTAAAGGAATAATCGCCCGGCCGCTGGCTACCTCGTCTCTGACGAATTCAGGAGACACATGCTCACGAATGGCGATAAATTCCATCTCAGGTGTAATGATCCCCTTTTTTGCATAGTGCATTTGTGTGACATTTTGACCTGCCTTCGCCCTCAGCGGTTTCCGCTTTAATCCTGGGTAGCTTACGTTTGGATTTGCTTTTTTATAACCGTTATCTTCTGGTTTTATAGCCCGACCTTCATACTCTTCCACGTCACCGCGCTCTGTGATCCATTTTTGGCGGAGCGGCTTTAATCCTTCTTGAATATTAATGGTTACTTCAGGGTCCGTATACGGTCCGCTTGTATCATAGACACGCACAGGCGCGTTTTCCTCTTCGCCGAACGATCCCGTCGTCGGACTCAATAGAATCTCCCTCATCGGCACTTGGATGTCCGAAGAAGAGCCCTCCACGTATACCTTCTTGCTGCCTGAAAAACTTGACATAATGGAAATGTTGGCTTGCTGCACTGAATTGTTTTGCATTCCTTTTCCTTCCCCTTTCTACGTTTGAAAGGACAAAATCAAGCCCATAACCAGCACAAAAAACCGGATTCATATAAATGAACCCGGTTACAGTCAGAAAGAAACATATTATTGCCCAGCAAGACAATAACAAAAACAATTCCTCTACTTCCCCACGCTGGTACGAACCAGATCAGGTCCAAAGGGTTAAGAAGCTTACCTTCTCTCTCAGCCCGAAAGCGGGCACCCCCAGTAACTATTGATTTCGCACTCATCTTATCATAAAATCAATCTGAAAAAAAGAGGAATATAGATAATATTCAGCCAATTTCACCCTAAATATTTGACCGGCAACGGGATTTCAGCTATTTCATGTTCAGCCATCATCACCCGATATGCCTTTCCATCCGACCTTGAACTCACAGTCTGAAACAGCTGATCATTTATGAAATGGAGAGCAGCCCCATCATCCGCTGCATAGCCACTGCATAAGAACTTGTTAGATATCAGCTGGTGGTATGCCGGTCTCCGATCCTTTTCCCCGTCATAATGGGGACAAAAGCTCCCTTGCAAAAAACCTAAACTTTTCAAACTTGTCAGCGGTCCGGCTGAATCCGTCACCCCTTCTTCAAACCAGCAGATCGCACCGGCACTTAATCCAGCTAAAACCACACCGTTCTTCCATGCTTCCCTAAGAATCTGGTCAAGCCCCCACTCTTTCCATAACACAAGTAAATTCCGCGTATTTCCCCCGCCAACATAAATCACGTCCATTTCCATAACAAAAGAAGCTAAATCTGTTGATGACGGCTTAAACAAAGATAAGTGAGACGGCACACAATCCAGTGTTTGAAATGCATGATAAAACCGCTGAATATAGTTTTGGGAATCTCCGCTCGCCGTCGGCAAAAAACAAATACGAGGCTGCTCTCGTTTTGATTGATTGAGGATATATTGATCGAGGGACAAATTATCCGGCTCCATCGAAAAACCCCCGCCCCCCATCGCAATAATCTGCTTCATCATCACACCCCCCAACAAAATTTGTTGCTTATTATAGCATTTTGTATAGAAGCAAGAAACAAAGCCAAATACTTTCTTATCAGGAGCTGCTAAAAAAACAAAGGGGGTGGTTTCCCATTGAACAAAGTCTTTGTCCCAAAGATATTCTTGATTTGTTAACAACAATAAAAACCAGCATTAACAAATACACTGTCGCAATAACAGAAGCCGAAAATCCCCACATCAGAAGAGCATTGCATGATCAATTAGATACAACTGTTTATCTCCATGATGAACTGTCAGATCTTCTGTTAGAAAAGGGATGGCTCGGGTGAGCAATTCCAAATCAAATCGATTAGATTTATCTTACAGCAAAGACCACAAAAAGAGACGGGATCTCAAAGATGAGATGCCGTCTCTTTTTTATTGCTCCACTCTTCTTAAAGCCTCATTTACCGTTTCTTTTATAAACGCGTCTTCACCGCTTAATCGGTCTAAACTGAGATCGCCGTTTCTCAGCCTTTCGGAAATATTGTTTATATCCTCCTCTACTGTGATTTGCAGCTCACCAGCCAAAAACATTCTGTGTAATTCATCTGCAACCAAACTTTCTTTATTCACTTCCATCCACTCCTTTATTTTCAATATTATTCTTAGTCTGTCCCTAGGCCGAGACGAATAATAGGAAAAAAGTATGAATCAAACGAATCTTTTTTCCTCCTTCTTGCGTATATCTGTTGAGAAAAAAGAAAAAGGGGAAGATCTAACATGTCATTTTTTAAGAAACTTGCGGCAAGTGCCGGAATTGGAGCTGCAAAAGTAGATACAATTTTAGAAAAAGACGCATATTTTCCAGGAGAAGAAGTACAGGGAACGGTACATGTCAAAGGCGGAAAAATCGCTCAGGACATCCGTTATATCGATTTACAGCTTAGCACACGGTATGTCATTGTAAAAGACGATGAAGAGCACCGGAAATACGCTACAATTCATTCTTTCCGGGTCACTGGTTCATTTACCATACAGCCTGGTGAAGAGCATCAATTTCCGTTCACATTCACTCTGCCTCTAGATACGCCGATGACTGTAGGGAAAGTAGAGGTTGCCGTGGTGACAGACCTTGACATTCAAGGCGGTATCGATAAATCCGATCATGACCGCATTTTCGTTGAAGCGCACCCTTGGATTGAAAATGTGCTGGAAGCAATCGAAAACCTGGGCTTCCGTCTTAACGAAGCAGACTGTGAACAAGCGCCCTACTTCCGACGCCGCCTTCCGTTCGTTCAAGAATTCGAATTCGTTCCGACTTCCGGATATTATCGTCAGATGCTTGATGAATTAGAGCTCATTTTCCTTTTAGACGAAGACGGTTTGGAAATCATTTTCGAAGTCGACCGCAGAGCAAGAGGACTCCGAGGGTGGCTGGAAGAGATGTATAATGATGGAGAACAGCTTGTACGCGTCCGTTTCAGCCAATCAGAGCTTGAAGATACAGAAGAGCTAGAAGAGGTGCTAGAAGAGATCCTAGACCAATACGCTGAGTAAGTATAAAAAGGAGCCTCGGCTCCTTTTCTTTAATAAAAAATAAAAACCCGTTTCTGTTAAGAAACGGGTTTTTCAGTATACCGGTGGTCGGGGTCGAACCGACACTCCAGAAGGAACACGATTTTGAGTCGTGCGCGTCTGCCAATTCCGCCACACCGGCAAGTTTTACGTCGTATCTAACCGACGAATATAAATATATCATGGATCTCATAAAGTGTCAACGTATTTCAAAAAAGTTTTTATGGAAATATAAAATAAAAGTGTTGAAAGACTAGCTATACAGCCGCTTTATACTAGGCCTCGGAACTTAACTTGTTATGATAAATCAAAGCATTAAAAAAATGATCTACTTATGTAGATCATTAATATGATTAGTTATAATGATAAAACACAAACACCAATTCAACTTACCATGTAAGTAAAATTGGTGCCGAGGGCCGGACTTGAACCGGCACGGTAGTCACCTACCGCAGGATTTTAAGTCCTGTGTGTCTGCCAATTCCACCACCCCGGCAATAAGAAGGCGACACCCGGATTCGAACCGGGGATAAAGGTTTTGCAGACCTCTGCCTTACCACTTGGCTATGCCGCCGTAATTGGAGCGGAAGACGGGATTCGAACCCGCGACCCCCACCTTGGCAAGGTGGTGTTCTACCACTGAACTACTTCCGCATTTTTAATGGACTTAATACATTATATGCAGTTGATATAAAAAGTGAGACTGGGCTAGCTGGATTCGAACCAACGCATGACGGAGTCAAAGTCCGTTGCCTTACCGCTTGGCTATAGCCCAATGATAATATGGGGCGATTGATGGGAATCGAACCCACGAGTGCCAGAGCCACAATCTGGTGCGTTAACCACTTCGCCACAACCGCCATAATCTCAAGATGTCATAAATTTGGCAGGGGCAGTAGGAATCGAACCCACACCGGAGGTTTTGGAGACCTCTGTTCTACCGTTAAACTATGCCCCTATAAATGGTGGAGGGGGGCAGATTCGAACTGCCGAACCCTGAGGGAGCGGATTTACAGTCCGCCGCGTTTAGCCACTTCGCTACCCCTCCACATTAAATTTTGAAAAAACAGTGCCGGCAAGAGGACTTGAACCCCCAACCTACTGATTACAAGTCAGTTGCTCTACCAATTGAGCTACACCGGCATAGGTGGTGGCTCGGGACGGAATCGAACCGCCGACACACGGATTTTCAGTCCGTTGCTCTACCAACTGAGCTACCGAGCCTAAGTATTCAAATGGCGGTCCGGACGGGACTCGAACCCGCGACCTCCTGCGTGACAGGCAGGCATTCTAACCAACTGAACTACCGGACCATTTTAAAATTTGGTTGCGGGGGCAGGATTTGAACCTGCGACCTTCGGGTTATGAGCCCGACGAGCTACCGAACTGCTCCACCCCGCGATGATATAATGGTGGAGGATGACGGGCTCGAACCGCCGACCCTCTGCTTGTAAGGCAGATGCTCTCCCAGCTGAGCTAATCCTCCATCATATAATGACCCGTACGGGATTCGAACCCGTGTTACCGCCGTGAAAGGGCGGTGTCTTAACCGCTTGACCAACGGGCCCAGACTTTCAATTGTAATTATGTATAAGTATCAGTGGCGGAGAGCAAGGGATTCGAACCCTTGAGACGGAGTTGACCGCCTACACGATTTCCAATCGTGCTCCTTCGACCACTCGGACAGCTCTCCAATAATGGCTCCGCAGGTAGGATTCGAACCTACGACCGATCGGTTAACAGCCGATAGCTCTACCACTGAGCTACTGCGGAATGAAGTCTGCCTGGCGATGTCCTACTCTCACAGGGGGAAACCCCCGACTACCATCGGCGCTGAAGAGCTTAACTTCCGTGTTCGGCATGGGAACGGGTGTGACCTCTTCGCCATCATCACCAGACAATTTCAGTGACATTTAACATTATACTATGTATTCTTGAGAAAATCAAGTGTTTTTTTGAAAAACTTATTCTCTCAAAACTAGATAACAGGTGTGACATCATTCAAAAATATGGTTAAGCCCTCGATCGATTAGTATCTATCAGCTCCATGTGTCGCCACACTTCCACCTCAGACCTATCAACCTGATCATCTTTCAGGGATCTTACTTCCTTGCGGAATGGGAAATCTCATCTTGAGGGG